>CAVTAH010000001.1:0-305000 GCA_963732685.1 uncultured Alphaproteobacteria bacterium
GCTGGCGCTCACCGGACTCGCGCTGCAGGCGTGGCTCACGATGGACGGGCTGGACATGGCACCAGATCGGTTTCCTGACGCTGATCGGCATTCCCTACACGTTCAAGTTCCTGTGGGCGCCGCTGATGGATCGCGTCGACCTGCCGTTGCTTGGCCGGCGCCGCGGCTGGGTCGTGTTCACTCAGGCGGCTGCTGGCGGTGGCGCTGTTCGCGCTCGCCGACGTCTCTCCGCTGTTTCGCGCTGCCGCTGTTCGCCGCGCTGGGGGTGGGGCGTGGCGTTCATGAGCGCATCTCAGGACATCGTGGTCGACGCCTATCGCGTGGACCTGTTGCCGGCGCGCGAGCGCGGCATCGGCGCATCGCTGTTCGTGATGGGCTATCCGCATTGCGATGATCCTGTCGGGCGGCGTGGCGGTTCATCAAAACGACGCGGTCAGCGGCGTGGGGCATGTCCTGGCCCGCCGTCTATCGCCTGATGGCCGCGTTGATGGCCGGCCTGGCGGTATTTTCCGCGATCGCGTTGCCGCGGCTCGCGCAGCCGCCCGCCCGGCGTTCGCGACGCATCGCGCGCAGCCGTGCGCGGGACCTGATCGGCTTTTTCGCGGTGCTGGTTGCCGTGGCGGTGGGCGTGGTGCTGACCCAGCGGGCTGGGAGGCCCGATCGCGGGCTGGTTGTTGTCGCCCTGGTTCGGCCCTTCGGTCGCGAAAGGGTTCGTTGCAGGCCAAGTGGATCGACCTGCTCCGCGCTCGTGCTGGGGCTGGCGGTGACCTTGCCGCTGGCCGGCTGGGGCGGCGCGACGCGCGCGCTTCGAGACGCTGCTGTCCAAACTCAGCCCTACTTCAGCCAGCCGCGGGCGTGGAGCTTCCTGGGCTTCATCGTGTTCTACAAGCTCACCGATGCCTTCCAGCTGTCACTGCTGACGCCGTTCCTGCTCAAGGGCATGGCCTTCGGCCCCGCGGAGGTGGGCGTTGTCAACAAGCTGATCGGCCTGGTGCTGACGGTGGTCGGGGCCTTGCTGGGCGGCCTGGTGATGCTGCGCCTGCGCCTGGTGTGGTCGCTGCTGGTGTTCGGACTGCTGCAGATGTCCAGCAGCGTTGCATTCTGGTGGCTCGCCGTGCACGGCAAGGGCGCGTTGCCGGGATGGATGATTCCCGCCTTCGACTTCGGCTTCGTCAAGCTGCTGCACCCGACTCTGGTCGACGGCGGCCTGCTGATGGCCGTGGCCAGCGAGAACCTGGCGAGCGGAATGGGCACGGCGGCCTTTCTCGCGTTCCTCATGAGCCTGACCAACCAGCGCTTCAGCGCGACGCAGTTCGCGTTGCTGTCGGCTTTCCAGTCGATCGGCCGGGTCTGGATCGGGCCGCTGGCAGGCGTGCTGTCCGAGGCGATCGGCTGGCCGAACTTCTTCCTGGTCGCGGTGGCGATGGGCGTGCCGTCCCTGATCTGGCTGAGGGTGTTGTGGCGGCCGATCGACGCGCTGGACGTACGTTGACCCGGGTCTTCTTGAATTGCGCACCATCGCAGTCATCTTCAGCTCCCTTGCCTGAACGAATCCCCTTGGACACGCCGCCCCTCTTCGATCCCGACCGCCGCCGCCTGCTGAAGGCGGGCGCCGTCGGCGCCATGCTGGCGCTGCCCGGCGCCGCGGCGCTGGCCCAGCGCGAAGGCGTGCAGGTGGGCCCGCCGTCGCGCTTCGAGTCGCTGGTGCCTGCCACCGAGATCGAGGCCCAGGCCGCGCGCGGCTACGCCGACATGCTCGCGCAGGCCCGCGCGGCGCATCGCCTGGCGCCGCCGGATCACGTGCAGGTGCGCCGCCTGGTGATGATCTCCACGCGCCTGCGGCCGTTCGCCGGCATGTGGAACGAACGTGCCGTCGGCTGGAAGTGGGAGGTCAACCTGATCGGCTCGCCGCAGATCAACGCCTTCTGCATGCCGGGCGGCAAGATCGCGTTCTACTGGGGCATCCTGTCCAAGCTGCAACTGTCCGACGACGAGGTCGCCATGGTGATGGGTCACGAGATGACCCACGCGCTGCGCGAGCACGGGCGCGCGCAGATCGGCAAGCAGGTGGCCACGCAGGGCACGATCGCGCTGCTGGCCGGGCTGTTCGGCTGGGGCTACGCCGGGCGCCAGGCGGCCGGCGTGGGCGGACGCCTGCTGTCGCTCAAGTACAGCCGCGACGACGAGACCGAGGCCGACCTGATCGGCCTGGAGCTCGCCGCTCGCGCCGGGTATTCGCCGCAGGCGGCGATCTCGCTGTGGCAGAAGATGGAGGCCGCCAGCAAGGGCGCGCCGCCGGGGTTCCTGTCGGACCATCCGTCCAACCCCGACCGCCTGCACGTGATCGCGGCCAACATCCCGCGCGTGCAAGGCCTTTCAACCGCGCGCCCAAGCCCGACCAACGCTTCGGACCCCCGCTGGCAAGTTGATCGGTTGGCGGGACGAGGTGATCCGGTGCGCCCGTGGCGCGGCTTCGGACGCATCGGCGCGAGACGCGCGTTCAGCCCGTTTCAAGTCATTTTTCGAGGGCCCCCGCGGGACAAGGTATGTGCGTTGCCCTGGTTGGGCGTGACCTGGTGTGCTCTGGCGCTCACGGGTCCGATAAATCCTGTCGCATGGGGCGGCGGACCAAACTTTTCGGAGTACCAGCAAATGACTTCCCAACATGATCAAACCGGCCGTCACGACCAGCAGAACCAGGCTGGCGCCCAGGGCCAACAAGGCGGCCAGCCGAGCGGCGGCCGCGGCTTCGCCGGCATGGATCGCGAGCGCCAGCGCGAGATCGCGAGCCAGGGCGGCCGTGCGGCGCACGCGAGCGGCAACGCCCACCAGTTCACGTCGGAAGAGGCGCGTGCCGCCGGTTCCAAGCGTCACGCGAACAACGCGTCGCGCGCCGCGAACGCCAACACCAACGCGGCCAAGGGCGATTCGTCCCTGAGCTGAGAGGCCGTCGATCCGCATCGGGGCGGGTCGAGGTTTGCTGTAAACGCTACAGCAAAGCGTGGGCTTCTCCCACGCTTTGTCGCTTTCGGACCGCGCTCTTTTGGCCAGGGTACGTGAGGATTCGTAAAGTCCTAGCCTCGCCTTGGGGCGCGCGCGATGTTCGGACGGGGTAACTCCATGTGCTTATGATCGCGCGATGCATATCGCCCTGATCGCGCACGACGCCAAGAAAGACCTCATGGTCACGCTCGCGCGTGACTTCGCCCCGTTCCTCGCCCGCTGCCACGTGATGGCCACCGGTACCACGGGTTCACGCCTGATCGCCGAGGCCGGCCTGGAGGTGGAGCGCCTCCTCAGCGGGCCGCTCGGGGGCGACCTGCAGATCGGCGCGCGGCTGGCCGAGGGCCGGGTGGACGCGGTGATCTTCCTGCGCGACCCGATGACGCCCCAGCCGCACGAGCCGGACATCAACGCCCTGGTGCGGGCCTGCGACGTGCATGACGTGGTGTGCGCCACCAACGAGTCCAGCGCCCGCCACGTGATGAAGGCGCTGGCGGCGGAACTCGACGCGCCCAGCAAGCCTGACAGAACCCCTAGCCTCTTCGGAAGGCCTGCTGCAGGATCGGCTCGAACTCGTGCACGGTCTGCTGCAAGTTCGTGTTCGGCGAGGCCAGGCTGGTCGCGCGTCCAGGGCCTGGGCCACAAACGGGTCCCCGAAGTGGGGGGCCAACGGTTTCAGCTCGGCAAGACAGGGGTCCGGCCGGGCCGCGCCGGCGCCGCCCGCTGCGCGCCCGCGTGACCTCGAAGGAAGCGATGATCCCGATCCCGTTCGTCCGGCGTGGCGCGTAGCGTCCCGCGTCCATCGCGCCGCCACCCTCGCGAACTGCGGCGGGGGCGGTGGAGGCGGCTCCAGCGCCCCCGTCGACACCGAGCAAGTACGTCGACGCCAACCACTATTCGGCGTGGCCGGGGCGCTCGCTGTCCTCGCCCAACGAGGCACACCGCCGTCACGCACCACACGATCACGCTGGGCGGCACCGCCATCGCGTACACGGCCACGGCGGGACACCTGTCGGCGCTGTCGATCCACGCAGGCGCCGGAGGCATCGATCTTCTACGTCGCCTACACGGCCGACGGGGCGGCGGCGGCCACGCGGCCCGGTCACGTTCTTCTACAACGGCGGCCCGGGCTCGGCCACGGTCTGGCTGCACCTGGGCTCGTTCGCGCCCAAGCGCCTGGTCACCGGCGTGCCGGCCACCACGCGACCGTGCCGTTTCCGTACGTCGACAACGCCGAGAGCCTGATCGCACGTCGCGACCTGGTGTTCGTCGACGCCGTGGGCACCGGCTGTCGGAAGCCATCGCGCCGCAACACCAACCAGAGGTGGTGGGGCGTGGACAGGACGCGGCCGTATTGCGCGACTTCGTCCAGCGCTGGCTGGCGGTCAACGGCCGCGGCGCCTCGCCGCTGTTCCTCTATGGCGAGTCGTACGGCACCACCCGCGTGCCGGTGCTCACGCGCCTGCTCGAGACGGCCGGCCAGCGCGTGCACGGCGTGGTGGAGCTGTCGTCCATCCTCGACTACAACAGCAACTGCTCGGTGACGGGCGGCCGCCCACCGTCAATTGCGAGGGCTTCCTGCCCAGCTATGCGGCCGTGGGCAGCTGGTACCGGCTCGCCACGTCGGTGCCCACGGGATCGGACGACGAACTCGCCACGGTGAGCAGCTACGCCGACTCGACGTACGGCCCCGACGCCGCCACGTGGCTGGCCAACCGGACGTTGCCGCCGGCCGACCACCTGGCGGCGCTGCAGCGCGTTCACCGGGCTGCCGACGCGGTGTGGGGCCAGCAGTTCGACATGGACGACGACACGTTCCGCCACCACCTGATCGCCAATACCACGCTGGGCGTCTACGACGGCCGCATCTCCGCGCCGGTCGGCTCGCCGCTGGACGCCGACGACGAGCCGTCGAACACGCTGGTGGAACCCGGCTTCGCGGCCGCCATCAAGACGGTGCTGCCCGGCGACCTGGGCTTCACCACGCCGTCCACGTACGTGCTCTCCAGCGACGCGATCAACACCTGGGACTTCTCGCACGGCGGCCGCGCGCTGCCCGACGTCGTGCCGACCTGAGCGCGGCGATCAACCTCGACCCGTCGCTGAAGATCCTGTTCCTTGGCGGCCACCACGACCTGATCACGCCGTTCCATCAGACCGAGCTCGACGTTGCACGTCTGGCCGCCGGCGCGCCCGTCGCGCTGCACTTCCACCCGGGCGGCCACATGACCTATCTGGACGACGGCTCGCGGCCGTTGATGAAGGCCGAACTGGTCACGTTCTACGCTTCGGCGACGGGAGCCCGATGATGCGCACCGCCCTGATCCTCTCGCTGCTCGCCGCCGCCGTGGCGGCCCAGGCCACGCCGCACCTCGACCCCGGCAGGCCGCCCACGGCCGCGCTGGAGGCCGCGCGGGTCGAGAACCGCCTGCGCCCGGCCTCGGTCGGCGCAACGCTGGACGCGGACGCCGAGCGCCACCTGCGCGCCAGCTTCGACGCCGCCGACACCGCGCATCGCGGCACGCTCTCGCGCACCCAGGCGCAGGCCGGGGGCTTCGGCTGGATCGCGAACCACTTCGACGCGATCGACACGCGGCGCGCCGGCCGCGTGAGCTTCGATGACGTCAAGCGCTACCTGGCCGCCACGCGCGGCGCGGGCGCGACTGCGAAGTAGGGGGCCGCGGGCCGTCGCGCCTCACGACCGGACGTAGGCGTAGCCCGAGTGCTGGCGCCGGATCAGCTCGACGACGCCGGACGGGACGACGCCGACGCCCGGCGCGAGGTCGGCCAGCTCGAGCTTGAAGCCGCGCATCGAGTTCTGGCACGCGGCGACGCGCACGCCATTCTTCATCGCGGCGGCGAGCTTGTCGGCCACCGGCGAGTCCTTCTTGAGCATCGCGATGCCCGGGGGGTCAAGACCACCAGCTCGATCTCGGCGGCGTCGGCGCCGAGGCCCTCGATCGCGTTGGCGATGTTGCCGAGCGTCAGGTTCCACTTCTGCGGATCCGCGTCGCTGACCGCGAAGATCGCGCGTTCCCGATCGGCCTCGGCGGGAGCCGTGGCGAGTTCGACGGCGACGGCCGGCGCGCCCCCGGGCTCGCGCCGAACGCGCTGCCGGCCAGGGCCATGCCGGCGAGCACGGCGACGGCGGCGAAACGGGGAATGAGCGGGGGCGGGAACCATGAGGGCTCCAGTTCGAGGAAGGGCGGACATGCCCCAGTTTGCCGAATCGATCGGGCAGCCCGCGGAAGAGCCCCCTAACTTCGCTGTACCATCGCGCATCAGTGAAAGGGCACACCCGCGCGAAAGCCGGGGTCGCAAAGCCACCGACCCTCCGCAAGGCCGAGGGCAGCGGGGCCGCCAGCAGCAGCGTCGGACGACGTGCAGCACGCTCGGGAGTCGCAACCGTCGAAGTACGGACGACGCCCCCGGCCAGCGACCCTGACCGCGCGCGTGGCCCGCCTGAGGGAGAAACATGGCGGCACTGCAGGATATCGGTACCGGACGGGTCGCGCCTGCATGCAGGGGCGCGCTGCGCCGCCGTCGCCGATCGACGCCGGGAGCGCGTCGATGACGCTCGCGGAGCGCTGGAAGCGCTTGAAGCGCAGGCTGGGCCGCGTGGCGCCACCACCGCCGCCGGACCTGGGCCACGCGTACCGGGACGACCTGACGGACCTGTCGAACCGCACGGTGGTGCACGACACCCTGGTCGCCGCGTTGCAGTCGGGCGTCAAGGGCGTGGTCGTGATGCTCGACCTGGACAACTTCAAGTACTTCAACGATCGCCACGGCCTGCGGGCCGGCGACGAGCTGCTGCGTGCCGTGGCGGGGCGGCTGCGCGACACGCTCGCGCCGGCCAGTTGCCTGGCGCGCGCCGGCGGCGACCAGTTCGTCGCCTTCCTGCCGGGCCTGGCGCTCGCGGAGGCGATGCGCAGGGCGCAGGCCTGCGTCGACGCGATGCGCGAGCCGGTGGCGCTGGCGAGCGGGGCCGAGATCGTCACGCTGTCGGCCGGCGTCGCGACGCTGGCCGGCCGCGCGGTCGACGAGGTCTGGCGCGCCTGCGAGGTCGCGCTGCACGCGGCCAAGGCCCGCGGGCGCGACCGCGTCGTGGCGTTCGACGACGACACGCACCAGGTCGTCGCGTCGCGGCGCGACGTCGCGCCCACCGCCATCGAGCTGCAGGAGCGCAACCGCGCGCTGCGCGAGGAAGCACGCACCGACGCGCTGACCGGCCTGCGCAACCGCCTCGCGCTGGACGAGCTGCTGCACGCGGCGGACGGCGGCGCCGATCGGCGCGCGCCGCGTTCGGCGATCGCGTTCATCGATGTCGACCACTTCGGCGACTACAACCACGTGCACGGCGACGCCGCGGGCGACGACGCGTTGCGCGCGATCGCCCAGGCGATCAAGGCGGCGGCCCGCGAGGGCGACTCCGTCTTCCGCAAGGGCGGCGACGAATTCGTGGTGCTCCTGCGCGACATCGACATCGAGGCCAGCGACGGCGCCGCGGTCGCCGCTGCGGAACGCCTGCGCAGCGCGGTGAAGGGCCTCGCGCTGGCGCAGGCCGCCTCGTCGGTGGCCGCGGTCGTCACGCTGACCGTGGGCGTCGCCAGCGGGCCGCCGGGCACCACGCTGCGCCAGCTGCTCGGCGCGGCCGCCGAGAAGGCGATGGCCGGCAAGGTGAGCGGGCAGCGCAACCGCGTGCATGCGGTTCGTCTGCGCGACTTCGGGTCGCCGCGTCAGCCGCGTCAGCCGCGATAGAAATACGGATCCAGACGGTCACCGGCGTGATGGATCGATCGGCAGGTTGTTGTCGCGGGCGTCTCGCGGATCGCTTCCGGCGACGGCGCGTCGTAGATGCAAAACGTCTTGCTCGGTCCCGGTGACGTACGAGTGCACCCAGGTCACGTCGCTGCGGGCGTTGTTGTCGACCACGTCGCGCCCAGGCCTCGGCGCCTTCACCGTCATCGGGAATGCGCAGGCCGTCGGGGAAGTGCGTCGACCAGAAGCGGGGCATGGGGGCTCCTTCGGATGTTCGGCCGGGGTTGACCGTCAAACCAAGGATAGGACGAGCGGAACCACCGGCGCGACGGCATCATTACCCGGATTTCGCGTCGCGGCTGCCCATTTTGCGAGCCGATGCCGGCCCGCAGCCGCGGCCGAGACGGCTTCGGCCCGCGACGCCCACGCCCAGCTTCGCGAACGGGCGGCCACGTGGTGATCGACGGTGCGCACCGAGCGGACAGGCGCTCGGCGATCTCGGGTTCTTAGGCCGGCACACAACAGCTCCAGCACCTCCATCTCGCGGTTCGGTGAGCTGGTGCGGATTGGTCTGTCTCGTTGCGCGGGCGCCGCGCGGGATGCGAGCGCCGGCGGCGCGCAGCGTTTGCCGCAGCTGGACGCTCGCGGAGGCGCGCACCCAGAGCGTCGAACAACGCGAGGGCGCCGCGCGCGGCGTCGGATCGCCCCCGGCCAGCGCGCGAGCTTGCTCGAACGGGCAGCCGAGCGCCGCCCACGCGGCGCGGCCGCCGCATGGTGGCCGTGCAACTCCAACGCGTACGGTTCCGCGCAGGCGGCGGGCACGACCCGAGGCGCCGGCACGACGCACCCAATACGCCAGCTCGCCGGCGAACCAGGCGTGGCGGTGCGACTCGGCCAGCGCCAGCGCGGCCTCGGCTTCCTCGATCGTGGCCGGAGGTCGCCGCGCAGGAACGCGGCCTCGGCCCGCGCGCACGGACCGGCGCGATTCGCTGCAGCGTGCCGCTGGCCAGCGCCAGCGCGAGGGCCTCGTCCAGCGTCCGCGCGGCCTCGGGCTCGCCGCGGCGCGCCTGCAGCCGGCCCAGCGCGGCCAGCGCCATCACGCGGCTGGTCGTGGGCGGGGTGGGCTGCGCGACGATGTCCAGCGCGTGCTCGTGCGCGTCGTCCCATTGGCCCAGGTGCAGCTCGCACAGTGCGAGCCAGGCGACGGCGTAGTGGCGATAGAAGTCGATCTCGTGCCGCTGCGCGAACGCGATCGCCGTCTTCAGGTGGGCCCGGGCCTCGCGCAGGCGCCACACCTCGCCGGAGCCCGACCCGAGGTTGCTGTAGGTGTTCGCGGCGAGTCCGTGCAGGCCGTCCGCCAGCGCGAGTTCGAGCGCGTGCGCGAGGTGCGCGCAACCGGCGTCGTAGTCGAGGAACAGCGTCGCCGTGCCCAGCGTGCCCACCGCCTCGGCGAGGATCTCGCGCTCGCCGAACTGGCTGGCCAGCGCGATGGCCTTGTCGGCCCACTCGACCGCCGCCTCGCAATCGCGATTGAGCATGCGCAGCTGCGCCTCGACGCGGTAGGCGCGCGCCAGCTCGGGGCCGGGCGGCAGCGGCGCCAGCAGCGCGATGGCGCGCTGGCTCGCCGCGTCGGCCTCGGCGTTGCGCAGCGCGAGCACCTGCACCAGCGCCAGCTGGCTGAGGTTGCGTCGCCTCGCGCCGCGCGTCGGGGTGCGCCTCGTGCCACGCGGACAGCTGGCCGTGCGCGTCGACCGCGGCGTCGAGCTGGTTCGTGAGGCGGCACTCGCGCGCGCAGGCGGCGAGCCAGTCGCCGACGTCGTCGCCGCGGCTCGCCATGCGCCAGCGCCGTGCGGAAATGCGCCGCCGCCTCCAGGTGCGCGCCGCGCTGCTGCGCCTGGCGCGCGGCCTCGGGCGCGAGCGTCGCGACCGCCCGCGCGTCGCCCGCGCGCACGGCGTGATGCACGCGCCGCGCGAGCGAGACCGCGGCCTGGCCGGGCCGTGCCAGCGCGCGCAGCACGTCGGCGTGCAGCGCGCGGGCGATCGGGCGGCGACAGCGACGCCTCGACCGCGACGCGCGCCAGCTCATGGCGAAAGAAATAGGCGCCGTCGCCCGCGCTGAGCAGGCCCGAGTTCAGGCACTCGTCGACGACCTCCGGCGACGGCGCGAGCAGCGTCTCGACCAGCGCGGCCTCGATGCGCGTGGGCACGGTGGAGGCCAGCGCGCACGACGGCCTGCGCCGCGGCGCCGAGCCGCGCGAAGCGCGCGAGCACGAGATCCTGCACGCCGTGCGGCACGCCCTCCGAGCCATGGCGCAGCAGTTCGCTGACGAACAACGGGTTGCCGCGCGTGACCGCGTGCAGCCCGCTGGCGGACCGCATCGCGGCGCGGGCGAGCCGGTCGACGGCGCCGGCCGACAAGGGCTCCAGCGCCAGCCGCGTGACGAGGCTGGACGGCAGCTCGCCGAGCAGCCGGCGCAGCGGATGCGCGGCCGACACCTCGTCGTCGCGCCACGACAGCACCAGCAGGCAGCGCACGCGGTCGATGCGGCGGCCCAGGAATTTCAGCAAATCGAGCGTGGCGTCGTCGGCCCAGTGCACGTCCTCGAACACGGCGACCACGGGCCGGCGGCTCTGCTGCAGCGCTTCCAGCACGGACTCGAACAGCTCGGCACGCGCGTGGCCGGGCTGCAGCAACGGCTTGAAGGCGACGTCGGCGCCGCGCGCGATGTCGTGCAGCGGCGCGAGCGGATGCGGCGTCTCGAGCGAGTCGCAGGCGCCCCACCACAGCGCCGCGTCGTCGCGTCGCTGGCCGAAGGCCTTGAGCAAGGTCGTCTTGCCGATGCCGGCCTCGCCGCTCACCAGCAGCACATGGCCGCTGCCGAGCCGCGTCGCCGCCAACTGGCGTTCGAACGTCAGCAGGGCGGCGTCGCGCTCGACGAGCTCCATCGCCTCAGGCCGCCGGGAGGCGATCCAGCGCCGCCATCACCGCGTCGAGATCCGCCGGCGCGACGTCCAGGCCGAAGCCGTCGGCGAGCACGTCGGCGAACTCCGCGCGCGTCTGCAGCGTCTGCTCCGCCGGCGCGGCCGTCTGCGGGCGGAAGGTCGACAGCCGGCGGTTGAACAGCCGCAGGCGCCCGCCCTCGATCGCGCGGCCGGCGAGCAGGTTGTGCGCCAGCGTCGATGTCGGTGTCGTGGCGACGAACCAGTTGCCCATCTCGCAATCGATCGGGTGCGGCGCGCTGCGAAGCAGCTGGTAGGCGTCCGCCCAGCCGTCGGCGGCCAGCGTCTGCAACAGCAGTTCGCCATCGACGTCGACGAGACGGTAGACGCCGGTGCCGGCGGCCTGGTCGTCGCGGCTGTCGAGCACGAGCGAGGCGAGCGGCGCGACGGTGCTGCAGCCGACGTCCACCAGGTGGTCGACGCCGTCGAGGACGACGCGCGTGGCGAGATGCGTGCGCGCGGTGACGACATCGGCCGGCACGCCGGAGCGAATGCGTGCCTCCATCGGCTGCGCCTCGAAGCCCGCGGCCTGCAGCACGCCGCGAAACAGCGTGTTTGCTCGAAGCAGTAGCCGCCGCGGCGGCGGCGCACCAGCTTGTCCTGCAGGCCCGCGATGTCGAGTCGGGGAACACGCCGCGCGAGCACCTCGATGTTCTCGAACGGAATCGCGGCCGCGTGGTGCAGGATCAGCTGGTCGAGGCACTCGCGGGTGGGGGCGAGCCGGCCGGCGAAGCCGATGCGACGCCGGTAGGCATCGAGATGGAGTGCGCTCGTGTCGAGCGGCGCGACCGGCGCAGGGCGGCCACTCATCGGCGGGGGAGGGGCGTGGGTCAGCGCGGCGCTCCGGACGAGCGTCATGTCGGCTGGCGGCGAAGGAAACGGGCGGCGCGGCGGGAACATCGGGGCCTCCTGGAGCGGCGGAGTTTAGCCCTGGTGCGATCGGGCGCGGCGGCTCAGTGCGGCGCGCCGACCCGCAGCACGTCCATCGCATCGGTGGCCACGAGCGTCGGCGGCTGCGCGCCGGCATCGATCACCAGCACTGAGCGGCGGTCGTAGCTGCCCTGGTTCGTCGCCCGATCGGTGAAGCGCACCAGCAGCTCGGATCGGCCGAGATGACGGAAATCGCCGACGGCCAGCACGTCGAGCGTGTACAGAGAACCCGTTGCCCTGCAACTGCGCCTGCAGCGGCGTGATGTGCGCGACATCGAACTTGAAGTCGCGCAAGCGGTAGTGCTCGGCCGGCCTGCGCGGCGCGAGCGAGCTGGCGACGCTGGCGAGGTCGAGGTCGCGGTAGAGCCGGTCGGCGGCGCTGCGCACGTCGAATGCGGCGTCGGGCGCGGCGCGGCCGTCGGCGATCAGCGCGACGGCCAGGCAATCGGCGTAGGCGTTGAATTGCGGGCGCTCCGCCGCCTCGCCGAGATCCTTGGCGGCGCGCAGGGCCCCGATCAGGTCTGCGCAGGAATGCAGCTCGATGCCCGCGGCGCGGTCGACGATCGACGGCGGCGCGGTGGGCGCCTTCAAGGCGGCGTCCAGCGTCAACGCGCCGGCTGGCGCGGTCGCGCAGCCGATCAGCGCGAAGCCGGCGATGGCCAGCAGCGAGAGGGAAGGTTGGGTACGCATGGGGGCTGAGAAGCGGTTCACGGGTTGGCGGGAGCGGCGGTGGCCGCGGCGGCCGGCGGCGCCGGGGCGGCGGCGAGCGCCGCGTCGATCAGGCCCGCCTCGAGCTTGCGGCGGGACGGGTACGCATCGCCGAACTTCTTGAGGTTGTCGCTGGCATCCTTCCAGCGCTGTTCGGTGACCTGCTTCCAGTAGTTGGGCGTGGAGCCGGTCAACGAGCCGTACTGGAAATCCGGCGACGCCAGCGCCGTCTGCACGCCCTGCGGCAGCGCGTTGAAGTGCACGCGCGAGCAATGGTCGGCCGCGTTCGCCTTGTCGACGGCGGCGTCGTAGGCGGTGACCAACTTGTCGAGCAAGGGCTGCTTGATGGCCTTGTCGAGCGACGTCGCGTCGTCGGCCGTGACCGTGAGCGGGTTCTTCTTCAGGTAGTCCGTCGCGTCCTTGGCCTTCTTGCCGCAATAGGCCTTGAGCGTGGTCTTGAGGGCGGCCGGGATGTCCAGCGCGTCGATGTCGCTGCCGGCGCGCTGGCCCAGGTCGATGCCGGTGCCGATGGTGACGCCGCTCTGGCTGCCGCTGGCGTCTGGCACGTAGCCGGTCAGCACCTGGCCGCCTTCGCGGGCGCTGATGAAGGCCCAGTCCACGTCCTGCTTGCTGCCGTCCGTTCGGGTTGCCAGCGGCGCCGGGCACACGAGCGCCGCCGTCTTGCCGTCCGAGCCGCCCGACACAGGCGTGCCGTCCGGCAGCTTGCCCGGCGTCTGGCCGTTGCGCGCGGATGCCGCCGGCAGGTTGGGGTCGCCGTGGTCGTTGGCGCCGACAGGGCCGGGGGTATCGCCCTGCCGCGTCGTGACGTTCGGGTCGCCGGCGTCGTTGCGCCCCAGCGGGCCTGGCGTGCGCGCGGCGGCCAGCGGGCGCGGGGCGATGCCGGCGGGGCCGGGGAGGGTGGAATTGGCCATGGCTGTCTCTCCGCGAAGCTCGGCTGCGATCACGCCACCGTATCAGTTTCCACCGCGGCCGCAAAGCCGGCCTGATCTTTCAGGCGGCGTCGCGGCGGCGGCTTCACGGCTGCGCCACCGAACATCGTCATGCGCTGCAGGATCCACGCCAGCAGTTCGCTCGGCGCGGCCGCCAGCGGCCGATCCGCGCGCACGAGCACGCGGGCGTGGACGCCGCGGAACAGGGCGTGGGCGATGGGCACCACCGCCAGCTCGCCGGCGGCCACCTCGCGGTGCGCGGCGTAACGTGGCAAGGCGTTCCGTCCTACCTGCGCCGTCTTGCCGGTCACATGGAAACCGGCGCGGCCAGCATCAGCGACCCGGCCTTCACCCTCGCCGAAGCGCGCTCTGTATGAGGCCGCGGCAGGTTTCGACTAGCGCCCACCCAGCTGGTGAACTGAGACTTAGGAGCGTTGATTGACGGCGTGACCCTGCCGCCGCTTGTCGCCTCGAGGCGGCGCCCGACGCTGTGCCACACCGAGGGTCGACGCGGCTGCCGTTGATCGTGCAAGCCGCCCCCGGAACTTGGACCGCGACGCCTTCGAACAGGCCCTCGCTCTGATCAGCTTGGGCGGTGGGTTGGTTGTGAGATCACAACGCCGTGTGGGGTGAAGTTTCCTCGACTGTGCGGACCATGTGCGGACCCGGCTTGTCCCCTCGTTCGACACCCTGGAGGGTGTTCCTCTACGCTACTGAGCGCTCAGAGGAAAATGGCGCACCCGACACAATTCGAACGTGTGACCTTTGCCTTCGGAGGGCAACGCTCTATCCAGCTGAGCTACGGGTGCGAGCCGGGAGGAGCGGGGCGTTTAGCCGATAACCGCGTCTGGCGCCACCTCGTCGCCGCATAGCCTCATCGAAACGTCGCTCTCGTGCGTTAGAAGGCTTCCATGCCGACACGCCCCATCGAGAACATCGTCATCTTCGGCGCCACCGGCGACCTCGCCGCGCGCATGCTCCTGCCGAGCCTCTTCTTCCTCGACGCCGACGGCCTTCTTCCGGAAGGCCTGAAGATCGTCGGCTCGGCTCGAACCGAGATGGACGGCGAGGCCTATTCGAAACGCGTGCGCGAAACCCTGGACGCCCGGTCCGAACCGATCGACGCCGCCGCCTGGGATCGTTTCCGCGCCCGCCTCGATTACTGCGCGGCCGACGTCAGCAAGGACGACGGCCTCGACGCCTTGGCGGGAAAGCTGGGCCGCGACAGCGTCAACATCTACTATCTGGCCTTGTCGCCGTCCGTATACGGCTCCGCCTGCGCGAGGCTCCAGGCGGCGGGTCTCGCCTGCGGAGACTGCCGGATCGTCCTGGAAAAGCCGCTCGGCCGAGACCTCGCCAGTTCGAGGGTGATCAACGACGAGGTCGGCAAGGTCTTCGCCGAGCCGAACATCTTCCGCATCGATCACTACCTGGGCAAGGAGACGGTCCAGAACCTGATCGCCCTGCGCTTCGCCAACACGCTGTTCGAGCCGCTGTGGAACAGCCTCGCCATCGACCACGTGCAGATCACCATCGCCGAGACCGAGGGCGTCGGCGACCGCTGGGGCTACTACGACGAGTACGGCGCCCTGCGCGACATGGTGCAGAACCACATGCTCCAGCTCCTCTGCCTGGTGGCGATGGAGCCGCCGGCGGACGACAACCCGGACTCGGTTCGCGACGAGAAGGTCAAGGTGCTGAAGTCCCTGCGCCGGATGACCGCGCGGGACGTGCAGACCCTCACCGCGCGGGGCCAGTACCGGGCCGGCGTCGTGGGCGGCAAGTCGGTCAAGGCCTACACCGAGGAGAAGGGCTCCGAGAGCGGCACAGAGACGTTCGTCGCCCTGCGCGCCGATATCGACAACTGGCGCTGGGCCAACACCCCGTTCTTCCTGCGCACCGGCAAGCGGCTGCCTGAGAAGCGCACCCAGATCGTCATCCAGTTCAAGCCGCTGCCGCACTCGATGTTCGGCCAGGCCAGTGGGGATCTTGTCGCCAATCGGCTGGTCATCGACCTCCAGCCCGAAGAAGACATCTCGCTGCTGCTGATGAACCGCCGTCCCGGGATCTCCAGCGCCCGCCTCAAGGCGATGCCGCTGAGCCTGAATCTCGACGACGGCGGCCGTCGCCGGATCGCCTACGAGCGGCTGTTCCTCGACGTGCTCAACGGCCAACAGGGCCTGTTCGTGCGCCGCGACGAGGTCGAAACCGCCTGGGCCTGGATCGACTCGGTGGAGGCGGCCTGGGCCGAAAACGGCGCCGCGCCGCGCCCCTACGCCGCCGGCAGCTGGGGCCCGCATGGCGCCTTCGCCCTGCTCGAGCGCTCCGACCGGCAGTGGCTGGAAGAATGAGCCAGCTCGAGGCCTTCGAGGATCGCGACGCCTGGGCGGACGCGGCGGCCAGCGCGATCCAGCAGGCGCTCGCCTCCGAGGGTTCGCGGAGCTTCCTCGCTACAGGCGGGACCACGCCGGGGCCGGTCTACGACCGTCTATCGCGTATGGACCTGGACTGGGCTCACACCACGATCATCCCCACCGACGACCGGTTTGTGGATCCGACCTCGCCGGACAGCAACGAGCCGCTGCTTCGCGGAAGACTGCTGGTGGAGCGCGCCACGGCCGCGACCTTCCTGCCGCTCAAAGGCCATGGCGCCACGCCGGCCGAGGACGCCGCCGCCGCGGAGCCGAAGGTCGGCGCCGCGCTTCCCGCCCGCGCCTGCCTGCTGGGCATGGGCGCTGACGGACACTTCTGCTCGCTGTTTCCGAACGATCCCGACCTGGCGGCGCGGCTCGATCCGAACGGGGAGCGTCTGGTGGTCGGAACCGGCGTCTCTTCCGAAAAGCCGAACGTCGAGCGCATCAGCCTCACCGCCCGGGCTGTCCTCGAGAGCGCGCTGATCGTGGTGTTCATCAGCGGAGACGCGAAACGCGCCGTGGTCGAACGGATCGCCTCCGAACCCGGCTATTCGCCGCCGATCGCCACCCTGCTTCGCCAAGCGGCGACGCCGATCAGGGTGTTGTGGACCCCGTAGGCGGCGGGCTGGAGGGCGGGGACGCGGCGCGCACCGAGAACACCGGTCCGCCGACGTAGCTGACATAGACCTTGTTCTGGCTATTCGACACATAGACGCGATGGGCGCGGAAGAAGTCGGCGCCGAGCAGCATTTCGGATCCGCCGGCGACCTTGATCGGGATCTTGGAGCCGAGCCGCACGTCTTCGGTGTGACGCCACAGGTCGGCGACGTTCAGCCGGGCGTTCTTGATCGTCTCGTCTTCCCCGAACGAGAAACTGTCGAACGTGCCGACCGAGTACGGAACCTTGGACAGCCCGGTTGCGCCCGAGGCCTCTCCGGCCGGCGTGAGGTGTACGGACTGTCGGGCGGCGATGTCGGGCGTAACCACGGATTGGTACGCGCCGGTGTCCATGGTGGCGTGAACCGGACGCCCGCCGATCTTCACGTCGACATCGAGCATGGCGTTGGAGGTATGCGAGTAGATCGGCAGGACCGAATAAGCCGATCCCCAGTAGACCACCTGATCTCCGGTGCAGCCTTCGGTCTTGAAGAAGCGGATCTTGTTGTGGGGCAGGTCGAATTCGACGTCCGACTGCCGCAGGAACTGGATGCCGAGCAGACCGTCGGTCTCGTCCTTCCCGCGCCCGAGGACGGCGAGGTTCGAGTTCTGCGCCACGAACGGCCCGACCTGGAAGGTCTTGACCCCGACTTCCCCCAGCCGATCCGCGCCATCGGTGCCGTACATGGTGACGTAGTCGACGACCTTTACGGTCAGTCCCGCGCGGGCGGTGGTCTGGCGCGAGAGGCTGGTCGCCACCGAGCCGCTATCGACCAGCAAGTGGACCGGGACGTTGTTGACCTTGCCGTCGACCACGGGCGATCCCGCATGGGAGATGACGTCGAGTTCGCCGATCTGCTGCATCTTGCAGGTGGCCGCTGGAGCCGCGTTGGCCGCGCTCCAGCCGCCGAACGCCATCGTCAGCGCGACGGCGCTCGCCAATCCGATCTTATGCAATGAAAAACCTCCCCAGGTATTTCCTCTAGGTTTTCCGATTCTTCACCAGGTCGTCAACCACCCCAGGGTCGGCCAGCGTCGTTGTGTCGCCGAGGTTGCCGAGGTCGTTCTCCGCCACCTTGCGCAGGATCCGGCGCATGATCTTGCCCGAGCGGGTCTTGGGCAGGCCGGGCGCCCACTGGATCACGTCCGGCGCGGCGAAGGGGCCGATCTCCTTGCGCACCCAGCCGACGAGTTCGGAGCGAAGGGCGTCCGTGGGCTCCTGGTCGATGATCAGGGTGACGTAGGCCCAGATCCCCTGGCCCTTCACATCGTGGGGGAAGCCGACCACGGCCGCTTCAGCGACGGCGACGTGGCCGACGAGCGCGCTTTCCAGTTCCGCGGTGCCGATGCGGTGGCCGGAGACGTTGATCACGTCGTCGACCCGGCCGGTGATCCAGTAGTAGCCGTCCTCGTCCCGCCGGCAGCCGTCGCCGGTGAAATACTTGCCCGGATACGCCGAGAAGTAGGTGTTGAAGAAGCGTTCGGGGTCGCCATAGACGGTGCGCATCTGCCCCGGCCAACTGTCGGTGATGCACAGGTTTCCGCTCGCCGCGCCCTCCAGCACCTTGCCGTCCGCATCGACCAGCTGGAGCTTGATCCCCGGCAGCGGCTTGGTGGCGGAGCCCGGCTTGAGCGGGGTTGCGCCGGGCAGGGGCGCGATCAGCGCCGCCCCGGTTTCGGTCTGCCACCAGGTGTCGACCACCGGGCAACGGCCCTCGCCGACCACGCGGTGGTACCAGAGCCAGGCTTCCGGATTGATCGGCTCACCCACCGTGCCCAGCAGCCGGAGGGACGCGCGCGAGGTCACGTGCACGGGGCCGTCGCCCTCGCGCATCAAGGCGCGGATCGCCGTCGGCGCGGTGTAGAAGATCTCCACGCTGTGCTTGTCGATCACCTGCCAGAAGCGCGAGGCGGTGGGATAGGTCGGCACGCCCTCGAAGATCACCGTCGTCGCCCCGTTCGCGAGCGGGCCATAGACGATGTAGCTGTGGCCGGTGACCCAGCCCACGTCGGCGGTGCACCAGAACACCTCGCCCGGCCGATAGTCGAAGCACAGTTCGTGCGTGTGGCTGGCCCAGGCGAGATATCCGCCGGTGGTGTGCAGCACGCCCTTGGGCTTCCCGGTCGAGCCCGAGGTGTAGAGGATGAACAGCGGGTCCTCCGCGCCCATCGGCTCCGGCGGGCAATCGGCGGCGGCTTCGGCGCGCAAGTCCGTATACGGATGGTCCCGTCCGGCGACCATGTTCACGGGCGCGCCGGTGCGCCGGACGACCACCACGTCGGTCACGCCCGGGCAGCGCTCCAGCGCCTGGTCGACGTTGTCCTTCAGCGGGATCTTGCGCCCGCCGCGCAGTCCCTCGTCGGCGGTGATCACCAGCGTCGAGCCACAATCCTCGATCCGGCCGGCGATCGAGTCCGGCGAGAAGCCGCCGAAGATCACGCTGTGGATCGCGCCGATCCGCGCGCAGGCCAGCATGGCGTAGGCGGCCTCGGGGATCATCGGCAGGTAGATGGTGACCCGGTCGCCCTTCTTGACGCCCAGCATCCGCAGCACATTGGCCATGCGGCAGGTTTCGGCATGGGCCTCGCGGTAGGTGATGCGCCGGGAGTCGTGCGGATCGTCGCCCTCCCAGATGATCGCCACCTGGTCGCCCCGCTCGGCAAGGTGGCGGTCGAGGCAGTTGACGCTCGCGTTGAGGACCCCGTCCTCGAACCATCGAATGTGGAAGTCCTCGCGGGCGAAGGAGGTGTCCTTCACCTTGGTGAACGGCTTGGTCCAATCCAGCCGCTCGCCGAGCTTGCGCCAGTAGCCGTCTGGATCGGTCTCCACCTCCCGCCAGGCGGCCTCGTAGCCCGCGGCGTCCATGTGGGCCCGTTTCGCCCAGACTTCCGGGACCTGGAAAACCTCACCCTCGCTCACGTCAGCGCACTCCCTGTTCGCTCTTGCCGGCGGCGGGCGAGTATTGGCGTCTAGGCGTTCGCGGAAGCAAGGCTTGAACGGAGGGGGATGATGAGCGCGCCGGAGTTAGCGGGGTTCGAGAAGCGTGAATTCACCGCGGGTAAGTGGACCCGGCCGGTCTACACGCGAGGCTCGGGGCCCGGCGTCATCGTGATCCACGAGATGCCGAACCTCCACCCTCCGGTTCTGCGCTTCGCCGAGCGCGTGGCCGAGGCGGGGATGACCGCCGTGTGCCCAAGTTTGTTCGGCAAGCCCGGTCTGGTCCCCACCAAGGCCTACACGCTGATGCAGATGGTCGCCGGCGTTTGCATCCGCCGGGAGTTCAATGTCTGGGCGAATGGTCGATCGTCACCCATCGTCGACTGGCTGCGCGCCCTGGCGCGCGAGGTTCACGCCCAGCGCGGCGGCCCGGGCGTGGGCGCGGTCGGCATGTGCTTCACCGGCGGCTTCGCCTTGGCGATGATGACCGAACCCGCTGTGGTCGCTCCGGTGCTCTCGCAGCCTTCGCTCCCGGTCGGCAAATCGGGCGCGCGGCTCATCGACTGCTCTCGGGCGGAAATCGCCTGTGCGAAGCGCCGCTTCGAGGAAGAAGACCTTTCGATGATCGGTCTGCGCTTCCGGAGCGACGCGCTGGTTCCAGACGCTCGCTTCGAGACGCTCAAGCGGGAGTTCGGGGACCGGTTCGAGGCCATCGAGCTCGAGGACGCGGACGCCAGGCCGGGCACGGGCTATCCCCCGCACGCGGTGCTGACCATCCACCTGGACGATCGCGAAGGGTCCGCGACCAAGGCCGCCGAACAGCGCGTGATCGGCTTCTTCCGCCAGCGTCTGGGCCTCGACGGCTAAGCGGGAAGCCCACGAGGTCGCGAAGTTAACGCCGATCGTGAATCGCCCTGAACGGAGCGGAAACGAAGCGTGTCCGAATCAGTGGTCACCGCTGATTTCCGAGTTCGTTCACCCCCAGATGTCGTGGGCAGCGCACGCGAAAAGCGGATCAGGCCGGCGGCTTGGACGCCTCGTCCAGGGCTCGCGCTTCTTCGTCCGTGAGCTCGAGCGCGGCGGCCGCCACGTTCTCCTCGAGGTGTCTGACGCTGGAGGTGCCGGGGATCGGCAGCATGCAGGGGCTGCGCTTCAGGATCCACGCCAGGGCGACCTGGCTCGCGGTGGCGCCATGAGCCTTGGCGATGCGGTCGGCGGCTCCGCCCTCCTTGGCGAGCTCGCCGGCCGCCAGCGGGAACCAGGGAATGAAGCCGATCCCCTCGCGCGCGCAGTAGTCCACCACCGCCTCGTCGGCGCGGTCGGTGAGGTTGTAGCGGTTCTGGACCGTGGCCACGGGGAAGACCTCGCGCGCCGCCTCGATCTCCTCGATCGAGACCTGGCTCAAGCCGAGCTGTGCGACGAGGCCGTCTTTCAGCATCTCGGCCATGGCCTCGAACTGCTCCTGGCGCGGCACCGCCGGGTCGATGCGATGAAGCTGCCACAGATCGATGCGATCGACCTTCAGCCGACGCAGGCTCATCAGCACGCATTGGCGCAGGTACTCGGGACGGCCGACGGGCCGCCAGATTCCCGGACCATGCCGGGTGAGACCGCCCTTGGTGGCGACAAAGACGCCGTCGTAGGGGGCAAGAGCCTCGGCGATGAGGTCTTCGGAGACGAAGGGGCCATAGGAATCGGCCGTGTCGATGAAATCGACGCCGAGATCCTTGAGACGTCCAAGGACGCGCAGGGCTTCGGCCCTGTCCTTGGGTTCGCCCCAGATCCCCTCGCCGGTGAGGCGCATGGCCCCGAACCCGAGGCGGGTGACCTTATGCCTCCCGAGCTGGAACTCGCCGGAGGCGCGGGCGTCGACTTGGGCCATGAAGATCTCCAGTGTCTCGTGAGGGGCGCCCTTCGAATGAACGGCCGTGCGAGAGGTTTCGAACCGTGCGCAATCCACGATCGTCATGGCTGGACGTTGGGGCGCGGGTGGGCGAAATCAACTGAGCCCTTGGGGAAAGCAGTTCTTGGCGGACGATCTCACCCCGGTCGAGCGTAAGCCCGACTTCCTGCGCGATGGCGGGACGTCCGGTGAGCGCATGCGCGCCTTGGACTGGAGCCGGACTCCGTTGGGACCGCCGGAGGTCTGGCCGGCGGCGCTGAAGATGGCCACGCGCCTGATGCTCACCACCCGTCACCCGGTGTCCATCTTCTGGGGACGAGACGCGATCTATCTCCACAACGACGCAGCGGGCGCCTTCCTGGGCAAGGATCGCCTCGAGACCGCGCTCGGGCGTCCAGCCGCCGAGGTCTGGAGCGAAAGCTGGACGGATCGGGTGTCGCCGCAGGTCGACCTGATCCTCTCCGGTGGCGAGGCGACCTGGCGGGAAGACGCGCACGCGCCGATCCTGCGCAACGGCCGCCTGGAAGACGCCTGGTGGACGTACAGCTACAGTCCCATCGATGACGAGACCGCGCCGACGGGCATCGGGGGCGTCTTGGTGATCGCCACCGAAACCACCCGCCAGGTTCTCGCTCGCCAGGAGTTCGAGGCGGCGCGGGCGCGGCTCGGGGCGCTGTTCGAGCAGGCGCCGGGCTTCATCGCCACCTTGCGTGGCCCCGAGCACGTCTTCGACTTCGTCAACGCCGAGCACCGGCGACTGTTCGGCAGCGAAGACTGGATCGGCGGAACCGCGCGGGCCGTGTTCGCCGACCTCAGCGGCCAGGGTTACGACGACCTGCTGGACTATGTTTACCGCACCGGCGAGCGTCGCCTCGCCTATGCCGCGCCGTTCCGGTTCCGGGTGGGCGGAGCGGGCGAGCCCGAGGTCCGCTTTCTCGACTTCCTCGCCGCGCCGATCCGGAACGCCGCCGGGGAGGTGATCGGTCTCTATACGCAAGGACAGGATGTCACCGAGCGCGTGCACGCGCAGGCCGCGCTGGGGCAGAGCGAGGCCCGCTTCCGCGCCCTCGCCGAAACCATCCCGGCGATCCTGTTCATCACCGATAGCGACGGCGCCAACACCTACACCAACCCGCCCTACCATCGCTTCTCCGGAATGACCGCCGAAGAGCTGAAGGGCGACGGGTGGGTCGCCTCCGTCCACCCGGAGGACCGGGAACGCGCCGCCGCCGCCTGGGAGGCGAGCTGGCGGTTCGGAGCGCCCTACGACATCGAATACCGCTTCAAGCGGCACGACGGCGTGCATCGCTGGCACTCCGTGCGCGGCAGTCCAGTGCGGGATGGAGATCGGGTGACCGGCTGGGTCGGCGTCGGCGTCGATATCCACCAGCAGAAGGCGGCCGAGGAAGCGCTTCGGACGTTGAATGCGTCGCTCGAAGCGCGGGTGAGCCAAGCCGTCGCCGAGCGGCTCGAGGCGGAGGCCGCGCTTCGCCAGGCGCAGAAGATGGAGGCGATCGGCCAGCTCACCGGCGGCGTCGCGCACGACTTCAACAACCTGCTCACGCCGATCGTGGGGGCGCTCGACATGCTGGAGCGGCGCGGAGTGGGAACCGAGCGCGATAAGCGTCTCATCGTCGGCGCGCTGCAGTCCGCCGAACGGGCTCGCACCTTGGTTCAGCGACTGCTCGCGTTTGCCCGCCGGCAGCCGTTGAACCCCAAATCGGTGGACGTGGGCGAGCTCATAGAAGGCATGACCGACCTGATCGCCAGCACCATCGGACCAAAGGTGCGTCTGGGGATCGAGATCGAGCCCGATCTGCCGCCGGCCCTCGCCGACGTCAATCAACTCGAAATGGCGCTTCTGAATCTCGGGGTGAATGCGCGCGACGCGATGCCGAACGGCGGCCTCCTGACATTCGCCGTGCACCTCTGCGAAGTCCAAGTGGGCGAACACGCCGATCTTCCGCGCGGCGACTACATCTGCGTGACGGTGACCGACAGTGGGGTCGGGATGGACGAGGAGACGCGATCGCGCGCCATCGAGCCGTTCTTCTCCACGAAGACCGTGGGTCAGGGCACCGGCCTTGGGCTCTCCATGGTCGACGGCCTTGTCCGTCAGCTCGGCGGGGCGTTGGCGATCCGCAGCCGGCCGGGAGAGGGGACCGCCATCACCCTCTGGCTGCCGCTGGGCGAGACTAAGTCATCGGCTGACGTCTTGCCGCTCCGGTCTCCACCAACGGCTCCGAGCGGCGCCGGTACGGTTCTGCTGGTCGATGATGAACCCCTCGTCAGAGCCGCCACCGCCCAGATGATCGAGGCGTTCGGCTACACGGTGGTGGAAGCGCATTCCGGCGAGACGGCCCTGGCGAAGATCGAGGCGGGGCTGAGCCCGGATATCCTCGTCACCGACCAGCTGATGGACGGAATGACCGGCGACGCTCTGGCGCGGGCGGCGCGCCAACGGCTGCCGAACCTGCCGGTGCTGATCGTCTCGGGCTACGCCAACATCGGCGCGCTTTCGCCCGACCTTCCCAGGATCACCAAGCCCTTCCGCGCCGAGACCCTGGGGGCCGCGCTGGCGGGACTCAGCCGCTAGCGCGTCTCGGGGCTCTTGCCCGCCATGGTCGCTTCCATCTCGACCAGTCCGCGCCTGGCCAGGGCGTCGGCGCGTTCGTTGCCCACGTGCCCGGCGTGGCCCTTGATCCAGCGCCAGTCGACGTCGTGCCGCTCGCGGGCCGCGTCGAGCCGGCGCCACAGATCCTCGTTCTTCACCGCGCCCTTGGTGAGCGTGCGCCAGCCGCGCGCCTTCCACAGGTGCAGCCACTCGGTGATGCCGCCGCGCACGTACTGGCTGTCGGTGTGCAGCTCCACCCGGCAGGGCCGCTTCAAAGCTTCCAGCGCCTCGCAGGCGGCGGTGAGCTCCATGCGGTTGTTGGTGGTCTGCGGCTCTCCGCCCCACAGCTCCCGCTCGCGGCCCTCGAACGTCAGCAGCGCGCCCCAGCCGCCCGGACCCGGGTTCCCGCGACAGGAACCATCGGTGAAGATCACCACCTTGGGGGTCACTCAAGTCTCCAGCAGGAAGATGCCGGCCCGATGGGCGGCGAGGCGGCGTTCGTAATCCATCGGGTCCTTGGGCCGCACCAGCGAGCCCGCCGGCGTCGCGCCCCAATCGTGCAGGCGCGTCAGGAAGAAGCGCATGGCGGCGCCGTGAGCCAGGATCGGCAGGGCGGCGCGTTCGTCGGCGCTCAGAACGCGGCGGCGCTGATAGCCTTCGATGAGAGCTCCGGCGGCCGTGATGTTGAAACCGCCGTCCGGCTCGAAGCACCAGGCGTTCAGCGCCACGGCGATGTCGTAGGCCAGGATATCCCAGCAGGCGAAGTAGAAGTCGATCGCTCCGGCGAAGCGTCCATTCATCATGAAGACGTTGTCCGGGAACAGGTCGGCATGGATCAGGCCTTCGGCGAGGTCCCTCGGCCAGCGCCGTTCCAGCAAGGCCAGGTCGCCTGCGATCACGGTGGCGAGACCGGGCTTCAGCGCTTCTGCCGCCTCGTGCAGTGGCGCGAACAGGGGAGCCCAGGCGGCCGGCCCAAGCGCATTGACGCGACGACCGCCGAAGCCTTCGGCGGCCCGGTGCAGCCAGGCGAGCCCCTCCCCCGCCTCACGACAGTTGCTCACCGACGGTCGCCGCACCGAGAGACCGGGCAGGAAGGTGACCAGGGCCGCGGGTTTTCCCCGGATGGTGTTGAGGCTTTCGCCGCGACGATCCCGCACCGGCGCCGCGCTGGGGAACCCCTGCGCCGCGACATGCTCCATCAGCCCCAGGAAGAACGGCAGATCGCCGCCCGCGACGCGGCGCTCGTAGACGGTCAGAATGAAGCGGCCGCTCTCGGTCTCGAGCAGGAAGTTCGAGTTCTCGACCCCCTCGGCGATCCCCTTGAAGGCGAGCGGCGCGCCGACGTCGTAGCCGGATAGAAAGGCCTCGAGCTCCTGGTCGCTGACGTCGGTGTAGACGGCCATGGACTCGCCAACGCGCGGCGCAAGGTTTGCCGCGCCGCGCTTATGCCGCTATCACCGCCAATGTTCAAAGCGCTCGCGGCGCCCGCGCGCGCCCTCGTCGTGACCCCGGCCCAAGACCCTCATGTTCCAATCGAAGTCCCTGTTGATCGGCCTCATGGCGGGTGTGGTGTTCGCCGCGCACGCCGCGCCCGCGCTCGCTCAGCTGGGTCGCGGCGGCTCGGAGGGACAGGCGGAGAAGGACGAGGCCAAGCGCAAGAAGCGCGAGGAGGACTTCGGCAAGCTGGTCAATCCTCTGCCGCAGCTGCGCAACGCCGGGCCATGCCCCTACGTGAAGGTGCTCTACGACGCCGGCCGCTATCTGGAGTTCAAGGGTGACCTCGAGGCCTCGGCCAACGCCGCCTACACCGGCGAGATCGAGAACATCACCTCCACCTGCGCCTACAAGGGCGCCGAGCCGATCAAGGTCGCCGCCCAGGTGCTGTTCCAATTGGGCCGCGGCCCGCAGGCGACCGGCCGCACCAAGGTCTATCACTACTGGGTCGCGGTCACCGACCGGAACCACGCGGTGATCGACAAGCAGACCTTCTCCCTTCCGGTCACCTTCCCCGCCGGTCAGGATCGGGTGAGCCAGGTGGAAACCTTCGGGGGCATCGTCATCCCGCGGCACGACGCGAAGGTGAGCGGGGCGAACTTCGAGGTGCTGGTCGGCTTCGAGGTGACGCCGCAGATGGCCGATTTCAACCGCCAGGGTAAGCGCTTCCGGCCGAACGCAAGCGGTCAGGCGAACGTCGCCTCCACCACCGGCCCATGACGGATCTTCGGGGGCGCCTCGGCGGGAGCGCCGGGGAAGCCTTCGCGGCCCTGGGCCTCGATGAAGCCTTCGGCCGGGTGATCGCCTCGGATCGGCCCGACCTCGCCGACTTCCAGTGCAATGGCGCCCTGGCCGCGGCCAAGGCGGCCCGCCGCAATCCGCGCGAGATCGCCGCCGCCATCGCGGCGCGCCTCGAGAGCGATCCCGCCGTCGGGCGGGTCGAGGTCGCCGGGCCGGGGTTCGTGAACATCACCGTGAGCGACGCGACCCTCGCCCTACGGGCGCGGGGCCTCGCCGAGGATGCTCGCGCCGGCGTTCCGCGCGTGGCCGTCCCGCTGCGGGTGATCGTCGACTACGCCGGGCCGAACGTCGCCAAGGAGATGCACGTCGGGCACCTGCGCGCCTCGATCATCGGCGAGTCGATCAAGCGCATCGCCCGCGCGGTCGGCCACGAGGTCTGGGGCGACGCCCACTTCGGCGACTGGGGTTTCCAGATGGGCCTCCTGATCGTCGCCTGCGCCGAAACCGATCCGTGGCTGGCGGCGGAGCTGGAGCGGCTCGGCGAGAAACCGGCCGGCTGGAGCGAGGCCGACGCCCATGCCTTCGACCAGCGCGTGTCCGCGTCCATCGGCCTCGCCGACCTCGACCGCCTCTATCCGGCGGCTGCGGCCCGGGCGAAGTCGGACCCCGCCTTCCGCGACCTCGCCCGACGCGCGACGGCGGAACTGCAGGGCGGACGCTTCGGCCACCGCCTTCTCTGGGCGCATTTCGCGCGCATCACCCGCGCCGCCCTCGAACGCGACTTCCATGCGCTCGGCGTCGAGTTCGACCTGTGGCGTGGCGAGAGCGACGTCGACCCTCTGATCCCGGAGATGATCGCCGACCTCGACGAGAAGCGGCTGCTGATCGACGACCAGGGCGCCCGGATCGTCCGCGTCGCGCGCAACAGCGACAAGCGCGACGTGCCGCCCTTGCTGGTGGTCTCGTCCGAAGGCTCGGCGATGTACGGCACCACCGATCTGGCCACGATCCTCGACCGGCGGCGAAGCTTCGATCCCGGGCTGATGCTCTATGTGGTGGACCAGCGGCAGGCCGACCATTTCGAGACCGTGTTCCGCGCCGCCTACCTGGCCGGTTACGCCGCCGAAGGCTCCCTCGAGCACATCGGCTTCGGCACCATGAACGGCCCGGACGGCAAGCCTTTCAAGACCCGCGAAGGCGGGGTGCTGAAGCTGCGCGACCTGATCGACATGGCCGAGGGCAAGGCGCGGGAACGGCTGGTGGAAGCCGACCTGGGCGCCGAGCTCGCGCCCGACGCGTTCGAGGCCACGGCCCATGCGGTCGCGGTGGCGGCGCTCAAGTTCGCCGACCTGATCAACTTCCGCGGCACGTCCTACGTCTTCGATCTCGACCGCTTCTCCAGCTTCGAGGGCAAGACCGGGCCCTACCTGCTCTATCAGGCGGTGCGGGTGAAATCGCTGCTGCGCAAGGCGGCGGAGGAGGGCCTCGCGCCGGGCGAGATCCTGATCTCCGAGCCTGCCGAGCGCGAACTCGCCTTGTTGCTGGATGCGGTGACCCAGGCGGTGCTGGACGCCTTCGAGCGCCGGGCGCCGAATCTCGTCGCCGAGCACGCCTACCGGCTGGCCCAGGGGTTCGCCCGCTTCTACGCCGCCTGCCCGGTGCTGGGCGCCTCCGACGAGGCGAACTCGGCGCTCGCGGCTGGCCTTGGCCGCGCTGGCGCTCAAGCAGCTCGAGGCCATGCTGGATCTGCTTGGGATCGCCGCGCCCGAGCGGATGTAGCGCTCGCCCCCGATCAGGTTGCTCAGCGAATGGCTTGGACGCGCAGCCCGTCGATTTCGAGTTTGTTCCACTCACGATCGGCCGTGTAGGCCGGCGCGCCGACCGCGATCGCCAGCGCCAGGCAGGTTCGATCCCCCAAGCCGCTACCGTGTCGCGCGGTTTGTCTTGCGAGATTGGATGCGTCCCAAGCGGCCGCGAGATCGTGGGGGCGCACGTCCAGTTTCAGCTCGTCCACCATCTCGCGTGCGATCTCCGGAGGTACGCCGCTCATGAGAAGGACCTTCCAGACCTCCTGGACATTTACCGTCGAGATGATCGCCGCGCCGATGACCCCCGCGACCTTCTCCCAGCCCGGCTCGTTGCGGAGGAGAGCAAGGACCGCCGATGAGTCCAGAACAGCGCTGGCCATGCGACCTCAGCCTCCAAGCTGGCGATCTTTGCAATCATCCTCCTGACGCCGCGCCTCGAGGAACTCGTCCACGGATACGGGCGATGTCGCATATTTCCGATAGAGTTCTTGAGCCCGTCTGACGTGCTTACTCATCGCGTGCACCGCGACCTCGCCGTCATTGAGCGTGAGCGTGACTTGGGTCTCCCCGGACAGACCGAGCGCGGCTCTTACGGGTGCGGGCAAAACCATCCGGCCGTTCGGCGCGACTTTAACGCTGAAGCTCTGTTGCACGGCGAAACTCCGGATCGATGGCACACGTAGTTGGGAAGATATGTCATTCAAGGCGCTGTGGCGCCAGCCAACGAGTGGCATCTGAACTAGCGGTTGGTCTCGGCCCGCGCGCTCCGGTATTCCCGATACCAATCAACAAAGCGCGGCACGCCCTCCGCGATGGGGATTGTCGCCTCGAAACCGAAGGCTGCCTTGAGCGGACCGGCATCGGCGAAGGTGTCGACCGCATCGCCTGGTTGGAGAGGGGCGAAGCGGATGTCCGCCCGACGCCCGCAGGACGCCTCGATCGCCTGGACCAGATCCTGGAGTTGCTCCGAACGCTCGGCCCCCAGGTTGTACACGACGTGCGGCGAAGCCTCTCCGCCGTCGATCGGCGGGTGGTCCAGCATGGACAGCACCCCGGCGACAACGTCGTCGATATAGGTGAAGTCCCGCCGCATTTCGCCGTGGTTGTAGAGGGTGATCGGCCGCCCCTCGAGCACCGCCTCGGTGAACCTCCACACGGCCATGTCCGGACGTCCCCAGGGCCCGTAGACGGTGAAGAAGCGCACGCCGGTCTGAGGCAGGCGGAACAGGTGGGCATAGCTCTCGCTCATCAGCTCGTCGGCGCGCTTGGTGGCGGCGTAGAGCGACAGCGGATGATCGGCGTCGGAACCCACCCGAAACGGCAGGTCCCTGCCAGCTCCGTATACGGACGAAGAGCTGGCGTAGAGCAGGTGGGCCGCGTTCCGCTGTCTCGCCAGCTCCAGCACATTGAGGTGGCCGATCAGGTTGGCCCGCCCGTAGGCCAGCGGCGCCTCCAGCGAGTATCGGACGCCCGCCTGGGCGGCGAGATGGACGATGCGATCGAAGTGGACGCCCTCCACGGCCGCAGCCAGCGCGGCGTCGTCGGCGAGGTCGCAGCGCACGAAGGTGAAGGCGCCCTCCAGCGCGGCGAGGCGATCCTGCTTGAGGCGGACGTCGTAATAGGGATCGAGCGAATCGAGGCCGATCACCCGCTCACCGCGGGCGAGCAGCGCGCGCGCGACGTGAAAGCCGATGAATCCGGCGGCGCCCGTGACCAGCACCCCGCCCGACCCATCTGCCCGTTCCGCCGCCATGAACCGGGCATTGAGCCGGAACGGCCGAGCATTCAAGCGGCCGCGCTTGACTTGCGCTACGGCCTCGCTCAGGGACCGGGACGACTCTCGCGGGAGAGACCGGGTTTCGAGCCCGGAGCCGAAGGCGCAACCGCCCCGGAAACGCTCAGGCAAAAGGACCGCGAGGCTCACGAAGACACGCTGGAAAGAGTGGCGGTTGAAACCGCCGCTCGCCGAAGGAGCAAGGGCCGCAACGGCCCGGAATCTCTCAGGCTCAAGAGACAGCGGGGGCGCCTGGACCAAACCGTCGGCGGATCGTCGCTGGCGCCCATGCGCTCAAGGACTCTCTTGCCCCACACCGACGCCATCGCCGACCTGAAGACCACGCCGCTCACCGAGGCGCACCGCGCGCGGGGCGGCCGGATGGTCGAGTTCGCCGGATACTCGATGCCGGTGCAGTACGGCCTGGGCGTGCTCAAGGAACATCTGTGGACGCGTGAGCACGCGGGCGCGTTCGACGTTTCGCACATGGGCCCGTCCTTCCTGCGCCTCGCGGCGCCGACCGGCGACGGCGAGGCCGACCATCGCGCCCTGGCGGCGCTCATCGAGCCCCTGGTCTGCGGCGACATCCGCGGGCTGAAGCCGGGGCAGCTCCGCTACACCTTGTTGATGAACGATACGGGCGGGATCCGCGACGACCTGATGGTCGGGCGCATGCCGGAGGGCGGCCTCTACATCGTCGTCAACGCCGGAACCAAAGAGGCCGACTTCGCCGCGATCGAGGCGGCGGTCGGTGACGCCGCCCGGCTGACGCGGGCGGACGACGGCGCCCTGATCGCCTTGCAGGGACCGGACGCCGTCTCGCTGCTGGCCGAACGCCTGCCGGGCGTGGCCGAGTTGGGCTTCATGACCTTCGCGCCGTTCGCCTGGGAAGGCGCGGACCTGCTGATCTCCCGCAGTGGCTACACCGGCGAGGACGGGGTCGAGATCCTGGCGCCCAGCGCCGTCGCCGCGCGTCTGTGGGACAGCCTGCTCGCCGACGAGCGCGTGCAGCCCATCGGCCTCGGCGCCCGGGACTCGCTGCGGCTCGAAGCCGGCCTGCCGCTCTATGGCCACGACCTGGACGAGACCACCTCGCCCATCGAGGCGAACCTCGCCTTCGCCGTCTCCAAGCGGCGGATCAAGGCGCTGGATTTCGCCGGCGCCAGACGCGTGGCCGGCGAACTGGCGGAGGCGCCAAGTCGCGTGCGCGTCGGTCTGCGCGTGACCGGGGCGCCGGCGCGGGAGGGCGCCGAGATCCTCGACGGCGAGGGCCGCCCGGTCGGCGTGGTCACCAGCGGCGGCTTCGCGCCCAGCCTCTCCGCGCCGATCGCCATGGGCTATGTCCCGCCCGCGCTCGCCACGCCCGGAACCCCGCTGAAGGTCCGTGTCCGCGACCGAGAGCAGGGCGCCGAAGTCGTCGCCATGCCGTTCTTCCCCCACCGCTATCACCGCAAGCCCAAGGACTGACCGATATGCGCTTCACCAAGGACCATGAGTGGGTCGAGCTCGAGGGCGACATCGCCACCATCGGCATCACCGCCCACGCCGCCGAGCAGCTGGGCGACGTGGTGTTCGTCGACCTTCCGGAAGCCGGCAAGGCGGTGAAGGCCGGCGAGGCGCTGGCGGTGGTGGAGAGCGTCAAGGCCGCCTCCGACGTCTACGCGCCGATCACCGGCGAGATCACCGAGGCCAATCCCGAACTCACCGGCGCGCCCGAGACGGTCAACGCCGCGCCCGAGGCCGGCGGCTGGTTCGTGAAGGTGAAGATCGCCGATCCCGACCAGCTCGACGAGCTGATGGATCGCGCCGCCTACGACGCCTACGTCGCCGCCCTCTAACCAGACGAGTTCCCGCGCCCATGCGCTACCTGCCCCTCACCGACGCCGATCGCGCCGGCATGCTCCAGACCATCGGCGTCGCGTCGATCGACGACCTGTTCGTCGACGTGCCCCGGAGCGCCGTGCTCGACGGGCCCGTGGACCTGCCCCGTCAAGCCAGCGAGCTGTCGGTGGAGCGGGCCCTGCGAGCCTTGGCGCGCAAGAGCCGCGCCGCGGGCGAGGGGCCGTTCTTCTGCGGCGCCGGGGCCTACCGCCACCATGTGCCGGCGAGCGTGGATCACCTGATCCAGCGTTCGGAGTTCCTCACCAGCTACACGCCGTACCAGCCGGAGATCGCCCAGGGCACGCTCCAGGCGCTGTTCGAGTTCCAGACCCAGGTCTCCGAACTGCTCGGCCTGCCGGTGGCGAACGCCTCGATGTACGACGGCTCGACCGCCTGCGCCGAGGCGGTGATGATGGCGGCGCGGGTCACCAAGCGGCGCAAGGCGATCCTCTCCGGCGGCCTGCACCCGCACTACGCCGAGGCGGCGCACACCCTGGCCGTCGCCGCCGGCGTCGAGACGGTGCGATTGCCCACGGCGACCGACGACGAAGCGGCGGTCCTCGAGCACATTGGGCCGGACGTCGCCTGCGTGGTGGTGCAAACGCCGAACGTCTTCGGCACGGTGACCGACGTCTCGGCCATCGCCGAGGCGGCTCACGCCGCCGGCGCGCTGCTGGTCACCGTCACGACCGAAGCGGTCGCCCTGGGCCTGCTCAAGTCGCCGGGCGAGATGGGCGCCGACATCGCCGTGGCCGAGGGCCAATCCATCGGCAACGCGCTCAACTTCGGCGGCCCCTACGTCGGCCTGTTCGCCTGCACCGAGAAGCTGACGCGGCAGATGCCCGGCCGTCTCTGCGGCGAGACCGTGGACGCGGAAGGCCGGCGCGGCTTCGTGCTCACCCTCTCGACGCGCGAACAGCACATCCGCCGCGACAAGGCGACCAGCAACATCTGCACCAACTCGGGGCTGTGCGCGCTGGCCTTCACCATCCACATGAGCCTGTTGGGCGGGACGGGGCTCGCGACGCTGGCCAAGATCAACCATGCCCGCGCGCGCTCGCTGCGCGACGCCTTGGCGAGCGTTCCGGGCGTGGAGATCGTCACGCCCCGGTTCTTCAACGAGTTCGCGGTGCGGTTGCCCAAACCCGCCTCGGCGGTGGTCGACGCCCTGGCGGCCAAGGGCGTGATCGCCGGCGTGCCGTTCAGCCAACTCGATCCGACCGGCGAGGACGACCTGCTGCTCGTCTGCGCCACCGAGACCACCACGGAGGCGGACATCGCCGCCTTCGCCGCCGCGCTGACCGAGGAGATCGCCTGATGTCGGTCCAGACCCTCACCCGTCCGACCCGCCCCGAGCCTGTCGACGAGGGCGCCGCGCCGGAGCATCCGGGCCGAGGCCTGCTGCAGGACGAGAAGCTGATCTTCGAGCTGGGCGGCTGGGACAAGACCGGCGTCGACTTCGACGAGGCGGCGCCCGAGGCGGACGACCTCGCCGGCCTCACCCGCGCCGAGCTGAAGCTGCCGGGCCTCTCCGAGCCGGAAACGATGCGCCACTATGTGCGCCTCAGCCAGAAGAACCACGCTATCGACCTGGCGCTCTACCCGCTCGGCTCGTGCACCATGAAGCACAACCCCAGGCTCGACGAGAAGCTCGCGCGCCTGCCCGGGTTCGCCGACCTGCACCCGCTGCAGCCGATCGCCACGGTCCAGGGCGCGCTCGAACTGATGGACGCGCTCGCCCACTGGCTGAAGACGCTCACCGGCATGCCGGCGGTGGCGCTCACGCCCAAGGCCGGCGCGCACGGGGAACTCTGCGGCCTGCTGGCGATCCGCGCCGCCCATCTCGCGCGCGGCGACGCCCGGCGCATCGTGCTCACCCCCACCAGCGCCCACGGCACCAATCCCGCCACCGCGGCCCTGGCCGGCTACGAAGTGCGCGAGATCGCCCAGACCGAGAGCGGCCATGTCGACCTCGCCGACCTGGAAGCCAAGCTCGGGCCCGACGTCGCGGCGGTGATGGTGACCAATCCCAACACCTGCGGCCTGTTCGAGCCCGACGTGATCGAGATCGCCCGCCTCGCCCATGCGGCCGGCGCCTACTTCTACTGCGACGGGGCCAACTTCAACGCGATCGTCGGCCGGGTGCGCCCGGGCGACCTTGGCGTCGACGCAATGCACATCAACCTGCACAAGACCTTCTCCACGCCGCACGGCGGCGGCGGTCCGGGCGCCGGCCCGGTGGTCTTGAGCGCCGAACTCGCCGCCCACGCGCCGACGCCCTGGCTGGTGCATGGCGCTGACGGTTTCTCCCTGGTCGAGCATGGCGCGGGCGAGGCGGCCGGCGCCTTCGGCCGGATGAGCGCCTTCCACGGCCAGATGGGGATGTACGTCCGGGCCCTGGCCTACATGATGAGCCACGGGAGCGACGGCCTGCGGCAGGTGGCCGAGGACGCGGTGCTCAACGCCAACTACGTCAAGGCGCGCCTGTCCGGTGAGATGAGCGCCGCCTACCCCGACGGTCCCTGCATGCACGAGGCCCTGTTCGACGATACGTGGCTCGACGGCACTCACGTCACCACCCTCGACTTCGCCAAGGCGATGATCAACTCCGGCTTCCACCCGATGACCATGTACTTCCCCCTGGTGGTGCGCGGGGCGATGCTGATCGAGCCGACCGAAACCGAAAGCCGCCAGGAACTCGACCGCTTCTGCGACGCGCTGATCGAGCTGGCGAAGGCGGCCAAGGCTGGGGATCGGGAGCGCTTCACCGGCGCGCCCTACCACGCGCCGCTGCGGCGGCTGGACGAGACGCTCGCGGCGCGGAAGCCGAGGTTGCGGTGGACGGAAGCGCAAGGGGCGTGATCGGGACCAGCCTCGGAGGCTTCTCGGCGCTGCGGCAACCTGCGTTCCCCGGGGGACGTTGAGAGAGCCTCTTCCTTAGAAAGCTCCGCCATGCAGATCCCGCCCAAAGCGCACGTGCTCGTCATCGACGGACGCAAGCTGCTGTTCCTGCACAACGAAGGCACGCTCTCGAACCAAAGCTCGCGGTCGCGCGTCATCGCGAGCACGAGAGCGCGGCTACGCATGACCAGGGAACCGACCGTCCAGGCCAGACCCAGTCCAGCGTCGGCGCGGTGCGCTCGGGCTACTCCGAGACCGACTTCCACCAGCAGGACGAGGACCGTTTCGCCGCGGAGGCGGCCGCCATGCTGGAGCGCGAGGTGCGGGGCGGCCACATCGAGACGCTGATCGTGGTCGCCGCGCCCAAGACGCTGGGGGTGCTGCGCAAACACTTCACGCCCGAGGTGTCCAAGCGGATCGTCGGCGAGATCGCCAAGGACTTGGCCGGGCGGCCGACCGACGAGATCGCGACGGCGATCGGGAATGCTTAAGGGCGCCGAAGTCGTTTCGGTCTGACCCAATGCACACCTCGTGCGAGCACCGCTAGGCTCGCCCATCAGGGCCTTGACGTCTCGCGAGTAGAACTTCTCCCTCGCTGCTTCACGTCACGCCTCCCAGTCGATCGGCTCCAGGCGCGGCACGATCAGCCCCCAGCCGACGATGTTCGCCAGGGCGGCGATGGCCGCCGCCGCGAAGGGCCAGCGGAAGTCGCCGGTTCGGTCGAGCAGGGCGCCGGTGATCAGCGGCGCGCATATGCCCGCGAGGTTGCCCATGGCGTTCTGCAGGCCAACCCACCGGGCGCTGGCTCTAGGGCCCGCCAACGTCTGTGGCGCGGCGAAGACGTTGGGGCTGTTGAAGCCGAAACCGATGGCGGCGACGAACAGGCTGGCGATCGTCAGCGCGCCATGGCTCACCGCGCATACCCCCAGCGCGCTGGCGCAGATCACGCCGGAAGCGACCAGGAAGGTCTTGCGCGCGCGGTTGGCGCTGGCGCCCGCCGCCATCCAGGCGTCGCCCGCCCAGCCGCTGAAGGCGCAACTCGCGGCGTAGACGAGGTAGATCAGCCCGCTCAGCGCCGCCATCTCGCCCATGCTGAAGCCCCGGTACTTGACCAGGAACAGCGGCAACCAGGAGACCACGAAGTAGAAGGCGTAGTTGCCGCCGAACTGCCCCAGGCCGGCGCCCCACAGGCCCCGTTTGCGCAGGATCAGGCGCAGCGGGATGGGGCGGGCGGTGTTCGCCGCGCGATCGCCGCGCTCGGCGGAGCCGCTCACCATCAGCCAGGGGACCAGCCACAGCAGGGAGAGCACACCGAAGCCGACGAAGGCCGGCCGCCACCCCGTCGCGGCCATGGTGAGGCCGCCGAAATAGGCGCCGAACGCCGGCCCCAGCGACAGCCCCAGCGCCAGGGTGGCGTTGGCGGCGCCCAGGCGTGCGATGGGCACCCGATCGGCGAAAATCTTGGAGGCGCAGGGAAACGCGGCGCTCTCCCCGACGCCAAGCGCCAGCCTCAAGGCCAGCAGCACGCCCACCCCGCTCGCCAGGCCGAAGGCGGCGGTTGAGAGCGACCACAGCCCCACGCCAAACGCCAGGGTGCGATAGGCGCCGATCCGGTCCGCCATCCAGCCCGAGAGCAGCTGGCAGGGCACATAGGTCCAGAAGAAGGCCGAGATCAGCACGCCGATCCGCGTGCCCGAGAGGTGAAGCTCGTCCTTGAGCAGCGGCGCGGCGGAAGGCAGCAGCCCCCGGTCGACGTAGTTGATGAACACCGCGAGCCCGACCAGGGCCACGACCCCGCCGGCGAACACCGAGCCTGACTTGCCGATCGACACCGCCGTCATGCGCCGCCCCCCGTTCCCTCGGGCGAGACGAGAGGGTTCGGTGGGGACGCTGTCAACGGCTCTCGGCTCGCGTCGTCAGAAGTCCTTGCGCAGGTTCACCCCGACGTAGCGGTGGTCGTCGCGCGGCACGAACCGCACCACCCCGCCCAAGCTGCCGTAGGCCAAGTACGACGAGTAGTGGGTGTCGAGGATGTTCTTGACCAGGAAGCGCGCCTGCCAGTCGCCGTTCTTGCCGAGCAGCGCGATCGAGCCGTTCCAGATGGTGTAGTGGGGCTGGATGGTGTCGAACGTCTCGCTCAGCGAGTACTGGGTGTGGCTCTGGTAGTTGACGTCGGTCTCCAGACCTACGTCGAACAGGCTGGTCACCGGGATCTTCAGGTCCGCCTCGCCGTGCAGCTTGAAGCGCGGCGCGAAGGGCAGCTGGCCACCGTTGATGTTGCAGCTGGTGGGCGAGCCGGGCGGGCAGTTGAAGTTGACGACATGGGCGTCATCCCAGGCGAAGTCGCCAACCAGGGTGAGCGGCTCGATCGGCCGGACGGTGATGTCGCCTTCGAAGCCGCGGCTGGTGACCGAACCGGCGTTGATCAGGCGCGTGACCAGCGCTCCGCCGACGGAGTCGGTGAAGTTGGCCTGGAAGTTGTCGAAGTCCTCGATGAAGCCGGCGAGGTTGGCGGTCACCTTGCGGTCGAACAGCTGCGCCTTGATCCCGCCCTCGTAGTCGTTCGAGGTTTCCGGCTTCAGGGCGATGGTATCCGTCGCCTGCATGTTGAAGAAGGCGTTGAACGCCGGACCCTTATAGCCGTGCGAATAGGTGGCGTAGACGTTGATCAGGCTGGAGACGTCGTACTGCAGACCCGCGCGAGCCGCCTCGCCCGTGACGTCGGTCGAGCCCTGGGCGAAGAAGTTCGGACGGACGCCCGGAACCGTCAGAGGATTGCTCGACACCCGGTTGGCGCTGAACTGGAGCCGGTCGTAGACCTCGCGGTAGCCGACGATGGCGCGGAACCGCGAGGTGAAGTTGACGTCGGCCTCGCCAAACAGGGCCAGGTTGTCGGAATCCGTGCCGTAGCGATTTGAGCCGTTGGTGACGACGTTTCCGCCGCTGGTCACCTGGGTGATGGTCCGCTGATAGGTCTCGCGATCGTGGGCGTGGAGATAGAAGGCGCCCACCACGTAGTCGATGAAGTGGCCCTTGGGCGAGGCGAGCCTCACCTCCTCGGAGAACTGGCGGAAGTCGAGGTAGCCGGTGTCCACACCCTGCACCAGGCCCGCGACCGGGCGAGCGAGCTCGTCGTAGTCCTGATGCTGGACGTTGTGCCAGTCGCGGTATGCCGAGATCGAGGTCAGCGCGAAGCCGCCCGGCAGGCGCCAGTCGCCCTGTAGCGAAACCCCGCCGTTGGCGTCGTGCACGTTGCTGTTGAGATTGGCCGAGGTCTGGCGGTTGTCCGCCGACGGCGTGATCCCCTCGGCCGCCAGCTCGTTGGCGAGCGCGACGTTGGGTTGGTAGACGCCGCCCGGATAGCTGATGCGCCCGGAGTTGACGAAGATCCCGGTGGGGACGGTGTCGATCGAATGGGTGTAGTCGGCCGAAAGGTTGAAGGTGACGTCGTCGGTCGGCTTGAAGATCAACTTGCCGCGCGCGCCATAGTGGCGGTAGCCGTTGACGGTGTCGTGCAGGTTTATGTTGTAGACGTTGCCGGGATACTGTCCCCAGAACCCTGAGATCAAGCCGTCGAGCTTGTCCTTGATGATCGGGCCGGAAACCCCGGCCCGCACGCGGTATTCCCCGCCTTCCAGCGCCGAGCCGTCGATATAGCCGGCGAACTGGTCGGTGGGGTTCTTGGTGACGATGTTGATGACGCCGGCCGAGGCGTTCTTGCCGAACAGCGTGCCTTGCGGCCCGCGCAGCACTTCGACGTGGTCGAGGTCGAGCAGGTCGAGGGTCGCCTGGCCCGGCCGCGACTGGACCACGCCGTCGATGACGGTGGAGACCGACGGCTCGACGCCGGGCGAGGTGGTGATGGTGCCGATGCCCCGGATGAAGATCGTCCGGTCCTTGTTGGAGGCCCCGGCGCGGAAGTCGACCGAGGGGACCTGGCTGGAGATGTCCTGGATGTTGTTGAGGTTCTGGGCCAGCGCCTCGGCGCCGCTCACGACGGAGACGGCGATCGGCACCTGCTGCAGCGATTCCGAGCGGCGGCGGGCGGTGACCACGACCTCGCCCACGCTCGCCTGGGGCGCGGCGTTGGCGACGCTGGTCTGGGCCGGTTCGGTCTGGGCGTCGGCGAATCCGCCGGTGAGCGCGAGCGCCGAGGCGCTGGCGACGAGCCAAGTTGTGGTCTTCATGATCTTCCCCCTAATGGTCAGGCGGCGTTTGAAAGGCGGCGTTGCGCCTAGCCGGCCTCGGCCGTTACGGCCGAATCATTTCGCCTGCGCTCTCTGACGGATTTTCTAGGAGCGGTGAAGCTGCGGGGGGCAGAACGGGCAATCGTGGCGCCAGGAGTTGCATCCAGGCCACACCCGCGATGTAGGACGCCGCCGCCAGGTAGAAGAAGGGCGCGTAGCCATAGCCCAGGTGCAGAGCGCGACCGGCGGCGTAGACGATCCCCATCCCGGCCAGGTTGCCGCAGAAGGCCCCGAAGCTGGTCACGCGCCCGACTTTCGCCGCTGGCACGATGTCGCCGATGGTGGAGAACAGGGTCACCGAGTAGCCCTGGTGCGCGCCCAGCATCAGCCCAATCAGCGCCACCGCTTCCCAGTAGTTGCCGACGTGCAACGCCAGGGGCGCGGGCAGCACCAGCAGGGCGCACACCAGCAGCACGCCCTTGCGCACCTTGCCCACCGGGACTCCGGCGCGGATCAGGCGCGTCGAGATGAAGCCGGCCAGGAGCGAGCCCGCCGCCGCGCCGCCGTAGATCGCCGCCAGCGGCGCTCCGACCTGGCTGAGGTTCAGGCCGAACTGGCGGTGCAGATAGTCGGGCGCCCAGAACAGCAACAGCCACCACACCTGGTCCGACAGGAGTTTCGGAATCGCGATGATCCAGGTCGTGCGGTCTCGCAGCACCGAGCCATGCTCGCCGGGTTCGGCCGCCGCCGGCGGGAGTTCGACCAGCCCCCGCACGGTCGAGAACCACACGATCGACCAGATCAGGCCGACGAGACCCACCGCCACGAAGGCCCCGCGCCAAGTGAAGGCCAGGGCGATCGCCGGGATGAACAGGGGCGCGACAATGGCGCCGACGCTGTTGGTCGCGTTGCCCAATCCAATCGCCGACGAGCGCTCGTCGGGGCCATAAAGCCGGTTGATGGTCTTGATCCCGGCCGGCGTGCCCATGGCCTCGCTGGCGCCCAGCGCCATCCTGGCCACGGCGAACTGGGGGATGGTGCGCGCCAGGCCGTGGCCGGCCGCCGCCAGGCTCCAGGCGATCACCCCCACCGGGTTGGCCAGCTTCACACCCAGCCAGTCGGCGATCCGGCCGGTGAACAGCAGGGCGAAGGCGGAGGCGGCCTGGAACAGGCTGGCCAGGGCGCCGTAATCCTCGTCGGTCCAGTGCAGGTCGGCGCTGATCACCGGCTTCAGCACGGCGATGATGGTGCGGTCGACGTAGTTCAGCACCCCGGCGAGGATCACCATCGCCAGGATGAAGGCCCGGGGGCTCTGGACGGCGCGCGTCAGGCGAAGGTGACCTGGCGGCCGGACCGCAGGAAGGGGATCGCGTTGCGACGCAGGTGCTTGGTGCCCGGATCGAGGATGGCTTCGGGCGAGTACTGGGCGAGATAGACCCGGCGCGGCTTATTCGTGCGGTTGGCGCCCGTGGCGTGGAGCAGGCGGCTGGAGAAGGCGACCACGTCCCCGGCCTTGGCCTCGATCGTCACGCCGGGATCGTCCACCGCGTACGGTCAGGTCGGCGCCGGCGCGTTCGTGCTCGAGGATCTCGCGCGCCTTCGGATAGCGGCTGAAGGGAAGCACGCGGACCGTGCCGTTCTCCTCCGTGGCGTCGTCCAGCGGACACCAGCAGGTGAGATAGGGCGCGTGGTCGGGCGGGCCGCCGTTCTGCGCCATGTAGCCGCTGTCCTGGTGCCAGCCGAAGGCGCCGCCGACCTCGGCGCCCTTCACCACATACTGGTCGAAGAAGAAGTAGGCGTCGTCGCCCAGGGTCTGGCGGCAGATCCCGGCCATGGCGTCGCCGAACAGCACCGTGCGCAAGGCCGGCGTCTCGCGCTGGCACTCGTTGGCGAAGTAGCGCTTGCCGCGGTGGCTGAGGCCGAGCTGGTCGACGCCGGCGGCGTCCATGCGCGCGTCCTCGCGCTCGACGAAGCGTTGGCACTCGGCGCGCAGCAGCTCGAGCGCCGCGCCGGCCAGGGCGCCCTCGAACACCGCGTATCCCTCGGTGGCGAACTGGTCGGCCGCTTTCACCCAAGCACCTCGGTCATGGCCACGACCCGCTTCTCCCGCGCGCTGATCTCGGCGGCGACGCCGATGGCGACCGCCTTCAGGCCATCCTCCGCGCTCACCGCGGGCGCGCTTCCGGATGTCAGCGCCTCCAGAAAGGCGGCGAGCTGGAAGTAGGTGGCGCCGTGGTGGCTGCCGGCTTTGAGCGCCGCCTCGTCCACCGCCACGTGCTCGCGCGAGACCCGCTTGGGCTCGCGGAAGCCGACCCGGGGCGAGAGGGTGATCTGGCCGGAGGGGATGGTCACCTCCAGCTTGGCCTTGTCGCCCATCACCGCGATCGCCTCCTGCTGCTCCTCGCCTTCGGCGAACATGCACAGGTCGAGCATGGCGCGCGCGCCGCCCTCGAAGTCCACCACCGTGAAGCTGTTGTCGACGATGTCCGGCGTCTCGCCCCCGTAGCGCTCGTCCAGGTGGTTCACGTCCATGGCTCCGGAACAGAAGACGCTCACCGGCTCGGCTTTGAGGATGTGCCGCATGAGATCGAAGAAGTGGCAGCACTTCTCCACCATGGTGCCGCCGGTGTTGCGCGAGAAGCGGTTCCAGTCGGCGACCTTCACCAGGAAGGGGAAGCGGTGCTCGCGGATGGTGAGCATCACCGGACGGCCCGCCTCGCCCGCGTGGACCCGCTCGATGAACCGCGCCGCCGGCGGCATGTAGCGGTACTCCATGCCGGTCCAGAACAGGGCCCGGCGCGCGTTGGCGGTCTCCTCCACCCAACGTGCGTCTTCCATGGTGGTGCACAGCGGCTTCTCGCACAGGATGGCGACGTCGGTGGCGAGCAGCGGCTCCAGCACCGCGCGGTGGGTGAAGTTGGGCGAGGCGACGATCACCGCGTCGAGCGATTCCCCCGCCATCATCGCGGCCGCGTCGGGGTAGGTCGCGACCGCGCCGCCCCACTCCTTCGCGGCCGATTCCAGCGATGGATCGTGCGGGTCGGCGAGCGCCGTCAGCGTGACGTCGGGGAACAGTTTGAGGTTGCGGATGTGCTCGCGACCCATCATCCCGGCGCCCACAAGGCCGAATCGCAACGGACTGTTCATGGATACGCTGACTTCCTCCCGCGCTCCGCGCGCGCTCGGCCCCAATGGCCTTGTGGTCTCGCCCATGGCCTGGGGCATGTGGCGCTTCAAAGGGGACGACCTACCGGCGGCGCGGGAACGTGTCGAGGCGGCGCTGGACGCCGGACTGACGCTGTTCGACACCGCCGACATCTACGGGCCGGACAACGGCGAGCCGTTCGGCGCCGCCGAAGCGCTCCTCGGGCGGGTGCTGGCCGAGGCGCCGCGCCTGCGCGACCGCATGGTCCTGGCCACCAAGGCCGGGATCGAGATGGGCGTCCCCTACAACTCCAGCGCGGACTACCTCGTCGCCGCCTGCGAGGCCTGCCTGAAGCGGCTCCGGACCGAGCGGGTCGAGTTGTTCCAGATCCATCGGCCGGACCTGCTCGCCCATCCCGCCGAGGTCGCCCGCGCGCTCGAGCGGCTGCGCCAGGACGGCAAGATCGCCGAGGCCGGCGTCTCGAACCACACGCCCAGCCAGACCGCCGCCCTGATGGCGCACTTGAGCTTCCCGCTCGCTTCGATCCAGCCGGAGTTCTCGGCCGCGGCCATCGCGCCGCTGTTCGACGGCGTGCTCGACCAGGCCATGGAGCGGAACCTGGCGGTGCTCGCCTGGTCGCCGCTGGGCGGCGGACGGCTGATGACCGCCGACTCGCCGGTCGCCAGCGCCATCACGGCCCTCGCCGCAGGCCAAGGGCGCGAGCGCGGAGGCCGTCGCCTACGCCTGGATCATGGCCCATCCCTCCAGACCCATCCCCATTGTCGGCACCCAGAATCCGGAGCGGATCCGAGCCGCGAGCGCCGCCCTCGAGGTCAACCTCAGCCGCCAGGAGTGGTACCAGGTGCTCGTCGCCGCCCGTGGAGAGCCCATGCCATGACCGCCAATCCGCCCTGCGAAGTCTCCTGGTTCTCGGCGCTTTGTGACGACGACTACGAGTTCCTCGGCGTGCCGGACCCCGGCTTGCTCTCCAGCTGGGATCACTGCCGCACCATCGCGCTGACGGCCGAGGCGGGCGGGTTCGACAACCTGCTGCTGCCCTCGGGCTATGCGCTCGGCATCGACTCTGTCGCCTTCGGCGCGGCCATCGCCCCCAGCCTGAAGCGGATGCGCCTGCTCGCCGCCACCCGCTGCGGCGAGATGTGGCCGCCGCAGCTCGCCCGACAGCTCGCCACCCTCGACCAGATGCTGGAGGGTCGGCTGACGGTGAACATCATCTCCAGCGACCTGCCGGGCGAGACGCTCGCCTCGGCCCCGCGCTACGCGCGCACCCTGGAGGTGATGCGGATCCTCAAGGTGCTGCTCGCCGGCAAGCCGCTCGACCACCAGGGCGAGTTCTACAAGCTGAAGCTCGATCCGCCGCGCATCGCGACGGTGACCGGCCGCTGCCCGCCGCTCTACTTCGGCGGCCTTTCGCCCGACGCGCGGGAGTGCAGCGCGGCCGGCGCGGACGTCTACCTGATGTGGCCGGACACCTTGCCCGCGGTGAAAGGCATTATCGACGACATGACCGCCCGCGCCGCGGCCAAGGGGCGGACGCTGAAGTTCGGCTACCGTGTCCACGTGGTGGTGCGTGAAACCGAGGCCGAGGCGCGCGCCGCCGCCGACCGCCTGCTCTCCCATCTCGACGACGAACAGGGAAAGGCGATCCGCGAACGCTCGCTGGACTCCCAGTCCGCCGGCGTGCGCCGGCAGGCGGAACTGCGCGAGAGCGCCGGGAACGAAGGCTACGCCGAGGACAACCTCTGGACCGGCATCGGCCGCGCCCGCTCCGGCTGCGGCGCCGCCATCGTCGGCGATCCGGACCAGGTGCTGGCCAAGCTGAACGCCTACCGGGATCTCGGCATCGAAGCCTTCATCCTCTCCGGCTACCCCCACGCCGCCGAAGCCGACCTCTTCGCCCGCCACGTCCTGCCGAGGCTCGACCACGGGCCTCTGGCCGTGGAAGCGAGCTGATCAGGGCTTCAGGGCCTCGTCCAGGAACGTCAGCACCTTCGGCCAGCCGTCGAGACGCGCCGCGTTGTTGCCCTCGGGCGTGCCGCCGATCGAGCCCAGAGTCTTGAGAGCGGGATCGTCCGGCGCGACCGGCACGCCGAACACGGCATGGCCCGCATCCGCATAACTCAGCCGTTCGATGCGGTGGTGGAAGTGCTTGGCCTTGAGGCGCGCCTCGATCTGGTCCGCCATCCGACAGGACGGCCACAAGGTGTCGGCCTTGCCGCAGACCAGCATGACCGGCCCGGCGATGCGCTCGACCGGAATGATCGCCTCCGGATGCTTGTCGAGGTTCGCGAGCCCCTTGTCGTAGAGGCTGTAGATCGAGAACGGACCTTCCATGACGTAGGGGAGCGGCGGAAGGGGCTGCCCGCCCTCCGTCCACGACGAGGGCGGATTGGGCGTGTAGTCGATACCGGGCCAGACGACGCTGGAGGGCATCCCGACCACCACCGCCCGGATGCGACGATCGCGTGAGGCCACCAGCAAGGCCGCCTCGGCGCCCTTGGAGCTGCCGACCACGGCGATCCTGTGGGAATCCACCTCGGGTCTGGACGCGAGCCAATCCAGAGCGCGCGTGAAGGTCTCGACCGGGACCTTCGCCAGAAACCGCGGCTCTCCAGGACCACCGAAGTAGGAAACGTTCAGCACGTTGTAGCCGTGTGCGGCGAGGGCGCGCGCCTGCCGCGTCACCCCGGGTCCCAGGCCGCCTTCGGACCCGCCGATCGCCAACACCGCCGGGGCGCGCTTTCCACCCGGCGCGCGGTAGTAGTTGGCGAGCAATCCAGGCTGCTCGATGCGCACGCCATCGGGCGCCGGGTCGACAAGGGCGGGCGCGGGCGCCTGGGCCAGGGCGGCGGTCGAGAGCAGAACCAGAGCGAGGCCCCGGAAAAGCGTCTTCATGGGTCGGCCCTTCATCGTGTCAGCACCGCTACGATCGGCAGGTGGTCGGATCCGGTGCGCGGGGCGGCTTGGACGCTCACCGTCTTCCACGACGAGCCGGCGTAGAGCTGGTCGATCGGCAGGATCGGCAGCGGACTGGTGAAGCGCCAGTGGCTGTAAGGTCGCACCGGGAAGCTGAACAGCGCCCGCGAGCGGCGGATCAGGCCGAACAGGTGATCCTGGCGGCGCAGCGAGAAAGACCACCCCGTCGAGTTGAAGTCCCCGCCCACGATCAGACCGGCCTTGTCGAACCCCTCCAGGCGGGAGGCGAGCAGGGCGCTTTGCGTCTGCTGGTGGTTTTTCGGGAGAGGCCAGGGCGCGTGGTCGCCGACCACGGTGAAGGCGTCCGCGCCTCGGCCGATCGTGGCCCAGGCGGCGGAGTGCAGGCCATCCGCGTCCGGCGCGGGCCAGGCGCCGCTGGCGACCTGGGGCTCGCGCGAGAGGATCAGGGTGGTGCACGGAACACTCGGGTCGCAGGCGGAGCGATACGGATAGGCCGCCTTCAAACGCTCCGGCATGTCGGCCATCTTGTCCACGACCTCCTCCAGCACCAGCACGTCCGCGTGCTGGGCGATCAGCCATCGGGCGGTCCCGGCGGGGTCGGTGTTCAGGCTCCAGAGGTTGTGCTGGATGACCTTGATGGTCTGGCGTTCGGGCGCGACGCGGGCCTGCGCCGCGCCGGCGATCAACTCCGGAGCCATCAGGGCCAGGGAAATGAAGGCGGCGAATGCGGCGGAGATGAAAGTGGCCGGCGCCCGTTCGGTCTTGAACGCCGCCTCCAGGAGCAGGGCCGCCAAGGATCCGACCAGGATCAGCGGGGTGAAGTTGTTGATGATGTCCAGCGCCGGGACCACCGCGCCGCCGACGCCGAGCAGAACCGCGAGAAGCGAGCCGAGGGCGAGCAGCAGGGTTCCGAGTTGGTAAAGCTCCATGGCGGGCGTCATAGAGGGTTCGTCGGCGGCTTCAATTCGACGACGGGAAGGTTCAAACGGGCCGGTCCATGCGCACCGCCGATTTCGACTTCGACCTGCCCGAGCGCCTGATCGCGCTGAGGCCCGCCAGCCCGCGCGATTCGGCTCGCCTTCTGCTCGTTCCATCGAACGGCCCGCTCGAAGACCGGCGCGTCTTCGAACTCCCAACGCTGCTGCGATCCGGCGACGCCCTGGTGTTCAACGATACGCGGGTGATCCCCGCCCGTCTGGCCGGCCTGCGCGCGCGCGGCGAGGGTGAGGCGCGGATCGAGGCGACCCTGCTCAAGCGGGTGGGGCCCAGTCGCTGGACCGCGCTCGTGCGTCCGGCCAAGCGCCTGCGCCAGGGCGACGTGATCCGGTTCGGCGCCCTGTCGGCGGTCGTCGAGCGTCGGGGCGAGGCTGGAGAGATCGAGCTCGCCTTCGCGGCGGACGGCGCCGACCTGGACGAGGCGATCGCCCGCGAGGGGGTGATGCCGCTGCCCCCCTACATCGCCTCGCGGCGCCCGGCGGACGAACAGGACGCGGTCGCCTACCAGACGGTCTATGCGCGAGAGGGCGACTCGGTCGCCGCGCCCACCGCCGGCCTGCACTTCACGCCGGAACTGCTGCGGGCGCTCGCCGACGCGGGCGTGAGCCGCCACTTCGTCACCCTCCACGTGGGCGCCGGGACCTTCCTGCCGGTGAAGAGCGAGGCGGTGGCCGACCATCGCATGCACGCGGAGTGGGGCGAGGTCTCGCCGGAGACGGCAAGGGCGCTGAACGCGACGCGGGCCGCCGGCGGGCGGATCGTCTGTGTGGGGACAACCAGCCTGCGGCTGCTGGAAAGCGCCGCGACGCCGGACGGCGAGGTTCGGCCGTTCGCGGGCGAGACCGACATCTTCATCACGCCCGGCTATCGCTTCCGCGTGGCCGACGCTCTGATGACCAACTTCCACCTGCCCCGCTCCACCCTGTTCATGCTGGTGAGCGCCTTCAGCGGGCTGGAGCGGATGCGCGCCGCCTATGCGCACGCGGTCTCCACCGGCTATCGCTTCTATTCGTACGGCGACGCTTCCCTGCTGTGGAGAGCGGCGTGAGCGCGTTTCCGTTCGAGATCGCCGCCACCGACGGGCGAGCCCGCACGGGGGTGCTGCGGACGCCGCGCGGCGAGATCCGCACCCCGGCGTTCATGCCGGTCGGCACGGCCGGCACGGTCAAGGCGCTCACCATGGACCAGGTGCGTTCGACGGGCGCCGACATCATCCTCGGCAACACCGTGCACCTGATGCTTCGCCCGGGCGCGGAGCGGGTGCGGCGCCTGGGCGGCCTGCACGCCTTCAGCGGCTGGAACGGGCCGATCCTCACCGACTCCGGCGGCTTCCAGGTGATGTCGCTCAGCGCCCTCACCAAGATCAAGGAGGAGGGGGCGACCTTCTCCAGCCCGATCGACGGGACCAAGCACCTGCTGACGCCCGAGCGCTCGATCGAGATCCAGGCCGACCTCCTGGGCGCGGACATCTGCATGCAGCTCGACGAGTGCGTCTCGTATCCCGCCGAGCCAGAGCGGGCGGCCGGAGCGCTGCGGCTCTCGGCGCGGTGGGGCGCGCGCTGCAAGGCGGCGTTCGGCGAGCGGGAGGATCAGGCGCTGTTCGGCATCCAGCAGGGCTCGACCTTCCCCGACCTTCGCCGGGAGTCCTCGGAACGCCTGCGCGAGATCGGCTTCGACGGCTACGCCATCGGCGGCCTGGCGGTCGGCGAGGGTCACGCGGCCATGTGCGAGGTGCTGGACTACGCCCCGGAGCTGCTTCCGTCCGACCGGCCCCGGTACTTGATGGGCGTGGGCAAGCCGGCGGACATCGTCGAGGCCGTCGCGCGCGGCGTGGACATGTTCGACTGCGTCCTGCCGACTCGCTCCGGCCGCCACGGCCAGGCATGGAGCTGGAGCGGTCCGATCAACCTCAAGAACGCGCGCTTCGCCGATGACGAGTCGCCGCTGGCCGAGGACGTCGACTGCCCGGCGAGCCGGGATTATTCGCGGGCGTATCTCCATCACCTGGTGAAGTCCGGCGAGATCCTCGGTCAGGTGCTCCTGTCCTGGCACAACCTCGCCTTCTATCAACATATGATGGCGACGTTGCGGGACGCGATTGCGCGGGAGCGCCTCGGAGACGTCAGGCGGAGATGCCGTTCGGCTGAGGAAAACGCCGGAGTGTGAATGCAAGAGATCATCAAATGTTTGTTTGATGTTTATCAATCCCCTTGATCGCGCGACTTATTTAGGACACATGGCCGCCACGCCGGCGACGCTGGGTCGCTCGGCCATCCTCAAAGGGCTGTTCACCATGCGTCCCCTCTTCACCGCCGCCGCCGGCGCGGCGCTCGCTTTCGGTCTGGGCGCATCCGCTCACGCCTACACCATCGACACCACGCCTTACTTTGATGGTTCGACCTCGATCTCGGCTTGGGGCGGCGACGCGACCAACACCTACGGCGAGACGTTCACGGCGCCCGGCGGAGACCTCAACAGCTTCACCTTCTATGTGAACGACAACGGCACGCCGGCGACCTTCGTCGCCGAGGTTTATGCCTGGACCGGTTCGCTGACCGGCGGCGCCTTCCCGCAGGGAACCGGCGGACCCGCGCTCTTCACCAGCGCTCCGATGACGACCTCCGGCGACGGCGCCTTCGACGCCGTCACCATCAACACCGGCGGCGTCGCTCTCACGGCCGGCCAGAACTATGTGATCGACCTCTACGACAGCAGCGGCGACGGTGTCGCGGGCGAGTGGGGCCTCACCGGCTTCGGCAGCCACCCTGGCGTGCCCTTCGATGGCGGCTTCAACTTCAACAACGGACCGAGCAACGCGCCGGTGTGGGACGACTTCGGCGACTTCGGTTCGCTGGCCTACACCGCCACCTTCGGCGCGGTTCCGGAGCCGGCCTCCTGGGCGCTGATGCTGGTCGGCTTCGCCGGAATCGGCGCGGCCGTCCGCTCGCGCAAGGGCTCCGCCGCGACGGCCTGAGGCTCTTTCCTCAGGACGGCCTCGAGCGCCGCCGGTCCCAAGGGCCGGCGGCGTTTTCGCGTTCAGCGGATCGGGTATTCCGGCTTGCGGATCTCCGCCACCGGCCGTGGATCGTCGATGCGGTGGGCCGGGAGGGCCGGCGGCGGGCAGTGATAGGCCTCGCCGAGGCCCTTCAGATAACCCCGCCGCACACTGCCGGCGGTGATCGCCTCGATCACCATCTGATCGTGACGCTGGGCGCCGGTGACGGTGCGCACCAGCCCGTCGTAGGGGATCAGGATGCGCGTGGCCCCCGACAACAGCGTCAGCGCCAGGTGGCCGTTACCGCGGGTGAGGCTCGGATTCTGCGGGGTGTCCGGCATGTTGAAGTCCGGCCCCAGCGCCTGATCCAGTTCCGAGACGAGTTCGACGAGCCGTCGACAGGAGAGTCGTTCCGGCGCGGCGTAGGGATCGGCCACCGCGGCCAGCAGCACCGAAGGGATGTGTTGGCGCAGAAGGTTGACGTCATGAAGCGGCGTCTCCACCGCGTTGGGCACGCTGGACTGGTTGGCGCGATCCGGCGTCTGAAGCTGGCCGGCGAGCACAGCGGCGGCGGGAACGGCGAGCAGGGCCGCGAGGGCGGTGGCAAGGCGTCTGGTCATGGGGCTCCAGGGGCGATGCGCATCTAAAGTTAGGCTTTTCCTGAACCGACAAGATGGCCGTGTTGCGGCTTGAGGCGCGCGGCTTGCTAGCCGGGGCGCCCTCCCGTAAGGCTCCGCGCCGCGGAACGGGCCGGTAGCTCAGCGGTAGAGCACCCGACTTTTAATCGAGTGGTCGTGGGTTCGATCCCCACCCGGCCCACCACCATCCCTCTCCTGGGTGGCTTTTCCGCAAGACGCATAAAAGTCTTCGACCTAAGCGGCGGCTGCAGCTTCGTCACTCCGGACGGTTCGCGCGGCACAGGGCGGTCGCCCGCACGCCGCCGAGTCGAGGCTGGTCGGCACGCCCGAGCCGTTGCCGACGCCCTGCTGGATGACTACGACCTCGAGGCGACCACTTGCCTCATCGCGGGGCTTCGGCCTGCTGGCGGACGCGGTGGTCTATGGGCGCTGAAGGGAGCCGGACCGGCTACATGAGCGATCATCATCACCACGACTGGAAGCACGACGGGGTTCGCGTGGTCCCCGGCGACCAGCTCGACGTCAACACGGCCCAGACGCCCGGGATGAACCGGGCCGCCGCGATCGACTTCGCCCGGGTGGGCGCCGAGAAGCTGTGGGCCGGCACGGTGACCATCCACGCCGGCGCCAAGACCGGAGCGCACCATCACGGCGCGCTCGAGAGCGTGATCTACGTCCTCAAGGGCAAGGCCCGGATGCGCTGGGGCGAGGCGCTGGAGTTCGTCGCCGAGGCGGGCCCGGGCGACTTCATCTATGTGCCGCCCTTCGTTCCCCACCAGGAGATCAACGCCTCGTCCGACGAGCCGTTGGAGTGTGTGCTGGTGCGCAGCGGCGGCGAGGCGGTCGTGGTCAACCTCGACATCGAGGCCGTCGAGAAGCCGCAAGCCGTGGCCTGGGTGGACTCGATCCACAAGGCGTAAGGCGGGATCGGGCGAGGCAGTCCGCCCCCGGGCTTAATCGTCTCACAGCTCGCCGCCCGGCCGCTTCCACTACGCCGCCGCCTACTTCACGCGTTTGCAGCGCCCCTGGAGCGTGACCTTGTCCGCGTCGTTGTGGAAAGCATAGGCGCCGGTGTGGCGGTCCAGGCTGGAAGTCTTGCCGCCGCCGCTATCGAGCACGATCCGGTCGCCCTGGACGCCGACGATCGGGTGCGCGCCCATCATCTTCCAGCCGTGACCCGTATTGTCCCACACCCGGACCATCTTGGCGTTGGTGTCGATCAGCAGGCGGCGGAGACCGGCCGGGCTGGGGCTCGGCTGGGTGCGGCGAACCTGGCATTCGGCCTTGATCACCTCGGCGTGGACCGCCTGCCCGGCGATCAGAAAAGCCGCCGCCAGCATCAACGTCTTCATGGTCGAGCTCTCCTAGCTTCGCCAGCGCTCCACCGGCCATTCGTAGCCGCGCGCGCCGCCATCGTCGAACAGTTGCGCCAGCAGATAGGTGAACACCCGGCCGCTGTCGAACAGCCGCCAAGTGGTCTCCCAGCCCGCTTTCGCCACCGCGCGCGCCGCTTCGTCGTCGGCCAGCAGCGGTTTGAGCCGGGCGGCGAGATCGTCAAGGTCGTCGTAGAAGACGGCGGCGTCCTCGCCGTAGAAACGCTGAAAGCCGGCGCGGCGATCGAGCGCCGTGACGAGGCCGAACCCCAGCATGTGGACCATGCGATCGGAGGCATAGAGCGGAAGGCTCGCGCGCCTGGAGAGGGACCAGCCGATGCGCGCGCTTCGCAGCGCCTCGAAGTAGCGCACCCCCCGTGCGCGCGGCGAGCCGCCAAGGCCCGGAGTGTTCAGCCGCGCTTCCGGCAAGCGCTCGGCCAGGCCGGCGATGGCCGCCGACGGGGCGACGAACCCCTCGCCCAGTTCACGCGGCGCATCGTCGTTGACCGGGAACAGCAGGTCGAAGTCGGTCGACGTCTCGAACACGCGGCCGGTCTCCACCGAGACGTCCACCGGGTTGGGCAGAAAGGCCGCGAACGCCGCGCCCTCCGCATACGAGCCGAGCGCCGGGTCGGCGGTGGTGACGAACAGGGCGTCGGCGATCCCTCGGCGCAGCGCCAGGCGTCGCTGGTTCTTCTCGGTGTCGATCGGGTCGATGTTGATGTCGACGATAACGACGCCGGGGGCGAGCCGCCGCGCCTCCGCCAGCGTGTCGTTGGCGATCTTGTCGGCGAAGTGGAGCAGGATCAGGTCCGGACGAAGCTCGTCCACCACCTGCAGGAAACGCCGGTTCGCCTCCCGCGCGCCGGCGAGGCTGCGTCGGGCGACGGCGCGGTCGGAATACTCCACAACCAGATGGCCGGCGCGGGTGGCGGCGAACGACAGCTTGCGGCAGATGTCGAACAGCGACAGGTTCGCGGTGTCGCGCTCGGCGCCGGTCATCCAGTTGAAGTCGGCCACATTCAGGATGCGCATGTCCCTCCCGCCTGAGAGCCCCTAGCGTGGGCGTCAAGCTCTACGATGCGCGGGAAGGCCGCTGCGCCTGGGCCAACCCGGCCGACGCGCTCTACGTCGCCTATCACGACGAGGAGTGGGGCGTGCCGGAGCGGGACAGTCGCGCGCTGTGGGAGAAGCTGGTGCTGGACGGCTTCCAGGCCGGTCTCGCCTGGATCACCATCCTCAAGAAGCGCGAGGCCTTCCGCGCCGCCTTCGCCGGGTTCGATCCTGAGGCCGTGGCGCGGTTCGGCGAGGCGGAGCGCGCGCGGCTGTTGGCGGATCCCGGAATCATTCGTTCCGGCGCCAAGATCGACGCGGCCATCGATGGGGCTCGCGTCTGGATCGCCATGCGCGAGCGCGGCGAGGATTTCAGCGCCTGGCTGTGGAGCTTCGTCGATGGCGCGCCGATCCAGAGCGGCTGGCGCGAGATGAGCGAGGTTCCCGCCGCGACACCCGCCTCGATCGAGATGTCGAAAGCCTTGAAGGCCAAGGGCTTCAAGTTCTGCGGCCCGGTGATCTCCTACGCCTTCATGCAGGCGGTGGGCATGGTCAACGACCATGTCACGAGCTGCTTCCGCTGCGCCGAGGTCGAGCGGCTCGCGCGAGCGCCGGAGCCGGCATGAAGAAGCGCCGCCCCGACCTGATGCTGGAGCGGGCCTGCCCGCAGACCCCGGTCTGCGGCGTGGACGAGGCGGGCCGCGGGCCCTGGGCCGGACCGGTGAGCGCCGGGGCGGTGATCCTCAAGGATCCCTGCGGCATCGCCGGCCTGGACGACTCCAAGGCGCTCACGCCCAAGGCGCGCGAGGCGCTGGAGATCAAGATCAAGACCCGGGCCGTGGCGTTCGGCGTCGGCTTCGCCTCGGTGGAGGAGATCGCCACGCTGAACATCCTCCACGCCACCGGCCTCGCCATGCGCCGGGCGGTGGAAGCCATGCAGGTCCAGCCCGCCTACGCCCTGGTCGACGGCAATTATCGCTTCCCGCTGCCCTGCCCGGTGAAGACGGTGGTGGGCGGCGACGGGCTGTCGCGCTCGATCGCCGCGGCCTCGATCCTGGCCAAGGTCGCCCGCGACCGGCTGATGGCGGCGATGGACGAGGAATATCCCGGCTACGGCTTCGCCGGCCACAAGGGCTACCGCGCCCCGATCCACGCCCGCGCCCTGCTGGAGCTCGGCCCCTCGCCGATCCACCGGATGGGCTGGGCGCCGGTTCGGCTGGCGATGATGGGCCGGGATCCCATGCAATCCTGGCGCGACGCCGAGGTTGACGATCTCTTTCAAGATTGACGGCCAAGCCGGGGCGCCGCTGATCGCGGCCCATGAGCGAGCCGACCCCTGAGTTCCACGGCCTGATCCAGGCCTTCCGCTTCCAGGCCGCCGCCTGCGAGCCGATGGGCTCCCCCTTCTCCGCCGCCATCCTCAATGCCGCGGCGGACGACATCGACGCGCGCGGGCCGGTGGCGGGGATCATGGCGCGCTGGCGCGGCGGCGGCGTGCGCGACCTGCTGGGCGACGCGGTCCCGCTTCGGCTGCTGGGCGCCCTGCACGACCTCGCGCAGAGTGGGGATGATCCGGCGCTCACGTCCGCCTATCCGACCGACGATCACCCGGGCGACGCGACGGCCGCATGGCCCGCCGCGTTGGCCGCCATGGCGCGTGACCCGGAGCGGTTCGAGCGCTTCGTCGACCACGAGCCGCAGACCAACGAGGTGCGCCGCTCGGCCTGCCTGATGCCCGGCTTCCTGTGGCTCGCGAAGCGCGCGCCGCTGCCGATCCGCCAGTTCGAGATCGGCGCGAGCGCCGGGCTGAACCAGCTGTGGGATCGCTACGCCTACCACCTCGGCGATCAGGCGCGCTGGGGCCCGGCCGACGCCGGCGTGGAGATCCCCACCGACTGGCGCGGCGCCCTGCCGCCGCTCGATGCGCCGATATCCGTCGCCGAGCGCCGGGCCTGCGACCGCAAGCCCATAAACCTGGAGGACGCCGCCGCCCGACGCCGCCTGCGCGCCTATGTCTGGGCCGACCAGCGCGACCGGCTGGCGCGGTTGGAGGCGGCGATCGCGGCCACGCGCGCGGCCGGGATCCGGGTGGAGGCGGCCGATGCGGTGGATTGGACCGCCGCCGAGGTCGCGCCGCGCGACGGCGCGCTGACGGTGCTGTTCCATTCGGTGTTCTGGCAGTACCTGCCGGCCGACAGCCAGTCGGCGCTCGCGCGCGTGATCGCCGAGATCGGCGGCAAGGCGACGGATCGCGCGCCCTTCGCCTGGCTGCGCATGGAGCCGCCGCCCACCGCCCTCCACGACATGGACCTGAAGGTCACTCTGTGGCCGGGGGCTGAGGAGACAGCCCTCGCCAAGGTCCACCCGCACGGCGCCTTCGTGGCCTGGAGCGGCTAGGCCGCTCGCGCCTACTGCTGTTGCTGCTGGTGCTGATCCATCAGTCCGCTCTCGGCGGCGCGGCGGCGGCGGGCGAGGAGGGCGGAGGCGCTCAGGGGCAGGTAGCTCTGGTCGCGCGGGCCGCCCTCGGCGGGGGTGATCCGCACGCCGACCGAGAGCCGGCCCTCGGCGTCGCCCTTGTAGACCCCGCGTGAGGGCGGCACGTCGCCGTAGTCGCGGCCGAGCGCCACCACGATGTGTCGCTCGCTCGCCAGCACATTGTTGGTCGGATCGAAGCCGACCCAGCCGATGGACGGGAACCAGGCGTCCACCCAGGCGTGGGAGGCGTCGGGCCGCGAGCGAAGGGCCCGCTCGGCCAGGGGCGCGAGATACCCGCTGACATAGCGCGCCGGCAGGCCCCACCCGCGCAGGATCGCCAGCATGATGTGGGCGAAGTCCTGGCACACCCCGCGCCCGGCGTTCAGCGCCTCGTCGATCGGGCTGTCGGCGGCGGTGACCCCGCTCTCGTAATCCAGGCCCCGGTAGATGATCTCGTTCAGGCGGCGCACGGCCGTCAGCGGGTCGTGCTCCGTCAGCGCCTCCAGCCCATGTTCGACACAGAACGCCACCAGCCGCTCGCTGGGGCGGGCGAAGCCGTGCGGGTGGAGGAAGTCCCACATCTCCAGCACCGACTCGCTCGATCGCGCCCGCTCCCATTCGGCCGTGTCGAGCGCCAGCGGCGGCTCGGGCGGGACGCTGGTGTCGACCGTCGAGCGGGCGGTGATCACCAGCCGGTCGTGCGGATGCGGCACGTCGAAGTGGCGCACCACATTGCCCCACGGGTCGGGATAGCTGAACACCTGGGCGAAGGGCTCGATCTCCAGGTCGTAGTCGATCAGCTGCTGGCGTTGGTCGGCGCGGGGCTGCATCCACACCTCCATCACGCTCTCGCGGATCGGCGCGTCGTACTGGTATTCGGTCACGTGGCGGACGTCGAAACGCATGGGTTCAGGCTCGCTCCCGCGCGGTTGGCGGCAAATTCTCCTCCCTCGTCGCGCGAGCGACGACGGGGGAGGTGGCTCGGCGCGGAGCGGCGAGACGGAGGGGGCGCAAGGCCCCATTCAGCGCACGCCCGTTGTACCGGCCTTGCGCCCCCTCCACCGCTTCGCGGTCCCCCTCCCCCGAAGTGTTCCCTTCGGGGGAGGAGAAGGCGGCTAGACCCTTCATGCCGGCAGCCTCAGTTCGAGGGGATAGGCGACGAAGGTCTCGTGCACCGCCTTGTCGATGGCGCGGCAGTCGGCGCCGACCGACTCGATCAGCGCCTTGGCCCCGTCTTCCGAGCCGTCGTCGATGTCGGCGAAGGCGAGGCGGGCGTTCAGGCGCCCGGCGATCCGCGCCGGATCGACCCGTCCCGCGTCGCGACCCATCTCCCGCCCCTGGCTCAGCGCGCCCAGGTGCTCCTCCATCCGCGCCGTGGCGAAGCGGATCGAGCGGGGGAAGGACTGGTCGAACATCAGGAAGCGCAGCACCGCCTGGGGCGTCACCTCGGCGGTGTATTCCCTCAAGTAGGGCTCCAGCGCGCAGGCCATGCGCAACAGGCTCACCATCGCCGCGTGGTCGTCGGCGGTGAGGGCGTGGTCGTGGAGCCCGGCCTTGAGCAGCCGGGCCATCAGCTGCGCGCGCTCGAGATAGAGGCCGGTCATCATGAAGCGCCGGCCCTCGCCGTGGCTCATGGTGGCGTCGGTGGCGCCGCGGAACAGGTGCAGGTCGGCGATGGCGCTCGCCAGGAAGGTCGGCGCGCGCTGGTAGAAGGCCCGTTCGGCGTCGGGGCTGGTGGCGTCGAGGTAGAGCCGGTTCAGGCTCTCCCACATCTCGCTGGTGATCTGGTCGCGGACCTGGCGGGCGTTCTCCCGAGCGCGGAACAGGGAGACCGCCACCGAGCTCTCGCCCTCGCGGTCGAGCACCAGGGCGCGCGCGGTCTCGATCGGCGGGGTGTCGCCGCCGGGGATCGCCCGGCCCACGGCGCCCCGGGCGATGTCCGCCGCCTGGTCGGCCGCCTCGGCCCGGTCCAGGGTGGCGTTGAGCATGACCAGCGCCAGGCGCGAGAGGTGCTCGGCCCGCTCCACATAGCGGCCGATCCAGTAGAGGCTGTCGGCGACCCGGGCGAGCATCATGGCTCGTCGTCCACCAGCACCCAGGTGTCCTTCGACCCGCCGCCCTGGCTGGAGTTGACCACCAGCGAGCCGCGCTTCAGCGCCACCCGGGTGAGGGCGCCGGGCGTGACCACCACCTTGTCGCCGGAGAGGATGAACGGGCGCAGGTCGACGTGGCGCGGCTCCATCTGGTCCTCGACCAGGCAGGGCGCGGTGGAAAGCTGGATGGTGGGCTGGGCGATGTAGTTGGCCGGATCGGCCTTCAGCGCATGGGCGAACGTCTCGCGCTCGGCGGGCGTCGCGTGCGGGCCGACCAGCATGCCGTAGCCGCCGGACGCCCCCACCGCCTTGACCACCAGCGTCTCCAGATTGGCGAGGACGAACTCCAGTTCCTTGGGGTTGCGGCAGAGGTAGGTCTTCACATTGGGCAGGATCGCATCCTCGCCCAGGTAGTATTTGATGATGCTGGGAACATAGGCATAGACCGCCTTGTCGTCGGCGATGCCGGTGCCGGGCGCGTTGCAGATCACCACATTGCCCGAGCGATAGGCGTTGAACAGGCCGGCGACGCCCAGGCGCGAGTCGCGGCGGAACGAGAGCGGATCGACGAAGTCGTCGTCCACCCGCCGATAGATCACGTCCACCTTCCGCACCCCGGAGGTGGTGCGCATGTAGACCACGTCGTCGTGCACCGCGAGGTCGCGGCCCTCCACCAGGGGCACGCCCATCAGCCGCGCCAGATAGGCGTGCTCGTAATAGGCCGAGTTGTAGACCCCGGGCGTGAGCACCACGACCTGGGGCGAGCCGCGCACATGCGGCGCCATGCTCTTCAGCGTCGCCAGCAGCAGGTCGGGATAGCGCTCCACCGGCCGCACGCCCACGCGGCGGAAGGCGCCCGGAAAGGTGCGGCGCGAGGCCTCGCGGTTGGCGAGCATATAGCTCACCCCGGAGGGCACGCGCAGGTTGTCCTCCAGCACGAAGAACTCGCCCGTCGGTCCCCGGATGAGGTCGCTGCCGCAGACGTTCACATAGGCCTGGTGCGGCACATAGAGGTGCTGCATCTGCCGCCGATACGAGGGCGCGCCCAGCACCAGGTCGCGCGGCACGATCCCCTGCTTGAGGATCCTCTGGTCGCCATAGACGTCGGCCAGGAACAGGTTCAGCGCGCGCAGCCGCTGGATCAGCCCGCGCTCGATCTTGTCCCACTCGTGCGCGGCGACGATGCGCGGGAACAGGTCGGTGGGGATGATCTGCTCGGTGGAGCTCTCCGCCCCATAGACGGTGAAGGTGATCCCCTGCAGCAGGAACGAGCGCTCCAGCGTCTGCTGCCGCTCGGCCAGGTCGCCGGCGTGCAGGGTGGCCACCCGCTCGGCGAACCCGCGATAGGGCGGCCGCACCGCGCCCGCCGCGTCGTACATCTCGTCGAAGGTGCCCGGGACCAGATAATCCGGCGCCCGGGGCAGGGCCTGCTCCCCCTGCGCCTGCGTCATCCCACCCAGGGTCTGGCTTTGAAATTGCGCCAAGGCTGCTCCGCTCTACCGTGGAGGGGACAATGATGAGCCCTTCGCGCGCGCGTCAAGGCGAGCGCCGCGCGGCGGAGCGGTTTCGGGATGGCGAGGTCAAAAGGCGGCGTGGGTTGGTGGGCCAGGCCCGGGAGCGGCTATCGGGGATTGGCTTTGTCATCCCCGACGAAGCGCCGGCGCAGCCGTAGCGAAGATCGGGGATGCCGCCGACACAAACCGCTCCCCTCCGGACGCCACGACGTGGCGAGCCGGAGGGATGTTTCGGTAAGGGGCACGGTCTATCTTAGATTTGCACACGGACGGGCTCCCAACTCACCTCTTCGGGCGCTCGGGCGCTCGGGTGGCCGGGAGGAAGGTTGAAGGCCTGACCGCTGACTCCATGTCCGTTGCCGCCATCGCCTAGCGCCGGGCGATCACCCGCCAAGGCGACGAGCGGAGGCAAATATCCCGTACGGAAATACAAGCACCACTCACTATAATAGCGGAAGGAGTGGTCTAAGTTTCTGATCGATAAGAACAAACGACCATATGCGGTTTCGGTTTGGGACTCTCCTCAGAGGATGGCGGGCTTCCAGGCCAAACCCCGAATTGGCCAGAAGATGCCGTAGACCGTTGCGCCAATCGAGACCAAAAGAAAGCCAGGGAGGCTTCTCCAAACGGACGGTTGTTTAAGCAAGCTAAAGCCGGTTGCGAGGAACGACCTACGTGGGAAGAAGCCGGCCTCCTGGCGGAAAGCGACGAATCGCCGAAGTTGGACGTTCCCGGACCTCCACCGAGCCAACGATCTGACGAGCACGGGCGCGGAGCCGAAGGTTTGGGTAAAGGTGCCATGTTCCGTCAAGAAGCGTTCCGAGCGAGCGAAGCGAGAGCGTACGAAGGCATCGTCCCCGCGCAGGGGGCGGGAATGTTCCCCCACCTTCTCCTACCCGCGGCGGTGACGGCGTAGCATCCGGCGCCCACAACATCGTCTTTGACCCCAGGCAAACGTGTCCAAACGTCCGCAAATTGCCTGCTTATCCAGCCCTCCGCTGTCACAACCTGGAGCTTCGGGGAGGCGAGAGCCGGTTTGTCCGTGGACGAAAGCAGGGTCGCCAACTCAAAGAGCGCATCCCGCGAGAGTGTGACATCAGCATCTAGATAGAGGATCGGGCCGCCACGGGCCTCTTCGTCGCCTGCGTTCAGGGCGTCGACCTTTCCTGGAGTCGTCACATGGCGCCAAGCGAGCTCAACATCGTATCGCATCGCATCCGAACTCAGGTCTTCTCTGTAAGTCGGTCCTGCAATGATGTCACCGTTGGTCACGACTATGACTTTCAGGTCAAGTCCATCCGCAGAGTATATGAGGCCCGCCAGACATATCGTCAGAGTGTTCAGACCGTGGCGACACGGCACTACAACGTCTAAGCGAGGCCGTCTATCCGGAGCTTGCGGAGACTGGTTCATCCAAAGCATTGACCGACTAAGCGGCTTTTCGACGGCGCCAATTACGCCACTTTCGCTTGGCCCGATCCAGGCGTTGCTGCAAGACCGATCGTTGTTCGGACAGCCGACTGATCCTGAGGTTCCCTCCGTCAATCGCCCGGGATCGATAGAAATTGGGAACGTCGCGCGCATCGTGCATTTGCCGGTGAAAGACCGGACATGCCGCGGGACTTTGAGGCGGCACGACCCAAGACCATTCGCCTGAAACTGGTCTACCAGCGGCTGATTCCCGGGAACTGAATTCAACGAACTGCTCGCTCGCCGAGTAGTGGTCAACGATGGTCACGCCCGCCTTGTCGAAGGAGTGCAATACCGCGCGGTTCAGTTCAAGCAGGGCCACATCCCGCCAGAGCGGGTCGCCGGCGTTCAACTCCAGGGCATCGCGTATCGCTGGCAATCGATCGTACCGAAAGCTGTCGACGAGATTCCGATTTGCAATTTCGGTTGCCATGTAGTGGCCGTTGAACGGCGCACACGGGTATTCCATGCCGCCGATAGTGAGAACCATATCGCTGACGAGCGGCACGGCATACCAACGCAGTCCCAGGTCCCTAATGGCGCTGAGAGTCGGATGCTCGATCCGCACCTCCGAGATCACACCGGGTGGTATTTCGTAGAGGCACCGCCGACCCGTTCGATCGCGGAGGATGAGAGGCAACAGATCGAAGGGACTTCGTTGGATCGGCCCTGCCCACCCCAATGAGGAGGCTATGCGGGTGAACTCAATGTTTTGCGGATCACCTAGGATGCCGGCTGAGCCGTCCATGTACCCGGCGTACTGAGCTACCTGACCGTTCTCGATGTACGCCGGGAGCTTTGAGCCTCGAACAGGGGAGAAGATCGAGATGATCGCGCGGATACGGTTGCCGCTTCCCGCCAGCCGCATGTGATCAAAAATCTGAGCGGCCATCTCATCAGGCTCTACGACACTACGACAATCGAAGACTTCGAGAGACTTCCAGTGGAGCCGGCCTATGCAACGCCCGTGGTTCCGCCACGCAACCCGAGCTCCAAACGCCAATTCTTCAGGCGTGTGTTCATAAAATCCCCCCCGTTGAATCTGCCTGCGAACCTCACGAATCCTCGCCTCTGCGCCTGGGGCTTCGTCAGTCTGCTCACGATAGAAAAGCTCAATGAACTCGGTGGCTTCTTCGAGGATCTCGGCTCGACTAAGGCGCCGAAGCCGCCGCCTGAGCGGGTCGGAACTTAAGTCGTTATCAAGATACCCCATCTACATGAGGCCGTCGAACGCTCGTGCGGATGAACGGAGTCTCTCGCCGGTTTATCTCGAATACTTGTCCCAGAACCTGTTGCTTCGCCCGACGGTAAGCTCGGTCACCCGTCTCCATATTCACATAGCGCGTACGCGCGTTACGATGGTCAAAGGCAAGTACCTTGATGCTGGGATAGCTTCCGACATCTGATTTAATCGCCGAATGGATCCGCGTCCCGTTCATTATCGAGAAATCGTTGAATCGGACTCGATCAATGTACTTTCCATATCTTCGAAAGAAACATGAAAGGTCGCCTCGAGGTCTTCGGAAGTTTCCCCAGGATATCCCTTGAACATCGTACACCTTACGCTCAATCCCGCATCATGAGCGTCTCGGAGGAACTCAGCGTTTCCTTCAACGGTCGAGCCCTTGTCCATCGCGTCGAGTAGTCGTTGACTGCCCGTCTCCAGACCGAAACTCACCCGCCTCATCCCGGCACGCACGGCCTCCCGAAGTTCACCTCGGCTCAGCCCGTTATCCTTGCGGGTATCCACATGTACCGTGCCGATCCATTGGGCTCCAGGAACGCTTCGCTGCATGTTCTCTACGATGCCGCGCAAAAGTGCGGGATTAGAATTCAGCTTTAAATCAAGAAATAGAAAATTTCCGGTCGCATGCCGTTTCGCTTGCTCGCGGACTTCGTGCATCACTGACTCTGCACTGCGCGTCCTGAAAGTCCGCCCACTTACAGAAATGATGTCACTGCAGAACGTGCACCTGTCCCACTGGCATCCGCGACTGGCCATGAGCGGCACAACTCTGACTGGATAGCGATCCCATGGAAAATCGGTGAAGTCCGGCACAGGGGAGGAATTCAGATTCCGGAGCGGCATCGCGGGGCTTCCCGTCCGCCCGTCCGGCAGCGTAACCCCAGAGAACTGCAGTAGATCGCCACCCGAGATAGCGCTTGAGACGATTTCGGGGAGGGTTAAGTCAACTTCGGCTCCGACGATGGCCGTGAGCCCTGGTATCGAACGCCAGAAATCTGCCGTTTCGGGGTAGTTGAAGACGGGCCCGCCTAGCAGCAATGGTATGCCCGCCGCGCGGCAAAGCTCTCCTAAGGCCCGGACCGAGTCGAAGTGTTCCAGGTACGCCGACAGGAGAACGATGTCCGGCTTGGAAGCAATTGCATCTTGTGCTGTGGAAACAACTTTCTGATGTTTCCGCTGACGCCATTGCTCGCGTAGTCGCCGAAGACGATCCCTCACCCTCCTGAATGAGGGTGAGGTGGAAAGATGAATTCGTCGTGCGAGATGGTCACGCCAAGTCTCGGGGTGTTCTCGTGACGCGGCCACGATGTCATGAGCCAATGGAGATATCAACTCCACCTCGAAACCAACATTCCTCAATGAGGCAACGAGTATGCCGATGGCTAAAGTTGGAAATGTGGAAAAATTATTGAGGTCGATGATGAGCACTCGCTCGCGCTCAGTGCTGGTACGTAGCACGCCGTACCCCGCCTTGACGGTTTTAGGTGCCTTCAAAATCCGCCACGCAAGAGCGCGCCCCTCAGAAGTCTTGCCGGTATCAGTAGTCGTAACAGCGACAGGAATATCTGTCACCGGTTTCTCCGCGAGGGGCTGGCGGAGCGGACTTGGTTTGGCTCCCCCAGCGCTTGAGCCCACCTTCGCCGGCATCGGTCGCGCCCGAGCACCGGCCACCCCCAATTTCCCCCTTGCGCCGTCCCCAAGGGCCGGCCGTACCAAGCCGGGGTGACCCGCTGCCTCACCCCCGCCCAGACCGCCGCCGCCTTGAAGATCAGCGTCAAGGCGCTGCGGCTCTATGAGGCGCACGGCCTCGTCCGGCCGCGGCGGACGGCGGCGGGCTGGCGGGTCTATGGCGGGGAGGAGATCGCGCGGCTGCACCAGATCCTGGTGCTGAAGGGGCTCGGCCTGCCGCTCAAGCGGATCGCCGAGCTGCTCGCCGGCCGCCTCGCCGACCTCGACGCCATCCTCTCCCTTCAACAGGCGGTTCTGCGCGACCGCGACCGGCAGACCCGCGCGGCCCTCGCCGTGCTCGCCTCCGCCCGGAGCCGCCTGCGCGACGGCCCGCTCACCGCCGACGACCTCATCACCCTGGCCCAGGAGACCCGCATGACCCAGACCATGACCCCGGAGGACTACCGCGAGGTGTTCGAGCCGATCTTCCAGGAGACATTCACGCCCGAGGAGCTGGCCGCCCTCGGCGCGCGCAAGGCGGGCGTCTACGCGGGGTGGGACGAGCAGAGCTTCGGCAAGGCGTGGGAAGACCTCATGGCCGAGGGCCGGGCGCTGATGGAGGGCCAGGACCGGACCTCGGTCCGCGCCCAGGAACTGGTCCGACGCTGGCGGGTGATGACCGACCTTTTCACCCAAGGCGACCCGGACCTGGCGCGCAAGGCCGCGAGCGTCTGGCGCGAGGCCATGGCCGACCCGGCGACCGCCTCCCGCCTGCCCATGGACACGGCGCTGATGGGGTTCGTGCAGAGCATCGCCGACGGGATGAAGGCGCGCGAGGAGGCCTGATTGTCAGGGGTCGGCCGGCGAGGCCGGCTTGCCTTCGACGTTCGCGATGTGGTATTGCATAACGCAATATCGGTCTTTCACATCGTGAACTGGGAAGCGCTCGCCGTCCGTATCCGGGCGGCGATTCCCGTGGCGCTTGCGCGCGAAAACCGGCCACAAACACACCCGCACGCGGCGAGTTCCACGCCCGCTAGCGGCCAGAGCCCGGCTTTCGTCCGGCCCCCGAGCTGCCATTTCCGGCCCTAGCTCGAGGGATCATCGCAAACGATCTCAGGAGGTTGACGCCCTTCGTCAGCCACCCGACCTGCCATTTCCGCCCGCTCAGCCCTTCAGCACCTCGAGCAGCGTCGTCCCCAGCGCCGCCGGCGAGGGCGAAACGCGGATGCCGGCCGACTTCATCGCGTCGGTCTTGTCGCTCGCGCCGCCCTTGCCGCCGCTGATGATCGCGCCGGCGTGGCCCATGCGGCGGCCGGGAGGGGCGGTGACGCCGGCGATGAAGCCGACCATGGGCTTCTTGGTCTTGTTCGACTTGATGAAGGCGGCCGCGTCCTCCTCGGCCGAGCCGCCGATCTCGCCGATCATGATGATCAACTCGGTGGCCGGGTCGGCGAGGAACATCTCCAGCACGTCGATGAACTCGGTGCCCTTCACCGGGTCGCCGCCGATGCCCACCGCCGTGGTCTGGCCCAGGCCCACCTGGCTGGTCTGGAACACCGCCTCATAGGTGAGGGTGCCGGAGCGGGAGACCACGCCCACCGAGCCCTTTTTGAAGATGGAGCCGGGCATGATGCCGATCTTGCACTGCTCGGGGGTGAGCACGCCCGGGCAGTTGGGGCCGATCAGCCGGCTCTTGGAGCCGGAGAGGGCGCGCTTGACCTTGACCATGTCCATCACCGGGATGCCCTCGGTGATGCAGACGATGAGGCCGATCTCCGCGTCGATCGCCTCCAGGATGGCGTCGGCGGCGAAGGGCGGCGGCACATAGATCACGCTGGCGTCGGGGTGGGTCGCCTCCACCGCCTCGGCGACGGTGTCGAACACCGGCAGGCCGATGTGCGTCGAGCCGCCCTTGCCCGGCGAGGTGCCCCCCACCATCCGCGTGCCATAGGCGATCGCCTGCTCGGTGTGGAACGTCCCCTGCGCTCCGGTCACCCCCTGGCAGATCACCTTGGTCTCGCGGCCGATCAGGATGGACATGGGGGTGCAGTCTCGCGCGTTCGCTGAAGGGGACGCGGGGGCTATAGCCGATTTGCCGGCGCCGGGAAGTCGTGATCGCTCCTCCCCCGCCGTCGCTCGCGCGACAGGGGAGGAGTGATAGTCCGTCAGTCCGCCGGCTGGGGCGCGACCCGCAGGTAGGGCTTCAGGGTCTTGAAGCCGCCGGGGAACTTGGCCTTGGCCGCTTCGTCGGAGACCGAGGGCGGGATGATGATGTCCTCGCCCGGCTTCCAGTTCACCGGCGTGGCCACGGTGTGCTTGGCCGTGAGCTGGACGGAGTCGAGCAGGCGCAGCACCTCGTCGAAGTTGCGGCCGCTGGTCATGGGATAGACCAGCATCGCCTTGATCTTCTTGTCCGGGCCCGATGATGAACACCGCGCGCACCGTGGCGTTGTCGGCCGGGGTCCGGCCCTCGGCGCTGTCGCCCGCGGTCTCCGGCAGCATGTCGTAGAGCTTGGCGACGTGCAGGTCGGTGTCGCCGATCATCGGGTAGTTGACCGCCGTGCCTTGGGTCTCCTCGATGTCCTTGGCCCAGCGGGCGTGGTTGTCGACCGGGTCGACCGACAGGCCGATGATCTTGGTGTTGCGCTTGTCGAACTCGGGCTTCAGCTTGGCCATGTAGCCGAGCTCGGTGGTGCACACCGGGGTGAAGTCCTTGGGGTGCGAGAACAGGATCGCCCAGGAGTCGCCGATCCACTGGTGGAAGTCGATCTTCCCCTGCGTGGTCTCCGCGGTGAAGTTCGGGGCTTCCGAATTGATCCGGAGGGACATGGCTTTTCTCTCTCTGACGGGAAGGTTCAGTTGAGGCGCTGGCGCTTGAGCTTCAGCCCCCGGTCGCCGGTGCGGACCTCGACGTCGAACACGTCGTCGTCGCGCTTGAGGGTCAGGGCGACGACCGCGCCCGGCGAGCCGACGGCCCACAGCTTGCGGTAGAAGCCGGCGAGATCCTCGACCGGCTCGCCGCCGACGCTCACGATCACATCGCCCCGGCGCAGCTCGGCGCGGGAGGCGGGGCTGTCGGCGGAGACGTCCAGCACCACCACCTCGTCGTCCACGTCCTGCGCGAAGACGCCGAGCCAGGGCCGGGGCTGATGGGCGGGGCGGCCGGCGGCGAGGTCGTCGAGGATCGGCGGCAACAGCTCGATCGGCACGCACATGTTGATCGGCCGCGCGCCGCCCCGCACCGACTGCGCCATCTGCAGCGAGCCGACGCCGATCAGCGAACCGGTCGGTCCGATCAGGGCGGCCCCGCTCCAGTGCGGGTGGGCGGGCGCGGTGAAGAGGGCGTTGTCGAGCAGGTACTCCCAGTAGCCGGCGAACGGCGCGCGGCCGATCAGCTGGCCGGAGACGGCGTGCGCCCGGCCGCCGCCGCCGGCGAGCACGATGCGGGCGTTGTCCTTGACCTTGCGCGAGTCGCCGAGCGGCAGGGCGGGCAGGCCCAGCGGCTCGAGGGCGTGGACGAGGCCGAAGCCGGTCTGCTGGTCATAGCCGAGCGGATGGGCCGGGATCGTCCGTCCATCGCCGGTGAGCAGCTCGATGTCGTGCGCCTCGGTGATCAGATAGCCGATGGTGAGCACCAGCCCGTTGGGCGAGATCACGATGCCGTTGCCGACGCGCTCCGCGCCCAGGGTCGCGGCGGTGTAGGCGTCGCGCGGCACGCGCGCCTGAAGCACCAGGACGGAGGAAAGCGCCGCGTCCAGGTCGAAACTGGTGTCGCGGTCGGAGGGCCGGCGGTCGCGCTCGACCTCGTGGCCGTCGAAGGGGGAAGTCATGCCTGTGATTTAGGTGTCGCGACCCCGCTTCGGAAGGTCGCCGGCTCAGAGCCGGTCGCCGCGCACGAACAGGGCGATGGTGAGCGCGATGCCCAGCAGCACCACGCCGCCCCGGATCAGCCGCTCGTCGACCCGCTTCAGCGCCAGGGCGCCCAGATAGCCGCCGCCGATCGCCCCGACGCTCAGCACCCCCACTCGCGCCCACGGAATGTGCGGGGTGAACAGGAAGACCGCCACGGCCGAGGCGTTCATCACCGCCGCCAGCACGTTCTTGGTCGCCCCGGCGTTGCGCACCGGCAGTCCCGCGGCGGTGAGCGCGGCCAGCATCAAAAAGCCGATGCCGCCGCCGAAGTAGCCGCCGTAGATGCTGATCAGGAACTGCAGGCCGGCGGCGAGCCGCTTGCCGATCGGCCGTCCGCCCTCGTGCGCCGGTTTGCGGAAGAAGCTGCCGTAGGCGAACAGCAGGGTGGCGAACAGCACCAGGAAGGGCACCATCTTCGCGAAGAAGCTCGACGGCGTCAGCAGCAGCAGCGCCGCCCCGACCGCGCCGCCGATCAGGCTGATCACCACCAGCGTCCGCACGCCCAGGCCCGCCGCGCCGACGAGATTGGACCGCCCAACGAAGCCGGTGGTCACCTGTCCCGGGAACAGCGCCAGCGAGGAGGCGATGTTGGCGGCGCGCGCGGTGAGGCCGCTCAGGATCAGAGCGGGCAGGGTGACGAACGAGCCGCCGCCGGCCAGGGCGTTCTGCACCCCGGCCCACAGCCCCGCGAAGAACAGGACGACCAGCATGGCGCCGCCCTTACGGCTTGGGCCCGGTCTTTCCCAGGGCCGCCTGATGCTCGATCTCGCTGTTGAGCTCGGCGCCGAAGAGGATGATCACCGCCGACAGCCAGACCCAGATCATCAGGCCGACCACCGCTCCCAGCGGACCGTAGGTCTTGTCGTAGTGGGAGAATTTCGCCGTGTAGAGCGAGTACAGCAGGGAGGCGATGAGCCACAGGAAGGTCGCCACGATGCTGCCGGCCGAGACCCAGCGCCAGCGCGTGTGCGGGCGGGACGGGCCGTACCGATAGAGCAGCGCGAGCGCCCCGACGAAGGCCAGCACCAGCAGGGGCCAACGGCCATAGCTGACCAGTTGACCGACCTGCGGACCCAGGAACGGTGTCGCCGCGCCCGCCGCCATCGCGAGGCTCACCACGAAGAGGAAGAAGATCATCCCCAGGGTGAACCCGAGCGAGATGAGGGTGAGGTGGACCACGGAGCGCTTCTCCTCCGCTTCGTAGGCCACGTTCAGGCCGACGAAGAAGGCCCGCATCGCGCCGTTCGCGCTCCAGAACGAGATCAGCAGGCCGGCGCCGAGCGCGAGCGACAGCCCGCCATGCTGGGCCCTGGCCAGCCGCGTCATCTCACCGCCGACGAAACTCACCGCCGCGCTCGGCAAGACCGCGCGCAGGCTCTCGATCTGCCTTGGGATGTCGTTCACGTCCGCCACCAGACCGTAGAGCGCGACGAAGGCGCCGAGCGCCGGAAACAGGGCCAGCAGCACGCTGTAGGTGACCCCGCCGGCGATGACGGTGATGTGGTCCTGATTGAACTCGCGCCAGGTGCGGGCGAGGATCTGGCGCCAGCCCTTGGCCGGGATCCCGGCGGGCGAGCGGGCGCCGGCGCCGGAGGCGGAGCTGGAGACGTCCGGGCGGCCCGACTGCGCGCCGCCCCTGGGATTGGTAAAGACATAGACGCCCAGGCCGACGATCGCGGCCGTCAGGGCGGCCTCGATGACGCCCCCACGCGGCGGGGGCCTCTCTTCCGCTCGAGTCCATCTCATGGCCCACCCGCCTCCTGCGCCGCACTTCATCGCGCGGCTGGGCTGGCGGTTCCGTCAGCGTAGCTGGGTGAGGCCATTCTTGATGACGGTAGCGTTCCGCGCCTTCACCCGCGCCTCGAAACTGATCGCCTTGCCGTCGCGCCACAGGTCGACGGTGATCACGTCGCCCGGAAAGACCGGGGCCGAGAAACGGGCCTGGTGGCTGGCGATGGGCTCGGGGTCGAAGTCGGTGATCCCCTGGAGCACCGCCCGGCAGGTGATCCCATAGGTGCACAGCCCGTGCAGGATCGGGCGGTCGAACCCGGCGCGACGGGCGAACTCCGGGTCCGAGTGCAGCGGATTGCGGTCGCCGTTCAGCCGGTAGATCAGCGCCTGGTCGGGACGGGTCGGGAAGTCGAGCGACAGGTCGGGCGCGCGGGTCGGAACCGTGTGCGGCGCCGGCGCGCCGTCGCTCGGCCCGCCGAAGCCTCCGTCGCCGCGGGCGAAGGTCGATCCGGTGAGGGTCGCGACCTTCTCCCCCGCCTCGTCGCGCCAGATCGTTTCGGTGAGCACCACCGCGCCCTTGCCCTCGCCCTTGTCGAAGGCGCCGGTGGTGCGGCTCTCGGTGGTGAAGCGGCCGCTGGCGGGCAGGGGGCGATGAAGCTCCACCTTCTGCTCGCCATGGACCACCAGCAGGTGGTTGAGCTTGCTCGGCCCGATGGCCCGCCGGAGCGGGCAGGGGCTCGCCGCGCCCCGCGCCCGCCGCCAGAACCGTCGCCGCGGTCGGTACGACCTTCAGGTCGCGCTCATAGACGAATCCGAGCTCCGTCTCGTTCATCGGATCGCCGCCCAGGCCGATGCCGAGCGCGTAGAGCATCACGTCCTTGTCGCCATAGGTGAATTCGCGCGCGGTCGTCCCCTGGTCGAGGATGTCGGGGTAGTGGATCGGCATGGGCGGGCTCCCTGGTTTTTTCCGGCCATTGAACCGTGCCGCCCTCCGATGGCAACCGCCTCCAGATTGCCGCGCTCCGGGCGATCCGATAGAAGCCGCGCCTTCCCGAACACCTCACGCCTTTGCAAGAGCGATCATGGCCGACCTTCCGCCGCCCACCCCCGGCGCCCTCCGGGGCGAGGTGCTGTTCTATTCGAACCCGGAGCCGCTCAATAACTCGAGCCACCTGAAGCTCGGCCTGCGCCGCATCGACCGGCCCTTCCTCTACGCCCGCGACAGCCAGGTGGTGCCGCTCACCGTCACCGAGTTTCCGCTCTGCAGCGTCAACTATCCGATCATCTTCGCCGGCGACCGCAAGCAGCCGCTGGCGGTGGTCGGGGTGAACCAGGTCAACATGTTCATCACCGAGCAGGGCTTCTTCGAGCCGGGCGCCTATGTCCCGGCCTACGTCCGCCGCTATCCCTTCGTCCTGGCCAAGGACGATACCAGCGACCAGCTGGTGGTTTGCGTCGATGTGGCCGCCAAGATGGTCGGCGACCTGCCCGACATCCCCTTCTTCGATCCCAACGGCCAGCCGACGGACTACACCAAGTCGTGTATCCAGTTCTGCAACGACTACGAGGTCGAGGTGCGGCGCACCGAGTCCTACATCGAGCTGTTGAACGGGCTCGACCTGTTCCACACCCGCCAGCAGACCTTCACCCAGCTGAACCCCGACGGCACCCCCGGCCAGCCGCAGCAGATCGCCGAGTTCTTCGCCATCGACGAGGAGAAGCTGAAGGCGCTCCCCGCCGACAAGCTCAAGGAGCTGATGGACAACGGGGCGATGACCCAGATCTACGCCCACCTGTTGTCGCTCAACAATTGGGACAAGCTGATGAACCTCGCCATCGCCCGCCAGGGTCCGCCCCAGGCGGCGAACCTCAACTAGCGCCCGCTCCGCGAGGGCTCTCGAGATGAAGATCCTCCACGGCTGGAAGACCCTGGCCGAGGAAGACCGCGGCGCCTGCGTCGCCCTGGGCAACTTCGACGGCGTCCACCTCGGCCACCAGGCGGTGATCGCCGACGCCGCGGCCAAGGCGCGCGAGCTTGGCGCGCCGCTGGGCGTGATCAGCTTCGAGCCGCACGCGCGGATGCACTTCGAGCCCGACGCCGCGCCCTTCCGCCTGATGACGCCGCACCAGCTCGCCCGCACGGTACAGGCGCTGGGCGTCGACAAGCTCTACCTGCTGCCCTTCGGCGCGGAGATGGCCGGCTACAGCGACCTCGACTTCGTCGACCATGTGCTGGTGGATGGCCTGGGCGTGCGCCACGTGGCGGTGGGCTTCGACGTCACCTTCGGCAAGGGCCGCACCGGCGATCCGGAGTCCTTGAGCCGCTACGGCAAGGCGTTCGGCTTCACCGTCTCGGTGACCGACAAGGTGGAGGCGGACGGGCGCAAGGTCTCCTCCTCGGCGGTCCGCGACCTCCTGCGCGAGGGCCGCCCGGACGAGGCCCGCGTGGTCCTCGGCCGACCCTTCGCCATCGAGGGCATCGTCCAGAAGGGCCGCCAGCTCGGCCGCAAGCTGGGCTTTCCCACCGCCAACGTGCCGCTCAACGACTACGTCGCCCCGCGCTTCGGCGTCTACGCCACCCGCACCCGGTTGAAGGACGGCCGCAGCTTCGGCGGCGTCGCCAACATCGGCGTCAATCCCACCACCGGCGTCGTCGATCCCCGCCTCGAGGTGTGGCTGTTCGACTTCGACGAGGACATCTACGGCGAACGCATCGAGACCGACCTGCTGGGGTTCCTCAGGCCTGAGGAGAAGTTCGGGACCATCGAGCTGATGGTCGAGCAGATCCGCCACGACGAGCGGGACGCGAAGGCCGTGCTGGAACGGGAGGCCTGAACCAGCTTCTTCTTGAAGATTTACCGATGAGCTAAGCTTTGCTTCGGCGTCCGGAACAGATCCCACGCCGCCAAAAGCGCCGGCGGAACCACGATGGCGAAGAATATCCAGTCGAATGTCTGGTGCATGTCGCGCTCCTGAAGGCGAGTTCGAAACAACATGCCGAACGAGACTGAGTTCCGCCTCGGTGCGATACTGAACACAAGGCTCTGTGGTGGATTGCCCTCGCCGGTAATTGGCTTTGTCATTCCGTACGCATCCCAGCGCGACCCGGGGCGAAGAACACCGGAGTAGACTCATGTCGATTCCCCCCGCCGTCGGCGCCTTCGCCATCGTTCCAAGCAACGATCTATCCGCGGCGCTGCCCTTCTGGGAACGTCTCGGCTTTGCGCGCACAGGGGGAGACGCAAGCTACATGATCATGACCGGGTGGGGTTGCGAGGTTCACCTCACCCAGGCGGGGACTGGCCCTTGGAGGGTTCCGGACACCAATCCCTTCGGCGTCTTCATTCGCACGCCGGACGTGGAAGCCATCGCCGCTAGGGTCGAGGATCTCATCATCCGCCCCGGAGGGGTCCTGCGACATCGCGAGTGGGGGCTCTACGAGGTCGGCGTGAACGGTCCCGACGGTCTTCTTGTTCGCATCGGCTGGCCGTCCGCCCTGGTGCGACACAGCGAAGCCGGCGGGGCGGCGTAGGACGACTCACCCTCGCGGATTACGATCAGACGGGGCTGCGCTCGGAAACGTCTTTCCACGGACGCCTACGATCGGCTTTGTCATCGCCGACGAAGCCGCGCAGTGGCGTAGATCGGGCAGGCGCTCAGCCCCGAAACTACACCTCGTCAGCGGCGGCGGCTTCAATCAGCCGCTAACTTTCGACAGCGGCTCAGATCGTTCGTTTTGGATTTCGCTTCTGCAAGAAGCGAATCGATGACCGTCTTTGAGCGAACGAGAGGCGCCCCGACGGGATAGTGCGCGTCCCCGAGAATCGACCCGTCATCCCCAACATGCGCACCTCGATATCGGCTCCCGGCTCCCCCACCGCCGAGAGGATCGCTGCGAGTCCCGCATCGTGGGTGGTCTGCGGCGAAATCGGAACAATGCCAAAGAACGCTACAGGTTTTTGAGTTTGGGCCTCAAGCGCGGCTCGTTGTTGCGCGTAAAGGCGCCATGGCGTCACGATCTTCTCGACCCCGTTCAGGAGCAAGTGAATCGTCGCGCTCTTCGCGCTTGGAGGTGGAGCGGTTGGAACAACCGCGAACACCGCTAGCTCGCTAGGGTGCGGCGCCGCGACGTCACCAACGAGGGGATAATTCAGGAGCAGGGAAGGGCCGGTTGCAACGGAACCGGGGGTCAGGGCCCAAGTCGCCCGAGCCTCGCGGACCGCTCCCTTGCCATCGGCCGTGAGCGTCACCTGAGCGGATGAGCGGCCATCGAGGAGCTTTCCACCCTCGCACGCGAAGAGGGAAGGATCGTCCGGGACCGCCGCTGAAACGCTGAGCGCAGATCCGTCGCTACAGGACATGTTGTCTGACGAGGCCGGCCGTAGATCGGTTACGACGATGCCGACGACAGCCTTCGGCCATGACTCCACCCCAATGAACCTGGACCGCACGGGGCAGACACTGGTCCGGCGATAGGCGTTGGTCCCATCCTGATCGAGGATCAGCACAGCGTTATAGGTGACCGGAAAATCGTAGCCGTTCTGCACAACCAGAAGCGTGCCTTTCGCAGTGTCCGAGAAGAGGGACATGACAATCCTACCGGGCTCACTCGGGACAGGCTTGCCCCGGACGTCTTGTAGTCGCTCGACGCGGTTGTCCGGCTGGGGCAGCGTGGTGAGCAGAAATGGGTCGGCGGCGGATCTCGAAAGCTCGCTCGCAACGCCAGAACTCGAGAACTTCATTCGTAAGGCTGTGTTGGCGGCGATGGTCGTGGTCGGACGTTTGCCGGCCTCTGGCCTGGGTTCGTCGGCTCGAGAGAATGCGCCAAAAGTCATGCCGAGCACGAGCGCCAAGACGCCGAAAAAAGAACCTATCCTCGCCCTCCCGATCCGATAGCGAACCGTCCCATGCCCGATTCCGCCGAAGCGCCCGCCCGCGACTACCGACCGACCATCTTCCTTCCGCAGACTGAGTTCCCCATGCGCGCCGGCCTGCCGGCGCTGGAGCCGCGCATCCTGGAGCGCTGGGGCGATCTCTATGAGCAGGTCCGCGCTGAGCGGAAGGCGGCGGGCGCGCCGCTCTATGTGCTGCACGACGGGCCGCCTTACGCCAACGGCGCGATCCACATCGGCCACGCGCTGCAGAAGACGCTGAAGGACTTCGTCGTCCGCTCGCGTTTCGCCCTGGGCTACGACGTCGACTACCTGCCCGGCTGGGACTGCCACGGCCTGCCTATCGAGTGGAAGGTCGAGGAGGAGCTGCGCGCCAAGGGCCGACGCAAGGACGAGGTCTCCCGCGAGGAGTTCCGCGCCCGCTGCCGCGCCTATGCCGAGCACTGGATCGGCGTGCAGATGGCCGGCTTCCAGCGCCTGGGCGTGATCGGCGACTGGGCCCACCGCTACTCGACGATGGACGCCTCCAGCGAGGCGGCGATCGTGGCCGAGTTCCACAAGTTCGTCATGTCCGGCCAGCTCTATCGCGGCTCAAAGCCGGTGATGTGGAGCCCGGTCGAGCGCACGGCGCTGGCCGACGCCGAGGTCGAGTACCACGACCACTCCAGCCCGACGATCTGGGTGAAGTTCCCGGTGCAGGTCCGACGGATCGCAGCGTGGTGATCTGGACCACGACGCCCTGGACCATCCCCGCCAACCGGGCGATCAGCTACAATCCGAAGATCGCCTACGCCCTCTACGAAGTGGAGGCGCTGGAGAGCGACCTGCCGTTCGAACCCTGGGCCAAGCCCGGCGACCGGCTGATCCTCGCCGAGAAGCTGGCGGAGGACGTGTTCGCCGCCGCCAAGGTCGCGCGCTGGCGCAAGGTCTCGGACGTCGATCCGGGCGGTCTCGACCACCCGCCATCCGCTGGCGGCCCTCGATCCCGGCTACGACTTCGAGGTTCCGATGCTCGCCGGCGAGCACGTGACCGAGGACGCGGGCACCGGCTTCGTCCACACCGCGCCCGGCCACGGCGCCGACGACTACAACGTCTGGATCGCCAGCGGCCGGCGCGAGATCCCCGAGACCGTCGATCCCGACGGCGCCTACTATCCCGACCGTGCCGCTGTTCGGCGGGCTCAAGGTGATGGAGACCGAGGGCAAGAAGGCCGGCAAGTTCGGCCCGGCCAACGAGGCGGTGACCAAGGCGCTGATCGAGGCCGGGACGCTGCTGGCGCGCGGCCGCCAGGAACACAGCTATCCGCACTCCTGGCGCTCCGAGCGCGCCGGTGATGTTCCGCAACACGCCGCAGTGGTTCATCCGCATGGACGAGCCGATCCGAGGACGAGGTGCACGGCGGCAAGACCCTGCGCGAGACGGCGCTGGCCGCCATCGCCGCCACCAGCTTCTATCCCGAAGGCGGCCGCAACCGCATCCGCTCCATGGTCGAGAGCCGGCCGGACTGGCTGATCAGCCGCCAGCGCGCCTGGGGCTCGCCGCTCGCCATCTTCGTCGACAAGGACACCGGCGAGGTGCTGCGGGACGAAGCGGTGAACGCGCGGATCCGCGACCACATCGCCGCCGAGGGCGCCGACGCCTGGTTCACGCGGCCGGCCAGCGACTTCCTGGGCGACCACGATCCCGAGCGCTTCGAGAAGGTCGAGGACATCCTCGACGTCTGGTTCGACTCCGGCTCGACCCACGCCTTCATGCTGGAGGGCCGCAACGACACCCGCTGGCCCGCCGACCTCTACCTGGAAGGCTCCGACCAGCACCGCGGCTGGTTCCAGTCCTCCCTGCTGGAGAGCTCCGGCACCCGCGGCCGCGCGCCCTACGACGCCATCCTCACCCACGGCTTCACCATGGACGAGGCCGGGGAGAAGATGTCCAAGTCCAAGGGCAACACGGTCGATCCCCAGACCGTGATCGCCCAGTCCGGCGCGGAGATCATCCGCCTGTGGGCCGCCAGCATCGACTATGCCGAGGACAGCCGGATCGGCCAGACCATCCTGCCACCACCTCCGACGCCTATCGCAAGCTGCGCAACACCGTCCGCTACCTGCTGGGCGCGCTGGCCGGCTTCAAGGACGCCGAGCGGGTGGAGCACGCGGAGATGCCGCCGCTGGAGCGGTTCATCCTGCACCGGCTGTTCGAACTCGATGGCCAGGTGCGCGAGGCCTATGAGCGCTACGACTTCCAGGCCGTCTCGCGCGCGCTGCTCGACTTCTGCCAGGACGAGCTCTCGTCCCTGTTCTTCGACATCCGCCGCGACGCCCTCTACTGCGACCGGCCGGATTCGCTGCGCCGCCGCGCCTGCCGCACGGTGATGGACGCGGTGTTCGAGCGCCTCACCATCTGGCTCGAGCCGCTCATCCCCTTCACCATGGAGGAGGCCTGGGCGACGCCGCTTCCCGGACGGCGGCCTGAACGCCGTGCGCCTGTTCCCGGAAACGCCCGAGAGCTGGCGCGACGAGGCCGAAGCCGCGCGCTGGGCCAGGGTCGAGGCTGTCACCCGCGTCGTCACCGGCGCGCTGGAAGTCGAGCGCCGCGAGAAGCGGATCGGCGCCGCGCTGGAGGCGGCGGTGTTCGTCTCCATGGCCGACAAGGCCGCGCGGGCGGACTTCGACGGCCTGGACGTGGCCGAGGTCTTCCGCGTGAGCCAGGCGACGCTGGTCTCCGGCGGGGAAGCGCCCGGCGATTTCCGTCTCGAGTCCACGCCCGGCGTCTCGGTTCGGGTCGAACGCGCGCCCGGCCAGAAATGCGCCCGCTCCTGGCGCGTGTTGCCGGAGGTCGGGTCGGACCCGCGATATCCCGACCTGTCGCTGCGGGACGCGGACGCTGTCGCCGAATGGGATCGGACCCACCGCCTGTGACCCGCCGCCGGACGCTCGCTTTCGGCATCGCCGTGCTGGTGATCGCCCTCGACCAACTCGCCAAGTCCTGGCTCCTGGGTCACCTTGGCGCGGTGGGGACAAGCCTGCTCGGCCCGATCCGGATCACGCTCTCGTTCAACAGCGGGGTGAGCTTCGGCTTCCTGCGCAGCGACGCGCCCTGGACCCGCTGGCTGCTCGCTGTCTTCTCCCTGGCCGTGAGCCTGGCCCTCGCGCGCTGGGCGTGGCGGGCGGAGAAGGCGGTCACCGCGGCGGGTCTCGGCTTCGTCATCGGCGGGGCGCTCGGCAACATGGTCGACCGGTTGGCGCGAGGCCGGGTGGTCGACTTCATCGACGCCTCGGCGCTGCACTTTCCGTGGGTGTTCAACCTCGCCGACAGCGCCATCACCGTCGGCGTCGCCTTGCTGCTGCTGGAGAGCGTGTTCCTGGACCGGTCCGACGCGTCCCATGGCCGCAATGGCGCCAAGGGTTTGGATAAGCTAGAACTCGCCCCTGAACGGGGGCCCGTAGGATCAGAAACGCTCGATGACCACCCGCCGCCTGCTCACCGCCGTCGCCCTGATCGGGGTCACCGCCCTGGGCGCCTGCCAATCCGCCCGCCGCTCGCTGGGCCTCGCCAAGGTGACGCCGGACGAGTTCCGGGTGGTGACCAAGGCCCCGCTGACGCTGCCGCCGGACTACGCGCTGCGCCCGCCCCTGCCCGGCCAACCGCGTCCCGCCGAACTCCAGCCCGAAAGCGCCGCGCGCACCGCCCTGCTCGGCCAGCGCAACGCCGAGGACCGTTCGGAAGGCGAGAAGCTGCTGGCGTCGAAGGCCGGGGCCGACAAGGCCGACCCGCTGGCCCGCTATGTGGTCGACGACGAGTTCGGCGCCATCGCCCATAAGGACAAGGGCTTCGCCGACTGGGTGATGTTCTGGCGCAAGGGGCAGGCCCCCGCGCCGATGACCGCCGCCCAGGAAGCCGCCAACACCTCCACGCCCGGTCGATCCGAAGGTGGAAACCACCCGCATCGCCAATCTCACCGGCAACCAGCCGGTGGTGATCGAGCGCAAGGGCAATTCCAGGATCAAGCTGCCCGGCCTCTGATCGCCTCAGCCCGGTACGGGGGCGTCCGGGTGGAGAAGACCCTCCGTGCGAAGTTCGTCCCAGAAGGCCGCCGGGATCTTGGCCTTCAGCGCGGCGTGGTCGGCGAGGATGTGCTCCGGCTTCGCCGTGCCGACGATGAGCGCGGAGGCGACGTCCGGCGCGAGGCTGAACTGAAGGGCCGCGGCGACCAGATCGACGCCATGCCGAGCGGCGACCGCGCGCAGCTTGGATAGCCGCTCCCGCTTGTCGTCCGGGATCAGGGTGTTCTCCTCGCCGTAGTTGTAGCGCGGCTCCCCGCCCAGGAACCCGGCGTTGAGCGAGGAGCCCACCACGAAGCTCACGCCCGCCTCCCGCGCTTTTGGAAACACCGTCTCCACGGCGTTGGCGTGATCGACGAGCGAGTACTGACTGGCGAGCAGATGGACGTCGCTGTCGGCGACCTCCAGGCACCGCAGGATCGGCTGGGGGCAGTTCACGCCCATGCCCCAGGCGTCGATGACGCCTTCCTCGCGGAGCCGGGTGAGGGTTGGGAAGGCGCCTTGCTCGGCGACCGGCCACAACGCCTCCCAGTCCTGCGGCAGGTATTTGTTGTCCGGCGACAGGTCGTGCACGAAGACGATGTCGAGCCGATCCAGGCCCAGTCGTTGCAGGCTGTCCTCGATCGAGCGAAGCACGCCGTCGGCGGTGTAGTCGAAGTGCGGCGTGTTGGGTGAGGTCGTGAAGGGGTAGTATTTCTTGGCTTGGTTGTCGCGGCTGGCCCGCATCAGCTTGCCGACCTTGGAGGAGATCACGAACTCGTCTCGAGGCTTGCGCGCCAGGAAGCGGCCGAAGCGGCGCTCCGCGAGCCCCAGGCCATACCAGGGCGAGACGTCGAAGTAGCGCACGCCGGCATCCCAGGCCGCCGCGAGGGTGGCCTCGGCCTGCTCGTCGGTCGCGAACTGGAACTCGTTTCCGATCGCGACCCCGCCGAGGCCGAATGCGTGGGGCGGCCGGTATCGCTCTCGAGCCATGGGAGTTCCTCCTGCGGATCACGCAGTTCAGGAAACCCCCACGGCGCGCTCGGGCTGCGTGCTCGCGGCCGAAGTGTCCGAGATCGTCAGCGCGCGCGGCCGTCCGGCTTGGAGATCAAGCCGGCGGGCGTCTGATCGGCGCGAAGGCGGTGGCCAGGCCTTCCGCGCGCAGGGTCAGGTCTTGCGAAAGCGCAGGGTCATCCGGTCGCTCTCGCCGATGGCGATGTATTTGGCGGCGTCGTAATCCGGCGGAACAGGCTGATCCTTGGCGTGGGAGCGAAGCGTCGGCGGCAGCGTCCAGACGCCGAACGGATGGTTCTTGTCGTCCTTGGGGTTGGCGTTGATCTCGCTCTGCCCGGCCAGCCGAAAGCCGCTCTTCTCCACTTGGCCGACCAGCCAGGCGACGCCGACGTAACCGTCTCGCGCTTCCGAGACCATGGGCCTGGGATCGGAGCGGTGTTCCTCCACGGCCAGGATGGCGCCCGGCTTCAGGGCGGCGTGGAAGGCGGCGAGGCTCGCGTCCAGCTTGCCGGGCGTCCACATCCAGTCGTGCAGGTTGCGCGCGGTGATCACCATGTCGACCGAGCCAGGAGGCGCGAGCGCGCCGCCGTCGAAGGAAACCACCTGGATGTCGCCCCAGATCGACGGATCGGCGTATTTCGTCTTGAACGCCGCCGCGTCGCCGCCCAGCGCACCGATGTAGTGGCCGCCGGTGGCCTTCAGATAGGGCGCGAGGATCTCGGTCCAGTAGCCGCCCGATGGTTCGATCTCGACCACCGTCATCCCGGGCCGCAGCCCCCAGAAGGCGAGGGTCGCTAGGGGATGGCGCCACGGATCGCGGGCGACATTCCTGGGCGAGCGGACCGATCCCGCCACGGCCGCCGCCAGACGGGCGTCCTCGGCTTGAGCCCAGGCGGCGCCGCGAAGGCCGACGAGGGCGAAGGCGGGGGTTGCGGTCAGGAGTTGCCGGCGCAGCATGGATCGACCTCGTTCCCGTTCGGCTCGACGTTAACCGCACGCCGCCGGCGCGGCTACCGCGGGGCGCGCTTGGCCAGGATCCGCTGCAGGGTGCGGCGGTGCATGTTGAGCCGCCGCGCGGTCTCCGAGACGTTGTGGGAGCAGAGCTCGTACACGCGCTGGATGTGCTCCCAGCGCACGCGATCGGCGCTCATGGGGTTTTCCGGGGGCGCGGCGCTCTCGCCCGTGGCGGCCGCCAGCAGCGCGCGCACCACGTCGTCGGCGTCCGCCGGCTTGGCGAGATAGTCCACCGCTCCGGCCTTCACCGCGGCCACGGCGGTGGCGATGTTGCCGTAGCCGGTGAGCATGACCACGCGGACATCGGGTCGCGCTTCCCGCAAGCGCTCGACCACCGACAGACCGGAACCGTCCTCCAGGCGCATGTCCAGCACGGCGAAGGCCGGCGCTTCGGCGTCGATCGCCGCCCTCGCCTCCTGGACGCTCTCCACCGGTCGGACCTTGAACCCTCGGGACTCCAGCGCCCGACCGAGGCGGGCCCGCAACGCGGCGTCGTCGTCGAGCAGCAGCAGGTCGCGTTCGGGAAGAGCGGCGACGGCGGCGTCGATGTCGGTCATCGCGGAAGAGTCATATTGGCTGTCTGCCTCATGCCCATCATTTGAGCGACAAGATGTCGCGGATTCAAGCGTTCAGTTCAAGACCACTCCACAGTCCCTCGCGCGCTTCCATCAGCGACCTTGGCCAGCGCACGGTGACCATGGCCCCCGCGCCGCGGGCGTTTCGGAAGGACACCTTGCCGCCGGTGCGCTCCAGCAGGGTCTTGGCGATGAAGAACCCCAGTCCCATGCCGACGTGGCCCGTGCGCCCGCCCTCCGCGCCGGGGCGGCTGGTGACATAGGGCTCGCCCAGGCGGCTCAGCACCTCGGCCGGGAACCCGGGTCCGTCGTCGCGCACCTCGATCGCCACCGTGCCGGCGTCGAATCGCGCGGTGACCAGGATCTCCGCCTTGGCGAAGTCGAAGGCGTTCTCGACGAAGGCGGTGATGGCGTGCAGCACTTCCGGCCGGCGCCAGATCTCCGGCGCGACCACGTCCGGCGGACCGGTGACCACCGCCTCGGCGCGCACGCCGCCAGGGTCCGCGCGCTTGGCGTAAGGCTCCAGCACTTCGCGCACGAGTTGCAGCAGGCTCATCCGCTCATGCACGTCGTCGGTCACTTCGGGGGTTTCGGCGAGGCGCTTGAGGATGTCGCGGCAGCGCTGCGCCTGCTCCACCATCAGCAGGGCGTCGTCCCGCCCGGCCCCGGGCGGCAGTTCGCGGGAGAGCTCCCGGGCGACGATGGTGATGGTGGCCAGCGGGCGTCCCGAGCTCGTGCGCCGCCGCCGCGGCGAGCCCGCCCAGCGCCGAAAGTCGCTGCTCCCGCGCCAGCACCCGCTCGGTGAGGTGCAGCGCCAGGGCCATGCGCTTGGCCTCGCTGGCCACGTGGGAGGAGTAGAGCGCGGAAAAGGCGATGGCGAGGCTCACCGCCACGGTGCTCCCCGCCCGCGCGGCCAGCGAGGGGCCGGGCCATGAGTGGACGACCACCGGAAACAGCGAGGCGGCCCCCGCGCTCACCAGGAGCGCCAGGATCGCCAGCGCCGCCAGCGCCAGGGCGTCGCTGCGGTTCAACATCGCCCCGCCGACCGTCGCCGGGATGATCAGGAGCAGGCCGAACGGATTGGGGCCGCCCAGCAGATAGAGCAGGGCGGCGAACTCCAGGATGTCGAACGCCAGGTGTCCGCTCACCTCCCAGGGCTGGGCGTTCCGGCCGCCCGTGGTCATCAGCGCCAACAGCCCGGTCATCACGGCCAGGGCGCCGATGAGCGCGAAACAGACCTCTTCCTGGAGCGGGATATGCATCCCGCGCGCCGCGACGAGGACGCCGCCCGCCTGCCCGACGATCGTGAACAGGCGGATCAGCAGATAGACGCGCGCCGGCGATCGCGCGCCCGCGACGCGCCGGTCTTCGTCCTCAGGGTCGGCCGGGTCCAGGGCGGTGGCGAGGGTGTCGGTCATGCGTTGCCTGAAGATGGCAAGGAACCGCTTGCCGCGCGAGGGCGTAACGAGACGCAGGGCTCGCTGGACTTCCGCCCGGACGACCCCCCATATGAACCCGCTCGAGGGGACCTGTCTCAAACGATCATGCTGTACGCTCTGCACGAGGTCGCCTATGGCGCGGCCGCTCCTTTCCGCCTTGCCGCCGAGGCGGTCCGCGATTTCTGGGGATCACCCCTCAATCCAGCCAATGATTCGCTGCTGGGCCGCACGATGTTCGCGTCGGGGGACCTGATCTCGAACCTCTGGCGACCCTACGGTCGTCCCGAATGGGGGATCGACAGCGTGCGGGTGGGCGACGTCGATGTGGCGGTGTCGGACGCGGTGGTGTGGCGCACGCCCTGGATGTCCCTGCGCCGCTTCAGCCGCGATCCGGACGACCTTCGTCGCGCCGGCGTCACCGCACCCGCGCCGCCGCTTCTGATCGTCGCGCCTCTATCGGGGCACTTCGCCACCCTGCTGCGGGGCACGGTGCGGGCGTTCCTGAAGGATTTCGACGTCTGGATCACCGACTGGTCCAACGCCCGCGACGTGCCGCTGATCGACGGCCGCTTCGGCTTCGACGACTACATCGACACGGTGAGCGAGGCGCTGCGGCGCATCGGCGGACGCGCCCACGTGGTCGCCGTCTGCCAGCCCGGACCCCCGGTCCTCGCCGCCTCGAGCCTGATGGCCGAGGATGGCGACCCGGCCAGGCCCGCCAGCCTCACCCTCATGGGCTCGCCCATCGACGCGCGCCTTTCGCCGACGGTGACCAACCAGCTGGCCGAAGAGCGGCCCTTCGCCTGGTTCAAGTCGAACATGATCTACACCACGCCGCCGCCCTATGTGGGCACGTTCCGGCGGGTCTACCCGGGCTTCGTCCAGCTCTACAGCTTCATGTCGATGAACCCGGGGCTGCACCAGAAGGCGCACCACCGCTACTTCTCCGACCTCGTGCGCGGCGACGGCGATTCCGCCGACAAGCACCGCGAGTTCTACGACGAGTACCTCTCGGTGCTCGACCTCGACGAGACCTTCTACCTCGAGACCATCGACCTGGTGTTCCAGCGCCACGCCCTGGCCAAGGGCGAGCTCACCCACCGCGGCCGCCACGTCGATCCCTCGAAGATCGAGGACATCGGCCTGATGACCGTGGAGGGGGCCCGCGACGACATCTCGGGCGTCGGCCAGACCCAGGCGGCGCACGGCCTGGTCACGCGGCTGCCGGACGAGTTCCGCGAGCTCTATGTGCACCCCGAAGTGGGGCACTACGGCGTGTTCAACGGCCGCCGCTTCGTCGAGGAGATCTATCCGAAGGTGCGGGACTTCATCGGGCGGCGCGAATCGGCGTTCACCTGAGCGGGTGAACCTCTTCCGCTCCGCGCTCAAGGATGGCGACCGTCTCGACCTCGACGGCGTCGCCGTGCGGCTGCGCGTCAATCCTCGCGCCCGACGGATCATCCTTCGGCTCGACGCCAACCGGAGCGAGGGCGTGGCGGTGGCTCCGTCGGCGAAGCGTCTGCCGGACGCGGTCGCCTTCGCCCGCTCGCGACGCGCCTGGCTGGCCGAACGCCTGGCGGCGCCAGGGACGGCGTGCGGCAGCCTCGATGCGTCGGAGCGGTCGCGGGCGAAGCTGAAGGCCCGAGACTTCTTCCGCGCGCGGATGGAGGTCCATTGCGCCGCCCTGGGCGTGCCGGTCCCGACCCTCGCTGTCAGCGACACCCGATCCCGATGGGGCTCGTGCACGCCGCCACGGCCAGGCAAGCGCGCCGCCATCCGGCTGAGCTGGCGGCTGATCCTCGCCCCCGCGGCGGTGGCCGACTACGTCGTCGCCCACGAGTGCGCCCATCTCGCCGAGGCCAATCACTCGCCGAGGTTCTGGGCGGTGGTGAAGCGGCTGGTCGGCGACCCCGCGCCGCACCGGCGTTGGCTCAGGCGGAACGGCGCGGCGTTGCACCTGGCCTGAGGGCGCCGCTCAGAAGGGCGGCGTGAGGTCCCGGTCCGGCGGCGGAGGCATCTGGTCCACAACGTCCCCGCCCTGGTCCTCGGGAGTGGCTGCCGGGGTTGCGACCGGACCCCCGGGGATGGGTCGCACGCCGAGCTTGGGCAGGGCCGCGCTCATGAAGGCGCGCCAGATCGAGGCGGGGGCCGCGCCGCCGGTCACCCGGCGCATGGGGGTGTTGTCGTCGCGGCCGGTCCACACCGCGGCGACGAAGCCGCCGGTGTAGCCGATGAACCAGGCGTCCCGATAATCGCTGGTGGTGCCGGTCTTGCCGGCCAGGTCGTAGCCGGGGACCCGCGCGTGCGCGCCGGTGCCGGAGATCACCACCTGTCGCATCATCTGGATCATCTCCGAGAGCGGCGGCTGGCCGATCACCTGCACGCGGGGCGGCGAAGACTGTTGGTAGAGCACCCGTCCCGAAGCGGTGCGGATCCGCTCCACGCCGAAGGGGCGCACGCGCTGTCCGCCATTGGCGAAGGCGTCGTAGGCGGCGGCCATCTCCAGCGGGGTGACCTCCACCGCGCCCAGCGCCATGGACGGGTCGGTCTGGATCGGCGTGGTGATCCCCAGGCGATGGGCGACCTCCGCCACCCGACCGGTGCCCACCTCGTTGGCGAGCCGCGCGGCGACAGTGTTCACCGACTGGGCGAGGGCCGTTTCCAGGGTGATGGGGCCGAGATAGCGACCGGTGTAGTTGCGCGGGCTCCAGCGGCCGATGGTGATCGGCTCGTCGACGACCTCCTCGCCCGGCGTGTGGCCGGCTTCCATGGCGGCCAGATAGACGAACGGCTTGAACGCGGATCCGGCCTGGCGCCGCGCGCCCGTCGCCCGATCGAACTGGCTGTCGGCATAGACCGTGCCCCCGACGTAGGCGCGGATGCGGCCCTCGCCGTCCATGGCCACCAGCGCGCCCTGCTGGACGCCTTGGCCCGCGCTGCCCGCCGACGCCCGCGCGCACCGCCTGTTCGGCCGAGGCCTGGATCGGCAGGTCGAGGGTGGTCTCCACCACCAGATCCTCGGTGGGCTGGCCGACCTGGGCGCGGACCTGGGCGTCGATCCAGTCGACGAAGTACTGCGCCCGCTGGTCGGCGAGGCGGGCGGAGACCCGCACCGGGTGGGCGAAGGTCTCGTCGCGCTGGGCCGGAGTGATCGCGCCCATCCGCACCATCTCGTTCAGCACCAGCGTCGCCCGCCGCGCCGCGCGCTCGCTGTTGGCGGCGGGATTGTAGCGGGTCGGACCCTTCATGGTCGCCGCCAGCAGCGCCGCCTCGCCCAGGGTGAGCTTCGAGGCCGGCTTGTTGAAGTAGCGCTGCGAGGCCGCCTCGATCCCATAGGCGCCGCCGCCGAAGCTCACCCGGTTCAGGTAGAGCGCCAGGATCTGCTTCTTCGAGAAGTGCAGCTCGAGCCACACCGACAGGATCAGCTCCTGCACCTTGCGGCGATAGGTCTGGGCGGGCGTGAGGAACAGGTTGCGGGCGAGCTGCTGGGTGATGGTCGAGCCGCCCTGCAGCCCCGAGTGCGGGTGGGCGAGGTTGTGCAAGGAGGCGCGGACCATGCCCCAGGGGTTGAAGCCCAGGTGGTGATAGAACTGCCGGTCCTCGATCGCCACGAAGGCGGCGGGCACATACGGCGGCAGGGAGTCGATATCCGCCGGCGGCGTCGACTGGCTGCCGCGCAGGGCGATCACCACGCCCGAGCGATCGAGGTAGGTGATCGAGGGCGCGCGGTGCACGTCGTAGAGCTTGGACGTGTCCGGCAGGCCGGTGGCGAACACGGCGACGACGGCGGCGAGGAAGATCAACCCCCACACGCCCAGCACCACGCTCCAGTAGGTAAGCGCGCCGAGCGGGGACCTGCGCCGCGCCGGACGCCCGCCGGCGTCAGTCATCTCTTTCCTTCGTCGGGTCCCATCTGCGATCTAACACGCATGGATGGAGATTCGATGATGAACGTGGGCCTAACCGAGGCCCACGACGTGCTGAACCGCGTCTTCGGCCACGCCGACTTCCGGGGCTTGCAGGCGGAGGTGATCGCCGAAGTGCTGGCGGGGCGCAACGCCCTGGCGGTGCTGCCCACCGGCGGCGGCAAGAGCGTCTGCTACCAGATCCCGGCCATGCTGCGCGGCGGCGTCGGGCCTGGTGGTCTCCCCGCTGATCGCCCTGATGAGCGACCAGGTCGAGGCGTTGCGTCAGGCCGGGGTCGCCGCCGCCCGGCTCGAACTCGAGCCAGAGCCTCGACGAACGCGACGCGACGTGGCGCCGGCTGCGCGCCGGCGAACTCGATCTCGTCTACCTCTCGCCGGAAGGCCTGATGCAGGGCGCGACCCTGGAGCGGCTCGAAGAGCGCGCCGATCAACCTCATCGCCATCGACGAGGCCCACTGCGTCAGCCAGTGGGGCCACGACTTCCGCCCCGAGTACCGCGCGCTCGGCCGCCTCGCCGAGGCCTTCCCCGATGTGCCGCGCCTGGCGGTCACCGCCACCGCCGACGCCCGCACCCGCGCCGACATCATGAGCGAGCTGCGGCTCGAAGGCGCGGCCGAGTTCGTCGCCAGCTTCGCGAGGCCCGAGCTGTCGCTGTCGGCCGAGCCCAAGACCGGGCGCGGCGCCGATCGCGTCGTCCAACTGGTGAAGGCGCGCGCCGGCCGCTCCGGCGTGGTCTATTCCGGTTCGAGGGACGGCACGGAAACCCTGGCCGCGCGGCTGGTCTCCGAAGGCGTCGCCGCCCGGCCCTACCACGCCGGCCTCGACAAGGCCGAGCGCGCCGAGAACCTGCGCTGGTTCCTGGCGGAAGAGGCGGCGGTGATCACCGCGACCATCGCCTTCGGCATGGGCATCGACAAGCCGGACGTGCGCTTCGTGATCCACGCCGACCCGCCGAGCTCGATCGAGGCCTATTGGCAGGAGGTGGGCCGCGCCGGCCGCGACGGGGCCAGCGCCGAGGGGATCACCCTCTACTCGCCGTCGGACATGACCTGGGCGCTGGAGCGCATCCGACGCCGCGACGCGCCGGAGGTCGTCACCTCGGTCCAGGCGCGCAAGGTGCGCGAGCTCTACGGCATGCTGGACGGGTCGGGGTGCCGGGCGGCGGCGGTGCGCGCCTACTTCGGCGAGGAGGGGGTGGAACCCTGCGGCGTCTGCGACCGATGCCGCCATCCGCCCCAGGCGGTGGACGTCACCACGGCCGCGCAGAAGGTGCTGGCGGCGGTTCATCGCCTGCGGGGGCGTTATGGGCGCGGGCGGGTGATCGAGCACCTGACCGGTAAGACCAAGGACGTCGCCGAGTGGGAGGCGGCGCTCTCCACCTTCGGCGTGGGCCGCGAGTTCAGCGCCACCGGCTGGCGCGAGGTGGTGGACCGCCTCCAGTTCGACGGGCTGCTGGTGGAGGAGGCCAACGACGGCCGGCCGCTGCTCACGCTCGGCGACGCGGATGCGGTGAAGGCCGTCTATCGCGGCGAGCGGCGGCTCGAGCTGGTGCGCGCGCCCGAGCCGTTCGACGGTTCGACCCGCTCCGGCCGCCCCCGCAAACGCACGCGCGAGAGCCTGCAGGCTCTGGAGAGCGAGCACGGGCCGGTGTTCCTGGCGCTGCGCGCCTGGCGCAGGGACGAGGCCGCGCGGCAAGGCGCTTCCGCCGTACGTCATCTTCCACGACCGCACACTGATCGAGATCGCGCGCGATCCGCCCTGAGTCGTCCGCCGATCTGGCGCTGATCGATGGGGTGGGGGCAAGCAAGCTGGAGCGATATGGAACAGCGGTGCTGGGGGTGATCGCCGACGCGGCGTGAACAAGGCTAAGCTGCGCCATGGCCATCGATCCCGATAACCTCGCCCACTGGAACGCGATCACGCCGCACCACGTGACGTCGCCCTTCTACCAGACCGAGGATTTCCGCCGCGGCGAGATCATCCTCGATCCGGTGGTGCGGGAGGCGGTTGGGGATGTGCGGGGGAAGAGCCTCCTTCATCTGCAGTGCCACTTCGGCCTCGACACCCTGTCGCTCGCCCGGATGGGCGCGCGGGTCACCGGGCTCGACTTCTCGCCCCCGGCCATCGAGCAGGCCCGCGCACTCGCGGCGGAGGCGGGGATCGAGGCTCGGTTCGTGCTCTCCGACGTACTCGACCCGCCCGAGGATCTGGGCACGTTCGACATCGTCTTCGCCTCCTGGGGCGCCATCTACTGGATCCAGGACTTCGCGGCGTGGATGCGGGTCGCCGCCAACGCCTTGCGCCCGGGCGGCCGGTTGTTCCTGTGCGAGGGACATCCGGCGCTGTTGATGATGGACGAGCGCGCGCCGTGTGGACTGCTGCGCGTGCGCTGGCCTTACCAGACCGCTCGAGGGGCTCATCTTGGAGGACGACCTCGACTACACCGGCGCGAAAGTCGCCGCCAACAGGACCGTGAGTCACATGCACGGACTGGGCGCCATCCTAACCGCCGCCCTGGACGCCGGCCTCACCATCACGCGGTTCACCGAAGGCGACCGCATCCCATGGAAGGCGCTCGATCAAATGGTCCCGGCCGACAACCGCTACTGGGTGCTGCCGCCCGAGGTTCCCCTCGTGCCGCTCAGCTTCGTGCTTGAAGCCGTGAAAGGTCGATAGGCGACCCGCTCCAGGGATCAGAACAGGGCGTGGCCCTGGGCCGAGGGTAGCTCCACGCCCAAAATCCGCGCCAGGGTCGGAGCGATGTCGCGCATGTCGATTTCGCCGAGCGGCCCGTGCCGGGCGAGACCGGGACCGTCGATGAAGAAGGTCGCGCGCATCTCGGGATGGCTCGGGAAATAACCGTGAGTCCCCTTCTGGTGGGGCGTCGTCACCAGGGGACCTTTGAGGCCGCCAGAGAACTCGTAGCCGATCTTCGCGTCGAGGAAGAAGTCCGCGTCCGGCGCGCCGCCCAGCGCGGCGATCTGGCTGCGATCGATCACCGCCCCGATGCCGGAAGCCGGATCGGCGGCGAGTTGGGCGAGCAGGGCGGCGACCTTGGCGCGCAGGGCTGGATCGTCGCGTCGCGCCAGGACGACGGCGCAGGAGCCCCCCGAGATCCACGGCGCGGCGTCCCAGGAGACGGGCTTGCCGTGGTCGTCCAGCCGGATGAGGCCGGCGTCGACGAAGGCCGCGCCCAGGTCGATGTCGTGCTCGATGGGCGCGAAGCCGTGGTCGGAGACGATGGCGACGATCAGATCGGGCTGGGCCTCGCGCGCGCGGCGGACCAACTCGCCCACCGCGGCGTCGATCCGGGCGAGCGCGGCCTTGGCTTCCGACGAGCCCGGTCCGTGCTGATGCTCCTCCTCGTCGAGGCTGGAGAGGTGCAGGGTGAAGAAGGCGGGATGGTAGAGCGCGACCATGGCCGCGGCCGCTCGCGCCTTGACCTCGTCGGTCTCCACATCGGTGAGCACCAGCTGAGACATGCGGATCCCGGCGCGATCGCGCAGCGCCTTCGGAAGTCCGGGCGTCGAAAGCGCCTCCAGGAGCTTGCCATCCTCAACCGGCTCATAGGCGCGCCAGTATTCGGGGACGTTTTCATCGATCGCCGGTTCGGAGACGGTGACTGGCCATCCCAGGCTCGCCGTCCGGCCGCCACGCGCCTTGACCGCTTCCCAGAGGGCGGGAACCTTGCGGTCCTCCGCGTACCAGTACCAGCCCTCCATGTTCTTGCGCAGGGGATCGAACACGGTGTTGCTCGCCACGCCATGCACCGCCGGCCAGGCGCCGGTGACCAGGGTGGTGTGGTTCGGATAGGTCACGGTCGGCAGAGCGTTTCGCACCCCGGAAGCCCATGCTCCGTCGCGTACGATGCGAGAGAGGTTGGGGGTCTCGAACCCGCGCGCCCGCCCCTCCAGCACGTCGGCCGGTCGCAGACCGTCGATCGAGATCATCAGGACGGGAGCGGCGCTCACCCCGGATGCGAAGGCGAGAGCCGCGAAGGCGGCCGCGATGAAGGCTTCGAAGCGCATTCGATCAGAACCCCGCCTGCAGCGTGACGAACACCATGCGCGGCGCGACCGGATAAGCCTGGTAGCCGCCTTTGGCGCTGGTGATGACCAGGGTGGAGACGCCCCGCTCGTCGTTGAGGTTGGTCACGTTCACCGCCACGCGCGGACCCTTCAGCAGGCCGATGTCGGCGAGGCGGTAACTCGCCTCCAGGCCCATGATGAAGATGCCTTTCACCGAGAGGTCATTCAGGTAGGTGGCGTAGCGATCGCCCACGTAGTCTGCGGAAAGCTGCGCCTCGAAGCGGCCGAGCGTCCCCGACAGGATCGTCTTGTTGGTCCACTCCGGTTGGCCGGGCAGGTGCTTGCCGCCGGTCGGCACGACGATGGGATTGCCCATGGCGTCCTTGCCGCTCTGGTAGTCCTGATCGTAGGTCGTCTTGTCGTAGGAGACCGCGTCGTAGAGGCTGATGTGCGATCCGAACCTCAGGGTCGCGGCCAGGTCGACCCCGTCGCTCGTCACCCCGCCCACGTTCACCAGGATCGACGGCGCCGGGTTGATGAAGCTGTAGGGCGCGACATTGAGGATGCGGTTCGAGAAGTTCACCCGATAGAGGTCGATCTGAGCCTGGATGCCGGTGAGCCAACCGAGCGAGAGCGCGCGCTGGGTGCGAAAGCCCCCTTCGTAGGTCCATGAACTCTCCGGCTTCACCGTCGACTTGAAGAGGTCGAACGCCGCCTGGGTGCCCAGGCTCCACGGCGCGGTGCCGTAGAAGTTGCCGCCCTGGCTGTAGGGAATGAACTGGCGCAGGTTCTTCTGGGCGTTGAAGAAGAACTGCTCGTGGTCGGTGAAATCCCAGCTCAGGCCGGCCTGCGGCAGGAACCATTCGTGGGTGTCGATCTCGCCGGTGGGGAAGACCACGGGAGGATTGGCCGTCGGCAGGTTCTTCTGGTTGATCAGGACGGTGTTGCCGGCGTCCTGCAGGCTGGATTTGAACCCCGCCTGAAGCAGCAGGCGCGGGAGGATGCGCCACTGGTCCTGCAGGTGGAGTTGGATGTCGTCGACGTTGAAGTCCACCGCGTCCTGGGTGAACACATAGGACGTGGGCACGTCGTAGGGCGAGGTGTCGCGGCTCGAAGCGGCGAACGGGTACCAGACCCGGTGCTGGCCTTCGCTGTTGTGCTCGTACCAGAGGCCGGCCTCGATCTGGTGGTTCCCGATACCCCAGTCGAGGGTGGAGACCACTCCGCCGCGGTTGATGTGGTACTCGGTGGTGCGCACCTCGTAGCCTGAGCCGCCGAACAGGTTGACGAGGTTGGTCAGGCTGGCCGTGGAGGTGGGCGAGCCGACCACCAGCCGGGGAAATAGGCGGCGAACAGGCCCGGCAGGCCCGCCTGGTTCACCGGTCCGGCGACGATCCCGCGCCCATAATCGTAGTGGTAATAGGCCTGGTTCGACCAGGTGACCGCCGGGGTGATCTTCCAGTCGTACTTGGCGTAGCCGAGAAGGTCCTCGCGCTGCGCGGCGCTGAAGTAGTTGGAGAAATTGTTGCCGTAGACCGCCGGCGGCGTGCCGGGCTGGGCCGGATTGGTCTGAAGATAGGCGATGGCCTGCTGCAGGTTTGGATAGAGGTAGGAGCGGGTATACGGGACGTAGGTCGACGTCGCGGTCTGTTGGTTGCCGAACGCGACCGCGTCCTCGTTCGGTTCGACCTTGTTGTTCCAGTCCGCGAACAGGGTGAGCCTGCCGTGCGCGTCCTCGCGCACGTACTTCAAGTTTACCTGGTCGCCCTGCTGGTGGCCGTTGAAGTCCCAGGCCCGCTGGTCCTGGTGCAGCCAGGAAAGATAGGCGCCGCCGTAATCGCTCTGGCCGCTCTCCAGGCGGATGAAGCTGCGGATGGTGTCGTAGCTGCCGACCGTCTCCGAGACGAAGGCGCCGCGCGTTCGAGACGGGTCGCGCGAGAAGGTTTCGATCGCGCCGCCGAGATTGCTGGTCGAGGCGACGCCAAGGGCGCCCGCTCCGGACGACAGCACCACCCGATCGGTGTTCTCGCTGGTGAGGGCGCGCGAGGGCGAAAGGCCGTTGTAGTTGCCGTACTGCTGGTCGCCCAGCGGCACGCCGTCCATGGTGTAGCCGAGCTGCTGGGTGGTGAAGCCGTGGACGAACAGCTCCTCGTTCTGCTCGTTGTTTCCCCACGGATCAGACGTCTGGAACAGCACGCCGGGCAGGGTCTGGATCGCCTTCAGCGGGTTCACGCCCGGCAGGATCTTCTGGATCTCCGGTCCGGGCAGGGACACGGCCGAGCGGGTGGTGTGCGCCACCGTGACGATGACCTCGGAGACATTGGTGGCTTGCGCCTCCGCCGGTTGGGCCGAGCGCGCCGTTGCGGTGGCGGTCTCCGTCTGCGCGACAGCGACGCTCGCCATGCCGCACAAGGCGGTGCTGCAGCCCAGGGCGAGGCGCAGGGCGCCCTTGCGGTTGATCATGGAAGGTCCCCTCGACGCGACTTGGACGCGTTGACCCGGGAGCTACCCGCTGCGCGTGAAGGTCGCGCGACACATCGGCAACGGTTTTGTGATGCCCGATCCGAGTTGACGCCGCCGAGGCGAGACCCCTAAAGCCGCGCGCGCCCTCAAGGCCGCCGGACCCAACCCATGAACGACGATTACCCCAAGTCTTCCGAGCCCATGCCGGCCCGTGGAGACATGACTCACGACCCGCATCCGGCCGAGGTCATCCCCGTGCACGTGCGTCGGATTGCCTGCGATGGGGTCGGCGGCGCGCTCGGCCATCCGCGAGTTTATCTGGAGATGGGCGAGGCCGACTTCGTCGAATGCCCCTATTGCGATCGACGCTTCGTCATCGCCGGACCGGAGCGGCCGGAGCCGGAGGTCGCCGCGCCGGGCGTCTATGAGGGCCCTGGCGGACACTGAGGCCGACGCCCGCATCCCGGGCCTGCCCCGCCGCGTTCAGCTCCTCGAGGGCGGGCGCGACAGGTTCAGGACGAGAGATGATCAAGAAACTTGGAATGATCGCGGCGCTGGGGTCCTTCGCCCTGCTTGGCGCCTGCGCCGACTACGGCGGCGGCATGGGTTTTGGCGGAGGCGGCTACGGCGGGGCCGTGGCGCTGGGGGATTGCGGCGGGTTTTATGACGGCTTCTACGGTCCCATCGACGATGGCTGCTGGGGCAACGATGGCGGCTACTGGTATCGCGCCCACGGCGAGGGCCGCTGGCGCCGCGACGGAGCCCGCCACTTCAGCCACAACCAGGTCGCCAGCATGCACGAGATGCACCCCACAGGACCGGGCGCGGGCTTCCACTTCCACGGCGGCGGCGGCGCGCCCCATGGCGGCGGCGCCCCCCATGGCGGTGGCGATCACCACGGCTGACGCGGGCGTTTCCGGCTTGATGGTGCGCTAGCTGATCGCCTCCAGGGCGGCGCCGACGATGCTGTCGGCGTCGATGCCCTGGACCCTGTAGAGGTCCGCCAGATTGGCGCTTTGGCCGAAGCGCTCGACGCCCATCGGGTGGATGGCGTGACGCCGCACGGCTCCGAGCCAGGACAGGCTCGCCGGGTGGCCGTCGAGCACGCTGACGATGGCCGCGCCCGCCGGTAGATCACCGAGCAGGCGCTCGATGTGGCTGGAGGCGGCGCGGTCCCCGTCGGACCGGCTGCGTTTAGCGGCGGTCCAACCCGCGTGCAGCCGGTCGGGCGAGGTCACCGCCAGCACCGCTACATTCGGCAGGCGCTCGGCCAGCCGTGCGGTCGCCGCCAGCGCCTCGGGCGCGAGGGCGCCGCAATAGGCGATGGCGACCTGGCTGTTGCGCTCCGGTCGCCGCAGCCAGTAGCCGCCGGCGACGACATCGTCGGCTAGCGCCTCGTCCATCTCGCGTGGAAGCTGGTCGACCCCGCGCGTCGACAGCCGCAGGTAGACCGAGCCGCCGGTCTCCGCCTGAAGATGCTCGAACGCGTGCCGCATCAACACGGCGAGTTCGTCGGCGTAGGCCGGCTCGAAATAGGCCAGGCCGTCCTGGGCCATGCCGATCAGGGGCGTGTTGATCGACTGGTGCGCGCCGCCCTCGGGCGCGAGCGTGATCCCGCTGGGCGTCGCCACGATCATGAACCTCGCGCCCTGGTAGCAGGCGTAGATCAGGGCATCGAGGCCGCGGTTGATGAAGGGGTCGTAGACCGTGCCGATGGGCAGCAGCCGCTCGCCCCAGAACTTGTCGGCGAGGCCCAGCTGCCCCAGCAGCAGGAACAGGTTGTGTTCGGCGATGCCGAGCTCGATGTGCTGGCCGGCGGGGGCCATGCGCCACTTCTGCGGGCTCGCGACCTTTTCGTCGGAGAAGACGTCGGCGCGGTCGCGGGAGTGGAACACGCCCCGCCGGTTCACCCAGCCGGACAGATTGGTGGAGACGGTCACGTCCGGCGAGGTGGTGACGATCCGCTCCGCCAGGGGCGTCTTCTCCCGCGCCAGCTCGAACAGGATCTTGCCGAAGGCTTCCTGGGTCGAGAGGCTCTCGCCCTTGGGCGTCGGCAGGATCGGCACCTCGACGCGCGGCGCCGGCGAGATCGGCTCCCGCCGCAGCAGGGGGGCGGCGGCGATGACGCGCTTCACGCCGTCGACGTCGTCCAGCCCCGAGAACGGCGCCCACTCCTCGCCCTCCGGCACGCCGACCAGGCGCTGGAAGGTGGCGAGCTGGTTCGGGTTCATCAGGCCGGCGTGGTTGTCCTTGTGGCCGGCGAGCGGCAGGCCGTAGCCCTTGATGGTGTAGGCGACGAAGGCCTGGGGCCGCGGATCGCCGTCGGCGGCGTCGAACGCCTCCAGGATCGACTCCAGATCGTGGCCGCCGAGGTTGGTCATCAGGGCGGCGAGGCTCGCATCGTCGTGCGAGTCGAGCAGCGCCTTCAGCCCCGACGTTCCCGCCAGCTCGACCTTCAGCCGCTCGCGCCAGGCGTCGCCGCCCTTGAAGGTGAGGGCCGAGTAGAGCTGGTTGGGCGCCTTATCGATCCAGTCCAGCAGAGCCTCGCCGGCCGGGCCGCCGCGCGCCGCCTCCAGCTTCTTGCCGAATTTCAGCGTGGTGACCTTCCAGTCCACCGCGCGGAAGAAGCCCTCGATGCGGTGGAACAGGGCGTCGTTGACCACCCCGTCCAGGCTCTGGCGGTTGTAGTCGATGATCCACCAGAGGTTCTTGACCTCGTGCTTCCAGCCCTCGAGCAGCGCCTCGTAGATGTTGCCCTCGTCGAGCTCGGCGTCGCCCATCAGCGCGACCATGCGCTGGTCGGTCTCGACGCCGTCCCGCGCCAGCCCGTGCAAGCCGACGTAGTCCTGGACGATGGAGGCGAAGAGGGTCGCCGCGACGCCCAGGCCGACCGAGCCGGTGGAGAAATCCACCTCCACCTTGTCCTTGGTGCGCGAGGGATAGCTCTGGGCGCCGCCGAGCGCGCGAAAGCGCTGGAGCTGGTCCAGGCTCTGGCGGCCCATCAGGTACTGGATGGCGTGCATCACGGGCGAGGCGTGAGGCTTCACCGCGATCCGGTCGCGCGGCCGCAGGGCGTGGAAATAGAGCGCGGTCATCAGGGTGACGACGCTGGCGCTGGACGACTGATGCCCACCGACCTTCAGTCCGTCGTCGGACGGGCGAAGATGGTTGGCGTTGTGGATCAGGTAGGTGGAGAGCCACAGCGCCTTGCGCTCCAGCGCGCGGAGTTCGCTGAGCGGATAGGGCGAGGCGGCGGGATCGGCGGCCTTGACGGCGTTGGCGGGCATGCGGACTTCTACACCGGAGGGCGCGCGCCGCCCATCGCGCGGGCGCGATTCGGAGCGAGACGATGACCATCACCATCACCGCGTTCGAGAGCGCTCCGGATCGCGGTCGCGGGTTGGCGCGCGACATGCGGGTGCGCTGGGCGCTCGAGGAGGTCGGCCAGCCCTACGAGGTGCGCCTGATCTCCTTCGCGGCGATGAAGCAGACCGCTCACCTCGATCTGCATCCCTTCGGCCAGATCCCGACCTATGAAGAGGGTGATCTCGTTCTGTTCGAGTCGGGCGCGATCGTCCTCCACATCGCGGAGCGATATCCGGGCCTGCTCCCTGAAGCGCGGAATGCCCGAGCGCGGGCGATCGGCTGGATGTTCGCCGCGCTCGACACGGTCGAACCGCCGATCTTCGAGCGGAGTCTGGCGACCATATTGGAGCGCGACCAACCCTGGTACGCCGCGCGCCTGCCGATGCTGGACGAGCGGGTCCATGCCCGGTTGGCGCAGCTCTCCGCCCGCCTAGGCGGCGCCGACTGGCTGGAGGGCGGGTTCAGCGCCGCCGACCTGTTGATGGTGACGGTGCTGCGCCGGCTGGGTGGGTCGGGTTTCTTGGAGGACTATCCCAGCCTCGCGGCCTATGTCGCCCGGGGAGAGGCCAGGCCCGCGTTCCAGCGAGCCTTCGAAGCTCAAAGGGCGGTGTTCCTCGCCGCCCAGGCGACGAGCTGACGCCGGGGTCAGGACGGCGCGGCCTCGAGGACCTCGACAAACAGGGCGAGCGTCGCCTCGGCGAAGGCCCACATGTTGGCGAGACGGTCGTTCGAACCGGTGCGAAGCGTGCGCGACAACGCTGGTCGCCCCGACCACCGCCATGCAGGTGTGGCCGGCCGGGTCGCCATAGCCGTTCCCGTCGGGTCCCGCCGCGCCGGTCTCGGAGAGGCCCCAACTCACTCCGCCATGCCGCGCGCGGATCTCGGTGGCGAGCAGAAGCGCATAGGGCTCCGAACTGGAGCGGATGCCGTCGGCGCGCATCTGGTCGATGGAGATCCCCGCGAGGCCGCGGATCGAGCGGGCCGAGTAGGTGACCGCGCCGCCGGCGAAATAGGCCGAGGCGCCCGGCACGGCCAGAAGGCAGGCGGAGATCAGTCCCCCGGCGGAGGTCTCCCCCACAGCCACCATCTCCCGCCGCGCCTTGAGCAACACGCCGACCCTGGCGCCCAGGTCCAACGCCTCGTGCATGGTCTTCATGACTGAACTCCCCAAGACGACGCCGGGCGGACGGTCCGGCCACGGCGAGTTCTACGCCCTCGATATTGCGGTGTCCGGATCGACCTCAGTTTGGCAACTCCAGATTGGGAAGCGACCCAGGTCAGGACGGAGCACCGCAGAAGGCGGCGCTCGCCAGATCGTACGAGAGGCCCTTGCCCTGCCAGATCTCACCGAAGGCCAGCCCCGCCTTGTCGGCAAAAATGACCAAGGCGAGCTTTTGGCGTGGCGCGATGAGGTTGCGGACCTCTACCCCGCCGATCTCGCCTCGTCGTTCGACCAACGGCACGGGTTGCGCACATCCCCTCAAGGAGGCCGGGAAGCTCCAGACGCCCAGGGCGACATACCCGAGCTTGGGATCGCCAGACCACGCCGCGGCTCTGCCCGCCTCGTCCAGCAGCTTGCCGTTCAGCAGAGCGCGATCGAAGCCGGCCAGGTCATCGGCGCTGCCGTAAGCGGCGCCCGCCGGACCAAACGTCGCAAGGTTGAACGCCGGCTCGGGGGAGCCATCTTCCCGCACGCCCTTGACGAGCCGTGGCGAGGCGTGGGCGTCGGTTGCAATATGGAGGGTCGGGAGACCCGCGGGACGGGCGATCGCGTCTTGCACCATCACTGAGTAGGGGCTGCCGGAAAGTCGTTCGAGAATTGCGCCCAGAACAATGAAGTCGCAGTTGTTGTAGGCGAACGCCGCTCCAGGCTCGCCCTTGGGCTGCCCCGCGCAGTAGCCCAGCGCATCCATTGCGCCCCCGACCCCCTTGATCGACCGACGATAGAAGGCCGGCATCTCGCCCGCGCCGGCGCCGGCGCTGTCGTCCGGATTAGGCAGGCCGGACGTGTGCTGCAGGAGCATCCTGATGGTGATGGCCTTCGCCGAAGCGCCGCGGAATTCCGGCAGGCGAGCGGCGACCGTGTCGTCAAGGGAAAGCCTTCGCGCCGCCACCGCCTGCATGGCCATGGTGGCGGTGATCTGTTTGGTGACCGAAGCCCATCGCCAGAGTTCTCGTCGGCGATGAGGTCGACCAGGCACGGAGACGACGCGGGCGTAAGCGACTCTCCGCTCGTTGGTGACCAACACTTCGCCGGCGAAGCCGTCGGCGACGGCTTCCTCAACCGCGGCGTCGAGCGGAGCCCGAGCGGCTGGCGCGAGGACGGCGGCGATCGCAAGCATCGTCACGATCATCGCCTGCTCCCCGACCTTTACAGCGCAGGACTACGGCTCGGGTTTTTTCCCGCCGTCAACGCTTGTCCAACCGGGGCTTGCCCTTGGGCCAGGGGTCTCGAAGGCCGGTCGCCCTCGAGACCCCCTTCACGCCAGCCCCCTTAAGCTTGGACGATCGCGCGGCGGCGGCGGGCGAAGAGGCCCAGGACGCCGAAGCCGCCGATCATCAGGGTCCAGGTCGCCGGCTCGGGCACGCCCACCGGAATCGCCCCGTTCACGAACAGGTCGGAGAGGTCCGTCGCGCCCGCCGAGCCGCCCAGCCACGAATAGCCGTGAGCGGGATCGAGACCGAAGATCTCTTCCATGGTGCGCAGGTCGGACGAGTGGTCGTAGAGCACCCCGCCGGCGTAGGCGTTGCCCTTGGCCAGCGGCGAGATCACGATCTCGGTGCTGGCGTACTGGCTGTAGGTCGCGGGCGTCTCGCCTTCGGTCTCGTCGTTCCAGATGACGATGGCGCCGTCGTCCTTGTAGGCCTGCGAGGCCATGATCTCGGGGATGATCATCGACAGGAAGTTGTCGCCCTGGGCGATGGAGGCCTCGTCGCCGGTGTAGTGGACGCCGTTGTAGGTGAAGCCGGCGCTCAGCGCGGTGTGCATGTCGTTGTACTGGTCGGGGGAGATCCAGTTGTATTGCGCCACCTTGTTGCTGGCGAGGTCGCCGGCGAGCTGCTGCAGAGGCGCGTAGTTCTGCGCCTGCGGGTTGGCGGAAGTCGGATCGCCGTTGCCGTTGGTCGCCGTGAAGAACACCTGCGGGTTGTGCTTGGCGGCGTAGTTGTACTGGTTACTGCCGTTGTAGGGGTTGGTGTAGAGCGAGGAGACGCCCGAGAGATTGGTCAGCGGCACGGTGTATTGGCTGGTGGGCACGACGGTGCTGGTCACCTGCCCGTTCACCACCGCCAAGTCGGTGTCTTCCTGGTATGAGCGCCAGCTCTGGCCGCTGGCGGCCAACCTGGCGCTGAGGTTCGGCGCATTGACGATGTTGGCGGGATAAGGCTGCGCGTCGTTCAGAGGACCATGGACACCGGCTTCGGCCCACACGTAGTTCGGCTCCGACGGGTGAACGCTGGTCCCGGTGCTGTCGATCACATTGTGGTAATTGGTGGCGTAGGACACCTGCGCGGCGTTCGCATTGCCGGGCGTGATCAGGCTGTTGATGTAGGGCGCGGCGGGGTTGCCGAAGATCGGGTTGATGCTGGTGTCGCTCGAAGGCTGGGTGAAGTTGTGGTTCTCCAGCGCGATGACGAAGACGGTCTTGACCTGGGGGGTGGCGGCGAAGGCCGGCGCGGCGAGGGCCAGCGTCGCGGCGGACGCGAGCAGGGTCCGAAGCATGGTGGACGTTCTCCTGGAAGGGGCAAGGGGCGCCGGCGGGGGCGTTGGCCAGCGTCGCGAGGCTAGGAGACGCGCATGACAGCCGCGTGAAAGATCAGCCGATTTCCGGGCGGAACTGTGGGCGAATGGTTCGCGCCGATCCGTACACGGATGAAGGCGGCCTACGCGGGTCCAAGCGCCGATGTCGGACGGACGGCAACCGCCATCAAGGCGACCGAGTTGATACGGGCATGAAGACCTTCAAGCCCATCCACACGCCCCTCGTCGCCTTGGCCGCCCTGACCGTCGTCGGCGCATCCGTCCCCCTCACCGCCTTCGCGGCCGGTGATCACGCCTTTTTGAAAAAGGCCCAGGAGGGCGACAACTCCGAAACCGCGCTCGGCAACATGGCCGCCCGGAAGGGCGCCTCCGAGGGCACGCGCGCGTTCGGCAAGATGCTCGCGACGGACCACACCAAGGGCAAGGCGCAGGCCGCGGCGGTGGCCAAAGCGGAAGGCGCGCCCGTCACCGACGACATGGCGCCCGAAGCCAAGGCGGAAGCCACGAAACTCCAGGGCCTCTCCGGACCGGCCTTCGACCGCGAGTTCGCCCGCTACATGGTCCAGGACCACAAGACCGACATCTCGGATTTCGAGAAGCAGGCCGCCAACGGCGACAAGGCGACCGCCGACCTGGCGCGTCAGACGCTGCCGGTGCTGCGCAAGCACCTGGCGACCGCCGAGCACCTCGCCGACGTCGCGAAGTAGCGGCCTTAGGTCGCCGGGCGGCGTAGGCGCGGCGTCACAAGCACCAGCACCACCATCGCCACGGCGATGACGCCCGTCGCGGCGAAGCGGCTGAAGTCCAGCCCACCCGCGGCATGCGGTTTCGTCAGGGTGTCGCCCAGGGTCGCGCCGAGCGGGCGGGTGAGGACATAGGCGGCCCAGAACAGGATCGCCTGCGGCGCCCGCTTTGTCAGGTGCAGGACCGCAACAACGGCGATCAGGGCGCCGAACAGCAACGCCCCCTTCTCGAAGCCGAGGTTCAGCCCCGTGTCGTCGGCGGTGAAGTCGCCGAGCGCGGTGCCGAGCGTGTTCGAGACGAGGATGGTGAGCCAGTAGAACACCTCGTCGCGCCGGTTGGTGATCTTGTCCGATTCGATGTGTCCGGTGACGAGCCGCCAGACGATCAGGATCGCCACCACCAGGGCCAAGAGCATGGCTGACGACTTCACGTAGCCGAGGTGGAAGGTCCGATCGATCATGTCGGAGGTGGTGGTGCCCACCGTGGTGGTCGCCACCACGAGCAGCCAGTAGGTCCAGGGATGGTAGCGGCGGGAGGCGATCTGGGCGACCAGCGTGACCGCGAAGAAGCCCAGGAAGATCAGGGTGGCGACCACGTAGCCGAGCTTGAGCGACATCGAGACGGCGTCGCCGCCCGTCTCACCCGCCGTGGTCGCGCAGATCTTCACGATCCAGAACATCAGGATGGCCGGCGGCGCCTTGCTGAGCGCCTCCCCGATGCCGCGCGACTCGCCGGTATGCGCCATTCGCTCTTGCTCCAAATCGGTGTGACGGCGAGAGGTCGCCAATGCGTCGCCGCTTCGCAAGCGCCCTGACCGGCTTTTTGGTTGCCGCCTTCGTGTCAGCCCCGGCAAGGGCCGGACCGCCATATCTGTCCGACGATCCCGTGCCAACGGATCCGGGCCATTGGGAGATCTACAACTACGTCACCGGCTTCAACGGCGGCGGCGGCTTCAGTGGCGAGGCGGGGGTCGACCTCAACTACGGCGCCGCCAAGGACCTCCAACTCACAGCGGTGTTTCCCCTGGCGCTGGAGAGCGGCGAAGGGGTCTTTACCTCCGGATTCAGGGGTGGCCCGGGGATTATCGAGCTCGCCTTCAAGTACCGGTTCACCCACCAATCGGAGGGCTCGTGGGCGCCCGACGTGAGTGTGTTCCCTCGCCTCTTCGTCCCCACGGCGAGCCGGTTCAGCACCGGCCGCGCCAACCTGTTCCTGCCGGTTTGGGCGCAGAAGGACGTGGGGCCCTGGTCGCTGTTCGGCGGCGGCGGCTACCAGATCAACCCGGGCCCGGGCCAGCTGAACTTCTGGCAGGGCGGCGTCGCGCTGAGCCGCGCCTTCGGCAAGCGCTTCACCCTCGGAGGCGAGCTTTACGGCCAGGGCCGCACGACCTCCGAGCCGCCCGGCGGCGGCTACACCGCGCTCAACCTCGCGACCACCTACCGGTTGACCCCGCACTGGTCGCTGCTCGCCTCCGCCGGGCCGACCTGGGAGGAGGGCGGCACGCACGGGCAGGTGTTCTATGTCTCGCTGAAGGCCGACTACTGAGCGCCTCCGATCCTGCCAGCGAGATTTCGGTCCGATCCGATCGGATTCGCGTAAGTCTTTGATTAAAGACTGTTCCTAGCCTTCGCGGCCGCACCGCGAATGGCAGCCTTCGGGCAGGGGAATGGCACGGCTTCGGCGCGGCCGTGCATCGGCTTTAAGGGCAAACCGCAGGCCTTGAGTTTGCATTATGAAATCGCGGAGGTCAAGATCGACCTAGATCGGGGCGGGAGCCTCTTCCGCGTCTGGGTCGTGGTGCGACCACGCGCCGGCGGGGCGGACGACAAGCCGATAGTAGAGCGCGCCCGCGCTCATCAGCACCAAGGTGACGAGCACGCCGGGGCGGCCGGTGTCCTTGTCGGCCAGGGCCGCGGCGAGCAGGCCGACGGCGCTCAGGATCACGACGCCCGGTCCCAGCGGGTGCAGGGGCATCTTCGAGGGTGATCCCGAGGTCGCGCCGCCGCGACGGCCGGCGATCACGCCGAAGGCGAGCAGAGCGTAGCTGAACGCCGCGCCGGAGCCGTTGATCACCACCAGCACGGACAGCGGGACGGCGCACAGCATCAGGCCGGCGACGCCGATGACGAAGGTCGCGACCCAGGGCGAGCCATAGCGGGCGTGTACCCGGCTCAGGGCCCCGTTGAGCCTCGGCGTCCAGGCGCTCTCGCGCGCGGCCGAGTAGAGGATGCGGCCGCCGATCAGGGCGACGGCGATCATGGCGTTGAAGATGGCGAGCGCGACGCCCACGCTGATCCAAGCGGCGATCCGCGTGCCCCCGACGGCGACGACGAAGTCCTGCAGCGGCGTGGGCGAGGCGCTGAGGCGGCTCAAGGAGGGCGCGCCGACCACGACGCCTATCAGCGGCGGCACGATGGTGAGGGCGCCGAGCCCCAGCGCGCCATAGATCATCCAGAGCATCTTATGGCGGGCGCCGACCACCTCTTCCCCGAAGTTCACCGCGCTGCCGTAGCCGTTCAGGGCGTAGACGGCGGCGCTGCCGGCGAGGCCCATGGCCAGGAGCGGCGTCGGCCGAAGCCCACCGCCCGGCGCGGCCATCACCGGGTGCAGCACGGCCCTCATCAGATCGTTGTGAGGGTGGGCGAAGCCGAGCACCGCGGTGGCGACGAGGGCGGCGATCTCGGCGGCGAGGAAGAGGCCGGTGATCCAGACATTCATGCGGATGCTGAGCGCCGCCAGGGCGGTCACCACCACAATGGCCCCCAGGGCGCAGGCGAGAGGATCGATCCCCGGCGCCGCCACCTTGAGGAAGTCGCCGATGCCCAGGCCGGACAGGGCCAGAGCGATCGGCAGGCCCGCCAGGCCGCTGGCGAGGTTGGCGAAGCGGAAGGTCGGGCCGAGGGTGGCGCCGATCAGCACATAGTCGCCGCCGGCATGGGGAAAGGCCGACCCGAGCTCGGCGTAGACCCCCGCCATGATCAAGCCGAGCGCCACCGCCAGACCGCAGGCGGCCAGCACGAACGAGCCCGACTGCTGGATCACGACCGGCGCGGCGATGAACACGCCGATGCTGGGGGAGAGGGCGGTCAGGGTGATCACCATGCCGCCCAGCCCGGACATTTCCCGCCGCAGCTTGGGGGCCGCCGACCTGTTCGCCAATGAACCCACCCCGCCGCCGACACCCTTGAAAGCGGTTGTCGGGCTTGCCTCGGAGTGTCAACCGCACCTCCCGCCGCAAGAGCCGGCGCCCGTTACACGCGCTTGGCGTTGACCTTGGCGTTCGCAGCCGCCAATCAGGCGCTTCCTCCTGGGGAGTAGCCGTCCGCGCGACAGCGGAGGCCGCGTCAACACACTTGGTCCTTGGACCATGGCGCGAGCCGCGGATCGAAGCCTCGATCCGAGTGGCGAGACCAGCAGCGTGCGGCGCCTTGCTGGCGGGCGCCTCGTGCTGCTGTTCGCATCGCCCAGCCGAGGTTCGACCTTGGAAACCTATCTCCTTTCGACGCTTCTGGTGGCGGTGGCCGAGATGGGCGATCGCACCCAACTGCTCGCGATCATGCTCGCCAGCCGGTTTCAGAAACCGGGGCCTATCCTGCTGGGCATCCTGGCGGCGACCCTCGCCAACCACACCCTGGCGGCGCTGGCGGGGTTCTATGTCTCCAGCCTGCTGTCGGCGACCTGGTTCAAATACGCCATCTCCGCTTCGTTCATCGCCATGGCCTTGTGGGCGCTGAAGCCGGACAAGGACGACGAAGGCGGCGGGGTCGATCGTCTGGGCAAGATGGGCGTGTTCCTGGCGACCGCGGTCTCGTTCTTCCTGGTGGAGATCGGCGACAAGACCCAGGTGGCCACCGCAGCCCTCGCCGCGCGCTTTCACGATGTCCTGCTCGTCGCGGCGGGCACCACCACGGGTATGATGCTCGCGAACGTCCCGGCCGTGCTGCTCGGCCACAAGCTTACCGCGGTGCTGCCGCTCAAGGTCCTTCGGATCGCCGCGGCCGTGCTCTACCTGGCGCTGGGCCTATGGGGCGTCGCCGCCACCGCGGGCTGGGTGCGCTGATCTTGAGCCGACCGGCAAAGCCGCGTCAGGCGGGATCGAACTCCACCCACAGCGACTCCACCCCGCGCAGCAGGATGTTGGGGCTGTAGCGCATCTCCGTCTGGCCGGGGCTGAGGCGCAGGCCTTTCAGGCGTTCAAGGACGATGGGCAAAGCGACCTGCATCTCCTTGCGGGCGAGACTGGCGCCGATGCAGGTGTGGATGCCCGCGCCGAAGGCGAGGTGCTCGCGCGCGTTGGGGCGGGCGACGTCGAAGAGGTCGGCGTCCTTGAAGTGCGCCTCGTCGCGGTTGGCCGAGCCATAGCGCACCAGGATCATCTCGCCGGCCTTGACCGGGAAACCGCCGATCTCCGCATCGCGCGTGGCGCGCCGCCACATGTTGTTCGTCGGCGAGAGGACGCGCAGGGTCTCCTCCACCAGCCCAGGCACGAGCTCCGGATCGGCGCGGACGGCGGCCATCTGCTCGGGGTGGGTGATCAGGAAGTAGATCGCGGCGGTGAGGGAGTGGGCGGTGGTCTCGTTGCCGGCCACCAGCAGCTGCTGGATGATCGAGAGCAGCTCCGAATAGTCCATGGTGCGCGCGTCGCCCTCGGCGGCGAGGCTGGCGTGCACCAGGTCGCTGATCACGTCATCGGTGGGTCGGGCGCGCTTCTCCTCGATGATGTCGACGAAATAGCGCTGGAAGTCGACGATCTTGCGCGCCGCGTTGAGCCGGGTCTCACGATCGGCCAGCCCGCCGAGCTGGGCGACGAAGGCGTGCGACCACTCGAAGAAGCGCGGAATGTCGGCTCGGGGCGCGCCGAGGGCGTCCACGATCATGGTCATGGGGAGCAGGTCGGCGAACCGGGATTTGAACTCGGCGCGGCCGTCGGCGATGAAGCCGTCGATCAGCCGGTTGGCCGTTTCCGCCACCTTCCCGGCCATGCCCTCCACCCGCTTGAAGGTGAACGCCTGGCCCGCGAGCTTGCGATAGCGGGTGTGGGCCGGCGGATCGGCGGTGAGCATGGTGTTGGTCACGGGCCAGCCCTGGCGCTGGATCTCCGCCTCTTCGGGATCCTGCTGGGTCACGGCTCCGGCGCGCAGGGCGCCGCTGAAATCGTTGGAGAACACCAGCGGCTGGCGGTTCACCTCGATGATCAGGTCGTAGGTCGAGACCGAGACGATGCCGGTCATCGGGTCGCGGAACACCGGCGCTTCGGCGCGCAGCCGCGCGTAGTAGGGGTGCGGATCCTGGAGAAGAACGGGATCGAAGGGATTGATGGTCTCGAGGGCGAGGTGGGCGTCGTCGGGCATGATCAGAGGCTCCTAACGTCGACAGAGGTGTGGGTGGGAAGCGCGGGCCGGCGAGGCGCCGGCGGTCCGGCCCAAGTCGCTCCATCCAGCCCCAAGGCGCAGACGGCCGGGCTCGTCCGACCTGGCCAGGCCGGGCATCTTGGCGCGCTCACGCCAGATACCCTCCGTCCACCGGCAGGTCGGCGCCGGTGATGTAGCCGGCTTCGTCCAGGCTCAGGAAGACGATGGCGGCGGCCGCTTCGGTGGGGCGGCCCAGGCGCTTCATCGGGTGGACGCTGGCGAAGCCGGAGACGACCTGCTCGCGGGTGGCGCCGGCGGCCTCGCCGGCGGCGATGTAGCCCTCGACCATTTCGGTGTGGATGGCGCCCGGCAGTACGGCGTTGACGCGAATGTCGTAGCCCTTCTCGGCGCAATGGAGCGCCACCGATCGGGTGAGCAGGCGAACTCCGGCCTTGGACGAGGAATAGGCGGGGAAGATCGCTCCGGCGCGCGCGCCGAGCGTCGAGGCGAGGTTGACGATCGCTCCGCCGGTTCCGTCCTTGAGCGCGGCGACGGCGGCCTTGCAGCCGAGGAAGGTCCCCTCGAGGTTGATCGCCAGGGTGCGGCGGAAGCCCTCCAGGGTCTCTGATTCGATATCGGCGGGAACCGAGATGCCGGCGGAGTTCACCACCGTGGTCAGCCGGCCGAAGCGGCGCATCGCCTCGGCGGTCGCCTCGCTCCAGCTCGCCTCGTCGGTGACGTCGAGCCGCACGAAGAGGGCGTTGTCGCCGAGGTCGGCGGCGAGCGCGGCGCCCTTTTCGACATTGAGGTCGCCAACGGCGACTTGGGCGCCCAGCTCCACGAACCGCCGGGCCGCGGCCGCGCCGATCCCGCTTGCCCCGCCGGAGATCAACACGACCTTGCCGGACGCGCGTCCTGGTGGCTCGCTCATGGGCAAGCGCTCCCTTCCCGTTTGTTGACCCCTTAAAACATGACGGCCTGCTTGTAACAATCAGCCTTGACTTTTTCTCTGCTGACCGCCTGAACAGGCTGAAGCGGCAAGCTTAGAGGCCGCGGGAGGACCATGGGCGAACTGGCCGGCCGAGTTGCGATCGTCACCGGCGCCAGCCGCGGGATGGGGCTGGCCATCGCTCAGGCGCTGGCGGCGGAAGGCGCGGCGGTGGTGATGAGCGCCCGCCATGCGGGGGCCGGCGAGACGGCGGCGGGGGCGATCCGCGACGGCGGCGGAACGGCGCGCTTCGTCGCCGCCGATCAGGGCTCGGACGCGGACTGGTCGCGGCTGGTGGGTGAGGCCGAGAGCGAGCACGGCCGGCTCGACATCCTGGTGGTGAACGCCGGGGTCTCGGAGATGGCGGCGACGGCCGACCTTTCGCTCGAGGATTTCCGCCGAGTCTGCCGGACCAATCTAAAGGGGCCGTTCCTGGGCCTGAAGCACGGGGTCGAAGCGATCCGGCGCGGCGGACGCGGCGGGTCGGTCGTGGTGATCGGCTCGATCGCGGCCAAGATCGGCGTGGCCGACCACATCCACTACACCGCCTCCAAGAGCGGCGCGCACATGCTGGTCAAGGCCGCCGCCCTGGAGCTCGGGCCGGAGAAGATCCGCGTCAACGCCATCCATCCGGGCTTCGTCCGCACCGAGATGACCGAGCGGTTTCCGGAAGACGCCAAGCGCGCCGCGCCGCTGGGCCGCTCCGCCGAGCCGGAGGAGATCGCCCGGGCGGCCCTGTTCCTGGCCAGCGACCGCTCGGCGTTCATGACCGGGGCGGAGATGGTCATCGACGGCGGGTGGACCGCCCGATGAGCGGGTCCCTGGCCGGACGGGTGATCGTGGTCACGGGAGCGACCCGCGGCATCGGCCGGGCCGCCGCCCTGCGTCTCGCCGACGACGGCGCGCGGGTGATCGTCACCGGACGCGACGAGACCGCGGGCGCGGAGACCGCCGCCCAGGTCGCCAAGGCGGGCGGGCGACGCCGAGTTCCTGCGCCAGGACATCGCCCAGGAGGCGGACTGGGAGCGGGTGATGGACCGGGCCGAGGCCCTGGGCGGCCTCGCGGCCCTCGTGAACAACGCCGGCCTGTTCCTGGTGAAGCCGATCGCCGACACCAGCGAGGACGATTTCGACCGGCTCTATCAGGTCAACGTCGAGGGAACCTTCCTCGGCATCAAGCACGCCCTGCGCGCCTTCCGGGCCAACCGGCGGGCGGGCGCCATCGTCAACGTCTCCTCCCTCATGGGTCTCGTCGGCTATCCGGAAGCGACCGCCTATTGCGCCACCAAGGGCGCGGTCACCGGCATGACCCGGGCCGCCGCCCTCGACGGCGCGGCCATGGACCCCAAGGTGCGGGTCAACGCCCTGCATCCCGGGGTGATCTGGACCGAGATGATCACCGGCCAGTTCGGCGACAGCCAGGCGCTGGCCGACGCCTTCGCCGCCGACACGCCGTTGCGCATGGTCGGCCTGCCCGAGCACATGGCCGACGCCATCGCCTTCCTGGTGAGCGACGAGTCCTCGTTCATGACGGGAGCGGAGCTCACCGTCGACGGCGGGCGAGGCGCGGATTGATGACGACCGACAAGGAGCACGCCCATGCAACTCTCCCGTGACGACCTGAAGCGCGCCTACCGGCGCATGTTCACCATCCGCGCCTTCGAGGAGCGGGTCGACAAGGAGTTCGCGCTGGGGAACATCCCCGGCTTCGCCCACGTCTACATCGGCCAGGAGGCGAGCGGCGTCGGGGTGTGCTTCGACCTCACCGACGAGGACTGGATCGGCTCCACCCACCGCGGCCACGGCCACTGCATCGCCAAGGGCTGCGATGTGAAGGGCATGATGCTGGAGATCATGGGCAAGGCCGGCGGCCTGTGCGGCGGCAAGGGCGGCTCCATGCACATCGCCGACATGAGCAAGGGGATGCTGGGCGCCAACGCCATCGTCGGCGGCTCCCCGCCCATCGCGGTCGGCGCGGCGCTCACCCAGAAGGTGAAGAAGACCGGGCGGGTGTCGGTGGCGTTCAGCGGCGACGGGGCCAGCAACCAGGGCACCACCTTCGAGGCGCTCAACATGGCCGTGGTGCTGAAGGTGCCGGCCATCTTCGCCTTCGAGAACAACGGCTATGGCGAGCACACCCATTCGAGCTACGCCGTCGGCGCGCCCTCGATCGCCGAGCGGGCGCACAGCTTCGGCATGCCGGCGGAGGTGGTCGACGGCCAGGACTTCTTCGCCGTGCGCGAGGCGATGGGTCGGGCGCTGGAGCGGGCGCGGGCCAACGAGGGACCCTACGCCCTGGAGCTGCGCTGCTTCCGCTTCCTCGGCCACTTCATCGGCGATCCCCAGGCCTATCGGACTCCCGAGGAGCTGGCGGAGGCGCGCGGCAACGATCCGCTGCCCAGGTTCAAGCTGGGCGTCACCGGCGCCAGCCTGCTGGACGAGGCCGACCTCGAGGCCATCGAGCGCGAGGTCCTGGTGGAGATCGAGGAGGCCGTGGCCGAGGCCCTGGTCGCCCCGCCGCCGGATCTCCGCACGCTCGAGACCGATGTCTACGTCAAGTACGCCTGAGTCCGGCAAAGGGAACTAGAGCATGCCCCGCAAATCCTATCGCCAGGCGATCAACGAGGCCCTCCGGGGCGAGATGCGCCGCGACCCGAACGTCATCATCATCGGCGAGGACGTCGCCGGCGGCCAGGGCGCGAGCGGCGAGGCCGGCGGCGTCGGCGGCGTGTTCGGCGTCACCGCCGGCATCTTCCGCGAGTTCGGCCCCGAACGGGTGTTCGACACGCCGATCAGCGAGAGCGCCATCATCGGCGCGGCCAGCGGCGCGGCGCTCACCGGCCTTCGGCCCGTGGCCGAGATCATGTTCGTGGACTTCGTCGGGGTGTGCTTCGACCAGATCTACAACCAGGCCGCCAAGTTCCGGTACATGTTCGGCGGCAAGGCCAAGACGCCGATGGTGATCCGCTCGATGATCGGCGCGGGGTTCCGCGCCGGCGCCCAGCATAGCCAGACCCTGCACCCGCTGTTCACCAGCGTGCCGGGGCTGAAGGTGGTGATGCCGGCCAACCCCTACGACGCCAAGGGGCTGCTGATCAGCGCCATCCGCGACGACGACCCGGTGATCTTCCTCGAATCCAAGTCGCTCTACGACACCGAGGGCGAGGTGCCGGACGAGGCCTATCGCATCCCCTTCGGCGAGGGCCGGATCGTGCGCGAGGGCAAGGACCTCACCATCGTCGCCTTCGGATCCATGGTGCGCCGCGCCGAGGCCGTCGCCCAGAGCCTGGCCGAGGACGGGATCGCCGCCGAGGTCATCGACCCGCGCACCACCTCGCCGCTCGACGAGGAGATCATCCTCGAGAGCCTGGAGAAGACCGGGCGCCTGGTGGTGGTGGATGAGAGCCCGCCGCGCTGCTCCATGGCCGCAGACATCGCGGGCCTCGCCGCCGGCAAGGGCTTCAAGTTCCTGAAAGCGCCGGTGGAGCAGGTCACCTGCCCGCATACGCCGGTGCCGTTCGCGCCGGTGCTGGAAGACGAGTTCATGCCCAATCCGCGCCGGATCGAGGCGGCGGCGCGCGCCGTCCTGGCCGCCTAGAGGCCGTGGCGCGGCTCGACGGCAAGGTCGCGATCGTCACCGGCGCGGCGTCCGGCATCGGCGCCGCCTGCGCCCGCGCCTTCGCGGCGGAGGGAGCGAAGGTGGTGGTCACCGACGTCCAGGTGGAGAAGGGCGAGGCGGTGGCGCGCGAGGTGGGCGGCGCCTTCCTGCGCCACGACGTGGCCAGCGAGGCGGACTGGGCGACGGTGACCGAGCGCGTGCTGGCCGATCACGGACGGCTGGACGTGCTGGTGAACAACGCCGGCGTCTTCTTCCCGGGCGACATCGAGACGGTGAAGCTCGAGGACTGGAACCGGGTGCTCGGGATCAACCTCACCGGGACCATGCTCGGCTGCCGCGCGGCCATCCGCCTGATGAAGGCCAACCCCGGCGGCCCGTCCGGCTCGATCGTCAACGTCTCCTCGATCACCGGCTTCATCGGCCTGGCGAACGGCGCCGCCTACACCGCGTCCAAGGGCGCCGTCCGGCTGCTGACGAAGTCGGTGGCCGTGCACTGCGCTCGGACCTACCGGACCATCCGCTGCAACTCTCTGCATCCGGGCACGATCGACACGCCGATGAACCAGGCCGCGTTCGAGGCGAGCGGCGATCCGGACGGCATGCGCGCGGTCTTCGCCGGGCTCCAGCCGATCGGACGCATGGCGAGCGCCGAAGAGATGGCGGCCTGCGCCCTGTTTCTCGCCTCGGACGAGGCGAGCTTCGTCACCGGAACCGAACTCGTGGCCGACGGCGGCTGGCTCGCCGCCTCCGGGCCGCTCTGACACACCCACGGAGACCAACATGACCCGCAAGAACCGCCAATGGCTGATCAACGGCCGCCCCGCCGGCCGCCAACTGGTGAAGGACGACTTCAAGTGGGTCGAGACCGACGTCGGCGAGCCCGGCGAGGGCGAGGTGCTGGTGAAGAACCTCGTGCTGTCCTTCGACCCGGCCCAGAAGGGCTGGATGGAGAACATCGGCGGCTATGTCGCGCCGACCGAGATCGGCGAGGTGATGCGGGGCTCGGGCGTCGGCGAGGTGATCGCCTCCAACGACCCGGCCTTTTCGCCCGGCGACAAGGTGAGTGGCATGCTGCGCTGGCAGGACTATGCGCTCCTGCCCGCCAAGGAGCTGCTGAAGCTGCCGGACGAGGGCCGGCCGACCCAGCACCTGGGCGTGCTCGGCACCACGGGGATGACCGCCTTTTTCGGCCTCTACAAGATCGGCAAGCCGTTCCCGGGCGACACCCTGGTGGTGACCGGCGCGGCCGGGGCCACCGGCTCGGTCGTCGGCCAGATCGGCAAGCTCGCCGGCTGCCGGGTGGTGGGGGTGGCCGGGGGGAAGGCCAAGTGCGACTGGCTGGTGAACGAGCTCGGGCTGGACGCGGCCATCGACTACAAGGGCGGCGATGTCGCCTCCCAGTTGCGCGAGACCATTCCCGAGGGCGTCGACGTGCTGTGGGACAATGTCGGCGGCTCGATGTTCAACGACCTGCTCGCGCGACTGAACATGCACGCGCGGGTGGTCGTCTGCGGCGGCATCTCCCGCTACGAAACCGGCAACATGCCGGCCGGCCCGCAGAACTACTTCAACCTGATCTTCAAGCGCGCCTCGATGAACGGCTTCATCGTCAGCGACTGGGCCAGCGAATTCCCCTGGGCCCGCAAGCGCCTCGCCCGCTGGGTCGAGGAGGGCCGGCTCAAGGACAAGGAAGACCTGCAGGAGGGCCTGGAGAACGCCCCCGCCACCCTGCAGCGCCTGTTCAGCGGCGACAACTTCGGCAAGCAGCTGTTGAAGATCTGAGGAGGGGTTCGGGCGTAGGGTCTTCGGGCTTAGGAGCGTCGGTCGCCGACCGCGGCCGCCCCTACACCCCATTCCCTAATCCCTATACCCTCTCCTCATGTCCCTGCCCGAGAACGCGATCGAGGCCGTCGGCCTCGTCAAGGCCTATCCCGCCACCAAGACCACCCCCGCCGTCCAGGCGCTCAAGGGCGTCGACCTCGCCATTCCGCGCGGCTCGATCTTCGGCCTGCTCGGGCCAAACGGCGCGGGCAAGAGCACCTTCATCAACATCCTCTCCGGCCTGACGCGGAAGACCGGCGGCGTGGTGCGGATCTGGGGTCACGACATCGACCACGAGCCGCGCTCGTCGAAGGCGGCGATCGGCGTGGTGCCTCAGGAGATCAGCACCGACGTCTTCTTCACCCCGCGCGAAAGCCTGGAGGTGCAGGCCGGCCTCTATGGCGTGCCCAAGCGCGAGCGGCGCACCGACGCCCTGCTCGCCGCCATGGGGCTCACCGAAAAGGCCGACGCCTATGTGCGCCAGCTCTCGGGCGGCATGAAGCGGCGGCTGATGGTGGCCAAGGCCATGGTCCACAATCCGCCCGTGCTGGTGCTGGACGAGCCCACCGCCGGGGTGGACGTGGAGCTGCGCCGCCAGCTCTGGGCCTATGTGGAGGAGCTGAACCATTCCGGCGTCACCGTCGTGCTCACCACCCACTACCTGGAGGAGGCCGAGGCGCTCTGCGACACCATCGCCATCATCAACCGCGGCGTGGTGATCGCCTGCGAGCCCACGCGCCAGCTGGTCGGCCGGATGGACGCGCGCACCGTGGTGGTGACCCCGGAGAGCCCGCTCACCGAGATGCCGAACCTGGCGCCGTTCGAGGCCCGGCTGCGCCCGACCGGCGACCTGGCGGTGAACTTCAAATCCGCCACGGGCAGCGTCGAACAGGTGCTCGCCGCCGTCCGCGCCGCCGGCGTGCCGATCAAGGACATCCGCACCGAGGACCCGGACCTGGAAGATGTGTTCGTGGCGCTCACGAGCCAGATGGCGGCTTGAGGGCTTCGGCAACATCCTTTGCCGGACTGGACTCCTGTCATCCCGGACGGCGCGCGACGCGCGACGATCCGGGACGGTGGACGCATCTTTTGTTACCCTCCGGACGGCGCGACGCGCCGAGCCGGAGGGCGCGCGCCGATGCACAGCCGTACGTTCTACACCTACATCCTGGCCAGCGGCCCGTGCGGGAACCTCTACGTCGGCATGACGAACGACCTCGGTCGCCGGGTGGCCGAGCATAAAGCCGGGCTATTCGACAGCTATACCGCCGAGCTTAGCATCGATCAGCTGGTCTGGTTCGAGGAGCACGCCTACGTCAACGACGCGATTGCGCGCGAGAAGCGGATCAAGCGTTGGCGGCGTGCGTGGAAGATTGCGCTGGTCGAGGAGCACAATCCAAGGTGGGCGGACCTTCAGCCGCCAGCGCTCGAACCGACCCGCCTCCCGGCTCGGCCTGCGGCCGTCCGGGAGAGTTGAGAGCTAGGACCTGCGTCCCGGCTCTTCGGGCTTCGCCCTTCGGCCGGGATGACAGGAGCCAAGGTCTGGCACGACGCGTGACCGCCTCAGTGCGCCTCTTCCCAGTTCCGCGCCGCCTTCGCTTCCACCAGCAACGGCACGCTGATGTTCGCGGCCGGTTCGGCGGCGCGCTCCATCACCCGCCGCGCCACCGCGCACACGGCGTCGGCCTCCGCCTCCGGGGCCTCGAACACCAGTTCGTCGTGGACCTGGAGCAGGATGCGGGCGGTGAGGCCTTCCGCCTTCAGGGCGTCCGGCATGCGGATCATGGCCCGGCGCATGATGTCGGCGGCGGCGCCCTGGATCGGGGCGTTGATCGCGGCGCGTTCGGCGAACTGGCGCTCGCCCACCGAGCGTGAGCGGATCATCGGGATGTTCACGCGGCGGCCGAACAGGGTGGTGACGAAGCCGGTCTCGCGCACCTGGGCGCGCATCCGGTCCATGTAGGCGCGGATGCCGGGGAAGCGCTCGAAGTAGGTCTTGATGTAGGCCCCGGCCTCGTCCTGCGGGATCGAGAGCTGGTTGGAGAGGCCGAAGGCGCTGATGCCGTAGACGATGCCGAAGTTGATCGCCTTGGCCCGGCGGCGGGTCTCGGCCGGCATGCCCTCGATCGGCACGCCGAACATCTCGCTGGCGGTCATGGCGTGGATGTCGAGGCCGTCCTGGAAGGCGCGCTTGAGCTGGGGGATGTCGCCGATGTGGGCGAGCAGGCGCAGCTCGATCTGGCTGTAGTCGGCGCTGATCAGCAGCTTGCCCGGCTCGGCGATGAAGGCGGCGCGGATCTTGCGGCCTTCTTCCGTCCGTATCGGGATGTTCTGCAGGTTGGGGTCGGACGAGCTCAGCCGCCCGGTGGTGGTCGAGGCCAGAGAGAAGGAGGTGTGGATCCGCCCCGTCCGCTCGGCGATGGCCGCCACGAGGTTGTCCGTATACGTCCCTTTCAGCTTCGAGAGCTGGCGCCAGTCGAGCAGCACGCGCGGCAGCTCGTGATGGGCGGCGAGGTCCTCCAGGACGCCGACGTCGGTGCTCCAGGCGCCGGTTCCGGTCTTCTTGCCGCCGGGCAGGGCGAGCTCGCTGAACAGGATGTCCCCGATCTGCTTGGGGCTGCCGAGATTGAAGGGGCGTCCGGCGACCCGGTGCGCCTCGGCCTCCAGGTCGACCATCCGCAAAGAGAAATCGTGCGAGAGGGCGCGCAGGGTGTCGGGATCGACCCGGATGCCGTTGCACTCCATCTCGGCGAGCACCTTGGGCATGCCCCGCTCCAGGGTCTCGTAGACGGTGAGCAGGCCCTCGCGCTGAAGGCGCGGCCGAAGCAGGTTGTAGAGGCGCAGGGTGACGTCCGCGTCCTCGGCGGCGTAGCAGGTCGCCGGGTCCAGCGGGATGTGCTTGAAGCTCTTCTGCGCCTTGCCGGCGCCCGCCACCTGCTTGAAGCTGATCGGCTGGTGGCCGAGCCACTTGGCCGAGAGCTCGTCCATGCCGTGGCCGTGCAGGCCCGAACTCCAGCACGTAGGAGATCAGCATGGTGTCCTCGACCGGCGAGACCTCCACGCCGTAGCGGGAGAGGACGGCCAGGTCGTACTTGGCGTTCTGCGCCACCTTGAGCACGCTCTCGTCCTCGAGCAGGCCCTTGAGCCGCGCGATGACCTCCTCGCAGGGGATCTGGTCGAGGGAGGCGGTGGTCTCCAGCTCCAGCCCGTCCTCGGCGCAGTGGCCGACCGGGATGTAGCAGGCCTCGCCCGGCGCGATCGCCAGCGACACGCCGCACAGGTTGGCGTTGGCCGAGGAGAGCGCGTCGGTCTCGGTGTCGAAGGCGACGGTTCCCGCGGCCCGGGCCTTGGCGATCCAGGCGTCGAGCGTGGCGAGGTCGCGCACACAGACGTAGGCGTTCACGTCGATCGGCGCGTGCGGCGCGGGCTCCGGGGGCGGCGGGGCCTCGGCGACGATGCCGCCCTGGCGCTCGACCCGGGTGAGCAGGGTGCGGAACTCCATGGTCCGCAGGAATTCGGCGAGGGCCGCGGAATCCGGCTCGCGCACCGCGAGAGTCTCGAGCGTGGCGGGCATGGGCGTGCCGCAATCCAGGGTGACCAGCTGGTAGGAAAGGCGAATCTGGTCGGCGAAGTCGATCAGGGTCTGGCGGCGCTTGTCCTGCTTGATCTCGCCGGCGCGGGCCAGCAGCAACTCCAGGTCGCCGTACTCGTTGATCAGCGCCGAGGCGGTCTTGATGCCGATGCCGGGGGCGCCCGGCACATTGTCGACGCTGTCGCCGCACAGGGCCTGGACGTGGGTGACCTTCTCCGGCGGCACGCCGAACTTCTCCACCACCTGCTCGGGGCCGATGCGGACGTTCTTCATGGTGTCGAGCATGGTGACCCGCTCGCCGACCAGCTGCATCAGGTCCTTGTCGGAGGAGACGATCACCACCTCGCCGCCGGCGTCGCGGGCGTGGCAGCAGTAGGCGGCGATCACATCGTCCGCCTCGTAACCTTCAAGCTCCAGGCACGGCACGCCGAAGGCCCGCGTCGCGTCGCGCACCAGCGGGAACTGAGGCGCGAGATCGGCCGGCGCCGGCGGGCGGTGCGCCTTGTAATGCTCGTACATCTGGTTGCGGAACGTCTTCTCGGAATGGTCGAAGACCACGGCCAGGTGGGTCGGGCCGTTGGGGTCGGCCCGCATCTCCACCAGCAGCTTCCACAGCATGTTGCAGAAGCCCTGCACCGCGCCCGTTGGCAGGCCGTCCGACTTGCGGGTGAGCGGCGGCAGGGCGTGGTAGGCGCGGAAGATGAAGCCCGAGCCGTCCACCAGATAGAGCCGCACATTGGGCCCGTCCTGGGTGGGCTGGCGGGGGATGTCGTCCAGGGTCGGGGCGTCGGCTTCGAGGATGTCGGACATCGCTGGAAGATAGGCCGGTCAGGCCCCGAGGTCACCCCGGGGAGGAGCGCGGGTTTAGGCTCCCACGTCCTTCAGCTTCTTCATCTTCTTGTCCTTCTTGCCCTTCTTCTCGCCCTTCACCGCCTGGCCCTCGACCTTGGCCTTGGGCTTCTTCGGGGTCGGATCGTCGGCGTGGGCCGCGAGGGCGGCGAGGCCTTTGACGAAGCCTTCGCGGCGCTTGGTGGGCATCAGGGAGAGCAGCCGCTCGTCCGCCTTGGAAGCGGCCCCGGAGCCGGCGGCGAGGGCCACGCGGCCGGCGGGCGAGAGGCGCACCGTGTTGGCGCGGGCGTCTTTGGTCGAGCGCTCGCGCTCCAGAAGGCCCTTGGTCAGCATGCGGGAGACGAGGTCGGCGAGGGTCGAGCGGTCGATGCCCGTGGCCCGCACCAGGTCGTTCTGGGTCATGCCGTCGGACTGGGCGGCGGCGGCGAGCACGGTGAACTGGCGCTGGGTGATGGCCTCGGGGCCGGCGGCCTCGCTGTGGAAGTCGAGCGCCAGTTGCAGCGCGCGGTGCAGGAGGTGCGTGGGCGACGCGTTGAACGCCTCCAGCGTCGCTTTCGTCTTGTCCTTGGCCATGGCTGCCCTGTCCCCACGCGCCGACGGTCCGTTGCGCAGCAAGGCTTAGCTTATCCGTGCGACGGTTTGAAGACCGACCATCCGTGGACGGTGCTTAAAGGAGCGCGACCCTTAGACGCCTGGGTCGGGCGGATCGACGACCGGGTTCGCCGGCTTGGCCCCGTGCTTGAGGAAGAACGGCGTCTGCGCCACGGCGAACACCACGGCGGCGATCCAAACGCCGGTGCGGAACAGCACGAACGTATGGTCGCTCTGCGTGCGGCGGACGAATTCGTTGGCCGCCGCGCACGCCCACCAGAACAGCCCGTAGCGGATGGCGAGCACCTTCCAGGCCTGGTCTGGTAACTCGAAGGCGCCGCCGAGCAGGGCCTTGAGCGGGTTCTTGCCCAGCGCGAGGCCGATGAACAGGGCCGCGCCCAGCAGGCCGTCGACGATGGTCATCTTCATCTTGAAGATGTTCTTGTCGTGAAGGATCACGCTGGCGAGGCCGAAGGCGACGGCGAGGCCGCCGGTCACCGCCGGCAAGGGCCGCACGCGCCGCTCCACGACGGCCGACGCGACCAGGGCCAAAACCGAAGCGGCGATCACCCCCCAGGTGGCGACCCGAAAGTCGCGGGTGACCAGATAGACGAGAAGAAAGGCGATCGCCGGCGCGCCATCGACGACCCATCCGAACCACGGGGGCGGCGGCGCGCGGCTAGCCATCGATGGTCTCCTCCAATCCCACCAACGACCGGGAGAACGCCCGAGCGTCGAAAGGTTGCAAGTCCTCGATGCCCTCGCCCACCCCGATCAGCTTGATCGGGGAGTCCGAGGCCTGCGCCACCGGCACCAGCACGCCGCCGCGGGCGGTGCCGTCGAGCTTGGTCATGACAATTCCGGTCACGCCGATGGCGTTGCCGAAAACATTCTCCTGGGCAAGCGCATTGCGGCCCACCGTGGCGTCCAGCACCAGCAGCACCTCGTGCGGGGCTTCGGGATCGATCTTGCGCAGCACCCGGATCATCTTCGTGAGCTCGTCCATCAGCCCCTGCTTGTTCTGCAGGCGGCCGGCGGTGTCGATCAGCAGCACGTCGTAGTGTTCGCTCTTCGCCTTTTCGAGCGCTTCGAAGGCGAGGCTGGCCGCGTCGGAACCGGTCGGCCTGGAGATGAAATCGGCGCGGGACCGGTCGGCCCAGACCTTGAGCTGCTCCACGGCCGCGGCGCGGAAGGTGTCGCCGGCGGCGATCAGCACCTTGGCCCCGCGCCCGGTGAGGTCGGCGGCGATCTTGCCCAGCGTGGTGGTCTTGCCCGAGCCGTTGACGCCGATGAACAGAACCACGAACGGGCGCGGTCCGCCGAGCGGCTCGAAATCGCCCTGGCGCGAGATCAGTTCGCCGGCCACCGCCTCGGCCAGGGCGGCCTTGATCTCGGGCTCCGTGGGGTTTCCCCTGAACCGTGTGGCGGCGAAGGCTTCGGCGATCCGCGCCGCGGCCTTGGGGCCGAGATCGGCCTCGATCAGCATCTCCTCGAGCTCATCCAGGCGCTCGGCGTCGAGCGGCCGGGCGACGAGCGCCGAGGTGACCGTCTCGGTCATCTGCTTCGATGACTTGGACAGGCCGTCCTTGAGGCGGGAGAGCCAGCCGCGCTTGGGGTCGGTCATTCGGAAGCCTCGAGCCCGATCGGTTCGTATGCGATCGGGGCGGCCACCCTGAGCCCTTCTCCCCTTGCGGGAGAAGGTGGCCCGCGCAGCGGGTCGGATGAGGGGTCGCGCTGAAGTCTGAGGTTGCCGCTGTCCCGGAAAGAGCCCGGGTGGAGAGGTTCCGTCGACCCCTCATCCGACCTCCTCTCGGAGGCCACCTTCTCCCGCAAGGGGAGAAGGATGTGCGCACGCTTATCATCGTGACTTGCGATCACGCCTTCGATCACCGTCCCGGCGCTCGCCTCGCCGGCGAATGTGACCTCGGTGAAATCCTCGGCGCGGGCGCGGCCGGGCTGCTCCACGAGCGCGCGCGCGGACGTCCCCACGCGACCCTCCAGATGCCGCCGCAGCGCCGCCTCTCCCGCCGCGCGCAGTCGGGCCGCCCGTTCCTTCACCAGCGCCGTCGCAACCTGCGGCATGCGCGCCGCGGGCGTGCCGGGGCGAGGGCTGTAGGGGAAGGCGTGCACGTAGGCGACGCCGGCTTCCTCGATCAGCGAGAGCGTGTTCTCGAAGGCCGTGTCGCTCTCGGTGGGGAAGCCCGCGATCAGGTCGGCGCCGAAGGCGACCTCCGGCCGGACGGCGCGCACCGCGGCGACCAGGGCCAGGGCGTCGGCGCGGGAATGACGACGCTTCATCCGCTTCAGGATCAGATCGTCTCCCGACTGAAGGGAGAGATGCAGGTGCGGCATCAGCCGCCGCTCCTCGGCCAGGCAGGCCATGAGCTCGGGATCGATCTCGGCGGCGTCGATGGAGGAAAGGCGCAGGCGCGGCAGGTCCGAAACCTCGCGCAGGACGCGGCGCACGAGATCGCCCAGCTTCGGCTCGCCCGGCAATCCCGCGCCCCAGCTGGTGAGATCGACCCCGGTGAGCACCACCTCGGCAACGCCCGCGGCTGCCAGGTCGCGCACCCGGCTGACGACGATGTCGGAGGGGATCGAGCGGGAATTGCCGCGTCCGAAGGGGATCACGCAGAAGGTGCAGCGATGGTCGCAGCCGTTCTGGATCTCCACATAGCCGCGCGCCCGGCCCTGAGGCGCGCCGGCCGCGCTGTGACCCCGCGGCGAGATCTGGAAGATGTCGGACACCGCCAGCCGCTCGGCGCCGCGCAGGGCCGAGGCGTCGGCCTTGTCGGCGTTGCCGACGACGCGGCTCACCTCGGGCATGGCGGCGAAGTCGGCGCCGGCGATCTGGGCGGCGCAGCCGGTGACGACCAGGTTCGCGTCCGGCCGCTCGCGCCGCGCCTTGCGGATCGCCTGACGGGCCTGGCGGACGGCCTCGGCGGTCACCGCGCAGGTGTTCACCACCACGGTCTCGGAGAGGCCGGCGGCGCGCGCGCTCTCCAGGATGGCGTCGGACTCCACCGCGTTCAGGCGGCAGCCGAAGGTGATCACCTCGACGGTCAAGCCAGGCCGCGCCCGGCGAGATCGGCGGCGAAGGCGGCCTTGTAGTCCTTGTGCCAGCGCGACAGCGGCGGGCGGTTCTCGATGATGTCGCCCATGGTCCAGGCCATCCGCGCCTCGTCGAGCGCGCGCGGCGTCTCGTTGTCGGGGCAGAGGATGTAGAAGTCGCCGGCGTCCAGACGTTCCAGCAGGAAGTCGGCGACCTGGTCGGCGCTCCAGGCGCCGGGCGGCTTCTCGGAGACCCGGGCCCGGGTCATGCCGGTGTAGGTGAGGCCCGGGATCAGCAGGTGGGCCGAGACCTGGCAGTCCGGCGTCTCGCGCAGGGTGTGCTGGAGGCCCTCGGTGAGGGCCTTCACCGCCGCCTTGCTGACGTTGTAGGCGGTGTCGCCCGGCGGCATGGTGATGCCCTGCTTGGAGCCGGTGTTGACGATGGCCGCCGGCGATCCCTGGGCGATCATCCGCTCGGTGAAGGCCTGGACGCCGTTGATGACCCCGCCGAGATTGACGCCCAGCAGGCGGTCCCAACGCTCGACGTTCTGGTGCGCCGGGCCGCCGCCACCCACTGCCGCATTGTTCATCAGGAAGGCGACGCGACCCTGCCGCTCGAAGGCGTGATCGGCCAGCCGACGCACCGCCGCGCGATCGGAGACGTCGGTCGCGAAGGCTTCGGCCGAGCCGCCCTCCCGCGCCTGGCCCCGCACGATCGCGACGGCTTGGTCGAGCTTGACGCCCTCGAGATCGGCCAGAATGACCTTCATGCCAAGCGCGGCGAGACGGCCGCTCACCGCGAGGCCGATCCCGTCGGCGGCCCCGGTGACCACCGCGCAGCCGCCCGCGCGAAGCGCCGGATGACCGCTCACGCAGCGTCCGCCAATTCAGGAAGGCGGCCGGTGAACTCCACCGCCACCGGACCAGACATGATCACGTGGCCGTCCTCCTCGCGCCAATGGATGTCGAGCGCGCCGCCGTCGAGCACGAGCGTCGCTTCGCGGTCCGACAGGCCGCGCCGGTGCGCCGCCACCAGGGCGGCGCAGGCGCCGGTGCCGCAGGCCCGCGTCAGGCCGGCGCCGCGCTCCCAAACGCGCAGGCGCAGGCGATCGGGCGCGAGCGGCTGGCAGAAGCCGACGTTGGTTCGGGCCGGGAAACAGCCAGTGGTTCTCGACGATCGGCCCCACCCGCTCCACGGGCGCGGTCAACACGTCGTCGACGAAGAACACCGCGTGCGGGTTGCCCATGGAGACGCAGCCGGGGCCCGACAGCTCGGGCGTGACGCGGAGCTGGATCTCGCGGGTGTCCATTTCCCAGGCCAGCGGAATGTCGCGCCAGCCAAGGCCCGGCGCGCCCATGTCGACCGACACCCGCTCACCGTCGACCTCCGCGTGGAGAACGCGGTCGCCCACTTCGATGTCGAAGCGCTTGCCGCCGCGCGTGCGGGCCAGCAGCCAGGCGACGCAGCGGGTCGCGTTGCCGCAGGCGCCCGCCTCGCCGCCATCGGCGTTCCAGATCCGCATGCGGACGTCGGCCACGCCTGAGGCCTCCAGGGCGATGACGCTGTCGCAGCCTACCCCGAGACGCCGGTCGGCGAGGGCGCGCACGGCCGCGCTGCTCGGGGTGGAACGAGGTCGGTCACGATCACGAAGTCGTTTCCGAGCCCGTTCATCTTGATGAAGGCCGGCGTCATGGAAGTCGCCCTATAGCGGCGAAAATCGGCGGTGGCACGGCGCCGGCCGTCCCGAGCCTTTCCAGGCTAGCGACCAGCGAACGCCTCGGCCAACAGCCGCCCCTCGGCCGCGCGGGTCGAACCGGCGCGCCAGGCGACGACGATCTCGCGATTGGGGTGCGTCGGCCTTCAACGCCCGGGTGGCGATGTCCGCGCCCTCGACCAGCCCCGAGTCCACCGCCATGGCCGGCAGGAAGGAGACGCCCAGGCCCGATCCCACCATCTGCACCAGGGTGGCCAGCGAGGTGGCGGCGAACCCCTGGTCTCGGGCGCGCCAGGCGGCCGGGAACTCGCAGGCCGCCAGGGCGTGATCGCGCAGGCAGTGGCCGTCCTCCAGCAGGATCAGCTCGTCGGGGTCGAGGCTCGCCGGGTCGATGCGCTCGTCTCGGCTCAAGGGGTGGCCGGCGGGAACGGCGGCGACCAGCTCGTCGTCGCCGACATGGGCGCACTCCAGTCCGGCCATGTCGTAGGGCAGGGCCATGAGCGCCGCGTCGAGGCTCCCCGACTTCACGTCGGCGACCAGCCGGTGGGTGAGATCCTCGCGCAGATAGAGCCGCAGCAATGGGATAGGCCTCGCGCAGGCGGGGCAGGGCGGCGGGCAGCAGGAAGGGCGCGACGGTGGGGATCACGCCCAGGCGGAAGCGCCCGGCCAGAGGCTCGCCCGCGGCGCGCGCCTCGCGGACCAGCTCCTCGGCCTCGGCGAGGATGGCGGCGCCGCGCTGGACGGCGGCTTCGCCGGCGGCGGTGAGGATGACGCCGGCGCGGTTGCGGTCGACGAGAGGCGCGCCCAGGATCTTCTCCAGTTCCTGGATGCCGGCGGAGAGCGTCGGCTGGGTGACGTGCGCCGCCTCCGCCGCGCGGCTGAAGGAGCCGTGGTGGGCGAGGAGCTGCAGGTAGCGGAGCTGGCGGAGGGTGGGGAGCACCGGCGGCCTTCAGGCGCGCTCGAAGCGCAGGGGCTCGCCCCAGAAGCGCTCGACGAGGCCGTTCTGCGGGCCCGGCTGGCCGGTGGTGAGGAAGCGGCGGCCGCCGCTCGTTCCCGCGGGCGTACTCCGGGTGGCGCGCGAGGTAGCGCTCGATGGCGTCGGCGGTGGCGTCCGGCTGATGGATCAGCGGCGCGCCGGGCGGAAGGGCGGCGCGGAACAGGTCGGCGGCGATCTCGTAGTGGGTGCAGCCCAGGATCGCCCGATCCGGCGGCCGGCCGATGCGCCGCGACAGCGCCGTCACGTGCGCCTCGATCCGCTCTCGCAAGGCCCCCTCATCGGCCCCGGTCTCGATGGCGTGGGCGAGGTCGGGACAGGGCTCGGAGAACACCGCCACGTCCTGCGCGGCGCTTGTCGATCTCGATCTCGTAGACCCGGCTGCGCGCGGTCGCTGGGGTGGAGAAGACGCCCAGCACGTCGAGGCGCTCGACCTTGTCGCCGCGCCGCTCCGGCTCATGCTCCCACGGCATGCCGGTGGCCGCCTCGATGGTCGGCACGATGATGCCGAGCACGTTCAGCGGCCGGCCCTGTTCGCGCCGATACCCCGGCAGCCAGGTCTGCTGCAGGCGGCGCAGGGCGACCGACGCGGCCGTGTTGCAGGCGAGGATGACGAGGTCGCAGCCCTCGTCGAACAGCCGCTCGCACCCGGCGCGGGTAAGGTCGACGATCTCCTCGCCGCTCCGGCCGCCGTAGGGGGTGTTGGCCTGGTCGGCGAGGTAGATGAAGTCCGCGCTCGGCAGCCGTCGGACCAGGGCGTGGTGCACGGTGAGCCCGCCCACCCCTGAGTCGAAGACGCCGATCGCCATGGCGCGGGCATGTAGGCGCGCGCGATCATTGCGTCCACTTAACAGGACACGCCGCGCCGGCTCGCGCTATGAGGCCTCAAACCATACTTCTTCCGGAGCGCCCTTTCGTGGACAGACGATCCTTCCTGGCGAGCACCGCCGCCGCCAGCCTTTGTGGAGCAAGCCCCTTGGCCTTCGCCGACACTCTCGACCGCCCGACGGCGACCAACCCGCTGCTCGCGCCCTGGACCGGGCCGCACCACGGCGCGCCGGCCTTCGACAAGGTGCGGGTGGAGGATTTCAAGCCGGCGCTGATGGAGGCCATGGCGTTGAACCGCGCCGAGGTGGCGGCCATCGCCAGCAACCCCGCGGCCCCCGACCTTCGACAACACCATCGCCGCGCTGGAGAACGCCGGTCGGCCGATGAACCGCGTCGGCGCCCTGTTCGGGGTGTGGACCTCGACCCTGGACGACAAGCCGATGCAGGCGGTGGAGCAGGAGATGGCTCCGATCCTGGCCGCCTATCAGGACGAGGTGGTGCAGAACGCCGCCCTCTTCGCCCGGGTGAAGGCGGTCTACGACGCGCGCGAGACGAGCGGCCTCACCCCGCAGCAGAAGCGGCTGACCTGGGTCACCTACCGCAACTTCGCCCGGCAGGGCGCGGCGCTGAACCCGGCGCAGAAGAAGCGCCTGGGTGAGATCAACCAGCGCCTGGCGACGCTCTACACCACCTTCAGCCAGAACGAGCTGCACGACGAGGAGACCGACGCCCTGGTGCTGGACAGCGAGGCCGATCTCGCCGGCCTGCCGCCGTCGCTGATCGCCGCCGCGGCCGCCGACGCCAAGGCCAAGGGCATGGCCGGCAAGTGGCTGATCGCCAACACCCGCTCGTCGATGGAGCCGTTCCTGGTCTACTCCAGCGACCGTGCCCTGCGGGAGAAGGGCTTCCGCATGTGGACCGGCCGGGGCGACCACGCCGGAGCGCACGACAACAAGCCGCTCATCACCGAGATCCTCAAGCTGCGCGCCGAGAAGGCGCACCTGCTCGGCTTCCCGACCTTCGCCCACTGGGTCACCGACGACCAGATGGCCAAGACGCCCGACGCGGCCATGGGCCTGATGCTGAAGGTCTGGGCGCCGGCCAAGGCCAGGGTGGCGCGAGCAGGTCGCCGAGATGCGGCCGATCGCGGACAAGGAACAGCCGGGCGCGCCGATCGAGGCCTGGGACTACCGCTACTACGCCGAGAAGCTGCGCAAGGCGAAGTACGACCTCGATGAGAACGAGGTGAAGCCGTACCTGCAGCTCGAGAAGATCCGCGAGGGCATGTTCTGGGCCGCCGGCCAGCTCTACGGCTTCGAGTTCGTCCAGGTGCACGACCTGCCCGTGGCGCACGCCGACATCCGGGTGTTCGACGGTCAACCGCGGCGGACAGCAGGTCGGCCTGTGGTACTTCGATCCCTACGCCCGGGCGGGCAAGAACTCCGGCGCCTGGATGAGCGAGTACCGCACCCAGGAGACGGTTCAAGGGCGACATCACCCCGATCGTCTCCAACAACGCCAACTTCATCAAGACGGCGGACGGCGGCCCGATCCTGATCGGCTGGGACGACGCGGTGACCATGTTCCACGAGTTCGGCCACGCCCTGCACGGGCTCAACTCCAACGTGGAGTATCCGACGCTGGCCGGCACCAACGTGGTGCGCGACTTCGTGGAGTTCCCCAGCCAGCTCAACGAGCGCTGGCTGCCGACGCGCGAGGTGCTCACCCGCTTCGCCGTGCACTACAAGACCGGCCAGCCGATGCCCGACGCCCTGGTCGAGAAGATCAAGCGCGCCCACACCTTCCCCAAGGGCTTCGACACCGTCGAGTACCTGGCCAGCGCCATCGTCGATCATGAAGGCGCACCTCGCCGGCGACACGCCGATCGAGCCCGCTGCCTTCGAGCGCGCGACCCTCGCCGAGATCGGCATGCCGCGCGAGATCGTCATGCGCCACCGCATGCCGCAGTTCGGGCATATCTTCTCAGGCGAGGGCTACGCCGCCGGCTACTACGACTACATCTGGGCCGACACCCTCACCGCCGACGCCGCCGAAGCCTTCGTCGACGCGCCGGGCGGCTTCTACGACAAGCCCACCGCCAAGCGCCTGCACGACGACATCATGAGCGTGGGCAACACCATCGACGCGGGCGAGGCCTTCCGCCGCTTCCGCGGCCGGGACGTGACCATCGACGCCCTGATGCGCGACCGGGGGTTCCCGGTCACGACGTAGGCGGCTGAAGGTGGAAAGCGCGCGTGGTGGCGAACGGCGCTGAGCCGCCGCTCGCCGGCTGTCGCGTCGCGATCATCGGCCAATCCGGCGCGGGCAAGTCGACGCTGGCGAAGGCGCTGTCGGCAAGGCTCGGGGTTCCCCACATCGAGCTCGACGCGCTGAACTGGCAGCCGGGCTGGAGAGGGCTGAACGTCGAGGAGCCGGAGCGCTGGTCGGCGGTGGTCGCCGAGGCGATCGCCGGCGAGGCCTGGGTGGTGGACGGCAACTACTCGGTGGCCGCGCGGCTGCACACCTTGCCGCGCGCGACCGATGTCGTCTGGCTGGACTATCCACGGCGGGTGCTCATGAGCCGCGTGATCCGCCGCTCGATCGTGCGCGCGATCGGCGGAAAGGAACTCTGGCCGGGCACCGGCAATCGCGAGAGTTTCGCCCGCTGGCTCCGATGGGACCATCCGATCCGCTACAGTTGGGACACCTTCGCGCGGAACCGCAAGGTGCGGGCGGAGCTGTTCGAGAGCGACCTGATCGCCCACGCCCGCAAGCATCGCTTTCGCGCGCCGCGGGAGACGGACGCCTGGCTCCGAGCGGTGACCTAGACCCGGCTGAGGATCAGGCAGCCGTTCGTCCCGCCGAAGCCGAAGCTGTTGCTCAGGGCCGTCTCGAAGGGCTTGTCGATCCGCGCGCGGACGATGGGGACGCCGTCGAACTCCGGGTCGAGATGGTCGATGTTGGCGCTCGCGGCGATGAAGCCCTCCTGCATCATCAGGATGCAGTAGATCGCCTCCTGCGCGCCGGCCGCGCCCAGGCTGTGGCCGGTGAGGGACTTGGTGCTCGAGATGGCCGGCATGGCGCCGTTGAACACCGCGCGGACCGCGCCGATCTCCTTGGAGTCGCCGACCGGCGTGCCGGTGCCGTGCGTGTTGAGATAGTCGATGGCTCGCCCGCCGGCGCCTTCGAGGGCCAGGCGCATGCAGCGTTCCGCGCCCTCGCCGCTCGGCGCCACCATGTCGTGGCCGTCGGAGTTGGCCGCGTAGCCCACCACCTCGGCGTAGATCCTGGCCCCCCGAGCCACCGCCCGCTCGTAGTCCTCCAGCACCACCATGCCGGCGCCGCCGGCGATGACGAAGCCGTCGCGGTCGACATCATAGGGGCGGCTGGCGCGGGTCGGCTCCTGGTTGAAGCCGCTCGACATGGCGCCCATGGCGTCGAACAGGTCGGAGAGGGTCCAGTCCAGCTCCTCGCAGCCGCCGGCGAAGACCACGTCCTGCTTGCCGAGCTGGATCTGTTCGACCCCGGCGCCGATGCAATGCGCGCTCGTCGCGCAGGCCGAGCTGATCGAATAGTTGACGCCGCGGATCTTGAACCAGGTGGCGAGCGTCGCGGAGGGTCCGGAACTCATCGCCTTGGGCACGGCGAAGGGGCCGATCCGTTTGACGCCGCGCGTCCGGGCGGTCTCGGCGGTGTCGACGATGGTCCGGGTCGAGGTTCCGCCCGAGCCGACGATGATGCCGGTGCGCTCGTGCGAGACCTCCTCGGGAGCGAGCCCCGAGTCGGCGATCGCCTGCTCCATGGCGATGTGGGCGTAGGCCGTGCCGGGCGCGAGGAAGCGGGCGGCGCGGCGATCCACCAGGGCGGTCCAGTCCTCGGCCAGCTTGGCCGGGGCGTGCACCTGGCAGCGGAAGCCGAGCTCGGCGTAATCGGGAGCATAGACCACGCCGGAGCGGCCGTGTCGCAGGGACTCGGTCACCGCCTCGGCCGTCGAGCCGATGGACGAGACGATCCCCAAGCCGGTCACGACCACGCGGCGCACGATGACTCCTCTCCTCGCCTAGAGTGAAAGGTTCAAGCCAGATCGGCGGCGTTGTGAAGACCGACCCTCAAATCCTTAGCGTGATAAATAGGATTTCCGTCCGCTTCCAACACCCCGTCGGCGATCCCGACCACCATGCGACGCAGGATCACTTTCTTGAAATCGATCTTGTAGACCACCCGCGACACCCTGGGCGTGACCTGGCCGGCGAAGCGCACTTCGCCGACGCTCGCGGCGCGTCCCCGTCCCTGTCCGCCCGACCACGCCAGGAAAAATCCGACCATCTGCCACATGGCGTCGAGGCCGAGGCAGCCGGGCATCACCGGATCGCCGATGAAGTGGCAGTCGAAGAACCAGAGGTCGCGGTGGATATCGAGTTCGGCGATCATCGATCCCTTGTCGAACGCGCCCCCGTCGGCGCGGATCTCGGTGACCCGATCGAACATCAGCATCGGCGGCGCGGGAAGCTGGGCGTTTCCCGGCCCGAACATCTCGCCACGGGCGCAGGCGAGAAGGTCCTCTCGGTCGAAGCTGGAGGGGCGGACTTGGGCGTCTATCATCCGGCCAGCGGTATCACGCGCCGGCGGGGCGGTTCAACGCGCTGCCGCTCAGCGGCACTGGCGCGCCTCGGCGGCGCCCCACACCCGGCTCGTCTCGATCCAGCCGCCGCCGCCGGGCGCGCTCACCTTGCACCAGCCGGTCTGGCAGTGCTGAACGGCGGCCAGGGCGCGGGCCCCCAGATAAGCCTTGATGGGCGCCTGTTCGCCCGGAGACGCCCGCAGCGGCGCGGGATCGCCCGGCAAGGCCATGATCGAGCGTTTGCCGTCGATCATGGAGCGATGCACCCAGGACGCGCCCCCGTCGGGATCGCAGATCCGCCGCCAGTCGGTGGTTTCCGCCACCACCTGAACCGGAAGACCCTTCACCCGATAGATCCACAACGCCGGATAGTCCTTGCCCGCGCCCTTGCGGCCGTAGACCTCGCCGCGCTTGAGGCTCACCCAGCGCGGAACGCAGAAGCCGGAAAGGGTGTGCTCGCGCTGGGCCGAGGGGCAGTCTCGACCCTCGGCGGCGTGTTCGCCGCACGCGGCCAGCACCTGCGCCGACAAGCCGAGCGCGGCGACGATCAGGAGCCTTGATCCCGCCTTGGCCCTTGAAGGATGGCGCAAAGGCGTCTTGGAAGAGAAGGCGACGCTTCCGTCGCGCCAACTCGATGGCTGATAAACGCCCCGCATGCCCACCCGTAAGCCGAAAGTCATCGTCACGCGCAAGCTGCCCGACGCGGTCGAGGTGCGGATGCGTGAGTTGTTCGACACCGAGCTCAACCTCGACGACCAGCCGATGGACGCCGAGACCCTGGTTTCGGCGATGGCGCGCGCCGACGTCCTGGCCTGCACCATCACCGATCGGCTGGACGCGGCCCTGATCGAGCGGGCCGGTCCGCAGCTGAAGCTGATCGCCAACTTCGGGGTCGGCGTCGACCACATCGACGTGACGGCGGCGACGGCGCGCGGCATCACCGTGACCAACACCCCAGGCGTCCTCACCGAGGACACCGCCGATCTCACCATGGGACTGATCCTGGCCGCGGCCCGCCGGGTGGTGGAAGGCGCCAAGGTGATCGAGGAAGGCCGCTTCACCGGCTGGACGCCGACCTGGATGATGGGCCGGCGCCTGGGAGGAAAGCGTCTGGGCATCGTCGGCATGGGCCGCATCGGCCAGGCGCTGGCCAAGCGGGCGCGGGCCTTCGGCCTCTCCATCCACTACCACAACCGCAAACCGGTGAGCGCGCGCCTGGCCGAAGACCTTGAGGCCACCTACTGGGAGAGCCTCGACCAGATGCTGGCGCGGATGGACGTGGTGAGCGTCAACTGCCCGCACACGCCGGCGACCTACCACCTGCTCTCCGCCCGGCGGCTGAAGCTGCTGCGGCCCGACGCCATCCTGGTGAACACCGCGCGGGGCGAGATCATCGACGAGGCGGCTCTCGCCGGCATGCTCGAGCGGGGCGAGATCGCCGCCGCGGGCCTCGACGTCTACGAGCACGAGCCGGCGGTGAACCCCAAGCTGCTCAAGCTCGCCAACGTGGTGCTGCTGCCGCACATGAGCTCGGCGACCATCGAGGGCCGGATCGACATGGGCGAGAAGGTCATCGTCAACATCCGCACCTGGATGGACGGCCACAAACCGCCGGACCGGGTGATCCCTTCGATGCTGTGACCGCTCCGGCCCCCCGCAAGGTGGGGGAGCTCGCGTCCATCCAGCACCTGCGCGGGCTCGCGGCGTTGAGCGTGGCGGCCTACCACGCGCTGCAGTGGCGCGGCGGCGGGTTCGACGTGGGCCGCGCCGGGGTGGACGTGTTCTTCGTCATCAGCGGCGTGGTGATGTGGACCAGCACCGTCGGCCGAGGGATTTCACCGCTAGCCTTTCTTCGGCGGCGCGCGATCCGGGTGGTTCCGCCTTACTGGATCGCGACCTTGGTCACCGCCGCGACGGCGTGGTTATTCCCGGCCTTCCTGCCGCAAGTGCTGCGCGGGACCTCGCATCTGCTCCTGTCGTTGGCTTTCATTCCGCACTTCGACCCCCTGGGCCGGCCGTTCCCGACCCTGCCGGCGGGCTGGAGCCTCGACTACGAGGCGATGTTCTACCTGGTCTTCGCCGCGGCGCTGATGACGCCGGAGAGTGGGCGGGCGCGGCTGATCTCGGTCGCCATGCTGGTCGCGGTCGCGATCGGCTTGCTCGCCAAGGACCCGGTCTATCAGCTGGGCGCCAATCCGATGCTGTTCCAGTTCGCCGTCGGGGTCTGGCTCGGGGTCGCGGTCGCCAAGCGCGCGCTGCCGTCCAGAGCCGCCGGGCTGGCGATGATCGTCGCCGCCTTTGCTCTGTGGGGACTGGTTGAGGGCGCGGGGCTGTTCAAGGAGTTCTGGCGGCCCTTCCAGTGGGGCGCGCCGGCCGCGCTGCTGGTGGGCGGCGCCCTGAGCGTGGAGCGGCACGGTGGGTGGCCGGCCGCTGCCCTGGCTCACGCGCCTGGGCGATGCGTCCTACTCCCTCTACCTCTGGCACCCGGCGGCGATCGCCGCCGTGGCGCACGCCGTCGGCGAGCAAAGCCCGATGTTCTTTCCCCTGGCGCTGGCGGCCGCTGTCGGCGCGGGGTTGGCGAGCTACGCCGTGATCGAACGGCCGATCCTCGCCGCCTTCAGGGCCAGGCCACGATCGGCGGCATCGAGCTGAGGATGGTCTCGATGTTGCCGCCGGTCTTCAGGCCGAACATCGTGCCGCGATCGTAGAGCAGGTTGTACTCGACGTAGCGACCGCGCCGCACGAGCTGCTCCTGCCGCTCCTCGGGCGTCCACGGTTCGGTCATCCGATGCCGGGCGATCTTCGGATAGACGTCGAGCAGGGCGAGGCCGACGTCGCGGGTGAAGTCGAAGTCGCGTTCGAAGTCGCCGCTGTCGTGCCGGTCGTAGAAGATGCCGCCGATCCCGCGCGGTTCGTCGCGGTGCGGCAGGTAGAAGTAGCGGTCGCACTCGGCCTTGAAGCGCTCGTACCAGTCCGGATGATGCGCATCGCACGCCGAGCGCAGCGCCTCGTGGAACAGCACCGCGTCCGGAGCCTCCTGGCTGCGCTGGTCGCCAGCAGCGGCGTCAGGTCGGCGCCGCCGCCGAACCAGCCGCGGGCGGTGGCGAGGTAGCGGGTGTTCATGTGCACGGCCGGCACGCGCGGGTTCCACAGGTGGGCGATCAGCGAGACGCCGGTGGCCACGAAGCTGCGATCCTTGCCGAGGTTCGGCATGTTCGCGGCCATCTCCTCGGTGAAGACCCCGTGCACGCGGCTGAAGTGCAGGCCGCACTTCTCGAAGAAGCGCCCCCTCAGGAAACCGCCGACCCCGCCGCCGCCCTCCGCGCGCTGCCAGGGCTTGAGCTCGAAACGACCGGGCGCGCCGGGATAGAGGTGTTCGGGCGCCTCGTCCTCGAGGTCCTCGAAGGCCACGACGAGCCGATCGCGAAGCTCCTGAAACCAGTCGGCGCAGCGGTTAAGGGGATCGTTCTCGGCCATGGGGCTGTTTGGCCGCAAACGCGGAGCGGACGCAAAGGTCATGTCGCCGCAGTTCCGTTTGTCCGCGAGTCCGCCGCCACGCCCGGGAAGCCGCCGGTCTGCCGCAGCGCCTCTCCCAGCGCCATCGCCGCGGTGACGGTGACGTTCAGAGACCGCGCGCCGGCGACGAGTGGGATGCGCAGGCGGGCGTCGGCGGCGGCGTGGACGTCTTCGGAACGCCGGCGCTCTCGGAGCCCATCAGCAGGATGTCGTTGGCGCGGAAGGCGAAATCCGGGAACAGGTGCTCGGCCCGGGTGGTGAACAGGACCAGGCGCCCGGCGCCACGCACGGGGAGGAACGATCTCCAGTTCTGGTGAACCGTCACATGCGCCAGGGGACCATAGTCGAGGGCCGCGCGCTTCAGCGCCTTGTCGTCCATCCGGAAGGCGGCTGGGCAGGATCACGTCGAGCGGAACGCCCAGGCAACCGGTGAGGCGCATGGCGGCGCCGACGTTTTGCGGGATATCCGGTTGAAAAAGGGCGAGGCGCATTCTAAGCGGGCCACCGACGAGACGCTGCTGTAAAGGGGTCTCGGACGGATTGATGCAAGAGGTGTCTTCGAAGGTGGCGGAACAGGTGGCGAGTGGGCGGCCACGCAGGCGGCCCGAGGGCACGGCAGACCCGCCGCGACTTCATCTACATTCTGACCGGAGCGGCGGCGATCGGCGGCGTGGCGGCGGTGGCCTGGCCGCTGGTCGACCAGATGAACCCGGCGGCGGACACCCTGGCGCTGGCCTCGCTCGAGTACGACCTCAGCAAGGTGGCGCTGGGCCAGGAAGTGACCATCGCCTGGCGCAAGCAACCGGTGTTCATCCGGCATCGGACGCCCGGCCGAGATCGCCAAGGCCAAGGCCGACGATCACGCGCCGATGAAGGATCCGGCCACCGACGCCTCCCGCGTGAAGCCCGGCCACGAGGAGTGGCTGATCGTCCTGGCGAGCTGCACCCACCTGGGCTGCGTGCCGACCTTCGCCCAGGGCGAGTACGGCGGCTGGCTGTGCCCCTGCCACGGCTCGGTCTACGACACCGCCGCCCGCATCCGGAAAGGGCCGGCGCCGAAGAACCTCTACCTTCCGGACTATGCCTTCCTCAGCCCCACCCGAGTAAAGATCGGCTGAGCCGCCATGAGCCATCCCGTCCGCCTACGAACCCAAGACCGGCATCGAGCGCTGGCTCGACACGCGCCTGCCCATCGTGCGCTTCGGCGTGGACCTGATGGTCTATCCGACGCCGCGCAACCTCAACTACTGGTGGACCTTCGGCGGCATCCTCGCCTTCTGCCTGGTCACGCAGATCGTCACCGGCATCGTTCTCGCGATGCACTACGATCCCAGCGCCGCCGGGGCCTTCTCCAGCGTCGAGCAGCACATCATGCGCGATGTGAACTACGGCTGGCTGATCCGGGGCATCCACGCCAACGGCGCCTCGATGTTCTTCGCCGCGGTCTACCTGCACATCCTGCGCGGCATGTACTACGGCTCCTACAAGGCGCCGCGCGAAGTGCTCTGGCTGCTCGGCTGCGTCATCTATGTGCTGATGATGGCCACGGCGTTCATGGGCTACGTGCTGCCCTTGGGGGCAGATGAGCTTCTGGGGCGCCAAGGTGATCACCAACCTGATCGGCGCCGTGCCGCTGATCGGCAACACCATCACCACCCTGCTGTGGGGCGGCTTCTCGGTGGACGAGCCGACGCTCAACCGCTTCTTCTCACTGCACTACCTGCTGCCGTTCGTGATCGCCGCGGTGGTCGCCCTGCACGTCTGGGCGCTGCACGTGCCCGGCAACAACAACCCGACCGGCGTGAACGTGAAGGGCAAGGACGGACATGCTCGCCTTCCACCCCTACTACACGGTGAAGGACGCGTTCGCCGTCGGCGCTCTTCGTCATCATGTTCGCGATCTTCGTCTTCTATCTGCCCGAGGCGTTGCAGAAGAGCGGACAACGCCATTCCCGGCCAATCCGCTGGTGACCCCGGCGCACATCGTGCCCGAATGGTACCTGCTGCCCTTCTACGCCATCCTGCGCGCCATCCCCGACAAGCTGATGGGCGTGCTGGCGCCATGGCGGGCGCGATCGCCATGCTGTTCGCCCTGCCTTGGCTCGACACCTCCAAGGTGCGGTCCATGCGCTATCGGCCGACGGCGCGGATCTACTTCTTCATCTGGATCGGCGCAGCGTGATCGCGCTGGGCTGGTGCGGGTCGCAGGAGCCGGACGGCAAGCTGATCCCGGGCATCGCCGGGCCGGTGCTGATCGACTACGACATCAACACCGTCACCTGGCTCAGCCGGATCGCCGCCCTCTACTACTTCGCCTACTTCCTGGTGATCACGCCCTTGCTCGGGCCTGCGCGAAACGCCCCTGCCGGTGCCGGACTCGATCTACACGCCCGTCCTGCCGAAGGACCATCGCCCCGTCACGGCCGCCGCCCGTCGCCGCCGAATGAGGGCTTTGTCAGATGCTGTACCCGCACTCCTCGCCGCCCTGGCGGCCATCGGCTGGCCTGCTCGCCATCGCGGCGCCGACCTTCGCCGCCAGCACCCAGCTGGAGCCGAAGGACGTGCACTGGTCGTTCGAGGGCCCGTTCGGCCACTACGACCAGGAGCAGCTGCAGCGCGGCTACAAGGTCTACCACGAGGTCTGCTCCTCGTGTCACTCGATGAACTTCGTCGCCTTCCGCAACCTCGGCGATCCCGGCGGGCCGTTCTGGAACCCGAAGTACCCGAACCCGAACGACAACCCGGTCGTGAAGGCGATCGCCAAGGACGTCCAGTTCCCGGACATCGACTGCGACACCGGCGAGACGATCAAGCGGCCCGGGACCAGCGCCGACTATTTCCCGAACCCGTTCCCGAACCCGGCCGCCGCGCGCGGCGGCCAACGGCGGCGCCCTGCCGCCGGACATGTCGATGCTGGCCAAGGCCCGCGAGGGCGGCGCGCGCTACATCTATTCGATCGTCACCGGCGACGGCACCAAGCCGCCCGACGGCCTGACCGTGCCCGCCGGCAAGTACTACGACCCCTACATCGCCGGCGACATGGGCGCCTACTAGCACGGCAATCCGCACGCCGTGCCCAAGGGCGGCTTCATCGCCATGCCCCCGCCGCTGACCGACGACCGGTGACCTTCGACGACGGCACCAAGGCGACGCTGAACCAGGAAGCCAAGGACGTCGCCGCCTTCCTGCAGTGGGCGGCCGACCCGAAGATGGAAGAGCGCAAGCGCACCGGTCTCGCGGTGATGATCTTCCTCGTGCGTGCTCACCGGCCTGCTCTACGCCAGCCTACCGCCGCGTCTGGGCCAACGTCGGCCACTGACGCTGACGGGCGCTATCCCTCCCTCAGGGAGGGGACACGAAGCGGTCGACGGGGCGTGAGGCGTCAGACTGTCCGCCGCCAGCGGCGTCCAGACCGGACATTCCCGAGCGTGCCCACTGGCGAAGCGCGCAGAGCTCAGCCGGCCGCTGGAGCGTGCGCGCGAGCGCGCCGCTCGACGGCCGACCGTTCGAGGCGCGATGGCCGAGCGCGGGAGCTCAAGGCGGCGCGCCAGCGATCGTCAAGGCGTGGATGCGGTCGCCGCGCGCCTGCGCGGCCGCGAGAGCCGGCCCGGGGGATCAGGCTCTCCCAGCGTCCGGTGGAGATCGCCATCGGCTCGCGCCGCGCTCTGCCGCGCGATCTCCGTAGCGCGCGCGTCGACCGTCGGCAATCCGCCGAGCTGCGTTCAGGCAAGCCTCGCCGTCGACCGCTGCGACCGCGGCGTCAGGCTCAGGCGACGCGGCGAGAATCTGCACCTGATCGAGGACGTAGCGCGAGAGCACGTCCTCGCCGATCACGCCGACGATGCGGTGTCGGTCTGCGGCAGCGCGTCGAGGCTGACGACGGCAGCCGACTGGTCCGGGATCGCCTGCCCGGCGATCCGCAGCGACGCCGTCGCGGAATCGCCGTCGATGCCCGCCGCCTGGGCCTCGGTGCTGGTGCAGCAGGCGAATAGGGCGCGGCGGTCTCGACCAGGAAGTCGCCGGCGATGTCGCCGAAGCTGGCCGAGACCACCAAGGCGCCCTTGTCGATCCAGCAGCGGTGACGCCTGGCCGCCGCATGCGCCGCCGCGCCCAGGCCGCAGCGGACCAAGGATCGCCGCGCAGACGCATCCTCCGAGACATAGCCAAGCCGCGCGCTCTACGGCGATAAGCGCGGCGCATTCTTCTGTGACGCGAGAGGACCGGATGGCGGGTTGGACCCTGGGCGTGATCGGCGGATCGGGCCTCTACGACATACCCGGCCTGGAGGACGCCCGCTGGGACGCCCGTGGACAGCCCTTTCGGCGCGCCCTCGGACGCGCTGCTGACGCGGGCGGATCTGGGCGAGTCGAGCTGGTCTTCCTGCCCCGCCATGGACGCGGCCACCCGCTCCCGCCCAGCGCCGTCAACGCCCGCGCCAACATCGACGCCCTGAAGCGGGCCGGCTGCACCGACCTCATCTCCATCTCGGCCGTCGGCTCCCTGCGGGAGGCGCTGCGGCCCGGCGACTTCGTGGTGGTCGACCAGTTCATCGACCGCACCTTCGCCCGCCAGAAGAGCTTCTTCGGCCCCGGACTCGTCGCCCACGTGGGCTTCGCCGATCCGACCTGCCCGCGTCTCTCCGCGCTGGCGGCGGAAGCGGCGCGCGGCGCCGGCGCGCGGGTGGTGGAAGGCGGCTGCTACCTCGCCATGGAGGGCCCGCAGTTCTCGACCCGCGCCGAGAGCGCGCTCTATCGCTAGCTGGGGCTGCGACGTGATCGGCATGACCGCCATGCCCGAGGCCAAGCTCGCCCGCGAGGCGGAGCTGCCCTACGCCTCGGTGGCCATGGTCACCGACTACGACTGCTGGCGCGAGGAGAGCGAGGCGGTCGAGATGGGCCACATCCTGGAGGTGATGGCCGCCAACGCCGGCAAGGCGCGCGACGCTGGTGCGCCGCCTCGCCGAGAGCCTGCCGCGCCGAGCGCTCGCCCTCGCCCATCGACCGCGCCCTCGACGGCGCCATCGTCACCGCCCCCGCCCAGCGCGATCCCGCCCTGGTGGAAAAGCTCTCCGCCATCGTCGGCCGCGCCTTGAAAGCCTGATCCTTGATGATGCCTCGAAGACGCCATCCGCACCATTCCCGACTACCCCAAGCCGGGCATCCTGTTCCGCGACATCACCACCCTGCTGGGCGACGGCCAAGGCCTTCGCCGAGGCGGTGGACGGCCTGGCCGCGCCCTTCCGAGACGCGCGGATCGACAAGGTGGCGGGGCTGGAGGCGCGGGGCTTCATCCTCGGCGGCGCGGTGGCGCGGGCGCTGAACGCCGGCTTCGTGCCGGTGCGCAAGCGCGGCAAGCTGCCCCATCATCGGCACGCGGTGGAGTACGAGCTGGAGTACGGGATCGACTGCCTGGAGATCCACGTCGACGCCGTCGCAACGGGCGAGCGCGTGCTCCTGATCGACGACCTCATCGCCACCGGCGGCACCGCCCTGGCCGGCCTGGAGCTGATCGCCCGTTGCGGCGGCGAGATCGTCGCCGCGGGCTTCGTCATCGACCTGCCGGACCTCGGCGGCGCGGACCGCCTGCGCGCGGCGGGCGTCGAGGTGACCGCCCTCGTCGCTTTCGGCGGGCACTGAACCATGAAGCTGACCGACGCCGACCTGCTGCGGACCGACGCCTACGTCGACGGCGCGTGGCGCGCTGGCTGACGGCGAACGCGTTTCGCCGTGTCGTCGACCCCGCCACAGGCGAGACGATCGCCGAGGTCGCCAATGTCGGCGCGGTCGAGACCCGGGCCGCCATCGATGCGGCGGGCCGGGCGCTGCCCGCCTGGCGCGCGCTCACCGCCAAGCAGCGGGCGGACCTCATGCGCGGCTGGTTCAACCTGATCATGGAGGCGCGGGAAGACCTCGCCCAGCTGATGACCGCCGAACAGGGCAAGCCGCTGGCGGAGTCGCGCGGCGAAGTCGCCTATGGCGCGAGCTTCATCGAGTGGTTCGCCGAGGAGGGGAAGCGCGCCTATGGCGACGTGATCCCCAGCCACGCGGCGGGCAAGCGCATCCTGGTGATCAAGGAGCCGATCGGGCGTGGTGGGCGCGATCACCCCCTGGAACTTCCCCATCGCCATGATCACCCGCAAGGCGGCGCCCGCGCTGGCCGCCGGCTGCACCTTCGTGATCAAGCCGTCGGAGGAGACGCCGCTCTGCGCCCTGGCGCTGGCCGAGCTGGCCGATCGCGCCGGCATTCCCGCCGGGCGTGCTGAACGTGGTCCCCTCGACCAAGGCGCAGGAGGTCGGGGCCGAACTCACCCAGCACCCGACCGGTGCGCAAGTTCAGCTTCACCGGCTCCACGCCGGTGGGCAAGCGGCTGATGGCCCAGTGCGCGGGCACGGTGAAGAAGGTGTCGCTGGAGCTCGGCGGCAATGCGCCGTTCATCGTCTTCGACGACGCGGACCTGGACGCCGCCGCCGAGGGCGCGCTCGCCGCCAAGTACCGCAACATGGGCCAGACCTGCGTCTGCGCGAACCGCTTCCTGGTCCAGGCGGGCGCGCACGACGCCTTCGTCGAGAAGCTCACCGCCAAGGCCACGGCGATGAAGGTCGGTCCCGGAACCGAAGCCGGCGTCATCCAGGGCCCGCTGATCAACGCCAAGGCCGTGGACAAGGTCGAGCGCCTGCTCGCCGACGCGCTCGCCGGCGGCGCCAGCTTGATGGCCGGAGGCCATCCCGACGGCGCCGGACCGTTGTTCTTCGAGCCGACCGTGATCACCGGCGTGACGCCAGCCATGGCCATCACGTCGGAGGAGATCTTCGGACCCGTGGCCGCCGTCACCCGCTTCGAGACCGAGGCCGAGGCGATTTCGCTGGCCAACGCCACCGAGTACGGCCTCGCCGCCTATGTCTACACCCGCGACATCGGCCGGGTGTTCCGCGTCTCCGAGGCGCTCGAATACGGCATGGTCGCGGTCAACGACGGCATCCTCTCCACCGAAGTCGCCCCGTTCGGCGGGATGAAGCAATCGGGCCTCGGCCGCGAAGGCAGCAAGTACGGCATCGAGGACTACCTCGAGATCAAGTACGTCCTGCTGAGCGGACTTTCGGGGTAAGCTGGCGCCTTAAGGGAGGACGCCATGGATCTCGTCACCACCGAACAGCGCGGCGGCGCGTTGATCGCGCGCTACGCCAATCCGCCCATGAGCTACATGACGGGTCCGGGCACCGAGGCTCTCCTGCGGGTCGTCGAGCAGGCCGCCGCCGATCCTGCCGTCCGCGTCCTGATCCTCACCGGCGGCCAGGAGGGCGTGTTCGTGCGCCACTACGACGTCTCGGAGATCGTCGGCTTCGCCTCTGCGGTGAAGGCGGGCGTGACCAAGGCGCAGGACTACGAGACCAGCCTCTTCGCCCAGCTCACCGACGGCATCGTCGCGGCGCCCAAGCCGGTGATCGCGGCCATCAACGGGGTCTGCATGGGCGGCGGCTTCGAGATCGCGCTCGCCTGCGACCTGCGGATCGCCGGGGAGGGCGTGGAGGCCATCGGCCTGCCGGAGACGCGGATCGGCATCTTCCCCGGCGGCGGCGGCACCCAGCGCCTGCCGCGCGTGGTGGGCGAGGCCAGGGCGGCCGAGCTGATCCTGCGCGGCTTGGCCTTGCCGGCTCGGGAGGCGCTCGCCTTCGGGCTGGTGAACGAGGTCGCCGCCGATCCGCTCGCCCGCGCGCTGGAGATCGCGAGCGAAATGGCGTCGCGTCCGGCCGAGGGGATCGCGGCGGCCAAGCGCCTGGTCCGCTCGGCGCTCGACCGGCCGCTGGCCGAGGGCCTGGCCGACGAACGCCGCAGCTTCCACGAGGTGCTGCGCGACGAGGCCGGGGTCGCGGCGATGCAGCGGTTCGTGGACGGAACCGTCGGGCTCAACGCCTTTTAAAGCCGCTTCACCAGCGCAAGCCGCCCATGGCGTAGGCCGCCGTCAGGCCGCGCTCGGCCAGGGCCTGCTCCAGCGCGGCCCCGTCCAGCGAGCCCGCCCCCGCCGAGCCATGCACGCCGCCGCCGATGAAGAGCGCGTCGAGGCCTTGGGCGTTGGCGCCGGCGATGTCGGTGGCGAGCCCGTCGCCGATCGCCAGCACCCGATCCCTTGGCGTCTCCGGGACAAGGGCGAAGCAGGCCTCGTAGATCGGCGCGAAAGGCTTTCCCGCCATCACCACCGGACCGCCGAACGCCTCATAGACGTCGGCGAGCGCGCCGGCGCAGGGGATCAGGCGGTCTCCCCGCTGCACGACCCGGTCGGGATTGGCGCAGACCAGTTCCAGGTCCCGCTCGGCGGCGACCCGCAGCAGCCCGGCGTAGTCCTCGGGGCTCTCGGTCTCGTCATCCACCAGGCCCGTGCAGCTGATGAACGCCGCCTCCAGAACGTCGCTGGTGAAGTCGAGGGCGAGGCCCTCGTACAGCGGCGAGTCCCGCTCGGGGCCGATGGCCAGGACCGGCCCGGGCGCGCGCGCCTGCAGCAGCGCGCGGGTGACGTCGCCGGAGGTGACCACCGCCGTCCACGCCGAGCGCGGAACCCCGAGGCCGTCCATCTGCTCGATGACTCCGTCCTTCGGTCGCGGCGAGTTGGAGATGAGGATCACCGGGCCGTGCGCGTCACGCCATTGCGTCAAGGCGGCGCAGGCGTCCGCGTGGGCGCGCTCACCGTCGTGAACCACGCCCCAGATGTCGCACAGCAGGGTGTCGTAGCGGCCCGCGAGTTCGCCCAGGCCGTCGATCGAGCGCACCGGCGCTAGCGGGTGGGGACCGGCGTCTCGCCGCGATAGTCGTAGAAGCCGCGGCCGGCCTTGCGCCCGAGCCAACCGGCTTCGACGTACTTCACCAGCAAGGGGCACGGCCGGTACTTGGAGTCGGCCAGCCCTTCGTGAAGCACGTTCATGATCGAGAGCACCGTATCCAGGCCGATGAAGTCGCCCAGCTCCAAGGGACCCATGGGATGGTTGGCGCCGAGCTTCATCGCCGTATCGATGGCCGAGACCGTGCCGACGCCCTCGTAGAGGGTGTAGATCGCCTCGTTGATCATCGGCACCAGCACGCGGTTGACGATGAAGGCGGGGAAATCCTCGGCGTTGGCGGTGGTCTTGCCGAGCGACTTGGTGAAGCTCACCGCCGTCTCGTAGGTCTCGGCGTCGGTGGCGATTCCGCGGATGATCTCGACCAGCTTCATCAGCGGCGCCGGATTCATGAAGTGCAGGCCGATGAACCGCTCGGGGCGGTCGGTGGTCGACGCGAGCCGCGTGATCGAGATCGAGGAGGTGTTGGAGGCGAGCAGGGTGCCGGGCGCCAGATAGGGCGCGAGATCGGCGAAGATGGCCTTCTTGACCGTCTCGTTCTCGGTGGCCGCCTCGATGGCGATGTCGGCCGAGCCGATGTCGGCTAGAGGCGCGGGACGGATGCGCGCCAGCGCCGGCGAGACGTCTTCCGCCTTGATCATGCCGCGGGCCGCCTGCCGGCTCATGTTGCGATTGATCAGCTGGAGGCTGGCCTCCGCGCGAGCGGGATCGACGTCGTGGATCAGGACTTCGTAGCCGGCCAAGGCGCAGACATGGGCGATGCCGCTCCCCATCTGGCCGGCGCCGATTACGCCGACCGTCCTGATCTCCGTCATCGACCTGTTCGCCTCGCGCGCCGTGTCACCAAACCCTTACACGAGCGCATAGGCGCGCGCCAAGGCTTTGCTGCGATGCAGCAGCGGGCGAGCGCGCCTACTTCCCGGCGGCGGTGAGCGCCGTCATCAACTCCGGCACCAGCGTCTTGTAGTCGCCCACCAGGCCGTAGTCGGCGACCTGGAAGATCGGCGCGTCGCCGTCCTTGTTGATGGCGACGATGACCTTGGAGTCCTTCATCCCGGCGAGATGCTGGATCGCGCCGGAGATGCCGACGGCCACATACAGGTCGGGCGCCACCACCTTGCCGGTCTGGCCGACCTGGTAGTCGTTGGGGGCGTAGCCGGCGTCCACCGCCGCGCGTGAGGCGCCCACCGCGGCGCCGAGCTTGTCGGCCAGCGGCTCGATGACCCGGTGGAACTCCTCGGCCGAGCCCATCGCCCGTCCGCCGGAAACCACGATCTTGGCCGCGGCGAGTTCCGGGCGGTCGGACTTGACGATCTCGTCGGAGACGAAGCGGGTGTGCGCCGGCAGGTCGCCGGCCGGAGCGCTCTCGATCGCCGCCGAGCCGCCCTCTTCCGCGGGCTTGAAGGCGGTGGCGCGGACGGTGATCACCTTCTTCGCGTCGTTCGACTTCACCGTTTCCAGGGCGTTGCCGGCGTAGATCGGGCGCACGAAGGTGTCGGCGTCGACCACCTCGATGATGTCGGAGATCGGCGCCACGTCGAGCAGCGCGGCGACCCGCGGCATGAAGTTCTTGCCCGCCGCCGTCGCCGGGGAGAGCACGGCGTCGTAGCCGGCCATCAGCGGAACGATGCAGGCGGTGACGGCCTCGGCGATCTGACGGCCGAGCGCCTCGCTCTCGGCGGTGAGCACCTTGCGGACGCCGGAGATCTTCGCCGCCTGGGCCGCAACCTCGGCGACATTCTGACCCGCGACCAGCACGTCGACGTCGCCCGAGAGCTTCTGGGCGGCGGTCACCGTCTTGTGGGTGTTGTCCTTGAGACTGGTGTTGTCGTGATCGGCGACGACGAGAACGGCCATGGTCAGATTACTCCGGCTTCGGTCTTCAGGCGGTTGACGAGGTCGGCGGCGGTTTCCACCTTGACGCCGGCCGTGCGGCCCTTGGGCTCGGCCACCTTCAGCACCTGGAGGTGCTTTTCACCCAGGCCGCCGAAATCGTCGGGCGACTTGATGTCGATGGTCTTCTTCTTCGCCTTCATGATGTTGGGCAGCGAGGCGTAGCGCGGCTCGTTGAGGCGCAGGTCGGCGGTGACCACCGCGGGAAGATCGAGGCTGAGCGTCTGCAGGCCGCCTTCCACTTCACGCGCCACCGTCACCGTGTCGCCGCTGATCTCCAGCTTGGAGGCGAAGGTCGCCTGGGGCCAGCCCAGCAGGGCGGCGAGCATCTGGCCGACGGCGTTGTTGTCGCCGTCGATGGCCTGCTTGCCCATGAGGACGAGTTTCGGTTGCTCCGCGTCGACCACCGCCTTGAGCAGCTTGGCCACCTGCAGGGGCTCGGGATCGGCGTCGGTCTGGATCAGGATCCCGCGATCCGCGCCCATGGCCAGCGAGGTGCGGATCGTCTCCTGCGCCTGGATCGGCCCGATGGAGACGCTGACGATCTCCTCGGCGGCGCCCTTCTCCTTGAGCCGCACCGCTTCTTCGACGGCGATCTCGCAGAAAGGGTTCATCGACATCTTGACGTTGGCGAGGTCGACGCCGGTCTGATCGGATTTTACGCGCGCCTTGACGTTGTAGTCGATGACGCGTTTGACCGGGACCAATATCTTCATAGAGCCTCCATCCGCGCGGCAAGCGGCGCGGGAACGGGGGCGTCAGATAGCGCCTTGGCCGCGCATTGCAAGCTTCGCCCGGAGCCGGGGCGCTCCCTCAACACCCGATCGAGGACTGTCCGTTTCCATGAACCGCTGGATCAACAACACCCGGCTGATCATTGTGGTCATCGCGCTTTTCGCCGTGGCCTTCACCGTCTGGTACGACGCGCGTTACGTCTGGCCGATCCAGAGCTGCGAGCGGCGCCAGGCCTGGTGGGACCCCAAGGACCGTCAGTGCCTCGCGCCGATCCCGATCTGGCGGATCACCGGCCGCCCACCCGCCACGGCGCCGACCCAGAGCCCCGCGGCCGCCGCTCGCTGACCTAGCGCTCGGCGCCGGGCCGCCAGAGAACGTCGGCCTTGCCTTGGTCATTCGTCCAGCGGGCGGCCACGAACAGCAGGTCGGAGAGGCGGTTCAGGTAGCGCAGGGCCTCGGCGTGCGCGCCGGCGGTCTCGCCCGCAAGGAAGGCGATGGCGGCGCGTTCGGCGCGGCGGCAGACGGTTCGGGCGTGGTGCAGGGCGGCGCTGGCCGGCGTGCCTCCGGGAAGAACGAAGGATGTCAGCGGCTCGAGGTCGGCGTTCAGGGCGTCGATCTCCTGTTCGAGTCGGTCCACCTGCGAGGCCACGATCCGCAACGCCGTCTCGGACCGCTCGCGCTCGGGCGTGGCGAGGTCCGCGCCCAGGTCGAACAGGTCGTTTTGCACGCGGCCGAGCAGGGCCTTGAGATCACCCTCGACGCTGAGCCGCGCCAGACCAAGAACCGCGTTCAGCTCGTCGACCTCGCCATAGGCGGCGACCCGCGGATCGGCCTTGCTCACCGTCTCGCCGCTGGCCAGCCGGGTGCGACCCTGGTCGCCCGTGCGGGTGTAGATCTTGTTGAGCAGGACCATCAGTGGCGGAACACGCCCAGGGTCGCCGCCGCGACCAGGATCAGGATGGCCGCGAACTGCAGCACCACCCGAAGGCGCATCAGCTTGTTGGAGTTGGAGCGCGCGTACTCGCCGCCGCGGAACAAGCTGTAGATGCCAAAGCCCAGGGTGATCGTCACCGCGAGCAGGGCGAGGGGGATCAAGACGTCGAACAAGCCACGCATGGGACGCGAGCGTACCGTTCCTAGGCGGGCAGGGATACACCGGAGGCGCGGACGGCATGATCCTCGATCCACGTCAGGCACAGGCGGGCGACCTGTTCCCAGCCCGGCTCGCCGATCAGCCAGTGGCCGAGGCCGGGCATGGTGACCACCTGCCCATCCAGCCGCCGCGCCACCGCCGTCACCGTCCCCGGCGGGTGGATCGGATCCCGCTCGCCCGCGACCGCCAGGGTCGGTTGCCGCGCGCTCGCCGGCCCGACGAAGGTGGTCGCGAAGGGGTCGAGCCACCAGGCGATGGTCTCCCACAGCGCGCGGCCGCTCTCGGGCCTCATGCGCTGGAACGTCGCCCGACGCTCGGGCCGGGGCAGGCCGTCGAACAGGAACGAGCGGGCGGTGGAATAGTCCGGATCGACCGCGCTAACCCACGACGCCGGGCCGAGCATGGCCAGGCTGCCGATGGACGCGGCTTCGCCCAGCGAGGCGCCGTGGATGCCCCAGGGAGGCGACGGCGCCAGCAGGATCAGGCCGGCGAGCCGCGTCCGCGCGGCGGCGAGCTGCGCGACGAGTCCGCCCAGCGAGTGACCGATCAGCACCGGCGGGTGAGGCTGGGCGGCGCAGAGTCGGGCCACCGCGTCGGCGTAGGCGCTCATCGACCGCCCGGCCACGCCGCTCGAGGGCGTCTCCCGGCGCATGCCCCGGCAAATCGGGCGCGAGGGTGCGATGACCCGCCGCTTCCAGCGGTTCGCGAAAGGAGTCCCACGCCCACGCGCCGCAGAATGCGCCGTGGATCAAAACAATCGAAGATTTCAGCTCACGACTTCCAAACAGCCCAACGCCGCCAAGTCTCAGATAGCGGGCGCGATCAGTGGGCGGAAGATGTCGGACACTTTCTCATAGACTGGGCGCTTGAACGGCACGACGGTCGCCACCGCGTCGTCGAGGCTCGCCCACCGCCAGGCGTCGAACTCGACCTGATCATGACCGGCGAGGTCGAACTCTTGGTCGTCGCCCACGAAGCGGTAGGCGAACCAGAGCTGTTTCTGACCCAGCCAGTCCTGTCCTTTTCGTCGCGGGTGCTCGGGCGGGAAATCGTAGACCAGCCAGTCGTCCGTCTGGCCGAGCGGCTCGACCGAACGCGCGCCGGTCTCCTCGAAGAGCTCGCGAAGGGCCGCGACCCGCGGCGTCTCGCCGCGATCCAGCCCGCCTTGCGGAAACTGCCAGTTGGTCGGGCCTGGAGTGTCGGCGCGACGGCCGAGCCACACCCTTCCGGATCGGTTGGCGAGGACGACGCCCACGTTCGGACGATAGCGCCCGAGGTCCATTCCCGGCGCCGAGAGATCAGTTCGGTTTCTGCGGTGCGGTGGGCGCGGTCGCGCCCGGCTTCAGCTCTCCCTTGTGGCCGGCGCGCAGGGCCGCCGCCTCGGCCAGGGTCGCGGTCGGCGGCGGCGTATTTGGGCGTGGCCTCCACCGAGCCGTGCTTGAGCACGTCCATGGCCCGGACGAGCTGGAAGTCGTCCTTCTTCTCGTCGAAGCCGGCGGGCGGGGCTTCGGCGGGCTTGTGAGCCCCCTTGCGCTCCTTGCCCTCGTCGGCGCCCAGCGCGTTGTGGAAGCTGGCCTCGCTGAACAGGAACGCCTCGTTGGCGGCCTGCTCGGCCTGGGCCTTGGACTCCGCGACCTCGAGGTCCGGTTCGATGCCGGTCTTCTGAATCGAGCGGCCCGACGGCGTGTAGTAGCGCGCGGTCGTGACCTTGAGCGCGCCGTCCAGGCCGCCGCGCAACGGGATCACCGTCTGGACCGAGCCCTTGCCGAAGCTGGTGAGTCCGACGAGCGCGGCGCGATGGCGGTCCTGCAGGGCGCCGGCGACGATCTCGGCCGCGGAGGCGGTGCCGCTGTTGATCAGCACCACGACAGGCATCGAGCCGAGCTTGGCCCCCGGCTTGGCGTTGAACCGCTCGATGGAGCGCGGTGTCGCGGCCGCGTTGGGAGACGATCTCGCCACCGTCCAGGAACAGGTTGGCGACGCCGACCGCCTGATCCAGCAGGCCGCCGGGATTGTTGCGCAGGTCGAGCACCAACCCCTTCATGTGGGGATCCTTGGCTTCGAGCCCCTTGATGGCGGCCTCGGTCTCGTCGGTCGCCTTCTCGTTGAAGCTGGCGAGGCGCACGTAGCCATAATCGCCCTCGAGCTTGGAGGTGACCGACTTCGGCTGGATGATCTCGCGCACGAGCGTCACGTCGAACGGATCGACCTTGTCGCGGGCGATGGTCAGGGTGACCTTCTCGCCGACCTTGCCGCGCATCTGCTTGACGGCGTCGCTCACCGACAGCCCCAGCACGCTCTCGCCGTTGACCGCGGTGATGTAGTCGCCCGGCTTGAGCCCGGCGCGCGACGCCGGCGTGCCGTCGATGGGCGAGATGATCTTGACCACCGAGTCTTCGCTGGTGATCTCGATGCCGAGCCCGCCGTACTCGCCGCGCGTCATGTCCTGCATCTCGGCGTAGTCGGCCGGGTCGAGGTAGTCGGAGTGCGGGTCGAGAGAGGTGAGCATCCCCTTGAGCGCCGCCTCGATCAGTTTCTTGTCGTCGACCGGGGTGACATACTGATGTTCGACCGTATCGAGCACGTCTCCGAACAGTTGGAGCATGTGATAGGTCTGGACGCGGCTCTCAGGGATCGCCTGAGCGGGCTGATCGAGCCAAGCCATGGTTCCGGCGCCCAGAACGAAGGCGGAAACGCTGATCAGAAGGGACTTACGCATTTGTTCGCCCATGGTCGCTCGCGACGCCGAAAATATGGCGTGCACAGAGGCGTAGATCACAAGACGGCGAGGCGCCAGATCAAACAAAAGCCGCCGCTGCGTCCAGCGTCGATACGGATCACGCCCGGTGGTAGGGGCCGCCGGCCAGAATGCTCAGCGCGCGGTAGATCTGCTCGGCGAGCAGCACCCTGACCAGGGCGTGGGGCCACGTCTGAGGCCCGAAGGCCAGGGTCTCGCGCGCGGCTCCCAACAGGCTCTGATCCAATCCGTCCGCCCCGCCGACGGCGAAGGCGAGGCGCCGCTCTCCGCGATCGCGCAGAGCGGCGAGATGGTTGGCGAACTCCACGGAGGGGCGCTGCCGGCCATGCTCGTCGCAGGCGATCAGGTAGGCCCCGTCCAGTCGACTCGAGAGAGCCTCGCCCTCGGCGGTCTTGCCGCGGTTCCGGGCCTCGACTTCGACGATCTCCACGGGTCCAAGCGCCAGCGCTCGGCCCGCCGCGGTGGCGCGGGCGGCGTAGTCGCGGGCGAGCAGGGCTTCCGGCGCGGACCCCAATCGGCCCACGCACAGCAGCGTGATCTTCAGTGAATCGCCTCGTCGGCGGCCCCGGCGCGACCGACTTCCCAGATCTTCTCGATATTGTAGAAGCTGCGCACCTCGGGGCGGAACAGGTGGACGATCACGTCCCCGGTGTCGATCAGGACCCAGTCGCAGGCGGGCAGGCCCTCGACCCGGGCCTTGCCGTAGCCCTCGTCCTTGAGCAGCCTCAGCAGGTGGTCGGCGATCGCGCCCACATGCCTCTGGGAGCGACCCGAGGCGATGACCAGGCCATCGGCCAGGCTGCTCCGGCCGCGCAGGTCGATGTGCAGGATATCCTGCGCCTTTTCGTCATCCAGGCGCTTGAGGATAAGGGCCTCCAGCGCGCCGGTGTCGGCGGCGGGAAGCTCGGTCGGCGCCAGCGGCGCGAGGGTAGGGCTCAGGGGCGTCTCCTTCGGGGTCACGGTGCAGTCTAGCACCGAACGCCCCCCAGGTCAGCGGCGTTGCGCAAGGCCGTGGACGAGACCGGCTGGAACGGCGCGGCCAGGTAGATCCAGGCCGGTGGCGTCGCGAAGGGGAGGCGGAGCGCCGCGGTCTCGGGGAGGCGGGCGCCCGCGAACCGCCGGGGCGCCTGGGAGAGCAGGCTCTTCACCGAGAACCCCGGTCTGGAGACGATGGCGATAGGAACCTCGCGCATCAGGTCGGCCCAACCCTTCCAGCGATGAAAGCCGGCCAGGTTGTCGGCGCCCATGATCCAGACGAAGCGCACGGTCGGGAAGCGCGCCTTGAAGGCGCGCACCGTGTCCACCGTATAGCGGGGCCCGCGCCCGCGCAGGCGGCTCTCGATCCCCGTCGCCCGCATGCGGGGTCCCGTGGTGAGCGCCGCCGCGCCCATGATCCGGCGCTCGTGGTTCAGCGCGCCCTCCGACTTCAGCGGATTGCGCGGCGAGACCAGCCAGACCACCTGGTCGAGGCCGAGCCGAACCAGGGCGGTGAGCGCCACGTGAGCGTGTCCGTAATGGCCGGGATCGAACGAGCCGCCGTAAAGGCCCACCTTCATCCCCCGTTCGAACATCAGGGGCGCGGTGCGGACGCCCAGTCGCGGTCGCCTCACGGGGCCCAGGAATCCGGGGCCGAGAGGTCGCGCGCCTCCTCGCGCCCGGAGGCGATCTCGACCCACACCGCGGCGAGCAGGGCGCGGACGCCCTCGCCGGAGACGCCGGAGAGCAGGAACGGCTCGCGCCCGCTGGCCAGCGTCAGTTCTCGGGCGCGCAATAGCCGCTCGTCTTCGGCCAGAGCGTCGACCTTGTTGAGCGCCACCAACTCGGGCTTGTCGACCAGTCCCCCGCCATAGGCGGCGAGCTCCTCGCGGATGGTGCGGTAGGCGACGCCGACGTCCGGCTCGGTCCCGTCGATCAGATGCACCAGCACCTTGGTCCGCTCCAGGTGGCCCAGAAAGCGCGTGCCAAGCCCGGCCCCCTCCGAGGCGCCCTCGATCAGGCCGGGCACGTCGGCGATCACGAAGCGTTGCGAGCTGGAGAGTTCGACCACGCCGAGGTTCGGCGCCAAGGTGGTGAACGGATAGTCGGCGATCTTCGGCCGAGCGGCCGAGACGCGGGCGAGGAAGGTCGACTTGCCGGCGTTGGGCAGGCCGACGAGACCGGCGTCGGCGATCAGCTTCAGCCGCAGCCAGATCCAGCGCTCCTCGCCGGGAAGCCCCGGATTGGCATGGCGCGGGGCCTGGTTGATCGGCCCTTTGAAGTGGATGTTGCCCCAGCCGCCGTTTCCGCCCGCCAGCAGCCGCACCCGCGCGCCGGGCTGGTCGAGGTCGGCGATCAGCGTCTCCTGATCTTCCTCCAGCACCTCGGTGCCGACCGGCACTTTCAGGGTGACGTCGCCGCCGCCCGCGCCGTGGCGCTGCTTGCCCATGCCGTGGCCGCCGGTGCCGGCCTTGAAGTGCTGGTGGTAGCGGTAGTCGATGAGGGTGTTCAGCCCGTCCACCGCCTCGATCCACACATCCCCGCCGCGCCCGCCGTCACCGCCGTCGGGACCGCCGTACTCGATGAACTTCTCGCGCCGGAACGACACGGCCCCGCCGCCGCCGTCGCCGGAGCGGATGTAGATCTTGCACTGGTCCAGGAATTTCATGGCCGACAGCTTAGCATTGTCGGGCGGTTCAGCCGCCCTCGTCGGCGACCACCCGCGAGCGCAGGAGGCCCACGCCCCCGATCTCCACCTCGACCACATCGCCGGGCTTCATCCACAGCGGCGGGTCGCGGCGGGCGCCGACGCCGCCGGGGGTGCCGGTGGCGATCACGTCGCCCGGCTGGAGCGGGGTGAAGGCGGAGAGGTAGGCGATGATGGTGGGGATCTTGAAGATCATCTGGTCCAGGTGCGCCGACTGCACCGTCTCGCCGTTGAGCCGCGTCTCGATCGTCTGCGGTCCGATCTCCCCCACCTCGTCGGGCGTGACCAGGAAGGGGCCGAACGGGCCCGTGGTGGGGAAGTTCTTGCCCGGCGTGTACTGGTGCGTGTGGTTCTGCCAGTCGCGGACCGAGGCGTCGTTGAACGGGGCGTAGCCGGCGACGTGGCTCCAGGCGTCGGCCTCGGCGATGCGGCGGCCGCCTTTGCCGATGATCACCGCCAGCTCCCCTTCGAAATCGAGCTGGATCGACTCCCGGGGGCGGATGATCTCGCCGCCCGCCGGTCCCAGGCTTTCGGGGAACCGCACGAAGATGGTGGGATGGTCCACCACCTTGCGGCCCATCTCCCCGCGATGGCTCTCGTAGTTGAGGCCGACGCAGAAGATGCGCGGCGGATCGGGGATCACCGGCAGCAGCTGAACCTGATCGAGGCTGACGCCGGCGGCGGACTTTGCCGCCTCGCCGATCTGGGCGAGCCGGCCGTCGGCGATGGCCGCGCGCAGCGAGGACGCGACGTTGGAGAGGTCGACGACCTCGTTTCCCCGCACCAGGCCAAAGCCCGGGCGGCCGTCCTTTAGATAACTCGCAAACCGCATCGCTGAACTCCGAAAGATGCGCGGTGGCTAGACCGACAGACGCTCGAACTCCAGCCAGATCGGCGCGCAGTCGCCCAAGCGCTTGGCTTCGTACCGGGTGGCGACGTGATCGGCCGGCGCCTGGCGCCAGTCGTCCGCGGCCTCGGCGGTCCAGAGCCAACGCGGGTCGGCGGCGACCGCGGCGAGCGCCTGGTCGGCGTAGTCGGCCCAATCGGTTGCGAAGCGTAGTCGTCCGCCCGGAGCCAGCAGGCGCGCCGCCTCGTCCAGGAAGGCGGCGTCGAACAGCCGGCGCTTGTGGTGCCGCAGCTTGGGCCACGGGTCGGGGAAGAGGATGAAGATCCGCGCCAGGCTCTCGTCCGGCAGGCGGCCCATGAGGTCACGCGCATCGCCCGGGTGCAGCCGAACGTTGGCGAGTTCTGCCTCCTCGATATGGCGCAAGGCGCTGGCCACGCCGTTCAGGAACGGCTCGGCCCCCAGCACCAGCACATCAGGCGTTTTGGCGGCCTGGGCCGCCAGGTGCTCGCCGCCGCCGAAGCCGATCTCCAGCCACACCTCGCGCGCCTCCGGCATGAGGACGCGGGGTTCGAACGGCGTCTCGGGCAGGGCGAGACGGGGCAGCAGCGTCTCGAGCCGCGCCGCCTGGCGCGGTTTGACCGGACGGCCGCGCCGCCGGCCGAACGTGCGGATCGGCTCCAGTCAGGCGCCCTGGACTTCAGGAAGGGCGCGCTGATGATCAGCTCGATGTCGTCGCCCAGACCCACGGCACTGTCGATGCCGAACTCACTGCGCTTTGCTGACCACGGCCTCGAAGCCGATCCCGAAGAACACCTGCAGCGCGCTCCATCAGGATGGCGCGCCGCTCGTAGATTTGCAGCACCTGCCGCTCGACCTTCTCGTCGTCTTCGGCGAGCTCGCGCACCCGGTCCATGATCCGGCCTAGCCGCGCGGTGCCGGTGGCAATCAGCGATCCCGAGGCCATGATGAGCAGGGCCGGGGTGATCATCGCCGCGATGATCGCCTGTGAAACCGAAAAGGCGTTCACCTGAGCCCCCTGATGTCAGCCGCCCAGCACGGCGTACATGAGCCCCAGTGTGGCCTGTCCCGCTTCACTGGTGAAGTCGCCCGCCAGCTCCGCGGCGAAGGTCGCCACCGAACTCGTCGCGCCCCCGGCCGCGGTGATCCGCCGCCAAGCGGCGTCCTCGGTGCGGGCGTCCACTCCGCCGCAGGCGTCGACCAGCGCGGCGACATCGTAGCCGGCGACAAGCGCGTCCAGCGCCGTGCGCTGAACCACGATCTCGCTCGCCACGCCGCACAGGATCAGCACCCGCCGCCCACTCGCCTTGACCGCCTCCACCAAGCCTTCGTCGGCGAAGGCGGTGGTCTGGGTGCGGGGCCGGGGCTCGGGGCGGCCGAGCGGCTCCAGCACCGAGTCCAGAAACGCTCCGCCCGGCGGCACCGAGGAGAGGAAGGTCGGAAGCCCGTGCAGGGCGGCGAGCTTGGCCACGACGCCGGTCGTCACCTCGAGCCGCGAGCCCGCTACGGTGCGGCTGTTCTTCAGGATCTCCTCCTGAAGATCGAGGAAGAGCACCGCGGCGTTATCGCGCGTGGGGATCGTGGTCATCGTCTCGTCTCCCGGGCAGGATCGCCGATCCGGCCCGGATGCAGGCCTCTCGTTACGGTTTGATGACAGCCCCGCCGGCCTTCAGAGCAGGTCCCCGCCTGCCGCGCTGGCGGTGGTGCCGAACTGCTCGTAGGCCTTGATCACGTTGCGGCCGACGGTCCAGCGGTGGACCTCGTCCGGACCGTCCACCAGCCGCTGGGCGCGGATGTGGGTGTACCAGGCGGCCAGCGGGGTATCGCGGCTGTAGCCGAGGGCGCCGTGAAGCTGGATCGCGGTGTCGACCACCTTGTGCACCATGTGGGCGAGGAAGACCTTGGCGATCGAGTTCTCCTGCCGGAAGTCGAGGCCGTTCTCCGCCTTGTAGGCGATGTGGATCAGCATCAGGCGGGCCATGTAGAGCTCGCTGGCGCAGTCGGCGAGCATCCACTGCACGCCCTGCCGCTCGGAGAGCTTCTTGCCGAAGGTCGAGCGGTCGGTGACCCGGGCGGTCGCCATGTCGAGGGCGCGCTGGGCCATGGCGACGTTGTGCATGCCGTGGCGCAGGCGGCCGTAGCCCAGGCGGTGCTGGCCCATGTTGAAGCCGTTGCCCTCGCCGCCGAGCAGGTTCTCGGCCGGCACCACCAGGTCCTTGATCTCGATCTCGGAGTGGCCGCCGCCCATGATGTGCGAGAGCGGGCCCTCGACGGCCATGGTCGGGATGTCGCGCTTGATGTTGTAGCCTTCGTTGGGCAGCTCGACGATGAAGGTGGAGTAACGCTGGTGACGCGGCGCGTCGGGATCGGTCATGGCCATGACCAGGGCCATGTCGGCGGCGCTGGCGGCGGAGCTGAACCACTTCTCGCCGTTGAGGACATAGTTCTCGTTGCCCTGCTTGACCGCCCGCGTCTGCATGCCGGTGGCGTCGGCGCCGGCGGCCTTCTCGGTCATCGAGTAGCAGACGCGCTTCTCGCCGTTGAGGAGCGGCTTGAGGAACTTCTCCTTCTGGTACTCGGTGCCGTGGGTCAGCAGGGTGAGCATGGTGGCGTCGTCGGGGCCCTGGCTGTTCATCGACAGCGCGCCGAGGTGGCTGCGGCCGAGCTCCATCTGCACCAGGGCGTTGGCGAGGGGGCCCAGGCCCATGCCGCCGTATTCCTTGGGGATGAAGGGGCACCACAGGCCCTGCGCCCTGGCCTTGGTGCGCAGTTCGCCGAGCACCGAGGTGTAGCTCTCCTTGTCGGTGATCTTCTTCTCGGCGGGGATGCACTCGTCCTCGACCCACTGGCGGACCTTCTCGCGCACCGCCTTGGCTTCGGGGGGGATGTCGAAATCGATGGCCATGGGCCGTTTCCTCTCTTCTTGGGTTTGGGCGACTATGCGTCGGCGCTCGCGAGGCCCGCAAGGCTGCCTTAAGGTGAGGCGCATGGGGCCCAACGCGCGAGTCGGGGGATGACGGCCACGGCCGAGGCGCCCGCGCGGCGGCCGATGTCGGCGACGCGGGCGCGGCGGCTGCTGGTGCTGGCCGTGCTCTCGCTGCGGGGGCGGATCCGGGCCAGCGAGCTGTGGCTGGTGGTGATCGCCACCCTGCTGGGCGGCGTCTCCGGCTTCGCGGCGGTGATCGTCAGCGGCGGCGCGCGCGACCTCCAGCGCCTGCTCTACGGCCTCGATATCGAGCAGCGGCTGTCGGCGCTGCCGGCGCTGGCGATGGGCGACCTTCCCTACCTGCCGATCGGCGGGCTGGCGGTGGGGCTGATGAGCTGGTGGTGGGCCAGGCGGCGGCCCCGGCCGATCGTCGACCCGGTGGAGGCCAACGCGCTTCGCGGCGGGCACATGAGCGTGCGCGACTCCCTGTTCGTCGCGGCGCAGAGCCTGCTCTCCAACGGCGTCGGCGCCTCGGTGGGGCTGGAGGCGGCCTACGCCCAGCTCGGCGCGATGATCACCTCCTTCGTCGGCGGCTCGCTGAACCTGCGGCGCAGCGACCTGCGCACCTTCGTCGGCGCGGGGGCGGGAGCGGGGATCGCGGCGGCGTTCGGGGCTCCGCTCACCGGCGCCTTCTACGGCTTCGAGATCATCATCGGCTCCTACACCGTGGCCAACATCGCCCCGGTGGTGGGCGCGGCCCTGGCCGGGGCGCTGGTGACCAAGATCCTGGGCGTGGAGCCGGTGGTGGTGCGCTCGAACGTGACCGACGCCCTCACCGTCAGCCACTACCTGCTGTTCGCGGCGCTGGGCGTGATCTGCGCCACCTATGGCGTGGTGGCCATGCGTCTGGTGGCGTTCACGGAGAGGCATCGCCAGCCGGATGCCGGGACCGCGCTGGATCCGCCCGGCCATCGGCGGCGTGGTGCTGGCGGCCATCGCCTGGCGCATCCCCGAGACCCTGTCGGCCGGGCACGGCGCCATGCACCTGGAGTTCGCCGGCGCGCTGTCGATCGAGGCGCTGGTCCTCTTGATCCTGGCCAAGACCGCGGCCTCGGCGGTGGCGCTGGGCTTCGGCTTCCGCGGCGGCCTGTTCTTCGCCTCGCTCTACCTGGGCAGTCTGGTCGGGCGGCTGTTCATCGTCAGCCTCTACGCCGCCGGGTTCGACATCGGCATCGACCCCAACGCCGGGGCCCTGGTCGGCATGGGCGCCCTGGCGGTGGCGATCATCGGCGGCCCGTTCACCATGAGCTTCCTGGTGCTGGAGACCACCGGCGATTTCGGCCTCACCGCGGCGACCGTCACCGCCTCCATCGTCGCCAGCCTGCTGGTGCGCGAGACCTTCGGCTACTCGTTCTCGACCTGGCGGCTGCACCTGCGCGGCGAGACCATCCGCAGCGCCCACGACGTCGGCTGGCTGCGCTCCCTCACCGCCCAGCGGATGATGCAGACCGGCGCGCCGACGGTTCCCGCCGCGACCAGCGTCGAGGACTTCCGCCACGAGTTCCCGCTCGGCGCGACGCGGCGGGTGATCGCCCTGGACGAGCGCGGCGGCTACGCCGGGATCATCCGCGTCTCGAGCGTGTGGGCCGATCCCGACGCGACCGGACCGGTGGCGCGGTTCGCGGTGAACCAGGCCCAGTCGCTCTCGCCCGACCTGTCGATCAAGGAGATCATGGGCGTGTTCGACCGCACCGAGAGCGACGAGCTGGCGGTGGTCGACAAATCCGGCCAGGTGCTGGGCACGGTGAGCGAAGCCTACGCCACCCGCCGCTACGCCGAGGAGCTGGAGAAGCAGCGGCGCGACCTCACCGGCGGGGTCTAGCGGGAGCCCAAAAAGAAGCGGGCGCCGGAGTGACCGGCGCCCGCGGATATCGCTGACGTGAAGAGGCTTGGCCGGCTTAGGCGGCGTGGGCGAGCTTGGCGCGACGGCGCAGGGCCCCGCCGAGGCCGGCGACGCCGACCAGCATCAGGGCCCAGGTCGCCGGCTCGGGCACGCCGCCGAGGCCGAAGGTGTAGGTCTCGCCGCTGAACAGGGCGTTGAAGGAGACGTCGAAGCTGCTCGAGGTCGAGCTCAAGCTGCCGATCGACGGGCCGCCGCTGAGATCGCACGGGAACATGCCGGACGGCGTGCAGCTGTAGCTGGTGAGGCCGAGCACCGGGCCGTTGGTGTAGCCCGAAAGATCGATGGTCAGCACGCCGAGCAACTCGACGTTGCCGTTGCCGTCCCCGGTCCAGTCGACCACCACGCTGGTGGGCAGGACGTCGACGGTGATGTCCCAGGTTTGGCCGAACACGTCCTGCATCACGCCGGTGAAGGTTCCGGGCGCGGTGATCGGCGAAGTGAACTGGCTGATGACGCCCGGCGACTGGTTCGAGCCCAGAACACCGTCGATGGACTGACCGGTGAAGGACGCGGCGTGAGCGCCGGCGGCCATGAGCGCCGCAACGGCGGTGGCGGCGAGGAGACGATGCAGCTTCATGAGGGTTCCCCTGTTGAGAGCGGCAAAATGCTTCGCCGTCCAAAAGTTGGCAAGCGGAAAACGGCGTAATCGGGACATTTTGACGGTGTGGAGGGTTCCACTCGGGTGCAGCCGAGTCGTCCCACCCCGTTTGCAGGGGCTAGTTACACAACAAATGCTTATCATCACCTTTCGAAAGTGATCTTTCACTCACGAGGATAGGGCTTTCGCTCCTCCTCTGTCGCGCGAGCGACGACGGGAGAGGGGGACCGCGAAGCAGCCTGCCCCGGACTTGATCCGGGGATGGAGGGGGCCCTAGGCCGGTGCACGGGCCTACCGTTGTATCGGCCTTGCGCCCCCTCCGTCTCGCCGCGCTGTGCGCGTCGAGCCACCTCCCCCGCCTCTGCGGGCGGGAGAGGAGCGGGAGCCGCGCACTCTGCCGCGAACCCCGCCTCGTCGTCCCAGAGGGTCCAGTCCGGCTCGAGGTCGAGGTCGGAGCAGATCGTCTCGACGCAGGCGCGGAAGTCGCCCTGGAGGCGGTAGTCGCGGGTGAGGTCGGTGTCGTTCAAGGTGCGATGCGCCCGCTCGCGCATCCGGCCCGCCTCGTCGGGGTCGCCGGCTTCCCGGTCGATCACCGCCGAGACCGCCTCCCGCACCCGCTCGCGCCGGCTCTCAGGGCTGTCGATCCAGGGCTTCAGGAACGGCTCGGGCTCCAGCTCCAGCGAGGCGAGGTCGCCCTTGCGCCATGCAAGGATCTGCTTCTCGATCTTGGCTTCGAGGATGAGGGTGAGGCGCACCGCCCGCGAGACGGCGGCGAAGGCCCGCGACGGCTCGGGCCGGGGCTCGGCCCGGTGCGGCCCCTCGATGAACCGCGCGTTGATCTCCGCCGCCAGCGCCATGCCCATGTCGGCCAACCGCTCCAACATCTCCCGCCGCCGCTCGGCCCGGGCCAGGGCGACGGCGAGGCGGGGGTCGGTTTCGGGGGTGGGGTCTTCGGGCGGGTTCACGACCGAATAGTTGCATAACGCAAATCAACGGTCAAGCGCAATTTGCAATACCATCGCACAGGAGAAACCAGGAGAAACGGTGACAGGAGTACCTGTGCCTGACGCTGTGACCTTGAACGGGATCACGGGCGTGCGATCCCGCAGGGTGATCTTGGTGTAGGCGTCTCGCCGCGTCCTAAACGACCGATCTCGGCGACTTCCCCCGCCGTGCCGGCGAGGCGCCGGCGGTCCGGCCCAAGAGACCCCGCGCCGGTGAGAGCCTCGGGAAAAGGCGATACGTCTTTGTCATCGCTTTTCCGGACCGCCTCGGGTCCTCGTCGAGGTTTGACGCTGAATGGATAGGCGTCTGGCTGCGGGCCGTGACCGAGTTGACGAGAGCGCCCGCGGCGAAGGTGGGCGCCTGGCGGTGGTGGAAGGGCGAACACGTCGCCTCCGTCCTGTCCCCGCTACGGCGTCTCGTCTCCACCGCTCCGCGCCGCTTCGTCCTCCAGCGCCGCGATCAATCCGCCGAGGTGCGGACGGTAGTTCATCCAGCGGCCCACGGAACTTGCGTACAGCGGCTGGCGCACCTGCCAGCCGCTCGCCGTCTCGACGACGCGTCGGGTTCGATGAAAGTCGAGGCAAGCCGGCTCCCAGCTTAGCCCGAGGAAGTCGATCAGGCGTCGGCTCTCGCCTTCCAGATCGGCGACCAGCCGTTCGTATTGCACGGTCAGGACGTTCAACCCGGAGACGGGCCGGTAATGGTCGGCCAAGCGGGCGGTCTGGACGCAACGCCGGCCGCACGCCTCCAGGTCGTAGGAGAAGGCGTTGCCGGCGGAGAAGAGCTGGAAATAGCACGACAGGCTGACGTCCCGCGCGTCGCGTTCGCAGAGGATCACCCGGGCGGACGGGAACAGCGCGGCCACGGTCTCCAGGTGGAAGAGGTTGTCGGGCATCTTGTCGATCACCCGGTCCGCGCCTTGGCCGAGCGTGTCCAGGCGCGCGAGGTAGGCGTCCACCGCGCCCCTCGCCTGCGCGGCGTCGCCCGTCGCCACGGCCTCGCCCAGCGGGGCCAGCAGGCGAAGCTCGCCCGCGCCGTGAACCTTCGTGTGGCTGGCCGCGATCTGTTCCACCAGGGAGGTCCCCGAGCGAGGCAGGCCGACGACGAACACCGGGCGCTCCGTTGACGAGGCGTAGGGCCCCGGGCCTCACGGCCGGCGAGGCGATCTTGAGATCGACCGTGCGCCTCAGCGCGGCGATATCGAAGCCGCGGCCCTCGGCGGCGTGCAACGCGCTCATCAGCCGATTGCCCTGGGCGAAGCTGTGGAAGGCCTCGTCGTAGCGACCTTCGTCTTCGAAGGTCTTGCCGAGGGCGAACAGGGCCACGGCCCGCTGCTCGGCGGGTCCGCGCCCGTCGGCGGCGGCCCGCAGATGGCCGATGCGCTCGGCGCGGCCCTCCGGTTCGTCCATCAGGGCCAGGTTGCGGTGGGCGTCGGCGAGGCCGGGATCGCGCTCGACCGCCTTCAGGAAGCAGGCTCGCGCCTCGGTGAGATCACCCAGGGAGCGCAGGCAGCGGCCGAGCTCGTTCCAGGCGATCGCGTTCGTCTCGTCGAGGCGGAGCGCGCGCCGATATTGCGAGGCGGCTTCGTCCAGCCGGCCTGTCGAGCGGAGACTTCTCGCCAGGCCCAGGGCCGCGCCCGGGAGGGATGCGTCGAGGCTCAAGGCGAGCTCGAAGCCGGCGATGGCTTGGCCTGTGTCGCCCGCGTCGTAGCGGAGGACCGCGAGGTTGGAATGCGCCGCCGCGAGCCCGGGCTTCAGCGCCAGGGCGCGTTCATAACTCGACGCCGCTTCGGCGGTCCGTCCGGCGGCCTTCAGGGCGTTGCCGAGGTTGTTGTGGGCGTCGGCGTGCCCGGGGTTCGCCTTCACCGCGCGAGCGATCAGCCGGATGGCGTGATCGACGCGGCCGTCTTCCAGCGCCAGGACGCCGGACAGATTGAGGGCGTCAGGCTGGTTCGGAGCGGCGCTCAGGATCTTGTCGTAAAGCCGCTTCGCCGCCGCCCGGCGGCCGGCGCGATGATGCGCGATCGCCTGCATCAGCGTCTCGCGCGTCCTGGAGGCCGCCTCAGCCCCGGTCTTGAGCCTGCTCATGCGATTTTAGTTTCCGCCGTGCGTCGGGACAGGACAACCGCCGGCGGGCGGTGGACGGGCAGAAAAAGCCGCCTTGCGACGGCTTTTTCCCTCGCCAGAGACGAAGATTAGGCCGCGGTCGCGAGACCGTTGCGGCGACGGACGGCGAAGCCGATGCCGCCGAAGCCCAGCAGCATCAGCGCCCAGCTCGCCGGTTCCGGCACGCCGCCGCCGATCGAGCTGGCGGTCAGGGCCTCTTCCAGCGAGAAGTAGTCCGAGCCGCCGTTGGCGATCCCGCCCGTGAAGTTCACGGTGCCGGACATCAAATCCGACGAGATGTTGGTGAAAAAGGCGTTCGGACCGCCGTAGCCGGTGGTGTCCGGATTGCCGGGGTTCTCGACCGCGCCGTAGGTGTCGATGCCGTCGCCTTCGAACGCGAAGATCGGCTCGCTGGTGGACGACAGGTTGAACGAGGTGATCGTGGCGCCGCTGTTGTTGATGACGCCGACGTAGGTGTCGTCGGAGCCGTCGTACGGGCCCTGGGACGAGGCGTTGGTGATAATCTCGCTTCCGCCCGGTCCGAAGGTGATCAGGATAGTCGGGCCGGCGGTGTCGGCGCCGTATGCCGGAAAGGCTTGAACGCCGCCTGCGGCCAAAAGGGCCGCCGCGGCGCCCGTCGCCGCGATAATCGCACTTTTCATAACAGACTTTTTCCCTCGTTATTCGGACGCAACAGAACGTCCGACGCGAGGGCGTTTAGGCCCGACGGCGTGCGCCCGGGTCAATGCAGTGAGGGCGACTGATCGTTTAAATAACGTCAAAACCGGATAAAATCGGACGACACTCGCCGCGTTCTTGTACACATATGTAGCGCCCGGCTGCGCAGAACACGATCTTGCCCCAAGAGTACCAACTTATATTGGCGAGGATCGCTGATGACCGAGTGGGGGCGGGTTTGTTGAAGTTGATCAAGCTTGAGCAGTCCTGGTCGGCGCGACCGCTCCGTCGGACGTGGGTCTGGTCGCGCATAGGGATTCGCCGCCTGGAGGACGTCAGGTCTGGAGCAACTTCTCCACCCGGATCGGCAGGTCCCGCACCCGCACCCCCGTGGCGTGGAACACGGCGTTGGCCACCGCGGCGTTCATCCCGGTGATGCCCACCTCGCCGATGCCCTTCATCCCCAGCTCGTTGATCTCGCGGGTCGGTCTCCGGGATCATGATCACCTCGACCGTGCCGATGTCGGCGCTCACCGGGATCAGGTACTCGGCCAGGTCCTTGTTGATGTAGCGGGCGCGCTTCTCGTCCAGGTCGGTCTGTTCGTGGAGGGCGTTGGAGAGGCCCCAGATCATGCCGCCCATCAGCTGGCTGCGGGCGGTGACCGGGTTGATGATGGTGCCGGCGGCGAAGGCGCCCACGGCGCGGGGGACGCGGACCTCGCGGGTGGCGGCGTTGACCCGCACCTCCACGAACTGGGCGCCGAAGGAATAGCGCAGCTCGGTCTTCAAGGAGGAGCCGCGGGCCATGGCCATCTGGCCCTTCCACAGCTTGTCGACGCCGTCCGGCGGCGCGCCCTTGGGGATGTTCTCGACATAGACCTCCAGCCGGCCGCCGGTGCGCGGCACGGCCTTGGCCAGCGGCTCGACCGCGCCGCCCGGGCCTGACAGGCCGGCGGGGGTGAGGCTCAAGGTCGCCGGGTCGCGGCCGTGGAAGGGGCTGTCCGGCGCGGCCACGGCGGCGGCGGCGATGCGGCGGGCGATCTGCTCGCAGGCCTTGGCGACCACATTGCACACCGCCGAGCCGTGGTTGGAGCCGGCGGAGAGGCCGGCGGCGGGGAAGTCGCTGTCGCCGATGCGCACGTCGATGGCCGGGACGGGCAGGCCGAGCCGGTCGGCGGCGACCTGGGCGATCACGGTGTAGGTGCCGGTGCCGATGTCCTGCGCGCCCATCTCGACCTTGGCCTTGCCCTCCGGCGAGAGGGTGATGCGGGTGGAGGAGACGCCGATGTTGGCCGGGTAGGCGGCCGTGGCGCAGCCGTAGCCGATGAGCCAGTCGCCCTCGCGCATGGAGGCGGGCTTGGGATTGCGCTTCTCCCAGCCGAAGGCGCGGGAGGCTTGCGTGAAGCACTCCTGCAGGTGGCGGGAGGTGTAGGGCAGGCCCTTGATCGGCTCGCGCTGGGTGTCGTTGATGCGGCGCAGCTCGATGGGGTCGATGGCCAGGGCGTAGGCCAGCTCGTCCATCGCCGACTCCAGGGCGAACAGATAGGGCGTCTCCGGCGGGGCGCGCATGAAGCCGGGCGTGTTGCGGTCCACGCTGGTGATGTTCACCTGGCTCCACACGTTGGGGCTGCCGTAGAGCCGGGCCGTCGTCTCCACCCCGGCCACCGAATAGGGGACGGTGCGGGAGGTGGTCTCCCAGCCCTCGTGCATCACCGCCTGGAGCTTGCCGTCCTGGCTGGCGGCGAGGCGCACATGGTGGCGGGTCTCGGCGCGATAGGTGGCGATGGTGAAGCCTTGGGCGCGGGTGGCCTCCAGCTTCACCGGGCGGCCGAGGCGGCGGGCGGCGACGGCGATCCAGGCGGTGCGGCCGGTGGTGCCGCCGCGCGAGCCGAAGGCGCCGCCGACGAAGCGGGACAGCACCCGAACGTCGTTGGGCTCGCGGCCGAGCTGCTTGGCGACGTCGGCCCGCAGGCCCTGAACGAACTGGCTGCTCTCGTGGATCGTCAGCTTGCCGTCGCGCCACTCCGCCGTGGTGGTGAACAGCTCGAGCGGGTTGTGGTGCTGGGTCGGGGTCGAATAGCGGGCGTCGACCTTGACCGGGGCGGCGGCGAAGGCGGCGGCGGCGTCGCCGACGATGTAGTGCTCCTCGCCCTCGGAGCCCGAGGCCTTGCCGCCCTGGGTCCCCGCCTGCTTGATCGCCTCGTCCTTGGGGAGGGTCCGGGCGCCCGGGCTGTCGAAGCTCGCCGAGGGCGGCTCGGGGGCGTAGTCGACCTTCACCTTGTAGGCGGCCTCGCGGGCGGTCTCGTAGGTGTCGGCGACGACCACGCCGATGATCTGGCCGTCGTGCGTGACGCGATCGGTCTGCAGGGTGGGGGTCTGCTCGCCGTGGCCGCCGGGCGGCGGCGGGGGCTTGGCGTCGTTGCCGACATTCTCGTGGGTGAGGATGTCGAGCACGCCGGGGATGGCCTTGGCCTCGGCGAGGTCGAAGCCGCGGATGCGCCCGCGGGCGATCGCGCTGGTGATCAGGTAGGCGTAGGCCGGATCGGCGACCGGTCTCGTCCGAGGGATAGCGCGCCGCGCCGGTGACCTTGGCGACGCCGTCGATGCGCAGCGTGGGCTGGCCGAAGACGCCGGGGGCGATGTGGGGGGAACCGTCGGCCATCGTCTCTAAACCTCCAGGGTCGCCGCGCGCATCAGGGCCAGAGCCACCGTGCGCTTGCCGAGCTCCACCTTGAATGCATTGGCGCCGCGCGGCCGGGCCCCGGCGAAGGCCGCCTCGCCGGCGCGGCGGGCCGAGGCGTCGTCCAGCCGCTGGCCCTTCAGCGCGGCTTCGGCTTCGTGCGCCCGCCACGGCTTGGTCGCGACGCCGCCGAGGCCGATCCGCACCTCGCGCACCTCGCGGTCCGGGCCGAGATCGAGCGCCACGGCGGCGGAGGTGAGGGCGAACTCGTAGGACTGGCGGTCGCGGACCTTGAGGTAGAGCGAGCGGCGGGTCCACGGGCCGGCCGGCACGGTGAAGCCGGTGATCAGCTCGCCGGGGCGCAGGTTGGTCTCCACCGACGGGCTCTCGCCATAGGCGCGGTGCAGGTCCTCGAAGCGGATCGTCCGCCGCCCGCTGGGACCGGCGAGATCGACCTTGGCGTCGAGCGCCACCAGCGCCTGGGCGAAGTCGCCGGGGTAGGTGGCGATGCACTGGTCGCTCACGCCGAGGATGGCGTGCTTGCGGTTGACGCCGTCCAGCGCCGCGCAGCCGGAGCCGGGATTGCGCTTGTTGCAGGCGGAGAAGGAGACGTCGCGGAAGTACTCGCAGCGGGTGCGCTGGAGCACGTTGCCGCCGAGGCTGGCCATGTTGCGCAGCTGCTGGCTGGCGGCTTGGTCCAGCGACTGGGCGATCACCGGATAGTCGCGGAGGATCGCCGGATGGTCCTGGCCCGCGCTCATCCGCACCAGGGCGCCGAGCTTCAGGCCCTGAGGCGTGGCTTCGATGCGGCCAAGGGAGTCCTCCAGGCCGTTGATGTCGACGAGGCGCTCGGGGCGCATGACGTCGAGCTTCATGTAGTCGACGAGGTTGGTGCCGCCGGCGAGGTACTGGACCGGCTGGAGGCCGGTCGGCGCCTCGGCGCGATCCCCGGCTGTGTCACGGACGGCGGCCGCGACGTCGTCGCTCCGGCTGTAGGCGAAGGGGCGCATGGCTCTAGACGCTCCCCATCTTCGGCTTGGCGCGCTTGATGGCGGCGACGATGTGCGGATAGGCGGCGCAGCGGCACAGGTTGCCGCTCATGTATTCGCGGATCTGGTCGTCGGTCTCGGCGCGGCCTTCCTTGACCATGGCGACGGCCGACATGATCTGGCCGGGCGTGCAGTAGCCGCACTGGAAGGCGTCCTCCTCGACGAACGCCTGCTGCATCGGGTGGAGCGTCCCGTCGGGCTGGGCGAGGCCCTCGATGGTGGTGACCGGCTCGCGCACCGTGACCGCCAGGGTCAGGCAGGAGAGCACCCGCCGCCCGCCGACGTGCACCGTGCAGGCGCCGCACTGGCCGTGGTCGCAGCCCTTCTTCGAGCCGGTGAGAGCGAGGTGCTCGCGCAGGGCGTCGAGCAGGGTGGTGCGGGCGTCGACGGCGAGGTGATAGGGCCGGCCGTTCACCGTCAGGTCGACCATGCTCGCCGAGCGCGGATCGGCCGGCGACGACGGGGTGCGCGGCGACTCCCGCTCGGCTTTGGCGATGAGGGGCAGGGCGGCGGCGCCGGAGGTGGCTCCGGCCAGCAGGTGTCGTCGGTTGACGCCGCTCATCGGCCGCGCCCTGTTGCACACCACGCCATGCGGCCCATCTCTCCGAGCGAGCGCCCACAGCGGCGCCGTTTTTCCCCTAATCGCGGGGGCGTGGGCTTGGTTGCCGCAACCCTGGCCGATCTTCGGCGATTGTGCTCATTCGGACCTAAGGATCGCGCGGGACACCATGGCCTTCGACGCCGCCCACCTGGACTGGCCGACCTTCGGACTGATCGCCGATGTGCGCCCGGCCCTGGCCGAGGCGATGGCGGGCGGGCGCGCCGTGGCGCTGGCGACGATCTATCGGGCGGTCGGCTCGGCCCCGCGCGGCGTCGGCGCCCAGATGCTGATCGAGCCCGACCGGCTGACGGGCTATCTCTCCGGCGGCTGCCTCGAGGCGGATGTCGCCGGCCACGCCATGGCGGTGCTCGCCGACGGGGAGCCGCGCCGGCTGGTCTACGGCCACGGCAGCCCGTTCCGCGACATCCGCCTGCCGTGCGGCGGCCGGCTGGAGGTGCTGGTGGAGGCGATCGCGCCGGACGATCCGCGCCGCTCGAGGCCTCATCACGCTCGCCGCCGAGCGCCGCCCGGCTACGTGGACCAGCGACGGCCAGGTTCGAAGCTGCGAGCCGGCGCAGGGCGACGATCCCGCGCTCACCGTCCGCGACGAGCCGTTCGCGATGACGCTGCGTTCCGATCCCGCGCCGCGGCTGGTGGTGGTCGGCAGCGACCCGATCGCGCTTGCCGTCGCGCGGCTCGGCGTGGTGCGCGACCTCGAGACCTGGCTGGTCCGGCCCAAGGGTCCGCCCGATCCGCCGTTCGCGGGCGTCCACTACCTTCGCGAAGAACCGGCGGCGGCGCTCGGCGCCATCGGCCTGGACGCGTGGACGGCGGTGGTCGCCGCCTCGCACGATCCCGAGATCGACGAGCCGGCGCTGGCGGCGGCGTTCGGCGGCGGCGCGGGCTACGTCGGCGTGCTGGGCGCGCGCAGCCGCATGGCCGATCGCCGGGCGCGGTTGTCGGCGGCGGGCGTGAGCGAGGCCGACCTCGACCGGCTCCATGCTCCCATCGGCCTGGACATCGGCGCGCGCTCGCCCTGGGAGATCGCCGTCGCCGTCCACGCCGAGATCATCGCCTGGATCCGCGCGACGCCGGGGTGAGCGATCCCTCCGGTTTCTGGGCCGTCGTCCTGGCGGCGGGCGCGGGCCGGCGCTTCGGCGGCGGCAAGCTCATCCATCCGCTGAACGGCCGGCCGCTCCTCCATCACGCCCTCGACATCGCCGCCGCGGCTCCGGTGGACGGGGTGCTCGTCGCGCTCGGCGCCGAGCCGGACGCGGTCGGCGCGACGGTGAGGGCCTATGCGCCGCCCCGGCCGCTCGCCGATCGAGACTGTGATCGTGGATCGACTGGGCCGAGGGGATGGCCGCCTCCTTGCGCGCCGCGATCGGGGCCTTGCCGCCGTGCCGGGGCGCGTTCGTTTTTCTGGCCGACATGCCGTCGATCCCGGCGGCGATCCTTCGCCCGCTGGCCGAGGCGTTGGATCGGGGCTTCGAGGCGGCGGCGCCCAGCTTCGAGGGAGAGCTGGGCCATCCGGTGCTGCTCGGCGCGGCTCTCTTTCCAGCGGTCCGCGCCCTGCGTGGCGATCGCGGCGCGCGGCCGATCCTGGAGGCGCTGGGACCGCGGCTGTTCAGGCTGCCGACGGACGATCCCGGCGTGTGCCGCGACGTGGATCGGCCCGCCGACCTCGACGCCTTGTCCAAGTCTCAGACGGGTTTGCGGAACGCCGCCATGTAGTTGACCGGGGTCGAGAGGCCGCCCGCGCCACTCGCCCGTCGCGGGGATCGAGGTTCAGACCCGTCACCTCCACCAGCTCCAGGCCCGCGCCGGTCGCCAGCTCGGCCAGCCGCTCCGGTTTCAGGAACTTGCGCCAGTCGTGGGTCCCGGCGGGCACCCAGCGCAACAGGTATTCGGCGGCGACCTTGCCCAGCGCCAGCGAGGCGAGGGTGCGGTTGAGGGTGGCGAGGATGAGCAGGCCGCCGCCCTCGAGCAGCTCGGCGAGCGTGGCGAGGAAAGCCCCGGGCTCGGCGACGTGCTCGATCACCTCCAGGGCGAGGATCATGTCGAAACGGGCGCCCTCGGCGGCGAGCGCCTCGGCCGTGATCGCGCGGTAGGCGATCGGCAGGCCGACCTCGCGGGCGTGCTCGGCGGCGATGGCGACCGTCTCGTCGGAGGCGTCGATCCCCAGCGCCTCGAAGCCCAGCCTCGCCATCGGCTCGGTCGCCAGCCCGCCGCCGCAGCCCACGTCGAGCAGGCGCAGCCCCTGGAACGGCCGCCGGCCCGAGCCTTCGCGCGCGAAGTGAACCAGCGCCTGGTCGCGGATGAAGGCGAGCCGCGCCGGGTTCAGCCGATGCAGCGGCGCGAACGGCCCGCGGGGATCCCACCACTCGCGAGCCTGGGCCGAGAACCGCGCCACATCGGCGGGGTCGACGCTGGAGGGGGACAGATCGGCTTCGGCCATCGGCGAGCGCCCGGCGTTGAACTGTGGGGGGCCGACCGCTATGCGGCTGCGCTTGCCTTCACAAGTCCGAACCGACGCCTTGTCCTCTCGCCTCGTCATGAAATTCGGCGGCACCTCGGTGGCCGACCTCGAGCGCATCCGGCGCGTCGCCGGCCTGGTGGCGGAGAAGGCGTCCACGCGTCCGGTCGCCGTCGTCGTCTCGGCGATGGCGGGCAAGACCAACGAGCTGGTGGCCTGGACCGACGGCGCGGGCGCGCCGGGCCAAGGCGTCGGGCCCTCCGACGACGAGTACGACACGGTCGTCGCCTCCGGGCGAGCAGGTCACCGCCGGCCTTCTCGCCATGACGCTGCGAAACCTGGGCGTGCGCGCCCGCTCCTGGCTCGGCTGGCAGATCCCGATCATCACCGACGAGGCGCACGGCAGGGCCCGGATCGACGAGATCCCCTCCGCACGCCTTGAGCGAAGCCATGGACTCCGGCGAGGTCGCGGTGATCGCCGGCTTCCAGGGCGTGACCCGCGACGGCCGGCTCGTCGACCCTGGGCCGGGGCGGCTCGGACACCACCGCCGTCGCCATCGCCGCGGCGGTGAAGGCGGCGCGCTGCGACATCTACACCGACGTGGACGGGGTCTACACCACCGACCCGCGCATCGAGGAACGGGCCCGGCGGCTCTCCAAGATCTCCTACGAGGAGATGCTGGAGATGGCCTCGCTGGGCGCCAAGGTGCTGCAGACCCGCTCGGTGGAGATGGCCATGGCCCACGGCGTGACCGTGCGGGTGCTCTCGAGCTTCACCGAGCCGGGCGCCGCCGGAGAGCACGCCGGCACCATCGTCTGCGACGAGGAGGACATCATGGAAAAGCGGATCGTCAGCGGCGTGGCCTTCAGCCGGGACGAGGCCAAGATCAGCCTCTTCGGCCTGCCCGACCACCCGGGCGTCTCCTCCGAGATCTTCGGCCGCCTGGCCGACGCGAACGTCAACGTCGACATGATCGTCCAGAGCCACGCCCGCAGCGAAGGGCGCGGCCAACATGGAGTTCACCGTCGGCAAGCGCGACGCGGCGCGCGCGGTGGAGATCGTCCAGAACGCCAAGGCCGAGATCGGCTTCGATGACGTCACCCTCGATGAGAACGTCGCCAAGGTCTCGGTGATCGGCGTCGGGATGCGCAGCCACGCGGGCGTCGCCAAGACCATGTTCGGCGCGCTGGCCGCCCGGGGCGTCAACATCCAGGTGATCTCCACCTCGGAGATCAAGATCAGCGTGCTGATCGACGCCGCCTACACCGAGCTGGCGGTGCGCGCCCTGCACGCCGCCTACGGCTTGGATCGGGTCTAGGCGACCGCGTCAAAAACGGGCGGAAGGCGCAGCGTACGCGCGCCGACGCGCGTCCGCCTTCCCGTGGTCGCGGATCGCGTCTAGGGGGCGTCCTCGCGCGCTGGCGCAAAACTGCTAAAAGGCGCCGCTAGGTCAAGGGAGGCCGCCGCAAGACCCATGCCCGCCGTCTCCCTCGCCACTCGCGGCCCCAGGAGCCTGCTTCGGCAGATCCGGGAAGCCATGGCCGGCGGCGGCCCGGCCCAGGTGCGCCTGGATGCGGTGGTGCGCGCGGTCGCCACCTCGATGGTGGCCGAGGTCTGCTCGATCTACCTTCACCGGGCGAACGGCGAGTTGGAGCTGTTCGCCACCGAAGGCCTCGATCCCGGCGCCGTCCACCTGACCCGGCTCCAGCGCGGCGAAGGTCTGGTCGGCGAGATCATGCGCACGGGCCGGCCGCTGAACCTATCCGACGCGCCTGGCCATCCGGCTTTCTCGTATCGGCCGGAGACGGGCGAGGACCCGTTCCACGCCTTCCTCGGCGTTCCGCTGCTGCGCGGGGGACGCGCGATCGGGGTGTTGGTCGTGCAGAACCGCACCAGTCGCGTCTACTCCGAGGACGACGTCGAGGACCTGCAGATCATCGCCATGGTCCTGGCCGAAACCGTGGCCGGCGGCGCCCTGCTGTCGCGCGAGGAGCTCAAGGACGTCGAGATCGCGCCGCGCCGTCCCGAGCGGATGAAGGGCGCGCGCTTCGCCGAGGGCCTCGCCTTCGGGGTCGCGGTGCTGCACGAGGCGCCGGTGGCGGCCTCGCGGCTGCTCTCCGAGGACGTCGCGGCGGAGGAGGTGCGGCTCGATCGAGCGATCAAGGCGCTGCAGGCGCAGATCGACGCCATGCTCGAAGGCCACGAAGGCGTGCTCGGCGCGTCCTTCGAAGTGCTGGAAGCCTATCGGCTGATGGCCCACAGCCGCAGCTGGAACCACTCGCTCGTGGATGCGGTGCGGTCGGGCCTGACGGCCGAAGCCGCCGTCGAGCGGGTTCGCTCGGAGCATCGCGCCGGCATCGGCCAGGCGCGCGACCCCTATTTGCGCGAACGCCTGCACGATCTCGAGGATCTCAACGACCGCCTCCTGCGCCATCTCACCGGCGACGGAGTGCAGGCCCGCTCGCTGCCCGAGGACGCGATCCTGGTGGCGCGCAACCTCGGGCCCGCCGACCTGCTCGAATACGACCGCGCCAAGTTGAAGGGCCTGCTGCTGGAGGAGGGCTCGCCCGCCAGCCATGCGGCGATCGTCGCGCGGGCGCTCGACATCCCGTGCGTGGGGCGCCTGTCCGGCCTGCGCGATCGGGTGAGCGAGGGCGATCCGGTCATCGTCGACGCCGAGGCGGGCGAGGCCTACCTGCGGCCCCGTCCCGACGTCGTGAAGGCGGTGGCCGCCCGCATGGGCGTGCGCGCCGAACGCCGCGCCGAGTTCGTCCGGCTGCGCGAGACGCCCGCCTTCACCCGCGACGGCGCCAAGATCGAGCTGATGATGAACGCGGGGCTCGCGGTGGATCTCGAGATCCTGCCCGACACCGGCGCCGAGGGCATCGGCCTGTTCCGCACCGAGTTCCAGTTCATGGTCTCGGAGGACCTGCCCCGCCTCGACGCCCAGACCGCGCTCTACGCCAAGGTGATCGAGGCGGCGGACGGCAAGCCGGTCACCTTCCGCACCCTCGATCTCGGCGGCGACAAGGTGCTGCCCTACCTGCAGTCCGAACGGGAGGACAATCCCGCGCTCGGCTGGCGAGCGGTGCGCATGGGCCTCGATCGACCGGCGCTGCTGCGGATGCAGCTGCGCGCGCTGGTCTCCGCGGCCCGCGGCCGCGCGCTTCGGGTCATGTTCCCTCTGGTGGCGAGCGTCGGCGAGTTCCGCGCCGCCCGCGAACTTGTCGAGGCGGAGCTGGCCTGGGCGGTGCGGCGCGGCCGGCCGCTGCCGTCGCGCCTGGACGTCGGCGCGATGATCGAGGCCCCGTCCCTGCTCTGGCATCTGGACGCGCTGTTGCCGCTCACCGACTTCGTCTCCGTCGGCACCAACGATCTGATGCAGTACCTGTTCGCGGCCGATCGCGGGAACCCGCGCACCGCCGATCGCTACGACGTGCTCTCGCCGCCGGCGCTGCGGGCGCTGCGGTCCATCCGCCAGGCGTGCGCCGACACCGGCACGCCCGTGTCGGTCTGTGGCGAGATCGCCGGACGGCCGCTGGAGGCGCTGGTCCTCATCGGGCTAGGGTTCGACCGCCTGTCGATGCCGCCGAACGGGATCGGCCCGGTGAAACGGATGGTGCTGTCCTGCGACCGGGTCGCTGTGGCGCGGGCGCTGGAGCCGTTGCTCCAATCGTCCGCCAACTCGGTGCGCGCGGAGATGGAGACTCTCGCCCGGAAGCACTTTGTCGCACTGTGAGTCGATTGAACCTCAACTGAGGGCCGTCTACAGCGTGCCGAGCGTCGGCGGGGACTTAGAGGCCGAGGGAAGTATCGTTTCATGCCGCTGGACACCGGCGACGTTCCGAAGCTCGACCGCGCGAGATCTTCGCGCGACGATCTCGCGCGGCTTCGTCCCGTCCGCGTGGTGCTCCAGACTTCGGGAAATCTCGGCCAGGCCCTGCGGGCGGCGCGAGAGGAACTGGGGCTCGAGCCAGAAGATATCGCCCAAGCGACGCGCATCCGGCCTCGTCTCGTTCAAGCGCTCGAAGCCTTCGACTTCGACGCCCTGCCGCCCAGGCCGTTCGTCATCGGCTTTGTGCGGTCCTACGCCCGCGCCCTTGGCCTCGACCAGGACGCGGCGGCGGAGCGCTTTCTCGCCGAAGCGCCGCCGGTCGACGAGACGCTTCGCCCGCCCATCGCCCTGGAGCGGCCGCGCCGCCGGCTGGGCGTGGTCGGGGCGGCGGTGATCCTGGTCGTCGGCAGCCTCACCGCCTGGAATATCGCGCGCCATGTCCGCGCCGAGAGCCTGCCGGGCCCGGTGCTCGCCGCCCATCGCGCGCCGCCAAGCCAGGCCACCGCCGGACCCGTCCAGCTCGGCGCGCCGCTCCCGCCGCCGCCGGAGGCCAGCGCCCCGCCCGCGTACGCCACGCCAGGTCTCGGTCAGAGCGTCGATGAGCCGAAGCCCACGGTGGGCGCGGCGTTCATGCCCTCCGGCGCCATCTATGGCGCGCCGGCCGGACCGCTCGCGAGCGAGGTGCTGCTCCAGGCGCACAAGCCCACCTCGCTGATCGTGCGCGCCAACAGCGGCGCGGTGGTCTTCGCCCGCGTCCTTTCACCGGGACAAGCCTGGCGCGCGCCGACCGACGGGACCGGCCTCACCGTCGACGTCGCCGATCCGACCGCCGTCGAAGTGTTCGCCGCTCGCGTCTCCAAGGGCGCCCTCGCCGAGGCCAAAACGCCGGTCTCCAAGCTCGGCGCCTAAGACGCGGCCTTCTAAACTCACGCCCGAAGGCGTATCTTACCGTTCGTCATGACCGTTCAAGATCACACCCGCGTGCGTCCCTGGCGCATGATCGAGCGGCGCAAGTCGCGCCAAATCCACGTCGGCAAAGTGCCCGTCGGCGGCGACGCCCCGATCACCGTTCAGTCGATGACCAACACGGTCACCGGCGACGCGGCCGCCACCATCGACCAGATTCGTCAGCTGGAGGACGCCGGCGCGGACATCGTGCGCGTCTCCTGCCCCGACGAGGACGCCACCGCCGCCCTGAGCACCATCGTCAAGGCGTCCAACGTCCCGATCGTCGCCGACATCCACTTCCACTACAAACGCGGCATCGAGGCCGCCAAGGCGGGCGCGGCGTGCCTGCGGATCAATCCCGGCAACATCGGCTCGGCGCACCGCGTGCGCGAGGTGATCCAGGCGGCGCGGGATCACGGCTGCTCCATGCGCATCGGCGTCAACGCCGGATCGCTGGAACGCGACCTCTTGGAGCAGTATGGCGAGCCCTGTCCGGACGCGATGGTGGAGAGCGCGCTGCGCCACGCCCGCATCCTGCAGGACCACGACTTCCACGAGTTCAAGATCAGCGTGAAGGCGTCGGACATCTTCATGACCGTCGCCGCCTACCAGCAGCTGGCCGAGGTCATCGACTGCCCGCTGCACCTCGGCATCACCGAGGCGGGGCCGCAGCGCACCGGCACGATCAAGAGCTCGATCGGCATCGGCAACCTGCTGTGGGCCGGGATCGGCGACACCATCCGCGTCTCGCTCGCCGCCGACCCGGTGGAGGAGATCAAGGTCGGCTTCGACATCCTCAAGAGCCTGGGACTGCGCCACCGAGGCGTGAACATCATCGCCTGCCCGTCCTGCGCGCGGCAGGGCTTCAACGTCATCGAGACGGTGACTGAATTGGAGCAGCGCCTGGCCCATATCGCCCAGCCGATGAGCCTCTCGATCATCGGCTGCGTGGTGAACGGCCCGGGCGAGGCGCTGATGACCGACCTGGGGTTTACCGGCGGCGGCAAGGGTTCGGGCATGGTCTATGTGGCCGGCCGGCAGGACCACAAGCAGGACAACGCCGGCATGATCGAGCACATCGTCGGGCTGGTGGAGGCCAAGGCGGCCGAACTGGCCGCCGCCGAGCCCGCGCCGGTGCTGGAGGCGGCGGAGTAGCGCTGTTCCAGGCTGCGGTTAGGTTCACGCGAAGACGCGAAGACGCGAAGATTACCGTTTCCGGGTTCGCGCACATCGCGCGAAGCGCAATCAGGTTCGATCATGAGTATCTTCACCTTGGTGCTTAGACGCGCTTCGCGCCTTCGCGTCTTCGCGTGAGTTAGCTCATGCGTGATCTGGAAGACGTCGCGCGAGAGGCTGTGGATTGTGGGTTCCACCTGCACAAAGGCCTAGGACCGGGACTGCTCGAGTCTGTCTACGAAGCGGTGCTGGCCGATGCGCTGGAACGCAGAGGTTTATTCGTGGAGCGTCAAAAGGCGCTGGAGTTCACGTATGAGGGCAGAACCTTCCACGAAGGATTCCGTATCGATCTCTTCGTCGAAGGACGGCTCATCATCGAGCTGAAATCCGTCGAACGCATCGCTCCAGTCCACGCCAAGCAACTGTTGACCTACCTCCGTTTGGCGAGACAGCCTCTGGGTCTGCTGATGAATTTCGGCGCGGCCACCTTCAAGGAAGGCTTACATCGCGTCGTCAACGGTCATCTCGACTTCGCGTCTTCGCGCCTTCGCGTGAACCAAACCTCCTGATGGTGTCCAAGACCACGGGTTTGCCGTGAGGCGTCGCCTCGTAGGCGCGGCGCCAATCGGTCGTTCGGGCGTCGATCTCGGATCGCGCGGCCAAGCCCTTCGCCAGCACCAGGCTTTCCAGCGCGGCGAGCCAGCTCTCGAAGTAGCCCGCGCCGCCATCATCCGACGTGGCCGCGCGGTGAGCCGCCAGCGCGGCCGCCCATTCGCTCCAGTCGAAGGCGCCCCGCTCGTGCAGGTTCAGGGTCAAGGCGAAAGCCTGGGCCTGCCATGGCTCATCAAAGGCGCGGGGCTCAGGCGGGTTCAAGGTAGGGCTCCCACAGGTCGATGTGGATGGTGTCGCGCTCCGGAGCCGTTGCGCCCCACAGCTCCCGCGCGGTGAAGCGCACGCCATAGAGGCGATGAGGGTCTTCGCCTCGGCCGTGGGCGTTGGAATCGGGGAAGACGTGGACGCCATGGTCGGCGACGATCTCGCCGACGCGGCCCCTGGCGTAGCGGGGCAGCCGGGTGTGTCCTGTGGAATTCAGGGTCTTGGCCCGCACGCGGTCGCCGATGACGAAGGCAGGCGGCCTCGTCTCTGGGCGGGTATAGGGGAAGCGACTCCGGGTGATGATCGCCACGCGGTCCGGGCTCAGGGCCGCTCCGGCGGGCGCGGGCTCGTCGATCAGTCCACTTTCGTCGATCAGCTTGGCCAGAGCCTCGAACCAGCGCTCGTAGTAGCTCATGGCGAGGTACCGATCGCCGCGGATCGACTCCCGGGCATGGCGGCTGACGTCGATGTTCCAGCGGCCCCACGCGCCCATGGCGAGCGTCATCGCCAACACCCGGCGCTCCCACTCGGCATGAAACAGGGGCTCGTGCGGGTCCGGCGCGATCGGGCCGAGGCCATGCATGCCGCCCATGTCGTGGACGCCGTTCACAGGAGCGCGGTTCCGATCATGGCGTCCCGCGTGACGAGATCGGCCAGCGCCGCTTCGGACAGATGCTCGGTTCCGCTGGGCCGCCTCGGAACGACGAGGTAGCGGACCTCGGCGGTCGAATCCCACACGCGGACCTCGATCTCCGGACCGAGGGTCACGCCGAACTCGGCGAGCACGCCGCGCGGATCGATCACCGCGCGCGAGCGGTAGGCGTTGGACTTGTACCAGGTCGGCGGCAGACCCAGCACCGACCACGGATAGCAGGAGCACAGGGTGCAGACGACGAGGTTGTGGACCTCCGCGGTGTTCTCCACCGCCACCATGTGCTCGCCCTGGCGACCGGAGATATCCAGCTCGGCGATGGCCGCGGTGGCGTCGCCCATCAGCCGCTGGCGATAGGCGGGATCGGTCCAGGCCTTGGCGACCACACGCGCCCCGTTTCGCGGCCCGACCTTGTGCTCATAGGTCTCGATGATGGCGTCCAGCGCGGCGGGATCGATCAATCCCTTTTCCGTCAGCACGGTCTCGAGCGCCTTGACGCGCAAGGCGAGGTCCGAGGGCGGTTCCTGGCCGTGGTCGTGGGGGTGGCCGTCGTGCGCCATTTGGGTTCTCTTCTGAGGCTGGCGAACCTTAGGGCGGCCCACTGGTCAGCCGTCAACCGGGCCGTGCTAAGCTGGGCCGCCGCCGAAAGGGCTGGAGGACGACGATGTTCCTGAATCCGGATCACATCACCATCGCCGTCGCCGATCCGGCGCGCGCCATCGCGTTCTTCGCGCTGATCGGCTTCAAGGAGCAGCACGTGCTGACCATCGATGGCGGGGCGCCCGCCCGCTACATGGGCATGCCGGACATGAAGGCCGAACACATCACCCTGGCGCTCGAGGGCGCCGATCCGCCGTTCGAGATCCAGCTTCTCGCCTTCGATCCGGTCCCAGGAAGCGACCCCGGCGCCCACCCGACCAATCTGCGGCGTCGCGGCTTCAACCACCTGGCGTTCCGGGTCGACGACATCGAGGCGGCGAGCGCCCACCTCATCGCCAACGGCGTGACCCTGCTGAGCGACGAGATGGACTATATCAGTCGGAAACTGCGGTTCTTCGAAGGGCCGGAAGGCATCACCCTCGAGCTGGTGCAGAGGCTCGATGCGCCGGCCGACACAGGTTCTGCGCCCTTGTCTCGCCTCACCTCCCCGGGTTAGGTCGCGGCGCACACCTTCATAGGGAGATAGAGGGCGCATGTCGGCCGACGGCACTTGGAAGATCACGATCAACTCGCCCATGGGCAAGCAGGAAGGCACGCTGCAGGTCCAGACCAGCGGCGACACCTTCACCGGGAAGTTCAACGGCCAGCAAGGCGAGCAGGACGTTTCCGGCAAGGCGGACGGCGACAACCTGTCGTGGGCGTCGCAAATCACCACGCCCTTTCCGATGACCCTCGACTTCGCCGCCAAGATCGACGGCGACAAGATCAGCGGCAACGTGAAGGCGGGGTCCTTCGGCTCCTTCCCGTTCACCGGCGAGCGGGCCTAGTTCAAGCTTCGTAACGGCGCGGCGGATTTCAAAGAGCGTGAGCGACGCCGCGCCCCTTACCCTGGTCTCCGCCTGGAACTCGGCCAAGCGCCGGCTCCAGGCCGCCGGCGTCGACGGCCCGGTGATCGACGCCCGCCTGCTGGTTGAGGCGGCCGCGGCGGCGACGCGGGCGGATATCCTCGCCGATCCGCACAGGGCGCTCACACCCGAACAGGCGGATGCGCTCGAAGGCTTCCTCGCGCGGCGAATCGCGCGGGAGCCGATCAGCCACATCCTGGGTGTGAAGGGCTTCTGGAAGATCATGCTGCGCGTCACGCCCGACGTGCTGACCCCCAGGCCCGACAGCGAGACCCTGCTGGACGCGGTCCTGCCGCTGACGCCCGAGGGCGAGCGGCTCAAGGTGCTGGACCTCGGCGTCGGCTCCGGCGCGGTGTTGCTGGCCATTCTCGCCGAGCGGCCGGCCGCCATCGGCCTTGGGACCGATGTCTCGGAGGAGGCTCTGGCCGTGGCGCGGGACAACGCCGCGTCGCTCGGCCTCGGCGGGCGCGCCGCCTTCTTGCGCACCGACTGGACCGCCGGGCTCGAGCCGGCCAGCTTCGACGTGATCGTCTCCAACCCGCCGTATATCGCCAGCGGCGACATCGCCGGCCTGGCCCCGGAGGTGCGCGACCACGAGCCGCGACTGGCGCTGGACGGCGGCGTGGACGGTCTCGACGCCTATCGCCAACTCGCGCCGGCGATCTTGGCGACGCTGCGGCCCGGCGGGCTGTTCGCGGTGGAGTTCGGCCTTGGGCAGGCGGCGAGCGTGCGCGCCCTGTTCGAAGCGGCGGGCGCCGTGGACCTCGCCATCGTGGACGATCTCACCGCCCGCGAGCGCGTGCTTCGTGGCCGGCGACCGGACGCGGAACAAGAAATGCATTGACCTTGGCGCGCGAGCGACTAAGGCTCGCAAGGTTCCACGACATCGCCGTCGAGCGCCCCCAAGGTCGCTTGCAGAGGTGGAGCCAGCGGCGGTCCGCTCGGGCAGCGCCGGTCGGCGAAGCGAACAACCTAGGTTCTAACGATAACACCAGACGCCTTCCGCCGGATTACCGGCGGTCACTGAAGACCAGAAAACATCGCGCGAAGCGGTTTTGAAGCGCCGGCGTCGGGCCGGCCGCCCGCGTGCAGCGAGATCGAAGCGACATGAGAGATTTCAAGGGTATGAAGCGCAATCGCAATCGCAACCGCGGGGGCGGCGGCGGAGGCGGGGGCGGCGGAGCCAAGCCGCAGCACAACGCCAACCGGGCGTTCGACTCCAACGGTCCCGAGGGCATCAAGGTGCGCGGCGCCGCCCAGCACGTCTACGAGAAGTACCAGCAGCTCGCCCGCGACGCCCAGACCGGCGGCGACCGGGTGCTGGCCGAGAACTACCTGCAGCACGCCGAGCACTACTTCCGTCTGCTGCGCGCCATGCAGCCGCAGCGTCCGGTGTCGGACATCATCGGCCGCGACCAGTTCGTCTCCGGCTACGACATCGATTTCGAGGAAGAGTACGCGCCCGAGGCCCAGGACGCCGAGCAGACGGAAAGCCCGAACGCCAGCGAGCAGGCGGACGGCGGCGAGCGCCCTTATCGCGCCGACAACCGATACGAAGGCGAGCGTCGCCGTGACGATCGCTACCAGAACGACCGGCCGCAGAACGACCGCGCTCAGAACGATCGCGCTCAGAACGACCGTTCCCAGAACGACCGCGCCTACGGCGAGCGCCGCGATGGCGATCGCTATGTGCAGCGCACCGACCAGCGCCGCGACGATCGCGCCGACGGCGCCGTGCGGCGGGACGATCGCTTCGACAACACCACACGGCGTGACGATCGCGGCCAGCGCCCCTGGCGCGACGACCGGGCGAGCCCCGCCGGCGATCGTCCTCGCTATAATGTCGAGCCGCGCACCCAGGCGCGGGACAGCGTCGAGTTCACGGGCGAGGACGCCCCGCCCGTCGGCGTGGCCGTCAGCCAGCCCGAAACGCCGGTCGCTGAGACCGAACGGCTGCTGAGAGCCGACGACGGGGAAGTGAGCGCCGCCCCCGCCTTCCTGCAGCCCCGTTCGAGCGAAGCCGGCGAGGAAACTCGCCGTCCGCGCCGCCGCCGCGCTCCGCGAACCTTCGAGCCCGCCGACAACACCGGCCCGACCGACGACGGCGTCTAGTCGCCGGCGGCGTCAAACCGCCTTGCAGGCGAGCGAGCGGCCCTTGATCGCGCAGGTCGCGCGCACCTTGTCGTTGAGGTCGCGGAACACGCCGCGCCAGCCCTCGCCGTCACGGTCTAGGACGAAGTAGCCGAAGCGGCCCATCGAGAAGGCGCGCGCCGCAAGGCCGTCGACCTGCGGTCTTCCTCCGGCGAGAGGCCCGGAGGGGTAGGGCTGCAGAAGGTCGCCGCTGGTGCCCACGATCAGTTGCGCCGGCCGGGCGCGACCAAAATCCATCGACTCGAAGTCGTGGACGTGGCCGGCGAGGATGAGATCGACACTCGCCAGGTTCGCCTGCCTCGCCGCCGCGCGCTCGGTGGCGTTGACCTTGCCGTCGATCAGGAAGCCGGCCAGCCGATCCACGGTCCAGAACGGCCGGTGAGTGACGATCCAGGCGGACTTCACCCCCTTGGCTCCAGCCGGAGCGATCTCGTGGTCGAAAGCGCTCACCAGAGCATCCGGCGCGTCGCGATCGTCGGTATCGGCGCTGTCGACCACGAACAGCCGTGGACCGCCCATGTCGACCGAGAAGGTGTCGCTCGCGGCGGGGCAAGCCTTGGGCGAAGGCGCGGCGTCGAGCAGCCGGAACCAGCCCATGCCGCCCCGCTTGCAGTCCTCGTGATTGCCCCGCGCGAATACCCAGGGCGCGGCCGCCAGCAGGGGGGCCGCCGGATCGAACAGCTCGGCCTTCCAGGTCGCCCAGCGGTCGCCGTAGGGGCTGCCGGCGCAGGCCGTGTCTCCGGACGGGCAGGGCGTCTCGCGGTAGTAGTAGTCGCCGACATGAACCACGAGGTCCGGCTTGGCGGCGGCGGCCAGCGCGGCCACCCGGGCGAAGGGCCAGCCGGACGGATCGTTGCAGTGCTGGGCGATCATGCCCTTGAGGCGACAGCCGGTGTCGCCGATCACCACGATGCGGCGCGGCCGCGGCTTGGGCGTGGGCAGAGACGCGCCGGCGATGGAGACGGATCTCGCGCCCGGGGCGATCCGCGCCTCGCACATCCGATTGGAAAACGCCTCGTCCGGTCCCGCCCGCTCGGTCATCGCCGCGGAGCGGCCATCGACCTCGATTGTCGGACAAGTCGGACCGGCGACCGCGGCGCGGGCCTCGGCGCCCCCCTGAACCATCTGCACCCACGCCCGCAGCACCTGCGCGTCCGCGCGGCTAGCGAATGTGGCCGCCAAGGCCAAGGTCAAGAACACGCCCGTTCCGCGATACCGCATGACGATCCCCATCGAGCAGCCCAGGCGGCTCGCACCCGGTGCGCCTGCGCGTCAACCGGACACGCCCGGGCTGGATAATTCCGGCGCTTCACCTGATCTAAATCGCCGCCGGCGACTATATAGGCCCGATCGACCGCGGCCCACCGGCCAATTCCCCGAGGACGGACGTTCGGCACACGTGGACCGGAGAACGATGATTGATCCTCGAAAGGGCCGTCGGGCCCGGGCTCTTGCCGCATTTGCCGCGGGTCTGGCGATGGCCGGCGCGGCGCGCGCGAGTCTGGTCGAGGTGGCGGTGACCGGGCTTCACGATGCGCGCGGCCACGTGCGGGTCGAGTTGTGCACGCGGGAGACCTTCCTCACCAGCGACTGCCCCTACTCGGGCGCGGCTCCGGCGCGGGTGGGCGAAACCATCGTCAAGATCGCCAACGTGCCGCCCGGCGAATACGCCGCCCAGGCCTATCACGACGAGACCGACGCCGGGTTCGTCCATCAGAACGTGCTGGGCATCCCCAAGGAGCGGATCGGCTTTTCCAACGACGCGCCGATCCACCTGCGCGGGCCCCGCTTCTCCGACGCGGCCTTCGCGGTGGAGGGCGAGGTCGAGCGCATCACCGTGCGCGTGCGCCACCTCTTCGGGCACAAATAGCGCTCAGGACGCCTCCACCATCTCTCGGGTGACGGCGTAAGCGCCCTCGAGCCAGGCGCGGATCTCGCGCGGCGGCGGGATGATCCGCATCGGCGTAGCGGGCTCGAAGCCGTTCCTTTGTGTCCTCACCCAGGCGCGAGAGGCCGCTCTCCTGGAAGAAGTAGAGGTGACGCTCCACGAGAGGGGCCAGCTCGGGGCCGAGCACCTCGCCAGCCGCGGAACGCCAGGCCTCGCCGTAATCGTAGGTCTCAGGGGAGCGGTAAGCCTCCGCCAAGGTGATCGCCGGGATCCGGCTCAAGGTCGGCTGGTTCGCTGGGTTGACGGCGTGGCGGCTCACATGGTCGCGCGCCCCGGCGCGACCGGTGAAGGCGCGCAGATGCAGCCGATCGCTCATCACCGGACCGTCGTTGACCGGATAGTTGTCCCACAAGGCCGGCGCCCGCCCGAGCGTCTCCGCGACCCGCGCCAGGTGCCCGGCGCGTGAACTCCCGCGAACAAACCTCCGGGCCGGTCCAGAACACCTCGATCGCCGGATCGAGCGCGCGACCGAGGTCCTCGAGGTAGCGGGGCGGGCGATCGCCGAACACGCGGTCGAGCACCGGATCGTCGCTGTAGTAGCTGGGGCAGACGATCAGCCGCTCCGCGGCCGTCCGCTCCCCGATCCAGTGCAGGATGTCGGCCTGATTCCGGGCGAGGTCTGGAACGTCCCCGCGCATGTCGTCGAACAGGATCGCCAGTTCCCGAACGCCCAGTGCGTCGAACTCGGCGAGCTTGGCGCCGAGCGCCGATTTCGCGTCGTCTCCGAAGCCGCGATAGAGCTCATAGGGGCTCAAGCCCACGCCGAAGCGAACGCCGGCGTCCACGCAGGCGGCGGAGAGCCGCTCCAGCATGGCCTTGGCCTCGGGCGGGTGGGGCTCGCGCCAGCGGCGGCGCAGGAACGGATCACCCTTGGGCGCGTGGATGAAGAAGCCGTAGCCGTGCGGCGCCAGCGCGCGGAGGGTCGCCACGCGGTCCGCTTCCGGCCAGATCGGTCCGTAGTAGCCCTCGATGATCCCCAGCGGCGGGCTCACGCCGCGAGCCACGCCTCCAGCGCGGCGAGGACCCGATCCGGGCTGTCGTAGCCGCGCGTGACCGGCATGTAGGCGCCGTCCTCGCGCGGACCGGCGATCAGGGTCGGAAAGCCGGTGACGCCCGCGTTCTGCGAGAGCGCGTAGTCGCGCCAGGTCTCCTCTTTCACGGCCTCGCTGGCGAGGTCGTCCAGGAAGGCGGCGCGATCGAGGCCGAGGCCCTCGGCCAGGTCGGCCAGCACCTCGGGCGAGGTGACGTCCAGGCCGCGCGCATAGAAGGCGCTCTGGGCCGCGTGGAGGAAGGCGAGGCCGACCGCCTGCCCCTGCCGCCTCGCGATCACCGTCGCCCGCGCGGCGGGATCGGTGTCGTAGACGAAGTTCTCGATCTGGATCACGCCCGCGTCGAAGGGCTGGCCCGAGGCTTCCTCGACCGCCGTCCAGTACTGGGCCATCCGCGTCTTGGCCTCGAAGCTCATGGGCTCGGTGGTTCCGGGCCGCAGGCCCCCCATCACCAGCCGGATGGGCAGCGCTTCGCCGAACCGGGCGACCACGGCGTCGATGGTCGGCGCGAAGCCGTAGCACCAGGAGCACATGGGATCGGAGAAGTAGATCAGCCGCCGCTCGCTCATGGAACCCACCTTACGCCGAAGGAAGGCTCGGGAGGAGGTCCGCGAACAGCTTCGCGAAACGGCCCTGGCCCTCCGGCGTGGCGATCAGGTCCTGGCGGATCTCCAGCTCGAGCAGATCCAGTCCCCGCGCCCAGGCATGGACCGGGCCCGTGTAATCGTTCCCGTCCATGGCGTAGGGCTCGTTGTCGCCCACTTCGAACTCGCCGCGTGACCGAAGTCGGTCGAGGAGCGCCTCCGAAACCGGCGAGCGAGGCCCGTGCAGGACGCCGACGTGCCACGGTCTCGGCGCGCCATCGGCGAGGTTGGGCGTGAAGCTGTGGACGCAGACCAGAAGCGGCCGCTGCCCGGCGGCCATCCGCGCGTCGATCTCGCGGGCGATCGCCGCGTGATAGGGCGCATGGACCTCCGACACCCGCGCATCGATCGAAGCCTGCGCCAGCCCGCTGTTCCCCGGAATGTCGACGCCGTCGCTCCGGGCAAGCACGGCGCCCGGGCTGGTGGGGTCGCGATTGCAATCGATCACCAGGCGCGAATAGGCCTGGGCGATCAGGCGCGCGCCGAGCGCCTCGGCCATCCGCTCGGCCACGCCAAGCGCCCCGATGTCCCAGGCGATGTGCGTCTCGAGCTCCGCCTCGTTCAAGCCAAGATCCCCAAGCATTCGGGGAATGGCGCGCCCCGCGTGATCGCAAACCAGCAGGAAGCGCGGATCGGCGCCGAAATCGCGGGCGATCACCGGCTTTGGGTCGCTGTCGTGAAGAAGCGTCATGGAACGAACAAAGCCGGCCGGGTTGCGTTGAGGAGCAAACGCGGCCGCTGGAGCCGCCGAGGACCCTTAATCTATGCACATCCGCTGCGGCTACGACATCGTCTACGAATGCACCGCGGAGACTCCGCTTCTGCTGCAGCTGAGCCTGCGCCCCGAGCGGCTGGGCGATCTGGTCACGCCGCAGGTCATCACCATCACGCCCGATGTCCCTCGCCGCGAGTACCGCGACTCGTTCGACAACGTCTGCACCCGGCTGGTCGCGCCGCCCGGCGAGATTCGGTTCCAGACGGATTTCATCATCGAAGACTCCGGCCTGCCCGACCGCCAGTCCCCGAACGCCATCCAGCACCCGATCGACGATCTGCCGGACGAGGTGCTCGTCTACCTCCTGGGCTCCCGCTACTGCGAGACCGACAAGCTGGTGGACAAGGCCTGGAGCCTGTTCGGCGCCACCCCTCCGGGCTGGGCCCGTGTCGAGGCGATCGTCGCCTGGGCGCATGAGCGGATCGTCTTCGGCTACCCTCATGCCCGTGGCGACCGCACCGCCGCCGAGGCGATCGAGGATCAGGTCGGCGTATGCCGGGACTTCGCCCACCTGGCGCTCACCCTGTGCCGCTGCATGAACATCCCGGCTCGCTACTGCACCGGTTATCTCGGCGACATCGGAATCGAGCCCATTCCCGGCCCGATGGATTTCTCGGCTTGGTTCGAGGTCTACTTGGGCGGCGCCTGGCACGCCTTCGACGCGCGCCACAAGATCCCTCGGATCGGACGGATCCTAATGGCCGTCGGGCGTGATGCGGTGGACACCGCGATCAGCACCAATTTCGGTCCCGCCCAACTGCGCCAGTGGCTGGTTATCGCCGAGGAGGTGGGCTGAGGCCCACCACCGCGCGCGCCGCGCCGAGAGTCAGCGCGTCCTCCACCAGGCCCGTCGCGGTCTGGCCGAACAGACCCATGGCGATCTTCCGCGCGGCGAAGGTGAGATAGGCGGCGCCGATCGCGCCGCCGGCGCCCAGCGCCGCCCCGGCCAGGGTCCGTCCTCGGGGCGCCAGGGCCGCGCCGGCCAGGCCACCGGTCGCCAGCCGCGCCAGCAGACCGACCAGGACAATCCGATCCGGCGCGCCCTTGAGCTTGTCCCCGCCCAGCTCGCCAGCCGCGAGCAGCGTCAAGCCGGAGGACACGTCGGGTCGGCGGAGCCACGCCAATCGCGGGTCCAGGTCGCTCAGGTCACCCTGGCGCGCCGCGACGCTCACCGTCGCCAGGGGGGTGAGCGAGCGGCTTCCGGAGGTCAAACCGATCAGGAGAGAGCGCAGCATGTGAGAACCTCGGAACAGCGGGCGGAGTTGCGGGACTAACCGCCGGGTAAGAGGTTCGATCCCGCGGATCGCCCGTTTCGACAGGGCGACCGCGATTGCCGCCATGACGAAGAACCATCGCGACGGCTGAACGTTTCGTTCAGCGAGGGTTCAGATGGCGGGCGTTAGAAAGGCCCCAATCCTCGAAAGAGGACGTCGACACGGGCTTCGAGCGTCGGCGGAAAACTTGGATAGAGTAAGGAGTCTCGCGATGAACAACAAGATCAAAGCCGGTATTGCGGCTCTACTGGCCGCCGGCACGGTGACTGCGACGGCCGCTCCGGCCAATGCTTATGGCTACCATGGCGGATGGGGCGGCCGAGGCTATTATGGCGGCTGGCACGGACGTGGCGGCTGGGGTGGTGGCGCGGCCGTGGCCGGCATCGCCGGTCTCGCCATCGGTGCGGCGCTCGCCTCCCCGCACTACGGATACGGCTACGGCTATGGCCCTCGCTACTACGGCGGCCCCTACTACGGCGGCTACTGCGTGGCCCGCCAGAACGTCTGGGATCCCTACTTCGGCGGCTATGTGGTGCGCCGGGTGAGCGTCCCCTGCTGATCTGAGGAACACACCGATCGCCGTGCGTTGCGGCGAGGGGCCCCGCGGTTCTCCGGCCGCGGGGCCTTTCCTATTCTGGCCTATGCCGGAGCGCGGCGAAGGATGATGCGGATCGGTCGGCCCTCGTCGTGCCCCTCGTCGTCGTAGACCACGGTGATCACCATGCGCTCGCGCCAAGCCTCCAGCGCGAGATCCTCGATCTCCTCCTCCCGCGCGTGGAACGAAAGATGTCGTCCGTGCTCGGTGGTAAGTTCGAAGCCGGCGAAGTCGCCGAAGCGATCGTAGATCACCCCCTCCACCTTCCCAGTCGCTCGGTCGACGTCCTCGTGATGATGATGCGGCCCAGGCTCCGGATGCGGCTCGGGATGGCGCCCCTTGCCGGGGTAGCCGTTCAGCGACGGCGGGATCTGAGAGGGATCGCCCCCTAGGCCGGCGACCCGCGCCGACACCAACTCGATCAGCTTCTCCCAAATCGGCCGCCAGCGATACGGAGCCGGCTTGTGGGCCAGGCGCCACTTGAGGATGGCAAGGGTGTCCTCCTCGATCGGCAGCATCACGCTCTTGTCCGTCACCGGGATGCGCACGGTGAAGGAGCCGAGGGTCTGGCGCCAGGTGAAGGTGGTCTGATTGTCGATCCGCAGACCGGAGCGGTGGGCGCGAACCGGTTCGGCGGCTTCCACCCTGGGTTCGGCGATCTTGATCGGCGGCGGTGGCGGCGGCGGGGGCGTGATCCTGCCCTGACGGGTGGAGATCCGCCGCACCAGGATGTCGAACACCTGGCCGTGCTTGACGCTCGCCGGCAGATCGATGGTGAGCAGCCCGGCGAGGTTCACCCCGCTGGGGATGTGCGGCACGGGAATGTAGCTCACGCCCTTGGTCGTGGCGCAGGCGATGGTGTGCGGTCCGTCGGCGCTGAGCAGGTGGCTGGCGTAGATCGAATTCGCCAGGGCGATCACCTTGTGGGAGTCGAGGCCGGGCCAATAGATCGTCGCCACGCTGCCGTCCGGCGTCTTGCCCCAGTCGATCATCAACTCGTCCGGCAGGTCGAGCAGGGTGCCCGGTAGAGGGATCGGGACCTTGCTCGGGCGCAGATCGAACGCCTGCGGGATCACGTGGGTGGCCCGAGACTTGGGGTTCTCCGAAAGGGTGATCTGCAGGTTTCGCTGGGCGAGCTGGTCCCAGGTGAGCGGGGTGGGGACCGCTCCGGTGGGCGTGCTCGTCGGAATCGGCGCGTCGTCGTAGGCGATCTCGGCGACGATGCAGTGGTGGGTGCCGGCGAGGTTCTGCGCGTTGCCGGCCGCATCGTAGATGTCCAAGAAGCAGCCGTAGTACGCCCAGACCTGATCCGCGCCGTTGGGGATCTGCACGTCGCGGATGTTCCCGTTGGCGTCCGTCCCGTCGTAGTCGTGGGCCCCGGTGCTGTCGGTGGCGAAGAAGGGAATGGTCTGCAGGCTGTTGCCGCTCGGGTCGGAGAGGCCGCTCGCCGAGGCGAGCGGGAAGATCGGGTGGCCGTTATCCGCGCCGCTCGTCCCTTGAGTGCTCTTGTAGGTGGTCGACGGCTGGAAGTCGGTGTCAGCCGACTGGCCGACGAAGAGGCGGAAGAACACCCGGCAGGCGGCCGCCTTGTCCAGCGCCGTTCCCTGTAGCCGCACCCTGGCCAAGGCGAAGTTGTAGGTCTTGTTGCCTGAGCCGTCGGTGGGGGCGACGGAACTGTCTCCGGTCTCGTAGCTGTCCTGGTAGGGCAGGGCGTTCAGCGGATCGGGGTCGGGCTTGGGCGTGGTGTAGGCCGCGTTGCCATTAAGCCAGCCGATGAAGCCTCGGATCGATGCGTAGCCGTCGCTGGTGAAGGCCGGGGCGCCGGGCAGCGGCGACAGACCTTCCCGGATGCGGAAGACCCGCAGGTCGCGGCTGAGATACGGCTCGTCGGCGTTGTTGTTGGCGTCGAGGTTGCTGAAGTAGGGGTTGGCGCCGGCGAGGAACTCGAACCCGCCCTTGCAGCTCGCGCCCGAGAGCGGGGCGCCGGACACGCTCGCGGAGGCGTCCAGGACCGCGGTCGTCGGCGGATCGCCAGGGTTGGCTGGAAAGGCGCTCTCGTCGGTGAACTTCAAGTCGAAGGAGAAGCGAATACGCTGCGGCGCCTTGGTGTTCGCCGGGTCCTCGAACTCAGGAACCGCCTGGGCCGGCACGGGACCGCCAGGCGTCGCCGGCGAGGGCTGGATGCTCACGCCCGAGACCGTGCCTTCGAAGCTCGGCGTCGGGATCTTCACGCCCCAGGCGTTGAACGAGTCGATGCTGAAGCCTTCCAGGATCAGGTAGAAGGCGTTGGCGGCGATGCCGCCCTTGTTCAGCACATAGTCCTTCGCCTGGTCGCGGCTGAAGGTGTTGGTGTTGGCCCCGAAGGTGAGAAGGCCCAGCGGGAACGGGTCGTCGAAGTTGGGTCCAGCGGTGATGGTTTTCGTGCCCGGGAAGGACTGGCCGACCAGGCGGGCGAAGAACGGAAAGGGATCGCCGTTGTCGCCGGTGAGCTTCGAATAGACGCCGCCCAGGGTCGATGAGCCGTTCTTGATGATGTTGGGAATCGAGAACTTCAGCTGGCTGTTCAGGTAGTAGATGAACAGGGTGGTGCAGCCGGTCGCCGCGTCCGGGGCGTTGTCGTTCAGGTCGCCGGTGGTGTTGACGAAGTCGGCGCGCGACGAGTTCAGCCAGTCGTTGGCGACGAAGAAGCCACCCGCGACACCGGTGCTGAGCCCCTTGGCCTGGATCATCTGCCAGCCGAGGAAGCGCGACAGACCCTCGCCGCGGATGCCCTCGTCGCTGTCGCCGAAACTGTAGCCCCAGCCGTTGGCGGACTGGGCCATGAACATCTCGGTGACTTCGCTGGTGATCAGGTAGCGGGCGAAGTCGGTGGACGGGCTGCCCCCCATGAAGGTGGCCATGAAGCTCCCGCTCCAGGCCGCCCCGCCGCTGGTGGCGCCGATCACCACGGTGGTCTTGCTAAGTCCCGGGTTCCCGAACCAGCCGTTCATGGTGTTGAAATCGCCGTCCACCAGGGTGGTGAGCCCCTGGGCGATGGTCTGGCCCGCCGCCGTGGAGAGCGAGGCGTCGTAGGCGAGATTGTAGTTGGCGGTGGACTGGCCGGTGAGGCCGGCGGTGGTCGACCACTGCGCGTAAAGGGTGACGTTGCCGGCGACCGTCAGGGTGAAGTTCGGCAGCCACACCGTGCCGCTGTCGTCGGCGGAGGTGTTCCAGTAGCAGAAGGTTTGCGAGCCTTTCGCGAGGCCGCCGCTGTTGCCCTGCACCGTGGCGGTCTGGCCTGACGTGTAGGCTGTTCCATCCGTGGGGACCGAGCCGGTGGTCGCGCCGTTGGCGTTGTAGGTTATGGTGAAGGCCATGTCGCGTATCCTCGTGAATCTCATCCAGCGCGGGCGTGTTCCCCGGCTGTATTCACTCGATGTCTACGCCGAGGCCCTGATGAGCGGGCGGCAAATCGCTGTTAAATGGCCGTCAAAGGACCCTCGAGAACCGCGGATGCGGCCCTCGAGAACACGTTAGGCTAAGGAGGGAACATGCCCATCACTGTCGAACCCAGCGGGCAAGCCTGCGGAGCCCGCGTTACAGGCGTCGATCTCTCCGAGGCGCTCAGGCCGGAAGCTGTCGCCGAGATCCGCGCCGCATGGCTGGCGCACCACGTGCTCGCCTTTCCCGATCAGGCGATGGACGACGACGACCTGGAGCGCTTCACCGTCGCTTTCGGCGGGTTCGGCGTCGACCCGTTCATCGCGCCCATCCCCGGCCGCGAGCACGTCATCGCCGTCGAGCGCCTGCCCGACGAGGAGAGCCCGCTCTTCGCCGAGAACTGGCACAGCGACTGGAGCTTCCAGGCACGGCCGCCCGCCGGCACCTGCCTGCTCTCGATCGTCGTCCCGCCCACCGGCGGAGACACCCTGTTCGCCAACCAGCACAAGGCGCTCGAGGCGATGCCGGGCGAGATGCGGGCGAAGTTCGAGGGCAAGATCGCCCTGCACTCGGCCAGCAAGGCCTATGCGCCGGACGGGGCCTATGGCGACAAGGACCGCGCCAAGCGCTCCATGGACATCCGGCCGTCAACCGAGGCGCAAGCCATCCAGCGCCACCCGCTGATCCGCCGCCACCCGGAAACCGGGCGCGAGGGCTTCTTCAGCGCCTTCGGCTACATCGTCGGGATCGAAGGCCTGGCCGACGAGGAGTCCCACCCGCTCCTGCGCGAGCTCTACGCCTGGCAGGGGCGGCCGGAGTTCCAGTACCGGCACAAGTGGGAGCCCAACATGCTGCTGATGTGGGACAACCGCAGCCTCCTCCACGCCGCCACCGGCGGCTACGCCGGCCACCACCGGCTGCTTGCACCGCACGACGATTGCAGCGTGGGCGGGGTGACTCGTCTCTCGCGCCTCTAATGGGCGACGAATCGGATTGGGATCGTGACCACCGCGCCGCTCACGGGTTCACCATTCCTGGTGACCGGACGCATCCGGAACCGGGGCGCGAGTTTCAGCGCGGCGGAGCCGAAGCCGAACTCCACCGGTGTTTCATCGACGACGACACAGTCGCGCATCGCGCCTTGCGCCGTCACCTCGCACTTGATCACCGCTCGGCCGGATACACCCATCCGCACCGCACGGTCTGGAAACACGTGGGCGAACTCGTCAGCACTGGGCACGTGCAACCACTCGGGGCTCGTGACGACGCTTGGCTTGGGGTTCGGACCCGTCTGGGCCTGGGAGATCATAGGATCGATCGCTTCCGCTGGCGTGGCGGTCAGCGGAAGTGTTGGAGCCTTCCCGCCCGGCGGCTCGCCAGCGTCGCAACCGAATGCCGCCACCGCAAAGGCGATGCCGACCGACGTCCCCAATGAGCCCCGCACGTTCTAACCTCTTGGTGTTTCGCCGGAGGATGTTGGGTTTCGGTGCGGGTCGCAACCGTCGCGTCAGCTCAACGCGTGCACGTAAACCTCGTTGAGGGTGATCCGGTCGCCGTCCATGAGCACGAGGTCGAAGCCGCGCATCCGGCTCGGCTGGTCGCCGCCGATCTCGCAGTACCAGCGGCCACAGAAGCCGCCCGGGATCGGCCAGACCTCGTCAGGCGTGTAGGTCATCGGCGGCGTGGCGGCGAACAGGCCTGAGAGGTAGGCGCGCAAGGCCTCGTGGCCGGTGATCCCGGCGCTGGTCTGGGGGTCCTTGTAGACGCAGCTCTCGCCATAAAACTCGAGCAGGCCGTCGACGTCCTTGGCGCTCCAGGCCTTCAGCCAGCGAGCGTTGTAGTCGGCGATGTCGAGCGCCATGGCGGGTCTCCAGCGGGATTGATCTCCTGCGGGGCTTCTAGAGGCCTTTGAACACCGGCGCGCGCTTTTCGAGAAAGCTGGCGACGCCTTCCTTATGATCCTCGGTCTGCATCAGCCGGCGGATCGTCTCGATCGCCCAGCCGCCGATCTCGCGCGGGTCGCCATAGGCGCCGCGCCGCAGGCCTTCCTTCATGTAGCGCAGGGCGAGTGGCGGGTTGATCGCGATCCGAGCGGCCAGGGCGCGGGCGCTGGACATCAGCGTCTCGTGAGGGACCACCTCGCGGACCAGGCCGATGCGGGCGGCTTCGTGCGCATCGATGGGATCGCCGGTGAACAGCAGTTCGGCCGCCTTGGCCGGACCGACGATGGCAGGCAGGCGGTAGAAGCCGCCGACGTCGCAGACCAGGCCGCGCTTGATGAACAGCTCGGCGAACACCGCCTTTTCGGAGGCGATGCGGATGTCGGCATAGAGGGCCAGCTCCATGCCCCAGCCCATCGCCGGGCCGTTCACCGCGGCGATGACCGGCTTGTCGCACTCCAGGGCCGCCATGGCGGCGGGCGTCGGCCTGTGGCGCACCACCGGCGAGGTCGGGACCGGATTGGCCGGCGGCGGAGCGGCGAGGATCTCGCGCACGTCGTCGCCGGAGCAGAACGCCGGGTCGGTCCCCGTGACGATCACGCATCGCGCCTCGGGATCGCTCACCGCGCGGCGGAACGACTGCTCCAGCCGGTCGTAGGCTTCGTAGGTGAGGGCGTTGCGCCGCTGCGGCCGATTGAGGGTGATGGTCGCGACGTGGTCCTCGACGGAATAGAGGACGCTCTCCTCGGTGGTCGCCTCGCTCATCGTCCGCTCCGGTGCAGCAGTTCCAGCGCCTGCTCCGCCAGAGCCGGCGCGCCGTTGATCGCCTCGCGGTCGCTGGGAACCACCCCGTTCAGCACCCGGCGGTAGACGCCCTGGGAAATGGAGGCGAGGCGGAAGATCGCGAAGGCGAGATAGAAGTCCCAGTCCTCGACCTCACCACGGCCGGTGCGGCGCAGGTAGGCGTCGACGTACTGCTGCTCGGTGGGGATGCCGCTGGTGGCGAAGTCCACCCCGTCCAGCGTGCCCCAGCTCTCGCCGTGGCTGTGCCACATGAAGCCGTTGTAGCCGAGGTCGGCCAGGGGATGGCCGATGGTGCAGAGCTCCCAGTCCAGCACCGCGATGAGGCGCGGTTCGGTGGGGTGGAACATGGTGTTCTCGAGCCGGTAGTCGCCGTGGGCGATCGACACCGACTGGTCCGTCGGGATCCGCGCCGGCAGCTCCTGGATCAGCCGCTCCATGGCGGGCGAGTGCTCGGTCTCCGCGCCGCGGTACTGCTTGGTCCAGCGGCCGATCTGGCGCTCGAAGTAGCCGCCCGGGCGGCCGAAGTCGCCCAGCCCCACCGCCTCGAAGTCGACCTTGTGCAGCTTGGCGAGGGTGGCGTTGAGCTCGTCGTAGACGGCGGCGCGCTCGCTGGGCGTGAGGCCGGGCAGGCGCGCCTCGCGGAAGATGCGGCCTTCCAGGAACTCCATCACGTAGAAGGGCGTGCCGATCACCGAAGGATCGTCGCAGACGAGCCGCATCTTCGGCACGGGCACGTCGGTGTCGGCGAGCGCCTTCATCACCCGGTACTCGCGGTCGACCTGGTGGGCGCTGGCCAGCAGCACGCCGGGCGGCTTCTTGCGCAGCACGAAGCGGCCGCCGTCGGTGTCGAGGATGAAGGTCGGGTTGGAGGCGCCGCCCTTGATCTGGCTGACGGCCAGTCGGTCGCCGACCTCGGGCAGGCGTTCGCGAAGATAGCGGTGCAGCGCGGCTTCGTCGAAGCGCTGAGCCGGCGAGACCTCCGCCACCAGGGTGTCGCCGTGATCCATGCCGCTCCCGTGTCCTTGGATTTTAGGACACGTTATGAGCTTGTGGCCGACTGTCAACGCGCGATAGGCGAGATGCGCGCAGGCGGCTCTGGCCGTCGAGCACCCGAGCCTGGATCGGTCCGCCCCAATCGGGCGAGCAGGCGCCCTTCAGCATCAGCGCGTAGCCGAGCCGGATCGCGGGCGCGAGCGCCTCGGGCGCGGCTTCGCCGAGGATCCAATCGAGCATCACCGAGCGGAACACGCCGTCGAGCTGCTGGAGCAGCAGGTCAGGATCGATGTCGCGCGAGAGAGCGCCCGCGGCGATCGCCTCGTCGATCAACCCCTTCCAGAAGGCGTCGCGCTTGGGATTGAAGATCGCGGAACGGTATTCGTCGGTGGTGTCGAAGACGGCGGACCAGAGTGTCTTGTAGAACTTCGGATCCCGCACATAGAACTCCACGGCCAGATCGACCGCGGTGAAGATCTTCTCGATCGGATCCACGGATTTCAGGTGCGAGAACCGTTCGTGGAAGTCGCGGACATCCTGAAGCACCGCCAGGACGATCGCCCGTTTGGAGCCGAACAGGTTATAGGGTGTCGCCAGACTGACTCCGGCCCGCGCCGCCAAGGCGCGCATCGACAGACCGGCGTCGCCGGTTTCGCGGATCAGCTCCCGGGCGGCCTGGATGATGCGGGCGCGACGCTCGGCCTTGCCCGCCTCGCGTCGACTCAGCGGCGGATCATCGTCGATCACGGTGTCGTTTGCAGCTCGGTTCACCAGCCCACCTGTTGTCACAGTCCCCGAGGGTTCGGATACAGGCCGGGCGCATGACCGGCAAGCGAGGCCGGTCGCCCAAAGACGGCTTGACGCGACCCCCGCAACTTAGAACATGTATCAACAACGGTCCAAGAACGGCCGATCACATGGAGGACGCGCATGGAGGTGGAACTCGTCACCGAGGGACTACGGTTTCCCGAGGGGCCGATCGCGATGGCCGACGGATCGGTGGTGCTGGTGGAGATCGAGCGCCGCACGCTTACGCGGGTCAAGCCGAACGGCGACCAGGAGATCATCGCCGACCTGGGCGGCGGGCCCAATGGCGCGGCGGTGGGGCCGGACGGCGCGGTCTACGTCACCAACAACGGCGGTTTCCTGTGGATCGAGCGGCCGGACGGCGTGCTCGCCCCGCACGGCTACCCCGAAGACTACAAGAGCGGACTCATCCAGCGGGTGGATCTCAAGTCCGGCCAAGTGACCACGGTCTACGACGCCTGCGACGGCCGGCCGTTGCGGGGTCCCAACGACATCGTCTTCGACAAGGGCGGCGGCTTCTGGTTCAGCGACCTGGGCAAGTCCGACGGGCGGGTCATGGACATGGGCGCGCTGCTCTACGCCAAACCCGATGGCTCAAGCATCTCGCGCCAGCGCGAGGGCATGATCACGCCCAACGGCGTCGGCCTCTCGCCGGACGAGAAGACGGTCTATGTCGCCGAGACCCACACCAGCCGCGTCTGGGCCTTCGACATCGCCGAGCCCGGCACGATCGCAACCGGCGGGGACCTGTTCTCGCCCGGCAAGGTGCTGGGCCCGCTCCCCGGCTATCAGCTGCTCGACAGTCTGGCGGTAGAAGCGGGCGGCAAGGTCTGCGTCGCCACCCTGGTGACCGGCGGCATCACCGCCTTCGATCCGAACGGCGGGACCGAGCACTTCCCGCTCGCCGATCCGATCACCACCAACATCTGCTTCGGCGGCGACGACATGCACACCGCCTGGATCACCGCTTCGGGGACGGGCAAACTCTACAAGGCGCGGTGGCCCCGGCCCGGCCTCAAGCTCAATTTCAACGCGTAAGGAGGGCCCCGAGATGGCCTACGAGGCGATCCGCTACGAAACCGACGGCCCGGTCGCGACCATCACCCTGAACCGGCCCGAAAAGCTCAACGCCTTCACCTCCCAGATGGGGGTGGAAATCGCCCGGGCGATTCACGAGGCGGACGCCGACGATGCGGTGCGCGCGGTGATCCTCACCGGCGAAGGCCGGGGCTTCTGCGCCGGGGCCGACATCTCGGCGGGCGCAGGCAGCTTCGATACCTCCGAGGGCGGCGCGGGGTCGAAGAACTTTGGAAGCGACAGGGCCGAGCGCGGCGAGGGGGCGAGCTTCATCCACGCGCTGTTCAACGCCAAGAAGCCGACCATCGCCGCCTTCAACGGCCCGGCCGTGGGCGTCGGGGTCACCCTCGCCCTGCCCACCGACATCAAGATCGCCTCCACTTCGGCGCGATTCGGCTTCGTCTTCGCCCGCCGCGGCCTCGTGCCTGAAGCCGCCAGCGCGTGGTTCCTGCCCCAGCTCGTCGGCCTCTCCCAGGCGCTGCGCTGGTGCCTCTCCGGCAAGGTCTTCGGGGCTCAGGAAGCGCTGGAGGGCGGGCTGGTCAGCGAGGTGGTGGAGCCAGACCAGCTGCTGGCCCGCGCCCGGGAGATCGCCGCGGAGATCGCGGAGAACACCGCCCCAGTCTCTATCGCTCTCACCCGCCAGCTCCTGTGGCGCTTCTCCAGCGCGGATCTGCCCTTCGACCTGCTCAAGGTGGATGGCCCGTTCGCCATGACTCTCGGGACCGGAGGAGACGTCAAGGAAGGGGTGAGCGCCTTCCTGGAGAAGCGGTCCCCGAATTTCCCGGGGCGAGTGTCGGCGGATATGCCCAAGGGCTATCCGTGGTGGACGGATGCGGCCTGACTCGGTTAGCGGACCCGCATGCAGCTCGACCTGAACGACCGCGTCATCCTCGTCGCCGGCGCGAGCCGGGGGATCGGCCTGGGGATTGTCGAAACCTTATTGGCCGAGGGCGCCAAGGTGGCGCTGACAGCGCGCGGCGCCGAGGCCCTGGAGCAGACCCGCGCCCGCTTCGAGGGCCAGTACGGGCCGGGCAAGGTCTGGGCGATGGCGGGCGACATGCGCGACAGCGCCGTGATCGACGCGGCGGTCGCCGGCGCGGAGGCGAATCTCGGCCCGCTTTGGGGGGCGGTAGCCAATGTCGGCCTTTCGCCCACACCTCCCGGGTTCGAGGTGGATGACGACACCTGGGAGGCGGCGATGGCCCAGAACCTCACCTCCGCCTTTCGGCTGTCGCGGTCCGCCCTGCGTGCGATGACCAAGCGCGACGAGGGCTCGCTCGTCCTGATCACCTCTATCGCGGGCCTCGGCGCGCTCGGCACGCCGATCACCTATGGGACGGCCAAGGCGGGGATGAACCACCTGGCCAAGGAGCTGGCCCGCGTCTCGGGCCAGGTGCGGGTCAACGCCATCGCGCCCGGCAACATCATCTTCCCCGGCGGAGACTGGGAGGAGCGCTCCAAGGGAGATCGCGGCGACGCCTGGACCCGCTGGATGCGACGCGAGGTGCCGCTGAAGCGCTGGGGCCGGCCCGAGGAGATCGGCTCGGTCGCCGCCTTTCTCTTGAGCCCACGCGCCAGCTTCGTTCACGGCGCCGTCATCCCGGTCGACGGCGGCCAGACGCGCTAGGGGAGGCGCCTCACCCGCCCTCGATCTCACGCAATGCCTTGCGCAGGGCTGGGGGATTGTCGAGCACGCTGGTGCGCATCGCACCGGCCTTGTTCCACCAGATCGCCAGCGGATAGCCGAACTTCGCTCCATTTTGTTGAAGCAAGGTCTTGAGCTGGTCCGCCGTGGCGCGACCGGCTTGGACAACGGCCGTCCGAGCGGCGTCGCCATCGGCCGGCGCGGCGCCGGGAAGCGAGCCCCCGGACGCCGCCCATTTCTGCCAGAAGCCGTAGTCCCGATTCAGCCAGAGCTCGGCCACGTCGGCCCGCTCGTCCGGCGTGGAGCGCGACTGGCCGTTCAGGTCCGCACGGGTGACGGCGATGAACTTCGGACTCGCGCCCTTGTCCGCCGCCGCCGCGAAAGCCGTCTCCGCAGCCTCGCAACCCGGACAGCCGCCGTAGACCATCAGGTAAGCCGGGCGACCGGCCGTCCTAGGTCCGACCCAGGCGGCGGTCTCCAGCAGATGCGAGATCGCCGGCTGGTCGCGCGTGAGGGTGCGCGGCGATCCGCGAAGTTCGAGCCGCCACAACAGCCAGAACCCTCCCCCGATGACAGCGAGAAGGGCGATGAAGACGGTCCAGCGTTGCAAGCGTCTCATGACAAGTCCTCAGGCGGCGTTCTTGAGAGTGTCGGGCACCTTACCGCCATTCTCAGCCAGCTTGGCCATCACCGCGCGATGCAGCGCGACGTTCTCCTCCGCCGTGCCGGGCGCGCCGGCGTTCACGCCAAGCTCGCTCGCGAGCTGCTTGCGGGCGTCGAGGCTGGAGTCCAGGTCGAGCAGCTTCAACATATCGACGATCGAGCTTTGCCAATTGCCACCGCCGCCCGGCGCCTTAGACGCCATGGCCTGCAGCACGGCCTCGACATCCACCGGTTGCTGGCTGGGGGTGGGCTCGGCGGCGGGAGCCTGCGCGGGCGAGGCGACCTGAGGCGTCGACTGGGCAAGCGCCGCCGGCGCGGCCGCGGGATGCGCCGCTGGATGGTGGAAGATCTTGTCCATGATCGCGCTGAAGATGCTCATGCCTGGGCTCCGTTGAGGTGTTCGCCGCTGGATCGGCGAGATCGCCCTCCCCAAGCGCGCCAAGGCGACACTTGCTCCATGAGACAGCGCGCGAGCATCCTGGCGGCTCAATGATTCAGAACGGCTCCTCGCACATCGTCGACACCCTGATCACCGAGCGCGCGCCGCGCCTGGCCAGCGGCCCGCTGTGGCCGCTCGTGCGCCGCCCGCTGTACGCGATCCTCGACTACGCGCGCGCGCGGCGCATGGCCGACGCCATCGCGCCGATGGAGGGCGGCCGCGCCTTGGCCTTCATCTCCGACCTGCTGCGCGTGAAGGTGACCGCGCGCGGGCTGGAGCGCGTACCCCGTCACGGCCGGCTGGTGATCGTCTGCAACCATCCAACCGGCATCGCCGATGGGGTGGCGGTTTGGGATGCGCTGAAGGCGATCCGGCCGGACATGATGTTCTACGCCAACGCCGACGCCCATCGGGTCTCGCCCCGCCTCGACGAAGTCCTGATCCCGGTGGAGTGGGTGGAGGATAAGCGCACCCGCGAACGCACGCGGGTCACCTTGAAGATGACGCGAGAAGCGATGGAATCCGAGCGGGCGCTGGTGGTCTTCCCCGCCGGTCGTATCGCTCGGCGGCAGCCGGACGGGTCCATCGCCGACCCGCACTGGGCTCCCACCGCCGTCTCCGTCGCCCGCAAGTACTCGGCCCCGATCGCGCCGATCCATGTGGACGGACCGCGTTCGAGCCTGTTCCACTTCTTCGACCGCTTCTCGGGAGAGCTTCGCGACATCACCCTGTTCCACGAGCTTCTCAACAAGCGCGGCAAGGCGTTCCGCCTGAGCATCGGCCCGACGATCGCGCCCCAGGCCCTGCCGCCCGACACGCCTGAGGGAACCCTGGCCCTGAAGGCCTATATCGAGCGGACCTTGGCGGCCGAGCCCGATCGGCCGTTCGCATGAGGCAGATCCGGCTGGCGAGCGAGGCGGAGACGGCCAGGTTGGGCGCGGCCATTGCCGCCCGATTGCGGCCTGGCGATGCGGTCTGCCTTTCCGGCCCGCTCGGCGCGGGGAAGTCGGTGTTGGCGCGCGGGCTCATCCGCGCCTTCACCGGCGAGACCGGCGACATCCCCAGCCCCACCTATACCTTGGTGCAGACCTATTCCGGCGGAGCCTTCCCCATCGCCCACTTCGACCTCTATCGCCTCGCCCGCCCCGAAGAAGCCGACGAACTCGGCTTGGCCGACGCCCTCGAGACCGGCGCGGCGGTGATCGAGTGGCCCGAGCGTCTCGGCGACGACCCGCCGCCGGATCGGCTGGAGGTCGCCCTACGCCCCGATGCCGACGATCCGAGCGGCCGGAACGCGCGGCTGGCCCCTTTTGGAAGCTGGAGCGCTCGTGACCTCGATCTCTGAGCGGGAGGCGCAGCGCCTCGTCTTTCTGCGTGACGCCGGGTTGGCCGACGTGGAACGCACACCGCTGCCCGGCGACGCCTCGACCCGCGCCTACGAGCGACTTGTGACGCCGGGCGGGACCAGCCTCATTCTGATGGACCAGCGCCCCAGCCTGGAGAGCCCGCCCTGTCCGCCGGACGCCACGCCGGAGCAGAGGGCGGCGCTCGGCTACAACGCCCTGACCCGCCTCGCCGCTGGCCGCGTGGACGCCTTCGTCGCGGTGGCCGGCTGGCTGCGGGCGCGGGGGTTCTCGGCTCCCGAGGTCGTCGCCGCCGATCCGGCGGCCGGCCTGGCGGTGCTCGAGGACCTCGGCGACGACTTGTTCGCGCGACTGATGGAATCGGGGGCGGCTGAAGCGCCGTTCTACGAGGCCGCGACGGACCTGCTGCTCGCCCTGCACGCCGAGCCGGCGCCGGCTTCGGTCGAGGGTAATGGCAGCCGCTGGCCGCTTCTCGACTACGACGGCGTCGCGCTTCGCACGTACACGGACATCTTTCTGGAGTGGTATCCGCGGTTGCGCGATTTTGCTCCGTTCACCGCCGAGGCCGTCGCGGAATGGGAGGCGATCTGGGCGCCGGTGCGCGCACTCGCCGACCAGGGCGCCGCGGTGTTCTGCCATCGCGACTATCACGTGGAGAACCTGATCTGGCTGCCGGAGCGTGACGGCATCGCCCGCGTCGGCTTGCTCGACTTCCAGGACGCGGTACGCGCTCACCCGGCCTGGGATCTTTCCATGCTCCTCCACGACGCGCGCCGGGAGGTCTCTCCGGACCGGCGCGAGGCCGTGCTGGCGCGCTATCTGGAAGGCCGTCCGGATCTCGACGAGGAGCGGTTCAGGGACGAGTTCCGCGCGTTGGGCGCGATCAACGTCGTGCGCATCCTGGGGCTGTTCGCCCGGCTCGTGGCGCGGGACGGCAAACCGCGCTACCTCGCCTTCATGGGGCGACTGTGGGGCTATCTCGATTCTCTGCTCCGCGAGGGCGGCCCCGAGGGGCTCGCGTCCTGGCTGGCGCGCCATGTTCCACAAGAGGCGCGCGGGTGAGATCGCCCACCACGGCCATGGTCATGGCGGCGGGGCTCGGCACGCGCATGCGTCCGCTCACCCTCGACCGGCCCAAGGCCCTGGTGGAGGTCGCCGGGCGCACCCTGATCGACCGGGTGCTCGACCGCCTCGCCGCCGCCGGCGTCACTCGCGCGGTGGTGAATGTCCACGCCTTCGCCGACGCGCTGGAGGCGCACGTGCGGGGCCGGCGCGACCTTGAGATCCTGGTCTCCGACGAACGCGAGGCGCTGCTCGAGACCGGCGGCGGGTTGAAGAAGGCGCGGGCGGCGCTCGGCGACGATCCCATCCTGGTGGCGAACATCGACAGCCTCTGGCTCGACGACGACGCCGCGCTCGACCGCCTGGCGGCGGGCTGGGACAGCACGCGAATGGACGCGCTACACCTGATCGCCCCGCTCGAGCGTTCGCTCGGTTTCGACGGCCCGGGAGACTTCTTCCGCGCGGCGGATGGCTCGTTGACGCATCGCGGGACGGCGGCGCGCGCGCCGTTCGCCCAGGCCGGCGTCCACATCCTCGATCCCGCCGTGATCGACGCATGGCCGGACGGCGCCTTTTCCGCTTTTCCGCGCTGGCTCGAGATGGCTGATCGAAGCCGCCTGCACGGCATTCCGCTCGAAGGGCTCTGGATGCACGTCGGCGATCCGCAGGCGCGAGCCCTGGCGGAGGCGCGGCTGTGAGTTTCCCCTCCGGCTGGTTCAGCCTGGACTCGGATCGTCCGTTCCTGGACGACCTCGCCGCCGGCGCGCTTCGCTGTCTCGAGCCGCTGGGCGACGACGCGCTCGCCGACGCCACCCTCCTCGTCCCCACGCGCCGGGCGGCGCGAAGCCTCGCGCACGCCTTCCTCAAGGCCAGCCCCCGCCGGGCGATGCTCCTGCCCCAGATCCGGGTGATGGGCGATCTCGACGAGGGCGAGCCGCCGTTCGAGGCCGACGACCCCGCGCTCGACCTGCCGCCGGCGATCTCGGCCCACCGCCGCCGTTTCGAACTCGCCGGGTTGGTGGCGGAGCGGCTTGGCGAGGATCGACGGCGCGATGCCGGCCAGGCCCTCGCCCTCGCCGACGCCTTGGCGGCCTTCCTCGACGGCTGTCGGATCGAAGAGGTGGATCCCACCGACCGGGTGGACGATCTGGTCGGGCTGGAGCTGGCGGAGCACTGGCGCGTCTCCGCCGAGTTCCTGAAGATCGCGCTGGAGGTGTGGCCCAAGCGTCTGGCCGAACTGGGCCTGATGGATGTTGCGGAGCGACGGGTCGCTTTGTTGCGCGGGTTGGCGGACCGCTGGCGCGAGTCGCCGCCGCGGACGCCGGTGATCGCCGCGGGATCCACCGGATCGGTCCCGGCCGCCGCCGACTTGCTGATCGCCATCGCCAACGCTCCGCTGGGAGCGGTGGTGCTGCCCGGGCTCGACCGCGACCTCGCCGAAGACGCCTGGCGCGAGGTGGGCGAGCAGCATCCCCAGGGCTCGCTCAAGCGGCTCCTCGCGCGGGCCGGAGTCGGGCGGGCGGCGGTGGCGGACTGGGCGCCCCACGGGGTCTCGGCGGCCGGCCGCTGGCGGCGCCGGCTTCTCGCCGAGGCGCTGCGCCCGCCGGAGCGCACGGCCGACTGGCTCGACCAGATCGCCGCGCTGGATGCGGAGTCCCGCGCCGTCGGGTCGAACGTCATTGCGCGCGGGCTCGAAGGGCTTTCCCGCGTCACCGCGCGCACTGAAGAGGAGGCCGCGGGCGTTATCGCCCTCGCCCTGCGCGAAACGTTGGAGACGCCGGACAAGACCTGCGCCCTGATCACGCCAGACGCGGCGCTGGCGCGACGGGTGAGCGCGCGCCTTCGACGCTGGGGCGTGACCGCCGACTCCTCCGCCGGCGCGCCGCTCGCCGCCGCCCCCGCCGCCGTGCTCGCCGCCCTTGTGGCCCGGCTGATGGCCGATCCCCTCAATCCGGTGTCGCTGCTCGCCGTCCTCAAGCATCCGCTCACGCGCCTGCGAACGGCGTCGGACGATCTGGACCGGGCGAGGGCGGTGATCGAAGCCCGGGCTCTGCGCGGCGCCCGGCCAAGGGATTGGGAAGAGATCGAACGGCGGGTCATCGCGCGCGACGACAGCCACGGCGACGTGGCGCTGGCGGTCGCGCGAGCCCTGCGCCACGCCCTTGCCGCCGCGCGCGCGCCCTTCGCGACCGAGGCGGCGGAGACCGCCGACGCAGCGCGCGCCCTGACCCTCACCCTGGAGGCGTTGGCGAGCGACGAAGAAGGCGCCACCGGCGCCCTCTGGGCCGGGCAGGCCGGAGAGGCGCTGTCCGAACTCCTCCGGGGGCTGATCGAGGAGAGCGCCGCCCTGCCGCCGGTCACTGCCCGCGGCTTCGCGGACCTGGTCGAGACTCTGCTGGCGGGCGAGACGCTGCGGGGAGGCGGGGCCACCCACCCCCGGCTCCAAATCCTTGGCGTGCTCGAAGCGCGCCTGGTGCGCGCGGACCGGATGGTGCTCGCGGGTCTGGAGGAGGGCTCCTGGCCTAGGCCGGCGTCGACCGACCCCTTCCTGTCGCGGCCGATGCGCGAAGCGCTGGGCCTGCCCCCGCCTGAGCGCCGCCTCGGTCTCTCGGCGCACGACTTCGCCCAGGGCGCCTGCGCGCCGGAGGTGATCCTGGTCGATTCGCAACGCCGGGGCGGATCGCCGGCTGTGCAGTCGCGGTGGCTGTGGCGCCTGGAGACCCTGGCCAAGGCGGCCGGGCTCGCCGTCTCTCGACGAGATGACATCCTGCGCCTGGCCCGCGCCTTGGATGCGCCCCTCGCGCGGCCGCCCGCGAACCTCATGCCGGCAAGTCGGCCCGCGCCCACTCCGCCGGTGGAGAGGCGGCCGCGCGAACTGCCGGTGACAGATGTCGAGGTGTGGACTCGCGATCCTTACGCTCTCTACGCCAAGAGGATCCTGCGCCTGAGGGCCCTCGAACGGCCGGACGAGCCCTTGGAAGCCCGGGCGCGCGGCATCGCCATCCACGCCGCTTTCGAGCGTTTCGCCCGAGAGCACCCTACCGTCCTGCCCAACGATCCCGAAGCCAAGCTGCTGGACTTCATCCTCGCGGCGCTGGACGAGAGCGGCCTGCCTAACCACCGGATGGCGCGCGAAAAGCCTCAGGCGGAGGAGATCGCCCGCTGGTGGGCGCAGCGTGAGCGCGTCCGCCGACCCGGCGCGGACATCCATGTGGAGCTCACCGGCGCCTTGAGCTTCGAGGCCCAGGGCGGCCCGTTCAAGCTCACCGCCCGCGCCGATCGCATCGAACATCGCGGCGATCGCGCCGACATCCTCGACTTCAAGACCGGCGCGCCGCCCAGCGGCAAGCAGGTCGAGACCCATTTCGCCCCCCAGCTCACCCTCGCCGGCGCCATCCTCGCCGAGGGCGGCTTTCCAGGGATTCCCGCTTCGGCGCCGGGCGATCTGACGTACGTCCATGTCATCGGGCGGGGGACGTTCGGCAAGGAGGAGGAACGCGGCAAGGGCGCCGCCGAGGCCCTGTCCGCCGCCGCGCTGGACGGCCTCCGGCGCAAGGTCGACCACTTCGACAAGCCTGAAACCCCGTACCGCTCGCGGGTCGCTCCCCAGTTCATCCGAGGCCGCAGCGATTACGACCATCTCGCCCGTCACTGGGAATGGGGCGTCATCGGCGAAGGTGAGGAAGGCGGGGAGTGAAGGCGTCCGATCCGCAGCTCGTCGCCTCGAACCCCGAGGTCTCGGCGTTCGTCGAAGCCAACGCCGGTTCGGGCAAGACCTATACCCTGGTGACCCGGGTCGCGCGGCTCCTGCTGCGTGGGGTGCGGCCCGAAGCGATCCTCTGCGTCACCTACACCAAGGCGGCGGCGGCCGAGATGCAGACCCGCCTCTTCCAGACCCTCGGCCGCTGGGCGATCGCGCAAGACGCCGAGCTCGACCGGGAACTGGCGAGGATCGATGAGCCGGTCCGCGATCGCTCGCGCGCCCGCGCGCTCTTCGCCCGCGCCCTGGAGACGCCGGGCGGGCTCAAGATCCAGACCCTGCACGGATTTTGCGAGCAGCTGCTGCGGCGTTTCCCCTTGGAGGCCGGGGTGACGCCGGGCTTTGCGGTCATGGAGGAGGCCGAAAGCGACGCACTGGCCCGTCTCTGCCGCGAGGAACTGGCCGAGGCGGCGCTCCAGAAGACGGACAGCCCTCTTGGGCAAGCCTATGCCCACTTTGCGATCCGCCTCGCGCCCAAGGACTTCGACGGCATGTTCGATGTCTTCGCGGGCAAGCGGCGGGCCATTCAGGCGTACGAGCAGAGCTGCAACGGACCGCTGGCGAATGACGTCTGGCGGCGCTGTGGGTTCGAGGCGCCCGCGAGCCCGGCCGAACTGGAAGCCGAGTACCTCGCCGAGCGACGGTGGAGCGAGTGGCGGCGGCGGGCCGGAGAGATCGGCGCGGGCTCGACCAAGACGGCCCGCGACCTTGCCGAGGCGCTACGGGCGGCGGGACCGCACCGCCCGGTGGACGAGCTACGCGAGGTGCTTCTCACCAAACAGGGCGAGCGGCGAAAATTCGGAAACGCGAGGCTCAGCGAGGCGCTCTTCGACTGGCTGACCAGCGAGCAGGACCGTCTGATCGATCTCGACCACCAGATCCGCTGCGCCAGGGTGGCGCAGGACACCATCCACGCCCTCTCCCTCGCCATCGCCTACATCGACCTGTTCGAGGGCCGGAAGAGCCGGCGAAACGGCCTCGACTTCGACGATCTGGTGGAGCGTGTCCGGGCGCTCATCACCGAGCGCGCCGACGCCGCCTGGGTGCTCTACAAGCTCGACGGCGGCATCGACCACGTCCTTCTCGACGAGGCGCAGGACACCGCGCCGGCCCAGTGGGACGTGCTGCGCGCCCTCACCGCCGAGTTCTTCGTCGGCCAGGGCGCCGGCGCCGACCGCCGGACCCTGTTCGCGGTGGGCGACGAGAAGCAGTCGATCTATTCCTTCCAGGGCGCCGCCCCGGAGCGACTGGCGGTGGAGACCCAAGCCTTCGAAACCGAGGTCACCGGCGCGGGCTTCCCCTTCGAGAAGGTCAACCTGTTCACCAGCCGGCGCTCCACGCCGGAGATCCTCGAATTCGTCGACGCGGTGTTCGACGATCCGGAGGCCATCCGGGGGCTGCGCACGACGCTCGGCGACAACATCGCCCCCTTCGCCAAGCTCAAGCACCAGGCGATCCGGATCGAGGACGGCTGCGTCGATCTCTGGCCGCGCGAGGTGGGCGGCGAGGCGGAGGAGGTCGATCCCTGGGTGCCCGTCGACGCCGAGCCCGGCGAGAGCGCGAACAAACGGCTGGCGCAGCGGATCGCGCGCGGGATCGCCGAGATGGTCGCCGCCGGCGAGGTGGTGATCGACAAGGAGAGCGGCGAACCCCGACCCATGCGCTACGCCGACGTGCTGATCCTGGTGCGCCGGCGAAACGCCCTGTTCGACGAGATCATTCGCGCCCTGAAGCGCTTGGGCGTGCCGATCGCCGGGCGCGACCGGCTGAAGCTGGCCGAGCATGGCGCGTTCGAGGATCTGCGCGCCTTGGGCCGGTTCGCCTGCTTTCCGCGCGACGACCTGACCCTTGCCGGCCTGCTGCGCAGCCCCTTCTGCGACCTCTCGGAAGAGAGCCTGTTCGAGCTCGCCCACGACCGGGAGGGCCCACTTTGGGGGACTCTCACGCACCGCGCCGGCGAACGGGCGGAGTGGCGGGAGGCGCTCGAACTCCTCGGCTGGGCGCGTGAGGAGGCGCGAAGCCTTCCGCCCTTCGACTTCTACGGCCGCGCCCTGGGCCGGTTGGATGTCGGGGGCCGCTCCATGCGGCAGCGGGTGCTCACGCGCCTCGGCGGCGAGGCGGAGGAGGCGATCGACGCCTTCCTGGGTTGCGCTCTCGACGCCGAGGCTCGGGGGGAACGTGATCTGGAGACTTTCGTCGCCGGTCTCGACGCCAACGAGCTGGAGATCAAGCGCGAAGCCGAAGGCGCGGCGGAGTCGGGGCTGGGCGAAGTGCGGGTCATGACCACTCACGGGGCGAAGGGCCTGGAAGCGCCGGTGGTGATCCTCCCCGACACCTGCACCAAGGCCAAGGCTCAGCTCGGCCCGTTGCTCGCCTGCGCGGACGGCGGCTTCCTGTGGTCGAGCGCGGCCAAGTACGACGGCGAGGCCGCCGCCAGGGCGCGGGCCGCGCTGGAAAGCGCTTGCGAGCACGAATCCCTTCGCCTGCTCTACGTCGCGCTCACCCGCGCCCGCGATCGGCTGATCGTCTGCGGGGTGAAGGGCAAGACGGACCAGGGCTTCTCGGGCAGCTGGTACGACCTCGTCGAGCGGGTGCAAGGGCGGCTTCCCATGCACCCGATCCCGCTGCCGGGCGGCGGCGAGGCGCTTCGCTACGGCTCGGACCCGTATGTCTTGGAAAGAGGCGAAGAGACCGCTCCCGAGGCTGTCCTCCTGCCTGCCTGGGCCCGCGCCCTAGCTCCAACGGAGGGCCCGCTGGCGCGCTACGCTTCGCCCTCCACCGTCCTCGAGGACGCCGCCACGCCCGCGCCTTCGCCGCTCGCCGCGGCGCGGGGGCTCGGCCGCTTCCGGCGGGGCGAGATCGTCCACCGCCTGCTCCAGCTTCTGCCGGACGTCGCCCCGGAGGGACGCGCCGCCGCCGCGCGCCGGCTACTCGCCCGCGAGCAGAATCTGGACGCGGCGCAGCGCGCGGAGATGGAAGCGGCCGCCTTTGGGGTGCTCGACGATCCGCGTTTCGCGGCCGTGTTCGGCCCGGCATCGCGCGCCGAGGTCGCCGTCGCAGGATCCCCCGCCGGTCTGCCGGACGGCTTCGCCGTGTCCGGCCGCTTGGACCGACTGGTGGTCGAGCCGGACCGCGTCCTCGTCGTCGATTTCAAGACCAACCGCCCCGCGCCCGCCCGCATCGAGGATGCTCACGACGCCTACATCCTGCAGATGGCGCTCTACCGCGCCGTGCTGACCGAAGCCTTCCCCGGCCGAGCGATCGAGGCGGCGCTCGTCTGGACCGACGGTCCGCAGCTGATGAGTGTGCCCCCAGCCTTGATGGACGCGGCGCTGGAGCGCCTTGCGGCGGCGGGGCGAACCCCTACATCCGTAGCCCTTGCGCAAGGAGTCGCCTGAAATGAGCACCGTGGCCGTCACTGACGCCAACTTCGACGCCGACGTGTTGAAGGCGAGCCAGCCCGTGCTGGTCGACTTCTGGGCCGAGTGGTGCGGCCCCTGCAAGCAGATCGCCCCGGTGATCGAGCAGCTCTCCAACGAGCTCAAGGGCCAGGTGACCGTCGCCAAGATGGATATCGAGGAAAGCCCGACCACGCCCTCGCGCTACGGCGTCCGCGGCATCCCCACCATGATGCTGTTCAAGGACGGCCAGATGGCCTCGATGAAGGTCGGCGCCATGCCCAAGCAGAAGATCCTGGAGTGGCTGGCCGAAACCGGAGTCATCGCCAAGGCCGCGTAAGGCGCGACCTCCGCGGGAGTCAACGCGGCCAGGTTTCCTCGCTCATGGCGAGCGCGTCACCGATGAAGTGCAGGGAGCCGCAGATCATCACGTGCGGTGACGGCTTCGGTTCGAGCGCTTGATCGAGCGCGGCGTCTAGGCCGTCGCACGCCGACGCGTCGAAACCAGCGCTTCGAGCCGCATCGACCAGCGTCGCCGTCGGCATGGCGTTAGGGGAGTCGAAGCCGGTCGCGAGAACCCGAGGGCCAAGAGGCGTGATCGCCTCGAAGAACCCCGCCGCGTCCTTGCGCGCGAGCATGCCGACGATGAACGTCCATGGCCGGCCGTCGCGCGCGGACAGGCGGGCGCAGGCCTCCGCGAGCGCCTTCGCGCCATGCGGATTGTGGCCGCCGTCCAGCCACAGGTCCGCGCCGGCGGCCTCCGCCTTGCGTCCCAGCGGGCCTGTCTTGAGCCGTTGGAAACGTCCGGGCCAGACCGCGCCCGCCACGCCACACTCGATCGCATGTTCATCGAACCCTGGATCGAAGGTGAGCAGGGCCATGGCGGCGAGGGCGGCGTTCTCCACCTGGTGCGGGCCGACGAGCGCCGGCGGCGGAAGATCGAGGAAGCGGTCCTCGGCCTGCAGGCACAGTCGGCCGCCGGCTTCCCAGGCGTCGAACGCCCCGCCCATGGCGATGAGGGGCGCGCCAAGCGACGCGGCCTCCGCCTCGATCACCGCCCGCGCCTCCTCGCGCTGACGCGCGCAAACCACCGGACGTCCGGCCTTGATGATCCCGGCTTTTTCCCAGGCGATCTTGTCGAGCTCCGGCCCGAGCATCTCCAGGTGATCGTAGTCCACCGGCGTGATCACGCTCACCGCCGGCGCGGGAAAGACGTTGGTGGCGTCGAACCGGCCGCCCAATCCCACCTCGACGATAACGAGATCCGCCGGCTCCCGGCCGAAGGCGTGGAAGGCGAGGGCGGTGGTGATCTCGAAGAAGCTGATCGGCGCTCCGGCGTTGGCCTCTTCCACCTCGTCGATGCGCGCTTCGAGCGCCTCGTCGGTGATCAGCCGGCCGGCGATGCGGATGCGTTCGGCGAAGCGAACCAGATGCGGCGAGGTGAGCACGTGCACCTTCAGGCCCGCCGCCTCGGCCATGGCGCGCAGGAAGGCGCAGGTCGAGCCCTTGCCATTGGTGCCCGCCACATGGATCACCGGACCCATCTTCAGGTGGGGATCGCCCAGCGCGTGCAGCAGCCGCTCGACCCTCCCCGTGGTGAGGTCGATAAGCGACGGGTGGAGGGCGCGCAGGCGGGCGATGGCCGCGTCCGAAGCGCGGATCGGATCGTGGTCGATGGCCACGCTTGACCTCAGGCCGCGCGCGCCCGGCCGGAGAGGAGCACGCCCAGCACCCGCGCGAGCGTGGCGGGCAACTCCGCGCGGGGAACCACCGCGTCCACCATGCCCCGCTCGACCTGGAACTCGGCGGTCTGGAAGCTGTCGGGCAGGGTCTCGCGCACGGTCTGCTCGATCACGCGGCGTCCGGTGAAGCCGATGGGCGCGCCCGGCTCGGCGAACTGCACGTCGCCCAGCATGGCGTAGGAGGCGGTGACCCCACCGTAGGTCGGGTCGGTGAGCACCACCACATAGGGAAGCTTGGCGCGGCGCAGGCGCTGGATGGCGGCGGTGGTGCGGGCCATCTGCATCAGGGCGATAGCGCCCTCCTGCATGCGCGCGCCGCCGGAAGCGGTGAACATCACCAGCGGCGCCGAGCGGTCGACCGCGGCATCGACCATGGCGAGAAAGGCCTCGCCCGCCGCCGCGCCGAGCGAGCCGCCCATGAAGGCGAAATCCTGCACCCCGACCACGCTGGTGATGCCGCCGATCTCGCCCACGGCGGCCGCCATGGCGTCGATCTCGCCCGTGGTCCGGCGCGCCTGGTTCAAGAGGTCGCGATAGCTCTTGCCGAAGTTGAAGCCGAGCGGATCGTCGCTGTTCGCCCGCGGCGTGGGCAGGCTCTGGAAGCGGCCCTCGTCGAAGGTGAAGGCGAAGCGCAGCTTCGGCCCGATCCGCATGTGCCGTCCAAACGGCGTGACCCACAGCGCCGCCTCGAGATCGGGCCGCCAGATCATCTCATTGGTGTCGGGGCATTTGACCCAGAGATTGTCCGGCGCTTCCCGCTTGCCGCCCACCAGCTTGCGCACGCCAGGGGCGATGCGGGCGAGCCAGCTCTGCCGTGGCGCCGGCTTGGGGGGCGTCTCAGACATGCTCAGCCAGCCGGGCTTCGTGGACGGCGCGGGCCAGTTCAGCGGCGGCGGCGAGCACCGCCGTCGTCGGATCGCGACCCGCCATGGTCTCGCTTTCGATTACGTCCACCAGGGCCGAGCCCACGACCGCCGCATCGGCGATGCGGGCCACGGCCGCCGCCTGGGCCGGCGTGCGGATGCCGAAACCGACCGCCACCGGCAGGCCGCTCGCCGCCCGCGCCTGGGCCACCGCGGGCGCAATGGCGGAGGCTTCGGCGGACTTCGCGCCTGTCACGCCGGCCACGGAGACATAATAGAGAAAGCCGCTCGACCGCCTCGACACGATCTTCAGCCGCTCGGCGTCGGTGGTCGGAGTGGCGAGGCGCACGAGGTCGATCCCGACCGCGTCCAGGGCGTCGGCCAGCGGCTCGGCTTCTTCCGGCGGGCAGTCGACGACGATCAGGCCGTCGATCCCCGCCTCGGCGGCGCGTTCGGCAAACGCAGGTAGGCCGGGCGTGAGCAGGGGGTTGAGGTAGCCCATCAGCACCAGCGGCGTCTCGCTATCGGTGTCGCGGAAGCGGCGGGCGAGTCTCAGGACCGCATCGAGGTCGACGGCTTGCTTGAGCGCCCGCTGGGCGGCGCGCTGGATCGACGGGCCATCGGCCATGGGATCGGAGAAGGGGAGACCCAGTTCGATCACATCGGCTCCGGCGGTGGGCAGGCCGCGCAGGATGGCCAGCGAGGTTTCGGGATCGGGATCGCCGGCCATGACATAGGCGATGAACCCGGCGCGATCCTCGGCCTTGAGCGCCGCGAACCGTCGCTCCAAGCGCCCGCTCAAACGGTCGCCTCGCGGGCGAGCACGGCGTCGAGGTCCTTGTCGCCGCGCCCTGAGAGATTGACCACGATCAGCCCGTCCGGGCCGACGCTCTGAGCGACCGCATCCAGGCGGGCGAGCGCGTGCGAGGACTCCAGCGCCGGCACGATGCCCTCCAGTCGCGAACACAGCTTGAACGCGGCCAACGCATCCTCGTCGGTGGCGGTCAGATAGGAGACTCGGCCCGCCTCATGCAGGAAGGCGTGCTCCGGGCCGATGCCGGGGTAGTCGAGCCCGGCGGAGATCGAGTGCGCCTCAAGGATCTGCCCGCCGCCATCCTGCAGGAGATACGTGCGGTTGCCGTGCAGCACGCCGGGCCGGCCGCCGTTCAGCGCCGCGGCGTGGCGATCGCCGCTCAGGCCCTCGCCGGCGGCTTCGACCCCATACAGGGCCACGCCCTCGTCGCTCAGAAAGGGATGGAAGAGACCGATGGCGTTCGACCCGCCGCCCACGCAGGCGACAAGCGCGTCCGGCAGGCGGCCCTCCAGCGTCTCGATCTGATCCCGCGTCTCGCGGCCGATCACCGCCTGGAAGTCGCGCACCATCACCGGGTAGGGGTGCGGGCCGGCGGCCGAGCCGATCAGGTAGTAGGTGTCCTCGACGTTGGTGACCCAATCGCGCAGGGCCTCGTTCATCGCGTCCTTGAGCGTCGCCGATCCGCTTTCGACGGGGCGAACCTCCGCGCCTAGCAGGCGCATGCGGGCGACGTTCGGCGCCTGACGGGCCACGTCGACCGCGCCCATGTAGACGACGCACGGCAGGCCGAAGAGGGCGCACACCGTGGCCGTGGCGACACCGTGCTGGCCCGCGCCGGTCTCGGCGATGATGCGGCCCTTGCCCATGCGCCGGGCCAGCAGGATCTGGCCCAGGCAGTTGTTGATCTTGTGCGAGCCGGTGTGATTCACGTCCTCGCGCTTGAGGTAGATCCGCGCGCCGTGGTGGGCGGAAAGCCGCTGAGCGAGGTAGAGCGGGCTCGGCCGGCCGACATAGTTCGTCAGATAGCCCGCAAGCTCCGCCTGGAAGGCGGCGTCGGCCTTGGCCTCGCCGTAGGCGCGCTCCAACTCGAGCACCAGCGGCATCAGCGTCTCGGGCACATAACGGCCGCCGAAGCTGCCGAACCGGCCGCTCGCGTCGGGCCAGGCTTCGTAGGTGTTCAGCGGCGTCAGAGCGTTCACAGCGATTTCAGAGCCCTGGCGGAAGCGCCCATCAGGCGCGGCGGACCGCTTCCAGAAAGGCGGCGATCAGAGCAGGGTCCTTTATTCCGGCGCCGCGCTCCACGCCAGAGGAAACGTCCACCAGCGGAGCGCCGCTGACGCGGATCGCTTCGCCCACGTTCCAGGGGTCGAGCCCGCCGGCGAGGAACCAGGGGCGGGAAAAACGCACGCCGGCAAGAAGCGCCCAGTCGAAGGGGCCCCCATGACCGCCGGGCCGTTCGGCGTCAGCGGGCGGCTTGGCGTCGAACATCAGGTGGTCGACGGCTCCGTCGAACTCACGGGCGCGGGCGAGGTCGGCGGCTTCGGAGATCGGCAGCGCCTTGATCACGCCGGCGCCGGCGCGACGGCCTACATCCTGGGCGCGGGCGGGGCTCTCCTTGCCGTGCAGCTGGATTTCATCGGGCGCGAGAACGCGGGCGGTCTGCTCCACCATCGCGTCGGACGGATCGACCAGCAGGGCGACGATCCGCGCGCGTCCACGCACAGGTCGCGCCAAAGCGGCGGCGGCGTCCAGCGTCACATGACGCGGGCTCTTCTCGAACAGCACGAAGCCCAGCCGGCCGGCCCCGCCATCCAGGGCCGCGCGCACCGTCTCGGGCGTGGAGAGCCCACAGATCTTGGTTTCGACCACGCCTGAGACGTCAGACCGCCGGGCGTCTCGCCAGCAGGTCGCGGATTTCCGTGAGAAGGGCCTCGCTCGGCGTCGGCCCCTCCGGCGCGGCGGCCTCGACCGCCTTGGGCCGACGCAGGGCGTTGATCGCCCTCACCATCAGGAAGATGGCCGCGGCGATGATCAGAAACTGGATGATGGTGTTGATGAAGGCGCCGTAGCGGATCGCCGCTTCCGCCACCTTGTGGGTGGGGTCGGCCTGGCGCAGCACAACTTTCAGAGAGGAAAAGTCGACTCCGCCCATGGCGACGCCGATCGGCGGCATGATGAGATCGTCGACGAAGCTGGTGACGATCTTGCCGAAGGCGCCGCCGATCACCACGCCGACCGCGAGGTCAACCACGTTTCCCCGGGAAATAAACTCCCGGAACTCACCGACAACACTCATGACCCACCTTCTGAATCGCCATCCGCGTTCAAGCGCTCGCGAAGTTCCTTGCCGCTCTTGAAGAATGGCACCGCCTTGGCGCGAACTTCAACAGCCTCTCCGGTCCTGGGGTTCCGCCCTGGCCGCGCCGCGCGCCCACGCACCGAAAACGCTCCAAAGCCGCGCAGCTCCACGCGGCCGCCGGTCTCCAGCGCCCCAATGATCGACTCGAAGATGACGCTCACCACCCGCTCGATGTCGCGGTGGCTCAGGTGCGGGTTCTCCGCCGCCAAAGCGTCGATCAATTGCGAACGGATCATCGCCTCATCCCGCCCCTTCCCCAACGGCGAGCATGCCCAGATTATCAGAGCGGGTTCAAGGCGATCACTTGGAGAACAAGCGTGACCGAAAAAGATGCGGCGAGGGTGGACCTTTACATAGAGGACAAGCTCGTCCGCGCGGCGGACGCGCCAAGCCGCGCGCTGGCCCGCAACGCGGCCGAAGGGCTGCCGGCCATCGACGTCTCGCCCGCGCAAGGCAAGCTGCTCCACCTCCTCGTCAAGCTGACGGGCGCCCGGCGCGTGCTCGAGATCGGAACGCTGGGTGGATACAGCACGATATGGATGGCGAGCGCCCTGGGCGAAGGAGGACGCCTGATCTCCCTGGAGTTCGAGGCCCGGCACGCGCGGGTGGCGCGCGCCAACCTCGCCGAGGCCGGTCTCGCGCAGGTGGCGGAGGTCCGCATCGGCCGGGCCCTGGATCTTCTGCCGGGCATGCAGTCGGAGGGACTGGGGCCCTTCGACCTCGTCTTCATCGACGCCGACAAGGCCAACAATGTGCCTTACGTGAAGTGGGCGCTCGAACTGACGCGCCCCGGCTCGCTGATCCTGGTGGACAACGTCGTGCGGGACGGGCGCGTGCTCGACGAAGCCTCGGCGGACGAGAACATCCGCGGGGTGCGCGCCCTGTTCGACTTCGTCGCCGCCGAACCGCGGCTCGACGCCACCGTCCTGCAGACGGTCGGCGTTAAAGGTTGGGACGGGCTCATGGTCGCCTTGGTAAGCTGACCGCACCCTTCCATCGGAGCTGAACGTCCATGCAGTACGTCCGTCTCGGCGCCACCGGCCTCAAGGTCTCGCGCCTGTGCCTGGGGTGCATGACCTACGGCTCCAAAGCGTGGCGGAGCTGGGTGCTGGAAGAGGACGAGGCCAAGCCCTTCTTCCGCCGGGCGATCGAGGCGGGGATCAATTTCTTCGACACCGCCGATGTCTATTCCGTGGGCGACAGCGAGCGGGTCACCGGCAAGGCGCTCAAGGAATTCGCCAAGCGCGACGAGGTGGTGATCGCCACCAAGGTGCATGGCCAGATGGGCAGCGGGCCGAACGCCAAGGGCCTGTCGCGCAAGCACATCCTCGACGCGATCGACGCCAGCCTCACACGGTTGGGCGTCGATCACGTCGACCTCTACCAGATCCACCGCTTCGACCCCGAGACGCCGATCGAGGAGACGCTCGAGGCGCTCAACGACGTCGTCCGCGCCGGCAAAGCCCGCTACATCGGGGCGAGCTCGATGTACGCTTGGCAGTTCATGAAGATGCTGGATGTCTCCCGCGCCAACGGCTGGACGCCCTTCGTCTCCATGCAGCCGCAGCTCAACCTCGTCTACCGAGAGGAGGAGCGCGAGATGCTGCCGCTTTGCCGGGCCGAGGGGATCGGGGTCATTCCCTGGTCGCCGGGCGCGCGCGGCTTCCTGGCCGGCGGTCGTACGGCCCCGAAGGCGGGCGAGACCGAGCGGGCGCGCACCGACGAGTTCTCGCCCCGGCTCTATTTCCGCGACAGCGACTTCGCCGTCCTGGACGCGGTGGAGGCGCTCGCCAGGACGCGCGGGGTGAGCAACATGCAGGTGGCCCTCGCCTGGGTGCTGCGTCAGCCCGCCGTCACCGCGCCCATCGTCGGCGCTTCCAAGATGGAGCATCTGGACGAGGCCATCGCCGCCCTGGACGTGACCCTTTCCGACGAGGAGGCCAAGGCGCTGGAGAAGCCTTATCGGGCCAAGCCGGTGCTGGACCATCTTTGACCGACGCCGGACTCATCGAAGCTCTCTTTGAGCGGGCCGCCGAGATCCCGGATCTCACCAGCCGCGTTTATGCGCGTCTGTTCGGACGTCACCCCGAGATGCGGGCCTTGTTCGTGCGCGACACGGATGGAGCGGTGAAGGCGGAGATGCTGGCCAAGGTCTGGGAGATCCTGCTCGACGTCGCCGATCGCCGCGAGTGGGCGGCCCGCATGATCCAGTGCGAGGTGGTGACCCACGACGGCTACGGCGTGCCGCCGGAGGTGTTCAGCGTCTTCTTCGAGGCGGCGCTGGGCGCCGTGCGCGAGGCGCTGCCGGACTGGTCCGCGGACGAGGGCGCCGCCGTCGATCGGCTGCTCGCGACGGTGGACCGGTTGGTGACCAACCCGCGCCAGGCGGCCGCGCCGGTCTTTGGCTGAGCGCGCCGATCTCTCCGCCGGCGAGGCGCGGCGGATTGCTCTGGCCGCCCAGGGGCTCGCGGATCCGAAGCCGGTGGGGGAGCCGAGCCCGGCGGCGTTCCGGAAGCTGACGCGCCGCCTGGGCGTCATCCAGATCGAACTCGGTCAACGTGCTCGCCCGCAGCCACTATCTGCCGCCGTTCGCGCGCCTCGGCCCCTATCCCCGCGAACTTCTGGAGGCGGAGGCTTGGGGGCGGCGGAAGTCGCTCTTCGAATACTGGGGCCACGAGGCCTCCCTGTTGCCGATCGAGCTCCAGCCCCTGTTCCGCTGGCGCATGGAGCGAGCCCGGTCCGGAGAGCTGTGGCAGGGGCTGGCGCGCTTCGGCCGCGAGCGGCGCGACTATATCGACGCGGTGCTGGAGCGGATCGCCCGCGAGGGGCCGCTCACCGGCGGCGACTTCGCCGAGGAAAAGCGCGAGGCTGGGTGGTGGAACTGGTCAAACGGCAAGCGGGCGCTGGAGTGGCTGTTCTGGGCCGGGCTGATCACCACGCGCACCCGACGCGGGTTCGAGCGGGTCTACGACCTCACCGAACGGGTGATTCCCCGCGCCATCATGAACACACCCACGCCCAGCGAGGCCGAGGCGCAGCGCGCCTTGATCGCCATCGCCGCCCGGGCGTTGGGCGTCGCGACCGAGGGCGATCTGCGCGACTATTTCCGCCTGCCGGTGGAAGGCTTCAAGACGCGCGTGTCCGAGCTGGTGGAGGCGGGCGAGCTTTCTCCGGTGACCGTGCGCGGCTGGAACCGCTCCGCCTACCTGGCGCCCGGCGCCCGAGTTCCTCGGCGGGCGCGCGCCACCGCCTTGCTGTCGCCGTTCGACAACCTGATCTGGCGTCGCGAGCGGACCGAAAGGCTGTTCGGGCTGCGGTACCGCATCGAGATCTACACGCCGGCGCACAAGCGCACCCACGGCTACTACGTGCTGCCGTTCCTGACCGGCGGCGCCCTGGCGGCGCGGGTCGACCTGAAAGCGGACCGCGCCGCGGGCGTGCTCCGGGTCCAAGCCGCCCACCTCGAGCAGGGCGCGGATTCGGCGGCGACCGTCGACAGCCTGGCCAAGGAACTCTCGGTCATGGCCGGCTGGCTTGACCTAGCCAACGGGGTGGCGGTCGCGCGGGGAGATGGGTTCGATCGCGAACTCGCCGCAGCGCTTGCCGGCGCTTGACGTCGCTCAGGCCGTTTGGCGGCGCCGTAAGCCCAAGCCCGCCAGTCCGAAGCCGCCCAGCAGCAGCGTCCAGGTCGCGGGCTCCGGAACCGCCGCGCCCTGGAAGGGCAGCCAGAAGCTGTCGGGATATCCGGCGAGAGTATAGCCGCTGGCGACGGCGGAAGGCGGCGCGGCGCCGCAGGAATAACCGTCGCTACAGAGGGCCAGGACGGCAGTGGATGGATCGTCGACGTACTTCAGGTTGAGCGTGAAGTCGTCTGTTCCTTCGGAAATGAAATCGGCGTCGAACTGAACCCCACCGATGGCGATGTAGCTGGTCCCGCCTGGGCCTCCGGGGAAGTTATCGAAGCCAATGGGTGAGGCGACGAAGGGGTCGTCGAGATAGTTTACCACGATGTCGCTGGTGTCGTTGTCGTAGTACAGCGTGGGATCGAATGTCAGCGTGAAAGATCCGGTGATCGAGGGCAGCGGCGAGGCGAGGCCGGCGCCCTCGTCAACGAAGTTCTTCAACGTGAACGCGTAGGTTTCCGTGACCACCCCAGCCTTCGCCTCTCCTCCCGCGAGGCCCAAAAGCATGGCGAACGCCAAAGCGGCCTTGGTCAGCGAAGACGTCATCTGAATATCCCACCCAATCGGCGCCGAGACAGCGCTGCCATCCGAGATGCGACCACCGAGGCGGTTTAAGCAAGGGCTAAGCTTGATAGGCCATCGCTGGAGCAAGCGAGACCGCTCTTCGCCACGCTCGCGCGCAAGCTCCTCCGGCTCTCCGCCAGAGTCATGATCGAAGCGGTAGGCACGAGCGGCAAGGAGGTTTGCCTGAAGAACTCGCGCCCGGCGCCGTCAACCTTGCCGCCACACGGTTGCGCTTCTACATCAGCCCTCGTCGGCGGCGACGCTTTCCTGGTCCGCCGCCGAAGAAACAGAGACTCTCCTTGGCCCATTATCTGCATCGCGGCGACTTGCCCGAGAGCGCCCTTGAGGGCGCGCCGACCGTGGCGGTGGACTCCGAGACCATGGGGCTGCGCCTCGGCCGCGATCCGCTTTGCGTGGTGCAGTTGCGCGACGAGCGGGGCGACGCCCATCTCGTCCAGATGGACCGCGAGACCTACGACGCGCCGAACCTGAAGCGCCTGCTGGCCAATCCCGAGGTGCTCAAGATCTTCCACTTCGGGCGTTTCGACATCGCCATGTTCCTGATCAACCTCGGCGTGCTGACGACCCCGGTCTACTGCACCAAGATCGCCTCCAAGCTCGCCCGCACCTACACCGACCGGCATGGGCTCAAGGACGTCACCCGTGAGCTGCTCGGCATCGATCTCAACAAGACGCAGCAGAGTTCCGACTGGGGAGCGGCCCAACTTTCGCCGGAACAGCAGGCCTATGCCGCCGCGGATGTCGCCAACCTGCATGCGTTGAAGGCGAGGCTCGACGCCATGCTGATCCGCGAAGGCCGAATGGAGTTGGCTCAGGCCTGCTTCGATTTCCTCCCCACCCGCGCCGCGCTCGACGTCGCCGGCTGGGAGGACGTGGACATCTTCTCCCATGAGTGACCTGGCCGCCGAAGCCCAGGGCTCGACGCGGCCGCGTCCCGCGGACGGGCCGCCGCCGCGCGGCGCCGGCCGCCGCCACTCCTTGATCGTCAAGGTGATGCGGATCGTCCTGCCCGCCCTGATGATCGGGGTGATCGCGCTCCTCGCCGGTTTGGTCGCCGCCCACGCCATCCGCCGCCAGGCCGCGGCCCGTCACGAGGCGCAGGCCCCGATCCGCATGCTCAACCCGCACTTCTACGGCCGCGACAGCAAGGGCCGCGCCTATGTGCTGGGCGCCAGCGAGGCCATGCGCGACGAGCGTTCGCTCGAGCTGGTGCTGCTCAAGAATCCCAAGGTCACCATGGACATGGACGGGCCCAGGCCCTCCACTCTGACCGCCGACACCGGGACCTATCACGAGGACACCCGCATCCTGCGCCTCAAGGGCCACGTGCGCGCCAGCGACCAGAAAGCCTCGAACTTCGCCACCGACGTGGCGGTGATCAACACCCAGACCGGCGAAGTCATGGGGCCGACGGCTCTTGCCAGCCGCACCTCGGTGGGCGATCTGCAGTCCGGCGGTTTCAATGTCTACGACAAGGGCGCCAAGGTGATCTTCAAAGGCGGCGTGCACGCCCGTCTGCAGAGCCGGTGAAAGAGACCATGATTTCGCGAACGCCAGGTCTGGTCGTCATGCTGACCGCGCTCGCCTGCGCCGGATCGGCCGCAGCCCAGATCGACACCAACTCCAAGGCGCCGATCGACATCACCGCCAACACCGCCGAGGTGCAGGGGGCCAAGTGCCTGGCGATCTGGCGTGGATCGGCGGAGGCGCTTCAAGCGAAGGCCCGGCTCCGGGCCGACACCATCAGCGTCTATTCCCACCCCAAGGGAACGAGCGCCGGCGGACAGCCCGATTGCGGTTCGACCGACCGCATCGTCGCCGAAGGCCACGTCTACTACGTCACGGCCGACCAGCGCGCTCGCGCCGACCGGGCCGTCTACTCGGCGTCGGAGGACCAGATCGTCATGACCGGCGACGTGGTCGTGGTGCAGGGCCAGAACGTCTCCCGAGGCAACAAGCTCACCATCAAGGTCTCGACGCGTCAGGCGGTCATGGACGCGCCGAGCGGGGGCCGCGTTCGGGCCGTGATCTATCCCAACCAGGGCGACGTCGCCGCCCAAAATCCGAAGTAGCGATCCCATGGCCATCGCCGAAGCCTTGAACGAGCCCCCGATCGTCCGCGCCGCCGCGCCCGATCCCAGCGAAGGCCTGGTGGTCGACCGCATCGGCAAGGCCTTCCGCGGCCGCCAGGTGGTGCGCCAGGTGAGCCTGCATCTCGCACGCGGCGAGGTCGCCGGCCTGCTCGGCCCCAACGGCGCCGGCAAGACGACCTGCTTCTACATGATCACCGGCTTGATCCGCGCCGACTACGGCCAGATCTGGCTGAACGGCGAGGACATCACCAACCAGCCGATGTACCAGCGCGCGCGCATGGGCCTGGGCTACCTGCCGCAGGAAACCTCGATCTTCCGCGGCATGACCGTCGAGCAGAACGTCATGGCCGTGGTCGAGATGCGGGTCCGCGACAAGGCCAAGGTCAGGGCGATCACCAGTCAGTTGCTCGATGAGCTGCGCATCTCCCACCTGCGGTCGTCGCCGGCGGTGGCCCTTTCGGGCGGCGAGCGGCGGCGCTGCGAGATTGCCCGGGCGCTCGCCAGCGAGCCGGCCTTCATGCTGCTGGACGAGCCCTTCGCCGGCATCGACCCCATCGCCATCAACGATATCCGTGACGTCATCGGCTACCTCAAGGCGCGCGGAATCGGCATTCTGATCACCGACCACAACGTGCGCGAGACGCTGGACATCATCGACCGCGCCTCGATCATCCACGCCGGCGAAGTGCTGTTCGAAGGCCCTCCGGCCGCGATCCTGGCCGATCCGGAAGTGCGTCGGGTGTATCTGGGAAATCGGTTCGGCTGAAACCCAGGCGTGGGTGCGCGGCTCTCGACGCCCGAGCCGCCCACGAGGTTGTGAGCCGCAGGCAACAAGCGTCGCTTGACACCATCGGTGGCCAGTCGCGTTGTATGAAGCATGAAAGTTCAGGTTTCCGGCCGGCACATGGATGTCGGCGACGCGCTCCGCACCCGCATCACGGACGAACTCTCCGCCGGGATAGGCAAGTTCTTCGAGCGCGGGGGCGATGCCGAGGTCATCCTTCTCAAGGATGGGGCTTACGGGGTGAAGGTCGAGTGCGTGGTCCTGCTCGCCTCCGGCCAACGCCTGGAGAGTCGGGGCGAGGCGGCCGACGCCCATGCCGCGTTCACCCAGGCGCTCCACAAGATCGAGACGCGCGTCCGCCGCTATAAGCAGAAGCTCAAGAGCCACAGCGTGGCGGCGAACGCCAAGGCGGCCGAGACGGCGGCGCTCTATGTGTTGCGCTCGCCTGAAGACGAAGCGGACGACGACGGATGGGGCGGCCACGAGGGCGACCATCCGCCGGCCGCCATGGTCATCGCCGAGACCGACACGCCGCTCAAGACCCTGACTGTTTCAGGGGCGGTGATGGAACTCGACTTGACCGAATCTCAAGCAATCGTGTTTCGCAACGCCGCCCATGGCGGATTGTCCGTTGTATATAGGCGAACGGACGGCAACATCGGTTGGGTCGATCCCGAACTTGTGAAGGCGCCTCGGACGGTCCTCGCGGGAGCGCGATGACAAGTCGAGCGTTCGGCGGGGGTGTCGAACGTAGGGAGATTGGCCGTGAGCGAAGCGTCGGCCGCGATCATCGCAGAATACCTCAGCCACGGCGCGATCTGCCCGCGCGTCACGGCGGCCGACAAGCGGCAGGCGCTGCTCGTGGCCAGTGAGGCCGCCGCGCGGGTGCACAAGATCAAGCCTGGTCTGGTGTTCGACGCGCTCATGGAGCGCGAGGCCAGCGCCTCGACGGGGATCGGCCACGGCGTCGCGCTACCGCACGCCCTCATTCCCGGAGTGAAACGAATCAGCGGCGTCTTCCTGCGCTTGAAGCCGCCGGTGGAGTTCGGCGCCGTGGACGACGAGCCGGTGGACCTGATCCTCACCCTCCTGGCGCCGCCGGAGCAAGGCGGCGAGCATTTGCGCGCGCTCGCCCGTTCCGCCCGCGCGTTACGGTCGGCCGAGCTGCGCCGCCAATTGCGGCTGGCGAACGGTCCAGACGCCATCCAGGCCTTGCTCAGTCGGCAGGAGCGGCCGCGGGCGGCCTGATCAGGCCCTGAGCTGAAGGAAACGCGGGTCGCGGAAAGGCTCGCCCGTCTTCATCCGCTGATGGAAACCCGCGATGGGCGGGCCGGCGCCACTGTCGCGCGCATCGTAGAAGGCTCTCTCGCCGAAAAAGCGAAGCGTCAGTGTTCGGCGGCGGCCGCCCGCGGCGGTGGCCGCGCCGCCGTGCAGCAGGTCCGGATGGAAGACGATCGCGTCGCCGGGCTGAACGGGGAACGACACGATGTCCCAGGCGCGACGGTCGGCCTCGATCTCGGGAAGGCGCGGGAGCTTCGATGTTTCGGACAGCGGGGCGGTGTCGTCGGCCGGATCGAACCGAGAGCCGCTGTAGAGCGCCCCATGATGGGAGCCTCGCACGAACTCCAGTGAGTCCGAGGCTTCCAGGGCGTCGAAACTGATCCAGACCACCGCCAAGTCGGGCCCCTTGATGGACAGATAGGAGGAGTCCTGGTGCCAAGGCGTGCGCCGCGCCGCGCCCTCCTTCAGAAACACCTGCTCGTACATGAACCACACCGGCCCGCCGCCCCAGAGGGCCTGGACGAGGGCTGGGAGGGGCGAGGCCTCCAGCATCGCGCGATAGCCGGTGAGGCAATCGGGATTGTACAGGTCGTTGAGGAAGACGCCGTCTTCCCGCTGCGGGAGCCGCGAGGCGAACGGGCCCGGATGGGCAAGGCTCCACTCGAAGGCCGCGCGCGCTTCCGCGAGCGCCTGCTCGTCCAGCGCGCGGGGCAGATGCACCACCCCGTCGCGGGCATAGCTCTCGCGCAAGGCGGCCCAATCCATTGTGTCTACCTCGGGGTCATCCGGATGGCGCCGTCCAGGCGCACGTCTTCACCATTGAAGTAGGGGTTGGTGATCATCTCCAAGGCGAGCTGGGCGTATTCGTCCGCGCGTCCAAGGCGCTTGGGGAAGGGCACCTGAGCCGCGAGCGCCGCCTTCACCTCGGGTCGGGCGCGGCCGAGCAGGGGCGTATCCATGATGCCGGGCAGGATGGTGTTGATCCGGATCGCCTCGGTCGAGAGATCGCGGGCGACGCAGAGCGTCATGCCGACGATGCCGGCCTTGGCCGAGGTATAGGCGACCTGGCCGATCTGGCCTTCCTCGGCGGCGACCGAAGCGGTGTTGACGATGGCGCCGCGATCACCGTCCTCGAGCGGCGGCAGGGTCATCATGCCGGCCGCCGACTTCACGATGCAGCGGAAGGTGCCGACCAGGTTGAGCTGCAGCGTCTTTTCGTAGAGCTCGACGGGATAAGGCTGGATCGCTCCGGATTCCTTGTTGCGGCCCACGGTCTTGAAGGCGCCGAAGCCGCCGCCGGCGCAGTTCACCAGGATCCGCTCCTGACCGTGCGCCTGACGCGCCTTCTCGAAGCCGGCGTCGACGCTGGCGTCGTCCATCACATCGACTTCGCAGAACAGGCCGCCGATGGACTTGGCGCGATCGGGGCCGATCTCCGCGTTCTTGTCGAACAAGGCGACTTTGACCCCGCGCTCGGAGAGCGCTTGCGCCGTGGCGTAGCCCAGTCCCGACGCTCCGCCGGTGATCACCGCGGCGATACCTTCACCCAGTCGCATGCAAGCCGTCCTCTTGTCCGTTGATCAGGAACCCATAGACCGTTTCAGCCGCCCCGAAAGAGATTCAGGGACGCGGCAGGATGCGGCGTTCGGCGAGGTCTTCGAGCCAGTGGGCGAACATGGCGTCGGTGTCGACGCAGTCGCCGAAACCCGCTTGTCGCAGCTTGATGGTGGAGACCAGGAACACGTTCGGCGGCGTGATGAACGAGCCCGCGCCGAACAACAGGTCCGCGTAGTGGTGCGACTCGCCGAGCAGCGCCGCCATGGGCGTCGGCCGCAGCCCCGCCTCGCCCACGATCTCGTCCCAGACGGCGGCGCTCTCGGGCAGGAGGGTCGCCAGCGAGATCGGCGCCTCGCCGAAGGCCGGCTCGAGCCCGACGGCGGCGGCGATCGCCGGCCAGGCGTGGCGCCACACCAGCACGTCGCCGTTGGTGATGTTGAAGGTCTGGTCGCGCGCGGCCGGCGCCTGCGCCGCCCACAGCAGGGCGCGGCCGATCAGGTCGGCGTCCACCGCCTCCATCACCGTGTCGACCACCGCCGGACACACGAACGGGCGCTTCAGCTTGCGGCAGATCGCGGCGTAGGCGCCGATCACCGGGATCAGGTTCATCGCCACGCCGATGGCGCCGCCGAACACGATCTGCGGGCGCCAGATGGTGAAGGTCCAACCGCTCTTGGCCCGCGCCTCGCGGATGTAGTCTTCCTGAAGCCAATAGAAGTTGTCGTGCCGATCGCGCGGCCGGTCTTCCTTGGCCGGCAGAGGGATGGCGTGGACGTGGGCGCCATAGGCCTTGGTGCCCTGAAGCACGCTGACGTGGCGCAGCCCCCGCGCGTGCTCCAGCAGCGGATCCATCAGGTTGCGCATCATGGCGAGGTTGGTCGCCATCTGCTCGGGATCGAACCAGCCGGCCACCAACCCCGGCTTCTCATAGAGCGCGGCGTAGGCGACCGCCTCCACCGGCTCGAACGCGGCCGCCGCCGCCCGACACGCATCGGCGTCGGTGAGATCGAGCGCCAGGTGCTCGACCGAGACATCCGCCGGCAGGTCCGGCCTCCGCCGGGAGACGGCGAGGACCCGCCAGCCGGCGCGGGCGAAGGCGACGCACGCCGAGGCGCCGATCACTCCGCTCGCGCCGGCGACCAGGACGGTGCGGCCGGCCCCGCTCATGCGCGGCAGACTCCCCGGATCAATACTTGTAGCTCAGGGTGAAGCCATAGGTGACCGGAAGGCCGGTGTAGCGCAGCAGCACGTCGTTCACGTGCGAGGCGCTGGTCCAGTAGTAGGTGTTGGTCACGTTGCGGCCCCACAGCTGGGCGCGCCACCGCCCGCTCTCGATCCCGGCGCGCAGGTCGAGCAAGGCGTAGCCCTTTACATAGGTGGGGTCGTTGGGGTGGTCCGGCACCTCCGGCCCGACCGGCTGGATCGGGTTCAGGTTGTAGAAGAAGGTCGTCGTCTTCGAGGTGTAGGTGAACGTTCCGCCGACGAAGGCTCGCAGGTTATCGTTGATGTGGAAGTCGTACTCGCCGTCCACCGAAGCCTGCCAACGGGGCGCGCTGGGGAAGGGCTCGCCGGTAAAGTCCGCATACTGACTGAAAGCGTCGAAGCCGTAGTAGTGGTTCGGCACGCAGGTTCCCACCCCGTGGCCGGTGAGCGCCGACTGGCTGCAGACGTTCTGAGAAGAGGCGTCGACCCGGCTGTCCTGATAGCTCATGCCGGGTGAAATGCTGAGGCCGGGCAGCCAGCTTGGGGTGTAATTGGCGGAGAGCTCGAAGCCGGCGACGTGCGACTTGGGCACGTTCACCAGGGCCGGCAGCGCGCCGAAGAGGATGTCGGCGATGGCGCCCAGGATCTGCTTGTTGGTGTAGTCGTAGTAGAAGAACGCGCCGTTCAACTGCAGCTGATGTTCGAGCATGCCGAATTTGAATCCGGCTTCGTAGGAGAGCAGGCCCTCCTGGTGCACGGGCAACGCCTGCACGAAGGTCGAGAGCGCGACCGTGGGGAAGGAGCCGCTCTTATAGCCCTTGGAAATATTGACGTAGAGCAGCTTGTTGGGATCGAGCTTGTAGTTCACCCCGGCGCGCCAGGAGACGTTGTCCTCGGTGAGCCGCTCGGAGAACAGGCCGCCGTTCGGCGGCGAGTTGAAGTTCTGCGAGGCGGGGCCGGTGCTGGCGCAGGTCCCGGGCGGGCTGAGCTTGGGCGCCGTGCTGCCGAGGATGCCTTGTAGCGCATAGGCGACGTTGGCCCAGCTGCCGTCGCCGCCGTCGTCGCCGCACACACCCGCATGGTCGAGGTTCCGCGTGAACCGCACTCCACCCAGTACGGTGAGCTGATCCGTGATCGGATAATCGCCGCTGACGAACGCGGAATAGGTGTTGCGGATCTGGCGGTCGGTGGGCTTGGTCGGACCCAGGGCGAAGCCGAACAGCCCGGGGCCCAGGATCGGACCCGTGCTGTTGGGATTGCCTGCCGACAGGGCCGCCAGAGCCGCGGGCGAGCCGTCGTAGGCGAACAGGGTCGGGCTGGCGGTCGAGGCGTTGTAGGTCTGGAGGAAGCTGTCCCAGGAGCCGTCGTACTCGTAGTTCAGACCGACCAGCCAGTTACCCTTGTTGTCCCACCAGTGGCCGGCCAGGCGCAGTTCCTGGTAGGCGACGGTGATCTTGCCACGCTGATACGATTGGTAATCCTGGATCGGCATGCCCGAGCCATCGATGCCGGCGGTGCGGTTGAACTTCTCCGAGGCGCTGATCGACGTCAGCGTCATGCCGCGGCCAAGGTCGTAGTCGGCCCGGATCGAGGCGCTGAAGAAGGTGTTGTTGTTGCGCGGCGCGATGCAGTGCGTCGGTTGGCCGCCCTGCTGCACCACCGAACCGGGTCCTTCCGACTCCTGGTGGCCGCCGTTCACGAGGTACAGCGTGCCGCCGTTCTGGCCCGAGATGGGATCATAGGGCGAGGTGTTGACGCACTGGTTCCAGCCGGCCGCCTGGTCGTTCTGCGGCGCTTTCGGGTAGTTGGCGATCGCCGGCGCGAGCGGGGCCAGCGGGCTCAGTTCGGCGATGCCGTAGAGCTGGCCCATCTGGGTGAAGCTCTTGTCCTGCCAGCCGTTGAAGGTCGCCAACACGCGCAGGCGCGAGGTCGGCTTCCAGAGCAGCGACAGTCGGCCGTTGAGGAAGTCCGAGCCGCCGATGGTCTGGCCTTCCTGGGGGCCATAGCCCTTCTGCCAGGCGTCGGAGTTGTGGGTCTGAATGGCGAAACGCGCATCCAGCGTGTCGGTAAGCGGGCCGCTCACATAACCGTTGAACTTGGTGTCGTTGAACCGGCCGTAGCTGAAGTCGCCGCCGTAGTGGAAGGTGTCCGTCGGCTTGGCGCCGATGTAGTTGACCGCGCCGCCGGTGGCGTTCTCGCCGAACAGCGTGCCTTGAGGACCCTTGAGCACTTCGACCCGGTCGAGGTCCATGCTGGCGCCGTTGGTCAGTGCGGCGAAGGGGAGGGGCACTTCATCGAGATAGACGCTGACGGTCGGGCTGCCGGCGAGCGAGGTGTCCTGGAAGCCGACGCCGCGGATCGTGAACACCGTCGTCCCGTAATAGGTCGGCGTCGAGATGAAGCCTGGGACGATCTTCTGCAGATCCTGGGTGCTGGTGACGCCGAGCTTGGTGAGTTGATCCCCGGTCGCCGCCGCGATCGAGATGCCGACGTTGTTGATGTTTTCTTCGCGCTTGTTGGCGGTGACCACCACCTCGGTCAACGTGGTGCCGCCGGCGGCCGCGGCGCCGGATGCGCGCGCGCCGGGCGGACCTCCGGGGCCGCCGCCCCCGCCTCCGCCACCGCCACCCGCCTGGGCGGCCGCCGGGCTCGCCAGAGCGCTGAGGATGACCATCGAGACGCTGCAAAGCGCCGCCTTACGGGTGAACATCGGCTCTCCTCCCTCGTGCGCTTGATCCGCGCGCATCCTCAAGTGTTCGGACGGGTCGAGCCGTCCGAACCGGCGGCGCTAAAGCCTTCTGTCGAGGCCTGATGCGCGCCGGCGGGAGAAGTCATAACACGTTCGAAAAAGCCGTCTAGCGGGTCCGATGACTTAATGCGAAAAAACAAGCGTGACCTGCACGACCCACTCCGTTTGCCTCTAACCCCCGGTTAGCTCCAGGAGGCCAAGAGCGTTCGCGGCGGCGGCGCCGGACACAGTATTATCGAACACGCACCAAACTTCTCCACTTGAGGCGGAGCGCAGGCGTCTGGAGAGATCGTTCAGCCAAGCCTCGTCGTACGAGGAGGCGTACATCCGGGGCGAGCCGTGTAGCCGCCAGTACGGCGCTCCCGTCCAGCCGCCCGGGCGTCCCGCCGCGGGGTGTCGAGCGGGATCGGCGGCCACGCGGCCGATCTCATAAGCGACGAGCAGGGCGTCCGCGGCGGCCTCGAACCAACTCGCATGACGAGGCTCACAAACGATGACGCCGCGCCACAGCGCGCGCACACCCGAGAAGAACGGCTCCGCCACCTCGGGATCGAAGGCTAGGCTCGGCGGAAGCTGCACCAGGAGTGGCCCCAGCTTCTCTCCCAGCAGGTCCGCTTCCGCCCGGAACGCCGCCAAGAGGGGCTTGGCCTCGACCAGCCGCGCCTCGTGCGTGATGGCGCGCGGAAGTTTGACGGCGAACCGGAAGTCCGCCGGCGTGCTCTCCACCCACCGCGCATAAGTCGACGCGCGATGACGGCGATAGAAGGTGCTGTTGATCTCCACCGCGTTGAACCGGGCGGCGTAGCGGGCAAGCCCCGAACCTTCGGCCGGGAACTGTTCGGCGACCGCGCGGGGAATCGACCAGCCGGCGGTTCCGATCCTGAGATTGGCGGAACGAGGTATGCACGCCTCCGAGCCGATGCTGCCGGCGATGGTGGCCCGCAGACAGCGCCTGGCGACCCTAGCGCGCGGCCATCGCGTGGGCCACCGAGGCGCCAATCTCCTCGCGCGTCGGATTGCGGCGCAGGGTGAGGCCGCCGTTCACCTGCAGGTTCTGGCCGGTCATGAAGCAGGCCTCGGAACTCAGGAACACCGCGGCCTCGGCAATGTCCTCCGAGGTGCCGATCCGTCCCAGCGGATAGCCGGACAAAAAGGCGTCGAACACGCCGGGGGTATGGGCGGCGGCGGCGGTCATCGGCGTTTCGGTGAGGCCCGGCGAGATCGAGTTGGCGCGCACGCCCTTCTCGCCGAACTCATGGGCGATGCAGCGGATGATGTGATCGGTCCCGGCCTTGGTGCCCATGTAGGCGGCGTGGTCGTTGAGCATGATGGTGGCGGTCGCCGAGCTGATCTGGATCAGGCTGCCCCCGCCGCGCTCGACCATGGCCGCGACCATCGCCTGGTAGAAGAAGAACGGGCCGATGAACTGCAGATCGGTGATCTTGCGCAGATCCGCCTCGGTGTTCTCCAGGAACGGGGAGAGGAAGCCCCATCCCGTGGCGTTGACGGCGATATCCACCCCGCCGAACGCGCTCTTCGCCGTTTCGGCGAGGGCGAAGCTGTCGTCCCGCGCGGTGATGTCGCAGAGCGCGGCCGCACCGCCGATCTCTCCGGCCAGCCGGTCGAGTTCCGCCTGGTGGCGACCGGCGACCACAACCTTGGCCCCCTCCTTGGCGAAGCGGCGGGCGATCACCTGGCCCATGTTGCCTGTTCCCGCCGCGCCCAGGACGACCGCGACCTTGCCTTCGAGACGGCTCATGGCGAACTCCTCCTATTGTCGACTGTTCTAGCCCAGGCGGCGCAACGGCTCGGACCCGTCCCAGTCCCGCGCGGCCTGCCTCATCATGCCGAAGAAATCCCGTGTTCCAGGGCCGGGTTTGAGGATCTCAACGAGGCTCCCTGGGCCGCCGCCCGGATCGACGTAGATCACCTCGCCGCCGCCGGAGACGAGGCCCTCCTGCACCACCTCGGCCTTGGCCTCCGCGCACGCCGATCGGGCCTCGGCCATGTCGTCGACCAGCAGGCAGACGTGGTGCAGTCCTTCGCGGCCTTCGTCACGCCACGCCTTGTAGATCGAGGGGGCGTCGTTGTGCTGGCGGATCAGCTCAATCTGGAGATCGCCCCAGTAGCCGAGCGCCATGGAGAAATCGACGTCGCTGGGCTGGCCCTTGTACTTCAGGTTCTCGAGGCGGACGTGGTCCAGCGCGAAGAACGGCCCGGCGCCGACCACATCCGTCCAGTAACGGAGCGCGCCCTCGAAATCCGCCGGCACGAAGGCGAGCTGCATGATCTCGCCCAGACCGGCGATCGGGCCGCGCCGCGCCATCGCGCTAGAACTTCACCTGCAGCTCGCCCAGCACGGTGCGGGGATCGCCCCAGCCGTGGAAGAACACGCTCGGCAGGGTGTTGCTGAAGTAGACCTGATTGGTGAGGTTCTTGGCCGACAGGGCCAGGGTGTAGCGGCTCCAGCTGTAGGCGATGCGCGCATCCAGCAGGCCGAAGGCGGGCTGGAAGTCCGGCTGCCCCGCGAGGTAGGCGAAGACGTACTTGGAGGTCCACCGGTACTGAATATTGAAGTCGATGTCGCCTGGGCCGATGTGCCGGGTGTAGTCGCCGCGCAGGGTGTAATTCCACTTGGGCACCCGCTCCAGGGTGGTGCCGGTGAAGTCGGCGGTCGTGCCGGGCGCGCCGGCCTGGTTGCCCGGCCCGATCGGCGCCTCGACCCCTGGCACCTTGCCGTTGGTGACGCGCGCTTCCTGCCAGCCGACGTTGCCGGCCAAGGTCAGGCCGCGGATCGGTTCCGGGCGATAGGTGAGTTCGGCCTCGACGCCCTTGATCTCAACCCGGGGCAGGTTGACGACATAGGTGTTGGTGCCCGGCCCGTAGCCTGGCGTCAGCACCACCTCACCGGCCTGGTGGCCGTCGTCGATGGTGTAGAACGCCGCAAGGTTCGCGGTGAGCTGGTGATCGAAGAACTGGTTTTTCGAGCCGATCTCGTACTGGGTGTCGGTTTCCGGATTGAAGGTGGCGTAGTTCGCGTTGGGGTGCGCCGGATCGTAGTTCGTCTGTCCCGGCACCTGTTCGGAGAGCGTGCTGCGGGGTGACAAACCGCCCGAGCGGAAGCCCACCGAACGGTCGGCGTAGATCATGTTGTTGGACGTGAGCTGGTAATCGACGGTGAACTTCGTCACCCATTTGCTGGCGTGCTGCGAGCCGGTGAACGGATTGAGAAGAGGCACGCCCGGTTGGATGGGGCCAACGCCGGGAACGTAGATCAGGTTGAAGGCCTGGTGGAAATCGGTGCCCTCGTCGATGTAGCGGAAGCCGCCGCTGACATGCAGCTTGCTGGTGAGGTTCACGATCAGGTTGCCGAACACGGCCTTGGACTCGGTCACATCGCCCGAGATCTGGTTGGTGAAGGGGGCGGTGGCGGGAACGCCGGCCACTCCCGTGCGCGTGAGCTGCACAGCCGAGATGTCGTCATGGAAGTAGTAGAAGCCGACGAGCCCGTGGGCGAAGCTGCCGAAGTCATGGCTGAGCTTCAGCTCCTCGGAGAACTGGTCGTACTTCTGCGGCCGAGACGTGTGCAGGAACCCGATGAACGGGTTGGCCAGCACCGGACAGGCCTTGCCGCCCAGCATGGAGACGCCGCAGGAGCCGTCGAAGTCCTGCTCGGTGTTGTCGTTCTCCTTGAGGAAGGCGGTGATCGACTCGATCGAGCCGATCGGTGAATCGTAGCGCAGATTGAGGCTGTAGATCTGAGAGGTGAGGGTGTTGCGGTCGGCGTAGTCATTGGCGTTCTGCCAAGGCCCAAGCGGCACGGTGACGCCGGGGATGTAAGCGGAGCCATACTGGTTGTAGGCCACGAGCGGCGCGGCCGGATTGCCGGTGAGCGCCTGAAGAAGGTTCGGCCCAAAGAGCTTGGCGACCAGGTTGTCGCCCTCGGAAACGGGCGTTCCTTCGCCGCTCTGGTGGGCCAGGGTAATTCCGAAGTTCACCTCGAGCTTGGGGAAAGGGTTCCAGTCGAACTGGAGGTTGCCGGTGGTGAGCTCGTTGCGGCCATAGTTGTGATTGCCGGTGTAGATGTTGTCGAGGAAGCCATCGCGCTGCTGGTGCGAGATCGAGACCTTCAGCCCCGCGTTGGGCCCGACGGGCGCGTTCGCCACCGCCTTTTCGACGTTCTGGTTGTAGTCGCCGTAGCCGACATCGACGTTCAGGCCCCAGGTCCGCGTCGGCTTGGTGCGCTGGATGTTGATCACCCCGCCGATGCTGTTGCGGCCGTAGAAGATGCCTGATGGACCCCGGTCCACCTCGACGCTGGAGACGTCGTAGGGATCGACCAGCTGTCCGAAATTGGTGCCGATGACCACGCCATCGACGATCAGCTCCACGGCCGGGTTCTGGCCCTTCTCCACGTCCGAGTAACCCAGGCCACGCACATAGATGGCCGAGGTGCCGGGACCGGCGCCAGTGCGGCCGATGTCGACGTTGGGAGCGAAGCCGCTCAAGTCCTCGAGGGTGCGGGGGCGGAGCGCTTCCACGTCCTTGGCCGTGAGCGCGGTGATGGCGACCGGCGTCTGCTGCAGGTTCTCGTTGGTCCGACGCGCGGTGACGATCACCTCTCCCAGAGAGGTCGGAGCGCTGTTGGCGGCCATCTTGGTTTGGGCGCTCGCGCCCATGCCGATACTCGTCGCCGAGAGCGCGGTGGCGCCCAGCAAGGCGAGATTCCGGGCGGAATTGGTGATCGTCATCGTCCCTCCCTTGATCGTGCGAGGGGCTTTCCGCCGCCTCGCCAATTCGTTGCCGCAGGATGGGGAGGGCGCGGCGGAAAAGTCAAGCGTGTCGGTAAAAAGCAGGCGTGGCGGTTTCTGGAGCCAGTTGCCAAACCGGGCAGAAAACCGCACTGATGCTGAAAACCGTCAGGGAGGCTTGTTTCTTGAGCCGAGACGTCGCCGATTACCGGCCGCTGATCCTGCTCGTCGGGCTGGTGCAGCTCATCGTGACCACGGACTTCTCCATCGTGTCCGTGGCGCTGCCCTCGATCGGGCGCGACTTGCAGATTCCGCCGGCCTCGCTGTCGTGGGTCATCTCGGCGGCGGCGCTCACGTTCGGCGGCTTCCTCATCCTGGCGGGCCGAGCCTCGGACGTTTTCGGTCAGCGCCGCTGCCTGATCGTTGGATTAGCGATTTTCGGCATGGGCTCTCTGGGCGCGGCCCTGGCGCCCAGCTTTCCGGTGCTGGTCAGCGCACGCGTGCTGCAGGGGCTGGGCGGGGCGATCCTCACGCCCGCGAACTTTTCGCTGATCAACACCGTGTTACCGGAGGGAGCGCCGCGACGTCGGGCGCTGGGTGTGTTCGGCGTCATGCAGGGGCTGTCCTTGGTGATCGGCCTCCTGATCGGCGGGGCGATCGTCACCCGCTTCGGCTGGCATGCGGTGTTCCTGCTCAATCCGCCGATCGCGCTGGCGGCGATCTACCTGGCCTGGCGCGCGGTCCCGCCGCGGGTCGCTTCAGGCGCGGCCGGAGCTTCTCGCAACATGGACTGGGCCGGCGCGGTCCTGATCATGGCGGGCATGGTGCTGGTGCTCCTGGGCATCTCGGAGATGGGCCGGATGGGCTTCGGCGCGCCGCTGCCGCTCGGCCTGCTCGCGGGCGGGGTGGCGAGCTTCGCCCTGTTCTTCGTGGTGGAAGGTCGGGCCCGCGCACCGCTGGCGCCGTTGTCGATCTTCGCCGAGCGGAACTTCGCCGCCGCCTCGGTGATCCTGCTCCTGCACCTCGCCGGGGTGGGCGGGATCTTCGTGCTCGCCAACGTCTACATGCAGTCGGCTTTGAAGTTCAGCGCCTTCAGCTCGGGCCTCGGCATGATGCCCTATGCGGCCGCGGTGATGATCGCCGGCCAGGGCGCGCCGATGCTGATGGCGCGGCTTTCGCATCGCGTGATCGCCATCGGCGGGTTCGCGGTCTTCGCCCTGGGGCTCGGCCTGCTGGCGCTATTCGCCCCGGTGCGGGACTATTGGCTGGCTCTGGCGCTCGGCTCGGTGATCTCGGCCTTCGGCAGCCTGACCTCGTTCATGGCGGTGATGGCCGACGCCACCGCCGACGTCCCCCACGGCCAGCAGGGCGCCGCTTCGGCCATCCTGTTCACCACCCACCAGATCGGAGTGCCGCTCGGCGCGACGGTCGCGCTGTCGGTGCTGGGCGCGGGCGGCGCGGCGCCGTTCCGCGACGGGTTTCTGGCCATCAGTGGTCTAGTCGTTCTCGCCCTCGTCCTGTCCGCGCTCACCCTGCGACCCGCCAGGGCGGCCCCGCCCGCGCCCATCCAACCCGACCCGTACGGCATCGTCTGACGGAGATCTAAATGCCCTTCAGCCCCGCCGACATCGCCTCGCTTCGTCGCCTGATGGAGTACGAGGCCTCCCGCACCGCTCCGCCGCCGGGCTTCCCCGCCCTGCCGGACCTGCCGAGCGGACGCTACACCGATCCGCGCTTCTTCGCCCTCGAGCAGGCGCACCTCTGGCGCAAATCCTGGCTGTTCGCCGGCCATGTGGACGAGGTTCCGACGCCGGGCGCCTACAAGCTGTGGGATCAGGCGGGGCAGCCGCTGATGCTGATCCACGCCCGCTCCGGCGAGATCAACGCCTTCTACAACGTGTGCAGCCATCGTGGCGCGCCGGTGGTGACCGAACGGGCGGGCCGGCGCAATCTGTTCACCTGCAAGTACCACGGCTGGAGTTACGACGACCAAGGCGCCCTCGTCGCCATCCGCGATGCGGAGGATTTCGCCGATCTCGACTTCTCGTGTCGCGGCCTCAAGCGCGTGCGCTGCGAGACCTTCGGCAAGCTCATCTTCGTCAACTTCGACGCCGATGCTCCCTCGCTTGTGGACTGGCTCGGGCCGATTGCCGGCGAGTGGGAGGAGTTCGACTTCGGCCAGACAAGGCTGATCGACCACTATGTGTGGGAGCTGAAGTCGAACTGGAAAGTGGCCATGGAGGCCAACACCGAAGTCTACCACGTGCCGAACATTCACCCGAAGAGCGTGGCGCTGATCCTGGATCATCGGCGCAACGTGAATGTCTTCTATCCTCACGGCCACGGCCGGATGATCGCCCCGGGCCGAGGCACGGCGGAGGACAACAAGATCCGCCGCCGCGCGCCGATGGACAATCCACGCGTCGGCGAGATCGCCCGCACCTGCACCCAGTCCTACGGCGTGTTCCCCAACATCGTCACCCCGCTCTCGGCGACGGCCTTTCCGATGCTGCAGTTCTGGCCCGACGGCATCGGCCGCTCGCGCATGGAGGTGTGGTGGTTCGGGCCGGACTGGGGCGAGACCGAGAAGCCGGAGGGATGGGCCGACAACGTCGCCTATTTCAACACCGTGCTCGAGGAGGACACCCAGTTCGGCGCCCAGATCCAGGTGGCGCACGAATCCTGGGGCTTCGAATCCGTCCCGCTCAGCTACCAGGAAGCGCGGATCTACTGGTGGAACCAGGCGGCGGACGCCCTGATCGGGCCCCAGAACATCCCGGAGGACCTCCGCGTGGCGCCGGTGATCGGCCCCGAGTGGGTGCATCCCAACGATCCCCGCCTCGCGCTCGCCGAACCCCGGCTGGCCGCCGAATAGCAACTCGAAGGAAGACTACGCATGACGCTTGTCGCGGTGTTCGGCGCCAGCGGGCGCCAGGGTTTGGCCCAGGTGAGACAGCTCCGAGCGGCGGGGCGCAAGGTGCGCGCCATCTCGAGGCGCGCTGATCCCTTCTACGGCGAGACCTACGACGACGTGGAGGTGCGGGGCGCCGACATCTACGACGAGGAGTCGATGGTGGCCGCCCTCCAGGGCGCCGAGGTCGTCTTCTACACCCACCCGCTTCGGGCGCGCATGGATCGGGTCGCCGGGATCGCCGCCGTCGGTCGAGCGGCCAAGCGCGCCGGCGTCAGGCGCGTGATCTGGAATACGTCGAGCTGGATCCCCGACAAGGCGGGAGAGGCCCACACCTACGCCAACAACACCCGAGGCATAAACGCCCTGTGGGCGACCGGCGTCGGCGGCACGGTGTTCGGCTCGGTGCTGTTCATGGACAACCTGCTCACCAACTGGGCCTTCCCCTTCATCGTCAACGAGGACCGCTACGTCTATCCGCACCGGCCTGACCTGGAGTGCAGCTGGATCAGCCTCGACGACGTGGCCAAGTTCATGATCGCCGCGATCGACCGCCCCGACCTGGAAGGCGCCTGGCTGAACATCGGCGGCCCGCAGATCCTCAAACCCCCGCAGGTCGCGGACTTGCTCTCCGAAGCCGTGGGGCGGCCGATCAAGTACGATCCTTGCACGCCGGATGAGTTCGGCCATCTGCTGGCGAACGCCTACGGCGACGATATGCCGGCGGAGGAGAAGACGGTCGTCGCTCACTCGATCGCCGACTTCTACCGCTTCAACAACGACTCCCCGCAGAACCCCTTCAAGGTCGATATGGGGCCGGTGCTGGAACGCATCCCCATCGAGCTCGAGCCGATGTCGGATTGGGCCAAGCGGCAGGAATGGCGCATGACCAACAAGCCCCGTCCGCCGGCGGGGTAGTTTCCCCCCGCTCGCCGTCACCGGTGAGGTGCGGCTCTAACGTCCCTCCAGGCCTGGATAGACGAGCTTGTCGGCGAAGCTGAGGGTCTCCTTGACGATCGCCTCGTTCAGCACGGCGCGGATCTCGGCGAAGCCGGGATCGGCGGCGATCGCCTTCATTCCGGTGTCCATGGCGTTGAAGTCGGGAAGCTCCCAGACGTCGATCACCGTGTTGAGCGGCCCGGTGCGGTGCATGAAGGCGCTGGAGAGTTTCCAGCCGTTCGCCTCCACGATGCGGACGATCCGCCCCAGAGCCTGGGTGAAGTCAGCGAAGTGGGTCGGCCGCACTTCGATGGTGGCGATCAGATAGACGCTCATGAGCCTTATCCCCTCCGCTACAAGGCGAGGACTACACCCTAAGGCTGACGCCCCCTGACCCACAAGCCTCCCTAGACACTCGAAAAAGTCGGAGCGGACGGTTTTAGGCGGTTGCGCTTTTTCAGCCGTCGGCTACGCTTGCGGAAACGCCAGAACGGCGGGTGCAGATCAGGGAGGGGCGCTATGGCGCAAACCGGCCACGCCAGCGGCGGCGCATTCAATCAGCGACTTCGCTTAAAAGCTGGACTGCTCGCGGGGGCCGCGATCGGCTTGGCGTTGATCGACGCCGCCCCAGTCTCCGCCCAGGTGGCCGAGGTCGTGGTCACCGCCCGCAAGCGCGAAGAGAACATCCAGAACATCCCGGTCGCGGTCACCGCCATCTCGGGCGCTCAGGTCGAAGCCTTCAATCTCACCAGCGTCGAACAGGTCGCCAGTCAGACGCCGCAGTTGATCATCGCCCGCGGCACCAGCGGCAGCGGCGCGGACATCACCATGCGCGGCATCGGCGCCTCGAGCGAGAACATCGGCATCGAGCAATCGGTGTCGGTCAACGTCGACGGCGTCTACTATGGCCAGGGCCGGGCCATCGACGAGGGCGTGTTCGACGTCTCCAGCATCCAGGTGCTCAAGGGTCCGCAGGCTCTGTTCTACGGCAAGAACGCCACCGCCGGCGCCGTGGCGATCCAGACCAACGATCCTGGTTCGAAGCGCGAGGGCAGCCTCACCGCCGGTTACGAATTCAACGCTCAGGAACCTTACGTCGAGGGTATCCTCTCCGGCCCGGTGACCGACACCTTCGGACTACGGCTGGCGTTCCACTATAGCGACCAGCAGGCCGGTTACCTGCGCAACACCGCGCTCGCATCCACCTACCACACCTTCGACGTCGCCACCGGCAACGCCAACAGCTACCCCGTCGATGCGCCGCCCAAATACCTGGGCGAGGCGCAGGACGCCCTGGTTCGCCTGACCGCCAAGTGGACGCCGACCCCGCGCCTCACCGTCACCGGCAAGTTCACCTTCGACGACCACAGCACCAACAACAACTCCGACAACACGGTCAATGTCTACTGTCCGCTCGGCGTCCCGCAGACCGAAGTCGGCCTGCCCAACGCCACGCCGTGCGGCCAGCACTTCTATGCCGCCCAGCCCGCCATCCCCGGGGTGCTCGCCGCGGTCCCCGGTTCGCTGGAGGGCGCCGGCGGCGGAGCGGACTTCGAGCACTACCGCGATTACAACGCCTATCTGCGCGTGAACTACGAGGCCGATTGGATCACGCTCACCTCGACCAACGGCTATCAGAAGCTGTGGAACGCCTGGGCCGACAACCAGAACTTCACGGCCGCACCCCTGGTTTACGGCGCCGAGCACTTCGGCTGGGAGCAGTTCTCCACCGAGGAGCGCTTCAACACCAAGCTCAAGGGGCCGATCAACTTCGCCGGCGGTTTCTACTTCCAGACGACAAGCCTGGATTTCCGCCAGAACGTCGATTTCGCCGGCGCGCAGAACACGGCCGCGCCGCCGCAGGACGAGTTCGCCGCCTACACCAAGTTCTCCCGGACGACCGGTCATACCTACGCGGTGTTCGGTCAAGCGGTGTGGGACATCATCCCCAAGGTCGAGCTCACCGCCGGGGCCCGCTACACCCACGAACTGAAGGACAGCTTCTTCCTCCAACCCTACGTCAACCCGACGTTGAACTTCCTGTTCGTCCAGTACGACCCGGGCAATCCAGCCACCATCGTCAGGGCCAAGCAGACGTTCAACAACGTCTCGCCGGAAGTGACGCTGACGTACAAGCCCACCCCAGACATCACTCTCTATGGAGCCTACAAGACCGGCTACAAGTCTGGAGGCTTTTCCAATTCGGCGATCCTGTCGACGGGCACCTTGCCGAGCGATCTGCAATTCCGGCCCGAAACGGCGTCGGGCGGCGAGGTCGGCGTCAAGACCACTTTGTTCGACCGCCAGCTACGGATCGACGCCGACGCGTTCTACTTCAACTACAGCAACCTGCAGGTCGATTTCTTCAACACCCCGACCTTCAACTACGTCACCCTCAACGCCGCCAGCGCCCGCACCTACGGCGTCGAAGCGACGGTCGACTACGCGCCGCGCGCCATGCCCGGCCTGCGGCTTCACTTCGACGGGGCCTACGACAACTCCCGGTACCAGCAGTTCACCGCCCCCTGCTCCCCGGCGGGGATCACCTACGAGCAGGGGTGCAATCTGCTCCGGTTGGTGGCGCCCAGCGGCTCCTACAGCTTCTCGCCGGATTGCGGAGGCGGCGAGACCGCCAACTGCAACTTCATGAACGTGGACGGACGGCCGACCGCGCTCGCGCCCAAGTGGACCGGCGTCTTCGGCATCGACTACCAGCGGCCGCTGAACGACAAGCTGCGCGTCGGGATCTCGGTGAACGCCCGCGTCTCCAGCGGCTACATCGCCAACCCCTTCCCCAGCAGCGTCGCCCTTCAGGTTGACCACCAAGACGCCTTCGGAACCCTCGACGCCGCTTTGTCGCTCTCCAGCGCCGACCACCACTGGACGGTCTCCCTGATCGGCCGGAACCTCACCAATACCTTCATCCAGCTCGGCGACGCGGGCCTTCCGCTATCCGGCGGAACCACGGGGTGCCGCCAGGCGACGTGCCCCGCTGGCAATCTGATCTCGGATCAGGCCGCGGTGGTGGCGAACCCGCGCACCGTGGCGATCCAGCTCAAGTACGGGTTCTAGACTTGGCGACTTAGTCGGCGACGTCGGCTGGAGCCGTCTCGACCAGACGCGCGCCTCTCGCCCGCAGCGACTCGAGCGCGCGACGGCGGGAGGCGTCGCTATCGCAGGCGATGGCGTCGGCCGCCAACTCCACGGCGTATCCGCGGGCCATGGCGTCCTTGGCGGTCCCGCTGACGCAGGCCGCCGCCTTGAGGCCCGCCAGGACGAGCGTACCGACTTCCCGCTCCCTCAGCCAGGGATCGAGCGCGGGATTGACGAAGGCGCTCGTAGCCCACTTCGGAAGATAAGGGATATCGCCCAGCGGCAGCGTTGTAGTCCACTGGGAACCGGGCGAGCCGGCGATGCTGGCGCGGCGGCGAAACAGGTTCATCAGGTGATCCCCTGGTCGGAATTCGTTTCCGATCGCCAGGATGACGTCCCCCTCGCGCCTGGCGTTCGCGATGGCGCGCCGCGCGGCCTTGAGGACCGGAGAGACGTGGGCCCGGCAAACGGGCAACCGGCCGTCGGGCTTCAGGAAGTCGTCCTGAAAGTCGATCAGCAGCAGGGCTCGCCGACCGCGGTCGGGCTGGGTGTCGGTTATCATCGGGCGTCCTCGTGGCGCGCAGGTCGGGGTGAAAGAGCGGAACACAGACGCAGCGCACGGTTTCGACGCCTACGCCGATCTCTCGGACCAGCTTGCCGACGGCGCGTGTCTTGGTCATCTCGATGCCCTCGGACACCGGCTTAGCAGCCGTACCAGGGTACGGAGTCAAGCGCCCGATCTGGGTGGAGTGACGGCTCAGGCCAGGCCGCCGACCACCACAAGGGGATCGCCGCCGCGACCGTCGGCGAGCAGATGCGCCTCGATGTGGTTGAAGCCCGCGCGATCCAGATACATGCGCACCAGCGCGGCGTGTCCCTCCGTATCGAGCGCGCGCCAGATGGCGACGGCCTTGGTGGGAAAGCACCGGTTGGAGAAGCTCACCGCGAAGGGCGCGCCGGGCTTCAGCACGCGGCGCACCTCGGCGAACACCTCGAAGGGCCGCTTCAGGTACTGCACGCTCACGCAGCACAGGACAGCGTCGAGAGACGCGTCCGGCAAGGGCAGCGCCGGGTCGCGGTTCAGGTTCTGAACCCACCAGCGCGTCAGCCGGGGGTTGGCGGCCAGCTCCTCGGCGTTCATCCCCTGGCCCAGCACCTCGCCCAGGGTAAGCTCCGGCGGCAGATGGCTCACCCAGCTCGACATCAGGTCCAGCACCGCCGATCCCGGCGCCAACAGTTCGCGGTAGTAGGCGGTCAGGGCCGCGATGGCGGCGTCGTCGATGTGGGTGACCAATCGGGCGGGCGCGTAGAACGCGCGGTCGTCGTCCTCGTCCAGGCGGTCGAAACTGTTCGCCGGCAAACCGGTCGAGGTCATCGAGGGCGCTCCCGCCCGCTCAAAGAGAACAGCGGACCGCCGGTCTCCTCTCACGCGATCGGGCGAGCGATCGAGGTCTTTATCGCCTGAGGGGCATCATCGCCTAGGCAGGCGACCGTCGAGCCAGTCGGTCAAGTCGGTCATCACGTTCGTTTTGCCAAGATCGTTCAGCGGATCGTGGAAGGCCCCTTCGTAGAGCTTGAGCGTCTTGTCCGTGGAGCCCGCGGCGTCGAAGAAATGCTGGCTCCCGCTGGGCTTCGCCGCCTTGTCCGCCGTGCCGTGGAGGATCAGCAGCGGCAGGGTGATGCGCGGAAAGCCAGCCTTGAGCACCTGGTCGGCGCGCACCAGGGCCGCGAGGGTCTGGGTCGGCTGCGCCTCATGGGCGATGAGCGGGTCCTCGTTCATCGCCTGGACCACGGCGGGATCGCGTGAGAAATCCTCGTTCTTCAATTTCAGCACATGGGCGTGCGGGGCGAGGTGGCTGAGGCCGCGGATCGCCGCCAACGCGAAGTCCGGCGCGGGCAGCTCATGGGCGAAACTCTCGGAGATCAGGCCGGCGAGCTCGCCCTGATGTTGGAGCGCGTAGAGGCAGGCCACCACGCCGCCGGCGGAATGCCCGAGGAGGAACAGCGGCGCGCCCGGATCGCGCGATTTCGCCAAGGCGACCAGCCGGGCGACGTCGTCCACGTAATCGTCGAAGCTTTGGACGAAGAACCGGTCACCGTCGGAACGGCCGCGGCCGCGCAGATCGATCGCATGCACCACGAGATCGACCGCGGCGAGCTTCTCGGCCACCCAGGCGTAGTAGCCGCTGTGGGCGTTGAAGCCTGGCACGATGACGATCACGCCGCGTGGCTCGGCTGCGGGCCTCCACGACCGGTATGCGATCCTGAGGTCGCCCTGGCCCTCGAGGGTTTCGACGTCGGGCGGAAGCATGGCCGTTCAGCTCCGCCAAAAGTTGTTGGCGGCCGCGATGGTGGCGAACTCGACCGCGATCACATGGCTAGAGGCGATCAGGCCGTAAGGATCGTGGGCGTACTGGGCGCGGCCGTTCATCAGCACCTCCAGTTCGTGCTGGATCGCATGGATCGAATGTCGCGCTAGGGTGATGGCGAGCGCGCGACCGTCCTCCGGGGACGCGGTGATCAAGGAGTTTCCCGGAACGAGCGGCTTGGTGGGAACATCGGTCACAGGCAGGCTCCTGGTCTGGAGTGGCGCGGTGTTGCGTGCGGTCGGCGGTCGCCTTGTGGCGAGCCCTGGTTGAGACGGTGGGATTAGCGTCGCCCGGCGGTCTCTGTATTGTCCGGACTTGCTGAATTGTTGTCCGAGCGTGCGCGACCGTCCGCTCGAGAACTCTCGGGTGCAGGTCTTGTGAGGAGGCGAGATTGATAGAGTCGCACGATCACGGTCTCCGCAAGTACGGCCCGGCCGATGTCCTGCAGTCGTCCATGGCCTGCGACTGGTCCGGCGTCGGCGCGGAATTGCGTCACCACGCCGAAGGCGAGTTGCCCGCTTTCGATCTTATGCAGACGGAGATCGGCGTCGCGACGCGCTGTGACCCGCGGGCCGTCGTCAGCCGCCGCGGTAATGGCGTCGCCCAGAGCATCGGCGTGACGCCGGGGACCATCTGGACCTGCCCGGAAGGCGTGCGTGAGGAAGAAATTCGGCTGACCCGCTGGCACGAATGCCTGCACATCTACCTGCCCCCGTCCCGTTTCGCCGAACTGTCGGAGGTGAGGGGCGGGGCGAGCGTGGCGGCGCGCCAGGTTCGCTATGTCTCGGGCCTGGATGACCGGCTCATCCGTCAGATTGCCTGGACGCTTCTGGAGGAGCTCCAGGCGCCGAGCGCGGCCGGTCGGATCGTGGCGGAGACGCTGGCCATCTCGCTCACGGCGCGGCTGGTCCAGGTGTGCGCCGCGCCGGCCACGACGCGTCAGGCCGCTCACGGCCCGCAGGGAGGGCTGGATGACGCTCGACTGGCGCGGGTCCTCGACTTTGTCGACGCGCACCTGGAGCGGGATATCGGCGTGGACGATCTCGCCGCAGCGGCCTGCATCAGTCCGTTCCACTTCAGCCGCATGTTCCACACGCGGATGGGCATGCCGCCCAGCCGTTACCTCAGCAGGCGACGCCTGGAACGCGCCAAAGTCTTATTGGCCAGCAAGGAGGCGACGATCAGCCAAGTGGCCCATGCCTGCTGCTTTTCTTCTCAGGCGAACTTCACTCGCGCCTTCCTCCGAGCCACGGGTCTCACCCCCGGGGCCTTCAGACGAACCGCTTCCACCCGAGGATCAGAGGCTTCGGAGCCGTCGCGCGGCTAGGCCGCCTTCACGCCTCCAGCCACTTGTCGATGGTCTGGTGGAAGTACCGCACCCGGCGTTCCTGGTGGGCGAGGATCTCGCGCTTGTAGCCGCGCGAATGCATTCCCTTCTGGCAGCCGTACCAGACGGCCAGGTCCTGATCGATCCCGGGACCCATGCTGACCTCGCCGAGCTTCCCCTGCTCGTGCGGCGCGGGGACCGAGACGTCCACCCACTCGGCCATGCTCTGGCTGTAGTATTTGGTCTGACCTTTGGGGAACAGGGTCATGTACCACATGTCGAAGTAGCACTTCTCAGGGTCGCGCTCGTGCGGACGGGCGCGCAGCCAGATGTTGCCGTCCGGTTTCAGGCTGAACGAAAGGTTGGGGAAGATGGTGAAGTGCCAGTGATCGGTGAGCTGGGCGTCGTGATAGGTGGAGAAGTCGAAGCCCTTCTTCTCGCCAAGTAGCCGCTTCTGCCGCTGGATCGCGGCGCGGATCTCGCCGGTCTTGCCCCCGCGGAACTGATCCGGATCGAGCTCCCAGAACGCGAGTTCGGCCTCCAGGTAGCGCAACGTCTCGTCCTCGCCGCCGGCCAGGGTCTTGGTCGGCGTCGCGCCCGGCATCAGCATGCGGCAGTGGCCGCTGGGATAGAGGTCGAACTGGCTGTTGTCGTAGGCGTATTCCATGACGAACTTGGTCTGCGGATGCACGAACGGGACGTGATAGGACTCGTTGAAGTTGTCCTGCACCAGCTTCCAGTTGAAATCGCCTTCCAGCGTCACCCAGTGGGTGCGGACCATGTCGTCCATCGGGTAGGTGTCGATCATGTCGGCGATCGGATGCATGTAGGACCGCAGCGACATGCAATCGGGGTCCATGTTGTACCAGACGAACCCGGCCCAGACCTCGCAGGGGATTTCCTTGAGATTGGCCTTGCCGCAGGGACTGCCGTGGATGAAGTCGGCCTCGTCCGGCACCACCCGAAGCACGCCTTTCAGGTCATAGGCCCAGCCGTGATACTGGCAGACGAGCCGCCGAGCGTGACCCTGCTCCTGGTTCATCAGCAGCATGCCCCGATGCTGGCAGACGTTGTAGAAGGCGCGCGTCACCCCATCGTCGCCGCGCACGCACAGGATCACCTCCGGCCCGAGGGTCGTGCTGATGTAGTCGCCGGGTTTCTGCAGCTGACGGGCGACGCCGGCGATCTGCCAGGTCTTGGTCCAGATCTTCTCCCACTCCCGGTCGGCGAAATCCTTGGACCAGTAGCGCTCGGGCGCGATCGGCCTGTCGGTGAGCGCCGGGTCCGGCGCCTGGGAGATGTCGGCGAGGCGGGGGGTATTGGTGCGAGCGAGGGTCTCGGACATGACGGCTCTCTTGAAGGCGCGGCGACCGCGTGGCGCGGCTCGCCCGTTGTTGACCCGCGAGCGCGAAAAAGCAATATCGCTTAAAATCACGCATGGATTGTTCGGATGGTAAAGCTTAAGCTGGTCGGCGGCTCCCGAGGCGTCGCGGAGAACCGGAAGGCGCCGGTGGCGGAGCCGCCGCGCAAGGCCACGCCCAAGAGCGAGCAGACCCGGCTGCTGCTGCTGGAAGCCGCGGTGGACGCCATCAACCAACACGGCGTGCGCGGCGTAAATCTCGCGCGTGTCGCCGAGCTGGCGGGCGTCACCCGCGGCTGCCTGCAGTACTACTACATGACCTCCGACGAGATCCTGGTCGCGGTGGCGCGCCACGCCGCCCGGCGTAGCTGGGAGATCTACGAGGAGCTGTTCACCCATCCCCCGGACGGCCGCGACCCGATCGAGTTCGCCATCGATCTCGTCGCCAGTCCGGCGACCAACCGCTACCGCGTCGCCCAGTCGGAGTTGGTCAACGCCGCGCGCACCATGCCGATCCTGGCGCCCGTGCTGGCTGAGGCCGCCGAAGCGAGGGAGGCGCAGGAGAAGCGCTTCACGGGCATGCTGTTCGGCAAGGCGGAACTCGCCGACACGCCCCAGTTCCGCGGCGCGCGGCACCTCACCCGCTTGGTGAACGACTGGATGTTCGTCCAGGTTTTTCCAGGCGATCCGGAGGAGCGCCGGGCCGAGATCATGGCCGCCCTGCGCATCGCCCTTCACACTCTGTGGCGCATCCCCGGCCTCACCAACGACGCCGACCTCGCCAAGCCGCGCGTACGCGTGAAGGCGAGAACGAGCAGCCCCGCGGACGAGCCACCGCCGCCAGATTATGCTTGAGTGCTGAAAACTGCTTGCGCCGGACGCTTGGTTGCGGGAAGGCTGAGGGGGGAGGATCAGGATCGATGGCTCAGGAGCCCTGGCGCGAACTCGCGGACAAGCAGGCCTGCACCGAACTGGTGTACCGGCTGGCGCGCGCCATCGACCGGTGTGACGAGGCCCTGCTCCGCTCGCTCTTCCATCCCGACGCCACCGACGACCACGGGGTGTTTCACGGCACCGCCGCCGACTTCGCGACCTGGGTCATGCCGGTCCTTCACGGCATGAAGCGCACCCAGCACCTGATCGGCAACGTGCTCATCGAGGTCGACGGCGACGCCGCGCGGGGCGAGAGCTACTTCAACGCCCATCACGCCATCGCCCAGCCCGACGGTTCCGACGTGCACATGATCGCCGCCGGCCGCTACCTCGACCGGTTCGAGCGGCGTGACGGGACGTGGAAGTTCGCCCACCGCCAAGCCGTCTACGACTGGAACGCCACCACCCCCTCCACCGACTCCTGGAAGCGCGGCGAGCAGCCGGGCTGGAGCTTCGGGGAGCGGTCTCCGACCGATCTCTCCTACGACCATTTCACCTCCGGGGGAGACTGACGCCGTGGGCCATGCGCCGCCCGTTTCGAAGGCCGCCCGTGTTTGAGGGCCCGTTGGAGGATCGTCTCGCCATCCGGGAGCGGATCGAGGCCTACTCCGACGCGGTGTTCCGCCACGACGCCGAAGCCTGGAGCGCCTGTTGGGCCGAGGACGGGGTGTGGTCGCTGCCAGGCTTCGAGGTTTCCGGAAAGGCGAAGATCCGCGCGGCCTGGGAGGGAGCCATGGCCGCCTTCGAGACCGCCGCCTTCTTCGCCGTGCCCGGCGCGATCCAGGTGAGCGGCGAAACCGCCAGCGCGCGGGTCTACACCCAGGAGGTGCTGATCCTGCGCGCCGGCGGAGTGCGCCGCATCATCGGCGCCTATGACGACTTTCTGATCAAGGCGGGCGGCGCCTGGCTGTTCAAGAGCCGCCACTATCGCATCCTTCACGACGACGCGGGGACGGGGCCATGACCGTGGTGATTGCCGGGGAAATCGATCTGGCGGACCCCGCCGCCCGCGAGCGCGCCCTGGTCGACGGCCAGCCCTTCATCGCCGAGGCCTTGGCCGAGCGCGGCTGCGTCCACTACGCGTGGAGCGCCGATCCGGTGCTGCCCGCCCGCATCCACGTCTTCGAGCAATGGGAGAGCGAGGCCGACCTCGTCGCCCACCTCGCCGGCCAGCCCTACCGCTCGATGGCCGGCCATCTCCAGGGCGTCGGTCTCGCCGGCGCCGACACCCGCAAGTACCGCGTCGACCTGATCGAGCCGGTCTACGACCCGGACGGCAAGCCGCGCGGCGACTTCTTCACCGCCAAACCCGGTTCCTGAGAGGACCCAAGATGACCAAGCCCCTCGCCCGCGACGAACTCGCCGCCATGATCAAGACCGGCATGGCGCACGCCAAGGCGCACACCATCGAGCAGGCGCCGTCGGTGCTGCGCCTGCCGGCCAAGGGCTACTACGATCCCAACATCTTCGAGGCGGAGGTCAAGCGGATCTTCCGCCGCGTGCCCCTTCTGCTCGCCGTCACCGCCGAGATGCCGAACCCGGGCGACTTCAAGACCATCGAGGCCGCCGGCGTGCCGGTGCTCCTGACCCGCGCCAAGGACGGGGTGCTGCGCGCCTTCGTCAACTCGTGCCCCCACCGCGGCACCTCGGTCGCCACCGAGCCCAAGGGCAACGCCCGGCGCTTCACCTGCCCCTATCACGGCTGGACCTTCACCCAGGAAGGCCAGCTCATGGCCGTGGCCAGCGCCGAGGACTTCGGCGAGATCGACAAGAGCTGCTACGGCCTCACCCCGCTGCCGGTGGCGGAACGGGCGGGGCTGATCTGGGGCATTCTCGATGCCGAACTCCAAGCTCGACTTCGACGCCTTCCTGGCGGGCTACGACAAGCTCCTGGCGCACTTCGGCTTCGAGGATTGGCACTTCTTCGCCAGCCGCACCCTCGCCGGGCCGAATTGGAAGATCGCCTACGACGGCTACCTCGACTTCTACCACCTGCCGGTGCTGCACAAGAACACCTTCGGCGAGGACATGTACAACCAGGCCCTCTACTACAGTTGGGGCCCGCACCAGCGCGTCCAGGCGCCGACGGAAGCCTTGCTCGCGTTCGAGGAGAAGCCCGAGTCCGAGTGGGAGGTCGACGAGATGATGGCCGGCGTCTGGACCATCTTCCCTCACGTCTCCATCGCGAGCTTCCAGGGCGGCGGCCGGGCCGTGATGATCTCCCAGCTGCTGCCCGGCGCCCACGTCGGCGAGAGCTTCACCACCCAGATCTATCTCACCCAGAAGGTCCCCGAGGGCGACGACATCACCGCCGCCACCGAGCAGTTCGCCTTTCTGGAGCACGTCGTGCGCGACGAGGACTACGCCACCGGCCTTCGCCAGCAGATCGCGCTCAAGAACGGCGGCCGCGACCACGTGCTGTTCGGCCGCAACGAAGGCGGCGCCCAGCGTTTCCACACCTGGGTGGCCAAGGTGGTGGCCGCCGAGGACGATGAGCTCGAAGCCCTGTTCGCGGCGGGGTAGTCAAGCCTGACGGGCCGCCGACCTCAACCCTCGTCCAGCAAGAGGGATCGATAGCTCTCGAGCGGCGCCGCGGACCTTAGTGGGTCCTTGGCCAGGTCGTCCCAACGGCGAACACGGATGGCGTCGGCGGCGCTGGGCCTCCGGCTGAACGCTTCCGCCTCCTCCGCGCTCATCGGGCCGCCCTGGGCCGCTAGGCTCGCCACCGAGGCGGCGCTCAGCCCGGCCAGGTAGGCGGGCTCGACCGCGCACAAGTAGCGCTTGGCCTCGACATGGCCGGCGATGGCGTCGGTCACGGTCGGCGCGAAGCTCGTCGACAGCCAAGCCGCGCCCGCGACCTCGTGCCGCGGATCGAGGTCGGCGTCCTCGGCGATGAGGAAATCGCCGATGTCGTGCAGCAGGGCCGCCGTCACCAGCCATGGCGGCGCCCCGTCGCGCCGCGCTTCCTCCGCGCACTGGAGCATATGAACCGCGAGGGGAACGGCCTCTCCGAAAGTCTCCCGGCCGTGGCGTTCGAACAAGCCGAAGATGGCGTCGACCGCTTGCGCGCGACCGCTCGACCCCCGCCGACGTCTGTCATTGAACTGAGATGTATCTGTCACGGGAACGTCGCTCATCGCTTCTATGGGCAGTGTTACGGGGTCGAAACACAGTTTCCGATCAGCATCAATAAGCGACGTCCGGCGCGTCCAGTTCCGGTGTTCGTGATCATTGCAAGTAAGAACGCTCGCCTATGTGCGGGAACGGGGATCCATGATGAAATCGAAGTACAGGATTTCTTGCGCCGCGGCTGCGTTGCTGGCGGGTATTTCGGGTTCGGCTTGGGCCGCCGACGAGGGCTCGGCCCCCACGACGGGCGTCGAGGAGATCGTCGTCACCGCCCAGCGACGGACCGAGAACCTCGAGAAGGTGCCGCTGACCGTCCAGGCCTTCACCGGGACGACCTTGCGCCAGCTCAACGCCGTGAACGCGCAGGACCTGATCAAATACACCCCCAACGTCACCTACGCCTCCAATGGCCCGGGTCAGGGCAACATCTTCATGCGGGGGCTGAGCACCGGCTTTCTGGGCGGCCAGTCGAGCTCGACCATCGCCAGCTTCCCCAATGTCGCGGTCTACCTCGACGACCAGTCCCTGTCGTTCCCATCGCGCAACGAGGACGTCTATCTCGTCGACATGGACCGGGTGGAGGTGCTCGAAGGTCCGCAAGGCACCCTGTTCGGCGGCGGCGCCGAGGCCGGCGCGGTGCGCTACATCACCAACAAGCCCAAGCTCAACGTCTTCGAAGCCAATGCGGAGGCCGGCTACGGCCTCACCGTCGGCGGGGCGGCGAACGCCAGCGGCAATGTCACGATCAACCTGCCGCTGATCACCGACAAGCTGGCGGTGCGCATCACCGCTTACGATGAGCACCAAGGCGGCTACATCGACAATGTGCCCTCGACGTTCACGCGCAACAACGCCGATCCGGGCAACTTCTATCTCGGCATTCCGCCGACCGCCGGCAAATGCCCCAACGGCGGGATCGCGCCGGCCAGCGGCTTCTGCACGATCCCCAACCAGACGGTGAACAACAATCAGATCGCCGGTAAGAACGCCAATCCCACCGATTACCAGGGGCTGCGCGCCTCGGTGAAGTGGCAGATCAATCCCGACTGGGACGTGCTGATCACCGAGAGCCTGCAGAACATCGACGCGGAAGGGCCGAAATACACCTATCCCTACAGTTCCGAGTTGACCCTGAACGGCGGTCTCACGCCGCTGAAGCCGCTCCAGGTCACCGAGTTCGTTCCGTCCTATTACAAGGACCGGTTCGAAAACACGGCGTGGACGGTCAACGGCAAGATCGGGCCCCTGAAAGCGGTCTACACGGGCGGCTATTCCGATCGTAAGATCTCCGACCAGGCGGACTACACCAACTACTCGCGCACCGTCGGCGGCATCCAATACGAATGCACGGGGCCGGCCAGCTACTATGGCGGCACATCGACCACCTGCTACTCGCCGCTCGCCTACTGGAACGACTCCACACACGCCACACACCTGAGCAACGAAGTGCGCTTCAGCTCGCCGGATGATTGGCGGTTGCGGTTCATCGTCGGCGGATACCAGGAAAATTTCCGCATCTACGACAATATGAACTTCAACTATAAGTCGATTCCGACCTGCACGGCCGCCTATTACGCCGCCGTGAACTCGACCCAGTTCCCCTGCGTGGCCAATGTCGGTCCCTTGCCCGGCACCACCACCAATGTTCCAGGCCTGCGCGGCGACAACACCGGCTTCGGCGAGGACACCCAGCGCGGCTACGACCAGTACGCCGTCTTCGGCTCCGTCGACTTCGACATCATCCCCAACAAGCTGACGATCAGCGGCGGCACGCGCTATTATGACTACGAGGAGTTCGAACGGGGCTCCCAATATTCCGCGTCCGACCCGTCATGCGCGAACGTGGCGGCTCCAGCCTCCGGTCCGGCCGGGTGCTTCGCCGCCGGTCTCAACATCGACGCCGAAAACTACAAGAGCCGCTACACGGGGTTCAAAAGCCGCGCCGGCCTCACCTGGCACGTCGACGACAACACCCTGGCCTACTTCACCTTCTCCCAAGGCTTCCGCCCCGGCGGCTTCAACCGTTCGAACCACAAGAAGGTGCTGAAGGACGCCAACGGCAATCCGCAGTTCGAGTACAATGGCCCCTACGCGCCGGACAGCCTGACCAACTACGAAGTCGGCCTGAAGACGACGCTGTTCGATCACCGGCTGCAACTCAATCTGTCCGCCTATTACATGGATTGGGACAGTGTTCAGTTCGCGATCTTCGATCCGCCGGTCAACATCAACACGACGTTCATCCACAACGGCCCGAGCTACAACGTCAAGGGCGTCGAAGGCGCAGTTCATCGCCCGCCCGTACGAGGGCGTCACGATCCAGGGCTCCGCGTCCTACAATCACGACACCCAGACCTCGGCTCCGTGCCTGATCAGCAATCTCGCCTCCAGCCCGACCTTCGGCCAGTGCATCACCGAGGCCAAGGCCCGGGACGGAACCTTCGGCCCCTTCCCCAATCCGTTCGGGGACCTCGGCTCAGTCCCTGCCTTCTCGCCGGCGTTCGAGGGTAACATCCGGGTCCGCTACGACTGGCACATCAACGAATACAAAGCCTTCGTTCAGGTCGGCGGCACCTATATCGACGGTCAGTACAGCCAGCCGGCGAGCTATCCCCTGGGCGACAACTTCGTCATCCCGACCACCACCACGCTGCGCTACTTCATGCCGGGCTATGGCACGCTCGACGCCTCGATCGGCGTCTCCAAGGGGCCGTGGCGGGTTGAGATCTACGGGACCAACCTCACCAATTCCCACGCCAGCACCTTCACCACCTCGGGCGAGTTCATCAAATCGGAGGTGCCGCTGCGACCCGCGGTGGTGATGCTGAAGATCGGCGCGAGCTTCTGAGGCGGAGCCGACGCCAAGCCGTGCTAGTCGGCGCCGGGGCCTGAACTGGCCCCGACGCCGAGACGGACAACGCATGAACTCCACGGCGAGTGTCGAGCCGATCGACCTCCGGGCCTCTTCGAGCGTCGAACAGGCGGTCGGCGAGCTTCGGCGGCTCCAAAACGCCGGGGCGCACGACGAGGTGCTGGTCCGCGTTGGCCCGCTCCTCGAAAGCTACCCGAGGAACCGCGACCTCCTGCTGATCGCCGCCGCCAGCCTGCGCCTCAGCCTGCGCCCGGGCGAGGCGCTGGAGATGTTGGACCGTCTCGACGAAGCGCATCCCAGGTTTAGCCAGGCCCGTCAGGAACGCGGTCTCTGCTACGTGCAGCTCAAGGACGCGCCGCGGGCGATCGAGGCGCTCACAGCCGCCGTCAACCTCAACCCGGCGCTGGCCACTGCTTGGCGGATGCTGGAGGGCGTCTATCGGATCGCCGGCGACGCGGCGAACGCCGCCAACGCGGCGACCCAGGCGGCGGCGCTCAAGGCCTTGCCGCCCGAGGTCGCTACCGCCACCACCCTGTTCTTCGACGGCGAGGTCACCCAAGCCGAGCGGATCATCCGCGCCTTCCTGCTGGATCACGGCGATCACCCGGAGGCCATGCGCCTGCTCGCCCGGATCGCTGTCGTCCGCAATGTGCTCGACGATGCGGAGCTCCTTTACGAGGCCATGCTCACCCTCGCCCCGGACCATCGCGCCGCCCGATGCGAGTACGGCGAGACTCTGGTCAAGCGACAGAAGTACGCGCCGGCGCTCGAGCAGGCCGAACGACTGCTGGCGGTCGATCCGCGCAATCTCGCCTACCGCGCCCTCGAGGCCAGCGCCGTGGTCGGGCTCGGCGACTTCGACCGGGCGATCCGGCTCTACCGGGCGATGCTCCTCGACGTTCCGCAGGCGGCGGATTTCCACCTGTGGCTGGGCCACGCCCTCAAGACGGTGGGCCGTGTGCCCGAGGCGATCGAGGCCTATCGCGCCGCGGTTCGAGAGCGCCCGCAGTTCGGCGAGGCCTACTGGAGCCTGGCCAATCTCAAGACCTACCGTTTCGACGACGACGAGATCGGCCGCATGCGCGCCGGCGAAGGCTCGCCCCTCGCCTCGGCCGAGGACCGCACCCACCTGTGCTTCGCGCTCGGCAAGGCCCTGGAGGATCGCGGCGAGACGGCGGAGGCGTGGTCCTGGTACCAGCGGGGCAACGCCCTGACGCCGTGCCGAGAGCGCCTACCGGCCGGAGATCATCGAGGACAACACCGCCGCGCAGAAGCGGGTGTGCACCAAGGCCTTCTTCGCCGCGCGTTCCGGCTGGGGCGATCCGGCTCCGGACCCGATCTTCATCCTCGGCCTGCCGCGCTCCGGCTCGACCCTGATCGAACAGATCCTCGCCTCCCACTCGCAGGTCGAGGGCACCCAGGAACTCGCCGAGATCCAGCGCGTGGTCCAAGGGCCTGAACGGCCGCGACTCGCGACGACCACGAGCCCCGCTATCCCGAGATCCTGACCGACATGCCGGCCGAAGCGTTTCGCAGCCTCGGCGAGGCCTACATCGCCGACACCCGCGCCTATCGCACCGGCGGCCGGCCGTTCTTCATCGACAAGATGCCCAACAACTTCCGGCACATCGGCCTCATCCACCTGATGCTGCCGAACGCCAAGATCATCGACGCCCGCCGCGAGCCGATGGCCTGCTGCTTCTCCAACCTGAAGCAGTTCTTCGCCCAGGGGCAGGAGTTCACCTACAGCCCAGAGGATATCGGCCGCTACTATCGCACCTACCTCGAGCTCATGCGCCACTGGGACGCGGTGCTGCCGGGCCGCGTGTTGCGCGTGATCCACGAGGATCTGGTCGAGGACCTGGAGGGCGGCGTGCGCCGGCTACTCGATCACTGCGGCCTGCCGTTCGAGTCGGTCTGCCTGGAGTTCCACAAGACGAAACGCGCCGTCCGCACGCCCAGCTCGGAACAGGTTCGACAGCCGATCTTCAAGGACGGCCTGGAACAGTGGCGCAGCTTCGAGCCGTGGCTGGCGGATCTCTCGGACGCGCTCGGCGATGCGCGGGAGCGTTGGCGGGATTAGCGCCGGCGCTTCGAAGCGAAGTAGGCCGCCGCCACCGCCGTCAGCACCGCGCCGATCGCGCTCGTGGCCAGGGCGCCCTGTTCGAAGAACGTCAGCCAGTCGAGCTTCACCCCGCCGAAATTTCGCCAGAGCAGCAGCGAGACGCTGCCGAGATAGCCCGAAGCGTCGGCGACGTAGATCAGGAAGCCCGGCGGTCGCCACCTGGCCACTGAAGGCGATCAGGCGGTCGAACAGCATGGCGTTGAACGGGGTGTAGGCCATGTAGAGTCCGGCGCCGGCCAGGATCATCCACGGCAGCGCCGGTAGCAGGTGGGCCTGGAACGCCAAGGTCGCCACGCCCAGCAGGACGAAGCCCAGGAAGACGATGGCGTGGATCACCATCAAGCGCGCGCAGATTGTCCCGCACCACCATCACCGCCGCCAGGGCGCCCAGGGAGATGACCGCCACCGGAAATTCGCTGGCGGTGAACACGCCGGCTTCCTTGCCATAGCCGAGCGCGGTCCAGATCTCGGCGGCGAAGTTGTCGCGGAAATCGCGAAAGGCGGTGAGCAGCACATAGGCGGCGACCAGCAGGACGATGCCGGGCAGGTAGGCGCGCAGGAACGCGCCGCGTTCCGCTCCGGTCATCGGCGCGCGCCGCACCCGCTCGGCTTCGTCTTCGGCGTTCGGCGGCGGCAGCTCGCCCAACAGCCAGACCGACACGAGCAGGAGGGGAATGAACAGCGCGCCGGTCGCCGCCGGCATCCAGAACGGCGAGACGCCGCGGTCATGGAGCAGCCAGGCGCCCACCGATTTCACCACTCCGGACGACAGGATGAAGCTGGCGCACAGCACGGCGCCCAGCACTTCCGACACCCGCCGCCCCTCCATGTAGCCGAACACCAGGCCCCAGATCATGCCGAGCGGCAGCCCGTTCAGGAACAGGAAAGCGACGTTCCACGGCGGCGGGGTCAAGCGCGAAACCGATCAGCGCCAGCCAAGCCGCGCCGATCAGGATCAGGATCGCCGCGCCGCGTCGACGGGGATCCATCTCCGAGATCACCTTGACGCCGATCAGCTTGGAGGCGGCGTAGCCGACCGCCTGGGCGATCACGAGGGCGATCTTGTAGTCTAGCGGAAATCCCCAGCCGGGAACTGCCTCGAAGGTGGCCGCCGTGAACGGCTTGCGGAAGGCGTACATCGAAAAGTAGGCGCTGAACCCGGCGAGCCCGGCCACGAGGGTGAAAACGAGCGGACCTGCCCGCGACAGCGCGCCTCGAACCTTGTCCGTCACCACGCCGACCCCCAGGGTTTTGGCTGGCTTAGGCGCGCTGTGTCACAGTCCGGTGACGCTTCGGGACTAGGGGGAGCGCGTGCCTCGATCCGCCTCGTACGACGTCGCCATCGTGGGGGCGGGGATTCTCGGCCTCGCCTGCGCCCTGGCCGCGGCGCGGGCCGGCAAACGCGTGGTGGTGCTCGACCGCGACGCCCAGGCCAATGGCGCCTCGGTCCGCAACTTCGGCTTCGTCACCGTCACTGGCCAGGAGCGGGGCGCCATGTGGCGGCGCGCGCGACGGTCCGCCCAGATCTGGGCCGAGATCGCCGCCGACATGGACCTGCCCATCGCACACCGGGGTCTGTTGCTGAGCCTTCGACGCCCGGAGTCGCTTGCCGTGGTCGAGGCGCTCCTTGGGACCGAGATGGGCGAGGGCTGCCGCCTGCTCGAACCGGCCGAGCTGCGCGGCCGCCAGCCCGAGCTCGCGACGCCGGAAACGCTGGGCGCGCTGTGGAGCCCGCATGAGCTGCGGGTGGAGTCCCGCGAGGCGATCCCTCGGCTCGGCGCCTGGCTGGAGGCGCGTCACGGCGTCGAGATCCGGCGCGAAACCGCCGTGCACGCCGTTGAGCCGGGCCGCGTCCACACCGCGTGCGGGCAGGTGGAGGCCGACGGGGTGATCGTCTGCCCGGGCGACGACCTCTCCACGCTGTTCCCGGACCGGATCGCGGCGGCCGGCGTGACGCGCTGCAAGCTGCAGATGATGCGCCTCGCCGATCCGGGCTTCCGGCTCTCCGCCGGCGTCATGTCCGACCTCGGTCTCGCCCGCTACGCCGGTTACGCCGCCCTCCCTGAGGCTGCGCTGCTGCGCGCGCGGCTCGAGCGCGAGCAGGCGGATCATCTCTCCAACGGCGTCCACCTGATCGTGGTGCAGAGCGCCGACGGCTCCCTGGTGGTCGGCGACAGCCACCACTATGCGGCGACGCCCGATCCGTTCTCCCACGAGGCGGTGGACCGGCTGATCCTGGAGGAGTTCGAGGCTGTATTCGGCCGCCCCGCGCCGCCCGTTCACGAGCGGTGGGTCGGAACCTACGCCTCGGCGGCCGGTCGGGCGGTGTTCATCGACGCGCCGGCGCCGGGCGTTCGCCTGGCGATGGTCACCACCGGCGCCGGCGCTTCGACTGGCTTCGCCATCGGCGAAGAGATCGTCGCCGACCTCATGCAGGAGAGCAGGGACTGATGACCGCAACGCCACGCGCCTATGACCTCGTCATCTTCGACTGGGCCGGAACCATGGTCGATTTCGGCTGCCGCGCGCCGATCGAAGCTTTGGTGGAGGCGTTCGCAAACCGCGGCGTGCGTCTGGACGAGCAGACCGCGCGGCGCGACATGGGCAAGGCCAAGGCCGATCACGTCCGCGCTCTGCTCGCGATCGCCGAGGTCCGGGATGCCTGGGTCGCGGCCCAGGGCGTCCCGCCGACCGAGGCCGACGTCGAGTCCCTGATGGCCGACCTCGGCCCACTGATGCGCGAGGCGGCGGCGAAGGCGGCGGAACTCATCCCGGGCGCGGCCGAGACGGTCGCCGAGCTGCGGCGGGCGGGGATCAAGATCGCCTCCTCCACCGGCTACACCCGCGAGATGATGGAGCCCGTCCTGGAGCGGGCCGCCGCCCAAGGCTATGCGCCGGACCATCTCGTCTGCTCGGGCGAGACGCCGCAGGGCCGCCCCTCGCCGCTGATGATCTACAAGGCCTGCGCCGAGCTGGGCGTCTGGCCGCTGTCGCGCGTGGTGAAGGTCGACGACTCCGAGGCGGGTATCGAGGAGGGCCGCAACGCCGGCTGCTTCACGGTCGGCCTTTCCGCCTCGGGCAACGGCCTTGGGCTCTCGCGCGACGCCTTCGAGGCCCTGCCGCCCGCCGAGCGCGCCGAGCGTCTCGGCGGGGTCGAGCAGCGGCTGAAGAGCGCGGGCGCGGATCTGGTCATAGAAACCGTCGCCGATCTGGCTTCCGCGCTCTTCCCATAACGAAAGGGCCGCGCCTCTCGGCGCGGCCCGTGACGTCCTTGAGGTCCGCTTAGCGGCAGACGCGGACTTGCTGGTATTCCACATCGCCGTAGGGGCCGTAGACCGGTTGCGACTGGAGGTAGCAGCGGCCGTAGCCGTAGCCGTACCCATTGTCGTAGCCGTAACCGTAGCGGCGATCGTCGTAGTCGTGGTGCGAGCTGGCCAGCGCCGCTCCGGCGACGAGGCCCAGGACGCCCGCGCCGATGGCGAGACCGGCGCCGTCGCCGCGACGATCGTAGCCCCGGCCATAGCCGCCGCCGTATCCGCCGCCGCGATAGCCATTGCTCGCGTGATAGCCGCCGTAGCCGCCGCCATGGTTCCACGATTGCGCGGACGCGGCGATCGGGGAGGCCAGAGCCGCCAGGCTCGCGATGCCGATCAGAAACGTCTTCATGGTCAAATCTCCTAACTCGAGCCTTGGCGGAAGAATTCCGCCCCTCGATTGAGATTGACCCTAGACCTCGCGCACTGAACGGGTGGTGAGGTCGGCGTTATCCGCCGTTCATCCTACGCTGGCGTCAGGCTGGACTTTGCGGCGGCGATCGCGAGGTCCAGTCGATCGTTGCCGAAATACAGGTCGCCGCCGTCCACGAACATGGTCGGCGAGCCGAAGCCGCCCCGGGCGATGAGCTCTTCGGTGTTGGCGCGCAGCGCCGTCTTCACCGGCTCCTCCTGGATCGCCCCGCTCAGCGCCGTCCAGTCCACACCCGCGGTCGCGGCCACGCGGGCGAGCACGGCGTCCTGGCTGATGTCCTCCTCCCGCGACCAATAGGCTTCGAACGCGGCGGCGGCGAAGGCTTCGAGTTGGCCGCTCGGCTCCAGCACGATGCAGGCGCGCATGGCCTTGACGCTGTTCACCGGGAACACGGCGGGGGGAAAGTGGATCGTCAGCCCCGCCGCCCGCGCCCAGTCGCCGAGATCCTTCTTCATGTAGCGCGCCTTGGCCGGCACCGGCGCGCGGCGGCTCTCGTAGACGCTGGGGTTCACCGCGTTGAACACTCCGCCCACCAGGATCGGGCGCCAGGTGATTGGACCGGGGATCTCGCCTCGCCGCGCGATCAGGTTGTGGAAGGCGAGGTAGGTCCACGGACTGGAGATGTCGAAGAAGACTTCGAAGGTCATGGCTTCAGCTTCTCCTCCAGGAACCGGACGGTCGCCGCGTCCGCCGCGAGCCAGCTCTCGTGGCGAAGGAAGCCGTGGATCTCGCCGGGCAGCACCAGTTCCTGGAAATCCACGCCACGATCCTCCAGCCGGCGGGCGAGGTCGACCGTCTCGCTGAAGTCGACGTTGCGGTCGTCGTCGCCCTGGATCAGCAGCACCGGCGCCGTCCACTTGGAGAGGTCGGCGACCGGCGAGGACTCGAAGGCGACCTTCAGCGCCTGGTCCTGATCGCCCTTCTCGTAGCGCTTGATCAGCCCGGGAATGACCTCCTTCTCGAACAGGCGCGACCAGTCGTGCACCCCGTGCAGGTCGACGCCGGCCTTGAAGATCTCCGGATCTCGCGCCAGCGCCATGGCGGTGAGGTAGCCGCCGTAGGAGCCGCCCCAGATGCCGATGCGTGCGGGATCGACGTCCGGCCGCGCTTGCAGCCAGCGGCCCGCCGCCGCCACGTCCTGGTACTCGGCCGCCCCCGCCGCGCCGCCATGGGCCGGGTGCATGTAGTCGAAGCCATAGCCGATGCCGAGCCGGTAGTTCACGCTGAGCACCACGAAGCCATGCGCCGCCAGATACTGGTTCATGGCGTAGGCGTTCGAGTAATAGTCCATGTAGTGCCAGCCGAGCAGCATCTGCCGGGGCGGCCCGCCGTGGACGAAGATCACCGCCGGCTTCTTCGCCCCGCCGCCCATTCCTCGAGCATCTGGGGTTTCGAACAGGTCGGCGTGGACGGTGAGACCATCCGGCGCGGTGAAGGTCACCGGCTTAGGGCATGATCGCCCAGGTTGGTGACGTCGCGGCTTGAGGCTCGAGATTGCGGCCCGCCACCCACACGGTGGGCGGGGCATTGACCGCGCCGATGTAGGCGGCCTTGTCGCCGGCGACCGGGACCGGCGTCCATTCGACCGATGCGCCGTGGGTGAGCGGCTCCGGCGCCCCACCGTTCAGCCCGACCCGGAAGACATGCCGCCGCTCGGAGTCGTCCTTGGCCGCCCCGGTGTTGGCTGAATAGAGCAGGACGCGGCCGTCCGGGCTCTTGGTCACGTGCTCGACCATGAAGGCGCCGGGCGTCAGCAGCCGGGGCGCGCCGCCGGCCGCGGACACCGCGTAGAGGTGCGGCCAACCGTCGAGGTCGGCGAGGAAGGTGAGCTGTCCGGCCGCCATCCAGTTCAGGTTCGCCTCGCCGTCGGTGTCCGGATAGGAGGCGTGCAGGGTCTTGGGGCTCTTCCACACCAGCGTCCCCGGCCCGCCGTCGGCCGGCGCGGTCCAGATGGACCAGGGGTCCGGCGTCAGCTCCAGCAGCGGCTCGGGCGCGCCGCCCAATCCCCGCTGGCGGGTGAAGGCGATCCGCGTTCCGTCCGGCGACCAGCGCGGCGAGCCGTCGCGCGAGGTGGACGGGGCGAGATAGACCAGCGGCGCCTCCTTCGCCGTGAACACCCCGATGAAGGCGTGGTCGCCGCGCCCGCTGACGAACGCCAGGCGCGATCCGTCCGGCGACCACTGCAGATCGGAGACGCGGCCCCGATCGAAGAACAGCCGCTCGCCCTTGGTCTTGCCGTCGAGCGGGGCGGTGAACACCTGATGGCCGCTGACATAGGCCAGCACGCCCTTGGCCGAGATCGTCGGAAAATCGCCCTCGGCCACCTTGACCGGCTCGCCGCCCGCGCTGGGCGCGGTCCAGATCGTGACCTTCGGCTCCTCGGTGGCGGCGGCGGGATTGGGCTCCAGCCCGCCTTCCGCCGGCCAGTTGGCGTCGTGGTCGCCGCCGCGCACCCACACCAGGCGCGAGCCGTCGGGCGAGAAGGCGATGCCCGTGATCTCCTGGCCGTCATCGGCGGTGTTGTGCGTGATCTGGCGGGGCGTGAAGTCGGGCGCGCGGGCGACGAACACATTGCGCGCGCCCCTGTCGTTGCGCGTCCAGGCGATCGCGTCCCCGGCGCGGTCGGCGACCAGGTCCTGCGGGTAGGCGTAGGACAGTGCGGCGGCCAAGTCCGACGGCGGCGCGGCCCTGGCGCCCGAGACCAACCCCAGCGCCAACACCGCGCCCAAGACCATCCGCATCGAAGCGCCCCCTCGTTTGTTCATGGTCGGCATAAAGCGCGCCGCACGGCGCGCGGCAACCGTCGGCGGCCGGATGTTTCATCCCGGGCGGACAGGCTCTAGGAGACACCCATGGATCTGGGCATCGCCGGCAAGAAGGCCATCGTCTGTGGCGCGAGCGCGGGGCTGGGGCGCGGCTGCGCCGAGGCCCTGGCGCGGGAAGGCGTCGCCGTCACCCTCGTCGCCCGCGGCGAAAAGCGCCTGCACGAGACCGCCAAGGCCATCGCCCGCGAGACCCGCGCCAAGGTCAACGCCGTCGCCGCCGACGTCACCACCGAGGAGGGCCGCGCCGCCGCCTTGGCGGCCTGCCCGCAGCCGGACATCCTGATCAACAACGCCGGCGGCCCGCCGCCCGGCAACTTCCGCGACTGGTCGCGCGAGGACTGGATCAAGGCGCTCGACGCCAACATGCTGTCCGCCATCGCCCTGATCCAGGCGACCATCGAGCCGATGATCGCCCGCCGCTGGGGCCGGATCGTCAACATCACCAGCGGCTCGGTGAAGGCCCCGATCGCCATGCTCGGCCTCTCCAACGGCGCGCGCTCGGGCCTCACCGGCTTCGTCGCCGGCCTCGCCCGCGAGGTGGCGCCGCACGGGGTGACGGTGAACAACCTGCTGCCCGGCCCCTTCGACACCGATCGCCTGAAGTCGCTCCAGGCCCGCACCGCCGAGCAGAGCGGACGCGACGTCGAGGCCGTCCGCGCCGCCGCCGCCAAGGCCATCCCCGCCGGCCGCTTCGGCACGCCGGAGGAGTTCGGCGCCACCTGCGCCTATCTCTGCTCCACCCATGCCGGCTTCATCACCGGCCAGAACTGGCTGATGGACGGCGGCGCCTATCCAGGAACCTTCTAGCCCAACCCAAGGGAACCCCGCGGCATGTGCGCCGCGGGGCCCTTCGGTGTCGCGTCAGGCCGCGTGAGGCGGCGCGCTCGAGGCTGACGTGCTCGTCGGTCCGCTGCTCATGGCCGCGCCGTTCGAGGAGGCGGCCGGACGAGACGCCGCCCCAAGAGCGCTCGTCGAGCTGGCCGAGCTCGTCGCGCTGGTCCCGGCGCCCGGCTGCGCCACCCGCAGGTTGTTCTGCACGTGGGTCACGCCCGAGATCGACTCGGCGCAGTCCTCGGCCCGCCGCCGCGCCTCGCGGCTGTCGACCGTGCCGGACAAGGTGACCTCACGGTTGGCGACGCTGACGTGGACCTCGGAGGCGTCCACTCTCGAATCGTCGCTCAGGCGATCGCACACATCCTCGCGGATGCGGTCGTCGGAGCGGGCGTAGTTCTTCGGGCCGCGGCCGCGGTGCTGGCCCTCGCGCTCGGCGTCCATGCGGCGCCGGCGATCGGCGTCCTCGTCGCCGAACCAGGACGAGACTTCGTCGCTGGTGCGATCCCACCAACCGCGCCGCTCTCCGCCGTCGTCGTCACGACCGCGATCGAAGGAGCCGTAGCCACTTCCGCCGCCGCCATAGCCGTAGGGTGATCCCTGGCGGTAGCCGCCACCGTAGCCGCCCGAGCCATAGGACGGCGAAGGGTCGCGGCCGTAACCATAACGGCGGCTGTCATCCCCCCGCGGTGTCGGGCGACCTTGTCCGAAGCGCTCGCCGTACGCCGCGCCATAGCCCTGGCTGGAGCGCCGGAAGCCGTCGTCGGCGTAGCTCCGGTCGTCGCGTCGATCCCGACCCTCGTAGCCGCCACGGCCATAGCCGCTGTCGCCTCGGCCGCCCTGATCGTATTCACCGTAGCCGCCGCCACGGAACATCGGTTCGTCGCCGGCCGAGCCGCGGCCGTAGTCCTCATACTCGGAACGCGGATCGCTCCAGCCTGAGCGCTCGGCGCGCCAGCGGCGCCACCGGTCGGCGTCGCTCCATCTGTCGTCATTAGCCATGGGAAGATCTCCTCAAGGTAGGCCCCGCAGCCTCCGGCGGACGGCCGAGCCGCCAGCGCGCCCCGTCACGCGCCCGCGGCCGGCAGCGGCGCCGGTCCAATGAGAAAATGCGACACGCCCCGGCGTGGTTGCGGAGGAACAAAGCCCGAGCGAACAAGAAAAGTTGAACCGCCGCAGCAAATTTCCGCCGCGTTCGCCGAGCGTGGGCCGTCCGCTGCGTGGCGTTACTTGCGCCCGAACAACCGCTCGATATCCGCCAGCTTCAGCTCCACAAAGGTGGGCCGGCCGTGGTTGCATTGGCCGGAGTGAGGGGTGGCCTCCATCTGGCGGAGGAGGGCGTTCATCTCGGCCGCGTTCAGCCGCCGGCCGGCGCGCACCGAGCCGTGGCAGGCCATGGTTCCGCAGACATGGGCCAGGCGCTCGGTGAGCGCGCCGGCGCTCCCGGTCTCGGCCAGGTCGTCGGCGATGTCGCGGACCAGGGCGGCGACGTCGCGTGTCGCCCAGCAGCGCCGGGGTCTCGCGCACCAGCACCGCGCCGGGCCCGAAGGCTTCCAGCACCAGGCCGAGCGCGGCCAGCTCGTCCGCGCGGTCCGAAATCCGCTCGGCGTCGGCCGGATCGAGCTCCACCACCTCCGGCAGCAGCAGCGGCTGGCGCGCGACGCCTTCGCCCGCCATCTGCGTCTTCATGCCCTCGTAGACCAGCCGCTCATGCGCGGCGTGCTGGTCGACGATGACCACCCCGTCGGCCGTCTGGGCGACGATGTAGGTGGCGTGCACCTGGGCGCGCGCGGCGCCGAGCGGAAAGCGCGTCGGGTCCGTCTCCGTCGCCGATGGTGCGCCTTCCCAGGCCTCCGCCCTCGCGGAGACGCCGCCGAATTCGGGCAGTGTCTCGGAGGCCGCCGCCCAGCCGCCGCCGCGCCAGGCGGAGAAACCGGCGGCCGAGGGTTGCAGCCGGCGCAAGGTCTCGCTCGCCACCGTGCGTCGAGGCGCGGTGTCCGGCGCCGGCGAGGGCATGGCGCAGGGCGCCCACGATCAGCCCGCGCACCAGCGCCGGATCGCGGAAGCGCACCTCGGTCTTGGCGGGATGGACGTTCACGTCGACCAGCGTCGGATCGAGCTCGAGGTACAGCGCCGCGACGGGATGCCGGTCTCGCGAGAGCACGTCGGCATAGGCGCCGCGCAGCGCCCCCTGCAGCAGCCGGTCGCGCACCGGCCGGCCGTTCACGAACAGGAACTGGTGGGCCGCGTTGCCCCGGTTGAAGGTGGCGAGCCCGGCGTGGCCGGTGAGGCCGATCCCGTCCCGCTCCTGGTCGATGGCGAGCGCGTTGTCGGCGAAGTCGCGGCCCAGCACCGCCGAGAGCCGGGCGAGCCGGCCCTCCGGCCCCGCCGCCTCGGCCGGCAGGCGCAGCACGCGGCGGCCGTCGATCTCCAGCGAAAAGGCGAGGGTCTGGTCGGCCATCGCCTGGCGGCGCACCTCCTCGGTGATCGCCAGGGCCTCGGCGCGCTCGGACTTCATGAACTTGAGCCGCGCCGGCGTGGCGAAGAACAGGTCGCGCGCCTCCACCGTCGCCCCATGCGCGCCGGAAAAGGCGGTGGGCGCGGCCTCGCCGACCCGTCCGCCGTCCACGCTCAGGCGCCAGGCCTCGCCCGCGCCGCGCGCCCGGCTGGCGATCGAAAGCCGCGACACCGAGCCGATGGAGGGCAGGGCCTCGCCGCGGAACCCCCGCGTGGCGATGCGCAGCAGGTCGTCGGCCTCGGCGCCCAGCTTCGAGGTGGCGTGGCGCTCCACCGCCAGGGCGAGCTCCTCGCGCGGGATGCCGCCGCCGTCGTCGCTCACCGCGATCCGCGTGAGCCCGCCGCCTTCGACCTGGATGTCGATGCGCCGCGCGCCGGCGTCGACCGCGTTCTCGATCAGCTCCTTGACCGCGCTCGCCGGCCGCTCGACCACCTCGCCGGCGGCGATGCGGTTGACCAGGTCGGGGCTGAGGAGGCGGATGGGCATGGGCAGGGCGCGATCCTAACCGAGATTCTGCTCGACGCGGATGCGCCTTCCAGTGTTTGTGGGCGACGAGGGACGGTCGAGCTCATCTTGAGGACTTCCAACATGCGCCCCTTCCGCTTCGCCGCCCTCGCTCTCGCCTCCATCGCCGTCGCCGGCGTCGCCTCCGCCCAGACTCCCGAACCGCCCGCCAAGGTCCGCGACGCCTGCGCCGCGGACTTCATGAAGTTCTGCGCCGACGCCGGATCGGAGCGCGGCGCCCGCATGCGCTGCATGCGGAGCCACTTCCAGGAGGTCTCCCCCGAGTGCCACGCCGCGGTGGTCGCCCATCGCGCCGAAATGAGGTCCAAGCGCGCGGGGGACGCCGCGCAGACCCCCGATCCGACGCCAAAATAGGTTGAGTTGAAGCGGCGACGGCTCTTAAGGTCGCCCATGGGGCGGGCGATTCCAGGTCTGGCGGCGGCGTGCGCGGTGTTGAGCGCCGTTTTGCCCGGGCATGTCCTCGCCGCCCCGTCGGCCGACCAGCCCACCTACGGTCCGCCGCCCGCCTGGGTGAAGGACGTGCCGATCCCCACCGACGGCAAGCCCACCGGCGCCGCGGTGGACCTGCTGCTCCTCAACAATCAGCAGCGGCTCACACCGGGGATCGAGGAGCAGTACAACGAGGTCGTCGCGCGGGTGAACGCCTCGGAGGGTCTGGCGGGTCTCGGCAACCTGATCGAGACCTGGGATCCGTCGACCCAGACGCTCGCCATCCACAAGGCGCGCATCATCCGGGGCGGCCAGACCATCGACCTGATCGCGGCCGGCAAGCGCTTCACCGTCATCCGGCGCGAGACCGGCCTGGAGGCGGCGACCATCGACGGGCGCCTCACCGCCACCCTCCAGCCGGAAGACCTGCGCGTCGGCGACATCCTCGACCTGGCCGTGAGCTTCACCCGCCGCGAGCCGGCGCTGAAGGACCACTCCGAGGCCGCGGTGATCACGGCGCACCAAGGGGTGATCCATCACCTCGTCGTCCGCACCAGCTGGCTGAAGAGCCGCGCGCCCAAGATCTTCAAGTCCGACGACCTGCCGCCGCTGGTGCGCACCGACGCCGGCGACCGGGTCGAGATCGGCTTCGAGCAGACCGACGTGGTCAGCCCGGAGCGGCCCAAGGGCGCGCCGCCGTTCGAGAGCACCTTCGGCGTGGCCCTGATGAGCGATTTCGCCGACTGGCCCGATCTCTCGCGGACCCTGTACCCGCTGTTCGACAAGACCGCGACGCTGTCGCCGACCTCGCCGCTGCAGGCGCAGATCGCGGCCATCGCCAAGGCCCACCCCGACGCCAAGGGTCGGGCGCTCGCGGCCCTGGAGCTCGTCGAGAGCGACGTGCGCTACCTCGCCCTGTTCATCGACGCCGGCGGCCTCACCCCGGCGCCGGCCGATCTCACCTGGTCGCGGCGCTACGGCGACTGCAAGGGCAAGACGGTCCTGCTCCTGGGCCTGCTGCGCGGGCTCGGCGTGGAGGCGACCCCCGCCCTGGTCAGCACCAAGTCGGGCGACGGGCTGGACCGCATCCCGGCGATCGCCGCCGCCTTCGACCACGTGATGGTGCGCGCGATCATCGGCGGCAAGGTCTACTGGCTCGACGCCACGCGCCAGGGTGACGACAACCTGGACGCCATGGACGTCCCCAACTTCCACTTCGCCCTGCCGCTCACGCGAGAGGGCGCGGGGCTGGTTCCGCTCGTCCCCCGCACCCCTACCGAGCCTTACATCGAGACCAAGATGTCGGCCGATCTCACCGCCGGCCTCGACAAGCCGGCGAAGATCCACCGCGAGACGATCCTGCGCGGTGACCTGGGCTTGGCGGCGAAGCTGGCGCTCTCGGCGGCCAGCCCGACCGACCGGGACCGGGGCTTGCGCGACCTGCTCAAGGGCGGCCGCGACTGGATCACGCCCGACAAGCTCGACTGGACTTATGACTCGGCGACCATGACCTTCACCGGCAAGCTGGACGGGACCGGCGCCCCGCCCTTCACCAGCCCCGGCGGGGGCGACAAGTTCCGGGATTGGACCCCGGTCGAAAATCCCGTCGAGATCTCCCCCGACCTGCGCCGCACCACCGACTATCACAAGGACGCGCCCTACGCCGTCGCCTACCCGAGCTTCAGCCGCGACGAGGTCGAGATCCGCCTGCCCGACAACGGTCGGGGCTTCACCGTGCGCAACCAGCCGCCGATCGACGAGACCGCCGCTGGCGTCCACTACAGTCGAACGGTCTCCTTCAGCGGCGGCCGGTTCGAGGCCGTGGTCTCCCGCCGTGCGCTCCAGCCTCGCTTCCCCGCCTCCGAGGCCGAGCGCGCCGAGAACCAATTGAAGACCCTCAACAGCTACGACGTCGAGCTGCGCTACGACCCCGTTCAGGCCGCCAAGGGCGCCCGGGCCGACAAGGCGATGAAGCCCGCCGACGAGGCCCGCAAGCGGGGACAGACCGCGCTCACCGACGGCGATCCCACCGCCGCGGAAGCCGCCTTCACCGAGGCGCTGGCGGCCTCACCCGACGCCAAGACCTACGAGCAACGCGCCGTCGTGCGCGAGCAGCTGGGCAAGATCATCGAGGCGCGAGCCGACTTCGCGTCGGCCCTGAAACTCGATCCCAAGCAGCTCGGCGCCATCCTCAGCCTCGGCAATATCGCGCTCAGCCTGGGCGACTTCGACGAGGCCAAGCGCCAGTTCGAGGCCGCCGTGGCGGCCGCCCCCAATCGCGCCCAGGTGGATGGATTGATCCAGGGGTCCTACGACCGGGCGAAGCGGCTGCCGGACGTCATCGCCTGGACCGACCGGCGCATCGCCGACCTGCCCAAGCGACAGCCCCCTGCGCGCCGAAGCCCTGAACAACGCCTGCGACGCCCGCGGCCGCGCCGGCCTGGACCTGAAGACCGGTCTCGCGGACTGCGACGAAGCCCTGAAGCTGCGGCCCGACGCCCCGGGCATCCGCGACTCCCGCGCCTTGATCCGCTTGCGCCTGGAAGACTGGTCCGGCGCGGTCACCGACTACGACGAGGCCATCAAGCACGGCGCCAACTACGCCTTCGCCCTCTACGGCCGCGCCCTGGCCGAGCGCCGCCTGGGCCAAACCGCCAAAGCCGACGCCGACCTCGCCGCGGCGAAGGCGGTGCGGCCGGATGTGGCGTCGGAGTTCCCGATTTCGGTCGTCGCCGCGACGTCGAAGTAGGCGCCAGGGCAGCGGTCGTCAGGGCGCCGAAGCTTCGAGGCAGTCGATTCGGGCGCACAAGCTTTCTCGTGCGGCTCGCATCATCACTCGACCGGACTCCTTGCGATCGTCCGCGTGCTTCGGAGCCGCGGCCGCCAACCACGCCTTGGCGGCGGAGGTCTTCAGAAAATCGCGTGTTGTTTGGAGGTCCGCGAGAGACATGCTGTCGGCGAGGCGGTGGGCGGTTCGGATCAGTAGATCTTCGACGGCCTCTTGCGCGCTCAATTGGATCGCGTGGGTCACTTCCGACGAAGGAAGCTCGTCGCCGGCAGACACGGCGGCGTTCACCAGATCGGTGATGGACTTGAGGGTTTCGACTCTCCTGGTCTCTTCCGTGCGGCTCAAAGTCAGGATTTCGCGGGCGAGCGCCAGCTTCTCAGGGTCGGAAGGCGCCACAGGGTCCGGGGCGCGGGAGAGCGTCGCCCGAAGTCATGCTGAAGCGGATCGGCACGGTGACCTTGCCCTTCACCGCAACGCTGCCCACGGTTTTAGGGCGCATCTTGAAGATGGGCGCAAGTCTCAGGGCGGCGGCGCCAAACCCCAAACCGGCCGGAGCCTCGGACGTTACCCGGCACTGGTCGACCGATCCGTCCGGCTCGGCAACGCAGGCCATTTCGGCGCGCCCGCTCAACTCCAGCATGTTCGCGATGCGGGGATAGACGGCGCTGACCTCATCCCCGCTTGGGGTTTCTCGCCAGCCGGGGTCCACCACCGCCTCCTGCGACAGCGGGATGCCTAGACCAGTGGAATTCGGCGTGGACTCCGCCCGCGCTGTCGCCGCAACACAAGATGCAAGCAGCAGCGCCGGAAATATCTTCATCGTCTAGGCCTCCCCCATCACGACATGACTCCGGTCGAGACATCTTGTCGAGCCCAGCCACCGTCGCGCGAGCTTTGATCCTCATTGACAGTCAACGACCGTGCGGTTGACCCAGAGATAATTTCCACGATAATGGAAATATGGAATCAACCGACGCCATCAAGCGCCTCTCCGCCCTGTCTCAAGACGGGCGACTGGCGATCTTCCGCCTGCTGATCAAGGTCGGTCCCGAGGGATTGGCCGCCGGGGAGATCGCCCGGAGCCTGGGCGTCACGCCCAATACGCTCTCGTCGCAGCTCAACATCCTGGCCAATGCGGACCTGGTCACAAGCCGCCGCGATGGCCGATCGATCATCTACGCGGCCGACTACGACGCCATGAGCGCTCTGCTGCTCTACCTCATGGAAGACTGCTGTCAGGGCCGGCCGGAAGTCTGTGCGCCCCTCGCCGCGGCGGCCAGCCGCGCCGCCTGCTGCGACCAACCCCAGGGAGCCCTGTCATGAAACGCCTGCATGTCCACGTCGCCGTCGACGACCTCGGCAAGTCCATCGGCTTCTACTCGACCCTGTTCGGCGCTCAGCCGGCCGTGCTCAAGGACGACTACGCCAAGTGGATGCTTGAGGATCCCCGGGTCAATTTCGCGATCTCCGACCGGGCGCGGGTCGCCGGCGTCGACCACCTCGGCATCCAGGTCGAGAGCAGCGAGGAACTCGCCGAACTTGGCCGGTCGGCTGAAGGCCGCCGGGGAGGTCACCCGCGACCAGGAAGCGACCACCTGCTGCTACGCCAAGTCCGACAAGGCCTGGGTCAACGACCCTGACGGCGTGCGCTGGGAGACTTTCCACACGACGGGCGAAGCGGTCGCCTACGGCGAGGACGAGCCTGACGTCGTGCTCAGGACCGCCAAGCAAGCCTGCTGCGGCTAGCACGATGGCCGATCACACCAAGCTCCCGCTGAACGTCCTTTTCCTTTGCACCGGGAACTCGGCCCGTTCGATCCTGGCGGAGGCGATCATGAACCGGGTCGGCGCCGGCAAGTTCAAAGCCTACTCGGCCGGCTCCATGCCCAAGGGCGCGGTTCACCCGGGCGCGCTCGCCACCCTCCAGCGCCACGGCTTCCTGACCGAAGGCTACCGCTCGAAGGGCTGGGAGGAGTTCTCCACGCCGGACGCGCCAAAGCTCGATTTCGTGTTTACCGTCTGTGACAACGCCGCCAACGAAGTCTGCCCGATTTGGCCGGGGCAGCCGATGACCGCCCACTGGGGCGTGCCCGACCCCGCCCAGGCTACCGGCAATGCCGCGGAGATCGTGCTGACCTTCGCCGAGACCTTCCGCATGCTCAACAACCGGATCGGCGTGTTCGTGAACCTGCCGCTGGAGAGCCTCGACAAGCTCTCCCTCCAGAGACGGCTCGACGATATCGGCGCAACCGCCGACGTCCCCGCCCGCGCCTGACTCCCACACCAGAGCTGATCATGTCCCGCTTCGAGCGTTTTCTGACCCTTTGGGTCCTGCTGTGCATCGTTGTCGGCGTCGCGCTCGGACACTTTCTCGCGCCCGCCTTCCGCTTCATCGCCGGCCTCGAGATCGCTCACGTCAACCTGCCGGTGGCGGGTCTGATCTGGCTGATGATCATTCCCATGCTGATGAAGATCGACTTCGCGGCTCTGAGCGAGGTTCGTCGACATTGGCGCGGCGTGGCGGTCACCCTCGGCGTCAACTGGCTGGTGAAGCCGTTCTCGATGGCCTTGCTCGCCTGGCTCTTCATCGGCGGCGTATTCCGGCCGTATCTGCCGGCCGCGCAGATCGACAGTTACATCGCCGGGCTCATCCTGCTCGCCGCCGCGCCATGCACCGCCATGGTCTTCGTCTGGAGCAACCTGACGGATGGAGAGCCGCACTTCACCCTCAGTCAGGTGGCGGTGAACGACGCCATCATGGTGGTCGCCTTCGCGCCGATCGTCGGCCTTCTGCTCGGCCTCTCGTCCATCACCATTCCCTGGTCGACCCTGCTGCTGTCGGTGGGCCTCTACATCGTCGTTCCCGTGATCCTGGCCCAGGTCTTGCGCCGGGCTGTTTCTGGCGCGGGGAGCGGATGCGCTTGCCGGCGTGTTGCGCGCCATCGGCCCGCTCTCCCTGACCGCCCTGCTGGCGACCCTGGTGCTTCTGTTCGGCTTCCAGGGTGACCAGATCCTCCGTCAGCCCCTCGTCATCGCCCTGATTGCTGTCCCGATCCTGATCCAGGTCTATTTCAACGCCGGCCTCGCCTATCTGCTCAACCGCTGGACTGGCGAGGCGCACTGCGTGGCCGCGCCATCGGCGCTGATCGGCGCCAGCAACTTCTTCGAACTGGCCGTGGCCGCCGCCATCAGCCTGTTCGGGTTCCAGTCCGGAGCCGCGTTGGCCACGGTGGTCGGCGTGCTCATCGAGGTGCCGGTCATGCTGACGATCGTGGCGATCGCGAACCGCTCGAAGGGCTGGTACGAGCGCGGACGGGCGGTCGAGCGGCTCGCCGGCAGGCGCCCTCTCGCGGAGGTCCGTCCGTGAGCGACTTCCCCATCACCATCTTCCACAATCCAGCCTGCGGAACCTCGCGCAACGCCCTGGCGATGATCCGCGCGGCCGGATACGAGCCGACGGTGGTGGAGTACCTCGAGGCGGGCTGGACCGCTCCACAGCTCCAGGCGTTGCTGGCCGCCATGGACGCCCGGCCCCGTGATCTCCTTCGGGAGAAAGGCACGCCGGCGGCCGAGTTGGGGCTGCTCGATCCGGCTGTCTCCGACGCGGATATTCTTGCGGCCATGGTCGCCCATCCCATCCTCGTGAACCGGCCGATCGTCGCCACGCCCAAGGGCGTCAAGCTGGCTCGACCGTCGGAAGCGGTGCTCGATCTCCTGGAGAGAAAGCCCGTGCGCTTCACCAAGGAGGACGGCGAGGTCGTGCCGATCTGAGGCGCACCGAGCAGACATCCCGAAGAAACCTGGGCTTCCATGGGAGGTCTATGGATCTCTGTCGAAGCGCTGCGCCCGCACATGTCCGCGAAACTCACGGCTTGGAGACAGCGCCGGCGAGAACTAGACGGGATTGACTTCTGGATTGCGTTTTGCAACAATTTGGCTATGACCTTCGCGCCAGACGCCGATCCCCACCTCGCCGAAGCCCTGGCTCAGGCCGAGCGCCGGCGGGCCATGCTGGAGGAGCTGGCGGAGATCGGGATGAACCTCGCCCGGGACGTCGGCGCGCATGCGGCGGCGGCGATGTCGGCGATCAACGAGGACAATGGCGGCGACCCGACCCGGGCCTTCGCCACCGTGTCTCGCGCGGTGCGCCTCACCCTGGCCATGGAGGCGCGGCTCGACGCGCAGATCCTTGCGTTGCGCAATGGCAAGACGCCGGCGGGTTGGGGCGGGACGTGTCCCACGCCGCCGCGAACGAAGCCCACGCCAGCGAACGTCGGGCTCGACGCCGAGGAGCCGGGCCGCGAGGGTCCGGGAGCGCTGCGCGAGCGGCTGGTGGATCGGGAGGCCGTCGAGGCTTTTCTCGGCCAACCGTTCGAGGCGTGCCTGGAGGCGATCTGCCGGGAACTGCGGGTGGGGCTGCCGGGTGACGCCGAAGCGGTGGCGGGTTCAGCCGGCGAGGGCGCCGGCGGTCCGGCCCAAGCCCCACCGGCTCAGCCTGGATCTGCCAACCCGGTTCTTCGCCAAGCCAGGCTCGCCGCCTGTGCCACGGCCGGACCGCCGGCGCCCTCGCCGGCCTCCTCCGCGCTGGCCTTGGCAGTCGGAGCGCACCGGCGGGAGTGAAGCCCGCTTCAGCGAGCTGTCACAACGCCTTGCCGAAAGGGTCGTTTTTTCGGCAGAGCAGGCTGATGATCACGAACACATGCTCCATGCGCGCTCGTCGGCTCGTCGCCGCGCTGGCGTTCGGCGTCTTGGCGGCGAGCGCGGTCCGCGCCGCCCCGAGCGCGCCCGCGCCCATCGATCCGCATTGGCGCCTGGTCGGGCCGTTCCGGGGCGGGTGGGGGGAGATGGTCGTCGGCATTCCCGACCGGCCGGACTCCTTCCTGTTCGGCGCGGCGGGCGGGGGCGTGTGGCGCAGCGACAACGCCGGGCGCACCTGGACCAGCCTGTTCGACCATGGACCGACGGCGCCCATCGGCGCCCTGGCGGTCGCGCCCTCGAACCCGGACGTGATCTACCTCGGCAGCGGCCAGCCGGAGCCGCGCTACGACATGCAGAGCGGGGCGGGGGTGTTCGCCTCGCGCGACGGGGGCAAGAGCTGGGCCTCGCTCGGGCTGGAGAAGACCCTCTACATCGGCCGGGTGTGGGTCGATCCGCGCAACGCCGACACGGTGCTGGTGGCGGCGGTCGGCGACTTCTTCGCGCCCGGCGGGCGAGCGCGGGATCTACCGCAGCACCGACGGCGGCAAGACCTGGACCCATGCGCTGGACGCGGGGCCGGAGACCGGCGCGGTCGACATCGCCGCCGACCCGTCCAACCCCAACACCCTGTTCGCCGCGACCTGGCAGGCGCGCCAGTATCCCTGGCAGAGCTACTTCACCGAGGTCGCCGGTCCCGGCAGCGCCGTCTGGCGCTCGGACGACGGCGGGGCGAGCTGGCGCAAGCTCGGCGGCGCGGGCTGGCCGGCGGGCTCGCTCGGACGGATCAGCCTGGCGTCGGCGCGCACCGCCACGGGGCTGCGCGTCTATGCGGTGGTGTCGAGCAAGGCGGCCGGCGGGCTCTATCGCTCGGACGACGGCGGCGCCTCGTGGGCCCGGGTCAACGACGAGCAGGCTTTCACCAGCTATTACGCCAGCCGGGTGACGGTCGATCCGGCCGACCCGGACGTGGTCTGGCTGGTGGGCCAGTCGGTGCGCCGCTGCGATCAGGGCGGCGCCCGCTGCACCATCTTCAAGGGCGCGCCGGGCGGGGACGACTACCACTTCGTCTGGATCAACCCGAAGCATCCCGACCACATCGCCACCGCCAGCGACCAGGGGGTGGTGGTCAGCGTCGACGCCGGCAAGAGCTGGTCGTCGTGGTACAACCAGCCCACCGCCCAGTTCTATCACCTGGCCACGGACGATCGCTTCCCCTACCGGATCTACTCCGGCCAGCAGGATAGCGGCACGGTGAGCATCCTCAGCCGGTCCGACTACGGCGCCATCGACTACCGCGACTGGAACTCCGGTGGGCGGCGAGGAGCGGGATTTCGACATCCCCGACCCCGCGGATCCCGACATCGTCTTCGCCAGCGGCCTGGGCGGCAAGATCACCCGCTGGGACGCCCACACCGGCCAGGTCGCCGACGTCGCGCCCTTCCTCGAGCCCAACTACGGGCGGCGGCAGACGGAGACGACGCATCACTTCGTGTGGGTGACGCCGATGGCGATCTCCAAGGTCGGCGAGCCGGTGCTCTACCTCGGCGGCGACGTGGTGTTCGCCTCGCGAGACCGGGGCGCGTCGCTGGAAGATCATCAGCCCCGACCTGACGGGCAAGGAAGCCGGCGCCCAGCGCTGCGGCGGAGACCCGGCGATCGCCGACGCCCGCGCCTGCGGCTATGGCGGCATCTGGTCGATGGCCCCGTCTCCCCGCACGGAGGGCGAGCTCTGGGTCGGGACCGACAGCGGCCTCGTCCAGCTCACCCGCGACGGCGGCGGTCACTGGGACAATGTCACTCCATCCGGCCTGCCGGCCTGGGCCAAGATCGCCAGCATCGATCCCTCGCCGCTGGCGGCCGGGACCGCCTACATCGCCATCGACAGCCAGCGCCTGGGCGACCGGGCGCCGCACGCCTTCGAGACCCGCGACTACGGCAAGACCTGGCGCGACATCTCCGGCGACTTGCCGGCGGGCCATTTCGTCAGCGTGGTGAAGGCCGATACGCAGCGGCCCGGCCTGCTCTACGCCGGGACCGACGTCGGCGTGTTCGCCTCGTGGGACGACGGCGGCCACTGGCGGCCGATCCAGGGCAACCTGCCGACCGCCTGGGTGCGCGACCTGGTGGTCAAGGGCGACGACCTGATCGCCGGCACCCAGGGCCGCTCGATCTGGATCCTCGGCGACCTCGCCCAGCTTCGGCAGGGGGACGAGATCAGGGGCCGCGGAGGCGGCGCACCTGTACACCCCCGCCTCGGCCGTCCGCGTGCGGCCGAACATGAACCGCGACACCCCAATTCCGCCCGAGGAGCCGCGTGGCGAGAACCCGCCGGACGGGGCGGTGATCGACTACTGGCTGGCCGGCGACGCCAAGGGTCCCGTCACCCTGGAGATCCGCGACGCCTCCGGCGCGCTGGTGCAGCGGCTCTCCAGCCAGGGCGCCCATCAACCGCCCGCCGAGCGCTATTTCGCCAAGGGTTGGCTCTCGCCGGCGACCCCGCTGGCGACCGACGCCGGCCTGCACCGCGCGGTGTGGAACCTGCGCTGGAGTCGTCCGCCGGTGGTGAGCGCGGAGTTCGGGATCAACGCCATCTATGGCCGGGGCACGCCGTTGAATCCGGAGGGTCCGCTCGCTCTTCCCGGAACCTACACCGTCACCCTGGCGGTGGACGGCAAGAGGTGGTCCGCGCCGATCACCGTGGTTCAGGATCCACGCAGCCGAGTGGATGGCGCGGCGCTCTCCGCCTCCCTGGGCCTATCGCGACAGATCGCCGACGCCCTCGCCATCGCCCGCCGTGGCTTCGGCGAGATGACCTACGCGAGGACCGAGGCCGGTCGTCGCGCCGCGTCGGTCACCGGCGATCTGGGTGACCGCCTCAAGGCCTTCGGCAAGGAGGCGCAGGCGCCGGAGACCGGGAACGGCTTCCGCGACGCCGCCGGCGTGCTGGCGGGAATCGAGTCCGACCTCGAGGGCTCCGATCTCGCCCCCACCCGTCCGCAGGTCGAAGCGGTGGCGGCGGAGCGCGCCAAGATCGACGCCCTGTGGACCGCTTGGCAGACCCGGAAGGCGGAGCTGGACGCGATCAACGCGGCCCTGGCGAAATCCCACGCCAAGCCGATCGTGCTGCCGCCGCCGGACGACCTGGTGATTTCCGCGCCGGAGGGCGGGGAGGATCTACCCTGAGCCGGCTAGCCCAGGCAGCTCTCCAGCGCGCCCAGCAGCACCTTGGGCGGACCGTCGTTGAGGAAGTGGTTGGCGCCCGGGACGGTCTCGAACCGGAACCGGCGATCGGTCGCGAAGCGGCGGGCGGTCTCCAGGGGCGCGAAGTCGTCGGCGTCGCCGTGGAACAGGTGCGCTCGGTGGGGAAGCCGCTCCAGGGCCCGGTGCATGTGCGCCATCTGCGGGGCCTGGCCGGCGACTTCCATCACCGCGTGCTTCAGGTCCTTGGGGATCACGTTCAGGAACTTCTGGCCGACCCGCACCAACCAGGTCGCCGTGGGGCCGCTCTCGCCGAGGTAGCTGGACAGCAGGGCGATCTCGTCCACCACGCCCGGATTGGCGTCGGCCATCAGGGTCGCGATCGCCGCGCCGTAGGATTGGCCGACGAGAAGCAGCTTCTGCCCCGGCGCCTTGGCCAGCAGCGGACTCAGCGCCTCGGCCTGGACGCGGATGTCGGCCACGCACACGCCGGGCTCGCTGGCGGCGAAGCCGGGCCGGTCGACCACGATCATCTCGCGATCCTGGGGCAGGGCGGCCATGACCGGGGCCCAGTACTCGGCCCACGAGGGCGAGCCGGTGACGACCACGATCTTCCACGGCGGCGGGGCGGGACGGGGGGTGATCAGGGCCGAGACGCGCCAGCCCAGATCGCCGCCGGCGCTGAAGGAGATGCGGCGGACCACGCTGTCCGGATAGTCCGCGGCGACCGGCCGATGCTCGGTGCGGCCCTTGGCGGCGCTGTCCAGGCAGGCCAGCCCAAGCTCGATCACGCCTTTGGGTCGTCTCGCCGCCATCGCCGCCTTCCCGCTCAGACCTGAGCCTCCACCTTGTCCAATGACAAACCTCAGAGCGGGTTCCCGCCCCAGGGCCGCGCCGCCCCTTGTGTGGCGTTTGGGCCACACCACATGGGCGGTGACCCCTTTTCCATAGCTGAACCCTGCCCAACCCAAGATGAACATCGACCTTTATTCCGACCGCGCCAAGCAGGCGATCCAGTCGGCTCAATCGCTGGCGCTCGCCCGCCGCAACCAGCAGCTCGGCCCCGAGCACCTGCTCAAGGTGCTGCTCGAAGAGAAGGACGGCCTCGCCCGCTCCCTGATCGAGAGCGCCGGCGGCCGCCCCGACGCGGCCGACGCCAACGCCGAGGCCTTGCTCGCCAAGACCCCGAAGGTGGAAGGCGGCTCCGGCCAGCTCGTCATGAAGCCGGACCTGGCGCGCGTGTTCGCCACCGCCGAAGCCGACGCCAAGGCCGCCGGCGACGCCTTCGTCACCACCGAGCGCCTGCTGATCGCCATCGCCAAGGACGGCGGCGACGCCGCCAAGGCGCTGGCCGACGCCGGGGTGAAGGCCAAGGCGCTGGAGACCGCGGCCAAGGACCTGCGCAAGGGCCGCACCGCCAATTCCGCCTCCGCCGAGGAAGGCTACGACGCCCTCAAGCGCTACGCCCGCGACCTGACGCAGGCCGCGCGCGACCAGAAGCTCGATCCGGTGATCGGCCGCGACGAGGAGATCCGCCGCACCATCCAGGTGCTCGCCCGCCGCACCAAGAACAATCCGGTGCTGATCGGCGAACCGGGCGTCGGCAAGACCGCCATCGTCGAGGGCCTCGCCACCCGCATCGTCAACGGCGACGTGCCGGAGTCCCTGAAGGACAAGAAGCTGCTCGCCCTCGACATGGGCTCCCTGATCGCCGGCGCGAAGTACCGCGGCGAGTTCGAGGAGCGCCTCAAGGCGGTGCTCAACGAGGTGACCGCGGCCGAAGGCTCGATCATCCTCTTCATCGACGAGATGCACACCCTGGTCGGCGCCGGGAAGACCGAAGGGGCGATGGACGCCTCCAACCTGCTCAAGCCCGCCCTGGCGCGCGGCGAGCTGCACTGCGTCGGCGCGACCACGCTCGACGAGTACCGCAAGCACGTGGAGAAGGACGCCGCGCTCGCCCGCCGCTTCCAGCCGGTGTTCGTCGGCGAGCCGACGGTGGAGGACACCGTCTCCATCCTGCGCGGCCTCAAGGAGAAGTACGAGACGCACCACGGCGTGCGCATCTCCGACGCCGCCATCGTCGCCGCCGCCACCCTTTCCAACCGCTACATCACCGACCGCTTCCTGCCCGACAAGGCCATCGACCTGATCGACGAGGCCGGCAGCCGCGTGCGCATGGCCGTGGACTCCAAGCCGGAGGAGCTCGACGAGATCGACCGCCGCATCGTGCAGCTCAAGATCGAGCGCGAGGCGCTGGCCAAGGAGACCGACGCGGCTTCCCGCCAGCGGCTCGAGTCGCTCGAGGACGAACTCGACGACCTCGAGGGCCAGAGCGCCGAGATGACCGCCCGCTGGAAGGCGGAGAAGGACAAGGTCGGCCAGGCCGCCCAGGCCCGCGAGGCCCTGGAGCGCCTGCGCGCCGAACTCGCCGCCGCCCAGCGCCGGGGCGACCTGCAGCGCGCCAGCGAGATCGCCTACGGCGAGATCCCGCAGCTCGAGAAGCGCCTCGCCGACGAAGACGCCACCGCCGACGCGGAGGCGCTCACCCCGGAGGTGGTTGACGCCGAGCAGATCGCCGCCGTCGTCTCCCGCTGGACCGGGGTGCCGGTGGAAAAGATGATGGAGGGCGAGCGCGACAAGCTGCTGCGCATGGAGGACTCCTTGCGGGGCCGCGTCGTCGGCCAGGAGGAGGCGCTGGAGGCGGTGTCAGACGCGGTGCGCCGCGCGCGGGCCGGGCTGCAGGACCCCAACCGACCGATCGGCTCCTTCCTGTTCCTGGGGCCCACCGGAGTCGGCAAGACCGAGCTCACCAAGGCCCTCGCCGAGTTCATGTTCGACGACGAGAGCGCCATCACCCGCATGGACATGAGCGAGTACATGGAGAAGCACTCGGTGAGCCGGATGATCGGCGCGCCGCCCGGCTACGTCGGCTACGACGAGGGCGGCTCGCTCACCGAGAGCGTGCGGCGGCGGCCTTATCAGGTCGTGCTGTTCGACGAGGTCGAGAAGGCCCACCCCGACGTCTTCAACGTGCTGCTCCAGGTGCTGGACGACGGCCGCCTCACCGACGGCCAGGGCCGCACGGTCGACTTCCGCAACACCCTGATCATCATGACCTCGAACCTCGGCTCGGAGTTCCTGTCGGCCCAAGGCGAGGGCGACGAGACCGAGACCGTGCGGCATCTGGTGATGGACGGGGTGCGCAAGCACTTCCGGCCGGAGTTCCTGAACCGGATCGACGAGATCATCCTCTTCAAGCGGCTCGGCCGCGAGCAGATGGACGGCATCGTGCGCATCCAGCTGCAGCGCGTCGACAAGCTGCTCGAGACCCGCCGCATGGCCATCAGCCTCGACCCCGCCGCCCTGCACTGGCTGGGCGAGAAGGGCTACGACCCGGTCTACGGCGCCCGGCCACTGAAGCGCGTGATCCAGAAGGAGCTGATGGACCCCATCGCCAAGAAGCTCATCGCCGGCGACTTCCACGACGGCCAGGTGATCCAGGTCGGCGCGGGCAGCGACGGCCTGGAGATCGGACGGGCGACGGTGAACTAGAGCGTCGGCGCGCGCTTGGGTGACGTCGGCGGTCTCAGGCCGAGGCTGCCCGGGCTCGTCCGATGTCCGCCGACAGGAGCTCCCCAGCGATGCCGACGTTGGCGGACGGCTCCAGTCCGAGCAGGACGCGGAGCTTCGGATCGAGCGCGGCCTGGGTTTCGGCCGAGAGCATGGCGTTGAAGTTCACCTGCGGCCGAAGGAAGCTGCGCGAGTAGTAGCCGAACAGCAAGGCGCGGTCCTCGTCCTGGGTGACGTTCGCGCCCGAGGTGTGCCAGACGCGGCCGTCCATGACGATGATCGAGCCGGCGGACGCCGAGAACGGCGTCAGGCGCGCGGCGGGATTCTCGCCCAGCTCGTCGCGTCGGCGCACGCGCTGGCTCCCTGGAATGAACAAGGTCGCGCCGTTCTCCGCGCGCACATCCGTCAGGCACCAGATGATGTTCATCGACCACGGCTCGAGCCACGGCTCTGGCACGACCAGCGCCTGGTCGGAGTGCAGGCTCATGGAGCGCGCCCCCGGCCGGGCGATGTTGGCGGTGAAGTTGGAGATCAGGACGTCGGGTCCGAGCAGGCTCTCCACCAGGTTGAGGGCGAGCGGGCGGGCGATCAGGTCGCGGAACACCGGGTCCAGATCGATGAGGTTGAACACCCGGACGTTGGCCTCGTTCGGGTCCAGGACCGGCATGTAGGTGTCGAGCCCTCGCCGGCGGCTCTCCTCGGCCGCGCGCCAGAGCCGCTCCAGGACCGTGGCCGCTTCGTCCGGCGACAGCGCGCCTTCCAGCACGCACCAGCCCTCTTCCGCCAGCCGCGCCTTGGCTTGGGCCAGGGCGGAGGCGGAGACCCCTTCCGAGGTTGCGGAGGCTGTGTTGAGCACAGGCGTTTCCTCGCCGCCGATTGACGGCTTGCACCGCATTCTTGGAACACGTTACAGCTTTGTCAACGCCCGTGGAGGCGGTCGAGGGAGAGGCGCCGACATGGCCGAAACGTTCGCTATCACCAAGCTCGTGGTCGGTGACCTCGAGGCGTCGAAGGCTTTCTACGGCAGGCTCTGCGGGCTCACCGAGGCGCAGCGCATCGAGGGCGAGGCCGAAGGCCGGCGGATGACCGAGATCATCATGGCCGGCGAATCCCGCTCGGCGGCGACCCTGGTCCTCATCACCTACCATGGCCAGCCGCGGCCGGCGCCCGGCGAGTGCGTCCTGGTGTTCGAGACCGGCGACCTCGACGCCTTCGTGGCCCGCGCGGCTGAGGCCGGCGGATCGGTCACCCAACCCCCTCGGCGTCTGCCGGAGTTCGGGTTGAGCTACGCCTTCGTCCAGGATCCCGAAGGGCACACCATCGAGGGACTGCAACGCGGTGTCTCCGCGTGACCGGCGCCGTGGTCGAAGTCCTCGAGCATCCGCTCAGCCCGTATGCGCAGAAGGTGAAGATCGCCCTCACCGAGAAGGGCGTCCCGTTCGCCAACCGCATGCCGGACGCGATCGGCTCGGGCTCGACCCCCGAGGCGTTCCGTCGCGCGAACTTCCGGGGCGAGGTTCCGGTGCTGACCGTCGACGGACGCACCCTGTTCGATTCCACCATCATCCTGGAGTTCATCGAGGATCGCTGGCCGGAGCCCGCGCTCCTGCCCTCCGATCCCTTCGAGCGCGCCCGCGCCCGCACGATCGAGGAGGTGTGCGACACTCACTACGAGGCGATCACCTGGGGCCTGTCCGAGATCAACAACTTCAAGCGGGCCACAGGCGATCTTGCCGTCTCGATGCAGGCCAAGGCCGGCGAGCAGATCGGGCGGCTGAACGCCTGGCTCGAAGGCGAGCTGGGCGGAGCGGAGTGGCTTGGCGGCGAGCGCTTCGGCTGGGCCGACCTGAGCGCCGCCCCCTTCGTGCAGGGCGCGGCGGGCTTCGGCTTCGCTCCAGCCGAAGGCTCTGCTCTCGAGCGGTGGCTCCATAGGGTTCGCGCGCGCGACTCGGTGAAGGCCTCGTTCGCCGCGGCGCGGGAGTCGCTTTCGGCGATGAGCCAGGTCGCTCGGGTCGTCGAGGCGGGCGGGTTCAAGCGGCAGTACCGCGACTACCGGCTGGAGTGGATGATCCGCACCGGCGGCATCGAGGTCGTGCGCAAGGGCCTGGAGCGCGACAACATCCGCTTCAACGCCGAGCCTGGAGCGGCATGATCGAACTGTGGCACTGCCGCGACGCCCGCTCCTTCCGCGCCTTGTGGACGCTGGAGGAGATGGGGCTCGACTACCGCCTTCACCTCCTGCCGTTCCCGCCGCGCTCGCGGCAGCCGGAGTACCTCGCGCTCAATCCGCTCGGCACCATTCCGCTGCTGAAGGACGGCGAGACGACGATGACGGAATCGGCGGCCATCATCGAATACCTCGCCACGCGCCATGGGCCGTCGCCCTTGGCGGTGAGCGTGCAAGAGCCCGGCTACGGCGCCTGGCTCAACTGGCTCCATTTCGGCGAGGCGACGCTCACCTTTCCGCAGACGATCGTGCTGCGCTACCGGCGGCTGGAGCCCGAGGCGCGGCGGCTGCCGCAGGCGGCGGACGACTACGCCCAGTGGTTCGCCTCGCGCCTGCGCCACGTCGACCGGGCCCTGGCCGACGGCGCCGAGTGGCTCTGCGCGAGACGCTTCACCGGGGCGGACATCTCGGTGGGCTACGCCCTGCTGCTCGCGCGCACGCTTGGACTAGAGGACGCATTCAAGCCGGCGGTGCGCGCTTATTGGGACCGTCTGAGCGGGCGCCCGGGCTTTCAGGCGGCGAAGCGGGCGCAAAGCAGACAAGCACAGACGTTGGAGGAGACCGAGCACCATGACGCTGAAAACGCCTGAGGACTACGTCGCCTCCCTGCGCGATGGTCGGGTCACCTATTGGGGCGGCGAGCGGATCGACGACATCACGCAAAGCCCGCGCTTCACCACCTCCATCGCCAATACCGCGCGCGACTACGCCTACGAGGATCCCGAGCGCGGTCCGATCCTGAGCTACGAGGCCGAGGATGGCTCCCGTGCGCACCGCATCTTCCAGATCCCGCGCAGCGAGGCCGACCTCTCCGCCCGCGTCCAGCTGATGCAGAACATCTCCATGGGGACGGCCGTGACCGGCGTGTTCATGGCTCTGATGAGCGTCAAGGATCAGGTCGCCGAGGTGAGCCCGATGTACGCCGAGAACATCGAGCGGATGTACCGGCACTGCCGCGACAACGACCTGCGCGGGGCCGAGGTGATCACCGATCCCAAGGGCGACCGCAAGCGCCGGGCGCACGAGCAGGACGACCCGGACCTCTACGTCCGCATCGTCAACCGCACCAACGAAGGGATCATCGTGCGCGGCGCCAAGCTGCACATCAGCGCCGCCTCGCTGGTCCACGAACTGGTGGTGATGCCGACCAAGGGCATGCGCCAGGACGAGGCGGACTACGCGGTGAGCTTCTCCGTGCCGGTGAACGCGCCGGGGGTGAAGATCATCAACCGCAGCTTCGCCCCGCCCGGCGAGCTCAACGCCTTCGACTATCCGGCCAGCGCCCATCACAACTGCCCCGAGGGCTTCGTCATCTTCGACGACGTGTTCGTGCCCTGGGAGCGGGTGTTCCTGGCCGGGGAGAGCCGGCTCGCCAGCAAGCTCGCCCAGTCGCTGGGGCTGTGGGAGCGCACCGGCGGGGTGATCGAGGCGGTGCGCCAGTCCAAGCTGTTCGTCGGCCTCGCCCAACTGGTGAGCGAAATGCAGGGCAAGGACACCGATCCGGTGGTCCAGAGCACCATCGCCGAGCTGATCTGCTACGCGCAGACTTTGGAGATGAGCCTCGACTACGCCTGCCGCAACTATCAGACCACGGCCACGGGCATGGTCCACCCCAATGTGCTGGCGATCAACACGGCCAAGTACTTCTACGCCTCCAAGTTCCACGAGATGGTGCGCAACCTGCACGATCTCGGCGGCGGGCTGATCCTCACCCTGCCGAGCGAGGCGGACCTGCGGAATCCGGAGTCCGGCCCGTACATGCGCAAGTACCTGCACACTCGCGACAGCGTGGACGTGGAAAACCGGATGCGGATCTACAACCTGATCCGCGACCTCACCGCCGACGCCTACGGCGGCTGGAACCTGGTGGTCGCCCTGCAGGCCGGCGGCGGCCTCACCGCCCAGCGCCAGATGATGCGCTGGACCTATGACGTCGAGGCCGCCAAGGCGTTGGCGCTGAAGATGGCGGGAGGGAAGGCCGATCCGCAACCGGTCGTTCATTGAGATGTCCGTCGACCCCTCAGCCGGCCCTTCAGGCCACCCTCTCCCGCAAGGGGAGAAGGCGCTCCTATTCACGCGGGGAATTTGATGGACCTTGAACTCAGCCGTGAGGACCGCGACTTCCGCGACGAGGTCCGCGACTTCCTTGCCGAGGCGCTCACCCCGGAGCTGGTCGAGGCCGGCCGGCGGCTCACCAGCGTGTTCGTCGACCCCAAGTACAGCATGCCCTGGCATCGCAAGCTGTACGCCAAGGGCTGGGTCGCTCCCCACTGGCCGGCGGAGTTCGGCGGGACGGGATGGTCGGTGATGCGCCAGGCGATCTTCGCCGAGGAGTGCGCGAAGGCCGGGGCGCCGCCGCTCTCGCCCATGGGCCTGCGCATGGTGGGGCCCTGCATCATCGGCCGGGGCAGCCCCGAGCAGCAGGCGTTCTTTCTGCCGCGCATCCTCTCGGGCGAGGACTACTGGTGCCAGGGCTATTCCGAGCCGGGCGCCGGGTCCGACCTCGCCGGCCTGCAGCTCAGCGCGGTGTCGGACGGCGACGACTATGTGCTCAACGGCTCCAAGATCTGGACCACCCACGCGCACTTCGCCAACCGCATGTTCTGCCTGGTGCGCACCAGCCGGGAGGGGCGGCCGCAGCAGGGGATCACCTTCCTGCTGCTGGAGATGGATGCGCCCGGAATTACGGTGAAGCCGATCATCACCCTGGCCGGCGAGCACGAGGTCAACCAGGTGTTCTTCGACAACGTCCGGGTCCCAAAGTCCGGCCGGGTCGGCGAGGAGGACCAGGGCTGGAGCGTCGCCAAGTACCTGCTGGAGTTCGAGCGCGGCGGCGGCTCCGCGCCGGGTCTGTACGTGCGCCTCGATCGCACGCGCGACCAGTTGCCGGTCGATGATCCCGACCTTCGCCGCCGCTGGGCCGAGGAAGCGATCGCTCTCACCGCCATCGATGTGACCGAGAAGCGGGTCCTGAGCGATTTCGCATCCGGAGGCGCGCCGGGACCGGCCTCGTCCATGCTGAAGACCGTCGGCACGGAGGCCACCCAGCGGATCGACACGCTGGGCGTCGAGGCGCTCGGACCCTTCGCCGCCGTTCACCAGCCGGAGGCGCGCGAACCCGGCGCGAACGTCGAGCCGGTCGGGCCGGCGGGCGGGGTGACGGCGATGGCCCGCTACCTCAACGACCGCGCGGCGTCGATCTATGGCGGCTCCAACGAGATCCAGCGCAACATCCTGGCGCGGGTGGTGCTGGGTCTATGAAAGCTTGTCGCGCGCGGAAACCGGGATATATAACTTGGATATCCAAGGGAGTTTCACCGTGACCACGACGACGTTGTTCCGCTCCAATCGATCGCAGGCCGTGCAACTCGCCAAGGATGTTGCCTTCCCGGATACGGTGAACGTCGTTCAGATCATCAAGGATGGTCCAAGGCGCATCATTGTGCCCGCCGAGAGTTCTTGGGACGATTTCTTCAACTCTCCGGGCATAGACATCCAGGACCGGCTTCAGCCTGGGTACGACGAACGTGAGTCGTTTTGACTCTCGAATACCTGTTGGACACGAACGTCTGCATTCGCGCGCTGAGAGATCGGCCGGAAGGTTATCGGCAGCGATTCAATTCGGCGTCGGGAACGCTCTGCCTCTCGACCGTCGTGCTGGCGGAGCTGCTGTACGGCGTGAAGAAGTCGGCGCGACCAGAGGAGGGTCGCGCCGAAGTCGATCGCTTCGCGTCTCGGATGCCCGTGCTGCCCTTCGACGATGACGCCGCCTCCCATGCCGCGGACATTCGCGTTGCGCTCGAACGGGCCGGAACTCCGATCGGCGCCTACGATCTCCTCATCGCGGGACATGCGCGAAGCCGTGGACTGATTGTGGTCACCGGCAATCTTCGTGAGTTCAGCCGTGTAGACGGGCTGAGATCATTGGATTGGAGCTGAAACCAAGATGACCTTCCCCCTGCCCAACGTCTCCACCGATCTCACCGGGCAGGTCGCCCTGGTCACCGGCGCCTCCGCCGGCCTGGGCGTGCGCTTCGCCAAGGTGCTGGCGGCGAGCGGGGCCAAGGTCGCCATCGCCGCGCGTCGGCGGGAAAAGCTGGAAGAGCTCGCCCGGGAGATCGCCGAGGCCGGCGGCCAAGCGCATCCGATCGAGCTGGACGTGGCCGACGCCGACCAGATCGGCCGGGCGGTGGAAGCGGCGGAGAACACGCTCGGCGCCGTCACCATCCTGGTCAACAACGCCGGCATCCCCGACGCCCAGCGCGCGCACAAGATGTCGCTGGAGCTGGTCGACCGGGTGCTGGACGTGAACCTGCGCGGGCCGTGGCTGCTGTCCTGCGAAGTGGCGCGGCGGCTGATCGAGTCCAAGACGCCGGGACGGATCGTCAACATCGCCTCGGCCGCGGCCTACAGCTACAGCGGCAACGGCGCCGCGCTTTACTCGGTCACCAAGTCGGCGGTGGTGCGCATGACCGAAGCCCTGGCCGTGGAGTGGGCCAGGTTCAACATCAACGTCAACGCCATCGCCCCGGGCGCCTTCGCCTCGGAGATGATGGACGGCATGCTCGGCCGGATGGGCGACATCACCCAGCACTTCCCGCGCCACCGCATCGGCGATCCCGCCCAGCTCGACTCGACCTTGCTGTTCCTGGTCTCGCCGGCGTCGGACTTCGTCAGCGGGACCTGCATCCGGGTCGACGACATGCAGGGCGGGCGCTGACGCCCGTGGCTGAGGCGGCAAGCGAGGTCGGCGAGGACCGCTCCTGGCGCGCCTTGGTCGACCTGGAGGTGCTGGCGCGCTGGATGGATGGCCAGGGCTTGGGCGATGGGCCGATCGAGGGCGCCCACACCCTGCCCGGCGGCACCCAGAACGTGCTGATGGGCTTTACCCGCGCCGGCCGCGGCTATGTGCTTCGTCGCCCGCCGCTGCATCCCACCGCCGACGGCAACGGGACCATGCGGCGCGAGATGCGGGTGCTGGGGGCGCTCGCCGGAACCGACGTTCCGCATCCGGGGCTGATCGCCGGCTGTCCGGACACGGACGTTCTCGGCTCCGCCTTTTACCTGATGGAGCCGATCGACGGGTTCAACGCCGCCGCCGAGGGCCTGCCGCCGCTGCATGCTGGCGAGCGCCGAGGTGCGTCACGGGATGGGGCTGTCGTTGATCGACGGCATCGTCGCGCTCGGCCGCGTCGATCCCTTCGCCAAGGGGCTGGACGACCTCGGCCGGCTGGACGGCTGGCTCGAGCGGCAGGCGCCGCGCTGGCGCAAGTTGCTGGAAAGCTACCGCGAGCACGAGGGCTGGCCCGGACCGGAGAGCCTGCCGGGCGTGGACCGCATCGCCGCCTGGCTGGAGGCGAACCGCCCGGCCACGCTCACCCCCGGGATCATGCACGGCGACTACCACATGGCCAATGTGCTCTTCCGGCGCGACGGGCCGGAGCTGGCGGCCATCGTCGACTGGGAGCTCACCACGCTGGGCGATCCCATGCTGGACCTCGGCATGGTGCTGGCCGGCTGGCCGGAGGACGGCGCTCCGACGGGTCTCAACATCCAGCCGTGGGACGGCTTTCCGACCACGGACGAACTGATCGCCCACTACGCCGATGGCAGCGGGCGCGACATGTCGGTCCTGCCCTGGTTCAGGGTGCTCGCCTGCTACAAGCTGGGGCTCATCCTGGAAGGCAGCCACGCCCGCGCCTGCGCCGGCAAGGCCTCGCACGAGGTGGGCGACCGCCTGCACGCCAGCACCCTTTCCCTGCTCGAGCGGGCGCTGAAATTGATTTCGGAGGAGACGCGATGATGGCCGACCTGTTCGATCTCACCGGCAAGATCGCCCTGATCACCGGCGGCTCGCGCGGTCTCGGCCTGCAGATGGCTTTGGCCTTCGCCGACCACGGCGCCGACGTGGTGATCGCCAGCCGCAAGCTCGACGCCTGCGAGGCCGCCGCCGACCAGGTCCGCGCCAAGGGCCGCCGAGCCATGGCCATCGCCGCCCACCTCGGCCGCTGGGCGGAGGTCGACCGGCTGATCGAGGAGGTCTACGGCGCGTGGGGGCGGATCGACATCCTGGTCAACAACGCCGGCTCCGGCCCGCTCGTCCCCAGCCACGAGGTGACCGAGGCCCTGTTCGACAGCGTCGTTTCATTGAACTTCAAGGGCCCGTTCCGGCTGGCCTCGGAGGTCGCGCGGCGGATGAGCGAGGGCGAGGGCGGGGTGATCATCAACACCAGCTCCAGCGGCGCCCTGCACCCCTTGCCGCGCGTGATCCCCTACTCCGGCGCCAAGGCGGCGCTGAACGCCATGACCGTCTCGCTGGCCCACGAATACGGCCCCAAGGTGCGGGTGAACGCCATCTCCGCCGGCCCCTTCCTCACCGACATCGCCAAAGCCTGGACCGAGGAGATGCGGGAGACCGCCGACAATGCGCTGCACAGGCCAGGGCGGCCGGAGGAGATCGTGACGACGGCGCTCTACCTGGCGAGCCCTGCGTCGAGCTTCGTCACCGGCGCGATCGTGCGCTGCGATGGTGGGATGGGTTAGCCTCTAGAGCGAGGGCGCCTGTCGCCGCCATCAAGGCGGGTCGGCGCACCAGTTCTACTGTATCTGGCTGTGGCACACTTCGTGGCAGTAGACTTGATACCCGAAGATCTCGACGCAAGACTCCACGCAGACGCTTGAAGATCCTTGAGGGCGGCCCGTAGCGGACGTGGCTTCCGCAAGCGACACGGTGGCGACGCCGGTGAGTTCCGCCGATCCATCGGCCTGTATCAGATCGGGGCGTTCCGAAAGGATCGTCAGCACGGAATTCAGAAGAATGACGCCCGCTTCCATCGGCGTGCTCGTTCGTAAAAGGGCTTTCGAGAGTGCTTGCTGGATCGATTCAGGGTTGCGAAGCGCGGGACCTGGGGTGACGAGGCCGCGCAAGGTCTGATCGTCGGGCGGCGCGCCCCCTGGGGCGAAGTCGGGGTGGGTGGTGATGCACTTGGTCGTGCAGATCACCGGATGACCGAGGATCTTCCAGCATGACGAGTAGCACTCGATCGTGTCCGCCGTTCGGGGGCCGGTGTTCGAGGCGGTTGCGACCGTCACGGCGAAGGGCACGACGAGGCCCTCGCCATCCGCCGAACTCAGCTTGTTCTCCCCCGCGCTTTTCAGCAACGCCTTGGTAAAGAGGATGCCGAGTTCCTCGGCTGTGTCGACCTGGTAGGCCAGGTTTGCGAACAGAGTCCCCGAAGAGCTCGAACCAGTTTGGGTCACGTTTCTCATCCCCTCCAAAAGCTTTCAGCTAACGACGAACGCAAGGATCCGGAAGCCGAACGTTGTAGCAACACGGTTTACGCCCGGTGAGACTCTGTTTCGAGGTTTAGATACATCGCCTAAGCTCGTGCGGGAACGCTGAGACCGAACCGGTCGGGACGGATCACCGTGCGCCGGTCGGGGCCGGCCGTGGCGGCGGCGTGGGCGACCGCGGCGTTGGCTTGGTCGAGGGGAAACTCGCTCAGCTCGTAGCGATCGAGGTCGATCAGGCCGGCGCGAATCAGCCGCACCATGTTGGGGATGGCCGCCCGCGGATACATCCACGCGCCGCGTAGCGTGAGTTCGTTGTGCATCAGCCAGTTGTAGCCGATCGCGAGATCCGACCTCACGCCACCCATCAGGATGAGTCGCCCACCGTGCGCCACGGCGCTCAGGGCCGCTTTCACCTGGGAGGCCGACGCTTCTCTCGGCAGGAAGTCCAAGACCATATCGATTGGGGCGCCCGCCGCTTGGACGATCCGCGCGCGATCGTCTTCCTCCTCGCCCGACATTCGAACCGGCGTCACCCGCGGGCCAAGCCGTGCGAGCGCCTCCAGCGACCGCTCGCTGCGGCCGGTGGCGACCACCCGGCCGGCGCCCATCGCCAGCGCTACCGCAACCGCCGCACCGCCGAAGCCGCCGGTGGCGCCGCTCACCACCAGGGTCTCGCCAGGCGCGAGGCGGCCGGCCAGCAACCCGCCATAAGGCACCAGCAGGGTGCTCAGCGCGCACCAGCGTCCCGCGTCGGCCGGATCGATGTCGCCGATGGGGACCACGTTCTCGGTCGGGACCAGCATCTGCTCGGCGAAGGAACCGTGATGGAACAGCCGGTGCAGCGGCAGCGCCGCCTCTTGCCGATAGGTCCAGCCTTGCAGGATGGTGTCGGCCGCGTTGTCGCGGGACCGGATGGTCGGTTCGCAGAACACCCAATCGCCGACCTTCAGGCGGGTGGAGTCGGGGCCGGTCTCCCGGACCCGTCCGATCCCACCGGCGCCTGGCGCGACCGGCAGCTCCAGCGCGTAATTGCGCGAGCCGTTGAAGATGTTCGCCGCATAGCCCGCCACGCCCGCCGCCACGACATCCACCACCACCTCACCGGGACCGGCGCGAGGATCGGGCAAGTCCATGATCTCCAAGGGTGATCCGAACGCGTTCAGCACAGCCGCTTTCATGGGAGCCTCGTTGCCATTCCGGAGCGATCCTAGCGGCCGATTTGCGAGCGTATCAGGACTGGTATTATCCTGGGACCAGCAAACCTAAGCCGGGGGATGGATGATCGACGCGCGGCGGGTTGAGCTTGGGGATTTCCTGCGCGCGAGGCGAGGACGGCTCAGTCCCGAGGCGGTTGGGCTCGCGCGCCAGCGGCGGCGGCGCACGCCGGGTCTACGCCGGGAGGAGGTGGCCGAGCTCGCCGGGATCGGGGTCGACTGGTACATCCGCCTGGAGCAGGGCCGACCCGTCACGCCGTCGCTGGCGACCGTGGACGCCCTCGCACGCGCGCTGCGACTGACCGAACTGGAGCATCAGCATCTGCGCGCGCTCGCGGGCGGCGGCGGGAACAAGCTGTTTCAGCCGGAGACCGCGCCGCCTTCGCTGGTTGCTCTGTTGAACGGCCTGGCGCAGCCCGCCTATGTCACCGGCCGGCGGCGCGACCTCGTCGCCTGGAACGCCGCGGCGGACGAGATCTTCGGCTTCGAGGACCTCGCGGACGGCGACCGCAACATCCTCGTCTCGATGCTGACCAATCCGCGCAGCCGAGCGCTCTTCGGATCGGGATGGGCGGAGGAGGCGCAAAGGATGGTCGCCCAGTTCCGAGCCACTCACGATCTCTGGGCCGGCGATCCCGCCTTCGTCGCGTTGCTGCAGCGCCTGCGGGAGGGTTGCCCGGAGTTCGACGGCTGGTGGGACCGCCACGACATCCGTCGCCCCGCGTCGGGCCGCAAGACGCTTCACCATCCGACGAAAGGCGTGATCGCCTTCGACCACGTCAGCTTCCAGGCCAACGACAATCCGGCCCTCAAGCTGGTGATCTACACGCCGGTTACGGCGGAAACGACCTAGCGCCGCTCAGGGCGCGACAGCCTCGAAGCGCACGCCGCCGATCACGGTCGGTCGGACGTTGGGCTCGGGAGCATTCGTTCGCAGTCCGACACCCGCGATCTTCGTGCCGACCTCGCCCGGCTCGAAGACGAACCGGCCCTTATCGAGGACGATCGTGCGGCCCTGGACCGGGCGGTTCAGCAACGCGCTCCAGCGCTCGGCCAGCGCGTCCGGGTCGGGGGTGGACAGGGTGACGTGGGTGAGTTCCGCCACCTGATCCGAACGGTGTTCACGCCAATCCTGCCCGGCCGGATACCAGTCGCCGAACGGCTCCAGCGGGTCGCTCACGGTCTTCTGCTGGTCGAAGGAGACGAGCACGCCGCCGAAGTCCGCCGGGTGGAAGTGGAAGGCGAGGTAGTCGGGGCGGTCGATCGTATCCACGACCCGCGCGCCCTGGGCTTTGGCGTGCTCGCAGGCGGCGTGGGCGTCCGCCACCTGCAGGATGATCATATAGCCCGCGTCGCCGCCGCGGCGGTCGAGGAACCGTTTCGCCGAGGCGTCTTCCCGGACCGGCTCGACCACTTCGACGAAGGACTCGCCGCACGGCAGCACGGCGTTGCGCAGGCCGTAGTGGATGATGTGCGGATCGCGGAAGGCGACGCTCAGGCCGAACGCCTCGTGCAGTCGCGCGGTCACGCCGTCGAGGTCGCGGGAGGCGAGGGCGACCTGGCGCAGGCGGATGGGATTCGCGCGTCATGCTCAGCGCCCCTCGAACACCGGTTTGCGCTTCTGGGCGAAGGCCGAGAAAGCCTCCTTGGTGTCGCGGCTCTGGAACAGGCGGGTGTGACGTTCGGCTTCGGCCTGGACGAAGTCCGGGAAGCCCATGCGCTCGGCGGCGAGGTAGTTGGCCTTCAGTGTGGTGAGGGCGAGCGGGGCGGACGCGAGCAGGGTGCGGTGACGCCTTCGACCGTCTTCTCGAATTCGGCGGCGGGGACCATGCGGTTCACCAGCCCGATCCGCTCGGCTTCGGCGGCGTCGAACTTGTGCGGCAGGAAGGAGAGTTCGCGCGCCTTCGCTGCTCCGACCAGGCGCGGCAGGGTCCAGGGGACGCCCATGTCGCCGGCGACGCCGACGCCCAGAAAGGCCGTGTTGAACTTGGCGGTGTCGTCGGCGATGCGGAAATCGCAGGCGCAGGCCCAGCCGAACCCGGCGCCCGCGCAGGCGCCCCGGATGGCGGCGATGGTCACCGCCGGCGCCTCGTGCAGCAGGGTGGCGACGTCGAACTCGCGGGTGTCGCGGAAGCCTTCGGCGGGACGGGTCTCGCCGTCGGCGTAGTGGCCGATGTCCGCGCCCGGGCAGAAATCCTGACCGGCGCCGGTGATCACCAGCACCCTTATGCCCCGATCTTCAGCGGCCTCACGAAGGGCGGCGTAGAGGGCGGTCATCATGCTGGGCACGATGCCGTTGCGCCGGTGCGGGCGGTTCAGGGTGACGACGGCGAGCCCGTTCTCCGGGCGGTCGAAGATGATGGGGAAGTCGGCGGGTTCCGTCATGTCGTCTCTCCGGTCCAGGGGGCGAACGCCGGCGGGCGGCGCTCGACGAAGGATTGGGCGCCCTCCGTGGCGTCGGGATGCGCCAGGGCGGTCTTCATCAGCGCGTCGCTCTCTCGGGCGGCGGTGTCGAAGTCGGTGGCGAGGTGGTCGTGAAGCTGGCGCTTGATGACCGCGATCGCCCGAGGCGAGACGCTGTCGGCCATGGCGTTCACATAGGCCTCCACCGCATCGAGCAGCTCGTCGCCGGGAACCACACGGTCGGCGAAGCCGAGGCGGTAGGCCTCCTCGGCGTCCACCCGGCGAGAGCTCCAGAGAAGATCAAGCGCCCGGTTCAGCCCGATCATCCGCGGCAGGAGCCAGCTCGTGCCGTGCTCGGCGATCAGCCCACGCTTGGAGAAGACGGTGGTGAGGCTCGCCTCGGCGGCCATGAAGCGCAGGTCGCACATCATCGCCAGCACGAAGCCGCCACCGGCGCACGGGCCGTTGATCGCCGCGATCACCGGCTTTGAGACGTCGAGGATGAAGCTGAACAGGGCCGGGCGCTCGCGGTTCGAAGCGGGCGCATTGCCGGCGGCGTGGTCGGCCAGCACGCTCATGTCGACGCCGGCGCAAAAGCCTCGCCCCGCGCCCGTGACGGCGATGGCGAAGACCGCGGGGTCGCGCTCCGCCGCGCGGATCTCCTGTTCGATGGCCCCGATCATCGTCGGGGTGAGCGCGTTCAGCGCTTGTGGCCGCTCGAGGCGGACGACCGCCAGTCGCCCCCGCCTCTCCGTGGAGACCTCACCCGCCACGCGCTCCCTCCGGCTCCGACGCCTTTGATGGCGCTGAAACTAACGGACGCCCCCGGGCGGCTCCCGTCCAGTCAAAATCGCGTCGGCTAGTGCACCGAAACGGGCGCGAGTTCGTGAGCGAGAGCGGTGGCGACGGCGGAGGCCCTGTCGCCCATCACCGCCAGGCGCGCGCCATCCGCGCGGTGCACGGCATAAAGGATCTGCTCGGGCTTCAGGTTGAAGCCTTGGATCTGCTCCACGGGCGTGGAGGCGATGATTTCGGCCGCCTTTACCGGGCGCACATAGACGAGGTCCGGGGCCCCAAGGGCCGCGAAGGCTTCGCTCGTGAGATTGCCGATCATGGTTGTTACTCCTTAGTACTTGAAGAACCGAACGCGGCGGCGGTTTCTAGGGTTGCCGACCAACGTTTATGGGCACGCGACGAGCCTCCGCCTTGGTCCTTGGCCGGGCCGCCTCGATGCTGAGAAGGCCGTGCTCCAAGGACGCGGCTTCCACCCGCATCCCGTCCGCCAGCACGAAGCTTCGGGTGAAGCCGCGCGCGGCGATGCCGCGGTGCAGGAAGTCGCGAGACGTGTCCGCGTCCGCCTCGCGGCGGCCGACGATCACGAGTTCGGGGCCGGTGACGGTGATCTCGATCTGGTCGGCGGAGAACCCCGCCACGGCCAGCACGATGCGCACCGCGCCGTCCCCGAGATCCTCGACATTATACGGCGGATAGCCTTCGCCCGTCCTACCCGCCCGCTCGATAAGATCGCGGGTGTGCTCGAAGCCGAGCAGGGAGGGGCTGTCGAAGGTAGACGTCCGGTTCATGCGAGCCCTCGCGGAGAAGCAACTCCGCCGGAAAAGACCCCGATCAGGCGATCAACCCGGCGTGGATGATAGATGGGGAGGTGGAAGCTTGGGGTCAATCGTCCGGGACTTGGCGGTTGCGAATGAACGCGGGCACGGTCTACGACGTTGAAACGATCAAAACATGGGGACCTCCTCGAGCCGGAGCGTCGCCCGGGAGGACGTCCGATGGCTGAGTCCCTCGACATCTTCGGCGCCTGGCGCGAGGCGCTTCAGCGATGGGAGAAGGACACCAACTCCGCCCTCAACGCCGTCACCTCCAACGAACAATACACCCAGGTGATGGGCCGGTCGCTGAGCTTGGTCGCACGCCTCCAGGCGCAGCAGGCGGAGGCCACCGAAAAGGCGCTCAATCTCGCGAACCTGCCCAGCAAGGCCGATTTCCGAGCCTTGAACGGCCGACTGGACGACCTCGACGGCAAGATTGCGCAGCTCACCGAGATGGTGAGGCGCCTCGCGCCCGACGCGCCGGCGCCCCGCGCGCCTGGACCGCCCCGCACCCGAAAACCGCCTCTAGCCGCCCCGCCCTCGGCCAAGCCGACCGCGACCTCTTTGACCTCGAAGGGTCAAGCGTCGTGAGCGAGACCGTGCGCGAGCCCGACCTTCTCGAGCGGTTTCGGATCGAAATGGAACGAGCCGAGGCTCGCCGGCGCGGGGGGCTCGATTTCCTGGTCTCCGCGGGGCCGACGCCCGGGACCACGCCCAAGGAAGTGGTGCTGAACAAAGGGACGCTCAGCCTCTATCACTATCGGCCCATCGCCTCGGAAATCTACCGGACGCCGGTGCTGTTCGTGATGGCGACCACCAACAAGGCCTACGTCTTCGATCTCGCGCCCGGACAGAGCTTTGTGCGCTTCCTGCTCGAGCGGGGCTACGACGTCTACGTCATCGACTGGAACCCGCCGCGGCCGGACGAGTCGCGACTGGGGTTCGAGGACTACATCCTCGATTTCATCCCGTCCTGCGTGGAGGTCGTCCAGCAGCGCTCCGGCGAGGAGGAGGTGAGCCTGGTCGGCTACTGCATGGGCGGGGTGCTGTCGCTGCTTTACGCCTCCCTGCACACGCCGGGACCGGTGCGGAACCTGGCGGTGTTCACCACGCCTTTCGACTGGAGCAAGTTCGGCCTGTTCAACGCCTGGTCCGACAAGCGCTACTTCGACGTCGACACCATCGTCGACTCCTTCGGCAACATGCCGGCGGACCTGCTCGCCGCCTCGTTCGACATGCTGCGCCCCGCGACCAAGACCGCAGGACAGGTGCAGCTGTGGGACAACATCTGGAACGACGAATTCGTGAAGTCCTACCGCGCCTTCGACCGTTGGGCGGCCGAGATGCTGCCGCTGGCCGGGCGGTACTTCCGCGAGACCACCAAAGAGCTGATGTTCGCCAACAAGTTCTACACCGGTGAGTTCGAGATCGCCGGTCGGCGGGCGGACGTGGCCAACATCAACGCACCTTTCCTCCACGCTGTCGCCGAGCACGACCACATCGTGCCGCTCGAATGCAGCCGCGAACTCGTCGACCGGGTGGGTTCGACGGACAAGGAGATGGTGGTGCTGAAGGGCGGCCACGTCAGCCTCATCGCCGGGCCGAACGCGGTGCGCCGTCTCTGGCCCAAGCTGGATTCCTGGCTCTCGGTGAGGTCGACATGAACGATGCAACCCCGCCTCTACCGAGACGCGTGGACTGCGGCGGACAGACGGTCGAACTCAAGGCGATGGCGGCGGGGGACGAGGCGGCGGTGCTCACCTTCGCCCAGGCGCTCGCCCCCCACGACCTGCTGTTCCTGCGCCGGGACATCTCCCAACCCAAGGTGGTCGAGGCGTGGGTGCGCTCCATCGAAGCCGGCGACATCGTCACCGTGCTGGCGTGGAGCGGCGAGCGGGTCGTCGGTTGCGCCGCCGTGGTCCGCGATCCGCTCTCCTGGTCGCCGCACGTCGCCGAGCTGAGGGTGGTGATCGCCGAGTCCATGCGCGGCAAGGGCCTGGGGCATCTGCTCACCCAGGAAGCCTTCTCCCAGGGGCTGCAGGCGGGGGCGGAGAAGCTCACCGCCCAGATGACGCTCGACCAGAAGGGGGCCCAGGCGGTGTTCGAGGGGCTCGGCTTCTCCGTCGAAGCCCTGCTGCGCGACCAGGTGCGGGATCGGGATGGGCGCAAGCACGATGTGCTGATCCTCAGCCACGACGTGGCGCGGGTCTCGGATCGTCACGCGGCCTACGGCCTGAGCGAAGCTTTCTGATGCAGCAGCTCAGCGCCCAGGACGCATCCTTCGTCTATGCCGACACGCCGCGCACGCCGATGCATATCGGCTCGGTGGCGATCTACGATCCGTCGACTGCCCCCGGCGGCTTCGTGCGATTCAAGGACATCCTGGCCTTCATCGAGAGCCGGCTAGGGTCTGCCCGCGCCTTTCGCCAGCGGCTGATCCGGGTGCCGCTCGACCTCGACCATCCCTATTGGATCGAGGATCCGGAGTTCGATCTCGAGTTCCACGTCCGACACATCGCCCTGCCCAAGCCCGGCGACTGGCGCCAGCTGGCGATCCAGGCCGCCCGGATCCACGCCCGCCCGCTCGACCTCACCAAGCCGGTCTGGGAGTTCACCGTGGTCGAGGGCCTCGACAACATCGAGGGCCTGCCGCCCGGTTGCTTCGCGCTGATCAGCAAGGTTCACCACGCGGCGATCGACGGCATGTCCGGCGTGGAGCTCACCGCCGCGATCCACGATCTCGATCCCGACAAGCGGCCGCCCGAGAAGCCGGATACGTGGCGGCCCGAGAACATGCCGCGCGTCGCCGAGCTGCTCAGCCGCAGCTATGTGAACAGCCTCATCCATCCCATGCGGGTCGCCGAAACCTTCCGCCGCTCTCTTCCGGGCATGGGCCGGCTGAGCGACGAGCTTCGTCTCGGACGCGTCAAGCTCAACACCACCCGTCCGGTGCCGCGCACCCGCCTCAACGGCAAGGTCGGCTCGCATCGGGTTTGGGACGCGGCGTTCTTTCCGTTGGCGGAGATCCGGGCGATCAAGGACGCGGTTCCCGGGGCGACGGTGAACGACGTGGTGCTCTCGATGGTCGGCGGCGGTCTTCGAGCCTATCTCCAGGCGCACGACGATCTGCCGAAGGAGACGCTCACGGCCATGGCGCCGATCTCGGTGCGCTCGTCGGACCAGAAGAGCGACATGGGCAACCAGGTCTCGGCCATGGTCGTGGAACTCGGCACCCATCTCGAGGATCCGGTTGAGCGACTGCGCTTCGTTCACGACGAGGCGACCAACTCGAAGGCCCTCACCAATGCCGTGGGGGCGAAGACGCTCAGCGAGTACAGCGCGGTGATGCCCGCCGCTCTCGCCGGCCTGGGCGCTCGGCTCTACGTCGACTTGGGCCTGGTCGACACCCACGCCCCCTCGTTCAACTGCGTGGTCACGAACGTGCCGGGGCCGCCGGTCCCGCTCTATTTCTGCGGCGCCAAGATGCTGCGGATGGCCGGCACCGGGCCGGTGTTCGACGGCATGGGTTTGATCAACGCCGTCTACAGCTATGCCGGCGAGATCGCGATTGCGCCCACCGCCGACCGAGACCTGATGCCGGACCCGTCGACCTACATCGCCGGTTTGCGCGCCACCTTCGAAGCCCTGAAAGCGGCGACGGCGAAACCTTCGGGGCTTGCGTCCGCTGAACCCCAGATCGATCAACAGCCGCCCGCACCCAAGCGGAAACCGGCGACGAGGAAAAAGGAGAACATCGATGTCTGACACTTCGAGCGGTGGAACCCCCTCCGGCGGCGGCGATCGTCTGCGCGAAGGCGTGGAGAGGGCGCGCGAGACATTCAACGAGCGCGTGGTCGAGCCGGCCAAGCGGGTCGGCGAGGCGGCGCGGGCTTCCGGCCAGAGGTGGGCCGAGGGCAATTCCTCGGTCGGCCTCAAGATGATCGATCAGGCCGAGCGCAACGTGCACGAAGCTTTCGCCGCCATGCGCAACGCGGCCAAGGCCAAGGACCTCTCCGAAGTGATGAAGATCCAGGCCGATTTCCTGCGCGAGCAGAGCGCCCGCTCGATGGAGCAAGCCCGCGAACTCGGCGAGTTGATCGCAGAGGTGGGTCGCGAAGCGGTGACCCCGCTCCGCGAAGGCATGAAGGGCGGCTCGGGGAGCTAGTCGCCCGCGCTCAAAGCGGCGCGCAGACCGTCTCCAGCCAAGACCGCACGTCGGCCGGGACCAGCGGCCCGATCTCGGCGACCACCCGCGCGTGGTAGGCGTCGATCTGGGCGCGCTCCTCGACGGTGAGCAGAGCCGGCTCGATCAAGGCGCGATCGATCGGCGCCAGGGTCAGGGTCTCAAAGCCCAGCATCTGGCGCTCGCCGCCGGGGATCGGGGCGGGCGGGGTCACCACCTGAAGGTTCTCGATGCGGATTCCGTACTCGCCTTCCTTGTAGTACCCCGGCTCGTTGGAAACGATCATGCCGGGCCGCAGCGCGACGTTGTTCTGAACCTTGGCGATCCGCTGCGGACCCTCGTGTACGCCGAGATAGCTGCCGACGCCGTGGCCGGTGCCGTGGTCGTAATCGAGGCCGGCGGACCAGAGCGGCGCCCGGGCGAGCGCGTCGAGCGCGGGGCCCGTGGTGCCTTGCGGGAAGCGCACCCGGGCGAGCGCCAGATGGCCCTTCAACACGAGGGTGAACCGCTCGCGCATCTCGGCGGTCGGCTCGCCGATGGCGACGGTGCGAGTCACGTCGGTGGTGCCGTCCAGATACTGGCCGCCGGAGTCGACCAGCAGGATGGAGTTGTCAGTCACCCGCCGGATCGTCCGGGTGGTCGGATGATAGTGGCAGATGGCGCCGTTCGGGCCGGCGGCGGCGATGGTGTCGAAGGAGAGGTCGCGCAGGGCCCCGGTCTCCTCGCGGAAGCCTTCGAGCTTGGCGGCGATGGCGCCTTCATCGGGAAGGGCCGTCCGAGCTTCGGTCGCCACCCAATGCAGGAAGCGGGAAAGCGCGGCTCCGTCGCGCCGATGAGCGCGGCGCGCACCCTCGATCTCCGCGTCGTTCTTGCAGGCGCGGGGCAGGGCGGACGGATCGGTGGCGCGGACCACGCTCGCCCCCGCCTGCTCCAGGGTGGAGATGTACCAGGCGGAGGTGGTCCCGGTGTCCACCAGCACCTTTCGGCCCTTCAGCGAGGCAAGGGCGGGTTCGAGGTCTTCGGGCCGCTCGAGGCGCACCGAATTGCCCAGCCAGGCGGGAAGATCCTCAGTCACCTTGTCGGGATCCAGGAACAGGCGCGCCTCGCCGGAGGCGTCGAGAATGGCCTGAGCCAGCGGCAGGGGCGAGCGGATCACGTCTCCGCCCCGGATGTTGAACAGCCAGGCGATGGACGCCGGCGCGGTGAGCACCGCGGCGTCCGCCCCTGCCTGAGCCACCGCCGCGCCGATCCGCGCGCGCTTGGCGGCGGAGTCTTCGCCCGCGTAGTCGAGCGGATGTGGGACGACCTTGGCCTTGGGTTGGCCGGGGCGCTCGGCGCCCCATGCGCGGTCGAGCGGATTGTCGTTCACCGGCACCAGACTGGCGCCGGCCGCCGACGCCGCCTCGCCCAACCAGTGCAGGGCGTCGGGGCTGTGCAGGCGCGCGTCGTAGCCGACCTTCATGCCCGGCCGGAGCGTCTCGCGCAGATAGGCGGGGACGCCGCCGTCGACCAGGTCGCGGATCTCAAAGGTGGTGGGATCGACCTGATCGCGCACCTGGATGGTGTAGCGTCCGTCCACGAACACCGCGGCCTTGTCCTTGAGGATCACCGCCGCGCCAGCCGAGCCGGTGAAGCCGGTGGCCCAGGCCAAGCGGTCATTGGCCGCCGGCAGGTATTCGTTCTGGTGCTCGTCCTCGTGCGGAATGAGGAAGCCATCCAGGCCCTGAGCGGCCATGGCCTGGCGGATGAGCGGGGTGTGGCGGGGTCCGAAAGAAGGGTCGGTGGTCTCGTCGAAACTCTGGCGCATGGGCCAAAAGGTAGCGTCAGGCGCGGCGCAACACCAGGGTCGCCCAAGGATCGCGGCGAATGCGGCGCTCGAGCCGGAGGCCGCGCGAGCGGTAGGCGGCCAGCACCCGCCGCGCCTGGCTGTTGAGCAGGCCAGACAGGATCACGGACCCTCCGGGCGCCAATGCGCCGGAGATGGGTCCGGCGAGGCGCACCAACGGGGCGGCGAGGATGTTGGCGAAGATCAGGTCGTAGGGTGCGCCGAGCCGGATCTCCGGATGGCGAAGTCCGTCAGCGACCAGGTAGCGACCGGGCGCATGATTAATGCGGGCGTTCTCGCCGGCGATACGAACGGAGATCGGGTCGACATCGCTCCCCAGCACGCGGCGCGAACCGGTCTTGGCCGCGGCGATGCCGAGCAGGCCGGTGCCGGTCCCCACGTCCAGCGCCCGACCGAAGCGGCGTCGCTTCAGCAGGCGATCGAGCGCGACCAGGCAGCCGACGGTGGTGCCGTGATGCCCCGTGCCGAACGCCGCGCCGGCTTCTATGCGCAGTTCGACGACGCCGCCGGGGACGCGGCCCGCGTCATGGACGCCAAAGACGAAGAACCGCCCGGCCCGAACCGGCGGCAGGCCGGAGAGCGCCATGGCCAGCCAATCCGCGTTGGCGATCGCCTCGCTGGTCACCCGCAGGGCGGGGAAGCCCGCCAGCGTCCGCCGCATCGCCTCCGCGTCGGCCCCGTCCAGCGGGAAGGCGTCGATTCGCCAGAGGCTCTTGGCCTCGTCCTCCTCGATAATCGAATAGCTTGCGCCTTCGAGCAGAGGGTCGGCGTCGAAGGCAGCCGCGGCGGCTTCAGCCTCTAGGCGCGGGCCGCGGGCGACGATCTGGATGGCGGATTCGGACATGGGGCGAGGCGTGTACCCCGCCCCGCGCCCCTCACAACACCCCGAGCATCTCGGCCACCAGCGGATGGCGCACGATGTCGCGATCCTCGAGCCGCACGACCGCGACGTTGGGCAAGGCCTCCAGCTTCTCCGCCACGGCGCCCAGACCCGACAGTTCAGGCAGCAGATCGCTTTGCGCCGGATCGCCGGTCACCACCATGGTGGAGTTCCAACCGAGTCGGGTAAGCAGCATCTTGAGCTGGACGTAGGTGCAGTTCTGCGCCTCGTCGATCACCACGAAAGCGTTGTTGAGCGTGCGCCCGCGCATGAAGCCGACCGGCGCGATCTCGATGGCGCCTTCGGTGATCAGCCCCCGCACCCGCTTCATCGACAGCCGGTCAGACAGGGCGTCGTAGAGCGGGCGAAGGTAGGGTGCGAGCTTGTCTTCCAGCTCGCCGGGCAGGTAGCCGAGCGACTCGCCGGCCTCCACAGCGGGCCTCGAGAGAACGATGCGTCCGACCTTACCGGCCTCAAGCGCCTCCACCGCCTTGGCGATGGCGAGGTAGGTCTTGCCGGTGCCCGCGGGGCCGAGCGCCAGCACCAGGTTGCGCTGGTCCATGGCTTCGATGAGGGCGGCCTGGCCGGCGGATTTCGGTTTGATCGTCTTCAGGTAGGCCTGTTCGCGGCCTTCGTTTTCGGGAAGCGGATGCCAGCCCCGGGCCGTGGGCAGGCGGCGAACCTTGGAATCGTCGCCGTAGGCGAACCGGTCGTCCTCTGGTTCACGGACCAGGCGTCGTGCTTCTCGTCTGCTCATGGTCCGGCAGTCCTCCGCTCAGGGTTAGGAAGTGCGAGCTGGCGAGGGAGAACGGATCGCTGGCCGCGCCGGGCGCGGACTTCGGCGACGGACGCTGGGGCGACGGTGTTGACCGCCAAGCCACGCTACGCGACACCCGTTTCTCCGAAACAAAGAGGTGACGCGAGAGGGCGAACGAACCCCCTCGAATCGCTTTCGCTAACATCGAGCTAACGGCGTTTCGAACGGGTAAACAAGGCCGTCACGAAAAGGTCAGGCAGTCCAAGAATGAGCGTCTACAAACTGGGCGATCTCGCCCCGAGCCTGCCTGGGGAAGGCCGCTACTGGATCGCTCCCAACGCCGTCGTCGTGGGCAACGTGGTGCTCAAGGAGAACGCCAGCATCTGGTTCGGGGCGGTGCTGCGCGGCGACAACGACCCCATCGTCATCGGTGAGAACAGCAACGTCCAGGACAACTCGGTGCTTCACACCGACGTGGGCTCGCCGCTCACCGTCGGCGCCAACGTCACCATCGGTCATAAGGTGATGATGCATGGCTGCGAGATCGGCGACGGGGCCCTGATCGGCATCGGTTCGATTGTGCTCAACGGCGCGAAGATTGGACGCGGCTGCCTGGTGGGCGCCGGCTGCCTGGTCACCGAGGGCAAGGTCTTCCCCGACTACTCCGTGCTGATGGGCTCGCCGGCCAAGGTGGTGCGCCAACTCACCCCTGAACAGGCGGCCGGCATCGCCGCCGGCGCCGCGCACTATGTCGACAACTGGCGCCGGTTCGCCGCGACGCTGGACGCCATCTGAAATCCACGAAAGAGGAGCGCCGTCATGGCCTACCAGTTCATCACCGTCGCGCGCGACGGCCCGATCACCACCATCACCCTCAACCGCCCCGAGGTGATGAACGCGGTGCACTCGCCCATGCACTTCGAACTGGACGAGGTGCTCAACGCCTTCGACGCCGATCCCGAGCAGTGGATCGGCATCGTGACGGGCGCCGGCGACCGCGCCTTCTCGGCGGGCAACGACCTCAAGCACCAGGCGACTGGCGGGGAGATGAAGAGCCCCAAGAGCGGATTCGCCGGGCTCACCTCGCGCTTCGACCTCTCCAAGCCGCTGATCGCGGCGGTGAACGGCATCGCCATGGGCGGCGGGTTCGAGATCGCGCTCGCCTGCGACATCATCCTCGCCAGCGAAGCGGCGGTGTTCGCCCTGCCCGAGCCGCGCGTCGGCTTGGCCGCCCTCGCCGGCGGCCTGCACCGGCTGCCGCGCGCGATCGGCGTCAAGCGGGCCATGGGCATGATCCTCACCGCCCGCCGCGTCGGCGCGGAGGAGGGCAAGGCGTTGGGCTTCGTCCACGAGGTGGTCGCGCCGGGCGAACTCATGAACCGCGCCAAGGCGCTGGCCGGAGAGATCGCCGCCCTCTCGCCGCTCTCCATCCGCGCGTCCAAGGCGGCGGTGATGAAGGGCCTGGACGAGCACTCGCTCGAGGATGCGATCCGGGGTCAGAACAAGTACGACGAGGTGAAGACCTTGTTCGGCTCCGAAGACCTGAAGGAAGGGCCGCTCGCCTTCGCTCAGAAACGCGCGCCGGTCTGGAAGGGCCGTTGACGGCGGAGCCGACGCCTCAAGGCCAATCCGCCGCGGCTCAGCCCACCCTGCGCCGCTCGGCGCTGGTGATGGGGCTGGCGGTGATCGCCTCGCGCCTGATGGGCTTGGCGCGCGAGGTGGTGTTCGCGGCCATGTTCGGCGCGGGCAAGCTGCTCGACGTCTATATCGCCGCCTTCCGCATCCCGAACCTGCTGCGCGACCTGTTCGCCGAGGGCGCCTTGTCGGTGGCGTTCACCACCCTGTTCACCCAGGCGTGGGAAAAGGAGGGCGAGGCGAGGGCGTGGGATTTCGCCAACCTGATCCTCACCGCCATGGTGTTCCTGATGGGGTTGTTGTGCGTCGCCGCCATCGCCGGCGCGCCAGCGATCGTCGAGGCGACCAACTTCGGCTTCCACCATGTGCCGGGCAAGTTCGAGCTGGCGGTGAAGCTCACCCGCATCCTGTTCCCGTTCATCCTGTTCGTGTCGCTGGCGGCGGCGGTGATGGGCATGCTGAACGCAAGGTTCATCTTCGGCGTGCCGGCCTCGGCGTCGACCGTGTTCAACATCGTCTCGGTAGTTAGCGGGGTGGCCCTGGCCTTCGTCTTCGACGAGCCCGCGCGGATCGAGTGGCCGCACCCGGTGTTCGACGAGCGCGCCCTCTACGGCGTGTCGGTCGGTGTGCTGCTGGGCGGCCTGGCGCAGCTCGGCATGCAGTTGCCGTCGCTGTGGCGACTGGGCTTCCGCTACCGCTGGCGGCTGAAACTCAGCGACCCGCGGCTCGCGGAGCTGTGGCGGCTGATGTGGCCGAGCGTCATCGCTGGGGCGGCGGTGCAGGTGAATGTGCTGGTCAACTCCATGTTCGCCAGCGAGATCAACGGCGGCCAGAGCTGGCTCTACATCGCCTTCCGCCTGATGCAGCTGCCGCTGGGCGTGGTCGGCGTGTCGCTGGCGACGGCGGCCCTGCCGGCGGTGTCGCGCGCGGCGGCCCGCGGCGACATGGCGGGATTCGGCGCGACGGCGGCGGAGGCCCTGCGGCTCAACGCCTTTTTGACCCTGCCGGCGGCGGCGGGACTTTTCGCGCTGGCTGAGCCGATCATCCAGCTCATCTACCAGCACGGCCGGTTCACCCACGCCGACAGCGTCCAGACCGGTCTGGCGCTGCAGGCCTACGCCGTCGGGCTCTCGGGCTACGCGGCGATCAAGATCCTCAGCCCGTGCTTCTACGCCCTGGGCCAGCCGCGCACGCCTTTGCGCATCAGCCTGATCGGCATCGCCGTGAATCTGACGCTGAACCTGCTCAACGCGCGCGTGTTCGGGTTTGGCCATGTCGGCCTGGCGCTCACCACCTCGTGCGTCGCCCTGGTCAATATGGCCCAGCTCTATTGGGCGCTGCGTCGACGGGTGGATCTCGGCTCGGGCCGAGCGTGGGCGGGGTTCGCCGGCAAGACCCTGCTCGCCTCCGTCGCCTGCGGGCTGGCGGCCTATGGGGTGGAGCGCGCGGCCGAACACGCGACCGGCAGTCGCCTCGCCCTCACCGGCGCGCTGTTCGTCGCCATCGGCGCCGGCGGCCTGATCTATTTCCTCAGCGCCCGCCTCCTTCGCATCGAGGAGAGCGCCCAGGCCTGGCGCATGATCGCCCGGCGCATTCCCGGCCTTTCCAATCGCCGCTTGTCGTCCTCTCAGCCCCGGCCCTAAACATCGCGCGCCACAAGGGAGAACAGATGTCCGAGGCGCGGTTCGACTACATCATCATCGGCGCGGGGTCGGCGGGCTGCGTCCTGGCCGACCGTCTCACCGCCGACGGCCGCCATCGGGTGCTGCTGCTGGAAGCCGGCGGCAAGGACAACTCGATCCTGGTCAAGATGCCGGCCGGCGTCGGCGGGCTGATCTCGGCCAAGGGCGACTACAATTGGGGCTTCTGGACCGAGCCCGAGCCGCACCTCGACGATCGCAAGCTGTGGTGGCCGCGCGGGCGGGGCTGGGGTGGCTCCTCCTCGATCAACGGCATGGTCTACATCCGTGGTCACGCCCGCGACTACGATCAGTGGCGCCAGATGGGGCTCACCGGCTGGGGCTACGCCGACGTGCTGCCCTACTTCAAGCGAGCGGAGTCCTTCGAGGGCGGAGCCGACGCCTACCATGGCGGAGAGGGGCCCTTGAGGGTTTCCAAGGCCGCCTCGCCCAACCCGATCTACGCGGCCTTCATCGAGGCGGGGAAGCAGGCCGGACACCGGCTGACCGGCGACTTCAATGGGCGTCAACAGGAAGGCTTCGGCCCCTATCAGCTCACCATCCACGACGGGCGGCGATGGAGCGCGGCCAACGCCTATCTCCACCCGGCGCTGAAGCGGCCGAACCTCAAGGCGGAGATCGGCGCGCGCACCAGCCGCGTGGTGATCGAAAACGGCCGGGCGATCGGCGTCGATTACGTCCAGGATGGCCAGTCCCGCCGGGCGCTGGCGGACGGGGAGGTGATCCTCTGCGCCGGGGCGGTGCAGTCGCCGCACATCCTTCAGCTCTCCGGCATCGGCGAGCCCGAGGCGCTGCGGGCGGCCGGGGTGGAACCGGTGCACGACCTGCCGGGCGTCGGCGAGAACCTGCAGGACCACCTCGACGTGATCCTGTCCTGGGAGACGCCGAACGTCCGCACCGCTTACTCTTACAACAAAGGCGTCAACCGGCTGGTCACCGGCCTGAGCTACCTGTTGTTCAACAAGGGGTTCGGTCGCCAGAACTTCCTGGAGACCGGCGCCTTCCTGAAGAGCCGGCCCGATCTCGACCGCCCCGATCTGCAGCTTCACTGCGTGCTCGCGATCATGAAGGACCACGGCAAGGTCGCGGTGGAGAAGGACGGCTTCTCCGTCCACGTCTGCCAGCTTCGTCCGGAGAGCCGAGGCCGGGTGGGGCTGAGATCGGCCGATCCCAACGACGACCCGACCATCTTCGCCAACTACCTCGCCGCCGAGGAGGATCGCCGCGCCTTGCGCGAGGGCGCCAAGATCATGCGCCAAGTCGGCGCCCAGCCGGCCCTGACCGCGCTCCACGCCGGCGAGATCGAGCCCGGACCGGCGGTCCAGAGCGACGCGGAGCTCGACGCCTGGATCCGCCGCTCGGCCGAGACCATCTATCACCCCGTGGGCACCTGCCGCATGGGGGTGGAGGGCGATCGCATGGCGGTGGTGGACCCCGAGCTCCGCGTCCGCGGCCTGAAGGGGCTGCGCGTGGTCGACGCCTCGGTGATGCCGACCCTGGTGGGCGGGAACACCAACGCTCCGACGATCATGATCGCCGAGAAAGCCGCCGACCTGATCCTGGGCCGCGCCCTGCTCGCGCCCGAAGAGGCGGAGGTCGACGATGGCGAGCCGGTGATGGCGGCGGCTTGAGGGAGCCCGGTCCCTGGGGAGACGGACGCTCGCCGCGTGAGCCGGCGCTCAACCTGCCCTGGCCGGTCACTCTCCTGGTGGCGGCTCTGGTGGCGGCGCAGCTGCTGAGGCTCGCGCTCCGCATTCCCGAGGAGACCTTCGCGTTCACCAGCGTGGACTTGGACCAGCATCGGTTCGCGCCACTCATCAGCTATCAGTTCGTCCACGGCGGCTGGGCGCATCTGGGCGTCAATTCGCTGTTCACCGTCGCCTTCGGCGCGCCGGTGGCGCGATGGCTGGGGACAAGTCCGCGCGGGGCGCTGGCGTTCTTCCTGTTCTTCCTGGCCTGCGGAGTCCTCGCCGCCCTCGGCTACGCTCTGGTGAGCCCGACACGCCCCTTCGGCTTGGTGGGCGCGTCCGGAGCCGCCTCGGGCCTGATGGGAGCGGCCGCGCGTTTGATCGCCGGGCGAGGACGGCTCGGCTCAATCTTCGCGCGGCGGGTCCTCACCATGGGATTGGCGTGGGTGGGCATCAATGTTGTCCTGGGCCTTAGCGGGTTCACGCCGGGCTCCGGGGGCATCCCGGTGGCCTGGCAGGCGCATGTGGTGGGCTTTGTCGCCGGCGTGCTCCTCGCGGGCCTCGCGGGGGTCGTGGCGGGCGTCTCGGACCGCTCCGACATGGTCGATTGACGCGCGCACCACGCGGGTGCTTCCTGGCGTGAAATCAGCCTGAAGGGAGGCGGACCGATGTTGTTGTCCCATATCCTCAAGGACAAGGGCGACATGGTCTTCACCATTGGCCCCGACGAGAGCATCGCCGCGGCGACGGCGCTCCTCAACAGCCGGCGCGTGGGCGCGATGGTGGTGCTCGACAAGGATCACCACGTGGTCGGCATCCTCTCCGAACGCGACATCGTCCGCCTGGTGGCCGAGCAGGGCGGCGCCTGCCTGGAGCGCACGGTCGCCGCGGGCATGTCGCGCGAGGTGATCTTCGCTGATCCGTCCGAGACCGTGGATGCGCTGCTCGAGCGGATGACCGATCGCCGGGTCCGCCATCTGCCGGTCTGCGACAAGGAGAAGCGACTGGTCGGCATCGTCTCGATCGGCGACCTGGTGAAGTCGAAGATCGCCGAGGCGGTGGCCGAAGCCGAGGGGCTTCGCGCCTACATCTCCGCGAACTGAGACTGTCTGCGCCGTCTCGTCGGCCGAAAAAAACGTCGCGCTCGGTCATATGACACTTGCGAGACAGCGAGCGGCCGGTCTATAGGCCGCGCCCTTGGCGGCGGATGAATTCATCCTCACTTCGGTTCCCGGGCTCTTCGAAAAAAGAGCTTGCACCGGAAAGGAGATGGACCTATCTTCCGCCCCTTCAATCGAGTCGCGGACGGACTGATCGGGATTGCTCCTGGCGGGCCCGAGGCGATTTTTGCGCTTCAAATCGGGCTTCCGAGATGGTCGCAAAGGTCGATTGACACTCCCGGGGGTCGCGTTTAGAGACGCGCCTCCTCGCCGCCGCCGGGCTTCGTACGGTGGGTTTGGCTCCGGCCAAGCGGGTCTTTGACATCGTTGATATGGAAAGAGAAACGCAGGCGGCGGCGTCCTGGCGATGGCCCTTTTCGGGCTGTCATCGACGCTGACGTATGCGGTCTCTTGAAAGACACCATGACCGTGTCGTTCGGCTTGTCCGAGCGGCTCGGTTCGTGGGAACTCGTCAATAGACTACGCAGACAACGCCGTCCTTCCCTGCCCTGGGAGGGACGAAACGAAGTCAGAACGTCAACTCAACCTGAGAGTTTGATCCTGGCTCAGAGCGAACGCTGGCGGCAGGCCTAACACATGCAAGTCGAACGGATCCTTCGGGATTAGTGGCGGACGGGTGAGTAACACGTGGGAACGTGCCCTTTGGTTCGGAACAACTCAGGGAAACTTGAGCTAATACCGGATGTGCCCTTCGGGGGAAAGATTTATCGCCATTGGAGCGGCCCGCGTCTGATTAGCTAGTTGGTGAGGTAACGGCCCACCAAGGCGACGATCAGTAGCTGGTCTGAGAGGATGATCAGCCACACTGGGACTGAGACACGGCCCAAACTCCTACGGGAGGCAGCAGTGGGGAATCTTGCGCAATGGGCGAAAGCCTGACGCAGCCATGCCGCGTGAATGATGAAGGTCTTAGGATTGTAAAATTCTTTCAGCGGGGACGATAATGACGGTACCCGCAGAAGAAGCCCCGGCTAACTTCGTGCCAGCAGCCGCGGTAATACGAAGGGGGCTAGCGTTGCTCGGAATTACTGGGCGTAAAGGGCGCGTAGGCGGATGTTTAAGTCAGAGGTGAAAGCCCAGGGCTCAACCTTGGAACTGCCTTTGATACTGGACATCTTGAGTATGGGAGAGGTGAGTGGAACT
>CAVTAH010000001.1:307500-756912 GCA_963732685.1 uncultured Alphaproteobacteria bacterium
ACGGCGGGTGCTAACGTCCGTCGTGAAAAGGGAAACAACCCTAACCATCATCTAAGGCCCCCAAGTCATGGCTAAGTGGGAAACGATGTGGGATTGCTTTGACAACCAGGATGTTGGCTTAGAAGCAGCCATCATTTAAAGAAAGCGTAACAGCTCACTGGTCAAGCGATCCTGCGCGGAAAATGTAACGGGGCTCAAGCCATGCGCCGAAGGTATGGGTGTGCGTAAGCACGCGGTAGCGGAGCGTTCCGTAAGCCTGTGAAGGTCAGCCGTGAGGCTGGCTGGAGGTATCGGAAGTGAGAATGCTGACATGAGTAGCGACAAAGAGTGTGAGAGACACTCTCGCCGAAAGTCCAAGGGTTCCTGCGTAAAGCTAATCTGCGCAGGGTTAGCCGGCCCCTAAGGTGAGGCCGAAAGGCGTAATCGATGGGAACCAGGTAGAATATTCCTGGGCCAGTCGGAAGTGACGAATGTCGTAACTTGTTCGGGCTTATTGGATTGCTCCGGGCAGGGAAGATGTTCCTGGAAATAACTCTGACAGAGACCGTACCCGAAACCGACACAGGTGGACTGGTAGAGCATACCAAGGCGCTTGAGAGAACCATGCTGAAGGAACTCGGCAAATTGCACGCGTAACTTCGGGATAAGCGTGACTCTGCTATAGGGCAACCATTGTAGAGTGGCACAGGCCAGGGGGTAGCGACTGTTTATCAAAAACACAGGGCTCTGCGAAGCCGTAAGGCGACGTATAGGGTCTGACGCCTGCCCGGTGCCGGAAGGTTAAAAGGAGCGGTGCAAGCTGCGAATTGAAGCCCCGGTAAACGGCGGCCGTAACTATAACGGTCCTAAGGTAGCGAAATTCCTTGTCGGGTAAGTTCCGACCTGCACGAATGGCGTAACGACTTCCCCACTGTCTCCAGCATGGGCTCAGCGAAATTGAATTCCCCGTGAAGATGCGGGGTTCCCGCGGTCAGACGGAAAGACCCTATGAACCTTTACTGCAGCTTCGCCTTGGCGTTAGCAACAACATGTGTAGGATAGGTGGGAGGCTATGAAACCGGGGCGCCAGCTCTCGGTGGAGCCAACCTTGAAATACCACCCTTATTGTTGCTGACGTCTAACCGCGGCCCGTTATCCGGGTCCGGGACATGACGTGGCGGGCAGTTTGACTGGGGCGGTCGCCTCCCAAAGTGTAACGGAGGCGCGCGATGGTGGGCTCAGAGCGGTCGGAAATCGCTCGACGAGTGCAATGGCATAAGCCCGCCTGACTGCGAGACTGACAAGTCGAGCAGAGACGAAAGTCGGCCATAGTGATCCGGTGGTTCTGCGTGGAAGGGCCATCGCTCAACGAATAAAAGGTACTCTAGGGATAACAGGCTGATTTTGCCCAAGCGTCCATAGCGACGGCAAAGTTTGGCACCTCGATGTCGGCTCATCACATCCTGGGGCTGGAGCAGGTCCCAAGGGTTCGGCTGTTCGCCGATTAAAGTGGTACGTGAGCTGGGTTCAGAACGTCGTGAGACAGTTTGGTCCCTATCTGCCGTGGGTGTACGAAGCTTGAGAGGATCTGTCCCTAGTACGAGAGGACCGGGATGGACACACCTCTGGTGGACCTGTCGTGGCGCCAGCCGCGCAGCAGGGTAGCTAAGTGTGGAATAGATAACCGCTGAAAGCATCTAAGCGGGAAACTAACCTCAAAACAAGGCTTCGCCGAGAGCCGTGGTAGACCACCACGTTGATAGGCCAGGTGTGGAAGCGCCGCGAGGCGTGGAGCTTACTGGTACTAATCGCTCGATCGGCTTGATCGTTCTCATCAAAACTCATGCGCGCTGCTGTCAGGCTGCGCCAGATTGAATGTCTTCTCTCATCCTCTTCGTTGACCCGGTGGTTATTCCGGGAGGTCCCCACCCGATCCCATTCCGAACTCGGTCGTTAAGCCCCCCAGGGCCAATGGTACTTCGTCTCAAGGCGCGGGAGAGTAGGTCGTCGCCAGGTCTACGAAGCGGATGAGCGCCCCTCAACAGGGGCATTTCTCGAGTTAAAACCCTTCATTCATGCACGGCTTCGCCGCGGGGTGGAGCAGCCCGGTAGCTCGTCAGGCTCATAACCTGAAGGTCATAGGTTCAAATCCTATCCCCGCACCCAGCTTAAGCTAAGAGCCCGCCAGGCGTCCGCCTCGGCGGGCTTTTTGCGTCTGGAGTGCGAACGTCCGCTCAACGCCAGTCGAAGCTCGCCTTGATGATCGACCGTTTGCCCACAAGGCTGGCGAGCTCTCGTCCGTCCAAAACACACCGCGCGGTTGCGCCGGACCGCAACTGCGGTCCCGCGACGCAGGTGATCGGTTTGGCGAAGGCCGCCGCCATCAGAGCGCCGCGAGTGCTCCCCTTCGGGATCGAGTTCCACCGAAACCCGAATCCAATTCTCCGGATCAGGTCCCCGCGCCACGCACAGCGTTCGGCCGTCGATCACCTGCAGCACGGCTCCGTGGAAGCTCTGGCCGTTTGCGGGCGCCTCGGCGGTGCACGGCGCGGTGATCCGTTCCGGCTCGGACGCCACCGACAGGTCCTGAGCGGACGCGAAGTCAGCCGTCGCCAGCAGGATCGCCCCGAAAATCAACGCCCTCGTTCGCGCCGTCATGATGTCACCCGGTCGACTGTCCCTCCATGGCTAACGTGACGGACCGCCGCATTGATCCGCCCGCGGCTCCGAGATCCAGCGCATCGCGTTGCCGCGGCCACAGATTTGGGCTCCTATCGCGCACCAAACCTCGCCGGGGGAGACGTCATGCCTGTTCTGCGCCAAGTGCCGCGCGACGAAGCCAAGGATGAGACCATCCTGCGCATGTACAATCTCTTGTTTGGCGAGAAGGACCCCGTCGCCGAACCCGGCACCGCGACCGGCACACCGGGCGACTGGTGGACGGTGTTCGCCTTGGCGCCGGACATCTTCAAGCACGCCGTCGACGGCTTCGCGGTCTACCGCAATCCCGCGCGCCGGATCGAGCCGGTGCTGCGCGAACTCGGCCAGACACGCGCCGGATGGGTCAAGGGCAGCCAGTTCGTCTTCTCGCAGCACTGCAAGTCGCTGCGCGGTCTCGGCGTTCCCGATGACAAGATCGCGGCGATCCCGTTCTGGGCCGTGTCGGACCTGTTCGACGACAAGGAACGGGCGGTCCTCGCCTATGCCGACTGCCTGGCCGGCGCCGGCGGCCGAACCCCTCTCGCGGTGTTCGAGAAGCTGCGCACCTTCTGGGACGACCAGCAGATCCTGGAGTTCACCTACATCACCTGCCTCTACGACATGCATGCGGTGATGAGCCGAGCGCTCCGGCTGGAGTACGATAATCGCGAGGATCCGATCGTCGAGATCGCCGCGCCCAAGGATTTCAGCGCCGCGGACTTTCTCTCCACGGGCCGACCGAAGCGGAGCTGACGGCTACTCGGCCGGGACGAGCGCCGTCTCGTCGTTGCGCGCGAGGGCGGCGACGATCATGCCTTCGGCCTTGGTTCCCTCGGCGGTCATTGGATCGTGAGCGACATCGCGCTCGTCGAAGACCTTGGTCCAGCAGGCAAATTCCAGGCAGACGCCGTCCGGATCGAAGAAATAGACCGAGCGCACGAACACGCCGTCGTGGACGGTCGGACTCACCTGCCACTCGGAGTCGTCATGGTTAAGCACCTGCGAGACCTTGATCCCCTTAGCCTTGAGCCGATCGTAATAGGCGTCGAACTGCTCGGCCGGGACGTTGAAGGCGATGTGGTTCATCGAGCCGTGCGCGGTGATCATCGACCCCTGACCGGGCAGGCCTTGCGGACTTGAAATCCCGGGGCTGGCCGACGGCGCGTCCTTGAACCAGAAGAAGGCCAGCGAGTCGCCGTTGCCGATGTCGAAGAAGAAGTGCTGGCCCATGCCGCCGGGCAGGTCGAGCGTCTTGATCAAGGGCATGCCCAGAACGTCGCGATAGAAGGCGACCGTCTTGGCCATGTCCTTGCAGACGAGGGCGAGGTGATTGACGCCCTGCAGTTCGAATTCGGTGTTGCGCGGCGCGGGCATCTTCTGGGCTCCATTCAAGAGACTTCCCATTCAAGGCCGCGGCCCGTTCGCGGTCAATGGTCCGCATCCCCCGCGAACCGGCGGGACGCGGGTCGCTTTGCTCGTCCGGCCCTCCCCGCCTGGGCCGGTCCGGCGCGCCAAGAGCGATCGGTCGCGGCGATGACTTTGCCGTGATCGGGGTTGGGGCCGCTTAGCCGACGTTCGGTTCGCGGGGTCGTCATTCGTCTTGTGAGAATGGCGGATCATCTTCTCTGTCATTGGCCGGATGGCGGCGGGAACAATAGGTGAAGCTGAAACGCCTCCTTTTGATTTGCCGTTACTCGCGTCACCCCGATCAATGCGCGACTGTTCCCCGTCGACGCCAACCAGCGGCTTTTATGATTGTGGAGCCGCCGCCTTATTGCGGTCTCGTCATCCCTAGGCGATAGCTTTGATGTCGATAAATCAATCCGGGAGACCCGATGGACGACCTCGGTTCGGTTGCGCCCGCCTCGTTGGTCACGGCCGACGTGAACACCGTTCGCACCAAGGCGATCTGGGACGATATGCGGGAGGCGGTGCTCCGCGATCCCGGGCTGTTCCATGGCGAGATCGCCGCGCGGAACCTGCATTGGTTCGTTCCCACGCACGACGCCTGGCTCACCAAGGCCGCGGATGGATCCTGGACCGGCTGGCGTGCGGGAAGCGGCGAGCCGGTCACCCTGAAGTTGGCTGACGATTTCGAACCCTGGACCCAGGCCTTCGATCCCTCGCATGCGCCGTTCTGGCGCTGGTTCGTGGGCGGGCGCACCAACGCCTGCTTCAACGAGGTCGATCGCCATGTCCTCGCCGGCCATGGCGCGGAGACGGCGTTCATCTTCGAGGGCGATCGCTGGGACATGGCCGCCAACGACGGCCGCGGCGCGCCGGTCGATTGTTTTCATGTGAGCCGCAAGCAGCTGATGCTGGAGGTCGCCAAGTGCGCCGTGGCCTTGCGAGAGCTCGGCCTGAAACCCGGCGATCGGCTGGCCCTCAACATGCCGCCCATCGCCAACCAGATCTACTGGACCGAGGCGGCCAAGCGCATCGGCGTGCTCTACACGCCGGTGTTCGGCGGCTTCTCCGACAAGACCCTCAGCGACCGCATCGACGACGCGGGCGCGCGGGTGGTGATCACCTCGGACGGCAGCTATCGCAACGCCCAGGTGGTGCCGTTCAAGACCGCCTATACCGACCCCGCGCTCGACAACTTCGTCTCTGTGAAGACGGTGCTCGAGTCCCTGACGCGCGCCGACCTCGATCTCGCCGCCGAGGACCTCGACGTCGTTCGTCAGACGGTCGCCGAAACCCTGGACGGCGAAGTGACGGTCGAGCGATCCGACGTCATGCGCGGCGTCGGCCGGGCGCTGACGCGCCTGGGCGAGCTGGGGCGGCTCGACGCCGCCGCCGCCGCCCGCGCCCGCATCGCCATCGCCTCGTCCCTGGTGGCCCTGCCGTCCCGGGTCGACACGGTGATCGTCGCGCGCCATGCCGGAATCGCCGACATCGTCTGGCGTCCGGAGCGGGACCGCTGGAGCCACGAGCTCACCGACGCCGCCCTCGCCCACATCCTGGAAGCCGCTCGCAAGGCGGGGATCGAGGTCGCCGACGAGGCGGCCCTGCTGGCGCTGCCGGACGCCGATTTCGTTCGCGCCGTCTGGGCGTCGTCGGCGCCGCTGCCGGTCGACGCCGACTACCCGATGTTCCTGATCTACACCTCGGGTTCGACGGGCAAGCCCAAGGGCGTGGTGCATGTGCACAGCTACGTCGCCGGCATCGCCGAGACCATGAAGGTCGCGTTCGACGCCCGGCCCGGCGACGTCATCTATGTGGTGGCCGATCCCGGCTGGATCACGGGTCAGAGCTATCTGATCTCCGCCTCGCTCGCCACGCGGACCACCACGGTGATCACCGAAGGCTCGCCCGTCTTCCCCCACCCCGGCCGGTTCACCTCGATCATCGAGCGGCACAAGGTCAACATCTTCAAGGCGGGGGTCACCTTCCTGAAGGCGGTGATGAGCGATCCGAGCAACCTCAAGGACCTCGAACGCTACGACCGGTCGAGCCTGCGGGTGGCGACCTTCTGCGCCGAGCCGACCTCGCCCTCGGTGCAGGCCTTCGGCATGGACCATGTGACGCCGCAGTACATCAACAGCTACTGGGCCACCGAGCACGGCGGCATCGCCTGGACCCATTTCTTCGGCGCGGACGACTTCCCTCTGCGCGCCGACGCCTGCGCCTATCCCCTGCCCTGGATCGTCGGGGACGTCTGGGTCGAGGCGGCGGACGGCGCCGATGGGGAGCGGGGGGCCGAAGCGCCCTTCCGCCGCGATGGGGACGAGGGCGCCCCCTGGACCCGCGCCGAGGCCGGCGAGCGGGGTGAGATCGTCATTTCCGCGCCCTATCCCTACTTGGCGCGGACGATCTGGGGCGACAGCGAGCATTTCAAAGTTCAGGACGGCGCTGTCGATCCGGCTTGGCGCGGCGACCTTCAGCGGTGGACCGACGGCTACTGGCGGCGCTGGCGCGGGCGTATGGGCCTACACCCAGGGCGACTTCGCCATCCGCCACGGCGACGGCCGCTTCTCCTTCCACGGCCGCAGCGACGACGTGATCAATGTCTCGGGACACCGCATGGGCACCGAGGAGATCGAGGGCGCGATCCTGCGCGACAAGGCGCTGGACCCGGACTCGCCGGTCGGCAATGTCCTGGTTGTCGGCGCGCCGCATCGCGAAAAGGGCCTGACGCCGCTGGCCTTCGTCACGCCGGTGGCCGGCCGCAAGCTGACGCTCGACGACCGCCGCCGCCTGTTCGAGTTGGTGCGGACCGAGAAGGGCGCCGTGGCGGTGCCGGCCGACATCCTGGAAGTCAGCCAATTCCCGGAAACGCGCAGCGGCAAGTACATGCGGCGCATGGTGCGGGCCCTGATCGAGGGCGAGCCGGTGGGCGACGCCAGCACCCTGCGCAACCCTGAGTCGCTCACCGAGATCGGCCAGGCGATCGACGGCTGGCGCCGGCGTCAGACGCTCACCGACGAGCAGACGCGCTTCGACCGCTATCGTTACTTCACCATCCAGTACAACGATCTGGCGCCCGGCCGCCGCGTGGCGACGGTCACCATCTCCAACCCACCGGTGAACGCGCTGAACGAGCGGGCGCTGGACGAGCTGATCATCGTCGTCGAGCACCTCGCGCGGCGGGACGACGTCGTGGGCGTGGTCTTCACCGGCGCGGGATCGTCGAGTTTCGTCGCCGGCGCGGACATCCGCCAGATGCTGGAGGAGATCCATACCCTCGAGGACGCGCGCGTGTTGCCCAACAACGCGCAGCTGGCGTTCAACCAGATCGAGCGGCTCAATAAGCCGTGCATCGCGGCCATCCAGGGCGTGGCCCTGGGCGGCGGGCTCGAATTCGCCCTGGCCTGCCACTACCGCGTCGCCGAACCCACGGCGCGCTTCGGCCAGCCGGAGATCCGCCTGCGGCTGCTGCCGGGCTACGGCGGCACCCAGCGTCTTCCACGGCTCCTCGCCGAGCGGCGCGGCGCGGACGGGGTGCGCGATGCGCTGGACCTCATCCTCGGTGGTCGCACGATCGACGCGCCGGCCGCCGCCGAGATCGGCTTGGTCGAATCCCTTGCCGATGATGCGCTGGACGCTCTTTCGTCCGCCCACGCTCTGCTGCGGGACTGGGCGCGCGATGGCGAGGCAAGTCCGCTCGGTCGGCACCTCGCGGAGCGCCGCGCCAGGCTGGAGCGCCAGGACCGCGCCCTCGATGTCGATCTGGACGCCGTGCTGGCCGACGCACACCTCGTTCGCATCCGCGAGCAGCTCGACTGGGCCGGCCGAGCCAAAGCCGGGGAGCGCGCCATCGAGGCGGTCCGCACCGGGATGCAACACGGCGTTCCCGCCGGCATGAAGCGCGAGGGCGAGCTCTTCGCCGAAGCGGTGGTGGACCCGCAGGGCGGCAAGACCGGCATCCGCGAGTTCCTGGACAAGACCAGTCCGCCGCTGCCCGTGCGTCGCGATGGAGTGTTCGACTACGATGCGCCCGGTCGCATCGGGCCCGACCTGGAGCGAACCGGCGAGCTGTTGCCGCGAGGGGCGGCGTTCTTCCCCGGCGTGACCGCCATGCCTCGTCTTCAGTATGCCTGGGGCCTCTCCCGCGACCCCGCCACCGGCGCGGCGCGGCACGGTCCGCCCAAGGATCACGAGCGCGAGATGATCGTGCCGATCGCCGAACCCGGCCCGAACGACGCCCTGCTCTACATGCTGAGCAGCGAGGTCAACTTCAACGATATCTGGGCGATCACCGGCATCCCGGTCTCCCCGTTCGACAGCCACGAGGAAGACTTCCAGACCACCGGCTCCGGCGGTCTCGGTCTCGTCGCCGCGCTGGGCGGAGAGGCGCGCAAGGAGGGCCGGCTGAAGGTCGGAGACCTGGTCGCGGTCTATTCCGGCACCACCGACCTGCTCTCGCCGATGGCGGGACTGGATCCGATGTTCGCCGACTTCGCCATCCAAGGCTACGAGACCGAGACCGGCAGTCATGCGCAGTTTCTGGTGGTCCAGGCGCCGCAGCTCCACCCGATCCCGACCGATCTCACGCTGGAACAGGCCGGCGCCTACACCCTCAATCTCGGCACCGTGGTCCGCTGTCTGTTCACCACCCTCAAGATCGCGCCGGGCAGGACGATCTTCGTCGAGGGCTCGGCCACCGGCACCGGGCTCGACGCCCTGCGCTCGGCCATTCGGACGGGCTTGCAGGCGACCGGCCTGGTTTCCTCGGCCGAGCGCGCCAGCTTCATCCGCGACCAGGGCGCGGTCGGCGCCCTGGACCGTCGGGATCCGCGGTTCGCGACCCTCTTCACCGCCGTGCCCGAGGAGAGCGAGGCGGCGCGGTCGTGGGAGGCCGCGGGCCTGCCGCTCCTGGAGGAGTACAAGCGGCTCAACGACGGCAAGCTCGCCGACTACGTCGTCAGTCACGCCGGTGAGACGGCTTTTCCGCGCAGCTTCCAGCTTCTGGCCGAAGGCGGCGCGCTGGCCTTCTATGGCGCTTCGTCCGGCTACCATTTCAGCTTCATGGGCAAACCCGGACGTTCAAGCCCGGAAGAGATGCTCCGTCGGGCGAATTTTCGCGGTGGGGAGGCCTTGCTCGTCTACTACGGGCCGGGTTCGAGCGAGCTGCTCGACGAAGTCGGCCTGGAGATCATCGAGGCCGCCCGCCGCTTCCGCGCCCGCACCGTGGTGGCGACCACCACGGACGCCCAGCGCGAATTTCTGCGCTCCCTCGGTCTTGAGGACGCCATCGAGGGCATCGTCAGCCTGGAGACGCTAAAGCGCCGCGAGGGGGACCAGTTCGACTGGCCCGACACCCTGCCGCGCCTGCCAGACGCCAAGATCGACATCACCGCCTTCCGCGCCGCGGTGCGCGACTACCAGGACAAGGTGATGAAGCCGTTCGGCTCGGCTATCGGCCGGGTGCTGCGATCGGCCGACAATCCGAGGGGCGTCCCCGACGTGGTGTTCGAACGCGCCGGCCAGGACACCCTCGGCGTCTCCAGCGCCCTGGTGAGGCCGTTCACCGGGCGCGTGGTCTTCTGCGAGGACCTGAAGGACCGACGCTTCACCTTCTACGCCCCCCAGGTGTGGACCCGGCAGCGCAAGATCATCATGCCCAGCGCCTCGATCCTCGGCACGCACCTCTGCAACGCTCACGAGGTCGCCCAGATGGACCAGATGATCGCGGCCGGCCTTCTCGAGGTCACCGATCCCCTGGTCGTCTCGTGGTCGGAGCTGCCCGAGGCCCATCAGGCGATGTGGGAGAACCGTCACACCGGCGCGACCTATGTGGTCAATCATGCCCTGCCGATGATGGGGCTGCGCAGTCGCGACGAGCTGTTCGAAACCTGGACCACCGGCGAGCAAGGGGACTGAAGCGATGTCGAAAGACCTGAACGTCATCGAAACCGCTCCGGCCCCGGCCGCCACCCCCCGGCTCATGGGCAAGATCGCCCTGATCACCGGCGCGGCGGGGAACATCGGCGGACACATCGTCCGCGCCTACCTTCGCCAAGGCGCCACGGTGGTGATGACGGGCCGCACCAAGGAGCGCCTCGAGGCGGCGGCCAAGGCCGCCATCGACGACACCGGAGCGTCGGCGGACCGGGTGATGACCGTGATCCTCGATGGTGGCGACATGGCTTCGGTACGGGCGGGCGTGCAGGAGGCGGTCGACCGCTTCGGGCGCATCGACATCCTGATCAACAACGCCGGGTCGACTGGCCCGAAGACGCCGATCGAGCGCCTGCCCCTGAACGACGAGGAGTTGCAGGCTCTGCGCGCCGCCGGCTCGACGGATCAGGAGACCGTCAAGGACGCGATCCGCAACATCTTCGGCGTCGCCTGGAATCTCACGCGCGCGGTGGCGCCGGCGATGCCGGAGGGCGGGTCGGTGATCAACATCTCCACCATCTTCTCCCGCACGCCTTACTATGCGCGCACCGCCTATGTGGTCCCCAAGGCAGCGATGAACGCCTGGTCGCGCGAGCTGGCGCGGGAGCTCGGCCCCAAGGGCGTGCGGGTGAATCTCGATCTACCCGGGCCCGATCGCCTCGGAGCGTATCCGCTCGGTGTTCTCCGCCATGGACGAGATGCGCGGCGACGAGCGCGGCGCCACCCAGGCCCAGTACTTCGGCATGATGACCCTCGAGCGGAACGTGGAAGGGGAGGGGCGGGCCAAGAGCTTCCCCACGCCCGACGACGTGGCGCGGACCTGCGTCTTCCTGGGTTCCGACGACAGCGCCGCCTACAACGGCCACGAGTTCGAGGTGACCCACGGCATGGCGGTCCGCAAGGAGGATCGCTCCACTTGGCTCACCCGGCCGGCCATGCGCTCCCTCGACGGCCAGGGCCTGGCGGTCCTGATCGTCGCCGGCGACGACTGGGACGAGGCCCTGGAGATCGCCCGCACCCAGATCGCCGCGGGCGCCCGGGTGCTGCTGGGCCTGCCGCGCCAGGCCGATGTCGCTATCGCCACCAAGCGCGCCCAGACCGCAGGCCTCGGCGAGGCCCTGAGCATCACCCGCTTCGCCCGCAACGAGCCGGCGCAGATGGAAGCGGCCCTCGAGGCCTACAGCAACGAGGGGCCGGTGATCACCAGCGCGGTGTTCATGCCGTTCCACGCGCCCCCGGAGTTCTCCGGGCCTCTCGTCGAGGCGAGCGACGAGGCGGTGGAGCGCTGGATCGATGTCGAGCTGTTCGGCGCCATCGCCCTGGCGCGCACGATGAGCCGCTATTGGAGCGCGCGCGGGTCCCTGCTGCAGGCGCCGCGATTCGTCTTCATCTCCAACGCCTCCGACGGGCGCGGCAACGTCTACGCCCAGATGCTCACGGCCGCCCAGGAGCAGCTGATCCGGATCTGGCGCGACGAGAGCGCGGTCGAGGTCGCCCATGGCCGCCGCGCCCAGGCGGAGTGGGGCAACCAGATCGTCCGTTTTACCAACGACGAGGCGGAAAATGTCCGCTTCACCGCGGGCCACGCGGCGCGCATCCTGCTCAAGGAGAACAAGGTCCCGGACGTCACCCTCTATCTGCCGTCGTCCATCGGTGAGGCGACCGGTTCGCAGAAGGCGATGCCGGGCTTCTCCGAGAACATCACCGGCCTGCACCTCGGCAAGGTCGCCCTGATCACCGGCGGGTCCGCGGGCATCGGCGGCCAGGTCGCTCGCCTGCTGGCCCTCGCCGGGGCGCGGGTGATGATGGTCGCCCGGCGCGAGAGCGAACTCGCCGGCGCTCGCGCGCGGATCGTCTCCGAGCTGCAGGACATCGGTTTCGCCGGCGTCGAGCGGCGGGTCCAGACCATGGCCAATGTCGACGTCGCCGATTTCGACAGCCTGCAGCGGGCGGTGGAGGCGACGATCGAAGCCTTCGGCCGGATCGACTACCTGATCAACAACGCGGGCGTCGCCGGCGCCGAAGAGATGGTCGTCGACATGAGCCTCGACGCCTGGACCTACACGCTCAACGCCAACCTGATCTCCAACTTCGCCTTGATGCACCACGTGGTGCCCAGGATGAAGCGGCAGAAGTCGGGCTATGTGCTCAACGTCTCCAGCTACTTCGGGGGCGAGAAGTACCTCGCCGTCGCCTATCCGAACCGCGCCGATTACGCGGTCTCCAAGGCCGGGCAACGGGCGATGGTGGAGTCGCTCGCCCGTTATTTGGGTCCCGAGGTGCAGTTCAACGCCATCGCCCCCGGCCCTGTGGCCGGCGACCGCCTGGCGGGGGTGAGCGGCCGGCCCGGGCTGTTCGAGCGCCGCGGCAAGCTGATCCTGGAGAACCGCCGCCTCAACGCGGTCTACGCCGCCGTCGTGAAGGCGATCCGGCGCGGAGTGCGGGTGGAAGCGGTGCTGAGCCGCCTGGCGCGCAACGACACCGTGCGCATGAGCCACGACACGGAGAACCCGCACGAACTGCGCACTCTGGCGCTCGCCTGCGCGCGGGAAGGCGACGGGGTCTGCAGCTGCGACCGCTATCTGCTCACCCCGTCCATCGCCGGCCGGCTGGCCCGACGTCTCCGCCAGGGCGGCTACTTCCTCGACTCCCCGGATTGGAGCGCCAAGCCGCACACTCCCGAGGCGGACGGCGGTTGGCTGCTCCGCACGCCGCCGGACGACGAGCCCTTCCTGCCGGCGGCTCGGGTGGCGAGCGAGGCGGAGCGGGTCGGCTCCGGCGTTCTCTCCCAGCTCTACCTGGGCAAGATGCCGACCGAGGCGGAGGTCGCCCAGGCGACGGTGTTCTTCCTCGCCGACCGCGCTGTCTCCGGCGAGACCTTCATGCCCTCCGGCGGCTTGAACGTGGAGAGGTCGACAACTGAGCGGGAGCTGTTCGGCGGCCCCAAGCAGGAACGGCTCGACCAGATGCGCGGCCAGACGGTGTGGCTGATCGGAGAGCACCTCGCCGATCACCTGGCGGAGACGGCGCGCGAGTGCCTTGTGCACTGCCACGCCGAACGCGTGGTGCTGATCACCCGAACCGGCGTTGGAGCGGAAGCCATCCAGCGCCAGCTGTCCGACTTGCCCGCCGCGGGGGTCGCCAAGATCGTCGCCGGGGTCGATGGGATCGAGGACGCGATGGACGAGGCGCTCAAGGCCTGGGGCCGTCCCGTCGCGGTGGTCTCCACCCCCTTCGAGCCGTTGCCCCGAACCCTCTTCGAGGGGGGCAAGGCGCTCTCGATCCGCGCCTTCCAGGAGATGATCGCCGCCAACCTCACCCAGCACTTCCGGGTGGCGCGCAAGGCGTCGCTCTACGACAACTGCCAGATCGTGCTGGTGTCGCCGGACGTGCCCATGGCCGACGACAGTCCTGCCTTCGCGTTGGCCAACTTCCTGAAGACCACCCTGCACGCCTTCACCGCCACGCTCGCGGTGGAAAACGAGCGGCTGGTCCACGGGGCGCCGGTCAACCAGGTGAACCTCACCCGGCGGGTCCGATCCGAGGAGCCGCGCGAACTCGACGAGCATCTGGAGGAGGTGCGGCGCTTCGCCCGCGCCGTGCTCCTGCTGGGCGCGCCCCTGCCGGACGCCGAGGATTCCCGCTACCGCGCGCGCATCTATCGGGGCATGTCGATGACGGTCTGAACCCTCCCACGAGCGCTTGCTTCAGCTCGTGGCAGCGGTTCGGGCGGTGCAAGGGCGTCCGGCGGACGGGCCGGACGCCCCGCCCGATCAGCCTTCCGGTTCCTCGCGGATCCGGTCGACCTCACGATCCAGCCGCTCGTACTCGGAGCGGATGCGATAGCGATCGTCGTCAGGCAGTCGCCAGCCGTGACGCTGGTACTCCCGATTCTCGTCGATCTTGACGTTGCGGAGCTGGTCCAGAAGATACTGCGCGCCGTCGCGGTCGATCAGGTCTTCCCGCTGGCCCTCCAGAATCTCGCTCCGGATGTGGTTGGTCAGGCCCTGGAACTCCGGATAGCCGTTGAAGCGCCGATAGCGGCCGTAGCCGTCGCCGTTGTAATAATCGCCATGTCTCTCCCAGCTGTTGCTGGAGTAACCTTGGCCATAACCTTGGTCGTGATAGGTCTGAGCTGCGGACATCCCCGGGATCGCCAGACTGGCCGCGCCGAGAGCGCAGAGAATCGCCTGCTTGATCATGATCTGCTCCATTTTTCACGGCCGAACCTCGACCATGAGAGGAGAATGGAGGAAGGCTGCTGACGCTCTCCCGAACGGAGCTGTCAGGGTGCGTTCATCGGCCGGTGGTCGGCATGACGCGTGCGTCGTGGCTTCCCCGAGAACGCCGCCGGTGGTTAAGACGCGCCTGAACGCTGTTCACAGTCGAGGAGACCTGCACGCCGTGTCCGAAGTTCTCGATGTCGCCGCCGCCAAGCCCACGCTCGACAAGGCGGCGCTCAAAGCCCGCTACGCCGAGGAACGGCTGAAGCGACTGCGATCTGAGGGCAACGACCAGTACGTTCGGATCGAGGGCCGCCTCTCCCACTACCTTGACGATCCCTACACGCCGCGCGTTGAGCGGGCGCCCAAGACCGACCACGTCACCTTCGCCTTCGTCGGCGGCGGCTTCGCGGGCCTCGTCACCGGCGCGCGCCTGGTCGAGGCCGGCGTCACAGACGTGCGCATCATCGAGAAGGGCGGCGACTTCGGCGGCACCTGGTACTGGAACCGCTACCCCGGCGCTCAGTGCGACACTGCTTCGATGATCTACATGCCCCTGCTCGAGGAAACGGGGCACCGGCCGACCGAGAAGTACGCCCACGCCCCGGAGATCCTGGAGCAGTGCCGGCGCATCGGTCGGACGTTCGGCCTCTATGAGAACGCGCTGTTCCACACCATCGCCACGCAGATCGCCTGGGACGACGCTGACAAGGTCTGGGTGATCTCCACCGACCGGGGCGACCGCTTCACCGCCGACTATGTCGGCCTCGGCACCGGTCCGCTGCACGTGCCGAAGCTCCCGGGCATCCCCGGCATCGAGAGCTTCAAGGGGCACAGCTTCCACACCAGCCGGTGGGACTACGACTACACCGGCGGCGACCCGCAGGGTGCGCCGATGACAAAGCTCGCCGACAAGCGGGTGGCGATCATCGGCACCGGCGCAACCTCGGTCCAAGCCGTGCCCCATCTCGCCCGCTCGGCGGAGAGGCTGTACGTCGTGCAGCGCACCCCCTCGTCGGTCGACGAGCGTGGCAACCGGCCGATCGATCCGGAGTGGTTCGAGGAGGTCGCGAGCCCCGGTTGGCAGACCCGCTGGCTCGAGAACTTCTGCGCCAACCAGGGCGGCGGTCCCGGCTCCGACGTCGATCTGGTCCAGGACGGCTGGACCGACCTCTCCCGCCGCATCCGCTCGCGCATCATGACCCTGCCGCCGGAAGAGCGCACGCCGCTCAAGATGTGGGCGGCCTGGGAGGACGCCGACTTCGAGAAGATGGAGGAGATCCGCGCCCGGGCCGAACGACTCGTCAACCATCCGGATACCGCCGAGAACCTCAAGGCCTGGTATCGCCAGCTGTGCAAGCGGCCATGCTTCCACGACGAATATCTGCAGGCCTTCAACGAGCCCGGCGTGCAGCTGGTCGACACGGGCGGCCAGGGCGTGGAGCGGATCACCGAGCGCGGCTTCGTGGTCGCCGGCCGCGAGTACGAGGTCGACTGCATCATCTACGCCTCCGGCTTCGAGGTCGGCACGCCGTTCGAGCAGCGCGCCGGCTTCGACCTCACCGGGCGGGACGGGCTCAAGCTGTCGGACGCCTGGAAGGACGGCATGCGCACCTTGCACGGCATGCACGTGCACGGCTTCCCCAACGCCTTCTTCGTCCAGCCGACCCAGGGCGCGAACCTGATCTCCAACGTCCCGCATAACCTCACCGAGGCCGGCCGCACCATCGCCGCCATCGTTTCCCACGCCCAGAACGCCGGCGCGCGCGAGGTCGAGGTCACGCAGGACGCCCAGGACAAGTGGGTCCAGCTCCTGCTCAGCGGCCCGGGCCGGATGATCGGCTCCCAGGAGTGCACGCCCGGCTATTACAACAACGAGGGCAAGGATCCGGGCAAAAGCGCCGACTTCTTCGTCGGCTACCCCGCCGGCGCCTTGGCGTACTTCAAGTACATCGACGCATGGCGGAGCTCGGGAGCGTTCGAGGGCTTGGCGTTCCACTGACCGGGCGCCCTGCGGGTCGGCACCTCCGGCTGGACCTACAAGCATTGGCGGGGCGGCTTCTATCCCCAGAAGCTCGCCCAATCCCGGTGGTTCGCTCACTACGCCGAGAGCTTCGACACCGCCGAGATCAACGCCACCTTCTATCGCCTGCCGACCCAGGCCACGGTCGCCGCGTGGCGGGAGAAGGCGCCGGACGGCTTCGTGTTCGCCTGGAAGGCGTCGCGCTACCTCACCCACATGAAGCGCCTGCTGGACCCGGCCGAGTCCCTGGAGCGGATCTACGCGCCGATGCGTACGCTGGGGGCCAAGCTCGGTCCGTGCCTGGTCCAGCTCCCACCGAGCATGCAGCTCGACCTGGAAAGGCTCGAGGCCTTCCTGCCCCTTCTGCCGCCGGAGCATCGCCACACGATCGAGTTCCGCCATCCCAGCTGGTACGTCGATCGCGGTGTTCGCCGCCCTTGAGCGGGCCGGCGTGGCCCTGTGCGTATCGGACCACCACCACGCGCCCGCGCCGTTCGTCGCCACGGCGCCCTTCGCCTATGTGCGCGGCCACGGCCCGGGCGGCCGGTATTTCGGGGCCTATCCGACGAGACGCTGAACGCCTGGGCCGAAACGATCCGGGCGCTGGCGCGGGGAGGGCCGGGACGTCTACGCCTACTTCGACAACGACATCGGCGGCGCGGCGCCGTTCGACGCCCTGAAGCTCAGGGGAATGGCGTCGTAAGTGCCGGCGGGCGCGGCGGTCCGGCCCAAGCCCGAACTCCAGCCCACCACCCTTGCCCAGGCCGGACCGCCGCGCCTCGCCGGCCTCTCGTATGGACTAAGCCGGGACGTCGGTCTCCGCGTCGTCCTCGATCGTCAGCGTCGGCAGTTCGGAGATGCGCGCGTAGAGCGGGCCGAAGTCCGTTTCCAAGGTCGTCTTCAAGAGCTCCGTCCAAGGAGGGAATGACGAAGTAGAGCGCCTGGACGTCGTCGATCCGGTAGTCGGTGCGCATCACGCGCTCGAGGTCGAAGGCGAGGCGGCGCGGGACCGGGCTTTCGAGAGCGTAGATCGTCTCGGTATGCGAGGAGACGATGCCCGCGCCATAGATGCGAGTGCCGCCGGCTTCGCGCATCAGGCCGAATTCGACGGTGTACCAATAGAGCCGGGCGAGGTTCTTCAAGGAGCCTAATCCCGCGGCCCGCAACCCGCCCTGGCCGTAGGCGACGAGATAGTCGGCGAACACGGGGTCGGTGAGCATCGGCACATGGCCGAACACGTCGTGGAAGACGTCCGGCTCCTGAAGATAGTCGAGCTGGTCGGGCCGGCGGATGAAGTTGCCGGCCGGGAAGCGGCGGTTGGCGAGGTGCTCGAAGAACACCTGATCCGGCACCAGTCCCGGCACGGCGACCACGCTCCAGCCGGTGAGGGCGCGCAGCCGTTCCGACAGCCGCTCGAAATCGGGAACGCCGCCGCCGTGCAGGTCGAGCGCGTCCAGCCCCTTCAGATAGGCCTCACATGCGCGGCCGGGCAGGATCTCCATCTGCCGCTCGTAGAGCGTCACCCAGGTGCGGTGATCCTCGGCCGAGTAGTGCTCCCAGTTCTGCGGGATGGTCCAGTCGGCCGCCGCCTCGGGGGGCGGAAACGCATCGCCGTGACTGCCGTCCATCGGATGGTCTCCTTCAGGCCGCTCTCGAGCTCGCGCGCGCGTTCGCCGACTTCGGCGCGTCGGCCGGCGCCGCGGGCCTTGGAGAAACGCATGACCCCGTCCTCCAGCTTCCCGTAGCGGAAATAGACCAGGTCGCGGGCGTAGTTCTGGTACACCCGCCAGGGCCGCGCCTGCCCCTGTTGCGGGAATTTCGACAGCCCCCGCTGAATGTAGCCGGAGCTGAAATCGACCCACGGCGCGGGCGCCATGTCCGGGTCCGCCATGACCGGCCGGCACTCGGTATAGCCCTTGTGGTCCATGTGCTTGAGCAGCCGGCAGACGTACTCGGAGGTGAGGTCGGCCTTCAGCGTCCAGGAGGCGTTGGTGTAGCCGAAGGTCGAGGCGAGATTCGGGATCCCGCTGTACATCATGCCCTTGTAGCTGAAGCTGCGCGCCGGCTCGACCGCGCTCGCCGTCGACGGTGAACGGCGTGCCGCCCATCAGCTGCATGTCGAGCCCGGTCGCGGTGACGATCACGTCGGCGTCGAGATGCCGTCCCGAGGCGAGGCGGATGCCGGTCTCGTCGAAGGCGCTCGACGGTGTCGGTGACCACCTCGGCGCGGCCGGCCTTCAGCGCGTCGAACAGGTCGGCGTCGGGAACCAGGCACAGGCGCTGGTCCCAGGGATTGTAGCGCGGGCGTGAAGTGGGTATCGACGTCGTAGTCGGGCCCGAGCTGGGCGCGGACCTGGCTGCAGGATGAAGGCCTTGGCCTTGTCCGGGTTCTTCCGCGTCTGGCCATAGAAGTAGAGGCCGAACAGCACGTTGCGCCAGCGCGTGATCCCGTAGGCGAGCTTGGCCGGCAGCCAGCGCCTCAGCCGGTTGGCGAGCGCGTCCTCGGCCGGCCGCGAGACCACATAGGTCGGCGACCGCTGGAGCATGACCACGTGCCGGGCGGTCTTGGCCATTTCGGGAACGAGAGTGACCGCGGTGGCGCCGCTGCCGATCACCACGACCCGCTTGTCGGCGTAATCCAGGTCTTCGGGCCAATGCTGGGGATGGACGATCTTGCCGGCGAAGCGATCCTCGCCCGGGAACTCCGGGCGATATCCGGCCGCGTAGTTGTAGTAGCCGGTGCACATGAAGAGGAAATTGCAGGTGAGCTGCTCGCGAGTCCGCGCCTCGCCCTGCTCGTAGGTCACCGTCCAGCGGGAGGTCGCCGAATCCCAATCCGCCGCGATCACGCGGTGGCGAAGCCGGATCTTGGAGGTGAGGTCGTAGTCGTTCACCGCCTCGCGCAGGTAGTTCATGATCGCCGGTCCGTCGGCGATGGCCTTGGCTTCCGTCCACGGACGAAAGGCGAAGCCCAAGGTGTACATGTCGGAATCGGAGCGAATGCCGGGATAGCGGAACAGGTCCCAGGTGCCGCCGATGTCCGCGCGACCTTCGAAGATGGCGTAGCGCTTGGTCGGGCACTTGTCCTTGAGATGCCAGGCCGCATCGATGCCGGAGATGCCGGCGCCGACGATGAGCACGTCCAGATGTTCCATGGTGTTCACGTGCTCCCGCCGGGGATGAGGAGCGCCGTCTTAAGGTAGGCCGCCACCGACGCAAAGCTTGGCCCCGCCTTGCCGCAGCATGCGGGGTGTCGGAAGGAGAAGCGATGGAGGGGAACCACAAGCCGTTTATACCGCAGGTGAACCCCTGGCTCGGTGAGGCGGAACGGGACGCGGTCGCGCGTGTGGTCGAGAGCGGCTGGTTGACCGAAGGCCAGGAAACCGAAGCCTTCGCCCGTGAGTTGCTCGCGGTCACCGGCGCGCCTTTCGGCGTGTTCGCTCCCAACGGCACGCTGGCTCTGGCCATGGCGATGATGGCGCTCGGGATCGGCGAGGGCGACGAGATCCTGATCCCGAACATCACCTTCGTCGGTTCGGCGACCGCCACGGTGCTGGCCGGCGCCTCGCCGGTGTTCGTGGACGTGGAGCCGAGGTTTTTCCAGATCGACCTCGAGGCGGCGGAGCGGGCGGTCACGGCTAAAACCCGGGCGATCATGCCGGTCCACCTGTATGGAACCATGTGCGACATGGAAGCCGTCGGCGCCTTCGCCGGTCGCCATGGCCTGCTCGTCATCGAAGACGCCGCTCAAGCGCTCGGCGTAGCTCAAGGCGGCCGCCACGCGGGGACGTTCGGCGAGGCCGGCGCCTTCTCATTCTTCGCCGACAAGACCATCACCACGGGCGAGGGGGGCTTCGTCGTCTGCCGCGACGCGGAGACTCACGACAGCCTGCTGCGCCTGCGCAACCAGGGCCGACTTCGCAGCGGTAGCTTCGTCCACGAGACAGTCGGCTACAACTTCCGCATCACGGACCTCCAGGCCGCTCTGGGGAGGGCTCAACTCGGCAGGCTGGACTCGATCATCGCGGCGAAGCTGGAGCATCATCTCGCCTACAGCCGGACCCTCGCCGCCGTTCCCCAGGTGCGGGTGCTGGGACCCGCCCCCTTCGCCAGTTTCGTCCCCTTTCGCTGTGTGCTGATCGCCGAGCGGGCGCACGAGCTGATGGCCCATTTGGAGCGCGCTTCGATCCAGCCGCGGGGAGTTTTCCTTCCGCTCCACCGCCAGCCTTGCTTCGCCGGCCTGCCGAGCGCCGCGGCCGATTTCCCGATTTCGGAGCAAGCCCATGGGGGAGGCGTCTGTCTGCCGATCTATCCGACGCTCACAACGGACGAGATCCACCGCATCGCCGGCGAGATCGCCGAGTTCTACGAGGCTTGAGCGTCGGCCCCGATCCGTATAACTGCGCGCCTCCCTTGCTTGAGGGTGACGTGGCCGAGTGGTTGAAGGCGCACGCTTGGAAAGCGTGTTTACGGGAGACCGTAACGAGGGTTCGAATCCCTCCGTCACCGCCAGCCTGCTTCCACAGGTTGACTATGGCGCCGCTCGCCGACAGCGGTTAACGCGGCTGAGCGTGGTTCCTGGCGGAGAGGGATGAGCATGGCGACCCGGGGGGCGGGCCTTCACCACATCGTCGTGGCCGGCGGGGGCGCGGGCGGGCTCGAGCTGGTCACCAAGCTTGGCACGACCCTGGGCAAGACCGGCAAGGCGCGGATCACTCTGGTGGATCGCTCGCGGACCCATCTCTGGAAGCCGCTACTGCACTCCGTCGCCGCCGGGAGCCTGCGGCGATCCCAGCACGAGTTGAACTACCTGGCCCAGGCGCAGTGGCGGTGCTTCGATTACACCTACGCCGAGGTCGTCGGGCTCGACCGCGCCCACAAACGCGTGAAGCTCGGCGCCATGTACGACGAGGACGGCCGCCAGATCACGCCCGCCAGGGATATGCCCTACGACACCCTGGTGATGGCGATCGGCAGCGTCACCAACGACTTCGGCACCGCCGGCGCGGCGAGATACGCGATCCCTCTTGAGACGGCGGAGCAGGCGAGCCGGCTGAACCGACGGATCGTCAACGCCTGCCTGCGCGCCAACAGCCAGGACGAGCCGGTCCGGCCGGGCCAGCTCCACGTCGCGATCATCGGCGCCGGAGCGACGGGGACCGAACTCGCGGCCGAACTGCACCGCACGGTGCGGGCGGTGGTGGCCTACGGCATGGACCGCATCGACCCGGCCAAAGACGTGCACATCGTGCTCATCGAAGCGGCGCCGCGCATCCTGCCGGCCCTGCCGGAACGGATATCGGACGCCACTCGCGACCTGCTCACCAAGCTCGGCGTGGAAGTGCGGGTCGGCGCCCGGGTCTCGGAGGTGAGGGCGGACGGCGTGGTGCTGGCCGACGGCGGCTTCATCCCTTCCGAGCTCGTGGTGTGGTCGGCCGGGGTCAAGGCGCCCGACTTCCTAAAGGACCTCGACGGGCTGGAGACCAACCGGATCAACCAGCTGGTGGTGGAGCAGACCCTACAGACCACCCGCGATCCCGACATCTTCGCCATCGGCGATTGCGCCGCCTGTCCCCGCCCCGACTCGCCGACGCCGGTGCCGCCCCGCGCCCAGGCGGCCCACCAGATGGCCGAACACATGGTGCGCCAGATCAACCGCCGCCTCGCCGGCCAGCCGCTCGAGCCTTATTTGTACAAGGACTTCGGCTCCCTGGTGTCCCTTGGCAAATACAGCACGGTCGGTAACCTGATGGGGTTCGTGGCTGGGCGAGGGATGTTCATCGAGGGACTCTTCGCCCGCTTCGTCTATCGCTCTCTCTACAAGATGCACGAGGCCGCCCTGCACGGCGGGCCGACGGTGCTGTGGCGCACCCTGGTCGGCGCGCTCTCGCGGGGGCCCACGCCCAGCGTCAAGCTGCACTGATCGACCGACCGCTCCTCCCTGGCGGGGTCTGGAGGCAGACCACGGCCATCACGACAAATCACCCTGGCTGAGCGCGCGTCTTTCGGAGGCGATCCGCTTCGCGGAAGGTGACGAGCCGCTTGGCGTGGGGGTCCCAAAGCGCCAAGCCTACGGTCGCCAGGCTGTCCCGAAGGGACATGCGTCCGATTTCCCGCAGGCGGGGGTGGTCCTCCAGCACCTTGGTCATTCGATAGAACGGAACCCGGCTGTTGAGATGGTGGATGTGGTGAACACCGATGTTGGCGGTGAACCATCGCAGGATCGGCGGGAGATCGTAGTGGGAGCTGCCGTAAAGGGCGGCGTCGTGCGGATCCCAGTGCGTCTGCCGAGCCCAGAGTGTTCGCTCGAACTGGTGCTGCACATAGAACAGCCACACGCCGATTGTCGCGGCGAGCGTTATCGTCAGGAGGTAGATCGTCAGGAACGGCGCCAGCCCGAACAGGAATATACCGCCGCCGATGAAGGCCGCGATCGCCAGGTTCGTACCCATGACGCCCAGCCACGGTCCGGAGCCGGCCCGCATATATCCCACCGGCAACCGCTGCTGCAGGAGGAAAAGATAGGTCGGCGCCAGGCCAAAGAGCACCAGTGGATGGCGGTAGAGACGGTAAAGCAGGCGTCTGCGCGCCGGCAGGGCGGCAAATTCGTCGAGGGTCAGGATCTCGATATTTCCGATGCCGCGCCGGTCGAGATTGCCGGTGGTGGCGTGATGAACGCCGTGGCTTTCCCGCCAATAGCCGTACGGCGTCAGCGTGATCACGCCGACCACGCGTCCGATCCAGTCGTTGGCGCTTCGACTCTTGAACATCGAGCCATGACCGCAATCGTGCTGGATCATGAACATCCGGAGCGCGAACCCCGCCGCTGGGATGCACAGGGCGATAGCCCACCATCGACCGCGCCCTATTTCGATCGAGGCGAACGTCCAGATCAGGCCGAGCGGGATTGCGGTGATCAGGATCTCGACCACGCTGCGCAGGGTGTCGGGCGTGCGATAGCGCGCGACGATCTTGCTCCACGACCTGGAGGACATGTCGTCCAGCGTCAACTCGGATGGGGTGCTCATCGGCTCACGGCTCTGGCCGCTCAGGCCGGACGATAGTGTTACAAGAACGGCTCAGCGACGACTTCGAGCCCGGCGCTCGCACTCTATTATCGCGCCCCCTCTCGCCTCAAGCCCTCTGATCGCGCGTCCCGCGTTGACGGCCGGATCCAGTCGCTCCGGACGTCTTCCAAGCCCGCCTTCAATCCGTCGACCACGTCACCTAGAAGCGGAGCGGCAATTCCACGGATCGGGGCCGCTGAACAAGCCGGCGCGCGCCCGCTCTGAACCTCAGTCGGAGCGAACCGGACATGACTTTCAAGCAGCGCCTGTCGTCGGGCGAGATCACGATCGGCTGTTTTGTCGGGACGCCGGCGCCGGTGGTGTTCGAGGTGCTCTCAACCACCGAACTCGATTGCCTGTGCCTCGACGGCGAGCACTCGCCGTTCGATCGGCGCGACATCTCGGCCTGCGTGCTGGCGGCGCGCGCCGGGGGCAAGCCGATCCTGGTGCGGGTTCCAGGCAACTCGCCGGAGTACATCCTGAACGCGCTCGACGTGGGCGCGACCGGGGTCGTCGTCCCGCACGTCCGCAGCGTCGAGGAGGCGCGGGCGGTGGCCAAGGCGGCGCATTACGGGGCGGGCGGCCGCGGCTTCGCCGGCGTGCCCCGGGCCGGCGGTTATGGACGGCTCGGCATGGCCGAACTCCTGGCGCAGGGGGCGGCCGAGACGGTGGTGATCGCGCAGATCGAGGACATCGAAGCGGTGGAGGCGGTGGAGGCGATCGCCGCGGTCGAGGGCATCGACGCCCTGTTCGTCGGCCGGGCGGACCTCACCGTGAGCTATGGCGCGACGAGCTTCGACGATCCGCGCGTGGTCGCCGCGGTGGACCGGGTGTGCGCGGCGGGCAAGGCGGCGGGCAGAACGGTCGGCATGTTCCTTCCGCGCCCCTCCGACGCCCCGGCCTGGCGCGAGAAGGGCGCCAGCTTCTTCCTGCTCGGCTCCGACCACGGATTCCTCCGCGCCGGCGCCGCCGAGATGCTGAAGGCGGCTCGCGGCGGCTAGAGCGCCTACTGCTCCTTGGCGCGGAAGCTGTCGTGGCAGGACTTGCAGGCGCCGCCGGCGGCAAAGGCCGCGGTCTTGATCTTGGCCACATCGCCCGATTGGGCGGCGAGATCGAGGTTGTGCGCGGCGGCCGCGAACTTGGCGGCGTCGTCCTTGAATTCGGGCGTTTTGGTCCAGATCGCCGGCAGGGCGGCGGTCTTGATCCCGGCCTCCGGGCCGCTGCCGGCCGGGAACCAGGTCGGGATCTGAGGCGAGAGCTCGGCGATGGTGTGCGCGGCTGGGCGGATCGCGGCCACGTCGGGCGAGGGCTTTCTCAGCTCCTCCATGATCACCTTGAACGACTTGCCGAACGTCTTGTAGTGCGCCTGGCGCTCGGTGATCGTCTGCGATGGCGTGGCGGCGAGGGCTGCGGTGGCCGCCGCGGCGGCGATCAAGGCGGCGAGGGTTGCGATCCGGGTCGGCAAGGCTTTGGTCCTCCGAGGGGCGGCGAAGAACCGTCAGGTTAAGCCGAAGCGGGATCGCGTGGGAAGGCCAAGGTTGAAGCTTCCGCGCTCCAGGGGCTAAGCGCTGACCATGACCTCAAACACGATCGCGCCGCGCCCGATGAACGGCGCCCAGAGCCTGGTCTCGACCCTGGTGGACCGGGGCGTGGACATCTGTTTCGCCAACCCCGGCACCTCCGAGATGCACTTCCTCGCCGCGCTGGAGAACCCGCGGATGAAAAGCGTGCTGTGCCTGTTCGAGGGGGTGGCGACCGGCGCGGCGGACGGGTGGTACCGGATGCGGGATACGCCGGCCTGCACCCTGCTGCACCTGGGGCCGGGCCTCTCCAACGGCCTCGCCAATATCCACAACGCGCGCCGGGCGAGCTCCGGCATGGTCAACATCGTCGGCGAGCACTCCAGCCGTCACCTGAAGTACGACGCCCCGCTCACCTCCGACATCGAGGGGCTCGCCCGACCGCTGAGCCACTGGGTGAGGCGCTCCGACTCCTCGCGCGCCGTGGCGTGGGACGCGGCGGCCGCTGTGGACAAGGCCAGCGAGCACCCCGGCCAGATCGCCACCCTGATCCTGCCGGGCGACGTCTCCTGGAAGGAAGCCGGCGAGGCCGCCCCGCCATCGCCGGTCAACCCGGAGCCCCGCAGCCCCGACCAGGCGCGGGTCGAGGCGGCCGCCGCGATCCTGCGCTCGGGCGAGCCGACGCTGCTGATCCTCGCCGGCAAGGCGTGCCGGGGCCGGGCGCTGGAGCTCGCCGGGCGCATCGCCGCCAAGACGGGCTGCCGCATCGCCAGCCAGTTCTTCACCGCCCGCATGGAGCGCGGCGCGGGGCGGGTGACGCTGGAGCGCATCCCCTATTCGGTGAAGCCGGCGCTCGAGTTCCTGAAGGGCTTTCGCCATCTGATCACGGTGGAGACCTCCGAGCCGGTGGCGTTCTTCAGCTATCCGGACCTGCCCAGCCAGCTGAAGGCGCCGGACGCAAGCGTTCAGCCGCTGGTGGAGCGGGATGAGGACAGCCTCGCCGGTCTCGAGGCGCTGGCCGAGGCGGTCGGCGCGCTCGATACGCCGGCGCCGATCCAGGAAGCCTTCGACCGGCAGGCGCCCACCGGCGCCTTGAACCCAGTGAACATCGCCCAGGCGCTCACCGCCGCCATGCCGGAGGGCTGCATCCTGGTGGACGAGTCGATCACCGCCGGCCGCGAGACCATGGGCTACACCGCCGGCGCCCGGCCGCACGACGTGTTCAACAACATGGGCGGCTCGATCGGTTTCTCACCGCCGGTGGCCGTCGGCGCCGCCCTCGCCTCGCCCGACCGGCGGGTGTTCTGCATGACCGGCGACGGCAGCGCCATGTACACCCTCCAGGCCCTGTGGACCCAGGCGCGCGAGGGCCTGAACGTCACCACCATCATCTTCGCCAACAACAGCTACGCGATCTTGAAGGGCGAGTACGCCAACATGCGCGCGGGCACGCCCGGCGAGCGCGCCCTCACCATGATCGACCTCGACCGTCCGAAGCTGGATTGGCTGAGCTTGGCCAAGGGGATGGGCGTGCCAGGCGTCGCGGTGGAGACGGCGGAGGATTTCACCCGGGCGATGATGGATTCGTGCCGGGAGGCGGGGCCGCGGCTGATCGAGGTGCGGTTGTAGGGCGGCTTGGCGGGCTGTCCGGTTAGCAACGTTGGCGCGGCCGCCCCTTCCACGATGAACTGCGACCCTAAACGAGCGCCACGTTCACGATCCGCGCCTGGGTGAACTCCTCCAGGCCTTCGATGCCGTTCTCGCCGCCGATGCCGCTCTGCTTGGAGCCGCGGAAGGGGACGTCGAAGGGCAGGTCGAGGGACTTGTTCACCCACACCGTGCCGGAATCGATTTGCGAGGCGACGGCGATGCCGCGCTCGATGTTCGAGGTCCACACCGAGCCGCCGAGGCCGTATTCGGTGTCGTTGGTGCGGGCGATGGCGTCGTCGACGTTGTCGAAGGAGAGGATGGGCAGCACCGGACCGAACTGCTCCTCGCGAACCAGGCGGCTGTCCTCGCCGATGTCGCGCACGATGGTCGGCGAGATGAAGTAGCCGTCGCGGTCGAGGGCCTCGCCGCCGGCGATCACCTTGCCGTCGCGCCGAGCATCGTCGAGGAAGCCCTTCACCTTGTCGTACTGCATCTTGTTCTGGAGCGGCCCGATGGTGACGCCCTGGGCAAGGCCGTCGTCCACCACCGCCTCGCCGGCAAGGCGGGCGAGTTCGGCGCAGAGCTCGTCGTAGATGCTGCTGTGGGCATACACCCGCTTGGTCGCGAGGCAGATCTGGCCGGCGTTGGACATGGCCGCGTCGAAGATCTTGGGCGCGACTTCCTTCGGGTCGACATCGTCCAGGACAATGGCCGCGTCGTTGCCGCCCAGTTCCAGGGTGAGGCGCTTCAAGGTGCTGGAGACGCTCTCCATCACCTTCTTGCCGGTCGCCGTGGAGCCGGTGAACGACACCTTGCGCACGTCCGGATGGCTGGTGAGCGCGCCGCCGAGGTCGTTGGCGTCGGCGATGATGTTGAGCACGCCCGGCGGCAGGATCGGCGCGGCGAGCTCGCCGAACAGCAAGGTCGTGAGCGGGGTGGTCGGCGCGGGCTTCACCACCACGGTGTTGCCGGTGACCAGCGCGGGGCCGAGCTTCATCATCAGCAGCATCATGGGGAAGTTCCACGGCAGGATGGCCCCGACCACGCCGAGCGGATGGCGCTGTTCGAGGATGCGCACCGTGGCGTCCTCGCGGATCAGGCGTTCCTCCTCCACCTTCATGCCGGCGAACGCCTTGAGCGCGAACACCGCGCCCATGAGTTCCCCCTGCGCCTGAGGCAGGGGCTTGCCCTGTTCCTGCACCAGCAGGCGGGCGAACTCGTCCTGGCGCGCCGCGAGCGCGTCGGCGAGGGCGTTCAGCTTGGCCGCGCGTTCGGCATACGAGAGCGCCGACCAGGCCGGAAAGGCGCGCTTGGCGGCGGCGACGGCCTGGTCGAGCTGGGCGTGGTCGGCGCGGGCGCAGGTCTCGAAGACCTGGCCGGTGGCCGGATTGACCACATCCATGCTCGCCGCGCCCTCCACGAGCGCGCCGTCGATCAGAAGCTTGTAGGCCATCGTCGAAGTCTCCGTCCCGAGCTGTTGTGCGCCTGATCTATGCACAGGCGAGGGGCCCAAACCAAGGCGCGCGTGGACAGACGACCTTCGGCTCCCTACTTCTTCAAGGTGAATCCCAAGGAGCTCTTCATGTCCCTCTTCCGTCAGGCGAGCGCGCCGGCCGGGCGCAGCGAGCCCATTCCCACCGCCGAGCTTCACTTCGTGAACGGCCGGCCGTTGAAAGGCCCGTACCCCGAGGATTTCCGCATGGCCGAGTTCGCCATGGGCTGCTTCTGGGGCGTGGAGCGCAAGTTCTGGCAGATGCCCGGCGTGTGGGTGACGGCAGTGGGCTATGAGGGCGGAGAGACGCCGAACCCAACCTATCGCGAGACCTGCGGCGGCAATACCGGCCACACCGAAACGGTGCGGGTGGTCTACGATCCCAAGGTCGTCTCCTACGAGGCGCTGCTGAAGGCGTTCTGGGAGGGCCACGATCCCACCCAGGGCGACCGCCAGGGCAACGATATGGGTTCGCAGTACCGCTCGGCGATCTTCACCCACGGCCCCGACCAGGCCGCCGCCGCCGAAGTCCTCGCGCGAGGCGTACCAGGGCGCGCTGCTGCACGCCGGGCGCGGCCGCATCACCACCGAGATCCGTCCCGCCGGCCCGTTCTTCTACGCCGAGGACTATCACCAGCAGTACCTGGCCAAGAACCCGGGCGGCTACTGCGGCGTGGGCGGCACGGGCGTGTCCTGCCCGATCGGAGTGGGCGTCGAGGCGTGACCCTCGCCGAGCTGGACGAGGCCTGCCGCGCCCTGCCAGGCGTGACCATGGTCGTCCAGTGGGGCGGGTCCAACGTCTACAAGGTGGGCGGCAAGGTGTTCGCCATCGCCTCGGACGAGGGCGTTTCGTTCAAGGCCAGCGAGATCGCCTACGAGGCGTATTGCGCGGACGGGCGGGGCGTTCGCGCGCCCTACACCCAGCCGGGGGCCGGTTGGCTCAACCTCTCGCCGCTGGCGACGCAGGACCGTGCCGAGATCGCCGGCCTGCTGTCGGACGCCCACGCCCTGATCGCCGCCAAGCTCAGCAAGGCCAAACGCCATGAGCTTGGGATCATCTAAGAGTCACGGCGCCAGCGTCTCCGCTTTCCAGCGGTAGCCGTCCGGCGTTGTCTCGATCGCGCCCACGCCGGGGTAGGGGAAGTGGGGCGCGAAGACCCGTGCGTGAGCGGAGGCCAGCTTAGCGAGCTCCGCTCGTCGGCTTCGGGCGCCCAGGTCCCGATCGGTGTCGAACTCGATCTTCCAGTCGGGGCGGGCGAGCGAGACGATGCTGCTGTGGGCGGTGTCGCCGATGTCGATCAGCGCTTGGCCGCGAGAGGCGATCCGGTATCCGCTGTGGCCCGGGGTGTGTCCGGGGATCGGAATCGAGGTCACGCCCGGCGCGACTTCCGTGCCCGGCTCGAAGGGGCGCACTTGGCCGGCGATGGCGGTCACCAGCGTCGCCGCGCCGGGCTGCGATTTGAGCCATGCCCACTCCGGCGCGCTGATGTGGACGACCGCCTTGGGAAACGCCGGCGCCCGGGCGGCATCGAGCAGGCCGCCGATGTGGTCGCCATGACCGTGAGTGATGAACACGTCGGTGACGGCGTCGGGCTTCACCCCGGCCAGGGCGAGGCTCTGCAGCAAGGCGCCGTGGAACTTCGGCCCAAGGCCGGTGTCGAACAGCATCACGCGCCCCGGAGCTTCCACCAGGAGAGCGTCGACGGCCACCGTCACCTGATCGGTCGGCGCACCCGTGGCGGCCAACACCCGGCCGACCTCGGCCGGATCGACCCCGAGGCCGAAGGTCTTGCCGTCGTTGGGGAAGGCGCCCTGGCCGTCTCGGAGCGACCAAGCCCTCAAGGCGCCGATCCTGAACGGCGCGGCCGCCGGCGCCGCCCCGCTGATGCTCTGCGCGCACGCGGCGCCGGCGAACAGGCCGGCGACGATGAGTGTAGTCGCCGTCAGTGATTTGGAGCGCATCGACGTAATCTCTACAGCCAAGTTAAGTCAGGGGAGAGTTCAGCATGCGGCTGGAGCGGGGCGCCGGCCTGCGACCTGTCGCCACGCGGCAATGCGCATCATGGAGCTTCGTGGCGGCAAGCCTGAACATAACGTCCCAGCTGTTAAACTTTTGCTGCAAAACATGGATGCGCGGGCCAGCATCGCGGGAGAGAACTTCTTCCGCCCTGAGATGTTTTTCCTCGGCCGAACCGAGGGAAGCGGTGTCGCGCGCCCGCTGATCGGCGGCCATGCTCGGCGCTGCAGCATCATCACCACGGGCGAGCGACGCGCCGCCTATGGCGCCCTCTCCATGGAGGAGACGTTCGCTTACGAAGATGGCGAGTTGGACGTCTGGCGGTGGGTGATCAGCTCCAGCGGCGATGGTCGCTACATCGCCTCCGAGCATCTCGCCGGATCGGGCATCACCGGACATCGGGCGGGAGAAGACTATCTGATCAGCTTCCGGCGACCGCTCGGACAGGCCAAGGGCGCCTTCGCGCCCTACTACCGGACGCGCTTCACCCTGTTGGGACCGGATCTCGCGCTCAAGCAGGTCAAGGTGAGCGTCCTGGGCGTCCCGATGGCGACCTTCACCGGCGTCCATCGGCGGCTGGCGGCTTGACGGCGCGCATCCGCCACCGCCAAGTCGCGGCATGAGCCAAGCCGCCGCCGCCCAACCGGCCGAAACACCACCCGAACTGATCGAACTGCGGCACTCGATCGACAACATCGACGCGGCGGTGCTCCATCTGCTGGCCGAACGCTTCAAATGCACGCGCAAGGTCGGTCAACTCAAGGCGCATCTGGATCTGCCGCCCGCCGACCCCGAGCGCGAGGCCCAGCAGATCGCGCGGCTGCGCTCCCTGGCGATCAGCGCCGATCTGGATCCGGAGTTCGCCGAGAAGTTCCTGAACTTCCTGGTGCGCGAGGTGATCCGGCATCACGAGACCTTCCGCCGTGGCGGCTGACGGCTCCGTCGCTGTCGTCGGCGCCGGCGACTACATCGGCGGGGCCATCGCCGAACGCTTTGCCCGCGAGGGCTATCGCGTCTTCGGCGGCCGGCGGAACGGCGACGCGCTCGCGCCCCTCGCCGAGAAGATCGGCGCGGCGCGGGCGGCCGGTTCGAGCCGCGCGGACTGGACGCGCGCGACGAGGCGCAGGTGGAGCGGTTCATCGCGGAAGCCGACGAAGACCAGCCGCTGCGCGCGGTGATCTTCAACATCGGCGCCAATGTCCGCTTTCCGATCGAGGAGACGACCGAGCGGGTGTTCCGCAAGGTTTGGGAGATGGCCTGCTACGGCGGCTTCCTCACCGGGCGGGAGGCGGCCAAGCGAATGCTGGCGCGGGGCGAAGGCTCGATCTTCTTCACCGGCGCCACCGCCTCGGTGCGGGGTGGAGCGGAATACGCGGCGTTCGCCAGCGCCAAGGCGGCCCTACGATCGCTCGCCCAGTCGATGGCGCGGGAACTAGGCCCCAGGAACATCCATGTCGCGCACCTGGTCATCGACGCGGGGGTCGACACCGCCTTCGTGCGCCAGCGCCGCGCCGACGCCGGCTTGGAGGGGGAGCCGGAACCGGACGTGCTGATGGATCCCGCGTCCATCGCCGAAACCTACCTGATGCTCCACAACCAGCCACGCGACGCCTGGACCTTCGAGCTCGATCTGCGGCCTTTCGGAGAGCGCTGGTGATCCCTGAGTTCCTGTTCGATTTCGGCAGCCCCAACGCCTACCTGGCGCACAAGGTGATCCCGGCCATCGAAGCCCGCACCGGCGCGCGGTTCGCCTATGTCCCGGTGCTGCTCGGCGGCGTGTTCAAGGCGACGGGCAACCAGGCGCCGATGCTGGCCTTCGCCGGCGTGCCGGCCAAGCTCGCCTATGAGCGCCTCGAGCTGCAGCGCTTCATCGCGCGACACGGTCTCACCGCCTTCCGCTTCAACCCGCATTTTCCGGTGAACACCCTGGCGATCATGCGCGGCGCGGTAGCGGCCGAGACGCTCGGAGTCGCGCCGGCCTATGTCGAGGCGGTATTCGCCGCGATGTGGGAGGCGGGCGAGAAGATGGACGATCCCGCCGTGATCGGCCGAGTCCTGATCGAGGCAGGCTTGCCCGTGGATCGGCTTATGACGCTGAGCCAGGAACAGGCGACCAAGGATCGCCTCGCCGCCAACACCCAGGCCGCGGTGGATCGTGGCGTATTCGGATCGCCGAGTTTCTTCGTCGGCGATGAACTCTACTTCGGCAAGAACACCTTGCCCGACGTAGAGGAGGCTATCCGCACGGTCTCGAGACAATAGAGAACGCCGCCGGTGTGGTCACCGGCGGCGTCTCCGTCCTCAGTTGTTCCAACGTTCAGGGTTCGGGAACCCAGACGCCGCCGCGCCAGTAGCCGCGGCCCTCGTGCCACTCGCGCCAGTGGAGCTTAGGGTCGTTGGCCCAAGTGCGGTGGAAGTACCAGTCGTCGTCATGCCGCACCCAACCTGGGCGCATGACGACCCGATCATGGACGTGCCAGCAGTCGCCGTCGCCGTTGCAGACGATGTAGGCGGAGGCGCTGGTGGCCGCGCCGGAAACCGCGCCGGCTGCCATCAATCCAGCCAGAACGCTCAACACTTTCTTCTTCACGGGGTTTCTCCTCAGAACGATTACACGGCCGAGCCCCTCGTTACGCTCTAAGCCGCCATCGAAACCTTCGAACGCCGTTCCGTGGTGACGGTTCCAATCCGAGCCGGCTTCAACCCACGCCGGTGAGGCGTACGCTCTCGGCCCACAGCCGCTCGCCCGCGGCGTCGTTCCGCGCCGCCGCCGACGGCTCGACCCGCTTGCGCTTTGTCCAGTAGCCGCCGGTCTCGCCGGCGACCTCTGGAGCCGAGGCGAGCCAGATCAGGGTGTCGGCGCCCTGTTCCGGGGTGAGGAAGAAGGGGCGTAGCAGCTTGAACAAGTTCGCGGTGGGACCCCTGGTGTCGGCGCCGAAGCCGGTCCGCACCCCGCCGGGGTGCACGCAGTTGGCCGTCACGCCCGTGCCCTGCAACCGACGCGCAAGGGCGGCGGTCCAGAGGATGTTGAGCAGTTTCGACAAGCCGTAGGCGCCCATGGCGGAGAAGGCTTTCGCCGACTGCAGATCGTCGAAGTCCAGGCGGCCGAGGCGGTGCGCGCCCGAGGCGGTGGAGACGATCCGCGCGTCGGGAGCGAGGTTCGGCCGCAGCAGCTCGGTGATGACGAAGTAGGAGAGATGGTTCGTGGCGAAGGTGCGCTCCAGGCCGTCGGCCGTGACCTCGCGGGTTCCGAAGTAGGCGCCGGCGTTGTTGACCAGGATGTCGATGCGCGGGGCGACGCCGGCCAGGCCTTCGCCGACCTGCTTCATGCCGGCGATCACCGACAGGTCGCCCAGGACCACGGCCGGTTCGGCATTCGGGTTGGCGATCCGCAGACGCTTCAGCATCGCCTCGCCTTTGGCGGCGTCGCGGGCGGTGATCACCACGCGCGCGCCCATCCGCGCCAGACCCAGGGCGGTCGCCTCGCCGATGCCCGAGGTGGCCCCGGTGACCACCGCCGTCTTGCCCGTTAGATCCGCCATGCCCGCTCTCCATCTGCCGTGCGCCTACAATAGCTCTTGAGTTCGTGGTTCAAAGCGGCCTTTCAGAACAGCCATGCGCCGCCTCGACGCCTCCGCTCCCGATTTCGTCTCCGCCTTCGCCGCCTTTCTGGCGGAGCCCCGCGGCGCGCCCGCCGATGTGGAGGCCTCCGTCCGGTCCGTGATCTCGGCGGTGCGCGCGGACGGCGTCGCCGCCCTTCTGCGTTTTTCCCGCGAGTTCGACCACGTGGAGCTGGATGAGGGCGCGCTACGGGTGACGCGCGAGGAGATAGAGGCCGAAGCCGCGCGCTGCCCGGCCAAGGTGCGCGAGGCCATCGCCTTCGCCGCGCGCCGGATCGGCGTCTATCACGAGAAGCTCAAGCCGAGCGACGGCGCGTTCGTGGACGACGCCGGCGTGCGGCTCGGCTGGCGCTGGACGGCGCTGGACAGCGTCGGCCTGTATGTGCCGGGCGGTCGCGCCGCCTATCCTTCGACCGTGCTGATGAACGCGGTTCCGGCGCGGATCGCCGGCGTCTCGCGGGTGGTGATGGTCACGCCGCCGAGCGGGATCCAGCCGGCGGTGATGGCCGCGGCGCTCGAGGCCGGCGTGCACGAGGTCTGGCGCATCGGCGGCGCCCAGGCGGTGGCGGCGCTGGCCTTTGGCGCTGGTCCGATCGCCGCGGTGGACAAGATCGTGGGTCCCGGCAACGCCTATGTCACCGCCGCCAAGCGCCAGGTGTACGGAACGGTCGGAATCGACTCGCTCGCGGGACCGTCGGAGGTGGTGGTGGTGGCCGATGGCGCGGCGAACCCGCACTGGATCGCCGCCGACCTGCTCGCCCAGGCCGAGCACGATCCGGACGCCCAGTCGATCCTGATCACCGACGACGCCGCCCTCGCCGATCGGGTGGCGGAGGCGGTGGCCGAACAGCTGGAGACGCTGGGCACGCGAGCGGCGGCCAGCGCTTCGATCGCCGCCCACGGCGCTATCGTGCTCGCAAACCTGGATCGCGCGCCCGCCCTGGTCGACGCCATCGCGCCGGAGCATCTGGAGCTCGCCCTCGCCGATCCGCAGCCGTTCGCCGCGCGCGTTCGCCACGCGGGAGCGATCTTCCTGGGATCCCGCGCGCCCGAGGCGCTGGGCGACTATGTCGCCGGCTCCAACCACGTCCTGCCGACCAGCCGGGCGGCGCGGTTCTCCTCGGGCCTCTCCACCGCCGACTTCATGAAGCGCACGTCCTTGCTGGAATGCGACGAGGCGGCGTTCGACGCCCTGGCGGAAGCGGCCGCGACCCTGGCGACGGCCGAGGGGCTGCCGGCGCACGCGGCTTCCGTCACGCGGCGGATGTCGGGAGGCTAGAGCGTGCCCTCGCCCGAACATCGCCTGCGGTCGGTGGAGCTGGACGAGGACTCGCTGGCGGCGGCCTCGCGCGACCAGGAGCAGGAGCGGCAGATCGCGATCTTCGATCTGATCGAGGACAACCTATTCATCCCCGAAGGCGCGGCGGGCGGTCCCTACGACCTCAAGATCGCCCTCATCGAGAACCGCCTGGCGCTGGACATCACCGGGCCGAGTTTCGCCCACCGCCACCTGCTCTCGCTCGCGCCGTTCCGCGGTGTGGTGAAGGACTATCGGATGGTTTGCGAGAGCTATTATGACGCCATCCGCAACGCCACGCCGCAGCGGATCGAGGCGCTCGACATGGGCCGTCGCGGCCTCCACGACGAGGGTTCGTCCCTGCTCCGGGCCCGCCTCGCCGGCAAGGTCGAGCTGGACGAGGGCACGGCCCGACGCCTGTTCACCCTGATCTGCGCCCTGCACTGGCGCAGCTGAGCCCACCCGTGGTCACACTGCCGGGCGCGGTGCTGTTCGCCTGCACCCTCAACCGGGTGCGCTCCCCGATGGCTGAGGGGTTGATGAAGCGTCTCTACGGCACGCGGGTGTTCGTGGATTCCTGCGGCCTGCATGCGGACGCGGCCGACCTGGCCGACCCGTTCGTCGTGGCGGTGATGGACGAGATCGGGGTCGATGTCTCAGGCCATCGCGCCAAGAGCTTCGATGATCTGGAGGATGGATCCTTCGACCTGGTGGTCTCGCTCAGCCCGGAGGCCCAGCACCGGGCTGTGGAGCTCGCGCGCGGGCGCGCCGTCGAGATCGAGTACTGGCCTACCCACGATCCGACGCTGGTCGTGGGGACACGCGAGACCATGCTGACGGGGTATCGCGAGGTGCGGGATCAGCTGGAGGCCCGTCTCCTCCAGCGGTTCGGGCCGGTGCGCACTTTCGGCGGCTGAAGGGGGCTTGCTCCCGTCCAAGCGCCTCAACATGCCGGACAACTCTGCGGCAATTTGCCCGCTCCGCGATCGCAAAATTGAGCTTAACACCTTCGACGCCAAGTGACGCCAATTGGTCTTCCGGAGGTAATCAATGTTTGAACGTGGTCACATAAACAGTATCTTTAAACGTGTGGCCCATTCGTGGCTGTTTTTAGGTCTGATAGCGCCTATGTCGGCGTTATCTACTTCAGCACAAGCTTTGACGTTGGTGCCCCTGTTCGATTCGAGTGTCACTTCAAACCCCAATGCGTTAGCGATCGAAAATGCGGTGAAAACCGTATCGGCCGAATTAGGATCGGCCTTCTCCAACCATGCCACAGTTCGATTTAGCGTAAGCTGGGGGTCCGTGCAGGGATCACCAATTCCGGGCAATGAGGTCGCTTCGAGTATCGAAAACCTTTCCGGACCATACAGCTTCTCTACATTGACGACTGACATCCGCACCATGGCGGCGGCGAACCCCGCCAATCCCGTGCTCCAGAGCGTGGTCGCGCATCTGCCCCGGTCGAACCCCGCGGGCGGCCTAGGGTTCGCGATCCCCTACGCGGAAGCTCAGGCCATTGGTCTTCTGCCGCCCGCGTCCCACCTCGCGGCCGGGGGAATCGGCTTCAGCACTTCGGTATCGTGGGACTTCAACCCCGTCGGGGGCGTCTCAGCCAACACGTACGACCTGGAAGGTGCGGCTACCCACGAGATCATCGAGGTGCTCGGACGGATTTCCGGTCTGGAGAGCAGCCGGCCCACGGTCGCCACGCCGCTCGATCTTTTCCGCTACAGTGCCTCGGGGGTGTCGAGCTTCTCCTACAGCGCGCCCGCTTATTTCTCGATCGACGGAGGCAGGACCGCTGTCGAGCGCTTCAACGTCGCTGGATCCGGCGATCGCTCGGACATCGCCTCGGCACCCGGCTTGACCGATGTGCAGGCGGCTTACCTTCCAAGGGGCATCGCCCTCACCCTTTCGGCCGCGGATCTCACGGTTCTCGACGCGCTGGGTTGGGGGGCTTTCACGCCACCGACGTTCGAGGGGAGCGTGGACCCGTTTTACCTCGGTTCCGTCCAATCGTTCGGTGGCGCGGTCCCGGAGCCGGATCTCTGGGTGCTGATGCTAACCGGCTTCGCCGGCGTGGGGTTCGCCGCACGCTCCGTACAGCGACGGCCTGTCGATCAACCAAGCTGAGTTGATCCGAGTATCCCCGAACGTGCCGAGCCGCTGGAGACGCCCATGGCGGCCCGCACCCTCGGCTCGTCGAACAGCCCTTAGCACCAGGTCTGGGCGCTAGAGCCCCAGACCTGGTCCGGCGCGCGGTCGCGGCGACCTATGGTCAAGCTGCGGCAATATGTCAGCTCGGTGATTGCAAAACCTGACATAACAATGAGGGCGTTAGAGCCTTCTTGGGCTGACTTCGGGGGAAAACACGATGTCGCACAGTGACCACGCACGGCTTGTTGCCCGCTGCGTTAGGAAACCCCACAAGGTGTTGGCGCTTCTAGCGCCGATCATTTTCGTATCGAGCTCCGCCACCGCTTTGACGTTGACGCCAATCTTCGACTCAAGTGTCACGTCCAATCCGAACGCAGCGTTGATAGAGAACGCTATCAACACCGTTTCCTCAGAATTGGGATCATCCTTCAGCAACGCCGCGATTATCAAATTCAATGTTAGCTGGGGATCGGCAGGAGGGGCCTCAATACCAACATACGACGTCTCAGCGAGTGTTGAAAATCTTTCCGGACCTTACAGCTTCTCAGCGTTCACGGCCGATCTTAGATCGGTCGCCGCAGCAAACCCTAACGATGCCGTTTTGCAGAGCGTTGCCGCCCATTTGCCGAAATCCAATCCCGCGGGCAGCCTCAGCTATGGAATTCCGTACGCTGAGGCTCAGGCTATCGGACTGCTCCCGCCGGCCTCGCGCCTTCCCGCTGGCGCCATCGGATTCAGCAACGCGGTGAAGTGGGACTTCGACCCGACCGATGGCGTCGCCGCCAACACCTACGATCTCGAGGGCGCGGCGGCGCACGAGATCATGGAGGTGCTGGGCCGCATTTCCGGTCTTCAGTCCGCCAGACCGACGCTGGCGACGCCGCTGGACCTGTTCCGCTACACCGCCGCCGGCGTCTCCAGTTTCTCGTACAGCACCGCGGCGTACTTCTCAGTCGACGGGGGTCAGACCGCGATCGAGCACTTCAATGTCACGGGCTCAGGGGATCGGTCGGATATCGCCTCGGCGCCGGGTTTGACCGACGTCCAGGCTGCCTACCTGCCCACGGGCGTGGCGCTCACCTTGTCGGCGGCCGACCTCACGCTGCTCGATGCGCTGGGTTGGGGCGCGTTCACCGCACCGCAATATGGCGGGGCGCCCGATCCATTCTACTTGGGGTCCGTCCAATCGTTTGGCGGAGCGGTACCCGAACCGGCATCTTGGGCGCTCATGCTGATCGGCTTCACCGGCGCGGGCTTCGCGGTCCGGTCGAAGACCCGAACGAAAGCGGGACTGTCCCGATCGGCTTAGCGACCGATCGGGACAATTTTCGCCGTTTAGATGTTGGCCAGCTTCGAGCGGCGAGCACGGAATTGCGCGCCCGCGACGCCGAAGCCAAGGACCATGATGACCCAGGTGCCGGCTTCCGGAACACCGCCGCCGCCAGCGATCGTCACGTCAGCGGCGAAGTTACCGACCGACGTCGCAGTGAAGTTGGTGAGATTGGACCCGCTGAGCCCGAGATACGGAATGATCGAGTTGAGAGCGAGCGAGATACCTTGATCACTCGTGGGGCCGAACTGAATCTGCGAAATGCCGGACGTGAAGTTCACGTAGCCGCCTTCGAGACGCGAGTCGGTCAAGCTGCCGGTCGAACCGAAGTCGAGGCCATTGAGGCTGCTGCCGGTAAAGGTGCCGGCGAGCAGGGTGGTGCCCGTTCCGTAGCTATGGGTTCCGACCGTCAAGGGCGTTGAGCCCGTGTAGGTGAAGCTGAAGGTGCCGGTCATTGGCTGGACATCGAACATCTCACCCATGAACGACGTCTGGTAGGCCGCCCCGGATCCGGTGGCTTGGAAGACGAAGTTCGCGTCGAGATTGCCGCCCGGCAGGCCCGGAGCCTGGAAGCTGAACTGGGTGGCGTAACCCCCCGTCGGCGTGGACAGCGTTCCGTTGGTGTAGGTCAGGGACGAGCCCGGATCACCCGGAATCTGGCTGTATTGAGCTAGCGGAGCGGCAAAAGCTGAGCTGCAGATAGCAAGCGACGCAATCGCGCCCGCTGTGGACGCGAGTATAGTGTTGAATTTCATGTATCTATGTCCTTGGTAGGGGCGATAACCCCGATGGCGAGTGGGTTCTACTTAGAAGGGGAGAGCGACCTCCGTCCGTATCGCTCTCCGAACCCAAACGAATGTGTGCAAATCGGGTTCCGATTGCGACATCAAATGGTGCATTTCCCGCCAACTGTACGCTGGAGGACAAAGAATCTCTGGTTTCCCTATGTCTCACAGTTTGGCGGATCACCGCCCGCAGAGAGACAGGGCGCGGTGTGCGGCGCCCTGGATCGGACAACGAGAGACCGGTGTTCGTTCCGATTGTGCAGACGGAAGCGGAGAGCGTGTCTCCCGCCTTATTGCCGCCTGCTATCCGCCTGAATTAATTCGGCCGCGCCCGCTCAGGGGCGAGCGCGATGATCCGTTAACGCGCTAGGCGCGAACAACCTTCTTGGTCGGCGGCAGCAGGCCTTCGCGCTGAAGGCGCTTGCGAGCCAGCTTGCGGGCGCGGCGCACGGCCTCCGCCTTTTGGCGGGCACGCTTCTCGGAGGGCTTCTCGTAATGCACGTGCCGCTTCATTTCGCGGAACGAGCCTTCGCGCTGCATCTTCTTTTTGAGTGCTTTCAACGCCTGCTCGACGTTGTTGTCGCGAACGAAAATCTGAACCAAGCGGCCTCCTGATCGCCTCCAGCGCCTCTACACGCCAGAAAGCGCTCCGGAGGAGATCCCCGAAGCGCGAACCATCCGCTCTCTAGCAGCGGCGCCAGCGCTTGTCCATCGACGCTTCAGGGCGTCAGCTCGTACATCGCGGAGAGCTGGATCTGCACCGTGAGTTCGCCGGGCTCCACCGGTGTGGGCGCGCTCTTCTCCGCCCCGGCCATGGCGCGCATCATCATAGGCCGCAGGATCGGCGGGGCGTTGGAGGTCTCGGAAAGGTTCACCAGCCGCGCCACCTTGAGTCCGGTCGCCTGGGCATAGAGTTCGGCTCGAGCGCGCAGCCTGCGCACCGCTTCGCGCCGGGCGGCGTCTTCCTGGGCGGTGGGGTCGGAGAGGGAGAAGGCGATCCCGCTCAGCTGATTGGCGCCGCTGGCCGTGACCGCGTCGACCACCGCGCCCAGGCGCGCGAGGTCATGGACGACGATGGTCACCTGGTTATCGGCTTGGTAGCCGGTCAGGCGCTGCGCCTGGCCCTGCTGGTAATCATACTGAGCCTGGAGGTTGAGAGCGCTGGTCTGGATATCCCGGGCGCCGACGCCTTGCGCGCTCAAGCGCGGCCATCGCCGCGTTCATCCGGGTGCGGTTCTCTGCCAGCGCCGCGGCGGCGGTTCGCGCCTGGGTCTGGACGCCCAGGCTCACGGTGGCCTGGTCCGGCGCGGCTTTCACCTGGCCGGTCGCGTCCAGCGTCACCGTGGTGGCGCGGAACAGGGCGGCCGAGGCGTCCTGCGCCCAGGCCGCGGGCGCGGAGACGACGAGGACCGCGGAGATGGCGAGAGTGGAAAGACGGATCACGCGGGGTCTCCGAACAAGGACGGACAAGGCAGTGGAGCTTGGCCGTGAAAGCGACGTTCTTTCGCGCGGCGCGGTGGTGTAAACAAGGCCATGGCTTCCAACGAAACCGACTGGGCTCGCGACGCCGAGGAACGCCTGCTGGATGCGGCGATTGCCAGAGCGCCGTTCGAAGGCTGGACCTCGCGCCTGCTCCGACTCTGCGCGCCGGAAGCCGGCTTGTCGGTTCCGGAGGCAGAGCTGCTGTGTCCCGGCGGCGCCCGCGATCTGGCGGTCCTCTACGCCCGTCGCTGCGACGCCGAGGCGCTCGCGAATCTTCCGGACCCTCCACCGGCCAAGATCCGCGATCGCATCCGCCTGGGCGTGCTCGCCTGGATCGACGCGGCCATGGCGCACGGGGAAGCGACGCGGCGCTGGACCGGCTACTTGGCGCTGCCGACCCACGCCCCTCTCGGTCTGCGCCTCGCGTGGGAGAGCGCGGACGCGCTGTGGCGCTGGGCCGGGGATGTCGCGGCGGACGAGAACCACTACACCAAGCGCGCCCTGCTGGCTCAGATCCTGATCTCGACGCTCGCCGTCCGCCTCGGCTCGGACGCGGAGGCCGCCGAACGCTGGCTGGACCGCCGCATCGAGGGCGTGATGCGCTTCGAGAAACTGAAGGCCCGCCTGAGGGCGCCCGGCGTGTTCTCGCAGCTCGCCGGCGGGCTCGGCGCACTGCGCTATGGCGGACGCAGGCTCTAAGCGGCGCAGCCTTCAGCCCGAGGGCGCATTCCTAGGGCCCATGACACCCAAAGCCATAATCTTCGACATCGACGGCACCCTCATCGACAGCGTGGACGCGCACGCCGAGGCCTGGTCCCGCGCCCTGCACAAGTTCGGCTACGAGGTCGCGCCCGAGCAGGCCCGCACCCAGATCGGCAAGGGCGGCGACCAGCTCATGCCCGTGTTCCTCCCGAAGGATGTCATCGAACGGGAGGGCAAGGCGATCGAGGCGTTCCGGGGCGAGCTCTTCAAGCGTGATTACCTACCGACGCTGGCCGCGTTCCCGGGCGTGCGCCCCCTGTTCGAGCGGGTGAAAGCCGCCGGAGCCCGGGCCCTCCTCGCTTCCTCGGCCAGCGAGGAGGAGGTCCAGCGCTACGCCCGGATGGCCGACATCGCGGACCTGCTGGATGAGACGGCCAGCAAGGACGACGCCAAGGTCTCGAAACCCTCGCCGGACATCTTCGTCGCCGTCCTCGGAGAAAGCCGGGCTCGAGGCGGCGGAGGCGCTGATCGTGGGCGACAGCCCCTATGACGCGGAGGCGGCCGGCAAGGCGGGGGCGCCGTCGATCGGGGTGCTCTGCGGAGGCTTTCCGGAGGCGGATCTGAAAGCCGCCGGCTACCGCGCGATCTTCAAGGATCCCGAGGACCTGCTGGCGCGGTTCGACGACTGGTTCCGGTGAGTCCCGCGCTGGAACGATGACGCTCGCGCCGTCGCGAGCGGACCGCTAAGACGCTGGCCGATGGAAGCGGAAATCGGCCAGTTCGCCGTCGCCCTCGCCCTGGCGCTCAGCCTCGCCCAAGCCGTCGTGTCGTTCATCGGCGCGGCGCGGGAGAGCGCAAGCCTGATGGCGCTCGGCCGGCGGGCGGCGCTGCTGCAGGCGCTGTTCGTGGCCGTGGGCTTCTGCGCCCTGCTTTCCGCCTATGTGATGAACGACTTCTCGGTCGCCCTGGTGGCCGAGCACAGCAACGCCGCCCAGCCGCTGATCTATCGGCTCGGCGCGACCTGGGGCAGCCACGAGGGCTCGATCCTGCTGTGGATCCTGATCCTGGCGGTGCACGGCGCGGCGGTCGCCGCCTTCGGCGGCTCGCTGCGGGAGAGTTTCCAGGCGCGCGTGATCGCGGTTCAGGGGGTGCTGGGCGCGGCCTTTGTCGGCTTCATGGTGTTCACCTCCAACCCGTTCCTGCGCCTCTCGCCTCCGGCCGTGGAGGGCGCGGAACTCAATCCGGTGCTCCAGGATCCCGGCCTCGTCTTCCACCCGCCCATTCTCTACCTGGGCTACGTCGGCTTCTCGATCGCCTTCTCCTTCGCCGTCGCCGCCCTGATCGAGGGGCGGGTCGACCAGGCCTGGGCGCGGTGGGTTCGGCCCTGGGTGCTCGCCTCCTGGCTATTCCTAACCGTCGGCATCACCGCCGGAAGTCTGTGGGCCTACTACAGCCTGGGGTGGGGCGGCTGGTGGTTCTGGGACCCGGTGGAGAACGCCAGCTTCATGCCCTGGCTGCTCGGCACGGCGCTGCTGCATTCGGCCCTGGTGCTGGAGCGGCGCGGAGCGCTGATCAGCTGGACCATCCTCTTGGCGATCCTGACCTTCTCGCTCAGCCTGGTCGGCACCTTCCTGGTCCGCTCGGGCATCCTCACCTCGGTGCACGCCTTCGCGGTGGACGCGCGGCGCGGCGTCTATATCCTCGCCATCATCGGCGCCCTCACCGGCGGCGCGCTCGGCCTGTTCGCTTGGCGCGCGCCCGAGATGCGCACCGGCGCCCTGTTCGCCCCGCTCTCGCGCGAAGGCGGGATCACGCTCAACAACCTGTTCCTGCTGTGCGCCACCGGCTGCGTGTTCCTGGGCACCTTCTATCCGGTGTTCGTCGACGCCCTGCACGGCGGAGCGATCAGTGTCGGGCCGCCCTACTACCGGCTCACCTTCATTCCCCTGTTCCTGCCGTTGCTGTTCCTGGCTGGGCTGGGGCCGCTCACCAACTGGCGCCGGGACGAGCTGGCGCGCATCGGGCGGCGGGCGTGGCGCCCGGCGCTCCTCGCCCTGGCGCTCGCCGTGATCGTCTTCGCCGTGTTCGGTTGGAAAGGCGTGGCGCCGGCCATCGGGCTGATGCTGGGGGTCTGGCTGATCGCCGCCTCCGGCCTCGCCCTGGCGCGTCGGTTCCGGGCCGAGGGCGGCCGCTTCGCCTGGAGCGCCGTCAAGGCGACGCCGCTCGCCGCCTTCGGCCTCGCCGCCGCGCATGCGGGCCTGGGCGTCTCCACCATCGGGATCTCGGCCATGGGCGCCTGGCCGGCGAGCCGGGTGCTGGTCATGGCGCCGGGAGACACGACCACCCTGGCCGGCCGCCGCGTGACCCTGGACGCGGTCGAGCGAGCCGACGGCCCCAACTACACCGCCGAGCGCGCCCGCTTCACCGTCGACGGGCCGTTCGGGGTGCACGAGATCAACTCCGAGCGCCGCCTGTTCCCGGCCAGCGGCTCGGACAAGACCGAAGCCGGCATTCGCTACAGCCCGCTCGGCGACGACTACATCCAGGTCGGCGAGGCGAGCGGGCGGGGGCTGATCGTGCGGATCTGGCGCCATCCCCTGGCGACCTGGATCTGGGGCGGCGGCCTGCTGATGGCGTTCGGCGGCGCGCTGTCCCTGGCCGATCGGGGCCTCCGGCGAGCCCGGCTGCGGCGGACGGTCCCGGCGGCGGCGCTCGAACCCAAGCCGGCGCTGGCATGAGGCCGCGCTTCGCGATCGGCCTGGCTCTGGCCGTCCTGTTGCAGGCGGCGCCGGCCTTGGCGGTGCGCCCCGACGAGCAGCTCGCCGATCCCAAGCTCGAGGCGCGCGCGCGATCGATCAGCGCCGAGCTGCGCTGCGTGGTCTGCCAGAACCAGACCATCGACGACTCCGACGCGCCACTCGCCCACGACCTGCGGGTGATCCTCCGCGAGCGCCTCAGCGCCGGCGATACCGACCGGCAGGCGAAAGCCTTCCTGGTCCAGCGCTACGGCGACTTCGTCCTGCTGCGCCCGCCGCTGAAGCCCGCGACCCTGCTGCTCTGGTACGGCCCGGCGGCCATGGCGCTCGTCGGAGGCGCCGGGGTGCTCCTGTATCTGCGCCGTCGCGCCCAGGGCCTGGACGACGCGGGTTTCGACGACGAGGCGGAGCTCGGCGAAGGCGCGTGATCCTGGTTCTCGTCCTGGTGGCCATGGCCCTCGTCACGGGCGTGATGCTGGCCGCGCCCGGTCGCGGCGGCGGGAGGCTCACGACTCCGCTCGGCGTGGCGGCGGCCGTCCTCGCCCTCAGCGCCGGGGTCTACGCCATGTCCGGTCGCCCGAGCCTGCCGTCCGCTCCGGCCTCCGCCGTCGCGCGTCCGCCCGCGCCGGACCTGCCGACCATCACCGCCATGCTTGAAGCGCGCACCCGCCAGACCCCGCGCGATGTGGCGGCCTGGCGCCTGCTCGCGTTCGCCTATGAGCGCGGCGGCCGGCACGCGGACGCGGCCCGCGCCGACGCCGCCGCCGAAGCGCTCGCCCCCACCGTCGCCGACCTGCCCGGCGCGCGAGGCGAAGCCCTCACCGAAGCGGCGGGCGGTAAAGTCACCGAAGAGGCGCTGGCGGCCTTCCGGCGCGCCGTCGCCCTCTCGCCCACCGACCCCCGCGCCCGCTTCTATCTGGCCCTGGCCGACTACCAGGCGGGTCGGCGCGAGAAGGCGAAGGCGGAGTGGGACGCGCTGATCCGCTCGGCCCCGCCCGACGCCTCCTGGTTAGCCGACGTCCGCGCCATGGCCGCCCGCTACGAGGCGGGGTAAAGCGCGCCGGTTAGATCCAACGCCTTGCCGCGCAAACGCTTCCCGCTATGGTGCGCCGCCTCCGCGCGCGGGCGTAGTTCAGAGGTAGAACGTCAGCTTCCCAAGCTGAATGTCGCGGGTTCGATTCCCGCCGCCCGCTCCACGACTCAGCGTCAATCGGTATTCAATCGCGCCGTGATGAACGCGCATAGCTTGTCGCCCCGCCAGCTCGGGGCGACGTTCGACAAGACGATGACCACGGCCCCGCCGTTCGCCAGGACTCTGAAGCCGCCGTTCTCCCCCGGGCCGCCGCCGTCGTGGCCGATCCAGCGGACGCCGTCTTGATCGAAGATCTGGAAGCCGAAGCTGTCAGGACCCGAGTCGCCTTGAACCTGTGGGGTCAACAGCAACGAGGTGTGCGCCGCATCCAGAAGTCGATGGCCGGTCAAGGCCGCCGCAAAGGCGAGCATGTCCGGCGCGGTGGTGAAGGCGCCCCCAGCGGGCGTGGCGTCACGCGAGGGGCGCGTCATCATTCCGGGCGGCGGAGCGGGATAGCCGTCCTTCACATAGGCCAGGGCGGTTGCCGATCGTGGATCGGCCGACCGCAGGCTGGTGCTCGTCATGTGGGCCGGCGCGAAGACGTGGCGTTCCAGATAATCATCGTAGGGTTGGCCTGAGGCCTCCTCCACGATGCGCCCCAGAACGATGAAGCCATAGTTCGCATAGCTGAAGCGAGAGCCGGGCTTGAACTCGGGCGGGCGGCTTCCGAACAGGGCCACATAGTCGGCGGGGGTCTTCAGATGATCTACATTGTCGGCCCAGAGCTTGGAGAAGAAATCCCCGGCTCCGCCGGTGTGGGTGAGAAGCTCCCGCACGGTGACCGTGCGGGCGAATTCGGGGTTCGGGTACTCCTTGATGTAGGCCCCGATCGGGGCGTCTAGATCGATCCGTCCATCCTGAACCAACTGCATGATCGCCACAGCGGTGAACATCTTGCCCATGGAGGCCATGCCGAAGCGGGTATCCAGCGTGTTGGGAACGCGCCGCTCCTTGTCGGCGAGGCCGGACGCTCGGACATAGATCGGCCGCCCGTTGAGCTCGATGGCGACCACGCCGGAGAAGTCGCCCAACGCCGCGATTTCCCGGTCGACCAAGCGCCCGATGGCGGCCGTCGGCACGCGGGCCGGTGGGGCGATCCCGGTCGGCCGGTCCGTGGGCGTGAACGCGAGACGTTCGATCTTGCCGCCGGTTCCAGCGGCCATCTGGACATCGAAGGACCAGTAGTCGTCGGCGAGGCGCGATTTGACGATCTCCCGGGCCTCGCCGCGCGTGACTTGCCCGGGCTTCACGAACACGTAGCCGCCGGTCTGATCGCGCATCTGAGCGAAAGAGTCGGCGTCCTTGAACGCGGGCCAGCGGGATTGCAGGAAGTCCTGATAGCGGGCGCGGTCGCCCGCGTTGAACAACCGAAGAAAATCCGCAGCGGTCCGTTCAGCGCTCGCTTCGGCTGCTGCAAGCGAGGGCGCGCCAACCCAGGCGCTCAACAGCGCCAGAACAGCGCAGGCGCGCCTCGACCGACCCGCGGGTCGCGACGTCGATCTGTCTCGTGTCACCGCATTTGCCCCGGGTCGTAGAAGAACGTCTCCTCGGCGATCCGGTCTCCGCGCCAGGTCTGCCAGGCGATCTCCTCCATCGAGCGCGTCGCGCCGCCCGGAAGGTGGAAGGTGAAGCGCCAGTGGAGGGCCACGCGGTCGCCGTCCACCAGGGGCGGCTCCAGCAGGGCGCTCTCGACACGATCCACGCGCGCGAGCACGGCCGCCTCGTGCGCCATCAGCGTCTCGCGACCGACGCGCGGCTCGCCGAGGTTTTCGCGCATCCAGGCGTCCTCGGCGTACCAGTCGCGGATCGCGCCGACGTGGTCGCCCGCGATCACCTGGGCGACGAAGGCGTCGAGCGCGGCGGTGGAGGGCACCGTGGCGATCTCAGGGCCGCGCCAGAAACGCCTTCTCCTTGGCCACCATGCCGGCGAAGGAGGGGCGGGCGAGGATCGACTTCACGTAGGCGTCGAGCTTCGGGTGCTTGTCGGGCTCGACGTCCAACCCGCCGTGGGAGAGGTTCACGAACGGGCTCGCGACGGCCAGGTCCGCCAGGGTGAGGCGGTCTTCGACCAGGTGGCCGCTGTCCGGGAGGTGAGCCTCCAGGTAGTCGAGCATGGGCGGGATCTCCTTGGTGGCGGCCTCATGGGCGGCGACCATATCGCCCTCCTGCTTGAGGAAGCGGGGACGGACCACCCGGTTGAAGAACACCTTGGCCATGGAGGCGACCATGATCGTGTCGGCGAACTCCTCGTACCAGACGGTGCGCGCGCGAGCTTCCGGCGCGGTGGGGAACAGGTTCGGCTCCGGATATTTGGCGTCGATGTAGGTGATGATCGCGGTGGAGTCCGAGATGGTGAAGTCGCCGTCGCGCAACGCCGGAATCTTGCGGAAGGGACTCACCTCCAGGAACTCGGTGGTGTGGGCGCCGAGGCCGCCGGGCCGCACCTCCGCCTCCAGCCCCTTCTCGGCGATGAACGCCAGGGTCTTGCGCACGAAAGGCGACAGGGTCGAGCCGTAGATGATCATGGGGTGTCCTCCTGCCGGTTGTTTTGGCCCCGTCCCGTCCGGCTGTGAAGCTTCTTAGACGCTTGGATCAGTTCGTCCCCATCACCTGTCGGGCGAAGCGCTCCATCTCCTCGGCCTGGGGGCTCATCTGCAGGAGGAGCAGGTCGAGGCCGGCGCCCTCGTAGTCGGCGATCCGCTGGCGGAGCTGTTCGGGCGTGCCCACCAGGTTGGGGCGTAGGCCACGGTTGGAGACGGCGTATTCCTGGAGCTTCAGCTCGCGTTCGAGCTGGGTGCCGGAGAGCCACTGGTCGAAGTTGGCGTAGCCGGCGGGGAGCGCGTCGACCGTCGTGATGCGCTCGAGTTCGCGCCGCGCTTCGGCTTCGCTGTCGCGGACGATGGCGTAGGCGGCCATGCCGTAGGTCATCGGCGGCTTGCTCAAGGCCGAGCGGCGCGCGTTCATGTCGGCGATCTTGGCGGCGATGACCTCGGGCGGATCGCCGTGCATGACATAGGCGTCGCAGCGGCCGGCGATCATCGCCTTGGCCTTGTCGCTTTCGCCGCCGGCGTAGACCGGGACATGGGTCGAGGGCTTGGGCGCGCAGATCGCCTCGTCGGTGCGGTAGTGGGCGCCGGAGAAGGTGAAGCGCTCCTGCGTCCACAGGCCCTCCACCACCTGCAGCCACTCCTCCGTGCGCGCATAGCGATCGTCGTGCTGGTCGAAGACGAGGCCGTACTGGCGCGCCTCGTCCGCCCACCAGGAGGAGACGACGTTGAGCGACAGCCGCCCGGGCGCGATACGCTCGATGTTGGCGGCCGCCTTGGCGAACAGGGCCGGGTGGTGGAAGTTCGGGCGGACGGCGACCATCAGCTCGACGCTTTCGGTCACCGCCGCCAGCGCCGCGGCCGTGGACCAGGCGTCCAGCGCCGGCTGCTCCACCCCCTTGATGTCGTTGAGGTTCAGCTCGGCGATCAGGGTCAAGTCGTAACCCCAGCGTTCGGCGTTCTGGGTGAGCGACTTGGTGTAGGCCCAGCTCGCCTCCATGCCCTCGTCGGCGACATTGCGCAGCCAGCCGCCAAAGACGGGCGTCCAGTAGCCGTACCTCACGCCTTGGCCTCCAAGATCCACTGTTCGAGCCGGTCGACGAGGCGCTCGTGCGGGTCCCAGCCCAGCACCTCGAGCGGCCGCGCGACGAAATTGGAGAGCGCGTTCAGGTCGTAGAAGCGGGGCGTTCCGTCGCGGTCGTCGATCATCACCTCCACTCCGCCGAGGTCGAGATGGGCGGCGCGAGCCACCGCCTCGGCCGCCGCGCGAAGCTCGGAGGTAGGCTCGGCGGCTTTCATGGTGATCGCCGTCCCCGGAACCTGACAGGCGTCGGCGGGGCAGAGGTCGAAGGCGCCCGCGCCGGCGATGTCGAGAGCGTAGAGGTAGCGGCGATCCAGGGTCTCGATCCGGGTGATCAGACCGTCACGCGCCGGGACGTAAGCCTGGACGAGCAGGACGCCGTCGATGCTCGTCGGCAATGTGCCGTCGTGGACCGCCGCGCGCAGGCTCTCGCGGTCGTCGAAGCGCGCGATCCCCGCGCCCGCCCCGCCGATGTTGGCCTTGACCACCAGCGGAAAGCCGATTGCATCTGCCGCCTCGACCACGTCGGCCGCCCGATGCACCACCCGGGTGCGCGGAACCGCCAGGCCGAGGCGGGAGAACAGCGCCAGCTGGCGCGCCTTGGAGGTGTCCAGGGCCAGCGCCGCCGTTCCGTTCAGCACCCGCGCGCCGGCGTCTTCCCATTGGCCAAGCAGGGAGCCGGCCCAGAAGATCGGGTGCTCCGCCTCGCGCAGGAAGGCCGACATGGCGATGCGGTTCAGGACGACGGACGCGGGAGCCGCGAAATCCTCCGGGTCGAAGGCGCCGTCCGCGCGGTGCGCGACATAGTCGATCCCGCGGCGGTCTAGGGCGGCGAACAGCGGCGCGAACCAGGCGGGGTGTTCGTAGAGGACGAGCAGGTCGGGCAAGAATTGATCCAGACATCGCCGGATCGCGTCCGGGCCGGGGAGATATAGCCGAAGAGGGGCGCCGCCCCGCTAGTCCGAACGCAGCATCCGCGCCGGAGGCTGGGAGAGCGCGGCCGCGGCGGCGCCAACCCCGCCGAGGGTGGCCAACAAGGCGGCGCCGAGCACGAGACCCGCGACGCCCAGCCAATCGACGCTCCACGTCGCCTTGAACACGTCCACCACCACTGGCCAGGCGGCGAGGTAGCCCAGGCCGACGCCGGCGAGGCCGGCGATCAGACCGACGGCGCCGTACTCCAGGCCATAGGCGGCGAGGATCTGAGCGCGATCGGCGCCCAGCACCTTCAGCGTCGCCGCCTCCTTGGCCCGCGCTCGCGCGCCGGCGGCCAAGGCGCCGGCCAGGACGAGAAGCCCCGACAGGGTGGCCACGCCGGCGGCCGCGCGGATGGCGAGCTGCAGCTTGCCGAACAGACTCGCGGCCTGCTCGAGCGCCTCGCGCACGCTGATCACCGTCACGAGCGGGAAATCCCGGCCCAAGGCGGCGACGGCGCGATCCTCTTCCGCCTTGCTGGCGCGGACCGTGGCGACTTCGTCGAGCCCGGCGCCGGCCAGGGCCGCGGGATCGATGACGATGGGCACGCTCGCGCCGAACCCGCCGAAATCCACGTGTCGGATGGCGGCGACGCGGGTCTCGATATCGCGGCCGAGCAGGGAGAGGGTGACCTCGTCGCCGACCTTCACCCGCGCGCCCTTGGCCGCCTCGGCGTCGAGGGCGATCAGCGGCGGCCCGGCATAATTCGCCGGCCACCAGCGCCCGGCGATCACGCCGGCGTCGGCCGGCGCCGCGCCGAGGGCCACCATCGAGATGTCGGAGTCGTAGGCCCAGCGCTGGTCCTCGGGAATGTGTGCTCGATCGACGGCCACACCGCGAACCGCCGTGATCCTTCCGGTGGCGAACGGCGCGCGGAGGTAGTCCTTGGCCGTGAGCTTACGGCCGAAGGCGCGCTCCAGGGTTGCGTCGAACGCTTGCGCCCGATCCGCCGGAATGCCGGTGGCGACCAGGGCCGGGCGCCTTGGCGGGCGCGACCTTGGCGACCTGGGCGAGGAGGCTCGACTGGATCAGCACCACGGCCGAGAGCAGGGCGACGCCGAGGCCGATGGCCGGAGAGGCGGTGCGCGCGGCGCTGCGCGGGCCGGCGAGATTGGCCATGCCGATCCGCGCGGGTCCGGAAAGCGCGCCGCGCCAGGCGCCCGCCGCCTTGGCCGCGCCAAGACCGAAGGCCCACAACAGCGCGAAGGCGACGGCGACCGCCGCGATCATCACCCCCGCCGCTAAGGGTTCCGGCGCGGTGATGAGGGCGAGCCCGATCAGGCCGAGGGCGGCGAGGAGGGCGCCGGCGAGTTCGAGGCCGGGCGCCGGGCTGCGCGACGGCTCGCCTCGGAACAGGGCCGAGGGCGGCGTGGCGCGAGCGCGGCCGAGCGGCTCCAGGGCGAAGGCGGCGCCGGCGAGCAGGCCGAAGGCGGCGGCCCTGGCGAGCGGCGCGGGATAGAAGCCGAACAGGGCCGGGATCGGCGCGATGTCGCGGATCGCCCAGCCGAGCAGGAAGGGGATGTCGGCGCCGATGGCGAGCCCGATGGAGACGCCGAGCACGGTCAGAAAGCCGATCTGGATCAGGTAGGTGTCGCGCACCAGCCGCCCCTCCGCGCCAAGCGCCTTGAGGGTGGCGATCTGGGCGGTGCGGGCCTGGAGATAGGATGAAACCGCCCCGCGCACGCCCAACCCGCCGGCCAGCAGAGAAGCGAGGCCGATGAAGCTCAGGAAGTATTCGAGCTCGCTGATCAGGCGGCCGAGTCCCGGCGCGGCGTCGGTGCGATCGCGAACCCGCCAACCGCCGGGCCCGGCGGCGTGCAGGGCGCTGCGGATCGCGCGCCGCGTCGCCTTCAGCGGCGCATCCGGCGGCACGGCGAGCCGCGCGGTTTCGCCGAACGGCAGGCCGGGGATCAGGAAGCCGCCCTGCTCGACCACCTCGGAACGGGTGAGCACGCGTGGACCGAGCGCGAAGCCGCGGGACAGCCGGTCCGGCTCGTCCACCAGCACCGCCCGGACGACCAAGGGCGAGTTGCCCACCACGAAGCGGTCGCCGAGGCGCAGATGCAGGTCGTCGAGCACGCCCTGCTCCACCGCCGCGCCCGGGACGCCGCCCAGCGGCGCGAGCGCCTGGGCGAGGGAGGGCGCGCCCTTCAGGGTCACCGTCCCGACCAGGGGATAGTCGCCGCTCACCCCGCGCAGCTCGACCAGATGTCGCGCGCCCGACGGGCCTTGGCCCATGGCCTCGGCGTTCACCGCGTAGGAGACGCGGCCCAGGCGCGAGAGGGCGGCGCGTTCGGCGGGCGTGAACGGGCGCGCCCGCACCGTCACGGCGAAGTCTCCGCCCAGGATCTGGCGCGCCTGGCTGGCGAGGCCCTGGCGGAAGGCCTCCGCGGTCGAGCCGGCCGCCGCGATCGCCGCGACGCCGACGGCGAGGCACGCCAGGAAGATGACGAAGCCGCGGACGCCCGAGCGCAGCTCCCGGCCGGCGAACCTGAGGGCGAGCACGACCTAGGCTCAGTCCTCGCCGACGATCCGGCCGTCGAACAGCCGCACGCGGCGGTCGGCGCGCGCCGCCAGGGCGTCGTCGTGGGTGACGAGGATAAGGGACGCGCCGCTCTCCTCGACCAAGTCGAACATCAGGTCGGCCACGGCCGCGGCGTTGGCGGCGTCGAGGTTGCCGGTGGGCTCGTCGGCGAACAGCAGACGGGGCCGAGCGGCCAGGGCGCGGGCCAGGGCCACGCGTTGCTGCTCGCCGCCCGACATCTGGTGCGGATAGTGCCGGGCGCGCTCCGAGAGACCCAGCCGCTCCAGCCAGGCGGCGGCCTTGGCCGAAGCCTCACGGTCCTTGGCGATCTCCAGCGGCGCGGCGATGTTCTCGGCCGCCGTCATGTTGGGCAGCAGGTGGAAGGCCTGGAACACCAGGGAGACCTGGCCGCGGCGGAGCCGCGCGCGACGGTCTTCCGACAGACCTTCCAGGTCCTGGCCCAGCAGGCGGACGCGCCCGCGGGTCGGTCGCTCCAGCCCCGCGGCCACGGCGATCAGGGAGGATTTTCCGCAGCCGGACGGACCGACCACCGCCACCCGCTCGCGCGGCCGCACCTCGAAATCCACCTCGGATAGCACGCGGACGGGACCGGCGGCCGAGGGCAGCGTCAGGCCGACTCCGAGGAGCGACAGGGGCGCGGCGGGCGCGCTGGCGTCGAACATGGTCAGCCTTGGACGAAGGGGAGGGCGACACCCTACATAGGCGGCCATGTGGCCGCCCGCACCCCGTCCTTTTCCGACCCGCCGCACCGCCCTGACGCTCCTGGCCGCAGGGCTGGGAACGCCCGCGCTCGCCCAGGGCCTTCCGGTCGTGACCATGCTGGGCGACTCGATCACCGCCGGCTATGGCCTGCCCGCCGCCGTGGCTCTTCCGGCCCAGTTGCAGGGCGCGCTGGCGCGGCTGGGTCGGCCGGCGCGCGTACGGGGAGCGGGCGTCTCGGGCGACACCACGGCCGGCGGCTTGGCGCGAGCGGACTTCTCAGTGCAGCCGGACACGCGGCTGGCTATCGTCGCGCTTGGCGGCAACGACCTGTTGCGCGGGCTCGATCCCGCCCAGACGCGCGCCAATCTGATCGCCATCGCTCGCAAGCTACAGCGGCGGCGGATCCGGGTCATGATCGCCGGGCTTCGGGCGCCCCCTGCGATCGGCGCCGCCTACGCCAGCGAGTTCACCCGCGTATTCGCCGAGGCCGCCAAGGCGACCGGCGCGATCCTTTACCCGGACCTCCTGGCCGGGGTGGAGGGCCGCCCCGCGCTCAACCAGGCCGACGGCATCCACCCCAATGCGCAGGGCGTGCGCGTCATCGTCGCCAGCTTCGCGCCGGCGGTCGCCCGGGCCCTTCGTTGATCCGCCTGTTCGTTGCGGTGGCGATCGACGACGAGGATGTCGCCGAGGCGCTGGAGGATCTGCAGCGCGAAGTGCCTGGCGCGCGCTGGACCCCGCGTGAGAACCTGCACCTCACCTTGCGCTTCGTGGGCCAGGTTACCGAGCCGGTGGCCGACGACCTGGACGCGGCGCTCTGCGGCGTCGTGGGGGCGCCGTTCGAGATAGAGTTCGGTGGCGTCGGCGCTTTCGACGAGGGCGGTCGTCCGCGCGCAATTTGGGCCGGCGTGCGCGAGAGCGAGCCGCTCAAGGTCTTGCAGGGCCGGTGCGAGTCGGCGGCGCGCCGCGCGGGCCTTCCTCGAGAGCCGCGCGCCTACCGGCCTCACGTCACCCTGGCCTACCTCAAGGACGCGCCGGTGGAGAAGGTGGCTCGGTGGATCCAGACGCACAATCTGCGCGAGATTCCGCCGCTCACCGTCCGCGCGTTCGGCCTGTATTCAAGTGTCCTGACCTCGGCCGGATCCTACTACCGCCTCGAGCGCGCCTACCCTCTGCACTGATCGGGGTCAGCCGGCCGCGTGGTCCTTGAGGACGCCGAGCGGCACGATCGCCAGCATCTCCTCATGGGTGGCTTCCAGCACCAGGGGACAGGCCGCGCCGCCGTCGAGCGCCTCCTTCCAGCGCGGCGCGCAGACGCACCAGCGATCGCCAGGCCGCAGGCCCGGAAAGCCGTACTCCGGACGCGGTGTCGAGAGGTCATTGCCGGCGGCCATGGAGAAGCTGAGGAATTCTTGGGTCATCACCCCGCACACCGTGTGCTGGCCGACGTCCTCGGGCCCAGTCTCGCAGCAGCCGTTGCGGAAGAAGCCGGTGAGCGGCTCCATGGAGCAGGGGGCCAATTCGCCACCCAGCACATTGCGCGCGCCCGCCTCGAACCGTCTGGTCATGACAAGCATGGTATAGGGCGATGGCCATGACGCCAACGCACTCCGCCGTTCCCCGCCCTCGCCGCAGCGCGCTCTATATGCCCGCGTCAAATCCCCGAGCGATCGAGAAGGCGCGAAGCCTGCCTTGCGACGTGGTGATCCTCGACCTGGAGGATGCGGTCCTGCCCGAGGCCAAGCTGGCGGCGCGCGCGGCGGCGGTGGCGGCGGTTCAAGCCGGCGGCTTCGGCGCGCGCGAGGTGGTGGTGCGGGTGAACGCCCTCTCCACCGAGTGGGGCATGGATGATCTCGCCGCGCTCTCGCGGACCGCGCCGGACGCGGTGCTCGCGCCGAAGGTCTCCAGCGCCGAGGACCTGCACGCCTATGTCGATCGCCTGCCGGAAGGCGCCAGCGTCTGGGCGATGGTGGAGACGGCGGCGTCGATCTTCGCCCTCGACGCCATCGCCGGCGCGTCCCCTCGGCTCGCCGCTCTGGTGGTCGGGCTGAACGATCTCGCGCGGGAGACGGGCGCGCGTCAGACGCCCGAGCGAACGCCTTTCCATGCCGCCCTGTCGCTGACGGTGACCGCCGCCCGAGCGCACGGCTTGTCGGCGCTGGACAGCGTGCACACCGAGATCGAGGACCTCGAGTCGCTGGAAAGGGCCTGCCGCCAGGGGGCGGAGTTCGGCTTCGACGGCAAGAGCCTGATCCACCCCAGCCACCTGGCGATCGCCAATGCGGTGTTCAGCCCGGCTTCGGCGGAGGTCGCCTGGGCGCGCGCGGTGATCGCCGCCTTCGACGACCCTGCAAACGCCGGAAAGGGCGCGCTGCGGGTCGAAGGCCGATTGGCGGAGCGCCTGCATCTCGAACAGGCGCTCGGGCTGGTCGAGGTGGCGGACGCTATCGCCGAGCGCCAGCAGGCCTCCTGATCCAAGACGCGGCGCCGAACGCGCAACAACCGTGCGCCGACGATCGAGGAGAGGTCGGTTAGACGTGCCCTGTCACTCAATCATTGCCTTGAGGCGATATCGGTCGATCCTCATCACGGCCCGCCACGTGGCTGTTTGGGGGCGGGCGTCATCAGACAGGCGAGTTAGGCCATGGTCCTTCCGCTCATCGTCGCGCTCGTCGTCGGCGAGCCGCCGCCTGGCGTCTTGACGCAACGCATCGCCCAGTCCGCGGCGGCGGCTCAGGCGTTCCAGGGACCGATGGATGGAAGCTGGCGATTTCGCGAGGGGGGCGTTCGCCGCGACCTGGAGTTCATCGACTCGCCGTCCAGCCCGGAACACGTCGGCGGCGCTTGGCGGGACGGGAACGGGACGGTCGGCTACGCGGACCTGAAGCGCGTCTCGACCAGCGAGATGGAGCTCACCTTCGACGGCGAATACAGCGGCGCGGTGCGGCTCACCCGAGGGGCGGATGGAGCGTGGCGCGGCGAGCGCCAGGGACGCGCCGTGGTCCTGGAGCGACGTCGCCTTGCGAGGGAGCGGTAAGCCGGTCTAGACCGCGCCGGTCTTTTCCAACCCCTCTTCAGGAGCCCGCCTTGGCCCGAGCGAAGATCGCCCTCATCGGCGCCGGCATGATCGGCGGCACCTTGGCCCACGTCTGCGCCCGCGAGCAGCTGGGCGACGTGACCCTGTTCGACATCGCCGAGGGCACGCCGCAGGGCAAGGCGCTCGACCTCAACGAGGCGACGCCGGTGTTCGGCTCCGACGTGCGTCTCAAGGGCGCCAACGACTACGCCGACATCGCCGGCGCGGACGTCGCCATCGTCACCGCCGGGGTGCCGCGTAAGGCCGGCATGAGCCGCGACGACCTGCTTGGCATCAACCTCAAGGTGATGAAGGCGGTGGGCGAGGGCTTGAAGACCCACGCGCCGAACGCCTTCGTCATCTGCATCACCAATCCATCTGGACGCCATGGTCTGGGCCCTGCGCGAGTTCGCGGGCCTGCCGCGCGAGAAGGTGATCGGCATGGCCGGCGTGCTCGACTCGGCGCGCTTCCGCTTCTTCCTCGCCGAGCGGCTGGGCGTGTCGGTGAAGGACATTCACGCCTGGACCCTCGGCGGCCACGGCGACGACATGGTGCCGATGGCGCGCCACTCCACGGTCGGCGGCCTGCCGCTGCCCGAACTCATCCGCCAGGGCGTCCTCAGCCAGGACGAGCTGGACGCCATCGTGAAGCGCACGCGCGGCGGCGGCGGCGAGGTCGTGGCCCTGCTGAAGACCGGCTCGGCCTTCTACGCCCCGGCCGAGAGCGCCATCGCCATGGCCAAGAGCTATCTCTACGACGAGAAGCGCGTACTGCCCTGCGCCGCCTATGTGGACGGCCAGTACGGAGAGCGCGACCTCTACGTCGGCGTGCCGACCGTGATCGGCGCGGGCGGCGCGGAGCGGATCATCGAGTTCCCGCTGGACGACGCCGAGAAGGAGATGTTCGCCAAGTCGGTGGCCTCGGTGCGCGGCCTGATCGACGCTTGCAAGCAGATCGAGCCGACGCTGGCTTGACCGAGCCGGTCCTCGAAACCGAACGCCTGATCCTCCGGCCGCCAAGGCTGGAGGATTTCGACAGCTACGCCGCCTTCTTCGCCGACGAGGCGTCGACCCGCTATCTAGCTGGGGTGCTCGATCGGGAACACGCCTGGAAACACTTCCAGGAGCTCGCCGCGTCGTGGTTCCTCTATGGCTATGGAAAGTTCAGCGTCATCGAGAAGGCGAGCGGGCGCTGGGTGGGCCGCGTCGGACCGGGCGAGTTCCCGGGCTGGATCAGCTCGAATTCGGCTGGAGCCTCGCTCCGGAGGCTCGGGGCAGGGGCTTCGCCCGCGAAGCCGCGGCGGCGGTCATGGATCACGTCTTCGACAGTGTCGGATGCGACGAGGTCGCTCACTGCATCCACCCGGCGAACCTCGCATCGTCTCGCCTCGCCGCCGACATAGGCGCGACGCTGTCGCGAACGGGCGTGCGCTTTCCCGTGTACCCTGAACCCGTCGACGTGTGGATTTCCAGCGCGGACGCCTGGAGAGCGAGACGAGCATGAGTTTGCCGACGATCGAAACCGAGCGCCTGATCCTCCGCCCGCCGAAGCTGGAGGACTTCGACGCCTGGGCCGAGTTCTATCAGGACGCGGATGCGGTGAAGTTCATCGGCGGCGCGCTCCCAAAATCGGTCTCGTGGCGCAACTTGCACCGGGGCCGGGGCTGCTGGGCGCTGCAGGGCTTCTCGATGTTCTCGGTCATCGAGAAGGCGAGCGGGCGCTGGGTCGGGCGGATCGGCGCCCACCATCCTTATGGCTGGCCCGGGACCGAGGTCGGCTGGGCGGTCGTGCGCGACTGCTGGGGCAAAGGGTACGCCTAGAGGCGGCGACCGCCTCGATGGACTTTGCCGTCGACCACCCTCGGCTGGACCGAGGTGATCCACTGCATCGACCCGGAAAACCAAGCCTCGCGCCGGCTCGCCGAACGCCTGGGCTCGACCATCCTGCGTCAGGCGACCCTGCCGCCGCCGGTCGAGTCGCATACGGTGGACATCTGGGGGCAGAGCGCGGCCAGTGGCGGGCGCGGCGCGGCGTCTCGCCTTGAGCCCGTCGCGCGGCTAGGAGGGGCTCCAAACCTCGGAGATTCTCCGCTCGCATGAGCGATTTCGTCTTTCACGACCCCACGGGCCGTCGCGCCAAGCAGGCGAATCTCGGCGTGGGGCTGCTGGTGGCGCTCGCCGCGCTCGTCGTGGCCGGTTTCTTCGCCACTCTGGCGTTCGCCCCGCGGCTGCCGGCGCTCAGCCTCTCCGACCCGAGGTCGTTGCAGGCGCTGCACAACAACAACGCCCATCGTTTCCGCCGTCCAGCGGATTGGCGGCGGATCCCCAGTCCGGGCAAGCTGGCGCAGGGCGGCCCCAAGCGGCCGCTGGCCGTGGGGTTCTACGTGACGTGGGACGAGGATTCCCGCGTCTCGCTCAAACGGCATGTGAACGACATCGACGTGGTCTGCCCGCAGTGGGTGCTCCTCGACGGCACGGTCGGGCGGGTGGCGGTGACCTCCGACCCCTACGCCGAAGCCCTGATCGCCTCGGCCAACACCCCCCCTTCGGTGCTGCCGATGGTCCACAACGGCCACAACGGCATCAACGACGGTCCGCTCGCCGACGGCGTGCTGCTCAATCCCGCCGCCCAGGACGCCCTGGTCAAGAACCTCGTGGCGCTGGCCAAGCAGCAGGGTTACGCCGGCTACGTCTTCGACCTGGAGAACATCTCGCCGGCCGCGTTGCGCCAATATCCGGTCCTGCTCGCCAAAGCGCATAAGGCGCTGGGCGACATCGGCCGCCAGGTGTGGGTCTCCACGCCGTTCGGCGACAACGACTGGAACCTCAAGCTCTTCCAGTCGGTGACCGACAGCCTGGTGCTGATGTCCTACGACCAGCACTGGGGCGGCGGCGATCCCGGCCCCGCCGCGGGGCAGGACTGGTTCGAGCAGGTGCTCGCCAAGGACATGGGCGTGCTCGACCGATCGCGCACCATCGTCGCCCTGGGCTCCTACGGCTACGACTGGACGGCGGCGGACGCCAAGGGCCCGGCCAAGGCCGCCGCGGTGACCTTCTACGACGCGACCCAAGAGGCGCACGACGCCGAAGCCGACGTCTCCATGGACGACGACGCGCTCAATCCGACCTTCGGCTTCGTCGACGACGACGGACGCAAGCACACCGTCTGGTTCCTCGACGCGGCGACCTTCTTCAACCAGCTGAAGATCGCCCAGCTGTACCGGCCGCAAGGCTACGCCCTGTGGCGCATGGGTGGCGAGGACCCTTCGGTGTGGCAGTGGTTCAAGCAACCCTACGGCGCGGCCAAGCCCACCAACCTCGAGACCATCGTCCCCAGCTTGGGCGTGGACTTCGACGGGACCGGGGAAATCCTGCACGTGAAGTCTCGTCCGACCGGCGGCTCGCGCACCATCGAGGTCGATCCCGAAACCGGGCTGATCTCCGGCGAGGACTACAAGGTGATGCCGACCAGCTACGTCATCACCCGCTATGGCGCGCATCCCGGCTGGGTGGCGCTGACCTTCGACGATGGGCCGGACGGGCGCTGGACGCCCAAGATCCTCAACATCCTGCGCGACAAGCACGCGCCGGCGACCTTCTTCGTCATCGGCCAGAACATGCAGGCGAGGCCCGACATCGTGCGCCGCGAAGTGCGCGAGGGGCAGCTGGTGGGCAACCACACCTGGACCCACCCCAACATCGCCGCGACGCCGCTCGCCCAGACCGATCTGGAGATCAACACCACCCAGCGCCTGTTCGAGGTCATCACCAGCCGCTCGATGCGCTTCTTCCGGCCGCCCTACTTCGGCGACGCCGAGCCGAGCACGCCGAACGAAGTCGAGCCGCTGCTGATCGCCCAGCGCATGGGATACCTCATCGCCGGTCTGCGAATCGATCCGGACGACTGGAAGAAGCCGGACCCGGCGCTGATCGTCCAGCACACGCTCGACCGGCTTCAGGCGACGGGCGAGCAGGCGGGGCAGGTGGTGCTGCTGCACGACGCCGGCGGCGACCGCAGCCGCACGGTGGAGGCCTTGCCCAACCTCATCGACGCCCTGAGGGCGCGTGGCTACCGCCTCGTCCGTCTCGACCAGCTCGCGGGAATGACCGGCACGGAGGGCATGCCGCCGACCTCGCGCAGCGACCTGGAACTCATGCTCGATCGGCTCGGCTTCGACTTCTTCCGCTATGTGAGCGCGCTGTTCCAGGGCCTGTTCGTCGTGGCGATCGTGCTCGGACTGGCGCGGCTGGTGTTCATGGCGGTGTTCGGCCTTTGGCATCGCCTGAACGCCCGCCGCCGCGCGCCGCCGATGCTCGATCCAGAGACCGGGCCGCTGATCAGCGTCCTGATCCCCTGCTTCAACGAGGAGAAGGTGATCGTCGGCTCGGTGACCCGCATCCTCGCCTCCGACTGGCGCAACCTCGAGGTTCTGGTGCTGGACGACGGCTCGCACGATCGCACCAGCGAGGTCGTGCGCGAGGCCTTCGGCTCCGAACCGCGTGTTCGCCTGTTGACCTTCGAGAACGGCGGCAAGGCGCGGGCCCTCAATCGCGGACTGGCCCAGACCAAGGGCGACATCGTCGTGGCGCTCGACGCCGACACGCTGTTCCCGCCCGACACCCTGCCGCGCCTGGTGCGCTGGTTCGTGAACCCGAAGGTCGGCGCGGTGGCGGGCAACGCCATCGTCGGCAACCGCCTCAACCTCATCACCCGCTGGCAATCGCTGGAATACGTCACCGCCCAGAACCTCGAGCGGCGGGCGCTCGCGGCGCTCGGCGCCGTGACGGTGGTTCCGGGCGCGGTCGGGGCCTGGCGGCGCGAGGCGATCACCGCGATCGGCGGCTATCCGCACGACACCCTCGCCGAAGACCAGGACCTCACGCTGGCGATCCAGCGCGCCGGCTGGCGGGTGGAGTTCGACTCCTCGGCGCGCGCCTACACCGAGGCGCCGGACACGGTGAAGGGGCTGCTCAACCAGCGCTTCCGCTGGAGCTTCGGCACCCTGCAATGCCTGTGGAAGCACCGGGCCGGTCTCTTCAGCCTGAAGCATCCGGTGCTGGGCTTCGTCGCCCTGCCGCAGATCTGGCTGTTCCAGATCGTGCTCACCGTCGCCGCGCCGCTGGTCGACCTCGCCATCGTCTCCAGCCTCGCCTGGGCGGTCTACGCCAAGGCCTACCATCCCGTGGAGTGGTCGCCGGACGACACCATCCGCTCGGTATTCTACTGGGCCGCCTTCATCTTCCTCGACCTATCCGCGGGCGCGCTCGGCATGGCGCTCGAACGCAAGGCGCCGTGGAAGGACCTCGTCTGGCTGCCCGTCCAGCGCTTCGGCTACCGGCAGCTGATGTACTGGGTGGTGGTTAAGAGCGTGGTCACCGCGATCCGCGGCTATCGCGTCGGGTGGGGCAAGCTGGAGCGGAGGGCGACCGCCCAGGTCGGCAAGGGCGTCTGAGGATCTCGAGCGACGGGCTCCGCGCGGGTCGAGGCGACGCTCGCGGACACCGCCATGGCCGCGACGTCGAGGGCGTAGAGGAAGCGATAGTCGCAGTCGATCGACAGGACGAAGAAGCTGGCGGCGAAAGCCAGGGCGACAAGCCCGAGGCCGATGACAGCTAGGGTTTCTGGCCGGCGGTAGCCGCGCCGCCAACGCCGAGCCGCGACCCCCAGGGCCGCGATCAGCAGCACAGCGTAGAAAACGTGCGAATAGAGCGGCCCACCGATAAACGAAGAAGCGTAGTCCTCGTCCCACGCATCTTTCGCGTCCATGCGTAGTTGAAGGCCAGCTTGCTTGAGAATGGCGGGATTGTCGTCATCAACCCCGACAATGATCATCGGGCAGTCGTCGCGCTGCGGCGTTGTCAGTGTCTCGGCCCAAACCGCCGCCCGCGTGCGCAGATAGAGAAGCGGCCGAGATCGGACGAGGTCGATCCATTGCCGGGCCACCGCGGGTCGGGGGGTGGTCATCATCCGTTTGCCGTCCGGCAGTGCGAACAGGTTGTCTGCGCCAGCGGCGCGGTAGTGTGCAGACGCCTGGAGCCGGACGAAGCGTTCCACGGCCGGCGCTCTCGTCCGCAGCTCCACGAGGCCGATCGCCGGATCGCGAGTGACGGCGCCCGCGATGTCGTACATCTCAAGGACATTCAGGTGCCGCGCCTGTTCCGGCTTGCCGTCTGAATGGGCGGACAGCGCCGCGGACGCGAGAGCCAGACCAGCGGCGACAAGCCCCACGGCGCCCGCACCCCAAGCGGCCGCGCCCGCGAAAGCAAGGCGAGCGTTGGCGCGGCGGTGCTGGAGTGCGATGGCACACAGCGAAAGCGCGGCGATGGGAATCACGATCGCTCCGTTCTGTCGCGTCAAAGCGGCAAGAGGATGCAGACCGTCGCGACGCCAGGAGCAGGAGCCGTCGGAAGGGCCGGTCCCACCACCGTGCGACCCAGGCTAGGGCCGCGAACCCGGCGAGGACGGTGTTTGCGAACAGCACATCCTTGATGACCGCGGCTTGACCGACGAGCGTGAGCGGAGAAGCCATCCAGACGGCGAGGAGAGCCAGACCGATCCCACGGGGCGCGGTTCTAGCGCGACGAGGGCGCAAAGGCCTCCGTAGAAGAGCGCGGCATATCCGATCACGAACGGGAAGGCGCCTTGGCCGATCTTGTCCGCCAGCCCGAGCAGCCACGCCATGACCGGCGGGTGCCAATCGTTGTAGAGACCACTCCGCCCTCGGGCGAGCTGCCAGACGCCATCTGGGGGGACATGACCCGGAAAGCCGGCAATCAGGGCGGCTGCAAAGCCGATCAGAACAAGTCCCGCCGCCGCCGATCGACCGCCCAGACCGTTCGCTCGTCCGCCGTCTCTCACCTTGAAATCCAATGGACCGCTTCGAGAGCCGCGATTGGCCTAAGCACGCCACACAAAGCTCAGGTCGGCAAGCGCAACGCCCGTGAGCGGCAGCCCCGCCTTCCTCTTGCAGCACAAGGCTCGCTAGTGGGAAGCTTCACCAGGGGCGCATCGAAGGTCGCGCCTGACGATCGGAGGGATAAGACAATGACCTCGCGCGAACCGGTCTTGAGACCGGTGGCCATCGACGAGCTTCGACCGACGCAGATCACCGTCGGCTACCGTGAGGTGAAGGAAAAGCGGAAGAAGATCCGCGAGCAGGATGAGAAGGAGGCCGCCGCCTTCCTCGGCAAGCACATGATCCCGACGGTGCTGGGCCCCAAGGGGCGGCACTATGTGATCGACAACCATCACCTCGCCCGCGCCCTCCACGAGGAGGGGATCAAAGAGGTGCTGGTGAGCATGGTCGCCGATCTCTCCGCCCTGCCGAAGCTGGCCTTCTGGCGGTACCTCGACAACCGAAACTGGTGCCATACCTACAACGCCGAGGGCTACCGGGTGACCTTCGACGACATCCCCGGATCGATCGACAAGCTGAAGGACGATCCCTACCGCAGCCTGGCGGGCGACCTTCGCCACGCCGGCGGCTTCGCCAAGGACATTACCCCGTTTTCCGAGTTCCTGTGGGCGGACTTCCTGCGCCGCAAGATCAAGCCGAAGGCTGTGCGCGAGGATTACAGCGCGTCCCTGAAGCGGGCGCTCAAGCTCGCCCAGGGCAAGGAGGCCGTCTACCTGCCAGGCTGGTGCGGACCCGATCCCATCGACTGATCAGAACTCGGCGTGAACGCGGACGGCGCCGATCGTCACCGGCCCGCGGTCGCGGTTGTAGGCGGGGTTCTGGAACTGCTGCACGTCGAAGGTGACATGGAGCGGCTTGATCACCGCCCAGTCGTAATAGGCCTCGATGATCTGTTCCGGTCCGTAGCGCAGGCGCCCGTCGCCAACGAGGATGCCCAGGCCGCCCTCGGCCAGATAGCGTTGGTGCTGGGCGCTGATCTCGTTCACCACGCCCGCGAGGAAGAGGGTGTCGTCCTTGCGGCCCCAGCGTGCGCCCTTGATCGAGACTCCGCCGGAGATCGACTGATCGATGTCGGCGTACTCGTAGGGCTCGACGCCGCCGTTGGCCGCACCGGCCCGCGCGAAGACGCCGATGTCGTCGGTGATCGCCTGCTGCAGATTCAGGTGCACGCCGGTTCGGCCTTGGTAGCGGCGGACGAGCGCGGTGTTCGGCGGCTGTCCGGTCTCGGCGGCGAGCGCCAGGGCGTCGGAGAACCGGCCCATCCGCCCGCGGCTGGTGAACGCCGTCACCTTCAGGCTGCCGGCGCGGCCGCCGATGGAGAAGCGCCGCTCGACCTCCTGGACCAACTGGAACTGGTCCAGCACGTGGGTGTCGAGCCGCTCGCTGTTGGGCACGTCGGAGAGGTCGAACACGCCGGCCCGAAAGCTCCACGGGCCCTGCTTCCACTCCGCTGTCGCCCCGACCGTATAGCCCCAGGCGTCGGCCGCGTAGTCGAACGAGCCCTGCTCGAGCAGCGCCCAGTTGAGCACGTCGTGGCGCGCGTCGTGGGCGTAGTCGTTGGTGTCGAACACATCGCCGACGGTCATCTTGCCGAAGGTGAAGACGAGGTAGTTGGCCGAACGCTTTTGGGCGAACTGATTGGCGGCGGCCTCGACATCGTCGCCCTTGCCGCCGCCCAGATTTATCGTCTGCCGCAGGAATAGCCGCTGGACGCGGATGTACGGGTCGGCCTTGCCGACCTTGGCGCCCTCGCCGTTGGAGTAGCCGCCGAGGCCAAGCGTGTTGCTGATGCCGAAGCCCTGGTCGACCTCCGGGTTGAACCAAAGCTCCAGGCCCTTCCAGGGCCGCCATCCAGCGAACAGCGTGGCGTCGAAGGTCTCGCGGCCCTCCGCCTTGGGGGAAAGGCTGTTGGTCCCCTGATAGGGGCTGTGGAAGCCGGGGTGCGCCTGGTCGATGAAGGTCGTCTGGCCATGGAAGGCGAGGGGCGAACCGTCATCCGACGCGCCTTCCGTCGGCGGGCTGTTGCTGTCCGCGCTGCCCGCCTGAGCGAAAGCCGCCGGCGACCAAAGCGCGCTCGCGACCAGCAAGGCTACCGTTGCGAGCGAGGCGCGCGTGACTGATTTCATCGTGGTCGCCCCGTCTCGAACCCGCTCGCCGCGTGCGCTTGGCCGGCGGGAACGACGGGGCTTGAGCATACACGCCGAAGCAGTTCAAGCTTGACCCTCGCCCACGGGGCGGAGCGGAGAAAGGCCTGATGAGCGAACGGGATAGCGTTCCCACGGCCGATCCTCCGGAGGCGGTCAAGAAGCCGATTCGGCCGCCGCTGCTGAAGGTTCTCGGGCCCGGGTTGATCACCGGCGCCTCGGACGACGACCCCAGCGGAATCGCCACCTATTCCCAGGCGGGAGCCCAGTTCGGCTACGACCTCGGCTGGACCCTGCTGATCAGTTGGCCGCTGATGTGCGCGATCCAGGAGATCAGCGCACGGATCGGCCGGGTGACCGGGCGCGGCATCGGCGGAAACCTGCGCGTGCACTATCCGTCGCTGGTCACCTTCGTGATCGTCAGTCTGCTGATCGCGGCGAACGTCATCAACCTTGGAGCCGATCTGGGGGCGATGGCCGCGGCGGCGGACCTGCTGATCGGCAACGGACGCACCGGTCAGGCCCCGACGTTCCTGCTGGTCGGCGGATTTGCGATCGTCACCCTGCTGCTCGAGGTATTCGTCCGCTATTCCAGATACGTCTCGGTGCTGAAGTGGTTGACGCTGTCGCTGTTCGCCTACGTGGGCACGGTGTTCGTGGTCGGCCTCCCGTGGGGCAAGGTCGCCGTCAACGTTCTTCTGCCGCACCTCTCCTTGGCGCCGGGCTATCTCACCGTGGTGGTCGCCATCCTGGGCACCACCATCAGCCCCTACCTGTTCTTCTGGCAGGCGGAGGAGGAGGTCGAGGAGACGCGGGAGCGGCCTGGGGCCAAGGCGCTCGTCCGGGCCCCGGAGCAGGCGCGCGGGGAGTTCCACCGCATCCGCGTCGACACCTGGATCGGCATGGCCTTCTCCAACGCCGTCGCCCTGTTCATCGTCCTCACCACCGCGGCCACCCTCCACGCCCACGGAATCACCGATATCCAGACCTCGTCGCAAGCGGCGCTGGCTCTGAGGCCGATCGCCGGACCCCTCGTCTTCCTGGTGTTCGCGCTGGGAATCATCGGCACCGGCCTCTTGGCGGTGCCGGTGCTGGCCGGATCGACGGCCTTCGCCGTCGGCGAAGCTTTGGGCTGGCACGTGGGCCTGGCGCGCAAGCCGACGCGGGCGCCGCGGTTCTACGGCGTGCTCGCCGCCGCCATTGGCGCGGGCGCCGCGCTCAACTTCGTCCACATCGATCCCATCAAGGCGCTGTTCTGGAGCGCGGTGATCAACGGGGTCGTCGCGGTGCCGCTGATGGTGCTGATCATGAACCTGGCCGGCCGGAGCGCGGTCATGGGCAAGTTCCCGATCCATCGGGGGCTGAAGGCGGTCGGCTGGCTCGCGACCGTCGTCATGGCCCTGGCCGCGGTCGGCATGTTCGCCACGATGAAGCTCTAGGGCCGAGCTCTCGGCTCAGAGCGCGAGAGCCGCGGCGCCCTGCTCCTGAAGGGCCCGGGCCAGCATGCCCGGGTCGGCGTTCCCTCCCGAGCAGACGACGGCGACGTTCCGGCCTCGCAGATCGACCTTACCGAACAGCGCCGCGGCCAGCGCCACCGCGCCGCCGGGCTCGACCACCAGCTTCAGCCGCAACAGGGCGAAGGCGACGGCCGTCAGCGCCTCCTCGTCGCTCACCACCAGACCCTCGGAGAGCCGCGTCCGGTTGATGGCGAAGGTGAGTTCGCCAGGATGCTCGCTCAGCAGCGCATCGCAGATCGAGCGCGCGCCCGGGTCGTTGGAAAGGATTTCGCCGGCGGCGAGCGAGCGGGCGGTGTCGTCGAAACCGGCGGGTTCGACCGGGTGCAGGCGCGTGGCCGGGCTCAGCGCCTCGAACGCCAGGGCGCAACCGCCGATCAATCCGCCCCCGCCGCAGCAGCACAGGAACAGGTCGAGCTCGGCCCCGACCTCGCGCGCCTGCTCGATAACCTCCAGCCCCACCGTGCCCTGGCCGGCGATGATGTCGGGGTCGTCGAAGGATGGGACCAGCGTGGCGCCCTGTTCCTCCGCCAACCGACGGGCGATGGCGCCGCGATCCTCCGTATACCGATCATAGAGGATCACCTCCGCTCCGAGCGCCCGCGTGTTGTCGAGCTTCAGCTTGGGAGAATCCGTCGGCATGACGATGGTCGCCTTGGCCCCGACCCGCGCCGCCGCCGCCGCGACGCCCTGCGCGTGATTGCCGGACGAGAACGCCACCACCCCCCGGGATCGCTCGGTTCGCTGAAAGCTGAGAGATGCGGTTGTAGGCCCCGCGGAACTTGAACGAACCCGTCCGCTGCAGCGGCTCGGCCTTCACGAACACCCGCCCGCCGGTGATCGCATCGAGCCGGTCGGAGCGGAGCAGTGGGGTCTGGACCGCTTCGCCTTCCAGCCGGCGGGCCGCAGCGGAAACATCGTCGAAGGTGGTCGGGCGCTCGCTCATAGAGCTTGGAGTTAACGCGCGGCGGTGGCGCGGTCGATGATGTTCGGCGGCCTTCTCAATTCACCCGGCGCTCGGCGTCCTTCCAGAACGGCTCGCGCAATTCCCGCCGCAGGATCTTGCCGGACGCGTTCCTCGGCAGGGCCTCGATGAACTCCACGCTCTTGGGCGTCTTGTAGCCGGCGATCCGTTCGCGGGACCAGGCGATGATCTCGGCGGGCGTGGGGTCGGCCCCGGGCTTTCTTGACCACCATGGCCTTCACCGCCTCGCCCCATTTGGGGTCCGGCACGCCGATCACCGCCACGTCGGCGACGCCCGGATGGCCGAAGATCGCGTTCTCCACCTCGGCGGGATAGATGTTCTCCCCGCCGGAGATGATCATGTCCTTCACCCGGTCGTGGATGTAGACATAGCCGTCCTCGTCCAGGTAGCCGGCGTCGCCGGTGCGCAGCCAGCCGTCGTCGCCCAGGGTCTTGGCGGTCGCCTCGCCCAGGTTCCAGTAGCCGGTCATGTTGGAGGAGGAGCGGGTGACGATCTCGCCCACCTCGCCCGGCGCCAAGTGGCTCCCGTCCTCGCCGAGAATGGCGATCTCCACCCCGGGCAGCGCCTTGCCGGCCGAGCGCATGCGCGGATGACCGTTCGGGTCGTGGTCCTCCGGCGGCAGGGCGACGATGGTCCCGCAGGTCTCGGTCATGCCGTACATCTGCACGAAGCCGCAGCCGAACACGCTCATGCACTCCTTGAGCAGGTCGAGCGGGATCGGCGAGGCCCCGTACATCATGTACTTCAGGCAGGAGAAGTCGGCCTCGGCCGCGCGCGGGTGGCGCACCACGATCTGCATCGCCGCCGGCACCATGAACAGCTTGGAGATGCGGAAGTCCTCGAGAAAGCCGATCACCGCGTTGGGGTCGAACTCGCGGGCGATCACCCCCTTGGCGCCGTTGTGGATGCCGCTGATGCCCCAGCCCGTGCCGCCGATGTGGGCGACCGGCATGGCCACGAGGCTGACGTCGTCGTCCTTCCAGCGGTTCCACTCCGCCTGGTTGTCAGCGTGCTGCAGTCGGCCCTGAAGCAGGGCGCGGTGGGAGAGCATCGCCCCCTTGGGGTGGCCGGTGGTGCCGCTGGTGTAGAGCTGAAGCGCCACGTCCTCGAAGGCGATGGGGACCATCGGATCGGCGTCGCTCTGGGCGTCCCGCCATGACGGGTAGTCCGGCCAGTCCGCCGCCCCGCCTTCGGTGGCCACGGTGAGCCTCAGGTCGGGAAGTTCGGGGAGCAGGCCGCGCGCGGTGTCGATGAACTCCGGCCCGACGAAGAAGGCCTTCGCCCCGGCGTCGCGCACGATGTAGCGCACTTCGGCGGGGGCCAGGCGCCAGTTCACCGGCGCCATCACCATGCCGGCCTTCATCGTCCCGAACAGGATCTCGAAATAGGCGTCGCTGTTCTTGCCGAGATAGGCGACGCGGTCGCCGGGCTTCAGGCCCGCCGCGGCAAGCCCGTTGGCGACCCGGCTCGCGTGGCGGTCGAGCTCGGCATAGCTCGTCTCCCGGCCCTCGAAGTGAAACGCCGTCTTGGCCCCGCGCTCCCGCGCGTGGATGCGGGTGAGATCGGCGAGGCTTTGGGCCGCATGAATGCCGGCGGATCCGGTCGTGAGTGGCTCGAGCGTGTCGGTCATTCAAAATCCTCCCGTCCTTCTCCCCTTGCGGGAGACGGTGGCCCGGAGGGCCGGATGAGGGGTCGACGGGACCCATCCACCAGCGCTCTGTTCGCGGCCACGATTATCGCCAAGGGCCGGTGCGACCCTTCCTCCGACCCGCTCGCGCGGGCCTCTCCCGCAAGGGGAGAAGGGTTCTATAGCTCCCCAGCGATCGCCCGGTCGATCATCTGGTGCAGCCAGCGGATACGCAGTTCGCTGTATTTGCCGAAGTGCACCAGCCCGGTGCCGGACGCGCGCAGCCCTTCCTGCACGAACGGGAGGTTGCCCATGTCCTGCTCGAAGATGCCGGCGAGGCCGCCCAGTTCGGTGGCGTTGCTCCAAGGCTCGTCGATGCCGAGTTCATGCACCGGCGCCGGCTTGGGGCGCGGCTGGCCCTTGGGGACCGGCTTCAAGAACATCACGTCCATGACGCCGACTTCGGGGTCGAGGCCCAGCGGCCGCCAACGGTAGATCAGGTTGGGGGCGAAGCCGGCCCAGAAGCTCATGTTGGGCCAGATGTTGTAGAGCAGCGCGTCGACCATCTCGGCGTCCGACGCTTCCGAGTAGTCCGCCTTGTCCTCCTCGCCGAGCGCCTTGCGCGCGGTCTCGGCGGCGAACGCGCGGGCGCTCATGCCGTCGGGCACCTCGACGGAATCGCCGGCCGCCAGCCCGCGGCGACGCTGGCTGCCGCTTTGGCCGCTCATCGCCTCGATGATCTGCGCGGGGGTGTAGCCCTTGTCGTAGACGAACGGGCTCGGCTCCCCGGAGGCCGAGAACTGCCGGCTGACGTAGTCGTTGAGGATGTCGTACTGGCTGTTGGCGTCGGCCAGGAACGGCAGGATCTGCGGGTGGGTGGTGACGGAGTGGTGGCTCTCCATGAACGCCTCGGCCAGCGCCTTCCAGTTGCAGCGCACGGGCTTCTGCACATGGAGCGCCTTGTAGCGGCCGGCGTAGTCGTACCGCTCGAAGTGCTCCGCCAGAGGGCCGATGGCGTCCATCAGCGGCTTGGCGTTCAGGTCGAAATTGATGAAGACGAACCCGCCCCAGGTGTCCACCTTGGCTTCGGGGAGGGACATGTCGCGGTTCTTCCATTGCGGGAAGTCCCACGCGATCGGGTTCTCCCTGAGCTCGCCATCGATGGCCCAGGTGATGCCGTGGTAGGGGCAACGGAACTCGGCCTTGCAGCCGTCGGCGGTGGCGAGCTTGCGGCCGCGATGCAGGCAGGAGTTGTGGAAGGCGCGGATCTGGCCGTCCTCGCCGCGCGTCACCAGCAGGCTTTTGCCGACGACCTCATAGATGACGTAGTCGCCGGGATTGGGGATCTCCTCCTCGCGGCAGGCCCATTGCCAGCACTTCAGCCAGACGTGCTCGACTTCCTTGGCGAACCAATCGCGGTCGTAGTAGCGGCTGGCGGGCACCGGCTCCGTGCCGATGTCCGGCGTGGGGCCCTGGCGCATGAAGTCCGGGACCTTGCGCGTGTCCCGGTCGAGGATGTCCTCGTAGCTCTCCGAGGGGTGGCGGTCCTCCCGCCAGGTGGGTTGGGATCCGTCCATCACGCGGCCTCCAGAATAGCCACCGCCGACAGGCCCGGCGCGCCGTAGACCTGGCTGTAGCCCAGCTTCGCGCCCTCCACCTGCCGGTTCTCGGCGCGGTTGGTGAGCTGGCGAACGTTTTCATAGACCTGGCGCAGGCCCGAGGCGCCGATCGGCTCGCCGCAGGCCAGGCATCCGCCGTCGGTGTTGATCGGCAGCCTGCCGCCGAGCTTGGTCTGGCCCTCGGCCAGCATCTTCTCCTGCTCGCCGTCGGCGCAGAAGCCGTTCTCGGCCATGTGCATGATCTCGGCGCCGGACTCGGTGTCCTGGATCTGGGCGACCTGGATGTCGGCCGGCCCGACGCCGGCCATGTCGTAGGCCGCCTTGGAGGCGAGCTGGGTGGCCGACTGGCCGCGCTCCACGTCGAGCGAAGGGGCGAACACCTCGAACGAGCCTTCCGGCCTGGTCCGCACGGCTCCGCCGCGGAACTTCGGTCCCGACAGGCCCAGCTCCCGCATCTTGCGGTCCGACGCGAGGATCAGGGCCACACCGCCTTCGGCCGGCGAGCAGAACATGAACTTGGTGAGCGGGTCGGACAGCATCTCCGAGCCCATGATGGTGTTGAGGCCCACCGGCTCGCGCCGCCAGGCGTGCGGCGTGCGGGCGCCGTTCTCGAAGGCCTTTTCCGCCACGCGGCCCAGGCTCTCCTCGGAGATGCCGTACAGGTCCATGTAGCGGCGGATCTTCATCGCGAAGAACTGGGTGGTCATCATCATCCCCACCTCGCCGTACCAGCGGGGCAGGCCGGAGGCTTCGGGATCGGCGTTGAAGGCGCCGCGCGGGTGCTTGTCGAAGCCGAGCACCAGGCCCAGGTCGAACTCGCCCGACTTGATCGCCCAGTAGCCGGACAGCAGCGACGAGCCGCCGGTGGCGCAGCCGTTGGCGATGTTGATGAACTGCACGCCGGTGAGGCCCAGGCGGGGCAGGGCGGCGTCCGCCGCGCCGGCCGCCGACGAGCCGCCGAAGGCGAACTGCATGTCGCTCCATTCCAGACCCGCGTCGGCGATCGCCTCCCGCGCGGCGTGGACGCCCTGATCCAGTCCGGTCTTCTCCGGCGAACGGCCGAAGGGATGGATGCCGGCGCCGACGATATGGACTTCGGTCATGGCTTAATCCTCTGGAGCGAAGGCGTAGATCGCGGTCTCGCCGCGGGTGGTGGCGAAGGGCTGGGCGACCACCCGCATGGGTTGGCCGATCTTCAGCTTGGCGTTGGGATCGGCGGCGATCCGCCCTTCGACGATCACCTCGCCCGGGAACTCGACATAGCCCAGCGCGAACGGCTGGAACGTCGCGCCGTTGTCGTCATCGGCGATGTAGGGCGGGGTCTTGGGCCGGAAACGCTGGACCGTGTAGCTCCACAGCTTGCCGCGGGGCGACAGCTCGACCGCCTCGAAGTTGTTCGCCTCCGGGCCGGTGGGCATCGGAAACCGCATTCGCCCATCGGCCTTTCGCCGGCCGGCGATGAGGCGAATGTCGCCCTCGCGCTCCACATAAAGTCCGTTCGCGATCGGCTCGCCCGTCACAGAACGCCTCCCGATGATCGTTGTTAACCTAAATCCTTAGAACCGGTTTTCCATATCGGCAAGAAAAACAATCAAGCTTGCCGGTTTTTTCCGGCGCTGGTACCGAGATGACCAAGAGGGAGTTGAAACCATGGCTCACGACGGAGAGGCCGCGCTCGGCGGCCAGGCCCGCTGCCCCGGCCCAGGCTGGGCCGAGCTGATGGAATCCGACACCCGCCAGCCGCCGGCGTTCCTGAAGGAAGACGCCTATGAGTACATGGGCTCGGCGCCGATTTCGGCCGACCGCTACACCAGCGCCGCGCCTTCTTCGAGCGCGAGCGGAAGGCGATGTGGCCCAACGTCTGGCAGTTCGCCGCGCGCGAGGAAGAGCTGCCTGATCCCGGCGACGTCGTCGTCTACGAGAACGCCGGCCGCTCCTATCTCGTCACCCGCCAGCCGGATGGATCGGTTCGGGCCTTCCACAACGTCTGCCTGCATCGCGGCCGCAAGCTGCGGCTCGAGAGCGGCTATTCGCGGGACTTCAAGTGCCCGTTCCACGGCTTCACCTGGAACACGGACGGAAGTCTGAAGGAGATCCCCTGCCGCTGGGACTTCGGCCACCTCTCCGATTCCAGCATGACGCTGCCGGAAGCCCAGGTCGGCCGCTGGGCCGGCTACATCTTCGTCAAGGAGAACGAGGGCGGCCCGACCCTCGAGGAGTACCTCGCGCCACTGCCGGAGCAGTTCAAGCGCTGGCGCCACGAGGAGTGCGTCACCGCCGTGTGGGTCGGCAAGGTGATCCACGCCAACTGGAAGGCGACCGCCGAAGCCTTCATGGAAGCCTGGCACTCGGTGGTCACCCACCCCCAGATCCTGCCGTTCACCGGCGACGCCAACACCCGCTACAACGTCTACGGCGACCATGTGAACGTGGCGCTCACCCCGTTCGCGGTGCCCAGCCCGCATCTCGTCACCGCGGGCAAGGTCGAGGGCGAGCAGTGGATCGTCGACGAGTTCCTCAAGTACAACGGCCGGGCCGGCGGCGCCGACTTGAAGGTTTCGGTGCCGGACGGCCTGTCGGCGCGCGCGGCCATGGCCGACGTCAACCGCCAGCGCTTTTCAGAGATGTTCGGCCACGACCACAGCGACGCCACCGACGCCGAACTGCTGGACGCCTTCACCTACAACGTCTTCCCCAACTTCGCCCCTTGGGGCGGGTTCATGCCCAACATCGTCTATCGCTGGCGGCCGTGGCCGGATCAGCGCTCGACCCTGATGGAAGTGCGCCTGCTGATGCGCGTCCCGCCGGGCGCGCCGCGACCGAAGTCCGTCGAGATGCATCTCCTCGGCGAAGACGAGCCGTGGACCGCCGCCGATGAGCTCGGCCAGGCCCTGGCCTCGGTGTTCGAGCAGGACATGGCCAACCTGCCTTACGTCCAGACCGGCCTCGAGTGTTCCAAGAACAACGAGGTCCAGCTCGGCGACTACCAGGAGATCCGCATCCGCCACTTCCACCGGACGCTGGACAAGTACCTCAACCGTTTCGCCCCCGAGGCCTGATGTCAGAGCCCATTCCGATCCGCATGCCCAAGTGGGGCCTCTCCATGCAGGAGGGGGCCATCGTCGGCTGGCTCAAGCGCGAGGGCGAGTCCGTCGCCGAGGGTGAGGAGCTGGTGGAGGTCGAGACCTCCAAGATCACCAACGTCTATGAAAGCCCCGCCTCGGGCGTGCTGCGCGCCATCGCCGTGCCGGAAGGCGAGACGGTGCCGGTCGGCTCGCTGATCGCCGTGCTGGCCGACGCCGATGCCGACGCCGCGGAGATCGCCGCCTTCGTCGAGGCGCAGAAGGCCGCGCCGCCGGTGGTGGAGGAGGACGCCGGCGCGCTGGCGCTTTCCACCGTCGAGGCCGACGGCCGCTCGATCCGCGTCGGCCGAGCGGGCGAGGGCGAGGCGACCCCCGTCGTGCTGATCCACGGCTTCTCCGGCGACCTCGAGAACTGGCTGTTCACCATCCCCGCGCTCGCGGCCGATCGGCCGGTGATCGCCCTCGATCTGCCGGGCCACGGCGGCTCGGACAAGGACGTGGGCGACGGCTCGCGTGGGCGCGCTTGGCGAAAGCCGTCGGGGCCGCGCTCGATGACGCTCGGCGTCACCCGCGCGCACCTCGTCGGCCACTCGCTCGGGCGGCGCGGTGGCGGTGAGGCTCGCGGCGGATCGGCCCGGCTTGCCCGCGAGCCTCACCCTGATCGCGCCCGCGCACATGCCGGGCGGGGAGCTGAACCGCGACTTCCTGGACGGCATGGTCGACGCCGAGCGCGCCCGCGCGCTGAAGCCGCTGATGGAGACGCTGTTCGCCGATCCGGCGGCGGTGTCCGGCGACATGGTCGAGGCCATGCTCCGCTACAAGCGCACCGACGGCGTGCCCGAAGCTCTGGCCGCTATCCGCGACCGCATGGTCGAGGGCGGCGACGCCAAGGCCGTGCAGGCGGCGCTCGCGCGCTCGGGCCGGTGCTGGTCATCGCCTCCAAGACCGACCAGATCGTCGGCGCCCCCGACGAGGCGGCCTTGCCCGCGAACGTCCGCGTGGTCTGGATCGAGGGCGCCGGCCACATGCCGCACCTGGAGAAGGCGGCGGAGGTGGACGGCCTTCTCCAGGAGCAGGTGAGCTAGGGAGACGCGCTCAGGGCGGCGTGATCTCGCCGTCCCGCAGCGCGTTCACCACCTGGCCGACGAACTTGCGCAAGGTGCGGCGCCGCTCCCTCGGCTCCCACAGGTGGCGGTTGAGGTAGAGCCCCTGCAGCGCGCCCACGGTGAGGTCCGAGGCGAGCTCCAGCAGGTCGAGCTTGTCCGCCCACTCCGGGAACATCCGCGCGGTCTCCCGCCGCTCGATGTCGAGGAAGCGCCGCGCCGCGGGGATGAAGATGTCGGCGAGGTCCGCGTCGGTGCGCGCGGCGACCGAGAGCTCGAGATAGGCCTCGAACTCGGGGGTTTGCAGGCTGTCCCAGTAGAGCTCGAAACCGGCGCTCTGCTCGACCCGCTCCGGCTCGCTGAGCCCCTGGATCCCGCCCATGAACCGCTCCATGCGGCGGTAGCAGGTGAACTCGATCACCGCGCTGATCAGCTCCTGCTTGGTGGCGTAGTGGTGCAGCATCGCCCCGCGCGAGACGCCGGCGGTCTTGGCGATCATCTGGGTGGTGGTGCGCGCGTAGCCGTGCTCGGCCAGGCACTTCACCGCGGCCTCCAGAATGGCGACGCGGGTCTGGACGCTCTTGCGCTGCTGCCAGCCCTCGGCCTCGACGGAAAGGCTTTCGGGTTCGAGAACGGAGAGGCTGTCTGTCATTTGTGACTTTGGTTAAACCCCGAGCGCCACCCGGGCCAGGATGTTGCGCTGCACTTCGCTCGTACCACCGAAAATAGTGTTCGCGCGGGCGTTCAAATAACGCGCGGTGGGGGTCAGCGCCCAATCGCCGCCCACGGGCGCCCGATTTGAGACGCCCTCGAGGCTCGCGCGCTGGTCCGGCGCGGCGAAGGCGCCCAGCGCTTCCAGCGCCAGCTCGGTGGCCGTCTGGGTCAGTTCGCTGCTGGTGAGCTTGAGGCGCGAAGCGGTGGCGTCGCCGATGCCGCGGCCGGCCGAAAGGGCGGCGGCGGCGCGCTGTTCGCTGAAGTCGTGCCCCTCGATCTTCATCTCCAGCTCGAGCAGGCGCCGGCGGAAGTCCGGGCTGGCGCTCCACAGGCTCTCCGCGCCGTCCTGGGCGTGCCGGGCGATCGCCTTGGCCCGCTCGGCGAGGCGCTTCAACCGCCCGGCGGCGGAGCCGGCCCCGCGCTCGAACTCCAGCAGGTACTTGGCGACGGCCCAGCCCTGGTTCTCCTCGCCCACGCGGTTGGCGACAGGGATGCGCACCTCGTCGAAGAAGCACTGGTTGATCTCGTGCTCGCCGCTGATGGAGATGATCGGCCGCACGCTCAGCCCCGGCGTGTCCATGGGGGTGAGCAGGAAGCTGATTCCCGCCTGCGGCCGACCCTCGGTCGAGGTGCGCACCAGCAGGAACATCCAGTTGGCGAACTGGGCGTGGGTGGTCCAGATCTTGGAGCCGTTCACCACATAGTCGTCGCCGTCGCGCACCGCCCGGGTCTGCAGCGAGGCAAGGTCGGAGCCGGACTGCGGCTCGGAGTACCCCTGGCACCAGTAGTGCTCGCCCGAGAGGATGCGCGGCAGGAAGTAGGCCTTCTGCTCGGGCGTGCCGTAGCCCATCAGCACCGGGCCGCACATCTGCAGGCCCATGGCCGGCAGGACGGGCGCCTCGGCGCGGGCGCACTCGTCGGCGAAGATGTGGCGTTCGGTCGGGCTCCAGCCCGTGCCGCCGTATTCCACCGGCCAGGACGGCGCGATCCAGCCCCGCTCGTAGAGGATCCTGTGCCAGCGCTTGGCGAGCGGCCCGCCGGCGAAGACGCCCGGCCTGACGGGCCGCCTCCGCGCGCAGCTCCGGCGTCAGCGCCGTCTCGAGGAAGGTCCGCACCTCCGCCCGGAAGGCTTCGTCGCTGGAGACTCCATCCAGGGCCATCGCGAACTCCTCAGGCTGAACGGCGCTCTTCCCACACCGTCAAAGGCGGACTATGCCTGAACTGCAGCGAGAAAAACAATCTCGCCGGTTTTTTCTGCGACGAGAGCTCTTGGGAGGAGCGCAATGGATCTGGGATTGAAGGGCCTCAAGGCCGTGCTCGCCGGAGCGACCAAGGGAATCGGCCGGGCCACCGCCGAGGTGCTCGCCGCCGAGGGCTGCGACGTGGCCGTCTGCTCGCGCGGCGAGGAAGCGGTTCAGGAGACGGTGAAGTCCCTCAGCGCCAAGGGCGTCAAGGCGTTCGGCGAGAGCATCGATATGACCGACGCCGCCGCCTACACCGCCTGGGTCGACCGCGCCGCCAGCCAGCTCGGCGGCTGCGACATCTTCATCTCCTTCGCCTCCGCCGGCGGCGGCCCCGCCAGCGAGGAGACGTGGAAGAAGGTCTTCGATCTCGACCTGCTCGCCACCTTCCGCGGCATCCAGGCGGCCCTGCCGCACCTGGAGAAGTCCAAGGCCGGCTCCATCGTCGCCATCTCCTCCACCGCGGCCCTGGAGGACTTCATCATGCCCCAGGCCTACAACGCCATGAAGGCGGCGGTGATCAACTACGCCTCGGCGCTCAGCCAGCAGCTCGGGCCCAAGCAGATCCGGGTCAACACCGTCTCGCCGGGACCGATCTTCATCGACAACGGCTCGTGGGACACGATCAAGACCCACATGACCCCGCTCTACGACCAGACGGTCAAGTCCGTGCCGATGGGCCGGCTGGGCTCCGGCGAGGAGGTGGCCAAGGCCATCGCCTTCGTCGCCTCCCCCGCGTGCCCCTTCATGACCGGCGCCAACCTCGTCATCGACGGCGGCATCACCAAGAGGGTGCAGTACTAGGGGGCGGCCATGACCGAGACCCATCCCTCCCGGCTCAACGTGGTCCTGGTCGCCGGCGGCAAGTACCACGACATCGACTACGCCCGGCTGGAGCTGCTCAAGGCGCTGGGCGAGGACGAGCGCTGCCGGGTGCGGGTGTTCGAGGATTACGCAAACCTCGCGGCGATCGCGGCGGCGGATTTTCTGGTCACCTACACCTGCGACGTCACGCCGAGCCTGCCGGAGCAGGAGGCGCTGCGGGCGTTCGTGGACAAGGGTGGCCGCTGGCTCGCCCTGCACGGCACCAACTCCATCCTGCGCTTCCTCTCGGACGGCCGGGTGGACAGCCCGCGCTGGGCCCCGCACTTCATGGAGACCCTCGGCTCCATGTTCATCGCCCACCCGCCGATCGCGCCCTATCGCGTGACGGTCGCCGACCCGGGCCACCCGCTGGTGCAGGGGATCGAGCCGTTCGAGGCTAACGACGAGCTCTACCTCTCCGAATACTACGGCAAGCTCCACGTCCTCCTTGAGACGGAGTTCGAGGGCGAGGCGACCGGGTTCGTCGACAAGGACTGGGCCAAGGCCAAGCACCCGGTGTTCTACCTGCACCCCGTGGGCCAGGGTTCGGTGCTCTACCTGACGCTCGGCCACTGCCGCGGGCACTACGACATGCAGCCGATGATCGACTTCTACCCGGTCATCGAGCGCGGCTCGTGGGAGCTGCCGGTCTATCGCGAGCTGATCCGGCGCGGCCTGGAGTGGGCCAAGGCGGGTCAAACCGTCGAGGTCGTCGCCGCGAAGTAGCGCTCGCGCAGGTCGCGCTTCAGGATCTTGCCGGTCGCCGTGCGCGGCAGCTCCTCGGTGGTGAGCTTGACGGTGGTCGGGATCTTGAACGGGGCCAATCGCCCGCGCAGAGGTCCGACCAGGCCGGCGGCGACCTGATCCGAGACATCTTCCGGCCGGACCTGGATCACCGCGCCGACCACCTCGCCGTAGTCGGCGTCCGGCACGCCCACCACGGCGGCGTCGAGCACACCCGCTTGCTCCAGCAGCAGCGCCTCGACCTCGGCGCAATAGATGTTCTCGCCGCCGCGGATGATCACGTCCTTGATCCGGTCGACCACATAGTAGAGCCCGGCCGCGTCCCGGTAGCCGAGGTCGCCGCTGCGGAACCAGCCGCCGCCGAACGCCGCCTCCGTCGCCTTGGGGTTGCGCCAGTAGCCGGGGATCACGTTCGGCCCACGCGCCCAGACTTCGCCGATCTCCCCCACCGGCCGCTCCTCGCCGTCTTCGCCGGCGATGCGGATCTCGGCGGTCGGCATCGGCCGGCCGATGCTCTCGGGATGGGCGAGGTAGTCGAGGCCGCTGTTCATCACCACCGCGCTGGTGGTCTCGGTGAGGCCATAGCCGTTGCCCGGCATGGCCTTCTGGTCGAACTGCGCGCCGATGCGGCGGATCAGGTCGGGCGGCACCGGCGCTCCGCCGGAGGTCACGCCCATCAGCCCCGGCAGGGTCTTGCCGGCGCCGGCCGCCGCTTCCAGGAACTGGCGCACGACGATCGGCACGCCGGAAAGGCTGGCGAGCTGATGCCGCTCCACCATCTCCACCGCCTGCAGCGGCGACCACTTGTACATCAGCCCCATCCGCATGCCCGCGGTCATGCCGACGATCAGACCGGTGAGGCCGCCGATGTGGAAGAAGGGAAAGGTCGCCAGCATGCCGACCTGCGGGTCCTCCGGCGAGGGGAGGGGCGGCAAGCCGGCCATCAGCCGGGCGGAGGCCGCCATCAGCCGCGAGTTCCACAGGTTGGTGACGTGGTTGCGCTGGGTCGCCATCGCCCCCTTCGGCGCGCCGGTGGTGCCCGAGGTGTAGAGAATGGTCGCGAGATCGTCGGGCCCGATCGCCATGTCCGGGAAGTCGGCGTCGTCGCGGGAGACGATCGCCTCAAGGTCCTCGCCGCCCAGGCCCGCGCCGCCGCGCCGGGCGACGACCAGCGCGCGGGGCGCTAGAGCGTCCAACTCGGGTCGGAGCCGCTCCAATCGTTCCCCGTCCAGGATCAGGGCCGCCGGTTCGGAGTCCTTCAGCGCGAAGGCGAGCTCGGCGGCGGTCCACCAGGCGTTGAGCGACACGGTGATGGCGCCCAGCGCCTGCGCCGCCCAGAAGGCGATGCTCCATTCGGGATAGTTGCGCATGCCGATCGCCACCCGATCGCCTTTGCGAACGCCCGCCGCCGCCAGCCACTCGGCCAGGGCGGCGACCTTGGCCAGGTGCGCCTCGAAGGTGACCGCCTCGTCCTCGTAGAGCATGAACGGGCGGTCGGCGTACGCGCGCGTGCTGAGCAGCACGTCACGAAGGGAGTCCGGGGCGTTGGCGTAGAGCTTCTGCGGATAGCCGGCGCTCCGATCGACCACGATCTCGAACGGCCCCGACGCCGTGAGCTGGGCAAGCGCCTCCTCGCGAGTGGGCATCGAGCGATCCTCCTGTCTTTCGAAGTTCTTAGACGCTGTTATAGACTCATCGCCAGACACAAAGGGAGGATCGGCGTGCTGTTAAGCGACGTGCCGGTGTTCGGCGCCCATCACGCGCCGGAGGTGGTGGCCGTGCGCTACCAGGACCGGGCGATCACCTACGCCCAGTTGCGCGACCGGTGCTGGCGGCTGTCGAACGCTCTTCTGAAGATCGCCGCGCCGGGCGACCGCGTGGCCATCCTCGCCGAGAACTGCCCCGAGTACGTCGACGCCTACTACGGCGTGCCGGGCGCGGGCATGGCGCTCACCCTGCTGAACTACCGGTTGGCCGCGCGGGAGCTCGCCTACATCATCGGCGACGCCGAGCCGCGGGTGCTGATCGTCGAGCCCAAGTATCTGCCGGTGATCCGCGAAATCCGCGCCCAGATCCCGTCGGTCGAGCGCCTGATCGTCATCGGCGGCGGCGCGGACGACGGCGAGGACTACGACGCCTTCCTCGCCACGGGCGACGCAAGCGCGCCCGATCATCGACCCGGCGAGCGTGACCTCTGCTGGCTGATCTACACCTCCGGCACCACCGGCCTGCCCAAGGGCGCCATGCTCTCCCACCGCAACCTCATGGCCGGCGTGCTCAACAGCATGTCGGGCTGGGAGTCGGGCGCGCAGGAGGTGTGCCTGTTCACCTTCCCGCAGTTTCACGTCGCGGGCTACGTCATGCCGCTCTACCACCTGCGCGGCTATCCGGTGGTCCTGCAGAAGAGCTTCGACGCCCAGACGCTGCTGGAGAACGTCGAGCGCTACGGCGTCACCAACACCGCCATGGCGCCGACCATGGTCGCCATGCTGCTGGAGGATCCCGCGACCGAGAGCTTCGACCTCTCCAGCCTGCGGCGCATCGGCTACGGGGCGGCGTCGATGCCGGCCGAGGTGCTCAAGAAGGCGCGTCGGCGCTGGCCCGGCGCGCGCTTCGCCACCGGCTTCGGCATGACCGAACTGGCCGGCAACGTCTTCGCGCTGAGCCCCGACGATCACGACCGCGCCGCCGACCAGGGCTTGGAGATCCTGCGCAGCGTCGGCCGGCAGATGCCGCTGGCCATGGTGCGGGTGGTGGACGACGAGGGCAGGGACGTGCCGGTCGGCGACGCCGGGCGAGATCGTCGTGAAGGGCGACCAGGTGCTGGAAGGCTACTGGCGCAACCCCGAGGCGACGGCGCAACTCCTTCTTCCCGGGCGGCTGGTTCCGCTCCGGCGATGTCGGCCGCTTCGACGAGGACGGCTATCTGTTCATCGTCGACCGCAAGAAGGACATGATCCTCACCGGCGGCGAGAACGTCTATCCGCGCGAGGTCGAGGAGGTGCTCTACGAGCATCCCGCCGTGCTGGAGGCCGCCGTGATCGGGGCGCCGGATCCGCACTGGGGCGAGAAGGTCGTCGCCGTGGTCGCCGCCCGGCCCGGCCATGCGGTGGAGGGCGCGCACCTCATCGCCTTCTGCCGCGAGCGCATCGCCAGCTACAAGAAACCCCGCCACGTGGTGTTCATCGACGTGCTGCCGAAGAACGCCTCCGGCAAGGTGCTCAAGCGCGAGCTGCGCGACGCCATCGCCGCCGGGACGCTAAAGCTGGATTAAGGCGAACTTCTCCTCCCCCGAAGGGTACACTTCGGGGGAGGGGGACCACCGAAGGTGGTGGAGGGGGCGCAAGGCCGGTGCACCGACGTTCGTTGTTGCGGCTTTGCGCCCCCTTCGTCTCGTCGCGCGTTCGCGCGCCGATCCACCTCCCCCGTCGTCGCTCGCGCGACGGGGGAGGAGAACTCCTACCTGCAGTGCACCCGCCCGCGGTCGATCGAGCTGCCCGCCACCGCGCCGGCGGCCGCGCCGAGCAGCGTGCCCAGAGTGTCGCCGCCGATGGCGCTGCCCAGAACCCCGCCGCCGATAGCGCCCACCACCAGACCGGTGGTGCCGTCCGAGCGGCGGCAATAGTAGCGCCCGTCGCCGCCCCGATAGACGTAGTCGTTGCGGCTCAGCACACGATCGCGGTGACGGCGTCCGTCATAGTAGCGCGAGGGATCCCAATCGCGGTGATCCGGGCCGCCCTGCCAGCGGTAGTCGCGCTGGGCGAAGGCCGGCGTCACGGCGCCCGACAGCGCGATGGAGAGGGCGGCCAGTCCGGCCAGGGCGCGGTGTTTCATGGTCGAGGTTTCCTTGTTGAACCCCGGAAACGCACCCGCTCAAGCTTCGTTTCCGACCGCCCGCCTCCCTCTCACTCCGCCGCGTGCTTCATCACCGGCGCCGGACCGATGGTGCGGCCCTTGCGGTAGTCGACGTCGTCCCAGGTGATCGCGCTCAGCTCCTTCCGACGCGGCCCGAGATAGCCGAACAGGAAGGCGGCGACCTTGCGCATCTGGATCTCCTCCGTGCCCTCGGTGATCCGGTAGCGGCGATGGTGACGATAGATGTGCTCGAACGCCTTGTGGCGCGAATAGCCGATGCCGCCGTGCACCTGCATCGCCCGGTCCGCCGCCTCGCAGCACAGCCGGTTGGCCCAGTAGTTGCACATCGAGACCTTGTCGGAGAGGCGCTTCTCCACCTCGGGGTGGGGCATCTGGTCCATCTCCCAGGCGGTCTTGCGGATCAGCAGGCGCAACATCTCGCATTGGGTCGCCAGCTCCACGAGCGGGAACTGGATGGCTTGGTTCTTCGCCAGCTCCTCGCCGAACGGCTTGCGCGCCCGGGCGTACTTCACGCTCTCCTCGATGCAGTAGACCGCCGCGCCCAGCGAGCCCGCCGCCTGGCGGATGCGGTTCTCGTGGACGAAGGACTGGGCCAGCGCCAGGCCGCCCTCCGGCGGGCCGAAGATCGCGCTCTCCGGAACCCAGACGTTGGTGAACGACACCCGCGGGTGGTCCGTGGGCATGTTGAACGTCCAGAGATACTCCTCGATCTTCACGCCAGGATCGTTGGCGGGAACCAGGAAACAGGTGATCCCCCGGGCGGCCCCATCCTCGCCGCTGGTGCGGGCGAACAGGGCGCAGTGGGTCGCGTGGTGCATGCCCGTGGTCCACATCTTCTCGCCGTCGATGCGGAAGCCGGCCACCCCGTCGCGCGTCTCGGGGACGGCGCGGGTCTCCATGTGGGTGGCGTCGGAGCCATGGTACGGCTCGGTGAGGCCGAAGGTGACCCGCTTCTCGAAGTTGAGCATGCCGTCGATGAACTCGGCCTTCTGCGCGTCGGAGCCGAAGTCGCGGAACATGACGATGAAGGGGTTGTTGGCCACCACCGAATGCTCGGTCTGCTGGTCGTAGTGCAGGCCGAGGCCCTGCGTCGCCAGATGCTCCCGGATCACCGTCATCCACAGGTTGGAGCCGTCCTGGCCGCCGAACTCCTTCGGCAAGGCGAAGCGCAGGAAGCCGGCCTTGTCGGCTCGCCGCTTGGCTTCGCGCATCAGCTCTTCCCACTCCGGCCGCGGCAGCCCGCCGTTGTCGAAGTCGGTCCTGGCCCACTCTCGGCGATGGTCGAAGAAGCGGATGTTGTCGTCCTGTTGCTCCAGCGGCTTGATCTCGGCCGCGACGAAGGCGTCGACCTTGGCGATGTAGTCGGTAAGCTCGGGCGGGATGTTGAAGTCCATGGCGCGTTCCTCCGTTGTTTTCAGGTGTTCTGGCCGGCGCTCTCCCGCCGGTAGGTTCCGTAGTTCGGCTGGTCCACCGCGAGCGTGTCGAGTGTGGTGGCCCAAAGGTGGTCGATCAGGGCGGGATCGTCCCAGCCGATCTCGCCGGCGGTGATGCGGTCGCACAGCGCCTCGTTGAGCGTTTCCAACTCGCCGTCGCGCCCAAGCAGGCCTGCTAGCCGCTCCAGCGCCCGCGCGTCCGCCGCCGGTCCGCGCGCCAGCTCCCGGCGCACGATGTCGAGCACATTGGCGGCGACGCGCGCGTGGAAGGCCAGCCGGCCGGACAGGGCGGGCATCGCCTCCTCGCGGAGAAACCCAGCGACGGCGTCCAGCAGGTCGACGGCGGTCGGCTGCTCATGCATGGGGGCGGCCTCGGGGAGCGAGCATGGCCAGCAGATCGATCTCGGTTTCGGAGGCCCGACGGCCGATGGCCGCCCGCTCCACGGAGCGGTCGCCCCGTTTGTACTCGTCGGCGAACATCGCGCACGACAGGCCCCAGCGGAGCACGCCCAGCACCTCCCAGAAGCGCACGCGATCGCCGTCCGCCGGCCGCCCGCTCACGGCTTCCCAACCGGCGAACAGGTCGGCGCGGTCGCCGAGACCCCCGACGGGCTTCTCCACCTCGCCGAAGCGCCAGGAGGTGACGCATAGCCAGCCGAGGTCCTCCATGGGATCGCCCAGGTGCACCACCTCCCAGTCGAGCACGGCGCGCAGGCCCTCAGGCCCGACGATGATGTTCCCGTTGCGCAGGTCGCCATGCACCACGGCGGGCGTCTCGATCTCCGGCGGACGGTGCGCGTGCAGCCAGCGGAAGGCCCACTCCACCACCGGTCGCCGTGTCCCATAGGCGCGGTAGTTGGCGTAGGTGTTGGCGAGCGCGGTTTCCACGGTGTTGAGCCGCAGCTCGCCCGCGCGCTCCACCGGAATGGCATGAATGTGCGCCGCGGCTTCGCCCAGCTGCCGCGCCAGCTGCGGCCGCGCTTGGGCGAACTCGGGATCGCGCAGGATCTTGCGGGCGATGGTCTCGCCCTCGATCCGCTCCATCAGATAGCCGGAGCCCAGGCCATCGGCCGGTTCGAACACAGCGGCGATCCCCGGAACCGGCGCGCCCGCCTCGCCCGCCAGCGCGATCAGCCGCGCCTCCGTCTCCATCCCCGCCGCGCCCTCGCGCTTCACCGAACCGCCAGGGTTGCGCCGCAGGATCAGCGGGGTGCGGGTCTCGCCGCTGACCACATCGAACGCCCAAAGCTCCTGGCTCGCGCCGCCGGAAAGCCGCGCCAGACCCTCGACGCGCGCTAAGCCGCCGAACCGGCGCTGGACCAGAGCGGACAGGGCGTCTTCGAACGGGAGGGGTGCGTCCAGTGTCAATTCGGCTCCAAAGATGGGCCGGAATCCTTAGACGTCGTTATAACTTCCTGTCCAGCAGGCCGGCAGGCGCCGGCGTCCGCCAGGCACGACATTCGATGCGGAGATCTTCCTTGCCGACCGCCGGCCCTTCGCAGTAATCCGGCGTCCGCTTCTCCAGGAACGCCCGCACGCCCTCGGCGAAATCGCCGTCCTGGCTGGCGAGGATCTGGTTTCGGTCCTCCATGGCGATGGCCGCTTCCAGCCCGCCGGCGTCGATGGAGAAGTTCAGCGCATCCTTGGTGAGGCGAAGGCCCAGCGGCGTGGCGTTCAGCATGTCGGCGGCGAAGGCGCGGGCTTCGGGCTCGAGCTGGTCGCGTTCGACGATGCGGCTGACGAGACCCAGTTCCCGCGCCCGCTCGGCGCCGAGGAAGCGCCCCGTGAGCATGTACTCGGCCGCCACCGAGGAGCCGACCATGCGCGGCAGGAAGTAGCTCACGCCGATGTCGCAGGCGGAAAGGCCGATGCGGATGAAGGCGGCGTTCATCCGCATCCGCGCGGTCGCGATCCGCACGTCCGACGCCAGCGCCAGGGCGAAGCCGCCGCCGGCCGCCGCGCCGTCGATGCAGGCAATGATCGGCTGCGGGCAGCGGCGCATGGCGATGACGATCTCGCTGATCGAGCGCTGGCTATCCAGGCCCGCGGCCACGCGCCGGTCGTTCTCGCCGCCGCCGGAGCGGCTCTCCTTGAGGTCGAGTCCGGCGCAGAAGTTCTCCCCCGCGCCCTGGAGCACGACCACGCGCGCGTCGCGGTTCCAATAGAGGCCGACGAAGAACTCGCGAAGGGCAGTGACGAGGTCGCGGCTGAGCGCGTTCAGCCGCTCGGGCCGGTTCAGGGTGGCGAAGAGGACCTCGCCCTCCTGGCGGATGTCCAGCGGCGTCTGCATCGCGCTCACGCCCCGATCGCCGCCATGTCGGTCTCGCCGGTGCGGATGCGCAGGGCCGAGAGCAGGTCCATCACGAACACCTTGCCGTCGCCGATCTTGCCGGTGTTGGCGGCCGAGCGGATCGCCTCGACCAGGGCGACGTCCTCGCCGTCATTGACCGCGATCTCCAGCCGCACCTTGGGCAGCAGCTTCACCTCGTATTCCGCGCCCCGGTAGATCTCGGTCTTGCCCTTCTGCCGGCCATAGCCGCGCACCTCGGTCACCGTGAGGCCGCTGGCGCCGGCCTTGGTCACGGCGTCCAGCACGGCGTCGAGCCGGCTCGGCTTGATCACGGCGACGATCATCTTCATGGGGCCGGCCTCGCGTTGGTCGGTTTACGGAAAAGCTTGAAACACGTCTTAAGCGCCGACCGGCCTCGGCGCCAACACGCCGCCCGTCCGGCGCCGGCGCGCGGGCGTGGCGTAGGCCGGACGGACCGCCAGGGTCTGCTTCACCGCCTCCATCAGCACCACCCCGGCGAAGGCGGGCCAGAGCCGGCTGCCGACCTGCTCGAAGCTGTCGGCGTAACGCGCGAAGGCGGGCAGGGGCGGGACGTAGAGCGCCCGCGTCCATCCCGCGGGAGTGAGCTCGGCGGCGCGCACCAGGCGCTCGAGCTGGCGACGGCTGTAGGGACGACCGTGGCCGAAGGCGCTGGACTCCGCGTCGGACCAGGCCCCGTGCCGCGCCGCCACCACCAGGATCACCCGGCCGGCCGGCGCCATCACCCGCTTGATCTCCGACAGCAGCGTCGCCGGATCGCCGCTCTCCTCGAGGGCGTGGACGGCGAGGATGCGGTCGAACATGGCGCTCTTGATCGGCAGGGCGGTCTCTTCGCCCAGGCACGCGCGATTGGCCCCGCCGCGCGGCCAGGCCTGGATACCCTGACCGGCCGGCGCCACGGCCACCGCGCGCCGCGCGTCCTGCAGCCCGGCGAGGAAGGGCGTCGCGTAGCCGACGCCCAGGATGTCGAGGCCGGTGGGATCGGGCCAGGCCTCGGCGATCTTGCGCGCGATCAGCCGCCGCGCCGCCGCGCCCAGCGGCGAGGCGTAGAATTCGGACAGCTCGGCCTCGCTCTGGCGCATGGCGGTCACGCGCCCGGACGACTAAGTGTGGGCCGCCGATTGCAAGGAGAACAGGCCATGACGCTCGACATAAGGCAGTTTGCCTGCCTGTCCGACAACTACGGCTTCATCTTCCGCGATCAGGCGAGCGGGAAGACCGCCTGCGTGGACACCCCCGACGCCAAGGCCATCCTCGCCGCGCTCGAGCAGGCCGGCTGGGGCCTCGACTTCATCCTCAACACCCATTGGCATCCCGATCACGCGGGCGGCAACGAAGAGATCAAGGCCGCCACCGGCGCGACCATCGTCGGCCCCGCCGAAGTCACGCGCATCGCCCCCCTCGACCGCGAGGTGCATGGCGGCGACGTGGTGATGGTCGGTGAGACGCGGTTCGAGGTCATCGAGAGCGGCGGCCACACGCTCGGTCACATCGCCTACTTCGATCCGGCCGACCGGGTGGCCTTCGTGGGCGACACCCTGTTCGCGCTCGGCTGCGGGCGATTGTTCGAGGGCGACGCCGCGCAGATGTGGGCCAGCCTCTCGCGGCTCGCCGCTCTTCCGGAGGACACCCGCGTCTACTGCGCGCACGAGTACACCGAGAGCAATGCGAAGTTCGCGCTGAGCGTCGACGCCTCGCCCGAGTTGCGCGCCCGCGCCGACGAAGTCTTCGCCGCGCGCCGGCGGGGCGAGCCGACCGTGCCTACCTCCATCGGCCTGGAAAAGGCGACCAACCCCTTCCTCCGCGCGCCGGCCCTGGTCGCCGACCCCGTGCCGCCGCACGAAGCCTTCGGCCGCATCCGGGCGGCCAAGGACAACTTCAAGGGCTGACTAGCGGCCGCCGACCGCCAGGATGATCCGGCGCGACGAGGGGCGGCCGGCGAGGCCCTGGTTGGGGTTGACCATGACCGCGATGGTCCCGCCGCGCAGCGAGGCGCTGGCATACTGACCGCGCAGGATCTGCACCCGCTCGACCCGGGCCAAAAGGACCCGTGTTTCGGGCTGAGAAGCCATCTGCAGCACCGCCTGGCTGGTGACGATCGCGGCGTCGGCGATCAGGCCGTCGGAGTTCGGATCGACGTCGGGCGCCTCGAAGCCGATCAGGTGCCGCGCCGCCCGGCTCGCCCGCGCGCTCGACTGGAGAAGCACGTGATACAGCGCCGTGGGCCCGACGCTGACGATGCGCAGCGGAGATGTCGGGCCGATCTCGGTCGCCGCCAGGCCGGAGGGCCGCTCGGGCGTGAATACCGTGACCCCGCCCATCTTGGTGGTGCGAAGGACCGGCCGCCCCTGGTCCGACAGATAGATCATGTCGCCGCGCGGCCCTCGCGAGGCGGTGAGGACGAACACTTCCGGATTGTCGTCGAACTTGATCAGCGGCCGTTGGCCGGTGGCGTCGACAACGAAGCCGCCGCCGCTGTCGGTGCGGTAGCGGGCGACGGGCGGAGCGGCCTTGCTGCCCGGCGTCTGAAAGGCGCGCTTCAGCCATGACGGCGCCGCCGCGCCTGGCGCCGCCCCCACGACGAACGCGACGCATGCGCCCGCCAGAACGGCGAGAACCAGACGACGGACGCCGATCGACCCGGACCTCGTCGCCTTCATTAACAATCCAGTGACCAACAAACGCGGCGCTTTTTTGAACACTGAACGCCGATCACCCGGTGATGTATTGGCCTCCGTTCACGGTCAACGTCGAGCCGGTGATGAAGCCCGCGTCTTCCGCGGCGAGGAACGCCACGCAGCGTGCGATCTCGTCGGCCATGCCGAGGCGCCCCACCGGGATGCCCGCCACGATCTGATCCAGTACGTTCTTGGGCACCGCCAAGACCATCTCGGTGTCGATATAGCCGGGAGCGATGGCGTTGACGGTGATGCCCTTCTTGGCGTTCTCCTGGGCCAACGCCTTGGTGAAGCCGATCATCCCCGCCTTGGCCGCCGAGTAGTTCGACTGGCCGATCTGGCCTTTCTGACCATTGATCGAACTGATGTTGACGATCCGGCCGAAGTTGCGCTCGCGCATGCCCTCGATGACGTTGCGGGTCATGTTGAAGATCGAGGCGAGGTTGACGCGGATCACCTCGCTCCACTGCTCCTCCGTCATGCGGTGCAGCACCGCGTCTCGGGTGATGCCGGCGTTGTTCACCAGCACGTCGATCGGGCCGAGTTCCGCCTCCACCGTATCCACCGCCGACTTGCAGTCGGCGAAGTTGGCGACGTTGCCCTTGACCACGAACATGCCGAGTTCGTCGGCGCAGGTCTTCGCCGCCACCTCGTTGCCGGCGTAACCGGCCGCCACCTTGTAGCCGGCGGTCTTGAGCCGGGCGCTGATCGCCCGGCCGATGCCCCGGGTGCCCCCGGTTACGAACGCCACACGTCCGGCCATGCCCCTCGTTCTCCCTTGACCACGGTCAAGCTTCCGCAAGGGAAGCATTTTCCAATCAGGTTTAGGCCCCGGCCGGCTGTAAGCAAAGCCTTAACCGATCAAGGTTTTCGCTCCGTGCGACGCCGTGGCTCTTCGGTCACGCACGGTCCGGAACCGAGAACGGACTCTAGCGACGCGAAGCTCTGAAGACCGCTCCCGAGCCGAGCGTCAGACCGCCTCGACGCACATGGCGACGCCCATGCCGCCGCCCACGCACAGGGTGGCGAGGCCCTTCTTGGCCCCGCTGCGCTTCATCTCGTGCACCAGGGTGGTGAGGATGCGCGCGCCGCTGGCGCCGATGGGATGGCCGATGGCGATGGCGCCGCCGTTCACGTTCACCTTGGCCGGGTCGAGACCGAGTTCGCGCACCACGCTGATCGACTGGGCGGCGAAGGCCTCGTTGCTCTCGATGAGGTCGAGGTCGGAAACCTTCCAGCCGGCCTTCTCCAGCGCCTTCTTCGAGGCGGGGATCGGGCCCGTGCCCATGATCTCCGGCTCGACGCCGGCGTGGGCCCAGGAGGCGATGCGGGCGAGCGGGGTCAGGCCGCGCTTCTTGGCTTCGTCCGCGCTCATCAGCACCACCGCGGCCGCGCCGTCGTTGAGGCCGGAGGCGTTGGCGGCGGTCACCGAACCCGCCTTGTCGAAGGCCGGGCGAAGCCCGCTCATCGCCTCATAGGTCGAGCCGTGGCGGATGTATTCGTCCTTGTCGACCACGGTGTCGCCCTTGCGACCCTTGATGGTGACCGGGGTGATCTCGGCGTCGAATCGACCGCCCTTCTGGGCGGCCTCGGCCTTGTTCTGCGAGCCGACGGCGAAGCGGTCCTGGTCCTCGCGGGTGATCTGCCAGCGATTGGCGATGTTCTCGGCGGTGTTGCCCATGTGGTAGCCGTGGAAGCTGTCGATCAGGCCGTCCTTGACCATGGTGTCGACCATGCCGAGGTCGCCCATCTTGGTCCCGGCGCGAAGGTGCGCGGCGTGCGGCGCCTGGCTCATGCTCTCCTGGCCGCCGGCGACCACGATCTCGGCGTCGCCGGCCGCGATCTGCTGGGCGCCCAGCGCCACCGCCCGCAGGCCGGAGCCGCACAGCTGGTTGACGCTCCAGGCCGGGCTTTCCACCGGCACCCCGGCGTTGACGGAGGCCTGACGCGCGGGGCCCTGGCCCGCGCCGGCCTGCAGCACCTGGCCCATGATCACCTCGTCCACATCCGCCGGCGCGACCCCGGCCCGCTCGATCGCCGCCTTGATGGCGATGCTGCCGAGGTCGTGGGCGGGCAGGGAGGCGAGCGCGCCGTTGAACGAGCCCACCGGCGTGCGGGCGGCGGAGACGATGACGACGTCGGTCATGGGAAAGCGTCCGGTCGAGGGAAGAAGGGAGCGTTGCTTATGCCAAACCGCTTGCGCCGCGTCACCCGGCTTGGAGACGGGGTCGGCGGCGCGGCGCCGCACTGGCCTTCGCACTCGCAATAGGGGATAGTGACGGCCGAACCCATTTCAAGGACCGCCGGAGCGCCATGCCCAAGGAGACGCAGGACCCCGCCGCCGGTCAGGCCGACAAGGTGGTGATCCAGAAGTACGCGAACCGTCGCCTCTACAACAAGGCGACCAGCAGCTACATCACCCTCGACGACCTCGCCAAGATGGTCAAAGAGGGCGTTGATTTCGTGGTCAACGACGCCAAGACCGGCGAAGACATCACCCGCAAGGTGCTCACCCAGATCATCTTCGAGGAGGAAGCTCGCGGGCAGAACCTCCTGCCGGTCCAGTTCCTGCGCCAGCTCATCGGCTTCTACGGCGACCGGATGCAGGCCTTCCTGCCCAGCTTCCTGGAGCTCTCGCTCGAGAGCTTCATCAAGCAGCAGGAGCGCATCCGCGAACGCTTCGCCGCTGTGACGCCGCCGGGCCTCAACATGTTCGACGACCAGATCCGCCAGAACATGGCCCTGTTCGAGCGCGCCATGCGCATGTTCACCCCCTTCGCCTACGGCGCGGCGGAGCCGACCACGGCGCCGGCGACGCCGGCCGCACCGGCTCAAACCGACGATCTGGCCGAGATCCGCAAGCAGATGGCGGCCATGCAGGTGCAGTTGGCCGAGCTCTCGAAGAAGTAGCGGACGGAGCCTTCCAGGTCCCGCCGCGCGAGCCAGGGCCGATCACCGGCGCGTGAACCCTTCCCCTCCGGCGGCGTTTGTTGGCCGCAGGAGGATATCGACCATGAAGACCCTTATCATTGCCGCCACAGCCGCCGCTGCTCTCAGCAGCATGGCCTGGGCGCAGCAACCCAACGACCCCGACGCGCAAGCGAAGGAACAGCAGTACCAGGACCAGAAGTCTCAGTACGAAGACCGCAAGGCGCAGTACGAGGACCAGAAGGCCCAATACCAGGACGAGAAGCACGCCTACCATCGTGAGCTTCGTCGCTGGGCGCGCGGCGAGACCTGGCCCGATCGCTACTGGGGCGATCACTACGTCGTCAGCGACTGGGGCGCCGTGCACCTGCACGATCCGGGCGAGGGCGCCCGCTGGTACCGCACCGACGATGGCCAGTATGTTCGCGTCGGCCATGACCACGTGATCGAGGAAGTCATCGTTCCTTAAGAGTTGGTCGCTGAACCGGGCTGGCGGGACTTCCCCGCCGGCCCGATAAGCGGGGCATGATCCCGCGAACTCCCAAGCGTCCCTTCCGCTCGCGCCATTGGTTCGCCGCGCGCGAGCGGCCCGACATGGCCGCCCTCTATACCGAGCGGTACATGGCCATGGGCTTCACGCCCGAGGAGCTGCGATCGGGCAAGCCCATCGTCGGCATCGCCCAGAGCGGCAGCGAGCTGAACCCGTGCAACGCCATCCACCTTCGGCTGGAGGCTCGGATCAAGGACGGGGTCCGCGCCGCCGGCGGCATCCCGATCAGCTTCCCCACCCACACCATCTTCGAGGAGTGCCGGCGGCCGACCGCCGCCATCGACCGCAACCTCGCCTACCTCACCCTGGTCGAGAGCCTGCACGGCTACTTCTTCGACGCCGTGGTGCTCACCACCGGCTGCGACAAGACCACGCCGGCGGCGATCATGGCGGCGGCGACGGTCGATATCCCGGCCATCGTCCTCAACGGCGGGCCGATGCTGGACGGCTGGCTCGACGGCAAGCCCGCCGGCGCCGGCACGGTGATCTGGCGCGCGCGCCGGGCGATGGCCGCCGGCCAGATCGACGAGGAACAGTTCTTCGAGGCGGCGCTCAGTTCCTCGCCGTCGCTCGGCCACTGCAACAGCATGGGCACGGCCTCGACCATGAATGCGGTCGCGGAAGCGCTGGGCCTCGCCTTGCCCGGCTCGGCCGCGATCCCCGCCGTCTACGGCGAGCGGGCGCAGATGGCGTTCGAGACCGGCAAGCGCATCGTCGAGCTGGCTTATGACGACCTGAAGCCGTCGGACCTCATCACCCGCGCCTCCTGCCTCAACGCGCTGAAGGTGGTGAGCGCCATCGGCGGCTCCTCCAACGCCCAGCCACACCTCCAGGCCATCGCCCGCCACGCCGGCGCCGACCTCCGCCCGGACGACTGGCAGACCGAAGGCCACGACATTCCCCTGCTGGTGAACATGCAGCCGGCCGGCGAATATCTCTCCGAGCGCTTCTACCGGGCCGGCGGCGTCCCGGCGGTGATGTGGGAGCTGCTTCGGGCCGGAAAGCTCGACGGGAGCTGTCTTACGGTGACCGGCCGCACCGTGGCCGAGAACCTTGAGGGCCGGGAGTCGTCCGATCGAGAGGTGATCTACCCCTACGGCGCGCCGCTGAAGGAACGCGCCGGCTACGTCGTGCTGCGCGGCAACCTGTTCGACTTCGCCATCCTCAAGACCAGCGTGATCTCGCCGGCGTTCCGCGCCCGCTACCTGTCACGTCCGGGCCACGAGGACGCGTTCGAGGCGCGCGCCATCGTCTTCGACGGCTCGGAAGACTACCACGCGCGGATCAACGACCCGGCCCTCGCCATCGACGAGGACTGCATCCTGGTGATGCGCGGCGCGGGTCCGATCGGCTGGCCGGGCTCGGCCGAAGTGGTCAACATGCAGCCGCCGGATGCGCTGCTGAAGCGCGGGATCGAGAGTCTCCCCACCCTCGGCGACGGCCGCCAGTCGGGCACCTCCGACAGCCCTTCGATCCTCAACGCCTCGCCCGAGAGCGCGGTCGGCGGCGGGCTTTCCTGGCTGCGCACGGGCGACATCGTCCGCGTCGACCTGAACGCCGGCCGCTGCGACGCCCTGGTGGACGAGGCGGAGATCGCGCGCCGCAAGACCGAGCCGCCGCCGCCGATCCCGCCCAGCGCCACGCCCTGGGAGGAACTGTTCCGCGAGAAGACCGGCCAGATGGAGACGGGCGCCGTGCTGGAGTTCGCCGTCGGCTTCCGAGGCGTCGGCCGCGACATCCCCCGCCACAATCACTGAGCGGGCGCGGGCGCTCTCGCCGCCGCGACGGGCGCCGCCGTCGGCGCGGCGCGGATCTCGTTCAGCACCCAATGGAAAGGCGTAGTGTCGACGCGGATATGGCCGACCCGCGAGCGATTCAGGTCGACGGTCACCACCATGCCGCCCGTCCACATGATCAGAAGCAGGGAGGAGAGGATCGGCTGCCGCGCCCCCGCCACGCCCATCTGGAAGCCCATCGCCCCGATCGACAGCATCGAACCGCATAGCAGCATCGTCAGCATGTCGGTGGGCACCTGGGCGTCGAAGGCGAAACGCTGGCTCTGGGCGTCGTCGAACATGGTGTTCAGCGCCGTCGCCAGGGTGGCGGTGATCGGATTGGGCTGCGCGCGGGCGATGCGCGTGGCGCGGATCCAGATGTCGTTCTGCAGCGCCTCCGTGCGCAGGCTCAGCGCCTCCAGCGGCCCATCGATGTCCGCTCGGGTGAAGGCCAGGCGCACCTGGGCGTAGCTGGCGATGTCCGCGGCGATCGCCTCAGCGTCGGATCCGCCGATCATCTCGGCGCGGCGCCAGGCGGTGCCGATGGCGTTCGCCTCCTCCACCACCAGCTCGCGGCGCGCTTCGAACCGCTGCTGGGCGAAGTCGATGGTGAACCCCAGGATGAACGCCAGCAGGGCGAGCATCCCGGCGGTGAGGGTGTTGGTGGTGTCGACCTCCTCCTTGGTGAGCTTGAGCTTGGTCCCGCGCCAGCGACCGACGCGGTATCCCACCTCGCACGACGCCGAGAGCAACACGAACAACACCAAGCCCAGGACGAACACGCCCGCCGCGATCAGCGGCGTGAAGAACCACGTCATCGAATCGTCTCCGGCCCGGTTCGGCCGCCCCTCGCCGAACTCACGACGGATGTGATTAGCGTCACCATAAGCTCGGCGCCAACCCGGCGCGGGCGGGGATGACGCGCGCGGTTCGGGCGCCCATGTGGAGTCGATGAGTCCGGGCCGTGCGTGGCGATTGTTTCGGCGGATGCAGGGGGCGTGCCTGGCGGTGGCGGCCCTGGTCTATGCCGCCGCGGTGGTGCGGGCCTTCCAGGTGCTGCCGGGGCCGATCGCGCTGAAGGTGCAGCGCACCGCGATCTTCCCGGGGATGTTCCTGGGGGTGTCGTTCCTCGCGGCCCTCGTCGCTCCGCCGGTGCGGCGCTTTCTGGAGCGGCACCTGTGGCTCAGCTACCGCACCGGCTTCGGCCAGACGCCGATCTCGGTGCTGGGCGGGCTGGGCGTGCTGCTCGCCATCGCCGGCTTCATCTTCTGGTCGGTGGCCGACGGGGCTAGGGGCGGGCGCTATCCCGGCGGAGCCTTCTCCGGCTACGCGGCCGGGATCGGCCTGCTGCTGGCCCAGACCCTGATCGTGCGCCGCATGGAGCGCGATCCGGAACACCGGGCCGAGATCGAGGCGGGTTGAGAAAAAGACCTGTGCGCGCGACGTCGCGCCGGGCCGTCCGCTATCGCCTCACGCGCCGACCGACGCTCCCCGAACGCGCGTCCGCATCACCCCGCCGACGATCACGAAACCGAGCAACATCAGCGCCCAGGCTCCAGCTTCGGGCGCCGCCGAGGCCACATTCAGGCTCACCGTCTCGTTGATCCCGAGTCCGCCGTCGGTGAAGCCGGTGGCGAGGTGCGGGCCAGTATCGAGCGAGGTTTGGGTCTGCGCGCCAGGGTTCACGACCAGGGTAGCCGCGCCTCCCGGCATGGATCCCGCCGCGGCGGCGGTGGATGGCGCCGTCAAGGCGGTGACCGCCTGATCCGAGCCGTAGGACGAATTGAGTGACGGGGCCGCGCTGCTGACGTCGCTCGGCACGAGGGTTCGGCTGCTGTCGGCGGCCTTGAAGGGGAAGGTGGTCGCATCGGCGGTCGAGGCGAGGGGCGTCACGGCGGCCGCGAGGGCGACCGCCCCTACCAGGGCGTACTTTAACATATGATCCTCGACGAGCCCCTTGAACTCACCGCTAGGCGAGCCTCCTGCCCCCGACAAGACAATACTTCACAATTGAAGTCTCATTTTCGCGGGCGCCCGCTGATGCGGCGCCGCACTCGCACCGCGTGTGCTAATTGGGCGCGATGACGTTCCCGCTCTCCCGCATCCGCAACTTCTCCATCGTCGCCCACATCGACCACGGCAAGTCGACGCTCTCCGATCGCCTGATCCAGGAGACCGGCGGCCTCACCGCGCGCGAGATGAAGGAGCAGGTGCTCGACAACATGGAGATCGAGCGCGAGCGCGGGATCACCATCAAGGCCCAGACCGTGCGCCTCGACTACAAGGCCGACGACGGCGAGACCTACATCCTCAACCTGATGGACACCCCCGGCCACGTCGACTTCGCCTATGAGGTGAGCCGCAGCCTCGCCGCCTGCGAGGGCTCGATCCTGGTGGTGGACGCGAGCCAGGGGGTCGAGGCCCAGACCCTGGCCAACGTCTACCAGGCCATCGAGAACAACCACGAGATCGTCCCCGTCCTCAACAAGGTCGATCTGCCCGCCGCCGAGCCCGACCGCGTGCGCCAGCAGATCGAGGACGTGATCGGCATCGACGCCTCCGACGCGGTGGAGGCCAGCGCCAAGACCGGCCTCGGCATCCACGACGTGCTGGAAGCGATCGTCACCCGCCTGCCGCCGCCCAAGGGCGACGCCGCCGCCCCGCTGAAGGCCCTGTTGGTGGACGCCTGGTACGACGCCTACCTCGGCGTCGTCGTGCTCGTCCGCGTCTTCGACGGGGTGCTCAAGGCCGGCGCCCAGGTGCGCATGATGCAGACGGGGGCCAGCTACAAGATCGACAAGATCGGCGTGTTCCAGCCCAAGCCGACCGACGTCGCCAGCCTCGGCCCCGGCGAGATCGGCTTCATCACCGCCCAGATCAAGGATGTGGCCGACGCCGCCGTCGGCGAGACCATCACCGAGGAGCGCCGCCAGACCGCCAAGGCCCTGACCGGGTTCAAGCCGGTGCAGCCGGTGGTGTTCTGCGGCCTGTTCCCGGTGGACGCCGCCGACTTCGAGGACCTGCGCGCCGCGGTCGGCCGCCTGCGCCTCAACGACGCCAGCTTCACCTACGAGATGGAGACCAGCGCCGCCCTCGGCTTCGGCTTCCGCTGCGGGTTCCTAGGCCTGCTCCACCTGGAGATCATCCAGGAGCGGCTCACCCGCGAGTTCAACCTCGACCTGATCGCCACCGCCCCCAGCGTGATCTACAAGATCGGGCTCACCGACGGCTCAGAGATCGACCTCCACAACCCGGCCGACCTGCCGGACCCGGTGAAGATCGCCTCCATCGCCGAGCCCTGGATCCGCGCCACCATCTTCACCCCCGACGAATACCTCGGCGCGGTGATCAAGCTCTGCCAGGACCGGCGCGGCGAGCAGAAGGAGCTCTCTTACGTCGGCGCCCGGGCGATGGTGGTCTACGACCTGCCGCTCAACGAGGTGGTGTTCGACTTCTACGACCGGCTGAAGAGCGTGAGCAAAGGCTACGCCAGCTTCGACTACCAGCTGGAAGGCTACCGCACCGGCGACCTCGTGAAGATGAACATCCTGGTCAACGCCGAACCCGTCGACGCCCTCTCCATGCTCGTCCACCGCGACCGCGCCGAGATGCGCGGCCGGGGCATGGTGGAGAAGATGAAGGAACTGATCCCGCCCCACCTCTTCGTCATCCCCATCCAGGCCGCCATCGGCGGACGGATCATCGCCCGCGAGACGGTGCGGGCGCTCCGCAAGGACGTCACCGCCAAGTGCTACGGCGGGGACGCGAGCCGCAAGCGCAAGCTGCTCGACAAGCAGAAGGAGGGGAAGAAGAAGATGCGCCAGTTCGGGAAGGTGGAGATCCCGCAGGAGGCGTTCATCGCGGCGTTGAAGATGGATGGGGATTGAAAGGCGCCCAGCTCGACGCAGATCGTCTTTCGGCGCGGTCTACAGCAAGCGTTCGTAGCTCCGCGCGCCATGCAGCACTCTCAGGATACTCACCCGATCTTCGAGGATTCGGTAGATGATCAGGTACGACCCGACCACCCGACGCCGAAACCCGCGATGTTCGAAACCTCGAAGGGTTGGATAAGCGCGAGGGCTGTCTCCAAGCTCCTTGGCGCAGCGCCGCAACTCGCGCGTCACCGACAACGCGGCTCTGACGCTGTCTTGCTCGATGTGGGCGCTGATCTCCCGCAGATCGCTTCGGGCCCGACCCGTGAAGGTGACCTTCACCGCTCTTCGGCGGCGATCATCGCCTCGTACTTCGCTTCAAGCTCGTCGAAGACCTCATCGGCGTCGAACACGCGTCCCGCTTCGCAGTCGGCCACCCCCACCGCGATGGCGCTATCCAGTTCCCTCAGTTTCAGCGCCTCTTCTGGGGAGAGGCCCTGATCGCGGAGAATGAGTTCGCTCACATAGTCGCTCGCACTGGCGAATGCGCCCGACGAGACCCGCTTTTCCAGCCATGCGGCGACGGGTTCAGGAACATCGACTTTGAGGGATGACATGGGGCAACTCCTCGCTGCATCGTGCCACATGGGGCGTCCGATCCGAAAGGGGGAGTGTCTGCGTGGGCGTTCAGGGCGCCGGCAGGCAAAGTGAAGGTGGTGATGTAGCTGAGCCAGCCACTCGCTAGGCACGGTCTCTGGCCGAACGAAGCCTTGAAGGTCGCCGGCCTCAAGAACGAGCGCATACTGTAGCGGAGGTCGGAGCTTGAACCGCTTCGTTTCTTATCCGAACTTATACAACCTGAAGATCCGAAATTCCCCGGGCCGCTCATCCGCCAAATAGCGTTCGTTGCTCGTGAGGAAGAAGGGCGTCCGTTGCGGCCCGCGCGTCGTCTTCACTTCGATCAGCCGCTCGCGGTCGGCGAGATCGAAGGATAGGATGTCTTAGCCCGCGCCGTCGCCGTCCTCCTGCGCCACCAGCAGATCTTTCGGGCGAGGTCCGGCCGCTCCGCATCGGACAGGCGGCGGCGCTCGAAGTCGACGATCAGCGCCTCCCCGGCCTTGCCGAGCGAACGGTTGCGGAAGTCGCGCTCGGTCGGATCCCACTTGCGCAGGAGCACCTTGGCTCGATCCGGATCGACGTCCTCGTCGTGATCCTCCGGTTCCCGCTCGTTCATCTGGTGGCACTCTTCGAGCGCTTGCCTCACCGCATCGTCTTCGTCGCGCGCCCACCCTTCCCAGCCGAACCCGACGTCGCAGGCGTCGTCGTAGAACTTGGGGGAGACCTTCACGAACCAAGGGAGCAAACCCTGCGCGCACACGCTGTCTACAGTCGACATTCCTAAACACCCCTGCGAACAGCCGGACGCTAGCTCCAGAGATGGGCGGAGTCCGCGGACAGACTGCAAAGAAGGGCGTTCATGGTCGGCAGCGCGCCGATCCAGGCGAGGAGAGATACCGGGCGGGAGGCGGATACTGCGGCGCCGTCGGCGGCGAGTCAGTGAGGAGAGGCGAGTTGAGCAGGAATATCCACCGCACGCGTCGAAGGTCGGCCGCACTCGCCGCTCTCGGATTGTTCTTCATGGCCGGACACTCTCCGGCGCAGCCCGCGCCGTCCTCAACTCCCACGATCGTGGCCGCGAACGAGTGGCCCGATCCCAACTTCTACATCCAGGACGCCAGCGGCGTGGTCGCGGCGATGAACGACGCGCTCACCGGCGTGATCCCGCCGATCGCCGTCACGGGCTACACGACGGGCGCGCGGGCGGTGACGATCCGCGTGGCGTCCACCGCCGATCTGGTCGTCGGCCAATATGTCGCATTCGCCGCGCCTTGCGATCCCGCGCTGCGCGCCACGCCGCTCCAGATCAAGGCGATCGCGCCCGGCAAGTCGTTCGACGCGACGCTGGAATATCCCTCGGGCGTCCCCACGGCGTCGGTCGCCTGCACGGCCACCCTGATTCAGCATGGCGATTTCACCGGGCTTGCCGGCGGGGGCGCGCTCACCAGCAATGTCGTCCGCTTCGCCGACGGCAAGCTCTATCCCCACTTCTGGATCTCCAGCCGCCCGGCGCACACCGGCCTGCTCCAGGGCGGGGATCATGTGCTGGTGGTGGTGAAGGCCACCTCCGGCCCAGAGTTCATCGGCCGCAACGCCGTCGAGCGAGGCGGTGATGGCCGGGTCGCGGCGCGCGGTCGGGGCGGCGGTGGTGGTGGCCTCCGGCGCGGGCGCGGCGGCGCGGGCCTACATCAGCGACGGGACGCTCTGGACAAGCCCGGCCGTGGCCACCACGCGGAGCCGGACCTGGCTCTCGGTGCAGCACGATGTGCCGCCCAACGCCCGCGCCTATCAGGAAGGAGTGATGCTCACCGGGCCCGTCGGGTCGACCTTCGTGCTGGGCGAGTTCGAGTCCGCGCCGTCTTCCGCGCTCCTGCCCGACCACAGCTTCTCCGTGCCCGTGCGGCAGACGATCATGGCCCTCGCCTCGATCAGCCCCTACGTCGGCGTGAAGTTCACCTTCCCCAAGGACGGGAAGTTCGACGTGAACCTGGGGCAGGCCTCGAACCTTGCCATCACCGGAGGCGTCACCGCCTTGATCGGCGACCTGGAGGGGCAGAGCTCGTCCTTCCCCGCCATGTTCTCCGTCTCCTCGCCCTCGTCGCCGACCATCTTCGGCCCGGTCCTGCACCAGGTGCTGGACGCCACCGGCCATGGCGGCGATCCCCGCTACTATGCGCTGGCGTCTGGCAACTGGCCGGTGCGCGGCAACCACCTGCAGATGTACGGCGGGCCGGGCGAGACGTGGGACTTCGTCAGCTGGGACATCCAGGGCTTCCTCCTGCTCGCCGGGCCTTGACGCGGGAGGGAAGTTATCATATTGCAATGATCCGTGATCTTTCTCATCGTCAACCAACCGGCGTGCCCGGACGCTCGCTGAGCTTCTGAAGAGGAAGCGCCGTTTGGCGCGGATTTGGGGCGGCCTCTCGCGCTCGACCGAGCCGAAATGTCGGCGTTTTCCTTTCAGAAACGGTGAATTCCCTGCCATTCCCCTGCCTACGGGCTGCCCGGTTCCTGCCGCCACTGAGCGGGACATTCATCATACCGGTCAAAGCCATGCGGGGTCCGCCGGGAAGTCTTGCCGGATCACCGACCTGCCAAATTCGCACGGGCGCGCGCCGCCGTTGAAACTCCGCCCGCCCCGGCGCAAGATCGGGCTGGTCCGCCGCGTGAGGAAACCCGCCCGTGAACGCTCCCCTCGCCAGTCTCGAAGCCCTTGGCCTGGAGCTCCGGCCGCTCACGCCCGCCATCGGCGCGGAGATCCACGGCGTCGACCTCCGCGCCCCCTTGCCGGACGAGACGCTCGCCGCGATCCGCCGCGCGCTGCTGGACTACAAGGTGCTGTTCTTCCGCGACCAGGACATCACCACCGAGCAGCACCTGGAGTTCGCGCGACGGTTCGGGCCGCTGGAGGTGCATCCCTTCGCGCCGAGCAAGCCGGGCTATCCCGAGGTGCTGGCCATCACCCATGACCGGGACAGCCGGGGCCGGGAGAACACCTGGCACAGCGATGTGACCTGGCGGGAGATCCCGTCCCTGGGCTCGATCCTGCGCGCGGTCGAGGTTCCGCCGGTGGGCGGCGACACCCTGTTCGCCGACATGACCGCCGCCTACGCCGGCCTCTCGGACGCCATCAAGGAAGAGATCGACGGCACTCGTCGCCGTGCACGACTTCGCCCACTTCCGCCGGGGGCTGCGCAAGGCCGGCAAGAGCGAGGCGGAGATCGAGGCCTTCAACCGCCGCTTCCCGATGGTGGAGCACCCGGTGGTGCGCACCCATCCCGAGACCGGCCAGAAGGCGCTCTACGTCAACGCCGCCTTCACTCAAGCGATCGTCGGCGTCTCGCCCGAGCGCAGCCGCGAGCTGCTCGCCCACCTCTACGCCCAGGCGGCGATCCCGGAATATCAGTGCCGCTTCCGCTGGGAGGCGAACTCGATCGCCTTCTGGGACAACCGCTCCAGCCAGCACTACGCGGTGAGCGACTACTGGCCCGCCGTGCGGCGGATGGAGCGGGTCACCGTCGTCGGCGACAGGCCGGTCTGAGGAGCAGAGTATGCGGGGGGCGATGATCCTGGCGGTCGCGCTAATGGCGGCGGGCCTCGCCCGGGCGGCCGAGCCGAGCGGCTTCCATAGCGACGTCGCCTTCCCCGCCGCCAAGCCGTGGACGGCCGAGCCGCGCGACGACGGCGGACCCTTGCGCTTCGCGGTCATCGGCGACCGTACCGGGGTGGCGCGCGACGGCGTCTTCCCCCAGGCGATGAAGCAGATCGGCTGGCTGCAGCCCGACTTCATCATCCCCGTCGGCGACCTGATCGAGGGCTACACCCCCGACCGCGCCGAGCTGAACCGCGAGTGGGACGGCATCGGCGCCATGGTCGCCGGCTCGGGCCGACCCTTCGTCTACGTGCCGGGAAACCACGACCTGTCGGACCCCCAGGCCGTGCAGGTGTGGACCGAGCGTCACGGCCGACCCTGGTACGCCTTCACCTATAAGAAGGCGCTGTTCATCGTGCTCGACACGGAGAACCCGCCCTCGCCGATGACGCCTCAGGCCGCCGCCGGCTTCCACAAGATGGTGGACGCCATGAGCGCCGACATCGACGCCGGCGACAAGCTCGTCGCCGACACGCTCGGCAAGCGCCCGCCAACCGCCCAGATCAAGGACGCCCACCTCGGCGAGGACGAGGTCGCTTTCGTGAAGGAGACCTTGAGCCGCCACCCCGACGCCGCCTGGACCTTCGTCTTCTTCCACAAGCCGGCGTGGATCAGCGACGATCCGAGCTGGCCCAGGATCGAGGCCCTGCTGGCGCCGCGCCGCTACACCGTCTTCGCCGGACACCTGCACTACTACAGCCACGAGCGGCGCGGCGGGCATGACTACTTCATGATGGCCACCACCGGAGCGATCGCCCACCGCGAGGGGCCCGGAACCATGGACCACACCCTCTTGGTGACGATGACGCCGACCGGACCGGCCTACGCCAACATCCGTCTGAACGGTCTGGCCGACGCCGATAACGACACCGGCCAGATCCACGCCCTAGGCCATTAGCAAGGAGAGGCGGGGCGACGGCGCCGGGCGCGGTTCGGCCGCGGCGACACCCAGGTCCGCCAGGGCCGCCGCCACGCTCAAATCAAGCGGCGTGCGCGGCTCCTCGCCCAGGAAGGCGACCAGCTTGCGGTTGTCCAGGCCGATGGCCCGGGTGCGCAGATACCGCATCTCGAGCATCTCGCGCATGGTCTCGTCGAACGGCGCCATGGCCCACACCATGGGCTCGGGGAAGGGCAGGACCGGCAGGCGCGGACGGCCGGTGACGCGGCGGATGGAGTCCGTGAGGGCGGTCGGTGCGAGATACTGGCCGGCGAAGTGGAAGCGCTCCACCGGCGCCAGTTCCGCCTCGCGATCCACCAGCCGCGCGGCGGTCTCGGCGAGGTCCGGCAGATAGGCGAAGGCGTGGTCGGCTGAACCCATCCGGAAGGCCGCGCGCACCTCGCCCCGGCCGATCACCGTCAGCCACTTGAGCGCGCTGGCGGGCGCGGCGGGCCCGAAGAAGTCGCCGGCGCGCAGGACGAGACTGCGCACCCCGTCGCTCTCCCACGCCGCCTCCAATCGGCGCTCCATCTCGGCGCGGATCTTTCCCTTCCGGGTGACCGGCGCCTCGGGTGCGTTTTCGCCGATCGCCGGGCCGGCGTCCGGGGCGTAGTTGTAGACCGTGCCGGGCAGGAGGATGCGGGCGCCGCTCGCCTTGGCCGCCGCGATGCTGCTCTCCAGCATGGGAAGCACCGTGCCGGCCCAGTTGCGATAGCGCGGCGGATTGACGGCATGCACGATCAGGCTGGCGCCGCGCGCCGCCGCCACGACGTCGGCGGAGATCATGGCGTCGCCGGCGATCCAGTCGATCGGCATGCGCGGGCCGGTGGCGGTGCGGGCGCGCTCCACGTCGCGGGTGAGGGCGCGGACCCGCCAGCCGTGCTTCTGCAGGGCGACGGCGGCGTGGCCGCCGAAGGATCCGGTGGCGCCGAGCACGAGGGCGATCTTGTCTTGGGTCATGGCTGGTCTCCGTCTGTCTGACGAGACCAAGGTCGCCCCGCCGAGCCCTCAAAACAATTGCCGCTCCCCGCAGCTTGGCTATACGGAAATGCATGGCCGACGCCGAGCCGGACTGGAGCCTCTACCGCGCCTTGCTGGCCGTGCTCGACACCGGCAGCCTGTCTCGCGCCGCCGACGCGCTGGGTCTGGCGCAACCCACGGTCGGTCGCCAGATCGCCGCGCTGGAGGCCGGTCTCGGCGCCGGCGCGCTGTTCACCCGCTCGCCGTCAGGCCTCAAGCCGACCGAGGCGGCCCTGGCGCTGGAGCCGCACGCCCGCGCCATGAGCGCCGCCGCCGGCGCGCTGCGGCGCGTCGCCAGCGGAGATGGGGAGGGGCTGTCGGGCGTCGTGCGGCTGACGGCGGCGGAGATCGTCGCCAGCGACGTCCTCCCCGACATCCTTACCGCCTTCCGCGAGGCCCACCCGAAGGTCGCCATCGAGCTCTCGGTGTCCAACCGGCAGGAGGACCTGCTGCGTCGCGACGCCGACCTCGCCGTGCGCATGGTGCGGCCCACGCAAGGCGCGCTGCTCGCCCGCCGGATCGGCGAGGTGAAGCTGCATCTCTACGCCCACCGATCCTACGCCGAGCGGCACGGCCTGCCGACCACCATCGCCGAGGTCGGCGCGCACAGCGTCATCGGCTTCGACCGGGAGGCGCCGCCGCCGTCGGTGATGTCCCGGTTGCCGGTCACGATCACGCGGGACTTCTTCAGCCTGCGGTGCGACAGCAACCCCGCCCAGCTCGCCTTCCTTCGCGCCGGCTTTGGCCTTTGCTTCTGCCAGACGACGATTGCGCGAGGAGACCCCGACCTGATCCCCGTGCTCAGCGATCTGCTGGAGTGGCCGCTGGAGTACTGGGTGGTGATGCACGAGGACCTCAAGGGCGTGCGCCGCATGCGCGCCCTGTTCGACGCGCTGGTGGAGGGGCTCGGATCCTACATCGCGGGTTGAGTTCCGGCCCGCTTTACCCTAGACACCCCGGCTTCGTTTAAGACCGCCTGGCCCAAGGCATGCCAGGGCGGTCCTCTCTGCACGCCCGATATGAGGACGGCCCGCCCAACAAGCGCGTCGATGCGAAATGCCCAAACTGAAGACCAAGAGCGGCGTCAAGAAACGCTTCAAGCTCACCGCCACCGGCAAGCTGAAAGCCGGCGTCGCCGGCAAGCGTCACCGGCTGATCAGCCACAACGGCAAGTACATCCGCCAGCGGCGGGGCACCGAAGTGATGAGCGAATCCGACACGAAGATCGTCAAGCTCTTCCTGCCCTACGGCCTGTGACCCGGAGATAGATCATGGCGCGAGTTAAGAGAGGCGTGGTCGCCCACGCCAGACACAAGAAGGTTCTGGAGCAGGCCAAGGGTTTCTATGGCCGGCGCAAGAACACCATCCGCGCGGCCAAGGCGGCCGTCGATCGGGCGGGCCAGTACGCCTACCGTGACCGCAAGGTGCGCAAGCGCTCCTTCCGCGCGCTGTGGATCCAGCGGATCAACGCGGCGGCGCGGGCCGAGGGCCTGACCTATTCGGTGTTCGCCAACGGTCTCGCCAAGGCCGGCATCGAGATCGACCGCAAGGTGCTCGCGGATATCGCCGGCCAGGACCCGGCGGCGTTTAAGATCATCGCCGACAAGGTCCGCGCGGCCCTCGCCTAGGCGGGGCCGCCATGGATCTCGACAGGCTTGAGGCCGACGCGCTCGCGCGCGTCGCCGGCGCCCCCGACGCCGCGACGCTCGACGCCGCGCGCGTGGAGCTGATCGGCAAGAGCGGCTCGATTTCCGCGTTGCTCAAGTCGCTGGGGTCGATGAGCCCCGACGAGCGACGCGAAGCCGGTCCGAAGATCAACGGCCTGCGCGACCGCGTCGCCGCCGCCGTCGCGGCCCGCAAGGCCGAGCTGGACGCCGCCGCGCTGGAGAAGGAGCTCGAGGCCGGACGGCTGGATCTCTCCTTGCCGGCGCCGCCGCGCCGCCGTGGGACCGTCCATCCGGTGATGCAGGTGATGGACGAGATGGTCGCCATCTTCGCCGAGATGGGCTTCGCCCTCGCCGAGGGGCCGGACATCGAGGACGACTTCCACAACTTCACCGCGCTCAATTTCCCGCCCAAGCACCCGGCGCGGGAGATGCACGACACCTTCTTCTTCCAGCCCGGGCCGGACGGCGAGCGCAAGGTGCTGCGCACCCACACCAGCCCGGTCCAGGTGCGCACCATGCAGCGGACCAACGCCCCGCCGCCCGCGCCCTGGATCGCCGGCGGCCAAAGCCCGCCGATCCGGATCATCTCGCCCGGGCGCACCTACCGCAACGACAGCGACGCCACCCACACGCCGATGTTCCACCAGGTCGAGGGCCTGGTGATCGACCGCGACATCCACATGGGGCATCTCAAGTGGACCCTGGACCAGTTCGTCGCCCGCTTCTTCGAGCTGGACGGCGTGGTCACCCGCTTCCGCCCGCACCACTTCCCCTTCACCGAGCCGTCGGCGGAGATGGACGTGCAGTGCGATCGCTCGGGCGGGGCGATCCGGATCGGGCAGGGGACCGATTGGCTCGAGATCCTCGGCTGCGGCATGGTCCACCCCAAGGTGCTGCGCAACTGCGGGCTCGATCCGGACGAGTGGCAGGGGTTCGCCTTCGGCTGCGGCGTGGATCGACTGGCCGCGCTCAAGTACGGCATGCCCGACCTGCGCGACATGTTCGCCAGCGACGTGCGCTGGCTGGCGCACTACGGCTTCTCGGCCTTCGCCGCGCCCAACCCCGCCTCCGGCCTGAGCTGAGCCGGCGATGAAGTTCACCCTCTCCTGGCTCAAGGAGCACTTGGCGACCGACGCCCCGGTGGAGGCGATCGTCGAGACCATGACCATGGTCGGCATGGAGGTCGAGCACGTGCTCGACCCTCGCGCGACTCTCGCCAAGTTCTCGGTGGCGCGCATCCGCGAGGCCGTGCAGCACCCCAACGCCGATCGCCTGCGCGTGTGCCAGGTCGACACCCTCGACGGTCCCAAGGAGATCGTCTGCGGCGCGCCCAACGCGCGCGCGGGGCTGACGACCATCTATGCGCCGATCGGCGCCTACGTGCCGGGCTCTGGGATCACGCTCGAGGCCCGCGCGGTGCGGGGGGTCGTCTCCAACGGCATGCTCTGCTCGGCGGCCGAACTTGAGACGGCCGAGGAGAGCGACGGCATCCTCGAATTGCCGGAGCTGCCGGTGGGAACGCCGGCGGCCGAGGCGCTCGGGCCTCGACGCGGTGATCGACTTCGAGGTGACGCCGAACCGGCCCGACTGGCTGGGCGTCCACGGCATCGCCCGCGACCTCGCCGCCGCCGGGCTCGGAACCTTGATCGAGACGCCCACGCCGGTCACGCCCGGCGCTTTCGCCTCGCCGATCCAGGTGCGGCTCTCCGCGCCGGACGCGTGCCCCGCCTTTGCCGGCCGACTGATCCGGGGTGTGCGGAACGGGCCGTCCCCAGCGTGGCTGCAAGCCAAGCTCAAGAGCGTGGGTCTGCGCCCGATCAGCACCTTGGTGGACGTCACCAACCTGCTGACCCTCGACCGCGCGCGTCCGCTGCACGTGTTCGACGCGGCGAAGATCACGGGCGAGACCCTGGACGTTCGCCTCGCCCGGCCCGGCGAACGTCTCGAGGCGCTGGACGGCAAGACCTATGAGCTGTCGCCGGAGATGTGCGTCATCGCCGACGCCTCGGGCGCGATCAGCCTGGGCGGAGTGATGGGCGGCGCCTCGACCGGGTGCTCGGAAACCACCACCGACGTCTTCCTGGAGAGCGCCTGGTTCGATCCCATCCGCACGGCCCAGACGGGGCGCGACACCGGCATCGTCTCCGACGCCCAGTACCGTTTCGCGCGGGGCGTGGATCCAGAGTCCCTCGTCGAAGGCATCGAGCGCGCCACGGCCCTGATCCTGGAGCTGTGCGGCGGCGAGGCTTCCGAGGTGGTCTTCGTCGGCCGAGCGCCCGAGCGTCTGCCGCCGATCGAGTTCCAGCCGGACTATGTGCGGCGTCTCTCCGGCATCGATGTCTCGGCCGCCCGCGTCGGCTCGATCCTGAGCGCCCTCGGGTTCGAAACCACGAGCGGCCGCGTCCAGCCGCCCTCCTGGCGGCGTGACGTCGACGGCAAGGCGGATCTTGTGGAAGAGGTTGTCCGGATCGAGGGCTTTGCCGCCCTGCCGGTGACGCCGTTGCCCGAGACCCCTCGCACGGCGGGCGGTGTGCTCACCGTGCGCCAGTCCCGCATCCGTCTGGCGAGGCGCGCTCTCGCCGCCGCCGGCTACGAGGAGGCGGTCACCTGGTCGTTCATCGCCCGCCGCGTGGCCGCGATCTTCGGCGGCGGCGACGAGCGGCTGGTGCTCCAGAACCCGATCGCCGCCGATCTCGACTGCATGCGACCCTCGGCGCTGCCCGGCCTCATCGAGGCGGTCGGCCGAAACGCCCGGCGCGGCTTTCCGGGCGCGGCCTTGTTCGAGATCGGCCCGATCTTCCTGGGCGACGAACCGGCCGACCAGAAGACGGTCATCGCCGCCGTGCTGCAGCCGTCCGGGCGCCGCCGCTGGGACAAGGGACCGGCCGAGGACGTATTCGCCTTGAAGGCCGACCTTCTGGCGCTGCTCGCCGAACTGGACGCGCCGGTCGCCTCGCTCCAGCTCGACCAGACACCGCCGGCCGCCTGGTGGCGCCCCGGGCGTTCAGCCACGCTGCGTCTTGGGAAGGCTCCGCTGGCGACGCTCGGCGAGATTCACCCCGCCGCCCTCAAGGCGCTGGATGTGGATGGGCCGGTCCTCGCCTTCGAGGTGCGCCTCGACGCCGTGCCTGAGCCCAAGGCCGGCAAGGCCAAGACCAAGCCGCCGGTCCAACTCTCGCCGTTCATGCCGCTGACCCGCGACTTCGCTTTCGTGGTGGACGAGGCCGTGGCGGCGGGCGATCTCGAGCGGGCGGTGCGGAGCGCCGACCGGCAACTGATCCAATCGACCGCCGTGTTCGACGTCTATCGCGGCGCGGGCGTGCCGGAGGGAGCCAAGTCGCTCGCCCTGGAAGTCGTCATCCAGCCGCGTGCGGCTACCCTGAGCGAGGCCGAGATCGAGGCGCTCTCCGAACGCGTGGTCGCGGCGGCGGCCAAGGCGGTCGGCGCCAACCTGCGCCGCTAGGCGCGGACGGCTCGCCGCCGGAGAACCGCGCCCAACGCACCCATGCCCACCAGCATCAAGGCCCAGCTCGCCGGCTCCGGAACCGACGGCACGACGGGCGGCGACGGGGGGACGACGGGCGGCGTGACCACGGGGGGCGGCGTGTTCCCCGGTGGCGTTACGACAGGCGGCGGCGACGGACCGCCGTGTGGCGGAGGGGTCGTCCCCGGCGGTACAAGGACGAGGCCTCCGCCGCCAGGGTATCCACCGGAAGGCGGGGGGCCGCCTGCTGACGAGCCTGAACCCGGCACGCCCACCGTGTCGCTGTCAGGGGTGTAAGGCACGGAGCCCGCCGCGATGGGGCCAGAGTTCCCTCCGCCCGGTCGCGCCACCGCGTCCTCGGCCGCCAAGGGCGCGGCGTAGGGAGCGGCCGGCAGGTAGAAGGAGGCGACGTCGGTGTCCCCAAGGTCCGGCAGGGCGACGAGACCAATGTTCGGCGGGCAGAGCCGAGCCCGTCGATGATGATAGGCGACCTTCACGTGCTTCACCGGCGTGATCGGCCGCTTCACCACCACGGCGGCGGCGACGACGGCGTGGCGCTTGTGATGCGACGCCACGTGGCGCGCGTAGTGGATCGCATGTGGCCGGTGGACCGCGTTAGGCGGACAATCGATAGGCATGGGTAAGCCCTCCGACTCTACCGTACGCGCAATGACACTCAAAAGTTCATTAGGTAAATGATAAAAAGTGTTTGATGCTTTGAGGCAACATATCGGCGGCAACCGCGCCAAATTGCGCCAAGCACCCGCAGCGGGCCACAAATGCGTAGCGAGCTTGGCTGCCGAAGCGTGCCCGAGGACGGCCTGTTCCGCCCTCGACGTCTCGTCCTCTAATGGGCAGCCGCGGCAATCGCCGCGTCGAGTTCCGACATGGAGTGATAACCTGGCGTCAAGGGCTTGCCCCCGACGACGAACGACGGGGTCGAATTGACGCCATCCTTGGTGGCGTAGTCCTGCACCCGCTTGTCCAAGGCCTGGAGCGCGGCGCTGTCGTTGACGCACTTGTCGAACTGCGAATCGTTCATCCCCATGGACTGGGCGATCCGTAACAGGCCGCCGCGTGGGTCGGCGTAGATGTCGGTCTGATTCTTGAAGATCGCATCGGTCACCGCGAAGTATTTGTCCTTGCCGGCGCAGCGGGCGAGCAGGAAGCCGGCGGCGGCGATCGACTCCTCGGTCGAGTCTCCGACGAGCATCTCACGGAAGATGTAGTGAACCTTGCCGGTGTCGATGTACTTGGCTTTGAACTGGTCCCAGTTGTCGCGGTACCACTTGCCGCATACCGGGCAGGCGACCGAGGCGTACTCGATGACCGTCACAGGCGCGTTCGCCTTGCCGAGGCTCATGTCGTCGCTCACGGCTCCCCCGCTTCCGCCGCTCTTGGAGCAGGCCGCGAGCCCCGCGGTGGCGAGACCGGCGGTGAGCACAAGGCGGCGATCGAGAAGGATCATGGTCGGGGGTTCCGGCGCGGTGAAGGTTTCGATCCTCTTATGACCAAGGGTCGGTCTGGAAGTCGAGCCTCTGGCGCGATCACCCTTTGGCGAGCAGGGTGTCGATAACGCGTTTGGCGTCGGGGCCGGACCAGTCGGCGCCGCCTGTGAGCCGGGCCCGCTCCACGCCCTTGGCGTCGTAGACGATGGTCGTCGGCATGCCCTCGACCACCGGCTTGAAGGCGAAGGCGATGGCGTAGCTGGGGTCGGTATAGAAGGCGAGGGGCGGGGTGCGGGCGATGAAGGCGCGGCCGGCGGCCTCGTCGTCGCCCTTGCCGACACTGATCGGGACCACCGCCACCGGCTTGCCGGCGTAGGCGGCCTGGAGCTTGGCGAGGCTAGGGATCTCCGCCTTGCACGGGGCGCACCAGTTGGCCCAGATGTTGACGAGGGTGACCTTGCCCTTGAAGTCCGCCAGGGTGTGCGCCGCGCCCGCCGCATCGTGGAAGACCGAGGCGGGGGGCGGAGCGGGGTGGCTCGTCATCACGAGCTTCGCCATCGCGCCGTGGTTGAGCGGCGGTTTGGAGCAGGCGGCGAGGGTCGCTAGAAGCGCGGCGGCCAAGGCGGCGCGCCGGAGGTGAAAAGCCATATGAACGAGGTCTCCCAAGGCCACTCCTTATGGGGCGGGCGCTTCGCCGCCAAGCCCGCCGACGTGATGCGCGCGATCAACGCGTCCATCGGCTTCGATCGGCGGCTGGCGACAGAGGATATCGCCGGCTCGCGCGCCCACGCCGCCATGCTCGCCGCCCAGGGAATCATCGAGGAGGCGGACGGACAGGCGATCCAGGCGGGGCTCACCGCCATCGAGGAGGAGATCGCCGAGGACCGTTTCGCCTTTCGCGAGGACCTCGAAGACATCCACATGAACATCGAGGCGCGTCTGGCCGAACTGATCGGCCCGGCGGCCGGCCGGCTGCACACGGCGCGCTCGCGCAACGACCAGGTCGCGCTCGACGTGCGGCTGTGGACGAGAGCCGCCTGCGATCGCGCCGTCGCGGCGCTTCGCGACCTTCAGAGCGCCCTGGTGGAGAAAGCGCTGGCGCACGCCGGCGACCTGATGCCCGGCTTCACCCACCTGCAGTCCGCGCAGCCGATCACCTTTGGCCACCATTTGATGGCCTATGTGGAGATGTTCGGACGGGACGCGGGCCGGTTCGCCGACGCTCGGGCGCGGATGAACGAGAGCCCGCTCGGCGCCGCGGCGCTCGCTGGAACCTCGTTCCCCATCGACCGCCATCGCGTCGCCGCCGCGCTGGATTTCGACAAGCCCACCGACAATTCCCTCGACAGCGTCTCCGCCCGGGATTTCGCCCTCGAAGCCCTGTCGTCGGCGACGATCTGCGCGACCCATCTCTCGCGGCTCTCCGAAGAGATCGTGCTGTGGGTGACGCCGCAGTTCGGCTTCGTCTCCCTGAGCGACTCCTGGACCACCGGCTCTTCGATCATGCCGCAGAAGCGCAATCCGGACGCCGCGGAGCTGGTGCGAGCCAAGACGGGGCCGATCCTGGGCGCCTTCACCACGCTCGCGGTGGTGATGAAGGGTCTGCCGCTCGCCTATGGCAAGGACATGCAGGAGGACAAGGTCCCTCTGTTCCAGGCCTTCGACGCCCTGGAGCTGGCCCTGGCCGCCATGACCGGCATGGTCGGCGACCTGACGCTCAATGTCGAGCGCGCGGCGGCGGCCGCGGGGCTAGGCTTCGCCACGGCGACGGATCTCGCGGACTGGCTGGTGCGCACGCTGGGGACGCCCTTCCGCGAGGCGCATCACGTCACCGGCCGGGCGGTGCGACGCGCCGAGACCCTGGGCGTCGACCTCGCCGATTTGCCTCTGGCCGAACTCCAGGCTGTGGAGCCGCGCATCACCGCCGACGTTTACAGCGTGCTGACGCCCGCGGCGTCGGTCGCCAGTCGCGCCAGTCATGGTGGAACCGCTCCCGATCGGGTACGCGAGGCTGCCGTCCGTTGGAAGGAGAGGCTCTCATGACCCGTTCCCATCTCGTCTTCGCGCTCGCCGCCGGCTTCGCCCTCGTGGCGTGCGGCAAGGTCGGGGCCCTGGAGCAGCCGGCCCCGCTCTATGGGGAGAAGGCCAAGTCCGACTACCAGGCGAAGAAGGCCGCGGCCGACGCCAAGAAGCAGGCCAAGAAGGATCAGGACGAGATCGAGCGGCTGCCCACCGACGGCCACTACGATCCCAACGCCGATCCCTCGCCGTCCCGCTCGCAGCCGGTGGTGGGTCAACCGTCTTCGGCCAACCCGACGCCGCCGCCTGGACTCATGCCCGATCCGATCAACAATCCTCCGCCGCGATGAACCACTTCGAGGCGCGGGAGGGCGCGCTTTGGTGTGAGGAGGTCCCGCTGGCGGAGATCGCCGACCAGGTCGGCACGCCGGCCTATGTCTACTCCGCGGCGACGCTCAGACGGCACTATCTCGCGTTCGCGAACGCCCTCACGGCTCATCCGGAACTGGGCGAGCCGCGCATCGCCTATGCGGTGAAGGCCAACGGAAACCGTTCCGTGCTCGCCCTCCTCGCGGAACTCGGCGCCGGCGCGGACACCGTCTCCGAAGGCGAGATCCGCCGCGCGCTCAGCGTTGGAATGGCGCCGGAGCGGATCGTCTTTTCGGGCGTCGGCAAGACCGACGCGGAGCTGGCGTTCGCCCTTTCCGCGCGGGTCGGGCAGCTGAACGTCGAGTCGGTTCCCGAGTTCGAGCGCCTCGCGACGCTGGCGAAGACGGTGGAGGGGCGGCCGGCGGTGTGCCTGAGGATCAATCCGGGCGTCGGCGCCGGCGGCCACGCCAAGATCACCACCGGCGCGTCGCACAACAAGTTCGGCATGGCGGTCGAGGAGGCGGAGGCGATCTACGCTCGCGCCGGCGGCGGCTCTCCCGTCGCGGTGGTCGGGCTGGCGTGTCACATCGGCAGCCAGATCGTGGATCTGGAACCGCTGGAGGAGGCCTTCGCCTTCATGCGCGATCTGGTCCTGCGGTTTCGCGCGCGCGGGTTTCCGGTTCAGCGGCTCGATCTCGGCGGCGGCCTGGGCGCCCCCTACTTCAACACCCCCGACCCGCCCTCGCCCGCCGCGTTCGCCGCCATGGCCGCGCGGGTGGTGGGCGACTTGGGCGTAGAGCTGGCCTTCGAGCCGGGTCGGGTGATCGCCGCCAACGCCGGGGTGCTGCTGGCGTCGGTGATCCATGTGAACGCGCGGCCCGATGGACATCGCTTCGTGGTGCTGGACGCGGGCATGAACGACCTCGTCCGCCCGGCGATGTACGAGGCGTGGCACGAGATCGAGGCCGTCCGTCCGCGGTCCGGGGAAGCCCTGGCCTACGACGTGGTGGGACCGGTCTGCGAGACCGCCGACACCTTCGCGCGGGACCGGACCCTGGGTCCGATGGCGGCGGGAGACCTCGTCGTCCTGCGCACCGCCGGCGCCTACGGCGCGGTCATGGCCAGCCAATACAACGGTCGGCGGCTCGTGCCCGAAGTGTTGGTCGACGGCGACCGATGGCGCCTGGCCCGACCGCGTCCGACCTACGACGAGATGCTGGACGCCGAGCCTCTCGCCCCGTGGCTCGAGCGTCAGGGTCCGCGCGCGGCGGCGATATAGGGCAGGCCGCGCCAGGCGCCCGCCGCGTCCATCCCGTAGCCGACAAGGAAGCGGGCCGGCGCATCCCACGCGGCGTCGTCCGGTTCGCGGATGCGGCCTTCCGGCCAGGGCTTCCGGGCGAACACCACGGCGCTGACGGAGCGGGCGCCGGCCTCGCGCAGCAGGCGGTCGGCTTCGGCCAGCGACAGACCGCTGTCGACCACGTCGTCCACCACCAGCACCGGACGTCCGTCGACGGAGCGTTGCGGCCCGGCGAGCCGCTCGCAGTGCCCGGAGCTCTCCTGCGCGTCGCCATAGGACGCCAGCCACAGGCAGTCGAAGGCGAGCGGGAGTCCGAAGCTCGCCAGCGCGCGGCTGAGATCGGCGGCGAACCACAGGCCTCCGGTCAGCAGGCAGACGATCACCGTCTGAGGATCGAGCCGGGTGCGGAGACGATCGGCGAGCGCCGTGACCCGGGCCGCGACCTCGTCGGCGGTGAGGAAGACCTCGAGCGCGGCCTCAGCCACGTACCGCGCCGGGACCTTTGGTCCCGCTGATGCTGGGAGGCGGGGCGGGATTATGATGCGCGCGGTAGTAGATCAGGCCGGCGAATGCGGCCAGGACGACGACCAGGGCGATGAGCAGCAGCAGCCCGGTCGATCCACGCTTACGCTTGGCCAGCGCCTGCGCCGTCGCCGCCCGGTCGGTGAACAGCGGTGTCTCGTCCGGGGCGGTCGCGGCCGGTTCGGCCGTTTCCACCGCGACGGTCTCAAGGGTGTCGACTTCCTCGGGCGCGGGGGCGTCCGCCCAGGACGTCTCGTGCTGGTCCTCGGGTGCGCTGTCGTCTTGTACCCTCTCCTTGAGGAGCGGGAGGGTGGCGGGCTCCGACCGCGGCTCGTCCTCGGGTGGAACGACCGGCGTCTCCCACGCCTCCTGAGCTTCGGGTGTGTCGGACGTGGCGGGTTGGATGTCCTCTGGTTCCGAGTGGGCCGACGGCTCAGGCGAAGAGGCGCTCTCGGGCGCGGCGGCGTGCGCCGGCTCCCCCTCGCCGTCGTCCGCCCGATAGGCCACCCACTCGGTGGCGCAGGCGCTGCACTTCACCCGGCGACCCGCGGGACCGACGCTCTCCCGCTCCACGAAAAATCGGGTGGCGCAGTTCGGGCAGGTCAGTATCATCATGGGTGAACATCCGACGCCTTGATCGGCGCCAGCGTCGAGGTCGCCGATTTTACCGCGGATGTCCAGAAAGCGAAGCTTGGCCACCGACACCCCCACATCCGACCCGATCGCGCGCTTCGAAGGCGTCGAACTGCTGGCCAGGGACGCCTCGAGCGCACCGTCTCCCCGGTTTTCCTTCGTCCTCGCTCCGGGCAGCTTCACCTTTCTGGTGGGCCCGCAGGGCGCGGGAAAGACCCGCGTCATCGACCTGCTCTCCTTCGCCGCGCGGCCGGCGCGCGGACTGGTGGAGGTCTTCGGCCAGGAGGTCGGCCGCGTGCCGCCGCTCGCGCGGCCGGCGCAGCGGCGCCGGATCGGCATCCTGTTCCAGGACCAGCGGCTGCTGGCCGAGTTCTCCGCCTTCGACAACATCGCCCTGGCGGCAAGGTTGGTGGGCCGCGCGCCTCGGGACTACGAAGCGCGCATCGGCGAGCTCGCCGCCTGGGTCGGCCTGGCCGGCCGAATCGGCGAGGATCCGCGCCACCTGTCGGAGAGCGAACGCCGCCGGCTGTGCCTCGCGCGGGCGTTGATCAACTCGCCGGAGTTGTTGCTGCTCGACGAGCCGGCGGCGGGCCTGTCGGATCGCTCGGCCGAACGTCTCCTGCGCCTGGTCGCCGATGTGAACAGCGCCGGCGCGACCGTGGTCGTCGCCACGCGTGACGAGACGCTCGCGACGCAATCCGGCGCCGCCGTGATCGCCATGGATCGAGGCGTCGGCGCATGAATCCGGCCAGTCGGTTGGGCCAGCCCGCGCGCTTGGCCGTGCGAGGCGGGGCCGTGGACCTCTTCGTGGCGGGGCTGGCGCTCGCCCTGATCGCCGCGACGCTCTCGATCCTGCTGAGCGCGGGCGCGCGAGCCTACGTGGCCATGTCGCCGCGACTGAACGGGGATGTCACCGTCGCGGTGCGCTCGCGCGGGCTGGAGAGCGCCGACGCCGCCGCCGCCCTGGCCGCCGAGCGGCTGAGCGCCGCGGGCGCGGTGATGTCGGCCGAGCCTCTCGAACCCGACGCGCAGGACGACCTGGCCGGCGGCGCAATCTTCGGAGCGCGCGCGCCGGCCGGCGAGGTGCGCCTGATCGCGGTCAGGTTGAAACCAGGCGCTCCGCCAGGCGCGGCGAGCGTGGCGCGCGCGCTGGATGGACACGGACTCGCCTATGCGATGGACGATCATCGGGGCCTTGCCGGGGTTCTGGAACGGACCCTCGCGGCGTCCGCTCTCGTCGCGGCCGCGGGCCTCGTTGTGGTCGTGCTGCTGATGGTCCTGCTGTCCTGGATGTCGGGGCGCCGACAGGCGGATCGGTCGGCCGAGCGCTTCGAGCTGATGCGTCGCCTGGGCGCGGCGCCCGGTTTCATCGGCCGGATCGTCTCGGCGGTCTCGTGGCGAGCGACGCTCGGCGGCGCGGCGGTTGGCGCCTTGGTTCCCGCCGCGATGGTGGGTCTCTTCGGCCTCGGCCACTTCGCGCTCGTCTTCCCGTTGCTGGGCGCGGCCCTGAAGCCGGCGCCGGTGGACATGCTGGCGGCGGCTGTCTGGCCGGTGTTGCTGCCGGTGATCGCCGGCGTGTTCGCGGGGGCCGGCGCGCGCGGCGTGCTCGCGCGGGCGGAGCGGCTTTGAAGCTGCTGGCGGCGTTCCTGGTCGCGCTCCTCGCGTGGGCCGCGGGGCTGGCCGCCTTCGCCGATCGCGTCACCCGCCTCACCCCCGCCGATCCGCCCGAGGCGGCGGACGGGATCGTGGCCCTGACCGGCCGCTCGGATCAGCGACTGCGCGCCGGTGGGGACCTGCTCGGCGTGCGGCCTCGGCAAGCGGCTGCTGATCTCCGGGGTCAATCGCCAGGCGCGACGCTCCGACCTGCTGGCGCTCACCGGCGTCGCCAAGCCGCGGTTCGACTGCTGCGTCGACCTGGGGTTCACCGCCGCCGACACCATCGGCAACGCCAAGGAGGCGGCGGATTGGGCGCGAAGCATGCGCTACACCAGCCTGATCCTGGTGACGGCCGACTACCACATGCCCCGGGCCATGCTCGAACTGCACGCCTCGGCGCCCACCCTCGACATCCAGGCCTATCCGGTGGCGACGCCCGAACTCGACGCCCATCGCTGGATGGCGACCACCGCGAGCGCGAAACGGATGATCGTGGAATACTGCAAGTACCTGGCGATCCTTGGCCGGGAAACGATCCTGGGGGGCGCGGGGCAGGCGTGATCTGGCTTCGCTCCCTGCTGTTCGTCGCCCTGTTCTACCTGTGGTCGGCGACCCTGTTCGTGGTCATGATCCCCGGACTGCTCGCGCCCAGGCGGGCCTTCCCGCCGGCGATGAAGCTGTGGGGGCGGGTGATCAACGCCATGCTGCCGATCTGCGGAGTGCGGGTCGAGTTCCGCGGGCTGGAACATCTTCCGTCGGGCGCGGCCCTGATCGCCGCCAAGCACCAGTGCATGTTCGACACCATGGGTCCGCTCAGCGTCCTCACCGACGCCTGCTACGTGATGAAGAAGGAGCTGACGCGGATCCCGGTCTACGGCTGGCTCACCACCCGCGCCGGGATGATCACCATCGACCGCGAAGGCCAGTCGACCGCCCTTCGCCACCTGCTCGCGGAGGGCAAGGTGCGTATCGCCGAGGGGCGGCAGCTGGTGATCTTTCCCGAGGGCCATCGCGTGGCGCCGGGCGAGAGCGGGGAGTACCAGCCGGGCGTCGCCGGTCTCTACCGAGCGCTCGGCCTGCCCTGCACGCTCATGGCGACGAACTCCGGCCGGCACTGGCCGGCGCACGGCTTTTTGCGACGGCCTGGGACCATCGTCTACGAGTTCCTACCGCCGATCCCGCCCGGCCTTTCGCGCGAGGCCTTCATGAGCGAGCTCAAGACACGGCTGGAGACGGCCTCGATGGCTCTGCTCGACCAGTAGCTTCGCGCGCCTCCACCATGTGCAGCAGGCGCTCCATGGAGCGATCGTGAACGCCTTCGTTTCGAAGGTGGCCGACCAGATCGCGCAGGTAGTCGATGTTCGCTCCGGAGAGACCCCGCGCTCCGGCGATGAGCTCGGCCTGCTGCTCCAGGGTAAGGTCGCCGGCCCATTGCGGATGGGAGCGGTCCGACAGAAAGGCGGTCGCGCGGATCAGGCGACCGTCGGGCAGCCGCACCGGCGCGGTGGATTCAATGTAGGTCTCGGTCGGCTGCTCGCGCTCCCGAAGATAGGCGTGCACGTCGGGCCAATGGTCCTCGGCCACGCGATAAGCGATGCCCCGCACCGAGCCGCCGGGGGCCAGGCCCAGCACCAGACCCGGCCGCTCGGGCGTGCCCCGGTGGTGGACCGAATAGATGCAGAAGGCCCGCCGGCGGCCTTGGTGGGTGGCGACCACCCGGTCTAGATGGGTGAAACCCGGTCGCCACATCAGCGAGCCATAGCCGAACACCCAGCGGCCCGCGTCCGACCCCATCGCCGCTCCACTCTTCGTTGAAACTCAAGGTCTGATGTCCCTGCCGCAAGCCACGCCGCCTCGCAAACCGTCAAGGGTGGGTTTGTGGGCGCCGCTCGCGTTGGCGGGCGTCTTCGTGCTCGCCCTGTTCGTGGTCTGGTTCTGGATGCGCGGCGAGCTCGTGCGGCGGATGGACGACGCGGCCGCGAACGCGCCGCCCGGCTGGACCCTGGCCTGGGACAGCCGGCGCATTTCCGGCTTTCCCTTCCGACTGGACGTGGACCTCACCAACGCGCGGGTCCGCGAACCGTCGGGCTGGGGGATCGCCGCGCCCAAGCTCAGCGCCGAAGCCTTTGTCTTCGCCCCGCTCCACTGGGTGGCCGTCGCCTCCGACGGCGCCGTACTGACGCGCCGACGCGGCGGCCGAGTGCTGGTGCGCGCCAAGGTGCTCAGGGCGAGCCTCTCCGAGGCCGACCGCAACCCGCCGCGTTTCTCTCTGGAGGGGCTCGGCCTCACCTTCGCCACCGACGCCGAGAGCCAGCCCTTCTTCCTGCGCTCGGCCGACGAACTGCACGTCCACACCAGGGCCGGACCCGACGATCAGGGCGCGATCTATCTGGAGATCGACGGCGCCTCGGCGCAGTTGCAGGGCCTGATGGCGCGGATCGCCCAGGACAAGCCGCTGACTCTGGTGGCCGACGGCATCTACAGCCACGCGGACGCCTTCTCCGGCGCCGGCTGGACCGACGCGGCCAAGTCGTGGCGCGCGGCCGGGGGCGCCCTCACCTTGAGCAAGCTTTCGATCCTGGCGGGGCAGGCGGAGCTGCGGGCGAAGTCGGGGACGCTGTCGATCGGGCCGGACGGTCGGCTGCGCGGCCTTCTGCCGATCACCCTTCGTCAAGCCGACCAGACGCTTCAGGCCATGGCCGGCGAGCACGCCCTGCCGCCGGAGGCCGCGCGCTCGGCGCAGGTCGCGGTCGCGGCGCGTCAGAGCGGACCCTCGGTCACCGTGCCGCTCGCTTTCCAGGCCGGCCAGACGACGCTCGGACCGGTGGCGCTCGGTCCCGCGCCTCGGATTTATTGACACGCGCGCGAGGCGGCGGTCATGGACGGCCATGTCCAGCCTCGTCGATCCGCCTGTCCGGCCCCAGCCTCGGCCGAGCATCGCCGACATCACGCCCTACAAGCCGGGCAAGTCCACGGCCGAGGGTGTGGCGAACCCCGTCAAGCTGTCCGCCAACGAGAACATCCTCGGCTGCAGTCCGGCGGCGCGGGAAGCCTACCTCGAAGCCGCCTCCAACCTCGCGCTCTACCCCGATGGTCAGGCCCCGCGGCTTAAGGCGGCGATCGCCGACCACCATAGGCTCGAGCCCGAGCGCCTGATCCTCGGCACCGGGACCGACGAGATCTTCTCCCTGATCTCGCAGGTGTTTCTCGGCGCCGGCGACAACATCGTTCAAGGCGAGTTCGGCTTCGGCGCCTACGCCATCGCCGCGCGCGCCAACGAGGCGGAGGTGCGCCTCGCGCCGGAGCCCCACCGCCGGCTCGACGTGGACGCCATGCTGGCCCTGGTGGACGAGCGCACGCGGATCGTCTGGGTCGCCAATCCCGCCAACCCGACCGGCACCATCCTGGAGGAGCCGGAGCTGCGGCGTCTTCACCAGGGCCTGCCCTCCGACGTGCTGCTGGTGCTCGACGGCGCCTACGCCGAGTTCGTCGAGGATCCGGCCTATTCGGATGGGCTCGATCTCGCGCGTGGGTCGGAAAACATCATCGTCACCCACACCTTCTCCAAGCTGCACGGCCTCGCGGCGCTGCGGGTCGGCTGGGCCTATGCGCCCGAGGCGGTGGCTGCGGCCCTGGAGCGGGTGCGGCTGCCGTTCAACGTCTCGATTCCCGCCCAGCTGGCCGCGGTGGCGGCTCTCGCCGATGAGGACTTCCAGCGCCGCTCCTTCGAGCATGTCTCCCAATGGCGGCCATGGCTGACGCAGCAGCTCGGCGGCCTGGGGCTGGAAGTGACGCCGAGCGAGGCCAACTTCCTGCTGGTGACTTTCCCCACGACGCCCGGGCGAACAGCGGCTGAGGCGGAGGACTACCTTTCCCGCCGAGGCTTGATCGTGCGCGGCGTCGCCAACTACGGCCTGCCGGACTCGATCCGGATCACCATCGGCCTGGAGGAGCACAACCGCGCCCTGGTCGAAGGCCTCGCCGCCTTTCTCGGCCGCTCGGGCTGACCACATGGCGGGGGAGCCGGTCTATCAGCGTCTCGCGATCATCGGCTGCGGCCTGATCGGCTCGTCGGTCGCGAGAGCCGCGCGCGCCAGACGGCGCGGTGGGAGAAATATCGGTCTTCGATCCGAGCGAGACGGTGCGCGCTCGGGTGGCGGCGCTCGGCCTTGCCGACGCGGTGCACCAAGACGCGGCGGCGGCTTGCAAAGGCGCCGATCTCGTCCTCTTCGCCGCGCCGCCGTTGTCGATCGGTTCGGCGGCGCGAGACGCGGCGGCGGGAATCGCGCCGGGCGCCACGGTGACCGATGTGGGTTCGGTGAAGGGCGCGATCGCCGAGGAACTCGCGGCGGCGGTCTCGGCGGGCGTCCACGTCGTGCCCGGTCATCCCATCGCCGGCACCGAGAACTCGGGTCCGGACGCGGGGCTGGTCGACCTCTTCGAGGGCCGCTTCACCATCCTGACGCCTCAGAGCCGCACAGATCCGGACTACGCCGAGGCGGTGGCCCGGCTGAGCGCCTTCTGGCGGGCGCTCGGCGCCAAGGTCGAGCTGATGGACGAGCGGCATCACGACCTCGTCCTGGCGGTGACCTCCCACCTGCCGCACCTCATCGCCTATTCCATCGTCGGCACCGCCGCCGACCTGGAGCAGGTCACTCAGGGCGAGGTGATCAAGTACTCCGCCGGCGGCTTCCGCGACTTCACCCGCATCGCCGCCTCCGATCCGATCATGTGGCGCGACGTGTTCCTGGCCAACAAGGAGGCGGTGCTGGAGATCCTCGGCCGCTTCACCGAGGACCTGCAGGCGCTCTCGCGGGCGATCCGCTGGGGCGAGGGCCAACAGCTGGAAGATCTCTTCACCCGCACCCGCGCCATCCGCCGGGGCGTGATCGACGCCGGCCAGGAGACCCCCCTGCCGGACTTCGGCCGGCATCGGTGACACCATGGGGCGGCGGTTTCCCGACTGGCTGATCTACGTCGGGATCGTCGCCGGGCTCACCGGCGGGGCAATCCTGCTGCAGCCCAGGCGCCCGCGTCCGCCGCCCGCCCCACCCTCGAACGGGTTCGCCATCGCGCCGGCGACGCCCTTCGATCCCGCCGTGACGCCTCGCCCCACCGATCCCCGCGCGGGCGGCGCCGGCACCGCCTTCTCCATCGATCAGCGGGGATTGTGGCTTACCGCGCGCCACGTGGTGGAAGGCTGCGCGCGGATCGCGGTGGTGGTGGGCCAGGGCCGGGGCGTGGTGGCGACGGCCAGGATCGACCCGGACACCGAAACGGCCGTGCTGGTCACCGACGGCGGGGCCCCGCCTCTTCCGATCGCCCCGGACGGCGAGCTCACCGAGGGGACCATGGCCTTCCACCCCGGTTTTCCGCATGGCGCGCCCGGCGAGGCGGCGACCCGGCTCATGCGCCGGGAAACCCTGGTTCTGCGTCGCCGCCGCGAGCCGGTGCTCGCCTGGAAGGAGGTGGATCGCCGGCCAGCGATGTGGGGCAACCTCGCCGGATTATCCGGCGCGCCGGCGCTGGACGCGCAAGGCCGGGTGATGGGCGTCACCGTCGCCGAGGCGCCGCGCCGCCGCCGGCTCTACACCACGACCCGGGCGGCGGTTCGCGCGGCCATCGCGGCGGCCGGCGCGCGCGCCGGCCTCGGCGAATCCGCCCCGATCGGCCTCGACGACTACGACCGCGTCTCGGACGGCCTGCGGTCCACCCTCAGGGTCGCGCCGGTGGTGTGTCTGGGGCCGACGCCCGCCAGCGCTCCGGCATCAGGCAGAGCAGGATGGCTGGAATCCCTATGGCGGCGGCCAGCAGATAGAACAGGCCGTACGCCTCCAGCTGGCTCCGCCCCACGCTGAGCGCATCGACCATGGCGCCGGAGAAACCCTTCAGCGTCTTGCCGGTCCAGGTCAGGGCCGAGGTGAGCAGGGCGTACTGGGTGGCGGTGTAGCCCAGGCTGGTGAGCGAGCTCATGAAGGCCACCAGGGCCACGCCGGAATAGGCCATGACCAGGGAGTCCACGGTCATGATCACGGGGAAGGCGGAGAGATGCGCCGAGCCCAGGGCCACCAGGGGGAAGTCCCCGCCGTGGAAGCCGAGAACGGCGTAGAAAGCCACCGCCAGCGGCTGGAGCAGGGCGCCGATGATGAGGGTCGTGCGCGAGCCGAGCCGCAGCGCCGACCAGCCGCCGAGCGCAATGCCGATGAACGAACCGGCGAGACCGACGCTGGTGCGCACCGCGGCGATGGTCGGCTTCCCGATGCCGAGCGCCAGAGTAATAGGGATTGCTCATCGGCCCGCGCAGATAGTCGCACAGGTGATAGAAGGTGATCAGCGCCAGCATCAGCAGGGCCGCGCCGGCGCCGTGGGCGCGGAAGAACTCCACGAACGGCCCGACGATAGCGTCGCCCACGCCCGCCAGCGGATGGCGCGCGGCTTCGGCGGTATGCACCTCCAGCACACTGTCGGCCCGCGCCGGCTCGCGCGCGAACAGGGCCGCGGCTATGCCGATCAGCATCAGGGCGCCGAACAGGGCGTAGGCCACGGGCCAGCCGGTGAGCGTCGCCAGCCACAGGATCCAGGCCTCGGTGGCGATCAGGGCGATGCGGAAGCCCAGGCTGTAGGCGGCGGTGAGCAGGCCGAGTTCGTCGGCATCCATCGCCGAATTCGATGCGCCAGGCGTCGATCACCGTATCCTGGGCGGCGGCGCAGACGGCGGCGACCAGGCCGAAGGCGACGAGCACCGAGACGTGCCGCTCCGGATGGCTGGCGGCCATGCCGAAGAGCCCGGCGGCGACCCCGATCTGGGTGAGGATCATCCACCCCCGCCGGCGGCCCAGCCGGCCGGGCAGGGGCGGGCGCAGCCGGTCGACCCCCGCGCCCCACAGGAACTTCACCGCATAGGCGAGGCCGATCCAGGAGGCGAAGCCGATGGCGGTGAGGCTGATCCCCGCCTCCTTGAGCCACAGCCCAAGCGTGTTGCCGACCAGCATGAAGGGCAGGCCGGAGGAGAACCCCAGCGCCAGCATCACCCCGACCTTGGGCCGGGTGAGCGCGCGGACGACGTCGCGGGCGCTGCGGCGGGGCGGCTTGGCGGGGAGGGCGGCGGCGGTCACGGGGCTTAAGAGCCACAGGGCTCCCTGAGTCGCAAAGCGCTCCTGGTCAGGGGGCGGCGCTACAGCGCCTGCCGAAGCCTCAGACGGTGTAGGCGCTGGCGGGCGTGGCCGCCTCAGAACGCGGCGCCGGCGAGACCCGGCGATAGATCAGCGCCTCGGCGACGTGCACCCGGCGGATGGTCTCGGCGCCATCCAGATCGGCGATGGTGCGGGCGAGGCGCAGGGTGCGGGTCCAGCCTCGGGCGGAGAGGCCGCTGGCTTCTGCGGCTCTCGCCATGAGCGCCTTGGCCTGGGGCTCCAGCGCGCAGATCTCTTCCAGCCAGGCGCCTTCCGCGCGGGCGTTGATCGGGCTCGCGCCGAGCGCCTTATCGGCCGCCTCGGCGCGGGCGGCCTGGACGTCGCGCGCGGCGGCGACGCGGGCGGCGACCTCGGCGCTGCCCTCGGCCGGCGGCGGCAGCGTCAGGTCGGCGGCGGTGACCGCGGGCACCTCCACCACCAGATCGATCCGGTCCATCAGCGGGCCGGAGACGCGGGACTGGTAGGACTGCTGGCAGCGCGGGGCCTTGCCGCAGTAGCCGCGGCCGAGACCGCCCATGCCGCACTTGCAGGGGTTCATCGCCGCGACGAGCTGAATCCGCGCCGGGTATTTCACGTGGGCGTTGGCGCGCGCGACGATGACCTCGCCCGTCTCCAGGGGCTGACGAAGCGAATCCAGGGCTTGGCTGGCGAATTCCGGCAACTCGTCGAGGAATAGAACCCCATTGTGCGCGAGGGACACCTCGCCGGGCTTCACCTTCAGCCCGCCGCCGGTGAGGGCGGCCATGCTGGCGGAGTGGTGGGGCGCGCGGAACGGGCGGGCGCGGGTGAGGGCGCCCTTGGCGATCAGGCCGGCGACGGAGTGGACGAGCGAGGTTTCCAGCAGTTCGGCGGCGGTGAGCGGGGGCAGGATGCCGGGCAGGCGCTGAGCCAGCATCGATTTACCCGACCCCGGCGGGCCGATGTAGAGCAGGTTGTGACCGCCGGCGGCGGCGATCTCCAGCGCGCGCTTGGCGTTCTCCTGGCCTTTCACGTCGCGCAGGTCGGGAACCGATCCGCCGTCGAGCATCGGGACCGGGCTTGGGCTCCGAGAGCACCTGGCTGCCGCGGAAATGGTTCACCAGACCAATCAGCGAGCGCGGCGCGAGGATGCGGGTGTCGCCGGCCCAGGCGGCTTCCGGCCCGCAGGCTTCCGGACAGATCAGCCCCAGGCCCATCGCGCCGGCCGCGACGGCCGCCGGAAGCGCGCCGGCGACCGGTGCGATCTCCCCGTTGAGCCGCAGCTCGCCGATGGCCGCCCAGCCGTCGAGCGAGTCCTGGGGGATGATGCCCATGACCGCCATCACCGCCAGCGCGATCGGCAGGTCGTAGTGATTGCCTTCCTTGGGCAGGTCGGCGGGAGAGAGGTTGGCGATCACCCGTCCGGCGGGCAGCGCCAGGCCGAGGCCACCGAAGGCGGCGCGCACCCGCTCCCGCGCCTCGCCCACGGCCTTGTCGGCGAGGCCGACCACGACGAAGTTCGAGTCGCCGCCGATCTTCTGGACTTCCACCTCGATGCGCCGGGCTTCAACGCCCTGAAACGCCACCGACACCACGCGCGCGGCCATACGCTCTTACGCCTCCAGCCCAGAGACTTATCCACAGACCGTTCCCCAGGTGACGGTCCACATCAAGGACAAACCAGGAACGAAGCGCGAAGGCAAGATGCTTTTGTGAAGCTTGGGGGTCTAGGCCCGGATCGCTTCCACGCGATCCCAGAGGGCCGCCGCCGCGTCGCCACCGCCGAACCGCTTGAGCTGGCGTGCTCCGGTGGGCGAGGTGACGTTGATCTCCGTCAGGTAGTCGCCGATGACATCGATCCCAACAAATATCAATCCCCGTTCGCGCAGGGCGGGGCCGATGGTCGCGCAGATCTCGCGGTCCCGCGCGGTAAGCGCCACCGCCTCGGCCCGGCCGCCGCGCGCCAGGTTGGAGCGCACCTGCCCATCGGCGGGCACGCGGTTGATGGCGCCCACCGGCTCGCCGTCCACCAGCAGGATGCGCTTGTCGCCGGCCGAAATGGCCGGGATGAACTTCTGGGCGATCACCGGCTCTCGCCCGATCATGGCGTGCAGTTCGAGCAGGGCGTCGAGGTTGGGATCCTCGGGCTTCAGCCGCACCACGCCGCTGCCGCCGCCGCCGTAGAGGGGCTTGAGCACCATGTCGCCGTGGCGGTCGCGGAAGTCGTGGATCGCCTCGGGGTCGGCGGTGATCAGGGTCGGCGGCTGCAGGCCCTCGAACTGGGTGACGAACAGCTTCTCCGGAGCGGCGCGGACCTCGGCGGGATTGTTGACCACCAGGGTGCGGGGATGGATGCGCTCCAGGAGGTAGGTCGCGGTGATGTAGGCCATGTCGAAGGGCGGGTCCTGGCGCATCAGGACGACGTCGAAGTCGGTGAGGTCGCGCCGCTCCATGGGCCCGGCGGTGAGGTGGTCGCCGACCACGTCCCGCACCTCCACCGGCCGCCCCCGGGCGAAGATGCGTCCGTCCTCCTGGGCGAGGTGCTCAGGGCGGTAGACCCACAGGGCATGGCCGCGCGCCTGGGCCTCCAGCATCAGCAGGAAGGTGGTGTCGCCCTCGACGCCGATGGTCTCGGGCGGGTCCATCTGCACGGCGACCTGAAGCGTCACGAGCACTCTCCGCTGTTCAAGCGCCGTCGCGCCAAGCGTCGGCTATGTGGCGCGGCCAGCGCCCGGGCGCCAGGGCGAAGAGGTCAAGACGGATGGGCGCGTCCCGTAAGTTTGGACGCCGGGCCACCGCTGCCCGGGCCGCGCGGCGCAGGCGCTCGCGCTGCTTGAAGCTCAAGGCGCTGAGGGCTTCCTCGAGAGTGCGGCGGCGCTTGACCTCCACCACGGCGACCACGCCGGCCTTGGCCGCCAGCAGGTCGATCTCGCCCAAGGGGGAGCGCAGGCGGAAGCCGAGCAGGCGATAGCCCTTGGCCATCAGGATGAGGGCGCACAGCCATTCGGCGCGGCGGCCGTCGCGACGGGCCTTGGCGCCCCGCAGGACGCGAGCGTCGGTCACGCCCGATCCTTGATCGCCAGGGCAAGGGCGTAGACCTCCCGCTTCGGCCTTCCTGTGGCCTTGGCGACGCTCGCGGCCGCGGCGGCGGGCGGTTCGGACCGGAGAGCCTCGATCAGCGCCGCCTCGACCTCCGCCTCCGAAGCCTGGGTCTTCTCACCGGCGCCGACCAGGATCACCACCTCGCCCTTGGCGGACTCGAAACGGGGATCGGCGGCGAGTTCCGGCAGGGAGCCGCGCACCACCGTCTCGTGCAGCTTGGTGAGTTCACGGGCGACCACGGCGGGACGATCGCCGAACACCGCCGCCATGTCGGCCAGGCAGGGCGCGAGGCGGGAGACGCCCTCGTAGAACACCAGGGTGGCGGGGACGCTCGCCAGCTCGGCGAAAGCGGCGCGGCGCCCGGCGGACTTGGGCGGGGGAAAGCCGGCGAACAGGAAGCGGTCGGTGGGGAGACCGGCGACGGCGAGGGCGGCGAGCGCCGCCGACGCGCCGGGAATGGGGAAGACCGGCACGCCCGCCGCCGCCGCGTCCTTGACCAGCCGGTAGCCGGGATCGGAGATCAGCGGCGTGCCGGCGTCGGAGGTAAGCGCCACCCGCGCTCCGGCGGCGAGGTCGGCCAGCACGCGCGGGCGGACACGGGCGGCGGCGTGCTCGTCGTAGCGTTCCAGCTTGGCCTTGATCCCGTGGGCGGCGAGCAGCTTGCCGCCGACCCGGGTGTCCTCGGCCAGGACGAGGTCGGCGGCGGCGAGGACGTCGAGCGCGCGCAGGGTGATGTCGCGCAGATTGCCGATGGGCGTGGAGACGACATAGAGGCCGCTGGCCAGCTCGCGCCGCGGCTCCACGGTCAGGCGGCCAGCTCGGCGGCGACGCGATCGAGCACGAGGCGGCCTCGCGGCGTCGCCTTGATCCGCTCCGCTTCCAAGGTGACGAAGCCGTCCAGGGCCTCGATCCGAGGCTTGGTGATCCCGAGCGGCGAGAGCGCGGCCAAGGGCGCGCCTTCCACCGTGCGCAGTCCCATCAGCAGGCGCTCCACCGCCGCCTCGCGCGCGTCCAGAGCCTCATGTGTCGAGCCGAGACCCGCCTGTTCCACCCGCAGGATGTAGTCGCGCACGGATCGGGGCGAGAGGCTCGCCACGCGGCCCTCCGCAAGGGTGAGCCGGCCGTGGGCTCCGGGGCCGACGCCGACGTAATCGCCGCCGCGCCAGTAGATCAGGTTGTGCCGCGATCTGGCCGCCTCGCCTCGCGCGTGGTTGGAGACTTCGTAAGCCTCGAACCCCGCCTCGCCGAGCGACGTCCTGGGTGATCTGGTAGAGATCGGCCTGCGGGTCGTCCTCCATGGGCGTGATCGCGCCGCGCCGCACCTGGCGCGCGAAGGCCGCGCCGGGCTCGATGGAGAGCTGATAGGCGGAGATGTGCTCGCAGGGCAGGGCGGCGACCTCCGCCAACTCGCGTTTCCAAGCCTCCATGGATTGGCCGGGCAGGGCGTAGATCAGGTCCAGCGACACGCGGGGAAAGGCGTGCGCCGCGGTCGCGACCGCCCGGCGGGCGGTGGCGGCGTCGTGGTCGCGGCCGAGAAAGCGCAGGGCCTCGTCGTCGAACGCTTGCACGCCCAGCGAGAGCCGGTTGACGCCCGCCTGCGCGAAGGCGGCGAAGCGCTCGAGATCGGCGGGGTTTGCCTCCAAGGTGACTTCCAGGTCCGGGGCCGGCGACCACAGGCGGCTCGCCTCCGCGACGATCTCGGCGACGGCTTCGGGCGACATCAGCGACGGGGTGCCGCCGCCCAGGAACACCGACGTCAGCGTGCGTGGACCGGTGAGCGCCGCATGAGCGCGCAGATCCGCGAGGATCGCCTGCACCAGCGCCGCCTTCTCCGCCTCGCGGCCCCGCTCGCGCACCACGTTGAAGTCGCAGTAGGGGCAGACGCGGGCGCAGTACGGCCAATGGACGTAGACGCCGAACCCGCCGGTCGCGCTCAAAACAGCGCCGCCTTGAGTTTGGCGAAGGCGCGGGCGCGGTGGCTGATGGCGTGCTTGGCGTCGGGGTCCATCTCGCCGAAGGTCTCAGTCCCGCCCTCGGGCGTGAAGATCGGGTCGTAGCCGAAACCCCTTGTTCCACGCGGCGGGAAGGCGAGCCGGCCGTCGATCCGTCCCTCGACCACCACCACCGGCCCTTCCGGCCAAGCCACGGCCAAGGCGCAGACGAAGACCGCCGACGGATCGTCCATCCCGGTTTCGGCCAGCCGGCTCTCCACCAGGCTCATCGCGTGGCTGAAGTTGCGGTCCGGCCCCGCCCACCGCGCCGAGTGGACGCCCGGCGCGCCGCCCAGCGCGGCGACCCCGAGACCTGAATCATCGGCGATGGCGATGAGGCCGCTGACGTCCGCCGCCGCCCGCGCCTTGATGATGGCGTTGCCCATGAAGGTGGTCTCGGGCTCCGCGGGCTCGGGCAGGCCCAGCGTCGCCGCCGAGACCACCTCGAAGCGGTCCTCGAGCAAGGCCGCGAGTTCCCGCGCCTTGCCGGGGTTGTGGGTGGCGGCGACCAGCCGCGCGCCGGGCTCCAGGCGAAGGCTCATGCGGCGAACCTTACGACCCCGTTCATCTCACGTCCATGCTGCATTGCAAAACTGTAACATCGATAAACGATCATTAATTTGATCGAAAAACGATAAGGCCCTAGAGAGTAGTCATTCCAGACGGCCACGGAGCTCCTCGGAGTGGGTCGGATGGAATGCTGCAACGCAACACAAACCTACGGAAACCAAGCCATGCAAAACCAAGTCTTCAAGACCCTCGACACCGTCGTGACGAGCCTGTTCAACACCGTCGTTCTCGCCGGCCTGCCGCTCGTCGCCGCCACCCTGGTGATCGGCTCCTTCGCCAGCTAAGTCCCTAACCGGATTTGGCCGCGGAGGATCCGACCATCACCCTGCCCCAAGAGCGCCCGCCGATCATGCGCGCCCTTGGGCCAGGGTCGGTGTCGAGCATCCTCAAGATCATCCTCGACGTCGTCTACTATGTCTTGTGGGTCGCCGGGGCGGCGGCCACGCTCGGCGGGATCGCGATCCTGCTGCTGAGCTTCGAACCTGAAATCTTCAACGGATCGGCGGTGATCGACCGCCTGCACATCGAGGGCCACTGGCTCGGGCCCGCCGTGCTGATCCTGCTCATCATCGCCGACGCCTGGTTCGCCGGCGCCCTCGTCATCGTCGGACGCCTGCGCCGCATCTTCGGCAGCCTCACCGCGGGCGATCCCTTCCATCCCGAGAACGTCCGGCGCCTGCGCGTGATCGCCATCACCATGGCGGCGCTGGAGATCGGCCGCACCGTCGTGGCCGGCGCCGTTCCGCACCTCTTCCACGGTCATGCCCAGATGCGCTTCAGCGGTGGGGTCAACCTCTCGGCCTGGTTCTCGATCCTGGTGATCGTCGTCCTCGCCGAGGTGTTCCGCGAGGGCGCGCGCCTGCGCCGGGAAGCGGAGCTCACCATCTAGCCATGGCGATCCGGATCCGCCTCGACCGCCTGCTGGTGGAGCGGCGCATGTCGCTCACCGAACTCGCCGATCGCGTGGGCGTGACCATCGCCAACCTGTCGATCCTCAAGACCGGCAAGGCGCGCGCCATCCGCTTCTCCACCCTTTCGGCGCTCTGCCGCGAACTCGACTGCCAGCCGGGCGACCTGCTCGGCTTCGAGGCCGGCGTGCCGGAAGACGACGAGGAGGACGAGTCCGGCCTGGGCGGGGCCTGAGCGCTCAATGGAAATCCCGGCTCTTCACCAGCCGGGTCTCGCTTTCCGGATCGTCACGCTTGAGCTCGCCGAGGCGGCCTGAAAGGTCGGTGAAGCGTTCGGCGACCACATGGATCACCTCGCCGGCGCGCTGAAGCCGGCCGTGGACGACCAGGAAGGACGCGGTCATCGCCTCGCGCCGGTTCTTCGTGAACACGTCCTTCCACACCACGGCGTTGGCCGAGCCGGTCTCGTCCTCGAGGGTGATGAACACCACGCCCTTGGCGGTGCCCGGCCGCTGCCGGATCAGCACCAGGCCGCCCACCGCCACGCGCGACCCGTCCTTCATCGTCCTCAACCGCTCGGTGGGGACCGCGCCCAGCTTGGCGAGCAAGGGACGGAAGAACCGGCAGGGGTGAGCCTTCAGCGACAGGCTGGTGGTCCGGTAATCCTCCGCCACGTGGTGGGAGAGCGCCATGGCCGGCAGGTCCACCGGCGCCTCGCTCACATCGCCCATCCGCGCCAGCAGCGGCGCTTCGGTCGGCGCCCGCGCCTCTCCCGCCATGCCCTTCACCCGCCACAGCCCTTCCCGTCGATCGGCGCCCAGCGCGCGCAGGGCGTCGGCCTCGGCCAGCAGCTCCAGCGTCTGGCGGGAGAGGCCGGCGTCGCGGGATAGTTCGGACAGCGTTCGCGCGCCCGCCTCGCGCGCCAGGATCAATCGGTCGACCTCCTCCCTCTTCAATCCCCGGATCTGCCGCAGGCCCAGGCGCACGGGACGCAAGGAGGACGGGACGCGGCGTCTCCTCCAACGAGCAATCCCACGCGCTCGCCAGCACGCACGGCGGCCGCACCTCGACCCCGTGCTCGCGGGCGTCGCGGACGAGTTGGGCGGGCTGGTAGAAGCCCATCGGCTGGCTGTTGAGCATGGCGGCGCAGAACACGTCGGGGTGGCGCCATTTGATCCAGGCGGAGGCATAGACCAGCTTGGCGAAGCTGATCGCGTGGCTCTCGGGGAAGCCATAGGAGCCGAAGCCCTCGATCTGGCGAAAGCAGCGCTGGGCGAACTCGACGTCGTAGCCGCGCCGCACCATGCCCTCGACGAACTTGGCGCCATAGACGCCCACGTCGCCGTAGTGGCGGAAGGTCGCCATGGCTCGGCGAAGGCCGTTGGCTTCCTCGGGCGTGAATTTCGCCGCTTCGATCGCCAGCCGCATGGCTTGTTCCTGGAACAGGGGAACGCCGAGCGTCTTGCCGAGCACCTGGCGCAGTTCGTCCGCCGGGCCGTGGTCGGGCGAGGGAGCAGGGAAGGAGACCTGTTCCAGCCCCTCGCGCCGTCGCAGGTAGGGGTGGACCATGTCGCCCTGGATCGGGCCGGGGCGGACGATCGCCACCTCGATGACGAGGTCATAGAAGCGGTTCGGCTTGAGCCGGGGCAGCATCGACATCTGCGCCCGGCTTTCGACCTGGAACACGCCCACGGAGTTGGCGTGGGAGAGCATCTCGTAGACGCCGGGTTCCTCCGAGGGGATGTCGGCGATGTCGGCGATGCCGAGGAAGTCGAGCGAGCGCTTGATGGCGGTGAGCATGCCCAGCGCCAGAATGTCGACCTTCATCAGGCCCAGGGCGTCGATGTCGTCCTTGTCCCACTCGATGAAGGTGCGGTCCTTCATCGCCGCGTTGCCGATGGGCACGGTCTCGTCGAGCCGCCGCTCGGTGAGCACAAAGCCGCCGACGTGCTGGGAGAGATGGCGCGGGAAGCCCAGCAGCTCGGTGGCCAGGGTCACGGCGCGGCGGATGTCCGGGCTCTCCGGATCGAGCCCTGCCTGACGGATGTGCTGGTCCGGCAGGCCGTCGCCCCAGCTTCCCCAGACCGTGTTCGCCAGAGCGGCGGTGACATCCTCGGTAAGGCCCAGCGCCTTGCCCACCTCGCGGATGGCGCTGCGCGGGCGGTAGTGGATCACCGTGGCGCAGATGGCCGCCCGCTCGCGCCCGTAGCGGCGATAGATGTACTGCATCACCAGCTCGCGACGCTCGTGCTCGAAATCGACGTCGATGTCCGGCGGCTCGTCGCGCTCGCGCGAGATGAAGCGGGCGAACAGCATGTCGTGGTCCGGCTGGGTGGGGTCCACCGCGGTGACCCCAAGGCAGAAGCAGACCACCGAATTGGCGGCGGAGCCTCGGCCCTGGCAGAGAATTTTCTCGCCTCTCGCCCACCGAACGATGTCGTGCACGGTGAGGAAGTAGTTGGGAAACTTCAGCTCCTCGATCAGGGCCAGTTCGCTTTTCAGCGACTTGGAGACCTTGTCGGGGATTCCGCTTGGGTAGCGCCAAGCCGCGCCTTCCCAGGCGAGGTCGGTCAGGTGGCCGATGGCGGTCTTTCCCGGCGGGACCGGCTCGTGCGGGTACTCGTACTTGAGCTGGCCGAGGTCGAAGTCGATCCGCTCGGCGATCTGGGCGCTCCTGCCCACGCAGTCGGGCCAGGGAGCGAACAGGCGCGCCATCTCATCCGGGGACTTCACGTGCCGTTCGGCGTTGGCCTCCAGAAGGAAGCCGGCCTGATCGATGGTGCAGCCTTCGCGGATGCAGGTGAGCACGTCCTGCAACGGCCGCCGCGCGGGGCCGTGGTAGAGAACGTCGTTGCTGGCGACCATCGGCGCGCCGGTCCGCCGGCTCACCCCGTAGAGGCGCGAGAGCCGCTTCAGGTCCTGGGCGCCATACGGACGCGAGGCGAGCAGGAAGACGCTCCCCGGGTGGCCGATCGCCAGGGTGTCGAGGAAAGGCTCGAAGTCGGCGTCGAGGCTCTCCGGCGGCGCGACCAGGAGGATCTGCCCTTCGGCATGCTCCTCCAGGTCGTGAAGGTGGAGCTGGCATTCGCCCTTCTTGGCGCGCCGCTGGCCGATGGTGAGCAGGCGGGTGAGCCGGCCCCAGGCTTCGCGATCGGTGGGATAGCAGATGATGTCCGGCGTTCCGTCGGCGAAGATCAGCCGCGCGCCCGCCAGAACCCGCTGTCCGATGCTCCTGCCCTGGCTCCAGCCCCGAACCACGCCGGCCAGGGTGTTGCGGTCGGCGATCCCGATCGCGCTGAGCCCCAGCGCCTTGGCCGCCAGCACCAGCTCCCCCGGCTGCGAGCCCCCACGCAGGAAGCTGAAGTTGGTCGTGGTCTGCAGTTCGGCGAACGTGTTGCTCATCCGAACACGCCCTGGAGCCACCAGGTCGGGATGGTGTCTCGGCCATAGAGGCCGTCGCGGAAGAGCCAGAACCTCGCGCCGGATTCGTCCTCGACGCGGTAGTAGTCGCGCACGCGGGGTTCGACCTCGGGATCGAAGGGCGCGCGCCACCACTCCTCGGCAAGTCGCTCGGGGCCTTCGGCGAAGCGAACACGCCGCCGCACGCCGCGCCAGGTGAAGACGATGGGGGGCTCGTCTGGGATCTGCGCCATGGCCTCGATCGCCTCGGGCCGCAGGAACAGGCGCAGCGGGCGCGGCCGGTCGCGCCAGCGGCTGGGGCCCGCCGTTCGCGAGAGGGGCGGCCGGCGCACAACGGCGCGCTCCGGCGCATGGCTTTCGCGCGGCTCGGGCCGCCACACCGAGCCCTCGCCCAGCCGGTTGGCGAGACGGTCCACCAAGGGTCCGAGGCCCGCCTCCACATCGACCGCGCCGGCGTTCTCGAGCCCCGGCTGGACCGCCGCGAGCGCTTCGACGCCCCGGGCCGCCAGGGTCGCCGCTTCGATGCCGAACCCCGGGTCGATGGTCTCCAGCTTGGGGGCGAAGAGGCGGGCGATGGCCGGAGCCGAACGGCCGGGCAGGGCGAGGCCGATGGAAAGCCGGCCGATCCTGCCGTCCACCCGGTGGAAGGCGAGCTCCAGGCGCCGCGCGCCCTTTCCCTCCCGCTCCAGCCGGGCGCAGAGCAGGGCGGCGACGTCAGCCGTGACCCGCGCCAGGTCCTCCGGCGTGCTGATCGGCTCGGCCAGCTTCAGCCGCTCGACCCACGGGGTGGGCGGACGGCGGAAATGAAGCGCCTCACGCGCCCGGCCCAACGCCTGGTCCAGTCGAAGACCCACCTCGGGCCGAAGCGGCGGGTGAGGGCGGCGCTCGGCAGGGCGGCGAGGCGGCCGATGGTGACCAGCCCTAGCCGCGCGATCTGGCCGGCGACCGCCGCCTCCAGCCGCAGGGCGGTGACCGGCAGAGGGAACAGGGCGTCGGCCTCGCCGCCGGGCGGCGCGATGGTTCCCGGCTCGCCGAAGTGGGCGAGGGCCCAGGCCGCCCCGGGCGTACCGGCCACGGCGCATCGGGCCTTGAACCCCAGCCTTGAAAACCAGGCGACGAGGTCGACGACGAGGTTCGCTTCGCCGCCCCACAGGTGGGCGAGGCCGGTGATGTCCAGGACCAGACTGTCGGTCCCTTCCACCGCCACCGCCGGGGAGAAGCGTTCGGCGACATCGGCCAGTCTGCGAACAGCGCGGGCGTCGGCGTCCGGATCGGCGTCGGCGAGGCGGGCGTCGGGCGCGAGCGCCTGGGCGTCGGCGGCCTTCTGACCCACGAACAGCCCGAATCCGGCGGCGGCCGCGTCCACCGCGAAGATGCGCCGAACGCCACGCTCCTGGGTGACGAGAGCGAAACCGTTCTTGTCCCTTGGCGAGAGAAGGGTCTCCGGACGGGGTGCGGTCGGGTGGGAGACCGCTTTCGAGGCGCCGTTGGGCTTGGTGGTGAAAGCGGGTCTGGCCTTGTCCAGGTAGGTCGTGTGGCGCTCGGAGGCGGAAGCATCTCGACGTCTCGCGCGCGTGGCGTCGTCGTCCATCGTCTCCGACGTGAGGAGGCGCGTCGCCTCACCCGGCGAGGCGGAGCGGTTGCGGCGTCTCCAGTTGTCGATCGCCAGCGACGGCAACCACACGCAAAGGATACGGTCCATCGGTTTGCTCCACGATCCAGGCGCCGGTCCTCCCGCTCCGGCAGCGGTCGAGCGTCAGTCGCCAGCGCGGCGCGCCCAGCCCCGGCTCACCCGGCTCAGGCGAACTGGGGGCGGGGGCGATGCGCCAGCGGGTAGCGGCGGCCGAGCCGTCGCGGGGCCGGCGCTTCGAGCCCCCAAACGGCCGGCGGGCGACGACAAAGCCCGTGCCGCCCCGCGTCTCGCAAGCGAGCTGCAACCGGCGGCCGGCGACCAGATCCACGGTTTCCACTTCCCCGATCACGGCGGCCACGCCGGCCGCGGCCAACGAGTCCTCGAAGGCGGCCAGGGCCTCGTCATCACGCCTCACCCGGACGCAGATCATCGCTTCGGCGGGAAATCCCAGGCTGGCGAGGCCCGGCGCATAGAGGTCGTCCCGCCGGGCGATCCACACCACCGCGCCCCGTTCGGCCAGAGGCCGCGCCATCAGGGCGGCGATGGCGGCCGGCGCGGCGGCGGTCTCGAGCTCCAGCCCCTCCCCGGCGAGTTCGTGCCAGCGGCCCAGGCCCAAGCCCCCGCCCGCCAGGGCGGAGTTGATCCGCGCATCGCCGAAGGGCAGCACGCCATGCCGCGTCCCGCCTTCCAGGGCCGCCAGCGCGCCGCGCATCGCCTGCAATCGCGCCGCCCGCGACATCGCTGTTCAACTCCTTTTGTTCCTATTTTGTTCTAGAAAGGAGTCCGGGAGAGTCAAGCGTGGCCTTGGGACTTTCCACACCGGTCAGCGGTCACTACCTACAGCCCTCAAACCGTCCCCGAGGGTTCGCATGCGCCTGCTGCTCAACATCCTGTGGTTCTTCTTCGGAGGCTGGATCTCCGGCACCCTGTGGATCCTCGCGGGCGTGATCCTGGCGATCACCCTGGTGGGCCTGCCCTTCACCCCGGCGGCCTTCCGACTGGCCGGCTTCTCCTACGCGCCCTTCGGCAAGATGGTGGAGCCCGACAATTCGCGGGCGACCAGCGTGCTGCTCAACCTCTTGTGGATCATCGTCGCGGGCTGGTGGCTGGCGCTCCACCATCTGGTGCTGGCGGTGCTGTCGGCGATCACCATCATCGGCATCCCCTTCGCCATCCAACACCTGAAGCTCGCCAGCCTGTCGCTCGTGCCCGTGGGCGCGCGGGTGCGCGAGGTCTACTGAAGGTCGCGCCAGGTCAGAACGCCCGAGCCCGGCCAGGCGCTCGCCTCATAGACTCCCCGCGCCACCGCCCGCGCCAGGACGTCGGCCGCCAGTGAGCCCAGGCGGGTGAGGGTGAAGTCCGCGGGCTCGGCCAGCGGCCTCCGAGCCGTCGAGAGGGCGAACACCACATCGCCGTCGAAGGGGGCGTGCACCGGACGGATCGCGCGGGTGAGCCCCGCCTGCGCCATCATCGCCAGCCGATGCGCCTGGGAAGGCGTGAGCACCGCGTCGACCGCGACGCAGGCGATGGTGGTGTTCTCGCGCGGAGCCGCTTCCCGTTTGGCCATGCCCCAATCCTCGGAAGCGCCGCGCCCCTCACCGAGCGGCAGGCCGCCGAACTCGGCGTCGATCTCATAGGGCGCGGCCCAGAAGGCGCGGGAGCCCGGCGCGACCACTGAACCAAAGCTGTTGACCGCGACGATTGCGCCCACGACGTAGCCGTCGGCGCTGACGGCCGAAGCCGAGCCGATCCCGCCCTTCAGGAGCCCGGCCATGGCGCCCGCGCCCGCGCCGACGCTGCCCAGGGCGACGTCCACGCCGGCGGCTTCGGCGGCCTGCATGCCGAGCGCGAGATAAGGCGGCTCGAGCCCCCAGGCTTTATCGCCGCCATTCGCCAGGTCGTAGAGGATCGCCGCCGGCACCACCGGGGCGAGGGGAATTCCCCGGCCTCGGGCCAGACCGAAGCCGCGGCCCCGCGCGCCCAGCCAGGCGGTGACGCCGTCGGCGGCGGCCAAGCCATAGACCGAGCCGCCCGACAGCACGACCGCGTCCACCGCCTCGACCAAGGTATGCGGCGTGAGCGCGTCGGTCTCGCGCGTGCCCGGCGCGCCGCCGCGAACGTCCGCCGCGCACACCGCCCTTGCGTCCGGAAGAATGACCGTGACCCCGCTTCGCGTCCGCTCGTCCGTCGCCTGCCCGACGGTCAGGCCGGGGACGTCGGTGATCAGGTTCAAGGGGCCTTGCATGGCGGGCCTGTCGGCCGCGCCGCGGCCTGCGTCAATCGATCGATCGGCGGAGCGCGCGGGCGAGCGCGTTGGCGATCTCGCTGGACAGGTAGGGCTTTCTGAGGAAGGGCGCCTGGGCGAGGGCGGGTGGAGCGCTTTCGCGCGCATAACCGGAGACCAGCACCACAGGAACGCCCCGACCGACCAGGCTTTCCGCCACGGGATAGCTGAGACGCCCGTGCAGGTTCACGTCGAAGATCGCCGCGTCGAAGCCATTGAGCGCCGCGGCTTCCTCGGCCTCGTCGAATGTCTCGGCGTGTCGGGCGACCTCGACGCCGAGGTCGTTCATGATGTCGCTCAGCACCATGGCGACGAGGGGTTCATCCTCGACGATCAACACTTTCCGACCACGCAGAGAGTCCACTGGACCTCACCAACACACCGCGACCGCTCGAGGCCAACAAATGTCAAATTGGACTTTACTCTGTCGAGAGTGCGACGGCAATACGTCACCCGCAAATTTGCTCACATGCGGCGGTGAGGCTCTGTAAGGGAATGTCCGGTGCTGTTCGGAGAGGATCGATGCGCCTGCTGAAGGTCTTGATAGGCTGCTGTATTCTCGCCGCGCCGACGCTGGGCGTCGCCCAACCGGCCGGCGGCCGCGCAATGGTCGACGCCGCCAATCCCCTTGCGGTCGAAGCGGGGTTGAAGGTTCTGCGCGCCGGCGGGTCGGCGGTCGATGCGGCCGTCGCGGTCCAGGCGACCCTCGGCCTGGTCGAGCCGCAGAGTTCGGGCCTCGGGGGCGGCGCCTTCCTCACCTACTACGACGCGAAAACGCACGCCGTGACCGCCTACGACGGCCGCGAGATGGCGCCCGCGGCCGCGACGCCGAGCCTGTTTCTGAAACCCGACGGCAAGCCGATGGCCTTCCAGAACGCGGTGCTCTCGGGCAAATCGGCCGGCGTTCCCGGGGCCATGGCCATGCTCTACTCGGCCCAGAAGGCGCATGGCCGGCTTCGGTGGCGGGCCTTGTTCGGCGAGGGCGAGCGGCTGGCCAGCGACGGTTTCACTGTCTCGCCCCGACTGGCCGGCATGATCGCCGGCAAGTTCGGCCCAAGCCTCGGCGCCGGACGTGGTGCGCTACTTCACCAACCCCGACGGATCGCGGATGAAGGCCGGCGACCGGCTGGTGAACCCGGCTTACGCGGCGACGCTTCGGCGGCTCGCCTCGGAGGGCCCGTCGGCGCTGCTCGAGGGTTCGATCGCCGCCGACATCGTTCACCGTCTCGCCGGAGACCCGGTTCCCGGGGGCATGACGCTGGCGGATCTCGCCGCCTACAAGCCGGGCGAGGCGCCCGCGCTCTGCCGACCCTATCGCCGCTGGATCGTGTGCGCGCCGAACGCGCCGTCGGGCGGCGTGGCCACTCTCGAGGGGCTCGGCCTGTTGGATCGCACCGACATCGATAAGCGCGGGCCTGGCGATCCCATCGCCTGGGTGAAGCTCGCCGAGGCGCAGCGCCTGATGTACGCCGACGATCGGCAGTATGTGGGCGACCCCAGTTTCGTCGACGTGCCGGTCCAGGGCTTGCTCGACCCCAAGTACCTGGACGAGCGCGCCAAGCTGATCGGCGAAATGGCCGGGCCGCCGCCCGGGCCTGGCTCGCCGCCCGGCGCGCGTCGTGCGCGGCGCCGACCAGACGCGCGAGCCCGGCGGGACCTCCTCGTTCGTCATCGTCGACGCCCAGGGGAATGTCGTCTGCATGACCACCACGGTGGAGAGCATCTTCGGCGACGGCCGGATGGTGGACGGCTTCTTCCTCAACAATGAACTCACCGACTTCAACTTCACGCCCACCGACACGTCCGGAGCCCCGGCGGCCAATGCGCCCGGCCCACGCAAGCGGCCGCGCTCGTCCATGGCGCCGACGATCGTCCTCGATCAGGACCATCGCTTCGTGATGGCGATCGGTTCGCCCGGCGGCCTGGCGATCCCCGCTTACGTGCTGAAGACCCTGGTGGGCGTGCTCGACTGGAACCTGTCGATGCAGGACGCGATCAATCTGCCGAACCTGATCGCCATCGGGCCGATGGTGATCGGCGAGGCCGATCGCTTCGCGCCTGGGGTGCTCGAGGGCATGACGGCGCACGGAATCACGCCCCGCGTCGGCTTGGGCGCGGAGGGTTCAGGGCTTCACGGCGTGATCCGGCGCGACGGCGGCCTGGAAGGCGGAGCCGATCCCCGGCGCGAGGGCGTGGCCAAGAGCTGCTGCTAGGGGTTCGGGAACCGCGCTTCGAAGGCGGCGTCCCGCCGGAGAGGTGGAGACGAGCGCCAGGTCGCCGCCGTGGCCCTGGACGAGCTCCTTGGCGATGGCGAGGCCAAGCCCCGTTCCTTCGCGGCGGGTCGAACCGGCGAAGGGTTGGAAGAGGTTGGCGCGCGCCTTTTCCGGCAAGCCCGGGCCATCGTCGGCGACCCGCACGATCACCCCGCCCTCGCCCGGGCGGGACGAGACGGTGACGCGGCCGCGTTCGCCCCGGTTCTCCATGCCCTCGATCGCCTCGCGCGCGTTCTTCAGCAGGTTGAGCAGGATGCGGTGAAGCTGCTCCGGGTCGGCGTGCACATCCACGCCAGCGGGCGCCTCGTTCACGAGCGGCACGCCGTCCGCGCGGAGGCCCGCGTCCTCGGCGGCCGCTTCGACGGCGGGGCGGAGCGACACCGCGCGCTTGGTGGGCTGGGGTTCGGCGCTCGACCCGAAGGCGAGCACATTGGAGGCGAGCGTCACCGCCCGATCGAGCGCGCGTTCGAGCCGCGGCAGCGCCTGGGTCACGCTGGGATCGCCGGACCGTGAGAGCCGCTGGGAGGCGAGCTGGGCGCTGGTGAGCATGTTGCGCAGGTCGTGGTTGATCTTGGCCACCGCCTCGCCCAGGGCGGCGAGCCTGGCCCGAGACGCCAGAGCCGCGCGAACGTCGAGCTGCATCAGGGCCAGTTCCCGTTCGGCAAGGCCGATCTCGTCGCGGCGACCTGACGGCCTGGCGGGAGCGGGTACGCTCTGTGGATCCGCCCGGAACCGCTCCATGGCGCGCGTGAGCCGAAGCACCGGGCGCACGAGGAACAGGCTGAGCGCCAGATAGACCACGGCGCCGGCCACCAGCGAGGTGAAGGCCGCGATTCCCATCAGTCGCCAGAGGTCGGTGATCAGCTCGCGCCGCAGGGGCGCGTCGGGGGCGACCACCTCGACGAAGGCGCCCGGCCGGAACCGCGGCTTGGCCATCACGCGGATGTAGCGATCACCGCCGCCGACCAGGGTGCGCCATGGGGTGAACCATCCGAGCGGGCCGCCGCGCAGATCGACGAGGTAGGGCGTGCGCTTCAGCCGGGGCGCAGCCAGGATCAGGCGGCGCTCGCCTCCCACCTGCAAGGCCACGGAGACGACGCCGGCGCTGGCCAGCAGCTTGTTGCGGGCCTGGTCGGTGACGACGCCGCCTGGCGCGGTTTCCTCCACCAGGGTCGCGAGTTCGGCGGCGCGCAGCCGGTCGAGCAGCCAGCCCTCCTCGAACGCCGCCAAGTTCGGGGGCAGGATCAGGATGCTGGCGAAGACCACGATCAGCACGGTGAGCAGCAGGAGCCGCGCCGACAGGCCGCCGTACCAGGAGACGCGGGGTTCGAGGTCTCTCAGCCCCTCGGTGGGCGCGGCGTCCGCCATGGTCGCTGGTTAGCCCACGGCCCCTCTTCCGGCAAATCTAGGAACGCCGGAGCCGGTAGGCCGCCGCACCGGCGGCGACCACGGCGAGGATCGCCAGCGGCAGCAGAACCCGCGGATCGGCGAACTGCTGGGGCGAAATCAGGCCGCCGCGCTCGACCGCGCCGCGAAGGCCCTGTCCAAGGGCGGCGTACACCATGGCGGCGGGCGCGCAGCCCAGCACGGTCGCGGCCAGGAAGGCGCCGAGCGGCGCGCGCGCCAGCCCGGCGGCGATGGTCACCAGCCCGATCGGCGCCACGGGGGTCAGCCGAATGGCGAGCAGGGTGGAGAAGGCGTTCTTTTTCAGCCGCTCCGCCATGGCGCCCAGCCGTCCGCTGCGCATCTCCTGGCCGCCTCCCGCGGCGGCCCGCATCGCCAGGAAGGTCGGCGCCGCGCCAAGCGTGAAGCCCGCCGCCGCCGTGCCGCCGCCGGCCAGCCATCCGAACAGCGAGCCGCCGATCAGCGCCAGCAGCCCCGGGCCGGGCAGTGAGGTCGCCGACACGGCGGCGCAGACCAGAAAAAAGGCGGCAAGGCTGGTCGCGGGATGCGCGGAAACCGATGCGAACAGCGCCGCGTGATGTCGCTGCAGGGCGTGCGGGCTCAGCTGTCGCCACGCGCCCGTTCCGATCAGGACCGCCAGGGCGATCGCCAGCGCGAGAAGGCCGCCCCAGCGGACCAGAAACCTTGACGAGGTCATCTCGCGCCGACGGCCTCGGAGACACTTCGAAACCCGTCCGCTCGCAGTCTTACGACGAGGTCGCGCTTGATCCGCGCGAGCAAACCCGGCCCTTCCAGAGCCAGCGCCGTATAGAGCTGGACCGCGTCCGCGCCGGCGCGGATCTTGGCGTAGGCGTCCTCCCCGCTGGCGATCCCACCGACGCCGATCAGGGCCAGTCGTCCGCCCGCGGCGTCCCGGAAGCGCGCGAGCAGCGCGGTCGAGCGCGCGAAGAGAGGCGCGCCGGACAGGCCGCCACTCTCCGCGCGGTCCGCGCCCCGCAAGCTCGCCGGTCGCTCCACCGTGGTGTTGGAGACGATCAGGCCAGACAGGCCATAACGGATCGCAGCCGCCGCGATCGCCTCCACGTCGCCGTCGTCGAGGTCGGGCGCGACCTTCAGGAATAGCGGCTTGGCCGCTCCGCTCGCGCACAGGCGGTCGCGAACAGCGCCGATCCGCTCCAGCATCGCCTCGAGCTCCTCGCCCCGCTGGAGCGCGCGCAGGCCAGGCGTGTTGGGTGAGGAGACGTTGAGGGTGAAGTAGTCCGCGAGCGACCACAGCCGTGTGAGTCCGTGCTCGTAGTCGGCGATGCGGTCGGTCGAGTCCTTGTTGGCGCCGAGGTTGGCGCCGACCACCGCCCCCGTCGGCCTGCGCGCGAGATTGGCCGCGAAGCGCTCCAGCCCCGCGTTGTTGAACCCCATCCGGTTGATCACCGCCCTGTCTTCGGGAAGCCGGAACAGGCGCGGCCGGGGATTTCCGTCCTGCGGACGCGGGGTGGTGGTGCCGCACTCCACGAAGCCGAAACCGGCCTGGACGAGGCCCCGCATCGCGCGCGCGTCCTTGTCGAATCCGGCGGCGATTCCCACCGGATTGGGCAACCGAAGGCCCGCGAGATTTGTCGCGAGACTTGGATCGTCCGGCCGTCCTCTCGGCCCAAATCCGAGCTCGAGCGCGCGGATCGTGAGGCGATGCGCCTGTTCGGCGTCGAGGCGCTGGAGCGCGCGAACCAGGAGCGTGTCATAAAAGCTCAAGGCGTGGGCCGCGCCGGCATAGGGCAACCATCGGAACCCAGCGGAACCGCCCATGAGTCCCGCACGGCCGACAGCGGAAGCGAGCCGTAGAGGTGAGGGAAGAGGTCGCCCCCTCGCGACGGCTCCCACTTCAGGGCGGCGCCGAGCGCCTGGGGATCGACCTCGAGGCAGACGAGATCGCTTCGCCCGTGAAAGTGCCGCCGCGCCGTCTCCTCCAATTGCTCGCCCGTGGAGAAGTGAATGAAGCCGTCGGCGTGGTCGACCGCGGACCCTCTGAACGCGCCTTCAGCCTGGGCGCCGCGCCACTCGCTCTCGCCGAGCAGCTTGTAGATCGAGGGCACGAGGGTTCAGGCCGGTTCGAGGAGGCGTTCGAGGCTGGCGCGGTCCGCCTCGTCGATGGCGAGGATCGCCGCGGCGGCGGTCGGGAAGGACTTCGACACCCGCTCGATGTCGCGCCGCGATGCGCCGCCCTCGATCAACCGCTCGACCACATAGGCCTGGAGCCCAGGGTTGTGCCCGACCACGATCAACGTCCGCGCGCCATCCCAGGCGCGGTCCACGATTGCGCCGATGTCGGCGGCGGACGCGTCATAGAGGTCGTCGCGCGTCTCCGTCCGCGGCCTCGGGGAATATCGCCTTGGCGAGGTCCCAGGTCTGGCGGGTGCGCACGGCGGTCGAGACGAGCACCAGATCCGGCGCCACGCCTTCCGCCTTGAGCCGCTCGGCCATGCGGATGGCCGCCTCGCGCCCACCCGCCGTGAGTTCGCGCGCGCGGTCGCCGCCGGCGTTGTTCGGTTCCGTCTTGGCGTGCCGGAACAGCACCAGTTCTCGCATCGCGCGCGCATCCCCTGTCGGCGCCGGCTCCTTAGACTGGACCGGCGCGGCGGAACAGCCGCGGACGGCCCCGCAAACGTCAGGTCTTGTCGCCGACCTCCCGCGAGCCTTCGTGGACGCGGATGATGAGGGACTGGCTGGCCGTGGCCATCAACCGCCCCGTCTCGGTGTAGAGGCGAATGGCGCCGTGAGCGAAGCCGCGCGCGGCGGCGATGATGGCGATCTCGCCCAGCACCCACTCGGTGGGCGCGAGGTCCAGGTAGCGGATGGTGTTGTCCAGGCTGTTGCCGCCCGCATCCAGGCCAAGCGCGCCGCCGATGCCCGAAGGCACATGATCGGCCATCACCGCCAGCATGGCCGCGTCCACCGGATGCCCGTGGCGCGGGCGCATCCAGATCACGCGTCGCCCGTCGCCGCTCGGCACGCCGGTTCCGCCGCGCCCGTCAGGTCCGCTGGCGACACGCACTTCGAGTTGACCGTGGAGACCGTCTTCCTGCCCGGGCCAGCGGCCCGTCTCCGGACAATCGAGCGGCGGCGGAACGCTGGGGGCGGTCGTCCACTGATGGGAAACCCCATCGGGCCGCGAGCCGAGGGCGGCCCCGACGGTCAGGATCTCGCGATCCTCCACATGGGCGACAACCCGGGCCTGGCTGACGCTCTTGCCGTCCGCCGGAACGCTGACGTCGAGGTCCACCACCTCGCCCGGACGGGCATAGGAAAGGTACTGGGCGGTCGCCCAGATTACCGGCCGCTTGCAGGTCTCCTCCATGGCGCGGATGGCGGCGGCGATGCCCATGCCGCCGAACATGAACTTGCGCCCGGGCGGTCCGACGCAGTGTCGCGTCTCCAGGGGCAGGAACCAGCGATGCGAGTTGTGCGTGGAGCGAAGATCGATCAGCGGCGCGCTCATGCGGGGGCGGAAACTCCGTTGGCGGGGGGAAGCGGCGCGAACGCCAGGACCAGCTCCACCGCCGCCTTGACCAGCCACGCGTAGAACAGTCCCGCCGCCCCATAGCCCCGCGAGGCGGCGAGATAGAAGAGGACAATGGCGGTGACGGCGCTCAGCGCGGTGACCAGGAAGGCTCGCCCGATCCGTCCCGTACCCTGGAGTTCGGCCAGGCGGAGCTGAACGGCGCTGTTCACCGCGACCGCCAGAGCGAACGCGGCCACCGCCATCGCTGGGATGTTTTCGCCGATCAGCCTCTGGGCGGCGCCCGGTGCGAGCGTCAGCGCGACAACGACGCAGACCAGGAACCCCGCTCCGCTCGCCAGCGTGAGTCCCCAGGCGAGCCTCGGGCTCACCCCGCCGTCTCGCCCGCCCGCGGCGCGGGCGAAGAGGATGGGCGTCAGCAGATAAGGAACGAACCAGGCTTTGCTGAACACCTCGTAGACCAGGTAGTAGCTCGACCACGCTTGCGGCGTCAGGAAGCGCAGGCCGAACAGGCGGTCGGCCGACCCGCCCGCCGCCGCCAGCACCGACGCGGCGGCGAGATTCATCCAGCGGGGATCGCGAAGCAGGTCTCCGGCCGCCTGAAACGTTCTACCGTTTCGACCACGGGCAAGGGTGAACAGAGCTGTTCCGACCAGCACACATCGCACGACGAGCGCCGCCGCCAGAGCCAAGGGCAACGACACGCCGACCTGAACCAGGGCGGCGAGGACCAGCAGCCCGAGCGCGAGGCTACCCTGCTTGAGCCAGATCGCCTGGGCGTGCCGCCCCTGGAGATCCAGGAGCACGCGAAGATCCGTGGCCAGGAAACCGACGAGGCAGAGGCCCGGGCTGAACGCCAGCAGAGCCAGGCTCGCGGTTGGGTCCGCCACTCGCCAGATCACGGCCAGCGCTATGGACGCCACGACGGCCTTCGTCGCGCCCGCTAGCGCGATGGGCGGGAGATCCACGCCTTCCACCGACGCCGCGCCCCGGTTGATCGCGAGCGCGCGGCTGGTGGCGGGCTCCAGCCCGGCGGCGAGGGTGGCGATGAACTGTACACCCAGCACCTGCCGCAGGGCGTCGATCGCGCCGAAGTGTCGCATGACGAAGATGACGGCGACGGTGGCGAGCGCGGTCGCCAGATAAGCCGCGCCGACGACCCCGCCGCGATGCGCCGCCAGGCCGATGCCCCTCATTGAGCTTGATCTCCGGCGGGGCGCGTGCATCGGTCGCGAACTAGAATAGCGTGTTCACCCGAGCGACAAATGTGGTATCATCATGGCCATGAAACATGTGCTCGCCCTGGCCGCCGCCTTCGCCCTCGCGTCCACAGCGGTGTCCGCTGAGCCGAATCGAGATGATCAGCGGTGCCCCTCCAGACACGCTGACGAGAGCCTCAGCGCCTTCCTGGTGCGGACCGAACCGGCCTGCGAAGCGCGCTGGCAGACGAAGGTGAAGGCGGGCACCGCTGGGCCTGAGACTCACGAGACCTTTCTGCGCCGTTGTCAGAAACGCTGCGCGGTCTACGCGACCGGACCGACCGCTTCGGGGATGTACATACCCGGCGGTCTAGCCTTGCAGGCGATCGTGGTGGGAGGCGCTTTCGCGGCCCTCTCCTCCAACGATACGCCCGCCAGCCCGTAGGGGCTCAGCCCTCGTTGTTCTCGCCGCGCGTGGTTGTGCGTTCGGCGATGCGAGCCGACTTCCCGCGACGATCGCGCAGGTAGTAGAGCTTCGCACGGCGAACGGCGCCGCGGCGCTTGACCTCGATCGACTCGATCATCGGCGACATCACGGGAAACACCCGCTCGACGCCTTCGCCGAAGCTGATCTTCCGAACGGTGAAGTTCTCTTGCAGGCCGTGGCCTGAACGGGCGATGCACACGCCTTCGTAGGCCTGGATGCGCTCGCGCTCGCCTTCCTTGATCCGCACGTTGACGCGCACGGTGTCGCCCGGCTGGAACTTGGGGGTGGAGCGGAGTTGGCCGAGGCGATCGGCTTCTTCGCGCTCGAGTTGCTCGATAACGTTCATCTAGTCGTTCCTTTCTCTACTGGGCTTCATTGCGCCCTTTGCCTGTTGATTGGCGGAATGGGCGGACCAGAGGTCCGGCCGCCGCTCCCGCGTCGTCCGTAAACGCTCGCCCCGCCGCCACGCGTCCACTTTGGCGTGGTCGCCCGACAGCAGGACCTCGGGGATCGCGAGACCCTCAAACTCGCGAGGCCGAGTGTACTGGGGGTGTTCCAGCAGCCCGTCCTCGAAACTCTCCTCGGCGAGGCTCTCCGCCTGACCGAGAACTCCGGGCAGGAGGCGAACCGCAGCTTCGATCACCACCAGCGCCGCCGCCTCGCCGCCGGCGAGAACCGCGTCGCCCACGGCGACTTCCTCAAACCCGCGCGCCTCGACGACCCGCTGGTCCACGCCCTCGAAGCGGCCGCAAAGAACCACCATTCCGGGCGACCTGGACCACACGCGAACCCTCTCTTGAGTGAGAGGGGTTCCGCGCGCGCTCATGTACAATAAAGGGCGGTCCGCGACCTCCAGGCTATCGAGAGCCCTGGCGACCACGTCCGCCCGCATCACCTGTCCCGGGCCGCCGCCCGCAGGGGCGTCGTCCAGGAAGCCGCGCTTATCCTTGGAATAGGCGCGAATGTCCACCGTCTCCAGCGACCACAGCCCCCGCTCGCGCCAAGCGGTCCCGATCAGCGACACGCCGAGGGGCCCGGGAAAGGCTTCCGGAAACATGGTGAGGACGGTGGCGCGGAAGCTCACGCGGCGGGCGGCCGCGGTTCGATCGGCGTGCGGCAATTGAGCTCGATGTTCACGCCGTTCGGGTCTTGGAGGAAGATCTGGCGCACCGGCGCGCCCGGAACGTCCAGCCCTCGATGCGCGACCCCGGCGCGCTCCAGGCGCGCGATCGCCCCGTCATAGTCGTCGATCTCGAAGGCGAAGTGATCGAGCGCCGCTTCCGACGTCGGTCGGCGCCCGACGGCGAGATCCACGAGGTGCACCACCGCGCGATCGCCGGCGTAGAGCCAGGCGCCGCCGAAGGTGAAGTCTGGGCGCCAGCCTTCCTCCAGGCCGAGCACCTCCTTGAAGAAGGCGACGGTGTCGGCCAATCGGTGCGTGCCGATATTCACATGGTCGATGCCGCGAATGGCCATGGCTCGCTCCTCAATCGTGGGCCTTGGCTTAGCCCCGGAGGCGGCCGTCCGCCAAGCATCCGGAACCCGGCCCAAGGGCGCTCCGTTGACGGGATCTCCACAACACGACGAGGCGACCATCATGCGTAGACAGACGCTCGGCCTGAGCGGCGCCGCCACGGGGCTGGCGGTGGGCGTCGCGTCGGGCTTCGCGCTCGGGCGGTTTCTCTGGCCACAGGTTAAGGCGCCGGAGCCGGTGAAGCCGGTCGACGCCGAACGCCTGTTCTCGGGCCGCTGGGCGGAACTGGGCCGCACGCCCTCGCGCCTCACCGACGGCTGCGTTGCGGGCGCCGCCAATTACGCCTTGATCTCCAACACGAAGATCGCCGTGCGCGATACCTGCCAGGTCGGCTCGCCCGGCGGCAAGGAGCGGGCGATGGCGGGCGCCGGGACCATCCTCGACCCCGGCATGAACACCAAATACCGCGTCCACTACCGCCTGTTCGGTGTCGTGCCGCTCACCCTGGAGTTCTGGGTGCTCGACCGAGACGAGGACTATGGCTGGTTCATCGCCGCCGACCCGTCGTTCAAGCTGCTCTGGATATTCGCCCGCGATCCCGGGCTAGACCCAGCCGCGCTCACGGAACGCGCGGCGCGATTGGGCTATCACACCAGCCAGCTGGAGTTTCCGGCGCAGCCCTGAGCGGAGGGTCGAGCGGTTTAGAGCCGCTCGACGATCGTCACGTTCGCCAGGCCGCCGCCTTCGCACATCGTCTGAAGACCCCACTTCTTGCCACGCGCCTTGAGCGCGTGGATCAGGGTGGTCATCAGCTTGGTGCCGGAGGCGCCGAGCGGGTGGCCGAGCGCGATCGCGCCGCCGTTGACGTTGATCTTCTCAGGGTCGGCGCCCAACTGCTGCAGCCACGCGACCGGCACGGAAGCGAAGGCCTCGTTGACCTCGTAGAGATCGATGTCGTCGATCTTCATGCCCGCTCTCTCCAGCGCGCGCTTGGTCGCCGGCAGGGGCGCTTCGAGCATGATCACCGGGTCGCCACCGATCAGCGTGAGATGGTGGATGCGGGCGAGGGGCTCGACGCCGAGGGCCTTGAGGCCCCGCTCGTTGACGATCATCACGCCCGAGGCCCCGTCGCAGATCTGGCTGGAGGTGGCCGCGGTGATCTGACCGCCTTCCTGCAGCAGCTTCACGCCCTTGATCGCCTCCAGGCTCGAGTCGAAGCGGATGCCCTCGTCGACCGTGTGATGGCTGACGTTCCCTTCGGCGTCCTTGATCTCGATGGGGACGATCTCATCCTTGAAGGCGCCGGCCTGGGTGGCGGCAATCGCCCGCTGGTGGCTGCGATAGCCATACTCGTCGAGCTGATCCTTGTTCAGGCCGTACTTCTTCGCGACCATCTCGGCGCCCGCGAACTGGCTGAACTGGATGTTGGGGTAGCGCTCTTCCATGCCCGGGCTCTTGGGCACGCCAAAGCCGTTCTTGGCGGGCAGGGCGACCGAAAGGCCCATGGGCACGCGGGTCATGCTCTCGACCCCGGCGGCGATGACGATGTCCTGGGTGCCGCTCATCACCGCCTGGGCGGCGAAGTGCAGGGCTTGTTGCGAGGAGCCGCATTGGCGGTCGATGCTGGTGGCGGGCACGCTCTCGGGGAATTTCGAGGCGAGCACCGCGTTACGGGCGACGTTGGTGGACTGCTCGCCCACCTGCATGACGCAACCCATGATCACGTCCTCGACCAGGGCCGGGTCGGCGCCTACGCGGTCGACGAGGCTGTCGAGCACCTGGGCGGCGAGGTCGGCTGGATGCCAGCCCGCAAGCTTGCCTCCCTTGCGGCCCCCGGCGGTGCGAGCGGCGGCGACGATGTAGGCGGCTTCAGCCATGGCGATAGATCTCCCTGGAGTTGTTCCACCCAATGTAGCAATTGACCCTCGCGTCAACCAAGGGGTTTGCGCACGCCTCTCGCCGCTCTAGAAGCCGCGCCCTCTCGTTTGCTTCCGAAAGCCCCCGTGCGTCTTCCCCAGGCCCGTCTCGATCAGGTGCTCGACCGCTTCCGCGAGGTGGAGGCGCGGATGGGCGCGGCGTCGGACGGCGCGGAGATCGTGCGGTTGGGCAAGGAGCACGCGGAGCTTCGACCGGTGGCTGAGGCCGCCGAGGCGCTGGCGGCGGCGCGGCGGGAGCGTGACGACCTGCAGGCGATGGTCGACGGCGACGATCCCGATCTCGCGGCCATGGCCGACGACGACCTTCGCACTCTCGACGCGCGCATTCCTGAGCTGGAGCGTGAACTCGCTCTGCTGCTCGCCCCGCGCGACGCCGACGAGAACGCCAGCGCCATCCTGGAAGTGAGGGCCGGGACGGGCGGCGACGAGGCGGCGCTGTTCGCCGGCGACCTCTTCCGCATGTACCAGCGCTATGCGGCCACGCGCGGCTGGCGCGTCGAGGTGGAGAGCGTCTCCGAAGGCGAAGCGGGCGGCTACAAGGAAGTGATCGCCTCGATCGAGGGCGACGGGGTCTTCGGCCGCCTCAAGTTCGAAAGCGGCGTGCACCGGGTGCAGCGCGTGCCGGCGACCGAGGCGCAGGGTCGGATCCACACCTCCGCCGCGACCGTCGCGGTCCTGCCCGAGGTGGAGGACGTGGACATCGAGGTGCGCGACGAGGACATCCGTATCGACACCTACCGCTCGAGCGGCGCCGGCGGACAGCACGTGAACAAGACCGACTCGGCGGTGCGCATCACCCACATTCCCAGCGGGATCGTGGTGACCTCCTCGGAGAAGAGCCAGCACCAGAATCGCGCCCGAGCGATGAAGGTGCTCCAGGCCCGCCTCTACCAGCAGAAGCGCGACGCTCTCGATGCGCAGCGCTCCGATGCGCGCAAGAGCCAGGTGGGCAGCGGCGACCGCTCCGAGCGCATCCGCACCTACAACTTTCCGCAAGGCCGGGTGACCGACCACCGGATCAACCTGACGCTCTACAACCTGCCCAAGGTGATCGAGGGCGAGGCCCTGGACGAGGTGATCGAACCTCTCATCGCCGAGGATCAGGCGGAGCGGCTGGCGAGCCTGGAGGAAGCTTTCAGCTGAGCTTCGACCGTCAAATCCCAAAGTCAGCTCGGCTTGGGAGCCGGCCGCGCGGTTGGGTCGTCCACATCGAACACACGACGGACCAGGCTCTCAAGAGCGACGAACACGCCTTCGACGCCGAAACCGGCGATGAAGCACAGGGCCGAGGCCGAGAGCTGGGCCGATCCTAACAGGCCCGGAACGCCTTTGGCGTCCGTGCCGGTGGGCGTGATGAAGATGCCGATGCAGCCCCCGATGATGGCGCCGAGCAGAAGCTGCACCAGGCTCAGCATCAGGTCGCGCGGCCCGAGCACGCTCGCCCGGAGCCTCGCCGAGACGCCGCGGATGACAGCCGCGTTGGCTCCAAGCAGGCCGAAGAAGATCGGCAGAACCGCTCCGGCCAGGACGTTCAGAAGAGCGGCGGCCCACTGAGCGTCCACTTCATCGTCCTTGTCGCACTCGGCCATCGGTACGGGAGCGCTGTCGCAGAGTGGCGGCAAGGAAGGTCTGCTGTCCTGTTTTGGCGCGAGCACGCTCCAAGGAAAGGCGTGCACCCACTGACGGAGGTTGTTTCGCGCGCTGTAGAGTTGGAGATTCACATCGTTGCGACGGACGCAGAGCGGTAGCCCGGAGGCGGCGTCCAGACTCTGGGTCTTGCGGGGCTCTTTCGGTCGGTCGTCGGCCCGCAAGGCTGCTGCGCCGGACTTGGCGAGCCGGATGACTTCGTCATCGCAATAGTCGCCGTAAGTCGAGGGGACGGCGGCGGTTCGCGGGTCCGCCTGCGTCGACGCGGCGCCGTTCGTCGTCGCGACCCTGGTCGAGGTCGATTGCACGGCCGCGATCTGCTTATCGATGTCGTCGTTCAGCGCGACGGCGGAATTGTATCGGGCGAGCAGGGCGTTGCCCGTGGCGACGTTCCACGAGAGCAGGCAGGTCAAGGCGAAGAATAGCGTGAGCGCGAAGATGAAGATCCTGTTGAAGCCGGCAAACCATTTCGCCGGCTTCTCGAGGGTCGGGAATGCGCTACGCGCCATGTCGAGACGGCCGCTCGCGTCAGGCTTGGACCCTTTTCCTGCGTTGCCTTCGCCCGACACCAGGATGGTGAAGGCGATCGTCATGCCATTGGCCGGGCGGGCGGCGCGGTTAAGAGCGTCGAGGGCGAGGAGCAGGGTGTGCGCCTGCTCGGCTTGTTCGCCGGCTCCGCCGGTCGGCGGGTATTTGATCTGGGCGATCCTGGCGACGAGATCGCTGCCGGCCGGGTCGTTGGCAGCACAGGGAAACGGGGGGATCTGCTTGTCGGAATTCAGAGAAATGTGGTCGAGCAACAGGTAAGCCTGGTCGAGCTCCCGCTCGAACAGAAATTTCTGGTGGTCCTCCGCCCCGGTCACTCAGTCCACCCCAAGTGCTTATCAAGAAGTTCTCTGACGAACTCCAGCTATAGATGTCAAGTTGCTTGTGGTGCGGGGAAGCTGAACGCGCGGCGCGCCCTCTAACCGCTCCGGAATCGCTCCAGCCATCCCCGGGCGCGGCCTGCGGGGGACAGTTCGCGCAGCATGAAGCGTCTGACGACAGGCTCGGCGGCGGCCCAGATGTCGAGGTCGGGATCGAGCCGGCGAGCAACACCTTCGACCGTGACCATGGTCTTCTGGAGCAGGACCAGTTCCGGGCGCAGGTGCATGTCGAACAGGGCGGTGACGTCGAACAGCTGGGTGAGCAGACGGCCCATGGAGACGTCGCGCGCCTGACGGCCGATCACCGGTTCGCCGACGGCGCGCAGAGCCTGGGCGAAGGCGTTCACGTCGTGGTGCGGCGGCACATAGCCGGCCTCGAAATGGATCTCGGCGACGCGCCGGTAGTCGCGGCGCAAGAAGCCCCAGAGCATCTCGGCCAGGAAGCGCCGCTCCTCGCGGCCGAGCCGTCCCAGGATGCCGAAGTCCACGGCGGCCAAGCGCCCGTCGGGCCGGACGAACAGGTTCCCCTCGTGCAGGTCGGCGTGGAACACGCCGTGGTCGAGCGCCTGCGCCAGGAAGGCGCGCACAAGATCGCGTGCGAGCCGGGGACGCTCCGGCAAGGTCTCCAAAGCGCTGGGCGCCGAAAGCGGGACGCCATCAACCCACTCCAACGTGAGCACCCGCCGACCGACCCCCTCCCACACCACCTTGGGCGCGGCGATGTAGTCGTCCGAGCCCATGACAGCGCGCATCTCGTCCGCGCCGCCCGCCTCGAAGCGGAGGTCCATCTCCAGTTCCAGGGCGCGCAGCACGGTCTCAACGAAGGCGCGGGGCTCAAGCCGCCGCGCGAAGCGGGAGCGGGTGTCCAGCTGGTCGGCGGCCCACCGCAGGGCCTCTGCGTCGCGGGCCACGCGTCCTTCTATGCCGGGGCGAAGCACCTTGACCGCCACCACACGGCCGTCCGCCATCGTCGCCTTGTGGACCTGCGCCAAGGACGCCGCGGCCACCGCTTCACCGAAGCCGGCGAACACGCGCTCGAGGGGCTGGCCGAGCGCGGTCTCCACCTCGGCGCGAGCCTGGGAGTCCGGGAAGGGCGCCAGGCGATCCCGCAGCCGGCCGAGGTCCTCCGCGAACTCCGCACCCAGGATGTCGCCGCGGGTGGCGAGGAACTGCCCGAGCTTGATCGCCACCGGTCCGCCCGCCTCCAGCACCGCCGCGAGGCGCAGGCCGGGCCTCTGATCGCGCCGCACGCCCAGGGAGAACAGGCGCAGCAGGCGGGCCGGGGCGCGCCAGCGGTCGGGCAGCCGATCATGGTACTCCAAAGGGACCAAGGCGTCGGCGCGCAGCAGCGCGAACACCATCACCCACAGCCGCCCCATGGCGCCGAAAAGGCTCACCGGTTGGAGATCGCCCAGCCCTGGTGAAGGGCGCACACGCCGCCGCTCAGGTTGGTGGCTTCCACCCGCGAAAATCCAGCGTCTTCCATGAGCCCCGAAAGCGTCGCCTGATCCGGGAAGCGCCGGATGCTTTCCACGAGGTATTGATACGACTCCCGGTCGCGGGCCACCGCGGCGCCGACCCTGGGGATCACCGAGAAGGAATAGGCGTCATAGACCCGGCGAACGGCGCTCGCCGGCGGCTTTGTGAACTCGAGGCACAGGAACCGGCCGCCGGGTTTGAGCACCCGCCGAGCTTCGGCCAAGGCCTTGGGGATGTCCGTGACGTTTCGAAGCCCGAAGGCGATGCAGTAGGCGTCGGCGCGGCCCGAGGGGAGGGGGAGGGCCTGGGCGTCGCCCACCACCCAGTCGATCCCGGCGTTGTCCTTGAACGGCTTGCGCCCTCGCCCGGCGGCGATCATGCGCTCGGTATAGTCAACCACCACCACCCGCGCTGAGGGCCCGCCCGTGCGTTGGGCCGCGCGTTGGGAGCGCTGCTTGATGCGCCTCGCCATGTCGCCGGTGCCCCCGGCGCAGTCGATCACGAGGTCTCCGGGCCTCGGGTTCATGCGGGCGACGGCGATGTCCTTCCAGACGCGGTGCAGGCCGCCGCTCATCAGGTCGTTCATCAGGTCGTAGCGGCGGGCGACCCCATCGAACACGCCGCGGACCAGGGCGGGCTTCTCCGAGGCGGGGACGTCGCGATAGCCGAAAGGGGACTGATCCATCGCGAACGCTCTTAGCCGAGCGCGCGCGGGAAGGCATCCGGCTGGACCCGATTCCGCTGTCGCCGGCGAGAAGTCTGGGCTGCCGATGCGCTCCGGTTCGCGCTAAGGCCGCCCCATGCCTGAACTTCCGGAGGTCGAGACGGTCCGCTTGGGGCTTCAGCCAGTCCTCGCGGGCGAGAGGATCGTAGCGGCGCGGGTGAACCGCAAGGATCTGCGTTTCGCCTTTCCGGAGCGGTTCGCCGAACGGCTCACCGGCGCGCGCGTCCTCCGGCTCGACCGTCGGGCCAAATACATCTTGGCGCCGCTCGATACGGCGGAGACCTGGATTATCCACCTTGGCATGACTGGGCGCTTCGTGATCGACGACTCTGAGGCGGCGCCCGGCCGGTTCGCGCATCCGGCGAGTCTCGACGCCAAGCACGGCCATGTGGTGATCGACCTGGAAAACGGGAGGCGGCTCACCTTCCACGACGCGCGGCGCTTCGGCTCGATGGATCTGGTGGCCGATGCGGACCTGCCGACCTATCCGCCGCTGGCGCTGCTCGGGCCCGAGCCGCTGGGTCCGGCCTTTACCGCCGCCTACCTGCTGCGGCGGTTCGCCGGGCGAAAACCGGCGGTGAAGGTGCTGCTGCTCGACCAGCGGATCGTGGCGGGGCTTGGCAACATCTATGTGAGCGAGGCGCTCCACCGCGCGGGCATCGACCCCGCGACCTCCGCCGGCGCGCTGAAGCTCCCGCGGCTGCGGCGGCTGGTCGACGCGGTTCGCGTGGTGCTCGAGGAGGCGATCGAGGCCGGCGGCTCGACCCTGCGCGACTACGCCCGCGTGGGCGGCGAGCCGGGTCACTTCCAGCACGCCTTCCGCGTCTATGGCCGCGAGGGCGAGCCCTGTCTGAAGCCCGGCTGCCGAGGAACCATCGTCCGGCAGGTCCAGGGCGGGCGCTCCACCTTCAGCTGCCCTCAATGCCAACGATGAAGACGCGCGCGCTGGTCCTCGTTCTGCTGCTGCTGACGCCGGTGGCCTCCTGGGCCGCCGCGCCGCTGTGGCGGGTCCATGGGTCCAGGGGCGAGGTGGTGCTGTTCGGCTCCTTCCACCTTCTACCGCCTGGGCTCGACTGGCGGCCGGCGGCGCTGGACGCCGCGCTCGGGAACGCGGACGAGCTGTGCTTCGAGATTCCCGAGGACGACGCCGCGCAGCCGCGCATCGTCAGGCTACTCCAGCAGCAGGCGGCCTTGCCCAAAGGGCAGCGTCTCGCGACCCAATTGCCGGCGCCGCTCTATGAGCGGGTCGGCCGCGACGCTCGGGCTCTGGGGATCGATCCGGCCTTGCTGGAGGGCCTTCAGCCCTGGGCGGTCGACTTGTTCCTGACCGAGGCGGTCGCCAGCAAGGCCGGAGCGCTTCCGGAAGCCGGGGTCGAGCGCACGCTCAACGCCATGGCGCCCGCGAAGGTCCGGCGCTGTGGGCTGGAGACGGCCGCCGCCCAGATTGCCCTGCTGGCGAGCTTGGAGAAGGACGAGGACGCGGCGGAGTTGGGCGTGAGCCTCGATGATATCGAGAAGGGGCCGGCGCTCTTCACGCGGATGATGACCGCCTATGCGGCCGGCGACGTCGCCACGCTCAGAGCCTGGGCGGTCGATGAGCTCAAGGCGAGGTCCCCGCGCGCCTACCAGCGGATGTTCGTCGCTCGGAACCTGGGCTTCGCCCGGGCGGTGGAGACCCGCCTGCGGCGGCCGGGGCTGACGGTGGTCGTGGTTGGCGAAGGCCATATGCTGGGTCCGGACGGGTTGCCCGCGTTGCTGCGCGCAAGAGGCTTCAAGGTTGACGGGCCGCCCTCCTGATCGACCTCGAAGCTCGGCAAGATCGTTGACCAGAGCCGCCGCCTCTCATATACCCGCGCCTCCTTGAAAACCGGCCCGCCCAGGGGTGAGCCGATGAGAGCTTGCAAAAACACCCATGGCCAACAATCCCGGCGCCAAGAAATCCATCCGCAAGATCGAGCGGCGCACCGAAGTGAACCGTTCGCGCCGATCGCGCGTTCGCACCTTCCTGAGACGCTTTGACGAGGCGATCGCCGCCGGAAACGGAGCCGAAGCGGCGGACGCGTTCAAGACCGCGCAATCCGAGCTGATGCGAGCCGTCGGCAAGGGGGTTGTCCATCCGAACACGGGCGCGCGGAAGGTGTCGCGATTGCACCGTCAGCTGAAGAAGCTCCAGCCCGCCTGATCGGCGGCGAGTTTGACTTAAACAGCTAATCTTCTTGAGGAATTTTGAAGCGCCCCGGGGTCCCCTCCGGGGCGTCTTCGTGTCTGGATGCGACAAAATCGCCCGAATCGGCCGGTCGGAAAAACGTGATCGCGGGAATTTCCCTGGCCGGCCAAGGCTCTTGCCCAAGTCAACCGGATTCCGGGCCGAGTTGGGCGAATTTGGTCGTTGACGGCGGCCCCCTCGGGGCTAGGTTGAAGCCTTCAGCGTACTCGACTTGTACGGACGAAAAACGGCGAGGCGGACTTTATCCGGCTCGGCGGCTGAGTCCTTGCGATTTGTAAGTCACCGGGCTGCCGCAAGGGAGCGTGGGATTGCGATGGCGTTCGGCTGGAGCGCCGCGCGGTCGTCGAAGAGGTAGGGGGAGACGGAAACGATGGTGGTGGTGGCGCAGATGTCCTCTGCGGGATCTGAAATGGTTTGGAGCAAGGCGAGCGCCTCGCTCAGGCTGGAGCTCGGCGAAGATGTGTTCGGCTCCTGGCTGGCGCATGCGGCGCTGAGGCCCAAGCCCGACGGCGGTGTGTGCCTGGTGACGCCGACCGGATTGGCGCGCGACTGGATTCGGCGCAACGCTTGGCGGCGCGTCGAGGAGCTGTGGGCGGCCAACGATCCGGATCGTCGCGTCCTGTCGCTGAAGTCGCGCCACGAATACGAGGCCGAGGCCGGGTCCGCCGGCGAGCGGCCGGTCGAGATCCGCGCCCTTTCCGCGGCCGCGTCGCCTGTGCAGGCTCCGGCGGCGGCGGCCCCGGCCGTCCGGCTGGGCGCGCCCAGCGAGCGCTTCACCTTCGACAGCTTTGTGATCGGCCCGGCCAACGAGTTCGCGCACATGGTGGCGCGCAAGGTAGCCGCCTGGAGCGACGGCCACTTCAACCCGGTGGTGATCCACGGCCCCTATGGGTTCGGCAAGACCCACCTTCTGGGCGCCATGGCCCACGCCGCCCAGGCCGCCGCGCCCGAACGCAAGGTGGTCTATCTCACCGCCGAGCGCTTCCTCTCGACCTTCGTGCGGGCGGTGATGGATCGCCAGACGGCCGCCTTCAAGGACGACCTGCGTTCAGCCGACCTGCTCCTCATCGACGACGTGCAGTTCGTCGGCGGCAAGCAGGCCAGCCAGGACGAGTTGTTCCACACTCTGGCCGCCCTGATGGAAGAGGGCCGTCGTGTGGTGTTCACCGCCGACCGCCCCCCCTCGGCGCTCACCGACCTCGACGCCCGGCTGCGTTCGCACCTCTCCGCGGGCCTCGTGTGCGGGATCGAGCCGGCGGACGGTCCGCTGCGGCTCGCCATCCTGCAGCACAAGCTGAAGCTGCTTGGCCGACAGCAGGACCTTCCAGCCCAGGCGCTCGGGCCCGACATTCTGGCGTTCCTCGCGGAGCGTTTCACCGACAGCGTGCGTGAACTGGAGGGCGCGTTGAACACCCTGGTCGCCCGGGCCGGCTGCAAGTCCTCGGCCCTCAGCCTGGATGAGGCGCACAGCCTGTTGCGCCCTCTGCGCGGCGGCGAAAAGCGCCTGACCGTCGACGAGATCCAGAAGGTCACGGCCGAGCACTTCGGCCTCAAGCAGGCCGACCTTCTGTCGGAGCGGCGCACCCGGTCGGTGGCGCGTCCGCGTCAGGCGGCCATGTGGCTGTGCAAGCAGCTCACCACCCGGTCCCTGCCGGATATCGGTCGCCGCTTCGGCGGGCGCGACCACACCACGGTGATCCACGCCGTGCGCCGGATCGAGGAGCTGAAAGCGGGCGACCCGCGTCTGGCGGGGGATCTGGAGGCGCTGGTCCGCAAGCTGAGGGGCTAGAGCCCGACGTCAGATCACCCGAGCGAGGGCTCGCATCGCTACGTAGCCCGCGGCGGTCCCGCCCAGGCAAAGCGCCACCGAGAGCGCCACGTTCAGCCCGGCGCGTCCCATGGCGCCTTCCCTAAGAAGATCGAACGTCTGGAGTGAGAAGGCTGAAAACGTGGTGAAGCCGCCGCAGACGCCGACCATCACGAACACCCGCCAGATCTCCGGCATGCCCAGACGACCTCCGCTCGTCGCCGACGCCGTCGCGCCGATCACGAAGGATCCGGCGATGTTGATCAGGATCGTACCCCAGGGCAGCACCTCGCTGATCGGCGCCGTCGCAAGAGACCCCATATAGCGCGCCAGGGACCCGAGGGCCCCGCCTACCGCCGCCGCCGCGGCCAGCTTCCAATCCACTGTCATGCGGCGCCTTTAACATTCCTCCCGGCACGGCTATAGCCGACCCGCAAAACGGAGAGTCTCATGGAGATTCGCGAAGGGCTCACCTTCGACGATGTTTTGCTGGAGCCCGGACCTTCGGAGGTCCTGCCCACAAGGGTCGACACCAGCACCCGCTTCACGCGGGACATTCGGCTGAACATTCCGCTCGCGTCCGCCGCCATGGACACGGTGACCGAGAGCGGGCTCGCCATCGCCATGGCCCAGGCCGGCGGCATCGGCATCCTGCACCGCAACCTGACGCCCGAGGAACAGGCGGACCAGGTACGGGAGGTGAAGCGGTTCGAGAGCGGGATGGTGATCAATCCCCTCACCATCAATCCCGACACCACGCTCGCCGAGATCCGCCAGATCAAGGCGCGGCGGCACATCAGCGGCTTCCCGGTGGTCGAGCCGGGCACGGGCAAGCTGGTCGGCATCCTCACCAATCGCGACATGCGCTTCGCCGACGGCGACGGGGCGAGCGCGGCCTCGCTGATGACCCGCGAGGGCCTCATCACCGTGCGCGAAGGCGTCGGCCAGGGCGAGGCGCGCGACCTGCTGCGCCGGCACAAGATCGAACGGCTGATCGTGGTCGACGACGACTACCGCGCCGTGGGCCTGATCACCGTGAAGGACATGGAGAAGGCCGAGGCGCACCCCAACGCCGCCAAGGATTCCAGGGGCCGCCTGCTGGTGGGCGCCGCTTCGACCGTGGGCGATGCGGGGTTCGAGCGCTCGCTGGCTTTGGTGGAGGCCGGCGTCGACGTGGTGGTGATCGACACCGCCCACGGGCACTCGAAGTCGGTGAGCGACGCCGTCCGCCGGCTGGCGCGCGAGACCAACCGCGTCCAGATCGTCGCCGGCAACGTCGCCACCTACGACGGCGCCCGCGCGCTGATCGACGCCGGCGCTGACGCGGTCAAGGTCGGGATCGGGCCGGGGTCGATCTGCACTACGCGGATGATCGCCGGGGTCGGCGTGCCGCAGTTCACCGCCATCGCCGAAGCGGTGCGCGCGTCCGCGAACTCGGGCGTCCCGGTGATCGCCGACGGCGGCATCAAGTATTCGGGCGACCTCGCCAAGGCGATCGCCGTCGGGGCCTCGGCGGCCATGCTGGGCTCGCTGTTCGCGGGCACCGACGAGGCGCCCGGCGAGGTGTTCCTCTACCAGGGCCGCTCCTACAAGACCTATCGCGGCATGGGGTCCCTCGGCGCCATGGCCCGGGGCAGCGCCGACCGCTACTTCCAGAAGGAAGTGGAGGACGCGATGAAGCTGGTGCCCGAGGGCATCGAGGGCCAGACGCCCTACAAGGGGCCGATCGCGCCGGTCATCCACCAACTGGTGGGCGGCCTTCGCGCGTCGATGGGCTATCTGGGCGCGGCCGACATCGCGGCCTTCCAGGCCGCGGCGCGGTTCGTGCGCATCACCGGCGCGGGGCTGCGGGAGAGCCATGTGCACGACGTGATGATCACCCGCGAGGCGCCGAACTACCCGACGGCGGTCTAGAGACCTTGCGCGACGGAGGCCGCCTCGCGGCCGCGATCGATGTCCTGAACGCGATCGAGACGCGGCATCGGCCCGCTCGGCTGGCGCTCAAGGACTGGGGCTTGGCCTCGCGCTACGCGGGCGCCAAGGACCGGGCTTTCGTCTCCGGCCTGGTGCTGGACGCGCTACGTCGCCGACGGTCGCTCGCGTGGCGGATGGGCGACGACAGCGAGCGCGGCGTCGCCTTGGGCGTGCTGCGGTTCCTTTGGGATTGGGACGTCGAGCGGATCGCCGCGGCGGCCGAAGAGGCGCACGGCCCAGGGCCGCTCACCGAGAGGGAGGGCGAGCGGCTCGAGAGTCCGGTTTCCCTGGAGCATGCGTCGGCGGCGGTGCGCGGCGACTATCCCGACTGGCTCGCCCCCCACTTCGAGCGCGCCTTTTCCGAAGCGGCGGCGAAGGAAGGCGAAGCGCTGGCGCAGCGCGCGCCGACCGATCTGCGCGTGAACACGCTCAAGAGCGATGTCGACCGCGCCCTGAAGGCGCTCGCGCCGTTCCACCCCGAGCGACTCGAGATCGCGCCCCACGCCGTGCGGATCCCCGCGCCGGCCGCCGCCGAACGCTCGGCGCCGGTGGAAGCCCTGCCGGAGTTCGAAAAGGGCTGGTTCGAAGTGCAGGACGCGGGCAGTCAATGGGCAGCGACTTTCGCCGGAAATGTCGAACACCGACAGGTGCTGGACCTCTGCGCGGGCGGCGGCGGCAAGACGCTCGCTCTGGCGGCGGCCATGAAGAACACCGGCCAGCTCTACGCCTACGACTCCGACGCCCGGCGGCTCACCGACACGGTCCGGCGCTCGCAACGCGCGGGCGTTCGCAACCTCCAGGTGCGCTCGCCGATCCGCCCTGGCGCCCTGGATGGGCTCGAGGGCCGCATGGACGTGGTCTTCATCGACGCGCCGTGCACCGGCTCGGGATCCTGGCGTCGCCACCCGGACACCAAGTGGCGGCTCTCCCCGGAGCAGCTCGCCCGGCGCATGGCCGATCAGGACGCGGTGCTCGACGCCGGCGCCCCCTTCGTGAAGGCCGGTGGGCGGATGGTCTATGTGACCTGCTCGGTGTTCGTGGAGGAGAACGAGGATCGCGTGGCGGCCTTCCTCGACCGGAATCCGGCCTTTCAGCGGGCGGGAGAAAGCGACCGCCTCTCGCCGTGCTCGGCCGGCACCGACGGCTTCTTCGCCGCGGTCCTGGAGAAGCGCTGAGCCCTAGGATCGGGCGTGCGCCAGGCTCAGCAGGGCGTGCAGGCTCCCATCCACAGCGTCGGGCGACGAGAGAATTAGCTTGGCGTGGAGCCGCTCCGACCAGCTCTCGTTCTTCGGGGCGATCAGGCGCGGATCGGCGTCCGGCTCGAGCGCGAGCCCGAGCGCGACCGAGCCGTCTCTCAACGGCTTGGCGGCCGCGAACTGGAAGTTTCGCGCCCAGGCGGTGTAGCCCTTGCGCGGGGTCCGGATCGCGCCCTCGAGGGCCATGGCCAAAGCGTCTACCGCCTCATAGGTCGCCTTGGCGCTCGCGTCCTTCCACAGCGCCGCGACCAGATCCTCCGGCTCGCTCCAGCCCATCTCGGAGGGAAAGGCCTCGCTCAGCACGTAGCTGGCGCGGTTCTGCAGAAGGCCGTGGGTGTCCTTGAACCACTTCAGCCGGGCGCGATGCTTGGTCTCGGGGCAGGTCCGGGCGATCGCCAACCACGCGTCCAGGCTCTTGCCCGTCTCGCGCTCGAGGCCATCGCGGATGGTGGCGAACCACTTGGACTGGCGTTCGGTGAGATGGGCTTCGGCCATTTCCGGCTCCTTCGCTTCCTGCTAGCTCGGGGCGGCGAAACGGTTGGACAAGCGCGGCCATGAGCCTCAACGGCGTCTACGACGATCAGAACATCTTCGCCAAGATCGTGCGCGGCGAGGCGCCGGCGGTGAAGATCGTCGAAGACGACGAGACGCTGGCCTTCATGGATGTCTTTCCTCAATCGCGCGGTCACTGCCTGGTGGTGAGCAAGACCTCGCAGGCGCGGAATCTGCTCGACGTCGAACCCGAGGCGCTCAACGCGGTGATGGCCAGTGTGCAGAAGGTCGCGCGCGCGGTGGTGAAGGCGCTGGAGCCAGATGGTGTGGTGGTCACGCAGTTCAACGGCGCGCCAGCCGGGCAGACGGTGTTTCATCTTCATGTCCACATCATCCCGCGCTGGGAGGGACAGCCGCTCGGGCGGCACGCCGGGGGTGGGATGGCCGACGTCGACGAGCTGAAAGGCTTGGCCGACCAGATCGCCGCCCGTATCGAGCGCTAGTCCGCTCAGCCGCCGCGCTTCATCGTCTCGCGGGCGATGACGATCTGCTGGATCTGGCTCGAGCCCTCGTAGATGCGGAAGATGCGCACGTCGCGGTAGAGGCGCTCGATGCCGTAGTCGGCGACGTAGCCCGCGCCGCCGAAGATCTGCACGGCCTTGTCGGCCACCCGGCCGACCATCTCGCTGGCGAAGTACTTCGAGGCGCTGGCCTCCAGAGTGACGTTCGCGCCGGCGTCGCGCTTGCGGGCGGTCTCCAGCACCAAGGCGCGGGCGGCGAGGGCCTCGGTCTTCATGTCGGCGATCATGCCCTGCACGAGCTGGAAGCTGGCGATGGGCTGGCCGAACTGCTTGCGCTCGGCCGCATAGGCCACGGCGTCGGCGATGAGCCGCTCGGCGACGCCCACGCACACCGCGCCGATATGCAGGCGCCCCCGATCGAGCACCTGCATGGCGATCTTGAAGCCCTCGCCCTCCTCGCCCAGCCGCATGTCGGCGGGCACCCGCGCGCCCTCGAAGATCACGTCGTGGATGTGGGCGCCTTGCTGTCCCATCTTCTTCTCGGGCTTTCCGACCGAGACGCCGGGGAGATCGCGCGGCACCAGGAAGGCGCTCACGCCGCCGGCGCCCTTCTTCTCGGGGTCGGTGCGCGCCATCACCGTGAAGAGGGAGGCTTTGCCGGCGTTGGTGATGTACCGCTTGGAGCCGGTGAGGACGTAGTGATCTCCATCGCGCACGGCGCGCGTCTGCACCGAGGCGCTGTCGGACCCCGCCTCCGGCTCGGTGAGGGCGAAGGAGGTGACAATCTCCCCGGAGGCGATCCCGGGCAGGAACCGCCGCTTCTGGTCCTCGGTCCCGAACATCACCAGGCCCTGGCTGCCGATGCCGACGTTGGTGCCGAAGGCGGATCGAAAGGCGGGGCTCGCGTGTCCCAGCGCCATCGCCGTCAGGCACTCGTCCTCCATCGACAGGTCCAGCCCGCCGTACTCCTCCGGGATCGAGAGGCCGAACAGGCCGAGCGCGCGCATCTCGGCGAGCACGTCGTCGGGGATGGCGTCGTTCTCGGCGACCTTGGCTTCGATCGGCCTCAGCCGCTCGGCGACGAAGCGATCGATGGTGTCCAGCAGCTGATCGCGGGTTTCGGGGTCCAAGGCCATGGCGGGCTCCTCACATGACCCGCCGATTGCGTGGCGAGGCTGGCGTCCCTATCACGGCCCGGCTTTGAAGGAAGGCTTGATGGATCAACCCACGGACGGTCGCGCGGACTACGGCGGCAACTGGAGCGCCAAGACGGCGGCCGGCGGCGAGTGGGCCGGTTGGACGCTGTGGGACCGCGACGCCTTCGAGGTGCACGCCGGTCCCTTCTATGCGCGCAAGGATGATGACGGCCGGGTGGTCTGCGCCTTCCGCGCCGAGGCCAAGCACATGAACGGCGGCGGCTTCATGCACGGTGGGGTGCTGCTCACCTTCGCCGACTACGCCCTGTTCGCCATCGGCGAGGGGGTGATGAGCGGACCTTCGGTGACCGCCTCGCTGCACGGCGACTTCCTGGACACCGCCCGAATTGGCGACCTTGTGGAAGCGCGCGGAGAGGTGACACGCGCCGGCCGCTCGCTGGTGTTCCTCCGCGGGCTGATCACCTGCGGGGACCGCACGCTGATGAGCTTCACCGGGATCGTGAAGAAGATCAGGAAGAGCTGATCGCCCTGCCGGCGAGCGCTAGGACTCGGCGCCGCCGCCGCCTATGGTGTTCGCATCGGAGGCGCGGAGACAAAGCGCGGTGAACGATCATCTTCCGGCCGCCGAGCGGCACGCCGAGGACCTCGCCGAGCGCGCGCCCGTGATCGTCGTCGTCGCCGAGCGTTGGCTCTCCGTGGCCATCGCCGTCTTCCTGGTGCTCGCGGCCTTGCTGGCGCTCGCGGTGGCGGGCGTGAGGCTGGCCGAAGGGGTGATGCACGAAGGGCTCGATGGCCGCCTGATCGTCACCGTCGTCGATCACCTGCTGTTGGTGTTGATGCTGGTCGAGATCCTCCACACCGTGCGTCAGTCCATCGAGGCGCATGAGTTGCAGGCCGAACCGTTCCTGGTGGTCGGCCTGATCGCCACCGTGCGGCGTATCCTGCTCGTCACTTTGGAAACCTCGAACGTGGGGATGTCGCCTCAAGGTGTGGCCCAAGACTTCATGCACAACATGATCGAACTGGGCGTGCTCGGTGGCCTTACAGCGGTGCTGGTCGCCTCGATCGCGGTCGCTCGACGAAGCCGCGGCGGCGAACGGGCGCCGAGCAAGGCGGGGGATCGAAATCCCGGCCCGCCTCAGCGCGGGTAGAGCGACGCCGGCAGGACGCCCACGACGGCCGCCGTCATGCACGTGGCCAGGAAACCCGCGGCCATCGCCTTCCACACCATGCCCATGACCTCGCTCCGCCGTTCGGGGACGAGCACGCCATAACCGGCGACGTTGATGCCTACCGAGGCGATGTTGGCGAAGCCGCACAGCGCGTAGGTCATGATCACCCGCGTGCGGTCCGAGATCGCGCCGGGTGGCAGGGCGGCGAGCTTGGCGAAGCCGGAGAACTCGGTCAGCACCAGCTTGGTCCCCAGGAGCGATCCGGCCTCGCCCGCCTCGCGCCAGGGCGCCCCGATGAGCCAGGCGAGCGGGGTGAAGGCGACGCCGAGCACCCGCTCCACGCTGATCGGCGCGCCGGCCACGCGCGGCGCGAGACCCAGCAGGCCGTCCGCCATGGCGATCAATGCCACGAAGACGATCAGGGTCGCGGCGACGTTGAGCACGATGTTCAGCCCGTCGGTGGTGCCGCGGATAAGGGCGTCGATGGAGCTGTGATAGGTCTTGGCGCGGGCCAGATCGACGGGCAGAGGCGCCTCGCCCGCGGAGCGGCGAGGGACGAGCACGCGGGCCAGAAGCACACCGGCCGGCGCGGAGATCAGCGAGGCCGTGAGCACATGAGCCGCGGCGTTGGGGATCGCGCCCTTCAGGATCGCCGCATAGGCCACGACGGTCGAGCCGGAGACACAGCTCATGCCGACGGTGAGCAGCAGGAACAGCTCCGAGCGTGACAGCACCGGCAGATAGGCGCGGATGAAGATCGGCCCCTCGACCTGGCCCATGAAGATGGTGGCGGCCGTCGCCAGGGCGGGCGCGCCGCGCAGGCCCATCGACTTCTCGAACACCAGGCCGAACAGGCGGATCAGCCAGCGCAGCACGCGCCAGTGCCATAGCAGCGCCGAGAGGGCGCAGATCACCAGGATCACCGGCAGGACGCGGAAAGCGAAGACGAACAAGCCTCGCGGGTCGGTCACCGCATAGGGCTGCCCATCCGAACCGGCGAGGAAGCCGAACACGAACTTGACGCCGGCCTGGGTGCTGGACGCCAGGCCGTCCACCGCGTGGCCAGCGCCGGCGAGCACGTCGCGCGCGGCGGGCAAGCCGAACAGGATCAGGACGAGCAGGCCCTGCGCGATCACCGCGCCGATGGCGAGTCGCCAGGGAAAGGCGCGCCTCTGCTCGGAGAAGGCCCAGCACAGGCCGACGATCACCACCACGCCCAGCAGGCTCTGGGCGTTTCGCAGATCGAACACGAAAAACCCCCTCCGCCGGGTCGACGAAGGGGGTTTCTAGCCCGGCTCCCGCTCTCGGCGGAAGCGCCCTTAGTAGGGACGTTGCTGCGGAGGCTGCTGGTAGCCACCCTGATCGGCGTCCTCCTGGTAGTGGACGCGGTCGCGCAGGGCGTCGAGGCGCTGATCGATATCGGCCCGCTGATCGGGCGTCAGGTGACCATCGTAGGCCTCGTGGCGGTAGTCCGACTCCATCTGACGGATCTCGGCCAATTCGCGAAGGTTACGGCGACCCTCGCGGGGATCCATCTGGCCGTTAGACATCTGGCTGCGGATCACGCCGTCCAGGCGGTCCTCGCGCTGGGAGAAGGTCCAGCGGTGACGATCTGGGCCCTGGGCGTAGGGCTGCTCCTGATAGTTCGAAGGCGCGGCGTACTGCGGGCTGCCGTAGCCTTGCGGCGACTGGGCGATCCAGCGGCCGTCGGGGCCATAATAGCCGTAGGCGGTATAGGTGCGCGGCACCCAGTTGCCGTTGGTGTCGTAGTAGCCATAGGCGTTCTCGCCGCAGTGGGTGCCGGAGGCCGCGATGCGGTTGCCGACGACCGCGCCGCCGACGCCGCCGATGATGGTGCCGCCCGTCCGTCCGCCGTGACCGGTGACGGCGTTGCCGAGCAGGGCGCCGCCGACCGCGCCCAGCAGGGTGCCGACCGCTTCATTGTTGGCGCGCGCGCGCTGGCAGTTGTCTTGAGCCTGGGCGGCGGCGGGTACGAGAGCGGCGGCCGCAAGGCCCGCTAGAAGGATAGGTTTCAACATCGTGTTAGCTCCAGAAATTCATCGCCAGGACGACCCGGCGTCGCCGCTTGAACGCAAGCGGACGGTTATAGGATGCAGAGCAACCTGAGCCTTGCCGCCTGAACCGCAGCTTAACGGATCGGGGCGCCGAGCGCGGATGGGAGGGCGACGCTGGACCCGCTTGGCGCGCCCGACGCGGGTTTGGTCAAAGCCGCGTAATCCGCGGGAGAGAGGTAGGGCAGGGCCTCGAGAAAGGCGACGATGTTCCACACGCGCGCCGAGCCCAGTGTTCGATCCCACGCCGGCATGGCTGTCATCTTCACCCCGTTGTTGACGATCACGTAAAGTTGGGCGGGCGTCCAATTGCGCGCGCTGTCGAGCAGATACGGCGGCGTCGGGTTCATGCCGCTCACGAACTCTCGCCGTGCGACGCCAGGACCGCCGTGGCACATCGCGCAGTCACGCGTGTAGTCGGCGGCGCCGGCGGCGATCGTCGCCTCGCTGAGGAAACGCGGCGTGGCCACGGGTGAGGCGTGCAGACGCATCGAGGTCCTCATCGCCTTGTGGACCGCCCAGGCGACCACTGGGCCGTGAGGGGTCGTCGCCCGAACGTCGAAGAGGCCGAATTCGATCACCGTGAGAGCGCCTGCGCCCATGGCGGCGATCGTGAGCGCCGCGCCAAGCATCAGGGGAAGCAGCCGCCGGCTCATCTGAGGCTGTAGAGATAGGCCGCCGCGTCGTTGGCCTGCTGGTCGGTCAAACCCGGGTTCGGCATGGCGTTGCCCGGCGTCACCGCCTGGGGATGGGCGATCCAGAAGGCGAGATTTTTCGGCGTGTTCGGGACCATGCCCGCGACGATCGTGCGCTGGGCGAAGTGGGCGAGTGGCGGACCGACCTGGCCGGTCGCGCCCGACACCCCCGGAATAAGATGGCACGCGCCGCAACTGGCCTGGGTGATCACCACGCGGCCGCGCGCCGCGTCGCCTCCGAAAGCGGCCCAGTGCGGCGCCTCACCCTGCTGACCACAGGCCGCGAGGCCAAAGGTCGCGATCGCGACGAGGACCTGCCGTCTCATGCCGCGCCTCGCCAGCAAGCCGGGATGGTGAAGAATTCGACGGTGTTGAACAGGATCGCCACCGAGAAGCCGCAGCAGGCCATGATCGCGCAGGCGGCGAGGAACCGGGCGCGACCTTCGCCGACCTCCAGAAGCAACTCGTGCGAGCCCGGCTTTTCCGCGCCGGTGCGTCGCCACACGGCGAGGCCCGCCAGAGCGCCCGCCACGGCGCCGGCGAGGCAAGCAAGGTTTACCGCCAGCATCAGCGCCCACTCCGCGGGCCAGTCTGGGGGGACACCCAGGCGAGGCTCATTTCGCGGCTGGCAGAGGTAGGCTGAAACGCCGTAGGCGATCAGCAGCTGGATGATCCACGCCGTTGGTCCGGCCATCAGTGCGGCGGCTAGCCGAACAGGTTTAATGGCGCCGCGATGAGGGGAGGGGTGATCCGAGGCGCTCGATGAGGGACTCAAGAGGCTCACCATAGATAGGGCGCGAGGTAGAAGCTGGAGAAGACCGCGATCCACACGGCGTCCACGAAATGCCAGTAGGCGGACGAAACCAGCACGGGGGTGCAACGGCGCGGGGTGAAGTAGCCCATGGCGCTCCACCCCAGCACCACCGCGAGCACACGAGCCCGACCACGACGTGCAGCATGTGGAAGCCGGTGACGGTGAAATACAGCGAGCCATAGGCCCCGCTCCGGATCGAGAAGCTCTTGGCCTTCCATTCGAACAATTGGACGACGACGAAGATGATCCCCAGCGCGATGGCGAGGCCGTAGCCCACGAGGTGCTGGCCGCGCCGGCCGCGCTTGAGGCCCCGTTCCCCCCACCAAACGGCGACGCTGCTCGAGAGGAGGATGACGGTGTTGGGCAGCGCCAAGGCCAGCTTCGGGTGCGGCTCGGGTGACCACGACGGGCCGTACTGGACGGCGAGGTAGTAGTAGCTGAACAGGAGATAGGAGAAGAGCGCTGCTTCGGTCGCGATCAGGCAGAGGACGCCCCACCAACCGGCGCTATTGCGGCCGTTCGAGCCGACCGGAAAGTTCACCTTGATCCAGCGCCGCCTCAACCATGGATGGCGTCCTCCCGCGCGGGCCGCTTGGGCCAGAACCAGACCAGCAGGGCCGACACACAGATCAGTCCGCCGATGACGCAGACGGTCCATGCCTGAAGCAGGGCGCCGGCGAAGAGAACCGCCAGGCCGAGGGCGAGCGCCAACGGCGACAGGCTGTCTCCGGGCATCTCCATGATCAGGTTCGGTTCGGCGTCGAGCGGAGTGACGCCGAGGGTCTCTCGGCCGTGGTCGAGCAGGAAGCCGTCGGTCCAGCTCCGAGCGGCCGGCGGTCTCGTCCAAAGCGTCTTCCCAGAGCGGATGACGGCTCGCGATCAGGGGGATCACGGCGAAGTTGTAGGGCGGAGGCGGCGAGGGGACCGACCACTCCAGGGTCGGCGCGCCCCATGGGTTTTCGCCCGCCGGTCGACCGCGCCTGAGGCTCAGGGCGATGTTCACCACCAGCAGGAGCGACGCCGACCGCGAACAGGAAGGACCCGACGCGAGATCACCACGTTGGCGAGGGTCCACCCCAGGTGATCACCGGATAGGTGTAGACCCGCCGAGGCATTCCCAAGAGCCCGACGATGTGCATGGGAAAGAAGCCGAGGTTGAATCCGGCGAACATCGTCCAGAAGTTCCACTTCCCCAGCGCCTCGTTAAGCATCCGTCCGCTGAATTTCGGAAACCAATAGTAGATCGCGCCGACGACTGGGAAGACGTTGATGCCGATCAGCACGTAATGGATGTGGGCCACGACGAAATAGGTGTCGGTGAGTTGCCAATCGAGCGGCGCGGCCGCCGTCATGACGCCGGATACGCCGCCGATCACGAACAGCACGATCATCGAGGCGAAGAACAGGAACGGCGTGGTGATCACCGGCCGCCCGGTCCAGATGGTCGCCGTCCAAGCGAACACCGCCACCGCGCTCGGCACGGTGATGATCAGCGAGGCGCCGGAGAAGAACGACAGGGCCAGGTTCGGCAGGCCGGTCGCGAACATGTGGTGGACCCACACGCCGAAGCCGAGCGCCATGGTCGCCACCGTTGCGAGCGCCACGGGCGCATAACCGACGAGCGGCCGGCGGCAGAACGTCGGCAGGCCGTCTGAGACGATCCCCATCGCCGGCAGGACGATGGCGTAGACCCAGGGGTGGCCGAACATCCAGAACAGGTGTTGCCAGAGGAGGGGTTGGCCTTCGGCGCTGGTGAAGAAGTGAGCGCCGAACTGCCGGTCCAGCCATAGGAGGAAGAAAGCGAGGCTGACGCTGGGCACCGCGAGGAGGTTGGCGACGGACGCCGTCAGCGTGCCCCAGGTCAGGATCGGCACCCGGTTGATCGACATGCCCGGGGCTCGCGCGCGTAGGAAGGTCACCACGAAGTTCGCCGAGCCGACGCTGGTCGAGATGCCGAGGAGCACGAGCCCGAGGGAATAGACGTCGATGTTGACGCCCGGGTTGAAGGGCTTCTCGCGCATAGGGCGGGTAGTTGAACCAGCCGTCGTTCGGCCCTTGGCCGACGACGAAGCCGGCGTAGAGGAAGAGGCCGGCCGCCAGGTAGATCCAGTAGGAGAGGGCGTTCAGCCGTGGGAACGCCATGTCGCGCGAGCCCAGGAGCAGCGGCCACAAAAAGTTGCTGAACCCGGACAGGATGGGCGCGGCGTAAAGGAAGATCATCGTCACGCCGTGCATGGTGAAGAGCTGGTCGTAGGCTTCCGGCGTCAGCAGGTGGCGGTTCGGTCCGGCCAACTGGATCCGCATCACCAGCGCCTCGACGCCGCCGATGAGCAGGAAAGCGAAGGCGGTGACGAGATAGCGAATGCCGATTTCCTTGTGGTCGACACTCGAGAGCTGGCCGATGAACCCAGGCTTGGTGCGCCAGATGGTCTCGAGACGCGCTTCCGGCCGAGCTTCGGCGCGCGGAAGACGATCTCGGCGCGTCGCGGCGCTTCCGCGGCCAGCGCTCACCTCAGCGTCTCCAGATAAGCGCGCGCCTCGGAGAGCTCCGGGCCGGCAGGAAGGTCGGCGGCATCAGCACGCCGGGCTTGAGCGCTTGGGGATTGGAGATCCAGCCGCTGAGGCGACAACGGATCGTTGGGGAAGGCGCCGGCGGCGATGGTGCGGCGGCTCATCAGATGAGTGAGGTCCGGTCCGCGCGACCCCGCCGGCTTCGCGTGCCGCGGACCGTGTGGCAGCTCCCGCAGTGGGCGACGAACACCTGCTCTCCCGCGTTGGCCTCGGGCTTCGCGGGTTCGGCGGCGCGGTCTGCGAGTTGCGCCCGCGCGCCAAGCCTCGAAGGCCGCGGGCGGTTCGGCGACGACGAACGACCGCCATATGCGCGTGCTGCGCGCCGCAATATTCCGTGCATTGGCCGCGATAGGTGCCCGGGCGGTCGGCTTCGATCCAGCTCACATTGGTGCGGCCGGGAATGGTGTCGGTCTTGCCGGTGAGCGCCGGCACCCAGAAGGAATGGATCACATCCGCGCCACGGAGCGTGAGAAGCACCGGCTCGCCGGCCGGGATGTGGATCTCGTTGGCGGTGCTGAAGCGTCTGGGGTTTCGGCGTCCAGGTAGCGCGCCTCCCACCACCACTGGTGGCCGGTGACCTCGATGGTGAGGCCGGGGCTTCCTGGACGGGGCGTTCACGGCGGCGAGCACCTGCACGGTCCAGATCAGGGCGCCGATCAGGGCGACGAGGCTCAAGCTTAGTCCAATGGTGATCCAGCGCAGTCCGCCTGGACCGCGCTCCGGGGCGATCGACGCGGTGTCGACGCCATGCACCCTGCGCACCATCGTCCCCGTCAGCACCAGGACGGTGATGATCACGCAGACGATCAACGACAGGGCGATGAGCCCCCAAGCGAGCGCGACCACGGGATAGGCTCGCTGCCCAAATCCCTGGAGGTAGTTCATGGGCGCGGTCAGCGCTGGGAGGAGGGCGGGCGCCATGATCAGGACGACGGACGCGGCGCGGCGTTGGCCTGATCTCGCGACTGGGCGGCCGTGTCGGCGGACTCCTGCTGCGCCGGCTGTTCGCCCGTGGACGACGGGCCTGGCGGCGCGAGCTTGGCCATCTGGGGCGTGGCCGGCGGCGTCGCGCCGCCCAGGCTCTCGATGTACGCCACGAGCCGCCAGATCTCCTGCGGCGGCAGGCGGTCGCCCCATGCCGGCATGCCTTGAGGCCGTCCGTCATGAATTGACTTGTAGAGTTCGACCGGCGTACCGCCGTAACGCCACCCGCGGCCGTTCAGCGGGGGCCCCATCAGCCCGGTCGCCCCGACGCCGTGGCAATAGCTGCAGTTCATCGCGCCGAAGAGCGCCTTGCCCCGCATGACGGCGTGCGGCGTCGCCTTCAAACGGGTTGCTGATCTCGCTGGCGGCGGTGACCGTCATGCCCGGCGGATTGCCAAGCGGGATTTCGTCGATCGGGGCGCTCTCGGCCGCGACGCGCGCGGCGGGCGGCCGAAACGCGTCCGGTTTGCGGGCGCAGGCGGTCACCGTCAGGGCCGCCGCCACCATCGCCAACTGGACTGGCGCGGCCCGCATGATCCTCAATCCGGCGTGTTGTAGTGGGCGCCCGGCGCTTTCGCGCCCTGGTGTCGACAGGAAGGCCGCACCCAGGTTCTGGGGAAATGCCGTCGATGGAGAAGACATACAGCGTGCCGCCGCCTCGCGGCGGGAAGCCGTTCTTGGCGCCCATCACCTGGCTGGCGACCCCGCCGACCCCGGCGATCACCGCCACGTACTGGCGCCCGTCCGGGCCGAGGTAGGTCATGGGCTGGGCGGTGATGCCCGATCCCAGCTTCTGCGACCACAGCACCTTCCCCGTGCGGGCGTCCACCGCGCGGAACCAGCCGTCGGTGGTGCCATAGAAGACGAGGTCGCCGGCGGTGGCGAGCGCTCCGCACATCACCATGAAGTTCTCGGGGATCGACCAGACCCGCTGGCCAGTGAGCGGGTTCCAGGCGATGAACTCGCCCCATTTTCCTGTGTGACCGTTGGTGTGGGTCTGGAGATCCATCCCGTCGTAGGGCGTGCCGGGGATATAGGCGACCTTGTGGTCGGTGAGGTCCATGCAGATGTTGAAGACACCCGCGTAGACCAGGCCCGTCCGGGGCGAGAAGGCCGCGGGTTGCCAGTCCTTGCTGCCGATGTGGGTTGGGCAGATGTCCTGCACCTTGTGCTCGACCTGGGCTTCCTTGTCCGGGTTCAAGATCGGCCGCAGCGTCCGCGGATCGAGACCGGTGGCCCAGTTCACCGAGGCGAAGGGCTTGGCGACGAGCACCTGGCCCGTCGTCCGATCCATGGTGTAGCCGAAGCCGTTGCGGTCGAGATGCACCAACAACTTACGCGTATGGCCGCCGATCGGCCCGTCGATAAGGATGTTCTCGTTGACGCCGTCGTAATCCCACTGGTCGTGCGGCGTGAACTGGAAGGCCCACTTGGCGTCGCCGGTCTTCGGACTCCGCGCGAACACGGCGGCCGACCACAGATTGTCGCCCGGTCGTTGGGCCGGCACGCGAGGGCTGGGATTGCTGGTCCCCACATAGATCAGGTCGGCGTCGGGATCGTACGAGATCCAACCCCATACCGTGCCACCGCCATGGCGCCAGGAGTCGCCCGGCCAGCTCGTTAGCCCGAGATCCTTGCCCGCGAGCCAGGGATAGGGCGCGCGGAAATTCGAGCCGATCTTCACGTCGGCGTCCGAACCTGTGCTGTAGGCGCGCCACAGCTCCTTGCCGGTGGAGAGGTCGAGCGCCGTGAGTTGGCCGCGCACGCCCATTTCCCCGCCGCTATTGCCGACCAGCACGACGTTGCCGACCACCAGCGGGGACATGGTGATCGTCATGCCTTGAGCCGGGTCGCCCAGCCGGGTGCGCCACACCGGCTTTCCGGTCTTTGCGTCCACCGCGACCGCTTCGCCGTCGAGCAGGGAGAACACGAGCTTGCCGTCGGCGAAGGTCGGCCCGCGATTAACCGCATCGCAACAGGCCTTCCCGATCGCGATCGGCGCGGGATCGGGCTGGTAGGTCCACTTGATCGGCAATCCCGGCTTGGTGAGGTCCAGGGCGTAGGCGACGTTCGGGAACGGGGTGACGATGTACATCGTGTCCCCCACCACCAACGGTGCGGCTTCGTGGCCGTAGGGGATGCCATCGGCGAAGGTCCACGCCATCTTCAGTCGAGCGACGTTGGCGGTGTTGACCTGGGCAAGCGGGCTGAAGCGGGTGTTGGCGAAATCCCGCGCCTGACGGCGCCACTCGCCCGGGGGATCATTAGGGGCGAAGTTCGCGGTGGCGCCGGTCGCCCCCGGTAGAGGCGTCGCGGCCTTGGTGGGCGCGGGCGTGCGCTTGCCGCCCCCGCATGCCGCGAGCGCAAGTGCGGCCATGGCGCAGATAGCAAGAGAGGCGTGCCGGCGCATCAGACCGTCCTTGGACGGATCGTCGGATCGCGCAGCAGGAGCGCCAAGGGCGCCACGGCCGCCATGGCGAGGATCACGCCCGCCGGAACCCACATGATCGCGCCCCCGAGCTGTTGATCGACGAGAGGGCTAACACCCCAGGCCCAGGCGGTGAGAAGGTGGGGCGCATAAAGGGGCCGAGGCGCGAAGGTGATCACCGCGCCGAGCACGCCCATCTGCAGGCTGGTGATCGCGAGCGCCGAGGCGTTGTCGATCATACGTCGTCTGGAGCCGAGCAGGGCGGACCAGAGCCACAGGGCCGCGGCAAAGGTGGTGACATGCATCAGCCAGTAGGCGGTGTCCCACCGGAAGGTCGCAACATAGGGAAGGGGCGCGTGCCAAAACCAGAGGGCGCCCGCGAACGTCAGGGCCGCCACCCAGGCGTGCTTCGCCTGCAGCGTCCCCGGCCCCTTCAACCGCGGCCATCTTCGCACGACGGACTCGAGTGGCCGAGCGGCCGCGATCAGCGGCGCGACCACGGTGGCGAGAAGCATGTGCTGGCCAACCCGCGCGCTGAATAAGGCCACCGACAGGGCGCAGAGCGGCGAAATCAGGGCGGCCGAACCGATACACCAGCCCAGGTAGAACAGCCGTGCTCGGCCGCGATCGGCGCCGTCTACGGGTCTGAGCGCCGCATAGAGAGCCAGCACTGCCAAGAGGCCGCCGATCAGGAACGGATCAAAATTCCAGCGTTGAAACAATGCGTCTGGCGTGGGTGGCGCGCCGCAGTAGGGTGCGAACGGATAGGAGATGTCGTTCAGACCGGGGGACATTGCGGCGACGTCGTGACGTTCATACGTCGCTAGCGTTGCCGGAAGGGCGACGTTCCAAGATCCCTGGCGGGGGTCCGAACCCTTACATCGTCGCGGGGATATTCGGCATCGCGCGCAAGCGTGCGGCCAGGTCCGGCGGATGGATCGGTTCGCCCTGCGCGGCGAGCTCGTCGATCGTCCACCAGCGGTGCTCGTCGCAGAAGGTATGCTCGATCTGACTCCATCCGGCGCGGGAGGGCTCGCCGCCGGCGCAGCGCGCCAGGATGTAGACCTCGGTCTGGAGAACCGAACGACCTTTCAGGTCGCGGAAGACGAATTCGGACGTGAAGGCGGTCTCGCCCAGCACGGCGTCGGTGAAACCCGTCTCCTCGAGGATCTCGCGCCGCGCCGCCTCGCGCTCGGTCTCGCCGTCTTCCAGCCCGCCGCCGACCGTGTACCACCAGCCGGGCCCGTCAGGCGCGCTCGGCAGGCGGCCCTTGAAGAGGAGGATGCGGCCCGCGTCGTCGAACAGCAACACGCGGGCGGTTCGGCGCACGCGGTGATAGGGCGCAGCCCCGCTCATCCGCCGTGGAGCCGCTGCTTGACCTGTTCGGCGAGGGTCATGATGTCGAGCGGCTTGGGCAGGAAAGACACCCCGCGCTCGCCCTCCAGCACCTCGGAGAACTCCGCCTCCGCATAGCCCGAGATGAAGATCACCGGCGCTTCGCCCAGGTGAGGCCGCGCCGCCTTGAGCAGGGCCGGGCCGTCCATGCCCGGCATGATGACGTCGGAGATCATCAGGTCGATCTTGCCGGCGTGGGTGCGGGCGAGGTCCAGGGCTTCCTCGCCGTCGGCGGCCTCGATCACCTCGTAGCCGCGGGTCGCGCAGCAGTCGGGCGGCGATGCCGCGCACGAGCGGGTTCGTCCTCCACGAACAGGATGCGCCCGGCGCCGGAAAGGTCGCGCGGCGGCGGCTTGGGCGGGTCCGGGATCTCCAGCACCAGCGCCGGCTCGGCGGCGGGCAGGAAGATGCGGAAGCGCGCGCCCTCGCCGCGGCTTTGTGTCGAGGGTGATCCAGCCTTCCGCCTGCTGGACGATGCCGTAGACGGTGGAGAGGCCGAGCCCCGTGCCCTCGCCCACCGCCTTGGTGGTGAAGAACGGCTCGAAGATGTGGACGGCGACAGTCTGCCGGAATGCCCGGTCCGTCGTCGGCGACCTCGATCAGGGCGACCTTGGGCGCGGGCGGACCGGGATAGCCGAGCGCCTTGGCCTCGGTCCCGCTGAGCCCCGCGCATCGCAGGGTGATGCGGCCGCCGCCGGCGCCGCGCACCGCGTCGCGGGCGTTGACCACCAGGTTCATCACCGCGTTCTCGAGCTGCGCCTTGTCGGCGCGCACCGGCGGCGTCGAGCCCGCGTAGTCGGTGACGAGCCGCACGTCCTCGCGCAGCAGGCGGCGCAGCAGCACCTCGAAGCCCATCAGGGTCTCGCCGATGTCGACGATCTCGCGCCGCGTCGTCGCCTTGCGCGAGAAGGTGAGGAGCTGGCGCACCAGGTCGGCGGCGCGCAGCACGGTGTCGCGGATCTCGCCCAGACTGTCGTAGGCCGGATCGCCGAGCGGATGGCGCAGCAGCAGCTCGTCGGCGCGCAGGCGGATGGCGGTGAGCAGGTTGTTGAAGTCGTGCGCCACGCCGCCGGCGAGTTGGCCGATGGCTTCCATCTTGTTGCGCTGGGAAAGCTGGCGTTCGAGCGCCTTCTGGTCGGTGACGTCGATCAGCCAGGCGGTCGATCCGGACTCTCCCACCGACAGATAGAGCTGAGCGGTGCGCTCCGGCGCGCCGGCGGGGCAGACATCAAGCGGCCCGCTCCGTCCTGCCGCGTAGCGCCTGGCCGCCTCGCCGCCCGAGGCGGGGGTGAGCAGGCCGGAGAGCGTGCTCCAGCTTTCCGGCGTGGCGCCCACGATCTGCGCGAGCCTGGGATTGAACTCCAGGATGGCCGAAGTGAACGGATCGCCCGGGGCGATGATCGCCGCTCCGAACGGCGAGGGGCCGATCAGGGCGCCGAGCGCCGGCGTCCGCGGCGTCGGCTCCGTGGCCGGTGTCTCTGCTGTGTCGCGCCGGGGCTTGAGGCGCAGCAGGAACCGGTTTTCGTCGAGGGTGGCGATACGGACCGGCAGGTCGCCGTCGGGATGGGGCAGGGCGCCGTCGGCGAATCCCTCCCGTCGGGCCTTGAGCAGGGGCGCGAACAACCCGGCGGCGAGACGCAGCTCACGTGGTGTCGCGCCCACCGTCCGCCGCCAGGCGGCGTTGGCGGTGACGATGCGTCCGTGGGCGTCACACACCGCCGCTCCCTCCTCGAGCCGCTCCAGCAGATGCGCGATCTCCTGGCCCGCCTGCCGCGATCCGAGGGTCAGGGCGGGGCTCATCGGATCGTTCTCGCCAGAGACCGGGCCGCCTCGCCGGGCGTGAGCTTGTTCTGGTCGCGGTCCACGCTCTCGTTGGCCGCGCGCATGGCTTCGACGTCGATCTTGCCGATCAACGGCGTGAGCGCGGCCCGCAGGCGCGCGTCGTTGGCGCGCTTGGGCGAGATCAGCACCACCGCGTCATAGGGCGGCAGCGCGTGCTTGGGGTCGGCGAGCACGACCAGGTGGTCGGCCGCGATCCGCCCGTCGCTGGAGAAGGCGGAGATCACGTCGGCGTCGCCTGCCTGAAGAGCCCGGTACATGAAGGTGGGCTGGTAGGAGGTCGTCTTGGCGAAGCTGAGGCCATAGGCGGTCTGGATCGCCTTCCATTCCGGCCGTTGGAGGAATTCCAGGTCGGAGCCGAGCTTCAGCGATGGCGCGCGGGCGGCGAGCTCCGCCAGATTGGAGACCCCGAGGTCCTTGGCGCGATCCGGCCGCATGGCCAGGGCGTAGGCGTTCTCGAAGCCGAGCGCGCCCAGCACCACGACGCCGTCCCGCGCCTTCAGCTCCCGCGTGAGGCCGGCCAGCACGGCGCTCGCGGCCCGGATTGTCCTTGCGGCCCAGCACATTGGCCCACAGCGTGCCGGAGTAGTCGACGTAGACGTCGATCTCCCCCGCCGCCAAGGCGCGGTAGGCGGTGGCCGAGCCGAGGTCGGACTTGATGCTCACCGCCGCTCCCGCCGCGCGCAACCGGTCGGCCATCAGCTCGGCCAGGATATACTGCTCCGAGAAGTTCTTGGCCCCGATGCGATAGCCCGCCGACGACTTGGCGACGGCCAGAGGCGAAAGGCAGACGAGGACGCCGACCACCAGGCCGACGGCGCCGGCCACGATCCGCCAGCGACGGCGGTGCGAGAGGCCGGACTCGATCAATCCGAGCAGCTGGTCGGTGGCGAGGGCCAGCACGGCGGAGGCCGCGCAGCCGAAGAGCACGAACACCCAGTCCTCGGTCTGCAGCCCGGTGAAGATGTAGTTGCCCAGGCTCGTCTGGCCGACGGGGGTGGCGAGCGTCGCCGCGCCGATGGTCCACACCGCCGCCGTGCGCACGCCGGCCATGATCACCGGCGCGGCCAGCGGCAGCTCGACGCGGAACAGGCGCTGATTGTCGGTCATGCCCATGCCCCGCGCCGCCTCGCTGGCCGCCGGTTCGACGCCCAGGATGCCGGCGACGCCGTTCCGCAGGATCGGCAGCATGGAATAGAGCGTCAGCGCCAGGAGGGAGGGCCAGAAGCCGAGGGCCGAGAAGGTGTGCCCGGTCAGGCGCTGGCTGAGGCCCGAAATCGCCAGGAGCAGAGGGTAGAACAGGGCCAGCAGCGCCAGGCTGGGGATGGTCTGGATCAGGCTCGCCCCGAACAGCGCCGGCCAGCGCACCGCCGCGCTGCGGCTCGCCGCCACCGCGAGCGGCAGGCTGATGAGGAGCCCGAGCGTAAGCGCGCAGAGGCTGATCAGGACGTGTTGCGAGAGGTAATCCGGCAACAGCTTCCAGGCGGAGGCGAGGCGATCACCCATGCGCGGCCTCTCCCCTGGCCAGGGCCTCGATGCGCCGGGCCTGCCGCAATGGGGTGTTCATCAGGCTCTTCACCGCCTCGGACGGCTCGCCCGAAAGCAGGGCGGCCGGCGCGCCGTCGGCGACGACCGCGCCCTGGTCCATCACCAGGATGCGGTCGGCCAGCAGCAGGGCTTCGGTGACGTCGTGGGTGACCATCAGGGTGGTGAGGCCCAGCCGCTCGTGCAGGGCGCGGTAGTCGCGACCCAACGCATCGCGGGTCACCGGATCGAGCGCGCCGAACGGCTCGTCCATGAGCATCACCTTGGGCTCGGCGGCGAGGGCGCGCGCGACGCCGACCCGTTGACGCTGGCCCCCGGAGAGTTCGGAGGGCCGGCGCGAGGCGACCTCCCGCGGCAAGGCGACAAGCTCGAGCAGCTCGGTCGTCCGCGCGGCGGCGCGCGGCCGGTCCCACCCCGCCAGGCTTGGGCCCACGGCGATGTTCTCGCCGATGGTGAGGTGAGGGAAGAGGCCGATCTCCTGGAAGACGTAGCCGATGCGGCGACGGAGCGCCCAGCCGGGCTCCGCGCCCGGCGGTCCGCCCTCGACGACCACATGTCCCCGATCGGGCGTAATCAGGCCGTTGACCATCTTGAGCGTGGTGGTCTTGCCCGAGCCGGAGCCGCCGAGCAGGGCGACGAAGGCGCCCGCGGCCACCTCGAACGTCAGCGGCCCGATACGCGGGCCGCCGCTCCAAATCTTCTCGACGGCGTCGAAGGTGATCATCCCGCTCCGGTTAGCACCGGAGCGGGGACATGCCTAAGCCCTAGAACTTCACCCGGACGCGGCCGTAGTAGTAGCCGCCGTTGATGCCGAACGGACCGCCGCTGCGGGGATAGACCTCGCCGTCGCTGAGGCTGCCGGTGACCGGGTAGACGGGGTTGGCGCTCGTTTGGGCGATCCTGTCCGGCTTGGTGTTGAAGACGTTCAAGGCGCCCAAGGTGAGCGTGTAGTGCTCACGGAAGGTGTAGCTGATGTCGAGATCGGTGGTGAACTTGGCGCTGAAACGCTGCCCCGGATAGTCGATCTCGTCTCGCCACGGGCCATAGAAGTTCTCGCGGGCGTTAAACGTCCAAGGGCCCTGAGTATAATTTCCGGTGAGAACGACCCGGTGGTTGGGAGCGAGGCGCGAGATATCGACGATCTGGGCGTGGCTGATGACCGTCGGATCGTAGCTCGAGACGCTGCTGTAGTTGAAGTTGTAGGCCAGGGTGACTCCCAGCCGCCCGTTGTAGAGGGGGTGGCTGTAGGAGCCGACCAGGTCGACGCCCTGAGTGACGGTGCTGAAGCCGTTCGTGAAGTAGTTGACGTTGCCGCCGACGCCCACGTTGATGAGCTCGGGTTGGTTGATGATGTCTTGCTGAGTGACCGTGAACTGCTGTGAAATCCCGATCCGACTGCTGACGTTGATGTGGTAGTAATCGACAGTCAGCACCAAGTTGCTGATCGGCTTATAGACGAAGCCCGCGCCGAAATTGACCGAGGTTTCCGGCTTCAGGGTCTTCGCGCCATAGTACTGGGCGATCGCCGTCGACACCGGATAGGTGCCGGTCTGCACCTGATTGCCGGCGATGAAGTTGGTGGTGAGGATCTCGTCGTTCGATTGACCAGGCGAGGGCGCGTGGAAACCACTGCCCACCGTTGCGCGAACCGAGAGAGCATCGCTGAGCTTGTAAATGGCGTTGAACTTGCCCACGGCGTCACCGCCGAAGGTGTTGTAGTGCTCGTAGCGGCCGGCGAGGCCCACGCTCAGCGCCTGGGTGATGTCGCCCTCGAGGTCGGCGTAGAAGGCGTAGCTCTCCTGGCTGAACTTGCCAGCGGCCTCCGGGCTGGTGCCGCCATAACCGCTCGCTCCCGGGCTCTGGCTCGCGGTGTTCCCCGTGAACACATAGGTCCCGTTTGCCAGCGGCGCGTACAGCGGCTGCGTGGTGTAGGGGCCCGCGCCGTAGGACTGCGGGTCGCCGGCGGTCTGGGTGTAGGTTTCCGTGCGGTACTCGCCGCCCACGGCGACGGTGAGCGGACTGGCCAGGAACGCGAGCTTGACCGGGTAGGTCAGGTCCACGTTGACGACCGACTCTTCCTGAATCAGGTCGCCGAAGTTGAACCGGGTCTGGCTCTGCGGCCCATAGGAGGGGCTGATCGAGTTGTACATCGACAGGCCCAGCGAGTTGCGGCTGAGCGACCCCGAGATGTCCCAGGTGAAGCCGTTGGCCAGCGAGCCTTTATATCCGGCCGTCCCATAGATCTCCTCGGTGATGCCGACGAACCGGGGCGTGAACCCCGCCGGATAGATCGAGGTGAGGTGGAAGATGTTGTTGTCCTGAACGAAGCCGCCGGCGGGACAGGTTGGCGTCGCCGCCGGGCAGGGCGTCAGGTAGATGGGGTTGAATGAGCCGTTGGCGCCCAGGTTGTGGGTCACGCCCGCTTCGTCCACCGCCGTGCCGCTGATCGGCGAGCGATAGTTGAAGCTCTCGTTGGTGTTGGTGTGGGCGTAGTTGAAGAAGAAGTAGAGCTTGCTGTTGTCGGTGACGTTGTAACCCGAGTTGAACAGCAGCTTGTAGCTTTCCGACGGCGACGTGCCCCAAAGCTGGACCGGCTTCGGATAGTTCGGCAGCTGCGTCTTCAGGTCGGGGAACAACTGGGCGAACTGCACCGCGATCGGGCGGGTGGCGCCCCGGCTGGTCCCGTCGTCGTTGTCGTACTCGCCGGCGATGTTGACGAACCCGCGAGAGCCGAGGCCGAAGCCGACATCGCCGGAGATCTCCCGCGTGTCGCCGTCGCCGGCGTAGTAGCGGCCGTACTGGGCCTGGAGTTCGAGTCCCTTGTCCTGGCGCAGACCGAAGTTGATCACGCCGGCGATGGCGTCCGAGCCATACTGCGCCGTCGCGCCGTCGCGCAGGATCTGCACGTTGCCGATGGCGATGGCGGGAATGGCGTTGAGGTCCGAGCCCTGCGAGCCGAACGACAGGCCGGTGTCGCCGCCGGTGTAGACCTGCACCAGGGCGGAGCGGTTGTAGCGCTTGCCGTCGAGCTGGATGAGCACCTCGTCGCTGGGCAGTCCGCGCAGCGATGGCGCGCGGACGAAGCTGGAGGCGTCCGAGATCGTGTTCTGCCCGACGAAGAACGACGGCACGATGTTGTTGATCTGGTCGATCAGGTTGGGCGCGGGCTGGGCGGCAATCTCCGCCCCGCTCAGCACGTCCACCGGCGAGGCCGAGTTGGTGAGCGTCCGGTCGGTCCGCCGGGTGCCGGTGACGATCACCTCCTGCACCGAGGATCCCGCATCGAGCGTCGCCTGGGTCGGCTTTCCGCTTGCAACCGAGGTCTGCTGCTGAGCGTGGATCGGACCAGCGGCCGCGAGGACCGCAAGGGCCGCGCCTGTGCGAAGCGCCATGCGCAGCGAAGCCGCGCGTTGGACCTGAGACGTCATCGAATTCCCCTCTCGCGAGCCGACGCTTGACTGCGTCGAACCGTATTGCAGCGAGGGGACTACGGGTTGGCCGGGAGCGTCAACAACATCGACGACACGATGGCGGCGACGCGGGGGAAAGCGACGTTTTTGTCAAGGCTATGTTGCTCCGCAGCAACGATCCGATGCTCAGAGGAAGTCCTTGGTCATACGAATCAGCGGCAGGGAGACGCCCGCCATGGGCTCGGTGAGCACGTCCTCGACGGCGGTCCACCCGCACGCGCGGTAGAGCGGCGCGCCCGCCAGCGTCGCCATCATCTCGCCGCCGCGAAAGCCTTGGGCGCGGGCCGCCTCTTCGCACAGCGCCAGCACGCGCCGTCCTACGCCGCGCCGCGCGAAACCGGGATCGGTGTACATGGCGCGCACGCGCGCGCGGTCGACGGCGGGATCGAGCGTGCGAGGCTCGCGCGCCACGGCGCTGGCGTCTCCGCCATAGAGCGTCGCGCGGAAGCTCCAGCCGCCGCATCCCGCCAGGGCGCCGCCGCTCTCGAGCAGGAAATAGGTGCCGTCGCGAATCAACTGGGTATCGAGACCCATGGCGAGACGGCTCGCGACGATCTGCTCGGGATTGAGGAACGGGCGCTGGAGCTCGGCGATCGAGCGCTCCATCAGGGCGGCGATGGCGTCCAGATCGTCCGCGGTGGCGAGACGCGCGGTGAAGCCTTCGTGGTGTGGCTGGGCCGTCATATCGCGCGACTTAGCGGTCGCGCTTTCGGAAGGAAATGTCGCGCTGGGTTCACGCCGGCGAACGTGGCGAATAAGCTCTCCGGAACAGTGCGCGTTCGGCGCCACGGGTGAATGGGGACCGATGCGCAGGATTCTCGCTCTGATCGTCGCGTTGACGACGACGCCGATGGTCTCGCACGCGGCGTCGCCCCTGCCCGTGGGCGCCCGCTCGGGGATGGTCGTCTCCGCTCACCATCTGGCGAGCGACGCGGGCGTGGCCGTGCTCAGGCGCGGCGGGAACGCCGTCGACGCCGCCGTCGCCGTCGCCTACGCGCTCGCCGTGACCTACCCGGCGGCGGGGAACATCGGCGGCGGCGGCTTCATGACGATCCGGCTGCGCGACGGACGCACCACCTTCATCGATTTCCGCGAAACGGCGCCGATGGCGGCGCGCGCGGCGATGTATCAGGATCGAGCGGGAAAGGTCATTCCGGGCCTCTCGACGCGAGGGTATCTCTCCGTCGGCGTCCCCGGCACGGTGGCCGGGCTGGAGCTGGCGCGCTCGCGCTACGGCACGCGCTCGCGGCAGGAACTGATGGCGCCCGCCGTCGCCATGGCGCGAGACGGCTTCGTGCTCGACCAGGGCGACGCGGAAGTCTTGTCCGAGGCCACCGACGATTTCCGCCGCGACGCTCCGAGCGCGGCGATCTTCCTCAACGGCGGCCGGCCGTGGCGGGCCGGAGACCGCCTCGTGCAGTCCGATCTCGCCCGCACCCTGGCCGAGATTTCCGCCTCGGGACCCGGCGCCTTCTACGACGGACCGATCGCCGCCAGCATCGCCTCGGCGAGCGCGGCGCATGGCGGGGTTCTCACGACCGCGGATTTCGCTCGCTACCGCGCCGTCGAACGAGCGCCGGTCACGTGCGACTATCGCGGCTACCACATCATCTCCGCCCCGCCGCCGAGTTCAGGCGGCGTGGTGATCTGCGAGACGTTGAACATCCTTTCGGGTTACCCGATGGAGAAACTCGGTTTCCACTCCTCGGCGAGCGTGCACGTTCTCGCCGAGGCGCTGCGCCGCGCCTACCATGACCGCAATCTCCAACTCGGCGATCCCGACTTCATCCACACCAACGTGGATCGCCTCGTCTCGCCAGAGTACGCCGCCACCCTGCGCGCCGGGATCGATCCGGAACGGGCGACCCCCTCCAGCGCCCTGCCCGCGCCGGGGGACGGCCACGAGGGGCCGCACACCACCCACTTCTCGGTCGTCGATCAAGACGGCAACGCGGTCTCGATGACCTACACGCTCAACGACACTTTCGGCGCGCGCGTCACCGCGCCAGGCACAGGCATCCTTCTCAATGACGAGATGGACGACTTCACCGCCAAGCCGGGCACCCCGAACCTCTACGGCCTGATCGAAGGGCCCAACAACGCCATCGGGCCGGGCAAACGGCCGCTGTCCTCGATGACGCCCACCATCGTCACGCGCGACGGCAAGCTCACGGCGGTGCTGGGAACGCCGGGCGGCAGCCACATCCCGACCGCGGTGCTGCAGGTGCTCATCGACCTCATCGACCACGGCATGACCCTTACCGAAGCGGTCGATGCGCCCCGGATCCACGAACAATGGCTCCCCGACGTGATCTATTACGAGGAGCGCGCGCTCAGCGCCGACACGATCGCCGCGCTCGAGCATCGCGGGTACCGGCTCGAGACGATGCCCTACTGGAACCAGGTCGCCGCGATCCTGGTCGGCGGGCCGGCGCTCGGGGCGCCGCCGCGCGGCGAAGACAAGCTCTACGGCGCCATCGACCCCCGCGAGCCGACGGGTTCGGTGGCGGGGTTCTAGGTCAGGGTCGCGGCCGGATCCACTTGCCGAGGGTGACCACCGCCTGCCGCTCGAAGCCCAGGCGAGCGTAGAACTCCAGCGCTTCGGCGTTTTCCGCGCGCACCATGAGCTGCAGCTTCGGGGCGCCGCGCTCGGTCAGCCAGGCTTCCGCGGCGGCCATCATCGCCCGGCCTAGCCCCTCGCCTCGGCGCTCGGCGTCGACCGCCAGATAGTAGACCCAGCCCCGGTGGCCGTCGAAGCCGGTCATCGCCGAGGCGACAACTGCGTCATCCTCATGCCCGACGAGCACGGTCGAGTTCGGCGACCTGCGGGCCAGGTCGATGTCGCGCTCGGGATCGTTCCACGGCCGCGTCAGGCCGCAGCGCTCCCAGAGCGTCACGACCGAGGTCAGATCCTGATCGGTGATCTCGGCGATCCGCACCCGCCAGCCTCAGGACTGGCGGGTCGCCGAACGGCTCTCGCCCGGCTTAGGAGGCGTAGAACTCGACGACGAGGTTCGGCTCCATCTTCACCGGATACGGCACCTCGGACAGTTCCGGCACCCGGATGTAGCGGGCGGTCATCGCCTTGGTGTCGACCTCGATGTAGTCGGGCACGTCCCGCTCGGCGAGCTGCATGGCTTCCAGGATCAGAGCCATGTTGCGCGAACGTTCGCGCACGCTCACCACGTCGCCGACCTTCACCCGGTAGGAGGCGATGTTCACCCGCTTGCCGTTCACCAGCACGTGGCCGTGGTTCACGAACTGGCGGGCGGCGAAGATGGTGGGGACGAACTTGGCGCGATAGACGATCGCGTCCAGGCGCGACTCGAGCAGGCCGATCAGGTTCTCCGAGCTGGAGCCCTTGCGGCGTTCCGCTTCCTGATAGGTGCGGGAGAACTGCTTCTCGGTGAGGTTGGCGTAGTAGCCCTTCAGCTTCTGCTTGGCGCGCAGCTGCAGGCCGAAGTCCGACACCTTGTTCTTGCGGCGCTGGCCGTGCTGGCCGGGGCCGTAGGAGCGTTGGTTCACGGGGCTCTTGGGGCGGCCCCAGATGTTCTCGCCCATGCGGCGGTCAAGCTTGTACTTGGACGAAATCCGCTTCGACATTCAGAGTCTCTCTTCTCACTCGATGCGGTCCGGTCGCTCCCAATCTCAGGAGCGACGATTCCAACGGCGGCGCACGCATCACCCGTCAATAGCTTCACGGCCCGCGCGGCGAGCCGGCGGGAGCGAAGGCGCGCCATTGGCCCGGCGCGGGCCCGGATGTCAAGGCGAGCCTCGTGTCGCAAAAGCTACATGGAAGCGAAACCGTAGTGTCACCGACCCCGGTCTATGTCCCTCGGCACGCGGGGGCGTTCGGATCAAAATCCGGGGGAATTCGTCATGCCGCGTCGACTCGCCGCCCTTCTGCTCGGCTCGAGCGCTCTTGTGTATGCGTCGGCCGGCGCGGCCGAGGAGGCTGGATCAGGAACGACCGTGTCAGGCGTTACGGTGACCGCAACGGCGGCCCCGCGCGAAGAGGTCATCGCCCGCAAGCGCCAGGAGGCGGCGCCGAACCTCGTCTCGATCCAGCCGGCCGAGGTCATCCAGCAGTATCCCGACTTCAATGCCGCCGAGGCGCTCGGCCGCATCCCGGGCGTGTCGCTCTCCACCGACACCGGCGAAGGGCGGTTCGTGAACATCCGCGGCATCGACGGCAATCTCGCCGGCGCCACCTTCGGCGGGGTGCCGCTGCTCAACACCTATCCGGGCGGCACCTACTTCGGGGGCGGCGGACGGGCGGTGGAGTACGACACCATCCCGATCGGCTCGATCGACGGTATCGTCGTCACCTACACGCCCCTGCCGGACCACGAGGCCGAGAGCCTGGGCGGCACGGTCGAACTCACCCCCCGCACGGCGGCCAACATCACCAAGCCGTTCCTCGAGGGGCAGGTCGGCTGGGGCTACGAGCCGATCCACGATCATACCGGACCGCTGGATCTCGAGGGAGCCGCGGGCGTGCGCTTCGGGTTCGCGGGGAACCACCTGGTGATCGAAGGTGACGGCCAGGCCCAGGCGACCCCCGGCGGCTTCATCACCAATCCCACCCCGTTCTCGATCGTGCTCACCGCGTCCACTCGTCAGGACCGGCGGGGCTTCGACGACATCGAAGAGGATTACAACGAACCCGGCGTGGACCGGACCTACAGCGACATTCAGCTTCGCCGATACAACTATCACCGTCGGCGTTTCGGCTACGGCGGCGAGTTCGACTTCACCCCCAACGACGATCATCATTACTACGTCCGCGCCAACGTCGCCGGCTACACCGAGGCGGTGGCGAAGAACCGGCTCACCTATGAGTTCGACCCGGAAGGGCTCGGCTTCACGCCGACGGGGGACGGCGGCTACACCACGGACGCCGGCTTCCGCGTCACCAGCACCGAGGAGCAGGAGACCCACCGCAACCAGGTCTATGTGGTCGGGGGCGTCGACCGTTTCGGCGACGTGACGCTCGATTATCGGGCTTCCTACAGCCGCGCGACCTATCACCAGGACTACAACTACGGCGCGACATTCAAGAGCAGCGACGCCGCCCTGATCCCCAACTTCTACTTCAACAACACGGGCCACAACGGCAACTTCCCCATCCTCCAGGGGAACGACGCGGTGGTGAACAACCCGGGGAGCTACAATCCGATCACGGACGTCTCGAACTCGACGGAGAACGACGTCAACTCCGAGTGGGCCTACGCCGCGAACCTGAGTTTCCCGGTCAAGCTCATCAACCCGGACGATCGCGTCCAAATCGGCGGCGAGGTCCGGCTGCGCACCAAGTCGTCCACGCCGTTCGCCTTCGACTCGAGCCTCGCGACGCCCCTGTCCTTCTCCGCCGCCTCCACGGCGGCGATCACCAACTTCTATGGGCAGTACACCAACGGGCCGCAGGTGTGCCTGATCTGCGTCCACAACGCCTACGCGGCGGGGGCGATCTCCAGCAACGGCACCCTGCCAAACGGACAAGACCAGAGCGCCACCTTCGGCGCCAAGGAAGACATCTACGCCGGCTATGCCGAGTATCTCGGCCAGATCGGCCAGCGGTTCAGCTACGTCGTCGGGGTGCGCGTCGAGGCGACGGACGCGACCTACAGCGCCTTCTCCAACGACAATCCGTCGACGAACTATCTGCCGGTCAGCCAGACCGAGAACTACATCAACGCGTTCCCGTCGGTGCAGCTAAAGTACAAGATCCGCGACGACATGCAGATCCGGGCCATCTACTCCACCGGCATCGGCCGGCCGGGCTTCCTGCAGAACACCGCCGCGACGAGTTCGAACTTCGATCCGAGCCAGCCGGCGATCAGCCAGGGCAATCCCAATCTGACGCCGACCACAGGCCAGAACTTCGACGTCTCGTACGAGTGGTATCTGCCCAAGGGTGGGATCATCCAGGTCGCCCTGTTCGACAAGGAGTTCAGCAACTACATCGTCACCGAGACGCAGCGACTGCCCTACACGGGCTCGTACGTCCCCTTCCAAGGCCAGATCGTCGCCTACACCAGCTACGCCAATCGGGGCGGAGCCTATGCGCGCGGCGTGCAGCTGGCGTTCAACGACCAGTTCACCTTCCTGCCGGGGGCGCTCTCTGGGTTGGGCGTCGAAGCCAACGCCACCTTCGTCAACTCGCGCATCCTGGAGTACGACGCGGCGACCTCCGCCAGCGGGCAGAACGAATACGGCCTGCTGCCCGGCACTTCGCACACCACCTGGAACCTCGCGGCCTATTACGACAAGTACAACATCAAGCTGAGGCTTTCCGCCGAGTACGTCAGCAAGGAGCTGTTCTCGCTGGGCGGTACGAAGTCGGCCGACTCCATCCAGGACGACCGACTGACGCTCGACTGGTCCTCGGCCTACCAGCTGACCAAGAACATCGGGCTCTATTTCAACGTCAAGAACATCCTCAACACGCCGCTGCGCTTCTTCGTCTACGACGGCAGCTATCCGATCCAGCGCGAGTATTACGAGCAGACCTATGAGGCCGGGGTGCGCGTCAAGTTCTAACGCTCGCCGACGGCGTTGACGGGAACGCCCGCTCGGGCGCAAGCGGGACCCTCGACCAAGAACACGTCACCAGGGAGGGGGACATGCGCTTCATCGGGGTCATGCTTCTCGTCTGGCTTTTCGGCTCGTCGGCGCTCGCGGCGCCCGCGACGCCACTGGTGGTCATCTCCATCGACGGCTTCCGCGCCGAGTACCTGAACCGGGGCCTCACCCCGACCTTGACCGCCTGGGCGGCCCAAGGCGTGCGCGCCGAAGCCATGCGGCCGTCCTTCCCGTCGGTGACGGAGCCCAACCACTACACCATCCTCACCGGCCTGCGCCCGGACCACCACGGCGTCGTCGACAACACCATGGTCGATCCGACCATGCCGGGGATGTCGTTCGGCGGCCCGCACGCCTCGGGCCCGGGCTCCGACGACGATCCGCGCTGGTGGGAGGGGGCGACGCCGCTCTGGGCGACCGCCGAACAAGCGGGCCTGAAGACCGCCAACTCTCAGTGGCCGGGCGCCATGGCCAGGGTCCACGGGATCGCCGTCGACTATCGGGAAAGCCTCCGCGACCGTCCGGACGCCCAGATCGCCCAGGTGCTCGCCTGGTTCGACCTGCCCGCGGAGCGGCGGCCGGCCCTGATCCTGCTGCATCTGGGCGAGGTGGATGACATGGGCCACCTGTTCGGACCCGACCACAAGGTGCTGAACGACACCCTCGTGCGCACGGACGGCAACCTCGCCGCGCTCCAGGCCGGCCTCAAGGCGCGCGGCCTGTGGGACAAGGTCAATCTGGTGGTGGTGTCCGATCACGGCATGACCAACAGCCCGCGCAGCCAGATCATCTGGCTCGACGACCTGATCGACCTGAAGACGGTGGTGGTTCCGGCCGAGTACGCCGCGGCCGGCGTGGACCCGCTCCCGGGTCACGAGGCCGAGGTCGCCAAGGCCCTGCTTGCGCCGCACGAGCACATGCGCTGCTGGCGGAAGGCCGATATCCCGGCGCGGCTGCACTACGGGACCAACCGACGCGTGCCGGACATCGTCTGCCTGGCCGATCTCGGCTGGACCATCGCCACCCGGGCAAGCCTCAAGGGCCAGCCGCCGATCAGCGGCAACCACGGCTACGATCCGGCCGAGCCCGACATGGCGGCGATCTTCGTCGCGCGCGGCCCGGCATTCGCCAACGGGATGGTGCTGCCGGCGTTCGACAACGTCGACGTCTACCCGCTGCTCGCCAAGGTGCTGCGTGTGAAGCCGCGGCCCAACGACGGGAATTTCGCCGAGGTGGCGAAGGCGCTCCGTTGAGCCTGACCCGCCTCGGTCACGCGTGCATGGTGAGCGGCGTCTTCGTCGTCGCCGTCGAACTCCGCGCCAGACAAGTAGCGCACGAGGCTCAGGCTCGGCAGAAAGAAGTAGCCGCCGCCGCGGACCGTGACGAAGCGCGACAGCGGCGATAGGCGGATCGGCCCGTCGTGGCTGGGAATGGTGAACCCGTTGCAGCTCGTATCGCCCGAGCCGACCAGGGCGTCCTGCTCGCACGACAGCCCGTGGAACGAGGGGCTGGAGAGCCAGGTCTGCTGGATGAACTCGAACTGCCGCTCCAGATCGCCGTTCAGGCACATGAACATCAGGCCCTGGCCTTCGTCATCGGTGTAGCGCCGGCCGACGCGCAGGATGCGGTGGCGGTTCGAGATGTCGATCTGGTCCTGCGAACCGGGATTCAGGCTGTCGCGCGGGTTGGCGCGCCGGGTGTGGGCGCCGAACGGACAGCGGAGCGCCTGGGGATCCTCGGTTCCATACAGGAAGTCGTTGTCCGGCTTTTCGGCATTGCCGGCGGGTGAGGCGGGAATTGCGTCGCCAACCTGCGGGTTGCTGATGGTCCGGCTCATGCGCGGCCCCGAACTCTCGGCGGGATCGTAGGGGTTCCGCACCAGGGACGAGCCGTTGGGCCAGCGGCCGACGAGCTTGGCGCCGATGAACTCGGGGGTGACCTTGTTGGGCGGCCCGAGCCGGCCGGCCAGACGCTTGGCTTCCGTCTCGCAATACGCGTGGAAGGCGTGCACGTCCTGCGCCAGCTGGCGGATCACCAAGTAGCTGCCGTTCTGGGCGAAAGCGCGCGGCGCCAGATCGGCGGCGCCGTCGTGGGGCGCCAGGGGCAGCATCCTCGCCGGATCGTCGGCGGCGGGAAGCGTCGGCCCCGGCGGCAGGTTCTGCCGATTGTCGGGGTAGCCCAGGATGAACTCGCCCGGCTCGACCACGTGAAGCGGATCGGGGCTGCGCAAGGCGCGGTAGGTGTCGCGGATGACGGGCTGGGACACTCCGTCGGTGAATCCGAACGGTTCGGGACCCAGGCTGCGCGAATGATCGAAGGCGACCTCCTTCAGCACCCGTCCGCCGGCGCTTTCGACGATGCGCACCACGGTGTCGGTGAGGGTTGGGCGGCGGGTCTCCTCACCCGGCGCGAACACCAGGATAGCCACGTCCGGCTCGCCTTCGCCGCCCCACGCCCAGCCATCCTTGGCGTTGGCGCCCTGGTCGCCGAGGATCCGGTCGCGGCCCGGCCCGGTGATGCCGCCGGTGAAGGCGAGCGGGAAGCTGGCGAGCGCCGCCTCGTCCAGGCCCAGCCGCCTCAGGCCCTTGGCGCTCATCGCCAGGCTGATCACCTCGACCTCGGAGAAGCGCCGGCCGTCGTTGAAGGCGATGTACGGCGCGAGGTTCGCAAGACAGGCTCGCGCGTCGGCGGGCTCGTCGCTCAGGTCGGCGAGCACGAGCGAGCCGTTGTGCAGGAAGCCGAGGCCGCCGAAGAGCAGGCTCTGGATCTCGTCGGTCTCCAGCTTCGGCGCGGGGCGCACGGCCGACCCGAACAGCCCCAGCCAGTCGCGCGCCTCGTCTTCCGTGCTCACGGTGGCGAGCCCGCGATGGATCTCGGCGTTGGTGCGGATGTTGGAGGTCGTCAGCGTCGGGTAGGCGCTGTACCAGAACAGGGTCGGGATCATGCTGCGGCGCGCATAGCGCTTGAAGCGCTCCCCATCCGTCGCGCCGTTCTGGAACAGCAGCGAGGACTTGGGAAAGCCGACGCTGTTGGACCACACCGCTGTCAGCCCGGCGTGGGCGAGCGTGATGAAGTCCTCCAGATAGCTCTCCCAGCTCCCGCCGAAGTTGGAGGTGAACACCAGCTTGTCGGTCCCCGGGATCGAGACCCAGCGCGCGAAGTGGATGGTGCCGATCGGGCCGAGGAAACCCGGTGTGTACTGGAGCGGCGCGATCTCGCCGATCACCCAGAAGGCGAAGCGGAGCGTCAGGGCGCGCACCCCGCCGGGCTTGCGGTCGGTGATCGAGATCATGTGGTTCTGGGCGCCCTGGTTCTCCTTGCCGAAGATGGCGGCGTTCACGGCGGCGTCGGGGGCCAGATCGATCGCCGCGTCGGTCGCCTCGAGCCGGGTGAGCCGATAGATCACGCTCACGATCCACGCGAGCACGCCGGCCCCGCCCAGGAGCGCCGCTCCAAACAGCACCGCGAGCAGGTTAAGGCCGGCGCGGAACCCGCCCATCGACGTGAGGACGGGCCGCCAGATCAGGTAGTGCACGACGGTGACGGCCAGGGCGAAGCCCAGCGCCAGAACGAGGGCGGTGCGCAGGAAGGTGGCCACGAACCCGGGCGCCACCGCCAGCGCGATTTCGGGGAGCGACTTGGCTTGTGGCATGGTCGGCTTCGGCCAGGGCGGCGGCTGGGACGTCCAGTCGAAGCGCCCGTCAGCCTTCAGGGCTTGGCGCACGGCGTCGATCCGCTCTAGTCCCGAGCGATGCGGCGGCTCCCCACCGAGCAGGTCGGTGACCACGCGCGCCAACTCCGCCTGCCTGTGGATGAGTTCCGCCGACGGCCCCGGAACGCCTCGGAACGCGAGACCGGGCGCAAGACCCGCCTTGGCGCCGATCTCCACCCGGTGGTCCATGAGGTACTTGCCGACATCGCTCGGCGCGGATCCCGAGAGGCTGGCGAAGAGAGCGGCGAACTCGGGCTGCATGGCCTTGGCGAGCTGGCCCAGAACCACGTCGTCCGCCCCATCGGCCGAGATCTCGAAATAGAGCCGCGCCTCCTTGCCCAGGTCGAGAGCGTGGGCGCTCATGAAATGCACGGTGGTCGCCGCCAGTCTTCGGGCGAGATCGGCGGTGGCCGGGGTGGCGCCGGCGCGGTTGCCCCAGCTTTCGATGATCTCGGCAGCGGCCGCGCGCCGGCCGACGTCTAGCGGCGCGACGATCGTGATCAGCCCGGTGTTCGCCATATCGCCCCCTTCAAGCGAGCTTCACTCGCAAGATTTGAGCGTTTCTAATCTAGTCGGTCCGGTTCGTGAAAGCTCGCCCGCGCGCGGCGAGCTTTTCCAGAACCTTGCCGCGCCCCTTCGCAAGCGCGGTCACCACCCCGCGCAGGGTGCGCACCTCTTGCTCGGTGAAGCCTGCCCGCCCGAGCGCCGCGCGCAGATTGCGCACCATCGAGGCGCGCTTCTCCGGCGGGTGGAAGAATCCGGAGGCGTCGAGCTCGCCCTCGAGCTGCTCGTAGAAGCCGTGCAGGGCGCCTTGGCTGGCGGGGGGCGGCGTCTGGGAGAACCCCGCGGGTCGCTCCGCATCCTGGGTGAGGCGCCATTCGTAGGCGTTGATCGCCACCGCCTGGGCGAGGTTCAAGGACTTGAAGCGGTCGTCGACCGGAACCGTGACGATGGCTTGCGCCAGGGTGATGGCGTCCGCCTCCAGTCCCGCCCGCTCGCCGCCGAAGAGCAGGCCGGCCGCGCCGCCCGCGTCGATCCGCTCGGCCAGGCGCGCCGCCCCTTCGCGCGGGGTGAAGACGGGCAGGGCGGCCTCGCGCGGACGCGCGGTGGTGGCGAGCACCAGGCCGAGGTCGGCGATCGCCTCGGGGAGGGACTCGAAGACACGCGCGTCATCGAGCGGCCAGTCGGCGCCCGAAGCGCTGGCCCAGGCCCGCGTCTGCGGCCAACCGTCGCGCGGCCGAACCAGGCGAAGGTCGGACAGGCCGAAATTGGCCATCACCCGGGCGACCGCGCCGATGTTCTCGGCGAGCTGGGGCTGGTCCAGGATCACGGCGGGTGCGGGCGCGTTCATGGAAGCTTAATAGCTTTTCGCTCCCGCCATGCCATGGCGCCGCGACCCTTCTCCATCCCGAGGCTTTCCCGAAATCGCATGACCCTGACGCGTCGACAGAGCATCGCTGGGCTAGCCGTTCTCGGCGGCGTGGCGCTCGAGGCGTGCGGCCGGCGGGCCAATGTCCATACCCAGGTCGAGGGTGGGCTCAACGTCGGCCGACTCGCCGAGCAGTTTCCGGCCATCTGGCGCCGGGCTCGCCCCGGCCGGCTCAACCTGGGCGTCCAGACGCTCGCGGGGACGGGCGTGTGGAGCGCCGACCCGGTCGGCCGCTACCCCATGCAGAGCTGCTTCAAGGCGCCTCTGGCGGCGGCCGCCCTCGCCGAGGTGGACGCCGGCCATCTCAGCCTCTCCCAACCGATCACCATCGGACCGAACGACCTTTCCGCGCCGTTCAGCCTGATCAATCAGCGGTTCAACGGCTCGTTCACCGCGCCGCTGATCGATCTCATCGCCCTCGCGGTTCAGCGCAGCGACAACACCGCGGCCGACGTGGTGCTGTCGAAGATCGGCGGACCCGGCGCGCTCACCGCCTGGCTTCGGCTCAAGAACATCAACGATATTCGGGTCGACCGCTATGAGCGCGAGATCCAGTGCGAGATGGTCGGCATGCCGTCGTTCAGGCCCGAGTGGAAGGACGAAGCCAGCTTCGACGCCGCCCGCGACGCCATTCCGCCCGAGGTGCGCGAGCGCGCCACACAGGCCTACCTCGCCGACCCTCGCGACACCTTCACCGCGCCCGGCGCCCTGAACTTCCTGAACCAGCTTGCCATGGGTCAGTTGATCTCGCCCGCCTCCACCCGCCTGCTCCTGCGGATGATGACCGACTCGCCGACCGGGCCGCATCGTCTGCGCGCGGCCCTGCCGGCGGGAGCGCGCCTCGCGCACAAGACAGGGACCTCGGGCACGGATCTCGGCCTCACGGCCGCGACCAACGACATCGGCCTTGTAACCCTGGCCGACGGTCGCCGCGCCGCGGTCGTGGCTCTGCTGGCGGGCTCGACCGGCACCGAGGCCGAGCGCGAGGCCCTGCTGGCGGACTGCGGACGCCTGGCGATTTCCGCCCTGGCCTGAGCGAGGGCGCCGTCGCGTCCGCCTTTCCCCCTCCCGCGCGAGCCTCTATAGCCCCGGCCCAATTCCCAAAACCTATCGGAGCGCCCCGTCCGCATGGCCAAGATCAAGGTCGAGAACCCGGTCGTCGACCTCGACGGCGACGAGATGACCCGCATCATCTGGCAGATGATCAAGGACAAGTTGATCCTGCCCTTTCTCGACCTGCCGATCGAGTACTACGACCTGGGGATGGAGAACCGCGACGCCACCGACGACAAGGTGACGGTCGAGGCGGCCGAGGCGATCCTGCGCACCGGCGTCGGCATCAAGTGCGCCACCATCACCCCCGACGAGGCGCGGGTGAAGGAATTCAACCTCAAGAAGATGTGGAAGTCGCCCAACGGCACCATCCGCAACATCCTGGGCGGCGTCGTCTTCCGCGAGCCGATCCTGTGCCGCAACGTCCCTCGCCTGGTGCCGAGCTGGACCCAGCCGATCATCATCGGCCGCCACGCCTTCGGCGATCAGTACCGCGCCACCGACTTCGTCGTGCCCGGCAAGGGCAAGCTCACCATCAGGTTCGAGGGCGAGGACGGCGAGGTGATCGAGCACGAGGTGTTCGACTATCCCGGCGGCGGCGTGGCCATGGCCATGTACAACCTCGACGAGAGCATCGCCGAGTTCGCGAGAGCCAGCCTCACCTATGGCCTCGCCCGCAACTATCCGGTCTATCTCTCGACCAAGAACACCATCCTCAAGGCCTACGACGGCCGGTTCAAGGACATCTTCCAGGAGGTGTTCGAGGCCGAGTTCGCCCAGCTCTACAAGACCGCGGGGATCACCTACGAGCACCGCCTGATCGACGACATGGTCGCCTCGGCGCTGAAGTGGAGCGGCGGCTTCGTCTGGGCCTGCAAGAACTACGACGGCGACGTGCAGTCCGATCAGGTCGCGCAGGGCTTCGGCTCGCTCGGCCTGATGACGTCGGTGCTGATGACGCCGGACGGCAAGGTCGTGGAGGCGGAGGCCGCCCACGGCACGGTGACGCGCCACTATCGCCAGCATCAGCGTGGCGAGAGCACCAGCACCAACTCGATCGCCTCGATCTTCGCCTGGACGCGGGGCCTCGCCCACCGCGCCAAGCTCGACGGCAACGCCGCCCTCGACCGCTTCGCCCGCACGCTGGAGAAGGTCTGCGTCGATACCGTGGAGAGCGGTTACATGACCAAGGACCTCGCCCTGCTGGTCGGCGACCACCAGGGCTGGCTCACCACCGAAGGCTTCCTGGACAAGGTGGCGGAGAACCTGGAGCGCGCTCTGGCGGGGTAGCCGGCGCCTGACCGAGACGGTTTCGAACCCGCCACCCGCTGCGGCGTTCTCCTATGGGCCGGGGGGCCTATCAGGAACATGACCATGGCGCACGGCTCCACCCACGATCACGACAGCGGGGGCAGCGCGGGCGGCTCCCTGGCCCTGCAGCGGGTCCGGCCCGCGGAATTGGGACGCCTCGCCGTCACCTCGCCGGCGATCGGCGACGGCGACGTCATCGACGACCGCTACAGCGCCTGGCACGATGACCTTGTCCCGGCCGTGGGATGGACCCGCGTGCTCGAAGCCGAGAGCTTCGCCCTTATCGTCGAGGATCCGGACGCGCCGGGCGAGCGCCCCTTCGTGCACTGGCTGGTCTGGAACATCCCGGGCACGGCCGAAGGCCTGCCGGAGGGTCTCTCGCGAACCGCGCATCCCGGCGAATGTCCGGGCGCCACCCAGGGGCGGAACAGCGGCGGTGGGGTGGGCTGGCACGGAACCAAGCCGCCGGAAGGCCACGGCGTTCACCACTACCATTTCCAGGTGTTCGCTCTCTCCAGCCGCCTCGACCACCTCAAACCCGAGACCACGGTCGACGAGCTGGTGGACGCGCTGAAAGGCACGACCTTCGCCTGCGCCGAGGTCGTCGGTCTCTATGAGCGGCGCGATCCGCTCGCCGCGCCGGCCGCCGTCGAAGATCCGCGCGGCGGGTTGGACGAGGACGACGTCGACCGCCACGCGCCCCACACGCCGGACGGCGAGACGCTCCAGCGGCCGTAAGGCCGCGCCCCTAGCGTTGCATCGCGCTCATCTGGCTCATGGTCGGCATCATGCTGGCGTTGAGATTGGCCATGATCCAGATCGAGCCGGCGATGATCAGGAACACCACCAGCACGCCGAACGCCAAGGCCAGGACATTGTTGGTGTTGTCGGGCCCGGTGGTGATGTGGAGGAAGAAGACGAGGTGCACGCCCATCTGGGCGATCGCCAGCACGATCAGCGCCACCGCCGCCGAGGGGCCCCAGATCAGGTGCGACGCGGTGGCGTAGAAGGAGGCGATGGTGAGGATCGCCGCGAAGCCGAGCCCGACCAGATAGTTGCGGACCCACTGGCCGGTGCTCTCGCCGGGCTCGTCGCCGGGCGCGTGGTCCTCGAAGACAAACCCGTCGTCGGGGACTTCGGGCTCATGCTCGCTCATGGCAGGGCCCCCATCAGATAGACCACCGAGAACAGCGCGACCCAGATGATGTCGAGCGCGTGCCAGAACAGGTTGAAGCACACCAGGCGGTTGACGATCTCGGGACGGAAGCCCTTGACCAGGAGCTGAGCCATCATCGTCGCCAGCCAGAGCAGGCCCACGGTCACGTGCAGCCCATGGCAGCCGACCAGGGCGAAGAAGGCGGTGAGGAAGCCGCTGCGCTGAGGCGTCGCGCCACGCGCGGCCAATCCGATGAACTCGGAAAGCTCGAGGCCGAGAAAGACCAAGCCCGAGCAGGCCGGTGATCCCCAGGAAGACCTGCGTCCAGAGCCGGCTCTTCGCGTTGGTGGCCGCGTAGGACAGGCCGCAGGTGAAGCTCGACAGGAGCAGGGCCGCCGTTTCCAGCGCCACCCGGCCAGGCTCGACCACGTCGCGCGCCGTGGGCCCGCCCGCGGTGTTTCCGTGCAGCACGGCGAAGGTGGCGAAGAAGCAGGCGAAGACGATGAAGTCGGAGAGCAGGAAGATCCAGAAGCCATAGGCGATGATGATCCGGGTGCTCGCCGGGCCAGTCTCGCCGTGTCCGCGTCCCGGGAACGGAGCGGCGCGCGTGCTCCCGATGTCCGAGCCTGTGAGGATCGGAGCGGGCGCGCCGGATCGCCTCCAGGGTGGCGGGGAACTCTCGTTCGACGCTGGACATCAGGCGGCGCTCCCCGCTCCGCCCAGCCGTTCGAGCACGGCCTCGCGGGAGGCGCGGCGGGCGCGGTCGACGCGGGCCACCTCCTCCACCGGCACCTCGAACTCATTCGCGTCGCGCCAGGCGAAGACGACGAAGCCGGCGTAGGCGCACACCGCCCCACCCCGGCCAACCACCAGATGTGCCAGATCAGCGAGAAGCCGACCATGGTCGCGAAGAAGGCGGTGATGAAGCCGACGGGACTGTTCTTGGGCATGTGGATCGGCCGGTAGCGAGGTTCCGGGATCCAGGCTCTGGGAGTTCGATCGCCCGCTGCTTGATGTCCCAGTAGGCTTCCTCGCCTTCCACGTTCGGCAGCACGGCGAAGTTGAAGAACGGGGCCGGCGAGGGGGTCGCCCATTCGAGCGAGCGGCCGTCCCACGGATCGCCCGTCACATCGCGCAGCTTCTCGCGATCGCGGATGCTGGTGACCAGCATGGTGATCTGGCAGAGCGCGCTCACCACGATCAGTCCCACCCCGAACAGCGAGACCTGCAGCCAGGGTCGCCAGGCCTCCACGTCGATGTGCTGCAGCCGGCGCGTCATGCCCAGGAGCCCGAGCCAATAGAGCGGGGTGAAGGTCACCCAGAAACCCGACGAAGGCGAACCAGAACGCCGCCTTGCCCCAGCCCTCGTGCAGGCGGAAGCCGAACGCCTTGGGGAACCAGTAGTGGAGGGCGGCGAACAGGCCGAACACGACCCCGCCGACGATGGTGTTGTGGAAGTGCGCCACCAGGAACATCGAATTGTGGACCAGGAAGTCCGCCGGCGGCACCGCCATCAACACGCCGGTCACCCCGCCCAGGACGAAGGTGAAGATGAACCCCAGCGACCAGTACATGGCGGCGGTGAAGCGGACCCGGCCGCCGTACATGGTGAAGATCCAGTTGTAGACCTTCACCCCGGTGCCGACGGCGATGATGCTGGTCGAGATGCCGAAGAAGGTGTTCACATCCCCGCCGGCGCCCATGGTGAAGAAGTGGTGCAGCCAGACCAGCATCGAGACGATGCAGATGAACATCGTCGCCGCCACCATCGATCGGTAGCCGAACAGCGGCTTGCCCGAGAAGGTCGAGAACACCTCGGAGAACACGCCGAACGCCGGCAACACCAGGATGTAGACCTCCGGGTGCCCCCACGCCCAGATGAGGTTCATGAACATCATCGGATTGCCGCCGGCAGTGTTCGTGAAGAAGTGGAAGCCGAAGTATCGGTCGAGCGTCAGCATCGCCAGGGTGGCGGTCAGGATCGGGAAGGCCGCGACGATCAGCAGGCTCGAGGCCAGCGCCGTCCAGGTGAACATCGGCATCCGCAGATAGCTCATGCCTGGGCAGCGCATCTTCAGAATGGTGGTGACGAAGTTCACCCCGGTGATCAGCGTCCCCATCCCGGAGATCTGGATCGCCCAGAGGTAGTAGTCGACGCCGACGCCCGGCGAGTAGGCGCCTTCGCTCAGCGGAGGGTAGGGCAGCCAGCCGGTGCGGGCGAACTCGCCGACGAAGAGCGACATGTTCACCAGCAGGGCGCCGGTCGCGGTGAGCCAGAAGCTCACCGAGTTGAAGGTGGGGAACGCCACGTCGCGGACGCCGAGCTGCAGCGGCACGACGAAGTTCATCAGGCCGATCACCATCGGCATGGCGGCGAAGAAGATCATGATCGTGCCGTGGGCCGAGAAGATCTGATCGTAGTGCTCGGGGGTGAGGAATACCGCCGGAGTGAATGGCGAAGGCCTGCTGGCTGCGCATCATGATCGCGTCGGCGAAGCCGCGGATCAGCATGACCACGCCCAGCAGGAAATACATGATGCCGATCTTCTTGTGGTCGACGCTGGTGATCCACTCGCGCCACAGATACGGCCACCAGCCCTTCGCCGTGACGGTGATCAGCACCCCGGCCATGACGGCGATCACCGCGAACGAGGTGATCAGCGGAATGGGCTGCCCCAAGGGGATGGCCGACCAGGAGAGCTTGCCGAACATGGCTCGGGTTCAGGTCCTTCCGCCGGTGACGACTTCGCGGCCCGCGTGGGCGGGCGCCTCGGGCTCGGGGCCGGGTCCCGGCGGCATCGCCTCGCTTGCGACCGCCTGGAACAGGCCGGGGTCGATGGCCCCGTAGGCGAACGGCTTCACGTTCTGGCTCTGGCGCGCGAGCGCCATGAAGCCCGCCCGATCCAGCGCGGGCCCGACCCCCCGCGCCGCCTGAGCCCACGCCGCGAAGTCGCTCGGCGACACGCTGGCGACGGTGAAGCGCATGTCGGAGAAGCCGTCGCCGCTGAAGTGGGAGGACTGGCCGTCCAGCACCGTCGGACGATCCGCCTGCAGGTAGAGCTGCGAGATCATGCCGGGCATGGCGTAGATCATCGAGCCCAGGCGCGGAATGAAGAAGATGTTGAACACGCTGTCCGAGGTGATCCGGAAGTGCACCGGCGTTCCGGCCGGCACCACCAGGCGGTTCACCGTGGCGACGCCCTCGCGCGGGTAGATGAACAGCCATTTCCAATCCAGAGCGACGACCTGGACCTCCTCGGCGGGGATCTTGGATGGCAGAGGCTTGAACGGGTCGAGACGGTGCGAGCCGATCCAGATCACGCCGCCCAGGAACAGGATCACGAGGATGGGGATCGACCAGGTGATCGCCTCGATGCGCCCGGAGTACGACCAGCGCGGCAGGTACTGGGACTTGGTGTTCCCGGCGCGGTAGCGCCAGGCCATGTAGAAGGCGAGCAGGATGGTGGGGATGGCGACCGCCAGCATGATCAGCAGGGCGTCGATGAGAATGGCCGCATCCTGAGCGCCCACGGGTCCGGCGGCGTCGAACACGCCGGTCCCGCCACCGCAGCCCGCCAGCAGGCCCATGACGCCAAGCGCGGCGAAGCGGGCGGCTCCGCGCCAGCGCTTTCGATTTGGACTGAGCGGCGCGGTCATCGCTACGCCTACCACCGGATCGGCCGCGTCGCGTCCTTGATCCAGCTCAAGCGCGACGCGGTTTTCCGCAGCCGTCCGAGACAGTCCAGGTCGGCTCGCAACCAAACCAGACGCCTCCCAAAGAGACAGGTCCGCCATCACCAAGGCGTCGCAGTCTAAGGAGGCGCCCCCTCAGGAGCAATGCCGCGGAGCGGCTGGTCCGGAACAAGCCTGTAGCGGCAAACTCGCCGCCTGAGCTGTCAGACGGTGGGGCAGCCCTGGAACTGGCCGACCTTGGCGACGGTGAGGGTGCTCAGGTTGAGCGCCATCATCGGGCGCATCGAAGCGGCGCCGTCGCCGGTGTAGAGGTCGATTCGGCCGCGATGGATCGCGCCGCCGCTGTCCGAGGCGTACCAGTAGCCGTCGTGCCGGCGCCCGTCGGGCATCGGCAGGCCGACGGTTTCCTTGATGAAGAGCAGGGTGTGCTTGGGGACGTCGACCCCATCCACGGCGGCGGTGCGCATCGGCACCACCTTGCAACCGAGGGAGTCGCGGGCGGCCATTCCGCGGCCCGCATGATAGAGCGTGGCCTTGAGTCCGAAGGTCGCCAGGATCGGCTGGACCTTGGAGGCGACTTGGCTGATCAGGTCGGCTATGGCGTCGGCCGGTTCGGCTGCGTGGGCAGCGCTGAGCGGTAGGAAGACGGCGAGCGCCGCAGCAGCGGCCAGGGGGTGCTTCAAACCGAAGCCTCGTTGGTCGTTGATCCGGAGCCAAAGAGCTACCGGGGGCGTCGGGCTCGGGCAAGGCAACACGTTGGTACATTTTGTCGCACCCCTGGGCTAAGTTGCAGATCATCAAAGAAGCGAATGGATTTTACGCTATTGATCGCCGATGATTACTTGGGTGTTGTCTCAGCGTCGCGATGGATTAAGCTATGAACAACGAAAGCATTTGGCCGTGGCGTAATCGGATTACGTCAACACTGATCTCGATGGTCGTTTGTTTTGTGGGCGTGACTCTGCCGAATGCGGTTCTCGCCTGGGGAGCGACAGGCCATCGGCTGATCGGCGAGGCCGCCCTGTCGAGCCTGCCGCCGGAGGTTCCCGCCTTCCTGCGCGAGCCGGAATCCGTGGCCGAGATGGGCGAACTGGCGCGCGAGCCTGACCGCTGGAAAGGCTCGGGCGCGGCGCATGACCTGGAGCGCGACGGCGCCCACTTCCTGGACCTCGACGACGACGGCAAGGTGCTGGGAGGCCCGGTGCTGGCGAGCCTGCCGCCGACCCGCGAGGGCTACGAGGCCGCCCTGCGTTCGATCGGATCGGACTCCTGGCGGGCCGGCTGGCTGCCGTACAGCATCATCGATGGTTATCAGCAGCTCGCGAAAGATTTCGCCTATCTGCGCGTCGATCTCTGGGCCGCGGAAAAGGTCGCCGACGTAAAGCATCGCGCCTGGTTTGCCGCCGACGCCCGCGAACGACGGGCCCTGATCCTGCGCGATGTCGGCACGCTCGCCCACTATGTCGGCGACGGCAGTCAGCCGCTGCACGTGAGCATCCACTACAATGGGTGGGGACCGGGACCGAACCCCGAGGGCTTCACGCAAGCCAAGGTGCACGCGCCGTTCGAAGGACAGTTCGTTCACGACAACCTTACCCTGGCCAAGGTGATGGCCGACGTGTCGCCCTTCGCCGACTGCCGCTGCGACATCACCCAGCGCGTACCCGACTACCTGAAGACCACCAACGCTCAGGTCGCGCCCTTCTACCGGCTCGAAAAAGCGGGCGCCTTCGTGGGCTCCGATAAGCGCGGGATCGAGTTCGCGGCGACGCGGCTGGCGGCCGGCGCCTCGGAGTTGCGCGACCTGATCGTGCTCGCCTGGCGAGCGAGCCCTGAAGTGCCCGTGGGCTATCCGCCGATCAAGCCGACGTCGGTCGTGAACGGACGATTCGATCCCTACAACTCGTTGTATGGGAAGGACTGATGACCAGAGCGGCCCTCATCGACGGCAAGGCGCGCGCCGAACGCCTGCGCGAGGAGGTCCGAGTCGGCGTCGCCACCCTGCTCGCCGAGCGCGGCGTGAAGGCCGGTTTGGCCGTCGTCCTGGTCGGCGACGATCCCGCGTCGGCAATCTATGTCCGTTCCAAGGGCGAGCAGGCTGTCGCGGCGGGAATGACCTCGGTCACCCATCGTCTGCCTGAGGCGACCAGCCAGGAGACGCTGATCGCCCTGGTGCGCGAGCTCAACGCCGATCCGAGCATCCATGGCATCCTGGTCCAGCTGCCGCTCCCCAAGCACATCGACGAGCAGGCGGTGCTGAACGTCCTCGATCCGGACAAGGACGTGGACGGGCTCACCCCGATCAGCGCCGGGCGCCTCGCCAATGGCCAGCCGGGCCTTGTCTCGTGCACGCCCAAGGGCTGTCTGATCCTGCTTCAGGATGCGCTGGGCGACCTCACCGGCAAGCAGGCGGTGGTGCTCGGCCGCTCGGTGCTGGTGGGCCGGCCGGTCGCCCAGTTGCTGCTCCGGGCCGACTGCACCGTGACCATCGCCCATTCCAAGACGCGCGACCTGCCGGCGGTGTGTCGCGAGGCGGACATCCTGGTAGCCGCCGTCGGCCGCCCGGAGATGGTGCGCGGCGACTGGATCAAGCCGGGCGCGGCGGTGATCGACGTCGGCATCAATCGCGTCCCGCATTCCAACTCGGCCAAGGCGGCGCAAGGCAAGACCCGGGTCGTCGGCGACGTGGCCTTCGCCGAAGCCGCGGAGGTCGCGGACTGGATCACTCCAGTGCCGGGCGGCGTCGGGCCGATGACCGTCGCCTGCCTGCTCCAGAACACGCTCGAGGCCGCGCAACGCTTCGCGGAAGGCCGGTGAAAACGGTCAAGAAGCCCCGCAAGAAGGGGCGCGAGAAACCGGCCGAGCCAAAGACGACGCTCGCGGTCGAAGCCGCGCCCAAGCCGAAAGCGAACCCGAAGTCCAAATCCAAGCGGAAGCCAAAACTCAAGCCGCGCCGCCAGTATGGGGCGCTCCCCTACCGTGCCGGCGAGCACCTCGAGATCCTGCTGATCACCACCCGCGAGACCGGTCGGTGGGTGATTCCCAAGGGCTGGCCCATGATCGGCCGCAGCCCGCGCGGCTCGGCTGCTCGCGAGGCGCTGGAGGAGGCCGGCGTGGTCGGCAAGGCCGGGCGCGGCAAGCTCGGGAGCTTCGACTACATCAAGGTGATGGCCACCGGCGAGCGCATCCCCTGCCGCGTTTCCGTCTATCCCCTGGCGGTCACCGAGCAGAAGGCCAGCTGGGCCGAACAGCACCAACGCCAGTTCCAGTGGCTTCCCTGGGAAGACGCGGTCGGCCGCGGTTCAGGAGCCGGGGCTGAAGGCGATCATCCGCGCCTTCGGCCATGGCTGGATGGCGAGAGAGAGCGACGTCCCCAAGAAGCAGACGAAACCTAAGATATGATCGCTGCGATCGCCGCCGCCGTCCTGGCGCTTGCGCCGATTTCGCCTCCACCCTCCGCCGCGCGGTCTCGAGGACTTCGCCCAACTCAAGGCTGAACTCCAGCGATCTTACGCGAACTTGGCGTGGCTAGGTTCGCGCGAGGGCGGCGTCGACCTGCCCGCGCTGGAACGGCGCACACGCGAGGCGATCGTCGCAGCGAAGACGGATGAGGATGTCGTCGGCGCTTTGCGCGCCTTCGTCGCCGGAATGCACGATGGGCATCTCAGCGAACGGCCGTTCCTCGCGCCGAGCGCCGAGGCCGCTCCGGACCCTCCCCCGGCGACGCTGGATCCCGCCGATCCCGCCAGCGGTTGCGCGGCCCTCGGTTTCGCGCCCCCGGCGGCGGCGGCGTTCTCCGCGCCGTTCGAGAGCCTGCCTGACGTCAAGCTGCTGTCCGACGGAATGTCCACGCCCTTCCGCCTGGCGCTGGTCCGCCTTCCCGGGGGCGACAAGGTTGGGGTGATCCGCATCCCAGCCTTCAGAGCCCGTTCGAGCCCGGCCGCATGCGTCGCCGCCTGGCAATCGCTGGTCGCCGCGGGAGGAGCGCTGACGGCGGACAAGATTTGCCAGGGCGCTCAGGACGCATGGCTCGCCGCGCTCGCCGACGATCTGCATCGTCTTCGCGCGGAGGGCGCTCGGGCGGTCCTGGTGGATGTCGGAAACAACAGCGGGGGCGACGACAGCGGCGACTGGATCGTTCGTCTGTTCACCACCAAGCCCGTTCTATCGTCGCGGCTCCTCGTCTCGTCCGCGCCGGCGGGCAAGGCCTACATCGATGAGGAACTCGCGGCCCTCGACGAGGTCCCGGGCGGAACCGCGAACCCGGCCGTGGCCCAAGCGCAAGCGTCGTTCCGGACCGCGCGCGCGACACTGGAGAACGACCGCTGCGATCTATCGTGGGTGTGGCGGGAGCGTCGGGCTTGGGCGTCGGTCGGCTGCACGCGACTGACGCCGGTCGGCTACGCCAGCGGACCTCTACGCATCCTCCCGACCGGCCAGTCCCCCGGAGCGGCGGCCGCCTTGTACTGGCCCTCCAAGGTGTCGCGATACGCGGCCGCTTGGGATGGACCGGTCACGGTGCTGATCGACGGCAAGTCCTATTCGTCGGCGGAGATGTTCGCCGCCGAGATGCAGGACAACCACGTCGCGCGACTAGTCGGCGTGCGCACGGGCGGCGACGGCTGCGGGTTCATGGGCGAAAGCCCGGCTTTGGTCCTGACCAACATGCGACTGCGCCTGCGCATTCCTAACTGCGTGCGCCTTCGCGCCGACGGAACCGACGAGGTGAGGGGCGTCTCGCCGGACGACCTCATGCCGCCGAGCGAGGGCGTCTCCGACCGCGCCCGCGCGGCGCGCGTCCTGGAACTCGCCGCGAGACCCCACTAGGCGGCGGCGTCGTTCACCCCACCAGCTTGGTGGTCAACGCCTGCAGGTGCGACTCCAACGCCTTGGCGCCGCCCTTCTGGACCGAGGCCTGGAAGTCGGCGCGGCGCGTGGTGAGCTGGCTCACCGAGCCATAGATCACGTCGATGACCTTCCAGGCGCCGCCGACCTGGCGCATGCGATAGAGGATGGTCGTCGACTCGCCGCCCTTGGGCACGATGCGCGTGGTGACGATCTTGTCGGCGCCGCGCGTGGCGACGTTCGGCTCGAGCGCGAAGCGCTCGCCCGAATAGCTGTCGAAGTTGTGGGCGTAGCTGGCGGCGGTGAGCCGGCCGAATTCGCGCACCAGGTTGGTCTTGTCCGCGGCGCTGAAACCCGACCAGGCCGGGCCGACCGCGTAGGCGGTCATCACATTCAGGTCGAAGGTGCGCTCCACCGCCGGCAGCAACTGTTCGAAGCGGCCGCGCGCGCCTGCCGCCTTGCCGGCCTTCATCGCCGACAGCAGGGCGTCGTCGAAGGCGGAGACCCGCTGCGCGGCGGGGTCGGACACCTGCGCCTGGACGATGGCGGGGCTCGCGGCGAGGGCGAGCGCCAGAGCGATGGGGAGTGTTCGGGTCATGCGGTCTGATGCCTGGAAGATGGTGTCGCCATCATGAACGGAAGGGTCAAAGCAGGTCGAGCACGCCTTCGGCCGGTCGGCCAAGCCGCGCGCGGTGGCCTCGGACGGCGATCGGCCGCTCGACCAGGATCGGATGATCGACCATGGCGTCCAGGATCGCGTCGTCCGGAGTTCCTGGAACATCGAGGTGGAGATCCTTTGCCAGCGGCTCCTTGCGGCGGAGGATGTCCGACGCTCTTGCGCCCAGCCGCGAAAGGATCGCCTCGAGACCCTCGCGCGTCCATCCTGTTTCCAGATACTCCACGACGGTCGGTTCGTGCCCCGCGCCCCGCAGCAGCTCGAGCGCCTTGCGCGAGGTGGAGCAGCGCGGATTGTGGAACAGGGTGACCGTGTCCTGTTCGGTCGGCAGGCCTTGGGCGTCGGGGATCATCGATCGGCCCGCGGCTTCAGGCCGGCGGCTCCGCTTTTGTCGGTCCTGGACATGAATGCTCCCTTGCGGCCGCGGCCCTTGAAAACCGGTCCAGTCCCCCGGCAGTTCCGCTCGTTGAGGCTGGCCCAGGATCGGCTCCCCCTCTATCACACCGACGCTCAAACCAGGGATGACCGCCGCATGCTCCGTAAACTGACGCTTCTCGCCTCCGCCGCCGTCGCGCTGGCCGTCCCCGCCATCGGCGCGCCGATCGTGGGCTTCACGCCGGCGGACTCGTCGGCGGAGCGGGCGTTGGAGAACCGGTTCGACCAGAACCTTTCGGCTCAGGCGATACGCGAGCGGCTGAAGCTGATGAGTTCGGCGCCCAACCACGTCGGCTCGCCGCACGATCGCGAGAACGCAGAATACGTCCTGGCGCGGTTCAAGGAGTGGGGCTGGGACGCCCACATCGAGACCTTCAACGTGCTGTACCCGACGCCCAAGCGCGAAAGCCTGGAGCTTGTGACGCCGAACCGTTTCCAGGCGACGCTCACCGAGCCCGCGGTCCCGGGCGATTCCACCTCCGGCCATCAGGACGGCGGGCTTCCGGCCTGGTTCGCCTACGGAGGGGAAGGCGACGTCACCGCGCCCCTGGTCTACGTCAACTACGGCATGCCCGCCGACTACGAGGCGCTGCGGCGGCTCGGCGTCGACGTGAAAGGCAAGATCGTCATCGCTCGCTACGGCGCGGGCTGGCGGGGGCTGAAGCCGAAGCTCGCCTATGAACATGGCGCGGTGGGCTGCATCGTCTACTCCGATCCGGCGGACGACGGCTACGCCACGGCCGAGCCCTGGCCCAAGGGTCCGGCGCGTCCGGAGCAGGGTTTCCAGCGCGGCTCGATCCAGGACCTGCCGGTCGAGCCGGGCGATCCGCTCACCCCGGGCTACGGCTCGACGGAAGGCGCCAAACGCATCGATCGCGCGGACGCCAAGAACATCCTCAAGATCCCCGCCCTGCCGATCTCGTGGGGCGACGCCCAGGTGTTCCTCAAGAGCCTCGGCGGTCCGGTGGCGCCCAAGAGCTTCCGGGGGTCCTTGCCGATCACCTACCATGTGGGGGGCGGCCAGGGCGCCAGCGCGCACCTGGTGGTGTTCGCCAACTGGGACCAGAAGCCGCTTTATGACGTGATCGCCACCCTGAAGGGCGCGCGGGAGCCGGACGAATGGGTGATCCGCGGCAATCACCGCGACGGCTGGGTGTTCGGCGCCCAGGACCCGCTCTCCGGCCAGACCGCCCTGCTCGAGGAGGCCAAGTCCATGGGCGCGCTCTACAAGAGCGGTTGGAAGCCCGCGCGCACCATCATCTACGCGAGTTGGGACGGCGAGGAGACCGGTCTGCTCGGCTCGACCGAATGGGCCGAGACTCACGCCGACGATCTGCAGAAGCACGCCGTTCTCTATGTGAACTCCGACACCAATGATCGGGGTTGGCTGCAGGTGGAGGCGAGCTACTCGCTGCGCTCGCTGGTCGACGGCGCCGCGGCCGACGTGAAGGATCCCGAGACCGGCGCCAACGTCCGCGACCGCGCCAACGCCCGGCTGCAGGTGGACGCGCTCGCGCCCGGCGCCACGCCCGAGGTGAAGGCCTTCGGCAAGCTGGCGGCCAGCGGAGTCGCGCCGGTGGGCAACCTGGGATCGGGGTCGGACTACACCGCCTTCGTCGACCACCTCGGCGTCGCCTCGATGAACCTGGGGTTCGGCGGCGAGGGCCAGTCCGGCGGGGTCTATCACTCGGCCTACGACAGCTTCGATCACTACGACCGCTTCGGCGATCCAGGCTTCCACTATGGCGTCGCCCTGGCCGAGGTGACCGGGCGCATCGTGCTGCGCGCCGCCGACGCGGACCTGGCGCCGCTGCGCTTCACCAACCTGGCGGAGACGATCGGCGACGAGGTTCACGAGTTGAAGACCCTGGCCGACGGCGAACGCGACCTCGACGCCGCCCATGATCGGCTGTTGAAGAGCGACGCCTTCCGCCTGGCCTCGGACACCACCGAGAGCTGGGGCGCTCCGGAGCCGAAGCCCGCCTACCGGGCCGTGAACTTCGCTCCCTTGGAGGCGGCGGTCGCCAGGCTGCGGACAAGCGCGGCGGCGTACGACGCGGCGGCGGCATCGCCACCTTCGCCGGCGGCCGCCGAACGGGCCGACGCGATCGTGCAGAGCGTCGAGCACACTCTGATCGACGAGCAGCATGGTCTTCCCGGCCGCCCCTGGTATCGGCACCTGATCTACGCGCCCGGCCTGCTCACCGGCTACGGCTCCAAGACGCTGCCGGGCGTGCGCGAGGCGATCGAGGGCCGGCGTTGGGAAGAGGCCCAGACCTTCGTCGGACGCACCGCCGAAGCGCTGAACGCCGCCGCCGCCCGCATCGACCAGGCCCGGGCCGCGCTGCGGAGCTGATCGCGTCGTGATCCGCGATCGGCGCACCCGCATCGTCGCCACGCTCGGCCCCGCGAGCCGGGCGCCGGCCCAGATCGAGGCGCTCGCCCGCGCCGGGGTGGACGTCTTCCGCCTCAACTTCAGCCATGGCGCGCCGGAGGATCACGCCGCCGCGCTGGAGGCGGTGCGCGCGGCTGAGGAGGCCATCGGCCGGCCGCTGGCGGCGCTCGCCGACCTCCAGGGACCGAAGTTCCGCTTGGGGGCTTTTGCCGGCGGCAAGGTCGCGCTGGCGCCCGGCCGGACGATCCGGCTGGACCTCGATCCCGCGCCGGGCGACGCGGGCCGCGTCCAGCTGCCTCACCCGGAGGTGCTGCGGGTGCTGAAGCCCGGAGCGGCGCTCCTGCTCGACGACGGCAAGGTGCGGCTCACGGTCGTCGCGACGGGCGAGGGCTGGGCGGACGCCCGGGTCGACGCCGGCGTGGCGCTCTCCGACCACAAGGGCCTGGCCGTTCCAGGCGTCACCATCCCGGTGCCGGCCCTGACCGCCAAGGATCGGCGCGACCTGGACCACGCCTTGCGCATCGGCGTCGACTGGATCGCGCTCTCCTTCGTCCAGCAGGCGCAGGACATGGCCGACCTGAAGCACATCGTCGCCGGCCGCGCCGCCTGCCTCGCCAAGATCGAGAAGCCCGGCGCCCTGCGCGAGCTGGAGGCGATCCTCGACATGAGCGACGGGCTGATGGTGGCGCGCGGCGACCTCGGCGTGGAGCTCGCGCCGGAGGAGGTGCCGGTGGCGCAGAAGACCATCGTGCGCGCGGCCCGGCGACGCGGCGTGCCGGTGATCGTCGCCACCCAGATGCTGGAGAGCATGATCTCGGCGCCCGCGCCGACCCGCGCCGAAGCCAGCGACGTGGCCGGCGCGGTCTACGAAGGCGCCGACGCCCTGATGCTGTCGGCGGAGTCGGCCGTCGGCGACTATCCGGTCGAAGCGGTGACGATGATGGACCGGATCATGCGTCGGGTGGAGGCCGATCCCCTATGGCCGGCCTTGATGCGCGCCGAGCACGGCGAGGGCGACGAGGACGTCGACGCCCTGATCGCGGCGGCGGGCCGCGCCGCCGCGGCCCGCAGCACCCAGGCGCTGGCGGTCTACACCAACACCGGTGGGACGGCGCGGCTGGTCGCGCGCGAGCGGCCGACCCATCCGATCCTCGCCATCGCGCCGACCATCGAGACCGCCCGGCGTCTGGCGCTGGTGTGGGGGCTGGAGCCGCGCGTGGCGCGTCAGCCCAAGGGCGTGGCCGCCCTCACCGACGAGGCGGCGCACATGGCCGCGGATCTAGGCCTGGCGGAGCCCGGGGGCAGGGTGCTCATCATTGCCGGTCCGCCCCAGGGCGCGCCCGGCGCCGCCAACCTCCTGCGCATCGCTCATGCGGTGAAGAGCAAGCCGGGGCGGTAGGGCCTCAGTCGTCCTCCACCCGGCTCAGCGCCTGGGTGTCGCGCATGCGCCAGGCGGTCACGGCGGCGATGGCGAGCACGATCGCGACATAGATGTAGAAGACGTCCTCATGGCCGGCCTTCTTGAAGGCGAGCGCCACATACTCCGCGGTGCCGCCGAGAACCGCGTTGCCCACCGCATAGGGCAGCGCCACGCCGAGCGCGCGGACGCTGGCCGGATAAAGCTCGGCCTTCACCACGGCGTTCACGGCCGAATAGCCGGAGTTGCACAACACCAGAACCAGAACGAGCGCGAAGGCGACCAGCGGGCTGGGGTGTCTCGCCAGGGCTGTCATCGCCGGAAAGACCAGGATCGCGCCCAGGCCGAACCCCACCGCGATCACGCGCCGGCGGCCCAGCCGATCGCTCAAGGCCCCGAGCGCCGGGATGATCGCGACGTAGATGACCAGGGTTCCCGCGCTGATCAGCGACGCGGTTTCCTTGGAAAAGCCCGCCGTGTTGCTCAGGAACTTCTGCATGTACGTGGTGAAGGCGTAGAAGGCGAGGCCGCCGGCGGCGGACAGGATGAAGACGATCCCCGTCTCTACTGGATACTGGCTGATCAGGATCCGGGCGGAGCCGCGGGGCGGTCCGCGGGCGCGCTCGGCCTCGAAGATGGCGCTCTCCTGAAGTCGCCACTGAACGAAGAACACCGCGAGCGCCAGCACCGAGCCGACCAGGAACGGAATGCGCCACCCCCACGCCTCGAGCTGCGCCGAGGTGAGCAGGTGCTGGAGCAGGATGAGCAGGGCGAGCGCCACCAGCTGCCCGCCGATCAGCGTCACGTACTGGAACGACGACCAGAAGCCGCGCCGCTCCCGGCCGGCCATCTCGCTCATGTAGGTCGCGCTGGCGCCATAGCCGCCGCCGATGGAGAAGCCCTGGATCAGCCGGGCCAGGGTGAGCACCACCGCCGCCGCCCCGCCGATGGAGCCGTAGGTCGGGGTGAGCGCGACGATCAGCGAGCCGACGCACATCAGCCCGACCGAGGCGACCAGCGAGACCTTACGCCCGCGATGGTCGGCCAGCAGCCCGAAGGCCCAGGCGCCCACCGGCCGGGCGAAGAAGCCGACGGCGAACACCGCCGCGGTCTGCAGGAGCTGGGCGGTCTGGTCGCCCTTGGGGAAGAAGGCCTTGGCGAAATAGATCGCGAACGAGGCGTAGGCGAACCAGTCGTACCACTCGATGAAATTGCCGGCCGAGCCGCCCAGGATGGCGCGCAGGCGAGCGGCGGGATGCACGCCGTCGCTTCGAGCGGTGGTCAATCGATGGGCTCCCGCGCGCTCGACGCCCAGACCGCCTGGGTGAGGCCGCCGATGAGGTCGACGGCGGCCTGCGGGCTTGGAAGCATGCCGGCGAAGTGCAGCATCAGCGGCCCGTGCAGCGCCGCCCAGAACAGGTGCCCGACCCGCTGCGGATCGCCTTTCAACGCCGTCCCGCTCAAGTGGCGGGTCATGGTGGCGCGCGATCGCTCCGAGGCGGCCACCAGCTCTGGATAGTGGTCCGCGTTCGGCTGCTTGGTGTCGAACATCAGCTTGTAGGCTTCGGGATGCTCCAGGGCGAAGCGCACATAGGCGCGGCCCACCGCCTCCGACCGCGCTTCCGGATCGTTGGGCGGCGCGGCCTCGAAGGCGACCTCCAGCGCCTGCGCGTGCCGGGCGAAGGCCCGGGCGCGCACGGCGGCGAGGATGGCGTCCTTATCCTTGAAGTAGCCGTAAGGCGTCATCGGGCTCACCCCCACCTCGGCGGCGAGCTGGCGCATGGTGACCGCGTCGGGGCCGTGTTCGGCGAACAGGCGCTCGGCCGCGTCGCACAGGCGATCACGGAAGTCGGCGACGGTCTCGGCGCTCTTCAGCTTGGGCAAACGGTGGAAAATCCGAATCTACGAAAAAAAGAACTTGCGCCCGGATAGGTCGCGCGGCATATATTTACAACGTAAAATCCTACAGAGGGAAGAACGCCGTGGACGGATCGCAATCCATCAATCCCTATCTGGCCGGCAACTTCGCTCCGGTCCATGCCGAGGACGATTTCGAGCTGGACGTCACGGGCGAGATTCCCGCCTCCCTTCGCGGCGCCTTCTACCGCAACGGCCCGAACCCGCAGTTCGCCCCGCGCGGCGAGCACCACTGGTTCTTCGGCGACGGCATGATCCACGCCTTCTTCCTCGAGGACGGCAAGGCCAGGTACCGCAACCGCTACGTGCGCACGCCGAAGTTCGAGCTCGAGCGCGCCGCCGGCCACGCCCTCTTCGGCCTGTTCGGCAACCCGATGGCCACCGACCCCGCGGCGATGGGCAAGGACTCCGGTGTCGCCAACACCAACATCGTCTCGCATGCCGGCCGGCTGATGGCGCTCGAGGAAGGGCATATGCCCACCGAGCTCGATCCCCGCACGCTCGAGACGCGCGGCTATGCCGAGGCCTATCGCGGGCCGGTCACCGCCCATCCCAAGCTCGATCCGAAGACCGGCGAGATGGTGTGGTTCGCCTACACCTCCGGCCCGATGCCGCTCGGCAACCTCTGTTCCTACGGCGTCACCAACGCCGCCGGCGAGGTGGTGCGGCGCGACGATTTCGAGGCGCCCTTCGCCTCCATGGTGCACGACTTCCTGGTCACCGACCGGCACGTGATGTTCCCCATCCTGCCGCTCACCGGCGATCTGCATCGCGCCATGCGCGGCGGCCCGGCCTATGCCTGGGAGCCGGAGAAGGGCGCCTTTGTCGGGGTCATGGCCCGCGACGCCGGCGTGGATACGATCCGCTGGTTCGAGGTCGAACCCAACTACGTCTTCCACCCGATGAACGCCTGGGAGGAGGGGACCACCCTCTACGCCGACGTCATGCAGTACCCGGTCGCGCCGCTGTTCCCCAACGCCGACGGCAGCCGGGGCGCGCGGACCGAGGCGGTGCTCACGCGCTGGACCATCGATCTGGCCGGCCCGTCGAACACGGTGAAGGTCGAGCGCATCGACGACCAGCCGGGCGAGTTCCCGCGCTTCGACGAGCGCTACGCCGGCCACGCCTATCGCCACGGCTGGTTCGCCTCGCACCACGGGCGCGACGGCGGCATGGGCTTCGACGGAATCAGCCACATCGACCTCGCCACCGGCAAGCGCTCGACCTACAGCCTGCCGGCGCGGCGACGGCGTCGGCGAGCCGATCTTCGTGCCGCGCCATCCGGGCGCGGAGGAGGGCGACGGCCACGTCATCGCGCTGGCCCACCGCGCCGCCGAGGACAAGGCCGAGCTGCTGGTGTTCGAGGCTCGGGATCTGGAGCGCGGCCCGATCGGTAGCGCCCGGGTCCCGCGCCGCGTGCCCTTCGGCTTCCACGGCAACTGGGTTTCGGCCTGAGACTCCCGTCATGGTCGACGACACCAATCCAGAGGCCGCCCTGCGCCGCGCCGCCGAACGGCGGGTCGCGGCCAAGGCCGGCTTCCGTGTCCACGCGACGGTGTTCGCGGTGGTGAACCTCGGCCTGTTCATCATCAATCTCGTCACCGACCGAGGCAATTGGTGGTTCGCCTGGCCGATGTTCGGCTGGGGCATCGGCCTGCTCGCCCACGGCCTCAGCGTCTACGCCGGCAACCCCGCCGGCCGCGAAGCCGCCATCCGCCGCGAGATGGAGCGGCTGCGCGGGGGCTAGCGGAGCCTTACGAAAACTTCACCTGGTCTGCCGCATCCGTTCGGCGCCGCCCGAGCCTCTTTACCCATGAAGGGCCGGCGCATCGCTGGCCCATGCTGGGGAGACTTCCGCCATGTTGGGCGAAATCACCGGACTAGTTTCGACCTTGGCGTTCTTCGCCGTCGTCGCCGCGATCATCATCGCGCCGCAATACTTCAAGGCTCGCGACCGCGAGCGGATGCATGAGACTTTGCGCATCGCCTACGAGAAGGGTCAGCCGGTCCCACCGGAGCTGATCACCGCGCTGCAGACCAGCCCCACCACCCGCCCGATGGACACCCCTGAACGCGACCTCCGCCGCGCCATCGTGCTGATTGCCGTCGGGCTCGGCCTGGTGGGTCTGGGCTGTGGCATCGGGTACGGTCTGATGAGCGTGGACGACACCGCGGCCTACACGTCCGGCGGCTCGATCGCCGGCGCGGGCGCCATCCCAGGACTGATCGGCGTCGCCTACCTGATCCTCTATTTCACCCGCCGCCGGTCGACCAAGGTCTGAGCGGTCCAAGGTTGAACAGGAGGGGATGGGCTTCATGGCCTCGCCCGACCGCGCCCAAGCCCACGACCTGGAGCTCGCGTCCCTGGCCGCCCATGGCGACCGCGCGGCCTTCGGCGAGCTGGTCCGTCGCCACGGCTCGGCGGTGCGCCAGCTCCTGCGCAAGATGGGCGCGCAGGCCGCCCTGGCCGACGACCTCGCCCAGGACGCCTTCGTGACCGCCTTCGAGCAGATCGCCGATTTTCGCGGGGAGGGGACGTTCGTGGCCTGGGTGCGCAAGATCGCCGCCCGCGGCTACGCCCGCCGTCTGCGCCGCGACCGCCGGCTCGACTTCGCCGCCGAGACGCCGGAGGCCGAGACCGATCCGCACGGCCCCAGCGCCGGCGACCGGATCGACCTCGACGCCGCGCTCAAGACCTTGCCCGAAGCCGAGCGGCTCTGCGTCTCGCTCTGCCACGGCGCGGGCCTCAGCCAGTCGGAGATCGCGGCGGCCTTGAATCTGCCCCTCGGAACGGTCAAATCCCATGTCAAACGTGGTCTGGAAAGACTTCGCGCCCGGCTCGCACCCGCCGCGCAGGGGACATCCGCACATGCCTGATCGAAGCCTCGAAGCCCGGCTGGACGCCTTCTTCGCCGACAGCCCGCCGCTGCCCGACGCCCCGCTGTTCGCCGCCCGCGTCACCGAGCGTCTGGACCGCAACTGGACCTTCCGCCGCTTCGTCATCGGCGGGCTGGGGCTGCTCGGCGGCCTGATCGGCGGGGCCCAGGTGCTGAGCGGCGGCGTCCTCGCCCGCCTCGACGAAGCCGCCCACCCCGCCGCCGTCGGCCACGTCGTCGCCGACCGCCTGCGCGAGACGCCCGCCGGCGCGGCCATCGCCGGCCAGATCACCACCCTCTTCAGCAGCGTCGGCCAGACCGAAGGCGAGGCGCTGCTGATGTCCGTCGCCCTGGCGCTCTTCGCCGCCGGCCTGCTCATCACCCGCGCGATAAGGGATATCTAACGAGCCACTCCTCCCCCGTCCCGCAGAGGACGGGGGAGGGGGACCGCGAAGCGGTGGAGGGGGCGCTAAGCCGGTGCACCGGCCGACCTTTATTGCGGCATTGCGCCCCCTCCGTCCGGTCGCTGCGCGCCCGGCCACCTCCCCCGTCGTCGCTCGCGCGTCGGGGGAGGAGAAGGTCCACATGATTGTGCCTCGCCGCTTAAACCGTTACGTCCGCCGACCGTTCTAAGGACGAGACCGTCCCTCTCTTAAGGAGGCCCCCCTGTCCGCCCAGACCCAAGCCGCCCCCCGCCTCACGCCGCGCAAGCTCGCGGCGATGAAGGGCCGCGAGCCGATCGTGTGCCTCACCGCCTACACCGCGCCCATGGCCGCGCTGATGGACGAGCACTGCGACCTGCTGCTGGTGGGCGATAGCGTCGGCATGGTGCTGCATGGCCTGCCCAACACCATCGGCGTCACTCTGGAGATGATGATCCTCCACGGCCAGGCGGTGATGCGCGGCTCCAAGCACGCCCTGGTGGCGGTGGACCTGCCGTTCGGCTCCTACGAGGGGTCGCCCGAACAGGCCTACGCCGCCGCCGTCCGCGTGCTCAAGGAGACGGGCGCCGGCGCGGTGAAGGTCGAGAGCGGGCCCGAGGTCGCCGACACCATCCGCTATCTCACCCGCCGCGGCGTGCCGGTGATCGGCCACGTCGGATTACGTCCGCAGGCGGTGCTGGCCGAAGGCAGCTTCCGCGCGAGGGGCGCCAAGCCGGAGGAAGCCGCCTGCGTCGTCGCCGAGGCGGTGGCCGCCGAGAAGGCCGGCGCCTTCCTGGTGGTCGTCGAAGGCGTCGCCGAACCGGTCGCCGCCGACATCACCGAACGCCTCAAGGTCCCCACCATCGGCATCGGCGCCGGCCCGCGCTGCGACGGCCAGATCCTGGTCACCGAGGACATGCTCGGCCTGTTCGACTGGACCCCCAAGTTCGTCCGCCGCTACGGCGACGTGAAGACGGAGATCGCCGCGGCGGTGGCGTCTTATGCGCGGGATGTGCGCGAGGGAGCCTTCCCCGGCGCCGCGGAAACCTACTTCGCCAAAGCTCGCGCCGGGGCCTGACCCGAAACTCACCGACGTCTAAGAAAGAGGCTCTTGTCATCCCGGACGGCGCGCGAAGCGCGACGATCCGGGACGGCGCCGACGCCCAATAGGCGCCCTCCGGACGACGCGTAGCGGCGAGCCGGAGGGAGCGCGCCGCCGCCGCGCTGTGGGGAAAACGGCTACGATCGCGCCTTGCCCACCCCGTCGCCCGGCTCGGCTTCGCCGTCCGGGCGGTCTTCAGTGGCGCGGCCTCGTCCCGGATCTACGCCGCTTCGCGGCTCCGTCCGGGATGACAAAGCTTATCCCCACAGTCGGGAAGGCCCTCACCCCGCCGGCATCCCCTCCATCGCCCGCAGCGGTGGCTGTTCGAAGGTCACCGGCTTGCCCGCCGGCCCATAGAGCACCGCCTTGAGCGGCGCGCGCAGCACGCCGCCGCCGATCCGCACCGTGACGCTCGCCGCGCGCACGCTCCGGTTGTGATCGAACACCGGCCCTGACACCCAGCGCAGGTCGCTCGCCGCGCGGTGGCCGGCCCCGACGAACACCGGCATCATCACCGGGCCGGGATGCATCCCCACTGGCGCCTGGCGCACCGCCGGCAACGGCCGGCCGCCGCGCGAGAGCAACACCAGCTTCGGCAGAGCGGGGAGGGTGCAGTCCGGCCCGAGGTTACGGATCGAAAGCTCCACCCCCGAATGCGACATCCCGTCGAACGCCCCGTCCTGGCCGTCGGTCGAGAGGCGCAACTGGGCGGCGGCGCAGGGCGGCGCGGGCGGCGGCGTGGCGGGCAGGGGCATTGAGGCAGTTCTCCTTAGGGCGTTCGGGCCGGAGCTTACCTTTTCGACCGTTTGATGCGGATCAACGCTGCCCGCGCGATCTTTTTTCAGACCCGATGAATATCGAGGGCGAGGTGTTCCTGGAGGCTAGGATCACAACGCCAGCGTGAACCCGCCATTCACCGGATACACCTGCCCCGTGATCCAGCTCGAGGCGTCCGAGGCCAGGAACTGCACCATGTTGGCGATGTCGGTCGGCTGGCCCGGGCGGCGGATGATGTAGCGTTCCATCTGGCGCTTGAGGCGCTCGGGGTCGCCCTGCAGGGTGCGCTGGACGGCGGGGGTGTCGGTGAGGGCGATGGCGACGCTGTTGGCGGTGATGCCGTAGCGGCCGAGCGAGCGGGCCACCGAGCGCATGAAGCCCGCCGCGCCCGCCTTGCCGGCGGCGTAGATCTCCAGCCCCGCGTCGCCCCAGCGGCTGGCGTCGGAGATGATGGTGACGATCCGGCCCGGCGCCCCGCGCTCGATCATGCCGGGGATCACCGCCGCGGTGCAGTTCATCACCCCATAGAGGTTCACGCCCAGGAAGCTGTACCAGACCTCCGGCCCGGTCTCCCAGAACGGCTTGCCGAGCTCGGGCGAGGGGTTGGCGCCGGCGTTGCCCGCGTTGTTCACCAGCACGCCGATGGGGCCGAGTTCACTGGCCGCCTGCTGGGCCATGGCCTTGACCGCGCTGTGGTCGGAGACGTCGCACTGCAACGCCAGCGCCTTGCCGCCGGCGGAGCGGATCTCCTCGGCCACCGCCTCCGCGCGCTCCAGCACATAGTCGTTCACCACCACCCCGCCGCTGTTCAGCGCCGCCCCCAGCTGCAAGGCGATCTGCCGCCCCACCCCCTGTCCCGCGCCGGTGACCAGGCTGACGCGGCCGGCGAGATCGGTGATGTCGGTCATGGGCGTTTCACTCCTGTGGTTTGCGGTCGATCCTAGCCGGCTCGGCGTGCGCGGCAAGGCGGGCCGCGATCGGATCGGCTCCCCGCGATTTGACAAGCCCACGACTCCAAGGTTTCATCGACCATGGGTTGTTCAGGGGGCAGGGCGATGTCAAACAGACGGGCGTGTTCCGCGGCGGTATTCTTCGGCAGGAGCCTCTGTTCGCCGTCTCTGGCGAGTTATGCCGGTTCGCAGGCGCGGATGCGCAAAACTACTTCGCGCGAACGGGGCGGGTGTGGCGACTGTGGGCAACTTAACTAACCGGCGTGGGCACAAACTCTTCAGTATCGGTCACCGGATCACTGAATACATCCGTTGGCGCTTATTCGTCGGGCTGTCGATCATCGGAACTATAACAGTGGTTAGGCGTTTATTCAGCTCAAAGCATCGTGGGGACGGTAACTCGGGGCTGGGCATACTCTTCGCTCACGGTTCGATTAGCGGAGAGTCAAACGTCGGAGTTGGTGAAGTTCGGGCTTCATACGGCATCAGCGGCGACTTCAATGCCGGGTTGGGTGTACGGTCTTCTGCAATAGTAACCGGATCGGTAATACTGGTGTCGGGTGACAATGCGTCAGTGCACGTCTCTGGCATGATGAATTCCGCTTTGGAGACTGATCGCGGCTTCAATATGATGGGCTCGTACAACCGGTGCACGGAAACATCGGCCTGGGACGTCTGACAGGGAGTTTCAAACGTCGCTCACCGGCCAAGCTGCGGGCTCTCAACTCGGGGCGATGGGAATACTTTATGGAAGATCAGCGGGAAATTTCGTTGACCGGCAATTACAATAGGGAGTCGGTATAATTCTGGAACAGCGTGCCGGCGAGCGCAAACGACGGTTCGGAACTATCAGGGCGTCAGCATGGCGGGAACTTCAACATGCGGATGGAGCCCTGTCGGGTCCGTGGTCAGCGGGTTCGTGATCGGCCTACGGGGCGGTTTCTGGGGTCAGCGTCTTCGGCAACATGCGACGCAGGGTAGGGCAATCACGCCGGAAGCATGTCACCGGGTCTTACAAGTCGGCGTTGGCTACGCGGCGGGCAATTCGGTCACCGGCAAGTTCAATCTGGCCGAGGGCGGTTTCGCGGGGCAGACGGTCACCGGAAACTTCAACACCGCTGAAGGCTCCGACTCCGGTTCGACCGTCAGCGGTTCCGCCAACACCGCGGTCGGCGATCTCAGCGGGAATATGCCGTAAGCGGCGACTAACAATTCGGCTCTGGGCAGCGGAGCGGGGTTCGATACCTCGGTTCCTACAACATCACCTCGGGTGACTCTGCCGGCGAACCGTGGAGAAGGTACATACGGCCATTGGCCACGGCTCCGGCGTCGGTCGTCACCGGCGATCACAACTCCGCGGTGGGATCGAAGCCGGCTACCAGGTCACGTCTCCTCACACCGAGGCTTTCATGATCTCGGGATTACAGACGCCGACCGGGACTCTTCAACAGCACCTTCGGCGCGCGAGCGGCTTTATCTGTAGCCGGCGTAGGGAACACGGCGGTCGGCGCGGCCTCCGCGATCCAGGTCACCGGCGACTTCAACAGCGGACTGGGCCAAGGGCGTCGGCCTTCGATCACCGGCTCGCTCGAACACCGGCGTCGGCTACAACGCGTCCGGCGCGCGTGATCGGCAGCGGCAACACCGGCATCGGCAGCTACGCCAGCGTGCAGGTGAGCGGGAACAACAATCTCGGCGGCGGCTACTTCAGCTCGTTCCAGGTGACCGGCAACCAGAACGCCGGCTTCGGCTCGTTCAGCTCCTACCAGGTGCTGGGCTCGAACAACGTCGGCGTCGGCGCGGCGTCGTCGCAGATCGTCACCGGCAACGGCAACACCGGGGTGGGGGTGGCGTCGTCGCAGAATGTGCGCGGCGACTTCAACAGCGCCATCGGCAACTATGCCGGCGAGAGCGTGACGGGTTCGGGCAACACGGCGCTGGGGGCCTATTCCGGCAGCTCCGTCTCCGCCGGCTACACCACGGCGGTGGGCTATCAGTCCAAGGCCAGCCAGACCGGCTCCGAAGCGCTGGGGAGCTTCGCGACCAGCACGGGCGCGAATAGCGTCGCGCTCGGCTACCAGTCCAGCGACGGGGGGCGCAGCAATGTGGTCTCGGTCGGAACCGTCGGTGGCGAGCGGCAGGTGACCAATGTCGCCACGGGCACGGCCGGCACCGACGCGGTGAACGTCAACCAGCTCCAGGCGCACGCCGCCCAGTTGCAGAGCGAGGTCTCGGCCCTGGCCTCGAGCGTCGACACCCGCTTCGCCCAGACCACCGGCGTGCAGGGCAATCCCACCCAGGCCGCGGTGGCGGCCGCCGCCGCCCAGGGCGGGGCTTCGCTCGACGGCGGCTATGCGGTGGCCTCGAGCGGCTACGCCAGCGGGTCCGGCTCCTATGCCGCCGGTCCCGGCGACATCGCCATCGGCACAGGCACCCAGGTCCACGCCGACAACTCCACCGCGCTGGGCACAGGCGCGACCATCGACGCCACCAGCCCCAACAGCACCGCCATCGGCGCCAACGCCAGCGTGGGCCCGAACAGCGCCGGCGCGGTGGCGCTCGGCTACGGCGCCCAGGCCAATGCGCCGAACTCCGTGGCGCTGGGCTCCGGCTCCATCGCCAGCGCCCCCAACACCGTCAGCGTCGGCTCGCCCGGGGCCGAGCGGCGCATCACCAACGTCGCCCCGGGCGTGAACCCGACGGATGCGGTCAATCTCGGCCAGCTCAACGCCGCCGTCTTCGACTTCAACCACAAGACCCTGCAGCTGCGCGACGGGGTGGCCATGGCCCTGGCGGCGAGCGGCTCACCCGGCCTTCTGCCCGGCCGCCGCTTCGCCCTGAGCGCCAACGTCGGCGGCTTCGACGGCGCGGGCGGCTTCGCGGCCGGCGCCACCGCCCTGCTGGTCAACAGCCGCGACTATTCGGTGGTGGTGAACGCCGGCGTCGGCGATCGGCTTCGACACCAACGTCACCGGCGTGCACGGCGGCGTCTCGGTACAGTGGTGAGGGTCTAGCGCGGCCCCCGCCGCACGCCGTTTCGGCCTCAGTCCTTCTCCGCCGCGCTCGCGCCCCGCGCCTCGCTCGCCCGCAGCGACAGCGCCCAGCCGGCGAGCGCCGCGGGGTTGCCGCCGCCGCCTTCGCCGTCCGCGACCTCCGCCTTCACGTCCGGCACGACGATCGGCTGGAGCTTGCGGGCGGTGAGGTCGGCGTTGCGCGCGGCGAGGTCGCCGGCGGCCAGGGCGTCGAAGCGGCCGGAAACGTCCGCCTGCTGGTCCTCCAGCACCTTGGTGCGCACCAGCAGATAGGCGGCCGGAGCGCCCTCGTAGCTCTGGATCGCGCCATAGAGCTGGTCGGTGAACTCGCGCAGGCGCTCCTCGCCGGTGATGGCCCCGCCCTCCTTGGTGGCGACGACCTCCTTGCGCAGCGTGTCGGCCTTGGCGGAGAGATCGAGCAGCTTGGCCTTCAGCGGATCGCCGTCGGTTAAGGAAGCGGCCCGGGCGTCGGCGCCCTGGCGCACGGCGTTGATCCGCGCCACCAGCGCCGTCTCCTGGCCGAACAGGCGGCTGACGCGTTCCGCCGCCTCGAACTGGGCCTTGCGGTCGGCGACGGTGAAGGCCGCCCGGCGGTCGAGGGAGACCTCCAGCGGCTGGGTGAGCACCTGATCGCCGCTGGTGAGGCGCACGGTGTAGGTCCCGGGCAGCAGGCGCGGACCCTGGGCGGCGTTGAACGCCACCTGGGCCGCCGGCGGAGCGTGCGGGGCGGGCGCGCGCATCGACCACAGCACCCGGTTGATCCCCGGGTTCTTGGAAGCCGGCAGGGTGTCCATCACCTTGCCCGAGGCGTCGAGCACCTCGACCTTCAGCTTGCCGACGAGGCGCCGGCCCGGCTCGTAATAGGCGATGACCGCGCCGTCGGGCGGGTTCTCGCCGACGAAGCTGGCGTCGCCGTTGCTCCAGCCGCCGTTGGCCTGGATGCGCTGCTGCTGCGGGCGCGAGGGCAGGAAGGCGAGGGACTTGGCCATGGTCGCGTCGTCCAGGGCGCGCAGCGGCGTCAGGTCGTCGACGATCCAGATGCCGCGCCCGTGGGTGGCGATGACGAGGTCCCGGTCGCGCCGCTGGAAGGCGAGGTCGCGCACCGGCACGTCGGGGAAGTCGCCGCCCTTGAACTGCGCCCAGCGGCGGCCGTCGTCCGGCGAGATCCACAGGCCGAACTCGGTGCCGGCGTAGAGCAGGCCGGGCTTGTCCGGGTCCTCCTTGATCACATTGACCTGGCCGCGGAGGCCGGACTGCGGGATGGCCACGTTGACCCAGCTCTTCCCGTAGTCGTTGGTCATCAGGATGTGCGGGGTGAAGTCGCCGAAGGTGTGCCGGTCGAAGGCGACATAGGCGCCGGCCGGATTGGTCGGGCTCGCCTCGACCCAGCTCACCCACGAGGCCGGCGGCATGCCGACGCCCTTGGTGAGGTTGGTCCAGCTCTTGCCGCCGTCGCGGGTGAGCTGGAGGTTGCCGTCGTCGGTGCCGACCCAGATCACACCCGCCTGCTTGGGCGACTCGCTGATGGCGTAGATGGTGGTGTGGGTCTCGGCGGCGGAGTTGTCGACGGTGATGCCGCCGCTCTCTTCCTGCTTCTGCTTCTCCGGATCGTTGGTGGTGAGGTCCGGGCTGATCTTGTCCCAGCTCTGGCCGTGGTCGCGGCTGCGGAACAGGTATTGGGCGCCGATGTAGATCGTGCCCTTGTCGACCGGGCTGACATAGAGCGGCGTGTTCCAGTTGAAGCGCAGCTTCTCGCTTGGTGTCGCTCTTGGGCTGGATGTCGCGCGCCTCGAGCGTGTGGCGGTTGACGCGGATCACCTCGCCGCCCTGGCTCTCGGCATAGGCGAAGTCCTCCGGCGCGGCCGGATCGGGCCAGGCCCAGAAGCCGTCGCCGCCGCCCAGGTTCTCCCAGCGGCCGGAGGTGATCCCGCCGGGATAGGCGCTGTCGGCCACCCAGGCGCTGTTGTCCTGCAGGCCGCCGTAGACCTGGTAGGGATCCTTGTCGTCGACGCTGACGTGATAGAACTGGCTGATCGGCAGGTTGTCGGCCTTGAGCCAGCGGTTGCCGCCGTCCTGGCTCATGTAGAGGCCGCCGTCGTCGCCATCGACCACGTGTTTCGGATCGCGCGGGTCGATCCACAGGGCGTGGTGGTCGCTGTGCATGCTGCCGGGCGCGAGGGAGGTGAAGCTCTTGCCGCCGTCCTCGCTGACGATCAGGTTGAGGTCGCCCTTGTAGACCCGGTCGGGGTTGGCCGGATCCACCGTGAGGTTGGCGAAGTAGAACGGGCGCCACACCATGTTCTGGCTGCGGTCGCGCTCGGACCAGGTCTTGCCGCCGTCGTCGGAGCGGAACAGGGCGCTGCGCACCGCCTCGACGAAGGCGTAGACCACGTTCGGGTTCGACGGCGCGAAGGCCACCGCCTCGCGGCCCCACGGACCCTTGGGCAGCGCCGGGTTGGACTTCAGCGAGGTCCAGCTCGCCCCGCCGTCTTCGCTGACGAGCAGGTCGCTGGCGGAGGGCGCGTCCGCGTTCGGGCCGCCCGAGCGGAAGCCCCAGCCGGTGCGGCGGAAGTCCCACATCCCGGCGATCAGGTGGCGCGGGTTCTTCGGATCCATCGCCAGGGTCGAGCAGCCGGTGGAGAGGTTGCCGCCCTTCAGGATCAGCGACCAGCTCTTGCCGCCGTCGGTGGTCTTGTAGAGCCCGCGCTCGGCGCTGTCGCTCCACAGCCGGCCGGGGACGCAGACGTAGACGGTGTCGCTGCTCGAAGGATCGACCAGGATCTTGGAGATGTGCTCGCTGTTCGGCAGGCCCATCTTGGTCCAGGTCTCGCCGCCGTCGGTGGTCTTGTAGAGCCCGTCGCCGATCGAGACGCTGTTGCGCATCCAGCTCTCGCCGGTGCCCGCCCAATAGGTGTTCGGATTGTTGGGATCGAGCGCCAGCGCGCCGATCGACTGGCTGGTCTGCTTGTCGAAGATCGGCCGGAAGGTCGTGCCGCCGTCGGTCGACTTCCACACCCCGCCACTCGCCGCGCCGATCAGCAGCAGCGTCTTGCCGTCCGGCTCCACGCGGCCGGCGATGGCGGCGATGCGCCCGCTCATCGCGGTCGAGCCGATGTTGCGGGCCGAGAGCCCCGAGATGGTCGCGGAATCGAACACCGGTCCGGCCGGGAGCGTTCGCTTCGCGGCGCTCACCGGTGCGGCGAGGAGCATGCCGGCCGCGCCGGCGAGCAGGCAGGTCGAAAGCTTCATGATCACTCCCCCATCGGCGGCGAGGCCGGCGCCGTCCGTGGAATCTTGGGCTTCTCGCCCGGAGCGGGCTTGTCCTCGGCCGCCGGTCCGGTCACGCCGGTGTTCGGAATGTGCGGGCGGGCAAAGGTCGCGTCGTCCACCGGGGCGTTGGCGACGATCTTGTCGTAGGTGATGCGTTGCTGCACCTGGCCCGCGCCGTCGGCCTGGGAGATCTCCATCGGGAAGTAGACCCCGTCGATCTTCTCGTAGTCGCCGAAGTCGTTGCGGGTGAAGGTCTCCGAGCCGCGCAGCACCTGGCGGGTGGTGATCCGCACCGTGAGGAACTGGTCGGGGTCGATGTAGTAGGTCTGCTGGTCGCCGTTCTTGAGCGTGGCGCGCAAGGCGTAGGCGGGCGCGCCGTCGACGTCGATCACCCCCAGGTTCTCGATTCTGGCGCCCTTGGCCGCGGCGTCGATCAGCGGGCCTTCGAAGTCCGCCTCCTCGACCAGGCTCTTGGTGTCGTCCTCGGACAGGGCCTCGGGATCCTTGCGGCCCTGGAACGGCTGGATCTGCCAGCCGCCCGACCCGTCCCAGCTCTGGACGATGGTGAGCCCCTGGATGGTGGCGTCGATCCGCACCTTGCCCGGCCGGGCGATGGTCTCGTCGTAGTCGAGGCGCACATCGAAGCCGACCGGACGCATGGTCCCGGTCATCTTCAGGGTGTGGATCGCCTTGATCGCCGCCAGCCCGCCGCGCGCGGCGATGTGTTTCTGGATGATGGTCTCGGTCGGCAGGGCCGGCGCGCGGGATTGCGCCAACGCGCTGAAGGGCAGCGCCGCGCAGCTCAGCGCCAGCAGCATCGGTCCGGATCGCAAGAGTCGTATCCCCCTGATCTTCATTCGCACGCCTTTCCTCGCGCCCGATGCGGCGGAAGGGAAGAGGCGGCGGCTTAAATCTTGTTCATGCATGACCATAGCGGCGCTCTCGCTGGCTACCTCAGTCCGGCGACCTCTCGGTCGGCCTTGGCGAAGCCGGCGATGGCGTCGGCGCTCGGCGCCCCGTCCGCGCCATCGACCGCGAGCTGGAGCTCGTCCAGCCGCTCGAGACAGGGCCTTCAGCGCCTTGTCTTCCGGCTTCGACGTCGCCAGCGCGGCGATCAGGGCCCGGTCCGCTTCGATCCGGCGGGCGAGGTCGAAGGCGGCGCGGTAGCTCTCCGCGCTCGCCTTCACGCGCGGATCTGGAACCACCTCCAGCGGCTGGCGCAGGGTCTTGCCGCCGGTTTCGAGCACGACGGTGTAGCGGCCGGGCGGCGCCCAGACGCCGCCGAGACGAAAGTCCGCCTCCAGTCCCCGCGACGCCGTGGCGTAGCGCAGGTCCCACACGAAGCGATGGGCGCCCGCCTTCCCGGACGGCGGCGGATGGCGCGGGATCCACTCCGGCGCGGCGGGGATCAGAGCGAGGTTCGGCGGCGGATCGGGGTCGTCGCTGCGGTAGCGTTTCACCAGCGCGCCCGAGGCGTCCTCGATGCGGATCTCCACCGGCGCGTCGGCGGCGAGCGTGTAGTCGATCGCCGCGCCATAGGCCGGGTCGGGCGCCATCGGCTCGTCCTTGGGCATGAAGGTGCCGGTGAAGCCGGAGGGGCGGAAGCGCACCGTGGTCGCGGGCGGATAGAGGCTGGTCGAGGGCGGCGCGCCCTTGGCCGCCAGTCGCGCGCAGGGGCGCGATGTCGTCCAGCACGTAGAAGCCCCGGCCGTGGGTGGCGATGACGAGGTCGTCGCCGTGGATGGTCATGTCGCGGACGCTGGTGGTCGGCAGGCCGGCTTTCAGCGGCGACCAGCGGGCCCCGTCGTCGAAGCTGACGAACGCGCCGCGCTCGGTCCCGGCGAACAGCAGCCCGCGCTGGACGGGGTCCTCGCGCACCACGTTCACCGTCCGGTCGAGCCCGCCCACGATCGGCGTCCAGCTCCGCCCGCCGTCGTGGGTGCGGTAGACGTAGGGCGTCTGATCTTCCAGCCGGTGGCGGTCCACCGCGAGGTAGGCGGTCTCCGGATCGAAGCGGCTCGGCTCGACCACGCCGATCTTGGACCAGGGCCCCAGCTGCTTGGGCGTCACGTCGGCCCAGTGCGCCCCGCCGTCGCGGGTGCGCCAGACCAGGCCGTCGTCGGTTCCGACCCAGATCGCGCCGGCGAACCGCGACGGCCCGATGGCGTAGATCACGCCCTTGCGCGGCGTCTTGTGCTCGTCGTCGGCGAGGGTGGGCGCATCGAGGGTCGCCGGCGCGGGCGGGGCCTCGCGGGTGAGGTCGGGGCTGATCGCGTCCCAGTGGTTCGCCGCCGTCGCGCGTCGCCCACAGCCGCTGGTTGGCGAAGTAGAGCGTCTTGCCGTCGGCGGAGAAGGTGAGCGGCAGGGTCCAGGTGGCGCGGTACTCGCCGGGCTCCGCCAGCGTCGGATCGACCGATCGGACCTGGTTGGTGCGCAGGTCGAGCTTGTCGACGCGGCCGCCGTAGATGATGTCGGGATCGTCCGGATCGGGCGCGATGTTGTCGCTCTCCCCGCCCACCGCGCTTTCGTGGAAGTGGGTGAGGTTGATCCCGTCGACGCTGCCGGTGCGGCTCGGGATGTCCGCCGCGCCGCTGTCCTGCTGGGCGCCGTAGACGCGGTAGGGAAAGCGGTTGTCGGTGATCACGTGATAGAACTGGCCGGTGGGCTGGTTGTACCAGCTCGACCACGTCGCCCCGCCGTTCAGCGTGACCTGCGCCCCCTGGTCGGAGCCCAGGATGCGCCGCTTCGGATCGCGCGGGTCGATCCACAGGTGGTGGAAGTCGTCGCCGGTGGGATCGCCCTTCTGAGGGATCCACGTGCGGCCGCCGTCGGTGGAGTGCAGCACGATGGTGTCGCACACCCACAGCTCGTCGGCGTTCGCCGGATTGGCGGTGGGCTCGCCGAAGTACCAGCCGCGGTTGGTGATCCGCGGGTCGGCCGCCGACCCTGGTCCAGCTCGCCCCCTCGTCGTCGGAGCGATAGAGGCCGCCGCCCGTCTTGGCGTCGACCAGGGCGTAGACCCGCTTCGGGGCGGCCGGGCTCACCGCGAACCCCGCCCGGCCCATGGCGGTCGGCAGGCCGTTGGTCATCGGCGCCCAGGTGAGGCCGCCGTCCACGCTCTTGTAGAGCCCGCTCCCCGGGCCGCTCGACGGCGGATAGACGTTCCACGGCGGCCGGCGGGTCTGCCACAGCGCGGCGTAGACCACGCGCGGATCGCCGGGCTTGAACGCCACGTCGATCGCGCCGGTGTCGTCATTGGTGTGCAGCACCCGCCGCCAGCTCGCGCCCGCCGTCGGTGGTGAGGAACACGCCGCGCTCGGGGTTCGGCCCGTAGGGGTGGCCCAGCGCCGCGACCAGCACCCGCTTGTCGTCGTTCGGATCGACCAGGATGCGCGCGATCTGCTGGCTGTCCTTGAGACCGACGAAGCTCCAGCTGCCGCCGCCGTCGCGCGAGCGCCACAGGCCTTCGCCCTGGGCGATGTCGGAGCGCATGTCGCTCTCGCCGGTGCCGACATAGAGGGTGCGCGGGTTCGACGGCGCGACCGCCAGCGCCCCGATCGAGCCGACCGGCGCGGAATCGAAGATCGGGCTCCAGGTGCGTCCGGCGTCGCGCGTCTCCCAGACCCCGCCGTTCACCGAGCCGAAGTAGAAGTGCAGCGGATCGCGCGGGATCCCCGCCGACCGCCAGCACCCGGCCGCCGCGGAACGGCCCGATCGATCGCCAGTGAGAGCATGGCGTAGTCGGCGGGCGAGATGGCGGCGGCCAGGACCGGGGTGGCGAGGCCGGCGATCAGGCCGGCGAGGAGCAAGCGACGCATGCCTCGCTGCCTAGCTCAGCTTCGAGCCGCTGGCGACAACCGGTCGCGCGTCTCTCGCTTGCGAATTCGCAAGCTTCGCGGCAATCCTGTCGAAGGGCAGAGCGGTGCAACCGCCTTGGGGGAACGATGAAGGCTTTGGTCGCGGCTCTCATCCTGGCGTTCTGCGCCGCCGCCGCCCGCGCCGAGCCGCCACCGCTCGAGGCCTACGGCAAGCTGCCGGCCATCCAGGCCATCTCCATCTCACCGGACGGCAAGCGGCTGGCCTACGTCGTCACCAATGGCGATGAGCGTCTCGTCGCCGTTTCCGAGATCGATACCAAGAAGCCGCTGGCGAGCATCCCGGCAGGGATGAGCAAGGTGCTCTACCTGCAATGGGCCGGCCCAAACCATGTGATCGTCACCGTCGAGCATGATGGTTCGCTTCCGTGGATGTCGGGCGACACCAAGGGCGCCTACATGGTCGCCACCGACATCGACGTGGCGGCGCGCCGGGCGCACCCGCTCATCAACATCAACCAGGCCGACACCAGCCAGAACGGCGAAAACCTGAACGTCGTGTACGGCGAACCGCAGGTCCGCACCGTGAACGGCCGGACGCTGGTGTTTGTCGAGGGCGTGCATTTCGAGGGCGGCTCCGGCCATCTCGCGATGTTCAGGTACGATCCCGAAACAGGCGGAAGCGTCGTCTTTCAGAAAGGCGGCGCTCACGCCTCGGCCATGCTGATTGGCGACGACGGCCAGCTTCTCGCCGAGTCGCAATACGACGACGCGAACCGAACCTGGACTCTGCGCGGGCGCCTGAGCGGGGGAATGGGTACCGCGATCACCCAGGCCGCCTCCATCGAGCACCCCGGGATCGCGGGGCTCGGCCGGGACGGCAAGTCGACCCTCATCTATCTGGTGAACGGGAGCGGTGGCGGACCCGAATACAGCGTGGTCGAGCTGGCGCCCGGCCAGACGTCCTGGAGCGCGCCGATCGTGAATCAGGAGGTCGGCGGCCTCGTGTTCGATCCTGTCTCCGAAGCCTTGATCGGCGTCAGCGGCCAGGTGGGGGACGAGCGCCGCTACACCTTCTTCGCCGCTGACGACCAGAAGCGATGGGACGCGCTGGAGAAGGCCTATCCGGGCGCTCTCCTGGGGCTGGAGTCCCTGTCCGGCGATCATCAGCGGTGGGTAGTCTCGGTGGATTCGCCGACCGAAGGGCCGGCGTTCGCCATGGTGGACTTTGCCACGGGCAAGGGGCGCTGGCTCGGGTACAACTACGAGGCGCCCAGCAAGGTCCTGGGCGCCAAGACGCCGATCACGTTCAAGGCCTCCGACGGTCTCAGCCTTACCGGCTACCTCACCCTGCCCAAAGGCCGAGATCCCAAGAACCTTCCGCTCGTGGTCTTTCCCCATGGCGGCCCCGCGTCGCGCGATGAACCCGGCTTCGACTGGTGGGCTCAGGCCATGGCGTCGCGCGGCTATGCCGTGCTGCAGGTGAACTACCGCGGCTCTGACGGCTTCGGGTGGTCCCATCTCAGCGCCGGTTTCGGCCAATGGGGCCGCAAGATGCAGACGGATCTTTCCGACGGCGTCCGCGACCTGGCCGGCAAGGGCATGATCGATCCGAAGCGGGTTTGCATCGTCGGCGGCAGCTATGGCGGATACGCGGCCCTTGCGGGCGCGACTCTCGACACCGGCGTCTACCGATGCGCGGTTTCGGTCGCCGGCCTCTCCGATCTTCGGCGGCTCGTGAGGTGGAGCGCGCGCGGCGGCGACGAGCTTTCCAGCCGCTATTGGCTACGGTTCATGGGCGTCCCCTCGACGGGCGATCCCCGCCTCGACGAGATCTCGCCGCTTCGCCACATCGACAAGGTCACGATCCCGATCCTGCTGATCCACGGCAAGGACGACACCGTGGTCGACTTCTCGCAGTCTCAGCTGATGTACGATGCGCTGAAGCGGGCGGGGAAGGACGTGCAGTTCGTGACCCTGCCGCACGAGGACCACTGGCTGCTCACCGGGGCCACCCGCCTGCAGATGCTTCAGGCGACCATGGACTTCTTGGAGAAGAACAACCCGCCGGGATAGACCAGAGTCTCGCATGGGGGAACGCAGATGATCGAGCGAATGGTATTCGCGGCGGCCGCGCTGTTGGCGACGACCGTTATGGCCGAGCCGTCGTCCACGCCGCCGCCGCTGGACGCCTACGGCAAGCTGCCGACGATCGAGACGATACAGATCTCGCCGGACGGGAAGCGGTTGGCCTACATCGTCACGGACGGCGAGGCGCGGGCGGTCGCGATTTCCGATATCGAGACCCACAAGCCCATTCTCCGCGCGCCGGCGGGGAACAAGAAGATCGCCGATATCCAGTGGGCCGGCGCCGACCACCTCATCATGACCATTCAGACGGACACCTATGTCGCTGGTCTGGCGGCCGACAAACATGCCTGGAGCGTGCCGGCCGACATCGACCTTCGCCAACACCGGATGCACCCCTTCTTCGACCTCGATCCGGCCAATTCCACGCGCAGCGGGGAGAACCTCAACGTCATCCTCGACGCCCCTCAGGTCCGGACCGTCCGGGGTCGCACGCTGGTGTTCTTCAAAGGGATCCACTTCGACGACGGGGACGGAGCCGCCGCGCTGTTCAAATACGATCCCGCGGCGGCCGAGAGCGCGGGCCAAACCGGAACCACCCTGGTCCAGTCCAGCGATGGCCACACCGAGGGTTGGCTGGTCGGCCAGGACGGCGAGCCGCTCGCCGTCGACGACTACAACGCCAAGGCGCAAAGCTGGAGCGTCCGGGTGCGGAGCGGAGGTTCGTCCGGCGCGAGGGTGGCGGTTCCCGCCAGCATCGAACACCCGACGGTCGTCGGCCTTGGGCGGGACGGAAAGTCCGCTCTGATCGCCCTACCGAGCACCCAGGCGAAGAACGTTGACGGAGATCGGCTGGTGGAGTTGGCCGCGGGCCAGAACGCCTGGGGTCCGCCGATCCTGGACCAGGACTACGACGACTTGGTCTTCGATCCCGTCACCGCCGCCCTCATCGGCATTGGACTCCAGGAGGGGGAGACCCGGGGATACACCTTCTTCGATCCAGCGGATCAGAAGCGCTGGGACGGTCTCAAGAAGGCCTATCCCAATGATCTTGTGAAGTCTCGTTTCCCTTTCGGGAGACCACCTTCGCTGGGTGCTCTCCGTCGACTCGCCCAGCGAGGGGCCAGCCTATGCCTTGGTGGACTTCGCGACCGGCAAGGCGGAGTGGATCGGCTACAATTACGACGCGGCCAGCAAGGTCTTGGCCGAGAAGCGACCGATCGCCTTCAAGGCGGCGGACGGCCTGGAGCTGCGCGGCTATCTCACTCTGCCCCGGGGGCGCGATCCCAAGCGCCTGCCGCTTGTCGTCTTGCCCCACGGCGGCCCCGCCAGCCAGGACCATCCAGGCTTCGACTGGTGGGCGCAGGCCATCGCCTCCCGTGGCTACGCCGTGCTCCAGGTACAGTATCGCGGCTCGACCGGCGACGGCTGGAGCCACCTGTCCGCCGGCTTCGGCCAGTGGGGCCGCGAGATGCAGACGGACCTCTCCGATGGGGTGCGTTATCTCGCCGCCGAGGGTGTCGCCGATCCCAAGCGGGTGTGCATCGTCGGCGCGAGCTACGGAGGGTACGCGGCGTTGGCGGGCGCGACGCTGGACCGAGGCGTCTATCGCTGCGCCGTCTCCGTCGCCGGCATCTCGGATCCGCGTCGGATGGTGAAGTGGGACTCGCGCGACGGAGACAGCTTTTCGAGCCGCTATTGGCTTCGCTATCTGGGCGTCGAGAGCGCGGGCGATCCCCGTCTGGACGAGATCTCGCCGCTGCGCCACGTGGACAAGGTCACGATCCCGATCCTGCTGATCCACGGCAAGGACGACACCGTGGTCGACTTCTCGCAGTCGCAGCTGATGTACGATGCGCTGAAGCGGGCCGGAAAGGACGTGCAGCTCGTGACCCTGCCGCACGAGGACCACTGGCTGCTGACCGGGGCCACCCGCCTGCAGATGCTCCAGGCGACCATGGACTTCTTGGAGAAGAACAACCCGCCGGGCTGACGGCGGACAAGGGAGGCCGAGCGGCCGCACCTCGAGGCCATAATGAGAATGGTTCTCAATCTCAGGATCGCATGCTAACGCTCCGCGCCTTGTCTGTCCGGAGTTCCTGCTGTGCGTTCGTCGATCCCGAGTTCAACCCGTCCCCTCCCTGCCTTCGGAGCCGCCGAGGCGGCGTGGAGCCTCGGCGCCGCGGTGGCCGCTTGGGGCGTCGGGAGCGGGGCGGCGAGCGCCGCCGACGAGCCCCAGGAGGCGTCGAACGCCAGCGTGTCGGCGGTGACCGTGAGCGGCGTGCGTCCGCTTCTAGGCGACAAGATCCCGCTCACCCTCAAGGACACGCCGCAGTCGGTGAGCGTCGTCTCGCGCCAGTTGATCGAGGATCAGGCCGATACCCGCCTCGAGCAGGCCCTGCGCAACGTGCCCGGCATCACCCTCAACGCCGGCGAGGGGGCGGCCCGGGGCGACACCGTCAACCTGCGCGGCTTCTCCGCCTTCAACGACTTCTTCCTGGACGGCGTCCGCGACGCCGCCGTCTACGATCGCGACACCTTCGACCTCGAGACGGGTGGAGGTGCTCAAGGGCCCTTCGGCGACCCTGTTCGGGCGGGGCTCGACCGGAGGCGCGATCAACCAGGTGTCCAAGGCCCCGGGGCTGGAGCCGTTCGTCCACGCCGCGCTGGAAGGCGGCTCCAACGATGAGATCCGCGCCACGGCGGATGTCGACCAGCCGCTCGGCCCATCGGCGGCCTTGCGCCTGAACCTGATGGGCGAGCGGTCGGAGGTGGCGGACCGGGACAACGTCCTCAATCGCCGGTGGGGCGTGGCCCCGGCCTTGAGCTTCGGTCTCGGCGGCCCGACCACCCTCACCCTCTCCTATCTGCATCTGCAGGAGGACAACGTGCCTGACGTCGGCGTGCCGTTCGTGTTCGGCCGCCCCGCGCCCGTGCCGCGCAACGCCGACTTCGGCCTCGCCTCCGATCACGCCAACAGCCGGGTGGACGTGGGCACCGCGGTCTTGCGCCACGAGTTCAGTCCGACCCTGTCGCTCACCAACACCTTCAGGGCCGCCAACTATGGCTTCGACTACGTCTTCGCCGCGCCCAATTTCGGCGACCCCGAAAGCGGCGGGCAAGGGGCGCCCGCGCCGGGCACGCCGTTGTCGACGGTCCTGGTCGGCCGCGATTCGCCCAGCAGCCGGGGCGTGCAGACCAACCTCACCGACCAGCTCGATCTCACCTGGCGGTTCGACACCGGTCCCGTGCATCACGTGCTGGTCGCCGGCGCCGAGCTCGCGCGACAGACCAACACCCTGGAGCGCCTCAACAATCCGTTCAACAGCAACAATGCCTGGGTCCCCCTGACGCCGTTGCTTGATCCCGATCCCAGCCTTTCGGCGCCCGCGCAGCCCGTCTCCGCGCGTCAGCGCACCGTCGCCGACTCCGAGGCGGCCTATGTGAGCGACACCATGACCATCGGACCGCATCTCGACGTGATCGCCGGGGCGCGGATCGACCGGTTCGCCGCCCGCTATCGTCAGACCAGGCTCGCCACCGGGTCGACGCTCGACCTCTCCCACACCGATGTCGTGGGCAGCCCCAGGCTCGCCCTGGTCTACAAGCCCGCGCCCTGGCAGAGCTTCTATGCGTCCTATGCGACCTCGTTCGATCCCTCGGCCGAGGCGCTCTCCCTGACCACCGCTACGGCCGACCTCGGTCCGGTCAAGGGAACCACCTACGAGGTGGGAAGCAAGACGAGCCTCGCCGACGGCCGGCTCCTTCTGACGGCCGCCCTGTTCCATACCGAGGTGAACAACGCCCAGACCAATGATCCCGACAATCCGGCGCTCACGGTGCTGAACGGCGATGAACGGGTGAGGGGGCTGGAGATCGGGCTCACCGGTCATGTCACCTCGAAGCTCGAGGTGACCGCCGGGTACACCTACCTCGACGGCGTCACCTCGGGCTCGGGCGTGAGCGGACCCTACCACGATACGGCGATACCCAACCTCGCGCGCAATGCGGTGAACCTGTGGGCCGAGTACGACGTGACGTCCCGCTTCGAGGTGGGGCTCGGCGCCAACTACCTCGACCGTCGGTACGCCGACGTCTACAACACCGCCAGCATTCCGTCATCCTTCGTCATGAACGCCATGGCCTCGTTCAAGATAAATCCCAAGCTCACCTTCCAGGTGAACGCGTTCAATCTGACGAACACAGTGTACTACACTGGTGTATACTACACCGACGCCAGTGAAAATCACGTGATCCCCGGCGCCGGGCGCACCGTCAAGTTCACCCTCAAGGCGGCGCTCTGATGGAGGGCGACCTCTTCGAACGGGCGGCGCGAGCGGAGGCGAGTTACCGCCGCATGCTTCACCTGCGCGGCCTGGACGGCCCGGATCTCGCGCGCCTGTTCGCGGGCAGTCCGGCCGAGACCCTGCCCTGGCTGAAGGCCTGCGCCGTCTACGGTCACGCGGCCGCCCAGCTGCGGCTTGGCCAGCTTCTCCTGGATGGCGCGCCGGGCGTGGCTCGAGACCAGGCGGCGGCCTTCGCCTGGTTCCTGAGAGCGGCGAGGGGTGGGTCGGCGGATGCGGAGAACATGGCCGGGCGCTGCCTGGAGAACGGCTGGGGGACGGACCGCGACCTCGCCGCCGCCGCCGACCGCTACCGCCGGGCGGCCGAGGCCGGCCTGGACTGGGGTCAGTACAACTACGCCAACCTGCTGTTCGAAGGCTGGGGCGTGGAGCGCGACCAGACCGCCGCCGTTGCTTGGTGGGGCCGGGCGGCCGACCAGGGCCATGCCCGGGCCATGACCCTGCTCGCCCGCGCTTACGAGGAAGGCTGGGGCGTCGCGCCCGATCCCGTCGCCGCGGCCCGCTGGCGTCGGCGCTCGGCCGAGGCGGGCGATTGGCGCGGCCAGTTCAACCTCGGCGCCTGGCTCGCCGACCGCGGCCGGGTGGCGGAGGCGGTCTCCTGGCTCCGCGCGGCGCTGGCCGGCGGCGCGGGCGAGAGCCTGGCGACCATGCGGCGGATGCTGGCGAGCCACCCCGACCCACGGCTGCGCGCTCTCGCCGGGGCGCCGGTGTGATCCTGCACATTCCAGGCGTGCTGGACCGTGAGGCGGTCGCCGCCCTGCGCCAAAGCCTGGCGGGCGCCACCTGGGTCGATGGCGCGGCGACCGCCGGGGAGCAGTCGGTGCTCGCCAAGCGCAACCTGCAGGTTCCAGAGGCCGCGCCGGAGGCCAAGGCGCTCGGCGACATCGTGCTCGAAGCGTTGGCCGCTTCGCCGACCTTCATGTCCGCCGCCCTGCCGGCCAAGGTCTATCCCCCGCTGTTCAACCGCTACGGCGCGGGCATGGGATTCGGCGACCACATCGACAACGCCATGCGCATCTCGCCCGAGGGCGCGCGCGTGCGCACCGACCTCTCGGCGACCTTGTTCCTGTCCGATCCGGGCGACTACGAGGGCGGGGAGCTGGTCATCGCCGGGAACGATCGTGGCTGGAAGCTGCCCGCCGGCGACCTGTTGCTCTATCCGGCGACGACCGTGCATCGCGTCGAGCCGGTGCGCTCGGGCGAGCGCTGGGCCTCGTTCTTCTGGGTTCAGTCCATGGTGCGCGAGGCCGACCGCCGTGCTCTTCTGCACGACCTCGACCGCGCCATCGCCGCCGCCCGAGCCGACCTCGGAGACAGCCACGGCGCCGCGGTCTCCCTGGTGGGCGGGTACCACAACCTGATCAGGATGTGGGCGGACGCCTAGCTCGGCGCGCGGGCCCGGTTCCTGAACGCCGCGATCCGCGCCTGCATGTCCGGCCCTCGGCCGGCGCTCCGGTAGACCTCGTGAGCGAGCCCCGCCTCCAGCGGCAGACCGTCCGTCTCCAGCAGCAGGCGCTTGTTCGCGCGATGGCTGTAGGGCGACTGGGCGAGGATCTCGTCGGCCAGGGCGCGGACGGCGTCGTCGAACTCGGCGTCGGGCGCCCAGGCGTTGGCGAGGCCGATCTCCGCCGCCTCCTTCCCGAATAGGTGCGGCAGGTGAACATCATCTCCCGCGCCTTGTAGGTCCCGACCCGGCGCGGCAGGCGCTGGCTCATGCCCCACACGGGGACCAGGGCGAAGCGGGCGTGGGTGTCGCCGAAGCGGGCGGACTCGGCGGCGACGATCAGGTCGGCGGCGAGCGCCAACTCGAGGGCGCCGGTGTAGCAGGGGCCGTGCACGGCGGCGATGAGGGGCTGGGGCAGGGTGGCCAGCCGCTCGACCACCTTGGCCTGGAAGTTCGGGACCGGGTGAGGCTCCCCCTCGGCGATGCCGCCCAGGTCATGCCCGGCCGAGAACCCTCGTCCGGCGCCGCGCAGGATCACCACGTGCGCCGTCTCGTCCGCCGCCAGCGCGCGGGCCTGCTCGTCGAGCGCCTCGAACAGCTCGAGGTTGAGCGCGTTCAGCTTCTCCGGGCGGTTCAGGGTGAGGGTCACGAGGCCGCCGTCGCGCTGGGCGAGCAGGGTGGAGTTCATGGCTGACGCGTCCGCTGTGTTGTTCGGGGGCGTCGATCTCGAAGGCCCATCGGGCGTCAGGTCAAGTCGTCAAGCGAGCAAAGGCCCTGCGAAAGCCATGCCCCGTTCCTGCCCCGGGGCAGCGACAGCCCGAGCCAATAAGGTCAAGGCGTTCAATCCGTTCGCCGGCGCGGACGGCGACGTCCCCTTCCGGGAACCTGCCAAATTCAGGGTTGGCTGAGCCGGCGATGGTTCGCGGCGACAATCTGGCGGTAGTGGGCGATCGCGCTCGCGGACGCGCTTTCGGGCGTCGCGCCGAGGCGGCCGGTCAGCGCCTTGGCCTGAAGCGACGCCGCCGCCGCGACCTTCTCGCTCACCATCCGATGGGCTTCGGCCTGACTGCCGGGACCCCCCTGGGCGAGTCTTCATGACACGCAAGCCGATCACGGCCGACAACTCCATCGCCAGGGCGTAGGCGTCGATCCCGATCTCGAGCCAGGAATTTCGGGTCGCGCGCATGGTGTTCGGCCGCAAAGGTCGACCGCGGATGTGCGGACCAATATTGATGTGGGCGTCTCCGCGATCCGCGGCAAGTGCGGAGGGCCGAACAGGGCCTTGCCAGCCGCCTGTACGCTGGACCTTCCAGGCCCCGCACGCTATCAGCCCGCCGCGCCGTCGCGACAGCTTTTTCCAAAGTGACATGAAGACTGTGATCCTGGCCGGGGGGCTCGGAAGCCGCCTCGGGGAAGAGACCGCCGTGCGCCCCAAACCGATGGTCGAGATCGGCGGCAAGCCGATCCTGTGGCACATCATGAAGATCTATTCCGCCCACGGGCTGAACGACTTCATCATCTGCCTCGGCTACAAGGGTTTCATGATCAAGGAGTATTTCTCCAACTATTACCTGCACATGTCGGACGTGACCGTCGACCTCACCCGCAACGCCACCGAGATCCACCAGAACACCGCCGAGCCGTGGCGCGTGACCCTGATCGACACCGGCGCGGAGACCATGACCGGCGGACGTCTGAAGGCGATCGAGCCCTATCTCACGCCGGGCGAGCCGTTCTGCTTCACCTACGGCGACGGGGTGGCCGACATCGACGTCACCGCCCTGATCGACTTCCACAAGAGCCACGGCCGCCGCGCCACCCTCACCGCCGTCGCGCCGCCGGGCCGCTTCGGGCAACTCAGCTTCGACGGCGATCTCGTCACCCACTTCCTCGAGAAGCCGGAGGGCGACGGCGTTCGGATCAACGGCGGCTTCTTCGTCGCCGACCCCTCGGTGCTCGATCTGGTCGAAGGTCCGGGGACGGTCTGGGAACGCGAGCCGCTGGAATCCTTGGCGACGCACGGCGAGCTGGCCGCCTATCATCATCACGGCTTCTGGCAGCCCATGGACACCTTGCGCGACAAGGTCCTGCTCGAGGAGCTGTGGTCGGAAGGGAAGGCGCCTTGGAAGTCGTGGTGAGCGCCGAGTTCTGGCGCGGCAAGCGGGTCTTCGTCACCGGCCACACCGGCTTCAAGGGGGCGTGGCTGGCGCTGTGGCTCTCCGACCTCGGCGCGCGGGTGACCGGCTATGCGCTTGCCGCCGCCGACGAACCCCTCGCTGTTCGAAGCGGCGCGGGTCGCCGGCCTGATCGATCACGTCGAAGGCGACGTTCGCGACCTGGCCAGCCCTCTCCGCCGCGCTCGCCCGCTCGCACGCCGAGATCGTCATCCACATGGCGGCCCAATCGCTGGTGCGGCTCTCCTACGCCGAGCCGGTGGAGACCTACGCGGTCAACGTGATGGGCACGGTGAACCTGCTCGAGGCCGTCCGCCGCGCGCCGTCGGTGCGCGCGGTGGTGAGCGTCACCTCCGACAAGTGTTACGAGAACCGCGAGACGGGCCAGGCCTATGTCGAGACCGACGCCATGGGCGGCTTCGATCCCTATTCCTCGAGCAAGGGCTGCGCCGAGCTGGTCACCGCCGCCTGGCGCCGGTCGTTCTTCGCCGATCCCGGCTCGGCCCTGATCGCCAGCGTGCGAGCGGGCAATGTCATCGGCGGCGGCGACTGGGCCAAGGACCGCCTGGTCCCCGACCTGATGCGCGCTTTCGGCGCCGGCGAGCGGCCGGTGATCCGATTTCCCGCGCGCCGTCCGGCCCTGGCAGCACGTCCTGGAGCCGCTCTCGGGTTATTTAGCCGTCGCCCGGCGACTGTTCGAGGGCGACGCGAGCGCGGCCGAGGGCTGGAACTTCGGCCCCGACCCCGCCGACGCCCGCCCCGTCGCCGACGTCGCCGACAAGATGGCCACGCTGTGGGGCGAGGGCGCGGGCTGGGATCTCGAAGGCGGACCACAGCCCCACGAGGCGCGCCTGCTCCAGCTCGACATCGGCAAGGCCGCGCGCCGTCTCGGCTGGAAACCGGCCTGGCCGCTGGACGAGGGACTGAAGCGGACGGTGGACTGGTACAAGGCTGATTTGAACGGCGCGGATATAGGGGCGTTCACGGTCGGCCAGATCCGTGATTACGCGCGCATTCGCGCCGGCGCAGCGGCCGTGGAGATCGAACATGGATGACCTCGCCCTCGCTGCCCGCGAGCCCGATCTCGAGTCCCTCAAGGCGACCACCGATCCCGCGCGCCTGCGCGAAGCGATCCTGGACTTGGCGGCGCGCTATGCGGTGCTCCAGCATTCGCCCAAGCCGTTCACGCCCGGCGAGAGCCCGGTGCCGGTTTCCGGCAAGGTCTGCGGGCCGGAGGACATGCGCTCGCTCGTGGACAGCGCGCTCGACTTCTGGCTCACCACCGGCCGGTTCAACGACGCCTTCGAGGCCAAGCTGCGGGCCTTCTTCGGCCTGCGCCACGCGCTCACCACCAATTCCGGCTCGTCGGCCAACCTGCTGGCGCTCTCCACCCTGACCTCGCACACGCTGAAGGGTCGGGCGCTGAAGCCGGGCGACGAGGTGCTCACCTGCGCCACGGGCTTCCCGACGACGGTGAATCCGTCCCTCCAGTACGGCCTCGTTCCGGTGTTCGTGGATGTCGACATCCCGACCTACAACGTCCGCGCCGACCGGCTCGAAGAGGCGATCTCCGAGAAGACCCGGGCGATCATGATCGCCCACACGCTCGGCAACCCATTCGATCTCGGCGAGGTCATGCGGCTGGCCAAGAAGTACAAGCTGTGGGTGGTCGAGGACTGCTGCGACGCTCTCGGCGCCACCTACGACGGCAAGTTGGTCGGCACCTTCGGCGACATCGGCACCTTGAGCTTCTATCCCGCCCACCACATCACCATGGGCGAGGGCGGGGCGGTCTTCACCGACAAGATCTTCCTGCGCCGGATCATCGAGTCGATGCGCGACTGGGGTCGCGACTGCTGGTGCGCGCCGGGCAAGGACAACACCTGCGAGATGCGCTTCACCCGCCAGATGGGAAGCCTGCCCTATGGCTACGACCACAAGTATACCTACAGCCACCTCGGCTATAACCTGAAGATCACCGACATGCAGGCGGCGGTCGGTCTCTCGCAGATCGATCGGGTGCACGAGTTCATCGCCGCCCGGCGACGCAACTTCGCCCTGCTCACCGAAGGTCTGAAGCCGTTCGAGGACGTGCTCATCCTTCCCGAGGCGACGCCCAACTCGGATCCGTCCTGGTTCGGCTATCCGATCACGGTGCGGGAGGGCGCGCGCTTCGACCGCGACACGATCGTCGAACACCTCAACGGCCGGAAGATCGCCACGCGCTTCCTGTTCGGCGGCAACCTGCTGCGCCAGCCCTACATGGAGGGGCGCAACTACCGTGTGGTCGGTGACATGACCAACGCGGACATCGTCACCGAGCGCTGTTTCTGGATCGGCCTGTTCCCGGGCCTGACGCCGGACCACATCGCCTACATGGTCGAGACCATCGGCCCGCTTCATCCGCGGCTGAGCGCGTTTTGGCCGGCCCGAACTCCTTGCGCCGTCTTCGATCTCGACGGCTCGCTGATCGACAGCGTTCCGCACTTCGCCACGATCCTGAACGCCATGCTCGCCGAGCGGGGCGCGGCGTTCAGCCTCAGCGAGGCCGAGGTGCGGCCGCACGCCACCGCCGGCGGCCTGCCGATGGTTCGCGGCCTGCTTCGCGGGCGCCTGTGGCGAGCCCGATGCCGCGCTCGCCGAGTTCCGCGCCCGCTACGCCGCGATGGCGACGCCGCCGTCGTGCCTGTTCGAGGGCGTTCGCGAGGCGCTGGTCTCGCTCAGCGCTGATGGGATCGTCCTGGGCGTGTGGTCCAACAAGCCACAGCACCTCTGCGACAAGGTGCTCGCCGACCTCGACCTCGCGCCGCTGTTCCACACGATCGTCGGCACCCGGGAGGGCGTGCCCCTGAAGCCGGATCCGACGGGGCTTGATCTCGCCATCGCCGGCTGTGGCTCCAGCCGGGCGCGCGCTTGTTTCGTCGGCGACAGCGAACTGGACTACGACAGCGCCCAGGTCGCCGGCGTGCCGTTCGTCCTGCTCACCCACGGCTATGGCGATTACGCAAGGGAATACCCCGGCGCTGACCTGGCCGAGCGGTTCTCGGAGGCGGCGGTCGCCGTCAGGGCCCGGCTCCTGCCGCTGGACGTGGCGGTTTGAACCTCGCGCGCGAGCCCTTCCCCGAACTCACCGGACCGGCCGTCCAGCGGCTGAAGACGGGCAGCGAGCGGATCGTGGTGATCGGCGCGGGGGGCTGGATCGGCCGCGCCACCCTGGAGTTGCTGCACGGCCTTCTCGGACGCGCTTTCCACGACCGGGTGGTCGCCTTCGGGTCGGAACACCGCGCCCTGCATCTTCGGCGGGAGCTCATCGTCATGCAGCACCCCCTCGCAACGCTGAAGGAGCTCGAGCGCCGGCCAACCTTGGCGCTTCATTTCGCCTTCCTCACCCAGGAGAAGGCCAAGCGGATGAGCGAGGCGGACTACGTCGCCGCCAACAAGGCCATCTCCGGCGCCGTGCTGGAGGCCCTCGAGCCCATCGGCGCCGGGGGCGTGTTCGTCGCCTCCTCGGGCGCTGTGCATTTGGCCAAGGACGAGAGCGCCGAGGCGTCGAAACGGCTCTACGGCGCGCTGAAGCTGGAGGACGAAGCGGCATTCGAGGCGCGTGCGGAGGCGGGCGGCGCGCGCGCTGTGCTGGGGCGGATATTCAACGTCGTCGGGTCCGTACCTGTCCACCGGAGGCGCCTACGCCTTGGCGGCGTTCATCGACGATGCGTTGCATGGCCGACCGATCACGGTCAGAGCGCGCCAGCCGGTGCTGCGCTCCTACGTCGCCATCAGCGAACTCATGAGCGTGGTCTTCGCATCGGTCGGCGACCGCGATCGGCGCGTCACCCGCTTCGAGACCGCCGGCGACCAGGAGCTGGAAATGGGCGAGGTGGCCCTGGCGGTCCAGCAGGAGGTCGCGCCCGCCTCGTCCGTGGTGCGCCCGCCCGTGGAAAGTCATCCGGTGGACCGCTACGTCGGCGACGGAACGGTTTATCGCGAGTTGCGCCATCGTTTCGACGTGGAGGCCGTGGATTTCCGCACTCAGGTACGGCAAACCGCCGCCTACATGGCCTCAGCCGCGATCGGCTGATAAAGCCCCTTTCCTTCCTTCGAGACGATGCGGATGCGGAATGAACTCTGCGCTTAAGGCGGTAAATCGCGCGGCCCTCTACCTGGCGTGCGTTGCGACGCTGATCGCGCAAGGCCCCGCCAACGCCCAAATCGTGCCCGACCCGACGGCCGTGGCCGCCAGTCAAAGCGATCAGTTTGGGCCGGGCGGCGCGCAGGGCTCCAATGGTCTGGGTTCGTACAGCGGCTATGGGCAGAGCAACGGAAACGGAAACGGCTCGGGTCAAGGCTCGGGCAACGGGCAGCAGAACGTAAACGGCTCCTCCAACGGCGGGCTCTTCGGCGGGCAGCGGCGGCTATCAGCCTTCTTCTTTGCCGGACTATAGCGGCGTCGAGGCCCAGAGCGGCCTCAATCCCAATCTGGACGCCACCAAGCCCGCGACGAACGGGACCCCCGCGCCTCTGTACGCGCGGCCGACCGGAACGCCGGGTCAGTTCGAGCTGCTGAGCAAGCCGGCTCGCGCCGCCGAGCGAGTTCGAGCAGTTCGTGCACCGAAACGGTCGGAAAGCCGCTGCCGACGGTTCGGCTCCCAACTTGATCCTGCAGCGGACCCAGGGGTTTGCGGCCCCGTCCACGGCGGCCGTGCCCGCCGACTATCGTCTCCAACCGGGAGACGAGCTGCTCGTCAGCGTCAGCGGTTCGGTGGAGTCGCGCCTGCGCCTGATCATCGACAGCGAAGGCAAGATCTTCGTGCCGCGGGTGGGCGCGATCAGCCTCGCCGGTCTACGCTACGGCGATCTGCAGGACGCTCTGTCACGGCGGTTCAGCGAGCAGTTCAAGCAGGCGCGCGTCTCGGTGGTCATCAGCCGACTGCATGGTCTCACGGTCTATGTGACCGGCTTTGCGGTGAGCCCGGGCGCCTATAGCGTGAGCAGTCTGGCGACAGCCGCCGATGCCGACCTTGATCGCGGGCGGCCCCAATGCCGGCGGCAGCTTCCGCAACATCACCGTGCGGCGCGGCGGGCGGGTCGTGACCCACCTCGATCTCTACGATCTGCTGCTTGAGGGGCGACAAATCGCACGACGCCGTTCTTCAGAGCGGCGATGTGATCAACATCGAGCCCGTCGGACCGGAAATCGCCGTCGCAGGCAGCGTGAACTTGCCTGCGATCTACGAGGCGAGGGACGGCGAGACCTTTGCCGACATGGTTCGCTACGCCGGTGGCCCGAACTCGCTGGCGGACGACAGTCGTCTCATCATCCGGCGTCTGTCGGACCTTGATCGTGGCGGCACCCGCCAGATCAGCATGGCGGACGCGCGAACCCTGCCGGCGGAGCGGGCCAGCGTGGTCAGCGTACTGTCGCTGGGGCGCGTCGCGCGGCCTCTGGAGCGGCAGGATGTGCTGGTCACCATCGAGGGTGAAGTCGACAGGCCCGGGCGCTACTTCCTGCCCGCCGGCGTCACCGTGGGGACGGTGCTGCAACGCGCGGGCGGCCTGACGGCGGGAGCCTTCGTGTATGGCGTCAGACCTCGAACGGGTGAGCGTCCGCCAGCAGCAGAAGGCCAGCTACGAACGCGCGCTCGACGACCTGGAACTTGCCGCGCTCACCGCTCCGTTGAACTCCATCAGCAACGTCGGTCAACACCAACGGCGGTCAAGCGCGCAGCCAGGCGGCTCTCGCGATCATCGCGCGGTTGCGCAACAAGGAGCCGGATGGCCGCGTGGTTCTGAACCTGCCGATCACTGCAGTCGAATCTTCCAGCCGACCTCACGGTTGAGAATAACGACCGCATATTCATCCCGCCGCGGCCGAAGACCGTGGGTGTATTCGGCGCGGTGTTCCAGACCGGGGCCTTCCTCTTCACGCCGGGCAGCCGGATTCGCGATTACCTGCGGCAAGCCGGTGGACCAGAGAGGATCGCCGACAAGGGCGAGATCTTCGTGGTCCGCGCCAATGGCTCGGTGCTGTCCAACCGTCAAAATCGCGACTCTTTGGGGACAACCCGCCTATCCGGGTGACGTGATCTTCGTGCCGGTGCGCACCGGTCCCAGCCTGTTCGACAAGATCGTCGCCATCGCCGGGGTCGTCAGTTCGTTCGGCGTGACGGCGCTCACGATTAAGGCGTTTGGCGGATGAAGGCTCAGATGCGTTGCCACGAGGCGCCCGCATGACGCCGCCTCGGACCATACTTGGATCTTTCATGAGTGTGCGCTGGATTCGAGACCCGGCTTGGCGACGACCGGCCATAGCCGTCGCCGCGGTCAGTCTGGTCGTGCTGACACTCTGGCCCAGGCACTATCTGGCGCGGGCCGAGCTGATACCCTGATCAAAACTCCAGCGGCCTGCCTTCGATCTTGAGCGGCGGCGGCAACGCGCTCGCCTCCCTTGGGGCTTTGGTGGGCGCCCGTCAGTCGATCGAGTCCGATCTCAGCATCTCCCGTAGTCAGGGCGTGGCGGAGAATGCGGCCGTCCGCATGCTCAAGCGCGGCTTGTTATCTGGTTCGGCCACGAAGCCGGCCGACGTCGCCCGCGCGACGATGATCGTTCAGCGCGAAGTCGAGGTCGAGGCCATCACCGGCAGCATCCTGCAGCTTTCCGCCCGTGACCGGAATCCGGTTGTGGCCCAGGCGATGGTCGATGAGTACCAAAGCGCCGTGAGAGATCGGCTGACCGCCATCAGCGTGGAACAGTCGAAGCAGAAAAAAGCGATCGCCTCTGAGCGCCTGTCCGGAGCGTCCATGGATTTGGCGCGCGCCCAAAGCGCGCTTGATCGATTTAGAGCAGCCAACAGGCTGGCCGAGCCAAGGATCGAGCTCGGAGCCGCCATCTCCTTGGTGACGTCGCTGCAAGCGAAGCTGCAGGCGGATCAGTCGGCGCTGGCGACACTAGATAAATTCGCCACCGGGCAGAATATTCAGGTCCAGGCGTTGCACACCGAGATTGCGTCGTTGCGGGGGCAGATTGCGGCGGCTCAGGCCTCCGCGAATTCTGGTCCCGGTCCAAGCGTAGGCGGAATGACACCGAAGATCAGCGAGTACGAAAATCTCTACCGCGACGAGAATTACGCTCAGGCTGAATACGAAATCTATAAGCGTTACCTTGACACAGTCATGGCGGAATTCTTGTCTTCCGACATCAATATGAGTTTGATCGAAGCGCCTTATCTCGTGAACGAACGGCAGTTCAATCCTCACCCGATGATTGCGCTCATGCTTTTGTTAGCTCTGGGAGTGATGGCGGAATTTTATATTGCGCGACCTCCACCCGGATGGGTGAGGCGCGAAGTCACATGAGTGAAGTTGAACGGCCCGAGATTTCCGCCGTCATTCCCTGCCTCAATGAAGCTGAGAACGCGGCGGCGATCGCCGCGGCTGTTTCCGCTCAACTGGCCGCCGATCACGTCGTCTTCGAGATCATCTTCATCGACAACGGGTCCAACGACGGAACCGTGCCGATCATCAAGCGGCTTTGCGCGGAGGACCCTCGGGTTCGTCTGATCGTGAATACGCGAAATTTCGGTCAGATGAGATCGCCCACCCACGGCATCTACGCGGCTTCGGGCGAACGCGATCATCGGGATTTCGGCCGACTTTCAGGATCCGCCCGAACTGATTCCGCAACTCATCTCGCGGTGGAGGGCCGGCGCCTTGATCGTGCTGGGCGTCCGCCAGTCGGAGAACACCTCCTGGGTTCTTCGAACGATCCGCGCGATCGGGTACGCCTTCTTCGAGAAGTTCGGCGACTATCGGGTCATTCCCAACGCGACCGGTTTCGGCTTGTACGATCGTCGGGTGGTCGACTGCCTGCGCTCGTGGCGGGAGCCGGAACCGTTCTTCCGGGGGATGCTCGTCGAGTCCGGCTTCACCCTCGAGACCATCCCTTATCATCGGCCCGAGCGCGCCGGAGGCGTCTCGAAGAATGACGTCTTCAGCCTGCTCAGCTTCGCTCTGTCGGGGCTGGTTGGGGCCTCGAAGCGCCTCCTGAGGGCGCCGATCTACTTGGCGCTGATCGTGGCGCTAACGGCGTTGTTGACCTTCCTAGGCGGCTTGGCGGCCGCCGTCATGGGCTATCCGCCATGGATCGTCTTTGGCTGGTCGATCGCCCAGGGCGCCTTCGCCATCCTCTGCTTCTTCCTGGGTCTGATCGGGGAACAGGTGAGGGTGCTCGCCGAGGTCTCTCGCAACGTCCCACTCGTGATCGAGCGGGAACGCGTGAATTTCCCGGCACAACCGGAATGAAGAGCCGCTCCAATATTCTGCAGTGGGTGGGCGGAAGCCCGTCGCCTGTGCAGTCCCCGGTCAGGCATAGCGGCTAAGTATGAGGAGAGGTCGTTCCTAGATTAGAACTCTTCCTGTTGCTGTTGATCATCGCAGGAATCGTCTGGTCGGGGTATTTCTTCTTTCACTCACGGGTATCTGCCGCCTCCGTTCTTCGACGACGTCCACGATACGTACATGGATTGGTATAATACCACATGGTGGGTTTATAGCCAGGGGACCTATATATACTGGGCATCAATTTATCCGCCCATCTCCTTCGTCTTTCTTCGAATATTTAGCAACCCCGCCTGTTACAGCGGAGATGCCTTTTCCGGGAGAGGCTGCGACCCCATAGGCGCGATCGTTCTGCCCGTCATAATTATAATCAATATGTATATCGCTTATCTAATATACAGGAAGATCGAACCCAGAACGGCGGTTATAAGGTCCCTTGCTTTGGGATTGGGCATGCCCATGCTCTTTGCCTGGGAACGGGGAAATCTCGTCATTCCTTGTCTTACGGTCTTCATGCTGGGTCACGGAAGATTGTTGAAGGCCGCATGGATTCGCTGGTTGTGCCTCGGCGCCGCAATCAATTTCAAGATTTATCTCGTGGCGACGGTTGTCTGGGAGCGTCCTGAAGTTTAGATGGCGACAAGCTGAAGGGTATGCAATTGGGATTTTCGTTGTATACCTCATAACGTACTTCATTCTCGGCCGCGGAGATATTCCGCTGATCTTGGTGAATTTTACCCGCTTCATCTATTTCCCTCCACCAGTAAATATCACTGCGATTGCCTACGCTCCGACCTACATCGACATGCTCAAGTTGCTCAAGGGGCCGTTCCCGATCATGAATTTCCTTGGTTCTCGGCCGATGGAGACGATGGAGTACATTCTACCCATCGCCATGCGCTTGGGAGAGGTCGGGGTTTTCGCTTGTTTCGCCGGGGTGATCTGGCGGCCTAACTCAGTGCCAACCTTCCGCTTGGCGGCATTGGCGATGGCGTTCCTTCTTACGACGTCGGAACCCGGCGGCTACGCCTTGATATTCTTGATTTTCCTCGTGTTTATGGAAAAGGCAGATAGCGGCTTCAAGGTCGTTGCGATTATAATGGCGTATATGCTATGCATACCAGGAGATTACCAAATTATCCGCGTGATACATACGCTCAAAACCAGCTATTTGAGTGGTAAGACCGTTGGCTATAATACAGGCATATCCGTAGGATCATTCGTCCGGCCCGCACTATTGCTACTTTTGGAATACTCTCTTGCCATCGTTTCTCTAAGGGACATTTTGCGCTTGCCGTTGAAGCGTGAACCTTCGGAATCGTTTGGGCAGACTGCGTTTCAGGCGTGAGGTGGTCTCCGAGCTAAAGGCGAGCGAACTTGCTCGACCCGTCGTGCAGTCGCCTGCCCATACCAATCCCCGACAACGACCAATGTGGAAGTGAGAGATGTCTGGACTCGACGCTAGTTCCGCTCGGTACCTTGAGCTGCTTAAGGCTACGCTGACCGCTTCGCTTTACGACGAGAGCGGGTGGAGCATACCCCTTCCCAGGTGGGGGCCCATCAAGCAGGTGCTCAAATTTCTGCGACGGTTGTCGATCATTATCGTCAGAGAGCGGCGGTTCGACCCGGCTGCCCGGGAGAACGGGATGGATTGGCCGATGTTCGGCTTCACCATGGTTGGCAAGAAACGACTGGATAACATCGAGGATTGCATCGCCAGCGTTGTCGCCGACGGTGTTCCCGGCGACTATGTCGAGTGTGGAGTGTGGCGTGGCGGCAGTTCCATGTTTGCGCGCGCGGCCTTGGACTTGTACGGCGGGCAAGACAGGACCGTATGGCTAGCGGACTCGTTCGCGGGCATGCCAGCCCGCAAGGAAGCCGATATGGTCGATGTGAACTACGTCGGCACTGAATACCTTGCTGTCTCTCTCCAACAGGTACAGTCGAACTTCGCCCGGTTTGGGCTGCTTGACGAGCGGGTGAAATTCCTGAAGGGCTGGTTTTCCGATACCTTAAAGGACGCGCCGATAGGTCCGATCTCCATTCTGCGTCTGGATGGGGATTACTACAGTTCGACAATGGACGCGCTTGACGCACTATACGACCGATTGAGTGATCGAGGTTACGTCATCGTTGATGACTACAATGCTTTCGTGTCCTGCAAAGCAGCTATCACCGACTTCTGCAACAAGCGGGGTTTAAGTCCAAACCTACATAAGATTGATAATACCGCCGTTTATTGGCGTCGAGAGTTCTGTGGCTTAAACCGCCGCCGGAAGACAGGGCGCACTGACTGAGTCTCTCTTCGACGCTGGCACAGATCAGGAATCTCGCTGTCCCGTGGCAGATCTCCCAGGTTGCTGTCCATACCTGCCGCCCGAAACCGTCAGAACGGTGAGTTCAAAGTGGCGACCCAGGCCCTTTATGCGGGCCGGGGTCGGTGCGCTCTGATTGCGATGGGCTGCGGTCTGATGCAACGTGGGTGCGGAGGGTCCCCGTTGGGAAATCGGTTTCGGATCCGATCCCATCGCTATCAATGAGGTCGATCATCGAAACCGAGCGGCAGATCGTGTGCCCACTTTGCTGGACCGCCGGCAATCCTGTCTACGAGGGCCTTCAAGACCGCCTTTTCGGCGCGCCCGGTGTCTGGAGCCTCAGTGCGTGTCCCGCGTGCCGCGCCCTGTGGCTTGACCCTCGCCCCACGGAGGCGACGGTAGGCGAGGCGTATAGCGACTACTATACGCATGGCGCCTCCAGCTTTGCTTCTCGCTTGGCGGGCGCCGCGATTGTCAGGGTGGCCCAAGAGCGAGCTGCCAGTGTCTATGGCTTCGGCAAGAAGACGTGGGGTCTGTCTGCGCTCTGCTCCCTCGCGACGCGCTTCTACCCCGGTCTCGCGGATCATGCCAATTCCATGATCCGGCACCTACCGGCGAGCGTCTGCGGGGCTGGCGCGACAATCCTCGATGTCGGTTGCGGCGACGGGAATGGGATCGAATTTCTGAATAGCCTGGGTTGGCGGGCCAGCGGTGTCGAAATCGATCCGCTCGCGGTTCAGGCGGCCCGGGCCCGAGGTCTGGACGTTGTCGTGGGCGACCTACGAACCGCTGGGTTCGCTGACGAATCGTTCGACGCCGTGACGTCTAGTCACGTGATCGAACACCTTCATGATCCGCATAGGTTTTTTGCCGAGAGCGTCAGGGTCCTGAAGCCGGGGGGAGTGCTTGTGGTTTCCACGCCCAATGCGAGCTCTGAGCTTCTGGTCCGCCACGGTCGTGATTGGCGAGGTTTGGAGCCGCCGCGGCACATCGTTCTCTTCAATGCTGAAAACCTCGCCAAGCTCGCGACGGACGCGGGTTTGCGTGAGGTTCAGGTGAAGAGGACCGCTCACTTGGCGAGCTTCATGCATATACAAAGCGCCTACATCGCGAACGAGGGACGTCCCCCGAGGGGCTGGGCGGCCTTGCGTCTATGGTTCCAATCCAAGGTTGTGGAAGCCCGCTTGGACCGCGACGTCCGGCTCGGACGGGCGGAAGGCTCGGAGTTGACTTCTGATCGCCAGGAAGTAGGCGGAACGACGGCCGGGTGAATGCCGGCTCAGCGTCACTGGACGCGGGCGCTCCCGATCCCGGCAATGCCCATCAGATGGGTGCGAAGCTCCCGGGACAGCAGTGTGGCGATGGCCATGATCGTCAAGCTAACCGCCGCCAGGAATGCGAGAGCCATCGGCCGATCGAATCCATCGGAGTTCACAAGTCGTGTCGCCGCTAGGAGCGCCGCAATCACGGCTATTCTTAACCAGGCCTGCGATCCCAAGCCATGTCGTTCTTCTGGTGACAGCAGTCTGCGATGGATCAGGGGGACCCACAGCAGGAGGAAAAGAACGTTGCCCGTCAGCCATACGACCCCTGCCCCGACGGTGCCAAACTTCAGTGAAGCCCAGACAGCGGCGGGGATCCAAACGGCGCCGAACACCAGGTTGCCGATCAATTGAAGCCTGATCAGCCCTTGAGCGAACTGGAGCACGAGCGGGAGAAAAAGGAATGAGGCGATGCCACTCCCGAGCGCGTAGAGGGTAAGCGTGGGCGCCAACGCGTGTGCGATGTGACGATCGCCTGTCCAGGCGTAGACGACCAGTTCCGGCCATGTCGCCATCGTTCCGGCGAGACCCGCGGTCACGACGATGATCAACGAAATCGAGAGCCGATACACCTCGGCGAACTCCGCCCTTCGGTCTTGAGCCAGGAGGCTCGTCAGCCGCGGCTGAAATGCCTGCACCATCGGTGGGACGACCAGGGCGATGCCGGCGCAAAGTGAAACCACGAGGCTGAATGCGCCGAACTCGCCCAGCTGAAGCGAGTGCGACAAGGTCATTCTGTCGGCTTGGCCAATGCTAAGGGTTATCGCTAGGCTCAGAGTGATTCCCGCGGCGAAGCTGAATTCCCGAGTCATCAGTCGCCAACCGTTCGCCCAGTGCACCTTGGCGACCGGCATCGCTCTCGCCAGCAGCAGCCGGTTCGCGACGACCTCGAGCAGGGTCACGCTAAGCCAAGCGATAAAGAAGATGCTGGGAGAGTGCGATATCGAGGCTAGGGCGATCACGGCGATGCCGTTTCGCCCGATCGTTCCCAGGAGCGTGACGGAGTTCGCGGCGATCTGGCGTTCGAGGCCGACGAGCGCATACTGATAGACCGTCACCAGCCATCGGGCGACCAGAAGCCAACCGGCGAGTTGGAGGGCGAGGTGGACCTCTCCGGCGGGCAAGTCGGATGAGCCAAGCCAGTAACGACCCACCCAACCCATCGAGAAGAAGAAAACGATTCCGGCGATCAGGCCGGCTGCCAGAAAGGCGGCTTCCGCCGCTCCCAACAGACTGACGGCGTCTTCCGGGCGCACGGCGCCGGCGCGATAACGAGAGAGCTGACGTCCAACGGCCTGGCCGACCCCCAGGTCGAACAGCACCATCCAGCCCTGAAGCACCACATAGAAGCCAACGATGCCATAGGCCTGTTGACCCATAAGCGTGAGGTAGAGGGGAATAGCCGTCATGCCGACAAGGGCAGTAATCACGTTGGCCCCAAAGCCAAAAAACAATACCGGACCCAATCCCCCGGTAAATCGGGCAATGACCCCGGTCTGAAGGTAAGACCTGCTCAGGTTCTCAAGTCTTGCCTTCACCTTGGATTTTCGGGTGATGTCAGCGGTCATGGACGCCATCCGAGCGCAAACGACTTGAGCGACGTCCGTGCGCGACCACGTTGAGGCGAGCAATATTCCCCTGCATCCAAAGGCTTGGGGTCATTAATACAATCCCACCCCGATCAGAATGCGAGTCCCGACAGCGCCCCAGACGTCTGAGCGCGGGATTCTTCCGAACGCGGCGTACGCGAGTCGCGCGGCCATAGACCGACGCGAGCGAACAAGCGCTTCGGCCGGTTTACGCGCGGCTGGCCCGAGCTGGTCCCCGTACAAGCGAAGGAATTCCGCCACTTGTCCATGGATCGGATAGAATGCCCTCGGATTCCGCAGGAAGGCTTTCAACTGGACGATCAGTCCGGCAATGCGGCCCGGTGCGGTTCCTTGGGTGTTGCTCTGATGCTGCCTGTACAGCATCGTCTCGCGCGGGTCGGCCACGAGTGTCCCGAAGGCCGACACGACCAAGGCGCACCACCAGTCATGCATGATCACGGCGGCGCCGGGTGTCCGTGAGCGCACGAGGTTCGCCGCGGATTTGTTCATCACCGCGGTGGCGCCTAGGACAATGCTGGCAAACATCATGTGCTCAAAGTCGCCCGTACCGCGAAAGGAGAGCGGCCCCAAGGGCTCGAGCTCGTTGTTCACGCACGTCGCGAGGGAGCAATAAAGGCCGGGAACATCCGTCTTCAGCTCGCCCAACATCTCGACGGCGTGAGCTAATTTCTTGGGTAACCAAACATCGTCCTGATCGCAGAACGCGTAGTATTCGAAATCAGCGGGGATCGATCTGAGGAGTTCCAGAAAGCTTGCCGCCGGGCGAAGATTTCGACTTGGGGAGATGTTCGAGAGAGTTGGCCAGCGGTCGGCGTAGCTACGAAGGATGTCAATCGTCTTGTCGGTCGAGCCATCGTCTCGGACGAACAATTCCACCGACACAGCTTCTTGAGACGCCAGACTATCCAGCTGCGCCCTCAGATAAGGCTCGCCGTTGTAGGTGGAGAGAAGAACAGCCACCCGTGGGAGATCGACAGTAGGGCTCACAATAGTGTCTCAAGCACTTGAGGACCGCCCGTCATATTAGAGCCAGCATACCGATGTTCCGTCTTTTGGATCCGAATAGTAATCCATAGCGGATTATATCGAGTCGTTTCTCCAGCAGGGTGCGTCGCGGCAAGTGGAGGAAGGCTTTCGCAACCCTCAGGTCGGCTGGGTCGAGTTTGGCTCCGTATCTATCCACGAACGACTCGATGCGCAGTCGACTTTCATCGAACAATGCGCCGAGCCGCTGACGCGCGGCTCCGACATGCACCATTGCCGAGAGCGAAATGTTATGAACGCTCGACACGCGGCTGGCGTTGAGGCCGTGACGTCGCCACAAAATCCGAGCGTCCTTTAGGGAGACGATGTCGCCAAAAGCCGCAGCGGCCAAGGCGATCCACCAATCGTGGTGGCCCGCCTCGTCGGGGATGGTCCCGACAAGCGCGATCAACGGCCGATTGAACATCGCCGTGCAGCCCCAAACGACGTTCTCGACCATAATTCGGGGAAAGGGGCGGCCGCGCCCTGGCGTGAGTCCTTGGTACTCCCAGTAGGACCTCGAGACCATTTGCAGGTCCTGATCGACCACCATCAGATCGGTGTGAACGAGGACCGGCCGGCCGGGGACGGCCTGCGCCTCCTGTCGTTTCATCGCGTCGAGAGTGAGTCGCACCTTCTCGGGCAGCCATATGTCGTCCTGGTCGGCCATCATCACGTAATCGGCCGAACTCGCTTCCAACAGCGTGGAGAAGCTTCGAAGCACACCGAGATTCCCGTCGCTTGGCCCCTGAAAACGACTGATCCGTTGCGGAAATCGCCTCTGCCAAGCTTCGATTATCTCGACAGTGCGATCCCTTGACCCATCGTCGCGAACAACAAGGGACCAGTCCTCGTAGTCCTGCCGGAGCAAGGACTCTAAGAACTCATCGAGATGCAAGTCGCCATTATAGGTCGACAGCAAGATTTCTACATGGCCGCCGCGCTCAGGCATCGGGGTTCTGAACCACTGACCTAAGTCTCGATGATTGGGATGAGCATGTTGTCGGCCAATTCGTCGCGGCTGAGGAATGGCGCCAAATCCTCCATCGCCGAGGTCACCATCCGGCCGTCCTCGAGCCGCCGCGAGCTCAGCTTGGGCGCGAAAGGCTGGGCCTTGTCGAGGAACACCTCGCAGAGCTGAGGTCCCTCGCCGTCCAGCGTTGCGGCGATGGCCGCGCGCATGTCGTCGTGGCTGGTCGCGCGCCGTGTCGGGAAGCCGAACGCCTCGCCCAGGCGGACGAAGTCCGGAAAGGTCACCCCGCTCTCGGGTCCGCAGCCGACCACGTTGTCGGGGAAGTAGTTCTGCTGCGTCTGGCGGATCGAGTGGTAGCCGTCGTTGTTGAGCACGAACAGCTTGATGGGCAGGCGCTGGCCGACGATGGTCTGCAGCTCCTGCAGATTCATCATGATGCTGCCGTCGCCGGCGATGCACACGATGCGATCCGGGCGATTGTCCGCGTACCAGGCGCCGATCGCCGCGGGGACATCGTAGCCCATCGACGCCGATCCCGAGTTCGAGAACAGGCGCTGTCCCTGCTTCAGCTTGGCCCCCTGGAAGGTGCACACACAGGCGGTGCCGTCGCCGGTGATCACCGCATCGCTCGGCGTCAGCGCCTCGAACAGGGCGTCGGCGAAGCAGTAGGGGTTCACCCCGCCCGTCCCCGCCCAGTATTCGGGGAGCGTCACCGGATAGCGCTGCAGCCGCTCGCGGCACCAATTCAGGTAGCGGGCGTGCGCGTCCGGTCGAGACCAGTCCGCGAGCCGGCGCTCGAGGGCGGAGAAGAAGGCGTCCAGATCGGCGTGGATCGGCAGGTCGATGCTCAGCGTCGGCTTGGCGAGCTCGGCGCGATCGACGTCCACCATCACCTTGAAGGCGGCGCGCGCGAAGCTGTCCCAGTTGTAGCTGATCTGGCGGATATTGAGCCGACAGCCCAGGACCAGCACGAAGTCGGAATTCTGGACGGCGAAGTTTCCCGCCCGATCGCCGACGGTGCCCGGCTGGCCGACGAACAGGGGATTGTCGTCGCTCATCAGGTCGTGGGCGTTGAAGGCGGTCGCGACCGGAACGCCGAGCCGCTCGGCAAGCTCCAGGAAGCGCTCCGCCTGACCCGCCGTGCGCACGCCGGTGCCGGGAAGGATCACCGGGCGCTCGGACTGCGAGAGTCGCTCGAGCAACCGGTCGACCGCCGCGTCCAGCTCGGACCCGTCGAGCCGATCCGATTCCGTGGGAAGGCTCGCGGCCGGGTCTGTCGCGGGATCGAATCCCACTTGGTTCGCTGGGTCGATGTTCGCGCCCTGGATATCGATGGGAACGTCGACCCATGTCGGCCCCGGTCGCCCGCTGACCGCAAGGTGGTAGGCCTTCTCCACCTCGTAGCGGATGCGTGAGGGATCCTGCACCGTGACGGCGCTCTTGGTGATGCCCCCCACCATGCGCACGATGTCGACCTCCTGATCGCCCAATTGGCGAAGGCCGAGGTGTGGGAAGTTCCCCGCGATCGTCTCGCGCCTGACCTGTCCGGAGATCACGACCATGGGGATGCTGTCGGTGTAGGCGCCGAACACCCCGTTCAGAGCGTTGATCCCGCCAGGGCCTGTGGTCACGTTCAGGATCGCCGGCCGACCCCCCATGCGGGCGTAACCCTCCGCGGCCATCGCGCAGGCCTGCTCGTGGTGCATGGCGACGTAGGTCAATCCGGCCGCTCGCCCGAAGGCGTCGTTCAGGTGCATGGCGCCCCCGCCGGTCACCAGAAAGACGTGGGTGCAGCCTTTGCCGGCGAGCAGCTCTGCGATGTAGTCGGCAACGCGCATGGCGCCTCTTGATGCTATGCGCCGCTAGTCGGCGAGTTTCGTTCGATGAAGCGGGCCGCGGCCCTCCGAGAGCCCGGTCCGCCGCGCCAGGCGAGCCTCGTCAGGCCGCGCCTTGAAGCGCCTTGTTCGAGGGCGTCGCCCGCTCGATGCCGCGCGTCTCGATCATCCGCTGGAGCGTCAGGTCGTTGGCGTAGTCCGCGTCGATCTCACGCAACTTGACCGCCGCGTCCTTCGCCAGGGGGGCCTTCAGCCGCTCGCCGCCCGTGAACTCGCGCACGGAGATCTGGCCGTGCAGAAGCGGAACCGCGAAATAGACGTCGTCGGCGGTGAGGTGGTGACCCGCTTCCAAATCGTGCTTGGCGTAGACGCCGCGCACCAGCTCGTCGAGGTAGCGGACCTCCTTCTCGGGAGGCGCGCGTTTCGCCTCGGCCGAGCCGCCGCACATCTCCCTCGCCTTGCGGAACGCCTTGAACCAGACGTCGGCCTGCTCGGGCAGGGTGCAGTAGGGCGAGACCGGGATGCCCTCGTCGTCGATGTCGACGTGCCGCTCGAAGGTGGTCGCGCCCTTGGCGACGGCGATCATGATCGAGCTCGACCAGTCGGTCATCTCGTGGGTGGAAAAGCCGATCGGCGTGTCGGGGAAGCGGCCCTTGAGGAAATCGATCTGGTTCATTTCCAGCTCGTTGTCCTGGGACGGATAGATCGACACGCAATGGTTGAGGGCGAACGGAATGTTCCGCTCGGCGAAGATCGAGACCAGACGATCGACGTCGGCCAGGTTGGAGCCGCCGCTCGAGGCGATCACCGGCTTTCCCGCCGAGGCGATCTTGTCGATCAGCACCCGGTCGCGGATATCGGAGCTGGCGATCTTCAGGATATCCACATCGAATTCGACGCACTTGTCGACACTGACCTCGTCGAAGGGGGTGGCCATGGTCACCAGGCCATGTCCGCGCACGCGCTCGACCATCGCCCTCAGCTCATCCCACGAGAGCTCGGTGACGAGCGTCTTCTTGATGTAGCGGGAGTCCTCACGGTGACGATGGCCGTCGTGGATGAAGGAGCCGATGTCGCGGAACTGCAGCTTGATCGCGGCATGAACGCCATTTTCCCGCACCACCTTGGCGAAGGCGTCGATGATCTTGAAGCCGCGTTCGATCTTACCCCAGTGATTGTTGGCAAGTTCCAGCACGAAGAGGTCTTCGAAGATCGACGTCATAGGCATTCACCTGAGCTAAAGGCGCGTAGAGGGAGAGAACGTAGGCTTTACGGACCGGAACGCACAAAACGCAGAAAACCGTCATCCGTTTGGCGCGCCCGACACGTTTTCGATCATTTTGGCCGCCCGTGTATCCCCCGGGCGGGGGCTGTCCCTGATGCGGTGCGATAACACGGCCGCCCCGTTTCGGAAAGCGTACGCGCGCCAAACCTCGATCGCGACGTTTCCGCCCGCATCACCGGTGTGTCATACGCGCCGCCCGGCCAAGGCGGATCTGGCGTGACGCCTCGCCGGACCGCTGAAAGGACCTTTGGGTTGGTACGGACGAATCACTTCCGCGGCGATGAGCGCCCGGCCCGCTCCGTCGTGAATGTCGCGTCGCTCCTCGCAGAGCCTCGAACCCGGAAAACGGTCTGTCCTCGACTGAATCCGCAGGCCGAGCGTCGATCCGCGAATCGGTCTGGGCGTGGGCGACCGCAACGGCGGTGCTGTGCTCCGTCGGGTTTCTCGCCTGGCGCTTCCATGTGCTCGGCTACCTGCCCCAGCCGATGTACTTCCGGCCGAACGACACCCTTATGGACCTCTACACTCCGGCGCGCTGGGCGGTCACCGGCGGGGCGTACGCCATCTGGCGATCCCTCTATCCGCCGCTCTCCTTCGCCCTTCTCAAGCTCGTCGCCGTCCACGCCTGCTACGTCGAAGGGGGGCTTGGCCGGAACTGCGACTGGGGCTCGCTGGCCATGCTCGTCGCGGTGTTCGTCGCCAACACGGCCCTGGTGTTCGCCTCCTTCCGCCGCGTGGATCGCGCGAGCGCCCTGCCGCGCACCCTGCTGTTCTCGTTCTCCCTGCCGATGCTTTACGCCTTGGAGCGGGGCAATCTCATCATCCTCTGCTTCACCGGCGTCGTTCTGGCGTACGGCGGGCTGATCAAGTCCAAGTGGGGCCAGAGCCTCGCCATGGGCCTCGCGGTGAACTTCAAACCCTACATCCTGCTCGCCGGCTTCGGCCCGTTCGCGACGCGGGATGTGGCCTGGTTCGCGCGGCTCACCGTGGCGATGCTGACGATCTACGCGGCCAGCTACCTCTATTTCGGGGAGGGCAGCATCGGTGAGATCGTCCATCGCGAATTCGACCTACTACGCCACGGTCGGCGATCAGCACTTCACCGACATGTATTTCGCGACCTCGTTCTGGCCGATCGTGCACCTGCTGCGGGCCGCGCCGCCCGGACTGACGCTTCTTCCCCCGTTACCGGCGCACATCCTCGCGGACGTGCTCGAGCTCGCCATGCGGGGTCTCGCTGTCGGGGCCCTGGCCTGCGCCTTCATGGGAGCGTTGCATCCGGGGCGGGCGGACGCGCGGCGGGTGGCGGCGCTGGCGGTCGGCGTGGCGCTCACCGCCTTCGTCACCGGCTCGGCCGGCTACACCCAGATCTTCCTGATCTATCTCGTCCTGCTCGAGCCGAAGCGCGGCGGGCTGTTCGCCGTCGTCACCGCCTGCGCCTACCTGCTCTGTCTGCCCATCGACCTGATCGTCAAACCGCTGACGTCGGCGCCGACCTGGAGTTGGCTGGGCGGCCGAGAGGTGATTCCCCACTATGGCCTGAGCGTGGGGCAGTTCCTCCGCCCCGCGCTGTGCCTCGTGCTGCAGGGCGCGATGGTCGCCATCAGCCTGCGCGACGTTGCCGCTCGCCGCGACCCTGGTTAAGGGTTCGCGCCCGGCGCTGCGCGTTGGACCATGAAGAGAGGTTGAAGCCGCGTGGCGGATTTCGTCGAAGAGGTCGAGGAACGGCTGAGAGCCGAGCGCTACGGTGCGCTCGCGCGTCGCGGCTGGCCCTGGTTCGCGGGCATCCTCGTCGCGGTGATCGTCGTCTGGCTCGCCGTCTGGGGATGGCGCACCTGGCAGGCGCATAACATCGCCGAGGCTTCGGTCACTTACGACAAGGCGCTCACCGCGCTCGCCGGGGGAGACGAGACGGGCGCGTTCAACACTCTCGCGCCGGTGGCCAAGAGCGGCCCGCCCGCCTACCGCGCCCTCTCGCTCATGCTGCAGGGCGACATGCGCCTGCGTGACGACAAGGCCACCGACGCCGCCGTTCTATACGATCAAGCGGCCAAAACGGCGCCGGGCGCCTTCCTCGGCGACCTCGCCAGGCTCAAGGCCGCCCTCGCCCTGATGGACACCGCGCCCTATCCACAGATCGAAACCCGCCTCAACGCCATCATCGGCGACAAGCGTCCCTTCGACGGCCAAGCCCGGGAGGCGCTGGCCATGGCCAAGCTGCAGGCCGGTCGAGTCACCGAGGCCCGCGGCGATCTGAACGCGCTCAGCCTGCGGCTCACCGCCGCGCCGGACGTCCGGGACAGGGCCAAGAGCACGATCGCCCTCATCGACGCGGGCCAAGCCCAGGACGTCGCCGCGGCCGCCAAGCTCGCCGCCACATTGCCGCCGCCCTCGCCCCAGACCCTGTCCGCGATCGGTGGCGGCGCGCCAGAGGGGGCGCAGGCGCCGGCGGCCCAGGCCTCCAGTGGTCCTCAATAGAGACAGAATGACACCCCAGTCGACGTCGTTACGCGCCGGGGCGGCCCTCGCGCTCGCCGCCTCTCTCGCGCTCGCTGGCTGCAACACGCTGTCGGCGGTGGGCTCGCTCAACCCCTTCCACGGCAAGGCCAAGGCCAGCACCGCGGCGCGCGGGACGCGAATCCCGGTGGTCGCCTCCGAGGACCAGCTCAAGGTGTCCGACTCCCTCAAGGGTCAGGACTTCGCTCTCCCGTCGCCCACACCGCTCGCCGATTGGCCGCTGCCCGGTGGGACGCCCGCCCAGTCGGTGGAGCACGTCGACGCGGCGCCGAACTTCGTCGTCGCCTGGCGCCGACCCATCGGCCGCAAGACCACGCGGCGCGCGCACATCACCGCGCCGCCGATCGCCGCGGGCGGACGGATCTTCGTCATGGACGCCGAGGCCGAGGTGAGCGCCCACGACGCGCGCACGGGTGCGACGATCTGGCGGACCAACATCATGCCGCACAGTCGGCGCGGAAAGCTGGCGTTCGGCGGCGGAGTCGCCTTCGCGAACGGCACGGTCTACGCCTCGTCCGGTTATCGCGAGGTCGTGGCGCTGGACGCCGCGACCGGCGCCTTGCGCTGGCGCTCGAGCGTCGATGCCCCGCTACACGCCGCGCCCACCGTTTTCGGCGACCGCGTCTATGTGGAGGACGTCAACGACGAGCTGTTCGCCTTCGACACCGCCACGGGCAATCAGGTCTGGACCTATCAGGCGCTCACCGAGCCCGCGCGGATCCTGGCGGCGACGTCGCCCGCGGTCGACGGCGACACCCTGATCGCCTCCTTCGCTTCGGGGGAGCTGGTGGCTCTTCGAGCGGCCAACGGCAATGAACTGTGGAATACCCCATTGTCGAAGACCAGCCGCACCAACGCCCTTTCGGAGATCCGCGACATCCCGGGCCGGCCGGTGATCTATCGCGGCGACGTCTACGCGGTGAGCCACGCCGAGGTGTTCGCCGCCGTGGACCTGCGCACCGGCATCCCGCGCTGGACCCTGCCGATCACGGCGGTGACGACCCCCTGGCCCGCCGGCGACGTGGTCTATGTGGTGAGCCAGAGCGGGCAAGTGATCTGCGTGGCGCGCGAGTCCGGCCAAGTCTACTGGATCCGCGACCTGAACGAGCCGGGCGCCCTGGCGGGCAAGAAGGGCGGCAAGTCAAAGAAGCGGACGCGGATCTACTGGTCCTCGCCGGTTCTCGCCGACAACCGGCTGATCCTGGTTTCCACCCAAGGGACGGCGCTCGCCCTCAATCCCAAGACAGGCGCCACCTTGGGGGCCCTGAGGCTCGGGTCCGACGCCGTCATCGGACCCATCGCGGTGGGCGGGATGGTGTATGTGGTGACCGAAGGTGGCGATCTGGTCGCCATTCGCTGAGGCAGAGCTGAGATCCCATGTTGACGCTGGCCATCGTCGGGCGGCCGAACGTCGGCAAGTCGACCCTGTTCAATCGCCTCGCCGGACGACGTCTCGCCATCGTCGACGATCGCCCGGGCGTGACCCGCGACCGGCGCTTCGGCTCCGGACGTCTGGGCGATATCGATGTGCGCCTGATCGATACCGCCGGTTTCGAGGACGTCACCGACGAGAGCCTGGAAGCGCGCATGCGGCGCGAGACGGAGAAGGCGATCTCCGAGGCCGACGCCGTCCTGTTCGTGATCGACGCGCGCGAGGGCGTCACGCCGGTCGACGAGTTGTTCGCCGCCGTCCTGCGCCGGGCGGACCGACCGGTGATCCTGGTGGCCAACAAGGCCGAGGGTCGAGCCGGGGACGCCGGCTTTCTGGAAGCCTTCTCGTTGGGGTTCGGCGAGCCGGTGGAGATCTCCGCCGAGCATGGCGAGGGGCTGGGCGAGCTCTATGCCGTCGTCGCCGCGCTCGCGACCGATGATCCGGACGAGGCGGAGGATAAGGACGGCGAGAAGCCCATCCGGATCGCCGTGGTCGGCCGGCCCAACGCCGGCAAGTCGACCCTGGTCAACCGGCTGATCGGCGAGGAGCGCCTGCTGACCGGACCCGAGGCCGGGATCACGCGCGACGCCATCAACGTCGACTGGGAGTGGCAGGGCCGCCGCGTGCGTCTCGTCGACACCGCCGGGCTGCGCCGCAAGGCCAAGGTCGAGGACGGTATGGAGCGGCTGTCGACCCAGGATTCCCTGCGCGCCATCACCTTTGCCGAGGTGGTCCTGCTGGTGATGGACGCGACCCACCCCTTCGAAACCCAGGACCTCAGCCTCGCCGACCTGATCGAGCGGGAGGGAAGGTCGCTCGTCTTCGTTCTCGCCAAATGGGACCTGATCGACAATCCGGGCGCGCGATTGCGCGAACTGAAAGCCGAGGCCGAGCTACGTTTGCCGCAGTTGCGCGGTGCGCCCATGGTCGCGCTATCCGCCGAGACCGGTCGGGGCCTCGACCGGCTGATGCCCGCGGTGATCTCGGCTCACACGGAGTGGTCGACCAAGCTCAAAACCCGCGATCTGAACGACTGGCTGCACATGGCCGTGGAGCGCCACCCGCCGCCGGCGGTGAACGGACTTCGCGTCAAGCCGAAGTACATCGCGCAAACCAAGGCGCGCCCGCCGACCTTCGTGCTGATGGCCAGCCGCGCCGCCAAGCTTCCCGACAGCTACCGGCGCTATCTGATCAACTCCCTGCGTGAGAGCTTCGCCATGCCGGGCACGCCGATCCGTTTGACCGTCAAGGCGGGAAAGAATCCGTACGTCGACAAGGAGAGCCCCCGGCGCGGCTCCGCCCGAACCTAGGGCCGAGGCTTGAAGCCTTGTCCGGGCGGGGCGAGCGCTTCAAGACGAGACCAGCCGAAACGAGAGCGGAAGACGCATGTTCGAACTATCCGGGAAGACGGCGCTGGTCACCGGCGCGAGCGGCGGCATCGGCGGGGCGATCGCCCGGGCCCTGCACCAGGCGGGCGCGGGCGTGGTCCTATCCGGCACCCGCCAGTCGGCGCTGGAGGCGCTCGCGGGTGAGCTTGGGGAGCGCGCCTGGACGGTCGCCGCCGATCTTTCGGACGGGGCGGCGGTGGACGGCCTGGTCGGCCAGGCCGAGGCGGCCGCCGGCGCGGGGCTCGACATCCTGGTCGCCAACGCGGGCGTGACGCGGGACGGCCTGCTCATGCGCATGAAGGACGAGGACTGGCGCGCGGTCCAGACGATCAACCTCGAGAGCTACTTCCGGCTGTCGCGCGCCTGCATGCGAGGGATGATGAAGCGCCGGGCCGGGCGGATCATCGGCATCACCTCGGTGGTGGGGGTGATGGGCAATCCGGGGCAGGCCAACTACGCGGCGTCCAAGGCGGGGATGATCGGATTCTCCAAGGCGCTCGCCCAGGAGGTCGCCAGCCGGGGGATCACCGTCAACTGCGTGGCCCCAGGGTTCATCGAAAGTCCGATGACGGACGCTTTGAACGAGACCCAGCGGGCCCAGATCCTGACGACCATCCCGCTGGGCCGGCTCGGGTCGGGCGCGGAGGTCGCGGCGGCCTGTGTGTTCCTCGCCAGCGAAGAGGCGGCCTACATGACCGGCCAAACCCTACACGTGAACGGCGGCATGGCCATGATCTAGGCCGCTCCGCCGGTCCGCTGGCCTCGCCGTTTCCGACGTGCTAGGCGGCAGTCTTCTTACCGGGACGCCGGACCGCCGGTCGGCGGCGTTAGGGTTGAGCGCTTCAACAAAGGGATTCCAAACCTGATGTCCGACATCCTCGAACGTGTGCGGAAAATCGTCATCGAACACCTGGACGCCGACCCGGAAAAGGTGACGGAAAAGGCGAGCTTCATCGACGACCTCGGCGCCGACAGCCTCGACAACGTCGAGCTGGTCATGGCTTTCGAGGAAGAGTTCGACATCGAGATCCCCGACGATGCGGCCGAGCACATCCAGACCGTCGGCGACGCGGTGAAGTTCATCTCGGAGAAATCCGGCCAGGCCTGAGCCTCCGATGAAGCGACGAGTTGTCGTCACCGGCCTTGGGGTCGTCAGCCCTCTCGCCTGGGGCGTGGGGCCGACCTGGAAGGCGATCCTCGATGGCAAGTCGGGGGCAGGCCGAATCAGCGGCTTCGATCCGACGGATTACGCCTGCCAGGTGGCCTGCGAGGTTCCCCGCGTCGATGGCCGAGGCGGCGGCGCGGAGAAGAGCGAGCGCCCGTTCGATCCCGATGCGGCGATGAGCCCCAAGGATCGGCGCCGGGTCGACGACTTCATCCTCTACGCCGTCGCCGCCGCCGACGAGGCGGTCGCCGATAGCGGCTGGGCGCCGGAGACCGATGCCGACCGCTTCCGCACCGGGGTGAACATCGGCTCGGGCATCGGCGGCCTCAACACCATCGCCGAGACCGCGATCGAGCTGAAGGAGAAGGGGCCGCGTCGGATATCGCCCTTCTTCATTCCCTCCGCGCTGATCAACCTCGCCTCGGGCCAGGTCTCGATCAGGCACGGCTTCAAGGGTCCGAACCACGCGGTGGTCACGGCCTGCGCCACGGGCGCCCACGCGGTGGGCGACGCCATGCGCTTCATCCAGCACGGCGACGCCGACGTCATGGTGGCCGGCGGCGCGGAGGCGGCGGTCTGCCCCATCGGCATCGCCGGTTTCGTCGCCTGCCGTGCGATGAGCACCCACTTCAACGACGAGCCGACAAAGGCTTCACGCCCCTACGACAAGGATCGCGACGGCTTCGTCATGGGCGAGGGCGCCGGCGTCCTCGTGCTGGAAGAGCTGGAGCACGCCAAGGCGCGCGGGGCCAAGATCTACGCCGAGGTGATCGGCTACGGCCTGGCCGGCGACGCCTATCACATCACCGCCCCCGCCGAGGACGGCGACGGCGGCTATCGCGCCATGGAGGCGGCCATCGCCCACGCCGGGATCGATCCGGCGGACATCGACTACATCAACGCCCATGGCACTTCGACACCGCTCGGCGACGAGATCGAACTAGCGGCGGTCGAGCGTCTGTTCGGCCAGGCGGCGGGCAAGACGGCGATGAGTTCGACCAAGAGCGCCATCGGCCACCTGCTGGGCGCGGCCGGCGCCGTCGAGGCGGCGTTCAGCGTGCTCGCCCTGCGCGACCAGATCGCCCCGCCGACCATCAACCTCGATCACCCGTCGGTGGATACCCGGCTCGACCTGGTGCCGAACACCGCCAAGCCGATGCCCATCGAGATCGTCTTGTCGAACAGCTTCGGCTTCGGCGGCACCAACGCCTCGGTTCTCTTCAAGCGCTGGTCGTGACCCGGCGGCCGACCCGGCGGACACCTCGAAAGCGGCGCGGACGACGCAACCCGGCGACGCCCTTCATCCGGTCGCGCCGCTCCTGGCTGCTCATCGCCGGTCTGGTCGCGCTGCTGCTGGTCGGGCTCGGGTGGCGGTTCGTGCGCGCGCCCGAGGGCGGCCCGCGGGACGTGGTGATCCCGCCGAAATCCGGGGTGGTCCGTGTCGCCACCCTGCTGGATCGCGGGCGCGTGATCCGCTCGCAGACCTTGTTCGTGGTCGCGGCCGAGCTCACCGGGGCCGCGAGCCGGCTGCAGGCCGGCGAATACGTCTTCCCAAAGAACACCTCGCTGTTCCGCGTCTTGCGCATGATCGAGAAGGGCGAGGTGGTCCGCCGCTTCGTGACCATCCCCGAAGGCATGACCTCCAGGGCGGCCGCCGCGGTGATCGACGCCACGCCTTCCCTTACCGGCGAGACGCCGGTCGCCCCCGAAGGCGCGCTGTTGCCGGAGACCTACGCGGTCGATCGTGGTGAGAGCCGCGGTCATGTGGTCGCGCGGATGCGCGCGGCCCGGGACGCGCTGCTCAAGCGTCTATGGGAAACGCGGGCGAGCGGCCTGCCATACGCGACGCCCGAGGAGGCGGTGACCCTGGCCTCGATCGTGGAGAAGGAGACCGCCAAGCCCGACGAGCGGCCCCGGGTGGCGGCGGTGTTCATCCACCGGCTGCAGAAGGGTATCCGGCTGGAGAGCGATCCGACCGTGATCTACCCGATCACCGGCGGCGCGCCGCTCGGCCATGGACTGCGCGTCTCGGAACTGCAGCGCGACACCCCCTACAATACCTACCTGCACGCGGGCCTGCCACCCACGCCGATCGCCAATCCCGGTCGCGCCTCGCTCGAAGCGGCGCTCCAGCCGGCGAAGACCGACGATCTCTACTTCGTCGCCGACGGCACGGGCGGGCATGTCTTCTCCGCCGACTTCGCCACCCACCTGAAGAACGTCGCGCGCTGGCGCGCCATCGAGAAGGCGCGCGCGGGATGAACGGAACACGGCGCGGCCTGCTGCTGGTGATCTCCAGCCCGTCCGGGGCGGGCAAGACGTCGCTCGCGCGCCAACTCATCGCCAGCGAACCCGAGCTCACCCTCTCGATCTCGGCCACCACCCGCAAGCCCCGCGAGGGCGAAGCCGACGGCCGGGAATACCTGTTCGTCTCGACCGAACGATTTGCGGCGATGGTGAAGGCCGGCGACTTCCTGGAGTGGGCGGAGGTCCACGAGAACCGCTACGGCACGCCGCGCGGGCCGGTCGAGACGCGGCTGGCGGACGGGCGGGACGTGCTGTTCGACATCGACTGGCAAGGCGCCAAGGCCATCGCCGCGGCGTTGCCGGAAGACACCGTGCGCGTGTTCATCCTGCCCCCGTCGATGGCCGTGTTGCGCGAGCGCCTGGTCGGCCGCGCTTCCGACGCCCCCGACGTGATCGCCCGCCGCCTCGGCCGCGCCAAGGGCGAGATCGAGAAGTGGGCGCAATACGACTACGTGATCGTCAACGACGACTTCGAGCGGGCGTTCGCCGACCTCGTCCACATCTATCGAGCCGAGCGCGCACGGCGTCAGCGTAATCCGTGGCTTGCGGGGTTCGTGGCGGACCTGTTGAAGCAGTAGCCTTCATTCCTCCACCGCCCCTGGTGGCGCTGAATGACTGCAGTCAGAAGCCGCCAAGCGTAGGAAGCCATCCACGCCGACCTGCTCGGCGCGCGCGTTCGGATCGATCCCCGCAGCGGCGCATAACGTCTCGCCGCCCAGCGTGCGCAGGGACGAGCGCAGCATCTTGCGACGCTGCCCGAAGGCGGCGGCGGTGACGCTGTTCCAGGGCGGCGATCAGTGCTCGGGCGCGGGCGCATCGGTGCGCGGGAACGAGGCGCACGACCGCCGAGTCGACTTTGGGCGGCGGGGTGAAGGCGCGGGCGGGCAGGCGTCATCACCAGCCGCGACCTCGCAGATCGACTGGCTGAGCACCGAGAGCCGGCCGTAGGTCTTCGTCCCCCGGCGAGGCGACGATCCGCTCCGCCACCTCCTTCTGGAACATCAAGGTCATGGATGAGGGCCGGAACGGCCCGGTGAGCCACTTCACCAGCAGGGGCGTGCCGACGTTGTAGGGCAGGTTCGAGACCACCGCCGCGCCTTCGCCGGCCAGCGCCGCCTCGTCCACGGTGAGGGCGTCGGCGTGCACGACGCTCAGCCTGCCGGGAAAGCCGGTCCCGAGCTCCTCCAGCAGCGGCAGGAAGCGCGCGTCGGCCTCCACGGCGATTACCTTCGCGCCGGCTTCGAGCAGGGCGCGGGTGAGGCCGCCGGGGCCGGGGCCGACCTCGATCACGGTGCGGCCATCGAGCTCGCCGGCCAGCCGCGCGATCTTGCGGGTGACGTTGAGGTCGAGAAGGAAGTGCTGGCCGAAGCGCTTGTCGGCCGAGAGCCCCGCCGCCTTCAGCGCCTCGCGCAGCGGCGGGGCGTCAGCCACGTATTCGCGCGCGATTGCCGGCGATCAGATCGGCAAGGCGGATGGCGGCGATGAGGCTGTCCGAGCGCGCGATCCCCTTTCCCGCGATGTCGAACCCGGTCCCGTGGTCCGGCGAGGTGCGCACGATCGGCAGGCCAAGGGTGATGTTCACCCCGCCCCAGAAGTCGAGCATCTTCACCGGGATCAGCGCCTGGTCGTGATAGAGGCAGAGCGCCGCGTCGTAGCGCGCCGCGGGCCTCGGGGTGGAACAGGCTGTCCGACGGGTGGGGGCCGCTCGCCTCGACGCCGCGCGCTCGCAGCGTCTCCACCGCCGGGCCGACGATCTCGGCCTCCTCCCGCCCGATCGCGCCGGACTCCCCGGCGTGCGGGTTGAGGCCGCAGACCGCCAGACGCGGAGAGTCGATCGCGAAATCGCGACGCAGCGCCTCCGCCGTGACCAGACCGGCGTTGACGATCCGATCCACGCTCAGAAGGCTCGGCACCCGGGCCAGCGGCTCGTGGATCGTCACGAGGCTGACGCGCAGGTCGGCCGCCGCCAGCATCATCACCGGGCCGACGCCGTGTCCCCGATCCGTCGGCGGCGCCAAGGCCCCGAGGAACTCGGTGTGGCCCGGAAAGGCGAAGCCGCTCGCGTAGAGATTGGCCTTGGCGATGGGGGCGGTGACGATCGCGGACACCTCGCCCGCCAGCGCAAGCCGCGCGGCGGTCTCGATCCAGCGGGCGATGGCCGGGCCGGCGGCGGGGTCGGGCCGCCCCGCCGTGGCTGGGGCGGGGAGAGGGTCGTCCAGGATCGGAACCGCCGAGGCGAAGACGCGCCGCGCCTCGCCTGGCGCCGAGACGCGTTCGACGGGAACGCCGGTGCTGGCCACGGCGTCGGCGTCGCCGATCACCACGAACACCGGCCCGGTCGATCTCAGCGCCCGCCAAGCGCCGGCGACGATCTCAGGTCCGATCCCCGCCGGATCGCCCAGGCTGAGCGCGAGCGGGGTCATGGCGCTTCGATCAGCGCGTCTCGATGGTGGCCGAGTTGCGCAGGTCGCGGAGCTGGCGTCGGGCGATCATCGACAGCTCCTCGCCATAGATGCGGTTGGAGATCTGCTCAGAGGTCATCGATTGGGCCCCGCCGGTGTGGCGGTCGCACATGACGATCAGGTGCATCCCCGCGTCGGTGCGGATCGGCTCCGACACCTGGCCCACCTGCAGCGTCTCGGCGGGAGCGCGGAAGGCCGGCGCGAGGTCCTTGGTCTCGGCCTCTCCGAGATCGCCCGAGATCACGTTGGGATCGCCGCCGACAGCGCTGGCGAGGCTGTCGCAGCCCTTGATCTTGGGCCTCAGGGCTTCGAGCTTGGCTTGGGCGGCGGCGACCTGGTCGGCGGTGGCGGTCTTGGGCAGGGCGATGGCGACCTGCTTGAGATTGACCACCACGGTCGAGCCCCCGGCGCGCTTGTCGCGCAGCTGGACGATGTAGACGCCGTCCTTCACCGGGATCGGCTCGGAGAGTTGGCCGGGACGCAGGGTCTCGACCACCCGATCGACCTCGGGGGGCATCTCTCCGGGCGAGATCCAACCGACATCGCCGCCGTTGGCGGCGGAGGGCGAGTTCGAGAACTGGCGAGCGACGGCGGCGAGCGGCGCGCCTTTCTTGATCTCGGAGACGAGCTGAGCGGCGCCTTGTTCCGCCTGGGGCTGGCCGCCGGCGCGCTGGGCGTCGACGAAGATCTCGGTCACCTCGTACTGCGGCTTGCCCGCCTGGGCCTCCAGCCGCTTCTGGAAGGCTTTGATCTGGTCGTCACCGACCGTCAGCCGCTGCCCGTAGCGGCCGCGAATCCAACCCCGCCAGCTGATCTCGGCGCGCAGCTGCTCGCGAAGCGTCTCGGCGCCGACGCCCTGGGCCGCGAGGTTGGCCAGGAGCTGGCTCGCGCTGGTGTTGTTGGAGCGGGCGATGTCGGCCAGCTCGTCGTCCACTTCGGAGTCGGAGGCGATCAGGTTGAACTTCTGGGTCTTTCCCTGGGCCTTGAGCTCCTGCATCTCCAGGTGCTCGTCCACCAGGGAGCGCACCGCCTCGCGCTGGATATCGGGCAGGTTCTGCTCGGTCGGCTGGATGCCGGAGGTGACGATCAGCAGCCGCATGCGCTGAACGATGTCGTAGGTGGAGATCATGTCGTCGTTGACGGTCACGACGACGCTTTCAGAGATCGGCGCGGCGGCGGAGGGCGGCAGGATGTTGACCGACCCCGACGATGTGTCGGCGGCCGCGGGCGGGGCGGCGGCGGGGCCCGGCGTCTGGGCGTTGGCCGCGCCGAACAAGGCGGCGCCGGCGAGGAGCAGGGCGAGCGAAGAAGGTCCAATCTTGGACATGGTCACCAAAGTCAGCGGGAGGAAGGAAGCGGAGCGGTGATTGGGCCGAACGGCTCTCTCAGAAGCCCGGGCGCGGGTCGGCCACATATCCAGAGCTTCCAAAAGTGGCCAGCGTGAGGCGCAGGACGACGGAGGTGCTGGGGCCGAGGGTGCCGTTGAACGTCTCGTCGTGTCGATAGAGCACTTCGACGCGGATGCAGTCGTCGCGGTAGATGATGCCGAAGTCCTGTCGGCGAACGATGCCGTTGTCGAGGATCACATAGCCCGAGGCCCCCCAGTTGCGGGTGACGAACGCCTCGGCGTGGACATCGAGGTCCTTGACCTCGGGGCTGCCGGGAACCGTCGGTCCGGTGAGCTGGGGGTTGGGCGAGGCCACCGGCAGGTAGCTGGGCGACTGGTGCTCGTCGACGTAGCTCACGTAGCCGCTCAGGCGGCTGGTGGCGAACCGGGCGCCGATCTCGGCGTAGTCGATGCGCCCGAAGCCCGGGGCGAGCCGCAGGCGTGAGAACAGCCAGACGTCCTTCAACGGGGTCGCGTCGGCATAGAACACGTAGTCCGAGTTCTGGCTCTGAAGCCCGGTGCGGACCGGCAGGTTGTCGTCCGACTGGGTCGAGTAGCGCCGCCCGAGGATGACGCTCCCGTTGCGACCGTCCGGGAGGGTGACGGTGGCTCGCCCGCCGACGGTGAGGCTCTGGCCGCCCTCGATCAGGTCGAAGCCGGGCGAGCGGTTGGGCTGGAAGAGGTTGGTTTCGTCGAACTGGAAGTCGATGCTGTCTTCGTTGGGAATACGAAGGTTGCGGTTCAGGTTCGGCGAGATCGCAAGCTGCGCGATGGGCTCGAGGATGATCGTCGCGTTCGGGGTGACCTTCACGAGCGGATAGCTCACCGTGGCGCCGGCCACGCCGAACAGGCGGGTGAAGGTCGAGCCGCTCGGCGTAAGCTGCTCCTGGCCCGCGACGTCGTAGAGGTCCGCGCGACCCTGGAGGAAGGGAACCACCCGCAGGCCGTTGCTGAAGGTGAGCGTCCGTTGCCAGTCGACCTGGGCGGTCGCGCGGCGGCTGTTCTCGGCCGGATAGCCGCCGCCGTCGAGGCCCATGGCCGCGGGCAGCACCTGGCTGCGGGTGAGCAGCACGGCGCTGGCGTTTACCCGCAACCGCCCGCCCAGGATGTCTTCGTTCGGCTCCCAGCGGCCCTCGATAAGCGGGGCCACGGTGGGGAAGGTGCTCTGCAGATCGTTCGCCCGCAGGCCCTGGACGTTGATCGCGGCGACGGAGAGGTACGAAAGATCGTCCTGCCGCACGGCGTAGAGTTGGCTGATCAGGCGCCGGTCGTCGGAGGCGTAGAGGCCTCGGTCGACGAAGACGTCGCCGATCCCGTACTTGTCGAAGATCAGCTTGTCGGAGGTGCGCTCGGCGGTGAAGCCCCAGATCCAGTGGGGACTGAGCTGGAAGACGCCGCTGCCGAGGATGTAGCTGCGGAAGGTGTCCGGTCCGAACTTGTCGCCGCCGGAGGTGAAGTCGCGATCGTAGGTAAAGCCCGCGCGGATATCCATCACGCCCGAGTAGAACCGCTGCCGATAATCCAGGTTCAGGAACGGAGCGACCTTGGTGTTGAGCTGGGGCGAGATGGTGATGTCGTTCGACGGCGTGATCACCTGGTACCACGGCTGCTGGTAGCTCACGCCCCGCTCGCCGGAGATGGTGATGGTCGGCAACAGGAGGCCGGACTTGCGATCCGCCGCCGGATCCACGCTGGTGAGGATCGGCAGGTACAGCACGCTCTGGCCCTTCACCTGGATGACGGCGTCATGGAAGGTGAGCGTCTTCTTGCGCGTGTCCTGGATCACCCGCCGGGCGCGGATGGACCAGGTCGGCGCCTTGGCGCCGTGGACCCCGCACGCCGGGCAGGGCGTGAAGATCACATGGTCGAGTTCGGTGAGCCGGCCGGTGATGCGATGGGCTCGCGCGGCGGCGATCTGGACGTTGTTGGCGAGCCGCGTGGAGAAGCCGGTGGAGAAACCCTCCTGCATCTCCTTGTCGAGCGTCAGCCGGTCGGCGAACTGCGCGGTGCCGTCGTCGGCGATGATCTGGACGTGACCGGTGGCGACCGCGGTCCCATCGCCGCTGTTGTACTCGACGCGGTCGGCGCGCAGCGTGCGACCCCGATACCGCGCCTGGACGTGGCCGTCGGCGGTGAAGTGCTGGCCGTCGCCCTCGCGGGTGAGGGTGTCCGCCTCCAGGTAGAAGCCGCCGCCTGAAAGCCCGTCGCTTGGCGCGGCCGGGGGCGGCGGCGCCTCCGCCGCCTTCTGGGCCAAGCCCTTGTCGTGCAGGAAGTCCTGATACGAACCCCGGGCGTGGCTGTAGTACTGCGCGCGCGCCCCTCCGCCGAGCGCCAGCGCGCCGGCCAGGATGGCGATGGCGAGCGCGCGGTGGCTCACGCCGGGTTCGACGGTCGGCGGGGTCTCCCCCGGGGCTGAAGCCATGGCGCTCCTTGCCGTGTTCGGAGCCCCCGCTCAACCATCTTCGGTGTAGCTGAGCAGGCTGGCCCCGAGGAACAGGGCGATCAGCGGCGGCGCCCAGGCCGCCAGCGGTGCGGGGATCACCTCGGTCATGCCCAGGGCGCCGCAGAACTGTCCCAGGAAGAACACGGCGAATCCCGCCGCGACGCCCAACGCCGCCAGCCGCGCGAAATCACCAAGGCGCATCAACCTCAGCGAGAAGGCGGCCGCCAGGACGCTCATCGCGGCCAGCATCAACGGCAGGGCCAGAAGCTGTTGGTACCGCAGGCGGTAGGCCGCCGGGGAATAGCCGGCCAATTCGGCGGAGCGGATGGTGGCGGGCAGGTCCCAGAAGGCGATCGCTCCGGGCTGGGCGAACTTCTCCATCGCCGTTCGCCGGTCGAGGCTGGAGGGAATGACCATGGCCTCCGAGCGGGTCGAGGTGGCGCCGGGAGCCGCCTCGCGGACGTCGGTGAGCCGCCACGCCCCGGGCGTGAGCACGGCCTGGGCGGCCTCGATGCGCCGCGAGAAATCGAGCGTGCCGGTCGGCCCGACGCTCTGCACGAACAGCGACACCCCGCTCAGCCGCACGGTTCCGCCCTCGACCGTATGACGCCGAGCATGGATCACGATCTGTCGCCGCTCGTCGCCCTGCCGCAGCCAGATCTCGCCGCCGTCAGGCGAATTGTCGTTGTGCGTCAGCGCCGTCTTGCGCTCCTCGAAGGCGCCGTTGAGCCGCGCCCCGGCCGGGTTCAGCACGGTGATCGCCAGCAGCCCGATCGCCACCGCGCCCACCGCGGCGGGAGCCGTGAACCGCCAGGCCGACACGCCCGCCGCCCGCATCGCGATCAGCTCCCCGCGTCGGTTCAGGCTCGCAAAGGCGCCCATGATCCCGAACAGGAAGATGAAAGGCAGGAGCTGGAGCACCACCGCGGGCGACTTCAAGGCGGTGAGGTAGACGAGCTGGAAGAAGGTGAGCTCGGTGTCCTGGCCGATGGTCTTCGAGATCTCCACGAGGTCGATCAACATCACCACCGCGGCGAGCACGCCGAGGGCGACGCTCACGCCGATCAGGGCGTGTCTAAGAAGATAGGCCTGGAGACGGACGCTCGAGCCTCTCATCGTGCCGGTGCGACCTTCCGCATCCGGTCCAGGCTGAAGATCACCGCCAGGGCGCCCGCCAGAGCGCCGATCGGAACCACGTACTGCGCCGCGTTCAAGGCCGGGAGGTTGGCGGCGACCGCCTGGATCGCGAACCCGGCGGTGCGGACGCCCAGGGCCACGGCGGCGGCGACCGCGATCCGCGCCCCGTAGCCCCGTCGGTCCGAGGCGCCGCCGAGCAGGGCGGCGAGCGCCAGCGCCATGAAGGCCAGGTTGTAGAGCGGGGCGGCGATGCGTGAATGCCCTTCGGCAAGCAGCTTGTCGGCGTTCCTCCAAGCCCAATCGTCGCTCGGGTCGGGGTAGAACAGCTCGTGCGGGTAGCGGTCCGACAGCTTGTAGCGAATGGCGCCCCCCAGCGACATCAGCGGGCGGAGATCGACCACATACTGATCGAACGAGAGGAAGTTGAGCACGCCGGCGGGGGAGAACTGCTGGTTCGCGCCCTGGCGGACGACCAGCATGGGGCCGCCCGCGCGCTTCTCCATCCGGCCTTCTCGCGCCGTGATGGTGGTGTCGCGCCCGTCGCGGGAGACCTTGTCGATGAACAGGTTGTGGATCGCGCCGTCGTCGTCGACCGCCTGGGCGTAGACCGTGAGACCCGGGGCCGGATGGTTGAACTGCCCGGGTCGGATCAAGGTGGCCGCGAGGTCGGCGCGGACCCTCTCGAGCGTGTCGCGCATTTCGCGGAACGCCAGCGGCTGGACGAACAGGCTGAGCAACAGGGATAGCGCCGTCGCCAGCGCGGCCAACTCCATCGCCGGGGCGATCACTCGCGCCCGGCTGATCCCGGCGCCGTAGCAGATGGCGATCTCGTGCTCGCCGTGCAGGCGGCTCAGCGCGATCAGGGCCGAGACCAGCAGGGCGACCGGAAGCACGAGCACGATGATCTGAGGCAAGGCCAGGACGATCAGCTTGGCGAACACCACCGCGCTCTGGCGCTGGTTCACCAGCACGTTCAGCGCCGTCAGGCTCTGGCTCAGCACACCCAGCGCGATCAGGGCGGCGGAGACGGCCAGGGCGGGCCAGAAAAACTGGCGGAAGAGGTAGCGGTCGATCAAAGTCACGCGCGCGCGGCCGGCCTCTCGTCGTCGGTCATCATCGCGGAGGCTCCCCGCTTCGCCGCCCCTCTGGCGGGTGGGCTCTAAGTGTCAGGCCGGGATGGCTTAAGCAACGTCGGCGCGCGGCGCGACCTCGAAAGGTCCGGTGGATGCTTCCACGCGCCCGAAGATGGTCTGGAAGGCGTCTCGCAACGCCGCATCCACAGCCGCCATGTCCCCGGTCCGTCCAAGAGCCGACAAGCTGGTCACTCCGGCGTCACGGATTCCGCACGGGACGATGCCGCCGAAGTGCGACAGGTCCGGCGAAACGTTCAGCGCGATCCCGTGGAAACTCACCCACTTGCGCAGCCGCACGCCGATCGCCGCGATCTTCGCCTCTCCCGCCGGCGTTTCGACCCAAACCCCGACCCGGCCCGGTACGATGCGGCCGTCCACGCCCAGCGTCGCGAGAGCCGCGATGATCCAGGCTTCCAGGGCGGCGACGAAAGCGCGCGCGTCCCGCCCCCGCGCGGTGAGGTCGAGCATCACATAGGCCACGCGCTGGCCGGGGCCGTGATAGGTGTACTGGCCGCCCCGGCCACTGGCGAACACGGGGAACCGGGCCGGCGCCAACAGATCGTCCGGCTTCGCCGAAACCCCGGCGGTGTAGAGCGGCGGGTGCTCCAGCAGCCAGACGCGTTCGGACGCCTCGCCCGCCGCGATGGCCGCGGCGCGCTGCTCCATGAAACTCACCGCCTCCGGGTAGGGAACGAGGGTCCGGGATGTGGCCCACTCGACCGGCCGGTCGTCGGTCCGACGGAAGGCGACTGTTGGCGAGAACTCGGTCATGGCTCTCGCCAGATGGGCTCGTCGGCGAGCGCGCGCAAACCGCACGCCCTTCCCAATGCCCGACGCTTTCGCTAAAGGCCCCCGCTCACCACGCGAGGCATGCGGTCGTGGCGGAATTGGTAGACGCGCAGCGTTGAGGTCGCTGTGGGGCAACCCGTGGAAGTTCGAGTCTTCTCGACCGCACCACCCTGCTTCGCCCTCACGGGCTTCGCAGGGCGGGTCCTGCCTCGCAAGGCGCAAAGCCGGATGATCCTCCGACGCTTGGCGTAGGAGGACCGACCGCCACGATGCTACAGCCGGTCTCATGATCCCCAATGCCGAACGGATGATGGACTTCGGTCTCGGCGAGACGGCCGACGCCATCCGCGAGACCACGGCCCGGTTCGCCGCCGACCGCATCGCCCCGCTCGCCGCCGAGATCGACGAGACCAACGCCTTTCCTCGCCAGCTCTGGCCGGAGATGGGCGCGCTCGGGTTGCACGGGATCACGGTGGACGAAGAGTACGGCGGTCTCGGCCTCGGCTACCTCGAGCATGTGGTGGCGATGGAGGAGGTCTCGCGCGCCTCGGCGTCGGTCGGCCTATCCTATGGCGCGCACTCCAACCTGTGCGTGAATCAGATCCGCCGTTGGGGGACGGACGAGCAGAAGCGGCGCTATCTGCCGAAACTGATCAGCGGCGAGCACGTCGGCGCCCTGGCCATGAGCGAGGCGGGATCGGGCTCGGACGTGATGAGCATGTCGTTGCGCGCCGACAAGCGCGGCGACGCCTACGTGCTCAACGGGACCAAGTTCTGGATCACCAACGCGCCGCACGCCGACACCCTGGTGGTCTACGCCAAGACCAATCCCGAGGCGGGCAGCCGCAGCGTCTCGGCGTTCCTGATCGAACGCGGGTTCAAGGGTTATTCGTGCTCGCGCAAGCTCGACAAGATGGGCATGCGCGGCTCCGACACCGGCGAACTGGTGTTCGAGGACTGCGAGGTCCCGGCCGAGAACCTGTTGAGCGGGGAGGGCGGCGGCGCCGGCGTGCTGATGAGCGGCCTCGACTACGAGCGCGCCGTGCTCTCGGCCGGGCCGCTCGGCATCATGCAGGCCTGCCTCGACCAGGTGCTGCCCTACGTTCGCGAGCGGCGGCAGTTCGGCAAGGCGATCGGCGCCTTCCAGCTGATGCAGGGCAAGATCGCGGACATGTATGTCGCCCTGAATTCGGCGCGGGCCTACGTCTATGCGGTGGCGCGGGCGTGCGACGCCGGCAAGACGACACGCTTCGACGCCGCCGGGGCCATTCTCCTCGCCAGCGAGAACGCGGTGCGAGTTTCGCTGGAAGCGATCCAGGCGCTGGGCGGGGCCGGGTATCTCAAGGAGTTCCCGGTCGAGCGCTACCTGCGCGACGCCAAGCTCTACGACATCGGCGCCGGCACCAACGAAATCCGCCGCTTCCTGATCGGCCGCGAGTTGATCGGCGCCTAGCTTGCGCGCCGCCCGGTGAAGGCGTCGACCGCGGCGGAGTCGAAGTATTCGTCGAGCCGGGTGATCCGCCCGTCGGACACCTGGCAGACCAGGCAAGCCGCCAGCTCAACCGACGCGCCGTCGCGCTTTCGCACCGCTCTGAGCACGTGCTGCTGGACGAAGCCGCCCGCGAACACCGTGAGCCGCCGCTCGTCGTAGACGCGTTCGGCCAAAGTGCTTGACCATCGCGGCGAGCACCTCGGCATTGTCGCCGGGGCCCTGCTCGAGGCCGTCGGTATTGTGCCAGATGCGCGCGTTCGGAGCGTAGCAGGCCTTCACCGCTTCCACGTCTCCGGCCTCGATCGCGTCGAAGAACCGGGTGGCGAGTTCAGTGGTGGCGCGCTCGTCCATCGCGTTGTTTCCGCCTAGAAACCTTATTCCGGATCGCGCCATATTGTCGCGGGCGAGGGCTGGCCGTACTAGGCGTCGTCGCGTCTCGCCTCCGGGCAACGGTTCTTATCTTGCGCCGTTGGAGGCGGATCATGCAATTCGCCGAGTTCCCGAATGGCTGAACGACGGCCAATTCGCTGGCCGCTGATCGTTCTTGGCGTGCTTGCGCTGGCCCTCCTGCTCTTCGCCGTGCTGCACAAGAAGAAGGCGCCGGCCAAGCCGACGCCGCCGACCTCGGTGAACGTCGCCCAGGTCACCGCCCAGGATCTTCCGGTCACCATCACCGGCCTCGGCGCCGCCCAGGCCTGGCGCAGCGACACCATCGTCGCCCAGGTCAGCGGCATCCTGCTGCGCGCCCCGTTCAAGGAGGGAGACACCGTCCACGCCGGCCAGCTCCTGGCCGAGATCGATCCCGCTCCCTACCGCGCCGCGCTGATGCAGGCGCAAGGCGCGCTCCGGCGCGATCAGGCCACGCTGGAGGAGGCGCGCCTCAACCTCTCCCGCTACGAGGCCCTGCTCGCCAAGGACTCCATCGCCCGACAGACCGTGGAGGATCAGCGCGCGACGGTGAAGCAGGACGAGGGCGTGGTCCTGATCGATCAAGGCGCGGTCGCGGCGGCTCAGGTCAACGTCGCCCGCACCCGCATCCGCTCGCCGATCACCGGCCGGATCGGGGTTCGTCTGGTCGACCCCGGCAACCTCGTCGGCTCGGGCTCGGCGACCAACAGCACCAACGGCTCCTCCCAGAGCGTCTCCACCAGTTCGGGATCCACCGCCGGCGCGGCCAGCGGCGCCGCGGGCAGCTCGGGCAGCGTCACCGGCGGGACCACCGGCACCACCGGCATCGCGGTGGTCAACGAGCTCCAGCCGATCGCCGTCACCTTCACCGTGCCGCAGTCCGACTTCGCCAACCTGGTTCGGGTCTCGAACGGGTTCCGCACCCCGCTGCTCACCGAGGCCTATACTCAGGAAACCAACGAGCTGATCGGAAGCGGCGCGCTTCAGATCGCCGACAACAAGGTCGACCCCAGCACCGGCACGGTCCAGCTCAAGGCTCGTTTCGCCAACGCCGACGAGCGGATCTGGCCGGGCGAGTTCCTGAACGTGAAGCTGACGCTGCAGACCCTCCACCAGGTTCCCGTGGTTCCGGCCGGCGCGGTCAACCGCGGGCCCGAGGGGGTCTATGTCTTCGTCGTGCAGAACGGCGTCGCCCACATGCGCAAGGTCAAGACCTCCACGACCCAGAACGGGATGGCGGTGATCGACGGCGGCCTCAACCTCGGCGAGGTGGTGGTGGTCGACGGCCAGCTCACCTTGAAGAACGGCTCGCACGTGCAGGGTGCTGCAACCCGGCCAGAAGCCGAGCGTCCGGGCCCGCCGGAGCCGCGCCGGGCGGCGCGCCCGCCGCCTCCGCCGCCAAGAGCTGATCGGCGGTTCGTGGCCAATCTCTCGACCCCTTTCATCAAGCGGCCGGTGGCGACCTCGCTCATCGCCGTCGCCTTTCTGCTGATCGGGATCGCCGCCTACTTCAGCCTGCCGGTCGCCGCGCTGCCGCAGGTCGACTTCCCCACCATCCAGGTCAGCGCGTCGCTGCCGGGGGCCAGTCCCGAGACCATGGCCTCGAACGTCGCCACGCCGCTCGAGCGCCAGTTCGCGACGATCCAGGATCTGGCTCAGATGACCTCGACCAGCTCGCTGGGGTCGAGTTCGGTCACGCTGCAGTTCAACCTCAACCGCAACATCGACGCCGCCGCCCAGGACGTGCAGGCGGCCATCAACGCCGCCGGCGGCCAGCTGCCGACCAACCTTCCGGCGCCGCCGACCATCCGCAAGGTCAATCCGGCCGACGCGCCGATCATGATCATCGGGCTGCGCTCCGACACCCTGCCGATCCAGACGGTGAACGACTACGCCGACAACATCCTCTCCCAGCACATCTCCATCGTGCCGGGGGTGGGGCAGGTGATCGTCGGCGGCCAGCAGAAGCCGGCCATGCGCATCCAGCTCGATCCGCAGGCGTCTCGGCGCCCTGGGCCTGCAGATGGACACCGTGCGCACGATGATCGCCAACCAGACGGTGAACGCGCCCAAGGGCTCGATCACCGGGCCGCAGCAGAACCTGACGGTCTACGCCAACGACCAGATCTTCGACGCCTCGGTCTGGAACAACCTCGTCATCGGCTACAACAAGGCCAACGGGGCGGCGGTGCGCGTGCGCGACGTCGGCCAGGCCATCGCCGACGTCGAGAACAACCAGGTCGGCGCCTGGATGTTTCCCGGCAAGCACGTCAAGGACCAGGGCATCGGCGGCGGCCGGGCGATCCTGCTGATCGTCTTCAAGCAGCCCGGCGCCAACGTCATCCAGACGGTCTCGCGCATCCAGAAGGCGCTTGCCGGGACTGCGCAAGAGCCTGCCGCCCGGGATCGAGGTGCACCATCGTCGCCGACCGCACCCAGACGATCCGGGCGGCGGTGAGCGACGTGAAGGTGACCTTGCTGATCACCATCGTGCTGGTGGTCGCTGGTGATCTTCCTGTTCCTGCGCGACGTCCGCGCGACCCTGATCCCGAGCGTGGTGATCCCGCTGGCCCTGCTGGCGACCGCTGGGGATCATGCTCCCGCTGCACTTCAGCCTCGACAACCTGTCGCTGATGGCCCTGTCGATCGCGGTCGGCTTCGTGGTCGACGACGCGATCGTCATGGAAGAGGTGATCTGGCAGAAGATCGAGCACGGCGAGGACCCCAAGCAGGCCGCTCTCGACGGCTCGGGCGAGATCAGCTTCACCATCCTCACCATCTCGATCTCGCTGGTCGCGGTGTTCACCCCGCTGATGTTCATGGGCGGGGTGGTGGGCCGGCTGATGAGCGAGTTCGCCTTCACCCTGAGCGCCGCGGTGGTGCTCTCGATCATCCTCTCGCTCACCGTCACGCCGATGCTGGCGAGCCTGTTCCTGCGCAAGCCCAAGCCGCCGAGCAACCGCTTCACCAAGGGGCTGGAGCGCGGCTTCACCGCCATCGAGCGCGGCTACGCGCGCGGCCTCGACACGGTGCTGCGCCACATGTTCGTGACGCTGCTGGTGTTCCTGGCCACGGCCGGGCTGGCGGTGTTCCTCTACATGACCACGCCGACCGGGTTCTTCCCGCAGCAGGACACCGGTTTTCTCGAGCGGGGTGGTGCTCACCTCCCAGAACGCCTCGTTCAACAAGCTCGGCGGCAAGGTCGAACAGGTCGCGGACGTCATCCGCAGCGACCCCGACGTCCAGGCGGTGGCCTTCTACGCCGGCAATCAGGGCGCCAATCAATCCAACATCAGCATCACGCTTCGACCCCGAGACCAGGGCCGCAAGGCCAACGCGACCCAGATCATCGACCGCCTGCGGCCCAAGCTCGCCCAGCTCGTCGGCGTTCAGGCGCCGCTGCAGGCCAATCAGGACATCAACGTCGGCGGACGCGCGGGGCAGGCGCAGTACCAGTACACCGTGTCGGACAGCGACCTGAGCGAGCTGAATTCCTGGGCGCCCGAGCATCCTCGACGCCTTGCGCCAGATCCCGCAGCTCAAGGACGTGAACTCCGACCAGCAGACGCAGGCCGGGGCGGTGAACCTCACCATCGACCGCCAGGCCGCCGCCCGCTTCGGCATCATGCCGGCCGACATCGACAATGCGCTCTACAACCTGATCGGCCAGCGCGAGGTGGCGCAGTACTTCACCCAGCTCAACGCCTATCACGTGGTCGTCGAGGCGCCGCCCGCGCTGCAGGCCGATCCCGGCCTGTTCAACTCGGTGTTCATCCTCTCGCCGATCACCGGCAAGACCGTGCCGCTGTCGATGTTCGTCAAGGTCGACCCCAACGGGACCAGCAGCCTGACGGTCAGCCACCAGGGCCAGTTCCCGGCCGCGACCTTCTCGTTCAACCTCGCGCCCGGCGTCTCGCTCGGCCAGGCCACGCAGCTGGTCGAGAAGGCGCGCCGCCAAGCTCAATCCGCCGCCGACGCTCACCGGCACCTTCCAGGGCACCGCCCAGGCCTTCCAGCAGTCGCTCTCCAGCGAGCCGCTGCTGATCGGCGCGGCGCTGATCGCCGTCTATGTGATCCTGGGCATCCTCTACGAGAGCTACATCCACCCCCTGACGATCCTCTCGACCCTGCCGTCCGCCGGCGTGGGCGCGATCCTGGCGCTGCGGCTCGCCGGCCAGGACCTGAACGTCATCGGCATCATCGCCATCATCCTGCTCATCGGCATCGTGAAGAAGAACGGCATCATGATCGTCGACGTGGCGCTGCGGCTGGAGCGCGAGCATGGCATGAGCGCCATCGACGCGGCCCGCGAGGCCTCGCACCAGCGGCTGCGCCCGATCCTGATGACCACCGCCGCGGCCATGCTGGGCGGCGTGCCGATGATCATCTTCTCACGGCACCGGCTCGGAGTTCCGCCACCCGCTGGGCTACGCCATCGTCGGCGGCCTGCTGGTCTCCCAGGTGCTCACCCTGTTCACCACCCCGGTGATCTACATCTACCTCGACCGCGTCCGCGAGCGCCTGAGCCGCCGCAAGGACGAGGGATCGACCTCCCGCGCCCTTGTGCCCGTGCAAAGCCACGAGGTCGTGCCCTACGCGCCGGGCGAATAGGCTCCACGGCCCGGCGACCGCCTGATCGACGCCCTTAAAATGCGAGAGGCCGCCTGGGATCGCTCCCAAGCGGCCTCTCCATCGTCGTTGCCCGCGGCCCGCCCGAGACCGGGCGACCGCGACCTTCAAAACCTTAGGTCCGCGAACAGACCGTCAGGCGCGAGCCTCCGTCGTCAGGCTCCAGGTCGCGTGGGACCACGGTTGGAGACAATGAGACACTGGATCACCTCCTTTCAGCTGTTTGGACAGGACCCCCAATATGAGATGCTTCGGCCCCGACGCCAATCAAAACCGTCGTGAAACGCCGACATAGGCCTGAACCCCCGGCGTCACGCGGTTCAGGCCCAGGTTCACCCCGCCGTCGAACTGCAGGTTCGGCGCGCGCTTCGGGATCCAGGCGAGGCCGACGTCGGCGCTGTACTGGGTGATCTCGCCGGCCGGATCGAAGTTGAAGTCCGACCACAGCTCGGCGGTGAGGTTCAGCGGGCCGAGCGGATGTCCCAGCGCGACGAGCTGCACCATGTTGGCGTGGCGACCGTCGTCGGAGGCGTTCTTCTGCCAGTCCACTTCCGGCGTGAACGCCAGGCTGAATTTCGCCGGCAGGGAGATGGAGACCGGCAGCAGCAGGCCGCCCTCCACCGCCCGATCGCCGATCCCCCGCGGCGCGGTGGGAACCTTGAGGTAGGGCAGCAGCGCCACGCTCACCGCCCCGCCGTCGTCGCCGGCCAGGTTCCACTTGGCCCTCAGGTAGAGATCGCCCACCCCGGTGGTCCGGCCGGTGACGCCGCTGGCCCGGTCGCGGGTGGTGACCACCACCAGCGGCGCGATCGAGGCCTCCAGGTCGAGGGTGCGGGTGAGGCCGTACTTCAGCGTCGGGTTGGTGATCAGATAGGTGTTGGTATCCACCCCGCCGGAGCGGTCGAGGGTGACGTTGAACAGGTCGCTCTCGATCTGGAAGCGCCCAGGATCGACCGTGCAGGCGCCGGTGTTCTTGGTCGGCCGGTCGGTGCACAGGTCGCGCAGCTTCGGCGCGTCGGCGGCCGGACCGGCGTCGTCGGCGCGAGCGGGAAGGCCACCGAGGACCAGCGCCGTCGCGAGGAGGAGAGCGGAGAGCCGGTGCGCTGCCATGGCGCGAGGCTAGCGCGCGTCGCGCTCCGTGGCCAAGCTCGCCGGGGCCTTTGGTGCTAGACCTTCCGCGAGGGGCGGATCGAGGACCACGCATGACCATCCTGGTGACCGGCGGAACCAAGGGCATCGGGCTGGCGATCGCCAAGCGTCTGGCCCGTCCCGGTCGCCGCCTGCTGCTGGCCTATCGCTCGGACGACGCAGCCGCGGCCTTGGCCATGACCGCGCTGGAGCCCTCCGGGGCGAGGGTCGAGACCGTGCGGGCCGACGTCGGCGCGCTCGCCGACGTTCGCCGGCTGATGGAGCGGGTCGCGCCGGGCGATGAGCCGCTGCACATCGTCCACAGCGCGGCGATGATCTATCCCACCACCTTGCTCGACGCCGACCTCGACCGCTTCGAGGCGGCGATGCGGACCAACGGCCTCTCGCTGCTCTATCTGGTGCACAGCGCCCTGCCGGTCCTGAGCCGGGGAAGCAGCGTCGTCCTGATCTCCAGCGCGGGCGCGCGCGCCGCCACGCCCCACTACGCCGCGCTCGGCGTCGGCAAGGCGATGGCCGAGAGCCTGATGCGCTATCTGGTGCCCGAGCTCGCGCCGCTTGGCGTCCGCATCAACGCCGTCGCGCCGGGGATCGTCGCCACGTCGTCCGTCGCCGGCATGGTCGGCGGAGAGGCGGCGGCGGCGAAGGTCCTCGAGCGGGCGGCGCGGACCAACCCCTCGGGACGCCTGGGCGGCGACGACGACTACGCCGGCGTCGTGGAGTTCCTCCTCAGCCCCGCCGCCCAGTTCGTGCAGGGCCAGGTCATCCACGCCAATGGCGGGGCTTACGTGCCGAGCTAGGATCCCGTGGCGGGGAACTCCAGCAGCGACGTGTCGTAACCGAGCGCCTTGGCGCGGGCGACCAGCGCCTCGACCTCGGCTGGAGAGGGGCGGGGGTTGCGGGTGTAGATCCAGAGGTTGTGGAAGCTGGGGTCGGAGGAAATGAACCAGCTGTCGTCGTCGGCGTGCGCCAACACCCAGTAGTCCCGCGGCAGGGTGACGAGGCCGAACACGCGGTAGCTCACATGCAGCTTCGCGTTGGCGCCGGGATCGACGATGTGGGCCGGCCCGCCGATGGTCTTCAACGCACCCGTTGGCGACCCCTTGTGGCAGAAGTCCTCCACCTTCACCGCCTCGCCGCTCAGGCGCGTATAGGTCGTCCCGCCCGCGACACAGCCGTTTGTGAGCGACATCGGCCGCCGCCCGATCTCGTACCAGGTGCCGCTATAGAACCGCGCCGCATCCAGGTGTGTCGTGGCGGGCGCCGATCCCGCGACCGCGCCCGACGCGGAAAATCCGGCAAGGCAGGCGAGGGTGGAAGCGATCAGCAGGGCGCGCATAGGCGGTGTCTCCGTGGAACCCACGCCATACGTCGGAGGCGTTCGCCTTGGATCAACGGGCTCGGGCGCTCCTTGGTGGTCCGAATGTCGGCCGATAGCCTATGTCGGTTAGCGAACCATTGCTTACTGAATACCGTTGCGGCAACCTGTATTGATGGTCGGCGGACCCTCCTCGTAATTACTCTCGGGGCGCGCCATCACTAGGAGGATGCGATGAAAAGAGGCATGTTTCTCTTTGTAGTAGTCGCGGCCGGGATCTCGCTGTCGGCGGCCACGACGCCAAGTGAAATTCCTCATCGAAAAGCGGGGTGGTGGCAAATGAAGATGCACCTGCCCGGCGGAAGGTCGATGGCGCGAAATCTTTGCCTTGATGCGACATCGGACATCCGCAACAACGTTCTTAAACCATCGAACGGTTGCACGATGTCGGCGGAAAGACTGCCAAACGGCTACAAGTACAGAAAGATCTGCGGCAGCGAAGTGACGACGGGCACAGCCATCGGTGATTTCAACAGCGCTTATACGATAACCGAAGCGCGCGGCAGTTTAACGATCCACACTGACGCGCGGTGGATGGGCGCTTGTCCGACGGGCCATCGAGCCGATGAGATGTGGATGTAAACTGTCGGCGACTTCAACGTCCCACCCAGAGGAGACGTTGGAACTGCAAGACCGCTTCGTGGCTCTCTCTAGGGTGGTGAAAAGCCTGTGAGCTTCCAAGTGGCGTGCCGACTGTCCGGCAGCACCACTATGGCGTCGAAGCCGAACAACAACTCGCGTGTCGCCTCGCGGGCCGCGACGGGCGCCGCGTCAATGTACTCTTGGGCTCTCGGACGAAGGGCGGTCAGGTCGATCAGCGTCGGCCCTGCAGGCCGTTCAGCAGGCAGCAGGGGGACCATCTCCGCGGGCAGATGCCGCCAGTCGGGCACATCGCCACCGATGGGCGCCACCAATATGCTGTAAGCCTGCATGCCGTCGTATGTCGCAAGATCGGCGATGAATGTTCCCAGGGTCCACGCGCCGGTCGACCCCACGCCTCGCCGAATGTGATTGTCGCCGAACTTGAAAAGCGCTTTTGGTTCTCCTCCTACCGCGCGGTAATCGCGAGTGAATTGCGCCTTGAGCCACGCTTCCCGCACGGCGCCGTTCAGGTAGGTGAACTCCGGATCGTGCTCGGTTTGAGCACGAACGTAATAGTCATAGATCTCTGCCGATTTGAGCAAACCATCGAGCAACGTTTGCGCCCGACTACCCTCGAGAGGTTGCCACGCCGCGGCAAGTCGCTGCAGGTCGGGCAACGTTTGCCGATCGTAGGCTAGGAACTTGGCAAAATCGGCGCGCGTACGCTCTTCATCGTGGGCGCGCGCCAGGAGCCGAGCGACCTGCCCGCGCACCGCGCCGGCCGGGGCCAGCACGACCAGCTCCTCCAGATAGCGCACCGGGGACTGCGCCTGTTCGAGCCCCCAAATCGCGTTTGGACCGTCCACCGCCGCGCCTGCGTCCGCGAGCAGCGCCAGGTCCTGATCCGAGGCGAACCCAAGCAGCGTCGGCCAAGTCCTCAGCTTGTTCCCGATCGCCGCAGCGCTGCCGCGTTGGCCTGGAGCCAGAGCAAGCTCGATCCCGACCGGGTCTTGTTCAACGACCAAATGGGCGAAACCGTCCTCTCGATGCAGGACGTCGTAAAGCGCCCTCGCGAAGAGGGGGGTGTCACGGTCGTGGTGTTCTTCCCCGATCAGCACAAACTGCGCGTTTCGGGCAAAGGCCCTCAGGCGATCTGCGCCCGGGCCGATGAGATCATGCTCGGTCCACCTGAAGGGATAGGTCGCGCCCGCCCGATCATCCGCAAACAACGTTCCAGACAAACCGATCGATGCAAGGGCAACCAATAAAGCGAGGATCGAACGCACGGAGCCATGCTGCCAGTTCGGTGGAAGATGGCAAGGCGCCCCTTCCCACGATTGGAGAGGTCGGCAAGCCACCCAACTCAGACCTTCGCTGAGTTCCGCTGTTTGGCCTAACACACGAAAGTCCTCTCCTGGCGTCAAGCCAGAGGCTGCTACCGACCCGGAGCGGACGTCAGCCCCACATCGCCCCGAGATCCTCAAGGAGGGTTCGACGCCAGGGCTCCAGCCCTTCTGTCGCGAGCACCCGCGTCGTGAGGTCAATGGAGCACCCGATCACTTCGCTGTCCGCTCCTTGCATCGCGTCGATGATCTGGAAAGCTTCGTGGGCGACCTCCCAGTTTCCCTCCACGATCAACTTCGCAAGGACGTCAAGGTGAGTGGCGCAATCGAAGTCGCGAAGCGCGTACACCAATGTACCTCGGTGGTTTCTAAGGTCTTCACGCCCAATCAGGCGAATAAGGACCTCAGTCAATCCTGGTGTCCGGCGTTCAGCCAAGACGAGAGCAAGAGCGTTGCGCGCTTCGTGGTCAGCCTCGGTTTCGAGGGCTAGCAGGTCAGCCGTGGGACCGTCTTCGGGCGTTGCCATGAAGCGGCAGCCTACCGGTAGCTTGGTCTACTTGCCACCCAACTCCGAACCTTGCGGAGTTTGCTTTCTGGCCTGACGCGCGAATGTCCGCTCCCGGCACGAAAGCCAAAGGCCGTTCCCGACCCGTTGCAGACCTTCCTCGGGTGGGTGACGATGCGGGATGAGCGACCATGCCCTAGGGGACGGCTGGGACACCGCGTTCCAGTCTTCCAAATACTCTCTTCGGTTCGAGCTTGGTGGCGAAGAACTGGGCATGGATATGCCCGTGCCCCGTTTCCTGCGTGCATTCGACCGAGCGCGACAGGTCGCTCGCGATTTGTTTCAAAACTCCGAGACCGTGGTCGGGATCGGTGCCGGAAAGCCACCCTTAGCGCCCTCTAGGCCATCCGCTTAGGGTAGGACCTCAGCGCCGCTCCGAATGGTCGCTTTGTGGGAGTCAAGGGTCAACGGCCGCGTCACGACCCATAGCGGAAGTTGCGCACTATACCTCGTCGTTTTGCGCCTGCTGAAAGGCTCGCAGAAGTTCCGCCTTCCGCTCGTCGGCTGAGATGTGGACGATGACCTTGCGGTCGAGAGCCGCCGTTGGACTAAACGCAGTATGCGCGCCGAACCACAGCACCTCGACGAGGCCGAACGCCTAAGCCTGATCAACTGATCGTGATCGGCGACCGCTCACCTTGCAAAGGAACGCCTCTCGTGAGGTCTCGACATCTGGGTTCTCTTGTGGAGGCTGGGATGCGCAGTTTACGGTGCTGGTTGGCTGCCGTCGCTCTCGCCTGCTGCGCAACCGGCACGCAGGCGAGTACCATTTTCGCGTCGGGAAGCTTCGCTGCGGCCAGTGAGGTTTTCGACATCGGAGGCTTTTCTCTCGGGCCTGGCACCTACAAGATCGATTTCAGCACAACGGTGCCAATCGCCAGTCTAGATGCCTATGTCCAGGAAGACTATACGTTTATTTATTATTGTGATGTCGGAATGGGCCCCGTGCAATGCGGCGGCGACGATGAAGTTTTTGACTATATGCCCGAGGAGGTTACGCCTTTAATTTACAGTACAGTGATAACGGTATATCCTGACGCTACAATACCGCTTGATTCACCCCCGCTTGTCTACGAGATGGATTATTATAGTTGCTGCGGCTATTTTCTGGATGTGACCAGTGAGGGAGCGGGTAGTTACACATTTTCCTACGCCGCCGTACCTGAACAAGCGACTTGGGGCTTGTTAGTCTTCGGCTTCTTCGGCGCTGGAGGTTTGCTCCGCCGCAATCGTTCGGACGCGCATTCCCGGGTGCGCGATTTGCAACTCGAAGCCGGAACATGCGAACGACGCGCGTAGACCGCCTAGCCTAAGCGCGGCACACGCGCCTTATGTCCAATCGAGGCTACGAAGACGGCCGCCACCGGGGGCCTAGACTGAGGCTCCCTCCTCATCCGCCAGATCAAAGCAGCTGAAGGCTTTACCGAAGATGTTGAAGTCCATCCTTTTCTCAGGAGCGGCCCTCGTGGGCACGCTCGTGCACGCCGCGCCCGCTCAAGCTTTCGGTGCGTATGCGTCGGGCGTCACCACCGCCAGCTCGCCGGGTGGCGCCACCCCGTTGATCACCTTTACGGCTCCGGATTACTTCCCGGGTCGAGCGTCACCGTCACCGACTGCTGCATCGGCGGCGACTACTATGCCACCTACCTTGACGGCAGCTACATCGGCACCACCCCGTACGTGCCCGAATACGGCTCGCAGCTCAGCTCCGCCACCTTCCTGGCGACGCTCTCGGCCGGTTCGTCGCACACACTTGCAGATGTTCGACCAGACCGACTTCCTCCTGCCGGCCGGCCTGTCCTACTCGGTGTACCCGCCGATAGACTTGCCTGAGCCGGCCTCCTGGGCTCTGATGCTTGTGGGCGCGTTCGGCCTCGGCGGCGCCCTGCGCGCTCGCCATCGCACGGCTGGCCGAATAGCCTGATCACGATTTGGGCTCACTGCTGGAATGGTAGAGCTGCCCATCGGGGCGGCTCTTTTTATGTGGCTCCATTTTGCTCGTGTCGGCGCGGAGACGACCTCCCCGTCAAACAACGATGTGAGGCCGCGTAGGACACGCTCCACAATTAAGGCCTCGCGTCTGCGACGACCTCCGCGAACTAATCAGGCGCGGCTTCTGGGCTTCAGGAGCTCGGAGAGGATTGCCGGTTTCGTGACCGTCACGGCTGCCATGAACGGGCGGCGGGCAAAGGGTAGCGGATTTAGCCACGTACCTACCTGCGGTCAGCCAAAGTCGCCTTCCACCGTCCGCCAATAGTCAAGCCGTTTACGAGTGCTCAAGCCCTCCATCGTCGCTTGGTTCAACGCTCCCTGAGTCCCTACAAGCTCGGTTTGAGCATGAAAATCGTTGTTTAAACATGGCAAAGAAGGCGATGAGCAGTTCGCGCGGATGGTTCAGATTCGAGACGCGTTGATCAGTTCGGCGGCAAGGTAGGAGCAACGGCCGCTTTCCACCCATCTCAGCCCTTTGAATAGTCCGCTTTCTGGCCCAACACACGAATGTCCGCTCCCGGAGCGGACGGCAAAGACCGCTTCCGACCTTGAGCAAACTCCTCCGTGTCACGACGGCTGCGACAGACGTGCGCTTATCTCAGGGTGGCGCTAGCGCCGATTGCCTGAAGAATCCGGTCAGGATGGGCTGGACTGGCGGCGTGGAGATTTGGACGTCATTATGGTGGGCGCCAGGTACGATCAGCAGACTTTTTCTCTTTGCCGGTGAGGCGTTGAAGACTTCCGTCCCCTGCACCAGAGGTACGTCCTGATCTGCGTCGCCCTGGATCACGAGAAGCGGCACGTTGGCGGTCGCGATTTCTGCGGCGCCCTGGAAGGTAGTTCGGAAGTCGGCGTCTCCTTTTAGATCCACTGCCCAGCGGAACACGGCTGGTACGTCGTGCTCGCGCGACCACGCCGCCATCTCCGCAGCGCTTGCCGGGGCGCCTGCAACACCAGGCCCGCCACATTGCGCGAAGCGGCGACGTGGATCGCAAACTCGGCTCCGACCGATCGACCGAAGACAAAGATCGCCGAGGTCGGCGCAAGGTGGCGAACAGCATCGAAGGCTTGCAGCGCGTCGTCGCGCATCGCGACCGGTGAGATTACGCCCTCGCTGAAGCCATAGCCGCGATAGTCGATGACGACGGCGTTGACCCCCGCGGAAGCGCTCAGCCATGCCATTCGCCTGACGGCGAACTGCGCATCCTCGTTGGAACCGTAGAAGTAGAGGACATAAGGTGCATCGGTCTTGCTGGTTCTAAACACCCATCCCCTTAACGTCGTGCCGTCGCCAGCTTTGACCACAATGTCAGCCGGAGCACCCGCGACGGCGCTCGTCGCCTCCCAGGCACTAAGATTGGGACGTGGCGGAGGGCCGAAGACATTGGCGCTGCGCAGGTGAACGACCAATGCCAGCGCCGCAGTCAGCATAGGTCTTGGCTTAGTCGCGTGACGGCCGGAAGGGAAGCTGTATGACGGCTATCCTCTCTTCTCGGCTGCTGGGAAGGTCCGCTCTCAGCGTGTGTCGCTCATGTCGCCTGTGGACGCCTAAGGGTCGCCCGCCTTTGATCCATTGCGGACATGGGGCGTTCGTCCGAAAAAGTTGGTCCGTCAGCTTGGGTCGCGCGCGATGAGGGTCACGAGGATCGTTGCCAACCTCCAGGCGCCCGACCCGATGGCTCTGGCGAGATTCTACAAGGAGGTTTTCGAGTTAAACCTGCCCTTCGACATGGGCTGGATCGCATTTCTAAACACAGATTCTACTCAGAAGATCGAACTTCACACGGCGTCCGAAGGGGGCGCTGGTACAGAATTGCCCGTGATTTCCATCGGGGTCGACGATCTTGATGCGGCCGAAAAAGCCGTTCGCGCCGCGGGAGCGGAAGTGGTTTACGGGCCGACGAGGGAAGGTTGGGGGATCCGCCAATTCTTTTTCCGCGATCTCGCTGGTAATCTCGTGAACGTGGTCGATAGCTGAGAGCCCTCGCTGGTCGAACTCAATTGACATTGCAGTGCGCAATATCGCATAATGCAACTCATGTCCTCACCGTGCGAAGCCTCCACCGCCGAAACCGACCCCCGCCTCGCCGTCGCGCTGGCGCGCGCCGAGCGGCGGCGGGAGATGTTGGAGCGGCTGGCGGATATGGGCATGGCGCTGGCGGCGGAGATCAACGCGCGGTTCATCGAGGGGCCGCATCGGCCGGAGCCCCGGCCCGAGCCGTCGCGGGCCTTCGCCGCCGTCTCGCGGGCGGTGCGCCTCACCCTCATCCTCGAAGCCCGCGTCGAGAAGCAGATCCTTGCGTGGCGCAAAGGCGATCTCTCCTCGATCGACGCGCTCATCCTGCCGCCCGAACCCTTCCTCAAGCCCCGCTTCGATTCCGCCTTGAGCCGTCGTGAGCGCGTCCGCGACCAGGTGTCGGCGGCGATCGAGCGCGAGGCCGCCGATCCGAGCGAGGCGGCGCGGATGCGCGATCGGGTGCATCGCCAGCTGATCGAGACCGAACACCTCGACGACTACCGCCTGAAGGGCGACTTCCGCGCCTGCGTGGAAACAATCTGCGCCGACCTCGGCCTCGAGCCGGACTGGAGCCTGTGGGACGACGAGGCGGGGTTCAGAGTTTCTACTCCTCCCCCGCCCGAAGAGGCGGGGGAGGTGGCTCACGGCGCAACGCGGCGTGAGACGGAGGGGGCGCGAGGCCCCATTCAACGAACGCCAGTGCAGCGGCCTTGCGCCCCCTCCACCACTTCGTGGTCCCCCTCCCCCTCAGTGTTCCCTAAGGGGGAGGAGTTACTGGCCGCGCCCCACCGCCGTGAGTGACAAAACAGGGCGGGGTTGACTTCACCGGACCACCGGACCATGCCGCCGTCGCGGCGAACCAGGCTTAAGCTCGGCTCGCCGTTCTCAATCGGAACCCAAACCCAAGATGCCAAGCGACAGTCCTGGTCCACCAATCAGGCCGCTCGCGTCGATGTGTTCGCCGAGGGGCTAAGCTAGACCTCGCGGGCGCCTCGCGAAGAGCGGCGGCGAACGTGAGGCGAGCCCATGGTCTTCCTCTCTTCAGACCGAATTCAGCGCCGGGCTGCTGACCCGTTTCGCGCGGCGGCAGTTCGCGCCCAATCGCTATGACCTGATCGCCCTGGCGCTGATCGGCGGGGCCGCGGTGCTGGTGGTGCATGGCGCCCAGCAGATGAGCCTGCCGGTCTCCGCCCTGGAGACCAGCCCGGTGAGCCTCGATCCCATGCGGCTGCCGGAATACGCGCTGCGGACCACGATCCGCATGTTCGCGGCCATCGGCGCCTCGCTGCTGTTCACCTTCGTGGTGGCGACGGCGGCCGCCAAGAGCCGCAAGGCCGGGCTGGTGATCGTGCCGGCGCTGGACATCCTCCAGTCGATCCCGGTGTTCGGCTTCCTCACCTTCACCGTCACCTTCTTCATCGGCCTGTTCCCGCGCAGCGAGCTGGGGGTGGAGTGCGCCTCCATCTTCACCGTGTTCACCGCCCAGGCGTGGAACATGGCGTTCAGCTTCTACCAGTCGCTGCGCACCCTGCCGAAGGACCTGGTGGAGGCCTCCGACCAGTTCGGCCTGTCGACCTGGCAGAGGTTCACCAAGCTCGAGCTGCCCTTCGCCACGCCGGCGCTGGTGTGGAACACCATGATGAGCATGTCCGGCGGCTGGTTCTTCGTGGTGGCGTCCGAGGCGATCACCGTGGGCAAGACCACCGTCACCCTGCCGGGCGTGGGCTCCTATCTCGCCCTGGCCATCGCCCACGAGGACTTCATGGCCGTGGCCTTCGCGGTGGCGACCATGGCGGTCGTGATCCTGCTCTACGACCAGTTCCTGTTCCGGCCGATCGTCGCCTGGGCGGACAAGTTCCGCGTCGAGCAGACCGCCAGCGAGCACCAGCCCGAGAGCTGGTTCTACGACGTGCTGCTTCGCACCCGCATCCTGCGTCGCCTGGGCGACTGGCTGGGCGGGCTGTTCAAGACCGCGCCCAAGCCGCGTCCCGCGCGCCGGCTGGCGCGGCCGGCGGTGATCACGCCGGACCAGAACCGCTGGATCGACCGGTTCTGGATCGCCATCGTCGCCGCGGGCGTGGTCTGGGCGGCGTGGATGATCGCGCGCTATGTCACCGACGCCCTGTCCTGGCGCGACATCGGCGGCGCCTTTCTGACTGGGCCTGATCACCCTGGTGCGGGTGGTGGTGCTGATCGCGCTCGCCAGCCTGATCTGGGTGCCGATCGGGGTGTGGATCGGGCTGCGGCCGGCGTGGTCGCAGCGCATCCAGCCGCTGGCCCAGTTCCTCGCCGCCTTTCCGGCCAACGTCCTGTTTCCCTTCGCGGTGATCGGCATCATCGCCTTTCGGCTCAACCCGGATGTCTGGCTCTCGCCGCTGATCATCCTGGGCACCCAGTGGTACATCCTGTTCAACGTCGTCGCGGGCGCCAGCGCCCTGCCCAACGATCTCAAGGAAGCGGCGGGGATGTTTCATATGAAGCCGTGGCAGCGCTGGCGCGACTTCATCCTGCCGGGGATCTTCCCCTACTACGTCACCGGCGCGCTCACCGCGTCCGGCGGCTCGTGGAACGCCAGCGTGGTCGCCGAGGTGGTGAGCTGGGGTCACACCCGGCTTCAGGCCCATGGCCTCGGCGCCCTGATCGCCAACGCCACCACCGCCGGCGATTTCCCGCGCGTGGCGCTCGGCATCAGCGTGATGTCGATCTTCGTCATCGCCCTCAACCGCGCGGTGTGGCGGCCGATGTACGCCTATGCCGAAGATCACCTGAGACTGGACTAGAGCGGTTAGGAGCCTCGCCATGACCATGACCCTCGAAACGCCGGCAGCCGACTTCCCGCTCGTGCAGGTGGAGAACCTCAAGCACGTCTACGGCAAGGGCGCCGGGGCGGGGCTGGTGGTGCTGGAGGACGTGAACCTCACCCTCAAGCGGGGCGAGATCGTCGGCCTGCTGGGTCGTTCCGGGTCGGGCAAGTCGACCCTGCTGCGCTCCATCGCCGGCCTGATCACGCCGACCGCCGGATCCGTGCGGGTGAGCGATCTGCCGGGCGACGACAGCGCGCGCGGCGTCGCCATGGTGTTCCAGAGCTTCGCCCTGTTCCCCTGGCTCACGGTGCAGAAGAACGTCGAGCTCGGGCTCGAGGCGCAAGGCGTGCCGCCGGAGGAGCGCCGCCGCCGCACGCTCGCCGCCATCGACCTGATCGGCCTCGACGGCTTCGAGAACGCCTACCCGAAGGAGCTCTCCGGCGGGATGCGCCAGCGCGTCGGCCTCGCCCGCGCCCTGGTGGTGCAGCCCTCGGTGCTGCTGATGGACGAGCCCTTCTCCGCCCTGGACGTGCTCACCGCCGAGACGCTGCGCACCGACCTGCTGGACCTCTGGTCCGACGGGCGGATGCCGATCCGCTCGATCCTGCTGGTCACCCACAACATCGAGGAGGCGGTGCTGATGTGCGACCGTATCCTGGTGTTCTCATCCAACCCCGGCCGGGTGATCGCCGAGATCAAGGTCGACCTGCCTCAGCCCCGCAACCGGCTGGAAAAGCGCTTCCGCGCCATGGTCGACGACATCTACGCGCGGATGACGACCCGGCCGCCGGCGCCCAAGGCGGTCGACGCGCCGGGCTCCGGAATCGGCATGGCCCTGCCGAACATCGACACCGACACCCTGGCCGCCATGATCGAGGCCCTGGCCGCCGAGCCCTATTTCGGCCGAGCGGAACTCGCCGACCTCGGCCGGGTGCTGCAGATGGAGGTCGACGACCTCTTCCCCATCGCCGAGACGCTGCAGCTGATGAACTTCGCCGAGGTCGAGGGCCGCACCCTGCGCCTCACCCACTCGGCCCGCCGCTACGCCATCGCCGACGTCGACGAGCGCAAGCAGATCTTCGCCAACCAGCTCCGCGAATATGTGCCGCTAGCGCGCCACATCCGCCGGGTGCTGGACGACCGCCCGACGCATCAGGCTCCCGCCCGCCGCTTCCGCGACGAGCTGGAGGACTACATGAGCGAGCCTTACGCCGAGGCGACCATGGACGCGATCATAGCCTGGGGCCGCTACGCCGAGATCTTCGCCTATCACGAGGACGACGACAGCTTCAGCCTCGACAACCCCGCCTGAGCGCTGTTGCTAGAGGCTGAGCTTGGTCTGGCCGCCGACGTCCGGCGTCTTGCTGCTGACGAGGTTCGACTTCAGCATCTCGAACCCGAACTTCAGCGGGTTGTCGTCGCTCACCCAGATCTGGGCGTCGGAGGCGTCGAAGCAGAGCATGATCAGGTGCGGGTCGCTCTTGCCGTTCGGGAACCAGGCGCTGACGTTCGGGCTCCAGAACTTGTCGATGTGCAGCTGGTCGCGGGTGGCGGAGAGGCGGCCCTTGATCGAGGCCTGCAGCTCACGATCCTTGGAGGCGAGGACGTACATGGCGTTCGACCCGCGTTCGGCGGCCCGGGCGAGGTCGGTGTCGTCGCGGGTGTAGAACCACAGCTTGCCGGTTTCGGGCTCGGCGAAGGTGGTCATCGGCTGGAAGTGCTCGCCCGTCCCGTCGGGCGCGATCATGCCGAACTTGGTCTCGGCGATCTCGGTCCACAGCTTTTCTTCGACGGCGGCTTTGTCGCGGATATCGGTGCTCATGGCGTCCCTCGGCGGTTGTGAATGTCCGGCCCTTAATGGCCGAGGTCCGGGGCGTGTTCCGCCTCAGGTCGCCAGCAAGGCCCTGCGCGGCGGCCAGATCGGCGACGAAGGCGCGGAACGCCGGCTCCTTGGCCGCCTCGTCCGGGAGCCGCAGGAGATAGGAGGGGTGGACGGTGATGAATGCCCGCACGCCCTCCGTCAAGCTCGAACGGCCGTCCGCGGCTTTTCAGGATCGGCATCGGCTTGCCGAACACCGCCTGGGCCGCGGTGCCGCCGAGGGCCACCACCACCTTGGGCTTCACCAGGCTCCGCTCCTGGTCCAGCCACCAGCGGCAGGCGCTGATCTCGCCGGCGTCGGGCGTCTTGTGCAGGCGCCGCTTGCCCCGAAGCTCATGCTTGAAGTGCTTCACCGCGTTGGTGACGAAGACATCGGTGCGCACCACGCCGGCTGCCTCCAGGGCGCGGTCGAGCACCTGGCCGGCGGGGCCGACGAAGGGATGGCCGGCCAAGTCCTCCTGATCGCCCGGCTGCTCGCCCACCAGCATCATCGGCGCGTGCGGCGGTCCTTCGCCCGGCACGCCCTGGGTGGCGTCGCGCCACAGATCGCAGCGGCGGCAGGCGTTCACGCCCGCGCCGACCTCCGGCAGGGCTCCGGCGGCGATCGCGGCTTCGACGGCTCCGTCATGCGCCGCCGCGGGCGCGATGCGCCGCTTGGGGGTCGTGGGTTCGCTCGCCACCATCGCCTCCGCTCGTCGTCCCGCGCTCTCGATCAGTTCGGGAATGAGTTGGGCTTCGGGGAGGTTGCGCCAGTACCGCTTGGGCATCTCCGAGGTCATGGCGCTGATCTTCAGCCGGGCGGGGTTGAAGATGTTGGCGTAGTAGGTGCGCCAGAAGTCCTCCAGCTCGTCCTCGGCGGGCGCCTGGGAGCGGTCGGCGGTCTCCTCGAGCCGGACGTCGTTTCCATCCCAGTGCAGGGCGCCGTCGGGGGTGAGGATCGAGAAGCGCTGGTTGGCGAAGCGGCGGACGAAGAAGTCGGCGTTCAGCTCGAGCACCCGGTGCGGGCTTTCGAACCAGGCGACGTAGGTCTCGGGCTCGACGTCCTTCACTTCCCGGAAGCGGACGAAGGCGCGCATCTTGTGCTGGGCGCGATGCACCGCCTTGGCCATGTCCCGGGCGCGGGCCACGTCCGGATCGGTGGTGAGGCGCCAGCAGGCCCGGTTCGTCCTTCAGCCGCCAGAGGAGGCGATAGAGCAGGGCGAAGCGGCCTTCGTCGCGGTTGCAGATGACATCGCGGGCGAGGTCGAGGAACTCGCGCGGCACGCCGAAGGCCGGCGCGGCCGCGTCGGGGAGGGGGGCTCCGTCGGCGAACAGATCGCCGCCGCCGACGCGCCACGCGACGTTTTCAGGCGCCACGCCGGCCATCCGCAAGGCCCGCGCCGCCTTGCGCCAACCCTCCCGATCCGTCTCGTGCGCCAGCGTGACGACCGTCACGACTTAGAACAGCTCGAGCTGGGCTGGAGCCGGGAGGGGGCGTTCGGCGTCGGCCAAGGCGCCCGGCGTCCAATCGTCGGCGACGATGAACGGCCGCGCCTTTCGAAACGCCTCTCGCCAGACGGCGCACGTCGTCGAGCACGAGCCGCTTTACCCGGCGCAGGGCGATGAGGCGATCGACGGTTTTCACGCCCAGCCCCGGCGTGCGCAGCAGCAGTTCCCGATCGGCGCGGTTCACGTCCACGGGGAAGGACTCCCGGTGCTTCAGCGCCCAGGCGAGCTTCGGGTCCATGGCGAGGTCGAGGTTCTCGTCCGTGCCGGCGATCTCCTCGCGCTGGAAGCCATAGAAACGCATCAGCCAGTCGGCTTGGTAGAGGCGGTGCTCGCGCATCATCGGCGGGCGGGCGAGCGGCAGGCGGGCCGTGGAGTTGGGGATCGGACTGAAGGCGGAATAGTAGACCCGCTTCAGCTTGTAGCCGCCATAGAGCGCGGCGCTGCGGGCCAGCACCTCGCCGTCGGTGGCGGCGTCGGCGCCCACGATCATCTGGGTCGATTGACCGGCGGGGGCGAAGCGAGGGGCCTTGGCCTTGCGCCCCTTTTCGGACCGCGCCTCGATGCCGAGCCGCACTTCTCCCATGGCGCGCTTGATGCGCAGGCCGTCCTTTTCGGGAGCGAGGGTGCGAAGGCTGTCGTCGCGCGGAAGCTCGATGTTGATCGACACGCGATCGGCGTAGAGCGCCGCCTCCTCCACCAGGGCCGGGCTCGCTTCGGGGATCAGCTTCAAGTGGATGTAGCCGCGAAAGTCGTGATCGACGCGCAGGGAGCGCACCACGCGGACCAGTTCCTCCATGGTGTAGTCGCTGTCGCGGATGATGCCCGAGGAGAGGAACAGACCCTCGATGTAGTTGCGCTTGTAGAAGCCGAGGGTGAGGTCGACCACCTCTTCCACGGTGAACCGCGCGCGGGGAATGTTGGAGCTCACCCGGTTCACGCAGTAGGCGCAGTCGTAGATGCAGTAGTTGGTGAGCAGGATCTTGAGCAGGGAGATGCACCGCCCGTCCGGCGCGTAGGCGTGGCAGATGCCCATTCCGGGACCGGACGATCCCACACCCTTGCCGCCGCGCGAATCGCGCCGGCTCGTTCCCGAGGACGCGCAAGACGCGTCGTACTTGGCGGCGTCGGCCAGGATCGCCAACTTGCGCCGCAGGTCCAGAACCGCCATCGAACCATCATACTGTTTTGGTTTTGTTCCGCAAGGCGTTGCCCCGAATTCACTTGCCGTTCAGCGCGAGCGTCCTACTTAGAGCTACGGCAAACTCGCCATTAATGGAGAAAACAGATGAAGCGGATCGCAAGCGCCCTGGCGGCGGTGGTCGTTCTTTCGGCCGGCGCCGGCGCAGCCAACGCGGGCTGCCTCACCGGAGCGGCGGTGGGCGGCGTGGGCGGACACTTCGCCGGACACCACGCCCTTCTGGGCGCGGCGGCGGGCTGCGCCATCGGCCACCACATGTCGCACGAGCATCGCCGCCACCACCACTACTAGGCGTCGACCTCTTGACTTCGAGCCGCGCGGAGGCGTCACCTCCGCGCGGCTCTTTTCATTGGGAGGATAGCGCCATGGCCGACGGATCGCTCGCTCCGAACATCTCGCTCCAGGGCAAGGTCTCGGCGGAGGAATGGCAGGCTCGCGTGGAGCTCGCGGCGCTTTACCGCCTCGTGGCGATGCACGGCTGGGACGACATGGTCTACACCCACATCTCGGCCCGCGTGCCGGGACCCGAGCACCACTTCCTGATCAATCCCTACGGGCTGTTCTTCGAGGAGATCACCGCCTCGTCCCTGGTCAAGATCGACCTGGAGGGGAACATCCTCCAGGAGACGCCCTACTTCATCAATCCCGCGGGCTTCACCATCCACTCGGCGATCCACACGGCGCGGGACGACGCCCACTTCGTGATGCATCTCCACACCGACCAGGGCGTGGCGGTTTCGGCTCAGGCCGAGGGCCTTCTCCCTCTCAGCCAGCATGCACTGATCGTTCTGCCGCGCCTCGCCTATCATGACTATGAGGGCATCGCGCTGAACCACGACGAGCGGACGAGGATCGTCGCCGATATCGGCGAGCACAACCTGATGCTCCTGCGCAATCACGGCACCCTGTCGGCGGCCAAGACCGCGGCGGATTGCTGGACCTGGATGTACTACCTCGAGCGGGCCTGCAAACAGCAGGTGATGGCGCTCTCCGGCGGCCGCGAGCACGTGTTGATCGCGCCCGAGGCGGCGCAGACGGAGGTCCGCAACCAGCTCAGCCGCGGCATCGGCGGCGCGCTCAACTGGCCGGCGCTGATGCGCAAGCTGGATCGCGTCAATCCAGGCTACGACGCGTAGCGACTTACCTAATCGTTCGAGGGTCGGGAGCGGAGGCTCTTGATCCCGGATCGCCGCGACTTGCCCTCCAGCCGCCTCGTCTTCGACGCCAGCGTGGGCCGTGTCGCCTTGCGCGGCTTCGGCGTGGTGGCGGCGCGCTCGATCAAGGCGACGAGTCGCGCCACCGCGTCGGCGCGGTTCCGCTCCTGGCTGCGGAAGCGGTCGGCGGTGATCACGATCTCGCCGTTGGTGGTCGCCCTCGCCCCGGCCAGCCGCAGCAGGCGGACACGCACAGCCTCGGGCAGGGATGGCGAGCGGGCGGCGTCGAAGCGAAGCTGGGCGGCGGTGGAGACCTTGTTGACGTTCTGTCCGCCGGGACCGGACGCGCGGATGTAGGTGAAGGCGAGCTCGCCTTCGTCCAAGGCCAGATGGCCGCTCACCGGAATCACCCCACCCTCCCGTCGCCATCGACGCGCCGCGATCATCCCTATAAGGCGCCGCCGTGAAAGATCCCTGCTTCGATCCCGCCGCCGTCTCCGCTCACCTGGTGCGGAGCCTCGAGCAGGCGGCGCGCGGCGAGCGGCCGTTCACCCATTGGATCGCCCGCTCAGTGTTCCCGGCGGAGGTGCTCGCCGGCCTCAAGCGGCTGCCGCTCCCGGCGGCCCCGGTGGACGGAATTTCCGGCAAGCGCGAGCTGCACAATGATAGCCGTCGCTATTTCGACTCCGAGAACAACGCCCGCTTTCCGGCGTGTGGCGCGGTGGCGTCGGCGTTCCAGTCGGAGGCGGTCACGTCCGCTATCGAGGCGGCCACCGGCGCGGACCTCTCCGGAACCTATGTGCGCCTGGAATACGCCCAGGACCTCGACGGCTTCTGGCTCGAACCGCACACCGACCTCGGGGTGAAGCGGTTCACCATGCTGATCTATCTGAACGACGGCGGCCAGGACGAGCTCGGCACCGACCTGTTCCATCCCGACAAGTCCCACGCCGCGCGGACGCCGTTCGAAGACAACAGCGCGCTGATCTTCGTGCCCGGAGACGACACCTGGCACGGCTTGGCGCGGCGGACGATCGCCGGCGTGCGCCGCTCGGTGATCATGAACTATGTCACCGACGAGTGGCGGGCTCGGGATCAGCTGGCGTTCCGGACGCCGGTGAGAGCCGCTGGCGAACGGCTTCGGCGGCCGTCTCCGTCGCATTGATCGGACGGGCGCTCGCGGGCGCCTCCGGGTCGCCGGTGAACCGACGCACCCGGCCTTGATCGACCAGGCGCTGGAGAAATCCGGCGTGGCGGGGGAAGCCAAGGTCCATGACGTCCACCGGCGCGCGCGTGGAGATCGCTTCCGAGATCATCGATACCGAATCGCCCGTCACCACCAGCCGATCGGCGAGACCCAGGATGGCGCGATAGGGGTTGTCGCCCTGCAGGTCCCAGAGGAATACGCCGGTGTCGCCGGCGAACGCGTCGCGGAGTTGGGCCAGCACCGGGGCCGGGGTGCGGCGCGAGGGGGTGATCGCGAGCCCCAGTCCTGGAGCCGCGCGCATCCGCTTCAGCCCATCGATCAGGCGTTCGCCGTCGGCCGAGGTGAACGCCCGACCGCGCAACGATCCACCGACGACGACGCCGGCGAAGCGGGAACCCAGGGGTTCAAACCGTTCCCGCCAGGCCGCGCCCGCCTCGGCCAGGCGTTCGGGCGTGAGGTCGTGAAGCGCGGTCTCAACCTTGATCACATTGCCGCCCGCCGGGACGCGATCGTGGTCCATGGCGACGATAAGATCGAAGGCGTCGCGGCTCGCGCGGGGATCCTGCACATGCACCAGCCGCGTGCGTCCGCCACTGAGGCGCCGCAGACGCAGCGCATAGGGCACGGTGCGCCGTCCGCAGGTGACGAGGAGGTCCGGCCAGGGCGGCTGGAGCCGCGTCATGTCGGGGCGACCGGCCATCGCGCGAAGTTGGGCGAGCAGATCGTTGCGACCCGGCGTCTGGGTCTCGACGACGCGCCGCGCCACGGCCGTGGCCAGTCCTCGCGCCTGGGTTCGCATTCCGGCTTCGCCGCTGGTGAGCGACCACGCCACATCGACAACGGCGCCGAGCTTATCCAAAATCATTCCCAACCTGGGCCTTAGGACCTATCAAATCCCCGTGCGCTCCGCGAACCCCTCCCCATCGCCGTCGCAAGCCGACCCCGTGGTCGGAAGAGCGGGCGAGGAGCACTATGAGACGCTTTTCCGATCGATGTCGGAAGGGTTCGCCTTGTGCGAAGCCATCGTCGATGACGACGACCGGTTGGTGGATTACCTCATCCTGGAGATCAATCCCGCCCTCCAGGACATGCTGGGTGTCGGGCCCGAGGTCGCCGGCCGGCGACTGAGCGATGGACCGGTGGATCACCGATGGTTGCGCGTCTGCCGTCAGGTGATGGCCACGGGCGAGGCCGAGGGCTTCGAGTTCCACAACCCCGCCACCGGGCGCTGGCACGAGATCCGGATCAACAAGGTGGGCCCGAACCGGCTGGCCCAGTTCTTCTTCGACATCACCGAGCGCAAGGCGGCGCAGGCCCACCAGGCGCGCTTGTTCGACGAGCTCAACCACCGGGTGAAGAACAACCTGGCGATGGTCGCGAGCATCCTGGAGCTGCAGGCCCGCAACGCCGAGGCGCAGGAGCGCGCCGGCCTGCTCAAGGCGGTCGGGCGTGTGCAGTCGGTCTCGGCGGTGCACGAGAGCCTGTACGCCGACAACCAGGGCGACGAGATCGATTTCTCGCTCTACCTGCAGCGGCTCTGTCGACGTCTCGGCGAGGCGTTGCTGGATGGGGACGGGATACGGATCGCGGTGCGGGCCGAACCGGTGATGGTCTCCATCGACCATGCCGCGCCGCTGGGCATGATCGTCAACGAGCTGGTCACCAACGCCGTCAAGTACGCTTATCCCGACGGTCGCGGCGAAGTTCGCGTGAACCTGGAGCCACTCGACGCGGAGGCCCTGCTCTGCATCGCCGACGACGGCTGCGGCCTGCCGGCCGACTGGGAGACCCGAACGCGCAGCCTGGGCATGCGGGTGGTGAACGCTCTGGTGCGTCAGGTCGGCGGCGCGCTGAAGGTCGAAACAGGCGAGGGCACGCGCTTCGAGATCCGATTCGCCGCCAGCCGCCCGGCCGTGGACCGCGCCGCCTGACGCCTGCCTTCGCCGGCGCCGGCTGCAGGATTCGAACCCGCGACCTTCGCTTTACAAAAGCGCTGCTCTACCAACTGAGCTAAGCCGGCTTGCGGACGCGCCTCTTATCCGATCCGCGCGCGGTTGGGAAAGCGGGGCAGGGCGGCCTATATGCCCGCGCCATGGCCCGCGTCCTGATCACCTCCGCCCTGCCGTACATCAACGGCGTGAAGCACCTGGGCAATCTCGCCGGCTCGATGCTGCCGGCGGACGTGCACGCGCGGTTCCAGCGGGCGAGAGGCCACGAGGTGCTGGCGCTGTGGGCGACCGACGAGCACGGCACCCCCGCCGAACTCGCCGCCGCCGCCGCCGGCCAGGATGTGTTCACCTATTGCGAGGAGCAGCACCGGCTGCAGCACGACGTCGGCCGCCGCTTCGGCCTGTCGTGGGATTGGTCCGGCCGCTCGTCCTCGCCGCAGAACGCCCGCCTCACCCAGCACTTCGCCGACGTTCTGGAGGACAACGGCTTCATCGAGGAGCGGCTGGACCGGCTGCTCTATTCGGTGGACGATCGACCGCTTCCTGCCCGACCGTTACATCGAGGGGACCTGCCCGGTGTGCGGCTTCACGCCGGCGCGGGGAGATCAGTGCGACAACTGCGGATCGCTCCTCGACCCGACCGAGCTGATCGAACCCTATTCGGCGGTGTCCGGATCCCGGAACCTGGAGCTGCGCGAGACGCGCCATCTCTATCTGCTCCAGTCCAAGCTCCAGGACGCGATCCGCGCCTGGGTCGACAGCAAGACGGAGTTCCCGTCGCTGGCGCGCGCCATCGCCTACAAGCACTTGGACGAGGGGCTGATCGACCGCGGCATCACCCGCGACCTCGCCTGGGGCGTGCCGGTGACCCGGCACGGCCAGCCCCGGCCCGGCATGGAGGACAAGGTCTTCTACGTCTGGTTCGACGCCCCCATCGAGTACATCGCCGCCGCCCAGGAATGGGCCGCCGCCGAGCAGCAGGATTGGCGACGGTGGTGGCGCACCGACGCCGGCGCGGGCGACGTTCGCTACCTGCAGTTCATGGGCAAGGACAATGTCGCCTTCCACACCGTGAGCTTCCCCGCGACCATCCTGGGTTCCGGTGAGCCCTGGAAGACGGTGGACACGCTCAAGGCCTTCAACTGGCTGAGCTGGTACGGCGACAAGTTCTCCACCTCCCAGCGCCGGGGCGTGTTCATGGACTCGGCGCTGGAGATCCTGCCGGCGGACTGCTGGCGATGGTACCTGACGGCGAACAGCCCGGAGCATTCGGACAGCATCTTCACCTGGGATAACCTCGTGGCGGCGGTGAACCGCGACCTGGCCGACGTGCTCGGCAACTTCGTCAACCGCATCCTGAAGTTCTGCGAAGCTCGATTCGGCGGCGTCGTTCCCGAGGGGGGCGAGCCGGGCGAGCAGGAACAGGCGCTCGTCGCGCGGCTGGCCGAGGCGGTGGGGGAGACCACCGCCCAGTTCGAAGCGATCGAAGTGCGCAAGAGCGCCCAGGCCCTGCGCGCCTGCTGGGTGATCGGCAACGAGTACCTGCAGGCCGCCGCGCCCTGGACCGCGATCAAGACCGATCCTGAGCGCGCGGCGGTGATCGTGCGCACGGCCATCAACCTCGTCGGTCTCTACGCCCGCCTCTCCGCGCCGATCATCCCGTTCGCCGCGGAAGCCATGAGCCTGGCGGTGGGCGAGGCGGGCGCGATCGGTTGGCCGGGCGAGGATCTCGCGGCGGAGCTCGCGCGCATCCCCGCCGGGCGGCCGATCACGGTCCCACCGGTGCTGTTCAAGAAGATCGAAGCCACGGACGTGGAGGCCTGGTCGGCGCGTTTCGGCGGTGGCTGACCGGCGCGGTGTTCGGGGGAGGCTGGACGCGGTCGTCACCCTGGCCGGCCTGGTCTGTCTGACCGGGGCGCTGGCGGGGCTCGGCGGCGCACTCAGCGAGCGGCTCGATCTCGCCGCCAACTTCGCGCCATTGTGGCTTGGCGCGGGCGGCTTGGTGCTCGCCTACGGCCTCCTGTTCGCCCGGTCCCGGAGGGCGCTGGTCCTGACGACGGGCGGGACGGCGATCGTCATCGCGGGCGCCTTGATGATCCCGGAGTTCGTCCGTCCGATCCCGACGGCGCCCGGCGCGTCTCGCACCTTGAGGATCATCCAGTTCAACACCTGGGACGAGAACATCGCGGTTCCTGCCACGGCCGATTGGATCGCGGCGCAGAAGCCGGACGTCGTCGTGGTGGAGGAGGCGGAGAGGCCGCTCCGATCCGCCTTGGCCGAGCGGGGCTTCGTCGTCACGCGGGGTTTCGGCCACACATCGATCTTCAGCCGCGCCAATCCGATCGTGAGGCCCGCGCCCTTGGCGGCGGCGGAATGGCATTCGATGCCGCCCTTCGTGCGCGCCACCTTCGAAGATGCGCGCTTAGGGGACTACACCGTCGTCGGCGCGCACGTGCCTCAGCCCGTCTTCGGCGTGGCGGCGCCCCAGAGGCTGATGCTGGGGCGGATGCTGCGCCGGTACAATCCGACGCGCCTGATCGTGGCCGGCGACTTCAATCTGACGCCGTGGTCGTTCGGCTTGCGCGAGTTGGATGGATCGCTGGGTCTCACCCGTGTCGATCGGGCGGTCTGGAGTTGGCCCGCCAGGCTCGACATCCACGGCTCGCGACTTGCAGACGCCTCCGTTCCTGCCCATCGACCACGTCTACGTGGGGCCCGGTTGGCGACTGGTCCGCGTGCGGCGCGGGCCGGCGCTCGGCTCCGATCACTTTCCGCTCGTGGTCGATCTTTCCGCGCGGGGGTGACGGACGCTGGCGATGTAGAGCGCCACCGCCGCCGCCGCTGAGACGTTCAGGCTCTCGAAGCCGCCCGGCATGGAGATCCGCGCCAGAGCGTCGCAGTGCTCGGCGACCAGGCGGCGGAGACCCTCGCCTTCCGCGCCCAGGACAAGGATGGTCGGGCGCTCGTCCAGCACGCTCTCGAGATCGTCCGGCGCCGAGCCGTCGAGGCCGACGGCGCGCCAGCCGAGCGACTCCAGCCGCTCCAGGGCGCGGGACAGGTTAACCTCGCGGGCGTGCGGAAGCTTGTCGATCGCGCCCGCGGCCGCCTTGGCCAGGGCGCCGCTGAGCGGCGGGGCGTGACGCTCCTGCAGGATCACCCCGCGAGCGCCGAACGCGGCGGCGCTGCGAAACACCGCCCCGACATTCTGGGGATCGGTCACCTGGTCCAGCATCACCAGGAACCCGGCCGGCGCCTCGGCGAGTTCGTCGAGCGGCGTCGGTTCGAGGGTCGGCGTCTTCAGCGCCACGCCCTGATGGACCGCCCCAGCGGGCAGGCTCTGGCCGATCGCCGCCGGCTCGGCCACCTCGATGATCGTCGCGATGTCGGCCCGGCCGGCGAGCGCGCGGGCGCGATCGGGGGTGACGAGCAGACGCTCCGGGAGCGGTCGGGCGGGATTGTCGAGCGCCGCCTGGACCGCGTGCCAGCCCCAGAGCCACTCCCCGCGATCCTCCACGCGACCGCGCGGCGCGCCCCGGAAAGGAGGGGGCGGGCCGCCGCTTCGCCGGTCGTTGCGTCGATGATGGGAGGTCACTATAAGCGCGCTTCCTTTTTTCTCTCCAGGGTTTCGCCTTCGACCTCTCCCACCGGGCGAGGTCAAGCCAAGCCTCGAAGAGAACGAGGGATGACCGATCCGAACGCGCGCGGGGGAATGTCCCGAGTGGCAAAGGGGGCGGACTGTAAATCCGCTGGCGTACGCCTTCGTAGGTTCGAGTCCTACTTCCCCCACCACGCGCATTCGGACCGCCAGACGCGGGTATAGCACAACGGTAGTGCAGCAGCCTTCCAAGCTGAGGATGCCGGTTCGATTCCGACTACCCGCTCCAAATCGAGACGAGCCTTAAAGACGGCTCGTGAAATTTAAGTAAAAAGATCGTCAACGACTTGTGGCGATCCGTATTCGTCGGCAGTGTGCTCGCAGTCCTAACGGGGAGGCGATCATGCCCAACAAACAGCACTTTCATCCCAACGGTAGAGGCTATGGCTGGCGCCCGGCTCTGCCCGATATCCGTCATCCACTCTATCAGGCTCGGGTCGAGGAAGCGGCCCTGCCCACCAAGGTGGACCTGCGACCCCTCTGTCCGCCGATCTACGATCAGGGCCAGCTCGGATCCTGCACCGGAAACGGCTGGGCGGCGGCCGTCGAGTTCCTGTTCAAGAAGCAAGGCTTGGCGGACTTCGCGCCCTCGCGGCTGTTCATCTATTACAACGAGCGCGCGCTGCAGAACGACACGGCGGACGACACGGGCGCGGCGATCAGCGAAGGCGCGACCGTGGTCACCAAGCAGGGCTGCCCGCCGGAGTCCGACTGGCCCTACGACATCACCAAGTTCGCCGAGAAGCCGCCGCAGCAGGCCTATGACGACGGCCTCAAGCACCTCGTGCTCCAGGTGCAGCAGGTGGCTCAGGATCTCGCCTCGATGAAGGAGGTGGTGGCCCAGGGCCTGCCGATCGTGATCGGCTTCTCCGTCTATGAGAGTTTCGAATCCCAGGCGGTTGCTCAGAGCGGCATCGTGACGATGCCGGCCCACCATGAGAAGAAGGTCGGCGGCCACTGCGTGGTGATCGTCGGTTACGACGACAGCCAGAAGATGTTCATCATGCGCAACAGCTGGGGGACCGGGTGGGGTCTGCAGGGCTACTTCATGATGCCTTATCAATATTTGACCAACCCCAGGCTGGCGAGCGACTTCTGGATGGCCTCCGTCGCCGAATGACCGATCGCGCTCGGTGACAGGAATTTAACCGCCGCCGATCACGAACCGCGCTAGTCTCCCGCTTTCGGAAGACAAGGGAGGCGCGCGCCATGTGGTCAGCAAAGCTGGGAATGGGTCTCGCGGTCGCCGGCCTCCTCGCAGGCCCGGCGCTCGCGGCTCCAAGCCTGGAGGTGCGCGGCGCGGCCTTGCGCCTGGTGGTGATCCCCGAGGCGCGGTCCGACATCGCCGTCACCATCCTCAAGACCGACCCACGCCTGCCGATCCGGGTGCGACGTTTCGGCGGGACCACCTTCATCAACGGCGACGTGGGCCATCGAATCCACGGCTGCCGCGCCGGCGCTGGCCCCGGCGTCGCCGTTAGGGGTCGCGGCGAGATCGCCTATGGCGACCTGCCCCAGGTGGTCGCGCGCGTGCCGATGCAGGTGAAGGTTTCGGCCGGCGACGCGGTTTACGGCGACGTGGGCCGCAGCACCGATCTCGACCTCAACAATCGTGGCTGCGGCGATTGGACCGTCGGCAACATCGCCGGGCGGGCGCGGCTCGACGTCACCGGGTCGGGCGCGACGCGCGCGGGCTCCGCGGGCGCGGCCGAGGTCGCCGTCGCCGGCTCGGGCGATGTCGTCATGCGCGAGGTCCGGGGTCCGCTCAACGTGGGCTCCAGCGGCTCGGGCGGCATCTCCGTGGCCAATCTGCGCGGTCCCCTCACCGTGCGGATCGCCGGCTCGGGCGACGTCAAGGTGGACGCCGGCGAGGCGAGCGAGGTCAACGTCTCGATCGCCGGCTCCGGCGGCGTGCGCTTCGGCGGCCTCGCCCGCTCGCTGAAGGCTTCCATCGCCGGTTCGGGCGACGTGAGCGTGGCCCAGGTCCAAGGCCCCATCGTCAAGCATGTGTTCGGATCCGGCGAGGTTCGGGTCGGGCGCTGAGTCTCGCCGCGCGGGAGGTCGTTGACGTCCGGCGCCGTTTTCGCGTATCAGGCGCGCTCTTTTCGCGGCCCCTCGCCTTGGAGGGCGGCCCGATCCCACCGGCTCAGCGCCGAGGCTCCCTACGGCTTCGGCGCGCTTGTCGTTTTGATCGGACTGCTTCGCCCGCAGCGAACCGTGAACCGAACTTGTCCTTCTTCCTCAAGAGCGTTCCGTAGAGAGTCGATGCCGACCGTCAACCAACTGATCCGCAAGCCGCGCACCACTCGGACGCCGCGCAACAAGGTGCCGGCCCTGAAGGGCTCGCCACAGCGCCGCGGCGTGTGCACGCGGGTCTATACCGTGACCCCGAAGAAGCCGAACTCGGCGCTGCGGAAGGTGGCCAAGGTTCGCCTCACCTCCGGGATCGAGGCGGTGTGCTACATCCCCGGCGAGGGCCACAACCTGCAGGAGCACTCCGTGGTGCTGATCCGCGGGGGCCGGGTGAAGGACCTTCCCGGCGTGCGCTATCACATCCTGCGCGGCGTGCTCGACACCCAAGGGGTCAAGGACCGCAAGCAGCGCCGCTCCCTCTACGGCACCAAGCGCCCGAAATAACGAACACGAGATCAGAGTTAGCCCATGTCCCGCCGTCACCGCGCCGAGAAGCGTGAAGTCCTCCCCGATCCGAAATTCGGGGATCTCGTCCTCACCAAGTTCATGAACTACGTCATGTACGAGGGTAAGAAGGCGGTCGCCGAGAACATCATCTACGGCGCCTTCGACCTCATCGAGGGCAAGCGCCGCGACCAGGGTCCGTTGCAGACGTTTCACTCGGCGCTCGAGAACGTCGCGCCTTCGGTCGAGGTGCGCTCGCGCCGCGTCGGCGGCGCCACCTATCAGGTGCCGGTGGAAGTCCGTCCCGAGCGACGCCGGGCCCTGGCCATCCGCTGGCTGGTCACCGCCGCGCGCAAGCGGGGCGAGAACACCATGACCGAAAAGCTGGCCGGCGAACTCCTCGACGCCTCCAACAACCGCGGCGCGGCGGTGAAGAAGCGGGAGGACACGCACAAGATGGCCGAGGCCAACCGCGCCTTCTCGCATTACCGCTGGTAGCGCCTATATAGCCGTTACGCTTCAAATCGATCTTCACCGAGCCGCCGGTCCGCGCTAGAGCGCGCGCGCCGCTTCGCCGGCCGGATCACCCTTTCCAAAGCGACTTATCGCCATGCCCCGCACGACACCGATCCACGACTACCGCAACTTCGGCATCATGGCGCACATCGACGCCGGCAAGACGACGACCACCGAGCGGATTCTCTACTACACCGGCAAGAGCCATAAGATCGGCGAAGTCCACGACGGCGCCGCGACCATGGACTGGATGGAGCAGGAGCAGGAGCGGGGGATCACCATCACCTCCGCCGCCACCACCGCCATGTGGAACGGCAAGCGCCTCAACATCATCGACACCCCCGGCCACGTGGACTTCACCATCGAGGTGGAGCGTTCGCTGCGCGTGCTCGACGGCTGCGTCGCCGTGCTCGACGGCAACCAGGGCGTGGAGCCCCAGACCGAAACCGTCTGGCGCCAGGCCGACCGCTACGACGTGCCGCGCTTCGTGTTCGTCAACAAGATGGACAAGATCGGCGCCGACTTCGAAGCCTGCGTCGAATCCATCCGCGATCGCCTCGGCGTGAAGGCCGTCCCGATCCAGCTGCCGATCGGCTCCGAGAGCAGCTTCAAGGGCATCATCGATCTGGTGCGCATGAAGGCGGTGGTCTGGGAGAGCGAGGGCCTGGGCGCCAACTACCACGACGAGGAGATCCCCGCCGAGCTGAAGACCGCCGCCGAAGAGGCGCGCCACTTCATGGTGGAGAACTCGGTCGAACTCGACGACGAGGCGATGGAAGCCTACCTCAACGGCGACGAGCCCGCCCCCGAGGTGCTGCACAAGTGCATCCGCAAGGCGGTGCTGACCGGCGCCTTCTATCCGGTGCTGTGCGGCTCGGCGTTCAAGAACAAGGGCGTCCAGCCGCTGCTCGACGCGGTGGTGGAATATCTGCCCTCGCCGGTGGACATCCCGCCGACGCCCGGCCTCGACTACAAGACCGAGGAGCCGGTGGTGCGGAAGGCCTCCGACGACGAGCCCCTGTCCGTCCTCGCCTTCAAGATCATGGACGACCCCTTCGTCGGCTCGCTGACCTTCTGCCGGATCTATTCGGGCAAGCTGGAAAGCGGCATGGGCCTGCTCAACTCCTCGCGCGACAAGAAGGAGCGCGTCGGCCGCATGCTGCTGATGCACTCGAACAACCGCGAGGACATCAAGGAAGCCTACGCGGGCGACATCGTCGCCCTGGCCGGCCTGAAGGACACCCGCACCGGCGACACCCTGTGCGATCCCAACAAGTCGCCGATCCTGCTCGACAAGATGGACTTCCCCGAGCCGGTCATCGAGATCGCCATCGAGCCGAAGTCCAAGGCCGACCAGGAGAAGCTGGGCGTCGCCCTGCAGAAGCTGGCGGCGGAGGATCCGACGTTCCGGGTCTCCACCGACCAGGAAAGCGGCCAGACCATCCTCAAGGGGATGGGCGAGCTGCACCTGGACATCAAGGTCGACATCCTGAAGCGGACCTACAAGGTCGACGCCAACATCGGCCAGCCGCAGGTCGCCTATCGTGAGACGCTCGGCCGCAAGACCGAGATCAACTACACGCACAAGAAACAGACCGGTGGTTCCGGCCAGTTCGCCGAAGTGAAGATCATCTTCGAGCCCAGCGAACCGGGCGCCGGCTATGCCTTCGAGAACAAGGTGGTCGGCGGCTCGATTCCGCGGGAGTTCGTTCCGGGCGTGGAGAAGGGCCTGCTGTCGGCCAAGGAAAACGGCCTGCTCGCCGGCTTCCCGGTGATCGACTTCAAGGCCACGCTGATCGACGGCAAGTACCACGACGTCGACTCCAGCGTGCTGGCCTTCGAAATCGCTTCCCGCGCGGCGTTCCGTGAACTTCGCGATAAGGCGGCGCCGAAGCTGCTGGAACCGATCATGAAGGTGGAGGTCACCACGCCGGAGGACTACGTCGGCGACGTGATCGGCGATCTGAACTCACGGCGCGGCATGATCCAGGGCACCGACCAGCGCGGCAACGCCCAGGTGATCATCGCGATGGTGCCCTTGGCGAACATGTTCGGCTATGTGAACACCCTGCGTTCGATGAGTCAGGGACGCGCCAACTTCCACATGGAATACGATCACTATGAAGCGGTGCCCCAGGGGGCCGCCGAAGAAGTGATCAAGAAGTACGCTTAACATCAACAGATAAGACAGGAGCCCGGGATAAGCGGGCTGGAGCTTGAAGAGATATGGGCAAAGCTAAGTTCGAACGTAACAAGCCGCACTGCAACATCGGCACCATCGGTCACGTCGACCATGGCAAGACCACGCTCACGGCGGCGATCACGATGACGCTGGCCAAGAGCGGCGGCGCCACGGCCATGAAGTACGAGGACATCGACGCCGCGCCGGAAGAAAAGGCGCGGGGCATCACCATCAACACCGCCCACGTCGAGTACGAGACGGCCAACCGTCACTACGCGCACGTCGACTGTCCTGGCCACGCCGACTATGTGAAGAACATGATCACCGGCGCGGCGCAGATGGACGGCGCCATTCTGGTGGTGTCCGCCGCCGACGGCCCCATGCCGCAGACCCGCGAGCACATCCTGCTCGCCCGTCAGGTCGGCGTGCCGGCGCTGGTCGTGTTCATGAACAAGGTCGACCTGGTCGACGACGAGGAGCTGCTCGAGCTCGTCGAGATGGAGGTGCGCGAGCTCCTTTCGTCCTACGAGTTCCCGGGCGACGACATCCCGATCGTCAAGGGCTCCGCGGTGGCGGCGGTCGAAGGCCGCAATCCGGAAATCGGCGAGCAGCGCGTGCTCGAGCTGATGGAAAAGGTCGACGAGTACATCCCGCAGCCGAAGCGCCCGGTGGACCTGCCGTTCATGATGGCGGTGGAAGACGTGTTCTCCATCTCCGGCCGCGGCACCGTGGTCACCGGCCGTATCGACCGTGGCGTGATCAAGGTCGGCGAGGAAGTCGAGATTGTCGGACTTCGTCCGACGCAGAAGACGACCTGCACCGGCGTCGAGATGTTCCGCAAGCTGCTCGATCAGGGCGAGGCGGGCGACAACGTGGGCGTGCTGCTGCGCGGCACCAAGCGCGAGGACGTGGAGCGCGGCCAGGTGCTGTGCAAGCCGGGTTCGATCACCCCGCACACCAAGTTCGTCGCCGAGGCCTACATCCTGACCAAGGAAGAAGGCGGTCGCCACACCCCGTTCTTCAGCAACTACCGGCCTCAGTTCTACTTCCGGACCACGGACGTCACCGGCGTGATCACGCTGCGCGAAGGCGTGGAAATGATCATGCCCGGCGACAACACCGAGCTGGACGTCGAGTTGATCACGCCGATCGCCATGGAGGAGAGGCTGCGCTTCGCCATCCGTGAAGGCGGTCGCACCGTGGGTTCGGGCGTCGTCACCAAGATCGTCGCGTAGTCTCGCACGACGGGGACCTTCTGAGAATCGCGGGGGCCGGCCCGGCCTCCGCGATTTTCTTTTTCCCGGCTGGCGCGGGAGCGACTATATGAAGTCCGTCGTCCGGCCGCGCCGTGCGATAGGAGTGTAGCTCAGCTGGTAGAGCATCGGTCTCCAAAACCGAGGGTCGTGGGTTCGAGTCCCCCCACTCCTGCCATGGCATTGAACGGTAAGAGAAAGTCGAAGGCCCCGATGGCCAAGGATCAGATCGTCGCCAGCCCGCCGTTTGGTCGCCGCGCGCCCGCGACGCGTCCGTCCGGCGACGAGGCGCCGCCCAACCGCAACAGCTTCGGGCAGATCATCCGCAATCTGCCGCAGTTCCTCCGCGAGGTTCGCCAGGAGGCCCGCAAGGTCACCTGGACGAGCTGGAAGGAGACCTGGATCACCTCGGTGATGGTCGGCATCATGGTCATCCTCACCGCCTTCTTCTTCTTCGGCGTGGACGCCCTTCTGCACGGCGTCGTCGGCGCGCTGCTCAAGCTGGCCAACGCGGGCTGAAGAACCAATAGACATGTCAGACGTCGTCACGCACACCAACCACAAGTGGTACATCGTCCACGCCTACTCGAACTTCGAGAAAAAGGTGGCCGAGAGCATCCGCGAGCAGGCCCGCAACCAGGGCCTCGAAGACGCCTTCAGCGAAATTCTGGTGCCCACCGAGGACGTGGTCGAGATCCGGCGTGGCCGCAAGATCAACGCCGAGCGTAAGTTCTTCCCCGGCTACGTGCTGGTGAAGATGGACCTCACCGATCAGGCCTATCACCTGATCAAGAACACCCCGAAGGTCACCGGCTTCCTCGGCAGCGGCAGCAAGCCCATGCCGGTCTCCGAACGCGAGGTCGCGCGGATCATCGGCGCCATCGAAGAGGGTGTCGAGCGGCCGAAGCCGACGATCACCTTCGAGATCGGCGAACAGGTGCGCGTCACCGACGGTCCCTTCGCCAGCTTCAACGGCACCGTGGAGCAGGTCGACGAAGATCGCGCCCGCCTGCGCGTCACCGTCTCCATCTTTGGCCGGGCGACGCCGGTCGAGCTGGAATACGCCCAGGTCGAAAAGACCAGCTGACCCTCGAGCGACGCTAGCGACCCGATGCGAGTTGGGGTCGCCACGGCTTGCTGTTCCTGCGGCGCATAACAAGAGCGCGGCGACCCGAGGAACATTGATGTTCGCTCCCCAGGCTCTAAAGAGAAGCCGTGGTGGGCGACGGCAAGATCAAGATCGCGATCATCGGCGGAGGCTGCGCTTCCATCGCCGCCGCGTGGGAGCTGTCCAAGCCAGAACACGCCGGCCGCTACGAGATCACCGTCTATCAGGAAGGCTGGCGCCTCGGGGGCAAGGGCGCGTCGGGCCGAGGCGTGAATGGGCGGATCGAGGAACACGGCCTGCACATCTGGCTGGGCTTCTACGACAACGCCTTCCGCATGATGCGCCAATGCCACGCCGAGCTCGAGGGCGCCGGACTTGGCGATCTCTACGGCGATTGGCGAGACGCCTGGACCCCCGAGAACGACATCGCGCTCTACTCGGCGGCCGAAGCCGGCGGGTTCGAGCGGTGGGACGCGCACATGCCGCCGCGCCCAGGCTTGCCGGGCGATCCCTTGCCGGCGGGCGAGGTGTTCACCGTGCCCTACTACATGGCGCGCGCCTTCGACCTGTTCCGCGCCCTGATCCTCGACACCCAGGTCAACGATCGCGGCCTCATGGACGAGTTCGCCGAGCCCGACGACCTGGCCGGGCGCATCGGCCGGATCGCCCGCCTGGCGACCTTCGCCACCGCCACGGCGCTTTCCGAGGCGCTGAGCCTGCTTTCCGTCACCTTGCGCACGATCTCAGGCGCGGCGCCGAGCGGACTGGTCGACGCCGCCGAGGCGGTCTGCGAGCGGCTGCGCGATTGGCTGGAGCAGCGGTTCCTGGCCAACGACGAGCACCGCTTCCTCTGGGAAGTGGCCGATCTCACCTTGGCGACCATGGTCGGTCTCATCCGCTTCGGCGTGATGCTGGATCCGCGCGGCTTCGATGTGATCGACGACTACGAGTGCCGAGAGTTCCTGGCTTTGAACGGCGCCTCGGTGCGCGCTCTGCAGTCGCCGTTCCTGCGCGGCCTGTTCGACCTGTCCATGGGCTATGTCGGCGGCGACCTCGAGCAGCCGAGCCTTTCGGCAGGGCAGGGGCTGCGCGGCACCGTCCGCACCTTCTTCGGCTATCGCGGCGCCTTCATGTGGCGGATGCGGGCCGGGATGGGCGATGTGGTGTTCGCCCCGCTCTACAGCGCGCTCAAGCGCCGGGGCGTGCGTTTTGCCTTCTTCCACCGCCTCACCAATGTCGCGCTCGCCGGCGCTCCTGACGAGGCGGGACGCGATCACGTCAGAGCCTTGCGCTTTGACGTCCAGGCCAAGGTCGCGGGCGGCGGCGACTACGACCCCTTGGTGGAGGTGAGCGGAAGGCCGTGCTGGCCGTCGATCCCGAATTTCGATCAGCTCCAGGATGGCGCGCGGCTGCGGGCGGAGGGCTGGAACCTCGAATCGCACTGGGACCGTCGGCGCGCGGGCGAGATCACGCTAGAGGTCGGCGTCGACTTCGACCTCGTGGTGCTGGGCGTCGGCGTCGGAGCGATCCCGCACGTTTGTCCCGAGATCGTGGGGAGCAATCCTCGCTGGCGCGACATGTGCGAGGCGGTCACCACCGTCGCCTCCCAAGCCTTTCAGGTGTGGCTCACCGCCGACCTGGAGAGCCTCGGCTGGGACGGACCGGCCTACATCACCGGCGCGTTCGCCAAGCCGTTCGATACCTGGTGCGACATGGCTCACGTCGTCCCGGAGGAGGCTTGGCCGGAGCGGCCGCGCACGGCGGTCTACTTCTGCGCCGTCTTGCCCGATCCGCCGACGCCGCCGGCCGACGACGACCGCGACTACCCCGCACGGCGCGCCGCCGAAGTGCGCGCCAACGCCGAGGCTTTTCTCGAAGGTCCGATCCAAGAGGCTTGGCCCGGAGCGTTCCAAGCAGACGGTCGTTTCCGCTGGGAACTCCTGGCGAGCGGTCCCGACGATCACCGCGACGGCCGCGCCCGCTTTTCTGCCCAATATTGGCGCGCGAACGTGAACCCCAGTGATCGTTACGTAATCCACACGCCCGGAAGCTTTCGTTACCGCATCTCTCCGTTGGACATGACCTACGACAATTTGACCATCGCCGGGGATTGGACTGATAGTGGCTTCCACTCAGGATGCGTCGAGGGGGCGGTCATGTCTGGCTTGCTTGCCGCCCACGCCTTGAGCGGGTCGCCGAAACTCGAGGACATTATCGCCTATGACCACCCCTGAGGGTGCGAACCCGCCGACGCCCAAGCGCCCTCGCGTGAAACGGCCCGATCCCGGTCGCGCCGGACCGAACCGCGCGCGCCAGGGGAACCCCGCCGATCCCGCTCCAGACGTCGCCAGCCTGAGCGACGAGGTCGCCCACGCGGTGAAGGAGGGCTACGACGTCATCGCCGAGAACCTGAAGCAAGGTCGGATCGCCGCGTCGCGCTTCCGACAGGGCAATTACAACATCCGCGACGTTCCCGGCGACCTGGAGGACGTGGGCCTGCGCATGGTGCGTCTCGCCCGTGAACTCAGCAACACCACCTTCGACATCTGCGAGCGGTTGCTGAAGGAGCTTGGCCCGGCGGCCGCGGGGAAGGATCGCGCCCAGGACCTCCCGGCGTTCCGCCCGACGGTCGCGAAGGCGGGCTCCTCCGCGGCCAAGGCCGCCGACCCGGCGCTCAAGCTGACGGTCAGATTTCCCGACGGGGTGAAGGCGGTCGCCCACACCCTGTCGCTGGCGAGGCCGACCCAGCCCACCGCGCCCGAGGAGATTTCCGCCGCCCCGCTCACCGCGAGGTCCGGCGCCGGCGCGCCGATCTCGGCGGTGACCTTCCAGGCCGACGTCGCCCAGGGGGGCTTGATCGCTCTGGTGACGCCGCCCGCCGGCCAATCGGCCGGCGTCTACTCCGGTCTCGTCCACGCCGGAAACGAGCCGGTTCCGCTGGGTGTGCTCACCATCGAGATCCTGGCGTGAGCCTCTCCGAGGCGCAGCTCGATCCCTTCGAGCCCGCCTCCCTGGCCGCGATCAACGCCGATCTGGCCGAGCATGGCCGCGCGGCGCGGGCCGAACTCGCCCGCTACCTGCCATCCGACACCGGCGCGCCCTATCTGGACGACCTGCTCGCCGACTATCCCTCGCGAGGGGGCAAGATGATGCGGCCGGCCATCTGCATCGCCGCCGCCCTGGCCTTCGGCGGCGAGCCGAGAAGCGCGGCGCGCTGCGCGGCCGCGATCGAGATCCTACACAACGGACTGCTGATCCACGACGACATCCAGGACCACAGCGAACTCAGACGCGGGCGACCCACCCTGCACGAACTTCACGGCGTACCCCTGGCGATCAATGCCGGTGACGCACTGATGTTCACCGCCCTTCGCCCTCTGATCGACGCCTTCCGCTACCTGGGCGGCGACGCCGCCGAGCAGGCCCTGGACGTCACCCTGACCATGGCGCGCGAAACCGCCGAGGGGCAGGCGCTCGAACTCGGCTGGCGCGACCGCAACATCAGCGACCTCAGCGAGGCCGACTACCTGCGGATGGCGCTCAAGAAGACCGCGTGGCTCGGCACGATCTGGCCGGTCCGACTGGGCGCGATCCTCGGCTCGCGCGGCCGGTGCGATGACGAGCAACTGACGCGCTGGGGTTACTTCCTCGGGGTCGCCTTCCAGATCGAGGACGACCTGCGCAATCTTTCCGCCGATCCCGGATACGGCAAGGAGCGTAACGGCGATCTCTACGAGGGCAAGCGCACCCTCATGCTGATCCATGTCCGCCGCAACTGCCCGCCGGCGGATCGGGCGAGGCTCGACGCTTTTCTGGCGAGCGCGCGCGAGGCGCGTTCGACGAACGAGGTGCTGTGGCTGGCCGGCCTGATGGAGGCGTGCGGCTCGATCCGGCACGCCCGGCGCGTCGCCGGAGCCATGGGCGGGGCCGCGATGCACGAGTTCGCCCAGGCCTTCGCCGGCCTGCCGCCTTCGCGTGACCTGTCGTTCCTGGCGGGCCTCGCCAACTGGGTGTTCGAACGCCCGTGAGCGGGCGTGCGCTCCTCTACGGGGCCACCGGCTTCACCGGCCGAGAGATCGCTCGCGCGCTGGCGGGAACAAGCCTGGTGCTGGCCGGCCGCGACGCCGCGCGGTTGCGAGCCTTGGCTGAACCGCTCGGCCTCGAATGGCGGGCCGCCCCACTCGACGATCCGCGGGCGCTCGCCGCGGCTCTGGAGGATGTCAGCCTGGTCCTGCATGCGGCGGGACCGTTTGCTGTGACCGCCGCGCCAATGGTTCAGGCCTGCCTTCGGGCCGGGGTCCATTATTTGGACCTCAACGGCGAATGGCCGGTGTTCCTGGACCTGATGGCGCTCGACGCCGAGGCCAAAGCTGCGGGCGTCATGGTCATGCCCGGCGTCGGGCTCACCATCGCCGCTACCGACGGACTGCTGGCCATGGCCAAGAACCGCTGGCCGGACACCGTGCGCCTGCGGCTCGGCGTCTCACGGCCGCAGGTGATCACCGGCGGCTCGATCGCCAGCGCCGCTCGCCTGCTCAGTCCCGAGGTCCTGATCCGCCGCGGCGGAAAGCTCGTGACCGTGCCCTCGGGCAGTCTGGTGCACGCCTTCGATTTCGGCGACGGCCTGCGTGAGACAACGGCCATGAGTTGGGCCGACGTGGTGACCGGCCAGATCACGACGGAAGTCGAGAACATCGAAGTCTATTCCGAGATCGGCTGGCCGATGCGCGCCAGCTACCGCGCCTCGGGCGTCGCCATGGGCCTGACGGGCGTGGGCCCCTGGCGAGCCGCCGGGCAGGCGCTGGGCGCCCTCTGGCCCGGGGAGCCCTCGCGCGCGGCGCAGGACAAGGCCCGGTTCGTGATGGCGGTCGAGGCGCTGGACGCCTGGCGCCGCCCCCGTCGCCTGCGACTGATCACCTACGACGGCTACACCACCAGCGTGCTCACCGCGTTGGAGGCGATCCGGCGGGTCCTCGCCGGAACCTGGGAGGCGGGATTCCAGACACCCTCGCGGGTCTTCGGTGCGCAATTCGTGATCGAGGCCGGCGCGGCGGTGCTCGAGGAGACGGGCGCGCGCCTGGAGACGGCGGCATGATCCTCTACGGTCAGTCGTCGGCCAGCCTCGAGGTGCCGCCGCCCTATCAGTTCCCGGGCGTGACGGTGAACGCCTTCCTGTGGCCGGCGCGGATGAAGCCGATCCAGGATTACTGCGACACGATGTTCAACATCGGCTCCGACCAGGAGCGGGGCTTCGTCTACAAGGCCGCGCCGTTCTTCCCTTACGCCACGCTGCTGTTCATCGACTACCCGGTGATGATCCCGTCAAGCCGGGCGCCCCAGAACATCGGCGACCAGACACCCTATTCAGACCGCGGCGTACTCACGCAAAGGGAGGTGTTCGTCGCGGTGCCGGTGGTCCGTTACGGCCTGGGTCCCGCCAGTTTCGTGGTGAACACGACCTTGGAGTGGGCTCTTCCCTTCATCGTGGTCAATTCGCCCGGCTCAGCGGTCTGCGGCCGCGAGATGCTGGGCATGGGCAAAATCGTGGCCGACATCGACCTCGACGTCGGCAAGTTCCCCGAGAGTTTCAGCGGAACCGTCGACCTCCTCGGATGGCCGTCTTTCGAACCGGGCGTCATGCTGGCGAAGCGGCAGTTCCTCAACGTCGAGACGATGCCCGTGCTTCCCACGTTTCGCGGCAGCGCCCAGCAGGAGTCGCCCTGGACACTGTTCCAGAGCCGGGAAGCGGGCTGGGCGTTCGACGAGATGGCCAGCGTCAGCAACTTCATCGACAAGGCGTCCATCGGCCTCTTGCCCACCACCATGCGAACCGTGGGCCTCAAGCAGTTTCGCGACGCCGTCCGGCCCGACAAGGCGCTTTACCAGGCGCTGGTGACCATCCGCTCGGAATACTCGAACATCAGCAACGTCAAGCTTTACAATGAGAAGGACGTTACGATCACCTTCAATCCGACGGGAAGTTTCCTCGACATCCTGAAGGTCTTTCTCGACCCGCCGGACGCGCCGTTCCAACCCATCGCCGCCATGCGCTTCAACGCCGACATCAACTTCGACGAGATGCGGACCATCCATACCTTCTCTGTCGACCGGGGGCCCGGGCTGAAACCTGTCCCGGCGAGCAGCGACCTGATCTCCCGTGCGTTCAGACCCTGGCGAGGGTTCTTCTTCGGCGGGTCCGAATGACCGCCTTCATCGAGTCGTTCTTCAGCAAGCAGCTTCTTCCGCCATGGAAGTCCGAAGGCTGTAAGATCTGGGGCTTTGTCGTTCGTGTCGATAATAAGTGCTTCCAAAACTATCTCGACAACTACCTGAACGGAGCCTATCCCGACCAGGCGCCTTATCGGTACTCGTTGTTGCCAGGTCAGCAGTTTGGCTTGTTCAACGTCGCCTTCCATCCCAAGGTGTACAGCGCGTTTCCCGGCAATCCGATCGGCTGGGATACCGTGTCGCATACCGAGATCTATTGGACCTTCCCCGTGCGGCGACACCGGATCACGCCAGACAATCTCCTGGTGGAGCCGCGCACCGTCTGGGTGCAGCCCTTCGCCTTCGACGACAACCCGATGGTCGTGTTCGGGAGCCGTGAGATCTGGGGCAGCGACTCCGTAGTCGCCAACATCATTCGCCAGGACCTGCCGCCCGGTCAGCTCCATGTGGACGTCGCGGTTCAGGGCTTCCGGCACTTCTCCCCGAGTTCGGTCATGCAGCCCCTGGCCTGCGTCCACTTCGCCGTGGACCCGGACGCCACGATCGACGGAACCGAGGCTCTGGCCGCCAATTCCGAGCTGTCAAACCTCGCCGCCCTTCTTTGGCAAAGCGGGTTGTTTGTCGGTCAGACCACGGCGCCGCCGGGATCGGACGCCGAAGAGGGGGTGGAGCTCGACAACCTGAAGCAGTTCCGCGCGGTGGATAACTGGGGGGAGGCTGTCTATCGGGCGATCGTCGCCTCGCGCACGTCTCACACCGAGGTCGACAACGTCACCTTCTACAGACCTGGGCAAGGTGCACGTCGATCTTCTGTGGTCGGACTCGATGGCCGAGACCCTACAGGATCTGTTCGGGGTGGATGGGAGCAGCCTTCAGGCCGAATCCGCACCCGAGCACCTCAATGCACCCGTCCCCGACGAGAACGGCGTCTATTGGGATCTGCCGCGCGCGCCCTTGATCGTGGAACTCGCCTATTCCTTTACCTCGAATGTGAGCTTCGAAGCGGTCGAGACGCTTTACACCTACGGCGGCTAGGCCGTGGCCCCGACGATCCGGCGCGTCTCGGCCTTGAAGTCGTAAGGCGTCCAGGCGACGCAATCGGGCCAATGGTCGTTTTCCACCCAGTACGCGCACAGTCCCAGCCGATCGCACAGCTCGATGAAGCGCGGCGTTTTGTTGAGCGCGCTCCACGGGCTCATGATCACGCCCGGGTAGATGCCGACGGGCTGGGGCGCCAACGGGTTGAAGACGTCGTACTTGCTCTTGAGAGCGAGCTCCATCGCTTCCTCGCCGAAGCCAAGCTGGCTCAACGATTCGACAAGGTTGAGCGGCAGGAAGCCCACGCTATCGAACAGATTGGTGTAGTTCTTCAGCCGCTTCTCGCGGAACTCCTTGTCCCGGTAGCGGACCCCTTGAGCGAAGGTGCGGGCCGCCGAAAGCCACCGTAGCTGCGGTTCTTCGAAGTCGGAAATCCTCTTGGCCGCTTCGTCGAACGCGTCCCAGAACCCGCCCGAAGCCGCGCAATTGAGCAGGGAGAGCAGACTGGCCGCGTTCTTCGGCCAGCGCTCGACCAAGTCCTGATGCATTCGGACCGAACCCCGGTAGTCGCCGATATAGTAGCGCAGCTCGACCATGTGCAGCAGGGCCGAAGGCATCATCGGATTGATGTCGCAGGCCTTTTCCGCAAAGGCGAGGGCGTCGCGGAAACGACCGACGCTCCAGTAGAAGGAGCTCATCTCGGTGAGGGCGCCCGGGTCGTTAGGGGCCACGCGTAGCGCCTCCCGCAGAAGCTTCTCCCGGGCCCCGTAGGCGCCCCACGGCTCCAGCATCGAGAGCGCCACATAGGCGCCGCCGCGCTTGGGATCGAGAATGAGCGCCCGGTCGACGGCGGCCAGGGCGCTGGACCGCTTCTCCTCATCGCCGCTGCCGGGCATGGCGGATCGCAACGACCACGCGTGCGACAGCCCCAGCAGCTCCCAGCCCGGCGCGTAGTCGGGGGCGGCCGCGACCACCTGTTCGAGCAGGGGCGTGGCTTCCGGGGCCACATCCCCGAACATTCGCGTGCCCTCGGTGAACATGCCGCGGGCGCGGAGGAACAGCTCGTAGATGTCGGGCGCCAACGGCGCGACCTCGGCCGTGGTGGACAGAGTGACCTCGAGCGCCTTGGCGACCGCCTGGGCGATGCGATCCTGCAGCGCGAACACGTCTTCCAGATCGCCGTCGAAACGGCTGGCCCACAGGGTGCTGCCGCCTTCGCATTCGACGAGTTGGGCGCTGATGCGCACGCGCGAGCCGCTGCGACGCACTGAGCCGTCGAGCAGGTGGGTGGCTCGCAAGGCCGAGGCGACCTTGTCCACCGCCTTGTCCGCGCCGCGGAACTGGAAGCTCGAGGATCGTGCGACCACTTTCAGGCCCGAACCCTGGGCCACGGTTTGCTGGATCTCCTCCGAGACCCCGTCGCAGAAATCGACCATCTCGGCGTCAGCCGACAGATTGTCGAACGCCAACACCGCCAGAAGACGCTCGCGCTCGGAGGCGACCACGCGGTTGGTTGTCAATCGCGCGCCTTGAGGACGCTCTTCGTCCCTCGTCGAGCGCACCAGGGCGGCGATGCTGTGCCTCACCTTGCCCCAGGCCGGCGCATTGGTGTCGCCGGACCAACCCGCCGCGGTTTCGCAATGCAGCCGATTGAAGGGGAAGGGCGGGGGCGCCCCGTCGAGGCTTAGCTGCACCAGGGTTCCGCGCTCGTGCGCGACGTCCGCTTCCGCCGGCACCCAGCGCGAGGCCCGCGCCTCCGCCGACCATAGAACCAGCACCGCCTTGGCGGCGCGCAGGTTCTCCTCGATGACGCTCGCGAACTCGCGGTGGAGCGGCAGGGCGTCGTCGACCCAGACGCTGTAGCCTTCGTCCCGCAAGGTGCGGGCGATCAGCTGCGCCACCTCCGCGGTCGCGCGCGCATAGGAGATGAAGACGTCGGCCACAGGTCGGCGCCTTAGACCGGTGCGGGCGGGGTGATCAACCTTGCTGCACGTCCGGTTCGGGAAAGCGCGACGCGCCCTTTCAGGCGGCGCGGGCGGGCGCCAACAGGCTCAGCTCGGAAAGCAGGGTCGCGAAGGTGGTCGGGCGAAGGGCAAGCGCGCCCTCGAAGGGGTAGTCGAGCATGCGCACCGCCACCAGGACGAGGGCGATAGAGCCGGCGAAGATCGAGACGAACAACAGCCGTCCCCCGCGCTCGAGGCCCGAGAAGGCCACGAACAGGACCAGCACCGTCGAGATCGCGATCAGCATCGACCAGAGGAAGGTTGGCAGCGCCTGGGTCATCTGGAACAGGCGCGTCTCGCGGGCCGCGTGGGCGGTGGCGAGCAGCGACATGATCTGGGACTTCAATGCCTCGTCGGACGGGCTGCCGATCTCCAGTCGCGCGGTGTCGGCGACCAGGACCTGGGTGGCGGCAAGAGCGGCCGAACTCCGATGCCGCTCGCTCATCAGCGGCCACTCGTTCGCGATCACCTCCTGCGTGTAGTGCTCGATCGCAGCCACCACCGCCTGACCCCGGTCGTCGGGCAAGGACTTGGCGAGCATCGCCGCGCCGTGGAGGGCTCCGCACTCGTCGCTGATCGCCTGCGCCGCCGTGTTGTACTCGCCCCAGACATCGCTGAAGACGAAGGCCAACAGGATCGAGAACATCACCCCGACCTGGTTGAACACCGGTCCGCCGACCTCGTGATGACGCTGGCGTTGCTCGATGGAGAGCCGATCCGCGGCGATCAGGCTGACAGCAATGGCTGCGACGATCGCCAGCAGCACGAGGGAGAGGGCGCCCAGGTAGGTCAAAGCACGGCCATTGCTCCATGAAGCCGCGCACAATGGCAACAGCCGCCGCCGGAGCGCCGTCAATCCGCCGCCGCGTGGCCTCCGCCGCCGAGCGCCTTGCGTGTCAGCCAGATGCAGGGCGTCAGCGCGAACATCAGCCAGGCGGAAACACGGAAGAAGTCGAGGCTCGCCATGAGATAGGCCTGCGACACGAACTGTTGGGTGATCGCGCCGGCCGCGTGCAGGCTGTCGAGCCCAGCATGTTGAAGTGCGTTCACCGCGCCGATCCACGCCTGACCCGTCGCGGGGGCGGCCTCCGCCAGACGCGTCTGGTGCAGCGCCTCCGACCGGTCCCACACCGTCGTGGTCATGGAGGCGGCGAAGCTGCCCGCCGTGATCCGCGCGAAGTTCGACAGGCCGGTGGCGCTCGGGATCTGCTGGGCGGGAACTCCGTTCAGCGCCAGGGTGATGGTCGAGACGAAGAAGCCGCTCATCGCCACGCCCTGCACCAGCATGGGCACGATCAGCACGCCGAAACTCGCGTCCGGCGGATACAGCGAGCGCATCCAGAACGAGACGCCGAAGGCGGCGATGGCGATCGTGGCGGTCCAGCGCGCGTCGACCTTGGCCATCAACCGGGCCGCGAACGGCGTGAGGGCGACAGCCACCACCCCGCTCGGCGCGGCCACCAGTCCCGCCCAGGTCGCGGTGTAGCCGAAGCGCGTCTGCAGCCAGAGCGGCAGCAGCACATTGTTGCCGAAGAAAACCCCGTAGCCGACGCACATGATCGCCACGCCGAAAGCGAAGTTCCGCGACTTGAACAGGGACAGGTCGACGATCGGCGTCTTCTCCGTCAGCTCCCAGATCAGCCAGGCGATGAAGCCGATCAGCGCCACCAGGCTCAGGACCACGATCGCCGGCGAGGAGAACCAGTCGGCGTCCTTGCCCGTGTCGAGCATCACCTGCAGCGAGCCCACCCAAAGCACCAGGAGCGAGAAGCCCACCGTGTCGACCTTGAGCTTGCGCGTCGGCGTCTCGCGGCTCTTCATGTTGGTCCAGCACAGGAAGGCGCAGAGCGCCCCCACCGGCAGATTGATCAGGAAGATCCACGGCCAACTGTAGTTGTCGGAAATGTAGCCGCCCAGCATCGGCCCGCAGATCGGCGCCACCAGGGTGGTCATCGACCAGATCGCCAGGGCCGCGCCCCGGCGGTTCGGCGGGAAGATCGAGATCAGCAACGCCTGCGAGCCTGGGATCATCGGTCCCGAGACCGCCCCCTGGAGCACGCGGAACAGGATCAAGGTGGGCAGGTTCCAGGCCACGCCGCAGAGGAAGGAGGCGATGGTGAAGAGAACAACGGAGGTCACGAAGGTGCGCACCACGCCGTAGCGACCCATCAGCCAGCCGGTGAGCGGCACCGACACGCCGTTGGCCACGGCGAAGGAGGTGATCACCCAGGTGCCCTGATCCGAGCTCACGCCGAGATTGCCGGCGATGGTGGGGATCGAGACGTTGGCGATGGAGGTGTCGAGCACCTGCATGAAGGTGCCGAGCGCCAGGGCGACGGAAACGACAGCCAGGCGCGGGCCCGCAAGCGGCGTTGGTCCGGCCGCCGCAGCGGTCGCCCCGGTGGGGTTGGCGTCTCGCGGCACGACCCGGCTCAGCGGTTCGCGGTGTCGATGCTGGCCTTCATCGAAAGGCCGACACGCAACGGATGGCGGGCGAGCTCGTCGGGATCCAGGTTGATTCGCACCGGCAGGCGCTGGACGATCTTGATCCAGTTGCCGGACGCATTCTGCGCCGGGATCAGGGAGAAGGCCGAGCCGGTGCCGCCGGAAAGACCCCTGACGCGGCCGTGGAATTTCACGGAGCCGCCGTAGAGGTCGCTGGTGAGCGTCACCGGCTGGCCGACGCGCACCTTCGCCAGCTGCACCTCCTTGAAGTTGGCGTCGACGTACATCTGGCGTGTCGGCACGATCTGCATGGTCACCGTCCCCGGCTGGACCTGCTGTCCGACCTCCACCGCCTTCTTGGTGACCACGCCGTCCAGCGGCGCGGCGATCACCGTGCGCGTCAGCGCCAGCTGGGCTGCCGCCAACCGGGCGCGCGCCGCGAGCACGTCGGGATTGTCGGCGAGGGAGGTCCCGGCGATCAGGGCTTGGTTAACCTGCCGCGAACCGCTGGCCTGGGCCACGCCGGCTTGCGCCGACGCGCGGCTGGCCTGGGCGGCGGCGAGCGCGGCCTGCGCTTCGGTGAAGCGGTTCTGGGCCTGGGTGAGCTCGTCGCCGGAGACCGCGCCCGAGGCCGAGAGCGCCTGGCGTCGGGACAGGTCGGTGCGGGCGCGCTCGAGATCAGAGCGGGCGCTGGCGATCTGGGCGTCGGCCTGGGCGATCGTCGCCCGGCGCGCGGAGACCTGGGCGGCGAGGGCGGTGTCGTTGGCGAAGTAGCCTTGAACCTGACGTTGGGCTTGGGCCAGCGCGGCGCTCGCCTGGTCGACGGCGATGCGCGCGTCGGCGGGGTCGAGGATCACCAGCGGCTGCCCCCGCCGCACGGTTTCAGTCTCCACCACCGGGATGGCCTGCACCTGGCCGCTCACCAGAGGCGTCACCTCCGCCACGTCAGCGCCGACATAGGCGTTGTCGGTGGTCACGTAGCGCGAGCCGATGAGCAGGGCGTACAGCCCGTAGCCGATCGCTCCGACCAGGACGGCCACCGCGAGCAGCGTCAGCAGCAGCCGGCGACGGCTCGTGGGCTTCTTCGCGCGGCCGATCGGCGGCAGGGTGCGGGCCGGCGCTGCGGCTTCAGTGTCGATGGCTTCACCGGAATCGGGCATGGGCAATCAATCTTGTCTAAAGCGTCAGCCGCGCGGATCGGCTGGGGACTGTCTGAATCCGCCGCCCAGGGCGCGAACCAGGGCGATGTCGAGGGCGAAGGCCCGGCTCTCCAGGTCGCTGACGATCCGGCGCTGGGCGAGCACCGCATCCTCCGCCAGGAGAACCGACTGGTAGGTCGAGAGCCCTCCGGCGTAGCGCAGTCGCGCCACGCGATAAGCGCCCTCGTAGCCAGTGAGCGCGGCGTTCGCCTCACGCAGCTGGTCAACCAGGCTTCGCTCGCTGGCGGCGGCGTCGGCGGTCTGGTGCAACGCCTCGGTGACCGCGGCGTCGTACGCCGCGACGGCCTCGTTGCGGTCGGCTTCGGCGCCCCGCAGGTTCGCCCGCAGCCGACCGCCCTGGAAGATCGGCAGATTGAGCGCCGGGCCGACCGAGCCGATGCCCGAGCCGGCGGCGAACAGCTTGTCCAGATGCAGCGACTGCTGGCCGATATAGGCGGCGAGGTTGATGTCCGGATAGAACTCGGCCTTCGCCTCGCGCACCGAGTGTTCGGCGGCCTCGGCCCGCCAGCGCGCGGCGACCACGTCAGGCCGGCGGCCGATGAGGTTGGCGCGAAGGTCCGTGGGCAGGCCGAAGTCGGCGATCCGCGGCTTCGCCGGCAAGGAAATGGCGAGGCCGCGATCCGGGCCTTCGCCGGCGAGGGCGGCGAGCGCGTTGCGGGTGAGCGCGATCTGCTCATCCAGCGCGGCCAGGGTGGCCCGGGTGGCCGGAGCGCCGGCCTGGGCCTGCTTCAGCTCGGCCTGGGTGTCGAGCCCGTTGCTCACCCGCTGAGTGACGAGGTTCGCCGTCTCCTCGCGGACGCGCACCGCTTGCGCCTCGACCTCGCGGTCGGCGGCGAGTTGGGCGAGGGTGGCGTAGGTGGAGGCGATCGAGGTGGTGAGCACCAGGCGGGCTTCCGCCTGGTCGGCGGCGGCGGCCCGGGATTGCGACGAGGCGGCCTGCACCGCCTGGCGGTAGCGGCCCCAGAAATCCAACTCCCACGAGAAGTTCAGCGTGACCTGCCCGTAGTCCTGGTACCCCTTCGGCAGATAGGCCAGCGGGAACAGGTAGTTGTAGCTCTGCTTGATCTCCTGCGCGCTCGCTTGCCCGTTGACCATGGGCAGGAGAGCCGAGGCGGCCACCGCGCGGGTGGCCTGCGCTCTCGCCAGCCGGGCCTGCGCTTGCGCGAGCGTCGGCGAACCGGCCAGGGCCTCGTCCATGAGCGCGTCAAGCTGGCTGTCGCCGTAGCGGATCCACCACTTGTCGGTCGGCCAGTCCGCGGCCGGGGCGGTGAAGCTCTGGCTGGTCGCGTAGCTGTCGAGCGGCTTGGCGATGCGCGCTGCCTGGCGCGTCGGGAGGCTGGCGCACCCGGCGAGCAGGGCGGCGAGCGCACCGGCCGCCAAAACTCTTCCCTTGCTCGACATGACCCTCGACACGCGCTTGATATGACCGTACGGTACGGTCAGAAACTACGGACGCGGTCGATCACTGTCAAGGCTGCAGGTGGTCACGCTAGGGAGAGAAAATGTCGACGGACCTTAAGCCCCGCGCAAGGCTCGACCCCGACGAGCGCCGCGAAGCGATCCTGGATGTCGCGGCCGAGGTGTTCATGGAGGAGGGCTTCGCCGCCGCCTCGATGTCGACGATCGCCGCTCGGCTCGGGGGGTCGAAGGGGACGCTCTACAACTACTTCAAGAGTAAGGAGGAGCTCTTCACCGCCCATGTGCGGCGCCACTGCGCCTGGCAGCAGGACGAGATGCAGGCCGCCGCCCACGACCCCTCGCTCGATATCGAGGAGGCGCTTCACCGGGCCGGCCGCAACCTTCTGCGGGTGATCCTGACCGACTTTGGACTGCGTAACTTCGTTCTGGTGGTCTCCGAGGCGTCGCGGTCGCCGGAGATCGGGCGGGCCTTCTACGAAGCGGGCCCGGCGACAGGCATTCGCATGCTGGTCGAACCGATCGCCCGAGCCGTGGAGCGCGGCCGGCTAAGGACCTGCGACGTCGAGATGGCCGCTTACCAGTTCGTGGGTCTCTGCCAGAACCGGATGCTCAAGGCCCGCCTGTGCAACGCCCTTCCTGAACCGACTCCCGCCGAGATCGAGGCCGAGGTGAGCGCGGCGGTCGCGACCTTCATGGCGGCGTTCGGCGGCGGGCGTCCCGACCGCTGAGCTCGCACAGCGTTCAAGGACTGAGCGCTCTGGGGCCGCTCACGAACCGATTGCCTCGAGCGTAGAACCGCCACGGCCGCTCTGTCTCGCGCGAGAGGCCGATACGCGCGCTCGCGCCGATCACTGGGGTTTCGCCGCCGTCTCGCGCGATCCACAGGGGTCCCTCCCGGCAAAGATCCAGTCCGTCCAAGCGACGATCGATGTCGAAGGCTTGGGCCAGGCGCCCGGGGCCTCGCGCGAGATCTCGTTCCGCTTCGGTGTGTCGGCGCCGCCGCATTATCCCCGCCCCCTCGAGCGGCTCCAGCGCCCGGATCAACGCCCCGCCGCCCACACCTACCGCCTCGCTGGAGACGTTGAGCAGGTAGGAGAGACCGTACGCGAGATAGACGTAGGCGTAGCCCCGGCGAAGGAAGAGCGAGCGGTTCCGGGCCGTCTCTCCGCGAAATGCGTGACCCGCGGCGTCGCCGATCGGGTAGGCCTCCGTCTCCACAATGCGACCGCTCGAGACGCCGTCGGAGCTCTCACGCACCAGAACCTTGCCGATCAGAAAGCGCGCGAGCTCGACGGTATCCTCCGGCAGCTCTTGCCAGGTCAGCACACGCCGACGATCCGCTCCCGCGAGCACGCTTTCGCTCATCGGCCCCGGTGCTCCATCGTTCGAGAAGGCCGCACCCGTATATAGACGCGCCGAGAAGGTCGAACCCGAAGACGTCAGGAGGCGAATGTGGCCGACAAAGTGCTGGTGTTCTACGGATCCTACCGTCGCGATCGCGTCGGGATCCGCATGGCGGATTTCGCGGTCAAGGAACTCCAGGCGCGCGGCGACACGCCGGAGTTGATCGATGCGCGGGCTGTCGGCCTGCCGATCATCGACCGCATGTACAAGGAATACGCGCCCGGTGACGCGCCGCCCGCAATGGCGGAGCTCGCCGGCAAAATCCGGGCGGCGGACGCCTTCCTGTTCGTGGTGGGCGAGTACAATTGGGGTCCGCAACCCGGGCTCAAGAACCTCACCGATCATTTCCTGGAGGAATGGTTCTGGAGGCCGGCGGCGATCGTCAGCTACTCGCCCGGGCGCCTGTCAGGGGCGCGCGCCAGCACGGCCTGGCATCCGATCCTTTCCGAAATGGGCATGGTGGTGGTCTCCAGCACCGTGGCGGTGGGGCCGATCGCCGAGACCTTCGATGAGGAGGGCAAGCCGATCGGCCACTCGGGCGACTTGGCCCGCAAGGCGTTCGGCCGCGTCGCCAACGACCTCGCGTGGTGGGCCTCGGCCGCTCGCGAGCAGCGCTTGCGACAGGCGCCGCCGTACTAGAGTGCGTTCCGCGTCCGGGAACACTGCAAGCGAGCGAGAGGAACGATCTTGAAGAGAACGCTCATCCTTTCCGTCATCGGCCGGGACCGCCCGGGCCTGACGCGCGTGATCGCCGACGCGGTGCTGGCCGCCGGCGGTAACTGGATGGAGAGCCAACTCGCGCGCATGGGCGGGCGCTATGTCGGCGCCGTCCTCGTCTCGCTGCCGGCGGAGAACGCCGCGAAGCTTGAAACGACCATCCGAGCCATCGACCCGGCGGGTCTCACCGTTTCGGTGGCGCCGGCCGACGACGAGGATCGCGCGCCCGCCACGGGTCGGGATGTCCAGCTCGAACTCCTCGGCCAGGACCGGCCCGGGATCGTGCGCGAGGTGAGCGCGGTGCTGGCCGACCTCGGGGTCAATATCACGTCGCTCGAGACGGGAGTCGAACCGGCGGCCTGGTCCGGCGGCGACCTGTTCCGCGCCCGCGCCGACCTGGTGCTGCCCGACGGCCTTTCGGACCAGAGCCTTTCCGAAGCGCTCGAAACCATATCGGCCGAGATCCAGGTCGACATCGCCCTTCGCGCCGCGGTGAAACCTTGAAAACGGACTGGCCGCGGGCGCGGTGACGACCTCCATGCTTCCCGATCGATCGTTCAGGTTCTGCGTGGCCCCGATGATGGACTGGACGGACCGGCATTGCCGGTTCTTCCACCGTCAGCTGTCGCGTCGCGCGCGGCTCTACACCGAGATGGTGACCGCGGCGGCGGTGGTGCACGGCGATCGCGAGCGGCTGCTGGCGTTCGATCCGGCCGAACATCCGGTTGCTCTTCAGCTCGGCGGCTCCGATCCCGCGTTGCTGGCCCGGGCGGCGCGGATCGGGGAGGACCTCGGCTACGACGAGATCAACCTCAACGTCGGCTGCCCCTCCGACCGGGTGCAGGAGGGCCGCTTCGGCGCCTGCCTGATGCGCGAGCCCGCGTTGGTGGCGGAGTGCATGGCCGCGATCGCCGGCGCGGTCTCGATCCCCGCCACGGTCAAGTGCCGCCTGGGGGTGGACGACCAGGAACCGGAGAAAAGCTTGTTCGCGCTGGTGGACGCGTGCGCCGCCGCTGGTGTGACCACCTTCGTCGTCCACGCCCGCATGGCCTGGCTCCAAGGGCTGTCGCCCAAGGAGAACCGGGAGATTCCCCCGCTCGACTACGCCCTCGTTCATCGGCTCAAGCGGGAGCGGCCGGCGCTCACCGTGGTGCTCAACGGCGGCGTCGCGGACCTCGATGTCGCGGAGCGGGAACTGGCGGGAGGGCTGGACGGCGTGATGATGGGCCGCGCCGCCTGGCACACGCCGGGGCTGCTGGGCGCGGTGGATCGTCGGCTGTTCGGCGAGGCGGCGGGGGACGTCGGCCCGGAGACCGCCGTCCGGCGCTACCTGCCCCACGTGGCGGCTGAGCGGGCGCGGGGCGTGCGGCTCGCCAGCCTGGTGCGGCCGCTGCTCGGCCTGTTCCACGGCCGGCCGGGCGCGCGGGCGTGGCGGCGAACGCTCACCGTCGACAGCCTGCACCCGGAGGCGGGCGCCGAGGTGATCGAGCGGGCGCTGGAGGCGCTCGAAGCCGCGGGCGCGCCGGCTCTGGCGTGATCCGCCGGCGTGGTGGGCTCATCCCCGTGGTCGGCTCATCGTTCTCGCCGTCAGACCAAGCCCAGCTTCTCCGGCCGTATGCGGGCGCGGCGCTCCGGCAGGGCCGCGGTAAGCCGCGCGCGCTCATCGTCGCTGAACCGCGCCCAGCCGGCGATCTCGCCCAGCGTGCGGAAGCAGCCCAGACACAGCCCGCTCTCACCGTCGACCATGCACACCTGCACGCACGGCGTGGCGATCGGGCGGGGTGGAGAGCTGGGCATCCGCGGCGCATTACCGTCCGTTAAGATTAATGACAACGGCTTCATCTGAGCACAATCCAGATTGCGCATTATACACTAACGTGACGGCCATTTAACTGGCGTTCATCTGCACAGACGCGCACCTTCCACTGGTCATCACGACACACAGGGAGAAAACATCATGATCAACAAGCTTATCGCCGCCGTCGCGGTCGCCGCTGTCGCCGCCGCGGGCGCCGCCTCCGCCCAGCCCCAGTTCACCGACGCGCAGTACCTTTCGGCGGCGCGCTGCCAGGCGCTGATGGGCGCCTCCTCGCTCGGCAAGCTGAACACCTCGGACATCGACGCCGCGCTGCAGAAGGCTTCCGTGGGTCGCTCGCTGGTGGTCAACGAGCGCGCCGACGAGATCCGCGAGGACGCCCGTCGCCAAGCCTCCCACGCCGGCCCGCAAGGCAAGGCCGCCCTCATCTCCGAGCGCGACAACTGCATCTCGGCCGTCCACCAGGGCATGATGTCCGCGAACTAGACCTCCAGCTCCACCACCAGCGGCCGGTGGTCGCTGGCCACCCGCGCCAGGGGCGTGGCGGAGACGTGCATCCCCGTCACCGTCACGCCCTCGCCCACGAACACATGGTCGATGCGCAGCACCGGCGCCTGTGAGGGAAAGGTGGCGATCCGCTCCGTCCGCTTCGGCCGCGCCTTCTCCGCGTCCGCCAGCTTCGAGGCGAAGGTGCGATAGACCACCGAGCGGGGCGGCGCGTTCATGTCGCCCACCAGCGCCAGCGGCCCCCGTCGCAGCCCCGACCCCAACCAAGCCGCCCCGGCGATCTCCGCCGCCTGGATCTGCTGCTCCTTGGGCACCAGCCCCAGATGGGTGTTCAGGACCTGCAGCCGCCGTCCCGGCGCAACCTCGATCTCCACCCACAGGGCTCCGCGCGGCTCCAGCTGCGGGATGCGAGGATAACCCGGCAAAGGCCCGGCCTTCACCAGCGTCTCGGGCAAGGCGGTGAGGATCGCGTCGCCGTACTCCTCCTCCACCACCCGCAAGGCGGCGTGGAAGCGGCTCTTCATCCCCAGCCGCTCGGCGATGCGGTGCGCCTGGTCCACGCCGCCGGTGCGGGCGCGGCCGACGTCCACTTCCTGCAGGCAGACGATGTCCGGCTCCTCCGCCGCGATCACCGCCGCGATCCGCCCGACGTCGAGCCGCCGATCCGTGCCGACGCAACGGTGGACGTTGTAGGAAAGCAGCCTGACCATCACCCCTCAACGCCGCGCGCCTCGGGTTGGCGCCCGCGCGGCCCTCCCCTATGACTCCCGCGTCAACTTGTAAGACCGCCGGAGCCCGCCATGGATCTCGATTTCTCGCCCGAGGACAACGCCTTTCGCGAGGAGGTGCGCACCTGGCTCGCGGAGAACTATCCCCCTGAGCTGCGCGCCCGCCAGGCCAGCGAGGACGCGCTCTCCAAGGAAGACTACTTCTCCTGGCACCGCATCCTGGCCAAGAAGGGCTGGGCGGTTCCGTCCTGGCCGGTGGAGTGGGGCGGCACCGGCTGGACGCCGACCCAGAAATACATCTGGGGCGAGGAGCTGGCCCGCGCCGACGCGATCCCGATCCTGCCCTTCGGCGCGGCCATGCTGGCGCCGGTGCTGTGGACCTTCGGCACCCAGGAGCAGAAGGAGCGCTTCCTGCCGAACATCCGCGACGGGATCACCTGGTGGTGCCAGGGCTACTCCGAGCCCGGCGCCGGCTCCGACCTCGCGTCGCTGAAGACCAAGGCCGAGCGCATCACCGCCGACGACGGCAAGGAATACTACATCGTCAACGGCCAGAAGACCTGGACCACTCTGGCCCAGCACGCCGACTGGGGCTTCTTCCTGGTCCGCACCGACCCCAACGTGAAGCCGCAGGCCGGCATCAGCTTCCTGCTCATCGACATGAAGTCCCCGGGCGTCACCGTGCGGCGGATCACCACTCTCGAGGGCGGGCATGAGGTCAACGACGTCTTCCTCGACAACGTGAAGGTGCCCGTCGACCAGCGCGTGTTCCACGAGAACCAGGGCTGGACCTGCGCCAAGGCCCTGCTGGCCCACGAGCGCAGCGGCATCGCCGGCGTGGCCCGCTCCAAGCGCGGTCTCGACCGCCTGCGCCAGATCGCCCGCACCGAGCCGTCGGACGACGCGGGCGTCCTGCTCGCCGACCCCTTCTTCAAGCGCAAGGTCGCGGATCTGGAGATCGATCTCACCGCGCTCGAGTTCACCGAGCTGCGCACCCTGGCCGGCGAGAGCAGCGGCAAGGGCCCGGGACCGGAAAGCTCGATCCTCAAGATCAAGGGCACCGAGATCCAGCAGCGCCTCACCGAACTGACGCTCGAGGCCGCCGGCCACTACGGCGCCCCCTACCTGCGCGACGCGCCCCACAACCTCGGCCCGGTCGGCCCGGATTTCGCCGAAGGCTCCGCCGGCGCCTATTTCAACACCCGCAAGACCTCGATCTACGGCGGCAGCAACGAGATCCAACGCAACATCATCGCCAAGCTCGTGCTGGGGCTGTGACGGAGGGGCGGCCCCCCGCCAACCTCCGAACAACACTAATCTAGGGACGAAACAGACAGATGGACTTCAGCTTCACCGAAGAACAATCCCTCCTGCGCGACAGCCTGTCGGCCTATCTTGCGGACGCCTACGACTTCGATAAGCGGCGGGCGATGGTGGCCGGCTCCGAAGGCCGCGACCCCAAGGTGTGGAAGGCTCTGGCCCAGGACCTGGGCATCCTCGGCGCCAGCTTTCCGGAAGACATGGGCGGCCTGGGCGGCGGGCCCACCGAGACCATGGTGGTGATGGAGGAGCTGGGGAAGGCTCTGGTCGTCGAGCCCTACATTCCCACGGTGGTGATCGGCGGCGGCCTGCTGTCGCGCGCGAAGCCCGCCGGCGCCGACGAGTTGATCGGCAAGATCGTGGAGGGCGACGCCCTGATCGCCTTCGCCGCCAACGAGCGCCAGGCCCGCTACAACCTCGCCGACCTCAAGACCACCGCCCGTAAGGACGGCGAGGGCTATGTGCTCAACGGCGAGAAGTCGGTGGTGGTCGGCGCCCCCTGGGCCACCCACCTGATCGTCACCGCCCGCACCGGCGGCGGACAGCGCGAAACGAACGGCGTCTCCCTGTTCCTGGTCGAGAAGACCGCCGCCGGCGTCTCCACCCGCGACTACCCGACCGTCGACGGCCGGCGCGCCTCGGAGGTCACCTTCGAGAACGTCCGCGTCGGATCGGACGCCCTGATCGGCCCCGAAGGCCAAGCCTGGCCCCTGGTCGAGCAGGCCGTGGACGAGGCCATCGCCGCCACCTGCGCCGAGGCGTGCGGCGTGCTCCGCCGCCTGCACGAGGGCACGCTCTCCTACACCAAGGAGCGCAAGCAGTTCGGTGCGCCGATCGCCAGCTTCCAGGTGCTCCAGCACCGGATGGTCGATATGTTCATCAACCTCGAGCAGGCGGTGAGCATGACCTACATGGCCAACATCCGCCTTGCCGAGCCGGCGGAGGAGCGCGCCAAGGCGATCAGCGCCGCGAAGGTCCAGATCGGCCGCGCCTGCCGCTTCGTCGGCCAGAACGCCATCCAGCTCCACGGCGGTATGGGCATGACCGACGAGATGGCCATCGGCCACTACTTCAAGCGCGCGACCCTGATCGAGACCGAGTACGGCAACACCGACCACCACCTGCGGCGCTACGAGGCGCTGAGCCTCGACAAGGCGGCCTGAGCCGCCGCGCGCACTTCGTCTTAGTGCGGGATAAAAGGTCCGGTCGGCAGGTTTCGCACCGCGGCCTCGTCGATCGGCTGATCCCCCGCGCCGCCGCACCGGAGCGAAGCTACCGCCCGGCCGCCGCGCCGGACGAGAAGGCCGCTGTCTGACTTAGGGTCGTTGCGGCCGCCCCGTCCGAAGCTGGTGCGCAGCGTGCGGGCATAGACGGTGTAAGCGTAGCCTCCGGCGCCCTTGGCCGTGATCTGCGTCTCCCCACCGCCCGAGAAGCCCTGGGTGGCGAGCGAAAGATCTCGCGACCGCAGCTCCACCCGGCTCCGCTCGCCGAACCGGTAGACCACCTGGCCCGCCGGTCCCGCGCACACCGAGACGAGCTTGCGGCCGATGGGGCAGGCGAAGACCGGCCTCTCCGAGGCGAGACACAGCGATCGGTCCGGGGCGGCGCTCGCCGGCAACGCCAGGGCCAGCGCAAGCGCGGAGCCGATAACGCCCCTCGACGCGCCGGACCCTGCGAGGTCGCCGGTCTGGACGCCGTTCACGGTGATGATGACCGCATCCCTCATCCCAGCAGCGAACGCTCCAGCCGATGAACGACCATCGCCACCTGGGCCCGATCGGACTCCTCCAGCGGCAGCAGCGGCCGAGGCGGAGGGTAGCGGCAGAACCCCAGCGCCTCCGCCGCCGCATGGATGACGCGCAGGCTGCCGTGAGCACGGAACAGCGCCCACATCGGCTCCAGCTCATGGTCCACCCGACGCGCTTCCGCGGCATCGCCCGCGGTTACGGCGCGGGCGATGGCCAAGGCCGGGGCGGGGAAGAGTCCGGCGATGACGCTGTACCAGGCGTCGGCGCCGGCGATCAGCGCCTCGGTGGCGTTCCAGTCGCCGCTGAACCCCACCGAAAAGCCGGCTGGGGTCCGCGCCCGCAGCGCCGCCAAACGCGTGGCGCTTTCCGCGCGGGGTGGGGCGGGGGCCTTCAGGGCGACGACGCCACGCAAGGCCGACAGCCATTCGATCAGAGTGTCGCCGATGGCGACGTGCGTCGCCGCCGGGTTGTCGTAGATGCAGAGCGGGAGCCCGCTCTCACCCGCCACCGCCTCGAAGTGCGCCAGGACTTCGCGCTCGGTGAGCGGGATGTAGGCCATGGGCGCGAGCAGGCCGAGGCTCGCCCCCGCCGCCCTCGCGTCCTTAGCGTGCTGAATGGCCCAGTCGGTGCGGAGCGCGCCGACCCCGCACATCAACGCCGCGCGTCCGCCCAGCGCATCCGCGGCGATCTCGACCGCCCGCCGACGCTCGTCGCGGGTGAGGTAGGGATAGGCGCCGGTGCTTCCCAACACGCACACCGCCTCGAGCCCGCTTTTCGCCAGCCGCTCCAGCAAGCCGCGGAACACCGCCTCGTCCACGCGGCCGTCGGCATCCATGGGCGTGATGGGAAAGGCGATCAGGTTGGGGATCACGGTCGCTCCAGGGTGAGGTCGCCCAGGGTCTTGGATGTGTCCAACGATCCCGCCGATCAGCCTGATGATCAGTCATTGCCGCGCGCGCGACAATCTCCGGGTCGATCTTCACACCGCTGTCGTTGACACCGGCGGCTTTGCCATGGAGAACGCGGCGCTTCCTTTCGCCTTGCCTGAAAAGGGAGCCTTCCCTTGCCCGACGATCTCGCCGCCGTTCCCGCCGATCACCTGATGGGCGTCTACGCCCGCGCGCCGCTGGCCTTCGAGCGCGGCGAGGGCGCACGGCTCTACACGGCCGAGGGCGAGGTCTATCTCGACTGCCTGGCCGGCATCGCCACCACGGGACTAGGCCACGCCCACCCCGCGCTCGTCGCCGCCCTGAAGGCCCAAGCCGAGAAGCTGTGGCACGTCTCCAACATCTTCCGCATCCCGGGGCAGGAGGCGCTGGCCGGCAAGCTCACCGCCGCGACCGGACTGGACGTGGCCTTCTTCACCAACTCCGGCGCCGAGGCTATCGAGTGCGCGCTGAAGACCGCGCGCCGCTATCACTATGCGCGCGGCGACAAGGACCGTTACGAGATCATCGGCTTCGAGGGCGCCTTCCACGGCCGCACCTACGCGACGATCTTCGCCGCCGGTAACCCGACCTATGTGGAAGGCTTCGGGCCGGCGCTGCCCGGCTACACCACCGTGCCGTTCGGCGATCTGGACGCCCTGCGCGCGGCGGTGAGCGACAAGACGGCGGCCATCATCCTGGAGCCGGTGCAGGGGGAGGGCGGCGCGCGAGCGCTCGAGCCGGAGCAGCTCACCGCCATTCGCGCCTTGTGCGACGAGACCGGCACGCTGCTGATCCTGGACGAGATCCAGTGCGGCCTCGGCCGCACCGGCAAGCTTTTCGCCTATCAGTGGGCCGACAGGGCCGAGCCGGACATCCTCTGCGTCGCCAAGGCGCTGGGCGATGGCTTCCCCGTCGGCGCCTGTCTCGCCACCGCCAATGCGGCCAGCGGCATGACGGTCGGGGCCCACGGATCGACCTACGGCGGCAATCCCCTGGCGATGGCGGTCGGCGGCGCGGCCTTCGACCTGCTGAGTGCTCCCGAGACGCTCCAGAACGTCCGCGACATCGCCGGCTACCTCGGCCAGCAGCTCGCCGGCTTGAAGGACCGCCATCCCGAGGTGATCGAGGAGATCCGCGGCAAGGGGCTGCTGGTCGGTCTCAAGCTGAAGCCCAACAACCGTGCCTTCATGGCCGCCGCGCGAGAAGAGAAGCTGCTGATCGCCGGCGGCGGCGACAACTGCGTCCGCCTGCTCCCCTCTCTGCTGTTCACCCGCGAGGAAGCCCGCGAAGCCGTCGAGAAGCTCGAGCGGACCTGCGAGCGGTTCGAGGGTGGGGCAAGCGGTTGATGGAGGGTCGACCGCGTCACTTCATCGATCTCTGGGAGCTGGACGGGGCTTCGCTCCGCGCCATCCTCGACGACGCCCACCAGCGTAAGTCCGCTCGCGCCGGCCGCCCCAAAGGCGCCGTCGATCCCGACGCGCCGGGTCGCGACCGCGTGCTGGCGATGATCTTCGAGAAGAACTCGACCCGCACCCGTTTCTCCTTCGACGCCGCCATCCGCCAGCTCGGCGGCCAGGCGATCCTCTCCACCGCCGCCGACCTTCAGCTCGGCCGGGGCGAGACCATCGAGGACACCGCGCGCGTGCTCTCGCGCATGGTCGACGCCATCATGCTGCGCGCCGACCGGCACGACACGGTCGAGCGCCTGGCCGCCGCCGCCGACGTGCCGGTGATCAACGGCCTCACCGACGCCAGCCATCCCTGCCAAGTGATGGCCGACCTCATGACGCTGGAGGAGCGCTTCGGCCGAGGCGCCTTGCGTGGCAAGACCATCGCCTGGGTCGGTGACGGCAACAACGTCTGCGCCAGCTTCATCCACGCCAGCGGCAAGCTCGGCTACCGCTTCGTGGTCGCTTGCCCGGGCGGCTATTGCCCACGAGCCGAGGACCTCCAGCGCGCCGCCGCGGAGCAGGGGCGGGTGGAGATCGAGCCGGACCTGGTGAAGGCGGCCTCCGGGGCCGACGTCGTCATCTCCGACGCCTGGGTCTCGATGGGCGATTCCGACCACTCCGAGCGGCGCGTCGCCTTCGAGACTTATCAGGTCAACGAGCGTCTGATGGGCCTCGCCGCGCCCGGGGCCGTCTTCCTCCACTGCCTCCCCGCCCATCGCGGAGAAGAGGTCACCGCCGAGGTCATCGACGGCCCGCAGTCCCTGGTCTGGGACGAGGCCGAGAACCGCCTCCATGTGCAGAAGTCGATCCTGGCGTGGTGCTTCGGGGCGATCTGACCAGGGGTGAAACGCCGTCTCGCGCGCCTATATGAACGCCGGTGACCCAGTCCCAGAGTTCTCCCCCCCAAGATGATTTCGTCGCCCCGTTCCAGCTGGAGGGCGAGCCCGTGCGCGGGCGCATCGTCCGCATGGGCGCGGCCGTGGACGAGGTGCTGACGCGCCACGCCTACCCCGAGCCCGTGGCCAACCTCCTTGGCGAAGCCTGCGCCCTGGCGGCGCTGGTGGGCGCCAGCCTGAAGTTCGACGGTCGTCTGATCGTCCAGGCGCAGGGCGACGGGCCCGTCGCCTATGTGGTGGCCGACTATGACACCGGCGGCCTGCTGCGCGGCTACTGCCGGTTCGACGCCGACCGTGTCGCCGCGGCCAGCGAAGGCTTCGCCCGCCCCGGCGCCGGGACCTTGCTCGGCAAGGGCGTGTTCGTCATGACCGTCGACCAAGGCGCCGACCGGGAGCGTGTCCAGGGCGTGACCCCCATCGAGGGCGAGACCCTGGCCCTGTGCGCCGAGACCTACTTCGCCCAGTCCGAGCAGACCCCCACCCGAGTGCGCCTCGCCGTCGGGCAGGCGGACGATGGCGCGGGCGCCCGCTGGCGAGCCGGCGGGGTGCTGATCCAGAACATCGCCTCCGACGACGCCCGAGGCTCCACCGAGGAGGCCTGGACGACCGCCCAGGCCCACTTCGAGACCATCGGCGAGGATGAGCTGGTCGACCCCACCCTCTCGGCCCAGACCCTGCTCTGGCGGCTGTTCCACGAGCACGGCGTCCGCGTGTTCGATGGCAAGCCGCTGGCCGGCTTCTGCCGCTGCTCCGAAGCCCGGGTCGTCGGCATGCTCGCCTCCTTCCCGCCGGAGGAGCGCGCCGAGATGGTCGAGCCCGACGGGCGTATCCACGTCACCTGCGAGTACTGCTCGCGTGAATACGCCCTGGAGCCGGAAGCGGTGGGCTGAGCCCTTAGAACGCCGTCCGCAGGCTGACGGTGGCGGTGCGCGGCGCGCCTTGGTCGGCATAGGGGGTGCCGCCGAAGAACACCGAGCCGGTGTTGATGGTCGGGTCGGTGTTCAGGCTGCCGTAGTAGCGCTTGTCGAAGATGTTGGTGACGTTGAACTGCACGAACGAGCGGGGCAGCCAGCGTTCGAGGCTGATCCGCATGTCCATGTCGAACACCGTATAGCCGGCAACGCTGAGGTCGTTGAGGTCGGTGACAAAGCGCTTTCCGGTGTACTTGCCCTGGAAACCGATCGTGGCGCCGGGGAAGACGTCGTATTCGAACTCGGCCGCCGACCTGGATCTGCGGCGTCTCCACCAACTGCTTGCCCTCGAGCGGTTCGATGTCTCCCTGGACGTCATAGAGCAGGTTCTGCTCGAGCCGGGTGTGGATGTAGGAGAACACCGCCGTGGTCCGCAGGTGGCCGTCGAAGAACTGGGCGCCGGCCTGGGCGTCGACACCATAGAGCCGCACGTTACCGACGTTGCGGTCGATGGTGAGATTGGTGGTCGGATCGTAGGAGGAGACGATCCGGTTGTGGAACTCGGAATCCCACAGCGCGACGCTGGCTAGAAGGTTCGAGTGCTGGAAGCGGTAACCCACCTCGTAGTTGGTCGAGGTTTCCGGACGGACGTTATCGAGACTGACGCCGGTCTGGCCCACGGAGACGGTATAGAGATCGTCGGTGCGGGGCGCCGACAGCTCCTCCGAATAGCTGAAGTAGACCATGTTCGAGGGGTCGAAGCGCCACGACAGTCCGACGTTTGGCAGGACCTTCGTATAGCTCACATGGGCCTGGAATGGTGCGATCGTGTAGGGCGCGATGGGCGTTCCCGTCGTGCAGTAGACGCTGTTGCCGTTGGTTGCCGATGTGTAGCAGAACTGACTGAGGTCACGATCGAAGTGCGGATCGCGAACGCCCACATCGACCCGCAGGTGCTCGTTGAAGAACTTGCCCACGTACTCGGCGCTGTACTGGTTCAACACGGCGATCGACAGTCGGTCGCGGTAGCGGAGCGCGCTTCCGTCGGCGCCGATCACCGGGTTGTTTTCATAACCGCCAAAGACGTCCTGCGGAAAGCCATTCGGCTGCAGGTAGCCCGCTTCGCCGATCTGGCGGTGGTGGCCGTGGTCGTAGGAGTAGGCGAGGCGGATGAGATTGTCGTCGTTGATGTCCCAGATCAGCGAGGTGTTCACCGTCCAACGCTCGGTGTGGGTAAGGCTGGGCGCGAACAGTCGGACCGTGTCGAGACAATCGCCGTCGTGGTTCAGGTCGACCCCCTTCTGACCTGCGGGGCAGGTCGAAAAGCTGGTCGCCGTCCCGATCAGCCGGGGATCGTTCTCCGCGAAGGTCCTGGCCTGGGTGCCGCCATCGGCGAGCACCGATTGAAACGACGGATCAACCGAGAGGTGGACGTTGGGCAGGAGGGTGAAGAGCGACTCGCCGCGAATGTGCCAGGTGTCGGTCGGGTTCACCTGGTTGCCGTAGAAATAGCCACCCGCATTGCTGGCGAAGCCTTGATAGGCCGAATGGGGGTAGGGGTAGGGAAGCGTAGGGCTGTTGTCGTTGCCCTTGACGCCGGGCGTCGGTCCGGCCTGGAAATAATTTCCCAGGTAATCCGTGCCGAAGGGGTCGGCAGGCGCAGCTTTTGGGCCGGTCGTCGCGAAGTTCAGGCCATAGATGTTTGGCTGGCGCTGCTTGTCATAGAACATGGCCACGGCCACGAAATCCCCGGGGCGCCACAGCGGCTGGTAGATCTTGGCGTTGACCTGCCACTTCTTGAACTCGCCAAAGCCCTTGTACTTATCGTATTGCTGGTCCGAAGCCTCGACCCAAGCCTTCGTGCCCCACGGCCCGAACTCGCCGGTCTGCACCAAGCCAGAGATACGTTTGTAGTTGTAGGTTCCCACCGTGCCGTTCAGGAAACCCTGGAAGGTGTTGGTGGGGGTGAGGCTGTTGATGTTGATCAGACCGCCGACGGCGCTCGCGGTCGGGCTGTCGACATCGGTCGAGCCGACGTTGACGTTCACCTGGCTGACGACCTCGGGGTCGATCAGTTCGCCGGGGTAGATCGCGTAGTTGCCGGTGTCGTTGAGCGGCACGCCGTCGATCAGCAGCGACACGCGCGAACCGTCAAAGCCGCGTAGGCGCAGGTGACCGCCGCCGCCGGACATCCCGTAGGGATCGTCGTTGGTGAAGTTCAGCCCGGGCGTGAGGTTCAGGGACTGGATGACGTTCTGTCCCGGCTGCTGGGTGGCGATGTAGGTCTGCGTGATGACCGACTTTTCCTTCGGCGCCTCCTGACTGACGATGAGGCCGCTGACGTTCGCCACCTTCCGCGCGGTGACGACCACCTCTTCCACCGCTTGCGAGCCGGTCGATTGGGCGAAGGCGGCCGAATAGGCGAGCAGGCTCCCGGCCAAAGCCGAAGCGAACACGCCAAGGCGGACGCCCTGCCGGGCGGAAAAGATGTATTTCATGAAGCTCCCCGAAATCAGGCGGTGGTGGTTGCGGGGTCGGTTATTTGTCGGTTGCGACACATTCGTGAAAACAAATCACGGGGACGCGGACGATCGCCGAAGACTCCGGCGCCTGTGGCGAAAAAGGCGCGGTCGGCGCCCGAACCTTAGGCCGCGTCGAGCGCCCGGATGAGATCGGACGCGAGATCCGCCTCGTCCTCGAGCCCCACCGACAGGCGCACCCAACCGGGCGTCAGCCCGATCTCCAGGCGCTGCTCGTCGGTCATCGAGCGATGCGTCGTCGTGGTGGGGTGAGTCGCCATCGACTTCGCGTCCCCCAGATTGTTGGAGATGTCGACGATCTCCAAGGCGTCGAGAAAGCGCCAAGCGGCGTCCTGGGAGCCGAGGTCGACGGCGATCACCGTGCCCCCGCCCGTCATCTGCTTCGCCGCGATCGCCGACTGCGGGTGATCGGCGCGTCCGGGGAAGCGCACGCTTTTCGCCTTGGGGTGGGCCGAGGCGAGGTCGGCCAGGGCCGCGGCGGTCCGCGCCTGCGCCCGCACCCGCAGTTCCAGTGTTTCGAGGCCCTTGAGCAGCACCCAAGCGTTGAATGGCGACAGCGACGGCCCGAGGTGACGGGCGAGATCGCGATAGGATTCCTCCAACAGCGCCGCGCCACCCAGGATGGCTCCGCCCATCACGCGACCGCCGCCGTCGATGTGCTTGGTGGCCGAGTAGACCACGACGTCCGCGCCGAGCGTCAGGGGCTTGGAGAATACGGGGGTGGCGAACACATTGTCGACGATCACCTTGGCGCCGATGTCACGGGCGAGCGCGGTCACCGCGGCGATGTCGGTGAGTTCCAGGAGCGGATTGGCCGGGCTCTCGAGCAGGAAGAGCCTGGTGTTCGGTCGCACCGCCGCCCGCCATGCCGCCTCGTCGGGGGCGTCGACGAATGTGGTCTCCACTCCGAAGCGCGGAGCCCATTGACTGAGGATCCAGCGGCAGGAGCCGAAGAGCGCGCGGCCGGCGACCACGTGATCTCCCGCCTTGACCAACCCCATGATCGCCAGGTGGATCGCCGCCATGCCGCTGGCGGTGGCGCGGCAGGCCTCCGCGCCTTCGATCGCCGCCAGGCGGTTCTCGAACATCGAGACGGTCGGATTGCCGTAGCGCGAATAGACGAACCCCGGCTCGGCTCCTGAGAAGCGGGCGTCGGCGCTTTGCGCGCTGTCGTAGGTGAAGCCCTGGGTCAGGAACATCGCCTCGGCCGTCTCGCGATAAGGCGAGCGGTCCAGGCCGGCGCGCACCGCCTTGGTCGCGGGGCCCCAATCGTCAGGGTTGTGGCTCATGGCCGGCTGTTTAGGCGGAGGGCGGGCGCGCTTGCCAGACTCAAGCGGCGCGGCGAGGTAGGAGCCTTGCTCATGCCCGCTCCAGGAATCCTTCCCCGTCAGGCGATCGCCGCCCTCGTCGAGCAGGGCGCCATCACGGCTGCAAGCCCGGTTGTCGACGACCAGCTTCAGCCGGCCAGCCTCGACCTTCGTCTGGGCGAGACCGCTTGGCGTGTTCGCGCGTCCTTCCTGCCGCGTCCCGGCGTCGCCGTCGCCGACCGGCTTCCGGACGTCGCCATGCACCGGCTCGACCTGACGGACGGCGCGGTGCTGGAGCGCGGCTGCGTCTACCTGGTGGAGATCCAGGAGCGGCTGGCGCTTCCCGCCGGCGTCGGCGCCCGGGCCAATCCGAAAAGCTCGACCGGCCGCGTCGATCTGTTCGTGCGCCTGCTCACCGACGGCCAAGGCGCCTTCGACGACGTGGCCGAGGCCTACGCCGGCCCGCTCTGGGTCGAGATCGCGCCCCAGACCTTCAGCGTGCTGGTGCGTGCGGGCACTCGCCTGAACCAGCTTCGACTTTCCGCCGGCGTTGCGCCGCGCCTGGAGACCCGCAGCGTCGGGGTCGACCTGTCGGAGGGTGTCCGCGGCTACCGGGCGCGGCGCCACGCCGGCCTGATCGACATGGATCGCGAAGCCGGACACGATCCGCGCGACTTCTTCGAACCGCTCGAACCCCGCGGCGGCGAGCTCCTCCTCGATCCGGGCGAGTTCTACATCCTGGCGAGCCGTGACCTGATCGAGATCCCGGCCGACCAGGCCGCGGAGATGACGCCCATCGATCCGGCCGTCGGCGAGTTCCGCGTCCACTATGCCGGCTTCTTCGATCCCGGCTTCGGCACCGCCGAAGCGGGCGGGGAAGGCTCGCGTGGCGTGCTGGAGGTGCGCAGCCGCGAAACACCCTTCCTGCTCGAGCATGGCCAGACCGTCGCCCGCCTCGTCTACCAGCCTCTCACCGCCCGTCCCGACCGCCTCTACGGCGTTGGCGGCAGCCACTATCAGCGGCAGGGCTTGAGACTGTCGAAGCACTTCCGCGAGTGGAGTGTCTGAACAAAGCCGAGCAGGCGGCAAGGCGTGGAAGCCGCAACAGAACGGCTCGCATCCTTCGTCTGGTCAGGGTAGCTTTGCGCCTTTGTGCCTTTGCGGCGATAAAGCCCCATGAAGTTAGCCTCTCTGAAGCACGGCCGGGACGGGCGGTTGGTGGTGGTTTCCGACGATCTGGCGTGGTTCGCCTCGGCGGAAGCGATCGCCCCAACGCTGCAGGCGGCGCTGGACGAATGGGAGCGGTGCGAGCCGTTGCTGCGGGGACTGGCCGCCTCGCTCGAGCACGGCGCCGTGCCGCGCGAGCGGTTCCACGAACACGAGGCGGCGAGCCCGCTGCCGCGCGCCTACCAGTGGGCGGACGGCTCGGCCTACGTGAACCACGTCGAGCTGGTGCGGCGGGCGCGCGGCGCGGAGATGCCGGAGAGCTTCTGGACCGACCCGCTGATGTACCAGGGCGGCTCCGATGGCTTCCTGGGCCCGCGCGACCCGATCCCGCTCGCCGATCCGAGCTGGGGTTGCGACTTCGAGGGCGAGGTGGCGGTGATCGTCGGCGACGTCCGCCGCGGCGCCTCGCGGGACGAAGCCCTGGCCGCGATCCGGCTCGTCCTGCTGGTGAACGACGTTTCGCTGCGGGGGCTCATCCCCGGCGAGCTGGCCAAGGGGTTCGGCTTCTTCCAGTCCAAGCCGGCCAGCGCCTTTTCCCCCGTCGCCGTGACGCCCGACGCTCTGGGTGAGGCGTGGCGAGACGGACGCCTCCATGGCGCTCTGGAGGTGGAGCTGAACGGGCGACCCTTCGGTCGGGCCGATGCGAGCGTCGACATGACCTTCGACTTCGGGACCTTGGTGGCTCACGCGGCGCGCACCCGTGACCTCTGCGCCGGCACGATCGTGGGCTCGGGCACCGTCTCCAACCGGGGCGCGGACGGCGGTCCGGGCACGCCGATCGAGCAGGGGGGCGCCGGCTACTCGTGCTTGGCGGAAGTCCGCACGGTAGAGACCATCCTCCATGGCCAGCCGCGAACGCCCTTCCTGCAGGCGGGCGATGTCGTTCGGATCGAGATGCGTGATCCGCGGCGCCATTCGATCTTCGGCGCCATCGAGCAGACGGTCGCCGACGCGTGAATCGGGTCGGTCCCAACCTTCTGATTACGAAAGTTTAAGGCGAAACGTCCGGTTTCGACCGTCGCCTCGCGCTCCGCCCCTCGTTACCCATGCCGTTCAGGGGAGTCGCGCGGGAGTAAATCGCATGCAGCGGTCTGATCGCGCATTCTCCAACCCCGTGGCGAGCGCCGCCTACGGCGCCGGATTTGCGCTCGCGGATCGCGAACGACCCGATGCGCTGAACGCCGCCGCCGAGAGCAAGCTGGCCAGCGGCGATCTCAATGGCGGACGCGCCTTGCTGCACCAGGCCATCGCCATCGCGCCCGACCGCGCCATTCTGTGGGTGAACCTCGCGGCGGCGCTGCACGGGCTTGGACTCGCGAGCGAGGAGAAGGCCGCGTTCGACCGCGCCCTCTCGCTCGAACCGCGCAATCTGCGGGCCCTGCTCCACGCGGCCGGCTGGCACGAAGCGCGGGGCGAGGCGCGGACGGCGGCGGCCATCTACCGTCGGGCGCTCGAGAGCACGCCGCGCGGGATGCAGTTGTCCGGCCCGATCCTGGCTCAGTTGCGTCACGGTGAGGAGCTCGTACGCGCCAACGTCATCGCCCTGGAGAACGTCATCCACGCGAGCATCGGCGGGGTGCGCGCCAACGATCCCGAACCGTCCCTACGTCGCTTCGACAAGTGCGTGGGCGCCTTCCTGAAGCGCCACCCGATCTATCGCTCGCAGCCCAGCTTCCTGCATTATCCCGAGTTGCCGGAAATCGAGTTCCACGATCCGGCCGATCTGCCGTGGCTGGCGGACGTGGAGCGGCGGACCGACGCCATCCGCGCCGAGCTGCTCACCGTGCTCGCCGAAGACGCCGGGCTGGAGCCCTACATCACCGGCGTCCCACCCAATGACATCTGGCGCGAACTGAACGACTCGCGCCGGTGGAGCGTGTTCTACTTCTGGAAGGCGGAGCAGACCTATCCCGACAATATCGCGCGCGCGCCGGCAACCGTGCGGGCGTTGGAGCCTGTGCCGAAATGCGACCTGGCGGGCTCCGGTCCGTTCGCTCTGTTCTCGATCCTGGCGCCAAAGACGCGCATCCCGCCCCACACCGGCGTCCACAACGCGCGCCTGATCGTCCATTTGCCGTTGATCGTGCCGCCCGACTGCGGCTTTCGAGTCGGCGCGCAGACGAGGGAATGGCGGCCGGGCGAGGCGCTGGTGTTCGACGACACCATCGAGCACGAGGCCTGGAACGACAGCGACCTGCCCCGGTCGGTGCTGATCTTCGACACCTGGAACCCTCGCCTGACGATGACCGAACGTGCGCTCGTGACTTCGCTCACCCGCAGCGTGGCGGAGTTCTACGGCGACTTGCCCCCCTACCTCTGAGCGTCTCGCCGCGCTGGACGGGAAAGGCCGGCCGTGGCATCGGATCGCGCGCGCGGGTGTGGTGGAATTGGTAGACGCGCCGGACTCAAAATCCGGTTCCGAAAGGAGTGTCGGTTCGACCCCGACCACCCGCACCACGTCCTGCCCTTAAGGCAAGGGCGCACCCTTCCACACCCACCAGCTGATCGCCGCGGCGACCGCGACGCCGACGAGGGCGAGCCACGTCGGCGCGAATCTGGGCGCCTTCACCGGCCGCGCGTAGAGCCGGCGGCCCGAGATCATCGGCCCGACCAGGTTCTCCCGCTTCACCAGCGCATAAAAGGCGATGGCGGCGATGTGCAGGGCGATGAAGCCGAGAAGCACATTGAAGAGCAGGTGGTGCCAATGCCGCGCCTGATCGGCCATGTCGTAGGAGACGAGCGGGGTGAGGGGCCCGGACTCGAGACCGTCCACGTCCTGGGCGAACAAGCCCTACGACGGTCTGAGCGGCGAGCAGGACGAGCAGGGCGAGCGCGCTCCAGCCCCCCACCGGGTTGTGGCCCACCGCCGGCTCGGCCGATTTCGAGAACAGAGTCCGCAGATAGGCCAGCCCGGCGCGCGGACCCTTGAGGAAGTTCGAGAAGCGGGCTGTCGAGGAGCCGGCGAATCCCCAGAACAGTCGCAGGATCAGCAGCGCGAGCGCCACCATGCCAAGCTGCTTGTGCAAGGCCATGGGTCCCTTCTCCGCCGTCCACCATAGGGCGGGGAGCAGCAGGACGAAGCTCCAGTGGATCACGCGCACCGCCGCGTCCCACAGCCGGATCGGAGCGGGGCGGGTCTCAGTCATCGAGGAAATCCGGTCTGGCGAGGCGCGGCGAACGATCTTTCCGTCTCATACCGCGTTGTCGCTCGTTCGGGGCGCCCAGCAAGACGGACAGGGCGCCGTTCGATCTCACGCATCCGGCGACAGGAAAACCATGGATATCACCCAGCTGATCTTGGACGAGCACCATCAGCAACGCCAGCTGTTCGCCCTCATCGAGCAGGTGGACTCGACCGACGTGACGTCCCTCACCACGCTCTGGCGTCGGCTGCACGCCCTGCTGGATGCGCACGCCGAGGCGGAAGAGCAATTCTTCTACCCCCGATTGCTGCAGATCGGGGCGGGGGCGAACGACGCGGACTCCGCGCCGGACGAGACCGAGGACGCGATCAAGGACCACAACAAGATCCGTGACACCGCCGCGGAGGTCGACCGCCATCCCGTGGGTTCGGACGACTGGTTCAAGGCGCTGGGCGCCTGCAACGTGGCCAACAGCAAGCACATGGGGGAGGAGGAGCGCCAGGGCCTCACCGACTTCCGTCGTCACGCCTCGCTCGAAGACCGGCACGCGCTCGGGGTGAAGTTCGCGGCCTTCGAGGCGGCTCATCTCACCGGCGTCGATCCCGTGGACAAGGACCCCAAGCAGTGGGTGCGCGACCACGGCGGCCAATAGCGCGGAAGCACGGCTTGTTGACGTCCATGTGCGGGGCGTGATCGTGGGCGGGTAACCGCAGCCCCTCCGAAGGACGTGTTCCAGCCGCCTCTCGACACGCCCGACGTCCTGCCGCTGATCTTCGATCACGAGCAGGCGCGGGTCTGCCTCGTGGCGCTGAGCGAGGGAGACTACAGGGCGGCGAGCTTCCTCGACGAGCGGGTCTTGCTGGAGTTCGGCCCGGGCGAGTGGGTCGACTGGGCGACGTTTCGCGCCTGGCCGCGGCCCGCGCCCCAGCCATGCGATTTCATCTTCCACATCGGCCACGTCGGCTCGACGCTGCTCTCGCGGGTTATCGAGGAGACCCCCTCGATCATGGCGCTTCGGGAGCCGGCGGTGCTCCGCACAATGGCGAGGCTCGAGGCGACCGGCGAAAGCGTCGACGCCGACTGCGCCCTGTTTCTCGACTACCTCACTCGCCCGTTCAGGCCGGACCAGCGCGTCCTGATCAAGGCCACCAGCTTCGTCTCCGACATCGGGCCCAGCCTGATGCGCCATCGGCCGGGCGCCGAACGCGATCCTGATGTTCGTCGCGCCCGAAGCTTATCTGGCGGGGATCCTGGCGGGCGAGGCCTCGCGCCAGGAGGCGAGGATCAACGCGCCGACGCGGCTCGCGCGACTGGAACGGCGTCTGGGCGAGCGCGCCGCGTGGCGACTGGCCGACATGAGCGAGGGCGAGATCATCGCTCTGGGTTGGGTGTGCGAGGCGCTGTCGCTCGCGGCCATAGCCAGCGATTTCCCGGATCGGGTGTTGTGGCTCGACTTCGAGGCGCTTCTGGCGCGCCCCGCCTATTGGCTCGCCGCCTGCCTGCATCGGCTGGGCCGCCCTTACGGGCAGGATGCGATCGCGCCGATGCTGGCGAGCCCCGAGTTCGGCCGCTACGCCAAGGCGCGGGAGCACGGCTACGACGCGGGTCTGCGCCGACGCCTTCTGGATGAAGCCCGGGTCGCGCACGCGGCGGAGATCGAGCGCGGTCTCGCCTGGTTGAACGCGGCGGCCGCGGAGCATCCGGCGCTGGCGGAGGGCATCCGGACCGTCGCCGCCGCGCGCCGAGCCTAGCCCGGCTCGCCCCACATCCGGTGCAGGTTGTTGCGCACGTACTGCAGCCGGGTGCGGTTCTCCCAGCTCATGTTCAGGCCCTCGAGCGCGGCGACTTCATTGAGCGTGTAGAGCAGGTCGCGAAACGTCGCGTCGGGCACGGTGCTCTCGATGAAGGTCAAGCCGACCAGGCGCTCGCCGCGGGTGACCGGCCGCACCTCGTGCAGGGTCGTGGAGGTGTAGACCACCGCCGATCCTGGCTCGCCCTTGAAGGTCACGATCTTGGAGCCGAGTTGGATGGCGAGTTCGCCGCCGTCGTAGGCCCCGGGCTCGGTGATGAAGAGGGTGCAGGAGAGGTCCGACCGCAGCGGCCGTCCGCCGACGGGCAGGAAGGCGGCGTCGGTGTGCTGGCCATAGGCCATGCCGGGCGCATAGCGGGCGAGCATCGGCGGCGCCATGATCCTGGGAAAGGCGAAATCGCGGAAGGGCTCGCATCGCTGGAGGGCGGCGGCCATCAGCTTCGAGGATTCGGCATAGGCCGGGTCCTGGTGGCTCACCTGCTCGTTGCGCTTCACCTTGGAGTGCGGGTTCGACAGGCTGCCGGCGTCGAAGCGCGCCGAGCGCGCGAGCTGGCGCAGGCGCTCCAACTCCGGAGCGGTCAGGACGTTCGCGATCTCGAGGAACAAGGGCGGTCTCTGAAGGAAACGCTCGACATGGAACCTTAGCCGATCGCATCCGCCGACAAAAGAAACCGCGTCTGCCTAGCGCAACGCGTAGCCCATGGCCGCCGCCCATTTGTCGAGGGTGGGCCTCACCGGCGCGAGGTGCTCGGCATACCGGCGCCATTGATCGACGCCCGTCTCATAAAGCCCACGGCGCACCTGCGGCGCGCTTGGGGTATGGATGCGTCGCTCGCGGGCGCGCTCGGCGAAACGGCTGAGTTCGGTGGTCCACTCGAGCCCCAGGAAATCGCAGAGTTTGCGGGTTTCGCCTTCGAAGTCGGCGACCAGAGACTCGTATCGCGCCGGCCGCGTGGGCAGGGGGAAGATCCGGCGATACTCACGCGCGGCGGTCATCACCCGGTCGTAGTAGACGGCCGCGTTCTCCAGGCTGGTGAACTGGTACATGCCGGCGTTGAGCTTGAACGCCCGGCGGAAACAGCTGAACACCACGTCGCGCGGGTCGCGCTCGGCGAACAGGATCTGCGCGTCGGGAAACAGCCGGGCGATCAGCGGCAGCAGCAGGCTGTAGAGGGGCATCTTGTCGACGAACACCTTGTCGGCGACCTCAATTCCCTGCCCGCGCACCTGGCTCCAGTAGAGATCGCGAAAGGGCTGGAGTTCGGCTTGGCTGGCGGTGAGCAGCGTCTCGAAAGCCGCTTTCGAGCTGAACAAGGCTTCCACAGCCGGCGCAAGGAAGGGCTTTTCCTCGAGGGTGACCACGTCCGGGTAAGTCGCGAGAATGTTCTCGAGCAGGGTCGTCCCCGAGCGCGGGAAGCCCAGCAGGAAGACGTGCCGCCTTGGTCCGCGCGCCAGGGTGGTCTCCGCCGGCTCCGGCGCCCGCGGCGCCAGGGTCTTGGCGAAGGCGGTGAAGGTCTCGATCAGGGCAAACCCCTCGCGCGCCGATATTCCAGGCTCCAGGTCGGCGTAGGCTTGGCGGGCGAGGGCCTTGCCGCGCGACCAAGCCTCGAAGGCGTCGTCTGGGCGACCCACCGCGTCGAGACCGTCTCCGAGTAGCGCGAACAAGGCCGCGCGGTCGCCGTCCAGGATGGTGTCGTCGTCGCGGAGGGGCTCGAGCCGGCGCACCACCTCTTGCGGCCTGCCCGCTTCCAACTCGACACGCGCGAGCGCCATATTGGCGATCGGCTGGCGCGGCGCGACCCGTAGCGCGCGCTCGGCGAAGGCGCGGGCCTCGTCGAAGCGGCCGCTGTCAGCGGCGAGGAAGGCGCGGCCGGCGAGCGGGTCTTCGAAATTCGGGGTCGGCGGCGATCGCCGCGTCGTAGCAGGCCAAAGCCCCGGCCTCGTCGCCGCGTCGCTGCAGGATCTGCCCCTTCTGGAACAGTGGCGCGGGCGCGCCCGGGTTGGCGGCGAGAGCGGAGTCGAAGGCGGCCAGGGCCCCGTCATAGCGCTCGAGACGAGAAAGACAGAAGCCGATGGAATAGAGGATGAAGGGGTCGGTCGGCGCGAGTTCCAGCCCCTTGTGCAGGAGCTCCAGCGCGCCCTCGTAATCGCCGGCCTCCGATCGGCCGAACGCCGCCAGGTTGTAGAGCGCCGGATCGCTCGCGCCGTCCCGCAGGGCCTTGCCAGCGAGGTTGGCGGCTTGAGGGTAGTCGCGCGCGGCCATGGCGCGCTCGAGGTCTTCAATCACGGACATGGACGACAAGGTTCAGGGAGGGGGGAGAAGAGGCGACGCGCCGTTCTGCGGAGCGTGCGAGCATAGGGCGCCCGTCCGCGCGTGACCATCTCTGGCAATCTGCGGCGGCGTGTCCGTGGCGAGTGGCGCGTGGCTCTGGTACAGCCGAAGACATCGTCAAAACTTTTTGGAGAGTAGGTATGGTTCGTCGTGCTTCGTTGCTGGCCTTGGCTGGCTTGAGTCTCGCCATTGCGCCCGCGGCTCTGGCCGATCCTTCCGTGAGCGACCAGGGTACACCAGCGGCGGCCGGCGCTTCGGCCCACAAGAAGGCCGTCGATTCGAACGTCGATGACAGCGCGGTCATCTGCCATCGCGAGGACACCACCGGTTCGCGCCTGGGCGCCACCAAGACCTGTCACACCCGGGCCGAGTGGAACGCCCGCGCCCAGTCGGCGCGGTCGCAGGTCAGCAACTGGCAGAGCCAGTCGAACATGACCGCGCCACATTGATCGACGGGCGCGCCGGACTTCCGGCGCGCCTGTCTCCAACGACAACGAAAAAGGGCGGCGGAGAGGTTCTCCGCCGCCCTTCGTCTTGGTTGTGGCTGTAAGCCCTAGAAGTTCGCCGTCAGGCCCACGAACACATTCCGGCCGAGCGAGTCGTAGAAGCCGGGGAAGGTGTTGGCGTTACCGAAGGGAGGTCCGCTGATCGCCAGGTTGTTGGCGTCGACCAGCGGCGGGTCGGTGTCGAGCACGTTGTTGACCCCGCCGCGCAGCACCAGACCGTCGCGGACCTTATAGGTGACCGCCAGGTCGAAGTAGCTGTACGACTTGATCGAGCCCTCGTTCGGCACGTTGGTGATCCGGCCGGTATTGAGCAGCGGGTTCTGCTGGATGATGTCCAGATCGACCGGGCCGTTGTAGCGCCAGCGGAGCGACACCGAGAGCTTGATCGGCGTGTTCCAGGTAACCCGCGTATCGGTCCGGAAGTGCGGCGTGGGCACGCCGCAGGTCGGGCCGTAGAGGCCGGCGCAGTCGTAGGTCCCGCCACCGACGAACGGCTCGGTGGTCAGGTGATCGGTCCAGGTGCCCACGAACGACAGGTCCAGCGAGCCGGCCGACGAACCGTGCCACCACTCCGGCAGGGGGTAGTGGTAGTTCAAGGTCGCGTCGATGCCGTCGGTGGCCAGATATCCGGCATTGGACTCGAGCTGATCCACGTAGCCCTGGGCCGTATCAAGCCCGCCGGTGACCGGATCGCGATGGATCAGGGCGCAGTAGGGGCTGGATGCGCTCGACAAGCAGGACTGGAGGATCACGTTGGGCGGCGCAACACCCGCCGAGATGACCTTGTTCACCTTGATGTGGAAGTAGTCGATCGAGGCGCTGAAGCCCGGCAGGAAGTGAGGCGTGAACACGCCGCCGAAGCTGTAGGTGTCCGACACCTCGGGCTTCAGGCCCGTCGCGTTGCCGCCGAAGCGGGCGTCGCACTGACCGGACGGGCACTGACCGAGGTTGCCGTACTGCGCCGGCAGCAGGCCGGTGTTCAAGCATTGGGCCAAGGGCGCCAGAGGCTTGCCGGTGTCGCTGGCGCAGGGATCGGTGTAACACCGCCAGACCCGTGACTTGCGGGGCGAACAGCTCGGTGATGTTCGGGGCCCGCACCGCGCGGTTGTAGCTCGCCCGCAGCAACAGATCCTGGACCGGCTTGTATTCGACACCGAACTTGTAGGTGTTGGTGTCGCCGGCCAGGCTGTAATGCGAGAAGCGATAGCCGGCGTCGAAGGTCAGGTCCTGGATGAACGGAAGATCGTGGGCGAGCGGGATCCGCACCTCGCCGAAGAGTTCCTTCACGTTGATCGAGCCCGCGGTCGGCAGCGACTGGCCGCCAGCTCCCGAGAGATCGCCGGCCTGCTGCTCGGAGTCGAAGTTCTCGACCAGGCTGTCGCGGCGGTAGTCGGCGCCGAAGCTCACGCCGATGCCGTCCGCGGCCCAGGGGCTCTTCAGACCATAGTGGCCAAGGTCGCCGGTGACCGTGCCTTCCACGACCTGCTGGCGGCTTTCACCGGTGGTGAAGGCGTCGGCCAGAACGTAGTTGAAGGCCGCCGGGGAAATGGCCTGCCCGAGCGGTTGAAAGATGTTGAGGGGAACGCAGGTGAGCGGATCGTTGACGCACTGCGGCGTCGTCGTGCCGGGCGCATAGACCACGTTCAGCGCGTTCTGCACCTTGTTGATCGAGGCGTAGCCGGTGATGTGCGAGTCGACGCGGGTCACGCCGAGCTGGGCGTAGACGTCGTACGACCAGCCGCTGCCCAGATCGCCGCGCAGGCCCACGTCGACCTTGTAGTCGGTGTGGGTGATGTCGGAGTTCCGCGGCACGGAGGCGAAGCGATAGCCGATCGACTGCAGGTTGTCGTACGAGCCGCCGGGCGCGCCGGGGGTGATCACCGCGCCGGGGCAGAGGGCCTGGGCTTGAGACATGCTCAGCAGCGGGTTGTTACAGTTGATGGTGTAACCGCTGGAGAGGTTCGGGCCGCTGTTGCGGAACAGGCCGGACGGCGCAATCTGCGCGTTGGTCTGGTCGTCCATGAACATGAAGTCGGAGTAGACTTCCAGGGCCTTGTTGATGTCGTAGTGAGCGAAGAAGCCCGCGGTGTACTGATCGTCTTCGCGCTGCAGGAAGTTCAGCGGGTTGAAGTTGTAGGCCAGGGCGCCGGTGTAGGGGGTGAACCCTTGCGTGGCCAAGCTGGTGCCCGTGGGCGACACGTTGATGAACTTGCCGGTCGCGGGGTTCAGCACATGGTCGAAGCGGCCATACGCCGAGTTGGAGGAGCCCACGCAGACGTGCTTGTTGTTGGCGATGCCGCCGGGGCCGGTGGTCGTCGCCAGGCCGCAATCGGAGAAGTCGCGCGTCGACTGAAGGACCGCGTCGAGGTGCCGGTAGGTGGCGTAAGCGGTGATGTTGCCCTTCTCGTCCGGCGAGTTGGCGCCCAGGATGATCGAGACGTTGTGGATGCCGCCGTCGTTGGTGTCCTTGGGAACCGACAGGCCGAAGTTGGTGAGGAAGTCCTTCGCCTGGGCGTTGCGGTTCTGGTGGTTGTCCCAGCTGTACTGGTAGTCGATCTGAACGCCTTCGAAGTTCTTCTTCATGATGAAGTTGACCACGCCGGCGACGGCGTCGGAGCCGTAGACCGCCGAAGCGCCCCCGGTCACCACGTCCACCCGGTCGACCAGGGCGGCCGGGATGAAGTTCAAGTCCACCGCGCTGCCGTTGCCGGCGCTCGGGTCGCCGGGCTGCACGCGCCGGCCGTCCACCAGCACCAGGGTGCGGTTGGTGCCAAGGTTGCGCAGGTCGACCGTCGCCGTGCCGGACGAGCCGTTCGACACCTGGGAGGTCTGGTTGGCGAAGGACGACGGCAGTTGGTTCAGCAGCTGCTCGACGTTGGTCGTGCCGGTGAGCTTCACTTCGGCGCTGGTGACCGTGGTGAGCGGGCTGACGCTGGTGAGGTTCGGCTGCGGAATGCGCGAGCCGGTGACCACCAGTTCCTGCACGGTGTTGCCGCTCGAGCCGCCAGAGGCGTCGGGCTGGGCGATCGGCGTGCCGCCGGTCGGTTGGTTCACGCCAGCCGCCTGGGCGTAGGCGCTGGTGGAGGCGGCGACGATAGCCACCCCCGTGATCATCGAGCTCGCCAGCAGGGCGGTGCGCGTGGTCGCGATTTTCAAGTGCTTGGTCCTCCGTCTGGCCGACGAACGTCGTCGGCCCGTGAATCTGGCGTGAGGGCGTAGTCCTCCCCCTCGGATTGGCCGGAAAGTACGGAGCGCGACGGGAAGGGGTCAACGCGGTTTACGGCGACGTAATCGTTTCGTCGCGCCCCTGTCACTTTCCGGTCACAGGCGATTCAGCCACTATGGACCCCGCAAAACCCTGGGATGAGAGCCGCCGATGATTCGCAGATCCATCTTCGCTATCGCCGCGGTGGCGCTCGCCGCGCCTTCATTGGCGCCGGCTCGGCCCGCGTCTTCGTCGCCCGGAACCGCGGCGGCCGTCTCCGCGGTGATGGATTGCCGGTCGATCGCCGACTCGGCCGAGCGCCTGGCCTGCTTCGACAAGACGGTCGGCGAGATGGCCAAGGCGGAGACCAGCGGTGAACTGCTGACGCTGGATCGCGAACAGCGCCGTAGCGTGCGCCGCCAGGCGTTCGGCCTCAATCTGCCGAGTCTCACCATCTTCGACCGCGGGGAAAAGGGCGAGGACGCCGACCGGCTCACCGCCAAGGTGGTGAGCGCCCACAAACTCGGCGACGGCAAGTGGCTGATCCAGCTCGAAGGCGGGGCGATCTGGCGCCAGACCGATGACCAGGAACTATTCAAGGAGCCGCACAATGGCTCGACGGCGGTCGTCAAGAGAGGCACGCTGGGCAGCTTCTTCATGAAGATCGACGGCGATACCGCGTTCCGCGCCCACCGCGACAGCTAGCGAAGGTTCGACGCCGACCGTTTCTTCCCGTCCGGCAAGGGTGTAGTCTTCCGGCAAGATAATCAGGGCGCCTCGTCATGGGAGAAGGCCGCCTCAGCCGCCGGGAGACGCTGGCTTTCGCCAGCGCGGCGGTGCTGTGCGCCAAGACCACCCAGGCGGCGGCGATCTACAGCGGCGAATCCAGCCGCATCCGGCCGGAGGTCGAGCCGGCCTACATCCCGCCGTCCACCATCAACACGGTCAACGATCTCTACAGCCGGATGACCGTGCCCGTGCGCATCGGCGAGGCCGGACCCTTCGAGTTCGTGGTCGACACCGGCGCGAACCAATCCGTCATCGCCAGCGAGCTTGCCGCCTCGCTGGGACTTCCCACCGAGACCTCGTCCGCGCTCAACGGCGTCGCCGGCATGCTCATGGCTCCGACCACCCACGCCATTCTCGACGTGGGTGGTCGCCGTCAGCCCGTGACGCTTTCGCAGCTGCCGGAGGTGGCGCTCGGCTCCAAGGGTCTGCTCGGGCTCGACTGCATGACCGACCGCCGTCTCACCCTCGACTTCAAGGGTCGGGCTCTGCACCTCGGCCGTTCCGGCCGGATGTGGGGCGGCGGCCGCGATGTGGTGGTCCGCGGCCGGGCGAAGGATGGGCGACTCACCCTGATCGACACCACCATCGCCGGGATGAAGGTCGACGCCTTTCTCGACTCGGGCGCGCAGAACACCATCGGCAACATGGCGCTGCGCACCCTGGCCGTGGATCGACGCGCGGCCATGGCCTGGCTCAAGACGCCCATCGTCAGCGCCACCGGCCAGACCATCGACGCCGACATCGCCAACCTGCCGAGCTTCGCCATCGGCGGCATCACCCTGCCCAACTGGCCGGTGGCCTTCGCCGACCTGCACACCTTCCATCTGTGGAACATGATCGACAAGCCGGCCCTGCTGCTGGGCGTCGACGTGCTCTCGCGCTTCGAGACGGTGAGTCTTGACTTCGGCCGGGGCGAAGTGCGTTTCCGGGCGCCGGGCAACGACGGGGCCATGGTCGCCTAAGACCGGCCGGGAGCGCGGATGGACCAACGTATCGTCACCGATCGGCTATCGGTCGCCCCGCAGATCCAGCCGGAGGACGTGGCGGCGCTGGCGAGCGCGGGCTTCGTCGCGGTGATCAACAACCGTCCCGAAGGCGAGTCGCCCGATCAGCCGCCGGGCTCGGCCATTGAAGCGGCGTGTCGTGACGCGGGCCTCGCCTACCACGCCATCCCGATCCGCGGCGCGCCGACCGAAGCGCAGGCGCGCGCCCAGCGCGACGCGGCGGCCGGCGGCAAGACCCTGGCCTACTGTCGCTCGGGCACGCGCTCGATCAACACCTGGGCGTTGGGTGAAGCCCTGGCCGGCGATCGTTCGGCCGAAGAGCTGGAGCGCCTCGGCCGGTCGGCCGGCTATGATCTCTCCTGGATCCGTTCGGTCGTCTGACGTGATCCCGTACGTTCGTGAGATCGAGGTCGAGTACGGCCGCTGCGACCAGGTCTCCCCGCTGATCCGGCGGGTGACGGCCAACAACCCCGGCCCCTTCACCTTCAAGGGCACTGGAACCTACATCGTGGGGCGGGGCGAGGTGGCGGTGATCGATCCGGGCCCCGACCTGCCCGAGCACCTCGACGCCATCCTCGCCGCCGTGGCGGGGGAGCGGGTCGTCGCCATCCCGATCACCCACCACCACCTCGACCATTCGCCGCTCGCCCGGCCGCTGGCGGAGCGGACCGGGGCGACGATCTACGGCTGCGCGGTCAAGCGCCCGCTGGTCGAGGACGAGATCCCGCTGGAGGCCGGCTACGACCGGTTTGAGCCCGATGTCTCGCTGTGTGAAGGCGGTCGCATCGAGGGGAAAGGGTGGACGCTGGAGGCCATCCCGACACCGGGTCACACCTCCAACCACCTGTGCTTCGCGCTGGCCGAGGAGAACGCCCTGTTCTCCGGCGACCACATCATGGGCTGGTCGACGACGGTGATCACCCCGCCCGACGGCGACATGACCGCCTATCTCGCCAGCCTGGAGCGGGTGAAGGCGCGCGGCTTCGACACCATCTGGCCGACGCACGGGCCGCCGATCCGCGAGGTCGGCCCCTTCGTCGACGCCTATATCGCCCACCGCCACGACCGCGAACGCCAGATCCTGGACCTGCTGAAGGAGGGGCCGCGCACCATCGCCGACATGGTCCCGCTCGCCTACAAGGGCGTCGACAAGCGTCTCTGGCCCGCCGCCGCCCGCAGCATGCACGCCGCCATCATCGCCCTGGTGCACGCGGGGCGCGTCGCGAGCGACGGTGAGCCTGGGCTGGAGAGCGCGTACCGGCTGGGGTGACGGCTCGAAGGAGCCCGCGCCGCGCTGGCTCTAGACCATCAGCTCTTCAGCGGGCTCACCCGGTTCACGTGCCCCATCTTCCGCCCGGGCCGCGCTTCCGTCTTGCCGTAGAGCCACAGCCGGCTTTCCGGTTCGCGGGCGTAGCGAGGCCAGGCGTTCACCTCGTCGCCGAGCAGGTTGATCATCTCCACCCGCTGCTGCGCGGCGGTGGGGCCGAGCGGCCAGCCCGCGACGGCGCGGATGTGCTGCTCGAACTGATCCACGGCGCAGCCGTCGAGCGTCCAGTGGCCGGTGTTGTGCACGCGCGGCGCGAACTCGTTGACCAGCAGCTTGCCGTCGTCGCGCTCGAACAGCTCCAGGCCCAGCACCCCGACATAGTCGAGCGCCGAGAGCAGGGTGGCGGCGATGCGCTCGGCCTCCGCCAACGCCTTGATGGAGGCGCTCGCCGGGGCGACGGTGCGGCGCAGGATGCCGCCGGCGTGGTGGCTCTCGGTGAGCGGATAGAGCGCGATCTCCCCGTCGCGACCGCGCGCGGCGATCAGCGAGACCTCGCGGCGGAAGTCGGCCGGCGCCTCGGCGATGGCGGCTCTTCCCGTCGATTTCGGCGAAGGCGGCGGCGGCCTCGGACGCCCGGTTGACCCACACCTGCCCCTTTCCGTCGTAGCCGCCCCGACGCGTCTTCAGCAGCACCGGGCCGCCGAGCTTGGCGAGCGCCGCCTTGAGGTCGGCCTCGGACTCGACGGGCGCGAAGGAGACGGTGGCGATGCCCGAGCGGTTCAGGAAGCTCTTCTCCTCCAGCCGGTCCTGGGCGATGGCGAGGGCGCGCCCGTTGGGCGCGACGCGCGCGCCGAGCGCCGCCAGATGCTCCACCGAAGCGGCGGGCACGTTCTCGAATTCGAAGGTGATCACATCCGACGCCCGCGCCAACGCCTCCAGCGCTGAGGGATCCTCGTACTCCCCCTGGATGAAGCATCCCGCGACTTGGGAGGCGGGACCCTCCAGGTCCGGATCGAGCACGGCTGTTTTCAGACCCAGGCGCGCGGCCGCCAGGCTCAGCATCCGGCCGAGCTGGCCACCGCCGAGGATGCCGACGGTCGAGCCGGGAGGAAGGGGAAAGGGGCTAGGCGTGGTCATCCGGCTCGAGCGGTACGGCGTTGGTCTGGGCCTCGCGCCAGGCGACGATCCGCTTCGCGAGGGCGGGGTCGGATAGGCCCAGGATCTGGGCGGCGAGAAGGCCGGCGTTGCGGGCGCCGGACTCGCCGATGGCGAGGGTGCCGACGGCGACCCCCGCGGGCATCTGGGCGATCGAGAGCAGCGAATCCATGCCCTTGAGCGCCTTGGACTCCACCGGCACGCCCAACACCGGCAGGTCCGTGATGGCGGCCGCCATACCCGGCAGGTGCGCCGCGCCGCCGGCGCCGGCGATGACCACCTTGAACCCCGCCGCCCGGGCTCCGCCGGCGAAGGCGTAGAGCCGCTGCGGGGTGCGGTGGGCGGACACCACCTGGCTGTGATAGGCGACGCCCAGCGCGTCCAGGGTCTCGGCCGCGCCCTTCATCGTGGGCCAGTCGGAGCGGCTGCCCATGATGATGGCGACGAGGGGGGTGGCGCTCATGCGCTCTCCGGAGGTGGTCGGCGGCCCATGGCCGTGAGCCCCCACTGCTATAGAGAGTCGGCGAAGGGAAGAGCGGTATGGATTTCGACCTCTCCGAAGACCAGCGGGCGATCGTCGAAACCGCACAGGCCTTTGCCGCGGCCGAGATGGCGCCCCACGCGGCGCGATGGGACGAGGAGAAGACCTTTCCCGTGGAGATGCTGCGCGCGGCCGCCGCGCTCGGCTTCGCGGGGCTCTATGTGCGCGAGGACGTGGGCGGCTCCGCGCTGGGCCGGCTGGACGCGACGCTCGTCTTCGAGCAGCTCGCCGCCGGCGATGTCTCCAGCGCCGCCTTCCTCTCGATCCACAACATGGCGAGCTGGATGATCGACGCCTACGGCTCGGACGAGCTGCGGCGTCGCTACCTGCCCAAGCTCACGACCATGGAGCTGATCGCCTCCTACTGCCTCACCGAGCCGGGCGCCGGTTCGGACGCGGCCAGCCTGCGCACCACCGCCCGGCTGGACGGCGACGCCTATGTGCTCGACGGGGCGAAGGCCTTCATCTCCGGCGGCGGGCGCTCCGACGTCTATGTCGTCATGGCGCGCACGGGCGGGGAGGGCGCGCGGGGGATCTCGACCTTCGTCGTCGATAAGGAGACGCCCGGCCTCTCCTTCGGCGCTCAGGAGCGCAAGCTCGGCTGGAACAACCAGCCCACGGCCATGGTCCACTTCGACAACGCCCGCGTTCCGGCCGCCAACCGCGTCGGCGATGAAGGGCAGGGGTTCCGGATCGCCATGGCCGGGCCTGGACGGCGGGCGCCTCAACATCTCGGCCTGTTCGCTCGGCGGCGCGGGCTTCGCCCTGGAGACGGCGCTCGCCTACTTGAAGCAGCGCAAGCAGTTCGGACGCGCGCTCGCCGAGTTCCAGGCCCTGCAGTTCCGCCTCGCCGACATGGCGACCGACCTGGAGGCCGCGCGGCTGATGGTCCGGCGCGGCGCGGCCGCCCTCGACGCCAAGTCGCCGGACGCCACGCGGCTCTGCGCCATGGCCAAGCGCTTCGCCACCGACGCCTGCTTCGACATCGCCAACCAGGCCCTTCAGCTTCACGGCGGCTACGGCTACCTGAAGGACTATCCGCTGGAGCGCATCCTGCGCGACCTGCGCGTCCATCAGATCCTCGAGGGAACCAACGAGATCATGCGCGTGATCACCGCCCGGGAGCTGTTGAAATGAGCGAGCCCGTCCTTGTCTCCATCGACGGCGCCGTGGGGCGGCTGTCCCTGAACCGTCCGGCCGCGATCCACGCGCTCGATTTCGACATGTGCCGGATCATGGTCGACGCCCTTCTCGGCTGGCGTGACGATCCCTCCGTTCGCGCGGTGATCATCGATCATGCCGAGGGCCGCGGCTTCTGCGCCGGCGGCGACATCCGCATGCTCGCGGAGAGCGGGGCGAGCGACGGCCGCGCCGCCCGGGCCTTCTTCCGCCTGGAGTACCAGCTCAACCACCTGATCTTCGAATACCCCAAGCCGATCATCACCGTCATGGACGGGATCACCATGGGCGGCGGCTGCGGCGTCTCGTTCGGCGCCGCCTATCGGATCGCCACCGAGCGGACGACGCTGGCCATGCCCGAGACCGGGATCGGCCTGTTCCCCGACGTGGGCGGCGGCTGGTTCCTGCCCCGGCTGCATGGCGCCGGCGGGCGCCTGGCTCGCGCTCACCGGGGCGCGGATCAAGGCGGCGGATTGCGAGCTGCTCGGCCTCGCCACCGACGTGGTCGCCTCCGACGACCTGCCAGCGATCAAGCGCGCCATCTGCGCCGACCCGGAGGCGATCGAGACCGTCCTGGCCGAGCATGAAATGGACGCCGGGCGTCCGCCCTTCGCCGAGATCCGCGATCTCGTCGACCGGCTCTACGCCGCGCCGACGCTTGAGGGGATCATCGCCGCGCTGGAGGCCGACGGCTCCGATTTCGCGCGCGAGCAACTGGCGATCCTGCGCACCAAGTCGCCGCTGAGCTGCAAGAACTCGCTGCGCCAATTGCGCGAAGGCGCCCTGATGCGCAGCTTCGCCGACGAGATGGTCCAGGAATTCCGCATGGGCGCGCGCATCGTCGCGACCCACGACTTCATCGAGGGCGTCCGCGCGGTGATCGTCGACAAGGACAACAAGCCCGCGTGGGATCCCGCGACGCCCGAGGGTGTCACCGATCAGATGGTCGACGCCATCTTCGCGCCCCTGCCGGCCGATGAAGAGTGGAAGCCGCTGGCGGACACCTGAAGCCCTCAGCCGGTCACGCCTCAGTCCGTGAACACTCCCGAGCGGGCGTCGGTGTAGCGGCCGCCGGCGTAGGCGATGGCCCCGTTCACCACCACCGTATCGATGCCGACCGCGTCCCGGATGTAGCGCATGCCCTCACCCGGCATGTCGAACACGGGGCGCTCCTCGCCGCGGTCGATGGTGTCGGCATCGAACACCACGATGTCGGCCCACTGGCCCTCGGCCAGCCGGCCCCGATCCGGGAGGCCCCAGATGTCCGCGGTGTCGGCGGTGATCTTCTTCACCGCCTGTTCGAGGCTGAGCGCGCCCGCCTGTCGCACGAAGGCGGAGAACAGGTGGCCGGTGTCCCCGTAGGTCGAGAAGGACGAAATGTGCGCCCCGCCGTCGCTGGCGCCGATGTGGACCAGCGGATTGGCGAGCATCGGGCCGATCCGGGAGACGTCCTCGTGCCCGACGCTGTCGGCCAGAAGCGCGACATCGAGCCCGTTCTCCAGCGACAGGTCGATCAGCGCCTCGGCCGTGTCCTGGCCGCGCTCCTGGGCGATGTCGCCGAGGGTTCGGCCCACATAGGCGGCCGGCGCCGCGTCGCCGCCACGCACGATCAGGCCGCTCAGAACGGCCGCGCCGCCGTCGGGCCCGAAGTCCGCGATCAGCTTGGCCCGGGTGGCCGGATCCCGCAGGGAGGCGGTTCTCGCCGGAACCGGCTGGCGCAGCACCCGCACCCAGCGCGGCCAGCGCGCGAAGAACAGGCTGGGTCTCAATAGGGAGAAGCTGATGTCGATCGGCCGCGTCTGCATCTGCGGCCACACCCGCGCGCCGCGCGCGAACTGCTCCTCGACGCGCGCCAGGATTCGGGGCGCGGTCTCGGGCGTCGCCTTGCTGTCGAACACCGGCGAGAAGGTGGTCGGGATCCCATGCCGGAGCGACAGTTCCGCGAGCTGGTCGACGCGCGCGATGGTGAGATCGACGTTATAGAACTCGGGCACCACCTGCAGCATCCGGCCCCCTTCGCGCTCGCCCAGAACGGCGCAGAGCGCATCGAGCTCGCCGAAGTTCGCGAAGCGGCTCGGCACCGGACGGCCCTCCTCGTCGACATCGACGAAGCTGGTGGAGAGGCCGACGGCGCCCGCCTCCAGGCATTCCCGGAGCAGGTCCTGCATCGCCGCGATCTCGGCGGCGGTGGCCGTGCGTTGTTGGGCGTCCGCGCCCATGACCCAAAGGCGAATGACGCTGTGGCCGACCAGGGGCGCGACATTGATCGACAGCGCCCGGGAAACGGCGTCGCGATAGCCGGCGAAATCCTCCCAGGTCCAATCGAAGGCCTGGGTGAAGGCCTCGGGCGGCATCTCCTCGATCTGCTGGAACATGCCCACCACCCGTGGCCGGTCGGCCGCGCGCAAGGGCGCTAGCGAGAGGGAGCAGTTGCCGGGCACGATGGTGGTGATTCCGTGCGCCAGCGCCGGCTTGGCCGCGCCATCCCACAACAGCTGGACGTCGAAGTGGGTGTGCGGGTCGATGAAGCCAGGCGCGACGACCTTGCCCGCGGCGTCCATCACCTGGCGCGCTTCGCCGGACACCTCGCCAACGGCGGCGATGCGCCCGTCCTTGATCGCGACGGAGCCCGGCCGTCCGGCGGCGCCGCTGCCGTCCACCAGCATCCCGCCCGTGATCAGAAGGTCGTACATTCGAGGCTCTCCGAAAGGTGCTTCCAGGGTTGGCCGCAAAGATCGGCCACATGTTCCACGCCGCAGCGGCGGAGCAGGGCGAAGCCGCGCGCGCCGTCCAGCACCACCGATCCATCCGCGCCATTGGAATATCTCAGCCGGACGACGAGCTCCGCCGCGCCGTCGTGCCCCGCCGCGATCTCCGCGCCCACGATCGTCGGACCCGCTTGGCGCCGGCTCGCGCTCACGCCCGTGGCGGCTCGACGAACACGATGTCGCTTCCGAGGAGCAGCCCGGGCGGGCTGCGGAGAAAGAGGTGCAGGTTCCAGCTCTTGATCCGTTCCGGGCCGTCTTCGTCGCCGGGCAGCAGCCGGGCGGTCAGCGCCTGGAGGGTCTCCTCCGGCTGGGGCGTCACGAAACGCCGTTGGTCACTCAGACCCGCTTGGCCGTTCGCCATAGCTCTCTCCCACGGCTGGAGCCGCCCACCCATAAGCATCGAATTAGAGCGCACATCAAGTCTTGAGTGCACTCTAAAGACCGGCTTTGGTCGCCGCTCTTCAGGGGTCCCGACGGCTTCGCGCGACAACCGTGGTCAGCGCCACGCCCGCCGCCGCGGCCACCGCGAGACCGGCCAAGGCGCGGCGGCCTTCCCGGCGCGATCGTAGGGCGATCCCGCCCAGACCCCAGCCGAGCGCGGCGGCGTAGAAGGGATTGCCCCGTCCCGCGGCGGCGATGCCAAGGCCCACCGCGCTCGCGGCGCCCGCCAGGACCAGGGCGCGGGTGTCCTGCACCTCCGCCGGCTCGGGGCCTTCCGTCTGGATGAGGGTGCTCTCGACGTTGGCCGCGGCGGCGATGGTGAGCCAGCCGGCCAGGGCGCCCAGGGCGTTCGCCGCCAGCCGCTCGCCCCGCCGCTCCGCTCCCAGGAACCCGGCCGCCGCCGCGCCGGCCGTGGCGGAGATGATCGCCACGCTGCGCCAGGTGAACCCCCGGAACTGCGCCTCCAGGGTCCATAGCGCGTTGCCGAGGAAGGCGAGGGCCGCATACCGGTTGGCCGCCGTTCCGGGATCTCGCCGCACCGCGCGCACCGCATAGGTGATGTTGGCGGCGAAGATCGGTCCCCAAATGGCGAAGGTCCGGTTCGGCGGGGTGAGCGGCCCGCGCGCGCCGGCCGAGCGCTGCTCGACCGGCACGCCGACATGGAACAGGTTCGAGAGCCGCCCGGCGGGGACCTGGGCGATGGCGAGGGCGGCGGTGGCCAGCGGTCCGGCGGCGAACGTCGAGGGGTTGCGCATGGCCGAGGCTCTAGCACGTCGCACTGTAAATGGGGTCTAGCCGCTGCTAAGGCCGCCGCCGAACCGCTGATGGGAGGACAATGCGCATGGCCTACGAAACCCTGATCGTCGAGACCCACGGCCCCGTGACGCTCGTGCGCCTCAATCGGCCGCAGGCGCTGAATGCGCTCAACAGCCAGGTCCTGGCCGACCTCACCGCCGCTTTCGCCGCCTTCGACGCCGATCCCTCGCAGCGCTGCGCGGTGATCACCGGCTCCGATCGCGCCTTCGCCGCCGGGGCGGACATCAAGGAGATGTCGGAACAGTCTTTCGCCGACATGTACGGTTCGAACTTCTTCGCCGGCTACTCGCGGCTCACCGACACGCGCAAGCCGTGGATCGCGGCGGTGGCGGGCTACGCCTTGGGCGGCGGCTGCGAACTGGCGATGATGGCCGACTTCATCATCGCCGCCGACAACGCCAAGTTCGGCCAGCCCGAGATCAAGCTCGCGGTCACGCCGGGCATGGGCGGCTCCCAGCGGCTGACGCGCGCCGTCGGCAAGGCCAAGGCCATGGAGATGATCCTCACCGGCCGGAACATGGACGCCGCCGAGGCCGAGGCGTCGGGCCTCGTCGCCCGCGTCGTGCCCCTGGCCGAGCTGATTCCCGAAGCGCTGAAGACGGCGGAAGCCATCGCTTCCATGGCCCCGCTCGCCGCCATGGCCGCCAAGGAGATGGTCAACGCCGCCTACGAGACCATGCTGGAGCAGGGCGTCGCCTACGAACGCCGCCTCTTCCACGGCCTGTTCGGAACCGCCGACCAGAAGGAGGGCATGGCGGCGTTCGTGGAGAAGCGGGCGGGAGCGTTCACCGGACGCTAGGCGAGCCTCAGGGTCTCACGAAATCCAAGATCCGCCGGTTCACCTCGTCCCGATGCGAGACGAAAAGGGCCGCCCGTCTCCACGAAGCTGAGGTGGCGGGTCGAGACTCCCGCCTCGCAGGCGAGGTCGAGCTGGCTCAGCCGGCGGCGCTGTCGCCAGTCCCGCAACTGTTCTCCCACCGCGCCGACCGTTGCATCCATGCCACAGCTCCTCCGCCGATGAGGGCCGAGAATCAATTATCCGTAAGGTAAAGAGCGGCAAATCGGGCGGCTGCCGCCGTCTTCCGAACAGATGGCCTCCAGGGCGGCGCGGGGCCACGACCGGGGGAACACGCCAGTTCCCAGGTCTCGCCGCTTTCCGAACCTTCCGTACACGTTCGACATACCGGGCATCGCATGGGTCGGCTTGTCGTCAGGGGCGTTGAGGCGGCCACGGGGACAATCGATCCAAGACTTTTCTGGAATGGAGTATCTTCCAATGCGCATCGCAACACCGCTCGCCCTCGCGGCGAGCCTCCTGGCCACCTCGGCTTTCGCTCAAGGGCCCGGCTTCCTCGGCCTCGGCGGCAGCGACCAGCCCTTCAACGGGCCCTACATCGGCGCCCAGGCGGGTTGGCAGCTGGACAGACAGTATCTCAACTCCACCTACCCCTCGAACGTACCCGATGGCATCGGTACGTTTGGCGTGGGGGCGCACCCCCGTAATTCCGGGTTCCGATACGGCGGCCAGATCGGCTGGGACGTTCACGTCGCGCCGCGGATCGTGATCGGCGTGGAAGGCTCCGCGAGCGGGGTCACCGGAGCGAACTACGGCTCCTACTCGGACGGCAATCCGCTGGTGTTCTCGGTCGGTCGCACCTTCGACGCCACCGGCCGCGTCGGCTTCCTGGTCGATCCGCAGGGTCTGCTCTACGCCAAGGGCGGCTGGACCAACACCGAGTTCCACTTCGACAATAACGATGGCCGGTTCGTCTCCCGTCGCGACGGCTACATCGTCGGCGCCGGCTATGAGCACATGATCGGCCGTCACCTCTCGGCGGGGCTCGAGTACGACTACTCGCACTTCGGCAACCGGGATTTCCCCAACTATGACTTCGAGACCGGAGCGCTCAACTCCCGCATCGCGGACGATCGCCACGAAGTGCTGGCGAAGGTGAACTACCGCTTCTAGGCCTCAGGGCCCGGCGCTCTGGGAAGTGCTCCAGAGCGCCGGGCCGGCTCGAGAGCGGCGTCAAGACAGCGCCAAGTCTAGCGAAGACGTGATAAGCTCGCAGCGGATCGTTCGCGGCTGGGGCATCGCAGCTTTTGAAGTCGGGCAACCTCCTCCTGGAGGCTGAAGAGAGTCTCGAACCGGAGGCGGCGCTGAGTTTGGCCGCGCCGTTCGCCGTGAGAACGATGGGGCCGTTCGCGCTCACCGCGGCCGCGACGGGCGAGAGCCTCTTGCCGCCGCGGCGGAAAGCCCGTGGGCTGCTTGTCTATCTGGCCCTTTCCGCCGAAGGGACAGCGACGCGCGAGCGGCTGGCGGCGTTGCTCTGGCCCGATCGCGCCGCCGAGCAGGCGCGCGCCAGCCTTCGTCAGAGCCTCGCCGACTTGAACCGCCTGGTCGGCGGCGAGCCGCGGCTCGTCAAGCCCACGCGCGACGAGGTGAGCCTCGACCGTGATCTCCTCGCCATCGACAAGGACCGGTTCATCCAGACCGCCCGATCCGGCGATCTCCGCGCCATCGAGCAATGGCTGGGAGCCTGGAACGGCCGAATCCTCGACGACCTGGACGGGCTCAGCGACAGCTTCGATGACTGGCTGGCCAGCCTGCGGCCGGTCCTGGAACTGGAAATCGTCAACGCCGCCCTGAGCGCGGCGGAGGCCGGGCTCGGGCGGGCTGATCCACAGGCGGCGGCCCTCATCGCCACCCGGCTGATGACCATCGATCCGTTCAACGAACGGGCGGCGCGCCTGGGCCTGCGGGCGAGCGCGGCGGCCGGCGATCTGGTTGCGGTCCATCGGCTTTTCCGCCGGTTCGAGACCCTCCTGCGAGAGGAGTTGCGAACCGCGCCCTCGGACGAAACCCGCCGGCTCTACCTCGATCTCGTTCAGCGGAACGTCGCCCTCGACCCTCTGTCGGCAGCCGAGCACCCGCTGCGCCAGCCGACAACGATGACGAATGCGGCGGCGGCCACCATCGCCCCGGAGACGCCGACCAGCCGCCGCCGCCGCTGGCCGATCGGCCTGGGCCTTCTGGCGGTGGTGATCGTGGGCGCCGCTGGCATGTTGAGCGCGGGCCTGCGGGACCGCTCGAGCCTGACGCCGGACACGGCGGCGACCTACCAAGCCGCGCGCGACGCCGCCAACCAGCGGACCCGACTGGGTGTCTTCCGCGCGGTCTCCCTGTTTCAGCAGGTGGTCAAGCGCGCACCGGACTATTCGCGCGGCTGGTCCGGCCTGGCCTTCGCGGACTTCCTCGTCTGGGCCAACCCTAAGGTCGCCGACGACCTCAACCTTGGTCATGAGGACTGGCTCGGCCGGATGCAGTCGGCCGCCGACAGAGCGCTCGCGCTCGATCCCAAGAACGGCGAGGCGTATATGGTGCTCGCCTCGGCGGCCGAAGCTCGGAACGATACGGCGACGATGCAGACGCTCGTCGATCGCGGAATCGCCGCCGACCCCACCGAACCGACCCTCTACAGGTACAAGGGCGGGAACCTTCTGTCGCAGGGCTATGCGCGGGACGCCTTGCCCTATCTTCGCCGGGCGGTGAGGCTGGATCCATCAGATCCGCGGGCGATATCCGCCCTCTACAGCGCGCTGCTCGAGGCCGGAGCGACGGCCGAGGCGCGACGGATTCTCGACGAGTCGTATGCGAAGTTCCCGCTGTATCCGCACATCTGGTTGGCCAAGTTCGTCGCTCTGGTCGGCGAGCATCGTTACCGCGACGCCGAAGCCATGGTGCTTCCGACCGCGCTGCAGCCGGATCGCACCTTCGCCGGGAGCCCCGCGCAGCTGAGACTCATCGTCCACGCGCTCGAGGCCGGCCGACCTCATCTGGATGACGCCGCGCTCAGAGCGCCCGGCCCCGAAGGCGAGGAAAACGAGGCCGGCTACTACCTCTGGCGCCTCGCCCTGATCGGCCAACGGGACGAGGCGTTCGCCTTCGCGAAGGCGATGCAGGTCCGCCCAGTCGTCGCGGGGCAAGAGGGGAGCGCTTTGCGCAATGAGGCGGGATTGGTCTTGGAGAGCTTCGTCGATCCGGCGTTCGATCGCTTCCGCCAGGATCCCCGGTCCATGAACCTCTGGGTTCTCGATGGAACCTCGGCTTACTGGCAGAAATCGGGGAAGTGGCCCGATTTCTGCCAGCGGCCGGGTTGGCCTTACGACTGCAAGGCCGTCGTCGCGCGCTACATGGCCGAGGACAGCCGCGTCCCGACCCGCGGCTGAGCCCGCCGACCGCGTAGGCTTGCTCCCGGCGAGGCCCACGCCCACGAGCATGAGCGCCCATGCGGCCGGCTCGGGCACAGCCGTGATGTCGCCGAACAGCCCGTGGTTCTCCATGCCGATGCCGGCGGCGAAGTAGAGGGCGTTGGTCGCCCCGCTCTCGCCGCCGCCGCCGAACTGCAGCGCCCACAGTCCCGGAAGGACGATGGGGGCTCCATTTTCGCTGAGCAGGCCGAGGAAGGTTCCGGTCTGCGAATAGGCGGAAATGTAGCCGATGCCGTTGGTGTCGTCGAAATTGCCGATCAGCACGTCGTTGCTGTAGGCGCCGAAGTTGCTGGGCGCGATGGCCACGCCCCACGGGGAGGACAAGTCGCCGCCCGTGGCGAAGCGCTGGTCGAAGGTCCCGTCCATGTTGAACTCGTCGACGAACCCGGAGCCCAGCGGCGCCGACGCCGCGCCCGGTCCGCCCAGGGCGTAGGTGACCCACATGTGGCCGCCCAGACTGGTGATGTTGAAGGGGAGCAGGCCATCGGGGTTCGCCCCGGGATCGGTGAAGGTCCCGGGCAGGGCGACGTGATTGAAGCTGGTGTCGAAGACGTCGATCGCGCCGGTGATGTTGTTGGCCGCGTAGAGGAGGGTCTGGCCGTTGTAGGCGCCGATCTCGAGGCCCGTGTAGGCCGCGAGGTTCCCGCCGGGGCCCCGACCTGGGATGATCGTCTGGGCGCTGGCGCTCACGCCGTCCCAGCCGGAGATCGACCCATCGAGGTTGTCGAAGATGTACTGGGCCGAGCCTCCGCCGGGCAGGGCGAAGCCGGAGCCGCCGGTATAGACGACGCCGGTCGGCCCCACCGGTCCGGTCATGCCGCCTTGGGCGGGACCGACTTCCTGCGGAATGCCGACGGTAGGCCCGCGCGAATGCCCACTGCCATCATAGACGCTGGCCGTGCCGGGGACGGCTCCGCCGCCATTGCCGCCGGTGTTGGCGATCACCCACGGTCCTGAACCCGAGCTGGAGATGTCCCAGGGGTTGATCAGGGCCGCGTCGGTGGTCGGCGCGGCGCCGTAGCCGAGAGTCGCCAGCACCGACTGGTCGTCGGTCACCAGCGGGTTGACGTGGTATCCGCCCGCCCAGGCGGTGGACGCGGCCGTCATGGCGAGCGCGCAGCTCGCCCCAGTCAGCAGGAACCGTCGACCGCGGATCTTTGTCTTGAACATGTGAGCCTTTTTTCCCTCGCGACCCGAGACTTGGTCGGTCGCCCGCCGTCCTCCGTCAGGACGCGCAAGGAGATGAAGGCTCACCGTGACGCCGGCCGTGCCTCGGCCGTGAAGCGCGCGTGAAATCGGTCCGCCCCGCCGTTTTCGGGCGGGGCGCCGATCGCTAGCCCCTCAGCTTGGCCGCGGTTTCCGCCACACGGCGTCCCTGGAAGCTGGCCACTTCCAGATCGTCGGGCTTGGGCGGGGAGGGCGGCTGGCCCGAGACGCTGGTCGCGCCGTAAGGCGTCCCGGCGCGGAACGCGACCGGATCGGCGTAGCCCACCGGCACGATGATCATCCCGAGGTGCGCCAAGGGGGCCCAAAGCGAGAGGATGGTCGCCTCGTTGCCGCCATGCGCGCTGCCGGTGGAGGAAAAGGCGGAGCCGGCCTTGCCCACCAGCTTGCCCTGGAACCACAGCCCTCCCAGCGAATCGAGCCACGCCTTGAGTTCGGCCGCGGCCATGCCGAAGCGGGTGGGGCTGCCCACGATGATGGCGTCTGCCCACTCGGCGTCGTCCGGGGTGGGCGCCTCGTACTTGGCGTTCATGGCGTCGGCGGCTTCCTTCCAGCCGGGCGCCATGCGCCATCACCTCGGGGCCGACGAACTCGCGCGCCCGCCGCAGGCGCACCTCGGCGCCGGCCGATCGGGCGCCGTCGGCCACGGCGTTGGCGAGGGCCTCCACCGAACCGGTGCGGGAGTAGAAGACGATCAGGACCTTGGTCATGCGTTGGCTTTCTCTTGGTTGATGCGGCCGAAGCGGCCGGCGTTGTAGGCGCGGATGGCGTCCACCAGTTCGGCCTCGCTGTTCATGACGAACGGGCCGTAACGGACGATGGGAGCGTCGAGCGGCTCGCCGCCCAGGATCAGCAGATCGGCGCCGGCCTCGCCCGCGCTCACCTGGATGGCGCCGCTTTCGAGCACGGCGAGCTTGCCGTCCCTCAGGGGCGCGCCTTGCACCTCCGCCGCCGCCCACCAGGACATAGGCCGCCAGCTCGGGCGCGTCGGCCCACAGCTGAGCCACGCCGTTCGCGGGCAGGGTGAGGCGGGCCAGGAACGGCCGGCCGAAGGTCTGGAGCGGGCCGGTGTGGCCGGAAAGCTCGCCCGCCAGCAGCCGCACGGTGGCGTCGCCGATCGAGAAGGTCGGAATCTCGGCCGCGTCGATCTGGCGATAGGCGGGCGGATCGCCCCGCCGCCCCTTGGGCATGTTCAGCCACAGCTGCACGCCGTGATACTCGCCGCCGCTCGCCTGGAAGGCGTCGTTCGCGCCTTCGTCGTGGATGATCCCGCGCCCGGCGCGCATCCACTGGGCGTCGCCCGGACCCATCACGCTCTGGTTGCCCAGGCTGTCGAGGTGGCGCGCGGTTCCGGCGAGCAGATAGGTGAGGGTCTCGATGCCCGCGTGAGGATGGGTCGGCGCGCCCTTGGCCTCGCCGGGGCGGTAGGTCACCGGCCCGAAGTGGTCGAGCATGATGAAGGGCCCGATGGCTTCCAGGCCGCGGTGCGGGATCGGCCGGCGCACCTCGAAGCCCTCGCCCTCGAGCATGCGGGGAGCGTCGATCACGCGCGGCGCGTTCTGTAAGGTGTCTGTCATGGTCGCAGAGGTGGTGCGGCCGGCGACCGTCGCAAGGCGCTCAGCGCGCAACGATCTGTTCCACGGTGGTGTCCATTGACGGCTGCGCTTCGCCTGGTGCTCGGCGATCAGATGACCGACAGCCTCTCTTCCCTGCGCGACCTCGATCCCGCCCGTGACGTGGTGCTGATGGCCGAGGTCATGGACGAGGCGACCTATGTCGCCCACCACAAGCAGAAGTTCGTGCTGGTGTTCTCCGCCATGCGCCAGTTCGCCGAGCGGCTGCGCGCCCGCGGCGTCCACGGTGCGTTATGTCCGGCTCGGCGATCCCGGAGCCTCGACCTCGCTGAACGGGGAGGTGCTGCGCGCCCTCGAAACGCAGGCGTTCGACAAGGTGGTGATCACCGAACCGGGCGAGTGGCGGCTGATCGAGGCCTTCGAGGCCCTCGCCCACATGGCGCCTGTCCCGGTGGAGCTGCGCACCGACGACCGCTTCCTGTGCTCGCGCGCGGAGTTCGCCGCCTGGGCCGAGGGCCGGCGCGAGCTGCGGATGGAGTTCTTCTACCGCGACATGCGCCGGCGCACGGGCCTGCTGATGGACGGCGACAAGCCGGTCGGCGGCCGGTGGAACTTCGATCCGGAGAACCGCAAGCGGCCGCCCAAGGGACTTCGCCCGCCGGACCGCGCCGGCGCCGCGCAGAATCCGGTCACCCGCGAGACCCTGGCGGAGATGGCGGAGCGTTTCCCGGACAACTTCGGCGACCTCGACGCGTTCGCCTATCCCACCAACCGGGAGGAGGCCCTGCCTCTGCTGGAGGGCTTCGTCTCCGAGATCCTGCCGCTGTTCGGCGACTTCCAGGACTTCATGGCGGCCGGCGAGCCGTTCCTGTGGCACGCCCACCTGTCGGCGGCGATCAACCTCGGCCTGCTCACGGCGCTGGAGGTCTGCCAGGCGGCGGAGCAGGCTTGGCGCGCGGGGGCCGCGCCGCTCAACGCGGTCGAAGGCTTCATCCGCCAGATCATCGGCTGGCGGGAATACATGCGCGGCGTCTATTGGCTGAAGGGTCCAGGGTACAAGCAACTGAACGCGCTTGGGGCCGACCGCCGGCTGCCGTGGTTCTACTGGTCGGGCGAGACCGACATGGCCTGCGTCGCCGACGTGGTCGCCGTCACCCGCCGCCACGCCTACGCCCACCACATTCAGCGGCTGATGGTCACCGGCCAGCTCGCCATGCTGCTGGGGGTGCACCCCGACGAGATCAACGACTGGTACATGGTGGTCTACGCCGACGCCTATGAATGGGTGGAGCTGCCCAACACCCACGGCATGGCGACGTTCGCCGACGGCGGGATCGTCGCCTCCAAGCCCTATGCGGCGAGCGGCGCCTACATCAACCGCATGAGCGACTACTGCGGCCGCTGCGCCTACGACGTGAAGGACCGGCTGGGCGAGCGCGCCTGCCCGTTCAACGCCCTCTATTGGGACTTCCTCGATCGGCACGAGGACAGGCTCGCGCGCAATCCTCGCCTCACCATGCCCTACAAGGCGTTGCGGGCGATGGACGGACCGGCGCGCGCCGCGATCCGCGTCAAGGCGGAGGACACGCGTACGCGCCTAGGCGCCACGCCGCGTACAGATTGAAGCCTTCCAGCCGGGGCGACGGCCCTCGTGTCGCGGCCGGGAATTCGTTCTTACCCGTACAACCTGAAGATTGCGGCCGTCTGGCTGTGAACACCGGCGGGTAAGCGGCGTTTGAAACCGTACCGTGGCGTCTGGAGGAACAATTGCAAGCCAGCTCAGAAGGGCAACCCGCCTTCAAGGCGGCCGATGGACGCGCCGTCGATCCCGGCGTGCTGACCGATCGCCGCGAGCTGGCGACCGTCGCCCTCGAGCGCACGCGCATGCCGATCACCATCACCGACGCACGCCGGCCGGACAATCCGATCGTCATGGTCAACCAGGCCTTCTTCGACCTCACCGGCTACGGGGCCGAGGATGTCATCGGCCACAACTGCCGGTTTCTGCAGGGGCCCGGCACGTCCGCCGAGGCGATCGCGGAGATCGCCCGGGCCGTGGCTGAACAGCGAGAGGCTGTCGTCGAGATGCTGAACTATCGCCGCAACGGCGAGCCGTTCTGGAATCAGCTGGCGATCAGTCCGATCCATGATGATCAGGGTCGATTGCTCTACTTCTTCGGCTCGCAGCTCGACATCACCGCGCGCCGCCGGGCGCAGGAACTCGAGGCCAGCGAGCATCGCCTGCTGCGCGAGGTCGACCACCGGGCGATGAACGCGTTGGCGCTCGCCCAGGCCATCGTGCGGCTTTCGCGCACCGACAGCGTCGAGCGCTACGCCGAATTGGTTCAGGGTCGCATCGGCGCCCTCGCCCGCGCCCACGTGCTGCTCGCCCAGAACGGCTGGACCGGGGCTACGATGGACAGTCTCGCCCGCGCCGAATTGCAGGTGAGCCTGGATGATTCCTGGAAGGTCGACGGCGAGGACGCGCTGGTGAACGCCTCGCAGGTCCAACCCTTGCTCCTCGTCCTGCACGAGATGGTGGACGATTTTGCCCGCCGCTCGCGAGGGACGGGGGCTCGCCTGGAGTTCTTCAGCCGAATCGATCGCCAAGCAGGATGGGTCGGCTTCGACTGGTGCGAGCGCGGGCAGACCGAGAGCGCGCCGGAGTTGACCTCTCACCTCGTCCGCACTCTGGTCGAACGCCAGCTGAAGGGCCGTCTGGAGTGGCGCCAGGGCGCCGATGGCCTCGAGGCGGAGCTGCGCATCCCGGCGCGGTGATCAGCGGATCGCCACCTTCCGCGCCAGCCACTCCACGGCGAGCTCGTAGCCTTCGACGCCGAGCCCGCTGATGATGCCGGTGACGGAGCCCGTCAGCAGGGTGTTCGCGCGCCAGGCCTCGTCGCGGCGGTGCACATTGCTGATGTGCACCTCGACCACCGGACAGGCGAGCATCTTCACCGCGTCCAGCACCGGGACGGCGTGGTAGCCGAAGCCGGCGGGATTGATCGCGACGCCATCGGCGTGATCGGCCGCCTCGTGCAGGAAGCCGATCATCTCCGGCTGGCTGTTGGTCTGGCGGAACACCAGCTCGCAGCCGTGATGTTCGGCCGCCTTTCGGCACATCGCCTCCACCTCCGGCAGGGTCGTCCGCCCATAGACCTCGGGCTCCCGCTTGCCGAGGCGGTCGAGGTTGGGGCCGTTCAGGACGTGGAGGGTGGGCATGTCACCGCATCGTCGGGATGACGAAGCTCGAATCCCCGGCGTGGCTGTTGGCTTCGGGCCAGCGGGCGGTGACCGTCTTGATCTTGGTCCAGAAGCGCACGCCTTCCTCGCCGTGCTGGTTGGTGTCGCCAAAGGCGGAGCGCTTCCAACCGCCGAAGGTGTGATAGGCGACCGGCACCGGGATCGGCACGTTGATGCCGACCATGCCGACGTTCACCCGCGTGGCGAACTCCCGCGCCGCGCGGCCGTCACCGGTGAAGATGGAGACGCCATTGCCGTACTGGTGCTCCGTGGGCAGACGAAGCGCCTCCTCGAAGCTCTCCGCGCGGATGATCTGCAGGACCGGGCCGAAGATCTCCTCCTGGTAGCTGCGCATCGAGGGCTTCACGTGGTCGAACAGGGACGGGCCGATGAAGAAGCCGTTCTCGTGCCCTTGCAGGCTGAAGCCGCGGCCGTCGACCACCAGCTCGGCGCCCTCGTCCACGCCCATCTGGATGTAGCTCTCGATCCGCTGCTTGTGGGCGGCGGTGACCACCGGACCATACTGGGCGTCCGTGTCTGTGGAGACGCCCACCTTCATGGTTTCCATCTCCGCGGTCATGCGCTCGCGCAGGCTGTCGGCGGTCTTCTTGCCGACCGTGGCGGCGACGGGGAGGGCCATGCAGCGCTCGCCGGCCGAGCCGAAGGCGGCGCCGGAAAGCTCCCTGATCACCAGGTCCATGTCGGCGTCGGGTAGGATCACGGCGTGGTTCTTGGCCCCGCCCATCGCCTGGACCCGCTTTCCCGCCTCGGCGCCACGCCGATAGACGTGGTGGGCGATGTCGGAGGAGCCGACGAAGCTCACCCCGGCGATCCCGGGGTGATCCAGGATCGCGTTCACCACCTCGGCATCGCCATGGACGACGTTGAGGATGCCTTTGACCTCGATCCCGGCGTCCGCCCCCGCCTCCATGAACAGCTCGCCCAGCCGCACCGGAACGCCGGGGTCCTTCTCCGACGGCTTGAGGATGAAGGCGTTGCCGCAGGCGATCGACACGCCGAACATCCACATCGGGATCATGGCGGGGAAGTTGAACGGGGTGATCCCCGCGCCCACGCCGATCGGCTGGCGCATGGAATAAACGTCGATCCCCGGGCCGGCGCCATAGGTGAACTCGCCCTTGAGCACATGGGGGATGCCGCAGGCGAACTCGATCACCTCCAGCCCGCGCTGGATGTCGCCCTTGGAATCGGCGATCACCTTGCCGTGCTGGCTGGAGAGGATGTGCGCCAGTTCGTCGAGCCGCGCCTCGACCAGGCGCTTGAAGCTGAACATGACCCGCGCCCGGCGCTGCGGGTTCACCTCCGCCCAGCGCAGCTGCGCCCGGGCGGCGGCCTGGACCGCGCGGTCCACCGTCGCGGTCGTGCCGAGCGCAACCCGCGCCTGGATGACCCCAGTGTTCGGGTCGAAGATGTCGCCGAAGCGGTCGCCGTCGCCGGCGTCGGCCGCGCCGTCGATGAAATGCAGTATATCAGGCAAAAGCGGGCTCCCGCGTTGAGGTGGTCCCCCCGAGGAATCCTTCGAGCCGCTGGCGGATGATCGTCTCCGCCTCGGCCATGGTGCGATCGATCAGTTCCTTGACCGTCGGAATGTCGTGGATCAGCCCCGCGACCATGCCGCAGGACCAGCCGCCCGCGTCCATCTCGCCCTTGGTCATGATCGCCGGATAGACGCCGGCCACTTCCTCGAAGATGTCCTGGAAGGTGATCTTATCGCCGAGCGTCTTCTCTTTCTCGAGCAGGCGATCGACCGCCTCGTTCCGCAACACGCGCTCGGTGTTGCGCAGGGGGCGCATGATCAGGCGGGTGTCGAGCTCGCTGGCCGCGACCAGGGCCTGCTTCACGTTCTCGTGGATCGGCGCTTCCTTGGTCGCCATGAAACGGGTGCCCATGTTCATGCCCTCGGCGCCCAGGGCCAGCGCGGCCACCAGGCTGCGCCCGTCGGCCATGCCGCCGCTGGCGACGAACGGGATGTTCAGGGTCTCGTCCGCGCGCGGCAGCAGGATGAAGTTCGGAACGTCGTCTTCGCCCGGGTGCCCGCCGCACTCGAAGCCGTCGACGCTGATCGCATCGCAGCCCACGGTCTCCGCCTTCAGCGAGTGGCGCACCGAGGTGCATTTGTGGATCACCTTGATCCCCGCCTCCTTGAGCGCGGGCAGGTACTTGGCCGGATTGTTGCCGGCCGTCTCCACCACCTTCACCCCGCCCTCGACGATGGCGCGGATATAGGCCGGATAGTCGGGTGGGTTCACGCTCGGCAGGAAGGTCAGGTTCACCCCGAACACCCGGCCCGGATCGACCATCTCGCGGCAGCGGGCGATCTCGTTCGCCAGCAGCTCGGGCGTGCGCTGGGTGAGGCCGGTGATCAGCCCGAGGCCGCCGGCGTTGGCGACGGCCGCCGCCATCTCGGCGAAACCGACGAAATGCATGCCGCCCTGGATGATCGGATGCTCGATGCCGAACAGCTCGGTGATGCGGGTCTTCATGGCGCGGGCGCTCCCTATCGTGCGACGGGAGGCACCTATAACGGCTCGTCGCTCGGGCGCCATAGGCGGGGGTCGGCGAGCGCGCGGGGCGCCGTCCGATCATGGACGATTTGTCATGATCCCGGAGTTCCTTCCGGCGGCTCCGCTTGTTGACGCCACAGCGCGCGAGGACCACAACCGCGGCGAAACTTGGAGACGTCGCGATGAGTCTCGAGTGTCGTTCAGCGAAACTGGCGGTCGTCGCGGGTTTCGCCTCCGTCGTATTGTTGAGCGCGTCCCAGGCCTGGGCGACGTCCGGCGAAGTCGGTCGAACGCCGATCTGCCTTCACCCTGTCCGCAGCGTTCAAAGCGCCCGCGCGGCGCACATCAAGACCGTCCACACCGCCGAAACCGTGATCGTCAGCCTGATCGACGCCGGGACCACCGCCTGGAACGCGACCCTGGGCGCGGTCATGCCGGCGCCGGAGCTCGTCCTGAAACGCGCCGGTCGCGTCTGACGCCGCTCGCAACCCGAGCGGGCGCGAGCCGCTTCAGATGTCGGGGCGCAGCGTAGGAGATCGCCACCCCATGACCGACGCGCCGACCCCGAAGGGCCCGTTCGCCGACATCGCCCCCGCCCTGGCCGACTACACCGACAACGTCCTGTTCGGCGATCTGTGGAAGCGGCCGGGTCTGTCGCCCCGCGACCGCAGCCTGATCACCGTCGCCACGCTGATCGCCGGCTACCGGACCAACGAGCTGCCCTTCCATCTCAAGTACGCGCTCGGCAACGGGGTGACCCAGGACGAGCTCATCGAACTCATCACCCACCTCGCCTTCTACGCCGGCTGGCCCTGCGCCGCGACCGCGGTGGGGATCGCGCGCAAGGTATTCGCGGAGGCGGAGGGCTGAGGAGGCGGTGGACTTCTCACCCGGGGTCTTGCTTGAACGCCTCGAACAAGCGTCGTTCAGCACGATTGGCGCGCCGGGCGGAGATGATCCTGATTGTCCCGTCACGGGCGGTATGGGTCACGTTCACGATGGCTATGCCTGCGACCTCACCGATCGAGTTCACCCGCCGTTCTCCATAGGGTCCGCGACTGTCGACACGATCCAAGGTCGAGGACTCGAAGATGCGAACCGCGTCCCCGAAGTCGATTCCGTGCTTCAGGACGTTGACGCGGTTCTTGGCTTCATCCCACTCAAACCCCGCCTTGGTCACCGTGGGGGGATGCGTGGCCCTTGCGGTCGGTACTCGCGGCGCAATGCCTCATCGTCCAAGATTGGCGCGGCATCAGGATCGGTCGCAACCGCGCGCGCGATTTCCTCATCGCTGAGCGACGCTACGCGGACCCAATCCGTCGCGCTTGGCTGATCAGGCTTCGAGGGTGAAGGGGGGCTCGCGTCATCCATAGCGAGAATATGAGCGAGAACGGCGGCCTCGCAAAGTTTCCGCCTCAAGCCGCCTGCTTGCGCTCCTTGAGGAAGTCGAAGAACTCGACCCCTTCGCGTAGCCGCCGCTTCATCATCTCTGGGCTCAGCACCATTTCCTTGACGATGGCGCCGATCTTGCGCGGGCGGAAATAGAAGCTGCGGTAGAAGGTCTCGACGCTCTCGAAGATCTCCTCGTGCGACAGGTGCGGGTAGTGCAGGGGGGCGATCTGCACGCCGTGGTCGTCCACCAGTTCGGCGTGGTCGGCATCGAGCCAGCCGTTCTCGACCGCCTGCTTGTAGAGGAAGGTGCCGGGATAGGGCGCGGCCAGCGAGATCTGGACGGTGTGCGGGTTGATCTTGGCCGCCCACTCCCGAGTCTCGCGGATGGTCTCCTGCGTCTCGCCCGGCAGGCCGGCGATGAAGGTGCCGTGGATGACGATGCCCAGCTCGTGGCAGTCACGGGTGAACTTCTCGGCGACCTCGACGCGCATGCCCTTCTTGATGTTGTGCAGGATCTGCTGGTTGCCGCTCTCGTAGCCCACCAGCAGCAGGCGAAGGCCGCCTTCCTTGAGCACCTTGAGGCTCTCGTACGGCACATTGGCCTTGGCGTTGCAGCTCCAGGTCACGCCGAGCTTGCCGAGCTCGCGGGCGATGGCCTCGGCGCGCGGCAGGTCGTCGGTGAAGGTGTCGTCGTCGAAGAAGAACTCCTTCACCTGCGGGAAGGCGGCCTTGGCCCACTTGATCTCCTCGATCACGTGTTCGACCGAGCGGGTGCGGTAGCGGTGGCCGCCCACGGTCTGCGGCCACAGACAGAAGGTGCAGCGCGATTTGCAGCCGCGGCCGGTGTAGATCGAGATGTAGGGGTGCTTCAGGTAGCCGATGAAGTAGTTCTCGATCTTCAGGTCGCGCTGGTAGACCGGCGTCACCCACGGCAGGCTGTCCATGTCGTGCAGGATCGCGCGGTCCGGATTGTGGACGATCGCGCCCTCGGCGTTGCGGTAGGAGAGGCCGTCGATCGAGGACCAGGGCTTGTCCTCGGCCACGTCCAGACAGGTGAAGTCGAACTCGTTGCGGGCGACGAAGTCGATCACCGGCGCCTGCTCCATCGAGCCCTGCGCGTCGACCGCGACCTTGGCGCCGATCAGCCCGATCTTCAGCGCCGGGTTCTCGGCCTTGAGCGCCTCGGCGCACTTCACGTCGGAGGCGAAGGAGGGGACCGAGGTGTGCATCACCACCAGGTCGAAGTCGTGCGCCTGGGCCAGCACCTCGGCGAGCGTGGTGCCGTGCGGCGGGGCGTCGATCAGCTTGCTGTTCTCGACCAGGGCGGCAGGCTGCGCCAGCCAGGTCGGATACCAGAAGCTCTTGATCTCGCGGCGCGCCTGATAGCGCGAGCCGGCGCCGCCGTCGAAGCCGTCGAACGAGGGAGCCTGGAGGAAAAGGGTGCGGAGCATGGTCTGTTAGGTGCCTATTTCATGGAGCAGGGCGCCGCCTCGTCCGACGCGGAACCGGCGGCCTTGCCAGCCGACCGTGTTCACCAGGAAGCTGCCGAGGAAGATGACGAACGATAGCACATCGCGCAGGGGAATGAGAGCGTAGGCGCCGGCCCGCGCGCCGGTCGCGCGGTCGACGATCGCCTTGGTGGCGATGCGCAGGGCCAGCACCGTGCCGAACAGGCCCAGCGAGAACGGGCTCGCCTCCAGCATCAGGCAGGCGATCAGGCTGAGCGGCAGGGGATGGGCGACGATGCTGCCCGCATGGCCGGCGGGATCGATCTGGCGCACGGTCCGCGCCCAACGCAGTTCGTGGTCGATCAGCTGGTGGGACGTCGCCTCGGGCGAATGATGCAGCACCACCATGGGCGGGATCTCGACCCGAAGGCCGAGCTTGCGCACCGCGCGGCCGAGTTCGTAGTCGTCGGCCAGGTGGTTGGCGATGGCGTGGAAGCCGCCGATCCGGTCCAGCACCTGGGCGCTCAGCGCGATGGTCGAGCCGAAGCACGGCTGCGCGAGCCCCAGCCGCGTGCCCAGCACCGCGCCGGGCAGGAACTGGTAGTCGATGGCCATGGCCGACAGGCGCGACCACAGCGAGCCGTCGTCCAGGCCCGCATAGAGGCAGGTCACCGCGCCCACGCCCGGCGCCTGCAGCGACGAGGTCACGTGCCGCAGGTACGACCGGTTCACCACGATGTCGGCGTCGGAGAGGATCAGCACCTCGTGCTTGGCGCGCTGGCCGATGTTGATCAGGTTCGAGGCCTTGCGGTTGATCCCGTGCTGGGCGGCTTCGATCACCAGCTCGATATCGAGGTGCGGGTGGCTCGCCTGCAGGTTGCGGACCACGGCCACGGCCGGATCGCGGGGATCGGCCACGCCGAACACGATCTGCACCGGCCCGGGGTAGTCCTGCACGCAGAACCCCTCGAGCGTCTCGCGCAGGTGGGCGTGGGCGCCGTGGAGCGGCTTGATGATGGTCACCGCCGGCGCCGCGCCGGTCACCCGCGTCCGACGACCGAGGAATCGGTGCGAGAAGCCGAGCGCGGCCACGGTGTAGAGACAACCCACCACGGCCAGCGCTTCCGCCGTCCAGCCGATCAGGTCGTCGAGGATGAAGGTCATGGCTCAAAGTCCGGAGGTTCGCGACGGCCCGCAAGCCGCGAGACTCGCCTTATACGCCGATCGCGACCGCAAATGTGCACTCGCGAGGCCACAAACCAGATCAAACTCCCACATCCGCGACCACGCGTCGCGGATCGATCATTTCGCTCAGGGTTCCTGCGGGCGGCGGTTGACTGGTCCATCGTCGGCGGCCGGCCGTATCCAGGGCCTCGTCAAATCCGGGAAGGCGCCGATCCGATGAAACTCGCCTTGCTCGTGATCGGGCTGTTTTCAACGGGCGCGTCCGCCGCCACGGCGGACATCGCCGGTCCGTGGACGGTGGTCGGCAAGGTTTCGGCCTTCGCCTTCACCCTCGACTGCGACTTCAAGCCGGACGGCGCCCGGTTGAGCGGCGTCTGCACCGACGCTTCGACCAACACCGCGAAGGTGAAGGCCGGCGAGTCCCACGTCCTGACGGCGGGAAGCCTGCGCGGCGAGGCCGTGACCTGGACCTACCGATCGAGCTTCCTGCTCTCCAAGTTCGACGTGACCTACCGGGGAACCCTGGCGGGAAACCGCATGACCGGCTCGATCGACGCCCAGGGCCACCGGGGGACCTTCACCGCGACCAAGCGCTAGGCCTTGGCGCTCGCCACATAGCGGTCGATGAGCTTGGGCAGCACGTCCAGCGGCACCGCGCCCGAGGTGAGGCCGGCGTCGTGGAAAGCGCGGATGTCGAACTTCGCGCCCAGCTTCGCCTTGGCCTGCGCCCGCAGCTCCAGCCAGCGCAGCTTGCCGAGCATATAGCCGCAGCCCTGGCCGGGCTCGACGCAGTAGCGCTCGACCTCGGTGGTCGCCGTCGCTTCGTTGTCGCCGATGGTGGCGACGAAGTAGGCGATGGCCTGCTCGCGGCTCCAGCGCTTGGCGTTCAGCCCGCTGTCCAGCACCAGGCGCACCGCGCGCAGCATGGCGTCGTGCAGGTAGCCGATCTCCCCCATCGGATCGCCCTCGTACATCCCCATTTCCAGGGCCAGCTGCTCGGCATAGAGCGCCCAGCCCTCGGAATAGGCCGAATAGAAGCCGACCTTGCGGATCAGCGGCAGGGGCGCTTCCTGAGCCACCGAGAGCTGCAGGTGATGGCCCGGCACGCCTTCGTGGTAGGTCACCGTCGGCAAGGACCAGCTCGGGACCTCCGCGGTGTCGCGCAGGTTGAGGTAGTAGACCGCCGGCCGTTTCCCATCGAGCGAGGCCGGCTGGTAGTAGCCGCCCGGCGCTCCGGCCTCGGTGAACGGCGGGATCCGCCGGATCTCGAGCTTGGCCTTGGGCAGAACGCCGAAGTATTGCGGCAGCTTGGCCTCCACCGCCTCGACCTTGAGGTTCAGGTCGGCCAGCAGCTTGGCCTTGCCCTCATCGGTGTTGGGGTAGCGGTACTTGGGATCGTCGTACATGGCGCGGAAGCGCTGGCCGACGGTCCCTTGGCTGAGCCCCTGGGCGCGCATCTTGGCGTCGGTCTCCGCCGACAGCTTGGCGACCAGCTCCAGCCCCAGCTTGTGGATCTCGTCGCCGGTGAGGGTGGTGGTGGTCCAGTAGGTGACCGAGGCGCGGTAGTAGGCGTCGCCGTCCGGCAGGCGCCAGACGCCCGCGTCGTGCGTGGCCTTGGCCCGCAGCGATTCCAGCAGCGCGATCTGCCGGTCGAGCGCGGGATAGACGTCGCTCTCCACCAGCTTGGTCGCCTGGCCGCCCCAGTCGCCGTCGAGCTTCTTCTCGCCCGCCCGGCGCACGAGGGACTTCACCATCACCGACTGATCGGCCGGGACGGCGCGCAGCGCCTTGATCTCGGTGAGGGTGCGGTCGATGACGAAGTCCGGGGGCGCCGCGCCGATCCCGGCGTCGTGGCGCGCCACCTCGCTGTCCTGGTCGATGGCGACGCCGAACTTGGCGAGGCGCGAGAGATAGTCCTGCGCGTCCTGGCGCGTGTCGATCGGGTGCTGGGAATCCAGGAAGTCCGGCCCGTCGTGGAAGGCCGAGCCGTTCATCTGGTTCAGCACATAGGGCATGCCCGCCCCGCCGCCGTTATAGGGAAAGCGCTTCTCGTCGGCGACCTGGTTGCGCAGGCCATAGAGCACGATGTCGCGGTTGAGCTGGTCGGCGAAGGGCAGGCCCGCGCCGTCGAACGCCTCCAGCCGCGCGAGCTGGCTCTCGTTCAGCGCCCGGACCTTGGCCGCCCCGGCCAGCGAGCGGTCGGACAGCTGCCGCGCGCTCGGCCGCGTTCGGCCCGGTGTCGAGGCCGAGCGAGGTGGCGAACTCCGGCTGGATGGCCAGCTGTTCCTGCATGAAGCGGTCGAACAGGGCGTTCAGCTCGGCCGGCGTCCCCGCCGCGAACGCCCGTGTCCCCGCCGCCAGCGCCGCCGCCGAAGCCGCCGCGCCCATCAGCTCGCGTCTGTTCATCGAATCCCGCCTTGCAAGGTTGTTCTTGAACTCCCTGCTAATCCGGCGCGGTCCGTTGCTCCAGTTACGGAATTGTCAGGCCTCCGCGACTACTCCGCGGCGAGCGGCAGGATCACCGCCTCGCGGCCGCCGCGCACCAGGCCGCCGGGCAGGGCGCCGGTGTGTTCGCCGTCCTCGAAGGTGACCTCGCCGGACTTCAGCGTGTAGCGATAGCCCTCGGCCTGCTGCACCAGGCGACGTCCGCCGGCCGGCAGGTCGTGGATCGCCTCGGGCCGGAACAGGCGCAGGGCCTCGAAGTCGATCACGTTGATGTCGGCGAGCAGGCCGGGCGCCAGCCGCCCGCGGTCGTTCAAGCCCATAGGCCCCGGCCGTGTCGCTGGTGAGCTTGCGCACCAGGAACTCCAGCGGGAACTGCTCGCCCTTGGTCCGGTCGCGCGCCCAGTGGCTGAGGATGAAGGTCGGCATGCCGGCGTCGGCGATCACCCCGCAGTGCGCCCCGCCGTCGGAGAGGCCGAACAGCACCTGGTCGTGCGCCATGTTCTTGCGGAAGAAGTCGAAGTTGTAGGTCCGGAAGCCCCCCAGCGGCTGGTAGAACAGCTCGCGCCCGTCGTCCCGCAGCAGCAGGTCGTACATCATCTCCATCGGCGGGACGCCGGCGGCCTCGGCCCGGCCGCGCACGCTGTGCTCGCGGTCCGGCTCGTAGTTGGGGTTCTCGCCCAGCGGGAACACCTGCCACAGCAGTTCGTCGAGCGGCACGCCCATCAGCGTGCGCTTGATGCGGCTCTGTTCGGAGAGCAGCGCCTCGCGGATCTCCGGCCGGCGCAGCGCCTCCAGCTTCTCGGCGTGCGGCAGGTCGTGGATCTCGGCCTGATAGGTCGGATGGCCCATGAAGACGTGGAAGCTGGAGGTGAGGCCGTGCAGCACGCCGGTCGGGCGGCCGGCGATCTGCGGGCGGATGTCCATCCCGCGCCGCTTCGCCTCCTCGGCGATGTTGTACATCTTGTCGCCTTCGTAGGCGCCGGCCGAGGTGGCGACCAGCGTCACCGGCAGGTGGGTCTGTTCGGCGAAGCCCTTGACCCACAGCCACTCGTCGTCGTCGCCCAGGTGGTCGGAGACCATCTCGAACACGCCGTGGCGCAGGCCCTTCATGGAGAGGCCCATCGCCAGCATCTCGTCGGAGCCGGCGAAGGTCCCGGGCATGTGCACGCCCTTGAGGTCCTTGTGCAGCAGGGTGCGGGAGGTGGAGAAGCCGAGCGCCCCGGCCGCCACGCCCTCGCGCACGATCGACGCCATCTGCGCGATCTCGCTGGCGTTGGGCGAATAGTCGGTGTTGCAGCGCTCGCCGAGCACATAGGCCCGCACCGGCGCGTGCGGCACATGAACGCCCACGTCGACCGCGCGCGGCATGGCTTCGAGGGCGTCGAGGTATTGCGGGAAGGTCTCCCACGTCCACTCGATCCCCTCGGAAAGGGCGATGCCGGGGATGTCCTCCACCCCCTCCATCAGCTCGATCAGGAAGTCGTGCGCATCCGGCCGCACCGGCGCGAAGCCGACGCCGCAGTTGCCCATGATCGCCGTGGTCACCCCGTGCCAGGAGGAGGGCGCCATCAGCGGATCCCAGGTCGCCTGGCCGTCGTAGTGGGTGTGGATGTCGACCCAGCCCGGGGTGACGATCATCCCTTCCGCGTCGATCTCGCGCTTGGCCGGCCCGGAGACCTCGCCCACCTGGGCGATCCGGTCGCCGTCGATGGCGATGTCGCCCACGATACGGCTTGGCGCCGGTGCCGTCGACGATGGTGCCGTTGCGGATAATGAGATCGTGCACGCGGTCTCTCCCTCTGATCTTATATGATCAACGATAATCTGCTCCCCTTGGGGAAACGCCAGCGGAATCTTGGGGCCGTCTGATCAGGAGGACAACGCTGATGCCGGATGATCTGGGTGAGGGCCTGAACGCCGGGCCGACGCACCAACACGACGTCATCGACCTCTGGCCGAACGGTCCGCCGCGCGCCCTCGATGTCGGTCCGGCCGAGAGCGCCTTCCACCCGCCGATGGGCTTGGCGGCGAACACCACCATGCTGCGCAACGTCTCCCGGCCCACCCTCACCGTGTTCCGCCCCGAACCGGGCGAGGCCAACGGCGCCGGCGTGGTCGTCTGCCCCGGCGGCGGCTGGCGCATCCTGGCCTGGGAGCACGAGGGGATGGACGTCGCCGAGTGGTTCGCGGCCAAAGGCTTCACCGCCTTCCTCCTCAAGTACCGCCTGTCGCCGACGCCGGAGGACCCCGCCGCCTTCGCCGCCAGCCTGGCCCAGGAAGGCGAGATGCTGGCCGCGCCCCTGCCGGACGCCAAGGCCCCCACCGCCATCGGCCAGATCCTCCGCGACGAGGCCCTGCGGTACGCCCGCGAGATCGCCGCCGACGACGGCCGCCGCGCCCTCCAGCTCGTTCGCGAGCGCGCCGACGACTACGGCCTCGATCCCGCCCGCGTCGGCCTGATCGGCTTCTCCGCCGGCGCCTTCCTGGTCGCCGACGTGGCGATGGACCCGCAAGGCCCCGCGCCCGCCTTCCTCGCCCCCATCTACGGCGGCGAGACCCGCGGCCGCCCGGTGCCGGCCGACGCCCCGCCGCTGTTCACCGTCATCGCCCACGACGACCGCCTGCTGTTCCGCATGGTCGAGGGCCTCTACCGCGACTGGTCCGCCGCCGACCGCTCCGCCGAACTCCACATCTTCGCCCGGGGCGCCCACGGCTTCGGCATGGTGAAACAGGGGATGCCGGTCGACCGCTGGATCGACCTGCTGGGGGATTGGCTCAAGGACAAGGGCTTCGGCTAGAGGCCACGAACGACAACGCGCCCATCAGGCAAAGCTTTGTCATCCCGGCCGCAGCCCCGGCGAAAGCCGGGGCGAAGAGCCGGGACGCAACGCCCACCCCCAAGCCCCGCCCGGACGCCGCGCCGCGGCGAGCCGGGCGACGGGTGCGGCTTGGCGCGATAGCGCAGGAACGACGACCCTTGTTCACCCCACCCCCGATGATCATCCTGGCGAAAACCGGGACCCAAGCTTTTTGCGTTTGGCGGATTTTCTTGTCTCGTCTCCCGCAACTTCAGAGATCGCCAGCGCCTCTCCCAATGATTGGCTTCTTCACCCATGCTTCAACGCCTGCGAAAGCCGGACCGGAGTGCTGAGACGGATGCCGTTCCTCTAAGGCCCGCTCGGTCGCCACGAACGTCCGGAACGGGTGAGTAGGCAAAAGCCGGACTCGCAGCCTTATCGCTATATAGTCCTATTGACGTAGGGTGGATGATATCACTACATAGAGATTAAGCGGCGCTCGGCTGCGCTTGGAGGCAGGAATATGCAGACGATTTCAGTTTCAGACCCGCTCTTCGCGAGGCTTCAGAAGCACGCCATCCCGTTTCTAAGACACGCCGGAAACGGTAATCACTCGCGCCGTCGATGCTCTAGAGGCGGGGCGAGGACTGCGGTATCCGCAGTTGAGGGCGACGGGCGGCGGGACTTTCAACCCGGCCGCCCCGCCGAACCTCAGCTTTTACAACTCCAACAAAAATTGTTCTCGAAGGGAAGGTTCTCAAGAAGAGCAATACTTACTGGAATAATTTGATGGTTGCTTGCGTCCGAAAGGCCGCTGAAGACGGTGTTATTCCTTCCGAGCTTTCCGCTCTGATGGTTATTCCTCACGCGATCGGAAGGAAGGAAGGTGGTGGGTACTTCTTTATCGAAGACGCTGGGGTATCTGTCCAGGGACAATCTGCAAATGGCGCATGGAAACAGGTCTATAGGATTGTATCCGCCAAGAAGTACTCCTTGGATGTAGAGTTCTTCTTGGCAAAATGAGGAAAAGGCATCTATGCCTAATGCAAAAGGCCGTTTCCACTTCGATCCTTGAATCGAAAAGACCGAGCGACGGACGCCAAAGATGCCCCGGCAACAGCCGGGGCATTATTTCGCTAGACGTAAGCTCTCGTTCCTCTAGTGGGCGGAGCCAGTTTTTTCAAAGCTCCTAAACAAATCCCCGCAATAGAGCGCGTGCTTTATTTGCCGAGCCGAACGATCCACAGTCGAGTGACTCCGCAGCTGCCGCTGTGACTGCCAGCGCTAGAGCCACTTTCCCGGAACTTCTCCAGCGCCAGTTCCAAGCTCTCCACGATTTCGGCCGCGACCTCGTCGGGCGGCGGCAGGCTGTCGGTCGGTGGCCGAGGCGTCCTTCAGCCAGAGATGTCCAGGTTGACCTTGTCGCGGTTGACAAGGTCGTCGTAGGCGAAGCGGCTTGAACCGCTCGGTCTCCTCCCGCTGTCGCGCGCTTGCCCGGCCGATAGCAGGCGACGAAGTCGTCGAGGTCCTCGCGGCGCAGCGGCCGCTCCTTCAGCGTGAAGTGCAGGTTGGTGCGGAAGTCGTAGACCCAGAGCGTCGCGTCGCGCTTGCTCGGCCGCTGGGGCTGCTTGTCGAAGAACAGCACATTGGCCTTGACGCCCTGCTTGTAGAAGATGCCAGTCGGCAGGCGCAGCAGGGTGTGGAAGTCGAACTCCTTCAGCAGGCGTCGCCGGATGCGTCTCGCCCGCACCGCCCTCGAACAGCACGTTGTCGGGCAGCACCACGGCCGCGCGGCCGTCGGTCTCATGATGGTCATGATGTGCTGGAGGAAGTTGAGCTGCTTGTTCGAGGTGGTGACGGTGAAGTCCTCGCGCGACGTAGATCCTCGCTTCGGTGTCGATGCTCGCCATCCTCGCCGATCGATCCGGTAGCTGCCTTCTTGCCGAACGGTGGATTGGTCAGGACCACGTCGTAGCGTTCGCCGGGATCGGCGACCAGGGCGTCCCGGCTACCCGATCGGAGCAAGTCGCCGTCGCCGATGCCGTGCAGATAGAGGTTCATGCCGCAGAGGCGCACGACCTCGGCGACGATGTCCACGCCGCACAGCGAGCTGCTCCCGCAGCTTGCGCTGCTGACGCGCGGTCCTGCGCGCCTGGCTTGTGCCTTCATGTGCTCGTAGGCGGCGAGCAGAAACCCGCCGGTGCCGCAGGCCGGGTCGCATGCACGGTTTCGTTGGCTCGGATCGATCGACCTCGACCATGGCCTGGATCAGCGGGCGCGGCGTGAAGTATTGGCCGGCGCCGGATTTCACCTCGCCAGCGTTCTGCTCCAGCAGGCCTTCGTAGATCGGCCCTTGACATCGACGTCGATGCCCATCCAGGTCTCGCCGTCGATCAGGGAGACCAGACGTTGAGCTTGGCAGGGTCGTTGATCTTGCTCTCGGCCTTCAGGAACAGGGTGCCGACGATGTCATCGTTTTGAGATAGATCTTCCAGGGCGTCCTTGTTGAAGCGCCGTTCGAGCGCTTCGCCCGCAAGGGTGCGCAGCCTGTCCCATCGGCACTCCTCGGGCATGCATAGATGGCTCGTTCAGATGGTCGGTGCGCTCCTCGATCCATCTTTAGGAACAGCAGGAAGCTGATCTGGCCGACATAGTCGCCGAATCAGACGCCCTCGTCGCGGAGGACGTGGGCGTAGTTCCAGACTTTGGAAACCAGGGCTTGCTTCGTTCACGCGAATTCTCCACGGAAGGCGGCTGATAAATGGATCCTTGGAGATCAGAACGGCGCAGGTCCTTCGAAGAGATGTCGGGAATAGCAGCTATCTCAGTCGGGCTTGCCGCGCCGAGATCTCGGGGACTTCAGCTGCAGGTGGTCGGGGACAGCGAGCGCCTTTATCTGATCAAAGCTTAGGTGCGGGCGGCCTGCCCGTAGATCATTCTATGCATCTGCACGTGGCGGCCCGAAACTCCCGGAAAAAAACAACTCCGCTATCGTGCCGAGTTGAGAATAGATAGGACGGAGAAGCGCCACACTTTGACACACGTAATGGTCCGATGGTTCAAATCGAACTTGGCACATATCTCCCGTATTGCCCCGACTATAGTCAGGAGAAGGTCGTGTTTCGATATGCGGGTGCGCTCACGTTCGGAGTTCCGCTCCGGGGGGCCTACCGTTTGTACGAAGCCAGGATCGTAGTGCCCAGGCCTCACATTCTGTGCCATCACAAAGACAGATGTTCCGGCATCGTAATACTGCGACCATGACCTTGAGCCACTCGTAATGTGACCGCACAATTGATCCAGCGTTGCCCATGTCCATTCCGGAGGCAGCTCGGGTAACTCGTCCAAGGCTGGCCTGATTGGCGGCGGGTATCGCTTCTTGCGGTTCTTTGGATCGGCCTCCCAGCGCGCGCGACGGTCGGCGAGGATACGGTGGAGAAGGGCGTGGCCGGTCTCTTTGGGCGGGTTGTCGCGTCGCCAGCCGGCGGTCAGTTCGCCCGCTGTGACCGCCGCTTTCAGCAGTGCCTTGCGGTAGGTTTCCACCCCGCACGCGCCTCGGCCAGAGCAGCTTCGCCGTCGTCAATCTCGCTGAAAAGAAACCCGACCCTTGCGATGAGTTGATCCTGAACCGCCAACGGTGGGACCGGGATCGGAAGCGCTCTTAGAAAGTCAGTTGGAACGCGCAGTTGGCCCGCGCTGCCCGACATGTTCCGTCGGGCTTCCTCCCGTAGCGCTCGCCGCACAAGATAGAGGAAGACGAACCGAGGCCGCACCGCATGCGGCCGCACGACATGAAACTCCGTCGATCCAGCGGCAACTTTCCCAGGCACCGGAGGCACGACGGCGACTTTGCCGTTTTCCATACAGGGCGTGATCTTGGCAAAAATGACATCGCCGGACCGAAACCTCGTGAAGCCGGTCGAGACGGTGGAGGCGGGCCTAGTCTCAGTCAGCCGGACAGCCCCGGTTTCCTCGGCCACAGCTGACTCGGTAGAAACGTCACTGCGGTGTTAGCATCGAGAGCCGACAGGTCGGTCCTGGGGTTCACCTCGGCAACTTCGCCCAGCCGTGCCCAACGCCACTCCTCAGGGAGGTCCCAGGGCCCGTCCACAGGCTCAGCCGCGCGTGCTGCGTGTGTGGCCTTCGACAATCATTCCCCCTCAAGCCACAGCGCGTCGGTTAGTTCATCGATCAAATCAGGCAAGCGCGTCCCGAACGCCGCGCGGGCCGCCACGACCCCGCCTCGGCCCGAGAACGCGGGCTGGTCCTGAAGGTCGCGGGGGGAGAGGTCAATGTTGGCAGCGAGGTGGTCGCGGATGGCCTCCAGCCAGGACAACTGGCTAGCTGTGTATGTCCGCCCCGACTTCGCCTCGCGCCCGAGCCACAGATTGAACCGCGCCACCATGCTCACCGAAAGGGGGGCCAGGGTGTCGCTCTGGTGAAGCGCGAAGCGCACCAGGGCCACCATGTCTGTCAACGCCCGCGACGGGTCGCTCTTGATGGTCCCCTTGGAGAGCCGCTTGTAAGCCGACCACACCCCAATGGGCTCCAGCAGCCAGGGCGGCCGTGCGAGGGCCGCACGGAGAGCCTCCAGGCTCTCATAGGTCAGGCGCTGGCGGGCGTGCGGCTTGCCGTAAAGGATTGACAGGGCCGTGATCTGGTCCTGGTTCTCTTCGAGGAAGGACTCGAACCGGCCGGTCAACTTCTTCGCGGCCTCCTCGTCGAAGCCGGTGGAGATGACCGCATCGGGGCTGAAGACGTCGATAACGACTTCACTCTGGGTCTTTAAGTCGATCAGCAGCTTGCGAAGAGCGGGGTTATCGGAGAGCGGGCGGAGCGCCTCGCCGCGCAGGCGCTTGGCCGTAGCCTCGAACTTGGCGTCGGTGACGGGGGGCGCATGTTCCCTTTCGGCCAACTCCGTACGCGGTCATTGTCCAGGCTCTCTATCAGTCCAGAGGCGATGTCCGTCAGCGACTGGCCGCCGGTCTTGGCCAGGACCAGCTCCTGATCCTCGGGTGGGAGCTTCCGGGCGAGCGCGGCCAGTCGAACCGCCAGTGATGAGACCACGTCCGGATCGGAGCGACCGGTGGAGATGTGTTCAAGCAGCTTCTCGAAACTGACGGTCGGTTTCTTTTCGAGGGGCCCCGATACGGCCTTCGTGCTCGGTGACGCCGACGGCGTCGACGATGACGAACCGGTCCTTGCTCCGGCGTCCGGGGTGACGGCCTGGAAGTCGCGCCGGGTGATCGTGCGGGCGCCGCGGCCCTTCATCTGCTCGAAGTACAGCGCCGAGCGGACGTCGCGCATGAAGAACACGCACTCCAGCGGCTTGACGTCGGTGCCGGTGGCGATCATGTCGACGGTGACGGCGATGCGCAGGGTCGGGGAGTTGCGGAACGCCGCGAGCAGCTCCTCGGGCGTCGCCGTCGGCGGCTTGTAGGTGATCTTCGCGGCGAAGTCGTTGCCCTTGCCGAACACCTCGCGGACGATGGTGACGATCTCCTCGGCGTGGTTGTCGTCCTTGGCGAAGATCAGCGTCTTGGGCACGTGGTGCGGCCGGGGAAGATCTCGGTGAACAGCGGGTCGCGGAAGGTCTCCAGCACGAGTGCGGATCTGGTCTGGGCGCGGTGACGGCGCGGTCGAGCTGGCCGCGCGTGTAGTCGAGGTCCTCGTCGAGCGCCTCGTAGCGCTGCCTGCGGGTGCGCCGGTCGCGCATTCGGCACGATGGTGCCGGCCTCGATCGTTGCGCCCTGCTCGCTGATCTGGGTCTTGATCCGGTAGACGTCGAAGTCGACGTTGACGCTGTCGGCCACCGACTGCGGGTAGGTGTACTCGGAGACGAGGTTCTGCTTGAAGAACCCGAACGTCTGCTTGCCGGGCGTGGCGGTGAGCCCGACGATGTGGGCGTCGAAGTAGTCGAGCACCCGCCGCCACACGCCGTAGATCGAGCGGTGGCACTCGTCGACGATGATCAGGTCGAACGTCTCCGGCGGCATGTCCGCGTTGTAGCCGACCGCCACGGGCGTGGGCGCGGTCGTCGACCTCGAAGGCGCGGCCTCGTCGTCGTCCTCGGACAGCTCCGCTCCGCTGAGCTGCCTTGAACACCCGCTGGATGGTGCGAGATGACGACCTTGGCGTCGGATCGATGACCCGCCGCGCCGAGCTGCTTGACGTTGTACAGCTCGGTGAACTTCCGCCCGTCGTCCGGCGTGCGGTAGTCCTGGAACTCGCCCATCGTCTGGCGGCCGAGGTTGTTGCGGTCGACCAGGAACAGGATGCGGTTGCGCGCCGACTTCAGCAGCCGGTAGCGACGCGGTGACGGCGGTGAAGGTCTTGCCCGCGCCGGTGGCCATCTGGATGAGCGCCTTAGGCTTGCCGCTGGCCAGCGAGGCCTCCAGCCCGGTTATCGCCTCGACCTGGCAGTCGCGAAGCCCTTCAGTCACCAGAGGCGGCAGGCGGGTGAGCCGCGCCCGGAGCGAAGATCCGTTCTTGAGCCACTCCAGGGAGAGTTCTCCGGGCGGTGGAAACTGAAGACGTGGCGGGAGCGCTGGTCGGGGTCCCCGCGGTCGCTGAACAGGCGTTCCGAACCGCTGGCCTCGTAGTCGAACCTGAGTGGGTCCCCCCAATGGGCACGTGACGGGGAAGCTGGTGCTGATAGCGGGCCGCCTGATCCGCCACGCCCGAAAGGGTCATGCCCTCGGGTTTCGCCTCCACCACCCCGCAGGCCTTGCGGTCGACAAACAGCAGGTAGTCGCAAGGACCGGTGGAAAGAGGATACTCGCGCACGGCTACGCCCAGGCCAGCGCCGAGGTTCAACTCGTCGCGATCCTGGATAACCCAGCCAGCCCCCTCAAGCTGAGCGTCGATGAGCTGGCGGGCGCGCTGTTCCGGCGTCGCCATTCATCATCAGTATGGGGTAACCTGTTCACCAAAAGCAAATTAATCGGGCTCAAGCCCCAGCCGTGCCCCCTTGACACCAACCCCTGCATTCTGCAAACTACCCCCCATGCCCACGCTCCAAAACCTCCGCCACGAACGCTTCGCTCAGCTCCGGGCCAAGGGGTACTCGCTGGAGGAGGCGTATGAGCTGGCCGGGTTCGTGCGGGATTCGGGGCATGCCTGCCGGCTGGCGCGGCGGCCTCAGGTGGCGGGGCGGATCGCCGAGCTGCGGCTCGACATCGGCCAGGCGGCGCCGCGCGCCAATCTGGAGCAGACCATCGCCGGGCTCTTGAGCCTGGTGGAGCGGGCCGACTATCAGACCACGCCCGCCCACCTCGCCGAGGCGCGCCTGACGCTGATGGAGGCGCACCGCTTGCACGAGATCTGGATGGAGCGGCGGGCGGAAGAGCGCGAAAAGCTGGCCCGGGTGCGCGCGAATCGGCGCCCATCCGCGCCGCTTTCGCTGCCGGCGCCCAGCCCCAACCCTGCCTTTTCCAGCCCTTCGGAGCGGGGCGGGTTCGCCCTGGAAACCTCAAGCTCGTCCGTCGCTTAAGGGTCGGCGGCGAGGCGTTGGGGGCGCGGCCGAACCTGCCAAATCCGGGAACCTTCGCCGCCGGGCGCCCCGCCGCTGAAGCGCGGCATGGGGGCGCTGGGGGCGTTGATGCTGACCCTCTCCGGCCTCTCGCCCACCATCGGGGTGTTCGTGGTCGGGGCCGACGTGATCCACCAGGCCGGGGCCGCCAGCCTCGCCTGCTTCACCGCCGCCGCCGCCCTGGGGGTGGCCATGGCCTTCGTCTACGCCGAGCTGGTCTCCGCCTTTCCGGAGACCGGGGCCGAGTACACCATCCTCACCCGCGTGCTGGGGCCGGCCGCCGGGTTCGCCGCGCTGGGGTTGAACCTGGTCAACTTCACCGTGGCCCAGGCGCTCTCCGGCCTGGGGGTGGCGGACTATCTGGCCGCCGTGGCGCCGGGGATCTCGCCGCGCGTCGTGGCCCTGGCGCTGGTGGCGGGGGTGACGGCGCTGGCGGTGCTGGGCGTGCGCTTCAACGCCATCCTCACCGGCGCCTTCCTCACCCTGGAGGCGGTGAGCCTGGTGGTGCTCTCCGGCCTCGGCTTCGCCCACCCGCACCGGCCGCTTGGCCATGCGCTGGTGGAGGCGTTCACCCCGGCGGCGGGGACGGCGCGGGCCAGCCTGGCGGTGATGGGCGCCGCCTCGGCCGCCGCGGTCTACGCCTTCGACGGCTACGGCAGCGTGGTGCTGTTCGGGGAGGAGGTGCGGGAGGCGCGGCGGCGGACGGCGGCGGTGGTGTTCTGGTCGCTGGGCCTCGCCATCGTCCTCCAGCTCACCCCCATCCTGGCGCTGAGCGTCGGGGCGCCGGACATGGCCGCCATCGCCGCCGCGCCCCAGCCGGTGATCGCCTTCGTGCGGGCCCTGGGCGGGGAGCGGCTGGCCGAGGTGATCAGCCTCGCCGTGGCCCTGGCGGTGTTCAACGCCATGCTGGCCATCGCCCTGATGGCCGCGCGCCAGCTCTACGCCACCGGCCGCGACCGGCTGTGGCCGGCGCCGGTGAACCGGGCGCTCACCGCCCTGCACCCGAGGTTCGGCTCGCCCTGGGTGGCGGCCCTGGTGATGGGCGGGGCCTCGTTCGCCTGGTGCTTCGCCCCGCTCGACTTCCTGGTGACGGTCATCGCCGGGATCACCGTCATCACCTACCTGGGGCTTGCCGTCGCGGTGGTGGTCGGGCGCCGCACCCGGCGCACCGCCGCCGGCGTCTACGCGGCCCCGCTGCATCCGCTGGCCCCGGCCTTCGCCTTCGCCGCCCTGGTGGGGGTGATCGCCGTCAGCCTCGCCGACCCCAAGGAGGGGCGCCCGGGCCTGATCGCCGCGGGGGCGGTGGTCGCCGGCTCGATCGCGGTGTATGCTGCGCTGCGTCGCGCGGGGAGCGCCTTCGCCGACCGTGGCCCCGGCGCCACCGGGGCGGACACGGATTCGCCCAGCGGCTGACCTATATATCCAGGTCTGCTAGGAGTCGTGGATGACCGATCTCACCCTGGAACGCGCTCCCGCGCCCGCCGCCGACGCGACCGTCATGCGCGTCATCCTGGCCCAGCCGCGGGGCTTCTGCGCCGGGGTGGTGCGCGCCATCGAGATCGTCGAGCGCGCCCTGGAGAAGTACCAGGCCCCGGTCTACGTGCGCCATGAGATCGTCCACAACCGCCACGTGGTGAACAGCCTCAAGGACAAGGGCGCCATCTTCATCGAGGAGCTGGACGAGGCGCCCGACGGCGCCCGCGTGGTGTTCTCCGCCCACGGCGTCGCCAAGAGCGTGGTGCGCGCCGCCGCCGAGCGCGCCCTGCCGGTGCTGGACGCCACCTGCCCCCTGGTCACCAAGGTCCACAACCAGGCCAAGCGCTATCTGCGCCACGGCCGCTCGATCATCCTCATCGGCCACGCCGGCCACCCGGAGGTGGAGGGCACCGTCGGCCAGATCGACGCGCCGGTGCACCTCGTCTCCACCGCCGCCGACGTCGCCGCCCTGGACATTCCGGCCGAGACGCCGCTGGCCTATGTCACCCAGACCACGCTCAGCGTCGACGACACCAAGGACGTGATCGTCGCCCTCAAGGCGCGCTTCTCCGACATCGTCGGGCCGGACACCTCCGACATCTGCTACGCCACCCAGCACCGCCAGACCGCCGTGCGCGACATGTGCCGCCACGCCGAGGTGATCCTGGTGGTGGGCGCCAAGAACAGCTCCAACTCCAACCGCCTGGTCGAGATCGGCCTGGAGCAGGGGATCCCCAGCTACCTCATCGACGACGCCAACGGCCTCGATCCGGTGTGGCTGGAGGGCAAGACCCGCGTCGGCCTCACCGCCGGCGCCTCCGCCCCCGAAGCCCTGATCCAGCAGGTGATCGAACGCCTGCGGAGCCTCGGGCCGGTGGTCGTCGAACCGATGGACGGGGTGGAGGAACACATCGAGTTCCGCCTCCCGGCCGAACTGCGCAGCTAGTCAGAGTAGAGATTCCGCCATGGGCCTTCCGGTCGAAGCCGTCACCCGCATCGGCGCCTACATCGCCAAGCAGCACTTCAGCGGCAAGAAGCGCTACCCGCTCGTCCTGATGCTGGAGCCGCTCTATCGCTGCAACCTGGCCTGCTCGGGCTGCGGCAAGATCGACTACCCCGACGAGATCCTGAACCAGCGCCTGTCGTACGACCAGTGCATGGAGGCGATCGACGAGTGCCGCGCGCCCGTGGTCTCCATCGCCGGCGGCGAGCCGCTGCTGCACCGCGACATGCCCAAGATCGTGCGCGGCTACCTGGAGCGGAAGAAGTACGTCATCCTCTGCACCAACGCCCTGCTGCTCAAGAAGAAGATCGACGACTACAAGCCCGACCCGATGTTCACCTGGTCCATCCACCTGGATGGCGACAAGGCGATGCACGACCAGAGCGTCTGCCTCGACGGCGTCTACGAGACCGCCATCGACGCGATCAAGCTGGCCAAGTCCAAGGGCTTCCGCGTCAGCATCAACTGCACCCTGTTCGACAACGCCATCCCCGAGCGCGTCGCCGCCTTCCTCGACCAGATGAAGGACATCGGCCTGGACGGCACCACCATCTCGCCCGGCTACGCCTACGAGCGGGCGCCCGACCAGAACAGCTTCCTGAACCGCACCAAGACCAAGCAGCTGTTCCGCGACATCTTCGCCCGGGGCGACGGCGGCAAGCGCTGGAGCTTCACCCAGTCCAACATGTTCCTGGACTTCCTGGCCGGCAACCAGAGCTACGCCTGCACGCCCTGGGGCAACCCGACGCGCAACGTCTTCGGCTGGCAGCGGCCCTGCTATCTGCTCGGCGAAGGCTACGCCAAGACCTTCACCGAGCTGATGGAGACCACCGACTGGGACGCCTATGGCGTGGGCAACTACGAGAAGTGCGCCGACTGCATGGTCCACTCCGGCTTCGAGGCCAGCGCCGTCACCGACATCATGAAGCACCCGCTGAAGGCGCTGTCGGTGTCGATGAAGGGCGTCCGCACCGAAGGGCCGATGGCGCCCGACATCTCGCGGGAGAACGAGCGCCCGGCCGAGTTCGTCTTCTCCACCCACGTCGAAAAGATGCTGGCGGAGATCAAGGCCACCAACCCCAAGGCCCGCCGCGTCCAGCGCGAGCCGGCGGAGTAGCCTAGACCGCGACCAGCTTGCCGGTCGCCACGTCGATCCGCCGGCCGCGCGTCGTCTGCGCGCGATCGACCTCGATGACCTTGGCGCCCGGCCTCGGTCCGGCCCATCGCAGCGCCCGCGCTTCCGCGCTTTCGGCTTGAGGCGCGGCGCCCTCGAACTCCACGCTGTGGTGGACGTGCAGGATAGCGCCCGTCGCACCGTCGTAGACGAGGTGCGTCCGTTCCCGCCAAGCTGGGACGCCGGGTGTCGACTGAGGCTTGGCCATGGTCATCCCCACTGGAACAGGGTGACGGTCCCGCTCGACCGCAGGCTGGCGACGATGTGCGCCAGGGTCACCGACAGCATCTTGGGCACGAACAGGCGGGGCGGCAGGTTCTCCGGCACGATGGAGTCGAGGTTGTTCGGGTCGCCGAAGGTCTGCACGCTCGGATTGCCCTGATCGTCCAGCGAGACCACCTCGACGATGCCGAACCCGCCGAGCGAAGGGGCGTCGTTCACCTGCATCGCCGGCACGGTGCACTGCACCCACACATCGGAGGTCCCCCACGGGTTGGGCACGAACTGGGTCGCGGTGTCGCCATTCACCCAACCGGGGGAGAAGATGTTCAGGATCGCCATGTCCGTAGGCTCCGCGTGTTGCGGCGAAGCTTACACCCGCGCGGCCTCGCGGGAAGGGCTCACGTCAGGATGAAGCCTTCGGGGAAGGGCTCCTCGTCGTCGATCCAGATCTGGTTGTAGCCGGTGACGAAGGCGGAGCCCTCGATGGAGGGGCGGATCGCCTCGAACGGCCCGACCGTGGTCCGGCCCTCGATCCGCGCGGTGAAGCGGGAGCGGATGTAGCTCTGGTGCTCGAAGGCTTCGCCTTCGGCCAAGCGGCCGGTGGCGGCGAGCTGGGCGAGGCGGGCGGAGGTGCCGGTGCCGCACGGGCTGCGGTCGATGGCCTTCTCGCCATAGAACACCGCGCTGCGTCCGGCGGTCGAGCCCGGCTCCAGCGGGTCGGCCCACAGCACGTGGCCCACGCCGCGGATCGAGGCATCGAGCGGATGCACCGCCTCGATCGCCTGGTCGACCGCCGCCCGCACGCGCGGGCTGATCGAGAGGATGCCCTTGGCCCCGAGCGCGTCCACGCCGAGGTATCCGCCCTGCGGCTCGACGATGGCGTAGAAGTTGCCGCCGTAGGCCACGTCGACCAGCAGCGGCCCAAGCTCCGGGTCCTCGACCCGAACGCCGCGCGCGAACAGGAAGCTCGGCACATTGACGAGCTTGACCGAGGTCACCTTGTGACCCGACCGCGCGTAGGTCACCTCCAGCACGCCGGCGGGGACCTCGATGCGCAGGCGGCCCGTCTACGCGCGGTCGGATCAGGCCGTGCTCGAGGCCGAAGGTGATCATGCCGATCGAGCCGTGGCCGCACATCGGCAGGCAGCCGCTGGTCTCCACGAACAGGATCGCGGCGTCGCAGTCCTCGCGCAGGGGCGGGTAGATGAAGCCGCCGGACATGATGTCGTGGCCGCGCGGCTCGAACATCAGGCCGTTGCGGATCCAGTCGAAGCGGGCGAGGAAGTCGAGCCGCCGCTCGCTCATCGTCGCGCCCTTGAGGAAGGGCGCCCCGCCGACGATCAGCCGCACGGGATTACCGGCGGTGTGGCCATCGATACAGAAGAACAGGCTACGCACGCCGTCTTGCTCCCTGTTGAGGTCTAAGGCGCGCTCGCCCGCGTGAGCGCGACGCCGGTGAGGTCCGCCGCCAACTCGCCGAAGCCGTCGCTGGGCAGGGTGGCGATACGCAGCCGTTGCGCCGGACAGTCCGCGGGCACGGTGAAGCCCTGCGACAGCCGCGTCCAGCCCCTCGCCGAAGAGGCGTCCTGGCGCAAGCTCGCGATCGGACTGCCGGCCCCCACGCAGGTGAGGTCGAGGGTGATGGCCGCGCCGGAGGCGCCCGAGCGCACGCGCAGGTCGGCGGAAAGCCGCCAGGCGCCCGGCGTCAGCATCACCAACTGCACCGCCAGCGGTTGCGCGTGCTCGCCGGGCACGTCGATGGCCAGGACGGCGCGTCCGTCGTCCGCGTGCTCCAGTCGCAGGCGATCACCGGCGGCAGCTCGTAACGCCAGTTGAACGGCGCGGGCCCGGGGAGCCCTTTGAAGTCGCCGTCATACGGCGCGCCCGAGCTGCGCAGGCGCGGCGGCAGCTTGGCGAGCCACAGCGCCCGCGCCTCGCCGAACCGGCCATCGCCGACCAGGCGGTAGAGCAGGGCGCTTTCGGCGGCATCGTCCGGCGGGCTGTTCAGCGCGTCGAGCCGGTGGAAAAGATCGAGGCCTGAATCCAGCGTCGGCGCCTCCAGCGCCGCGTAGACCAGGAAGCGATCCCGCCAGGGCGGCTTGGCCGCGAGCCAGGCGGCCAGAGACCGCGCGCCATCGGGCACACCGAGAAGCGCGAACAACGCTGGGAACAGACGCGGCTCCAACTCCGGGCTCACCCGCAGCACGGCGTCGAGCCGGGGCAGGGCCGCGGCAAGGTCCTCACGCGTGAGCGCCTGCCGCAAAAGCCAAGCCTGGGTGGCGGTGTCGCGGTAACCGCGGGCGGCCGCTTGCGTCATGATCGCCGCGGCGCGGACGCGGTCGCCGCGCGCGTCCGCCAGCAGGCCGAGGTCGCGAAGCGCGCTGACGCGCATCGGCTCGGCGCGGATCAGGCGCGTCGCCTCGCTTTTAGCCGACGTGATGTCCGAGGGGCGATCGGGGCTGGCGCGGGTGGCGAGCACCCGACCCGTCAGCCGGTTGGCTTCGTTCTCCCGAGCGTCCGGATCGGCCGGCTCGAAGGCCAGGGCGAGGGTCGGATCGCTGTCGGCATAGCGGTGGGCCACGGTCCGGCGGACGGTTTCGGTCGCCAGCAGGACGCCGAGCGCGACCAGGAGCGCGAGGCCGAACGCGCGCGCCGGCCGGTTGATCGCCGCTGCCGTCATCGGCGCTCTAGAGCCGCCGGAACAGCTTGCCCACGTTCTTGCCCAGCCGCTGCACGCCGTTGGTCGGCACGTCGCGGCCGCCGTACTGATAGGTGTAGCCGTAGTCCGAGAAGCCGGCCCCATTGTCGAACTTGGTGAGGACCACCCCCAGCACCCGGGCCGAGCCGGCCTCCAGCCTGCGGATGGCGTTCTGAGCCATTTGCTGCCCGGTCTCTCCCGCCTCGACCACCAGGATGGTGCCGGCGGCGGCCGCGGCCAGCAGCGGCGCGTCGGCGAGGCCCATGACCGGCGGACCGTCCAGGATCACCACCCCGAACTTGGCGCTCGCCTCGGTCAGCACCTCGCGCAGGCGGTCGCTGGTGAGCAGTTCGGCGGAGCTCGGCGGCAGGGGCCCGGCGGTCATCAGGCTGAGGTTGGTCATGCGCGAGGGCTGCACCTCGGCGTCCCAGCGCGAGAGGCCGGCGAGCACGTTGGAGAAGCCCGAGCTGTTCTTCAGCCCGAACATCTTGTGCAGCGAGGCGTTGCGCATGTCGGCGTCGATCAGCAGCACCGAGCGGCCCGTGGCGGCCAGGCTGCTGGCGAGCGCCGCGGCCGTGGTCGACTTGCCCTCGGCCGGTTGGGCGCTGGCGATCAGCAGGGGCGAGGGCAGGCTGTGCGGGGTGGAGAGCAGCAGGGCGGTCCGCGCCGAGATGTAGGCTTCCGAGATGGCCGACCTCGGATCGGTGATGGCGTTCAGCGGATCGTCAGCGCCCTTCACGAACGGGATCGCGCCCAGGAGCGGCAGGCGCAGCTTGGACTCCACTTCCGCCGGCGTCTTGATCGAGCGATCGAGCTGATCGAGGCCGAGCGCCACCGCGAGGCCGAGCAGCAGGCCGAAGCCGCCGCCCAGCGCCAGGTTGATCGCCGGCCGGGGTTTCACCGGCTTGTGCGGGGTGCGGGCGGGATCGATGATCGAGATGTTGTTGGCCCCCACCCCGGCGGTGGCGACCTCCTTCTCGCGCTCCAGCAGGCCCTCGTAGAAGCTGCGGCTGGTGTCCACGTCGCGGCGGATGATGTTGTAGCGGATGCTGCGGTTCTGCAGGTCGAGGAAGGCGGTCTTCAGCCCGCGCACCTTGGCGGCCAGGGCGTTCTCGTTGTTGAGCGCCACGAGGTACTGCGCGCGCAGCGAGTCCTTCACCGAACCCGTGTTCTCGGCGATCTGGCGGTCCACCTCGTCGATCTTGGCCTTGAGCTGGACCATGCCGGAATACTCCGGTTTGAAGGTCTTCAGCTTCTCCTGGTAGTCGGCCATGAGCGTCGCGCGCTGCTCGCGCAGGGTGTCCATGGTCTTGCTCTGCTGCAGCTCGGGCAGGCCCAGGCCCTTGGAGCCTTGCGCCTCGCGCCACTTCTGCTCGGCCAGGATGCGGGCGGCCTGGGCGTCGGCGAGGGCGCGGTTCATGGCGTCGAGATCGGCGGCGGTGAGCGACTGGGCGCCCTCGTCACCGGCCTCGGTCTTGGCGCCGGCGGCCGCGGAGGCGGCGGGACCGACGTTGATGATCTGCTGGCTGGTGGCGTAGGCGGCCAGCTGACGCTCGGAGTCCTCGAGCTTCTGGCGGACCTGGGCGATGCGGTCCTCGAGGAAGGTGCGGGCGTAGGCGGACGCCTCGTAGCGGCGCTCCAGGTTCGCCTGGATGAATTCCCGGCTCATCGCGTTGGCCACATTGGTCGCGACGCTGGGCCTCGGGTCGTCGAACGAGACGCTGACCAGCTTGGAGCCGCGAACCGGATCCACGTGCAGGTTGCGCATGACGTTGTCCGCGGCGGCTTCGAAGCGCGCGCTTCGCTCTTCCTCGGCCGTCGGCGGCCGACCGCCCTCCGCAGCGGGCTTCCATACCGCCTTGCCGATGATCGGATCGTCGGTGAGGTTCAGCGCGCGCACCACACGCTCGGCCAGGGAGCGGCTCTTGATCAGGCCGTATTGGGTCTGCAGGAACTCGGTGTCCTGCATCCCTCCCGTCGGGGTGAGCCCTTCGACGTTGACGATCTTCGGAGCCTCGCGCTCGATCTGCAGGGTCACGGCGCCGCGATAGATCGGGGTGGTGAGGAGGGTGACGACCAGCCCCAGGACCAGCCCGGCCAGGGCGGCCCCCAGGATCAGCCACTTCCATTTGCGGGCGAGGCGCAGCAGCGACAGGAACTGGGCGCTGAGCTGGCTCTCGGGCTCATGGCGCCAGTCGAGCGGATCCGCCATCTCGGCCATGGAGCGGCCTTCGGGCGACACGAGGATCATGCGGTTGCCGCCGATGTGGTCCAACGATCTCTCCCGCCGCGCCGGCTTCTTAGGCGCCTATTGTTGGGTCCGATTAGAACTTCGGAATGAAATAGACCAGCGGGGCGATCGGCGCGAAGTCACGCACGAAGCGCCGCACCTTGGAACCGGCGACGACGATGGTGTCCTTCGGGTAGATCGGAGGATCGGCGATCTTGCCTTCGCGGATCGACGCCAGGTTGTAGATCGCGCCCTCCGACTTTCCATCGACCTCACGGAAGATCGTGACGCTCTTCTCGTTGGCGTACTGGTCCACGCCCTTGGCCATCGCCAGGCCCTGCAACAGGGTGGTCGGCCCGTAGAGCGGGTAGATCCCCGGCTGGGTGACCGAGCCTTCCACGGTGATCCCGCGCCGCGCCACGTCCTTCAGGGAGGCGTTCTGCTGTGAGACCTCCTTCAAGGTCACGGTGACCTGAGGGTCCTGAAGATCGTGCTTGAGACGGGTGGTGATCTCGCCGGCGATCTGCCGCGTGGTCTGCCCCGCCACGTTGAGCTCGCCCACCATCGGCAGGGAGAGGACGCCCACGCCGTTGACCTGGACCTGACGGGTGAGGGTGTCGAGCTGCAGCACGGTGATGTCGAGGGTGTCGTAGGGCTGGACCCGGTCTTCATCGTTCGCCTGGCCGCTCAAGCCGACCACAGGCTGCACGTCGGCGGCCAGAACGCTGGGCGGGGCGGCGAGCAGGAGGGTGCTCGCCAGCAACACGGCTCGAATGAACACGGCGGACGCCTCCCGGTGGATTCGCAACATTTCTTAGCCCATGCGCAGCCAGCTGAGCACCCGTTTCGAGCCGCTTTTCCGCTCGATTTTGGTTGGCGCGGTTCTCTCAGAGAGCGACGGAGCCTCGCCGGCGAGAATCGCCGCGGGGCGGGTCTCGACCATGGCGATGGCTTCGGCTTCGCCCAGCCGCTCGGCCACGGCGTCGCGCGCGGGGCTGAGTTCCGGGCGGCGGTTGCGCAGGTTGTGGGCGTCGGTGGCGAGGATGTGGACGAGGCCCTCGTCCAGCATGCGCTCGGCCCAGTAGCGCGGCCGCTTGCCGAAGCGGCCTTCCACCGATCCGCCCGTGATCTGCATCAGCACGCCGCGCTGGGCGAGCCGGACCATGATCTCGTAGTGATCCTCGATCCAGCTCAGCCGCTCCGGGTGGGTGAGGATGGGCCGCCACCCCGAGGCCATGACGTCGAACACCACGTCCTCGAGCCTCGGCGGCGCGACGTGATGCGGTGGCTCGAAGAGGAAGTAGTCGGTGTCGTTGAGACGCGCGATGCGGCCGGAGCGCAGACCCTCGGGCAAGTCCACGTCGATGTGCACGTCGGCCCCGCAGACCAGCTTCAAGGGGATGCCGGCGTCGTCCAGCTGCGCTTGAAGCGCGAGGATCGCCGCCTTGATGCCCGGGCCCTCGTTGTCGTAGGCGCCGGGATGGATGTGCGGCGTGCAGGCGGTGGTGGTGATCCCGTCGGCGACGGCGACGCGGGCCATCTCGAGGGAGGTTTCAAGGTCGGGTGCGCCGTCGTCGATGCCGGGCAGGATGTGGCAATGCAGGTCGATCATGCCCGAATCCCGTGGCGGGCCCGAGAGCCCGCGAGGCGCCTCCCCGTGAAACGCCAGGATAGCGGATTTTGACCGGAAGGGGAGGGTGCGGTCGCCGGCGCCGTCGCGGGCCGACCGGCCAGGAACCCGCACGCCAGGGCCAGGACGCACGAGAGGCGCCGTCGTGCGCAGCGGGTAGTCGACCAGGGAGTGCGCCAGCAGGGCGCCGACGACGAGTGACGCGTAAAGGGCGGCGCGCCCTCCGGGTTCGCGAGCGCGAGAAACCGCCGCGGTGGTCGAAACCAGCCACCAGACGAGGAACGCCAGCAGGAGAAGAAGACCCACGGCCCCGGTCTCCAGGGCGAGCTCCATCACGTCATTGTGGGCGTGGTTCAGATAGACGGGGCTGACGGACGCCAGAGGCTCGAGCCTTTGATAGACCGGATCGAAGGCGCCCAACCCCGCGCCGGCCGGGAAGACGCTCGCCGCCGCGTGTCGGATCGCCGGTCCGGACTGAAGGCGCAGGTCGCCCGTGAGCGGCTCCTGGAAGCGGCCGAGGATCGCGCCGCGCACGAAGATCGCCACCAGGGCGACGCCGATGGCGGCCGAGGCGGCAAAGGCCGCGGCGGCGCGCCGTCCCGCCCGCTCCGCCGCCTCCGCGCAAAGCGGCCACGACCGCACCCAGGATCAGCACGGGAAATCCGATCAGCACGCCGGCGCGCGAGTGGGTCACCGCGATCCCCACCACCAGCAGAAGCTCGCTGGCGAGCGCCGTCATCAGGCCGAACACCGCGCCGGCGCGTCGACCCCCGATCTCGACGCCCAGCCAGAGCGGGGCGAGCGCCAGGCCGCAGACCAGGAAGGCCGCCTGATGGTTGCGGTTGGCGAAGAAACCCACGGCGGAGTCGATGTTGGTCACCGAGTAGAACCGCAGCCGGCTCTCGGGTCCGCCGAGCACCTGCAGCAGGCCCAGGCCCACGGCGATCACCGCCACCGCCGGGATCACCAGCGCGACGCGCCGGCGCCAGGCGCCATCGAGGGTCAAAGCCGCGACGAACAGGGCCGCGGCCGGGATCAGCCACAGGACCACGTCCTGTGTCTCGTAGGGCGTGAGGCTGAGCGGCAGCCAGGGGAGAGGCTGGCCCGCCGCCGTATAGCTCGCGGCGACGAAGCCGCGGCCCGGCAGCGCCGTCCAGACCGACGGCGGCAGGGGCAGACTTTGAAGCAGGGGTGTCGCGACGATCGCGGCGAGCAGGGCGAGCCCGGTCCAGGCCAGCGGACCAAGATCGCGGAGCCGCAGCCGCCACAGGGCCAGCCCCAGCAGCGGCAGGCTGACGAGCCGGGCGATGGCGCTCGAGACCGCGTCCGGGTGCGTGGCGCCCCCGAACACGAGGTCGACGACCAACGCGGCGCCGACCAGAAGCGCCCAGGCCCGATCGGAGATCACGAAGCGACCGCTCATGCGCCGCCTGTTCCAACCGCGGCGACGATCTCGCTGACCGCGTCGATCTGGGCGTCGGTCATCGCCGTGCCGGAGGGCAGGCAGAGGCCGCGCGCAAACAGCCCCTCCGCAACGCCGCCGCCGATGCGCGGCGCGTCCCGGAACACCGGCTGCAGGTGCATCGGCTTCCACAGGGGACGGCTCTCGATATCGCGCGCCTCCAGCGCGAGGCGGACGTCCTCGCTCGTGGCGCCGAACGCCTCGGGGTCGAGCAGCAACACGGTGAGCCAGCGGTTGGCGCGGCCGTACGCCGCTTCGGGCATGAAGCTCACCCCGGGGAGGCCGCCCAGCCTCTCTCGGTAGCGCTCGAAGATGGCGCGCCGCCGCGACACCCGCTCGTCGAGCGATGGCGAGCTGGCCCAGGCCCACGGCGGCGAGGAGGTTCGACAGGCGGTAGTTGTAGCCGACTTCCAGGTGCTCGTAGTGGGCCGCCGGCTCTCGCGCCTGTTGCGAGAGCTTGCGGGCGTGCTCGATCAGGGCCTCGTCGTCGGAGGCCAACATGCCGCCGTTGGAGGTGGTCATGATCTTGTTGCCGTTGAACGAGAACACCGCCGCCCAGGCCCCGCGTCCGGCGTGCCGCCCCTTGTAGGTCGCGCCCATCGCCTCGGCGCTGTCGCAGATCACCGGCACACCGTGCGCTTCGCCCAGGGCGACGATGCGGTCGAGATCGCAGCTCTGGCCGTAGAGATCGGTGGGGATGATCGCTTTGGGCAGCCGCCCGGCGCGCGCCGCTCCGCGCAGGGACTCCTCCAGCAGATCCGGATCCAGCGTCCAGGTCGCCTCGTCGCTATCGAGGAACACCGGGGTGGCGCGCTCGTGCACCACGGGTCCGACCGAGCCGATGAAGGTGAGGCTCGCGGCCCAGACCTCGTCGCCGGGGCCGATGTCGAGGTGGCGCAGGGCGAGGTGGGTGGCGGCCGTGCCGCTGGTCAAGGCGACCGCATGGGGAAAGCCGGTGTAGGCCTTGAACGCCGCCTCGAAGCGCGACAGCGCCGGGCCGATCGGGGCGATGTAGTTCGACTCGAACGCGGCGCGCACCTCCTCCAGTTCGAGGCCGCTGAGGTGCGGGGGCGAGAGGAACAGGCGCTCGCCCGCCCGAGCTTCGCTCATCGAAACGCCGCCGTGGGACGCGCAACGCCGGTCGAGGAGACGCGCGGCGTCAGGCGCTTCGCTCCGCCATGGGCCGGGCGGGATTGCCGACGACGATCGTCCCGGGCGGGACATCCCTCGTCACCACCGCGCCCATGCCGATCGTCGCGCCTTTGCCGATGACGAGCGGGCGGCCGGGCGCGCCCTGCCGGATCAGGGCGCCGGTCCCGACATAGACGTCGTCCTCGAGAACCACATTGCCGTTGACGCAGGCCTTGGGCGCCAGGGTCACGAAGTCGCCGACCCGGCAATCGTGGGCGACATAGGCGTAGATGTTGGCCTGGAAATGCCTGCCGACCCGAGCCGAGGCGGTGATCATCGCGAAGTCGCAGACGATGGCGCCCTCGCCGAGCGACACTCCCACGCCCAGGATCGCGGTGGGCGCGATCAGGCGTCCGGCGAGCAGGCCGGCGTCCGACACCCTCGAGGCCAGCTTCCGCCGGACACCGCTGTCCGCGACCGCGATCACCACCGAGAGCTGTCGATCCGGCTTGGCGGCCTTCGAGAGCTCGTCCTCCACGAGGTCGGCCAGGGCATGCACCGGCGCGCCCTCGATCACCGAACCGATCTCGCGAGGATCGTCGGAGATGAAAAGAACGCCGTCCGCGGGGCGGGCGGCGGTGAGGAGTTCGCGACCGAACCCTCCTGGGCCATAGATCGCGAGCCTCACGATGGCCTCACGGAGCGCGGCCGGCGCGGCGCGTCCGCCCGCTTAACGCTCACCGGTGAACTCCGGCATGATCTCCGCATGCGCGGGGCTCACGCCCTTGCGGCTGAGGATGGTCGATATCGTCTTGCCCAGGATCCGAAGATCGAGGCCGAGCGAGGCGTGATCGACGTACCAGACATCGAGCGCGAGCTTATCCTTCCATGACAGGCTGTTGCGGCCGCTGACCTGGGCCAGGCCGGTGACGCCGGGACGAACGTCGTGCCTCCTGGCTTGCTCGGCGGAGTACAGGGGCAGGTACCGCATGAGCAACGGTCGCGGGCCCACCAGGCTCATGTCGCCCTTGAGCACGTTGATCAGCTCCGGCAGTTCATCGAGGCTGGTGCGTCTCAGCCAGCGGCCGAAGGGCGTGAGCCTCTCGACATCCGGCAGCAGTTCTCCGTTCGGGGCTCGGGCGTCGGTCATCGAGCGGAACTTCAACATCTCGAACGGACGGCCGTGTAGGCCGGGGCGCACCTGACGGAAGATGGCGGTCGACCCGAACCTCGAGCGCACGGTCAAGCCCAGGACCAGCATCGGCAGCCCCAGCGCCACGAGAAGCGCCGCGGACAAACCGACATCCAGCACGCGCTTGAACCCAGCTTGTCGACGGCCCGCCGCCCCGGCCCGCTCCAGGACGTCCGCGAAGGCGCGGGCGCCGCTTTCGAGCGAGAAGCGGCGCTCGTAGGCGTCCCGTCCGGCGGCGCCCATCGCTCGCCGCTCCGCCTCCGACAACCGCGTCAAGGCGAGCACCGCCTCGGCCAGGGACGCCGGATCCTGCGGCGTGAACGCGATCCCGGCGCCCGCCTCCTCGACGATCCGCGCCGCGTCGCCGCGCACGCCCATGAGGATCGGCTTGCCGGCGCGCAGATAGCTCTGGGTCTTCGATGGAATGGTGATCTCGAACAGCGGATCGTCCCGAAGATGGACGAGCAGGGCGTCGGCGCTCGCGAGGCGGTGCGCGGCCGCCGCCGCATCGAGGCGGGGCTCGAACCGGATCGCGTTCAGCCCGGCGGCCCGGGCCTGGAGCCTGGCGGCGTCGACGCCGTCGCCGAGAAGGACGAACCGCACCGGCGGGTTGGCGCGATCGAGCCGGCGAGCGGCGTCGATGACCACATCCAGGGCCTGAGCGCTGCCGAGGTTGCCGGCATAGAGCACGACGAAAGCGCCGTCTTCGTTCGGCTCGCGTTGCGGCGCGCCTTTTCCGACCTCCGGTTCCGCCGTCCAGTTTGGGATCACCGTCACCTTGCCGGCCGGAACGCCTCTCCGCTCCAGCGCGGTCTTGAAGCCCGGCGACAGGACGGTGACGCCCGCCGCGCCGGCGTAGACCAGCCTCATGAACCCACCCACCGCCGCGAGCACCCAAGGGTTGGAGATCATCTTGGTCGCGGACAGGGAGTCCGGCCAGAGATCTTGGATGTCGCAGACGAACGGCACGCCTTTCAGCAACCAGAGGACCAGGGCCGGGGCCGCGGCGGTGCCCGGCGGATGATAGACATAGGCCACGTCCGGTCGCCGCACCGCGAGGACGCCCACGCAGGCGGCGAGACAAAACGACAGGTAGTTCAGCGCGCGCCGCGCGCCCGATCGATCATGGCTTGGGTAAAGGAAGACGCGAAGAACGCGGACGCCCTCGATCTCTTCGCGGTGAAACGGCTTGATCCTGTAGCCCGGATAGAGGCGGCCGCCTGGATAGTTCGGATAGCCGGTCAGGACTTCGACCTCATGGCCGAGCGACTGAAGCGCGCGCGCGAACCGCAGGCCCTTGAGCGTCGGCTCGGGGTCGAACCACTGGCTGATGAGGAGAATCCTCACAACGCGCCGCCTCGGGATGAACGGCGTCGCCCAGGCTGGCGAGTGCACACCTCCCAAGATCCTCCGACGCGAGTTTCCTAACCTTTCTCGGGTCCGAGGGGTTGTGGGCCGCGCCGCTTCGGCTTTCAAGCCCCGGAACCTTCCCCTAACCTGACGGGGCGAAGCGACGGATTCCCGATGCCGCCTGCCACCTCGATCGATCTTCCGCGCAATGCCCAAAGCCGCGTCGGGCGGGCAGGCGGCGCGGCGATCCGAACGATCCGGTTCCGCGGCCTGCCCCTGGCTTTGAGCCTCGGCTACTTGCTCACGACCTTCATCGCCTTCCTCGTGTGGCCGGTGAACTGGCCCCTGTCCAACGCCGAGGAGTGGTGGCGGCTGTCGGTCTACGTGGGCCTCTGCTTCGGCCTGTTGGCGGCGGGCTACTGGCTGGGATCGGCCGGCAAGGCGCGCCACGGGCGGCTGCCCTATCGACGCGACCTCTACTACCTGGGCGCGGCATTGTCGGTCTTGCTGCTGGCGCCGCTCACGGCGCTGGAGACCGGCCGCTCGATTCTCGAGCTGCCGGCGGCGCTGGCCGATCAGACGCAGGCCTACGCCATGTTCCAGAGCCAGATGACCCTGGGCGCGGCGAGCAATCCGCTGATCTCGCTGCTGAGCGCGTGCGCCGGGCCGTTCATGTTCGTGGTGACCCCGCTGGCGGTGCTGCACTGGCGCTCGATGGGCTGGATCGCGCGCCTCACCGGGGTGGTGTCCGCGCTCTCGTCCCTCAGCCTGTCCGTGATGCGTGGCACCGACCGGGAGGTGGTGAACCTCGTCATCGTCGTCGGAGCGGCCTTGCTGGTGCTGCTCGTTCGCGAAAGCCGCACCTCGGTGCGCGCGATCTCGAAGCTGGTCCGCCGCTACGTCGGGCCCGCGGTCATGGTGCTCGTTCTCGCGGGCGTCGGCGCGACGGTGATGACGGCGCGCAAGGAGGGACGGCTGGGCGGGGTCGCGGCGGTCTGCGTCGCCGGCACGCAGGTGTGCGCCGACCTGCAATCGCCGGCGCTGTCGTGGATGGGCGACCGCGTGCGGTTCGGGGCCTCGGTGTTCGCGCTATCGGCGGCTCAGGGCTACTACGGCCTGGACCTCGGCCTTCAGCAGGATTTCCGCTCGACCTTCGGCATCGGCCACTCGCCGGCCGTGGCCGCCTTCTACACCAAGGTCACCGGGCGGACGGACCTGCAGACCGACGCCTACACCTACCGGATCTCCAGCGAAGGCTGGTCGGACCAGAACCAGTGGTCGACGATGATGATCTGGATCGCCAACGACATCGGCTTCACCGGCGCGGCGCTGTTCGTCGGCTTGATGGGGCTGATCTGGGGTAAAGCCTGGCGAGACGCGACGGCGGGGCGAGACGACCGCGCCGCGATCATGTTCTGCCTGCTCACGATCCTCATCGTCTACTTGCCGATCAACAACCAGTTGTTCCTGACGTTGGACAGCTACTTCAGCTTCGTGTTCTGGCTCGTTTGCTGGCTGTTGCTGGGACGGCGCGCGCCGGTGGCTTGGGCCAGCGCGCCGCGATGAGCCTGCTGGGTCGCGCGGGAGGCCTCGCGCGGCGGCTGGCGGTCGTCACCCTGTCGGTGGGCGTGCGAGGGGTGTTCGGGCTGGTGCTCGCCGGCATCATCGTGGGCCGCTACCCGGCCGCGTTCTCCGTGGAGTTCTTCCAGCTCCTCCTGTTGCAGTCGATCTTCATGACGTTTGTTTCGGGCTCCGGCTACGCCCACGCGGTGGCCGTCAGCCGGACCGACGCCGAGGCGCGATCGGTGGTGCGCAACTACCTGGCCTTTGTCGTCATAGCCGTCGCGGCGGCGCTGATCGGCGAGGCGATCCTGCCTCGGGCGCTGGTCGCGCGCGTGGTGTCGCCCGACCGTTGGAAGATCAACCTGCTGATGCTGGGGGGCGTGGCGATCAGCCTGCACGGCATCCTCCAGGGGGTGGTGATCGCGCGGATCGGGGCCTTCCGCACCTTTCTGCCGACGTCCCTCGCTGGATTGGCGGCCACCCTGGCGCTGGTGCTCCTGCCCAAGGCCCCCGCCGCCACGATGTTCGGGGTGTTCGTGGGCTACCAGGTCGGCAGCCTGGCGCTGCTCGTGGTCTCCAGCCCGACGGCGGCGCGCCTGCTGATCGGCGCGCTCCGCCTGGGCGAAGAGCCGATCAACCCGATCGCCTCGGCGTCGGTGTTCGCGGTGGCGACGGTGAACACCGTTTTCCTGCTGGTCTTCTTCGCCTTCCGCGACTGGTGGAGCGGGCGCGTTCCGGCGGTGGACTCGCAGGGCGCCTTCTTCGGCCTGCGCCTTTCCGACACTTACCTTCAGATCGTCGCCTTCAGCGCGGCCCAGGCCAACCCCTTCCGCCTCACCGGCCATGAGCCGAGCCGCCGCTTCGCGCTTGGGCTGGGCGGCGCGGCGGCGCTGTCGGCGGGCGCGCTGCTCGCCGTGCTGGGGGTCCTCGCCGCGCCCGTGCAGGTCCCGCTGATCGCGCGCTGCGTGGTCGCCCAAGTGCTGTGCGAGGCGGTGCGCCTTCCGGCGTCCCTCACCACCATGGCCCGGCTCCAGGCGGGCTCGGCGGTTCGATACGCTCTCACCTCGCTGCCGCCGATGCTCCTGGCGTTCGCGGCGGCCGCTCTGGTGGCGAGGCCGACGGGGCTCGCCGCCATCTACGTCTTCCAGATCGCCGCGGCCGGCCTGCAGATCGCGTCGTTCTGCGCGATCGGGCTTGCCGACGCGAGGCGACGCTTGCCCGCCCTTGCCTGAACGCGCGCTCGAGGGTTTGACGTTTAGATCAGGTGATCGCCGCACCTCACGCCTCAAGCTTGAACCCCGCGCCCCCACCGTGACATAAGGCGTTTTCGTTTCGCGCCGCCGGCCGGGAGGCTCAGGCGGCGTTTTTTCGTGGCGCGGCGCGCGCCCGTGAGACCTGAAGGATCATCCGCCATGCAAGTCGTCGAGAAGTCGGGCGAGGGCCTCAGCCGCAGCTACGGCGTCTCCATCCCCGCGACCGAGCTGTCCGCCCTGCTGGACGCCCGGATCGAGGAGATCCTGCCCAGCCTCCAGCTCAAGGGCTTCCGCCCCGGCAAGGTGCCGAGGGCCCACGTCAAGCGGCTCTACGGCAAGGCGCTGATGGGCGAAGTGGTCGAGAAGACGATCAACGAATCCTCCCAGCAACTGCTGGCCGAGAAGAACCTGCGGGTTGCCGCCAGCCCCGAGCTGAAGCCGGTCTCCGACATGGAGAAGGTGATCGCCGGCGGCGAGGACCTCGCCTACGATCTCGACGTGGAGATCATGCCGGACTTCGAACCGGCGGACATCTCCGGCCTCACCCTCAAGCGGCCGACCTACGCCTCGACCGACGAGGAGGTCGCCTCCTCGTTGCGCGAACTGGCGGAGCAGAGCCGCACCTATGCGGCTCGCGAGGGCGAGGACACCGCCGCGCGCGACGGCGATCAGGTGCTGATCGACTTCGTCGGCAAGATCGACGGCGAGGCGTTCGAGGGCGGATCGGCCGAGGGCGTCGAGGTGGTGCTGGGCTCGAACCGCTTCATCCCCGGCTTCGAGGAACAGCTCGTCGGCTACAAGCCGGGCAGCGAGGGCGTGATCACCGTCCGCTTCCCCGATGACTACCAGGCCGAGCGCCTGGCCGGGAAGGAAGCGCTGTTCGAGGTGAACGTGCACGAGGTGCGCGCGCCGGCCGAGTCCACCGTGGACGACGCCCTGGCCCAGCGCCTGGGCATGGGCGACCTGGACGCGCTCACCAATGCGCTGCGCCAGAACCTCGACGCCGAGTTCGTGCAGGCCAGCCGCTTCAAGCTGAAGCGCGCCCTGCTCGACGCCCTCGATGAGCGCCACGACATCCCGCTGCCGCCCAAGATGGTCGAGGCGGAGTTCAACGGCATCTGGAGCCAGGTCGAGAAGGATCGTGAGGGGGGCGCCGTCTCGCCCGAGGACGAGGGCAAGAGCGAGGACGACCTCAAGGCGGAGTACCGCAAGATCGCCGAACGCCGCGTGCGGCTGGGGCTGGTGCTGGCCGAGATCGGCCGTCGCGCCAACGTCCAGGTGAGCGAAGCCGAGCTGATGAACGCGATGCGCCAGGAGGCCACGCGCTATGGCGAACAGGCGCAGCAGATCTTCGACTTCATGCGCGAGAACCCCAACATGCGCGCCCAGATGCAGGCGCCGCTCTATGAGGAGAAGGTGGTCGACCACATCCTCTCGACCCTCACCATCGAGGACGAGCCGGTGAGCAAGGAAGAGCTGCTCAAGGACGACGACCTGCCGGCGGATTTCCACGCCCACCACGATCACGATCATCACCACCACGATCACGATCACGACCATGCCCACGGTCATGATCATGATCACGCGCATGAGGCGCCCAAGCCCAAGAAGGCCAAGACCCCGAAGGCCGAGGCGGGGGAGACGGCGGAGGCCGTGGCCGAGGCGCCCAAGCCGAAGCGCGCCAAGAAGGCGGCCGAGCCCGCGCCGGAGGTCGAAACCTCCGACGATGCGCCCAAGCCCAAGAAGCCCCGGGCCAAGAAGGCGGCCGAAGGCGAGGCCTAGCGCCCGCTTGCGGGCGGCTCACCGCGCGCCGATATCCAGCTTCCACGTTTCACGCTTGCAAGGCCGACCATGACCGATCCGATGACCCGTTCCCTCAACCTCGTGCCCATGGTGGTGGAGCAGTCGAGCCGCGGCGAGCGCGCGTTCGACATCTTCTCGCGCCTGCTGCGGGAGCGGGTGATCTTCCTCAACGGGCCGGTGGACGACGGGATGAGCGCGTTGATCTGCGCCCAGCTCCTCTATCTCGAGAGCGAGTTCCCCAAGAAGCAGATCGACATGTACATCAACTCGCCCGGCGGCGTGGTGAGCAGCGGGCTCGCGATCTACGACACCATGCAGTACGTGCGCTGCCCGGTGGCGACGACCTGCATGGGCATGGCCGCCTCGATGGGCTCCTTCCTGCTGATGGCCGGCGAGCCCGGTCTGCGCGTGGCTCTGCCCAATGCCCGGATCATGCTGCACCAGCCGTCGGGCGGCTTCTCCGGCAAGGCCAGCGACATCGAGCGTCACGCCGAGGACATCCTGAAGACCAAGCGCCGGCTCAACGAGCTCTATGCCAAGCATTGCGGCCGTCCGTACGACGAGGTCGAGCGCACCCTCGATCGCGACCACTTCATGGACGCCGAGGAAGCCAAGGCCTGGGGCATCATCGACCACGTCTACGAAAGCCGCGCGGCCTCGGAAGCCGCGGCCGAAGCGTCGAAGTAGGCCCGCCGCCCGGCGCCTAGCCGCCCGGCCTGCCGGTAAACACCTTGAGCCCTCGCTCGTCGGCGAGGGCCAGCATCTCGTAGTCGCCGTCGCTGTCGCCATAGGCGGCGGTGAGATGCAGGTCGGGGCCAAACACCTCCCGCAGACGGCGAACCTTCTCCGGGCCCCGGCAGTTGGGGCCCTGAAAACGGCCGTTCACCCGGCCAGCGGCGTCAAGCGCCAGACGCGTTCCGATCAACAGGTCCGCGCCCAGGGCTGCGCGCGAAGGGGGCGATCTCGACTTCCGGGGAGGCGGTAACGATGACCATCATCGCTCCGGCCTCTTTCCAGCGGCGCCACCGATCGAGAGCGTCGGGGCGCATCAGTCGGCTCCAGGCCGCGTCTCGATAGCGCTCGGCGTCCTCTCCCACCTTCGCGAGGGTCGCGCCGCCCAGGAAGACGCGCGTGGCGGCTTCCTTGATCCGCTGGCGGTCCCGATCCGACAGGTAGGCGACGGTCGCGGGGGCCAGCCTTACCCAGCCGATGGCGCGACCGAGTGGGCCGGCGCGCCAATGGAGAAAGTCGAGGTAGCTGTCGCGGACCGTCAGCGTGCCGTCGAAGTCGAAGGCGACGATCGACCGGTCCACGGAACCGGGCTGGACGGAAGAGGCGGGGTTCACCATCTAGGGATCTCGGGTGTGCTGACCGTGACGGATATGCGTCACGACGCCTCATTAGATATCAGGCGGCGGGTCGCGTCTTGTGATCCGAAGCGCAATCGGAGATTGTCAAGGGTGTGCGAGTTTCCCCCGGACCGGTGGGCTCGCGACGGACAGGCGGTTCAGCGGTCGTTCAGCCGTGGTCGCCCATGCCGAAGAAGAGTAGGACGTTGTCATGACCAAAGCGGCCAGCGGAGATTCGAAGAGCACCCTCTATTGCTCTTTCTGTGGCAAGAGCCAGCACGAGGTGCGCAAGCTCATCGCCGGCCCGACCGTGTTCATCTGCGATGAGTGCGTCGAGCTCTGCATGGATATCATCCGTGAAGAGCACAAGATCACATTGGTCAAGTCCAAGGACGGCGTGCCCACGCCGCGGGAAATCCGCGAGGTTCTCGACGACTATGTGATCGGCCAGGAGCACGCCAAGAAGGTGCTCTCCGTCGCCGTGCACAACCATTACAAGCGCCTGAACCACGCCCAGAAGAACACCGACGTCGAGCTCGCCAAGAGCAACATCCTGCTCGTCGGCCCGACCGGGGTCGGCAAGACGTTGCTCGCCCAGACCTTGGCGCGGATCATCGACGTCCCCTTCACCATGGCCGACGCCACCACGCTCACCGAGGCGGGGTATGTGGGCGAGGACGTGGAGAACATCATTCTCAAGCTGCTCCAGGCGGCCGACTACAACGTCGAGCGGGCGCAGCGCGGCATCGTCTACATCGACGAGGTCGACAAGATCAGCCGCAAGTCCGACAACCCCTCGATCACCCGCGACGTGTCGGGCGAGGGCGTGCAGCAGGCGCTCCTGAAGATCATGGAGGGCACGGTCGCGTCCGTGCCGCCCCAGGGCGGCCGCAAGCACCCGCAGCAGGAGTTCCTGCAGGTCGACACCACCAACATGCTGTTCATCTGTGGCGGCGCCTTTGCGGGACTCGAGAAGATCATCTCGAGCCGGGGCAAGGGCACCTCCATAGGCTTCTCGGCCAAGGTCTCCGATCCCGACGACCGCCGCACGGGCGAGGTCTTGAGGAACGTCGAGCCCGACGACCTGCAGCGCTTCGGCCTGATCCCCGAGTTCATCGGCCGCCTGCCGGTGATCGCCACGCTGGAGGACCTCGACGAGGCGGCCTTGGTGAAGATCCTCACCGAGCCCAAGAACGCCCTGGTCAAGCAGTACCAGCGCCTGTTCGACATGGAGAACGTCGGCCTGTCGTTCACCGACGACGCGCTCAAGTCGGTCGCCCGCAAGGCCATCGCCCGCAAGACCGGCGCTCGGGGCCTGCGTTCCATCCTCGAAGGCATCCTGCTGGAGACCATGTTCGACCTGCCCACGCTCCAGGGCGTCGAGGAGGTGGTCATCAACGCCGAGGTGGTCGACGGCCGCGGCTCGCCGCTGATGATCTACGCCGAGAAGAAGGCGCCCGCGGCCGCGGGCTGAGGCGCTCCGGAGGCGGCCGGCTCAGCCGTCGTTTTCATCGTCGGTGGCCGCCGGCTCCGACGGCTTGGCCGGGGATTTGGGCCCTAGACCATGCGCCGCCTCGCGCGCCCAGGGCATCTGCTCGAGGCTGTTGGCCCACAGCCGGGCGGTGGTCTTGGGATTGATCGTTTCGGCGGCCGCGAGGTCCGCGCCGGCGGCTTCGCGATCGCCCCGACGGAGCTTTAGGAAGGCGCGGAACACCAGGACCCGTTCGGAGCGGGGCATGGCGCGGTGGGCGGCCTCACAATCGGTGTCAGCCTTGTCGAGGTCGGTTCCGGTCATGACCCTCGCCCAGCACCGGAGGCCCATGGCGCTGGCGCGCCGGTTGTCGAGGGGATGGTAGCGCAACCAGGCATCGAGGTCGGCGATGGCGCCCGCCGGATCCTTGGCGGCGATGTATAAGGTCCCGGCGAGGTAGCGATCGTCGGCTTGCGGCGCGAGGCCTGCTTCCGCCGCAGCCAAGTCCGATCGCGCCTCCGGCAACGCCTTACGAGCGATACGGACCCGAGCGCGCCAAAGTCGGACCTCTGAGTTCCCGGGCGCGAGCGCCGCCGCCGAGTCGAGGTCGGCTTGCGCCTCGTCCAGTCGCCTGAGCAACAGCGACGCCTTGGCGCGCTGCAGGCGATAGTCTGCCTCCATCGGCGATAAGGACACCGCGTGATCGAGGTCGCCTTTTGCGCCGGCGTAGTCCTGCCGCGCGTACCGGACCGAGGCGCGCCTCGCCCAATCGGCCGCATCCGATGGATCGGTTTCCGACGCGATGGTGGGCGCGGCGGGGGGCGGTCCCGTCAGGTTGAACACTGGTCCGCCGGTGTAGGTGAAGAACAGCTTGTGCTGACGGTTGGAGACGAACACGCGATGGGCGAGAAAGAAATCCGCGCCGACGAGCATATCCAGACCAACGCCGATCTGGCCGACTTGCATGCGGGTGTTCTTGATGACCTCGTCGTCGATGGCGAACTCGCGAATGGGCGAGACGCGGGTCTGTAACCATCGCTGGCCGATACCCCGGCTCATCCCCGCCGAGGTCACGCTCTCGCCTTCGAGCGGAACGCCGGCGCGCCGGGCCGCATCGACGCTGAGCAGGCTGCTATTGGACCCGGTGTCGAACAAGGCCCGCAGACTGACGCCGTTCACCTTCACGCGTCCGACGATGCGCCGCTGCAGCGGGTTCTCGATGGGCTCCAGCGTCACGACGCCGTAGGCTTCGCCGGGCTTCGTCCAGTAGGCGAGGTTGTGTCCCTCGCAGCCGCGGTCGTCGATCAGCGCCAAGCGAGCGTGAGGAAAGTCGTACTCGGCGTCGAGTTGGCCGAGGATGTTCTGACCGAGGAGTCCGGCGTGTCCGACCTCGTTGTCGTCGACCAGGAAGTCGACGTTGGTGAGCGGCACATCGGAGATGCCCAGGCTCTTCACCTTCACGATCTGCGGCGTCATCGAGCCGCCGACCCCGCGCACCTCGAATCCGAACGGTGCGTTGAAGGGTTTCAGACCGAACTGACTGGCCCAGCCGGGCGTGATCATGCTGAAGAACGCGCCGCTATCGATCGTGAAACGGGCTTCCTGGCCGTTGACCTTCAAGGTCGTGAGCGCCTCGCGCCCCTCCAGGGTGATCGGCAGATTGAAGAGGCGCAACTTGCAGTCGGCCCGCGCGCCCGCGGCCCCCAGGCTCGCCGCCAGGGCCGCCACGCCCACAATCGCCCACCTCACTTGAACCGCTCCCCAAACGATCCACATAAGTCCCAACCCAGGGTCCGCGCAGCGGCGGACAGGCGGAACAACTCGGGCTTAAGCTCGAGGTTGATGGCCGCCACGAACATTCTCATCCAAATCGAGGTCACGCGCGTACCTTCGAGCGTGGCCCGGAGTTAAAGCAAATCATGACGACCCCCGTCACCCTACCTGTCCTCCCCTTACGGGATATCGTTGTCTTCCCGAACATGGTCGTGCCGCTCTTCGTCGGCCGAGAGAAGTCGGTGCGCGCCCTCGAAGAGGTGATGAAGGGTGACAAGCAGATCCTGCTCGTCACCCAGCGCGACCGTGATCAGGACGATCCCGATCCCTCCGACATGTACACCGTCGGCGTCATCGCCGGCGTGCTTCAGCTGCTGAAGCTGCCCGACGGCACCGTGAAGGTGCTGGTCGAAGGCAAGAGCCGCGCCCAGGTGCGCAGCTTCACCGACCACGAATCCTATTACGAAGCGCGCGCCCTCGTTCTGGACGATGAAGCAGCCGAGGGCAGCGAGACCGAAGGCCTGGCCCGGGCCGTGGTCGAGCAGTTCGAACTCCTATGTGAAGCTCAACAAGAAGATCCCGCCGGAGGCGCTCGCCGCCATCCCGCAGATCACCGATCCCGCGCGCCTGGCCGACGCCATCGCCGCCCACCTGGCGGTGAAGATCGAAGACCGCCAGAACCTGCTGGAGCAGGTCAACGTCGCCAAGCGGCTGGAAAAGGTCTTCGGCCTGATGGAGGGCGAGATCAGCGTCCTGCAGGTCGAGAAGAAGATCCGTGGGCGCGTGAAGCGCCAGATGGAGAAGACCCAGCGCGAGTACTACCTCAACGAGCAGATGAAGGCGATCCAGCGCGAGCTGGGCGAGCAGGACGACGCGCGCGACGAACTGGCCGAACTCGAAAAGCGCATCAAGAAGACCAAGCTCACCAAGGAAGCGCGGGAGAAGTGCGAGGCGGAGCTCAAGAAGCTGCGCGGCATGAGCCCGATGAGCGCCGAGAGCACGGTGGTGCGCAACTACCTCGACTGGATGCTGTCCATCCCGTGGGGCAAGGCCAAGACCAAGCCGATCGATATCGCCGCGGCCGAGAAGGTCCTCGAGGAGGATCACTACGGCCTGGAGAAGGTCAAGGAACGCATCCTCGAGTACCTGGCCGTTCAGGCGCGCACGGGTTCGCTCAAGGGTCCGATCCTGTGCCTCGTCGGTCCTCCCGGCGTCGGCAAGACCTCGCTCGGGCGCTCGATCGCCAAGGCGACCGGACGTGAGTTCGTGCGCCTGTCCTTGGGCGGCGTGCGCGACGAGGCCGAGATCCGCGGTCACCGCCGGACCTACATCGGCTCCATGCCCGGCAAGATCATCCAGTCGATGAAGAAGGCGAAGACGACCAACACCTTCTTCCTTCTGGACGAGATCGAGAAGATGGGCGCCGATTGGCGGGGAGATCCTTCCAGCGCGTTGCTGGAGGTGCTCGATCCGGAGCAGAACGCCACGTTCAACGACCACTATCTGGAGGTGGACTACGACCTCTCGAACGTGATGTTCGTCACCACCGCCAACTCCCTCAACATGCCCCAGCCGTTGCTGGACCGCATGGAGATCATCCGCATCCCCGGCTACACCGAGGACGAGAAGGTGGAGATCGCCAAGCGGCACCTGCTGCCCAAGCTGGCCAAGGATCACGGCCTGAAGGACGGCGAATGGATCGTGCCCGACCAGGCGATCCGGGACCTGATCCGCTACTACACGCGGGAAGCCGGCGTTCGCTCGCTCGAGCGGGAGCTGGGCAACCTCGCGCGCAAGGCGGTCCGGGACATGGCGCGGGAGAAGGTGCTCTCGATCACCATCGACGACGAGCGTCTGGCGAAGTACGCCGGGGTTCGCCGCTACCGTTATGGCGAGACCGACGAGGCGGATCAGGTCGGCATCGTGACCGGCCTGGCCTGGACCGAGTTCGGCGGCGACATCCTCACCATCGAGGCGGTGAAGATGCCGGGCAAGGGACGCATGTCCATTACCGGCAACCTCAAGGACGTGATGAAGGAGTCGATCTCGGCGGCGGCGTCTTACGTGCGCTCGCGGGCGATCAGCTTCGGCCTCAAGCCCACGCTGTTCGACAAGACCGACGTCCACCTGCACGTGCCGGAGGGCGCGACGCCGAAGGACGGTCCGTCGGCGGGCGTGGCCATGGCGGTCGCCATCGTCTCGGTGCTCAGCGGCATCCCGATCCGCAAGGATCTGGCGATGACCGGCGAGATCACCCTGCGCGGCCGGGTTCTGCCGATCGGCGGCTTGAAGGAAAAGCTGCTTGCGGCTCAGCGGTCGGGCATCAAGACGGTGCTGATCCCGATCGAGAACGCCAAGGATCTGGCCGATGTGCCCGACAGCGTGAAGAACGACCTGGAGATCATCCCGGTCACCACTGTCGACGAGGTGCTGAAGCTGGCTCTGCTCGATCCGGTCACCCCGATCGAGTGGCGCGAGGAGGACGAGGCGATCGTCGTCCCGCCCAAGGCCGGGGACGATCCCCAAGAAGGCGGGTTGGTGATTACCCACTGACCGACGTCTTGAGATAAGACGACGATCGAGGGGCGGCGCGGCTGCGTCGCCCCTTTTTCGTGGATCGAGGGCGGCTAGCTCAGCTGGTCAGAGCGCCTGGTTTACACCCAGGAGGTCGTGGGTTCGAACCCCCCGCCGCCCACCACGCCCCGCGTCAAACGTCTATCACGAGATCGTGAACGAAGAGCCGGTTTGAGAATAGTCAACGAGTGGTGTTGGGGCTCGGCCTGGCCACCCAGCACCCCGATTGTAAACCTTAGAGGGGGCCGGCAGCGGCGTAACATTCCCTCACATTCTCCTGGAAAAACAAAGGTTAGTCTCTGACACTTTTCGGCCTTAGTCGGCCGATTTTGCGTTTGGAAAGCGTTCTTGACCGACAAGATCGAGGCGATATGTCGCACGGCGCTGGCTCAAAGCCAGTTCTGTTCAGGGAAGTCTCCACCAATGAAGTCCATCCTCAGCGCCGCCGCGCTAAGCGCCCTTGCGTTGGGCGCGGCCACGGCGGGCCACGCCTCGACCGTGTCCGGCACGTCCGGCACCATCTACCTCAGCACCGCCACGCCTTCGGTCGACACCAGCATCGGCGGTCCGGGCGACGCCACCTTCACGCCGGGCGCCATCAACTACAATCCCAGCGACGACCCGTCGGTCTATACGCTCGGTGCGTTCCTCAACAATCCGACCTTCAGCAACAAGTCGGCGGCCTTCGCCACGAACGGCGGCAACACCAGCTTCTCCTATGGGACCGGCAACACTCAGATCGACATCACCGGAAACCTGTTCCTCAAGAGCGGCAACAACAGCTTTGTGGTGGGCCACGACGATGGCGTGGTGCTCGATATCGCCGGCTTCGGCACGGTGGTGAACGCGCCCGGACCGACGGCGCTCGACACGACCCCGTTCACCGTCTTCAACTCCGGCGCCGCGGGCTACTACGCGTTCACGCTGGACTATGTGGAATCGTCCGGCCCGCCCGCCGCGCTCGTCTTCACGGTCAATGGCGGCGGCGTGCCTGAGCCGGCCAGCTGGGCGATCATGCTGTTGGGCTTCGGGACTGTCGGAGCCGTGATGCGCCGCAAGGCTCGTCTCGCCGCGGTCTAAGACGTCTCAGTCGGTTTTCATCGACGCGAAGGGCGGCGCGAGAGCGCCGCCCTTTTCGTTTTGGCTGGGGACGAGCGCGCTCTAAGCATGACGCCATGCTCGACGCTTTCGACCGAACGCTCGACCCCACCTTCGCCCCCCACGATCGGGCGGTGCTGATCCAGCGTCTCGCGGCCGCTCTGCCCGCCGATGGCCTCCTGGTCTCGGACGAAGCCATGGCCGTCTACGAAAGCGACGGTCTGGCGGCTTATCGGGGCCGGCCGGGCGTGGTCGCCCTGCCGCGGCGCACGCGCGAGGTCGCCGCCGTGCTGCGGATCTGCGCCGAACTCGGCGTTCCGGTGGTGGCGCGCGGAGCGGGCACGGGGCTTTCCGGCGGCGCCTTGCCCTATCCGGGCTGTGTGCTGCTGGTGCTCTCGCGGTTCGACAAGATCCTGTCGATCGATGCCGACGCGCGGCTTGCGGTGGTGCAGCCGGGCGTGCGCAACCTGGCGGTCTCCGAGGCCGCGGCGCCTCACGGCCTGTTCTACGCCCCCGATCCGTCGTCCCAGCTCGCCTGCAGCATCGGCGGCAACGTGGCCGAGAACGCGGGCGGCGTGCACTGCCTGAAGTACGGGCTGACGATCCACAACGTCGCCTCGGTCGAGCTGGTCACCCTCGAGGGCGAGATCCTGAGGCTCGGCTCGGCGGCGTGGGATGCGCCGGGATTCGACCTCCTGGCCTTGATCACCGGTTCGGAGGGGCTGCTGGGCGTGATCACCGAGGTGACCGTGCGCCTCACCCCTGTCCCGGTCTGCGCGCGCCTGCTGATGATCGCCTTCGACGATGTGAGCCGCGCCGGAGAGGCGGTCGCCGCCATCATCGCTTCGGGCGTGACGCCCGCCGGGCTGGAGATGATGGACGCCCTCACCATTCGCGCGGCCGAGGCCCACGCCCAGTGCGGCTATCCGCACAACGCCGCCGCCATCCTGCTCTGCGAGCTCGACGGGGCGCCCGACGAGGCGGACGCCGAGGCGGCGCTGGTCGCTGGCATTTGCGAGCGGGCAGGGGCGACCTCGATCCACAGGGCCGCCGACGAGGCCGAGCGGGAGCGATGGTGGAAAGGACGCAAGAGCGCCTTCCCGGCGCTCGGCCGCCTCAAGCCGGACTACTACTGCATCGACGGCACCATCCCGCGGCAGCGCCTCGCCGAGGTGTTGAACGGTATCGAGACCCTGGGCCTGGCCGAGGGGCTTCAGGTCGCCAACGTGTTCCACGCCGGCGACGGCAACCTTCACCCGCTCATCCTCTACGACGCCCACGCGCCGGGAGAGATGGAGCGCGCCGAACGCCTCGGCGGCGCCATCCTGGAGCTGTGTGTCGCGGTGGGCGGGACGATCACCGGCGAGCACGGCGTCGGGCGCGAGAAGATCAACCAGATGTGCGTGCAGTTCAGCACCGCCGAGATCGAGACGTTCGAGGCGGTGAAGCGCGCCTTCGATCCCGCCGGCCTGCTCAACCCCGGAAAGGCCGTCCCGACCCTCGCCCGTTGCGCCGAATATGGCGCGATGCACGTCCACGCCAACGCGCCACGTCCCTTTGCCGACCTGCCCCGGTTCTGACGTCGACCTCTCCGGCGAACTGGCGGAACAGGTGCGCGCGGCGAGCGCGGCCGGAACCCCGCTCGCGATCGTCGGCGGCGGGACCAAGGCCTGGTACGGCCGCCAAGTCGTCGGCGAGCGTCTGGATGTCTCCGGTCATCGCGGGGTGATCGACTACCAGCCGAGCGAGCGGGTGATCACGGCGCGCGCCGGAACGCCGCTCGCCGAAATCGAGGCGCGGCTCGCCGCCTTCGGCCAGCATCTTGCCTTCGAGCCGCCGAGGCTCGGCGCCGCCAGCACGATCGGCGGTGTCGTGGCGTCCGGTTTATCGGGGCCGGCCCGACCGTTCGCCGGCGCGGTGCGGGACAGCCTGCTGGGCGTGACGCTCCTGAACGGGCGCGGCGAGACGTTGCGGTTCGGCGGCACGGTGTTCAAGAATGTCGCCGGCTTCGACCTCTTCCGGCTCCAGGGTGGGGCGTTGGGCAGCTTCGGAGTCCTGCTCGATGTCTCGCTGCGCGTGGCGCCCGCGCCCGCCTCGAGCCTGGCGTTGTCGTTCGAGATGCCCTGGTCCCAGGGTCGCGGACTCGCGCGGGATCCGTCCCTGCCGCTCACGGGAGCATCGCACGATGGCGAGCGCCTTCACCTGCGACTGGCTGGCTCGCCGATTCGACTGGCGGCGCTCCAGACCACGCTGGGTGGGGAGCTCGGTTCCGATGGGTTCTGGGACCAGCTCCGCGACCTGAGCCTGCCGAGGCTGCGCGCGCCTCGCCTATGGCGCGTGAGCCTGCCCCCGAACGCGACGCCTCCGGTCGGCGCCCTGCTGGACTGGGCGGGCGCCCAGGCCTTCGTGGACCAGGAGGACCGGCCGCGCGTCGAACACGGCCACGTATCTCTCGTCCGCGGCGCAGCGCCGGGGGAGGCGGTGTTCGATCCCTTGCCCGAGCCGATGATGGCGCTACACCGACGGCTCAAGGCGGTGTTCGACCCGGCCGGGGTGTTCAACCCGGGCCGGATGTACGAGGGCCTCTAAGGGCATGCGCACCGACATCGAGCCCGCTCTCGCGAACACGGCCCAAGGGGCGATCGCCGAGGCGGTTCTGCGCGCCTGCGTGCACTGCGGGATGTGCAACGCGACTTGCCCGACCTACGCCCTGACCGGCGACGAACTCGACGGGCCGCGCGGGCGCATCTACCTGATGAAGGGCGCCCTGGAGGGCGCGCCGGCCACCCGAGTCACCCAAACGCACCTCGACCGCTGCCTGTCTTGCCGGGCCTGCGAGACGACCTGCCCCTCCGGGGTCGGCTACCATCGGCTGCTCGACATCGCCAAGCCGAGGATCGACGCGCGCGTGCGGCGTCCCTGGCGCGAGCGGCTCCTGCGGTTCGGCGTGCGCGCGGCCGGCTTGCGCCCGTGGCTGATCAGGCCCTGGTTCACGCTCGTCGGTCGAGGGCGTGGCGCGCGTGGACCGACCGTCGACGCCCCGGTGGGCGCGCGGGCAATGGCGCTGCTCAAGGGCTGCGTGCAGTCCGCCGCCGCGCCGCACTTCAACGCCGCCACGCGTCGGGTGTTCGCCAAGGTCGGCGTCGACCTCACCGAGACGCCCGGAACGGGATGCTGCGGCGCCCTGGCCTTCCACACCGGCGATGAGGAAACCGGTCGCGCTCTCGCCCGCCGCAACATCGTCGCCTGGGAGGCCGCGTTGGACGCCGGCGCCGAGGCGATCATCGCCAACGCCAGCGGCTGCGCCGCCTTCATCCGCGACTACCCGGACCTGTTGGTGGAGGAGCCCGCGTGGCGCGAGCGCGCCGGTCGCATCGCCGCGCGCGCTGCGTGACCCGATCGAGGTGCTTGACCAGGTGGCGCTCGAGCCGGCGCGCGCACCGGCGCATCCGGTCGTCGCCGTCCACGATCCCTGCACGCTGCGCAACGGGCTGAGGTTGGAAGGCCGCGTGGCGGCGCTGCTCGGCCGGCTCGGCTATCGTCCACAGCCGGTGAAGGACACCCACCTGTGCTGCGGTTCGGCCGGGGCCTATTCGATCCTGCAGCCCACCTTCGCCAAGGCCTTGCGGTCGCGGAAGATCACCGCCCTGACGGCGTCCGCTCCCGAGACGATCTACACCGCCAACATCGGCTGCTGGATGCACCTGTCCGGCGCCACGCGCACGCCCGTGCGGCATTGGATCGAGGCGGTGGACGCGGTGCTCTGAGGCCGCGCCGAGCCCTAGTCCTTCTTCAGCGCTTCCTTCTTGTGGGCCGCCGTTCCGCCGTTGTCGCTCTTCACCAGGTACTCGGGATTGTCCTGGCTGGCGGCGACCTTGTGGCTCTTGATCTTGGTCGGCGAGGTGAGCTTGCGCACGACCTTGCCGTGCGCCTCGCCGCCGTGGGAACTCCAGCTCACGCGCTCTCCGGTCTTGGGTTCGGTCTTCATCGCCACGCTCCTCCGCTGATTGGAGCGGAGCGTCTCAGGAGGCCGGGTGTTCCCGCACCGGAAGCGGCATGTTGCAGACGTCGATCGCGCCGGCCGCGCGCTTGTAGAAGTCGTCCTGGCGGAAGCGGCGGTTCTGCAGCAGGGCGGCGAAGCTGGCGCTGTCGGTGCGCAACGCTTCGAGCGGCGTGCGCTCGCTTGCGGGGAGGTCGGCGGCGAGTCTCACGCGGAGGATGGGCGTCTTCTCCGCCTCCGTCTTGTAGAAGCCGAGATCGGCTGTGCCTCGCGGAAGGGTGGAGAACAGCTCGATGCCCTTCACCACCCGGCCGACCAGGGTGACGTTGCGGTCGAGCTGGCGCGGCGCCTGGCCGATGACCGCGTAGAGCTCGGCCCCGCCGCCAGTGTCCGGATCGTTGTTCCGGCCGGCGCCGACCATGCCGTAGCAGTGCACCAGCCACGCCTCGCCGGTCGCGGGATCGCGAGCCGCCGGCATGCCGTCGGTGAACCCGGTGCGGCGCGCGTAGGTGTCGGGATCGGGCAGGGGCGTGAGCGGCTCGCCGGCGTTGGCGCGATGGCTGAACTCGGCTTTCTCAGTTCGGTGAGCCTCGCCAAGCGGCTTGGCCGCTTCGGCGTCGCCCCACTGAACGACGTAATTATCCTGGCTGCGAACGACCTTCAGGCCGTCGAAGAAGCCGGCGCGGACCAAGGCCCGAATGTTGCGGATGTGGTTGGGTGCGAACCGCGGAGCCAATTCTATGATGACCCGCCCCTTGGGCAGGTCGATATAGAGGGTGTTTTCAGGCGCGATGGCGCGCCACTCAGCGGGTTTGGACGCGGCCAAGATCGCCTGCATGGAGGGCGCGGCGAGCGCCGATCCGCAGGCGAGCAGCGCCAGGCTGAAAGCGATCAGTCCTGCGCGTGCGTGGCGGCGTTCACCGAGGCCAGCAGACCGGTGTTCGACGAATCCATGATCAGGTGCGGCGTGGCTTGAACGCGCGTGGCGACCGCTTGACTGGGTTTGAGGGTCGCGCCCATCAGCACACCCATGAACATGGCGGCGATTGCGCCCTTGGCGACGATCGACATTGGTTAATCGCTCCTTCTTTCGCAGTAAGCGCGCAAGTAGCGATCCGGTTTCTCGGCTGAAAAACAAAGGTAAGTACCGGGAACCATCCCCCAAGTTCACCGCAAGCTTCACCTTGGATTCTGACGGCGCCATCATCTCAGACGCGGATGGTCATGCCGCCATCGGCGGCGATCACCTGGCCCGTGACGAAGCCGCCGTCATCCGACGCCAGGAACAGCGCGACCCGGGCCACGTCGATCGGTTGGCCAAGTCGCCGCAGCACCGATTTCTTGGCCCAGACCTCGGCGGCTTGAGGGTTCTCGAAGCCGCGCGCGGTCATCCCGGTGACGATCGCGCCGGGCATGATGGCGTTGGCGGTCACGCCGGCTTTGCCGAGTTCGAGCGCCAGGGTGCGGGTGAGCCCGAGCACCCCGGCCTTGGAGGCGCAGTAGGCGGCTAACCCATAATCCGTGCCTTGGGCCATGACGCTGGCGGTCTGGATGATGCGCCCGAACGGCGAAGCGATGAGCTTCGGGATCGCCGCCCGGCACAGGCGGAAATAGGCCTTGAGATTGATATCCAGCACCCGGTCCCAGGTCTCGTCGCTGGTATCGACCACATTGTCCTTGTTCGAGACGCCCGCGTTGTTGAAGAGGATGTCGAGGCGACCCAGAGGTTCGACCGCGGCCATCACCTTCTCGGCCGCTTCGGCGGTCGACGAGATCGACGCCCACCGGCGTGATCGCCCCGCTGTCGTAAGCGAGGTTCGACTCCGGCCGGTCCACCGCGACCACCCGGGCGCCTTCCGAGGCGAACAGCTCGGCGCTCGCTCGCCCGATGCCGCTCGCCGCGCCGGTGACGATCGCCACCCTGTCCTGAAGCCGTCCCATCCGCATCTCCCTCACGTTCTCGAAGCTACTGGCGCACCATCTCGGCCCGCACCTGGGCGCGCACCTCGCCGGCGGGCGCCGGGAGCTTGGGCACGTCCCAAACCACCCGCTCGATCCGGCCGGGATAGTCGAACGGCGCGCGGTAGTCGTCGTTCACCGGCGCGAGGCTGCGGCCAATGTCCATCCCCGTCGAGGAGATCATGAACAGCAGCCGCTGGATGATCCCGCTGGCCACGGTTCGGCCGTCGACCGTCATCGCCACCTGGGCGCCGAATCCGTCGCGCTCGACCTTGAGGCCGACCTCCCGACGGCCGGGCCCGAGCGGCGCGTCGGCCACGAAGCGGGTGTGGTCGTGGAAGTCGTTGTAGTCGAACACCAGCCGGCCGCCCTTCACGTAGAGCACGAAGCCGCTGTTCTGGCTGCCGCGCGCCATCAGCGCGCCATCTCCGCCACCCTCTGGATGATCGAGCACGAAGGTCGAGCTCCAGCCCCGCGCCGCGGGCGGGCAGGCGTCCGCCACCACGTGCGAGATCGGCGGATGGTAGACGAACTGTCTGCGCGCGGTGGGCAGGCCCGGCCGCTGGGAGGCGCGGAACAGCTCGAACATGTTGCGGTCGTCGAGGGGCAGGGCGCCGTTGGTTTCCGCGAGGGACCACCACAGCTCGATCATCGACTTGAGGCGTTCGGGCTCGGCCTCGGCGAGGTCCTCCGACTCCGAGAAGTCCTTGCTCAGCCGGTAAAGCTCCCATCGGTCGTCCTCGAACGGCTTGCCGGCGTCATGGTGGGTCACCGCCTTCCAGCCGTCGGCCCATACTCCGCGATGGCCGAGCATCTCGAAGTACTGCGGACCCCTCGGAAGCTCCGCCCGAGGCTCGCGCAGCACTTCGGCGAGGCTCACGCCGTGGATCGGCATCTGTTCGACGCCCGCCACGGTCCGGGGCGGCTCCAGGCCGACGATGTCGAGCACCGTCGGGGTGATGTCGATGGCGTGGCAGAAGGGGTGGCGCAGCTCGCCGCGCGCCGCGAGACCCTTCGGCCAGCTCACGATCAGCGGATCGCGCACGCCGCCGCCGTGGGTGTTCTGCTTGTACCACTTGAGGGGGGTGTTCCCCGCCTGCGCCCAGCCCCAGGGGATATTGGTGTGGCTGTCAGGACCGCCGATGTCGTCCAGCCGCGCCACCGCCTCGTCGGCGCTCTCGCGCATGCCGTTGAACCACTTCATCTCGTCGAGCACGCCGGCCTGGCCGCCTTCCTGGCTGGCGCCGTTGTCGGAGAGCAGCAGGAAAACGGTGTTGTCGAAGCGATCGATGGACTTCAGGAACGCGATCAGGCGTCCGATCTGGACGTCGGTATGCTCGAGCATGGCCGCGAACGCCTCCTGCAGCCGCGCGGCGAAGCGGCGTTCGTTGTCGCTCAGCTCCGTCCAGGGCTTCACCCCAGGATTATGCGGAGCGAGGCCGGTGTCCGGCGGGATGACGCCCATGGCCTTCTGCCGCTCGAACCAGGCTTCCCGCGCCACGTCCCAGCCCTCGTCGAACCGGCCGCGGTACTTCTCGAGATAGGCGCGCGGAGCCTGGTGCGGCGAGTGCATCGCGCCGTAGGCCAGATAGAGGAAGAAAGGCCGCTCGGGCGCGATCGAGACCACGTCGCGCACCATGCCGCACGCGCGGTCGGTGACGTCCTCGCTGAAGTGGTAGTCGTCTCGCGAGGGCGGGTCGATGAAGTGGTTGTCGCTCGTGAGCTCCGGGTGGAACTGGTCCGTCTCGCCCTGAAGAAAGCCGTAGTAGCGGTCGAAGCCCTTGCGCAGCGGCCAGTTGGTGAACGGGCCGGCGGCGGTGCACTCGCTCATCGGCGCCAAGTGCCACTTGCCGGCGGCGAAGGTCGAATATCCCGCCTCGCGCAGCATCTCCGGCAGCGTCGCGGCCGCGGGCGGGATCGCCCCGCGCATGTTCGGATAGCCGGTGTCGAAGTTCGAGATCGCCCGCATGCCGACCGCGTGGTGGTTGCGCCCGGTGAGCAGGCAGGCGCGGGTCGGCGAGCACAGGGCCGTGGTGTGGAAACCGGTGAACCGCACGCCGCCGGCGGCCAAGGCGTCGATGTTTGGCGTCTCGATGGTCGAGCCATAGCAGCCCAGGTGCGCGAAGCCGGTGTCGTCGAGCACCACCAGCACCACGTCCGGCGCGCCGGCTTGGCCTTTCGTCGGCGGCCACCAGGGCGTGGACTGCGGGATCGTTCGGCCGATCACCCCGCCGAAGGCTTCGCCCGATGGCGTTCCGCTGGACATGGCCCCTCCCTCGCTGCTTGAAGTTGAAGCTAGGCCGGTGAGACCGCCGCGTCCATGTCGGCCGCGACCGCCAGTAAGTTCGGGAGGACGACTTTGATCAAGCTCACCTTCGCGCTCGTGCGGCTGCCTCATCTCACGCGGGAGGCCTTCCAGACCTACTGGTTCGAGACGCACGGCCCCTTGGTCCGCGGCGTGGCCGAGACGCTCAGGATCCGTCGCTATGTCCAGTCCCACACCCTGGCCGACCCCGCGCACGACGCCCTGCGCGCGTCGCGCGGTGGTCCCGAAGCCTACGACGGTGTCGCCGAGCTCTGGTGGGACCGGCTGGAGGATGCGATGCCGGCCTCCCCCAGTCCCGATCAGATCGCCGCCGGGCGGATGCTGCTGGAGGACGAACGGCGGTTCATCGATCTCGCCCGCTCACCTCTGTGGTGGGGTGAGGAGCGGGTGATCGTGGGCGCCGACTGACCTCGCCTGAGAGGCGCCTATGGTTGCGGGAATAGCCCGGACCTGATAACCGCCCGCGCTTCGCTTATCGTTGCGATCCGAAATCCGTGGGAGGGCGCCACCCGCACCACGGCTCGCTGACGCTTTTTAAGCCGGTCCGCCGGCATTCGAGGAGACTATGGCCAAGAAGATCCTGGGCTACATCAAGCTGCAGGTGAAAGCGGGCTCCGCCACGCCTTCACCGCCGATCGGACCCGCGCTCGGACAGCGCGGCGTCAACATCATGGGCTTCTGCAAGGAGTTCAACGCCCGCACCGAAAAGGAAGTGAAGGGCACGCCCCTGCCGACGGTGATCACCGTCTATCAGGACAAGAGCTTCACCTTCGTCACCAAGACCCCGCCGGCGACCCACTTCCTCAAGGAGATCACCGGTGTGAAGTCCGGCTCGGGCAAGACCGGCGTGAACTTCGTCGGCGACGTGACCCGCGCCCAGCTGCGCGAGATCGCCGAGAAGAAGATGAAGGATCTGAACGCCAACGATCTCGACGCGGCGACGAAGATCATCGAAGGCTCGGCCAAGGCCATGGGCCTGCGCGTGGTGGAGGCTTAGGATCATGGTGCAACTAACCAAGCGCGAGAAGGCCCGCACGGCCGATCGCAATACCGTCTATCCGCTGCCCGACGCGGTGAAGCTGGTGAAGACCAACGCCACCGCCAAGTTCGACGAGAGCATCGAGATCGCCGTCAATCTCGGCGTCGATCCGCGCCACGCCGACCAGCAGGTGCGCGGCGTCGTCTCCCTGCCGTCCGGCACCGGGCGCGACGTTCGCGTGGCCGTCATCGCCAAGGACGCCAAGCAGGCCGAAGCTACCGCCGCCGGCGCGGATATCGTGGGCGCCGAGGACCTGGTCGAGCGTATCCAGGGCGGCTTCATGGAGTTCGACCGGGTGATCGCCACGCCGGACATGATGGCCCTCGTCGGGCGCCTCGGTAAGATCCTGGGTCCGCGCGGCCTGATGCCTAACCCGCGCGTGGGCACCGTCACGCCCAACGTCGGCCAGGCGGTGAAGGACGCCAAGGGCGGCTCGATCGAGTTCCGCGTCGAGAAGGCGGGCATCGTCCACGCCGGCATCGGCAAGGCCAGCTTCACCGAGGACGCCCTCACCGCCAACGTTCGCGCCCTGTTGGACGCGCTCAACCGCGCCAAGCCGTCCGGCGCCAAGGGCACCTATGTGAAGCGCATCAGCCTCTCCTCGACCATGGGGCCGGGCGTGAAGGTGGATACGGGGAGCTTGGGCGCGGCCTGATCTGGCCAGCCCGCGCCGCGCTGGATGCAGCGCGGCGCCCTCATGACGGAAAGAGGCGGGGCGTTCCGCGCCTCGCCCCTAAGTCCAGGCTCGTAACCGGCGAGGTACTCTCGTTATGGCTCGCCTCGCCGCGGCCGATCTTCTAGCCTCGCGCGAGGCTGGCAGAGGACGACGTGACCCCATTCGAAGTGGCCACCATCGTGATCGTGTTGGCCGCCGTCCTCGGCTACGCGAACCGCACGTTGCTGCGCCTGCCGCAGACGAGCGGTCTCACCGCGATGGGGATGATCGCCTCGCTCGCGGTGGTCGCCATCGACCGCATCCTGCCCGGTCTGGGGCTGAGTTCGCGGCTTCAGAGCTTCCTGAGCAGCGTCGACTTCCACCAGACGCTGATGAACGGGATGTTGTCGTTCCTGCTGTTCGCGGGCGCCCTTCATGTCGATTTCGGCGAGATGCGCCGGGGCTGGCAGCCGATCCTCGCACTCTCCACGCTGGGCGTGTTGATCTCGACCGTCCTGATCGGCGCGGGGCTGCTTCTCATCGCCCGCATCGCACACCTGAACGTCTCGCCCGGCTGGTGCTTCGTCTTCGGGGCTCTGATCAGCCCCACGGATCCGGTCGCGGTTCTCAGCCTGTTGCGCGAACAGAAGATCGCGCCGCAACTCGAGTCGCTGGTCGGCGGTGAAAGCCTGTTCAACGACGGCGTGGGCGTGGTGGTGTTCACCATTCTCCTGGCGACGGTCAGCGGTTCGACACCGGTCACCGCGTTCTCCGCCGTCGAGATGTTCGTCACCGAGGCGGGTGGCGGCGTTGCGATCGGGTTGATCATCGGGTGGATCGCCTACAGCGCGATGCGGACCATCGACGACTATGGGTTGGAAGTCCTGATCACGCTCGCCGTGGTCATGGGGGGATACGCGGTGGCCCAACGTGTGGGCGTCAGCGGACCGGTCGCGATGGTGGTCGCCGGGCTGATCGTGGGCAATCAAGCCGCCAACCACGCCATGAGCGCGGTGACGCGTGATCACCTGATCAAGTTCTGGACCGTGGTCGACGAGATCCTGAACGCCGCCTTGTTCGTCCTGATCGGTCTCCAGGCGGTCGCCGTGGCCGAGAACCCGACCCTGCTCGCCGTGGCCCTGCTGGCCATTCCACTCGCGCTTGTCGTGCGGCTCGTGTCCGTCGGCGCGTTCATGGCGTTCTGGATGCGACTGCTGCCTTGGCGCCTCGCCACCGGGCTTCTGGCCTGGGGAGGTCTGCGCGGCGGGATTTCCGTCGCCCTGGCGCTCTCCCTGCCGCCATCGCCGGCCAAGACATTCCTGTTGATCGCGACCTATGCCGTGGTTCTGTTCGCCGTCGTTGTGCAGGGGCCCACCGTCAGCCCCTTGCTGAAACGGCTCAACCGCGGATGAACGGGGAGCTGGCTCCGGGCTCGTCGGACCGTCACGCGCCGGGGATCCGCGCTTGGCGCATCTTCCTTGACCGGCTCGCCGCCGGTCTCGATCGCCCCGCCGTCCGTGCCGAGATCCTGGCCTCGGGCTCCTTGAGCGGCCGCTTCCTGATGATGACGATCCTGTCGTCGGGGATCGCCACGCTGGGGCTGCTCCTCTCATCGCCCGCCGTGGTCATCGGCGCGATGCTTTTGTCCCCGTTCATGGGGCCGATCATCCTGCTCGGGTTCGCCTTCCGGATGGTCGACTGGAGCGCGGTCCGCAGCGCCGTGGCGAGCCTGGCGGCGGGCCTTGGCGCGGCGCTCCTGGTCGCCATCCTGTTGACCTGGGTCTCTCCGCTCAAGGAGCCCACGGCCGAGATCCTGGCCCGCGCGCGGCCGAACCTCTTCGATCTGCTCGTCGCCGTCCTTTCGGGGATCGCCGGCGGCTACGCGGTCATTCGCCAACGGGGCGAGACCGCCATCGGCGTGGCGATCGCAACCGCCCTCATGCCGCCGATCGCCACCGTCGGGTTCGGACTGGGTTCCGGGAACCTCGGCATAGCCGGCGGTGCGCTCCTGCTCTTCGCCACCAACCTGATCGCCATCGCCCTGGCCGCGGCCGGCATGGCGGCGATCTACGGTTTCCGGCCGCATCTGGCGCGCCACGGCGTGTTGGGACAGGCCTTGGTGGTCCTGATGGCGGCGGCGTTGTGCGTGCCGCTCACCATTTCGCTGAACACGATCGCGCTGGAGGGCCGCGCCACCGTCGCCAGCCGGGCCGCTCTGCATGCGATCTTCGGTCCCAAGGCTCGGGTGACGATGCTCACGGTGCGAAAGGTCGGGCGCGCCTTGCGTGTGGAGGCGCTGGTGGCGACGCCAAAATACGTGACCGACTCTTCAGCCCAGCTTGGCGCCCGTCTCAAGGCGTTCAACCGGCCGACCGATGTGCACGTCGACCAGGTGGTGCTCGCCGATCCAAGCCGCCTTGAAGACGATCGCTCGGCCGCCGCGTCCACCGCCGACCTGCCGCGGGACAAGACCAAGACGCTTCAGGACATGGTTCCTTTCCCGGACGCCAAGGTCGCCTACGATTTCGACTCGGGTTCCGGGGTGGTGCTTCTCGATCGCCAAGATGGACTGGACCTACAAGCGGCCTACGCCCTCGAACGCGCGCTTCGGACGCACAGTGGCTTCGAGAACACCGTGGTGGTTCCGCCCCTGTCTCCACTGCCGGACGTCGATGTCCAGATGAATAAGGGTGCGCCCCCGAGCTTCACGCCGCAACTCGCCCTCATCGCCTGGGCTCTCGACCGTTGGCGCGTCGGCTCGATCCGCGTCGGGCTGTGCGGCTTGAGCGCCCGCAGTGCGGAAACCGATGGCGTCCTCGATGCGCTGCGAACGGCGCTCGGGCCCGATAAAGTCGGCGTCATCACCAAGGGCGGGAGCTGCGTGGCGGGCCGGCGGGCGCTTCAGTTCTCGCTCGATAGTGGAGAGGCTTCGAACCCCACTCTCCGGAGCAAGACTGAGCGTTCCGGCGACGTCCCCACCGGCAGCCGATCGAAATCGCCGCCCGCATCGCGCACATCGGCGAAGAGGCCGGCGGGGTCTTCATGAAAGTGCAGGAACGCCTTCGAGCCGCGGTAGAACACGCCCCGGCTCTTCTCCTTCAGGCCGTCGACCGTCCGGAGCGCCTCGAGCAGAGACTCGAGCTCATCGAGCGCCGCTGGCCCGGCGTGTTTCATGGCGTCGAGGTTGCATCGCCGGCGCGCCTCCTGTAAAGGCGCGCGTCCGCTGCGGGTCCGCCCGTGGCGACCTGTCGAAGAACCGCGGGCCTCTCGAGGCTTAATCATCGCGGGGAGACGGGATGAAGATGCGGGTTGCGCTCCTCCCAGAGCCGCACCGCGTCGCGCATCCGCTTCCTTCGGCAGTCCCTTCAAGTTTGTGACGCCAAGGACACCCTAATGGATCGCGCTCAGAAGTCGGACGCCATCGACGAGATCAAAGGCGTGTTCGCCGGGGCCGGCGCCGTCGTGGTCACCCACTACACCGGCCTCACCGTGGCCAACCTCAACGACCTGCGCCATCGCCTCCGCCAGGAAGGCGCGACCTTCACGGTGGTCAAGAACACCCTCGCCAAAAAGGCGCTGAACGGCGCGTCGGACGGCGCCCACGCCCTGTTCAAGGGGCCGGTCGGCATCGCCTACGGTCCCGACGCGGTATCCGCCGCCAAGGTCGCGACCGCCTACGCCAAGGATAACGAGAAGCTGGTCATCATCGGCGCGATGATGGGCGAGCAGGTGCTGGACGCCAAAGGCGTCGAGGCCCTCGCCAAGCTGCCGTCGCTCGACGAACTGCGCGCCCGCCTCGTCGGACTCATCAACACCCCGGCGACCCGCATCGCCGGCGTGCTCCAGGCTCCCGCCGGCCAGCTCGCTCGCGTGCTCAAGGCCTACGCCGACAAGGACGCGGCGTAAGCCGTCACATCACCAACTCCCATCCCCTTCGAACCAAAGGATAATCCCATGGCCAATCTCGAATCCCTCGTTAACGACCTCTCCGCGCTCACCGTCCTCGAGGCGGCCGAGCTCTCCAAGCTGCTGGAAGAGAAGTGGGGCGTCTCCGCCGCCGCTCCCGTCGCCATGGCCGCCGCCGCCGGCGGCGCGGCCGCGGCTCCGGCCGAAGCGGCCGAAGAGCAGACCGAGTTCACTGTCGTGCTCACGGGCGCGGGCGACAAGAAGATCAACGTGATCAAGGAAGTCCGCGGCGTGCGCCCCGACCTGGGCCTGAAGGAAGCCAAGGACCTCGTCGAAGGCGCGCCGCAGCCCGTGAAGGAGAACGTCTCCAAGCAGGAAGCGGACGAGATCAAGACGAAGCTCGAAGCCGCCGGCGCCACCGTCCAGGTGAAGTAACTCGGAACGGGCCGGAGCGCGCGCGGCGTGCTCCAGGCCCGGTTCAGCCCACGGCGCGCCGAGCCTCCGGCTCGGTGGCGATCCTGAGCTCCAAATTCAGCGCCGCGGCCAAGGTCGCGGCGCGTTTTTGTGTCTGCTCGCTGATCAGCAGCGATCCCCACACCGGCGATGCGGTCAGCGTCAGGGCGCCGCGCTCGATCCTCAGCGTCGCGTGCTCGAGCAGCGAGGCGTTGCGCCCCGATAGATCGCAGGCGAGTCGCAGGGCCGCGCCCAGCGCCCGGGCTCGCTGCCGCTGGTCGTCGTCGAGCAGGCGTTCCGTAACCTGGGGCTGAGGCAGATTGGAACTCGCCGAGTGCCGGGCGAAGGCGGCGGTGGCGAGGAAGGCGCGTTCGGGGTGGGTCACGCCGGCGATCGGCGCGCGCAGCACCTGATCGAAGATGAGCCGGGCGCGATGGTCCGGATGCAGCTGGACCCCCAGCTCCGCCAACCGGCAAGCGGCGGCGACGAGGAGCCGCTCCCGCGCGCCCATGACGGGCTCGAGGGCTTCGAAGCTTGGCGCCACCCAGGCTTCCAGCGCCGCCCCCAGGGCTTCGGCGAGGGGTCGCCGGGAGCCGAGCGCCGCGCAGCCCTCCACCAGCGGATCCAGGGTCCGCGCCTGCGGGCTGAGGTTCTCCAACAGCAGTCCCTCGCGGACGCCATAAGCCGAGAGGACCACGCGCTCGAGCCCCAGGTGCTCGATCAAGCCCTCCAGCACCACGGCGGCGTGGGGGAGGGACTCGGCGCGACGCCGGGTGATGCCCTCGATCCGCTCGAGCGAATGTCTCGACTGGCGCGACACGAACACGGCCGCCTCGAGCGCCTCGCTCCGGCTGAGCGTGTACTGGTGGACGATCTCCAGCGGATACCCCGACATCCGCATGTGGATCAGGGCGATGTTGCGCCAGGCGCCGCCCACGGCGTTGAAGGTCTTGGCCGAGAAGGCGCCGGCGATGGGCTTCAGCGCCTGGGCCGTGGCGGCGCGGGTCCGGTCCGGATCGAACCGGCCGCCCTGCGACACCGAAAACGGCCCGAGCGGCAGGGTCACGCCCCGGCAGGGCTCGCCGTCACTGAGCCGCGTGATCTCCAGGCTGGCCCCGCCCAGGTCGCCCACCAGTCCGTTGGAATCCGGTGATCCGGCCAGCACGCCGAGGGCCGAATAGTGCGCCTCCTCCTCGCCGGAGAGCACGCGCACCTCGAGGCCCGTTCGGGCGCTCACCTGCCGCCGGAAGGTCTCCCCGTCCGAGGCGTCCCGAACGGCGGCGGTGGCGACCACGTGCACCGCATCGGGGCCCGCCGCCTCGATCAGCACCTGGAACCGGCTCAGCGCCTCCAGCGCGGCGACGGTCCCTTGCGGTGAAAGTCGGCCGGTTTCCGCCAAGTCGCGGCCGAGGCCGGCGAGCACCTTCTCGTTGTAGACCGTCCAGATCGCCCGACCCTCAAGGCGATAGAACACCAGGCGGATCGAGTTGCTGCCGATATCGACGACAGCGGCGTCGCTGATGTTACGCGAGACGGCCGACATTCTCGAACGCCCGTGGCTTGTCCTTGACGCGATGACCCCGGCCCGAGAGGGAGGGGTTGGTCATGAAGTAGTCATGGGCGGAGAAGTCGCCCTTCTGGCCCCACCCGGGAGGCCGGCGATAGGTTCCGTCGGCCTCGAGCAACCAGCTCTGGGCCTCGTCCTTGAGGTTGGCGACCATGATCTGGTCGAGCACCTGACGATGCACGGTGGGGTTCTCGATGGGGACCAAGGTCTCGACGCGACGGTCGAGGTTGCGCGGCATCCAGTCGGCGGAGGAGATGAACACCCGCGCCTCGTCCGACGGCAGCCCCTTGCCGTTGGCGAAGGCGACCACCCGGGCGTGCTCCAGGTAGCGGCCGACGATGCTCTTGATACGGATGTTCTCGGAAAGTCCCGGGATCCCCGGCCGCAGGCAGCAGATGCCCCGCACGACCAGATCGATCTGCACGCCCGCGTTACTGGCCGCGTAGAGCGCGTCGATGATCTCGGGGTGAACCAGCGCGTTCATCTTCGCCCAGATCGCCGCCGGCTTCCCGGCCCGGGCGTTGTCGGCCTCGGCCGCGATCATCCGAAGCAGGTCGGCCTTCAGGGTGACCGGCGAATAGGAGAGCTTCTCGAGCTTTTCCGGCTGCGCGTAGCCGGTGATGTAGTTGAACAGCTTGCCCGAGTCCCGGCCCAGGCCCGGATCGGTCGTGAACAGCGAAAGGTCGGTGTAAATCTTGGCCGTGACCGGGTGATAGTTGCCCGTGCCGAAGTGACAGTAGGTGCGCAGCACCTCGCCCTCGCGTCGCACCACCAGCGACAGCTTGGCGTGGGTCTTGTACTCGACGAAGCCGAAGACGACGTAGACACCCGCCCGCTCCATGTCGCGCGCCCACTTGAGGTTGGCTTCCTCGTCGAAGCGGGCCTTGATCTCGACCAGGGCGGTGACGTTCTTGCCCGCCTCGGCCGCCTCGATCAGGGCGGCGACGATCGGGCTGTCCTTGGAGGTGCGGTAGAGGGTCTGCTTGATGGCGATGACATTGGGATCGCGCGCCGCCTGCAACAGGAACTGCACCACCACATCGAAGCTCTCGAACGGATGGTGGACCAGGATGTCCTTCTCGCGGATCGCCGCGAAGCAATCGCCGCCGTGATCACGGATGCGCTCAGGGAAACGCGCGGTGAAGGATTTGAACTTCAGCGCCGGCAGGTCGGCCGGGATCAGCTGGTCCATCTGGGCCAGGCCCAGCTTGCCATCCAGGCTGAAGACGTCGGTGGGGTCGGCGTCCAGGCCCTCGATGATGAAATCGCGGATGTCGTCCGGCATCGAGGCGTGCATCTCGATGCGCACCACCTCGCCCATCCGCCGGCGCTTGAGGCGCGCCTCGAACTCGCGCACGAGGTCTTCCGCCTCTTCCTCGATCTCCACGTCGCTGTCGCGGATGATGCGGAACAGGCCGCAGCCCATCAGCTTGCAGCCGGGGAACAGCCGCTCGAGGAACATCAGCAGGAAGCTCTCGACGGCGACGAACTTGCGCGTGGCCCGTCGCTTGGTGGTGCGCGCCGGCAACTCCCAAAAGCGTTTGACGCCGCTGGGCATGGGGGTGAGGGCGTAGAAGGTCTTGTTGTCGGCCTTGCGGTGCAGCTTCAGCGCCAGGCAGAAGCCCAGGTTGGAGATGAACGGGAAGGGGTGGGCGGGGTCCACCGCCAGAGGCGTGAGCACCGGGAAGAGGTGCGTGAGGAAGATCTGCTCGGCCGCGAGCCGGTCCACGCCCGTCACCTCGCGCGCATCGAGCAGGCGAAGGCCCTGGGCGGCGAGCTCCGCCCGCAGCTCCAGCCAGGTGCGCTGCTGGACGGCCATCAGCTGGCCGGCCTCGGCGTCGGTGCGCAGCAGCTGTTCGGTCGGCGTGAGGCCGTCCTGGCTCAGGGTGCGCACGCCCTCGCGGACCTGGGCTTTGAGGCCGGCCACGCGCACCATGTAGAATTCGTCGAGGTTGTTCGCCGAGATCGACAGGAAGCGCAGGCGCTCCAGGAGCGGGTGGCGCGGATTGACGGCCTCGTCCAGCACGCGGCGGTTGAACGAGAGCCAGGAGAGCTCGCGGTTGAAGAACCGGCGAGGCGAACTGGCGAGCGCGGTCCCAGGCTTGGGGGCGCCGTCTTGGCCGCTTCGATTGGGGGAGAAACCGGTGCGGTCTGCACCGGCGCGGCGGGAGCGGGCAGGGCGAGCGGTTCGCCTGGGGGCGGCTCCACGATCCGCGCGAGCGCTTCAGCGGTCATGTCGGGGGCTCATCCGGCGTGTGCGCCTCGTCGTCTTGTGACGGACTGCGGCTCTCTAAACAAGCCTCGCCGAACAAATCGGGCTCGCCGCGGGTGCGGTCGAGGACCTCGCGCGCCAAGGCGCGGGTGATCTCGCGCCGTTCGTGCGCGGCGGCTTCGTCGATGGCTTCGACGACGTCGCGGGCGTCCGGGATCGACCGCTCGATACGGCGAACGAGGTAGGTCAGAACCTCTTCATCCACGCGGATGTTCCGTTCACGGAAGAACCGCGTCATGACGCCGGCGAGCAGCGGATCGTCGGGCTCATGCAATTCGACCACGTGCAGGGCGTTCACCCGCGAGCGCAGGTCAGGCACGGCCACCGGCCAGGTTCGCGGCAGGGTGCGCGCGGTGAGCATCACGCGGGCGCCCGCGTCGGCGGCGTTCAGCAGGTGGAACAGCGCCTCGCCGCGCAGAGCGCGGCGGTCCACGTCCTCCACCAACACGGCGGGCTGATCGAACGCGGCGATGGGCTGGTCCGGGTCGATTCGGATGGCGCCACTCTCCGCCGCCCAGACCGCCGCGAGATGGCTCTTGCCCGATCCCTGAGGCCCCACCAGCGCCAAGGCTCCGCTTGGCCAATGTCGCCACTGCCGCACGACCAAGAGTGCTTCAGCATTCGAGCGCGATTCGATGAAGTCCTCGGCTCCCGCGGCGGAGGCTTGGCTTAGCGAAAGACGCATCTGGCTGTGCGACGGAGTCACACACCGTATTTAGTGACGACGGCTCTCTAGAACATGACCAGGGTGCGACAACCCTGACGCTCGCCGACGCGTTCGCCAGGGCGGGAGGACCAAGGGATCAGGCCGCGATGGCTCGCCGGCGCCGCAGGCTCGCGCCGCCGATCCCGAAACCCGCCAGCATTATCATCCAGGTCGCGGGCTCCGGCGTGGCGATCGCGGGCGAGCCCAGCGCGCCTTCCAGGGACTTGGCCGGATCGTTCGACGACCCGTCGGTCTTGCCGATGCCGAGGAAGGTCCCGAGGTGGACCTCGCCCGCCTGGGCAAAGAAGGAGGCCACGAGCGAGCCCTCGATCGGCGTGCTGTTGCTCACGGTCGCCAAGGGAGCCAGCACCGAGCCATTCACCTGGGAGCGGAAGTTCAACGTCGTCCCGCTGTTGGCGTCGGCGAAGTTGAACATGACGTAGGGATTGTAGGCTGAGAGGTTCGAATTGGCCGTGAAGGTCTCATTCTGTCCCGCCTCGCCGGTCACGTTGATGATCGTGGGCAGATAGCCGCCGCCGGAAACGGTCGGGATGTTGTAGACCAGGTTACGGGCGCTGGAGAGCTGGCTGGCGGTGATGTCGATCACCGCGTAGCCCAGGTTGCCGACGTTCACCGCGGTGAACGTCGCGTTGTTGGGATCGGTGAGGTTGAAGCTGGATCCCGCGGTCGCGGGAATGGCGGCCAGGGCGGTCGACAAGGCGCTCAGGTCCGCCAGAAGCGTCTGCTTCTGCTGGGCGATCTGCGTTTGCAGCCCCGCGACGTGCTGCTGGAACACCTGTCCATTGGGATTGTAGTTACCGACGGCGCCGCCGACGTAGAGCGAGGACGGGGTCCCGTTGATGCTCCAGGTTCCGCCGGAGCCGCCTTCCACCGCGCCGAGACCGCCTGGCGCCTGCGGGTTGTGGTTGTCGATGTTGACGTTTCCGGAGACGTTTCCGCCGACCGTTAGGGTCGGCAGGGACGAGGCGATGAACGACTGGCCGTGGCTGTCCGCGTTGTTGAACGTTCCGGCGGAAAGATCGCCGCCGATGAACGCCTTCCCCTCCACGTCCTGGCCGCCGCCGGTGAGATTGTCGAATACGACCAGGTTGAGTTGACGAAGGTCAAGCAAGCCTTGTGCTGCACTGCCGTTCGCGAGGGCGGAGGTCGATGCGCCCACGGCGAGAGACGCCGCCGCAAGGGCTAATAGGGTTTTCATGGCTGCATTCCTCAGGAAATTGTGCAGTGCACATCTCGAATTCGATCCTGGGGATCAATCCTTCTTGCTAAGCCTTGCAATGCGAGGGGCGGTCGATTTTACAATCTCACCGAAGACCCCTCTGCCTTCCCTGACTGGGTTGAGCGGTATAAGCCGCCGCCTTGATGAGCCGCTTCGCCAGCACGATCGACACGGCCTCCAAGACCTTCAAGACGCAGTCGGCTTTCAACCGCGGGTTGGCCGAGACGCTCAGGTCGAGGGTGGCGCGGGCGGCGCTGGGCGGGTCGGAGGCCTCTCGCGCCCGCCATACGGCGCGGGGCAAGCTGCTTCCCCGCGAACGGGTCGAGCGACTGCTCGACATCGGCTCGCCGTTCCTGGAGGTCGGCCAGCTCGCCGCCAACGGGCTGTACGGCGACGAAGCGCCCGGCGCCGGGATCATCACCGGCATCGGCCGGGTGCAGGGGCGCGAGGTGATGATCGTCGCCAACGACCCGACGGTGAAAGGCGGCGCCTACTACCCGATCACGGTCAAGAAGCACCTGCGCGCGCAGGAGATCGCGATCCAGAACCGCCTGCCGTGCGTCTATCTGGTCGATAGCGGCGGCGCGAACCTGCCGCACCAGGCCGAGGTCTTCCCCGACCGGGACCATTTCGGCCGCATCTTCTTCAACCAGGCGCGGATGAGCGGCGCCGGCATCGCCCAGATCGCCTGCGTGATGGGCTCGTGCACCGCCGGCGGGGCCTACGTCCCGGCGATGAGCGACGAGACGGTGATCGTGCGCGGCCAGGGCACCATCTTCCTGGGCGGTCCGCCGCTGGTGAAGGCCGCCACGGGCGAGATCATCACCGCCGAGGATCTCGGCGGCGCCGAGGTGCACGGCCGCAAGAGCGGCGTGGTCGATCACGTCGCCGAGGACGACGAGGACGCCATCGCCATCGTCCGCCGCATCGTCTCCCACCTGGGCGAATCGCGCCCGGCGCTCGCGCCCATCGCCGCCGATCCCCCCGCCTATGACGTCGAGGACCTGTACGGCATCATCCCGCCGGATGTGCGCGCGCCCTACGAGGTGCGCGAGGTGATTGCGAGGATCGTCGACGGCTCCCGCTTCGACGAGTTCAAGGCGCTGTATGGCACGACGCTGGTCACCGGCTTCGCCCGCATCTGGGGCTATCCCGTCGCCATACTCGCCAACAACGGGGTGCTGTTTTCCGAGAGCGCGCTCAAGGGCGCCCATTTCATCGAGCTCGCCTGCCAGCGGGGGATTCCCCTGATCTTCCTCCAGAACATCTCCGGTTTCATGGTCGGCGGCCGCTACGAGGCCGGCGGCATCGCGAAGGATGGGGCCAAGCTGGTCACCGCGGTCGCCAGCGCCGAGGTGCCGAAGTTCACCGTCATCATCGGCGGGTCATTCGGGGCGGGGAACTACGGCATGTGCGGCCGCGCCTATTCGCCTCGCTTCCTGTTCACCTGGCCCAACAGCCGCATCAGCGTCATGGGCGGGGAGCAGGCCGCCAGCGTCCTCGCCACCGTCCATCGCGACGCCGACCGCTGGACGCCAGAGGAGGCGGAGGCCTTCAAGGCGCCGATCCGCGACAAGTACGAGACCGAGGGCGATCCCTATTACGCCACCGCCCGGCTCTGGGACGACGGGATCATCGACCCCGTCCAGACCCGAGACGTTTTGGGACTGTCCATCGCCGCCTCGCTGAACGCGCCCATTCCGCCGACGCGCTTCGGCGTGTTCCGCATGTGAGGACCTAGATGACCGATCTTCCCATCGACCCCTTCGTCGAGGTGCAGGACACCGAGACCCAGTCCACCCACGTGCGGATCGACGCCGACGCCTCGGGCGTCGCCACAGTCACCATCACCCGGCCCGGCAAGAAGAACGCCTTCGATGACGAGGTGATCGGCGGCCTTGCACCAGGCCTTCGAAACCCTGGCCGGAGCGGACGGCGTGCGCGTGGT
>CAVTAH010000002.1:0-38702 GCA_963732685.1 uncultured Alphaproteobacteria bacterium
ATCTGGCCGGCCCACGCCGCGCTGGATGCACCGCAGCGCCCTCATGACGGAAAGAGGCGGGGCGGTCCGCGCCTCGCCCCTGAGTCCAGGCTCGTAACCGGCGAGGTACTCTCGTTATGGCTCGCCTCGCCGCGGCCGATCTTCTAGCCTCGCGCGAGGCTGGCAGAGGACGACGTGACCCCATTCGAAGTGGCCACCATCGTGATCGTGTTGGCCGCCGTCCTCGGCTACGCGAACCGCACGCTGTTGCGGTTGCCGCAGACCAGCGGTCTCACCGCGATGGGGATGATCGCCTCGCTCGCGGTGGTCGCGATCGACCGCATCCTGCCCGGTCTGGGGCTGAGTTCGCGGCTTCAGAGCTTCCTGACAGCGTCGACTTCCACCAGACGCTGATGAACGGGATGTTGTCGTTCCTACTGTTCGCGGGAGCCCTTCATGTCGATTTCGGCGAGATGCGCCGGGGCTGGCAGCCGATCCTCGCACTTTCCACGCTCGGGGTGTTGATCTCAACCGTCCTGATCGGCGCCGGTCTGCTTCTCATCGCCCGCATCGCCCACCTGGACGTCTCGCCGGGCTGGTGCTTCGTCTTCGGGGCTCTGATCAGCCCCACGGATCCGGTCGCGGTTCTCAGCCTGTTGCGAGAACAGAAGATCGCGCCGCAACTCAAGTCGCTGGTTGGCGGTGAAAGCCTGTTCAACGACGGCGTGGGCGTGGTGGTGTTCACCATCCTCCTGGCGACGGTCAGTGGTTCGACACCGGTCACCGCGTTCTCCGCGGTCGAGATGTTCGTCACCGAGGCGGGTGGTGGCGTTGCAATCGGGTTGATCATCGGGTGGATCGCCTACAGCGCGATGCGGACCATCGACGACTATGGGTTGGAAGTCCTGATCACGCTCGCCGTGGTCATGGGGGGATACGCGGTGGCCCAACGTGTGGGCGTCAGCGGACCGGTCGCGATGGTCGTCGCCGGGCTGATCGTGGGCAATCAAGCCGCCAACCACGCCATGAGCGCGGTGACGCGTGATCACCTGATCAAGTTTTGGACCGTGGTCGACGAGATCCTGAACGCTGCTTGTTCGTCCTGATCGGTCTCCAGGCGGTCGCCGTGGCCGAGAACCCGACCCTGCTCGCCGTGGCCTTGCTGGCCATTCCACTCGCGCTTGTCGTGCGGCTCGTGTCCGTCGGCGCCTTCATGGCGTTCTGGATGCGACTGCTGCCTTGGCGCCTCGCCACCGGGCTTCTGGCCTGGGGGGGCTTGCGCGGCGGGATTTCCGTCGCCCTGGCGCTCTCCCTGCCGTCATCGCCGGCCAAGACATTCCTGTTGATCGCAACCTATGTCGTGGTTCTGTTCGCCGTCGTTGTGCAGGGGCCCACCGTCAGCCCCTTGCTGAAACGGCTCAACCGAGGATGAACGGGGAGCTGGCTCCGAGCTCGTCGGACCGCCACACGCCGGGGATCCGCGCCTGGCGAGTCTTCCTTGACCGACTCGCCGCCGGCTTAGATCGCCCCGCCGTCCGTGCCGAGATCCTGGCCTCGGGCTCCTTGAGCGGCCGCTTCCTGATGATGACGATCCTGTCGTCTGGGATCGCCACGCTGGGGCTGCTCCTCTCATCCCCAGCCGTGGTCATCGGCGCGATGCTTCTGTCCCCGTTCATGGGGCCGATCATCCTGCTCGGGTTCGCCTTCCGGATGGTCGACTGGAGCGCGGTCCGCAGCGCCGTGGCGAGCCTGGCGGCGGGCCTTGGCGCGGCGCTCCTGGTCGCCATTCTGTTGACCTGGGTCTCTCCGCTCAAGGAGCCCACGGCCGAGATCCTGGCCCGCGCGCGGCCGAACCTCTTCGATCTGCTCGTCGCCGTTCTCTCGGGGATCGCCGGCGGCTACGCGGTCATTCGCCAACGGGGCGAGACCGCCATCGGCGTGGCGATCGCAACCGCCCTCATGCCGCCGATCGCCACCGTCGGGTTCGGACTGGGTTCCGGGAACCTCGGCATAGCCGGCGGCGCGCTCCTGCTCTTCGCCACCAACCTGATCGCCATCGCTCTGGCCGCGGCCGGCATGGCGGCGATCTATGGCTTTCGGCCGCATCTGGCGCGCCACGGCGTGTTGGGACAGGCCTTGGTGGTCCTGATGGCGGCGGCGCTGTGCGTGCCGCTCACCATTTCGCTGAACACGATCGCGCTGGAGGGCCGCGCCACGGTCGCCAGCCGGGCCGCTCTGCATGCGATCTTCGGTCCCAAGGCTCGGGTGACGATGCTCACGGTGCGAAAGGTCGGGCGCGCCTTGCGTGTGGAAGCGCTGGTGGCGACGCCAAAATACGTGACCGGCTCTTCAGCCCAGCTCGGCGCCCGTCTCAAACCGTTCAACCGGCCGACCGATGTGCACGTCGACCAGGTGGTGCTCGCCGATCCAAGCCGCCTTGAAGACGATCGCTCGGCCGCCGCGTCCACCGCCGACCTGCCGCGGGACAAGACCAAGACGCTTCAGGACATGATCCCTTTCCCGGACGCCAAGGTCACCTACAACTTCGACTCCGGCTCCGGGGTGGTGCTTCTCGATCGCCAAGATGGCCTGGACCTGCAAGCGGCCTACGCCCTCGAACGCGCGCTTCGGACGCACAGTGGCTTCGAGAACACCGTGGTGGTTCCGCCCCTGTCTCCACTGCCGGACGTCGACGTCGAGATGGCTAAGGGCGCGCCCCCGAGCTTCACGCCGCAACTGGCCCTCATAGCCTGGGCTCTCGACCGTTGGCGCGTCGGCTCGATCCCCGTCGGGCTGTGCGGCTTGAGCGTCCGCGGTGCGGAAGCCGATGGCGTCCTCGAAGCGCTGCGAACGGCGCTCGGGCCTGATAAAGTGGGCGACGTGACCAAGGGCGAGAGCTGCGTGAAGGGCCTGCGGGAGCTTCAGTTCTCGCTCGATGGTGGAGAGTCTTCGAACCCCAGTCTCCGGAGCAAGACCGACCGCTCCGGCGCCGTCCCCACCGGCAGCCGATCGAAATCGCCGCCCGCGCCGCGCACATCGGCGAAGAGGCCGGCGGGGTCTTCATGAAAGTGCAGGAACGCCTTCGAGCCGCGGTAGAACACGCCCCGGCTCTTCTCCTTCAGGCCGTCGACCGTCCGGAGCGCCTCGAGCAGAGACTCGAGCTCATCGAGCGCCGCTGGCCCGGCGTGTTTCATGGCGTCGAGGTTGCATCGCCGGCGCGCCTCCTGTAAAGGCGCGCGTCCGCTGCGGGTCCGCCCGTGGCGACCTGTCGAAGAACCGCGGGCCTCTCGAGGCTTAATCATCGCGGGGAGACGGGATGAAGATGCGGGTTGCGCTCCTCCCAGAGCCGCACCGCGTCGCGCATCCGCTTCCTTCGGCAGTCCCTTCAAGTTTGTGACGCCAAGGACACCCTAATGGATCGCGCTCAGAAGTCGGACGCCATCGACGAGATCAAAGGCGTGTTCGCCGGGGCCGGCGCCGTCGTGGTCACCCACTACACCGGCCTCACCGTGGCCAACCTCAACGACCTGCGCCATCGCCTCCGCCAGGAAGGCGCCACCTTCACGGTGGTCAAGAACACCCTCGCCAAGAAGGCGCTGAACGGCGCGTCGGACGGCGCCCACGCCCTGTTCAAGGGGCCGGTCGGCATCGCCTACGGTCCGGACGCCGTGTCCGCCGCGAAGGTCGCGACCGCCTACGCCAAGGATAACGAGAAGCTGGTCATCATCGGCGCGATGATGGGCGAGCAGGTGCTGGACGCCAAAGGCGTCGAGGCCCTCGCCAAGCTGCCGTCGCTCGACGAACTGCGCGCCCGCCTCGTCGGACTCATCAACACCCCGGCGACCCGCATCGCCGGCGTGCTCCAGGCTCCCGCCGGCCAGCTCGCTCGCGTGCTCAAGGCCTACGCCGACAAGGACGCGGCGTAAGCCGTCTCATCACCAACTCCCATCCCCTTCGAACCAAAGGATAATCCCATGGCCAATCTCGAATCCCTCGTTAACGACCTCTCCGCGCTCACCGTCCTCGAGGCGGCCGAGCTCTCCAAGCTGCTGGAAGAGAAGTGGGGCGTCTCCGCCGCCGCGCCCGTCGCCATGGCCGCCGCCGCCGGCGGCGGGGCCGCGGCTCCGGCCGAAGCGGCCGAAGAGCAGACCGAGTTCACCGTCGTGCTCACCGGCGCGGGCGACAAGAAGATCAACGTGATCAAGGAAGTCCGCGGCGTGCGCCCCGACCTGGGCCTGAAGGAAGCCAAGGACCTCGTCGAAGGCGCGCCGCAGCCCGTGAAGGAGAACGTCTCCAAGCAGGAAGCGGACGAGATCAAGACGAAGCTCGAAGCCGCCGGCGCCACCGTCCAGGTGAAGTAACTCGGAACGGGCCGGAGCGCGCGCGGCGTGCTCCAGGCCCGGTTCAGCCCACGGCGCGCCGAGCCTCCGGCTCGGTGGCGATCCTGAGCTCCAAATTCAGCGCCGCGGCCAAGGTCGCGGCGCGTTTTTGTGTCTGCTCGCTGATCAGCAGCGATCCCCACACCGGCGATGCGGTCAGCGTCAGGGCGCCGCGCTCGATCCTCAGCGTCGCGTGCTCGAGCAGCGAGGCGTTGCGCCCGGATAGATCGCAGGCGAGTCGCAGGGCCGCGCCCAGCGCCCGGGCTCGCTGCCGCTGGTCGTCGTCGAGCAGGCGCTCCGTAACCTGGGGCTGAGGCAGATTGGAACTCGCCGAGTGCCGGGCGAAGGCGGCGGTGGCGAGGAAGGCGCGTTCGGGGTGGGTCACGCCGGCGATCGGCGCGCGCAGCACCTGATCGAAGATGAGCCGGGCGCGATGGTCCGGATGCAGCTGGACCCCCAGCTCCGCCAACCGGCAAGCGGCGGCGACGAGGAGCCGCTCCCGCGCGCCCATGACGGGCTCAAGGGCTTCGAAGCTCGGCGCAACCCAGGCTTCCAGCGCCGCGCCCAGGGCTTCGGCGAGGGGTCGCCGGGAGCCGAGCGCCGCACAGCCCTCCACCAGCGGATCCAGGGTCCGCGCCTGCGGGCTGAGGTTCTCCAACAGCAGTCCCTCGCGGACGCCATAAGCCGAGAGGACCACGCGCTCGAGCCCCAGGTGCTCGATCAAGCCCTCCAGCACCACGGCGGCGTGGGGGAGGGACTCGGCGCGACGCCGGGTGATGCCCTCGATCCGCTCGAGCGAATGTCTCGACTGGCGCGACACGAACACGGCCGCCTCGAGCGCCTCGCTCCGGCTGAGCGTGTACTGGTGGACGATCTCCAGCGGATACCCCGACATCCGCATGTGGATCAGGGCGATGTTGCGCCAGGCGCCTCCCACGGCGTTGAAGGTCTTGGCCGAGAAGGCGCCGGCGATGGGCTTCAGCGCCTGGGCCGTGGCGGCGCGGGTCCGGTCCGGATCGAACCGGCCGCCCTGCGACACCGAAAACGGCCCGAGCGGCAGGGTCACGCCCCGGCAGGGCTCGCCGTCGCTGAGCCGCGTGATCTCCAGGCTGGCCCCGCCCAGGTCGCCCACCAGTCCGTTGGAATCCGGTGATCCGGCCAGCACGCCGAGGGCCGAATAGTGCGCCTCCTCCTCGCCGGAGAGCACGCGCACCTCGAGGCCCGTTCGGGCGCTCACCTGCCGCCGGAAGGTCTCCCCGTCCGAGGCGTCCCGAACGGCGGCGGTGGCGACCACGTGCACCGCATCGGGGCCCGCCGCCTCGATCAGCACCTGGAACCGGCTCAGCGCCTCCAGCGCGGCGACGGTCCCTTGCGGTGAAAGTCGGCCGGTTTCCGCCAAGTCGCGGCCGAGGCCGGCGAGCACCTTCTCGTTGTAGACCGTCCAGATCGCCCGACCCTCGAGGCGATAGAACACCAGGCGGATCGAGTTGCTGCCGATATCGACGACAGCGGCGTCGCTGATGTTACGCGAGACGGCCGACATTCTCGAACGCCCGTGGCTTGTCCTTGACGCGATGACCCCGGCCCGAGAGGGAGGGGTTGGTCATGAAGTAGTCATGGGCGGAGAAGTCGCCCTTCTGGCCCCACCCGGGAGGCCGGCGATAGGTTCCGTCGGCCTCGAGCAACCAGCTCTGGGCCTCGTCCTTGAGGTTGGCGACCATGATCTGGTCGAGCACCTGACGATGCACGGTGGGGTTCTCGATGGGGACCAAGGTCTCGACGCGACGGTCGAGGTTGCGCGGCATCCAGTCGGCGGAGGAGATGAACACCCGCGCCTCGTCCGACGGCAGCCCCTTGCCGTTGGCGAAGGCGACCACCCGGGCGTGCTCCAGGTAGCGGCCGACGATGCTCTTGATACGGATGTTCTCGGAAAGTCCCGGGATCCCGGGCCGCAGGCAGCAGATGCCCCGCACGACCAGATCGATCTGCACGCCCGCGTTACTGGCCGCGTAGAGGGCGTCGATGATCTCGGGGTGAACCAGCGCGTTCATCTTCGCCCAGATCGCCGCCGGCTTCCCGGCCCGGGCATTGTCGGCCTCGGCGGCGATCATCCGAAGCAGGTCGGCCTTCAGGGTGACCGGCGAATAGGAGAGCTTCTCGAGCTTTTCCGGCTGCGCGTAGCCGGTGATGTAGTTGAACAGCTTGCCCGAGTCCCGGCCCAGGCCCGGATCGGTCGTGAACAGCGAAAGGTCGGTGTAAATCTTGGCCGTGACCGGGTGATAGTTGCCCGTGCCGAAGTGACAGTAGGTGCGCAGCACCTCGCCCTCGCGACGCACCACCAGCGACAGCTTGGCGTGGGTCTTGTACTCGACGAAGCCGAAGACGACGTAGACACCCGCCCGCTCCATGTCGCGCGCCCACTTGAGGTTGGCTTCCTCGTCGAAGCGCGCCTTGATCTCGACCAGGGCGGTGACGTTCTTGCCCGCCTCGGCCGCCTCGATCAGGGCGGCGACGATCGGGCTGTCCTTGGAGGTGCGGTAGAGGGTCTGCTTGATGGCGATGACATTGGGATCGCGCGCCGCCTGCAACAGGAACTGCACCACCACATCGAAGCTCTCGAACGGATGGTGGACCAGGATGTCCTTCTCGCGGATCGCCGCGAAGCAATCGCCGCCGTGATCACGAATGCGCTCAGGGAAACGCGCGGTGAAGGATTTGAACTTCAGCGCCGGCAGGTCGGCCGGGATCAGCTGGTCCATCTGGGCCAGGCCCAACTTGCCATCCAGGCTGAAAACGTCGGTGGGGTCGGCGTCCAGACCCTCGATGATGAAATCGCGGATGTCGTCCGGCATCGAGGCGTGCATCTCGATGCGCACCACCTCGCCCATCCGCCGGCGCTTGAGGCGCGCCTCGAACTCGCGCACGAGGTCTTCCGCCTCTTCCTCGATCTCCACGTCGCTGTCGCGGATGATGCGGAACAGGCCGCAGCCCATCAGCTTGCAGCCGGGGAACAGCCGCTCGAGGAACATCAGCAGGAAGCTCTCGACGGCGACGAACTTGCGCGTGGCCCGTCGCTTGGTGGTGCGCGCCGGCAGCTCCCAAAAGCGTTTGACGCCGCTGGGCATGGGGGTGAGGGCGTAGAAGGTCTTGTTGTCGGCCTTGCGGTGCAGCTTCAGCGCCAGGCAGAAGCCCAGGTTGGAGATGAACGGGAAGGGGTGGGCGGGGTCCACCGCCAGAGGCGTGAGCACCGGGAAGAGGTGCGTGAGGAAGATCTGCTCGGCCGCGAGCCGGTCCACGCCCGTTACCTCGCGCGCATCGAGCAGGCGAAGGCCCTGGGCGGCGAGCTCCGCCCGAAGCTCCAGCCAGGTGCGCTGCTGGACCGCCATCAGCTGGCCGGCCTCGGCGTCGGTGCGCAGCAGCTGTTCGGTCGGCGTGAGGCCGTCCTGGCTCAGGGTGCGCACGCCCTCGCGGACCTGGGCTTTGAGGCCGGCCACGCGCACCATGTAGAATTCGTCGAGGTTGTTCGCCGAGATCGACAGGAAGCGCAGGCGCTCCAGGAGCGGGTGGCGCGGATTGACGGCCTCGTCCAGCACGCGCCGGTTGAACGAGAGCCAGGAGAGCTCTCGGTTGAAGAACCGGCGAGGCGAACTGGCGAGCGCGGTCCCAGGCTTGGGGGCGCCGACTTAGCCGCTTCGATCGGGGGAGAAACCGGTGCGGTCTGCACCGGCGCGGCGGGAGCGGGCAAGGCGAGCGGTTCGCTTGGGGGCGGCTCCACGATCCGCGCGAGCGCTTCAGCGGTCATGTCGGGGGCTCATCCGGCGTGTGCGCCTCGTCGTCTTGTGACGGACTGCGGCTCTCTAAACAAGCCTCGCCGAACAAATCGGGCTCGCCGCGGGTGCGGTCGAGGACCTCGCGCGCCAAGGCGCGGGTTATCTCGCGCCGTTCGTGCGCGGCGGCTTCGTCGATGGCTTCGACGACGTCGCGGGCGTCCGGGATCGACCGCTCGATCCGGCGAACGAGGTAGGTCAGAACCTCTTCATCGACGCGGATGTTCCGTTCACGGAAGAACCGCGTCATGACGCCGGCGAGCAGCGGATCGTCGGGCTCATGCAATTCGACCACGTGCAGGGCGTTCACCCGGGAGCGCAGGTCAGGCACGGCCACCGGCCAGGTTCGCGGCAGGGTGCGCGCGGTGAGCATCACGCGGGCGCCCGCGTCGGCGGCGTTCAGCAGGTGGAACAGCGCCTCGCCGCGCAGAGCGCGGCGGTCCACGTCCTCCACCAACACGGCGGGCTGATCGAACGCGGCGATGGGCTGGTCCGGGTCGATTCGGATGGCGCCACTCTCCGCCGCCCAGACCGCCGCGAGATGGCTCTTGCCCGATCCCTGAGGCCCCACCAGCGCCAAGGCTCCGCTTGGCCAATGTCGCCACTGTCGAACGACCAAGAGTGCTTCAGCATTCGAGCGCAATTCGATGAAGTCCTCGGCTCCCGGGGCGGAGGCTTGGCTTAGCGAAAGACGCATCTGGCTGTGCGACGGTGTCACACACCGTATTTAGTGACGACGGCTCTCTAGAACATGACCAGGGTGCGCAACCCTGACGCTCGCCGACGCGTGCGCGAGGGCGGGAGCCCCAAGGGATCAGGCCGCGATGGCTCGCCGGCGCCGCAGGCTCGCGCCGCCGATCCCGAAACCCGCCAGCATTATCATCCAGGTCGCGGGCTCCGGCGTGGCGATCGCGGGCGAGCCCAGCGCGCCTTCCAGGGACTTGGCCGGATCGTTCGACGACCCGTCGGTCTTGCCGATGCCGAGGAAGGTCCCGAGATGGACCTCGCCCGCCTGGGCAAAGAAGGAGGCCACCAGCGAGCCCTCGATCGGCGTGCTGTTGCTCACCGTCGCCAAGGGAGCCAGCACCGAGCCATTCACCTGGGAGCGGAAGTTCAACGTCGTCCCGCTGTTGGCGTCGGCGAAGTTGAACATGACGTAGGGATTGTAGGCTGAGAGGTTCGAATTGGCCGTGAAGGACTCATTCTGTCCCGCCTCGCCGGTCACGTTGATGATCGTGGGCAGATAGCCGCCGCCGGAAACGGTCGGGATGTTGTAGACCAGGTTACGGGCGCTGGAGAGCTGGCTGGCGGTGATGTCGATCACCGCGTAGCCCAGGTTGCCGACGTTCACGGCGGTGAACGTCGCGTTGTTGGGATCGGTGAGGTTGAAGCTGGATCCCGCGGTCGCGGGAAGGGCGGCGAGGGCGGTCGACAAGGCGCTCAGGTCCGCCAGAAGCGTCTGCTTCTGCTGGGCGATCTGCGTTTGCAGCCCCGCGACGTGCTGCTGGAACACCTGTCCATTGGGATTGTAGTTACCGACGGCGCCGCCGACGTAGAGCGAGGACGGGGTCCCGTTGATGCTCCAGGTTCCGCCGGAGCCGCCTTCCACCGCGCCGAGACCGCTTGGCGCCTGCGGGTTGTGGTTGTCGATGTTGACGTTTCCGGAGACGTTTCCGCCGACCGTTAGGGCCGGCAGGGACGAGGCGATGAATGACTGGCCGTGGCTGTCCGCGTTGTTGAACGTTCCGGCCGAAAGATCGCCGCCGATGAACGCCTTCCCCTCCACGTCCTGGCCGCCGCCTGTAAGATTGTGGAATACAACCAGGTTGAGTTGACGAAGGTCAAGCAAACCTTGTGCTGCACTGCCGTTCGCGAGGGCGGAGGTCGATGCGCCGACGGCGAGAGAGGCCGCCGCGAGGGTGATTAGGGTTTTCATGGCTGCAGTCCTAAGGAAAATTGTGCAGCGCACATCGAGAATTCGATCTCGGGGATCAATCCTTCTTGCTAAGCCTTGCAATGCGAGGAGCGGTCGATTTTACAATCACACCGAAGACCCCTCCGCCTTCCCTGACTGGGTTGAGCGGTATAAGCCGCCGCCTTGATGAGCCGCTTCGCCAGCACGATCGACACGGCCTCCAAGACCTTCAAGACGCAGTCGGCTTTCAACCGCGGGTTGGCCGAGACGCTCAGGTCGAGGGTGGCGCGGGCGGCGCTGGGCGGGTCGGAGGCCTCTCGCGCCCGCCATACGGCGCGGGGCAAGCTGCTTCCCCGCGAACGGGTCGAGCGACTGCTCGACATCGGCTCGCCGTTCCTCGAGGTCGGCCAGCTCGCCGCCAACGGGCTGTACGACGACGAGGCGCCCGGCGCCGGGATCATCACCGGCATCGGCCGGGTGCAGGGGCGCGAGGTGATGATCGTCGCCAACGATCCCACGGTGAAGGGCGGGGCCTACTACCCGATCACGGTCAAGAAGCACCTGCGCGCGCAGGAGATCGCGATCCAGAACCGCCTGCCGTGCGTCTATCTGGTCGATAGCGGCGGCGCGAACCTGCCGCACCAGGCCGAGGTCTTCCCCGACCGGGACCATTTCGGCCGCATCTTCTTCAACCAGGCGCGGATGAGCGGCGCCGGCATCGCCCAGATCGCCTGCGTGATGGGCTCGTGCACCGCCGGCGGGGCCTACGTCCCGGCGATGAGCGACGAGACGGTGATCGTGCGCGGCCAGGGCACCATCTTCCTGGGCGGTCCGCCGCTGGTGAAGGCCGCCACGGGCGAGATCATCACCGCCGAAGATCTCGGCGGCGCCGAGGTGCACGGCCGCAAGAGCGGCGTGGTCGATCACGTCGCCGAGGACGACGAGGACGCCATCGCCATCGTCCGCCGCATCGTCTCCCACCTGGGCGAATCGCGCCCGGCGCTCGCGCCGATCGCCGCCGATCCCCCCGCCTATGACGTCGAGGACCTGTACGGCATCATCCCGCCGGATGTGCGCGCGCCCTACGAGGTGCGCGAGGTGATTGCGAGGATCGTCGACGGCTCCCGCTTCGACGAGTTCAAGGCGCTGTATGGCGACGACGCTGGTCACCGGCTTCGCCCGGATCTGGGGCTATCCCGTCGCCATCCTCGCCAACAACGGGGTGCTGTTCTCCGAGAGCGCGCTCAAGGGCGCCCACTTCATCGAGCTCGCCTGCCAGCGGGGAATTCCCCTGATCTTCCTCCAGAACATCTCCGGCTTCATGGTCGGCGGCCGCTACGAGGCCGGCGGCATCGCGAAGGATGGGGCCAAGCTGGTCACCGCGGTCGCCAGCGCCGAGGTGCCGAAGTTCACCGTCATCATCGGCGGGTCCTTCGGGGCGGGGAACTACGGCATGTGCGGCCGCGCCTATTCGCCTCGCTTCCTGTTCACCTGGCCCAACAGCCGCATCAGCGTCATGGGCGGGGAGCAGGCCGCCAGCGTCCTCGCCACCGTCCATCGCGACGCCGACCGCTGGACGCCAGAGGAGGCGGAGGCCTTCAAGGCGCCGATCCGCGACAAGTACGAGACCGAGGGCGATCCGTACTACGCCACCGCCCGGCTCTGGGACGACGGGATCATCGACCCCGTCCAGACGCGAGACGTTCTGGGACTGTCCATCGCCGCCTCGCTGAACGCGCCCATTCCGCCGACGCGCTTCGGCGTGTTCCGCATGTGAGGACCTGAGATGACCGATCTACCCGTCGATCCCTTCGTCGAGGTGCAGGACACCGAGGCTCAATCCACCCACGTGCGGATCGACGCCGACGCGTCCGGCGTCGCGACGGTGACGATCACCCGGCCCGGCAAGAAGAACGCCTTCGATGACGAGGTGATCGGCGCCTTGCACCAGGCGTTCGAAACCCTGGCCGGAGCGGACGGCGTGCGCGTGGTGTTCGTCACCGGCGCGGAGGGGACCTTTTCCGCCGGCGCCGACCTCGACTGGATGCGCGAGGCGATGGAGCTCTCGGAGTCCGACAACCATGCCGACGCCATGGCGCTCGGGAACATGCTCAAGAGCCTGCACGACCTGCCCATGCTCACCGTGGCGCTGGTGGAAGGCGCGGCCTTCGGCGGCGGGGCCGGACTGGCGGCGGCATGCGACATGGCGATCGCGACGAAGAGCGCGCGGTTCGCCTTCTCGGAAGCCCGCCTCGGCCTCGTCGCCGCGGTGATCAGCCCCTACGTCGTCGCGGCCATCGGCTCGCGCCGGGCGCGCGGGACTGCTGGCTTCGGCGCGGGTGTTCGACGCCGAGTTCGCCCTGCGCATCGGTCTCGTCGACGACGTGGTGGACGACGCGGCCGGCTTGCTCGCCGCGCGCGAGGCCATCGCCGCCGACGCCAAGCTCACTGGGCCGCTGGCGGTGCGCGCATCCAAGCGGCTGGTCGACCATGTCGCCGCCCACCACCTCGATCACGGCCTGATCGAGCACACCGCGCGCGAGATCGCCCGCGCCCGGACCTCGCCGGAAGGGCAGGAGGGCGTGCGCGCCTTCCTGGAACGCCGTCGCCCAGCCTGGCTGGAGGACTGATTGGCGCTTCCCCGCTCCATCCTGGTCGCCAACCGGGGCGAGATCGCCTGTCGCGTGTTCCGCACCGCGCGCCGGATGGGGCTGCGCTGCATCGCCGTCTACTCCGAAGCCGACGCCAAGGCGCTGCATGTCCGCGAGGCGGACGAGGCGGTGCTGATCGGCCCGCCTCCGGCTCGCGAGAGCTACCTCGACGTGGAGGCGGTCCTCGCCGCCGCGCGCCAGACAGGGGCGGAGTCGATCCACCCCGGATACGGCTTCCTCTCGGAAAACGCCGACTTCGCCGAGGCGGTGATTGCCGCCGGGATGATCTGGATCGGGCCGCCTCCGGCCGCCATCCGCGCCATGGGCGGCAAGGACCAGGCCAAGCGCCTGATGAGCGCCGCCGGCGTGCCGGTGACGCCCGGGCTACCTCGGCGAGGACCAGTCGCCCGAGCGCCTGGCGCGGGAAGCCGAGAGCGATCGGCTATCCCGTCCTGATCAAGGCGGTGGCCGGCGGCGGCGGCAAGGGCATGCGCCGGGTCGACGCGGCGCCCGATTTCGCCGACGCGCTCGCCGGGGCCAGGCGCGAGGCCGCCTCCTCGTTCGGCGACGACCGGGTGCTGCTGGAGACCTACGTCACCCGCCCGCGCCACATCGAGGTGCAGGTGTTCGGGGACCGGCAGGGGAACGTCGTGCACCTGTTCGAGCGCGACTGCTCGCTCCAGCGCCGTCACCAGAAGGTGATCGAGGAGGCGCCCGCGCCCGGCATGGACGCCGACACGCGCCGAGCGGCTGTGCGAGACCGCCGTGCGCGCGGCCAAGGCGGTCGCCTACGAAGGCGCCGGCACCATCGAGTTCATCGCCGACGCCTCCGAAGGCCTTCGCGCCGATCGCATCTGGTTCATGGAGATGAACACGCGGTTGCAGGTCGAGCACCCGGTCACCGAGGCGATCACCGGTCAGGATCTGGTCGAATGGCAGATCCGCGTCGCCGCCGGCGAGCCGCTGCCGCTCACCCAGGATCAGATCGTCATGAGCGGCCACGCCATCGAGGCGCGGCTCTATGCCGAGGATCCGTCGCATGGCTTTCTGCCGTCGATCGGCCGGCTGGAGCGGTTCGAGCCGCCGGTCGGCAGCCTCCGCGTGGACACCGGCTTCGAGGAGGGCGACGCGGTCTCGCCCTACTACGATCCGATGCTCGCCAAGCTGATCGCCTTCGCGCCCGAGCGTTCAGGCGCGATCGACGATCTGGCCGAGGGACTGGCCGATTGCCGCGTCTGGCCGGTGAAGACGAACGCCGGTTTCGTCCTGCGCTGCCTCGAGCTGCCGGAGTTCCTCGAAGGCCGGATGACCACCGGCCTCATCGCCGAGCGCGCCGATCAGCTCACCGCGCCCGAACCGCTTTCGGCCTTTCCCTGGGCGGTGGCGGCCCTGTCGCCCGCGTCCGGAGACGACACTCCCTGGTCGCCGTGGTCGGGCCTTGGCGGGTTCCGCCTCAACGCGCCGCCGGTCGTCGAAGCCCGGGTGTTCCTCGACGAGGAGCCGGCGATCCTGCCGTTCGACTTCGGCATGGGCCAGATCGATTCGCCTGAGGCGGACGGCGCCCTTCTGGTCACCCATCGCGGCTTCACCCGTCGCCTGTCGGACTCCCGCTCGGCTCGGGTCGGCGCCGGCGCGGCGGGCGACGGCAAGGTGCTCGCGCCGATGCCGGGCAAGATCGTCGCGGTGAACGTCGCGGTCGGCGACAAGGTCGAGGCCGGCCAGGTGCTCGTCGCGCTCGAGGCGATGAAGATGGAGCACGGCCTCGCCGCCCAGGCCGCCGGCGTGATCGACGAGGTCGGCGTGTCGGTGGGCGATCAGGTGGTGGAGGGAGCGCTGCTGGCGACGGTGCGGCCCGAGGCGTGAGCGGCGAGCTGCACATGATCAAGCTGTGCGTCGGCTGCGACACGCCGGCGGAACTGCTGGAGTGGCGCCGCGCCGCCGCGAAGCGCGGCGAGCCGTGGATCCTGCGCACCCGCCAGACCCCGCGCCGCGGCGCCGAACTCCAGGCCGGCGGCTCGCTTTACCGGGTGTTCAAAGGCGTCATCCTCTCGCGCCAGCGCATCCTCAGCGTCGCCACAGTCGGCGAGGGACCCGCCTCTCGCTGCGAGGTGACTCTGGACGAGGATCTGGTGCTGGTCGCCCCAGCGCCCCGCCGCGCCTTCCAGGGTTGGCGCTACCTCTTGGCTAAGGACGCGCCCGCCGACCTGCCCCGCGGCGACGCGGCCGCCGGTTTGCCGCCGGAGTTCACGCGCAAGCTGCTGGAGGCGGGCGTCTGGTAGGTTGCCCAACATCAGGCCCCGACTATAATGATTGCCGTAATGATTGGAGCTTGAGCATGGTTCAGGTGGTCACCATCAACCGGCCGGACGTGGTGTCGCTCATTGAGCGGGCCGCCGAACGGATGACAGGGGGCAACAAGACCGAGGTCGTCGGTTTAGCGCTGCGGCGCCTGCTCGCCGGCGAGGAGCGGTTCGGATCTCTGTTCGGCCGGCGCCCGGGATCGGTGATCGTCGCCGAGGGCGTCGATCTTACCGCTCCGACCTTTGATGAGGAGATGGACTCCGAAACGGGCCGCGAAATCGACCGGTGAGCAAAGCGCTTCTGCTGGATACCCACATCGCCCTGTGGCTGGAGTCCGGGAATCCGCGTCTCCGTCCCAGCACGCGCGATCTCATCGACGACGTCTGGCAGGGCGGCGGAGCCGTCTACCTGAGTGCAATTTCAGCCTGGGAGATCGCCCAGCTCGTGGACAGAGCTCGCGTGCACCTGGATGTAACGACGAGCGAGTGGATTAGGCGCTTCCTTGACGAGCCAGGAATTGTGGAGGCGCCACTGACAGCGTCGGCCGCGGCTCTCGCCTATGATCTGCCTGGGTTTCCACATCGCGACCCCGCCGATCGGATGCTTGTCGCATCGGCGGTCGAACTCGGGTGTCCTTTTGTGACCTACGATGATCCGATCAGAGACTACATTCGCCGAAGTGGAGCCTCGCTCGGGTTGAGGCTGGCAGAGTCTTCGTAGACCGCAGCCCAGTCGCGGGCCGCCATCACCGCCGTTCCACAAGCCAATTGTCCAGCAATCGCGTCCGGCCGAGCCGGGCGACAGCGAGCAGTCGCGCGGGTCGGTCCAGCGGGCCGGGTCCGAGGCGGCCGAGCGTGTCTGGATCGCGGGTTTCCACGTAGTCGACCGCGTCGAAGCCCGCTGACAGGATGTCCTCTCTCGCTCGACCTTCCGCATCCTCCACCGATGTTCCGGACGCCATCACGCTGGCCGCCTTGCGCAACGCCGCGTTCAGCGCCGGCGCGATGCGGCGCTGCTCGGGCGTGAGGTAGGCGTTGCGCGAGGAGAGGGCGAGGCCGTCGGCGTCGCGCACGATCGGGCCGCCGACGATCTCCACCGGCAGATCCAGATCCCGCGCCAGACGGCGGATGACGGCGAGCTGCTGGTAGTCCTTCTCCCCGAACACGGCGACGTCCGGCGCCGCCTGGATGAGCAGCTTGGCCACCACCGTGGCGACGCCCTCGAAGTGGCCGGGCCGGACGGCGCCCTCCATGCTGTCGGTCAGGCCCGCAACGCTCACCACCGTGGCGAAGCCGGCGGGGTACATGACGCCCGCGTCCGGCGCGTAGAGCAGGTCGCAGCCGGCCGCGGCGAGCTTGGCGGCGTCGCCGGCCTCGTCGCGGGGATAGACGGTGAAGTCCTCGCCCTCGCCGAACTGCGTCGGGTTCACGAACAGGCTGGCGATCACCTTGGACGCCCGGGATCGGGCGATCTCCACCAGCGAGAGATGGCCGGCGTGGAGGGCGCCCATGGTCGGGACCAGGGCGATCCGCTCGCCCGCGTCGCGCCACCTGGCGACCTGGTCGCGGAGTGCTTGGACGGTTCGGACGGCGGGTAGCTCGGACATGGCGCGCACTTGCGGATCAGGCGCGCGCGGCGCAAGCGTGCCGAGGCCGCTTCGGCGGTGATTCCGTTTTGATCGGGGCTGAACGTCTAGTGTCGCACACGCGCGTCATCGTGGTGGGAAACGAAAAGGGCGGGGCGGGCAAGTCCACCATCGCCATTCATATCGCCGTGGGCCTGATGCACGAGGGCGCCCGCGTGGCGGTGCTCGACCTCGACACGCGCCAGCAGTCCAGCGCCACCTTCTTCACCAACCGACTGGCCTGGGCGAAGGCCAATCGGGCCAAGATCCCCAAGGCGATCCTGTTGCGCGCGGACACCGAGGCAAAGCTGGCCCGGCTCAAGACCGACGCCGACGTGCTGGTGATCGACACCCCCGGCGCGGACACGGCCCTGTCGCGCGCCGCCCACCAGATCGCCGACCAGGTGGTGACGCCGATGAACGACAGCTTCGTCGACTTCGGCATGTTGGGCGTGGTCGATCCCGTCACCCTGGAGGTGATCAAGCCGAGCCTCTACGCCGAGACGGTGTGGGAGGCTCGCAAGGCGCGGGCGCTGCGCCGCGAGCCGCCGCTGGACTGGGTGGTGCTGCGCAACCGCCTCGCCTCCGTGGAGCCGCGCAATCGCCGGCGGGTCGACGAGCGGCTCGGCGCGCTCTCGAAGCGCATCGGCTTCCGGGTCGCCGAGGGTCTCCGCGACCGGGTGATCTATCGCGAGCTTTTCCCGTTCGGGGTGACGGTGAGCGACCTCACCCGAGGCGTGCGGCCGGTGCCCGTCGGCATCGCCCATGTCGTCGCGCGCCAGGAGCTCCGCGCCCTGCTGCATGGCCTCGGCCTGGTGGAAGCGCCCGAAGCGGTCGCCGCCGCGCCGGTGGAGGAGGAGGTCGCGGCGTGATCTTCGTCCTGATCGGCGCCGCGGTGCTCGCCGTACTGGTGACCGTGGGACGCTTGTCCGGCCGCCGGGCCCAGACCGCCCGCACGCTGTGGGCCCTGGTGTCGGTCGCGGCCGCGGGCGCGGCGGTGTTCGTTGGGCTGAGGGGCGGCTGGGTGATCAGCCTCGCCCTCGTTGCGGTCTCGCTCTACCTGGCCCGCCGATCGCGCGCGCCCGCGCCGGTGCGCGCCGGCTATGTTCCAAGGTCCCCGCCGGTCCTCGCCCCGTCCGGCATGAGCCGTCGGGAGGCGCGCGAGATCCTGGGCGTCGGCGAAAGCGCCAGCCGGGCGGAGGTCGAGGCCGCCTACCGCCGGCTGATGATGCGGGCTCACCCGGACCATGGCGGGTCGGCCGGGCTTGCGGCGAAGCTGAACGCCGCCCGGGACGTTCTGTCGGGCTAAACGCCGAAGGAGTTCCCAAGCGTGAGCCTGCTGGATGTTGCGATCGTCGGCGCGGGCGCCGCTGGCGTTGCGGCTGGGCGAGCCCTTCGCGGATCAGGCCTCAGCTATCGCCTGTTCGAGGCCCGGAGCCGCCTGGGCGGACGAGCGTGGACCCATGTGGTGGAAGGCTGGCCGCTCGATCTCGGCTGCGGTTGGCTCCATTCCGGCGACCGTAATCCGTGGACACAGATCGCCGAGGATCTGGGCCGAGCCGTGGACCGCACGCCGCCGCCCTGGGGCCGCCCCTCCGTTGATCGGCGGTTTTCCGAGGCGGAACAGCGCGCCGCCTGGCGCGCCTACGAGGCGTTCGAGCGCCGTCTTCGCGAGAGCCCGCCGGCCTCCGACCGCGCCTCGGACGCGCTCATTCCGGGCGAGCCGTGGAACGGGCGCCTCGAAGCGCTGAGCGGCTACATCAACGGCGTCGAGCTCGAACAGCTCTCGGTGCGGGACTTCCTGAACTACGAGAACGCCGACACCGGCGTGAACTGGCGCGCGCCGGACGGCTACGGCGCCCTTTTGACGGCGGCGGCGGCCGGTCTCCCCGTAACCCTGGACGCGGCCGTGAGCCGGATCGACCTGGCCGGCCGAAGGGTTCGGCTCACCACGTCGGCGGGCGAGGTCGAGGCGCGCGCCTGCGTCGTCACCGTCTCCACCGAGGTGCTGGGGCAAGAGGCGCTGCGGCTTCCCGCTGGCCTGGCGCACAAGGTGGAGGCCGCGCGCCGCCTGCCGCTGGGGCTCGCCGACAAGCTGGTCTTCGCCCTCGACGGGGCAGAGGTTTTCGAGGCCGACACCCAGGTTCTGGGCGACCCCCGAAGCGCCTGCACCGGCGCCTATCATCTCCGACCGTTCGGCCGGCCTCTCGTGGAGGGGTTCTTCGGCGGAGCCTGCGCGCGGGCGCTGGAAGCCGAAGGCGCGCAGGCCGCCGATTTCGCGGTCGATGAACTCGCCCGCGTGTTCGGATCGGATATCCGCCGCCGGCTGCGACTCATCGCCCGTTCCGCGTGGGGTCGCGATCCATTCGCCCGCGGATCCTATAGCCACGCGCTACCGGGGTTCGCTGACGCCCGCCTCACGCTCGCCGAACCGGTGGAGAACCGCCTGTTCTTCGCGGGCGAGGCCTGCTCCACGTCCGATTTCTCGACCGCCCACGGCGCGCTCGAGACCGGCCGCCGCGCGGCTCTGGCCGCGATGGCCGTGCTCTAGGCGCGGCCTCCGGCGACGCAGGGCACCCCGCGAGATTTCACCACGCCGCAGGCCTCCCGTGCGCCGGTTTCGCTGAAGCCGGAGAAGCGGGCCACGTACTGGCGGCCGCCGCCGTCCACCGATCCGGTGGCGCTGGCGAAAACCTTGCCGAACTGGCGGGCCACGGTCTCGACCTGGCTCCTGGCCGCCTCGCGGCTGCGGAAGGCGCCGACCTGGACCCACCAAGCGCCGCTCGTGGCGCTGGCCTTGCGGATCGAGTCCGCCGCCTGTTCGGCGCGGGCCTGGGCCATGCTGTTGGAGAGCGCGATCGGGGCCGGTTGAGCGGTGCTCTTGGTGAGCATCACGTCGATCGGATCGTCGTCCTCGCTCGGCGCGCCGCGGGCGCTGTAGATCGTCGACGGGCGGTTGAACATCACCTGCGCCATCTGCACCCGCTCGCCACGGTCGCGCCGTTCCATGACGTCGAAGCCGGTGAGCAGCAGGCCTTCCACATTGGCGTTGCGGATCGCGCTGGAGGACTGGCCCATCGCCACCACGATCAGGCGGTGGCCGTTACGCACGGCCGAGGCGGCAAGGTTCGAACCGGCGGCGTTGGTGAAGCCGGTCTTCAAGCCATCGACCCCCGGCATGCGGCCGAGCAGGTGATTGGTGTTCGCATAGGTCCGGCCGGCGTAGGTGAACGACTGCTGGCCGAAGAAGCCGTAGTACTGCGGAAAGTCGCGCAGCACGGCGCGGACGAGGATCGCCTGGTCGTGGGCGGTGGTGGTCTGGCGGCTGTCCGGCAGGCCGTTGGCGTTGACGTAGCGCGTGTTGAGCATGCCCAGCTGCTGGGCCTTCAGCGTCATCATCGAGGCGAAGTTGGACTCCGTGCCGCCGACCTTCTCGCTGATCGCCACGGCCATGTCGTTCGCCGAGTGGACGGCCATGGCGTACATCGCGTCCTGCACCGTGATCGTCTCGCCGGCGCGCAGGCCGAGCTTCGTCGGCGGCTGAGACGCCGCCAGGGGAGAGACGGTGATCAGGTCGTTCAGGTGCAGGCGTCCAGAGGAGAGCGCCTGAAAGGTGAGGTAGAGCGTCATCACCTTGGTGACGGACGCGGGATACCGGACCGAGTCCGCGCGTTCGCCGTAGAGGATCTCGCCGGTCTTCGCGTCCATGACGATGGCGGTGTTCTTCGGCTCTTCCGCGCTCCGCAGGAAGTAGCCCTGAGCCAACGCGTTGGTGGGAGCGGTCCCAAGGAGGGCGAGACCAGCAACGAGCGCTGCGGCGATGCGCCGCGGTAGATAGATCATGGGGGCTCCGTACCTGGGCCGAGACAAGGGCGACCCTTAACTGGAGTCGCGCGGCAATCGACATATCATGTCCATCACCTTGTTGCGCAAAGGTAAACGGCGGCATCCCGTCGCGCCGTGCGGTCGTGGGTCCCGAACCGGACACAGGCTCAACCTGTAATGCTGCACTGCACCAATCGGCTTGACTTGTGCGCTGCAGCATGAAAGGACAGCACGTTCCCCCAATCCTAGATCCTCACCTCGCAGAGAGCCCAACGATGACCGACGCGACCGAAACCTACACCGCCGCCACCGGCGCTCTCGCCAACGGCGCCGCCACCGCCTTCCGTGACTCCTTCGAGAAGTCCGTCAGCGCGGTTTCGGAGATGAACACTCACTCCAAGAAGAACCTCGAGGCGGTCGTCGCCTCGATCACCGCCGCCTCGCGCGGCGCCGAAAGCCTCGGCGCCCAAGCCATGGCCTACACCAAGAAGTCCATGGAAGATCAGATGACGGCGGCGAAGAGCCTGGCGTCGGCCCGCAGCGTTCAGGAAGTCCTGGAGCTCCAGTCGACCTACGCCAAGAGCGCCTACGAGGCTTACGTCGCCGAACTCGGCAAGATGAGCGAGACGTTCACGGCGTCGTTCCGCGAAGCGCTCGCGCCGCTCAACGAGCGCGTCAGCGCCGTCGTCGAGCGGGTCCAAACCGCGCGCTGATCCGGCGACATCCACGCGAAATGAAGAGGCCCGGGGGCGACCCCGGGCCTTTTTTCTATGCCGCGCCGCGAAATGTCGGCGGCGAGGGCGTTGCTTCCGCTCAAGTGAGATCGAGTGTGGAGCCGCCGTTCAAATTTCCTTGATCGCGCGTTATTCCCGCGCACCGGCCGCCCAGGCCAGCACGGCCCAGCCCGCCATGAACGCCAATCCGCCCAGAGGCGTGACCGCGCCGGTCAAGGTCGGGGCGCCCAGCGCCAGGGCGTACAGCGAACCGCTGAACAACGCGGCGCCGACCAGGAACAAGGCGGCCGCGATCCGCGCCCGCGGCCAAGCCGCATCGCCCAGCGCGGCGCAGGCGAACACCGCCAGGGCGTGGATCGCCTCATAGGTCGCGCCGGTCCGGAACAGCTCCGCCGCCTTCGGACTGGCCGCCCCGTGCGCGCCGAACGCGCCGGCCGCCACCGAGACCAGACCGCTCATCGCGGCGATGCGCAACCAGACCCTCATCGCTTTCACGCCTTCCGCTCCGTCACGATTGCTTCGCCCCCGCCGCCGATCCTAGGGTCGGCCGCAAACGAGGAGGAACGCCGATGCCGCTGACGAAGGGCGACGACTACCCGATCCACCAGACGCCCGAGCCCATCGCCTTCTCCGGCACGGACCGCAACTTCTACGATCGATACTTCTTCAACGGCTACGCCATGGAGGGAACCGACGCCTTCTTCGCCCTGGCCTTCGGCGTCTATCCGCACCTCAACGTCTCCGACGCCAGCTTCTGCATCGTGCAGGACGGCGTGCAGACGGCGCTCCACGCCGGCCGCTGGCTCAACATGGAGCGGATGGACCTCTCGGTCGGCCCGATCCGCATCGAGATCCTCGAGCCGCTCAAGCGCCTGAAGCTGGTGGTGGACGCGCCCGGAGCAGGGCATCCGCGCCGAGATCGTGTTCGAGGGCCGCGCCTTTCCGATCGAGGAGCCGCGCTTCACCCGCCGCAACGGCCCGCGCGTGTTCATGGACCTGACGCGCCTCACCCAGAACGGCCGCTACACCGGCTGGTTCGAGCGCGACGGCAAGCGGCAGAGCGTGGACGGCTTCGTCGGCACGCGCGACCGCTCCTGGGGCGTGCGACCCATCGGCGAGCGGGACGCGCAGCCCGTCGTGCCGCCGGTCGCGCAGCAGTTCTTCTGGATCTGGTCGCCGTCGAACTTCGAGCGCGGCAGCTTCTTCTTCCACGTCAACGAGGACGAAGCCGGCGACGCCTGGAACCGGCGCTCGGTCTGGGCCCGCGACGGCGCGACCGAGAAGGACCTCGACGAGACCGCCGACTGCGGCATCGCCATGGAGTACAAGAGCGGGACCCGCCACGCCAAGCGCGCGGTGGTGTCGGTGAACGATCCCAACGGCGCCCGCGAGATCGTGTTCGAGCCGATCTACGAGTTCTTCATGCTGGGCCTGGGCTACGGCCACCCGAAGTGGGGACACGGCATGGAGCACGGCGAACTCGCCGTGGAGCGCGAGGATGTGCGCCTCGCCGACGTTGATCCGCGTCTGCCGCAGCACCTCCACGTCCAGGCGCTGTGCAACGTGACCTACCGTGATCCGGCCGGGACCTTCGAGGCCAAGGGACGAGGCGTGCTCGAGCAGCTGGTCATCGGACCGCACGCACCGTCGGGCTTCAAGCAGATCCTGGACGTCGCTCCTTGAGCCTTGTCGAGGCGCTGTCGGCCTATCTCACCCGCACGAGCGGAGAGCCGACGGAGGTCGTCGCCTTCGCCCGCATCTCCGGCGGGGCGAGCCGCGAGACCTATCGCTTCGACGCGGTGCGGGGTGGCGAGCGGACCGGCTACATTCTGCGCCGCGATCCGCCCGGCAGCCTGATCGAGACCGACCGCCGGCTTGAGTTCGCCGCCATCCGCTCATTCACCGGCAAGGGCGTCGCCGCGCCCGAAGCCATGGCCCTGGAGATCGACGGCGCGGAGCTCGAGCGGCCCTTCTTCATCATGAAGCGGGTGGAGGGGGGCGCCGCCGGCAGCCCGTTCGCGTCCGATCCTTTCGGCGCCCACGCGGGGACCATGGCCGAGCAGTTCTTCGGCCATCTCGGGAAGATCGCCCGCGAACCCATCGAGGGCCTGCCGATCTCGGACGTTTGCGAAGCGCCCGACGAGCCCTGGCGCGCGGCGCTGGACTACTGGGCCGGGGTGATCGAGGACGGACGAGCAGCATCCGCAGCCGATCGTCCGCGCCGCGATCCGCCGCCTCTACCGCCGGCCGCCACCGCCGCCGCGGAAGCTGGCGGTGGTCCATGGCGACTACCGTATGGGCAACTTCCTGCACGACGGCGCGGGCGCCCTGCTGGCCGTGCTCGACTGGGAGATGGCCCACATCGGCGATCCGTTGGAAGACCTCGGCTGGGCGACCAATCCGCTTGTGGTCGCGGCCCGACGATCCGCGCATCTCCGGCATGGCGCCGATGGACGAGGCGCTGGCGATCTGGAGCCGGGCGAGCGGATTGCACGTCGATCCGGAATCCTTTCGCTGGTGGTCGCTGTTCGCCTCGGTGAAGGGCCAGGCGATCTGGACCTCGGCCGCCAAGGAGTGGCGTGACGGCGGCATGGTCGAGCCGATCCTGTGCTTCTCCGGCTGGTACACCCAGCGCCGGCAGGACCAGATCCTCAGCGCCCAACTCGCGGAGTTCCCCCTGTGACCCCGGCGCTTCCCGACATCCTCACCGGCTTGCTGCTCACCTTGAGCACCCCGCCGGACCCGGAAGCCGGCCCCGACTACATGGCCGGGAAGATGGGCATGGTCGCGATGATCCTGGCTCTCACCGCCCAGGAGGCCGAGCGCGGCGCCGCCGTCCGCGTCTGGGAGAACGCCGCCATCCGCGAGGCTCTGGGCGATGCGCCCCATGCGCCCGTCTCGCTCGAGTGGCGCGCGCTCGATGAGGAGAACGCGCGGTTGCGCCGCCGCCTGATCGCGGCGCACCAGGCCGCGGAGGCGTCCGGCGACGCGGCGGCCGACACGAAGATTCTGAAGCTCTACGCCGAGATGGCGGAGCGCCGAAAACTCGACCTGCCGGTCGGCTGACACTCGATAGGAGAAAACCTCATGCGCGCTTTGCAACTGGACGGTGGCCTTGGCCTCGCCAATCTCAAGGTGGTCGAACTGCCCGACCCGAAACCCGGCCCACGCGAGGTGCTGATCCGGGTCAAGGCCTGCTCGCTGAACTACCGCGACCTCCTCATGATCGAGGGGGTCTACGGTCCGCAGACGCCGCTGCCGATGACACCGTTCTCCGACGGCTCCGGCGTGGTCGAGGCGGTCGGGGAGGGGGTGACGCGGTTCAAGGTCGGCGACCGCGTGTCCACCCTGTTCTTCCAGCGCTGGATCTCCGGCCCGCCGACGCCGGAGGCGCTCAACTCGGCGCTCGGCATCCCGATCCCCGGCGCCGGCCGCGAGTACGCCGTGTTCCACGAGGACGGCCTCAGCCACGTCCCGGAGTTCCTCACCGACGAACAGGTCTCGACCCTGCCCTGCGCGGCGCTCACCGCCTGGCGGGCGATGTTCGAGGACGCGCGCCTCCAGCCCGGCCAGACCGTGCTGCTTCAGGGCACCGGCGGCGTGTCGATCTTCGGCCTGCAGTTCGCCAAGGCGGCCGGGCTCAAGGCGATCATCACCTCCTCGTCCGACGAGAAGCTCGCCCGCGCCCGCCAGCTCGGGGCCGCCGAGACGATCAACTACAAGGAAACCGAGGCCTGGGGCCGCGCCGCGCGCAAGGCGACCGGCGGCCAGGGCGTCGACTTCGTCATGGAGGTCGGTGGCGGCGGCACGCTGCGCCAGAGTTTCGAAGCCATCCGGCTGATGGGCCACATCGCCATCATCGGCGTGCTGGGCGGCGGCAGCGATCCGCTGGAGATGGGACGGATGATCGGCACCGGCGCCAAGCTGCAGGGCGTGATGGTCGGCTCGCGGGTGATGTTCGAGGCCATGTGCCAGGCCATCGAACTCCACCGGATCGAGCCCGTGGTCGACCAGGTGTTCCCCTTCACCGAGGCCGTCGCCGCGCTGGAGGCGATGCGCGCCGGCAAGCACTTCGGGAAGATCGTCCTGACGTTCTAGGCGGCCTCGCGGGCGGGCTCTGGCGAGCAGCAGGCTCGACGAGGCTCGCCGCCAGCCAGCGGACCAGCGGGCACGCAAACCCCATCGCCGACCAGGTGGTAGGCGTCGGTACGGCCGGAGGGCAGGCGATAGGCTTCCGGGACGCCCATCAGCCGCGCCGCTTCGCGGGCGGTGAGCAGGCGCGAGCGGATGTCGTCGCCCTCGACTCGGATCAGGATCTGCCGACTGGAGCCGCCGGCGGGGGTGCGCAGGCAGCCGGCCAAGCCGTCGAACCGGCATTCGGCCCGCTGCACGCCGCCTCGCGTCCGGCGATAAGCCGTCGCCGAATCTCGGCGCTCCACTGGCGCGCGCTTGCCTCGAGCTTGGCGAGGTTCGCGGCGGACATCAGGGAGACCAGCCGGATCGTCGCCGCCGCGGAGTCCCAGGGGGCGTCTTCCACGATCTCGCCCAACGCCGCGGTTCGGGCCGTGGGCGGGCGTGCGGCGACCACCAGGTCCAGCGACGCCGCGCGGCTTCGGATAGCCGTGCGTGGGCGCGGATCAGGCCCGGCGGATGCCAGCGCGGATCGGGACCTTTCGCGCCGCGCGGCCGGCTCCCGCGTGGCGAGGAAGAACACTCGCGGCCGGCTCTGGGGAACGAAGTCGCGCGGCGTCCGCGACCAGCGCGCCGAAGGTGTAGCCGGCGCCGGCCAGGGCTTCGCCCACGGCGGCGAAGTCCGCCCCGCCGCGCGAGGTGAGGATGCCGGTCACGTTCTCGATCACGATCACGCGCGGCGCCCGGCCTTCGGCGGCGAGGGCGCGCATCAGCCGCCAGAACGGCCAGAAGGTTCCGGACCGGCTCTTGGAGTTGGGACCGCCGAGGCCGGCGCCCAATCCCGGCCAGGGAGAGATCCTGGCAGGGAAAGGAGGCCCAGGCGAGGTCGGCGCGGCCGGGCAGATCGGCGGGCGACAGCCGTGCGACGTCCTCCAGCTTCAGGTGGTCGTCGCCGAAGTTGTCGGCGTAGGCCGCCGCCTTTTTCGGATCGACGTCGTTGGCGAACAGGCAACGCCAGCCCTCGCCGAGGCCGAGCCTGGCCATGCCGCCCCCAGCGAAGAACTCGTAGAAGGTGAAGGGCTCGGCCACGGCGTCCAGCTTGGCCGAGATTCGCGTTCCGGCGTAGCCCCACGTTCGGCGACACGCTCAGTACGGCGCTGTCGTGCAACAAACCGGCTCGACGGGCCTTCTCACCCGCAGGCAAAGGAAAGCGGCGCCCGGCGGCTTGCGCCGCGCCGTGCGATCGGCGACCACCGCCACGCTTGCCCAAGTGAACGGAGATCAGTTTAGAGCGCCCATGACTCACGACGGACGCCGCCTATGACCAGCCTCGACGAGTCGCCTCCGCCGCCGCAGCCGCGTGGTCTGCTGGCCCGGCTGCGCTGGCCGCTGTTGATCGGCGGTCCGATCCTGATCCTGGCCGTGGTCGCCTTCTTCGTCCTCACCGGCGGCAAGACCCAGTCGACTGACGACGCCTATGTTCAGGTCGACAAGGCGGCGATCAGCCCCGCCATCGCGGGACGGGTGACCGAGGTCGACGTGGTCGACAACCAGACCGTGAAGAAGGGGCAGGTCCTCTTCCACATCGATCCGCAGGACCAGCAGGCGGTGCTCGCCCGCGCCCAGGCGGACGTCGCCAGCGCGCGGCTGCAGGTCACGACCCTGCGCCAGGCGGTGACCCAGCAGCAGGTGCTGCTCGGCTCTGCGGAGAAGACCGCCGCCTATCAGGCGCACGAGGCGGCGCGGCAGCAGGCGCTGGTCACCGCCGGCTCGTCCTCACGCCAGCAGGCCGCCGAAGCCGCCCACAACGCCCAGGTCGCCGCCGATCAGGTGGCGGTCGATCGCCAGAACCTCGCCACGGCGATCGCCAACCTCGGCGGCGCGGGCTCCAACGCGGACGCCTATCCGGCCGTGCAGCAGGCCCAGGCGGCGGTGCGGCAGGCCCAGATCAATCTCGGCTACACCACCGTGGTCGCGCCTCTGGACGGGATCGTCACCCGGGTCGATCAGCTCCAGCCCGGCGCCTATATCAACGCCTCCCAGACCCAGTTCTACCTGCTTGTCCGGCCAGCCCTGGGTCGAGGCCAACTTCAAGGAGGACCAGTTGCGCAAGATGAAGGTGGGCCAGAAGGCGACCATCGTCATCGACGCCCTCGGTGGACGGAAGTTCTCCGGCTACGTCCAGAGCTTCAGCCCGGGCGCCGGCCAGGCCTTCAGCGCGCTCCCGGCCCAGAACGCCACCGGAAACTGGGTCAAGGTGGTGCAGCGCCTGCCGGTCCACATCGCCTTCGACAAGCCGCCGCCCGAAGTCGTCGGCCGGGCGGGGCTTTCGGCCAAGGTCACGGTGGATATCCGCAGCGGCGGGCGCTGAACCGATGGCGTCGTCGAAGGACATCGAGAACCGCTGGCCCATCACCATCGCCATGATGCTGGCGACGGTGATGAACTCGCTCGACACGACCATCGCCAACGTCGCCCTGCCGCACATCCAGGGGTCGATCAGCGCCTCGCCCGACCAGATCACCTGGGTGCTCACCTCCTACCTGATCGCCTCGGCGATCATGACGCCGCTGTCCGGATGGCTCTCGCGCCGCATCGGCCGAAAGGAGCTGCTGATGATCTCCATCGGCGGCTTCACCATCGCCTCCATGCTGTGCGGCATCGCCAACAGCCTGGGCGAGATCGTGATCTTCCGCCTGCTCCAGGGGCTGTTCGGGGCGGCGCTGATCCCGATGTCGCAGGCGATCGTGCTCGATCTCTTCCCGCCCAAGCAGGTCGGACAGGTCATGGCCCTGTGGGGCGCCGCGGTGATCCTGGGACCGATCTTCGGCCCCGTGCTGGGCGGCTGGCTGACCGACAATTTCTCCTGGCGCTGGGTGTTCTACATCAACCTGCCGATCGGAGTTCTGGCGTTCGCCGGGCTGTTCGTCTTCATGCAGAGCGATCGGGGAGGGGAGACCAAGCGGCTGGACTTCTTAGGCTTCGCCTCGCTCACCGTGGCGGTGTCGGCCTTCCAGGTGATGATCGACCGGGGACCGACTCTGGACTGGTTCTCGTCGACCGAGATCTGGACCGAGGCGATCATCGCCATGATGTCCTTCTGGGTGTTCATCGTTCAGACCGCGACGGGGCGCGACCCGTTCTTCCCCCGGGTGCTCGCCTTCGACCGCAACTTCGTCACCTGCACCATCTTCGGCTTCTTCATCGGCATTCTGCTGTTCTCGACCATGGCCCTGCTCCCGCCGATGATGCAGAACCTGATGGGCTACTCGGCGTACGAGAGCGGTCTCGTCAGCATGCCGCGCGGCCTCGGCTCCTTTGTCGCCATGATCCTGGTGGGCCGGCTGATCGGACGGTTGGATACCCGCATCATCCTGTTCACGGGGCTGGCCCTGAGCAGCCTCGCCCTTTGGCAGATGAGCCGGTTCGATCTGTCGATGGGGCGGATGCCCTTCATCGTCTCCGGGATCATCCAGGGCCTCGGGACCGGCCTGATCTTCGTGCCGCTCAGCGCGCTCGCCTTCGCCACGCTCGAGCCGCGCTACCGGCCGGACGCCACCGGACTCTACAACCTGATCCGCAATCTCGGCTCGAGCGTCGGCATCTCGCTGATGGAGGCGCTTTGGACCTCGAACACCCAGGTCGTCCATTCCAGCCTCGCCGCCCGGCTCTCCGCGTCCGACCCGGTCGCGCGCGCCGCTCTCCCGCCGCCGTTCAGCTTCACCCCCGGCGCCGGGCTCGAGGCGCTCAACGGCGAGGTGACGCGGCAGGCGGCCATGGTGGCCTATGTCGACGATTTCCGGCTGATGACGATCATCACCATCGCGGTCATGCCGCTCCTGCTGTTCATGCGCACGCCCGGTCACGTGGGCGCCGCCGACCCGGCCGCGGCCCACTGAAATGAAACGTTCGAGCCGCAAGGCGATCACGGTCCTCGGCGCCTGCGCCACGCTCGCCGCCTGCGCCGCGAAGGGCCCGAACTTCGCGCGCCCGGCGACGCCCAATGTCGGCGGCTACGCGATGGCGGGCGACAAGGCGCCAGCCGGCGTGGCGTTGACGCCGGAGACGCGCGCGGCCGGTCCTTGGTGGCGGGATCTCGGCTCTTCGGCCCTGGACGCCGTCGAGACCCAGGCGCTGCGCGACAATCCGACCGGGGCCGAGGCGCGGGCCGACATCGAGTCCGCCGAGCAGCAGACGCGGGTGGCGCTGGCCGACCGCTATCCGACGCTGCAGGGCAACGCCGCGGCCCAGCGCGAGCGGATCAATACCGCGGTGTTCGGCTTCACCGGATTCCCGAGCCCGACCATCACCCTGCTGTCTATCGGCGCGACGGTGTCCTACGCCCCCGATCTGTTCGGCCTGACCCGGCGGCGGGTCGAGGAAGCGCGGGCCAACGCCGAGGCGGCGGCCCGTCAGGCCGACGCGGCGTACCTGGCGCTCACCGGCAACGTGGCGCTGAGGGCCGCGCGCATCGCCGCGCTGAACGCCGAGATCGATGCGCTGAACGCCATCGTCGCCGACGACCGCGCATCCATCGCCATCCTGCGCCAGGCCGAGGCGGCGGGCGGCAGCACGCGCATCGCCGGTCTCGGCGGGGCCGCCCAGCTCCAGTCGGACCTCGCCCTCGCGCCGTCGGTCGAGTCGCAACTGGCGGAGGCCAGGCACGAACTCGCCAGCTACGTCGGCCAGCCGCCGTCCGCATGGACCGCGCCGAACTTCTCGATCAGCGATTTCCACGTCCCCGCCACCATCCCGGTGGTCGTCCCGTCGGCCCTGGTGCGGAGCCGGCCGGACATCCTGGCGGCCGAAGCCGACCTCCACGCCGCCACCGCCCAGATCGGGGTCGCCGAGGCGAACCGCTATCCCAACCTGAACCTGGTGGCCGGGATCACCCAGGAGGCGCTCACCCCCGGCAGCCTGTTCGGTTTCCCGGCCACGGCCTACAATTTCGGTCCCCAGCTCACCGCGCCGCTGTGGCACGGCGGCGCGCTCAAGGCGCAGCAACGCGCGGCCGAAGCGGAGGCGCGGGCGTCGCTGGCTCGCTACCAGCAGACCGTCTCGACGGCCTTCCTCCAGGTCTCCAACGTGCTCGCCGCCCTGGCCGAGGACGACCGCCGCATCGCCATCGCCACGACCGCCCAGGCCAACGCCCAGGCTTCGCTGGACGCGACCCGTCGCGCCTTCCAACTCGGCGGCGAGGCCTGGGGCAATGTCATCGTCGCCCAGCGGACCCTCAACCGCGCCCGGCTCAACCTGGTCGACGCGCAGGGCCTGCGCCTGCAGGACGTGATCGCCCTCTACGCGGCGACCGCGACCCGCTGGTGAGCGGCGCAATGGCAGGTGAGCGAGGACGCCGTTTTCGCTAAGTTGCGGCGGAACGCGAGGAAAACGTTGTCCGGACCGGCTCTCCGGGCTGGTTCAGGGCAGCCGTTTGGCAGGGGTTGAACGCTCGCGCGCGACGAATTGCGCGGCTGAAGCAGCTTCCTCGGAGTGCAGGAATTGCATTGTGCAACAATTCCTGTGGTTGGTAAACAGTGCGTGGGGGATACGCGACATTATCCAGTCCGCCGCGCACCTTGTGTCCGTCGTGGCGGCTGTGAGGGTCTCGAACACCTCATTGCGGTAGAAACCCGCAGGCCTTACGAGGATTTCATCTTTTGGCCCGCCCCCCGCGCGGGCGTGGCGAACGAGTGACATAGATGCCCGACGGCGTGGCGGACGTAGCGATCACCTCCAACCCGGGCACGGCCAAACCCCCCACGCGACACGCCCGGCTGATCGCCTGGGTCGAGGAGATCGCCGCCCTCACCAAGCCCGACGCGGTGCGCTGGTGCGACGGCTCGCAGGAAGAGTGGGACGAACTCACCGCCCAGATGGTGGGGGCGGGCACCCTGAAGCGGCTCGATCCGGCCAAGCGGCCCAACAGCTTCTACGCCGCCTCCGATCCCAAGGACGTCGCGCGGGTCGAGAGCCGCACCTTCATCTGCTCGAAGAACGAGATCGACGCCGGCCCGACCAATAACTGGCGCGAGCCGGAGGGCATGCGCGCCGAACTGAACGGCCTGTTCGACGGCTGCATGCGGGGGCGCACGATGTACGTCGTGCCGTTCTGCATGGGGCCGCTCGGCTCGCCCATCAGCGCGATCGGCGTCGAACTCACCGACAGCCCCTATGTCGTCGTCAGCATGCGGATCATGACCCGCATGGGCGCGCCGGCCCTGGACCAGCTCGGCGACGACGGCTTCTTCGTGCCGGCCGTCCACAGCGTGGGCAAGCCGCTCAGCCCCGGCGAGACCGACGTGCCGTGGCCGTGCAACGAGACCAAGTACATCGTCCACTATCCCGAGACGCGGGAGATCTGGTCCTACGGCTCGGGCTACGGCGGCAACGCCCTGCTCGGCAAGAAGTGCTTCGCCCTGCGCATCGCCTCGATCCTGGCCCGGGACGAGGGCTGGCTGGCCGAGCACATGCTGATCCTCAAGCTCACTCCGCCCGAGGGAAAGCCCCGCTACATCGCCGCCGCCTTCCCCAGCGCCTGCGGCAAGACCAACCTCGCCATGCTGCAGCCGACAATCGCCGGCTGGAAAGCCGAGACCATCGGCGACGACATCTGCTGGATGCGGTTCGGCGACGACGGGCGTCTGCGCGCCGTAAATCCCGAGGCTGGCTTCTTCGGCGTCGCGCCCGGCACCGGCCACGCCACCAATCCCAACGCCATCGCCACCCTGTGGGGCAACGCTATCTTCACCAATGTCGCCCTGACCGACGACGGCGACGTGTGGTGGGAGGGCCTGACGGCCGACGCGCCGGCGCATCTCACCGACTGGAAGGGCCGCGACTGGACGCCTGAATCCAAGGAGCCGGCCGCCCATCCCAACGCGCGCTTCACCGCGCCGGCGTCGCAGTGCCCGTCCGCGGCCCCGGAGTGGGAGGACCCCGCCGGGGTGCCGATCGACGCCATCCTGTTCGGCGGCCGCCGGGCCAGCGCCGTGCCGCTGGTGACCGAGGCGTTCGACTGGGCGCACGGCGTGTTCCTCGCCTCCAACGTGGCCTCCGAAGGCACGGCGGCGGCGGAGAACAAGGTCGGCGAGCTGCGGCGCGACCCCTTCGCCATGCTGCCGTTCTGCGGCTACAACATGGGCGACTACTTCCAGCACTGGCTGAACACCGGCGCCCGGACGGACGCCGCCAAGCTGCCGCGCATCTTCTTCGTCAACTGGTTCCGCAAGGACGAGAACGGCAAGTTCGTGTGGCCGGGCTTCGGCGACAATTCGCGCGTGCTCAAGTGGATCGTCGATCGCCTCGAAGGCCGGGCCGGCGCGCGGGACACCGCCATCGGCCGGGTGCCCGCGGCCAAGGACCTGGACCTCTCGGGTCTGTCCATCCCGGAAGAGCACCTGCGCATCCTGCTCGACGTCGACCCCGAAGTCTGGGTGGAAGAGGTCGCGAAGATCGGTCCCGACTACGAGAAGTTCGGCGATCGGTTACCGAAGGCGCTGTGGGCGCAACTGGACGCGCTGAAGGCGCGGCTCGCGGAGAGCGCGCACCGCGTGGCCGTCGCGGCGGAGTAATCCAACCCAAACACCGTCATCCCGGGCGAAGGCGGACCGAAGGGGAGCCGTAGACCCGGGACCCAGTCGGGCGCTTCCGGATGGAGCACTGGGTCCCGGATCTCCGGCTGCGCTGTGCTCCGCCTCCGTCCGGGATGACTGTGATATTGTTGAACAAGAGGGAGGAGCGAGCAAATGAAAGCCGCCGTCTACTACGAAACCGGCGCCCCGGAGGTGCTGCGCTACGAGGACGTTGCCGATCCCGAGCTGCATCCCTCGGGCGTGGTGATCCGCGTCGAGGCGATCGCCATCGAGGGCGGGGACGTGCTGAACCGCTTTGGCGGGGCAATGCCGCGCACGCCGCATATCGTCGGCTATCAGGCGGCCGGCGAGATCGTCGAAGTCGGCGAGCAGGTCACCCATCTGAAGGTCGGCCAGAGGGTCGCCACGGTGAACGCCGACGGCTCACATGCCGAGCTGCGCTCCGTGCCGGCGCGCAACGCCTGGCCGATCCCCGACGGTTTCGACGTCAAGGCCGCCGCCGCCATCCCGGTGACCTTCGGCACCGCCCATGACTGCCTGTTCGAGTTCGGTCGGCTGAAGGCCGGCGAGACGGTGCTGGTGCAGGCCGGCGCGAGCGGCGTGGGCGTCGCGGCGATCCAGCTCGCCAAGCGCGCCGGAGCCCGGGTGCTGGCCACCGCCTCGAGCGCCGCTCGTCTGGATCGGCTCAAGGACTTCGGCCTGGACGAGGGGATCGATTATAGCAGCGAGCAGGTTCCGGACGCGGTGATGCGGATCACCGGCGGCAAGGGCGTGGACCTGGTGGTGGACTCCGTTGGTGGAGCCACGCTGGCCGGTTCACTGGCCTCGCTCGGCTATCGCGGGCGAGTGTCGCTGGTGGGCAACGCCGGCCGCGAGCCGATGCGGGTGGACGTCTCGTCCCTGATGGGCGGCAACCGCAGCCTCAGCGGCGTCTTCCTCGGCGCCGAGATCATGACCGACCGGGTGCACGACATGATCCAGCGCCTGATCGACGAGGCGGCGCGCGGCGAGCTGAAGGTGCTGGTCGACCGAGTGTTTCCGCTCAGCGAAGCGGCGGCGGCGCATGCCTACATCGAGAGCCGCCAGGCGGTCGGTCGTGTGGTGATGGTTCCGTGAGCTCGCGGGAGCGCATTTTAACAACGCCTAGATTGCGCCGTCTTACTCCACGACATAGGCTCCTGGGCAACAACACCGGGAGCACGCCATGGCGGACGGATCTTACGCGCCTCACCTGAAGAGCGCGTACGAGGAAGCGTATTCCATGCCGATCGAGGCGATCGATCCGGCGGTTCCCGAGCGGTTCCGCGACGACACCATCTGGCCGTTCTTCGAACGCCTCCGGAAAGAGGATCCGGTCCACTTCACGCCGGAACACGAGTTCGGCCCCTATTGGTCGGTCACCAAGTTCAACGACATCATGGCCGTGGACACCAACCACGGCGTCTTCTCCTCCGAAGGCGGGATCACCATCGCCAACCAGCGGGAGGAGTTCCCGTTGCCGATGTTCATTGCCATGGACCCGCCCAAGCACGACGCTCAGCGCAAGGCGGTGAGCCCGATCGTCGCCCCGAACAATCTGGCTGAACTGGAGCCGGTGATCCGCGAGCGGGTGAACCTCATCTTCGACGAACTGCCCGTCGGCGAGGAGTTCAATTGGGTCGATAAGGTCTCGATCGAGCTCACCACCCAGATGCTCGCCACCCTGTTCGATTTCCCCTGGGAGGACCGGCGCAAGCTCACCCGCTGGAGCGACGTGGCGACCGCCAGCGAGGAGAGTGGGATCATCGAGAGCGAGGAGGCGCGTCAGGCCGAGCTGATGGAGTGCGCCGCCTACTTCATGAACCTGTGGAACGAGCGGGTGAACGCGCCGCCGAAGAACGACCTGATCTCGATGATGGCCCACAACGAGGCCACGCGGAACATGTCGCCCCAGGAGTTCCTGGGCAATCTGATCCTGCTCATTGTCGGGGGCAACGACACCACCCGCAACTCGCTCACCGGCGGGGTGCTGGCGCTGAACCAGAACCCGGACCAGTATGACAAGCTGCGGGGCAACCCCGCGCTGATCCCCTCGATGGTCTCCGAGATCATCCGCTGGCAGACCCCGCTGGCCCACATGCGGCGCGTTGCGCTCACCGATACGGAACTCGGCGGCAAGACCATCCGAGCGGGCGAGAAGGTGGTCATGTGGTACGTCTCGGGCAACCGTGACGAGGAGGTGATCGACAACCCAAACGCCTTCATCATCGACCGTCCGCGCGCGCGCCAGCACATGAGCTTCGGCTTCGGGATCCATCGTTGCGTCGGCAACCGCCTGGCCGAGATGCAGCTTCGCGTGGTTTGGGAAGAGCTGCTCAAGCGATGGAGTGACCTACGCGTCGTGGGCGAGCCCCGGCGGGTGCTCTCCAGTTTCGTCAAGGGTTATGAGGCGCTTCCCGTGACGATCATGGGCTGAGGTTGGCTTGATCTTCAAGTCCACCCCAATCGTTGCTGAAACAACGTTTCTATGACTGCCAGTTTTGACGGCTTTGTCTAGAAGTCGCCATTGACATGGCGACATTGTGACGGCATTTAGGGCGCGCCAATCTGGCTTATCGTTACGGGGCTAAGACATGAAATTCGCGACCGCCGGGGCCATTTTGGCCGCCGCCACCACCACTTTCGCCGCCTTCGGCGCCAACGCCGCGCTGGAGACATCCTCCCACGCCGCTTACATTCCGTTCGCCACGGATAACTACTTTGGCACCGGACCTGTCACGGTCGCGCCCGGCGTCACCTGGACCTCGACCAATGCCTTCAACCAGGGCGGAGCCGTCTACGGCTACGACGGCGGCTACGGCTTCGGCGTGAACGGCTACGACTTCGAGACCCTGGCCGGGATCAACGACAGCTCCGACGTCTACGGCGTCGTCGACAGCATGACCTTCTCGTTCGCCACGCCGGTGTCCTCGGTGGGCGGCTTCATCAACTGGGTGCCGAACGCTCTGCCCGTGACGATCGCGGCTTATGACGCGTCCAACAACCTTCTCGAGAGCTTCACGCTGTCGGCGGGTGACGTGAACCTTGTCACCCCGAACAGCTTCTACGGCTTTCTCGATGGCACCGCCGACATCTCGTCCTTCGTGCTCACCGACGGCTACGTCGGCGTGATCAGCGGCCTGAACGGCGGCGTGATCACCGGCGGCGGTGTCCCCGAACCGGCCGCCTGGGCTCTGATGCTGGTCGGCTTCGCCGGTCTGGGTGCCGGACTGCGGGCCCGCCGCCGGACGTCCGCCTCGGTCGCCTGAACCGCAGCAGACCGCTAGAGATAAAGAACGCCGTTCGACCGCGAGGTCGGCGGCGTTTTTCTTTGCTCGGGGATCAAAGGTCCCGACACGCGGGCCCGGCTTTATGGAAGCTTTATCCTGAGCCTCAAGGCCGCGCGCGATCCTTTACGCCCCTCGGCTCTAAACCACGCTCCACACGATCAAGTGGAGCTGTTCTCATGGACTTCGTCTTCGTCGGGCTAGGACTGGTCCTGGCTTTGGGTTCGATCGGCTACGCCGCCCTGCTGAGGCGGCTCTAGACCCCATGATCGTCGCCATCCTCTACGCGGCCGGCGCCATCGGCGTGACGGCCTACATGCTCGCGGCCCTGCTGCGGCCCGACAAGTTCTAAGCCGGACCATCACAATGAATATTCAGGGTTGGGCCGAGATCGCGGTCACGCTTGGGCTCGCGGTCGCCCTGGGCTTTCCGCTGGGCCTCTACATGGCGCGGGTCTGGGCGGGACGCGTCACCTGGCTGAAGCCGGTGGAGCGCGTGTTCTACCGCGCCGCGGGGATCGATCCGGACAAGGGGCAGGGGTGGCTGGCCTACACCGTCTCGCTGCTGGCCTTCAGCGGAGCGGCCTTCTGTTCCTCTACGCCATCCTGCGGCTGCAGAACGTCCTGCCGCTCAACCCGCGGGTTCGCCGGCTTGACGCCGCACCTGGCGTTCAACACCGCCATCAGCTTCGTCACCAACACCAACTGGCAGTTCTATTCCGGCGAGAGCGCCGCCGGCCACCTACCCAGATGGCCGGCCTGACGGTGCAGAACTTCGTCTCCGCCGCCGCCGGGATCGCCGTGGCCGCGGCCCTGGCGCGCGCCTTCGCCGCCACCGCGGCGAGCGCTGGGCAACTTCTGGGCCGACCTGATGCGCATCACCCTCTACATCCTGCTGCCCGCTGCGATCGTGATCGCCTTGGTGCTGGCGGCGCTGGGCGTTCCGCAGACCCTGCTCGGCCATGTCGACGCCACCACCCTCGAGGGCGCCAAGCAGACCATCGCCCTCGGGCCCGTCGCCGAGCCAGGAAGCGATCAAGCAGCTGGGCACCAACGGCGGCGGCTTCTTCAACGCCAACTCCGCCCATCCGTTCGAGAACCCCAGCCGATCACCAACCTGATCGAGGAGGTGATCATGGACATGCTGGGCTTCGCCTGCGTGGTCGCCTTCGGCGAGGTCGGGGCCTGCGCGAGGCGCGGGCGCTGGTCGCGGCGATGGTCATCATGCTCGGCGTCCGCTGCGGCGGGCATCTATGTCGGCCGAGACCCAGCCGACGCCCGCGCTCGTCGCCGCCCACGTGACCGCCGACGCCCAACATGGAAGGCAAGGAGGTCCGCTTCGGCGCGCCGTCCACCGCGTGTTCGCCGCCATGACCACCGGCGCCTCCGACGGCGCGGTCAACGGCATGCACGAGAGCTTCACGCCGCTCGGCGGCGGCGTGGCCATGTTCCTGATCCAGCTTGGCGAGATCCTGCCGGGCGGGGTCGGCTCGGGCCTCTACGGCATGGTGGTGATGGCGATCCTGGCGGTGTTCGTCGCCGGGCTGATGGTCGGCCGCACGCCCGAATACCTCGGCAAGAAGATCGAGGCGCGGGAGATGAAGTTCGCCATGCTGGCGGTGCTGATCCTGCCGTCGCCATCCTGGGCTTCGCCGCCGTCGCGGCGGTGCTGCCGGTGGCGCTGAAGGGCTCCGCCTCCGGGCCGCACGGCCTGTCGGAGATCCTCTACGCCTACTCCTCGGCCACGGGGAACAACGGCTCGGCCTTCGCCGGCCTGACGGCCAGCCCCTGCTGGAACACCACCCTGGGCATCGCCATGGCCTCGGCCGCTTCGCCTACGCCGTGCCGGTGCTGGCCATCGCCGGCTCCCTGGCCGCCAAGCCCAAGCTGGCGCCCACCGCCGGCACCCTGCCCACCCACGGCGCCGCTGTTCGTCGGCCTGCTGATCGGGGTGATCCTGATCCTGGGCGGCCTGCAGTTCTTCCCCGCCCTCGCCCTGGGCCCGATCGTCGAGCACTTCCAGATGCTCCACGCGATCGCGCACCCACTGACCTCTCGAGCCATGTAAGAGGAAGATCGCCGCATGGCCGCCACCGTGACCGCTCCGGCTTCCAGGGCCGACGCTGTTGCGCCGCGCCGGCGCTCGACGCCTTCGTCAAGCTCGATCCGCGCAAGCTGACCGGCAACCCGGTGATCCTCGCCACCGAGATCGTCGCCGTCCTGGCCACGGTCTCGACGATCGAGCGCCCTGGCACCGGGCGGCGACTGGTCTTCGCGCTCCAGATCGCGCTGTGGCTCTGGGCCACGGTGCTGTTCGCCAACTTCGCCGAGAGCGTCGCCGAGGGCCGCGGCAAGGCCGCCGCCGACGCCCTGCGCGCCGCCCGGGTCACCACCCAGGCCAAGAAGCTCCTGCCGAGCGGCGAGACGGTGATGACGCCCG
>CAVTAH010000003.1:0-214660 GCA_963732685.1 uncultured Alphaproteobacteria bacterium
GACCAGATCGTACCAGTTACCGCTTGAGCTAAGACTCCAGGCATCCTCGCGGGTCTGCCCTGGCGTCAGTGTATAATGTCTCGCCGCCTCGGCCGCATAGGCGTTGGCGGCGACGGTCAGCGCCGCCGATAACTCGCCAGGGTTATGCAGGAGGAGCACGATGCGCCGGCTTGCGGGCTCCAGGCGGGCGTCGACCTCGACGGCGCTCTCTCGCAGGTTCCCGCGATACACGCGCAGAAAACCGTTCGGACCCATAAGGGTGAGGCCGTAGACATCGCCGGCAGCGGCGGGGACACTAACGCCGAGGTCCTTGCCCGCTTCGACCGTGTAGGACCACGGCCCCAGGCGCGGCTCGTCGGCGTGGGCGTTCAGCCACACCCCGGCTGTGCCTGTGTTCCGAAGGATCAGCTTTAGCCCGCGACCCCCAGGATCCGTCCGAGCCGAGACATCGATGGCGTATGGGAGGGCGCGCGCCGGCCTGACACCGGTTTCCTGCCGCGGCAGGGTCCCCGGTCCGGGCGCGATGGGGGCCGGAAGCTTGCGCGCGGACTCCATCCTGTCGACCAGCCCTAGCGTCGGGGGCAGGCGCGGCGGCGCGGCCCTTTGGCTGAAGTCGAACACCGAGGTGAGGTCACCGGTTACGGCGCGGCGCCACGGGCTGATATTGAGCTCGGCCACTCCGAAGCGCGCCTCCAGAAAGCGTAGGATCGACGTGTGGTCGAAGAGCTGAGAATTGACCCACCCGCCCCGCGTCCACGGTGAGACGACGATCATCGGCACCCGCGGCCCGAGGCCGAACGGCTCGCCAGAGAAGATCTCTCCGGTGACCGGCACGGTCGTGGCGCCCTGGGCCGCGGAGATGGCCGGAGTCGGCGGCAGGACGTGGTCGAAGAAGCCGTCGTTCTCATCGTAGTTCAGGATGAAGACGGTTTTGGCGAACACCTCCGGGTTGTCGACCAGTGCCTCGAGAATGGCGGCGGTAAAGGCTTCGCCGACACTGGGGGAAGCGGCGGGGTGCTCGCAGGCGCCGGTGGGGGCCACCAGCCATGAGACCTGAGGCAGTGTGTTGCCCTGCACGTCCTTGGCGAAGGCGGCGATCATCGCCTCCCCCTTGGAGCGGAACGCGTTCTCGCGGGTCGAACCCTCCACCCAAGCGCGCGCCTTGCGATGGAGGGGCGCGTCGGGCTCCAGGCCGCGGAACGCCTTGAAGAACGCGAGCGGGTTGTCGCCGAAGTTGTCGTACTCCTGGTAAAGCTTCCAGTCGACGCCGGCAGCCTCGAGGCGTTCAACGTAAGTCGTCCAGGCGTAGCCGGCGAAAGCCTTGTCGTCGCGGGCGGCGTCGGCGGTCCAGTTGCCGTCGTCGTCATTGGTCACCGCCTGCAAGCCCGAGTGGCCGGCGGAAAGCCCGCTGGTGCCGGAGAACAGGAACAAGCGGTTGGGGGTCGTCGGCCCGAACACCGAGCAATGATACGCGTCGCAGACGGTGAAGGCGTCGGCCAGGGCGTAGTAGAAGGGGATATCTTCACGGGCGAAGTAACCCATGGTCAGCGGGCCCTTCACCGGCAGCCAGGCGTCGTGGTTGCGCCAGAGGCGGTGCTGCCCTTTCCAGCTGTGATCGAGGCTGGCGAGGCTCTCGGCGTTGGTCGTGTTGGCGTCCATCCGAAACGGCGTCGCGGCCTCGGCGACGCCTGGTCCCAGGGGCTGGTGGAAAACCGAATTCCCGGACGGGAGCGTCAGCGGCCGGGGATCGCCAAAGCCTCGCACGCCACGAAGGCACCCGAAGTAATGATCGAAGGCGCGGTTCTCCTGCATGAGGATGACGACGTGCTCCACGTCCTGGATCGAACCTCGGCCTCTGGCCGACCTTTCAACCGCGCGCGCCAGAGCCGGGGAGAAGAGCGTGCTTGAAACCGCCGCCGCTCCTGAGGACTTCAGGAAATGTCTTCGAGCCGGGTTCGTCACGCCTGCGTCCCTGATACGCGCCGTCAATGCGACGAACGCTTCCTACCTACAAGGCGCGTCCTGAGCCACGTTCTAGATGGGCATGCGTCCGACTAAGGCGTCGGAAAGAATCATGTCGGTACGGGCTGCAGACCATGAATAAACGCGCGCGCGAAGATGCAGTGGACGCTGAGAGCGCCCGTGACGAGGGCAAGCATCAGTCTGCCAACATCAACGCCTCACGTTTCCTGGGCCCCATGACGTAGGCCGCTGCATTAGAAGTTCGCCGTCAGGCCCACGAACACGTTCCGGCCGAGCGAGTCGTAGAAGCCGGGGAAGGTGTTGGCGTTGCCGAAGGGAGGTCCGCTGATCGCCAGGTTGTTGGCGTCGACCAGCGGCGGGTCGGTGTCGAGCACGTTGTTGACCCCGCCGCGCAGCACCAGACCGTCGCGGACCTTATAGGTGACCGCCAGGTCGAAGTAGCTGTACGACTTGATCGAGCCCTCGTTCGGCACGTTGGTGACCCGGCCGGTATTGAGCAGCGGGTTCTGCTGGATGATGTCCAGATCCACCGGGCCGTTGTAGCGCCAGCGGAGCGACACCGCGAGCTTGATCGGCGTGTTCCAGGTGACCCGCGTGTCGGTCCGGAAGTGCGGCGTGGGCACGCCGCAGGTCGGGCCGTAGAGGCCGGCGCAGTCGTAGGTCCCACCCCCAACGAAGGGTTGCGTCGTCAGGTGATCGGTCCAGGTGCCGACGAACGACAGATCCAGCGAGCCGGCCGACGAACCGTGCCACCATTCCGGCAGGGGGTAGTGGTAGTTCAAGGTCGCGTCGATGCCGTCGGTCGCCAGATATCCGGCGTTGGACTCGAGCTGATCAACGTAGCCCTGGGCCGTATCAAGCCCGCCGGTGACCGGATCGCGATGGATCAGGGCGCAGTAGGGGCTGGATGCGCTGCACAAGCAGGACTGGAGGATCACGTTCGGCGGCGCAACACCCGCCGAGATGACCTTGTTCACCTTGATGTGGAAGTAGTCGATCGAGGCGCTGAAGCCCGGCAGGAAGTGAGGCGTGAACACGCCGCCGAAGCTGTAGGTGTCCGACACCTCGGGCTTCAAGCCGGTGGGATTGCCGCCGAAGCGGCCGTCGCATTGGCCCGACGGGCACTGGGCGAGGTTGCCGTACTGCGCCGGCAGCAGGCCGGTGTTCAAGCACTGGGCCAAGGGCGCCAGAGGCTTGCCGGTGTCGCTGGCGCAGGGATCGGTGAACACCGCCAGACCCGTGATCTGCGGGGCGAACAGCTCGGTGATGTTCGGGGCCCGCACCGCGCGGTTGTAGCTGGCCCGCAGCAACAGGTCCTGGACCGGCTTGTATTCGACACCGAACTTGTAGGTGTTGGTGTCGCCCGCCAGGTTGTAGTGCGAGAAGCGGTAGCCGGCGTCGAAGGTCAGGTCCTGGATGAACGGAAGATCGTGGGCGAGCGGGATCCGCACCTCGCCGAAGAGCTCCTTCACGTTGATCGAGCCGGAGGTCGGGAGCGCCTGGCCGCCGAAGCCGGAGAGATCGCCGGCCTGCTGCTCGGAGTCGAAGTTCTCGACCAGGCTGTCGCGGCGGTAGTCGGCGCCGAAGCTCACGCCGATGCCATCCGCGGCCCAGGGGCTCTTCAGACCATAGTGGCCGAGGTCGCCGGTGACGGTGCCTTCCACGACCTGCTGGCGGCTCTCGCCGGTGGTGAAGGAGTCGGCCAGCACGTAGTTGATTGCGGCGGGGCTGAAGCCCTGCCCCAGGGGTTGGAAGATGTTCAGCGGCACGCAGTTGAGCGGGTCATTCACGCACTGGGGTGTCGTCGTGCCGGGCGCGTAGACCACGTTAAGCGCGTTCTGCACCTTGTTGATCGAGGCGTAGCCGGTGATGTGCGAGTCGACGCGCGTCACGCCGAGCTGGGCGTAGACGTCGTACGACCAGCCGCTGCCCAGATCGCCGCGCAGGCCCACGTCGACCTTGTAGTCGGTGTGGGTGATGTCGGAGTTCCGCGGCACGGAGGCGAAGCGATAGCCGATCGACTGCAGGTTGTCGTACGCGCCGCCCGGCGCGCCGGGGGTGATCACCGCGCCGGGGCAGAGGGCCTGGGCTTGGGACATGCTCAGCAGCGGGTTGTTACAGTTGATGGTGTAACCGCTGGAGAGGTTCGGGCCGCTGTTGCGGAACAGGCCGGACGGCGCGATCTGCGCGTTGGTCTGGTCGTCCATGAACATGAAGTCGGAGTAGACTTCCAGGGCCTTGTTGATGTCGTAGTGAGCGAAGAAGCCCGCGGTGTACTGGTCGTCCTCGCGCTGGAGGAAGTTCAGCGGGTTGAAGTTGTAGGCGTCGGCGTTCGTGTAAGGGGTGAAGCCTTGGGTCGCGAGGCTGGTTCCGGTCGGGACGACGTTGATGAACTTGCCCGTCGCCGGGTTCAGCACGTGGTCGAAGCGGCCATACGCCGAGTTGGAGGAGCCCACGCAGACGTGCTTGTTGTTGGCGATGCCGCCGGGGCCGGTGGTCGTCGCCAGGCCGCAATCGGAGAAGTCGCGGGTGGACTGAAGGACCGCGTCGAGGTGCCGGTAGGTGGCGTAGGCGGTGATGTTGCCCTTCTCGTCCGGCGAGTTGGCGCCCAGGATGATCGAGACGTTGTGGATGCCGCCGTCGTTGGTGTCCTTGGGAACCGACAGGCCGAAGTTGGTGAGGAAGTCCTTCGCCTGGGCGTTGCGGTTCTGGTGGTTGTCCCAGCTGTACTGGTAGTCGATCTGAACGCCTTCGAAGTTCTTCTTCATGATGAAGTTGACCACGCCGGCGACGGCGTCGGAGCCGTAGACCGCCGAAGCGCCCCCGGTCACCACGTCCACCCGGTCGACCAGGGCGGCCGGGATGAAGTTCAAGTCCACCGCGCTGCCGTTGCCGGCGCTCGGGTCGCCGGGCTGCACGCGCCGGCCGTCCACCAGCACCAGGGTGCGGTTGGTGCCGAGGTTGCGCAGGTCGACGGTCGCCGTGCCGGACGAGCCGTTCGACACCTGGGAGGTCTGGTTGGCGAAGGACGACGGCAGTTGGTTCAGCAGCTGCTCGACGTTGGTCGTGCCGGTGAGCTTCACTTCGGCGCTGGTGACCGTGGTGAGCGGGCTGACGCTGGTGAGGTTCGGCTGCGGAATGCGCGAGCCGGTGACCACCAGTTCCTGCACGGTGTTGCCGCTCGAGCCGCCAGAGGCGTCGGGCTGGGCGATCGGCGTGCCGCCGGTCGGTTGGTTCACGCCAGCCGCCTGGGCGTAGGCGCTGGTGGAGGCGGCGACGATAGCCACGCTCGAGGCGACAGAACATCTTAGCAAGTACGCACGACGACCGAAAGCGTTCAAGTTATTTACCCCGGTTAATGCGAGCACGCAGTCGAGTAACGGTGAAGGATTGCTGAATGCTGCTAGGATGTTGAATTGTGCCCAACGTTTATCGACGCAGGGGCTCGTTGGTCAACGCGACAGACACTTCTGGGAACTTTGGGGGCGACGGCTGTTACTCTAGGGTCACAAACGACCGAAATCCCCTCTACGGAAGACGCCCGCTTACATTACAGAATCGTCAGACTGATCGACCTGAAAACCCTTCTCCCGAATTACCCGGCGATCTGGCTCTACACGGCCGCCGCGACGCTGGTGACGTTTCATGGCGCTGCCCATTTCTGCCCTCCATGTCCCCGGCCCGAACGCTGTAGGTTGTCGGACCAAACTCTCAGGGCAGGCTCGTTGGACGTGAAACGGAACCACCCCCTCGTAAATCGGCAAATCTACATCAGGCTGAGACAATCGATTGCCGACGGTCGGCTAGCGCCGGGAGATCGGATCCCATCGTCCCGCGCTCTGGCTGCGCAGCTTGGAGTGGCCCGCGGGACTGTGGAGGTGGCGTACGCGCAGTTGTCCGCGGAGGGCTATATCCTCGCTCAAGGCGCAAGAGGGACGATCGTTTCGCCCGCGCTTCCCTCACACAGCGGTACTCGAACAGAGTCGACATCCTCGGTGCGCGAAAGCACTCGAAGGAAAAATACGGTATCGCCAGAGTGGAAGGTGCCGTTTTGCGTGGGACTTCCGGCGCTCGACCTGTTCCCACGCAAGCTTTGGTCAACACTGGCGTCCCGACACCTGCGGAGTCTAACCCCCCGCGATCTCGGATACCCCCCTCCGGCTGGGGATGAGCGCCTGCGCAGTGCGCTGGCCGATTATCTCTTGATGGCGCGCGGCGTCCGATGCTCTGCGGATCAAATCATTATCACGGGCGGCTACCAGTCCGCTCTTAGCCTGATCGGGCGGGTCATCCTGAAGCCGGGTGACAGAGTTTGGGTGGAGGACCCCGGTTACCGACGAACTGGCGATGCACTCACTTGGTTAGGCATCACTCAAGTTCCCGTCGCTGTGGACAGCGGAGGTATGCAAATAGAGCAGGCTCTCGCCTGTGATCCCCGCGCCGCAATGTGCGTGATCACCCCCGCCAATCAGTTTCCCCTGAGTGTGACGCTATCGTTGCCGCGCCGCCTCGCTCTACTGGAGTGGGCCGCCCGAAGCGGCGGCTGGATTCTAGAAGACGACTACGACGGTGAGTTCTATTACAATGGCCGGCCGTTACCGGCCTTGAAGAGTCTGGACGAAAACGATCGAGTCTTCTACGTTGGAACCTTCAGCAAGACCCTTTCTCCGGTGCTTCGTCTTGGCTACGTCGTCGTACCGGAGGCGCTGTCGTCGAGGTTTTCTGCGGCCTGCCGCGAGATCGAAGGCGGTCGATCGACCTTCAATCAGGCCGTCGTCGCTGAATTTATCGCGAGCGGGCATTTCGCCCGTCACCTGAAGCAAATGCGGTCCGTCTACAAAGCTCGGCGTCTAGCGGCCGCGCAGGCGCTCAACGAGGCGCTCGGCCATGCGATGCATTTTGAACTGGGGACTTATGGTCTTCACGCAATCGGCTGGTTGGACCGCGGAAGCGACGACAAGGCGCTGCTTAAACGAGCCCTAGCCGTCGGGTACCGGCCGATGGCCATGTCCAACCTCAGCCTCTCCCCTGGAGCACCGCAAGGGCTGGTCGTCGGCTTGACCAATGTTCCGGAGCCAGAGGCCCCACAGATGGCCCAAGCCTTTCGTCGCAGCTTGGACCTTTAAGCGATGCCATATCCGTGCATTTTTGAGGTCGGTCAGAGGGTGCTCGGATGGCTTGCAAGCCGAAAACAACATCGAACCGTGATGCCGGGCGTGCGGTCGTTCACGCGTCTAGCGCGGAAGCTCGCAACTCGACGACCTCATATGAGCCGCGTGTTCCTCAAGTCAGAGGTAGAGGATGGCGCCCGTGACCCGCGGATCAAGAACAAGGTTGGCCGGGAGCGACACAGGCACTTCTTGTCACATGTCGCGTCAAGAAGGCGTGAGAGCCCGGGGCCTCTGACAACTCCGCGTCCTTTTTCCTCAGTGAGGCGCCTGCGGTCGCACCCGGATCGAGCATCCGGGCTATCGACAACCAGCACCAAGGCGGAGTGACAGATGTGGCGGTTCTGATGGGAATCAGGACCGACGAGATTGCTGAAGCCCGCGCCTTGTTGAGCCTGCTGGGCGATCCGCTGAGGCACGCCTTCTTCAGAGAAACAGCTCAGCGTCCAACCCGATGCGGCGACGTCGCGCGCGACCTGGGTGTAAAGACTCAGGACATCGCCAGCCGGGCTCGATCGCTCCTGATGATCGGCGCTTTGAGGTCAACGCGTGACCGTTTCAACGCGGCGGATGCTTCCAAAATCCGTTCTCTAAGCAAGTACATAGATGTGCTAGCGACCACGACTGCATTCTCGCACTCACGGTAGTTCTGTAGATGGACATCGATGATTATCTTTACGCGCTTTCCGACCATACGAGGCGCGAGATTTTCGAGCAAATTGTCGTCCGGCCTCGGCGGATTGGCGAGCTGTCCGAGACACTCACGGTGAAACGGCCGGCGGTTTCGCACCATATCAAGATTCTCAGGGAGGCGGGCTTGATACACACCGCCAACGAGCGGATCGAGGTTATCGTTTCTACTTTACCAGTCATTCGCACCTATTTTGACCGTTTATGGCTTGAGGCGACTTTAGGAGACACATGGCTCCGCAACCGTACCGCCGAAAACAGCGACCAAGGTTACTGATCTAAATCAACAACGACGTGGGCGAGGATACCCCGCTCGGGTGGTCGACCTCTTTGTCGATGAACTCGATCTCGGCGGACTTGGCTTCGAAGGTGACACCGGCTGTGACTGGTCGGCCGGGCTACCATCCGGCGGCGGTGTTGAAGCTTTAAATCTACGGCTATCTGAACCGCGCGCCGTCGAGCCGGCGGCTAGAGCGCGAGTCGCGGCGGAACGTCGAGCTGATGTGGCTGATGGGCAAGCTCGCGCCCGACCACAAGACGATCGCCAACTTCCGAAAGCACAATGGCCCGGCGATCCAGGCAGCCTGCGGGCACTTCGTCGTGCTGTGCTGCCGAATCGGGCTCTTCACCCGGGCCCTCGGTGTCCAAGGGAGATTGACTCGCCTCCTTACAAGGCCAGCCGGATAGGCTCGCTCTCCAGAAAAATCGGCCGCATCGCCGCCTTCCGGGAGGCGCGGTCAGTGGCATAGGTGGTCCGGCTGAACGTCACGCCATCGTCGGCCAGGCCGTTTACCGCGACCGTCAGTAAGACCGTGGCAGGCCGAGCACGTGCTCGCCGAGGTAGGCCAGGATCAGGTTCGTCGAGACCGGCGCGACCTGGTAGAGCCGCGTCTCGCGGAACTTCCGCTCGACGTCGAATTCGGCGGCGAAACCGAAGCCGCCATGGGTCTGAACGCAGACATTGGCCGCTTCCCAGGAGGCGTCGGCCGCCAGCATCTTGGCCATGTTCGCCTCCTCGCCCGCGTTGTCGCCGGCTTCGTAACGGGCGACCGCCGCCCGCACCATGAGTTCGGCCGCGCGCATGTGGGCGTAGGCCTGAGCGATCGGGAACTGGACCCCCTGGTTGGCGCCGATGGGCCGGCCGAACACCTGCCGGTCCTTGGCGTAGGCGGTGGCCTTGTCGATGAACCACTTGGCGTCGCCGACGCACTCGGCGGCGATGAGGATGCGCTCGGCGTTCATCCCGGTAAGGATGTAGCGGAAGCCCTGCCCCTCTTCCCCGATGAGGTTCTCGGCCGGGACCGGGACGTTGTCGAACCAGATCTCCGTCGTGGAGTGGTTCATCATGGTGCGGATCGGGCGAATGGTCATGCCGTTCTCGCGCGCGTGCCGCATGTCGACCAGAAAGACGGAGAGCCCCTCGCTGCGCTTGCGGACCGCCTCGGCCGGGCTGGTCCGCGCGAGCAGGATCATCAGGTCCGAGTGTTCCGCGCGGCTGGTCCAGATCTTCTGGCCGTTGACGATGTAGCGGTCGCCCTCGCGGCGCGCGGTCGTCCGCAGCGACAGGGTGTCGGTCCCGCTGGTCGGCTCGGTCACGCCGAAGGCCTGCAGGCGTAGCGCGCCGGAGGCGACCTGCGGCAGCCAGCGGGCCTTCTGCTCGTCGTTGCCGTGCCTCAGGAGCGTGCCCATGACGTACATCTGCGCGTGGCAGGCGGCGCCGTTGCAGCCTTGGCGCTGCACCTCCTCGAGGATCACGGCGGCGGCGCCGAGCGGCAGGCCCGCGCCTCCGTAGGCCTCGGGAATCAGCACCGAGAGAAAGCCGCTCTCGGTGAGGGCGGCGACGAAGGCCTGGGGATAGGCCATGGCCGCGTCGAGCTCGCGCCAGTAGCTTCCGGGAAAGCCGGCGCAAAGGCGCGCGACGGCCTCGCGGATCTCGCCGTATTCGGATTCAGCCATGGCTTCAGATAGCCCGCTCCTCGACCCGCTAGCAAAGCCGCTATGGCCAATCGCGCGGCGACGCGTGACAACGCGTCATGGCTGACGTTCGCGGAAGACTGCCTCCCGTCTGGATTCTCGGCATGGCGAACCTGCCGCTGGGGGTGTGCGGGGGCCTGGCGCTTCTGACGATCCCGCAACTCCTCGCGGCGCGGCATGTGCCCGAACCCACCATCGCCGGCATCACCAGCCTGGGGCTTCTCGCCGCGACCTGCGCCTTTCTGCTCGGGTCCGCTGCTCGACGTCTGGTTCAGCCGGAGGGTCTATGCGGTGGTCGCCACCCTGATCGCCGCCGGCAGCAGCGTGGCCGCCTTCCTCAACATCGGCGAACCTTGGCCGTTCTGAGCTTCGCCGTCGTCGGCATGCTGCTGTTCTCGGGCGTCAACAGCAACACGGTCGGGGGTTGGTTTGGCAGTCTGGAGTCGGATGAGGCGGATGCCGGGCTCGGCGCCTGGATGACCATCGCCAACACGGTTGGCTTCGGCCTGATCACGATGGTGGCGATTCCGGTGTTCCGCGGCCTCCCGCCCGCGATCGCCGCCTCGATCCTCGCCGCGCCCGTGTTGATCCCGCTGTTGATCTATGCGGTCACCCCGGCGCCCGGACCGGACCAGCGGCTGGCGAAGGAGAGCTTCGCGCGCTTCTTCGGCGACATCGTCGGCGTGGTGCGCCGGCCCGTGGTGCTGCAGTTGCTGTTGCTGTTCTGCGCGCCGGCGGCGTCGTTCGCCCTCACCAACACCTTGGGCGGCCTGGGACGCGATTACCACGCCTCCGAAGCTTTCGTCGGCATCATCGGCGGGGCGGCGACGACCGTCGCGGGGATTTTCGGCAGCCTGATCGTACCGCCCCTGGTGCGCCGCGCGCCCGGGCGGCCCATCTATCTCGGCGTCGGAGCGCTGGGAGCGCTGTTCACGCTCGGGCTGATCCTCATGCCGCACACGCCGGCGCTCTTCGCCGTGGCGATGATCGGCCAGAACATCGCCCAGTCGGCGGCGCTGACGCTGGTGAACGTGCTCGCCCTGCGCTCGCTGGGGGAAGACAATCCTCTAGCCGCTACTCAGTTCGGCGTGCTCAGCTGCGCCGCCAACCTGCCGATCACCTACATGCAGTGGGTCGACGGCCACGCCTATGGCGCGGGCGGGCTGACGCTCATGTACCTCGCCGATGGCGGGCTCGGGCTGGCGGCATGCGTCACGCTGGCGGTTGTGCTCGGCCTGTGGGCGAGAAGCGCGCGGCGCTGCGGACGGCCTCGCGCCTGCGGCTCGATCGCCTAAGGGCCACTCGGGCGGCCGCCCCGGGCGGCGGCGCTCATGAAGGCGGCGGAGCGGCCGCCATTTGGCGTTGGATCGTCTTCGGCGAGGGCGGACGGGCGGGAAGTAGTCGCTGTGGTTGAAGGCGGGTCTGTCTCGGGATTTGATATGGCGTCACCCCGGCGAGGCTGGGCGGACGCGGGACCCCGGCGGCCGAGCGCCGCCTCCAGCTTCGCGATGATCGGCGAAGATAACATCGGCAAGGGTGTCGCCGGTCGGGAAGGCATATTCCAGGACAGTGTCGCTTCATCGAGGACAGCGTCACGATCACATCGCAATTAGACCGCCGCGGCCGGCATACTCCTCCACAAGGCAACGGTCGCCCACCGCCCCCGCCGCGATGCAGGCGCGCTGGATACGGCGGCCGCGAATGCCTTGATCGCTTCTAGGATTACCCGACGCGCCCAGGCTGTGCGACAGCAGACGATCGCCCCGGCAGGGCCGAGCTGAACGTCGCAGAAACCCGCCGAGGCAGCGGCCGGACTTGGTGGCGACGCCATCCTCCAACGGATAGTTCATCGCCGGCATGATCCAGTCTCCGGGCCACAGCACTCCCAGGAACAGTTCGTGCGGCCGATATCGAGCGCGGCCTCCAGCCGGGCCAGGCTAGCGCAGACCGTCACGTAGGGAACGTTGAACCCGTGGGCGGCGAGGATCACACGCCTTCCCCGCGCCAGGGGCGCGAATCGGTTGCCGAAAGCGGCGAATTCACCGGCGGGTCGGCCAGGGCGTCGCCCTCCATGACAAATGGCGAGCACACGGCGCCGTATGGTCCAGCGCGGAAGTTGACGAACAGGGTCAGGTCGACTGCGGTGACCGCCTTGGCGGCGGCCTGGAGCGAGGAGGCGAGGTCCTTAGCGATCGGCGCGACCGGCACCGCAAGAAGACCCACGAGGTCGCCCCCCAGAACAGGGGCGAGCAAGAATCGAAAATCGCGCATTGGCCGCGGTGGACGCGGGCAGGTTACGGGCGCGCCATGCGCAGCGGCGATGGCGAAGCAGATACGCGGCCCACCAGGAGAGACCCAGGGAGAACAGGCCCGCGGCACAACTTGGAGGCGTTGCGGTACTGCTGGTCGCCCCGCTCGAACCCGGCGTCCATGGAGGCGTCGATGACGGCGTTGAACCGTCCGAACACATCGGCCTGAACCGGCGTGAGCTTCTTGCCCGACTCCAGGGCGACCATCGCGTCCTCCAGGGCCTTTGGATCGACCCCACCGGCCTTGGCCGATGGTGGTGCATTCTCCGCCCGCAGCCCCAATCGGATCAGGGTCTTCACCACTTCCTTCTGCTCGCCTTGGGTCGTCCGTTGATCCAGTTGGCCCGGACGACCATCCGCCATTCGCGATTGGCGTGGGTGAGCGCGCCCGCGAACGGTTTGAGCGCCCGGAACACGAAGCGCAGCCCGAAGATGCGAGACTCCGCCGAAGAAGGCCTTGGTTGCGTCGACCAGGCCGAAGGAGGCGGTCCCCAAGGCGCCCATGGCTGTGATCACCGACACGGTGGCCGCGATCGAGTCGGTCCAGGCTGCCGCCGCCATCAAATTCCCCCTCTTCCCTGTTGAGGCGAAGTCTCCGGCGCCGCCGCGCTTCGCGCAAGTGTCACGGTTCGCATGACACCCACGTCTGGAACGATGCCCGCGAAAACCTTGTTCTCCGAGGTAAGCTTGACCGTCGGGATGGGAAGTCTAGATGCGTTCGATCCTGCTGTATGTCCTTGGCCTTCCGATCCCCATCATTCTGAGTCCCGTCCTCTGCACGCATCACTTCTAGGACGCGGCGCCATCAATACCGCCATCGCCACCGCGGCCGCCCTCGTGACAGTGGCGCTCGCGGCAACGGCGCGGGCCGAGCCGGCGCCGCTGTTCGTGGAGTGCCGGGGAACACCCACCGCATCGCCGACCATCATTCTCGAGGCCGGGGCTTTCGGGACGTCAGCCGACTGGGGTTGGATGTTGGGCGATCTCTCGGCGGGAGGGCGGGTGTGCGCCTACGATCGCGCCGGTCTGGGCCGCTCGCCGCCGAACGACCTCGGCGTCGGGGTGCTCGATCGGGCGCGGGAGCTTGGGGGCCTGCTCGACCAGATCGGTGAACGCAGCCCGGTGATCCTGATCGGCCACTCCAACGGCGCGCTCTACGCCGAGGCGTTCGCCCGCCTCTACCCGGAGCGTGTCGCGGGACTGGTCTACGTCAACGGCGTCACCACCGACGCCCGCGACGATCCGCGCCTGATCGCCGACCTCACGACCGAGCGGCGGACTGTCGAACGCGTCGGTGACGGCCGCTCGGCTCGGCCTCGCCCCACTCGTCGCCGACAAACTGGTGGCCGACGCCGATCCTCCGCCGCAGGCCGCAGCCGCCAAGCGCCAAGGGCTCACCTGCCACGCGTGCCTGGTCGTCGCTCGGGACGAGGACCGCGCGATCATCCCGGGCTTGAGCGACGTGGCGCGGCTGGACGGGAGCCCCACTCCGGGCGATCCCCACCGTGGTCATCACCGGGGCGCCGGACATGGCCGACCCGCTCAGCGCCGCCTGGCGGGCCTCTGAGGAAAAAAGCGCCCGTCGCGCCGAGCAGGGCTGGGTGCTGGAGGCGCCCGGAGCCAGCCACGTCTCGCCCCTGGCGCGGGACCGCGACTACCTCGACGCGGCGGTGGGCTGGCTGCGGTCGATCACCAGACGCCGGTATTCGGCATCGACGCCCACGGTTCAGCCGGCTTCAGAGCCTCGCCTTTCTGCAGCAGCTCCACCGAGATCCCATCCGGCGAGCGGATGAAGGCCATGCGGCCGTCGCGCGGCGGACGATTGATGATCACGCCGCCGTCCATCAGCCGCTGGCAGGCGGCGTGGATGTCGTCCACCGCATAGGCAAGGTGGCCGAAGTTGCGGCCGCCCTGATAGTCCTCGGTATCGTAGTTGTAGGTGAGCTCCACCAGCGGCGCGGCGTCATGCTTCGCCCGCTCCACGTCATCGGGCGCGGCGAGGAAGACGAGGGTGAACCGGCCGGCGGGATTGTCGACCCGCCGCACCTCGGCGAGCCCCAGCTTGTCCACGTAGAAGTCGAGCGCGGCGTCGAGGTCGCGCACGCGCACCATGGTGTGAAGGTATTGCATCGCTACGAACTCCTGTCAGACGGGCTCCCGCTCCGCCTCCGCCCGCGTCTGCCGCCGCCAGAGCCTCGCGTAAAGCCCGTCTCGCGCCAACAGCGCCTCGTGGCGTCCGCGCTCGACGATGCGGCCCTGCTCCACGACCAGGATCTGGTCGGCGTCGGCGATGGTGGAGAGGCGGTGGGCGACGACCAAAGTGGTGCGGCCGGCGCGGACCTTCTTCAGCGTGGCCTGGATCGCCGCCTCGGTGGGCCCGTCGAGGGCGCTGGTGGCTTCGTCGAGGATCAGCAGGCGCGGGTTCGCCAGCAGGGCGCGGGCAATGCCGACGCGCTGGCGCTCGCCGCCGGAGAGCTTCAGGCCGCGCTCGCCGACCTGGGTCTCGAGGCCTTGCGGCAGGGCGCGGACGAAGCCCGCCAGCTCCGCCGCCTCGACCGCCGCCCACACCGTATCCTCGTCCACATGAGGCGCGGCGAAGGCGATGTTGGCGAACAAGGTGTCGTTGAACAGGGCCACGTCCTGGGGAACCAGCGCCACCGCCCGGCGCAGGGCCGCGATGCGGACCTCGCGCAGGTCCACCCCGTCGAGCGTCACGGCGCCCGCATCGGGATCGAGCAGGCGCAGCGCGAGGCGCGCGATGGTGGTCTTGCCCGCGCCCGACGGGCCGACCAGCGCCGTCGTCGTGCCGGGATCAGCGGTGAAGCTCACATCGGTCAGGCCGACCGCCCGCGCATCGTGACGGAAGGTCACCCCCTCGAACGCGAGCATGGCCCCGCGCCCCTTGGCCGGCGGTAGGGGGATCGGTTGGGCGGCCTCGACGATCTCCGCGGGCTCGCCCATCAGCGCCAGCATCTGCTCCTGGTCGATGAAGCTCTGCCGGATCTCGCGGTAGTTCATGCCGAGGCTGAACAGCGGGGCGTAGACCTGTTGCAGGATCAGGATGCAGGCGGTGACTCCGCCCAGCGTCATGTGGTGATGCACCACCTCGTCGCCGGCCAGCAGCACCACGGCGACCAGGCCGAGGTTGAGGACGATGCTCTGCACCCCGTTCAACAACTGAAGCGAGGTGTTGGCCTTGACCGCCGCGCGCGTGTAGCGACCCAGCGCCTCGCCATAGCGCTCGACGGCGCGATCCTCGGCGCCGAAAGCCTTGATCGTCTCGAAGTTCATGAAGGCGTCGACGGCGCTCCCGGCGGCGTAGGAGTCCGCGTCGTTCAGGATGCGGCGATGCTTGATGCGCCAATTGGAGATGGTGAAGGTGAAGGCGATGTAGACGGCGATCGTGGCGACCGTCGCCCAGGCCAGGCGGCTGTTGAAGCGGCTGGTGAGCACGAAGGCGGCCATGGACAGCTCGAGCACCGAGGGCCCGAGGTTGAACACCACGCTGCGGATCAGGAAATCCGTCGATCGCGCGCCCCGGTCGATGAGCCGCGACAGGCCGCCGGTCTGCTTTGATTGGTGGAAGCCGAGCGAGAGGCTGAGGGTGTGGGCAAAGGCCTCGACCGCCGATCGGGCGAGCGCCTCCTGCGACACCGGGGTGAAGATCGCCTCGCGAAGGTAGGGCGTCACCCCTGAGACGAACCGCAGCAGCACCCAGCCGATGGCGAGCCCGGCGAAGGCCGTGAACGCCTGGGCTTCGCCCGAGCGATGCGCGCCCAGGGTGTCGATGGCCTTGGAGATGAGCAGAGGAGCGATCACCCCGGTCCACTTGCCGAGGATCACCAGCGTCAAGGCCGCGCCCAGACGGCTCTTCAACCCCGGCGCGTTGGATCGCGAGACCAGGCGCACCAGGTCGGCCATGGAGCGCCAGAAGCCGAAGCTGGGTTGCGCCGCCGCGGGCGCGGCCTCCGCGCCGGACATGGCCCGCGCCCGTTCCGCCATCTCCCGCGTCACGAGCGCTCTCCTGTGAACAGCAGGGTGCTCTGGAGGCCGCCGCCGGGCGTCATCCAGTCGATGCGCCAGGCGCCCTGCACGCGCTCGGCCCTGAGCGGGATCGCGGGGAGGGCCGGAGCCGGGGATATCGTGGCGATTACGGTGGCGGAGCCCCGCTGGCCGAGAAGGTTCAGGCTGTGATCGCCGTCCGCGAGCGGCTCGTTCAGCGCGGCGACGAAGCGGCCGTCGACGCCCGCGCGGCCGTTGGATCGCGGCGCGCCATCGATGAGCAGGCGAACCGGCTCGCCCGGCGCGGCCTGGGCGGTGATCACCGCGCCGCCCTTGCGATCGAAGTCGAGCGCCGCCACGCGCGGCCCGCCGGACGCCGGGAACAGCGGCGCGGCCCCCGCGCCCGCGCGCAGCAGGGCCGCCGCGTCGGGCGCGATGGCGATGTAGCCTTCCGACTGAATGGTCCGGCCCGCGTCGGTCATGGAGACACTGAAGAAGCGCATGCCGGGGTCCGCGGGCAATGTCACGCGCCAGCGTCCGTCCGCATCGGCGATGACGAGGATTGCCCGACCGTCCGGCATCGCCAGCCGCACCCGCGCGCCCGGCTGGGCGGAGCCGGACAGCGCTACCCGCCCTTCCCGGCTGGTCTCGACCAAAAGCACCGAGGGAGCGGGATGATAGGCCTGCTCGCTGGAGACGGGCTTCGCCGCGGGCGCGCGCGTCGCGGGCTCGCCCTCGCGACCGCAACCGGCCAGCAGGACCGGCGCCGCCAGAAAAAGGATCGTGCTTCGCCCCAAGCGCCCGCTCGCCAACATGGGACGCAAATGGTTACACGAGCCCCCGGGCGCCAGCCGCGGCGGACGCCAGACCTCAAGGAGCCAACGGTCCTGACGAACTTCCACTCCGTCTGCGTCTACTGCGCCTCATCCAACGCCGCGCCGGAAGCTTGGATGGAGGACGCCGGAGCCCTCGGCAGGGCGCTGGCGGACGCCGGGATCCGGCTGGTCTACGGCGGCGGCGGCGTGGGCCTCATGGGCGCCTGCGCCCGCGCGGCGCATGCGGCGGGTGGCGACGTGCTAGGCGTGATCCCGAAGTTTCTCACCGCCGCCGAGCAACCGCTCGGCGAGATAGAGACGGTGGTCGTCACCTCGATGCACGAGCGCAAGATGCGCATGTTCGAGGAAGCCGACGCCTTCGTCGTGCTCCCAGGGGCCATCGGCACCCTGGAAGAGGTGGTGGAGCTGATCTCGTGGCGACGCCTCGGGCTGCACGCCAAGCCGATCGTGTTTTATTCGCCCGGCGGGTTCTGGGATCCGCTACTCGCCCTGTTCGACCAGTTCGTGAGCACCCGTCTCGCGCCTGCGGCCTTCCTCGATTGCTGGCGGGTGGTGGAGCGGATCGAGGACGTCCTTCCCGTGCTGCGCGACATGCCGGCCAACCCCGAACCCGTCGAACTGCACGTCGCGCGTCTGATCTGAAGCCGTCGGCGCCGCCGTGCGGTTAGGCCGATGCGGCCAGCGCCTGATGGTCGATGGATTTGCAAGTCTTCGACAAGCGCCCTTGCTCCGTCGTTGAAGTTGCCGCCCTTCCGTGCTGAATTCCGGGTCGGGAACAGCAGGGGCATCGACATGGTTTCGGCGACGTTCGAGGGGTTTTCGCCCCGCGAGGCTTCGGACCGTAACTTTTTTCTACTTGTGCTCGCCGCGATCTGGGCCGGCGTGATCGCCGGGTTCCTGCCGGACACCTTCAATCACATCACGGGCAAGCACGCGCCTTGGGCCGCCATCGTCCATGTGCACGCGGCGACCTATCTTGGCTGGCTGGCCCTGCTCACAGTCCAGATGTCGCTGGTGCGGTCCGGGCGGACCGCCCTCCACCGCCGCCTCGGCGTCGTCGCGGTGTTCTGGATCCCGTGGATGGTGATCGTCGGCCTGTGGGCGTTCAAGGTGATGGGCAAGCGCGAACTCGGCACCCCCGACGGCGACGCGGCCTTCCTGATCCTTCCTTCGCTTGGCGTGGTGGCGTTCGCGACGGTTGCCGGCCTCGGCCTCGCGTTTCGGCGCGATCCATCGGTGCACAAGCGCCTGATGCTGCTCGCCACCGCCTACCTCGCGGACGCCGGCTTCGCGCGTTGGATCGCGCCAGGATTGACGCCGCTGTTGATAAAGGTCGCGGGACACGGCTTCGCGAGCTTCTTCGTGCCGAGCTTCATCGGCTCGGACCTGATCATGGCCGCGGTGCTGCTGCACGACGTGGCCAGTCGCGGGCGGGTCCATCCGGTGGTGGCCGGCGCGGTGGTGTTCCTGTTGGGCGTGCAGGTGGCGATCGCTGAAATCTACCTGCTGCCGGCCTGGGCCCCGATCGCCACCCGAATCCTCCAGGCCTGAGCCGGAAGCCGTCAGTCCGAGCTAGCGGTCCGCCCCGACGCGGTCGCGATACCCGTTGACGATCGGATAGCGCCGGTCGCGGCCGAAGGCGCGGCCGCCGATCTTCACCCCCGGCGCGGCTTGGCGCCGCTTGTATTCCGAGCTGTAGAGCAGCCGCTGCACGCGCTCGACGGTGGCCGGATCGAAGCCGCGAGCGACGATCTCGTCCAGCGTCGCCTCCTCCTCCACAAGACCGTGCAGGATGGCGTCGAGAACTTCGTAGGGCGGCAGGGAGTCCTGGTCGGTCTGATTTTCTCGGAGCTCGGCCGAGGGCGCCTTGGTGAGGATTCGTTCCGGAATCGGCGCGGAGGGGCCCGCCGTAAGGGGCTGTGGGCGTTGCGCCAGTCGCAGACCGCGTAGACCTCCACCTTGTAGAGGTCCTTGATCACATTGTAGCCGCCGCACATGTCGCCGTAGAGGGTGGCGTAACCGACGGCCATCTCCGACTTGTTGCCGGTGGTCATCAGCATGGCGCCGGTCTTGTTGGAGAGCGCCATCAGCGTCACGCCGCGAATTCGGGCCTGGATGTTCTCCTCGGTGAGGTCGGGCGACAGGCCGGCGAAGCTCTCGGCGAGCATGGCGTCGAAAGCATCGATCGCAGGGGCGATCGCGATTTCGTCCAGCCGCACGCCACACCGCTGAGCGCATTCGGCGGCGTCCTCCAGGCTTTCACGACTGGTGTAGCGGGAGGGAAGCATGAAGGCCCGCACCGCGTCCGCGCCCAGGGCGTCGACGGCCACGACCAGGCTGATCGCGGAATCCACCCCGCCCGACAGGCCGAGCAGCACGCCTTTGAAGCCGCTCTTGCGCACATAATCGCGCAAGCCGATCACCATCGCGCGGTAGAAGGCCTCCGGCGGCTCGGGCCATTCCGCGAGCGGGGCTTCCAGGCATGACCAGCCCGTGGCGCCCCGCTCCCACAGGCTCGTCGCCGTGGCTGGCTCGAACGTCGGCAGGGCCGAGACGAGCTCGCCCGCCGCGCTCAAGGCAAAGGAGCCGCCGTCGAACACCAGTTCGTCCTGGCCGCCGACCTGGTTGACGTAGACCAGCGGCAGGCCCGTTTCCGCGACCCGTGCGCGCGCCACCGCGAGACGCTCGGCCGGGGCGGTCCGGCGGTACGGCGAGCCGTTCGGCGCCAGCAGGATCTCCGCCCCGCGCGCTTTCAGCTCGGCGCTTGGTCCCGGCCGCCAGATGTCCTCGCAAATCGGGGCGCCGATCCGCACACCCTTGATCTCGAACAGGCCAGGCGCCTCGCCGGGAACGAAAATGCGCTTCTCGTCGAACACCCCGTAGTTGGGGAGGTCGATCTTGTAGGCGACGCCGCGAACCTCCCCGCCTTCGATATGGGCGACGGCGTTGCGGGGCAGCCCGTCGTCGCCGGCGAGCGCGGCGGTGACCAGGGCGGCGCAGCCGGTGCGGGTCTCGGCGGCGAGCCGCTCCAAAGCGCGCCGACCGTCACGCAGGGCCGCGGGCTTTCGCGCCAGATCTTCCGGCGGGTAGCCGATCAGGAAGAGTTCGGGGAACAGCGCCACATCGGCGCCGGCCTCGGTGGCGCCTTCGATCAACTCGCGCGCGCGACGCGTGTTGTGGTCGATATCCCCGACCTTGGGGTTGCACTGAAGGGCGGCGATGGAGAGGCGGTCGGCCATGGCGACCCTTTAGCGAGGTCGGAGCGGAGTGGCGACGCCCACGTGGGCGATCTACGTTGGACTATTCAGTCGTCCCGGTGAACGCGTTCCCGGCGCTCATGTCGCTCCTGGGCTTCTAGACCCAGCGTGGCGATCGGCCGGGCGATCAGGCGGGGCAGGCCGATGGGCTCGCCGGTCTCTTCGCAATAACCGTACGAACCGTCCTCAATCCGACGGAGCGCATCGTCGATCTTCGAGATGAGCTTGCGTTGACGATCGCGGGTGCGCAGCTCGAGCGAGCGATCGGTTTCCGATGTCGCGCGGTCGGCCAGGTCGGGATGGTTGGCGGTGTCGACCTGGAGGTGGCTCACCGTCTCACGAGCTTCACGCAGAATGTCGTCCCGCCAATCCAGCAGCAGCTTGCGAAAGTAGGCGAGCTGCCGATCGCTCATGAACGGCTCGTCCTCCGCCGGGCGATAGGGTTCAGTCGCCACGCTCATGAGGCTTCACTCACAACTAGCCCCACGCAGGTCCTCCTAGGATGGCCCTCGAACCGGCGCCGCGTAGCTCAATTTCCGAAGCCTTGGCAACGGTCTGCGCGCGCGTGGGAGAAAGGGTCGCAGGCAAGGGTGCGCGGCCGGCCCCGCGTTACGGAGATTTAAGTCGCGTTCTAGGTTCCGGCGCCTCTTACTAGACGTTGTACCGACGACCTCGAAAGGAGCCTCCCCCTCTCATGCCAAGGCCGCCCCGCCTTTTCGCTCGACTGCTCGCCGCGACGTTCGCCGCGGCCGCGATGTGCGGCGCGAGCGCAGCCCTGGCGCAAAACGACGGGCCGCCGGTTCCCCGCATGGTCTCGCTCGGCGGCGCCTGCCCGCACTGCGACCTTTCGCGTCGGAAGCTGATGGGCGCGCGGTTCATCGGAGCCGATTTCAACGGCGCCAGCCTGGTAGGCTCGGATCTTCGTGGCGCGTCTTTCATGGGCGCGGACTTCAGCCACGCCGATTTTTCCCAAGCCGACCTGAGCGGCGCGATGGCCGCGGGCGCGGATTTCGCGCGCGGCCAGTTCGTTGGCGCGCGCATGCAGAACCTCCACGGTGAAGGCAGCGATTTCCAGGCCGCGGACTTGCGGGAGGTTCGACTCGACGGCGGCAGCCTGAGCGCCTCGGATCTTCGCGGCGCCGACGCGCGCGGCGCCAGCTTCACCGGGACGCGGCTCATGGGCGCCGATCTTCGCGGCGGCCGGTTCGATCAGGCTTCGTTCCGAGGCGCCGATCTGCAGGCCGCCAACCTGGAAGGCGCCCGCGTGGCCGGAGCCGACTTCAAGGGGGCGCGATTGACCGGAGCAACGTTCAGCGGCGTGGACCTGTCCGAGGTCCGAAACCTCAGCGCTGAGCAGATCCGCGACATCTGCTTGGTCGGCGGTGGTCGAGGCCGGCTCTGTTCCGGCGTCGACGTCAGGGCGTCCGGGCGGCTTTCTCGGCTACACCCGATCGCCCCTCCCTCGCCTCCAGCGCCGCCGTCACCGCGCTGAGGCTGACGCCCGCGGCCTCCAGCGCGGCCAGCCAGTGATAGATCAGGTCGGCGCTCTCGGCGGCGACCGAACTCCCGCCGACCGGCCACCAACGCGAGGGCGAGCTCCACCGCCTCCTCCGCCAGCTTCTTGGCGGCGAGTTCGGGATCGGCGATCAGTCGCGCCGACCAGGACGTCTGCGGGTCCGCGCCTCGGCGAGAGGCGATGGTGGCGGCCAACCGCTCGACGATCTCGCCGAAATCAGACACGCAGCGCCTCCCGCGTGAGGCGGACCGGCACGCCGGCCTCCGCCATCGCCCGCTTGGCCTCGCCGATGGTGATCTCGCCGAAGTGGAAGATCGAGGCGGCGAGCACCGCATCGGCTCCGCCCGCGCGCACCGCCTCCACGAGGTGAGCCGGCGAGCCGGCCCCGCCGCTGGCGATCACCGGCACGCCGACCGCGTCCGTGACCGCCCGAAGCAGGCCGATGTCGTATCCATCCCGCGCCCCATCCCGATCCATCGAGGTGAGCAGGATCTCCCCGGCCCCCGCCGCCACCGCCGCTTCGGCCCAGGCGGTCACGTCCAGACCGACGCCCTTGCGACCGCCATAGGTGAACACCTCCCAGCCGGCGCCGTCCGGCCGGCGTTTGGCGTCGATGGCGACGACGGTGGCCTGGGCCCCGAAGGCGTCGGCGCAACCCGAGATCAGGCCCGGGTCCTCCACCGCGGCGGTGTTGAGCGAGACCTTGTCCGCCCCGGCCCGCAGCAGCGTCCGCGCCGCCTCCACCGTGCGGATGCCGCCGCCGACCGAGACGGGCATGAAGCAGACCTCGGCGGTCCTGGCGATCACGTCGAGCATGGCCCCGCGCCCCTCTGCGCTGGCGGTGATGTCGAGGAACATCAGCTCGTCGGCGCCCGCGGCGTCGTAGGCGGCCGCCTGCTCCACGGGGTCGCCGGCGTCCTTGAGGTCGAGGAAACGGAGGCCCTTCACCACGCGCCCGTCCTTCACGTCCAGGCAGGGGATGATGCGGACCTTCAGCATCAGGCCGCCGCCTTCAGCGCGGCCGTCGCCTCGATCCCGCCGGTGTAGAGCGCCCGGCCGAGCACCGCGCCGGCGAGCCCCCGCGCCTTGGCGCGGGCAACGTCCGCCACCCCGGCCAAGCCGCCGGCGGCGATGACCGGCAGGGCGACGGCGTCGGCCACCGCGCCGAACACTTCGATGTCGAAGCCTTGCAGAGCGCCGTCGCGGTCAATGTCGGTGACAATCAGGGCCGCGACGCCCGCATCCTCGAAGCGTCGGGCGACGGTGATCGCGTCCAGTTCGCTGGTTTCCGTCCACCCCTGCACGGCGACCTTGCCGCCCCGGACATCGACGCTCACCGCGATTCGGCCAGGGTGCCGGGCGGCCAAGGTCCGGACGAGGTCCGGGTCGCGCACGGCGGCGGTGCCCAGGATCACGCGGCGAACGCCCGCCTCGAGCCAGCGCTCTGCGTCGGCTTCGGAACGCACGCCTCCGCCCAGTTGCACCGGCAGGTCGGCGGCGCGGAGGATCGACTCCACCGCGACCCATTTACCGCCCGGCCCTCGACCGAGCCGTTCAGGTCGATGACATGCAGCCATTCGAAACCCGCCGCCTTCCAGGCGCGGGCCTGGGCCGCGGGATCGTCGTTGAACACGGTCGCCTGGTTCAGGTCGCCGCGCAGCACGCGCACGCACTGGCCGTCCTTGAGGTCGATGGCGGGATAGAGGATCACGGTCGCCACCTCAGGAAGTTGGCCAGCAGGGCGATCCCCGCCGCCTGGGATTTTTCCGGGTGGAACTGCACGCCGGCGATATTGCCCGCGCGCCACGGCGGCGGCGAACCGACCCCCGTGGTGGGTCCACGCGGCGACGTCCCCTTCGTCCTCTGCTTCCAAGGCGTAGGAATGGGTGAAGTACATGTGCTCGCCCGGGTTCAGCCCAGAGAACACCGGCGCGCTCAGATCGCCCTCGAGGCTGTTCCACCCCATGTGCGGCACCTTGGCGTGGGGATCGTTCGGCGCGATTCGCTTCACCTCGCCCGCGATCCAATCCAGGCCTTGGGTCGCGCCGAACTCCAGCCCACGCGTGGCGAGAAGCTGCATGCCCACGCACACGCCTAAAAAGGCGGCGCCGCCCCGGACGGCCTCGGTCATCGCTTCGATCACGCCCGGCCGCGCCTGGAGCGCGCCCATGCAGGCGGCGAAGGCGCCGACGCCGGGAAGCACGATGCGGTCGGCTCGGGCGATCACCTCGGGATCGTCCGTGACCCGGATCTCCGGCGCGCGGTCCAGGGAGCCGGCGGCGCGCGCCAAGCCCTTCTCGGCGGAGCGTAGATTGCCCGAACCGTAGTCGATCAGGACCGCGACGCTCATCCCAGGCCCTAGAGCACGCCCTTGGTCGAGGGCGCCGCGCCGCCGGCCTTGGGATCGATCTCGACCGCCTGGCGCAAGGCCCGGGCCAGCGCCTTGAAGCCGCTCTCGGCGATGTGGTGCGAGTTCTCGCCGTAGAGGGTCTCGAGGTGCACGCAGGCGCCCGCGTTCATGGCGAAGGCGTGGTGGAACTCCTTGAACAGCTCGGTATCCATCTCGCCGATCTTGGGCCGGGAGAAGGCGACCTTCCAGACCAGGTAGGGCCGGTTCGAGAGATCGATGGCGCAGCGCGTCAGCGTCTCGTCCATGGGAATGTAGGCGGCGCCGAAGCGGCGCACGCCCTTGAAGCCGTCCAGGGCCTGGTTGAGCGCCTGACCGATGACGATCCCGGTGTCCTCGACGGTGTGGTGCATGTCGATGTGCAGGTCGCCCTTGGTCTCGACCTCCAGGTCGAAACCGCCGTGACGGGCGAAGCTCTCCAGCATGTGGTCGAAGAAGCCGACGCCGGTCGAGATGGTCGAACGGCCGGTCCCGTCGAGGTCGAGGGCGACCTTGATCTGGGTCTCCTTGGTCTCGCGCGACAGGCTCGCCGTCCGGTTCACGCCGGCGCCTCCGCGGCGAGCTTGGCGAGCGGCGTCTCCGGCCGGGGCCCGTAGTGGGAGATCACCTCGCCGGCGGCGAGGCTTCCCAGCCGCCCGCACTCCGGCAAGGGGCGGCCGCGCGTGTAGCCGAACAGGAAGCCGGCGGCGTACTGGTCGCCCGCGCCCGTGGTGTCGGTCACCTTCGCCACCGGGGCGGCCGCGATCTGGTGGTCGCCCGCGCCGTTCAGGATCACCGAGCCCTTGGCCGAGCGGGTGAGGGCGGCGATGTCGACCTTGCCGCGCAAGGCGGCGGCCGCTTCGTCGAACGATCCCACCTGGAACAGGCTGGTGATCTCCGTCTCGTTGGCGAAGAGGATGTCGACCTGGGTCTCGATGAACTCGATCAGCCCCTCGCGATGGCGATCGACGACGAAGGCGTCCGACAGGGTGAAGGCGATCTTCCGTCCCGCGCCATGGGCCAGGGCGGCGGCCTTGGCGAAGGCGCGGCGGGCTTCAGGCGGGTCGAACAGATAACCCTCGAGATAAGCCACGGCCGATCCTTCGATCGTGGCGCGGTCGACGTCGGCGTCGCTCAGGTGTTGGGCGGCGCCCAGGAAGGTGCTCATGGTGCGTTCGCCGTCCGGCGTGACGTTGATCAGGCAACGGCCGGTTCCGGCGCCGCCGGTGAGCGGCGCGGTGTCGAACGACCCGCCGATCGCGCGCATGTCGCGGGCGTAGGCCTCGCCCAGGGGGTCCGCGCCGACCTTGCCGATGAAGGCCGAGCGGCCGCCGAAACTCGCCACGCCGGCGACAGTGTTGGCCGCCGAACCGCCCGAGGCCTTCACCGCCTCCGACATTCGCGCGAACAGGGCGTCGGCCCGGTCTTCGTCGATCAGGGTCATGCCGCCCTTGTCGAGCCCCTCATCGATGAGGAAGGCTTCGTCGGCGGGGGAAATCACGTCGAGCAGGGCGTTGCCCAGGGCGACGACATCGAAACGGGAGGCTGCGGTCATGGCGTCGGCGCGGTACAGCAAGCAGCCCGCGATGTCTCCCCCTCCCTCTAAGCGCCGCGGCTCCGATCCGGCCGCGAAATCCAGTCCACGAGGCTCAGCTCGGAGGTGGACGCCGTCTCGGCGCCCATGGACTTGCGCATGATCTCTAGCGCCCAGTCGCTTCGCTCGCGGGTATGGGCCGCGACGCAGTCGCTTGGGGTCCAGATCTCATAGGCGCGCATGTGGGCGTCGGCGGCGGTGAACAGCACGCAGATATCGGTCGCCACGCCGGTGAGGATCACCCGGGACGCCCCCAGCTTGGGCAGCAACACCGGCAGGTTGGTGGCGTAGAAGCCGGAGCTCATCGGCTTGATGACGAAATAGTCGCCGCCATCGGCCTCGAGAGCGTCGATGATCGCCGCGCTGATCTCGGACTTCGCCCGGCAGTGCTCGATCAGCTTGGACCGCTCCGAGTGCCACTGGCCGAAGTTGTCGTTCACGAACACGACGGGCACGCTCGCGTCTCGGGCGGCATGGCGGAGCGTCGTGATCCGGTCCGCCACGGCCTTCATGGCGCCGACCATCCCCTCCGCTTCGGGAAAGTCGAGCTCGTTGATCATGTCGATGATCAGAAGCGCCGCTTGCCCCGCCGCCGGGGACTCGATCACGCCGCTGACGCTCATGGCCGCCTCCGTTGACGCCTCGATCGCGGGCCCGTCCCGCGACGGGCCTTTAGGCCTGGAGGTCCGAGGTCGTTCCCGTCCGGTTGGCGACCGGGGCGCGCGCTATCGCCTGCGGAAGGGGTCGGCCTCGAACACGCCGACGATCTCCAGGTGGTCGCTGAAGAAGGCGAGCTCCTCGAGAGCTCGGGCGAGCGGCGGGTCCTCCGGGCGGCCATCGACCTCGGCGAAGAAGACGGTGGCGGTGAAGCTGCCGTTCTCCATGTAGCTTTCCAGCTTGGTCATGTTGACGCCGTTGGTGGCGAAGCCGCCCAGCGCCTTGTAGAGCGCGGAGGGGATGTTCCGCACCCGGAACGCGAAGCTCGTCACGCAGGGCGCGCCGGGCGGCGGCCGCGGCCAGTCCCGATCACCCGACATGATGGCGAAGCGCGTGGTGTTGTGGGCCTCGTCCTCGATGTCGCGCATGAGGATATCGAGTCCATAGATCCTGGCGGCGAGCGCCGGGGCGATGGCCGCCTTCGTGGGATCGGGGGTCTCGGCGAGCTGCTTGGCGGAAGCGGCGGTGTCGCCCGCCGGCTCCAGCTCCACGCCCAGCCGCCGAAGCGCGCGCCGGCACTGGGCGGCGGCGAACGGCATGGAGATCACCGTCCTTATATCTTCCACGCGTACGCCCGGGTTGGCCATCAGGTGGAAGCGGATCGGTTTGAACCGCTCGGCGATGATGATCAGCCCGGAGGACGGCAGCAGGTGATGCACGTCGGCGACGCGGCCGGCGATGGAGTTCTCCACCGGGATCATCGCCAGTTGGCAGTCGCCGGTCTTCACCGCCTCGAACGCGTCCTCGAAGGTGGCGCAGGGGACCGGCTCGTAGTCCGGGTAGTAGTCGCGGCAGGCCTCGTCGCTGTTGGCGCCGGGGTCGCCCTGGAAAGCGATGCGGGGGCGGCTCATCGGCGTGCTCTTCAGGTTCCGCTCAATTGGGCCGCATAGGCGCGGGCGGCCTCGAGGTCGGCGGGCGTGTCGACCGACAACGGCGCGACAGCGACCACAGCCGCCCAGATCGAGAGCCCCATCTCCATGGCGCGCAGCTGCTCCAGCCGTTCGCGGAGCTCCAAGGGAGAGGGCGGGGCCGCGCAGAACCGCTCGAGCGCGTCGCGCCGGTAGGCGTAGAGGCCCAGGTGCTCCCAGAGCGGGCCATCGCCGTAGGGCGCGCCTCGCGTGAAATAGAGCGCGCGGCCGAAGCTCGCGCCCGGGGGCAGCGCCAGGATCGCCTTCACCACATTGGGATTGTCGCGATCGGTATCGCGGCCGGGAGCAACACAGGTCGCGATATCGCAGGCGCGTTCATGCGCGAGCAGATCGACCGCGGCGCGGATCGCCTCCGGGGCGATGAAGGGCATGTCGCCCTGGAGATTGACCACCGCGTCGTGGGCGCCCTCAGGATCGACTTCCCGCGCGGCGGCCAGCACGCGATCGGATCCGGATGGCAGGTTCGGGTCGGTGAGCACGGCTTCGCCGCCGAAGCGTCGCACCACGTCGACGATCTCGCGGTCCCCGGCGGCGACCACCACGGGCCCGACGTGAGCGGCTTTGGCGCGGCGCCACACGCGCACGATCATCGGTTCGCCGCCGATATCGGCGAGCGGTTTTCCGGGCAGCCTTTGGGCAGCCAAACGGGCAGGGATGACGAGGATCGGGTTCATGGGTGGCGTTGCGCCTCCGCGCCTAGCGTGTCAGAGACGCGCGCGCAAACGCGGCGCCGCACCCGCGTCATCATGGGATCACCGAACCGCCGATATGAGTGACTTAACAACGAACAAGGTTCTCGGCGCGGGTCTGGCGACGGCCCTGTTCATCATCGGCCTTTCCGTGGGACTGCCCCTCGCTTTCCGGCACGAGCCGCCCAAGAAGGCCGGCTACATGGTCGCGGTCGCCGAAGAGCCGACCGGCGGCGCGGAAGCCGCCGACACGCCGCCCGATTGGGGCACCGTGCTGAAGACCGCCGACGTCTCGGCCGGTGAAGCCAAGACCGCGGCCTGCCACGCCTGTCACAACTTCGATCCGGCGGGCACCAACAACATCGGCCCCGGCCTTTACGGCGTGGTCGGCCGCAAGCCCGGCAGCCATCCCGGCTTCTCCTACTCGGCGGGCATGGAGGCGTTCGGGGCCAAGCAGCCGATCTGGGACTACGAGCACATCTACGAGTTCATCAAGGGTCCGCAGGCCTACATCAACGGCACCAAGATGACCTATGCGGGCCTCAAGAACCCGCAGGACCGCATCAACATCATCGCCTACCTGCACACACTCGGCTCGACCCTGCCGATCCCGCCGCCCAACCCGGCGGCGGCCGCGCCCGCGGCCGGGGGTCAGCAGCCCGCCGAAGCCGGAGCCGCGGCGGCTCCGGGCGCCGCGGCCGCCGGCAAGCCCACCTCGGCCCCCGCCGGCGCGCCAGCCACCGCCCAGCCGCAGACGCCCTCAACCGGCGCGGCCCAAGGCTCTCCGGGGCGGACCTGATGCGGGGCATGGCGATCTTGTGCGCGGTCGTCATGGCGGGTTCCTCCGCCCTGGCGGCGCCCGCGCCCAAGATGGCGATCACGAGCCTCTCCCAGCTCGCCACGCCCCCCCAGCATCCCTACGACGAGACCGCCGACGCCAAGGCCAAGGTCGCGGAAGCCCGAGCGCGCGCGCGTCGCGAGGGCAAGCTTCTGTTGATCGACCTGGGCGGCAACTGGTGCCCCGATTGCCGCATCCTCGCCGGGCTGATGGAGCGGCCGGAACTCGCCGCCTTCGTGGAGGCGCACTATGTCGTCGTCTTCGTCGATGTCGGCCACATGGACAAGAACCTGGAGATCCCGGGGCGCTATGGTGTGAAGGCCGTGACCGGCGTGCCGAGCCTGCTGGTGATCGACCGCCAGGATCGCCTGGTCAATCAAGGCCACACCACCGCTCTCGACGACGCCCGGCACATGACGCCGCAGGCGATGGCCGACTACCTGGCGCGGTGGACCTAGTCCCGCCCCGTCGCGACGAAGCCCGCCACCGCGTCCAGCAACACCATCAGGGTGATCAGGAAGAAGGCGGACGAGGCGAAGCCGGGCAAGAGCAGCATTGCGGCCAGGCAACCGGCGAACAGCAACAGCGCCAGGACGCGATTGACCAGGGCGAGGCGCCGCGTCGCCATGGCCTTGAACAGCTCGAGGAAGAACACCACCAGCGAGGCGGCGATCAACAGGTCGGCCGCGCTCACCGGCCAGGGCCCACTGGTGCGGGTGGGCAGCACGATCAATGGGTCGTCCAGTCGCGCATGGGCGCCGGCGGAGAGCTCCGCCAGCGCCGCGTAAGCTCCGACCGGAAGGATCATAAGCGGGATCGCGGCCAGCCTCTCGCCAAAGGTCAGCATGCTTCGGTGACCCCGCCGGGATCACGCGCCCGCGAGCGCAACCAAGCGACCCCGGCCAGATCCGACACGGCGGCCCAGAGCCGCCCCAGGTTGGTGTACTTGGACCGGCCCGAGGTTCGCGGCCGATGCCCGACCGGCAGGTACGTCACGCGATAACCCTCCCGCAGCATCATCGCCGGCAGGTAGCGATGGAGGTGATCGAAGTACGGCAGCCTCAGGAAAGCCTCGCGGCGGAACGCCTTCAGTCCGCATCCCGTGTCGACGGCGTCGTCCCGCAGCACGCGCCGGCGGATCGCATTGGCGGCGCGGGAGGCCCAGCGCTTGCTGGCGTTGTCCCGGCGATTCACCCGCTCGCCGCCCACCATGCCGAGCTCCGGGGAGCCGGCGCGCAGAGCCGATAGCAGTCGTGGACCATCCGCCGGATCGTTCTGGCCATCGCCATCGAGCGTAATCACGAGCGCCGCTCGCGCGGCCAGGACTCCCGTGCGGAGCGCCCGGCTCTGCCCGGCGTTTCGGGCATGGGCGAGAACGCGCAGACCGGCGACTTCGGAGCTGAGGGCGGCCAGGGCGGCGCGTGTTCCATCGCGGCTCGCGTCGTCCACGAAGATGATCTCGTGCATCTCGCCGGCGAACACGGCCGCGATCTCGCGCGCCAGCGCGGGGGCGGCGCCTTCCTCGTCGTAGACGGGAACCACGATGGACACTGTCGGCGGTTCGGCCATGGGCTGAGCGCCATAGACGAGATTTGGTTAAGGATTGGGGCGCGAGACTTGGCGCGTGGCGATGGGCTATGCGTCCCAGGACCATGCCTTTGCGCGAGCGCCTGGAGAACTGGACCGCCGGCTGGCGGGGACCCGCCATCGCCGCCTTCGTGGCGCTGATCGCCGCCTTGCCCGGCGCGCTCGCCCTGCCCCCGATCGACCGGGACGAATCCAGGTTCGCCGAGGCGACCGCGCAGATGCTGGAGAGCGGCGACTACGTCGCCCCGCGGTTCCAGGACGAACCCCGCTTCAAGAAGCCGGTGGGCATCTACTGGCTACAGGCGGCCGCCGTCGCCGCTGTCTCGCACGTCGAGGACCGCGACATCTGGGCCTACCGCATCCCCTCGCTGCTGGGAGCGATGTTGGCCGCAGCCGCCTGCGCCTGGGGCGCGAGCTGCTTCCTGTCGACGCCGTTCTCGACGTTGGCCGGCGGACTGCTGGGGGCGAGCATACTGCTCTCCACCGAAGCCGACATCGCGGCCACCGACGGCGCGCTCGCGGGCGTCGTGACCCTCACCATGGCCGCCCTCGGCCGCGCCTACTGCCAAGCGAAGGAGGGGGAACCGCCCAAGCGATCGACGCGCATCTTGATGTGGCTGGGCCTCGCCCTGTCGGTGCTGATCAAGGGGCCTATCGGTCCGCTGGTGTTCGTGACGGCCATCCTGGCGCTGGTCATCTCCGAGCGGCGGCAGTCGGCCTGGATGCGGACCCTGGATTGGGGTTGGGGCCTGATCCTGATCGCGGCGGTGAACCTGCCCTGGGCGGTGGCGATCACCGTGGCGACCGACGGCGGGTTCTGGGGCGCGGCGATCGGCGGGGATCTCGCGCCGAAGCTCGTATCGGGCGCCGAAGGCCACGGCGCCCCGCCGGGGTTCTACCTGGCCACCCTGCCGCTGCTGATCTTCCCGGCGACCGCGATCCTGCCGGCGGCGGCCGTCCTCGCGTGGCGGGAGCGGATGACGCCCTGGGTAAGGTTCGCCCTCTGCTGGCTGGTCCCCACGTGGCTGCTGTTCGAGGCGACCCCGACCAAGCTGATCCACTATCCCCTGCCCCTCTACGGCGCGATCTTCTGGTTGATCGCCGGGGCGCTCGAGCGTGGTTTCGGAAGAACGTCGCGCTGGATCGGCGCGGCCTTGCTGCTCGCGGCCGCCGCCGGCCTGTCGGCCGCGGGGTTGGCGCTCGCCCCCCGCATCACGACGCCCGTCAGCGCCTCTATCGCGCTAACGGCCCTGATCCTGGGCGCGATCGCCGGGGCGGTCTTTCTTCTGCGCGGCCGGAGCGTCACCGGCGTGCTCGCCGCGGCCGTGGGCGGCGTTCTCGCCCATGGCGTCCTGTTGAGCGTGGTGGCGCCGCGGCTTCAGGGCTTCTGGCTTTCGAGCCGGGTGGCGGCGGAGTTGGAGCGGCTCGGCGCCAGCCCCCTGGACGGGCTCGCGCCCGGACCGGTCACGGTGGCCGGCTACGAGGAGCCGAGCCTCGTCTTTCTGCTCGGCGCCGATACGGAGTTGGGCGCCGGCGCGGACGCCGCTCGCGCCGTTCTCCAAGGTCGACCCGCCATCGTCGAAGCCGCCCAGGAGAGCGCCTTCCGAGCCGCGCTCGGCTCCCGGACGCCGCCGCTTCGAACCGGTGCTCCGGTGAGCGGCCTCGATTATTCGAACAATCACAAGGACACCCTCACGGTGTACGCGCCCGTGCGCCCTTGATTTGCGTCGCCGGGGGCGGCTGTGAAATGCTCCCGGCTCATGAAAGAGACGATCGAAATCGTCGAGGTCGGCCCTCGCGACGGCCTGCAGAACGAAAAGGCGGTGCTGACCCCGGCCGTGCGGGCGGAGTTCGTGCGCCGCCTCGAGGACTGCGGGGTCAGGCGGATCGAGGCGGCCTCCTTCGTCAACCCCAAGCGGGTTCCGCAGATGGCCGGCGCCGAGGAGGTGATGGCCGACCTGCCGCCATCGGCCGGCCGCTCGCGGATCGGACTCGCGCTCAACCGCAAGGGCTGGGATCGCGCCCTCGCCAGCGGCTGTGACGAGGTGAACGTGGTGGTCTGCGCCACCGACAGCTTCGGCATCCGCAACCAGGGCGCGAGCGTCGCCGAGCAGATCGCCACCCTGCGCGAGATCGCCGCCGCGCGCGATGAGACCGGCGGACCGCCGCTGTCCTTGACCATCTCCGTCGCCTTCGGGTGCCCCTTCGAGGGCGAGGTGCCCGAAGAACGCGTGGCGGAGATCGCCGCCGCCGGCGCCGACGCGGGCATTCCGGAGATCGCCCTGGCCGACACCATCGGCGTCGCCGACCCGGCGAGCGTGCGGCGGCGCTTGCGCTTGGCCCGGGACGCGGCCCCCGAAGCGGCGCTCAGGGTGCATTTCCACGACACGCGCGGGACCGCCCTGGCCAACGCCTGGGCCGCGGTGGAAGAGGGCGTGCGGGTGCTCGACGCCAGCTGCGGCGGTCTGGGCGGCTGCCCGTTCGCGCCGGGCGCCACGGGCAACGTCGCCACCGAAGACTTGGTGTGGATGCTGCATCGGGCGGGTTTCGACACCGGGCTCGATGTCGCCGGGCTCGTCGAGGCCGGGCGTTGGATCGGCGAGGCGATCGGCAAGCCGCCCATTTCGGCAATGAGCAAGGCGCCGCCGTTCCCACCGCCATGAACACGGCGCCCTACCTCGCCATCACGGTCAATCTGGCCGCGGCCATGGTGGCCGGCAGCGTGGTCGGGCTGGAGCGCACTTGGAACGGCCGGGTCGCGGGGTTCCGCACCCATGCTCTGATCGCGCTCGCCGCGGCGACTGCCATGACGCTGGTGTTCGCGCCGGAGGCCCGGCCCAGCGTCTTCTCCAACTCGGGCCTACTGGAAGCCGCGACGCGGGTCGCCCAGGGGGTCATGGCCGGCGTGGGGTTCGTCGGCGTCGGCGTCATCTTCAAGGAGGGGGTGAGCATCCAGGGCCTCACCACCGCCGCCTCCGTGTGGGCCACGGCGGCGGTGGGCCTGCTCTGCGGCGCGGGGCTTTGGCCGGCGGCGGCGGCGGCCACGCTCATCATCCTGTTCGTGCTGACGGCGATGCACTGGCTGGAGCTGCGCCTTCCCACTCGGGTGCGGGCCCAGGCGGCGTTCCGCTACCGGGCGGCCGAAGCTCCCGATCGGGCGGGGTTTCAGCTCCTGATGGACGAGTACGAGGTGCACGTCGTCGATCTCAGCTACCGCCTGAGCGGAGAGGGCGAGATCTTCGAGTATCGGGCCCAGATCGACGACCGCAGCGGCCAGGAGTTCGACGCCCTCGCCCAGCGTCTGCGAACCGTGCCGGGGCTGGTGGAATTCGAGCTGGAGCGGATCAGCAAGTAGTCGGCCAAGACGCTTGCGTCCCTTCGTCTTTGATTTAAGTTGTTCTTCGGAGCCGCTCGTCAGGCGCTGGGGGACATCATGGATCTGGACCGCCGCACGGCCCTGCTGGCCGCGGCCTCTCTGTGCGTCGCCGGGTGCTCCACGGTGGAAACCGCCGGTCCGGGACTTGGCGCGCGATCCACGTCAGCCGAGCAGCGCATCCAGCTCAAGGTTCGCACGGGCGACCCTGATCTCGACGCCGTGCTCTACGATGAGGCCTTCCTGCCGTTTGCCGCGGTGATGCCGCTTCGCGAAACCGGCCCGTTCGACAGCGCGCTGGAGATCACGTTTGCCAGCGTCAGCCAGAGCGGCTTCGGCGGGGCGCCCGCCTCCGCCTCGCGCGCCAAGTCCGCGAACTGGTACTCCGGCCGCTCGCGCGCTCACCTCCGCGGCGGGAGCGGCGGGCTGTTCAGCTGGCAGGATTCGGTGATGGAGGCCGTGCTGAAGGGGGCCGACGGCGAACGGCTCTGGGCCGCGGACTACGCCTACCACGGTGGCTGGGAGCTGTCGGGGTTCACGACGAGCACGCCAGCGCAGGCGGCTCGCCTGATCGCCCGCCGCCTGGCGGCGCGCTACGCACTCGACATGCGCGGGACCGCCAAGCGCGCCTGAAGCGGCGACAACCGCCATAGCGGAGGTCGCAAAACCCGGTATGCTCGCGGAAAACGCGACCATGGGAGGCAAGGAGACGGTCATGCCCTACGTCGAGGGATGGACGGTTCACGACGCCGACGCGCACGTCATGGAGCTGCCCGGCACGATCGAGCGCTACATCGCGCCAAAATACCGCGAGATCCTGGGCCAGAAGCTCCGCCGTCAGCGCGACGAGGACTCCGGCTGGCCCGAGCGCGCCCGCCGCGAGCAGCGGGATCCCGCCTTTCGCGACGGGGCGGAGGCCAACCTGCTTCTACGCAAGAACCATCAGGCCCTCGGCGCCTTCGACAGCGCCGACCGGCCGCACGCCCTCGATCTGCTGGGGTTCGCGAGCCAACTGGTGTTCTCGACCGCCGGCCTGTTCCTGTTCCGGCTCGAGCACGAACCCGACGTCGACCTCGCGGTCGAAGCCGCGCGCGCCCACAACCGGATGATGGCGGAGTACTGCGCGGTCGACCGCCGGCTCCTGCCCACCGCCTATGTGCCGTTCGTGGACCGGGCGCGGGCCCTGGAGGTGGCGCGGGAAGCGGTCGAGCTGGGCTGCAAGGGGCTGATGATCCCCTCGCGCGTGCCGAGCACCCACTCGCCAAGCCACGTGGAACTCGACCCGTTCTACGCCTTCGCAGAGGAGGTCGGCCTGCCGGTGCTGTTCCACGTCGGCGGCGAGCTCAAGACCGATCCCGCCTACTTCGAGAACGGCGGCCCGCGCGTGCTCGATTTTCACGGCGGCGCGGAGAACTTCACCTCGGTGAGCTTCATGAGCATTCCCCTGTCGATCTGGCAGACCCTGTCGGTTCTGGTGTTCGACGGCGTGTTCGACCGGTTCCCCAGGCTCAAGTTCGGAGCCATCGAGCTTGGCGCCAGCTGGGTTCCCAGCCTGATGCAGTTCATGGACTCCGGCGCCCTGGCCTTCGGCAAGGAGGAGCGGCTGCAACGCCTCTCGGCCAAGCCGAGCGACATCCTCAAGCGCCAGTTCTTCGCCACGCCCTACCCGCACGAGAATGTCGGCTGGATCATCCAGAACGGCGGCGAGGACATCTGCCTGTTCTCGTCAGACTACCCACACGTCGAAGGCGGGCGGAACCCGCTGAAGCGGTTCAACGACTCCCTGGAGGGCGTCTCGCAGACGGCGCGACGGAAGTTCTTCCGCGACAATTTCATCACGATGATGGGCGCGGGCCTCGACGCGTCGCTCCACGATGTCGCTGTCAGCCAAGCGGCCTGATCGTCGCTCCGAGCGTCGAGATAACGGGTCGCGGGTCCGATCGGCGGTGGCGGAGAGGGTGGGATTCGAACCCACGGTACCTTGCAGTACGCCGCATTTCGAGTGCGGTGCTTTCGACCACTCAGCCACCTCTCCAAAGGACGCCTAGAGTCGAGGGGGCGGACACCTAACGGCGCGGGCGGACGGGCGCAAGCGGGAGGCCCGGTTTAGCTCGCGGCCTAGTCCGTGACCGGCGGTGGAGCGAGCGGCAGAAGAAGGTCGGTATCCTGGTCGACGTACCCGACGAGCGGGGCGCCCTTGGGATAGACCGCGCTGTGTCCATGCACGAGCAAGCCTGGAAGGCCGAAGAGTACGGTCATCACGACGGTGTTGGTCACGCCGCTCTTGCCCTCGGACGATTGGTTGGCCCGCAGATGAATGCGCGCATCGCCGACCTTCAGGTAGTCGAGCCTAAGCGCCAGCTTTCCCTGACGGCCAAGCGCGCCGTTGTGCTCGGCATCCACGACCTCGCCGCGCCCTGTGTACCCTGCGGGAACCAAGGTCCCGTCGGGAAGCCTCATCTCTTCGTCGAGGATGACCGAGAATGTGTCGCCGGTATGGGAGATTGACGAGGTAAGCCTCTCCCCCAGGCGCAGCCTCACTTCCGTTCCTTCGGGCACCTTCAGGCGAGTAGGCGCTGGGGAGGGTTGCACCGAAGGCGTCGCACCGGCCGAGGCCGAAGAGGGCGCCATCGTCGCCGGCGCACCCGTGGCGGGGTCTCGGGCGTGGATCAAGACCTGCGCGAACGTTCCAGTTGCGCTCGCGCCCAAGACGCATGCAAGCGCAAGTCCGCAGACGGATGATTTCAACGTTTAGTCCCCCAAGCCCTGTCGAAACCTAGACCGGCGCGCGCCTTTGGGAAAGCGCGTCACTTCGCCTCTGTATTTCGGTTCGTCGGTCCGACACGGCGAAACAGGTGCGGCAGATCATGGCTCGTGGCCGTCGATGCGCTTCATGGCACCCAGAAACACGCGCTCGTCAGTTCATCCGTTGCCTTGAAACCGGATTCGCCGTCAGTAATCCGTTTAACTGGGGACGGCGTCGGGGAACTTCATGCCGCAGAGCGTCGCGATCGGAATCCTCGTCCTGGGGGCCGTCATGCTGTTGCTCGCGCTCGTCAGCGGCAGCTTCAAGATCTTCGGCTCGGAGATCCCCACGGTCGCCAATCGAACCGCGCGTGTGATCGCCTTCGCCATCGGGGTGGTGCTGGTGGGCTTCTCCCTCATGCATTTCCAGGCTGATCCCGGGCCCAAGCCGCAACCCTCGCCCACGCCGCCGACGCCGGTGGACAATGGGACGAAGCCGTCGCCGGACAAGCCGGCGGAGCCGACGCCGGCGCCGGCGTCCGCCCCCAAGGATATCTTGAACGATCCCTCCGCCGTGCGGGTGGTTGGCCGAGAAGCCCAGGATTTCGGGGTGGCGCCCCGCAATACCATCGAGGAGAACGTCGGGACCTACACGCCGCTTACCATTCCCGGTGCGCGCACGATCACCACCGGCGAACTCTACAACGCCGGGACTCAAGGTCGCCGCTTCCTGCTCGTCGATGTGCTGGACCAGCCCCACGCCGGCCTGCCGAGCGCCCGGCGTTACCCCGGCGTGGGGATGCCGACCCCCAGCACCGACCTGGCGCAGCTCCTGGAGAAAGACACCGGCGGCGACAAGGCATACCCGGTCGTCTTCTACTGCCAAGGCCCCCAATGCTGGGAATCATACAACGCGGCGCTGCGGGCGCGGGACGCCGGCTACAGCAACGTCTACTGGTACCGAGGCGGCTTGGAGGCTTGGTCGCAGGCGGGGTTGCAGCTGTTCTAGCGCGTCAGCCCGCCAGTTCCTTCACCAGGATCAGGTAGTAGTCGATCGCGGGTCGGAGGTTCACCAGCGGGGTGCGCTCGTTCAAGCCGTGGCTGAAGTCCTCGCTGTTCTTGATGAACATCGGGCTCGCGCCATAGCTCGCCACGCCCTCGTGTCGGAACCACATGGAGTCGCTGGCGCCGGAGGACAGCGCCGGGAACACCGGCACGCCGGGATAGACCTCGGCCATCGCGTGCTCCACGGCGTGCACGAAGTCGGGGCGCATGGGCGAGGCCTCCGTGATCACCGAGCCTTCGGTGACATCCTCCACCTTGACGGCCGGATCGTTGATGATCCGGCGCAGGTCGCCTGCGATCTGCTCGCGGGTGTGACCGGGGAAGATGCGACAGTTGATGTTGGCCGTGGCCCGCTGCGGCAGGGCGTTCAGAGCGTGGCCGCCATCGATCATGGTGGCCACGCACGTGGTGCCGATCTTGCCGATCATGGAGGGATCGGCGCGGAGGGTCTCGATGGCCGCCTCGTCATGGGGATTGGCGGCGAAGGCGCGCATGGCGGCCCCGGTCTTGGGCGCCTCGTACTTGGCCGCCGCCTGGAAGTAGGTGCGGGTGAGATCGGACTCTTCCGGTGGGAAGGGGTTGGCCTGGATCTTGAGAAGCGCCGTGGAGAGCCGGTCGATGGCGTTGTCGGCCCGAGGCTCGGAGGAGTGGCCGCCCGGGTTGGTGACCGTCAGGCGGAAGTCGCCGTAGCTCTTCTCCGCGCCTTGCCAGGTGAAATAGAGCGGCTTGCCGGTGGTCTCGTCGAGGGTGCCGCCGCCGCCGTCGATGTTGAGCACCAGTTCGGCGTTCTTCAGCTTCGAAGCGATGGCGGCGCTGGTGGCCATCGTCGTCTCCTCGTCGCCGGAGAACTCGATGACGATGTCGCGCTTGGGCTGATAGCCCTCGCGCTTCAGCTCGATCAGGGAGGCGATGGCGAGGGTGCCGTCGAGCTTCATGTCGGTGGCGCCGCGCCCAAACAGATAACCGTTCTCCACGACGGGCGTGAACGGATCGCGCTTCCAGTCGGCGGGCTTGGCTTCCACCACGTCCATGTGGCCGGAGATCACCAGCGGCTTGAGGCTCGGATCGCTGCCGCGCCAGCGGGCGATCAGATAGGCCGTGCCGTCCATCGGGGTGATCGTCACCTCTCCGGGCGAAAAGCCACCGGCGATGAGGGCGTCGGCGTAGAGCTTGGCGACCTTGGGCGTCCCGTTGTCTGGACCGCGTACGGAGCGGATCGAGATCGCCTGCTTGGCGAGATCCAGCGCCTGAGCCTCGGCCTGGGGATGGGCGGGAAGTTCCGCCCGGGCGATCGAAGCGGAGGCGACGGCGGCGGCGGTGGCGAGCAGGACGGTGAGCTTCATGATTTCTGGCTAAAGCACGGTCGGCGGTTCGCCAAGCCGATGCACCACCTTACGGCGCCCGGTCATCTTCCGTTCATCGAAGCGGGAGGAAACAGGGAGGCTGAAGCTTTCAGAGGGAGCCTCGCATGAAGGCAGGTCTCGCGCTCCTCGCAATCGCCGGCGCCGCCGCGCTGGCCGGTTGTGAGGATTATTACGGCCCTCCGGGGCCGCCCCCGCCGCCGCCCAGCTATCACGTTCAGTGGTGCCTGGCGCACCATCCCGGCTACGACCCCAGGACGAACCTGTTCCCGGGGCCGGGCGGTCGGCTCTACGCCTGCCGTCGTCATCCGCCGAGCTGGTACGGACCGCCGGGACCGCCGCCCCCGCCGCCACCGCCCTAAGGCAGCCGCCCCTCGCCAGCGAGCTTGGCCACGAAGCCGTCCAGGGCCTCGTAGGTCGAGCGCGCCAGGGCGCCGCCGACGCTCACCCGACGCACGCCGGCGAGGCTCATCTCCGCCAACGACAAGTCGGTTCCGGACAGGTTCGCGTTGACCGGCCTGTCCACCGCGTCCACCACCCGCCGGATCTGATCGAGGGTCCGCAGTCCGGGGGCGTAGAGCACGTCGGCGCCGGCGCTCGAGTAGGCGCGCAGACGCCCGATCACCTCGTCGAGATCGATGGGCTCCATCAGATAGGCCTCGCAGCGGCCGACCAGCAGGACGTCTTCCTTGGATCGGTCGATGGCGTCGCGCGCCGCCCGCAGTCGCTCGACCGCGACGTCGCGCGCGTAGAACCGGCTACGCGCCGCATCCTCGATGGAGATCCCCGCGACGCCGGTGGCGATGCAGGCGGTGACGTTGCGCGCTACGCCGGCGGCGTCCTGCGCCAGGCCGTCCTCGAAGTCCGCGTTCACCGGCAGATCGGTGAGGGAGCAGAGGAACTGCAGGTGCGCCAGCACTTCGCCGAGCGTCATCTCGCCGTCCTTCTTGCCAAGCGCCCAGGCGGCGCCGGCGCTGGTCGAGGCGAGCGCCTGAAAACCGGCCTTGGCCATCCTCTTTGCGCTGTAACCGTCCCAAGGATTGGGGATCAGGAAGCATCCAGACTGGTGCAGGCGGCGGAAGGCGGCGCGGCGTTCGGCAAGGCTCATCCGACGATTTTAGCCGTCACGGTCGGAGCGTAAAACCCGCTCGCAGCACCCTCGGTTGGCCGTAGCTCACCGTGTTGTCCGCCGCCCGCGCGGTCTGGATGGCCGCATCCCCGACGTTGTCGGCTTCGGCGAACAGAGCCAGGCGGCGGGTGACGGCGTAATCCGCCCGCAGGTCGGCCGTGCCGCCGGGCGCCAGGCGGCGGGTGTTGAGGTCGTCGTCGAAGCGGGCGCTCTCGTAGCGGGCGCGGGCCGTGAGGGTGAGGCGGGAGGTGGCGGACCAGGCCAGGGCGCCGGTGAGGGTGAGGCGGGGCGTCAACGCCGGGCGCTTGCCGGTGAGCCCTGGAGCGGCCGCGCCGCCGTCCACGCTCGCCCAGGTGTAGTCGCCCGCCAGGGTGAGATCGACGGGGCCGAAGCGGCGCTCGGCGTTTGTTTCCAGTCCTACGGCGTCGACCCCGCTCACGTTGCGCCGCTGGAACAGCGTTCCGGCGATGAAGCCCTCGACCGGGTCGGTGAACGGCCCCTGCCGCACCGTCGCGTTGACCACGGCGTCCTGCAGCCGGTTGTAGAACACCGTGGCGCTCCAGCGGAGGGGGCCCGCGCCGCCGAAACCGGCCTCAACGCCGTAGAGGCGTTCCGGCTTCAGCGCCGGATTGGCCTCGGTCACATCCTGGCCGACCCGGAACGGCCGCTCCAGCTCGTTGAGGGTGGCGGGGCGGAACCCGGCGTAGGCGGCGCCGCGAAGGTACAGCGCGTCGCCCAGGTCCCGCCGCACGGCGAAGCGGGCGGAGGGCAGGACGCCGCCGCGATCGGCGTAGCGCTCGGTGAGCGTCGGCGCGCCGTTGGCGAGGTTGTACTCCAGGCGATGCGAGTCGAAGTCGCCCCAGCCGTCGAGGCGCGCGCCGGCGGTGAACAGCCAGGCGCCGGTGCGTCGAGCCGCCTCGACATAGACGCCGCCGGTGTACGCCTGGCCGCCGGCGTAGCGCAGGCGGGTGAAGGCGCCGGACAGGAACTTGAAGCGCTCGCGGCTCTCGCCGAGCGAGCCCCTGGCGTCCGCTCCGATCTCGAGCGACCCCGCATCGGTCACCCACCGGACGAGACCCGAGACGCCGAAGCCCGTCGCCGGGGTGGCGTATTGGTCGTTGGCCGGCGTGGCGACGTTCCGGTTGGCGGAGAGGCTCACCGTGGTGTTGGCGAGGTCCGAGCGATCCACGAAAGCGCGCACCTGCCAACCGGCTTGGCCGGCCTCCGGCGCCCGCGTCAATCCAAGGCTGATCTGGCCGCCGTCGATCCGCGAATTCGCGCCCGCCTGGCCCGAGCCGTGGGCCTCGTGGAAGCCGGACAGGCGCACGAACCCCTCCGCGGGGCCGACCGGGACGGTGTAGCGGGCCGCACCGCTCCAATCCTGCAGGGTGAGGCGCGTGTCGGCGGCCCCGCGTCCCGCCCGCACGGGGACGTAGCCGTCGCTCCGCTCGCCGGCGGCGGAGAGGGTGAGCACGCCCGGTCCGATGGCGTCCGCCGCGATCGCCTGGCCCTCCACGTCGCCGAACGACCCTCCGGAGAGCTCGCCCGCGACCTGCCCGGGCTTCAGCTCGCGCGAATAGAGCGACACCACGCCCGTGAGCGCGCCCGCGCCATACGGCCCCGCGCCGGCCCCTCGCACCACCTCGGCGTCGCCCAGCGTCTGCGCCGGCAGGGCCGACCAGATCACCCATCCCCCGAACGGATCGGTGACGGGAACCCCGTCCAGGGTGACGAGGGCGCGCGAAGCGCCGGAGCCCGCGATCGAGCGCAGCGACACGCCCTCGGTGGTCGGGTTGGCCGACACGCTGGTGTTGCGGCGGAACAGCGAGAAGCCGGGAACCTGCTCCAGCGCCTGATCGATCCGGGGCGCCGTGCGCAGAACCTCGGCCGGGACGGTCACGATGGAGAACGCGCTGTCGCCCACCGGATCGGGAAGGCGGGTGGCGCGCACCACCACGGCCTCCACCGCGGCCGGCGGCGGCGGCGCGTCCACCCCTTATCCCTCCCCCGTGCTCACCGCCCTCGGGGCGCGGTCTCCGCGTGTTCGGCGTGGAACACCGGCGCCGGCGCGATGGTGCGGCCCTTGCGGTAGTCCACGTCGTCCCAGGTGATCGCGCTCAGCTCCTTCCGCCGGGGTCCGAGGTAGCCGAACAGGAAGGCCGCGACCTTCCGCATCTGGATCTCCTCGCTGCCCTCGGTGATCCGGTAGCGGCGGTGGTGGCGATAGATGTGCTCGAACGGCTTGTGCCTGGAATAGCCGATGCCGCCGTGGACCTGCATCGCGCGGTCGGCCGCCTCGCAGCACAGCCGGTTGCCCCAGTAGTTGCACATGGAGACCTTGTCGCTGATCTGGCGCTCCACCTCCTTGTGGTCGAGCTGGTCCATCTCCCAGGCGGTCTTGCGGATCAGCAGGCGCAGCATCTCGGCCTGGGTGGCGAGCTCCACGAGAGGGAACTGGATCGCCTGGTTGCGGGCCAACTCCTCGCCGAACGGCTTGCGCGCCCGCGCGTACTTCACGCTCTCCTCGATGCAGTAGACCGCCGCCCCGAGCGACGAGGCCGCCTGACGGATGCGGTTCTGGTGCACGAAGCTCTGCCCCAGGCCCAGGCCGCGGCCCTCCACCCCCCAGATCGCCTCGTCCGGAACCCAGATGTTGGTGAAGGAGACGCGCGGGTGGTCCGTGGGCATGTTGAAGGTCCAGAGGTACTCCTCGATCTTCACCCCCGGATCATTGGCGGGAACCAGGAACACGGTGATGCCGGTGGCGTCGCCGTCCTCGCCGCTGGTGCGCGCGAAGACCATGCAGTGGCTCGCCGCGTGCATGCCGGTGGTCCACATCTTCTCGCCGTTGATCAGCCAGCCGGGCTTGCCGTCGCGGTCCTGGCGGACGGCGCGGGTCTCCATGAAGGTCGCGTCGGAGCCGTGGTTGGGCTCGGTGAGGCCGAAGGTGGCGCGGATCTTGCCGGAGAGCAGGTCGGCCCCGTAGCGCTCCACCTGCTCGGGCGTGGCGAAGGCCTTGAACATCAGGATGAAGGGATTGTTGCCGACGACCGAGTGCTCGTTCTGCAGGTCGTTGTGCAGGCCCAATCCCTTGGCGGCGAGGTGTTCGCGGATCACCGCCATGGCGAGGTTGGAGCCGCCCTTGCCGCCCATCTCGACCGGCCAGGCGAAGCGGTAATGGCCCGCGTCGTCGGCGACCTTGCGGGCCTTGGCCAGCAAAGCCTCCCACTCCGGCCGCGGCAGGCCGCCATTGTCGAAGTCCGTCCTCGCCCACTCCCGGCGGTGGTCGAAATAGCGGATGTTGTCGTCGGCGTTCTCGATCGGCTTGATCTCGCGCTCGATGAACTCGTCCAGCTCCTTGAGATAGGCGACGAGCTCGGGATCGAGGTTGAAGTCCATGGGCGTTCGCTCCTGCGGTTCTTCTGGTTGTGTCGGGATCGCTTGAACCACCAAGGGACCGAGACACCAAGCGCCATGCGCAGAACACGTTACAATTTTTGGGCGCGCTCCAAGTCCGCTCGGAAAGGGCGCGACCCCTTGGTGCCGGTCGCGTCTTGAGGGAAGAGGAGGCGGGGACAAGAAACGTCAGGAAGGAAGCGCCGCCGATGTCCGACCTCTACGCCCGCCTCACCGACGCCGCGCACAAGGGCATGACGCCGAGCGTCTGGGCGAAGGAGAAGCCCGACGCGATCGCCCTCCACGATCCGCTGCAGACGCGGACCTTCGCCGAGCTGAACGCGAACGCCAACCGGATCGTGCGCGTGCTGCGAGCGGCGGGCCTGACGGCCGGCGACGGGGTCGCCGTGCTCACCTCCAACCGGGCGGAATTCGTCGAGGCGCTGTGGGCGACCCTGCGCGCCGGCCTGCGCTTCACCCCGGTGAACTGGCACCTCACCGCCGACGAGGTCGAGTACATCATCAACGATTGCGAGGCGAAGGCGCTGATCGCCGAGACCCGCTATCCATCGGCCCTTTCGGCCAAGACGCCGAACGTGGTCATCAAGCTGTCCGTGGGCGCGGACGCGGAGGGTTTCACGCCGCTTAGCCACGCGCTCGCCGGCGTCGACGCGACCGACATCGGGGATCCCTCGCTCGGCACGGCCATGCTCTACACCTCCGGCACCACCGGCCGTCCCAAGGGCGTGTTCCGCAAGGGCGCGGTGCTGGCGGTGCCCGAGCCGGGCGCGCCGGACGACGTGCAGATGTGCGCCGGCCCCGCCTATCACGCGGCGCCGCTGGCCTTCGACATCCGCCTGCCGATGGCGGCGGGCATCCCGGTCGTGTTCCTCGACAAGTGGGACAGCGAGGGGGTTCTCGCCGCCATCGAGCGCTATCGCGTCACCCGCGCCCACCTGGTGCCGATCATGTTCCAGCGCCTGCTCGCCCTGTCGGACGAGGTGAAGGCGAAATACGACCTCTCCTCGCTGCGCTACATCGTCCACGGCGCCGCGCCCTGCCCGCCGGAGGTGAAGCGGGCGATGATCGACTGGCTGGGGCCGATCCTCCACGAATACTACGCCGGTTCCGAAGGCGGCGCGGGCTTCATGGTGAGCTCGCTCGAATGGCTGCAGAAGCCCGGCACCGTCGGCCGTCTGCCGACGCCCGGCGCGGCCAAGGTGCTCGACGACGAAGGCGCCGAGATCACAGAGCCGGGCCGGCCGGGCACGATCTATTTCGCCGTCTCGCCGGTGAGTCCGTTCGAGTACTTCAAGGCCCCGGAGAAGACCGCCTCGGCCCACAAGGATGGCTACTTCACCCTAGGCGACGTCGGCTACTTCGATGAGGACGGCTACCTCTTCCTCACCGGCCGCACGGCCGAGTGCATCATCTCCGGCGGGGTCAACATCTACCCCCAGGAGATCGACAACGAGATCATCAAGCACCCGGCGGTGGAGGACTCCTGCGTCATCGGCGTGCCCTCGGACGAATGGGGCGAGGCGGTGAAGGCGGTGGTCACGCTGAACCCGGGCCACCAGCCGAGCGAGGCGCTGGCCGCCGACATCCTGGCGTTCACGAAGTCGAGGGTCGCCGGTTACAAAGCGCCGCGCTCGCTGGATTTCGTGGAGGAGTTGCCGAGGAGCCCGGCGGGCAAGATCCAGCGGGGCAAGGTGCGGGCGCCGTACTGGGCAGGACGGACGCGGCAGATTTGAGCTTTCGGGCGTAGCCGGATCGAGCTCCTGTCATCCCGGCCGTAGGGCGCAGCCCGAAGAGCCGGGACGGCGCCCAAGTAGATCAAAACTCCCGGACGGCAGAAGGCCGAGCCGGGAGGCAGGTCGGCCGAAGCGCTGGCGGCAGCGGGTCCACCCACTTCGGATCGTGCTTCTCGATAAGAGCGAACTTCCACTCCCGTCGCCAATGCTTGATCCGCTTCTCGCGCGCGTTCGTCCATCATGCCGACGTAGAGGTTTCCGCAAGGACCGCTCGCCAGAATGTAGGTGAAGAACGTACGGCTGTGCATCGGCGCGCGCCCTCCGGCTCGGCGCTTCGCGCCGTCCGGAGAATAACAAAAGATGCGTTGGCCGTCCCGGATCGTCGCGCTTGGCGCGCCGTCCGGGATGACAGGACCACCTCCTGTGAGGCCGCTACTTCAGGTATTTGTCGAACCAGTCCACCAGCCTTGTGAGGGCGTCGATCTGGTTCTCGCGCTTGCTGAAGCCGTGGCCCTCGCCGGGGTAGAAGTGGGCGTCGACGGTGCGGCCGTCGGCTTTCAGGGTGGCGACCACCTGCTCGGCCTGGCTCTTCGGGCACGCGGATGTCGTTGTCGCCCTGGAGCACCAGCAGCGGGGCGCGGGTCTGGTGGATGTAGGTCATCGGGCTCTGGCGGGCGTAGACGCCGCCCTCCCCGTCCGGTTCGCCCATCAGGCCGCGCTGGTAAGCCTGCAGCGTCGGGGCCTCCGTCTCGTACATGTGCTTCCAGTCGATGATGCCGTACTGCTCGACGCCCGCGGCCCACTCGTTCGGCGTCTTCGACACCGCCATCAGCGTCATGTAGCCGCCGTAGGAGCCGCCGGTGATGCCGACCCGCTTGGCGTCGACATAGCCGGTGGCGACCAGGAAGCGCTTGGCCGCGATTTCGTCCTTCAGGTCGCCGCCGCCGAGATCCTTGAAGTTGGCCTCCTGGAAGGCGCGGCCATAGCCGGTCGAGCCGCGCGGGTTGGGCGCGATCACCACATAGCCGCGCGAAGCCAGGGCCAAGGCCGTGCGGTCGAAGCGGTCGAGAGTTTGGCCGGTCGGCCCGCCGTGCGGATAGACGATTCCCGGCGCGTGGCCGTCGCGCTTCAGGTTGAAGGGCAGCCACAGGAAAGCGCTGATCGTCGTCCCGTCGTCGCTCCGGTAGTGCACAAGGCGCGACGGGGGCAGGCGGTCGGGTGAGAGCGGGCTCGAGCCCAGAGCGTGCAAGGGCGCGGCGGTCCAGGCTTTCAGGTCCACCAGCCAAAGATCGGCCGGCTCGTTGCCGGACTGGTGGCTGACGATCAACTTCGCGCTATCGGGTGAAAAGCCGGAGTGGCTGCCGTTGATCTCGGCGTTGACGCCCGGCGGCAGAGGCAGCGCCCGAACCGAGCCAGAACGGAGATCGTCGGCGAACAGGGTCTCGCGGCCATCGACGTTGCTGGAGAAGATCAGCCAACGCGCATCGGGCGAGATGTCGGCGGACGATTGCTCCCAACCGTCAGGCTTGAGTGGAGACAAGCGACCGCTCGCCCGATCCAGGCGCGCCGCCTGACGAACCCCGTTGGTCTCGGCCGTGACCGCGATCACCGAGCCGTCGCGAGTGGCGGCGCTGGCCCGGACGAAGCCGCTCTCGGGCGTGAGCGGCGTTGCGGCCCCGTCCGCCAAGCCGACGCTGAACACCTGGCTCGCGGTGTCGGTTGAAGTCGCCGCGGTTGGCGATCAGGGTGCGGCCTTGGTCAGCGAACCCGGCGACGTCCCACTGCCGGTCGTGCTGGGACTTCATGCGTAAGCAGACGAGGCGCGCCGCCAGCAAGGTCCATCACCGCGACGTTGGACATCGGCTCAGCTTTTGAGCCGAGTGTCGAAGGCGATCCGCCGACCGTCCGGGGAAACCTTCGCCCCTGTCTCGTCGACTTCGGGCGTGTTCGTCAGATTGATCGGCTCTCCCCCGGCGAGCGGGACGGCGAACAGGTCCCAGATCTCCGCGCCCGCCTTGTCGCTCTGGTAGATCGCCCGTCCGTCCGGCGTGACCGCGATCCCCATCTGCCGATCATCCGAGGTGGTGAGCCGCCGTGGCGTTCCGCCGCCGAGGGGCAGAACCCAAAGATTGAAGCGGCCCGAAATATTGGCCGAGTAGACGATGCTGCGGCCGTCCGGGGCGAAGGCGGCGCTCATCACCGACTTGGTGTCGAACAGGTCGACGATCGGGACCGGACCGGCCTTTGCGCGAGGTGGGCGCGACCACGCTTGCCGGATCGGTGAGGGCGCGATCGGGCGTGCCGGGGATCGGCGCCGCGTGCGCGGCGCCCGCGACGGCGGCGAACAGGAACAGGGGGTAGCGGCGCATCGAGGCTCCGTCAGGTCGGGGGCGTCAGGGGGATGTCTATTCTCAGGAGATCATTGCCTGAGACGTTCAGGCGGGTCGCGCGGCCGTTCAGCGGGGCCTCGAAGCGGAGACGCTCGACCCCGCCGGCATCCTTGGCGGGGCTCCAGTAGCCGCCGCGATTCGACAGAGCGCCGCCGCCCTCGACCCAAAGCCGGTCGCCGCGGACATGCACCGCCGCCGCGCCGACCCAGGGGTCGCGGTTGAGGTAGACCCCCGCGAGCGCGGCGAGCGCTGGGTTCGGCGCGGCGGGCGGCGGCTCGCCGGCCCGTTGGAACGCCTCGCCGCCCCACCACAGTCGCCGGACGACGCCGTCGCGGCGCTCGATGTCGAAGCCGAAGGCGGCGAACGCCGGGTCGGTGGTCAGCAGGCGATCCGGATCGCCGCCGCCGAACACCGGGGCGACGCCCGAGCCGGACCGGATGGCCAGGCGGTCGCCCACCGAAGACCAACTCGACGTCGCGCACCTTGCCGCGCCAGACCCCCGCGACATCCTGCGGCGTCTTCACCTTCCAGGCCGCCAGCGGATCCGGCGGCGGCGGCAGGGGTCTTCCGGCGCGGGCGGCGCGCAGCAGGCTGACGGCGTAGGCGGTGGTGAGTCTCGGCCGGTACTCGCCGTTGCGCGCGTTGACGCTGGCGAAACACCCCACGCCCGCCGCCGGATCGACGTGGAACGAGGAGGAGAAGCTCATCATGCCGCCGGTGTGATGCAGGACCGGCGCGCCATCGACGGGCACGATCGCCACGCCCAGGCCGTAGCCCGCGCCCGGGCCGAAATCTCCCTTGGTCGCGCCGGCGGGGGAGGCGAAGCGCCGCGCCGCCGCATTGCTCACGACGCCCGCGCCGTCGCCCCGGCCCAAGCGCATGATCAAGCCGCAGGTAGGCCGCCATGGCGCGGGCGTCGGCGGTGACCGAGCCGGCGGCGGTGTCCTCCGGGTCCCAGGTCGCGGCTTCGAGCGGAATCCGCGGGACCTCGGGTCCCCAGCGGTTCCAGGGCCAGTAGCCCACAGCGGAGTCGGCTCGCCACGGCGGCGCGATCACCGTCTCGATCCGCCCGGACGCGCGTAGCCGGCCGGCGACGAGACGGTCCACCACCGCGGGCCGCGGCGCGCCGGCCACGCGCTCGATCAACGCGCCCAGGAGGACGTAGCCGGTGTTGCTGTAGGAGAAGCTCGACCCGGGCGGGAAGCCGCACCACAGGCGGCCGTCGGGCACGCGCGGGAACACCGGCGCGCCATCCGGCAAGCCGCCGCGATGGCTGAGCAGTTGCGCAACGGTGACCGGCTCGGTCGGCAGGGGCGCGTCGGGAAGATAGCGGCTCAGTGGGGCGTCCAGATCGACCTTTCCGGCGTCGGCGAGCGCGAGCAAGGTGAGCGAGATGAACGACTTCGAGATCGAGCCGATCTGAAACAGGTGTCCGCTGGTGACCGGAACGCGGCTCTCGACGTCCGCCCATCCCAGCGGCAGGAACGCTCGCAGGCCGTCGTCGGTCACCACGCAGAGCGTCATGCCCGGGAGCCCGACCGCGTCGAAGCTCAGAGAGGGCGTAGGCGCGAAGCGCCGAGAGCGCGGGCGCATAGTCGACACCGCTCGAGGGCCGGCTCTCGATGATGAAATCCGGCGGCGGGCGCGGATGGGGCCGCCCCGGGCGGACCCGGCACGAAGGTCGGCCCGATGGGCTGCGCGCGCAGCGCCGGCGCGCCCGCCATGCGGCGCCCGCCGCCAGCCATCCCCGACGCGTGATCATCCGCCCCCGCCCTTTCGTTATCAGGCCAGGCCGGAGATCGCGTCCGCCGCCGCGCTCCGGCTGTTCCAGGTTCACCATGTGCCCGGCTTGTGGGACCTTGACCAGGGTCGCGCCCTCGATCCCGAGCGACGAACGCCTCGGCCATAGGCCGGCATCGATCAGTCGGTCGCTCTCACCCCACACGACCACCGTCTTCGCCCGCACTCGATAGAGCCGATCCTTCAGCCCACGATCCGGCACCGGGAACAGCAGCTTGCCGGCCATGCCCATCTGACGAGCGTTGCGGACCAGGTAGTCCTGCAGGAACTTCGGGTCGTCGAGCTTCAGACCGGCGGTCATCCGCGCTGTGCCGGCTTCGACGTCGTGGAACAGGAATTCGGGCGTCTTGTAGGGCAGGAAGGTGAAGACGTCCGGGATCGGATGATCGTCGAGCCACAGGCCGTAGGGCGCGATCAGCGCCAGCCGGCTCACGTCGTGCGGCGCGATGGCGGCCATCTCCGCGGCGATCATCCCGCCCATGCTGTGGCCGACGAGGAGCGGGTTCTTCAGCCCCAGGGCGTCGATCACGTCCCAGCTGTGCAGGGTGTAGTCGAGCATGTCGCGCAGGTCGGACCGGTCCTCCGTCTCGGCGTAGCCGGGCAGATAGGGTGCGAACACATGGAAACGCGCGCTCAAGGCGGCCGAGCAGCGGATCGCCCGCCTCCACCCCCATCGCGCCATGCAGGAAGACGAGCGGCGGGCCAGAGCCGCCCTCGAGATAAGGCACGCGCCCGTGATGCGTTTCGAGGCTCTTCAGCTCCATCTGAGATCCCCGCTCAGGCGTGTTCGGGCTGGCGTGCGGGCGCGTAGGGTGTCGGCAGCGAGCCGGGCGTCGCGCGCTGCGGCAGCGGATGGGCCCAGAAGCGCTCGTCGCCCTCGCATTCCGGCAGCAGGCCACGCAGCTTGGGCATCACCTTCTCGGCGAACAGCTTCGTCGAATACATGCACTTGTCCGCCGGCATGTTCCCGACGTGCATCAGGCAGAAGATGTGGCCGACGTTCAGCGACTTGATCAGGTCCTCCATCTTGTGGCGCACGGTTTCCGGCGAGCCGGCGATGACGTGTCCCTGCTCGTTGAGCTCCTTCCACGACAGCTCGGCGTAGCGTCCGCGCGGCGGGGCGTACTGGTTGAGCGCGCCGGTCTGGATGGTCTTGATCGTGCGGTAACCCGGGGCGTCGGCGAAGCCCGGATAGACGTGCAGGCACCGATTGTAGAAGTAGTTGATATGCGGGGCGTAGAGGCGCTCGGCCTCCTCGTCGGTCTCGGCGACGCAGATCGTCTGGGCGAAACCGGCGCGATAGGGCGAGGCGTCGGGCGCCCCGCGCTCGGCCACCCGGTCCCAATAGCCCTTCATCAGCGCCTGGGCCCGCAGATACCCGGAGAAGCTGAGGTAGGAGTAGCTGTAGGTGTTGTCGATGCAGAAGTCGTAGGTCTCCACCGACCCGCCGCCGGGGATGTGGATCGGCGGGTGCGGCTGCTGGATCGGCCGGGGCCAGAGGTTCACGTGGCGCAGCTTGGTGTAGCGGCCGTCGAAGGCGAACGGCTCGCGCGTGGTCCAGGCCTTGATGATCAGTTCGTGCGCCTCGGCGTACTTCTCGCGGGTGAGCGCCGGGATCTGGCCGTAGCAGAAGTTGGTGTCCATCGAGGTGCCGACCGGGAACCCCGCCACCAGACGCCCGCCGCTGATGCAATCCAGCATGGCGAACTCCTCGGCCACGCGGATCGGCGGGTTGTAGAGGGCGATGGAGTTGCCCAGCACCACCAGGGCCGCGTTCTTGGTGCGGCGCGCGAGCCCCGCGGCGATGATGTTGGGCGAGGGCATGATGCCGTAGCCGTTCTGGTGGTGCTCGTTCACCCCGATCCCGTCGAAGCCGAGGGTGTCGGCGTACTCGAGCAGGTCCATGTAGGTGTTGTAGACCTCGTGGCTCCTCGCCGGGTCGAACAGCGACTGGTCGATATCGACCCAGACCGAGTGGTTCTTCTCCCGGAAATCGTCCGGCAGGTCCGGCCAGGGCATCAGGTTGAACCAGGTGAACTTCACGGGGCGGTTCCTCCTAAAGGTGTGCTTGCCTTATCGGCGTTCAGGTGAGCCTAGGACGGCGCGCGGCGAGCCCGCAACCCCGCGCGAACAGGGGAGATGAAGCATGAGCGAGCGCGAGTTCGACGTCGTGGTCTATGGCGCCACCGGCTACACCGGCCGCCTGGTGGCCGAGCACCTGCTGAAGGCCTACGGCGCGGACGGCGCGGTGAAATGGGCCATGGCCGGACGCTCGGCGGACAAGCTCGAGCAGGTGCGGGCTGAGATCGGCGCGCCGGAGAGCCTGCCCCTCATCGTCGCCGATGCGCACGACCGCGGCGCGCTCGACGCCCTGGCGCGGCGGACGAAGGTGGTGATCACCACCGCCGGGCCCTATCAGCTTTACGGTTCCGATCTCGTCGCCGCCTGCGCCGGCAGCGGCACGGACTATGTGGACCTCACCGGCGAGTCCCACTGGATCGCGAGCATGATCGCCGCCCACGACGCGCGGGCGAAGGACTCGGGCGCGCGGATCGTGTTCTCCTGCGGCTTCGACTCCATCCCGTTCGATCTCGGCGTGTGGTTCGTGGAAGACGCGGCGATGAAGACGTGGGGCGCGCCCGCGCACCGTGTGCGCGGGCGGATGCGGGCGCTGAGCGGCGGCCTTTCGGGCGGCACCATGGCGAGCGGGATGGCCACCATGGCCGCGGCCGCGCAGGACCCGAGCATCGGCGCCGTGCTGGCCGACCCCTTCGCCCTGACGCCCGGCTTCGAAGGGCCACCCCAGCCCGATGGAAGCACGCCCTATGAGGATCCGCTCGCCGGATCGTGGGTGGCCGAATTCATGATGGCCTCGATCAACACCAAGGCCGTGCACCGCACCAATTTCCTGCTCGGACACGCGTGGGGGACGGACTTCCTCTACGACGAGATGCTGATGGTCCCCGAGAAGCCGAGCGGTCCGGTGCTGGGCTTCGACATGAGTGCTCCGCTCCAGCCCGGCGAAGGCCCCACCAAGCAGGAGCGCGAGAACGGCTTCTACGACGTGCTGTTCATCGCCGAGGGTCCGGAGGGAAAGGTGCTGCGCGCCGCCGTGAAGGGCGACAAGGATCCGGGTTACGGGTCCACGTCCAAGATGCTGGCCGAGGCCGGCCTGGCGCTCGCGCTCGACGTGAGCCGGGAGGCGACGCCGGGCGGCTGCTGGACGCCGGCGGCCGCCATGGCCGCCACCCTCCTGCGGCGCCTGCCGGAAAAGGCGGGGGTGACGTTCGAGATCGAGGCATGACGTTCCGCATCGGCGTCATTGGCCTCGGCCAGCGCATCGCCCATGTGCTCGCGGCCATGGTCGAGGTGGGCTGGGACCTGGAGCTGGCGGCCTATGTCGATCCCGCGCCGGTCGGCGCGCCGATCCTGGCCGAAGCGGGCATTCCGCCCGGGCGCGCGCTGCCGGATGTAGAGACCCTGATCGCGGAGGGTCCCTACGACCTCCTGATGATCGGCACGCCCAACCATCTGCACCTCGAGCACCTCAAGGCGGCGCTGGCGACCGGTTGGCCGGTGTTCTGCGAAAAGCCGATCGTGCGCACCGAGGCGGAGAGCTTCGAACTCGCAACCCTGCTGGGCCGCCCGGAGACCCCGCCGCTCTACATCGGCCTCGTCATGCGCTCGATGCCGATCGTGCGCGAAGTGATCGCCCGCGCCGACAGCGGCGAACTTGGCGAACTGATCTCCATGGACGCCACCGAGCACCTCCATCCCGAACACGGCGCCTACCTGGCCCGGAACTGGCGGAGAAAGCAGGCCTTTGGCGGCTCCTACCTCCTCGACAAGGTGTGCCACGACTTCGATATCTTCGGCCGGCTGGCGCGGGGTCGGGCGGCCACCGTGGCCAGCTTCGGCGGCCGACGCATTTTCCACGAGGGCCGAGCCGAGGAGCCTCGCGTCTACGACGACGGCTCGCCGGCCTACGCCCTGCGCGACGCCGGCTGGGCCGCGGCCAACGATCCGTTCCAGTCGGACATGGACGTCACCGACCACCAGGTGGCGATCGTCCGCTACGACACGGGCCTGGCGCTGTCCTTCCACGCCAACAGCCACGTCGCCCTCCAGGAACGTCGCTGGTATCTCGCCGGTACGCGGGGGACGCTGCTCGCCGACCTCGCGCGCAACCGGCTGATGGTGCGCGGCTGCCTGAATCGCGGCCGGCCGGAGCGGATCGACTACGGCAACCGCACCGCCGACGCGCACAACGGCGCCGACCAGGCCATGGCCCTGGACCTGCTCGCCGCGCTGGAAGGCCGCGCAACCTTCCCGGTCACCGCCTGGGATTCGCTGGAGGCCGGGCTCACGGTGATGACGATCGACGAGGCGCAGCGGAGCGGACAGGCGGTCGATCTCGCGCCGACGTGGCGGCGTTTCGACGCGGCCCGATTGTCGGAGGCGATCTCAGCGGGTTAGCTTTCGATCAATCTGGGTTGTCGTCGGGGGAGGGCGGCTTTGAAACGTCTTGGGGTGTTCTGCGCGCTGGCGTGCGCGCTCTTCGCCGTGGCCGCGCGAGCCGCGCCTCCGCTCGAAGCCTATGGCAAGTTGCCGGCCATGGAGTTCGTCAGTCTTTCGCCGGGCGGCGACAGGATCGCGTTCGTCGCGACCGACGGCGAGAAGCGCCGGCTGTTCGTTCGCAAGATAGGCGGCGAGGCGATCATGGCCGCCGACGTGGGCACTTCGAAGATCCGCGACCTGCATTGGGCGGGCGAGAAATACCTGGTTCTCCTGGCGTCGGCGACGGTGAAGTACGGAACCGGGGCTCTGGACAAATGGTCCCGCCGAACGCGCGCCGAACTCTGGGCGATGCTGGTCGTGAATACCGACGACCACTCGGCCCGAAAAGTCTTCGAAGGCCATGAGACGGATGTGTGGCTGGGCGCGATCGAAGGAGTCTACGGGTCGTGGAGTCACGACGGCAACTGGTACGAGTTCGTGCGCGCCTATAGCCTCCAAGGACGCAGGTATCACGCCTACAAAGTCGACCTCGCCACGGGCAAATACACCGACCTGACGCCCGGGGTGATCGACGATACCGACTTCCTCGTCACGGGCGACGGCGCCGTCGGTCTTCACTCCTATTACAACGAACTCACCAAAACTTGGGGCGCCTTTCTGGGTGCTTCTGGTAAGCAGCCCATTGTCACGAAACACATGGTTCTGATCGATAGTCAGATCGATGGTCTCGGCCGGAGCCGAGACACCATGCTCGTGACCGGCGAGGGTAACGGCCACTACACCTATGACGAGTACCCGATTGCGCTGAACGCCACTCCCACACCCATTTTCGCCGGCGAGGAAATCGGACGATTTGTCCGCGACCCGGCGACCGACGTGCTCCTGGGCGGCATCAGGCCCGATGGGCAAACCGCCATCTTCTTCGATCCGAAACTCCAGGCGCACTTCGACGCCGTGAAGAAAGCCTTCAAGGGGTACGCCATCCGCCTAGAGACCTGGTCCTCGAACCTCCAGCAGATGGTGGTGATGACCAGCGGCGGTGACGATCCGGGTACCTACTGGCTGGTGAACATGGCCACCGGCAAGGCCGATGAACTGATGAGCGCCTATCCGGCCATCGCCCCGAAGGACGTCGGTCCCACAAGGATGTTCGCTTACAAAGCCGGGGACGGCCTGCCGCTGGAAGGGGTGCTCACCTTGCCTCCGGGACGCGAGGCCAAGGACTTGCCCTTGGTTGTGCTGCCCCACGGCGGCCCCCTCGGCCAGAGCGACCATGTCGGCTTCGACTGGTGGGCGCAGGCCTTCGCCTCCCGAGGTTACGCCGTGCTGCAGCCGAACTTCCGAGGGTCGAGCGGCTACGGCTACAGCTTTAAGGAAAAGGGCTACGGCGAGTGGGGGCGTAAGATGCTCTCCGACATGACCGACGGGGTGCAGGCGCTCGCCGCCGCTGGGATCGCCGACAAGGACCGGGTGTGCATCGTGGGCGGCAGCTATGGAGGCTACGCCGCTATGGCCGGGGCCACCTTCCTCAAGGCGGGTTTCAGGTGCGCCGTGGCTGTCTCCGGCATCTCGGAGGTGGGCGAGATCATGGCTCACGATGGAGGCGACAGCAGCGACAGCCCTTGGGGACGCCTGAACCACAGGCTCTTTGGCGTGGACTCCGCCGCCTCGTCGGCGCTCGCCGAGGTCTCTCCGTTACGCCACGCTGCCGAGGCCACCGCGCCCATCCTGCTGATCCACGGAAAGGACGACACGGTGGTCCCGTTCATCCAGAGCCTGTCCCTGCACGAGAACCTCGATCGCGCGGGCAAGACCAACGCCTTCGTGATCCTGAGCGCCGAGGATCACTGGCTTTCGCACGAAGCCACCAGGACCGAGACGCTGAAGGCCTCGGTTGGCTGGGTGATGGAGAACAACCCGCCCAACTGAACCCAACCTTCCGCCTGACAAGCGGGGGAGTCTGGCGCTAGAGGGAGCGCTATGAGCAATCTCTCATTCGGCGCGGCCTGCTTTGCCGCCTTGGGGCTGGCCGCCGGAGCGGCTCAAGCTCAATCGGTCTCGGTCACCGACGCCTGGATCCGACCGCCGCCGCCGGGTGCGCCCACGGCCGCGGCCTACGCCAACGTCAGCACCAAGGCCGGCGAAGATCGGCTGATCGGCGGCTCTAGCCCCCGCGCGCACGCTGTCGAACTGCACGAGATGAGCATGGCGGGCGGCGTGATGCGGATGCGTCCGCTCACGGCCGGCGCGCCGATCGCGGCGGGGCGGCCTCTTCGGCTCGAGCCGGGCGGAATGCACCTGATGCTGATCTCGCCCTCGCCGCCGCTTCGGCTCGGCGAACGCGTGCCGGTAACGCTGAAGTTCGCCCGGTCCGCGCCGGTGCGTGTCGACTTCGTCGTCGGAGGACCGCCGGCGGCGCGTCCATGAAGACGAGGGTTTGGTTGTGGTTCGCCGCCGCGCTTGCGGCCGTGGCGCTCGCCGGCGGAGCTTGGCTCGCCTCGCGCCCGGTTCCGGCGAAGGTCGAGAGCTTTGGCGAGCCCTCCGTCGGCGGTCCGTTCCAGCTCGTGGACCAGCACGGCGCGGTGGTCACCGACAAGGCTCTGAAGGGACGGCCGAGCCTGGTCTTCTTCGGCTTCACCTATTGCCCTGAAGTCTGCCCCACGACCCTGACCCACATGAGCGCGTGGTTGAAGGCGCTGGGCCCGGACGCCGACAAGCTCAACGTGCTCTTCATCAGCGTCGATCCGGATCGCGACACGCCCGCGCAGATGGCCAAGTACCTTTCGGCGTTCGACCCGCGCATCCGGGGCCTTACCGGGACTCAGGCTCAGACCGACAAGGTCGCGGACGAGTACCATGTCTACCACAAGAAGGTGCCGCTGCCGGGCGGGAGCTACACTGTGGACCACTCCGCGGTGATCTACGAATTGGGTCGCGACGGGAAGTTCGCCGGCGTCCTAACCTATGAAGAACCTGATTCGGAGGCGCTTGGGTCGATTCGCAAATTGATCGGGTAAGAGAGACGGTCGTGATCTTCCAGAAGACCGGATGACACTCGATTTCCTGATCGCCCTTCAGGTCGTGCAGGTCGCCATTCTCTGGCTGCACGACTGGGTTCCGCTCGGGAGCCTCAACGACGTGCAGCGCGTGCAGGCCGAAGACACGCGAGCGCGGCTGATCCGTGTCACCCTGATCCAGTCGGTCCCGTACACGCTCGGGCTGGCCTTCAGCCTCCAGTACCGGCAGACCGGGCATCCCGGCTGGGTCTGGATCTGGCTGTGGATCAGCTACCTGCTGCTTTTCGCCGGAGAGATCAGGGCCTGGTGGCTGCCCTATCTGGTCCGCCCCGAACCCGATCGCGCGGCGCGCTACGCGAAGATGTTCGGCGGCACGCACGCCTTCCTGCCGACCCGCAACGGGATCACGCCCAACACGCTGCACTGCGTGCTCCACGCGGCAACCGCGCTCACCTTGGCGGCTCTCGCCGTCGCGAGCGTTACACGCGCCGGGCGGTGAGGATCGGGATCGGCGGGGAGAGCATCTGCCCCTTCATCGCTCCCTCGCCCTCGGTGGGCGAGGTCGGCGCGGCGAGGATCTTGCGGGCGGTGTCCATGCCGTCGGTCACCGCGCCGAAGGCGGCGAAGCCCAGGTTGTCGCCCGGCTGCGTAGGATCCGCGTCGAGGGAAGGCTGGTCGCCGATGCAGATGAAGAACTCCGCCTGGGCCGAGCCCGGGGCGTAGCGGGCCAGGGAGATGGTGCCGTTCACGTGCTTGAGGCCGGTCTTGGTGGTCGGCTCGTGGGCGATGGGCGGGAAGACCTTGGCCGGATCGTTCTTGATCCCGCCCTGGATCAGGCCGTTGGGGTTCGGCTCCGGCGCGAGCTTCATCGCGCGATAGAAGACGCCGCCATCCAGGCGCTTGGCATCCACATAGCGCAGGAAATTGGCGCTGGTGATCGGCGCCTTGTCGGTGGCGAGCGCGACGGTGATCACGCCGAGCGACGTGGTCAGGGCGACGCGGGTCCCGGGCGTGGCTGCGGGAACGGGGGTCTGGGCGCTGACGGTCGTGGCGGCGCCGAGGCCCGCGAGGAAGGTGCGCTTGTCGATCCCGCTCATGACCCGTTCCTCCTGATCAGCTCTTCAGCTTGTAGCCCGTCCTGAAGATCCACCACACCACCACGAGACACACGGCGAGAAAGCCGAAGGTCGCCGCCAGGCTGACGCCCACCGCCACATCGGCCACGCCGAAGAAGCTCCAGCGAAAACCGCTCACGAGATAGACCACCGGGTTGAACAGGGTGAGCTCGCGCCAGGGATGCGGCAGCATCTTTACCGAGTAGAAGCTGCCGCCCAGAAAGGTGAGCGGGGTGATCACCAGCGCGGGCACGATCTGCAGCCGCTCCCACCCTTCCGCCCAGATCCCGATGATGAAGCCGAACAGCGAGAAGGCGACGGCGGTGAGGACCAGGAAGGTGGCCATCACAAAGGGATGGGCGACCGGATAGGCGACGAACAGGCGGGCGGTGATCAGGATGATCATGCCCAGCAGCACGCTCTTGGTCGCCGCCGCGCCGACATAGCCGGCCACCGCCTCCCACCACGCAATCGGAGCCGAGAGCAGCTCGTAGATGGTGCCGGACCACTTGGGCATGTGGATCGCGAAGCTGGCGTTGCCGACGCTCTCGGTGAGCACCGACAGCATGGTGAGCCCCGGCACGATGAAGGCCGCGTAGGTGACGCCGTCGATCGGCTTCATGCGCGAGCCGATCGCGCCGCCGAAGACCACGAAATAGAGGGCGGTGGAGATCACCGGCGTGAGCAGGCTCTGGGTGAGCGTGCGAAACCAGCGCGAGAGCTCGAAGACATAGATGGCGCGCACGCCCCGCGGGTTCATCGGTCGCCTCCATGCACCAGGCTCACGAAGATCTCCTCCAGCGAGCTCTCCTGGGTGGAAAGGTCGGTGAAGTCGACGCCGGCGTCCGCGAGCCGGCGCATGACCTCGGCGATTCCGCTACGACCCTGGGCCGTCTCGAAGGTGTAGGTGAGGCGCAGGCCGTCGTCGGACAGGCTGAGCGGTTCGTCCTCAAGGGTGGGCGGCAGCGCGGCCAGCGGCGCGCTGAGCGTCAGGGTGAGTTCCTTGCGGCCCAGGCTCTTCATCAACGCCGCCTTGTCCTCGACCAGGATCAACTCGCCCCGGCTGATCACGCCGATGCGGTCGGCCATCTCCTCGGCTTCCTCGATGTAGTGGGTGGTGAGGATCACCGTCACCCCGCCCTCGCGCAGACGGCGGACCAGGGCCCACATGTCGCGCCGCAACTCCACGTCGACCCCGGCGGTGGGCTCGTCGAGGAACAGCAGGGTCGGCTCGTGGCTGAGCGCCTTGGCGATCATCACCCGCCGCTTCATTCCGCCGGAGAGGCTCTGGATCGGCGAGTCGCGGCGGTCCCACAGCGAGAGGTCGCGCAACACGCGCTCGAGATAGGCCTCGTCCGGCGCCTTGCCGAACAGGCCGCGCGAGAAGCGCAGGGTGGAGATCACGCTCTCGAAGGAATCCGTGGTGAGTTCCTGCGGCACCAGGCCGATGAGCGCCCGCGCCCCGCGCCAATCCTTGTCGAGATCGTGCCCGTCCACGCTCACCGAGCCGGAGGAGCGTCTCACGATGCCGCAGACGATGTTGATCAGGGTCGACTTGCCCGCGCCGTTCGGCCCGAGCAGGGCGAAGATCTCGCCGGAGCGGATCTCGAGATCCACCGCCTTCAGCGCCTGGAGCCCCGAAGCGTAGGCCTTCGTCAGGCCCCGGATGACCAGGATCGGCGAACTCTCAGCGGTCACGCGCGACGCCCTCCGTTTCCGAGCACGACGTAGAGCGCGGTGGAGACGAGCATCAAGGCGGCGGCGACCCAGAAGGCGCCGGTCACGGTGTCGCCGACGATCCCCAGCGCCGACAGCGCGGGGCCCAGACTCAGACCGACCAGGGAGACCGCGGTAAGCATCTCGGCGGCAACGCGGCTCGGGTCGATATCGATCAATAGCCTCACCTGGAACGGACTCATGGCGAGCCACAGCAAGCCGAAGCCGAGCGCCGGCACGAGGTAGGCGAGCGGCGCGCCGGCGATCGCCATCCCCACGATCACCCCAGTCTGCGCCAGGCTGCCGACGATCAGCGCTGTGCGGAACGGCGCCAGCCGCCCGAAGGCGCCCGCCGCCAAGGCCCCGACCACCTGGACCACCAATCCGCCCGAAACCGCGATCGCGGCGACGTACGGCGGAAAGCCGTGCTGGGCGGCCAGGCGCTCGACGTAGGCCCAGGCCCCGCCGATGGCGGCGTTCTGCAGGCCGATCGCGGCGAGCGCGATTGCCGCCCGCCGGCTGAACAGGGCTCTCAGGTGCGGGGCGGCCGCCACCGGAGAGCGGCTTGAAAGCGAGAACGCCGCGAGCACGGCGGCGACGCTGATCAACGCCAGGGCCACGAAGCCGCCGTCGGAGCCGAACCGGGGCGTGATCCAGATCGGCAACAGCCAGGCCAGCACCGCCTGGGGCACGGCCGAGACGGCGAGGAAGACGGCGTTGAGCCGGTCCGGATGACGGTGCTGGATGGTGACGAGGATGGTCACCCCCATGAGCAGCCCCTCCACCAGCCCCGCCGCTCCGCGCACCGCGGCCAGCGGCCACCAACCCTTGGCCGACACCACGGAGAGGTCGAGGCCGACCAGCAGAAGGGAGAGCGCCGCGGTCTTCAGGCGCATTCGGCCGCCGCGCGCGAACGCGGGCCCGATCGCCGAACCGAGCGCGATCATCAGCACCTCGACCGTGGCCAGCGGACCCAGGGCCTTGTCGGTGATGCGTCCGGCTTCGGCGAGGCCGCCCAGAAGCACGGGCTGGACGCCCAGGATCATCAGGGCGACGGTTCCCACCGTCAGCCCCGCGGCGATGACGCTCAGCGGCTGGTCCGGCGCAGCCTGGACTTCCCCCGCCAGTTCGAGACTCGACGCGATCGGCCGCCCCTTCGTTGAAACCGTCCGATCCCGATGGACCGCCGCGCTTGGTTGCGGGCCGAAGCAGACGTGTTACTCGTGTGTATCGGAACTTGCCCACGGGGAGGCAAGCATGTCGTCTCCACGACCGCACGATAAAGCCCTGCGCGCCCGCGCCGAGGCGGTGATCCCTGGCGGGATGTACGGTCACCAATCCACCGCGCTGTTGCCGGACGATTATCCCCAGTTCTTCTCCGGCTCGAAGGGCGCGCGATTATGGGACGCCGATGGTAACGAGCTGATCGACTTCATGTGCGCCTATGGCCCGAACCTCATGGGCTACGGCGATGACGCGATCGACGCCGCTTATGTCGCTCAGCTGCGACGCGGCGACACCATGACCGGCCCCGCCCCGCTGATCGTCGATCTCGCCGAACAGATGGTGGATCTGGTGAGTCACGCCGACTGGGCCCTGTTCTGCAAGAATGGCGCCGACGCCACCCTGCTCGCCCTGATGACCGCCCGCGCCCACACCCGGCGCAAGACCGTGGTGCTGGCCAAGGGGACCTATCACGGGGCCATGCCCTGGTCCGCCAGCCGCCCCGCCGGGGTGACGCCGCAGGACAAGGCCAACCAGGTGATGTGCGTCTACAACGACGTGGCGAGCCTGGAGGCTGCGGTCGCCCAGGCCGGCGACGACCTCGCCGCGATCTTCGCCGCCCCGGTCAAGCACGACGCCTTCGTCGACCAGGCCCAGCCCGATCCGGCCTATGCCCGCCGCGCGCGGGAGCTATGCGACCAGACCGGCGCGCTGCTGGTCGTGGACGACGTGCGCGCCGGCCTGCGCATCGCCCGGGACTGCAGCTGGTCGAGCCTGGGCGTCGAGCCGGACCTCTCCTGCTGGGGCAAGTGCATCGCCAACGGCCATCCGATCTCCGCCCTGCTGGGTTCGGACAAGGCGCGCGGGGCGGCGGCGCGGATCTACGCCACCGGCTCCTACTGGTTCCAGGCCGCGCCCATGGCGGCCGCGCTGGAGACGCTTCGGCGCGTGCGCGAAAGCGACTATCTGGAACACATCGAGGGTCTGGGCGCGCGGCTCAGAACAGGGCTTGCCGAGCGCTCCCAGGCCGCGGGTTTCGGGCTGCGCCAGACCGGCCCGACAACCATGCCGCTGTTCCTGTTCGAGGATGATCCGGATCTGCGCCAGGGCTTCTTCTGGTGCTCGCAGATGCTGGCGCGCGGGATCTACGTGCATCCCTGGCACAACATGTTCCTCTGCGCCGCCATGACCGCCGAGGACATCGATCAGGCGCTGGACGCCGCCGAGGCGTCCTTCGCCGCTCTCAAGGACCGGCGAACCGGCCTGGAGCCCGTTGAGAAGATGCGTTTTCTGCTCGCCTAAAAGGGCCGGGGGGCTCGAAGGGGGAACGAATGAACGCCGATGATGGGCTCCGCGCGGGCTTGACCGCGCTCGTCCTGGCGGCGGCCGCCGCGCTTGGCGGCGGCCCCGCGATCGCCCAGCAGGACACCGGGGCGGGAACGCGGGTCGAGACGCTGACGGTCACCGCTCAGAAACGCAGCCAGAACATCCAGGAGGTGCCGATCTCGATCCAGGCCTTCAGCGGCGCACAGCTGCAGACGCTGGGGATCAAGTCCTCCGTCGACCTCGGCCAGGTGACGCCGAACGTCGACATCGCCCTGGTCGCCGGACCAGGCAACCAGCCGATCATCAGCATCCGCGGCATCGGCCTCAACGACTACGACACCAACAACGCCGGCCCGAACGGGATCTATGTCGACGAGGTGTACCTCAGCGCGCCGGCCTCTCAGAGCTTCTCCACTTTCGACCTGGACCGGGTTGAGGTTTTGAAGGGGCCGCAAGGCACGCTCTATGGACGCAACACCAGCGGCGGGGCGATCAACTTCATCACCCGCAAGCCCACCGACGAGTTCACGGGCGACCTGCACGCGGAAGCCTCGTCCTACAACACCGTCCAGTTGGAAGGCGGCGTTGGCGGGCCGATCGCGCACGATCTCAGCGGCCGCTTCTCGTTCGTCTACAACTCCTCCTCGGGCTACGGTTACAACGCCCTGACCGGCGGGCGCACCGAGGGCTTCAACAACTACGCCCTGCGCACCCAACTTCTGTGGAAGCCCACCGACAACCTGAAGGTGCTGTTCAACGTCCACGGCGGACAGGTCGACAACCTCCCCACCGAGTACCGGCATATCGGCGACCTCTCTCCGGAAACCGGCGCGCAGTGCTCGGTGGCGCAGACCTACGCCGGCGGGTGCGTCGACCTGTTCGGCTACGGAACGCCGAAGGGTTTCTACGACGGCGCCTACAACCGCACCCAGCACTTGCGGGTGAACAGCCTGGGGACGTCACTGCGCATCGACGACACGCTCGGCACGGTGACCCTCACCTCGATCTCCGCCTTCGAGCACAACGACAAACTGCACCCGGAGGACAGCGACGCCTCGCCCAACCGCCTGCTCGAGATCAACTTCGGCGTGAAGTCCAACACCTTCACCCAGGAGCTGCGCGCCGCCCAGTCGACCGCCAAGTTCAACTGGGTCGCCGGTCTCTACTTCCTCACCGAGAAACTGCAGCAGAACCAGCCCCTGTTCCTGCTGCTGGATGGAGACACCTTCTTCGGCGGCCCGGGCGCGGCGGACGGCGTGGCTTTCCGGGCATTCGACCGCTCGAACCAGATCACCAACGCCTACGCCGTCTATGGCCAAGGCGACTACGCCATCACCGACCGGTTGAAGCTCACCCTGGGCGGCCGCTACACCCGTGAGCAGCGCGGCTTCGACTACGACAGTTCGGTCCAGTTCCAGTCGGGCGGGATGGACAACTTCGGCCCGATCCAGCCGCTTGGTCGACGTCCACGAGGGCCTGCGCAGTTCGGCGTTCAACTGGCGCGCAGCCCTGGACTACCACCTCACGCGTGACGTCCTGTTCTACGCCAGCGCCGCCACCGGCTTCAAAAGCGGCGACTTCAACGGCAGCTTCCTGAGCCTGGTGCCCGCCGAGATCGAACGCCAGCTTCAGCCGGTCAAGCCGGAGCATGTCACGGCGTTCGAAGTCGGGGCCAAAACCAGCTTCTTCGACAACCGCCTGGTGTTCAACGCGGCCGGTTTCTACAACATCTACAACGACCTGCAGATCTTCACGCTCATCAATCCGCCCCCCGGCGACGGCCCGGGGTCCCTGCCCATCAATGTGCTCGACAACGCCAAGCGGGCGCACACGGACGGGCTGGAGTTCCAAGTCATCGCCCGCCCGATGCCGACCCTGAGCCTTTCGGTGCAGGCCGGCCTGCTGGAGACCAAGCTCGACACCTACGTCTCCGACCGCGCGCCCGGCACGCCCGACTATTCGGGAAACCAGCTTCCGGACTCGCCACATCTCTCGTTGGCGGCGTTCGCGGACAAGACCTTCCCGACCTCGTTCGGCGAGTTCGATGTGCAGTTGAACGCCAGCTACAAGAGCCACCAGTTCTTCGATTCCTCGAACGATCCCTACATCACCGAGAACGGCTATTGGATCGAGAACCTGCGGGTGGCGTTCCGACCCGCTGGCAGTCACCTGGAGGTGGCGGCCTTCGTCCGCAATCTCTCCGACAAACACTACTTCCTCGACAAGTTCGACCTGACCAGCCCCTTCGGCTTCATTCAGGGCATCGTCGGCGCCCCGCGCAGCGGCGGGATCGAGGCCAACTACCGCTGGTAGGGCAAAGATCAGGCCGGCGCGGCGGCCTGGTTTTGCGCGATCAACGCGTCGTCGATGGCGCGAGCGCGAACATGTGCCGGCCGGCTCTCCAGCCGGTCCCAATAGGCCTTCAACGCGGGGGTGGGCTGCAAATTTCCGAAGCGCAGCATGAAGCCGATCTCCGAGCCGAAGTAGACGTCGGCGGCTGAAAACGTGTTCCCGACGAGGTATTCGCAGCCGCCCGCAACGTCGTTCAGCACGGCCTCGACAGCCTCGAAGCTGCCGTAGCCGAGCATCCCCGCCCGCTCCGGAGGAGCGACGAAGCCCAGGGACTTGTTGGTGAACGTCGCCTCCACCGGACCCGCGGCGTAGAACAGCCAGCGATAGTAGGGCGCCCGATCCTTGCTCGTGGGCGGCGGCGCGAGCCCCGCCTCCGGAAAGGCGTCGGCGAGATAGGCGCAGATCGCCCCGCACTCGGTCACCACGCGGTCGCCATGGGTGAGCGCCGGCACTTTCCCCATGGGATTGATCGCCAGGTACTCGGGCGATTTCATCTTGTCGCCGAAGTTCATCAGCTCGGTGCGATAGGGGGCGCCGACCTCCTCCAGCATCCAGCGGACGATCCGGCCCCGCGACATGGGGCTGGTGTAGAAAACCAGTTCGTCAGGCACGGGCGTTCCCTCTCTGTTCAGGGTCGCACTTAAGATCGATCGGATCGCCCGGTCAACATCGCCGTCTGGTAAACATCGATCACCGCCGACCTAGTCACGCGCCGGCTCGCGCGTCACAATGGCGGCTTGCCGAGCCTCGCGCCTGATATCCCGACGCCCCGCGTCGACGTCTCCGCCATGCCGCGCGTCCTGCGCCGGATCGTGGGCGAGGCCCTGCGCGCGGCGCCCGCGCGCGTGGCGCTGGCGATGGCCGCCGCCCTCGGCGCGGCGCTCTCCAGCCTCACTCTGCCGCGCCTGTTCGGGCGCGCGGTCAACACGGCCCAGAGTCTGATCGGCCGTTCCGACGCGCACGCCGCCCGTCACGCCCTGCTGATCATCGCGCTGCTCTCGCTCGCCGCCGCCGCCGCGCGCGGCCTGCTCACCGGCCTCGCCAACTACCAGGCCGAGTGGGTGAGCCAGAAGGTCGCCTATCGCTACCGCCTCGACTACTTCCGCCAACTGCAGCGGCTGCACTTCGGCTTCCACGACAAGATCCATTCGGGCGACCTGATCACCCGGGGCATGCTCGATCTCGAGGGTGCGCGGGCCTTCATCCAGAACGGCATGATGACGGCGCTGACCCTCGCCATCCTGCTCGGGGTGGCGGCGTGGCGAATGATCACCGCCGACGCGACTCTCGCCTTGATCGGGCTGGGCTTCACCCCGGTCGCCGGCGCCGTGCTGGCGCGGATGGGGTTCCTGCTGCGCGTCACCTGGCTCGAGGTCCAGCGCCTGATGAGCCAGCTCACCCTGGTGATGGAGGAGAATCTCCAGGGCGTGCGGGTCGTGCGCGCGTTCGCCGCCAAGGCCTTCGAGATGGAGAAGTTCGACCTCGCCGCGGAAGCCGCGCTCAAGTTCTCCTACCGCCGCATCTGGCTGCGCTTCCGCGCCGTCTCGGTGATGACGGTAAGCTTCTACGCCTCCATGGGCGCGCTGCTGTGGGTGGGCGGTCACGACGTGTCGTCGGGTCGGATGAGCGCCGGCCGGCTCACCGAATTCCTCACCTACATGGCCCTGCTCCAGACCCCGATCCGGCAGATCGCCATGATCTTCGCCTCCGCCGCGCGGGCCACCACCAGCGGCGGGCGACTGTTCGAGATCCTGGACCTGATGCCCGAGGTGGCCGACGCGCCAGGCGCGCGCGAGCTCAAGGTGATCGAGCGCGGCGTGCTCGCCTTCGAGCACGTGTCCTTCGCCTTCGACCCCGCGGGCCGGCGCGTGCTCAGCGACATCAGCTTCACCGTCGAGCCGGGTCGAACCCTGGGCATCGTCGGGCCGCCGGGCTCGGGCAAGAGCGTGATCGCCAACCTGATCCCGCGCTTCTACGATCCGACCGAAGGGCGCATCACCGTCGATGGACAGGACATCCGCGAGGTCACGCTCGAGTCCCTGCGCGCGCATGTCGGCCTGGTGCAGCAGGAGACCTTCCTGTTCGACGCCACCGCCACCAACAACATCGCCTATGCCGACCCCTGGGCCGGCCAGCCGCGGATCGAAGAGGCGGCGCAGGCGGCCCAGATCCACGACCATCTCGCCGCGCTGCCCCTGGCCTATGAGACGCGGGTCGGCGAGCGCGGGGTGGCGCTCTCCGGCGGCCAGCGTCAGCGAATGGCCATCGCGCGGGGGCTGACGCCCGGACCCGGCGTGCTGATCTTCGATGACTCCACCGCCGCCATCGACGCGGTGACGGAGGCCCGGGTGCGCGAGGCGCTCGCCCGGGAGACGGCGCGCAAGGCCACCATCATCATCGCCCACCGCCTGTCCTCGCTGCGGCATGCCGACGAGATCCTGGTCCTGGAGGCCGGACGCATCGTCGAGCGCGGCACGCACGAGCAGCTCCTCGCCCTGGGCGGCGAGTACGCCGATCTCTACGCCCTCCAGACGCTGAGCGCCGAGGGCCAGTCCATCGCCGAGGCCCCGCTACGGCGGAAGAATCCGGTGGAGGCCGCGCCATGAGCGACGTGGCCATCGCTGACGCCCCGACCCGAAAGGCGAACCTCGGCACGGCCGACGAGGAAACGATCTTCGCCTCGTTCGACACGCGCGTCATCCGCCGGTTCCTCGTTTTCCTGAAGCCGCACCGGGCCATGGTCGCGCCTGGCGCAGGCGGCGGTGCTGGCCTCCTCGTTCTCCGGGGTGGCGATCCCCTGGGCGATCGGCGGGATCGTGAGCGCGGCGGTGGCGCGGAACACGCCTCTCCTCGAGCAGCGCGTCGCCCTGTTCGCACTGCTGGCCGTGCTGGTCGCCGCCGCCCAGCTCGCCGACAACGCCATCACCTCCCGTCTCGCCCAGCGGGTCATCTTCGACGTGCGCCGGGCGATGTTCCGGCACTTCCAGGACGTGGCGCTCACCTTCCTCGACAAGACCCACGTCGGCCGGATCATGAGCCGCCTCCAGGGCGACGTGAACGCCCTGCAAGAGTTCCTCGAGGGCTCGACCGGGGCGCTCGGCGACTTCACCACCCTGGTGGGTTACGCCGTCGTGCTGCTGGTCCTCGACTGGAAGCTCGCTCTCCTTACGCTCGCCACCCTGCCGGCGCTGATCGGCATCCGCGCGGTCTGGCTGCCGTTCTCCAAGGCGACCTTCCGCCGGGCGCGGGACGCCAGCAGCATCGCCAACGGGGCGCTGGCCGAGAACATCAACGGCGTGCGCACGGTCCAGGAAAGCCGGCGCGAGGCCCTCAACTTCGAGCTTTACGAGGAAAAGGCGCGGGAGAACTTCGAGGCCCAGGTCGGCTCCTCCTGGCTCGCCCAGCTGATGACGCCAACGGTCGATGTGCTCACCGGCGTGGCCATGGCCTTCGTGATCGTGGTCGGCGGCGAGGAGGCGATCGGCGGCGCCTTGAAGATCGGCGTCTTGGTGACCTTCATCCTCTCGGTGCAGCGCTTCTTCGAGCCCGTGCGCCTGCTCTCGATGCAATACACAGTGATGCAGCGAGCGATGGCCGCGGGCCATCGCATCTTCGAGGTGCTGGACGTGCCGGTGACGGTGATGGATCGGCCAGGCGCGACAGAGCTCGCCAAGGGGCCGGTCACCGTGGAGCTGGACCACGTCACCTTCGGCTACAGCCCCGACCGCACCATCCTGCGCGACGTGAGCCTCTCCATCGCCCCGCGCGAGGTGGTCGCCCTGGTCGGTCCGACGGGCAGCGGCAAGACCACCATCGCCGCCCTGGTGCATCGCTTCTACGAGGTCGAGCAAGGATCGGTGCGGCTGAACGGCGTCGATGTGAAGGACCTGACGCTCGACAGCCTCGGCCGCGCCGTCGGCATGGTGCTGCAGGATCCGTTCCTGTTCACCGGCACCATCGAGGAGAACATCCGCTACAACAGCGAGGCGACCCGCGATCAGGTCGTGAGCGCCGCCCGAGCGGTCGCCGCGCACGAGTTCATCGAGGCCCTGCCGCTCGGTTACGCGACCCCGGTCGGCCAGCGCGGCCGCAATCTCTCCGTCGGCCAGCGCCAGCTCGTCAGCTTCGCTCGGGCCCTGGTCGCCGACCCCTCGGTGCTGATCCTCGACGAGGCCACAGCCAACATCGACAGTTTCACCGAGCAGGCGATCCAGAAGGCGCTGAAGGTGCTGTTCGCCGGGCGCACCTGCCTGGTCATCGCCCACCGTCTGGCCACCGTGCGCGACGCCGACCGCATCGTCGTGCTTCAGCATGGGCGGATCGTCGAGCAGGGACCACACTCCGCGCTGGTCGCCGCCGCTGGCCTCTACGCCCGGCTATACGCCTCGAGCCAGGGCAGCTTCGACGATCTGGAAGCGGTCGCTTGAGAATAAATGTAAATCTCGGACCGAAGACTTGCAAAATATTGCCACTCTGATGGCTCGGATCAGCTTAGATCGTTAGGCGACGACCCCATTGAGAGGGTCGCGTCCGTTCGCGCCTTAACATTGATGGCGCGAGGAAGGGATGAACCGTTTCGGTGGCGCGGCGCTTGCCGTGATGCTGGCCTTCGGCGTCGGTCAGCCGGCGGCCGCTACGATCGTGGATATCACCTACTCGGGCGTGGTTGCTTCCGGCGCCGACGTGACGGGCGTCTTCGGCGCGGCGAGCGATCTCTCGGGCACACCATTCACGGCGACCTTTCGGTTCGATCTTGACGCATCCACCTGCTCGGCTGGCGCGATCGGGACCGATTGCGTCGGAGGTGTTGCTTACGGCGACGCCTCTCCCAATCTCGGCGCCTCCCTCGAAATCGGCGGCGTGGCCGTGACCTTCGTGGGCGACGCCTCGAGCGAGATCAGCGGCTACAACAATCTGGCCCTGGGCCTCAATCCATTCAGCGAGCAGTCCCATTCCGCGACGCGCAGCGATCGTACCGCGTCGGGCGACGACCTTCTCATTGCCATCGATGTTCTCACGCTTTCGAGCTTCGGCTCGAACGGCGCGCTCCCCGCTAGCGTGGACACGCCTTTCGCAGCCGACCTGAGCGCCGAGCAAGTGAACGCCAGCTTCGCCATCGAAGATGAGATCTATGATCCGCGGACCGGCGACTTCGTCGTGTCCGCCTTCGCCTACGGACAGCTTCGTCCGATGAGCCTTGTCGAGACGGTAGAGGCCGCGGTTCCAGAGCCTTCCGCCTGGATGCTGATGCTGGCGGGTATCGGCGCCATCGGTGGTTTGATGCGCCGACGGCGCGGGATGATCCTGGCGCGACCTTGGCCGAGCGCTTAGATTAGGTCGCGTCGCCGCGCGCCGGCGATCAATGAGGGGATCATCGACCCGTGCGTCAGCTTCTTCGTCGCTGCCTTCGCCTTGCCCTGATCTTCGCCGCGCCCGTGGCGCTGGCCGGGTGCGGTGTGAACGCCATTCCGACCAAGCAGGAGTTCGCCAAGGCCAAGTGGGCCGACGTGCAGAACGACTACCAGCGGCGGGCCGACCTGGTGCCGAACCTCGTCGCCACCGTGAAGGGCTACGCCCAGCAGGAAAAGAGCACCCTGGTCGAGGTGACCCAGGCGCGGGCCAGCGCCAGCAGCGTCCATCTGGACGCCTCCCAGCTCACCGACCCGGCCAAGTTCGCCCAGTATGAGCAGTCGCAGAACCAGCTCTCCGGGGCGCTTGGGCGCCTACTGGTCGTGAGCGAGCGCTATCCCGACCTCAAGTCGAACGAGAACTTCATGGCGCTCCAGTCCCAGCTCGAGGGCACGGAGAACCGCATCGCGGTGGCGCGGCGCGACTACAACGAGGCGGTGCGCGACTACAACACGACGCTGCGCACCTTCCCGACCATCCTGTGGGCCAGCACCTTCTATTCCGGCGCCAAGCCCATGGCCCTGTTCAGCGCCAACGCCTCGGCCCAGAGCGCGCCGGTGGTGAGCTTCGACCAGCCCGCGGCGACGCCGCCCGGCGCGGCTCCCGGATCGCCGCCGCCCACCTCGCCCGGAGCCAAGAGCGCGCCGTGAGCCGCCTCGCGGGCCTCGTCGGCCTGCTCCTGGCGCTGTTCCTCGGACCGGTCGCGGCGCTGGCGGCGCCTCCGACCGGTCCGCAGTTCCCTGAACTCACCGGCCGGGTCGTGGACGACGCCCACGTCCTGTCGCCCGCCCAGCAGGCGGACCTCACCGCCAAGCTGGCAAACCTCGAGCAGCAGACCACGCGGCAGCTGGTGGTGGTCACCCTGCCAAGCCTGAACGGCTACGATATCGCCGATTACAGCAATCAGCTGCTGCGCCACTGGGCCATCGGTCAGAAGGCCACCAACAACGGCGCGGTGTTCGTGGTCGTGCCCTCGGAGCACAAGGTGCGGATCGAGGTCGGCTATGGCCTCGAGGACGTGCTTACCGACGCGCTCTCCAGCGTCATCCTGCAGCGCGCCGTCCTGCCCAAGTTCCGCTCCGGCGACATCGCCGGCGGCGTCGTGGACGGGACCGACGCTATCATCCAACAGCTCTCAGCCGACGCGACCACCGCTGGGCAACAGACCGCGGCGGCCGAGCGGGCGCCCGTGGAGCGCCACCGGGATCCCTGGGCGGCGATCGTGCCCTTGATCATCCTGTTCTTCGTCTTCAGCCGGGTGTTCGGCGGTCGGCGCGGAGGCGGCTGGTTCTGGCCGCTGCTGTTCCTGTCCGGCTCACGGGGCTGGGGTGGCGGCGGTGACGGCGGCGGCTGGGGCGGTGGCGGCGGCGGCGGCTTCTCCGGCGGGGGCGGCTCCAGTGGGGGCGGCGGCGCCTCCGGGAGCTGGTGACGATGCTGACGCCCGAGCAGGAACAGGCGATCGCCGACGCGGTCGGCGCGGCGGAAGCGGGCACCGCAGCCGAGATCCTGGTCGTGATTTCCCCGGAGGTGTCGAATTACCGCGAAGTCCCGTTGAGCTGGGCGGCGGCCATCGCCTTGCTGCTGCCGCCGATCGCCGTGGTGGCCGGGCTCGAGCCGCTGAAGCTGGCGACGCAAGGCGGCCTTTGGATCGCCGGACAGGCGCGAGCACTGGAGGGCGAATTCACCTTCGCCTTGACCCTTTACGCAGTCGCCCAGGCGCTACTTTTCCTCATCGTCTACGCGCTCTGCGAGATCCCGCTCGTCAGACGCACGCTCACCCCCGGCATCCTCAAGCGCCATCGCGTCGAGCGCTTGGCGCGGCAGCAACTGGCGGCTTTCGGCGCGCGGGCGATCGGCAGCCCGGCCGGCGTGCTGATCTTCGTCGCCGCAACCGACCGGCAAGTGCGGGTGCTGCCCAGCCCGTCGGCCGAGGGACCAGTGGACAAGGCGGTTTGGTCGCGCGCCGCCGACGCCATTGGCGCGGGGATGAAGGCCCACGGGAGTCTCGCGCGGGGCATCGTCGAAGCGGTGGGGATCTGTGGCGAGGCGCTGAAAACATCTTTTCCGCCCGATGGCGGTCCCCACGCCTTTTCCAATCATCCGGTGGATCTGTGAAACAAGCGATCTTCATCACCGGCGCCGCGTCGGGCATGGGCCGGGAGACGGCCAAGCTGTTCGCGGAGCAAGGCTGGTTCGTCGGGGCGGTCGATCTGCAGGCCGACCTGCTGGACGGGCTCAAAGCTGAGATCGGCGCGGAGAACGGCTGGTTCCAGGTCCTCGACGTCACCGACCGCGACGCCTACCGCGCCGCGCTGGCCGCCTTCGCCGAGAGGAGCGGCGGCCGCCTCGACATTCTGTTCAACAACGCCGGGATCGGCCGGGGCGGTCCTTACGAGGAGATGACCTGGGAGGACGTCCTGGCGGTGATCAACGTCAACCTGATCGCCGTGCTCTCCGGCATCCACCTCGCCATCCCGCTGCTCAAGGCCACGCCAGGTTCGCTGTGCTTCACCACCTCGTCCTCGTCGGCGACCTTCGGCATGGCCAACATCGCGGTCTATTCCGCCACCAAGCACGCGGTGAAGGGCTTCACCGAAGCGCTCTCGATCGAACTGAAAGCACACGGCGTGCGCGCGGCGGACACCCTGCCCGGCCTGATCGACACGCCGCTGCTGCCGGACACGGCCAAGGCCAACGCGCCCAAGGAGGGCATGTGGCGCCTCGTGCCGGCGCGGGCGGTGGCCGAGGCGGTCTGGGCCGCCTACCACGAGGACAAGATCCACTGGTACGTGCCGCCGGAGCTGAAGGAACACGACCTCGCCGCGACGGCCAACCCCGAAGCCGTCCGCGACGCCATGGCCGCGGCGGGCGGGGTGGTCAGGACGGACTAGGGTCTCTCTCCGCCAGCGCCGCGCGATAGCCCCAGTAGGTCGGTTGATCCACCGCCAGCTTGTCGAGGGTGACGCGCCAGAGGTGGTCGCGCACCGGCGGGCTCTCGGGATCGATCTCGCCCGAGCCGATACGGCGGCTCAGCTCGGCGTTGAGCTCCGCCAATTCGCCGTCATGGCCGAGCAGCTCGACGAGGCGCGCGCGCTCCTGGGTCTCCGCCTGAGGCGAGAGCGTGAGTTGCCGGGCCATCATTTCCAGGGCGTTGGCGGCGACGCGGGCGTTGAAGCTGGTGTGGCCCTTGGTTTCGGCCGCCACCGTCTCCTTGAGGAAGCGGGCGACGGCGGCGAGCACTTCGGTCGGATGGGGCGTGTCTTGCATGGTTCAGGCCGCGATCAGGCGCATGAGGTCGACTTCCGTCTCCGACGCCCGACGGGCGATGACGGCGCGTTCCACGGACGGATCGGCCTCGCGGAACGACGCGGTCATGCCCGCGCACATCACGCCCCATCGCAGAGAGCCGAACGCCTCCCACCAAAGAGCGTGGTCGCGGTTCACGGGTGCTCCGCCCGCGGCCTCGTAGCCGGCCCAGAGGTCCTCGCGCGACCCGAAGCCGCCCACCGGCTTGTCCACCACACCGAAGCGCCAGGAGCCGACGCAGATCCAGGAGAGATCCATCATCGGGTCGCCCACGAAGGCGATCTCCCAATCCAGCACCGCGCGCACGCCATCGGGGCCGAAGATGATGTTCCCGTTTCGGAAGTCGCCGTGGACCAGACCGCGGGTGCTCGGGCGGCGGCGGACAGCGATCCTCGAGCCAACGGAAGGCGAAGTCGAACACCGGCCGGGGGAGGCCGCTGGCCCGATAGGCTTCCTTGTAGCCGGCCAGCATCTCGGCGGCGTCCTGCCGGCGCAGCATCGGGAAGGCGCCCGGGTCCATCGTGTGGATGCGCGCGGCGATCTCGCCGCACTGGCGGGCGAGCCTGGGCCGGATCTCAGCGAACGCATCCGAGCGCGCGATCCGGCCGCCCAGGGTCTCGCCCTCGACGAAGCCCATGAGGAAGCCATGGCCCAAGCCGTCTTCCGGCAGGAGGACGTAGCGGACCGGAGGAACAGGGACGTCGGCGCTGGCGGCCGCCTGGAGCAGGGCGGCCTCCGTCTCCAGGCCCACCGCGGTTTCGGAGACCCGCACGCCGCCCGGCGCGCGCCGCAGGATCAGGACCTCGCGAACCCCGCGGTTCACCGCCACGAAACGCCAGATCTCCTGGGTGGCGCCGGCCGACAGGCGCGTGACGTCCACGGCGGCGTCGGCGCCGAGGCGGCTCCTCGCCACGCGATCCAATCCCTCGGCGACATCGTCCGCAGCCAAAGCGCGCCTCCCGTTGGCGAGCCTTGGAGCTCGCCCAAGGAGCTATCGCGCGAAATCGGCGCTCGGCTCAACCATCCGTTCAGGCGGCGGCGAGGTCTCCGGTCGGCATGAGCCGCGGTTCCGGCGGCAGCACATCACGTTCGGCGAGCGGGATCGAGGTGTAGAGCGGCGCTGGCCGCAGGCCAAGGCGCGCGCGGGCGGCCTCCAGCGGCTCGGCCATCAAGGACTCGTAGTCCTCGCCCAGCAGCCACTTGGTGGCGCGGCCCCGACGGTATCCTTCCAGGATAGCCCCGACATAAGGCCGCCGCACGGGGTTGTTCCGAGGACGGAGCATCGCGCCCACGGCGATCAGGGCCCAGCCGAGGCTGCCCGTCTGGGCGTAGGAGAAGGCCACTAGGCAGGCCTCACCCAGCCCGTCCCGGCCGTAGCCCGACAGGATGTGCCATAGATCGTGCACGTCACGGGTGCGGCGTCCGAACCAAGCGAAGGGGTGGGCGATTTCGGCCCGGCCGTTCACCTGCCGGCTCACCTCGGCCAGACCTTCGGCCGAGAGGTTCTCGGAACGGATGAACCGACGGTAAGCAGCGCCGACGGAGCCCTCCGGGAGGCTGTCGAGCCAGGCGTCGTCCATCAGCCGCTCGCGAAGCTCTACCCGCTCGTAGGCGATCCGGCCGCCGCGCGGGGTGGAGATCAGCCGGCGATAATTGCGGGCCGTCGAGTTTCCGTTGAGGGCGGCCATGATCTGGAACACCTGGCCGGTGTCCTCCTTGTCGGACAGCAGCGAACGCAGGGCGCGCAACGCATCGCCCCATCGGCGGCGAGCCTTCGGGAGCGGCGTTTCCTCGGGCGCGAGGACGGGAGCGTGGGTCATGGGACGAGCTCTTCGAGTGTGTGAGCGGGGAGTTGCGCCGCCGCCTCGGGCGTGAGGAGGGAGCGGACCAGGGTGTCGATGACGGCGCCGAAGGCCGGCAGGTCGGGGGCGTCGTCCCAGGCGACCTGGAGAACCGCGCCCTGGAAGGCGGCGATCATGACGCGAGCCACCGCTTCGGGATCGATCTCGGAGCGGATCTGGCCCGTGCGCTGCGCCCGGCGGACGAGGTCCACGATGGCGGCGCGCACGGCGCCGATCCCGGTGCGGACGCCGTCCAGGATTTCTGGGCTGCGAAGGGCTTCGGCCCAGGCCTGAACCCGGATGCGGTGAAGGTCGAGGTCGCCGCCCGGCGCGAGCGTCGCGCCGTGGAAGGCGATCAGATGCAGCAGCCCCATGACGGGGTCCTGGCCCGCCGACGCGAGCGCCGTGATCGCAGCCTCACTGGACCGCCGATCGTCCCCGAGCGCGAGGATGATATCTTCCTTGGTGGCGAAGTAGAGGTAGACGGCGCCTTGGCTCACCCCCGAGGCGCGGACGATGTCGCCGATGGTGGTGTTGTGGAAACCGTCTCGGGCGAAGCACCGCAGGGCGGCGTCCAGGATCCGCTGGCGATTGGCTTCGCGCTGGACGGCGCTGATCTTCGGCACGGCCGCACCGTTAAAGTGAATGACCGTTCGGTTTTATTTCCGCCCCATCTCGGCGTCAAGAGCTGCCGTCATTCCCCTTCGAGCGCGGGATTGAGCAGCTTATGCGCGTGGATGATGAAGTAGCGGACGTGAGCGTTGTCCACCGTTGCCTGGGCCTTGGCGCGCCAGGCGAGCAGGGCCGCCTGGTAGTTCGGAAAGGCGCCGACATAGTCGATCTTCGAGAGATCGCGGAACCGGGTTCCCGCCACGTCTTCCAATTCCCCGCCGATGACGAGATGCAGAAGTTGGGGATCGGCCATGAGCTTACTTTCCGGCGATGGCGAGCGCGTCGATGAGGATGGACGGGGAGTCGGTCGAGCCACGGATCTCGAGGTCGGAACCCGGCACGAGACGCTTGTAGAGGTCGATCAGGTTTCCGGCGACGGTGATCTCGGTCACCGGATAGGCGATCTCCCCGTTCTCGAACCACTGCCCCGAGCAGCCCACCGACCAGTCCCCGGTGTTGGCGTTCAGCGAGGGGCCGAACGTGGAGGTGACCAGCAGGCCCGTCCCGGCCGCCTTCATCAGCGCCGCGAGGTCCATCTCGCCAGGCTCGAGCACCAGGTTCCCCGGCCCGACGCCCGGCGGCTCAGCCAGCCCTCGGGAGGCGTGTCCGGTGCTCGGCATGTCGAGCTGGCGACCGGCGCTCGAGTTGAGCAGCCAAGTGGTGAGCACCCCCTTGTCGATCAGCCGCATGGGCGCGTTGGCCACGCCCTCGTCGTCAAACGGCGAGGAGCCGAGCCCACGCCGTCGATGCGGATCGTCGCTGATCGTGACCTGCTCGCTGAACACCTGTTCGCCCAGCTTGTTCTTGAGGAAGGAGACCCCCCGCGCCACGGCCGGCCCGCTGATCGCTCCGATCAGCGGGCGCAGCAGGGCGGTCGCGACGCGCGCCTCCAGGATCACGGGGGCGGTGGTCGAATCGATCTTGCGTGCGCCCAGGCTTTCTATCGCGCGTTTCGCCGCCTCGGCTCCGATCCTTTCGGGTCCAAGGAGATCTTCTCGCCAACGCGCCGCGCGTCCGTCGTAGCCTTGCTCCATGGCCGAGCCCTCGCCGGCGATGGCCTGGGCCGACAGCGAGAACACGGTTCCGCGATGGACGCCGAAGAAGCCGTCGCTGCTGGCGAGCCGCCATTCGCCGGACGACCAGCTCGCGCTCGCGCCGTTGGAGTTGCTCACGCCCGGGACGGCGCGCAGGGCGTCTTCGGCGGTGAGCGCCTCACGCTCGAGGGCTTCCGGCTCCAGTTCCGTGGCGTCGAACAGGTCGAGATCGACCCGCGCGCCGTTGGCGAGGCGGTCCTTGGCGGGCAACCCGGCGTAAGGATCCTCCGGAGCGAGCTTGGCCATGGCCACCACCCGTTCCACGAGCTTGGATTTGCCCTCGCGAGAAACATCGGACCCGGAGACCGAGGCCTGACGACGCCCGACGATGGCTCTCAACCCCAGATCGCGCGACTCCTCTCGCTCGACCTCTTCCAAAGCGCCCAGGCGAACACCGACGGACAACGCCGCGCGCCGGGCGAAAACCACCTCGCACGCGTCGGCGCCCGCCTTCACCGCGTCGGCGGCCAGGCTCATCATCTCGTCTCGATCCATCGCCGCGATATGGGCGAAGGGCGGTGACGCGGCAAGCGTGGGCTCGGCCGCCCGGTCCCTCAGGCGATGATATCGGGCGTCAGGCGGTTCTCGATGGCGACGATCTCGTCTCGAAGAATGAGCTTGCGCCGCTTCATCCGCGCGATCTGCAGCTGGTCCGGCAAGGGCGTGCTCTCCAGCATTTCGACCGCCACGGAAAGGTTGGCATGCTCCTCCTTCAGGCCGGCGAGCAGGCGCCGCAGGCCTGCCTGCTGCGGATCGTCGCCGTAGGCGTCGGGGAGCGGTTCGGGGTGCAGCGCCGCCAGCAGCCGGTGCAGAAGGTCGGGCGGGACGGGCTTGCCCCAGGCGGCGACGAGGGCGGTCACCCGCGCCTCGATTCCCGGTCGCTCCGGGTCGAGCACCGGCGGCGTGAGCGTTTCCAGCTGATCGAGCAGGGAGCGTTCGGCCATCACCGTGGCGCTCTCGATCATCGACAGCAGGCCAGGCTTGGCTTCGACCCCTCTGAGGCGTCGCCGCGCGGAGCGGAGCTCCCGGGCGGCGAGATCCCAGGGAAGCGCCGCCTTCACCGCCTTCTCCAGGATGTCCTCGTCGACGACGAGGCCCTCCTCGCCAACCCAAAGCGACCACAACAGAAGCGGGACGCACTGTTCAGCGTCCTCCTGCAAGGCGAGCAGGCCCGGCCGAATTCGATCGTCGCTCCAGGTGCGCCGCGCGTAGTCCCAAAGGCTCATGCCGGATCGCCTTCAGGCGCTCCCAGGGCGCCGCCCCAGCGTTCCGTGCGGTTCCAGGCCAGCCCAAACAGGTCGAGCGCACGGCCGACCATCTGGTCCACCATCGCCTGGATGTCCTTGGGCCGGGTGTAGAAGGCCGGAACCGGCGGCGCGATGATCGCGCCCATCTCGGTGAGCGCGGCCATCGTCCGCAGATGCCCGAGGTGGAGCGGGGTCTCCCGCACCATCAGCACCAGCCGTCGCCGCTCCTTGAGCGTCACGTCCGCCGCGCGGGTGAGCAGGGAGGCCGTCACTCCGCTGGCGATCTCGCCCATGGTCTTGATCGAGCAGGGGGCCACGATCATTCCTCGCGTGGCGAAGGAACCCGAGGCGATCACCGCGCCAATATCAGCGGCGCGATGCGTCACGGTCGCCTTGCCGGCGAGATCGGAGGCGGAGAGCGAGGTCTCCTGATTGAGGGTGATTAGCGCGGCCCGGCTCATGACGAGATGGGTCGGCACGCCGAGCTCATGGCACGCCTCGAGCAAGCGAACGCCGAGCACCGCGCCCGATGCCCCCGAAAGGCCGACCACCAGAGGCGCCGCCGAATCGTTCACCCAAGGCCTTCCTTTCAAGCGCCGCCTGCTTGGCTCCGCTTCAAGCCCGTCGCGCAAGCATTCGTGATCGGACAGATCGTCGCGTCGGGTGTTCACTACCCGGGGGGAACGTAACCTCGGAAGGAGTCATCTCACCATGGCGATCGAAGCCCGCATCCGTGAACTCGGCGCTCGGCACCAGACGCTGGAGCGCGCGATCCAGGAGGAGACGGGCCGTCCGGCTGCGGACCCGACGCGGATTGGCGAGCTGAAGCGACAAAAACTCAGGCTCAAGGAGGAGATCGACCACCTCCGCACCAAGCCACACTAGAGCCAGGTTTCTCTCGCGCCTTTAACGAAGAGGCGCGAGAGAACCGCCTACTCGATCCCGAGAACCTCGGTTTCAAGGGCGTCTTCGTCCACGGCGACGCCAAGGCTGGCACCGGCGGGCTCGAGCGCCGCGCGCTTGGCGTCGTCCTTGTTTTTCTTGTCGGCGGCCACGCGCACCAGGGCGTCGAGCTCCATCTGGGTCATCAGGCCGAGGGACACCGGATCCACAGGCTTGATGTTGGTGGCGTTCCAGTGAGTCCGGTTGCGCACCTGGTCGATGGTCGACTTCGTGGTGGCGAGCGCCTTGGAGATCTGCGCGTCACTCACCTCGGGATGGTTGCGAACGAACCAGGCGATGGCGTCCGGACGGTCCTGGCGACGGGAAACGGGCGTATACTTGCTGGTCTTCTTGGGCGGAGCGGCGTGCTCGGCGTATCGGCTCTCGTGCCGCTTCATGCGGTAGTTCGGGTTGCCTTCCGCGGCGCTCAGCTCCTCGCGGGTGAGCTGGTTGCTGGCGATGGGATCGGCGCCTCGGATGTCGCGCGCCACCTCGCCGTCGGCGATCCCCTTCACCTCGAGCAGGTGAAGCCCGCAGAAGTCGGCGATCTGCTCGAACGTCAGAGAGGTGTTGTCCACCAGCCAGACGGCGGTGGCTTGCGGGAAGAGAACGGCGTTCATGGTCGGGTCCAGAAATGAAGGCGCCCGGCGCATCGGCCGGGCGTGAGAAGATCGAGGACATAGGTGAGAGTCGCCCGAAAATCCACCAAGGATCGTCAGGGCGCGGCCGAATGTCCCGTTAGCCGCAGGCGAGAGTCCATCACCGTTACCGCCTCGCCGCGAAGAAGAACGCGTTCGCCGCGCATCTCGCCCTCCATGTCGGCGCCGCGGCCGGGGTAGGCTTGATGGAAACGGATCGTGCTTCGCTCGAGCTTTTCGGCCCAGAGCGGCGCCAGCATGGCGTGCAGCGAACCGGTCGCCGGATCCTCGGGGATTCCCGATCCCGGCGCGAAGAAGCGGCTGACGACGTCCAAGCCCGATTCGTCCGCCCTGGCGGTCACGCCCACGTTCCCGCGCCCGCGGTCGGCAGGAAAGGCGCCGAGCGCCGGAATGTCAGGCGTCAGCGATCGCACCGCGGCGGCGCTGTCCAACACGACAATGAGATAGCCCGCGGCCCAGACCTCGACCGGCTGCGCGCCTAGCGCCTTCGCCAATCCGTCGGGCGGATCGATGCGGCGCGGTCGGTCGGCCGGCAGGTCCATTTCGTAGCCGCTCGCGGCGCGTCGCACGCGGAGCTCGCCGGACTGGGTGTCGAAGCGCACGATCCCGCCGTCGAAATCGAGCTCGGTCATGAGCGCGTGACCGCTGGCCAGCGTCGCATGGCCGCAGAGCGGCACCTCCAGCGCCGGGGTGAACCACCGCAGGCCGAACCGATCCGCATCGCCGGTGCGCAGCAGGAAGGCCGTCTCCGCCTGGTTGTTCTCGGCGGCGAGGGCCTGCATCCAGGCGGCCTCCGGCCAGGCGTCGAACGGCTCGACCACACAGGCCTGATTTCCTCGGAACGGCCGGCTTGCGAAGGCGTCGATGGTCCACTGGCGCATGGCCGCGCTTCTAACTCACGAGGGTGAGCTCCGGCCAGCGCGCGATCGCCGACGCCGCCGCGCGCGCGAAGCCCTTGGCGGGCGGATCACGCGTCGGGCGCAGCCGCATGGCGAAGAGATCCTCGAGGCCGAAGGGCGCGATGATCTCCAGCTCGCCGTCGCCGCTCAACCGCGCGCCGATCGCGAAGGCGGTGGCGACGAACCGCTCCAACGCTTCGGCCGAATTCGAAAGCGGGGCATAGAGCTCCCCGAACCGGCTCTCGAACCAGAGGTGCACCCGCGCTTGGTTCCGGACTTCGACCATCGGCGCCAGATCAGGCGAGAGCGCGACCGACACGCGGCGGATCACCGCGTCTTCCGCGTCCCAGCCGATGTCCGAGGCGTCGAAATAGGCGAGGTCGTAGTCCTTGAGGCCGTGCTCCAGAGGGCGGCCCGTGAGGCGGTTCCAGACCGGCTGATAAACCGCGCCCGAGAACACCATGGCGTCGGGGAGCCTCAAATCCCGGACCGTTTCCAACACGCGCATCAGCCCGCTCGAGGCGGAGAGGATGCGCTTCAGTTCGGCTTCACGTTCGCTCAAGGCCGAGCACCCGGAGCAGCGTTTGGCGCGCGGCGCCCTCGTCGTCGATCCGCACGCTCACCGGCCAAGCGACGACGCGCTCCCGCCAGACGGGCGCCAATCGGGTCCAGTCCTTCTCGGTGGTGACGAGCCGGGCGCCGGCGGCGTCGGCGCGGGCGGCCAAGCGCGCCAACACCGGCTCAGGGAAACGATGCGTGATCCGCAAAGGCCTCGGTCGCGACGACTTCGCCGCCCGCCGCGGCGAGCGCCTCGAAGAACCGCCATGGCTTGGCGATGCCGGCGAAGGCCAGGAGCGGACCCGTGGGCGCGGGGAGGGAGGCTTGCCAAGCCCCGCTCCATAATGGTCGCTCCCCGAGCAGTTCGGCCAGTTCTGGATCGAGCCGCGACACGCCCAGCGGTCGCAGCGCCAAGACGATGTCCGCGCGCGCCAAGCCGACCGCCAGCGGCTCGCGCAAAGGGCCCGAGGGCGCCACGCCGCCCGCGCCGAAGGGCCATTCTCCGTTCCGAGTCTCCGCGTCGACCACCACCAGGCTGACGCGTTTCGCCAGGACTGGGTTCTGGTGGCCGTCGTCCATGACGATCACGTCGAAGCCCGCCTGCACGATCGCCCGCGCCCCGGCCGCGCGGTCCCGCGACACGAACGTCGGCGCCGCTCGAGAGAGCAGCAGCGGCTCGTCGCCCACCGCTTCCGAGGTATGGCCGGGCTCGACCCGCACCGGGCCTGCAAGCGCACCGCCGTGTCCTGAGGCGAGCAGAGCGGGACGGCGGCCCGCCTCGATGAGCCATCGCGCGATCTCCATCGCCACGGGAGTCTTACCCGAGCCGCCGAGCGTGAGGTTGCCGACGCAGATCACCGGGATGCCGGGATCGAAGGGTTGGATCCGCGCGATACGTCGCGCCGTGGCGGCCGCCCAAACCAAGCCCAAGGGCGCGAGCAGCGCGCATCCGACCCGGGCGGCTGCGTCACGCCGATACCACCAGCGCGGTGTGCGCGCCTTCACGCCGGCAGCAGCGCCAGTACGCGGTCGATACCTTCATCGACCGCGCCATCCCGCGCTTCGCAGAAGACCTTGGCCTTCTCGGCTTGCCGCGCCAGAGCCGCGGGGTCGCGCCACGTCATCGCCAGGAGATCGCTCAACGCCGCCGGCGCCACAATCCGGGTTGCGCCCACCGTGGCGAGTTCGTCGTAGATCGGCCACGCCTCGTGATGCGGACCGCAAAGGAACGGGCATTCGAGCCGCGCGGGCTCCATCGGGTTGTGGCCGCCCACTCCGGGCAAGAGGCTGCCGCCCACCACCGCGAGCTTGGCCAGCCGATACCAGGCGCCCAGTTCGCCCAACGTGTCCGCGATCAGGACAGACGCGTCTTCATTCCCCCCGCGGCTGCGGAGTGCGCAGGGCAGCCCGAGGGTTTCCACGCTTCGCGCCACCTCGGCGCCCCGCTCTGGATGGCGAGGAACGATCACCAGCACGGCGTCCGGCCGCTCCCGCCGCAGCTCCAGGAACGCGCGCGCGACGATCTCCTCCTCGCCCGGGTGGGTGCTGGCCGCCAGAAGCACCGGTCGTCCGGCCCACAGAGCTGCATACCGCGACACCAGGGAGCCGCACGCCGGCAGGGCCGGAGCTCCAAACTTCAGGTCCATGAGCCCGGCGACGACACCGCCTAGCGCCAGCGATGCGATCGGCCTCCGCCGCGTCACGGGCGAGGATCAGGTCGAAACAGTCCAGAAGGGCGGCGGCCGCGCGGGGCGCTCTGCGCCACCCATCCACGCTGCCTTGCGACAGTCGAGCGGAGACGAGGGCGAGGCGGGCGCCCCGCGCCTTCGCTCCGAGCAGTAGGTTCGGCCATAGCTCGCTTTCCACCACCACGCCGAGGTCAGGGCGCCAGTGGTCGAGGAAGCCGGCAACGGCCAACGGCGTGTCCAGTGGAGCGTATTGAGCGATCGCGGTGGCGGGCAAGCGCTGGGCGAGCAGGTGTTGGGCGGTGCGCGTACCCGCGGTGATCAGCACGGACGCGTCCGGCCGCCGCGCCAACGCGCGCTCCACGATCGTGAGCAGCGCCAGGCTTTCGCCGACGCTCGCGCCGTGGAGCCACATAAGCCGTCCCGCCGGCCGTTCGCGGAGCGGCCGCCCGAGCCGCTCATTCAGCCGCGCCGGATCCTCCTTGCCGCGCCGGACCCGCTCGCGGAGCACGAGCGGCGCAAGCGGCTGGGCCAGCCTCGTGGCCAGGCGATAAACCGTCAGCGCCGGCGAGCGACGGCTCATCGCGCGCACAACGCTCGGGCGCGCGCCTGCCCCTCGCGCAAGGCGCCACTCCAGCGAGCCAAGCAATCCTCGATATCCTGCCCGTCGCGACCCGGCGGCTCAACCTTCCGCACCACCAAGGCCGCGCGCGCGAAGGGCGCCGGAAGGCGGGCCTTGTCCCAGCTGCCCAGGGTCGCCGCCGGGCGGGTTTCCAACCCGAGCAGAAGCACCGGCGCCTGGGCCGCGCGCGCGAGTTGGGCGCATCCCGCCTGGACAACCTCCGCCGGGCCTCTCGGACCATCGGGCGTCAGCAGCATCATGCCCCCACCCTTCACCACCTTCAGCGCCGCGCGGAAGGCTGTCGCGCCACCCTTTTCGAGGGCCGCGCCCGGCTTCCCGGTCGAACCGCGGATCACCGGCACTTTCAGCACCCGCGCCGCGTCGTTGATGAAACCCGCGTCTCGCGACAGGGAGATCATCACCGCCCGTGGCTTGCCGCGCAACAGCGGCAGGCAGGCCATCGCCTGTGGTATCCGGCCATGCCAGAACAGGATCAGCGCCCCTGAGTCCGATTCGATGATCGGCAGGGCGAGCTCGAAACCCTCCATGCGCCAGCGCAACGTCCTGGTGATCAGGCGCACATAGGCTGTGACCAGGGCCGCGAGCAGCGCCTGGACCGGCCGCGATCGGATGACGGCCTTCACGTCGTCTCGAGCGTCAGATGCGAGAGGTCCTGCGAGCGCGCCAGGCGGGCGTAGAGGCCTCCCGCGCTCGCCAGCTGGTCGTGGGCGCCCACTTCGGCGACGCGCCCATGATCTAGGACGTAGATCCGGTCCGCCTCGCGCACGGTGGAGAGGCGATGGGCGATCACCAGGGTGGTGCGGCCTTCGGTGAGGCGCGCCAGCGCACGGCGGATCTGCACCTCGCTCTCGGTATCGAGCGCGCTGGTCGCCTCGTCCAGAAGCAGGATGGGGGCGTTCTTCAAGAAGGCGCGGGCGATGGCGATCCGTTGGCGCTGCCCGCCCGAGAGGCGCATGCCGCCCTCGCCGACGCGGGTCTCGTAGCCGCCAGGGCGTGGCGGCGATGAAGTCGTGAGCGGCCGCGGCCCGGGCCGCGGCCTCGATGGCGGCCGCGTCGGCCTGCGGGCGGCCGTAGGCGATGTTGGCGGCGATGGTGTCGTCGAACAGGAAGGGCTCCTGCGTCACCAGAGCGATCTGGCGCCGGAGCGAGGCGAGCGAGACCTCCCGCACCTCCTGCCCGTCGATCGTCAGCCGGCCCTGCCCGATGTCGTAGAAACGCGGGATCAGCCCGAGGATGGTGCTCTTGCCGGCCCCGGACGGTCCGACCAGGGCGATGACCTCGCCGCGTCTGGCCTCCAGGCTGACCTCGCTCAGAACGGGTTCGCCATCGGCGTAGGCGAAGTTCACGCGGTCGAGAACCAGCCTGCCCTCATCGACCGTCAGCGACGGTGCGCCGGCGCGCTCGCGCACTTCCGGCTCCACATCCAAAGCCGCGAGCAGCCGGCGCGCGGCGGCAAGCCCCTGGCCGATCAGCGCGCTGAGGTTCGACACCTGGCGCAGAGCCTGTCCCGCCATCAGCAGGGCGGCGAAGAAGGCGACGAAGGCGCCGACATCCGCGTGGCCCTGACTGGAGCGCCAGCCCTCGTAACTCAGCACCGCCGCGGCGATGGCCATGGTCAGGATCTCGGTCGCCGGCGAGGCGAGCCCCCGCGCGTTGGCGCCGGCCAGGACGTGGCGCTGGCGCTCGCGCACGACCTCGGCGACCTTGGCCTCCTCTTCGGCTTCGCGGGTCTCCATCTTGACCACGCGGACGCCGTCCAGCCCCTCCATCATGGCGGTGGAAAGCGCGCTGGACGACTGCATCGCGCCGCCCGCCGCGGCGATCGAGCGCTTCAGGAACAGGCGCAGGCCCCAACTCACCAAGGGCGCGGCCAGGAGCACGCCGATCGCCAGGCGCCAGTCCTTCACCAGCATGACGGCGATGGCGCCGATGAGCGTCAGCGACTGCTGGACGAAGTTGACGCCTCCCGTGGAGGCCGCCTCGCTGATCAGCCCGGTGTCGTAGAGCGCCTGGGAGACGAAACCGCCGCTGTGCGAGGCGCGGAGCCGCGCGAGGTCGGCGCGGACCATCTTGCCGTAGAGCTCGACCTGGATATCGCCCACCACGCCCACGGCGGCGCGATTGACGAGCACGGTCTGCAGTGACTGCGCCAGTCCACGCGCAAGAGCCAGGCCGATCAGGGCGAGGGGGAGTTCGATGATGCGGCGTTGGTCGGGACGGCCGAACAGGCCATTCACGGCCGGCTGGAGCATATTCACCAGCAGGGCCGAGAGCCCGGCCGCGGCCGCCGCCGCGAGAAGGGCGAGCACCAGACCACCGGCGCGCGGCTTCAGGTAACGCTCGGCGATCCGCGCGGCGACGCGGGTGCTGGAAAGCTCCGAGGCGTCCAGCGACTCGGTCACGGCTCCGCCCGGGATCGACGCCGGCGAGGAGGCGTCCGTGGGCCTCTCCCTACTTCTTGACGAAGCCGCCGTACTTGGCGTTGAAGCGCGACACCCGTCCACCCCGGTCGGTGAGGTGCTGGCCGCCGCCGGTCCAAGCCGGGTGGGTCTTCGGGTCGATGTCGAGGTTCAGTTTCGCGCCCGCCTGGCCCATGGTCGACCGGGTCCGATAGGTGGTCCCGTCGGTCATGGTGACGGTGATGAAGTGATAGTCTGGATGAATTCCCTGCTTCATGGCGCGCCCGGAACGTCTGGACCCCGAAAGGTCAATCGAAGGATGACGGTCAAACGAAAAACCCGCCGCGAGCGGCGGGCGACCTGAGTGAACGCGCGCTCTACACCAGAAGGCTCGGCTGAGACAAGTCCGACCGGCTCACGCCGCGGCCGCGCCGACCTCTCGCCGCTGGCACGCCTGCGGCCGCTGGTCGCCGCTCACCCGGGAGATCTGGTCCTCTCGGCCCTGTTCCTGATCGTCTCCAGCGGCGCGACCGTCGGGCTCACCTTCGCCTTAAGGATCCTGGCCGACAAGGGCCTGAGCGCCCATACCTTCGAGGCGATCAACCGCTCATTCCTGCTGGTCGGCGGGGTGATGGTGGTGCTCGCGCTGGCGACGGCGGGCCGCTTCTACTTCATCACCCGGCTCGGCGAGCGGGTCGTGGCCGATCTGAGGATCCAGCTTCACGCCCACCTGATCACCCTCGACCAAACCTACTTCGCCGAGGTCCACACCGGAGAGGTCCTCTCCCGGATGACCACCGATCTCACCCTGATCGAGTCGCTGGTGGGCGGCGTCGTTTCGGTGGCGGTGCGTAATCTGATCACCGTCACCGTGGCGCTGGCGGTGATGATCGTGGTTTCGCCGACGCTCACCGGTCTGGTGGCCCTGCTCGCGGTGGTGGTGATCGCGCCCTTGGCGCTGGTCGGCCGGCGGGTGAGGTCGCTGTCGGCAAGCGCTCAGGCCGGCTTTGCGGACGCGATCGCCTTCGCCGGCGAGACCCTGGACGGCCTCGCCACCGTGCAGGCCTTCGGGCGCGAGGCCATGGTGACCCGGCGGTTCCGAGCGGCGATCGAGGCCGCCTTCGCCCGGTCCCGAGCACGGATCGCGGCGCGCGCTCTGATGACCGCCCTCGTGATGATCCTGGTGTTCGGCGGCGTCGCCCTGATCCTGTGGCGAGCCTCCATCGCCACCTTCGTCACCGGAAGCATGTCCGGCGGGGTGCTGCTGCAGTTCGTCTTCCTCTCGGTGCTCGCGGCAGGCGGCGTGGGGGGACTGGGAGAAGCCTGGGGCGAGGTTCAGAAGTGCGCCGGCGCCATGGCGCGGATCAACGCCATGCTGGATGCGCAACCGATCGTGGCCGCGCCCGCCCATCCCCGCCCGCTCCCCTCGCCGCCGATCGGTTCCGTCAGCCTGCGCGGCGTACGTTTCGCCTATCCGGATCGGGCGGACGCACCGGCGCTCCAGGATTTCGATCTCGAGATCGGGCCGGGCGAGCGGATAGCTTTGGTGGGCCCCTCCGGAGCCGGCAAGAGCACGGTCTTCAAGCTCCTCCTGCGCTTTTACGATCCAGGCGCCGGGGTCGTTTCGGTGGACGGGGTGGACGTGAGGGAGGCCGATCCCGCCGAGGTTCGCGCGCGCTTCGCCCTGGTCGCCCAGGACGCGACCCTGTTCTCCGGCTCCGCGCTGGACAACCTGAGGTTTGGCGACGAGGCGGCGACGGCGGCGCAGGCGCTGGACGCGGCGCGGCTCGCCAGAGCCGACGGCTTCATCCAGGCCCTGCCCGGCGGCCTGGACGCGAGCCTCGGCGAGCGGGGGCGTTCGCTCTCCGGCGGGGAGCGACAGCGACTGGCGATCGCGAGGGCCGCGCTGAAGCAAGCGCCGATCCTGCTGCTCGACGAGGCCACCAGCGCGCTGGACGCCGAGAACGAGCGCCTGGTCCAGGAGGCGCTCTCCGCGGCCATGCGGGGCCGCACGACCCTCGTCATCGCCCACCGTCTGGCGACGGTGCGACGGATGGACCGGATCGTGGTGATCGACGGCGGCCGCATCGTCGAGAGCGGCACGCACGATGAACTGGTCGCGCGCGAGGGCCTCTATGCTCGCCTCGCCCGCCTTCAGTTCGACGCCTAGCTGTCCAGCACCTGACGGACCTTGGTGGCCAGCTGCTCCAGCGTATACGGCTTGTTGAGGAAGGCGAGGCCGGGATCCAGCACGCCGTTATGGACCACGGCGTTGCGTGTGTAGCCGGTGGTGTAGAGCACCTTCAGATTGGGCCGCATCGCCACCGCCCGCTCGGCCAGTTCCCGCCCGTTCATCTCCGGCATGATCACGTCGGTGAACAGCAGGGCGAGGCTCGACAGCTCGCTGATCATGGTCATCGCCGAGAGCGGCCCATCGGCGTGCATCACGGTGTAGCCGAGTTCACGCAGCGCATCGACGCTCATGTTGCGCACCGCGGCCTCGTCCTCGACGACCAGGATCGTCTCGCTCGCCGAGCCCCGGGGAGCCTCGACGTTGGAGACCGGTGGGGCGCCCCGCGTCACCTGGGGACCAAAATATCGAGGCAGGTAGATCTTCACGGTCGTGCCGTGATCCACCTCGGAGTAGATCTTCACGTGGCCGCCGCTCTGCTTGATGAAGCCGTAGACCTGACTGAGGCCAAGGCCCGTGCCACGCCCCACCGGCTTGGTGGTGAAGAAGGGGTCGAACACCCGCTCCACAATGTCCGGGGCGATGCCGCAGCCGGTGTCGCTCACACAGATCAACACATACTGCCCGGCGATCACCTCATCGTGGTTGGCGGCGTACGGCTCGTCCAGGTGGGCGTTGGCCGTCTCGACCGTGAGCTTGCCGCCGGCGGGCATGGCGTCGCGGGCGTTCACGCATAGATTGACAAGGGTGTTCTCGAGCTCTCCCGGGTCGACGAGGGTGCGCCAGAGGCCTCCGGCCAGGACCGTCTCCAGCTGGACCTGTTCGCCCAGCGTGCGCTGAAGCATCTCGGACATGCCGGAGACGAGCTTATTCGCGTCCAGCGACTCCGGTTCGAGCGGCTGCTGGCGCGAGAAGGCGAGCAGGCGGGCGGTGAGGGTGGCGGCGCGCGTCGCCCCCTCCTGCGCATTGATCAGGAAGCGTCGGGTCTTCGCTTGGTCGCTCTCCAGGTTCCGCGCGGCGATCTCCAGACTGCCCAGGACGATCGCCAGCATGTTGTTGAAATCGTGCGCAATTCCGCCGGTGAGCTGGCCGATGGACTCCATCTTCTGCATCTGGCGGATCTGCGCCTCGGCGCGTTCGATCTCGCGCGTGCGCGCCTCGACGCGCGCCTCGAGTTCATCGTTGAGGGTCTGGAGGGCGACCTCGGCGGTCTTGCGGTCGGTGATGTCGCGGGCCACGCCGATCAAGCCGATGACCTCGCCGTTGCGCCGCCAGGGCGCCTTGGCCGACAGATAGGTCCGCCACTCCCCGCCCTCCAGCAGGCGCTCCTCGACCAATTCCGCCTTGCCGCTCAGCATCACGCGCTGGTCGCTATCGCGCAGGGTGGCGGCGAGATCGCGCGCGACGAAGTGGGCGTCGGTCTTGCCCATCATGGCCGCGGGATCGGTATCGTAAACCTTGGCCATACGGAGGTTGGCGAGCAAGAACCGGCCTTCGCGGTCCTTGACGAAGATCGGATCGGGCGCGCCGTCCACCACCGCTTGGAGGAAGTCGCGCGCTCGCTCGAGCTCTTCGCCGGCCCGCGCCTCGACCTCGGCGATCGCGAGACGTTCCGACGCCCGGTTGAGGCGCACCAAGGCGTACGCGGCGCCCAACAGGAGCAGCATGCCAGCCGCGGAGAGCGCGTAAAGCCCTAGGCGAGTGTTGAGCGCATCGGACCGCGCCCGCGCGGTCCTCGTCTCGAGGAGGCTCTCCTCGGCGGCGATGATCCGCTCGATCCGGGTTCGGAGGCCTTGCAGTTCGCGCGTGTCCGATCCGTCACGATCGATGGCTGTGGCCTGTGCGGTGTTCCCGGCTTGGGCGAAGGCGACACTGGACTCGAGTGTGCTCAGGTGCTGCGTCAGAGCGGACTTCAACTCCGCGACCCGGTTCAGTTCGGTCGCGTTATCCGACACCAAGGCCGCCAACGCGTCGACCGCGACGGGAGCCTCTGCGACACGCTCGCGGAATGTCTTCAGGATTTCCGGGTCGCGCCCGAGCACGTAGGCCCGCGCGGCCAACTCGGCTCGCTGCGTTGCGATCAGCACATCCCGGGAGCTGAGAAGCACGCGGTAGGTGTGGATCTCCCAGCCTCGGGCCCGCTCCTGGGTTGCGGGAAGCCGCAAGACGGTGGACACGAGCGCCGCCACGACGAGGGCCACCAAGCCGGCCAGGAGCCCCGCGCCCACTCGCCGTCCACGCAGGGATCCGCGCACGACGGCCGCCTGGTCTGAAACTCTACGCCCGTCCGCGGCCATTCTTCCTCGGAGTAGCGAGTTTTGTGCGGGTCGAAAAGCGGTCGGCCCCGGCGACCGCTGGTTTCAGCTTAGGGGCCAAGCTAATCTATAGGTTTCGAGGGCGCTGCGAAACGGCGCGGTGAGGGCGGGCATGTCGCTTCCGATCGATCAGGTTCTGACCGGCGACTGCGTTGCGGAACTGGCGCGCCTGCCCGAGGCATGCGCCGATCTCGTGTTCGCCGACCCGCCCTACAACCTCCAGTTGGGCGGCGAGCTGCTGCGGCCCGACAACTCGCGCGTGGACGCGGTGGACGAGCACTGGGACCGCTTCGACTCGTTCGAGGTCTACGACGACTTCACCCGCGACTGGCTCTCGGCCTGCCGTCGCGTGCTCAAGCCCGAGGGCACGTTGTGGGTGATCGGCTCCTACCACAACATCTTTCGCGTCGGCCGCGTGCTGCAGGACCTGGGCTTCTGGGTGCTCAACGACGTCATCTGGCGCAAGTCCAACCCGATGCCGAACTTCAAGGGCGCCCGCTTCACCAACGCGCACGAAACCCTGATCTGGGCGGCGCGCCAGGCGGGTTCGCGCCGCTACGGCTTCAACTACGATGCGATGAAGATGGCCAACGACGAGGTGCAGATGCGCTCGGATTGGCTGCTGCCCGTGTGCTCCGGATCCGAGCGGGTGCGCGGGGCTGACGGCCGCAAGGCGCATCCGACGCAGAAGCCGGAAGCCCTGCTGCACCGCGTCCTGCTCGCCTCGACAAGGCCCGGCGACCTCGTGATCGATCCCTTCTTTGGCGTCGGCACCACCGGCGCGGTGGCTCGACGGCTCGGCCGCCGGTTCATCGGCATCGAGCGCGAGGCGTCCTATGCCGAGCTCGCGCGTGAGCGGATCGCGGCCGTCGTGCCCACCCTCGAGAGCGCCCTGGACGTGACCGGCTCGAAGAGGGACGAGCCGCGCATTCCCTTCGGCCAGATCGTCGAGGCGGGCCTGATCAACCCCGGCGAGACCCTCTGGTGCGCCAAGGGCCGCGTCTCGGCCCGGGTTCGCGCCGACGGCAGCGTCGCGGTGGGCGAGATCAGCGGCTCGATCCACAAGATGGGCGCGATCGCCGGTGAACAGGCCGCCTGCAACGGGTGGACCTACTGGCACGTCCGCACCGACCGGGGGCTCGAACCGATCGACGCGCTGAGGGCCCGCATGAGGGCGGGGCTTGGCGCGACAGCTGCCTGAGGCGTTTGAGGCAAGCTCATGTACGTCTGTGGCCTCGTGATCCCGGTGCCCGAGGACAAGCTGGAGGCCTATCGCGCCTGGGCCAGGAACGGCGCCGAGCTGTTCAAGGACTACGGCTGCCTGGAGATCGTCGAGGCGTGGGAGGACTTCGTCCCCGCCGGCAAGCAGACCGACTTCCGCCGGGCCGTGGCGGCCACACCCGGCGAGAAGATCGTGTTCTCCTGGCAGGTGTGGCCAAGCAAGGCGTTCTTTGAGGCCGCCGAGGCGCGAATGCACGAGGATCCGCGCATGGCCTCCGCCGGCGAGCCGCCGTTCGACGCGCGCCGGCTCATCCTCGGTTGTTTCGAACCGATCTTCGCGATGGGGCGGCCGGCGTAACGCTCGCCCGCAGAGCCTTGGCGAACAGCGTCGGCAGCGCCCGCGCCGCCTCAGCCTCCGGCATCCACTGAAACGATCCATCCGCGTCCGCGGCGTCCACCGAATTCACGGTAAGCGTGAGGGCGAAGTGAGTGAAGACGTGGTCGATCTCCCCCACCTCCATCCAGCTCCCCTCGAACGGGGGCTCGTGCGGAGTGGGCGCTCGCTGCTCCGTCCAGGCTGTGGTCGGGAGGCCGATCATACCGCCGAGCAGCCCCTTCGGCGGCCGGCGCACGACGGCGACCCTGCCGCCTGAACGGGCGACGAAGACCGCGCCATGGCGCCTGGGCCGCTCGGTCTTGGGGGTCGAGCGCGGATATTTGGCCGGCTCGCCGGTCGCCGCCGCAAGGCAGCAAGGTCTCACCGGGCAGATCAGGCAATCGGGCGATTTGGGCCGGCAGAGAGTGGCGCCAAGGTCCATCAGCGCCTGGGCCCAATCGCCCGGCCGGTCATCGGCGACCAGCGCGCCGGCCAGGCGGCGCAGTTCAGGTTTCGCCGCTGGGAGCGGAGTTTCGACGGCGAAGAGCCGCGCCATCACGCGCTCCACATTCCCGTCCACCACATTCGCCGGCCGGTCGAAGGCGATCGCGGCGATGGCGGCGGCGGTGTAATCGCCCACGCCCGGCAGGGTTCGCAGACCCTCTTCGGTTTTCGGGAACACCCCGCCATGCTCCGCCGCCACCATGCGAGCGCAGGCGAGCAGGTTGCGAGCCCGCGCGTAGTAGCCGAGCCCCGCCCAGGCGGCCATGACCACGCTGTCGTCCTCCGCCGCGAGCGCGTCCACCGTCGGCCACCGGCCGGTGAACTCCAGGAAGTAGGGCGCCGCGTGGCCGGTGGTGGTCTGCTGGAGCATGATCTCCGAGAGCCACACACGGTAGGGATCGACGGTTTCGCCCGGCTTCGCGCGCCACGGCAGGTCGCGCCGGTGGACGTCGTACCAGGCGAGCAGGGCGCGGCGGACGTTGGGCGCGAGGTCGTCTCGGTCGACGGCGATCATCGCGTGGGTATACATCGCCCATGGCTCGCCGGCTGCCCGACCTGGACGAGGCGGCGCGGATCCTCGCCGCGCGCAAGACGCGCCCGCCGCGCCGCGCTCCTCCACCCGCCGCCCGGGCCATCGCCCGGGCGCTCAAGCCTCTCGACGGCCGTTTCGCCAAGGGCGAGGAGGGCTTGGTCGCGCGCTGGGCGGAGATCGTCGGCCGCGATCTCGCCAGGGGTGTTCGACCCGGGCGGCTGATCCGGTCGCGCACCAAAACGGGCGCCGTTCTGGAATTGCGCGTGGATGGGCCAGGGGCCATCCTCATCCAGCATCGCGCCAACGAGATCATCGCCCGAGTGAACCTGTTTCTCGGCCCGGGCGCGGTGGACGCGGTGCGCGTGAGCCAGGCGCCTCGGCGCGGCGCGGCGGAGCCCCGCACCCCAGCTCGCACCCAAGGCCCGCAACCGCGCGCCCCTCGACGCCGCTCAGGAAGCGCGCCTCGCCGAAGGTCTCGCGGCGGTGCCCGAGGGCGACCTCAAACGCGCCCTCACCCGCCTCGGACGAGCGGTGATGCGCAAGACGCCGACCTGATCGGAGCTTGGCCGTTTCAGCTTGCGCGCGACCTGCCGTAAGCTCCCTCTTGCCGAATCGTCGGCGGCGCCGTGAGTGACGCCATGAGATCGAACCTTGCCGGACGCGCCCTCGCCCTCGGCCTCGCCGCGGTCCTCGTAATGGCCGCCGTCCCCGCGCGCGAACCGCCGACATCGACGGACGCCGCGGGACACATGGTGCTGGGCTTCCCCAGCGCCCCGGCGGTGGTGGAGGAGTACGGCTCGGTGGGCTGCCCGCATTGCGCCGCCTGGGCGATCTCCGTGTGGCCCGGGTTCAAGGCGCGCTTCATCGACACCGGACGGGCGCGGTTCGTGCTGCACGAGATGCTCACTGGCGATCCAGAGATGGCCGCCGCCGGCTTCCTGCTCGCCCGCTGCGCCGGACCGGGCCACTACTTCGAGGTGGTCGACCAGGTATACCGCCGGCAGGTCGAGCTGGCGCAGCAGGGCGGCCCCGTGTTGTTCGACATCGCCGCCAAGGGTGGGCTCACCCAGGCACAGGCAAAGGCGTGCCTGAGCGATGATGCGGCGCTGAAGACGCTGCAGGACCGCATCAACAAGGACGCGGACGCGCGGAAGGTGAACTCCACGCCGATCTTCTTCGTCAACGGCAAGCGGCTCGAGGCCCCTCCGAGCCTGGAGGCCCTCGCCACGGCGATCGCGCCGCCCCGAGGCCACCCTCCCGCGCACCGTCGCGGATGAGGTTCACCCAGCTCAGGCTCGTCGGCTTCAAGTCGTTCGTCGAGGCGACGACCCTGCCGATCGAGCCTGGGCTGACGGGCGTGGTCGGGCCCAACGGCTGCGGTAAGTCCAATCTTCTGGAAGCCCTGCGCTGGGTGATGGGCGCGGCCTCGGCCAAGGCCCTGCGCGGCGAGGACATGGACGATGTGATCTTCGGCGGCTCGGGCGAACGTCCCGCGCGCGGCCACGCCGAGGTGACCCTGAGCCTGGAGACGGAGGGCCAGGCGCCCGAACCCTTCCACGCCCAGCCCTTCCTTGAGGTCTCCCGCCGGATCGATCGTGGCGCGGGATCCACCTATCGGATCAACGGCTCGGAGGTGCGCGCGCGTGACGTTCAGCTGCTGTTCGCCGACGGCTCGACCGGCGCGAACTCACCGGCTCTGGTGCGTCAGGGGCAGATCTCGGAGCTGATCGCCGCGCGCCCGCAGAACCGTCGCCGCATCCTGGAGGAGGCGGCGGGCGTCTCCGGTCTTCACGGACGTCGCCACGAGGCGGAGATCAAGGTCCGCGCGGCGGAAGCCAACCTCGCCCGCCTCTCCGACCTCGAAGGCGAACTGGAATCGAGCCTCGCCCGCCTGCGCCGCGAAGCGCGCTCCGCCGCCAAGTACAAGAAGATCGCCGCCGAGATCCGGGGCCTGCGCGCCGCCATCCTCCACCTCGCCTGGCGCCAGGCGGGAGAAACCGAGCGCGCCGCGCGCGCGGCGGTCACGGAAGCGGCGCTGGCTCACGAGCAGGCCGCTCGAGCGGCCGCGGCGGCGTCGACCGAAGCGTTGAAGGCGTCGGAAGCGCTCGCGCCGCTTCGGGAGGAGCAGGCGATCGCCGCCGCCGTCCATCAGCGCGCGCTGCTGCAGCGGGAACAGGTCGACCGCGACCTCGGCCACGCGCGGGAGGCTATCGCCCGCGCCGATGAAGCCCTGCGACGCCTTCACGCGGATGTCGCGCGCGAGGAGGCCGACACACAGCAGGCCGGCGCCCGGATCGCTGACCTCTCGGCGCGGCTTGCCGAGGTGGACGCGGCGGTCGCGTCGTTTCCGGATCGCGAGCCCGCGCTGGCGGCGGCGCTTGCGGAAGCGGAACGGGTCCGGGCGGAGGCTGATGGGTCGCTCGAGAGGTACCTCGCCGAACTCGCCAGCCGCCAAGCCCATCGTAAGGCCTCGCGGGATCGTCTCGCCCAGGTGGAAGCCAGTCGCGCCGGCGTCAGCACGCGGCTGAAGGCCGCGCTTGCCGAGCGGGACGCGGCGTCGAGGGGAGATGCGGCGCGACTGCAGGCGGCCGAAGCTGAGGCGGAGTCCTCAGCCCTGGAGGTCGCCGCGGCCAGGAAGGCGTTGGAAGACGCTGAAGCGGCGTTCGCGGCGGCTGAGAGGCGGGAGGCGGAGGCGCGAGAACGGACACGCGCGGCGGACTTGGCGCTTCAGGAGATCGCCGTCGAACTCAAGGCCCTATCCCGCGCCACCGCCGCGGACGGCGCCGACGGCGCGCCGACCCTCCTCACCAGCGTGAGCGTCGACGCGGGATATGAAGCGGCCCTGGCCGCCGCGCTGCGGGACGAGCTCGAGGCGGGGCTGGCGCCCGGCGGCCGACCGTTACTGGAGCGAACTCGGGATCGACTCGCCGTCCGCGCCAACCTGGCCGGAAGGCGTCGTCAGCTTGGCCGAACACGTCCGCGCGCCTCCCCGCCTGGCGCGGCGCTTGCGGTTCATCGGCGTGGTAGGCGAGGCGAGCGCGGCCGAGCGCGTCGCCGCCACGCTGGCGCCGGGCGCACGCCTGGTGTCGAAAGGCGGCGGCCTGTGGCGGTGGGACGGCTTCGTCGCGCCGGAAGGGGCGCTGTTACCCGCCGCCGTGCGCCTACGGGATCTCGCTCGGATCGAGGCGCTCTCGGCCGCCGCCGCGAAGGCGGAACCCGCCGCCAAAATTGCCAAGTCCGAGCATGCCCAGGCGCGTGAGGCCTTGATGCGTTTTGAGCGCACCCGGGGCGATGCGCGGCGGGGAATCGGCCCGGCCGATACGCGCGAACGTGAAACCCGCCAGCGTCTGGACATTCTCCAGCGCGAGGAACACCGCCGCCTTGATCGGCTCTCCGCGCTTCGCGAGGTGATTGAGAGCCTCGAAGCCGACGCGGCGCGGCTGGCCGAGGAGGCGCAAGGCCTCTCCGACGCCGCAGCGCCTTCGCCCGAAGACACCGCCTTCGAAGCGCAGGCGCCCGCCCTTCGCGCCACGGTGGCCGAGGCGCGGCGAGGCGAGGCGGAGGCGCGGGTGGCGGTCGAACGACACGCGAGCGAACGCCACCAGCTCGAACGTCGCCGGATTCAACTGATCGACGACCTCGCCGGCTGGGAACGACGCGCCGCCGAGGCCAAGGTTCGGCTCGACGACCTCGCCGGCGCCAGACCGACGCTCGAGGCCGAGCTCGTCCGCGCAAAGGCGGCGCCGGAGGCGATCGAGGCCGAGCGTCGCAGGCTGCTGGACACCCTGGAGATCGGCGAGGCCCGCCGACGCGCCGCCGACGACGCCCTCACCCTCGCCGACACCGCCCGGCGCGAGGCGGAGCAGGCGGCGCGCGCCGCCGAAACCCGCGCCGCCTCGGCCGGAGAGGCGCGAGCCGGAGCCGACGCTCGCCTGGAGTCCGCTGCGGAGCGGACCGCCCAGGCGGCGCTGGATCTTCGGGAAGCCACCGACCTCGAGCCCGCCGCCTTGGAGACCTGGCTCGGCGACCAGGCCATCGCCACGCCCACCGATCTCGCCGGCGCCCGCGCTCACCTCGCCGCGCTGGAGCGGGAGCAGGCCGGGGTCGGCCCGGTGAACCTGCTGGCCGAGGAGGAGGCCGAAGGGGTCGCCGCCAGGCTGGAAGAGATGCGGCGCGAGCGCGACGACCTCACCGGCGCCTTGTCTCGCCTTCGCCGCGCCATCGGCGAGCTCAACGCCGAGGCGCGTGAGCGGCTGCGGGCTGCTTTCGTGGTGATCGACGAACGCTTCCGCGACCTCTTCACCACCCTGTTCGAGGGCGGGGCGGCGGAGCTACGGCTGGTGGACTCGGAAGACCCTCTGGAGGCCGGCCTGGAGATCCTCGCCTGCCCGCCCGGCAAGCGCATGTCGGTGATGAGCCTGATGAGCGGGGGCGAGCAGGCGCTCACCGCCGCGGCGTTGATCTTCGCCGTCTTCCTCGCCAATCCCGCGCCGATCTGCGTGCTCGACGAGGTCGACGCGCCGCTCGACGACGCCAATGTCGAGCGCTTCTGCAACCTGCTCGACGAGATGCGCCGGCGCACCGCCACCCGCTTCCTCACCATCACCCACAACCCACTCACCATGTCGCGCATGGACCGCCTGTTCGGGGTGACCATGCGCGAGCGGGGAGTCTCCCAACTCGTGTCGGTGGACTTGCGTGGGGCCGAGGCGCTGCGGGCGGCCTAGGCCGCGTTGGTCCAGACGTTCTGGACGTCGTCGTCGTCTTCGAGAGCGTCGATCAGCTTTGAGAGGCTCTCGGTCTGCTCCTCGTCCACGGGGGTCTCGACCTTGGGCCGCCAGATCACGCTGGTGGAGCGAGCCGCGCCGAGAGTCGCCTCCAAGGCGTCGGCGACGGTCATCAGATCCTCGTACCGGGTGAGGACGGCGAAGCCCTCCTCCTCGGCGACGACATCCTCCGCGCCGGCCTCGATGGCCGCTTCGGTGATGGCGTCCTCGGACCCGGCGCTGGACGGATACAGGATCTGCCCCAGACGCTCGAACATGAACGACACGGAGTTGGTCTCGCCCAGGTTGCCGCCGTTCTTGGTGAGCAGGCTGCGCACATTGGCCGCCGCGCGATTGCGGTTGTCGGTCAGCACCTCGACGATGAGGCCCGCGCCGCCGGGCCCAAAGCCCTCGTAGCGGATCTCCTCATAGGCGTCGGCGTCAGCGCCGGCGGCCTTCTTGATCGCCCGGTCGATGTTGTCCTTGGGCATGGACTCGGCTTTGGCGTTGGCGATGGCCAGGCGCAGGCGGGCGTTTGAGGACGGGTCGGGCAGGCCGGCCTTGGCGGCGATGGTGATGTCTCGCGAGAGCTTCGAGAACAGCTTCGAGCGGACCTTGTCCTGCTTGCCCTTGCGGAACTGGATGTTCTTGAATTTGGAGTGGCCGGCCATGTTAGGGATTTCGGGCGTTTCTGGGAGGCAGCGCTTCTAGCGAAGCCGCCGCCGACGCGCCAGTTCGGCCAAGGAGCCATTTGGGATGACCGACCAGGAGACCCTGCCCAAACCAATCGTGGAGTGGCAGCCGAATCATCGACCCGTTCGCACCACGCTCGCCGGAGCACTCGGCGTCGGCGCAACCGGAGCGGGGGCCGCGGGCGCGCTGGCGCTCGGCGCGTTCGCCCTTGGCGCGGTGGCGATCGGGGCGGTGGCCATCGGCGCCCTGGCGATCCGGCGGGTGCGCCTGGGCACGGTGGTGATCGACCACCTTATCGTGAGGCGCAGAAGCGGGATCTAGCGCCTGCGGGATTGTTTCACGTGAAACAAAAGGCAAGCCCGTAGGCGCCGTCGCGGTTGACCACCCCGAACTTCGCTTTCCAAGCGTGGCCATTCCAGGCAGGTTGCCCCCCACTGAAGGGCGGGAGGGAAGCTTGGGCAAGTCAATCGCAGTCTATCTGCCAGACTATCGCATCGACATCCTGGAAGATGACGTTCTGAAGGGCCGGATCACCGACCTCTCTTTTGGGCGCGACGGGCATCACACATCTATGAACGCGACCGCGCTCTCGGATGACCGGGAGGTCCGGCACTGGAGCCACGCCTACAGCGCGTGGATGCCCTACGCGATGTTCTTCAATGACGGTTCAGGGTGCGCTTTCCACGAGGGGAACACCTCAATCCCGTCTCATGGCTGCATCCATCTGTCGGAAGCGAACGCTCAGTGGCTGTTTGGCTGGGCCGGCTCGGACCCGGTAAGCCTGCAGATCTCCGGTCCCTATCCCGACCTCCAGGTCTCGGCGAAGATCTACAAGGAAGGCGTTGCCGGCATGTGCCAGGAGACCATCGCCGCAATCCAGACGGCGCTTCAAAAGAACGGCCAAGCCACCGCCGATCCGGCCGGCGTGTTCGGGCCGGGCACCACGGCAGCGGTCCAGGCCTACCAGACAGCCAAAGGGCTAACGGCCGACGGCGCTGTGGGCCCCGACACCGCCTCCCACCTGGGCGTGACGCTCTAAGCCTCGGCCTAGCCGGGCACCGCCTGCGAGAGGCGCCCCCCGACGCGGATCGGGGCGATGGAGCGGGCAAGGCCGGTGGAGGGGTCCGTCTCCACTAGCACGCCGCACACCGTCGCCGGGCCTTCCGCTGGCTTGTAGCGGCCCCCGGAGATGCGGGTGGTGAAACGGCGCAGCGGTTCGTCCTTCTGGTTGCCGATGACGCTGTCGTAGTCGGCGCACGCCCCCGCGTCGGTCTGGTAGGCGGTGCCTCCGGGGAGGATCTGAGCGTCCGCCGTTGGGACATGGGTGTGGGTGCCGATGACCAGGCTGGCGCGGCCGTCGCAGAAGTGACCCATGGCCATCTTCTCGGAGGTCGCCTCGGCGTGGATGTCGACGATCACGGCGTCGGCCATATCGCCCAGTGGGCAGGCGTTCAGCTCGCGATCGGCGGCGGCGAAAGGATCGTCCAGGGCGTCCATGTGCACCCGTCCCAGCAGGTTCATCACCAGCACGCGCGCGCCACTCGACGTCTCGAACAGGTTGGCGCCCCGGCCAGGAGCCTGGGACAGGGGCGGGTAGTTCGCCGGACGCAGGAGCCGCGGCTCGCGCTCGATATAGGTGAGCGCCTCCTTCTGGTCCCACGCGTGGTTACCCAAGGTCAGGCAGTCGGCGCCGGAGTCGTAGAGCTCGCCGGCGGTCTTCTCGGTGATGCCGAACCCGGCGGCGGCGTTCTCCGCATTGATCACCACGAAATCGAGGGCCAGCTCGCGCCGCAACCTGGGCAGGTGCTCCGCAAGCCCGTCCCGCCCCGAACGCCCGATCACATCGCCGAAAAAAGCCAGTCTCATCGCGGGGCCCTTAGCACGTCCACGGGTCCCCGTTCGGTCAGGATCAGGTCGAGCGCCACGTCGTGCTCGTCGGTGGGAACCCGCTCGAGGCCCTGCCCAGCAAACGCCAGCCCCACCGCGAGCGGAGCGCCGGCGAGACGCAAGGCGGCGATGGTGCGGTCATAGCAGCCGGCGCCCTGCCCCAGGCGGCCGCCGAACCGATCGAACGCCAACACCGGAACGAGCACGAGATCGGGGGTGAGGCTCGCAAGGGTTTCCAATGGCGCGGGAACGCCGAACGCGTCGGGGGATCGTGGCGCGTCGGCGTCGCCGAACCGAAGTGGCGCCTCTGGATCGACGGCTCTCGGCAGGGCGATGCGCCATCCAGCCCGGCTGAGCCGCGCCAGTAGGGGCCTCGGATCGATCTCCGCTCCCATGGGGTGATAGCCGGCGACGATCCCTGGCGCCGGCGCGCCGCTAAGCAGACGCGCCAACCCGGTTTCAGCGAGGCTCTCGGCCGCGCCAGGATCGGCGAGTGACAGGCGACGCCGCAATCGGCGCATCTCGACGCGTAGCTCCGCCTTGTCGCGAGCGGGCGGGGTGGCGGCGCCGCGGGAGCCGTGGAGGCTGTTCAATCCCCTCGGACCTGGCGGACCAGGTGGGCGCCGTGTGCCCAAGACCACGGCCAAGGGCAGGGACAGCTCCCTATGGAGGTGATTAAGGTCCCCGGGATGTGAGGCCTCCGACGAGATCCGCAGCAACTCCGCCGCTGTCAGACGTAGGGACGGGGCAGTGGAACCTCAAGCGTAGCCACACGCTAGGGCTGTGGACTTCAACACCCGAAACTGGGGAGAGAGACGAACATGCTTCTAGGATTGGCCGCCCTGCTGGTGGTGCTATGGGCCCTGGGCTTCCTGGCATTCCACATCGGAGGTGGGCTCATCCACCTCCTCCTGGTGATCGCCGTGGTCGTGATCATCTTCAACTTCCTGCGTGGTCGCGGCGCACGACTCTGACGCGTAGCGCCGAGGGCGTTCAGCCGCCCTCGGCGTAAGCCTTCACCAGGTCGGTGAGGAAGTCCCGTCCCGACATAGACGGACTTCGCCGAGATGTGCTCGTTGAGGCCATGCGCGCCGCTTCCCTCGGGCCCGCTCCAGAAGCCGGGCACCCCGTAAGTCGGAATCCCGATCGGGGAGAGGTAGATCGCATCGCTCGCCCCAGTGGACATCACCGGGATGAGCGGCACGCCCGGGAAATACTTTTCCGTCACCTTCTCGGCCGGACCCAGGACCTTCGGATCGAGCGGCGCCGACATCGGCTTGGACCGTATCGGCTGAAGCGGGATCACCCTGACCCCAGGATCGCCGATCGCCGTGACAAGCGCCGCGCGCGTTTCGTCCATGGTGCGGCCGGGGAACATGCGGCAATTGATATTGGCCGATGCGCGCTGCGGCAGGGCGTTCTCGGCGTGACCGCCGCTCAGCAGGGTCGCCACGCACGTGGTGCGGAGCTGGGAATGGAACACGCGATCCCGGTCGAGTTCGGCCAGCGCTGTCTTGTCGCTCGGGTCGTTGGAGATCGCCACCATGGCGCGGCCGAGCGGATCGTTCCGCATGGCCCCAGTGCGGGCGAAGAACGCGCGGGTCGTCTCGTTGAGTTCGGCGGGGAACTCCAGGTCGCGCACCTTGAGCAAGGCGGTGGCAAGCTCATAGATGGCGTTGTCGCGGATCGGCACGGAGGAGTGTCCGCCGGGGTTGGTGGTCTCCAGCCGGAATTGCTGCACCACCTTCTGCGCCACCTGGATGCCCTGCATCTGCACATGGCCTTCGGCGTCCGCGCGTCCGCCCCCGCCCTCGTTCAGCGCGAACTCGGCGCTGATCAGGTCGGGCCGGTTCTTCGCCAGCCAATCGGCCCCATTGAACGCCAGCGTCGTCTCCTCGCCGCAGGTGAGGGCGAGCTTGAGGGTGCGCTTGAGGGGCTCGTGCTGCGCCTTGAAGCGCATCAGCATGTCGACCCAGGTCGCGTCGATGACCTTCATGTCCGAGGCGCCGCGGCCGTAGAAGACGCCGTTCTCCTCCACCAGGGTGAACGGATCGCGGGTCCAGTCCTCCCGCTTGGCCTCCACCACGTCGAGGTGGCCGAGCAGCAGGATCGGCCTGGCCTTGGGATCGGAGCCGGGAAGGATGGCGACCAGCCCGCCGTCCTTGGGATGGGCCGGATCGGCGAAATAGGTGATGTCGGCGTCGCTGAACCCGGCGGACTTGAGGCGAGCGCCCATGCGTTGGGCGGCCAGAGTGCAGCTGCCGTTCGACAGCGCGGTGTTGGTGTCGACCAGCTCCTTGTAGATCTCGCGGAAGCGGACCTGATCGGGTCGCAGTCCCTGGGCGGACGCGCCGCTTCCAAGCCCAAGCGCCAAGGCGGCCGCAAGCCAGATTGACTTCATCGCTTCCCCAGACCTTCTTTTGTTTGTCCGGGTCCGTCTGGCGGCGAATTCGCGCCTTGGCAAGCTGTGGATCGCCGCCTGTGGGCCGCTAACCAGCGGCGAGCGCCTCGAGCTTCTGGGCGGCCGCTTCCAGAGCGGCGACAGCGCGCGTCTCGATGTCGGCCTCCGCGCCCTCGATCCGGGCAAGCCGGTCCTCGGCGGCGGCGAGTTTGCCGCGAAGCTCCTCGAGATCGTTGGCGAGCATCAGGGCGGCGAGCAGCATGGTGCGCGTCTCGCCCAGCACCGTGGCGTCGGGCGCGACCTCGCGCGCCTTGAGGTCGATCAACTTGGCGAGCGCGCGGACGTGGGACTCCTCTCCGTCCTCGCACCCGACCCCGTAGGCCTTGCCATGAACCTCCACCAGCACCTGGGCCATGCCGCTCAGCGCTCCGGAAGGGCGGCGTTCACCGCGGTCATGGCTTTTTCGACCGCGTCGGCGGCCTGGGCGGCCGCCTCGCGCAGCTCCCGCTCGCGCGCCCGGCAGGCGTCGAGATCGGCCGCGAGGCGGGCGCGATCGAGGTCGAACAGCCCGCCGGCGTCAGCGCCATTCCCGGCGCGCCGCTGCTCGATAGCGGAGATGGCGCGCTCCAGGCGCCGAATGGCCAGATCGAGACGTCCCGTTCCGTTCACTTGGGGCCTCGCCGTCCTCCAGCGCTGAACCTTTACGGCATCATCTTAGACCGCTGTTCGCTGCAGCGGGAAAGGGGGTTCGCTTGACTTGGCGGCTTTGGCCCGCAAAACCCCGCCCACATTTTCAGCAAAATCGAAAGCAGAGAGATCCATGCCCGTTCGCGTCGCGATCAACGGCTTCGGCCGTATCGGTCGCCTTGTCCTGCGCTCCATCGTCGAGCACGACCGCCGCGACATCGAGGTGGTGGCGATCAACGATCTGGGATCGTCCGACGCGAACGCTCACCTCTTCCGCTACAACTCGGTGCACGGCCGTTTCCGTGGCGAGGTGAAGGTCGAGGGCGACACGCTCGACGTCGGCCGGGGCCCGATGAAGGTCACCGCCATCCGCGATCCCGCCCAGCTGCCGCACCGCGAGCTTGGGGTCGACATCGCTCTGGAGTGCACCGGCATCTTCACCAGCCGCGAGAAGGCGGCGGCGCACCTGGAGGCGGGGGCGCGGCGGGTGCTCGTCTCGGCGCCCTGCGACGGCGCCGACCGCACCATCGTCTTCGGCGTGAATCAGAACACCCTCACCGCGGCCGACACCGTGGTTTCCAACGGCTCCTGCACCACCAACTGCCTGGCGGCGGTGGCCAAGGTGCTGCTGGACACCTGCGGCATCGAACGCGGCTACATGACAACCATCCACTCCTACACGGGCGACCAGCCGACCCTCGACACCCTGCACAAGGATCTCTACCGCGCTCGCGCCGCAGCCATGTCGATGATCCCGACCTCCACCGGGGCGGCCAAGGCCCTGGGACTGGTGCTGCCCGAGCTCACCGGCAAGCTCGACGGCTCCTCCATCCGCGTGCCGACGCCCAATGTCTCGGTGGTGGACCTGAAGATCGTGCCCAGCCGCGACGTGACCAAGGCCGAGATCAACGACGCCATGGCCGCCGCCGCGCGGCAGGGGCCCCTGCACGGCATTCTGGATGTCACCGAGGATCCGGTGGTTTCCACCGACCTCAACCACAGCCCGGCGTCGGCCACCGTGGCTCTGCCGCAGACCCAGGTGGTGAACGGGCGGCTGGCGCGGGTGCTCGCCTGGTACGACAACGAGTGGGGTTTCTCGACCCGGATGGCCGACACGGCGATGGCTTTGGCCGCCTTGGGCTGATCGTCATGAGCGTTCGCAGCCTCGAGGGCGCCGATCTTGCCGGCAAGCGGGCTTTCGTCCGGGTCGACTTCAACGTTCCGATGCGCGACGGCGAAATCACCGACGATACCCGCCTGCGCGCGGCCTTGCCGACGATCGCCCTCCTGCGCGCGGGCGGCGCCAAGGTGATCCTGGCGGCGCACTTCGACCGGCCGAAGGGCAGGCGGGTCGACGCCATGAGCCTGCGTCCCGTTGTCGAGCGCCTGTCGGAGCTGATCGAGGCGCCGGTGGCTTTCTGCGACGACTGCGTCGGCGAGCGGGTGCGCGCGGCGGTGGACGCCCTGCCGGCCGGCGGCGTCCTGCTCTTGGAGAACCTGCGCTTCCATCCAGGCGAGGAGTGCAACGATCCCGATTTCGCCCGCGCCCTCGCGGCGAGCGGCGACCTCTATGTGAACGACGCCTTCTCCGCCGCGCACCGCGCCCACGCCTCGACCCATTTCATCGCCACGCTGCTACCGAGCTATGTCGGCGAGTCGCTCCGACGCGAGCTGGACGCGCTCGAACGCGCGCTCGGCCACCCCGAGCGGCCGGTGCTCGGGATCGTCGGCGGCTCCAAGGTCTCGACCAAGCTCGCCTTGCTGGAGAATCTGGTCACCAAGCTCGACGCGCTCGCGATCGGTGGCGGCATGGCGAACACCTTCCTCTTCGCCCAGGGCGTCGAGGTCGGCGGCTCGATGTGCGAGAAGGAGATGGCTGCGGAGGCCCTGCGGATCGCCGACACCGCGCGCGCCCACGGCTGCGAACTCCTGCTGCCGATCGACACCATCGTCGCCGAACGTCCAGCTCCGGGAGAGCCGGCGCGGGTGCGCGATCTGGGCGAGATCGATCCCGGTGAGCGCATCCTGGATGCGGGCCCCAGGACGGTGGAACGCCTGTGCGCGGTGATGGATCGCTCCAAGACGTTGGTGTGGAACGGCCCGCTCGGCGTCTTCGAGGTGCCGCCGTTCGACGCCGGCACCGTGGCCGCCGCCAGGCACGCGGCGAAGCTCTGCCGCGACGGCGCGCTGGTCGCGGTGGCGGGCGGAGGCGACACCGTCGCCGCTCTGGTCCACGCCGGCGTGGAACGCGACTTCACCTTCGTCTCCACCGCCGGGGGCGCCTTCCTGGAGTGGATGGAAGGCCAGGTGCTGCCCGGCGTCGCGGCGCTCGAGGCCTAAGCGTGGCCGGCCCTTCCGAGATCAGCATCGAGCCGGCCGCCCGCGAGGCGCGGCCGGTCTTCGAGCGCCTGTTTCAGCTCTACATTCACGACTTCTCGGAAATGTATCCGGCCGAGGAATGGACGATCGGGGCCGACGGCGCCTTCGACCCCTACGAGTTTCTCGAGAGCTACTGGTCAACGCCCGAGCGTCGGCCGTTCCTGATCCGACGCCGATGAGCGCCTGGCCGGACTTCGCTCTGGTGAACGCCCACTCCTGGCGTGGCGAGCCGATCGACCATGCCATGGCCGAGTTCTTCATGCTGCGGCAGCACCGACGTTCAGGCCTCGGCCGGCGCGCGGCCCAGGCGGTATTCAGCCGCTTCCCCGGCCGATGGGAACTGGCGATCGCCAAGGCGAACACCGCCGCCCACGCCTTCTGGCCCCGCACTGTCCTGGAGACGCCCGGGGTGGAGAGTCTCACGATGTTTCGCATCGAGGATCGCGACCGCACGATCCTCGACTTCGAGGTGCGACCTTAAGGTGGTCTCGGGAGCGCCGGCGCGAGCCGACGCCCGGACAACTTAAGCTAGGCGGCGCCCTTCATGCAGCCGCGGCGGAACTTCTGGCGATCCTTGCCATGCAGGTTCTTGGCGTCGGCTTGAGCCGAGCAGGCCTTGGACTCCGCCGTCTGCGGCTTGCGTCCACTCGCCTTGGCTGGCGTGCTCGAACTGGCGGAGGACGACATGGCGGTGGTCGAGGCGGCGGGCTTCATCGCCTTGGTCGTCTTCGTGGTGGACTTGGCCGCCGGTGTGGTCGTCGTCGCCGCGGTCTGGGCGTCGACGGCGGACGCCATCAACAGAGCCGCGATGGAGGCGAGCATGATCGTGCGCATATTTGAGCTTTCCTTCCCCGTTGCCCAAGGCGGGCACAATGCGATGTGTAACGATTCGCGGAGTATCGCGGAAGGTGTTCCGAATGATGGAGGGAGTTCCCCCCAGGCCACAAAGGCGGCATGAGGCGGCATGTCCAAGCCCACCTGCGGCCTCTATCTGATCACGCCGTCCCGCATTGTCGATCTCGGCGCCTTCGAGGGCGAGGCGACGGCCGCTCTGGACGCCGGCGGCGTCAAGGCCATGCAGGTCCGACTGAAGGATGTCGGCGACGACACCGTGGGGGAGGTCGTCGCGCGCTTGCGTCCGCTGTGCCGCGCGCGAGGTGTCAGCCTGATCCTGAACGACCGCCCGGACCTCGCCGCCAGCCTCGACTGCGACGGAGTGCATGTGGGCCAGAACGATGCGTCAGTTGACGAGGCGCGGCGCGTGGTCGGCTCGGACCGCATCGTCGGCGTCACCTGTCACGACAGCCGTCACTTGGCGATGGAAGCGGCGGAGGGCGGCGCGGACTACGTCGCCTTCGGCGCCTTCTATCCGACCCTCACCAAGGAGACGATCCACCGCCCCGATCCCGAGATCCTGGAGATCTGGCAGGAGACGATGCTGATCCCCTGCGTCGCCATCGGCGGGATCACTCCCGAGAACGCCGAGCCGTTGGTCGCCGCGGGCGCGGACTTCCTGGCCGTCTCGAACTCCGTTTGGGCCGCGCCGGAAGGAGCGGCCGCGGCGGTGAAGGCCTTCGCCGCGCCGATCGCGCGCGGACTGGCCGCACGCAAGGGCTAGACCGTCTTGGACTCGCCCACGGACGCGGGTCGAGCCCGGGGCCGGGAGGCCACCGCGCCCTGGCGGATCCCGCTGCTGGGCTGGAAGGATATCGTATGGCGCACCTACCGCGCGTGGCAGAAGCACAGGCTTCCCTCCGTCGCCGGCGGCGTCGCCTTCTTCCTGTTGCTGGCGATCTTTCCCGCGCTCGCCGCCTTCGTCTCGATCTACGGCCTGTTCTCCGACGTCGAGTCGGTCACGCGCGAACTCGAGCGGCTCGCGGTGATCTTTCCGCGGGAAGCTGTGGGCCTGATCGGCGACGAGCTCATCACGCTCTCCGGCCGACCGCACACAACTCTCGGAGCGGCGTTCGCGCTCAGCGTCCTGGCGTCGGTGTGGAGCGCCAACGCTGGGATGAAGTCGCTCTTCGACGGGCTGAACGTGGCCTACGGCGAGACCGAGAAGCGGCCCTATCTGCGCCGCACCCTGATCACCTACGCCGCCACTCTGGGCGCTCTCGCGCTGCTGACGGTGACCACCAGCCTCACCGTCGCCGCCCCCGCGGTGCTGCACGCTCTGGGTTTCCACGGGCTACGACTATGGTGGGCGCCGCTGCGCTGGCTGATCCTATACCTCGTCGCCGCGCAGGCCTTCACCCTGGCCTATCGCGTTGGTCCGAGCCGTGAGCCGGCGCGCTGGCGGTGGGTCTACTGCGGCGGGGCGGCGGCGGCCCTGATCTGGCTGATCGGCTGCATCGCCTTCTCGCTCTACATCGACAGCTTCACCCGGTTGGGCGCCACCTACGGCTCCCTGGGCGCGGTGATCGCCCTGATGCTGTGGCTGTGGTTCACCATGATGGTGGTGCTGATCGGCGCTGAGCTCAGCGCCCAGATCGAGCACCAGACGGCGCTGGACACCACGACCGGGGAACCGCTGCCGCTCGGCGCGCGCGGGGCCGCCATGGCCGACGAGGTCGGTAAGCCCTTCACCACCTCGGCGCGCGAGGCGTGGGAGTGGTTGCTCGCCTTCCTGGGCCGTCAGGTCGCCTATGTCGCCCGAGCGCTTGGAGCGCGCTGACTCCTCGCCGGTGCGACGCGCGGCGCCTTCTCAAACCGAAAGCCAACCCATCTCATCCCGGGCCGCTCGATAAATCGGTAGGTGAGGCTGGCGGTGGCGACGACCGCGACCAGGCAGGCGACGGCGGCGAGGTCCATGGCGACGACGCCACCCAGCGAGAGGGGGCGCTCCCGCCACAGTCCCCGATCTGAAAGCAGCTTGAACGTGGCGATCGTCCAGAACGGGTGGACGAGGTAGATGGAATAGGACCACCGCCCCAGCGCCTGGGGCGCCCGACGTCTCAACCATGCCGAACACGGCCCGCTCTCGTGGGCGAAGACCAGGATCACCAGCGCGAACAAGCCAACGCTGACCGGCGAGGGCACGCGGTCGGCGAACAGGAACAGGCCGACCACGACCACGACCGCGAGCCACTCCGCGTAGCCGGGCGGAGACCACGCGCGCCGCACGGCGATGGCGAACAACTTGAACAGCGCCGCGCCGGCGAAGAACGCCATGAGGTAATGCGCCGCCTTCAGCACGGCCCCGCCCTCGGTGGTCGCCGGGCCGGCCGGCTCGCCGAGGGTGAGCACCAGCGCCGCCAGCGCCAGGGCGATCGCGGCGGACGCCATCCAGGCCCGCGCCCCGGCCAGCCACAGCACCACCCCGAACAGCAGGCTACCCCACAGTTCGAGGCTGACGCTCCAGGACGGGAAATTCCAGCTCAGAGCCTTGGGGGTGAAACCCTGGACGAGCGCCAAACACTGGACCAGGGCGACCAGGCCATGCGAGGCCGCGAACACGCTCCCGCCGGTGCGCCACGCCTCCCATCCGATAAGGAGGAACAGCACCCCAAGCGTCGCCAGGTGCAGGGGATAGAGCCGGGTCAATCGCCGGAAGGCGAAACGCCGCAGCGCCGCGCGGTCGCGAAGACGCTCGCCCCAGGCCGACATCAGCACGAAGCCGCTGAGGACGAAGAAGAAATCCACCGCGACGTAGGCGTGCCGCGTCAACGTGCGGAGGTGCGTGTCGGCGTCGAGGTGGAACAGCACCACGGAGAGGGCGCAAAGCCCGCGCCAGCCGTCGAGCGCCGCAAATCTATGTGGCGACGGAAGCGCGTCCGCTGTCGGGGGGCTGGGTCCGCTCACCCCCCAAGCGTGGAGCTCGCGCTCAAGCTTGGCAAGCGAGCGGCGAGCGGGGTCGGACCCGCCCGCCGGTCGATCACTCTACTCCGCTGCGAGCAGAGTCGGCGTCGAAAGCTTGGCCTTGAAATTGATGGTCTTGAGGTAGGCGATGCCTTCCTCGGCGATGTCGTCGCCGACCATCCGGTCGCCCTCGGCCTTCAGCTCGTCCATGTCGACGTACATGCCGTAGAAGGCGCGGGTGCGGTCGGTGATGATGCCGGCGTTGAGCAGGGTCTTGATCAACACCCGGAAGATGTTGGTCGATTCCTTCATGTCCTCGCGCCGCGCCTCGTCGGTGGCGATGGCCTGGATGCCTTCGAGCACCTTGTCGGGATCGAGCCCGAACTCCTCGTAGAGGTCGCGCTGCTCGTGCGGCGAGACGAGGTTGAACAGCAGCACCTGGAAGCAGTGCGCCGCCCAGTCCTCGATGATGATGTGCTCCTCGGGGCTGAGCTTGGGCACGGTGCGGTCGGCCCAGATCTTCCCGAACTTGTGGTGGAAGGCCTCGTCGGTCATGACGAGCTGCATCAGCTTCTTGCCGAGCGGATCCTCCAGGATCTGGAAGAAGGTGGCGAAGGCGCCCATGGCCAGGCCCTCGACCAGCATCTGCATGCCGATGATCTTCTTGTAGACCTCCGGCGCGGAGATGATCTCCACCAGCAGGTCCTTCAAGACGCCGCTCGGCGGCACCGGGCGGCCCCAGCGCGCCTTGATGTACTTGGCGAAGGCGGTGACGTGGCGCGCCTCTTCGCGGGTCTGGTTGGCGGCGTATTCCTGCGCGCCCTGGTCGTAGAGGACGTGGCACAGCGAGGCGGAGAGGTTCAGCGCGCCCTGCTCGCCGTGAAGGATCGAGGAGAAGCTGCGCAGCAACGACTTGTTGACGAACTGCGCCCGGATCGACGGGTCGGTCAGCCGCTGCGAGACATAGTCGGTCTGCAGCGCGATGTTGAAGCTCTCGGGGACGAGCGGCTTGTTGTCCATGTCCCACGGCTCGTCGAAATCGATGTAGGTTTTGTCGAGCGGGTCCCAGAAGTGATCGTGGGTGGCGCTGATGATCTTGTCGAAGGCGGTCGAGCGCTGTCCGTAGCGGTCGAGGTTCAGCATGGACTCGAAGTCGTCGGGCGCTACCGCCTCGTACATCATGTCCTTGGTGATATTGCCGTCGGCCACGCGCATCTCTCCCATGAAAGGCTTCGTCATTCGCCTATCGCGCGGGTCCTGGCACGAGTCAAGAAAAATGACGGGGGCGTCACTTTGCCGGTGAATTGTCGGCGGCGGACCTTACGCCGGCTATCGCCCCGTGGAGCCGAACCCGCCGACGCCTCGCACGGTTTCGTCCAGGCTCTCCGCTTCTTCCCAGTCCGCCCGGGTCACCGGCGCCACCACCATCTGGGCGATGCGGTCGCCGTGTCGGATGGTGAAGGGTTCCTGGCCGAGGTTGATCAGGATCACCCGCACCTCGCCGCGATAGTCGCTGTCGATGGTGCCGGGCGTGTTGGCCTGGCTGATGCCGTGGCGCAGGGCGAGGCCGGATCGGGGGCGGATCTGGGCCTCGTAGCCGTCGGGCAAGGCGATCGACAGGCCGGTGGGGATCGCCATGCGCTCGCCCGGCTGGAGCACCAACTCGGCGTCGATCGCGGCGCGCAGGTCCATGCCGGCCGCTCCGGCGGTCTCGTAGGACGGCAGCGGCAGGTCGCGGCCGTGGGGTAGGCGCACAACCCGAACGGGAACGCTCACGCGAGCGCCTGCGCGATACGGGCGACGAGGCGGCGGGCGACCTCGGCCTTGCCGGCCCTGGGCCAGCGCTCGACGGCGGTGGCCGAGATCAGCAGCACCTCGTTCTCGTCCCCGCCCATGATCCCCTCCTGGCTGACGTCGTTGGCGACGATCAGGTCGCAGCCCTTGCGCTTGAGCTTGGCGGTGGCGAGCGCCTCCAGATCCTGAGTCTCGGCCGCAAAGCCCACCACAAGCTTGGGCCGGTTCGGGCCGGGGCGCGAGAGGGCGGCCAGGATGTCGGGGTTCTCCATCAGCTTCAGGGTCGGGGGGCCGCCAGGCGCCTTCTTGAGCTTGATGTCGAACACGCTGTCCGGGCGCCAGTCGGCGACGGCGGCGACGGCGACGAACACGTCCGCAGGCAGGGCGGCCTCGCACGCGGCCAGCATCTCGCGCGCGCTCTCCACCTCGATCCGCTCGACCCCCTGAGGCGTCGGCAAGAAGACCGGCCCGCTCACCAGGGTGACGCGCGCGCCCGCCTCGGCCAGGGCGGCGGCGATGGCGTAGCCCTGCTTGCCGCTCGAGCGATTGGTGAGCACCCGCACCGGATCGATCGGCTCGGCCGTGGGTCCCGCGGTGACGAGCGCGTGCCGACCGGCGAGTGGACGAGCGCCCTCCCCCGCGTCGAGCAGGCGCTGGACGGCCGCCAGGATGGCTTCCGGTTCGGCCAGCCGACCTTCGCCGAACTCGCCGCAGGCCATCGCGCCCGTGTCCGGACCGACGAACTTCACCCCGTCGGCTCTGAGTGTCGCGAGGTTCCGGCGCGTGGCTGGATGCTCCCACATCCGCACGTTCATCGCTGGCGCCATCAGCACGGGCGTGTCGGTGGCGAGGAGCACCGTGGAGGCAAGATCATCGGCAAGGCCGGCCGCCGCCTTGGCCATCAGGTCCGCCGTGGCGGGAACGACGACGATCAGATCCGCCGACCGTGAGAGCTCGATGTGACCCATGCGGGACTCATCGTCGAGGCTCAGCAGCTCGGTGCGGACCGGCGCTTCCGCCAGGGACGAGAGCGAAAGCGGGGTCACGAACGCCGCGCCCGCCCGCGTCAGGATCGGCGTGACCGCGATCCCGGCCCTGCGCATCAGCCGCACGAGTTCGAGCGCCTTGTAGGCGGCGATCCCGCCGCCCACGATCAGCAGCACCCTGCGGTGCGCCGCGTTCCTGTCCTCGCTTGACATAGTTTCGCTCTTAGCCGTCCGCGGCGGTCTAGACAAAGCTTCGGAAATGTGTTCCCGGTTCGCGTTCTGTTCGCCTCGCTCGGCTCTTCCGGGGAGGTTGCTGGAGGGAAACCATGAACCGTACAGTAATCGGCCTTTCGGCCGCGATGATGGCTGCCTTGTCGTTGGCGGCCTGTAACAAGCCGTCGGCCGTGTCCGGCCAGGGCGGATCCGCGCCGGCGGCCTATGGCGCCACCGCCGACGCTGCCAAGCCTGGAACCGCCTACGGCGCATCCTACGCCTCGGCCGATCCGCGCGACCGGCCCGTACCCCAAGTCGACGGCAAGCCGATGTGGGCGGCCAATCGCAGCCACACCGCCGAGGAGAACGCCCAGTACCAGTTCGCCAAGAATGGCGCGGACTTCGGGGCCGCGAACGAAAGCGATTACGTCCGCAAGGCCCATGCCTTCGTCGAACGCCCGCCCAAGGACGTGGACACCATCTCCCGCTCGAACGGCGACAAGGTGATGTACAGCGCGGCCGGAAACGTCTTCGCCGTGGTCAACCGCGACGGCGCGCCTCGCACCATGTTCAAGCCGCGCGATGGGGCGAGCTACTGGGCGCAACAGAAGGCCGAGGGCGCAAACGGCTATCGCAGCGCCTATCGTGGGAGCGACCGCGGCTACCGGCCGGGTGGTCAGGGCGGCGCTCAGGGCGGCGGCGACCAGGGCTAAGGAACCGCCGCAACGAAAACGGGGGCCGGTCGCCCGGCCCCCGCTCTTCGTCTTGACGCTGATCCGTAAGGTCAGTCGTGGATGGCCTCCCCGTGAAGGACGAGGTCGAGCCCCTCGTCCTCCTCGTCCGCGGTGACCGTCAGGCCCACGGTGAACTTGATGATCATCAGGATGATGAAGGTGCCGACCGCCGTCCAGGCCATGGTGGCGAGGCAGCTGATCAGCTGGGTCATGACCCCGTGCCCATCCGGAAGCGTCGCCACCGCGGCGCTGGCGAACACCCCAGTGAGCATGGCGCCGATGAAGCCGCCGACGCCGTGGACGCCGAAGCAGTCCAGGCTGTCGTCGTACTTGAGCCAGCCCTTGAGGAACACCGAGCTGCAATAGCAGCCCGCGCCGGCGGCGATGCCGATCCACAAGGCCCCGTTCGGCAGGACCCAGCCGGAGGCCGGGGTGACCGCCACCAGGCCGGCGACGGCGCCTGACGCCAAGCCGAGCATGGTCGGCTTCTTGCGATGCACCCACTCGACGACCATCCAGGCCAGGGCGGCCGCGGCGGTGGCGATCTGGGTGTTGGCCATGGCGACCCCGGCGAGCGCGTTGGAGGCGACCGCCGATCCGGCGTTGAAGCCGAACCAGCCGACCCACAGCAGCGAGGCGCCGATCATGGTGTAGACGAGGTTGTTCGGGGCCATGTTGATCGTCCCGAGCCCCTTACGCTTGGGAAGGACGAGCGCGCACACCAGGCCGGCGATGCCGGCGTTGATGTGAACCACGGTGCCGCCGGCGAAGTCCATCACGCCCATCTTGCCTAGGAAGCCGCCGCCCCACACCCAGTGGGCGATGGGGGCGTAGACGAAGATCGACCAGAGGACCGTCAGGATCAGCAGCGCGGAGAACTTCAGGCGCTCGGCGAAGGCTCCAGCGATCAGCGCCGGGGTGATGATCGCGAACGTCATCTGGAACATCATGTAGACGTATTCGGGAACGGTGTAGTTCGTCCCGGCAATCGAGTACGCAACCGTCGGGGTCTTGGGGTCCATCCCATCCATCTGGACGTTCTTCAGCATGAAGTTGTCCAGGCCGCCCCACCACTTGTTCATGTTGGCGTCAGCCAAGGTGCCGAAGGCGATCGAATAGGTGAGGATATACCAGACGACCGTCACCACCGCCGTCATGGCGAAGGATTGGGCCACGGTGGCGATGACGTTCTTCTTGCGCACCATGCCGCCGTAGAACAGCGCCAGGCCCGGAATGGTCATCATCAGGACGAGCGCCGTCGATGTCAGCATCCAGGCGGTGTCGCCGCTATCGAGCTTGAACTTGGCGGGGGCGGCGGGCGTCGCGGCAGCGGCCGGAGCGGCCGGCGCCGGGGTGGTGGACGACGCCGCCGCACCGGAGGTGTTGGGCGGAGCGGCCGCCTCGCCGGTGGGCGCGGCGGGGGCGCTGGCGGCGGGCGCCGGCGCGGACTGTGCCGTGGCGGCGAGCGGCGCGCCGAGGCCCAGCAGGGCCAGGGCAAGGCCCGCGGCCTTGAGGAAGCGATTGGCTTTCATGATGGTGATCTCTGTGTCCCCTCGGTTCTGGTTGTGGCGTTAGAGCGCGGCCGGGCCGGTTTCGCCGGTGCGGATCCGCACCGCTTCCTCGACCGGCATGACGAAGATCTTGCCGTCTCCGATGCGGCCGGTGGCGGCCGCGCGCTTGATCGCCTCGATGGCCGCGGGCGCGGCGGCCTCGTCGACCACGGCCTCGAGTTTCACCTTGGGCACGAAGTTCACCTGGTACTCGGCCCCCCGGTAGATCTCGGTCTGACCCTTCTGACGGCCGTAGCCCTTGACCTCCGAAACCGTCAGGCCTTCCACGCCGGCAGCCACCAACGCCTCTCTCACCTCGTCGAGCTTGAACGGTTTGACGATGGCTACAATCATCTTCATCGGCTTATCCCCGCGGCCCAGGCGCCCGGCCGGACCCTTGTTGTCGAAGGCTCCAGTAGGGGTGGGTTCGCATGGGTCGGCCCCGGTTTCGGTGCTGCGCCGTACATTGCGGCGGGCCGGCCCGGGATTTCGGCGCCTGTGGTCAAGCTCTGCTTAGAAATTGGGCGCCCACTCTGTAGGCGCCGGATCACGAACTCGTGACCGGGGGAAACCTCCACCTTGCGAGCGCGTACTGAAACCGTTGCTCCGCTCGAATACCGGAGTGACATCCCAGAGGAGCCACGCCGATGACCCGTCTGAAACTCGCTTTAACCACCGGCGCGCTGGCGCTGGGCTTTGCCGGAGCCGCCCTCGCTCAGGACTCGAGCGGAAGCGCCGCGCCGTCGAATATGTCGGCGTCCGCTCCGCCTCCGCCGGTCAGCAACCAGGACAACATGACTCCCGAGGCGCAAGCCACGAGCACGACGACGATGCCGTCCGGCGCTACCGACACCAATATCCGCGTCACAAACGGGCCAGTTCCCGATACAGCCGAGAACCGCGCCAAGTACGGCTCGCCCATGTCGCACGCCGGCAAACACACCAAGCCCGCCGGAAACTGACGCCGACCTCCAGGTGAACCGTCCGCCTCATTCGCGCCCGAGAGCGGGCTTGGATTTGCGCGGCGGTTTCACCTAAGGGGCCGCCTTTCATCTTCTCACAGATCATCGACAGGAGCCTTACGCTTGCCCGTGAAGACGACCCTCGCCGCTTCGGCGATCGCCCTCTTGCTTGCCTCCCAAGCTAGCGCACAGACCCCCGCCGCCCCTCCGGCCTCGCCGTCCAGCGCCGCGGCTCCCGCTCCCTCCGCGCCGGTCGCCAGCAGCCCCAACCTCGTCGCCGCCGGCGACATCGACGCGACGATCAAGGGTTCTCCCAAATTCACGATCCTCGCCAAGGCGCTGGACGCCGCCAACCTGACGCCCGTGCTCAAGCAGCAGCCCGGCCTCACGCTGTTCGCCCCGACGGACGACGCCTTCAACGCCCTTCCGCCCGCCACCTTGCAGGCGCTGATGGAGACGAAGAACGGGCCGGTCTTGCAGAAGATCCTCACCTATCACCTGGTGAACGCCCGTCTCGACCAGTCCAAGGTCAAGGGCGCCAAGGGTCCGGTGAATTCCGTCGAAGGCGCGCCGCTCCAGATCGACGGCAGCGCCGATCCGGCGAAGGTGAACAACGCGGACGTGCTCCAAACGGTGCTGGTGTCGAACAATGGCGTGATCCATGTCGTCGACAAGGTCCTGCTGCCGCCGGGCGTGGACGTTCCCACCGCGCCCTGAGGCCAAGCTGCCCGAACCTGGGTTGATGCCCGGCGCCGCTCTCTTTAAGCGCCGGGCATGACCAGCCCTCCGCGCGGCGGCCCCCTTTCCTTCCAGGGCCTGATCCTGGCGCTCCACGCGTTCTGGAGCGCGCGAGGATGCGTGATCCTCCAGCCCTATGACGTGGAAGTGGGCGCGGGGACGCTTCACCCCGGCACGGTCCTGCGCGCGCTCGGCCCCAAGCCGTGGCGCGCCGCCTATGTCCAGCCTTCGCGCCGGCCGTCCGACGGGCGCTACGGCGAGAACCCGAACCGCTTGCGCTCCTTTCACCAGTATCAGGTGATCCTGAAGCCCAACCCGGACGACATGCAGGCGCTTTACCTGGAGTCGCTCGAGGCGGTGGGCATCGACGCCCGATTGCACGACATCCGCTTCGTCGAGGACGACTGGGAGAACCCCACCGTGGGGGCCTGGGGCCTCGGCTGGGAAGTCTGGTGCGACGGGATGGAGATCAGCCAGTACACCTACTTCCAGCAGGTCGGCGGCCTGGACGTGCGCCCCGTGGCCGGTGAGCTCACCTATGGCCTGGAGCGGATCGCCCTCTATCTCCAGGGTAAGGACAGCATCTACGACCTCGCCTTTAACGACCCGCAGAGCCCCGACCATAAGACCTACGGCGACGTCTACTTGGAGTCCGAGCGCGAGTTCAGCGCCTTCGAGCAGGAGTTCGCCGACGTCGGCGTGCTGAAGCGCCAGTTCCAGGATATGGAAGCCACGGTGGCCGCCCTGCTGGAGGCCAGAGGGCGCCAGGGCCAGCCGTTGGTGCTGCCGGCTTACGACCACGTGCTGAAGGCCTCTCACCTGTTCAATCTCCTGGACGCGCGGGGCGCGATCGCGGTCGCCGAACGGGCCAGCTACATCGGCCGGATCCGCGACCTCACCAAGCGTTGCGCCGAAGCCTGGCTGGCGCTGGAAGCGGCCTGAGCTACAAGGCGCGACATGTCGCAGTGGCTGCTCGAACTCTTCAGTGAGGAAATCCCCGCGCGCATGCAGGCCGGCGCGGCGCGCGACCTCGGCCGCTTGGCGCGCGAAGCCCTCGCGGCGGCGTCGCTGGGGGTCGCCGATCTGGAGACCTTCGCCGGCCCCCGACGGCTCACCCTGGTGGTCGACGGGCTGCCCATCGCCCAGCCGGACCGGACCGAGGAGCGCAAGGGCCCCCGCGTCGGCGCGCCGGAAGCAGCTCTGGCCGGCTTTCTCCGCTCTGCCGGCGTGGATCGCGAACAGCTCGAGGATCGCGGCGGGGTGTGGTTCGCGACGCTCGCCCGCTCGGGCCGTCCCACGGCCGAGGTGATCGCCGAGATCGTCCCCGATCTCGTCCGCAAGTTCCCGTGGCCCAAGTCCATGGTCTGGGGCTCGGGCGCGCTGCGCTGGGTGCGCCCCCTGCATCGGATCGTCTCGGTGTTCGACGGCCAGGTCACGCCCTTCCAGGTCGACGGCATCGCCAGCGGAGACGAGAGCGAGGGCCACCGCGTGATGGCGGGCGGCCGCGCCTTCAGGATCCACGATCTCGCCAGCTATCGCGAGGGTCTGGAGCGCGGCTTCGTGGTGCTCGATCCCGCCGAACGGGCGCGGCGCATCGAGGTGGGCGCAGCGGCGCTCGCCAGCGAACGAGGCTTGAGCGTGATCCCCGATCCCGGGCTCCTTGCGGAGGTGGTCGGCATGGCGGAGTGGCCGGTTCCGCTGCTGGGCGAGTTCGACCCCGCCTTTCTCGACCTTCCGCCCGAAGTGATCCGCACCACCATGCGGACCCATCAGCGCTACTTCGCCCTGGCGAACGCCTCCGGCGCGCTCGCCCCGAACTTCATCGCCGTCGCCAACCTGGAGAGCACCGACGGCGGCGCCCTGATCGCCAAGGGTAACGCCCGCGTGCTCGCCGCCCGTCTCTCGGACGCGCGCTTCTTCTGGGACGAGGACCGGAAGGTTGCGCTGGAGGATCGCCTCTCCAAGCTGGGCGGCGTCACCTTCCACGCCAAGCTCGGCACCATGGGCGAGCGCGCCGATCGGCTGGAGCGCCTCGCCCGCCAGATCGCGCCGCTGGTCGGCGCCGACGCCGAACTCGCCGCACGGGCTGGACGCCTCGCCAAGGCCGACCTCGTCAGCGGCATGGTGGGCGAGTTCCCGGAGCTCCAAGGGGTGATGGGCGGCTACTATGCGCGCGCTCAGGGCGAAGATCCGGCTGTCGCCGAGGCGATCGCCTGGCAGTATCGTCCACAGGGCCCGGCCGACGCCGCGCCCTCGACGCCGGTCTCCGTGGCCTTGGCGCTGGCTGAAAAGCTGGACCTGATCGTCGGCTTCTTCGCCATCGGCGAGAAGCCCACTGGCTCGCGCGATCCCTTCGCCCTGCGCCGGGCGGCGCTGGGCGTGCTGCGGTTGCTGGGGGAAAACGGCGTTCGCGCCTCGCTTCGCCACCTGACGAGCTTGGCCGCCATGGTCGGCGGGCGCTCCGAAGAGGGCGTGGTCGCCTTCATCCTCGACCGGCTCAAGGTTTCGCAACGCGAGGCCGGCGTTCGCCCGGACATCCTCGAAGCGGTCTTCGCCATCGACGATGACGACCCGGCGCGTATTTCCGCCCGGCTCGAGGCGGTTCAGAGCTTCCTGGCCGAGCCGGGCGCCGAGGATCTGCTGGCCGGTCATCGCCGCGCGGTGAACATCCTCGCCGCCGAAGCGAAGAAGGGCGCGCTGCCGAGCGCCGCTCCGTTGCGCGGCGGCCCCACCGAGGAGGTGGAGTTGTTCGACGCGCTGGAGGCCGTCGAAGCGGCCTTGGAGCCGGTTCTGGACGCTGAGGATTTCACCCGCGCCTGCGCGCTGCTGGCGACCCTGCGCGATCCCGTCGACCGTTTCTTCGAGGCCGTGCTGGTCAACGCCGACGACCCTGCGGAACGCGACAACCGCCTGGCCCTTTTGCAACGGGTGCAAGCAGCCATGGCCAAGGTGGCGGATTTCACCTTGATCCAGGGCTGAACAGGAAGGACGACGCGACGCATGGACGGGTCTTCGTCGGTGAACACAACCTGGGTCTACGCCTTTGGCGGCGGACGAGCGGACGGGGACGCCTCGATGAAGGCCCTGCTCGGCGGCAAGGGCGCGAACCTCGCCGAGATGAGCGCGCTGGGCCTGCCGGTGCCGCCCGGGTTCACCATCACCACCGAAGCCTGCAACCACTACTTCCAGAACGGCAAGCAGTACCCGGCGGCCTTGCGCGGGGAGGTGGAGGCGGCGATCGCCACCGTCGAGCGCCTGGTCGGCAAGCGCTTCGGCGATCCCGCCAACCCCCTGCTCGTCTCGGTCCGCTCGGGGGCCCGCGCCTCCATGCCCGGGATGATGGACACGGTGCTGAACCTCGGCCTCAACGACCGCACGGTCGAGGGCCTGGCGGCGCTGTCCGGCGACCGGCGCTTCGCCTTCGACAGCTACCGCCGCTTCATCCAGATGTATTCCAACGTGGTGCTGGGCCTCGATCACCACCTGTTCGAGGAAGCCCTCGACGACCAGAAGGACGCGCTGGGCGTCGACGTCGACACCGCGCTCGGGGCCGAGGACTGGCAGGCCGTGGTCGCCGAGTACAAGGCGCTGGTACGCAAGGCGCTCGGCCGGGACTTCCCCTCCGATCCGGTGGACCAGCTGTGGGGCGCCATCGGCGCGGTGTTCGATTCCTGGATGAACGACCGGGCGCGGTTCTACCGCCGCATGCACGACATCCCCGAGGCCTGGGGCACGGCGGTCAACGTCCAATCCATGGTCTTCGGGAACATGGGCGAGACCTCCGCCACGGGCGTCGCCTTCACCCGCAATCCATCCACCGGCGAGAAGCGGCTCTACGGCGAGTTCCTGGTGAACGCCCAGGGCGAGGACGTGGTCGCCGGCATCCGCACGCCCCAGGCGCTCACCAAGGCCGCCCGCGAGGAGATGGGCGAGCGCGCGCCCTCCATGGAGGAGGTGCTGCCGGAGGTGTTCGCCGCCTTCCTCGACGCCGCCAACCGGCTGGAGTTGCACTATCGCGACGTGCAGGACGTAGAGTTCACGGTCGAGCGCGGGCGGCTGTTCATCCTCCAGACGCGCAACGCCAAGCGCACCGCCAAGGCGGCGCTGAAGACGGCGGTCGACCTTGCCTCCGAAGGCGTGATCACGCCGGAGGAGGCGGTGCTGCGCGTCGATCCCGCCTCGCTCGATCAGCTCCTGCACCCGACCATCGATCCGGCCGCCGAGCGGGACGTGGTCGCCGTGGGCCTGCCCGCCTCGCCCGGCGCGGCGACGGGGAAGATCGTCTTCACCGCGGAGGCCGCCGAGCGCCAGGCGGCCGCCGGGGAGCCGGTGATCCTGGTCCGTCACGAGACTTCGCCCGAGGACATCCGCGGCATGGATGCGGCGCGCGGCATCGTCACCGCCCGGGGCGGTATGACCAGCCACGCCGCCGTTGTCGCGCGCGGGATGGGCCGCCCGTGCGTTTCCGGCGCCGGGGAGATCGACATCGACCCGGCCGCGGGAACCCTGAGCAGCCGAGGTCGCGTCTTCCACACCGGCGAGGTGATCACCATCGACGGCTCCAGCGGCGAGGTCCTGGCCGGGGCCGTCGCCATGGTCGAGCCGGAGCTCTCCGGCGACTTCGCCGAGCTGATGGCCTGGGCCGACGGCGCCCGCCGCCTCAAGGTCCGCGCCAACGCCGAGACGGCGGTGGACGCCCGGGCCGCCCGGCAGTTCGGAGCCGAGGGCATCGGCCTCGTCCGCAGCGAGCACATGTTCTTCGACGAGGCGCGCATCGCCGCGGTGCGCGAGATGATCCTCGCCGACGACGAGGCCGGCCGTCGCGCCGCGCTCGCCAAGATCCTGCCCATGCAGCGCGGGGACTTCGTCCAGCTGATGGAGATCATGGACGGTTGTCCGGTCACCTTCCGCCTGCTCGACCCGCCGCTGCACGAGTTCCTGCCGCACGACGAGAGCGAGCTGGCGGACGTCGCCGCCGCCACTGGGCTCGACCCCGCCAAGCTGATGCGCCGCGCCGCCGAACTGCGCGAGACCAATCCCATGCTCGGCCATCGCGGCTGCCGGCTCGGCGTCTCTTACCCCGAGATCTACGAGATGCAGGTGCGGGCGATCATCGAGGCGGCGTGCGAGGTGGCGGCGTCCGGCAAGGCCTCGCCCGTTCCGGAGATCATGCACCCGCTGGTGGCCAAGGCCGAGGAGATGGCTTTCCTGCGCGCGCTTACCGACCGCGTCGCCGAGCAGGTGATGACCGAGAAGGGCGTCCGCATCGACTACCTGGTGGGCGCCATGATCGAGCTGCCACGAGCGGCGATCTGCGCCGGCGAGCTGGCGGCGGAGGCGGCCTTCTTCTCGTTCGGCACCAACGATCTCACCCAGACCACCTTCGGCATCAGCCGCGACGACTCCGGCCGCTTTCTGGGCGCCTATATCGAGCGGGGGATCTTCGAGAAGGACCCCTTCGTCTCCATCGATGTCGAGGGCGTGGGCGCCCTGGTCCGCCTCGCCGCCGAGCGCGCCCGCGCCGCGCGTCCGGACGTCAAGCTCGGCATCTGCGGCGAGCACGGCGGCGACCCCGCCTCCATCGCCTTCTGCGAAAGCGTCGGTCTCGACTACGTCAGCTGCTCGCCATATCGTGTGCCGATCGCGCGCCTGGCCGCCGCCCACGCCGCGCTGAACGCCAAGGGGGGTGTTTCCTGAGCGACTCGCCGCTGGAGGAGATGGAGGCGCGCGAGCACGCCGAACACGCCGAGCACGCCGCCCACGAGGGCGATCCGCTCGTCTCCCGCGTCACCTTCACCATCGCCGTGCTGGCGGTGGCGGCCGCGATTTGCGCCAGCCTGGAGACCACCGAGGGCGACAAGGCGCTTGGCGACAAGAACGTCGCGGTCCTGGAGCAGAACCGCGCCACCGACATCTGGAATCTCTACGAAGCCAAGAGCCTCAAGAAGAACATCTACGCCCTCGCCGCCGACCAGGGTGGAGCGAAAGCGGCCGACTACGCCAAGATCAGCGCCAAGAACGCCTCGGACCAGACCGGCTACGCCAAGCAGGCCCAGGCCTTCGAGGCGGCCCGCGACACGCGAACCGAACAGTCCGAGATCCACGAGCGGCGCCACGGCCGGCTCACCATCGCCTCGACCCTGCTCCACATGTCCATCGCCATCGCCACCCTGGCGATCATCCTCAAGCGCCAGTGGCCCTGGCTCGCCGCGCTGGCGCTGGCGGCGGGCGGGGTGGCCGTGACCGGCTGGGCCTACCTTCCAGCCTAGGGGAGGTCACCAGAGAGCCGGAAACGCCGATGGGGCGTATCGGTGCGCCGACGGCGGACGGGGGGAGCCGCCGCCGGCGCGAAGCCTTGATGCACCCAGGCTGTTTCCGGCGGATGTCCCGTTCCTGTCCAAGCCGAACGATGTCGTCTTCCGGCGGCCGCAATCGGCCGGCCCCGGGGCTCCTAGCCCTTCTCGTGTCCGTGCGGCTCCGCCCGGCCGCGCGGGTCGGGATGGATCAGGATGTCCGCCTCGGGGAACTCGCCCATGATCCGGTTTTCGGCGGCGACGACGGCTTGGTGCGCCTCGACCAGCGTCAGGCCAGGCGGCAGATCGGCGTGCATCTGGATATGCACGGTGGGTCCGGCCTGGCGGGTGCGCAGCTGATGCACGGCGAGGACCCGCGGGTCGGCCAGGGCGAGGGCGCGGATGCGATCCCGGGATTCATTGGGCAGCTCCCGGTCCATCAACTCGTTGGAGGCCTCGCGGAAGACGCTGACCGCGCCCCACAGCAGCACCGCGGCGACGAGCAGCCCGCCGATCGCATCGAGAACGGGAAGGCCGGTGAGGGCGGTGGCCCCTATGCCTACCAAAGCCACGAAGTTCGAGGCGAGGTCGGTCATGTAATGGGTTCGATCGGCGGAGACCGCCACCGACTGCGTCCGTCGCAGCATGCGGGTCTGGGCGACAATGATGCCGATGGTGAGCAGGATCGAGACGATCATCACCGCCACGCCCCAGCCTTCACGCGTCACCGGTTGAGGCTTGAGGATGTGAGTGATCGCCTCTTCCCCGACCAGGGCGGCGGAGGCGAACACCAGACCGCCCTGGAACAGGGAGGCGAAGGCCTCGGCCTTGCCATGCCCGAACCGGTGCTCGGCGTCGGCCGGGGTCGCCGCGTAGCGCACGGCGAAGAAGGTCGCCGCCGAAGCCGCCACGTCCAGCCCGGAGTTGGCCGCCGATGCGAGGATGGCGACCGACCCGCTCGCCAGCCAGACGATCGCCTTGAGGACCAGCAGCGTCGTCGTCACCACCACCGACAGCGCGGTGACCGCGCGGGTTTCCGGCGCGGCTGAACCCTGGGCGTGCGCGTGAGCGTGCGGCATGGCCGCCTCTTAGAGCACCGAAGGGCCCGGCTGAAGGACCGTGGTCCTCAACGCGCCTGCCCAGGCTCGCCTCAGGCGACCAGCGCGGGCCGCGGCGTCGGTCCCACATAGCGCGACGCCGGACGGATCAGCCGGCCGCCGGCTTCCTGTTCGCGGGCGTGGGCGATCCATCCGGCGACGCGGCCCATGGCGAAGACGCAGGTCATGGCGTCGGCAGGGTAGCCGAGCGCCTCCAGCAGCAGGGCGGTGTAGAACTCGACGTTGGTCTGCAGCGAGCGGGCGGGCTTGCGCGCGGCGAGCACGGCCAGGGCGGCCTTCTCCACAGCCTCGGCGAGCTCCAGCCGGCCCTGCCCGGTGGCCCGGCGGGCGCGCATCAACTCGCTCACCGCCACCTTGAGCGCGTCGGCCCGGGGATCGCGCACCTTGTAGACGCGGTGGCCGAAACCCATCAGCCGATCGCCGCGATCGAGGGCGTCGTTCAACCAGGCCTCGGCGCGGGACGCCTCGCCGATCTCGTCCAGCATCTCGATCACCGGACCGGGCGCGCCGCCGTGGAGCGGACCCTTCAGCGCGCAGAGGCCGGCGATCACCGCCGAACCCAGACCGGCGCGGGTCGAAGCCACCACCCGGGCGGTGAAGGTGGAGGCGTTCAGGCCGTGATCGCACACTGTCACCAGATAGGCGTCCAGGGCGCGGACCTCGGCCGCGTCCGGCGCCGCGCCACGCAGCATGCTAAGAGCATCCGCGGCGTGGGACAGGCGAGGGTCCGGCGCGATCGGCGCGAGACCTTGGCGCACCCGAAGACAGGCGGCGGTGAAGACGGCCGGAGCGGCGGTAAACCGCAGAGCGGTGTCGAGATCGTCTCCATCGGGCAGGCGGGCGAGCAGAGCGCGCAACGCTTCGACCGGAGAACGCTCGGAGAGCGCCTCGAGCCCGGAAACTTCGGCGTAGGCCTCGACACGCGCTCGGCCGAGCGCTGCATCGACATCGGACGGTACGTCGAGAAACCCCGACCAGAGCAGGCTCACCACGTCCTCGAACCGCCAGCGTCCGGCGATCTCGCCCAGGTCGTGGCCGCGGATGATCAGGCGGCCAGCAAGACCGTCCACGTCGGAGAGCACCGTCTCGGCGGCGACCACCCCTTCCAATCCATCAAGCGCGCTCATCATCGTATCTCCCGATCCAGAATGGGTGGACAGAAGCGCGCGATCCACCCACAATCAATCTTGATCAACATGATCAATATAACGATGCCCGACTGGATCTCCCTGGAAGTCGCGACCGAGCGGCTCGGCGTGAAGCCGCAGACGCTCTACGCCTATGTCAGCCGGGGCCGGGTGGAGGCGCGTCCGGACGGTTCCGATCCGCGCCGCAGCCGCTACCGCGCCAGCGACGTCGCCGCGCTCGCCACCCGCAAGGCGCGGGGCCGCAAGGTGGCCGACGTCGCCAGCGGCGCCATCGCCTGGGGCGAGCCGGTGCTGGATTCCTCGATCACGACCGTGGCCCAGGGCCGCCTGTTCTATCGTGGGCGGGACGCGGCCCGTCTGGCGGAGACGGAGACGCTGGAAGGCGTTGGCCGGCTGCTGCGCGGGGTCGACGCCTCGGCCGTTCCCCGCGCTCGCCGTCCCACGCCGCCGCCCGGCGAAAGCGCGACCGAGCGCCTGTTCGCCGCCCTGGCCGCGCGCGCCGCCGCGGCGCCGCCGATCCGGGGTTCGGGTGCTTCGGAGCAGGCGATCGAGGCGGCGACCCTGCTCGACATCCTCGCCGACGCCGTCACCGGCCAGGTCGAGGGCGGGGCGATCCACGAGCGGCTAGGACGCGGCTGGGGGTGCGGCCCGGGCGGCATGGACCTGATCCGCCGCGCTCTGGTGCTGCTCGCGGACCACGAGCTCAACGCTTCGACGTTCGCGGCGCGGGTCACGGCCTCCACCGGCGCGTCCCTGGCCGCCTGTGCGCTGGCGGGCCTGTCCGCCCTCTCCGGTCCGTTGCACGGCGGCTTCTATCGCCGGGTCGAGCGGCTCGCCGACGAATCCCGGCAGTCGGGCGCGGCCCAGGCGGTGGCCGCGCGCCTCGCCCACGGCATGACCGCCCCGGGGTTCGGCCACCCGCTCTACCCCGAGGGCGATCCCAGAGCCGCCGCCCTGTTCGCGACCTTCACCCCGCCCCCGGCGCTCGCGGCCCTGCGCGACGCGGTGCTCGCCGCCACCGGCGCGCGGGACACGGTCGATTTCGCCCTGGTGGCGCTCAGCGAGACCCTGGACCTCCCCGCCGACGCGCCCTTCGCCCTGTTCGCCGTGGCCCGCTGCGCCGGCTGGCTCGCCCACGCCATGGAGCAGGCTTCGACCGGCGCGCTGATCCGTCCGCGGGCGCGGTATGTGGGGCCGGCCGTGGAGGACTGAAGGATCAGACGCCCGCGGCGCGCGCCGTCAGCTCCGCGTACTGGCCGCCTCGGCGGTACCGATACAGGTAAGTGGGCAGGATCGGCTCCAACGCCTGAGGGGTGATGCCCAGTTCGGCGAAGCCCGCGGCGCCGGCGGCGACGATGTTGTCGCTCTTGAGCAGGACCACCTGGTCGCGGGTGAGCGGCGGCGGCAGGCCGATGGTCGCCGCCAGTTCGCCCGCCCGGCCGATCAGCGAGGCGGCGCCGAAGGGCACCGGAACGAGCATGCGCCGGCGCTTGGTGACCTCCAGCGTCATCTCCATCAGTTGGCGGAAGGTGTAGATCCCGGGGCCGCCCAGTTCGAAGGTCCGGCCAGTGGTCGCGGCGTCCTCGAGGCATGCGGCGACTGCCTGGCCCACATCGCCCACGAACACCGGCTGGAAGCGCGTGCCGCCCCCGCCGATCAGCGGCAGCGCCGGCGCGATCTGGGCCATGGCGGCGAAGCGGTTGAAGAAGGAATCGTCCGGCCCGAAGACGATGGACGGGCGCAGCACGGTCGCGCCGGGGAAAGCCTCGGCCGTCGCCTGCTCCCCGGCGGCCTTGGTGCGGGCGTAGATCGACTCGCTCGCCGCGTCGGCGCCGATGGCGGAGATCTGCACGAAGCGGGTCGCTCCGGCGCGCTCTGCCATCGCCGCCAGCCGGGCCGCGCCCTCGGCGTGCAGGCTCTCGAAGCCTTGCCGTCCGCTTTCATAGAGAATGCCCACGGCGTTCACGCAGGCTTCCGCCTGGTCGAGCGCCCGGATGCAGGAGGCCTCGTCGCGGATATTGGCCTGGACGATCTCCACCTGGCCCACGTCGCCCAGCATCCGCAGCTTGTAGCCGCGGCCGGTGTTACGCACGGCCACCCGCACCCGGAACCCGCGCCGGGCGAGCGCGCGCACGATGTCCTTGCCGACGAACCCCGAACCGCCGAACACCGTCACCAAGCCGTGCATGAATAGGCCAACTCCCGCTTGCCAAGAACCGCGCGCGAGCGGCGCTTACCTCAACGCGCGCGCCGGGGGAACGCGAGCGGACCGTCCGATTGACGCTGCAAGGCGCGCGCTCTAAAGGCTCGCCCCTTCCTAAGCCTGCCCAGGTGGCGGAATTGGTAGACGCGCTGGCTTCAGGTGCCAGTGGCTTAACGGCCGTGAAGGTTCGAGTCCTTTCCTGGGCACCACACTTGCATGATCGCCTCAGGCCGGCCTTCGGGCCTTGAGGGCCTGGGCGATGGTGCCGTCGTCGAGCCAGTCGAGGTCGCCGCCGACGGGGACGCCGCGAGCCAACATCGTCACCTGCACATTGGCGGGGGCGAGACGGTCGGCGAGGTAGTGGGCCGTGGTCTGGCCGTCGACCGTCGCAGGCAGGGCGAGCACCACCTCGCGCACGGCCTCCTCGCTCGCACGGTTCACCAGGGCGCCGATGCGCAGGGCCTCCGGGCCGACGCCGCTCACCGCCGAGAGGAGGCCACCCAGCACGTGGTAGCGGCCGCGCCAGGCGCTGGCGCGCTCCATGGCCCACAGCGCGCCCACCTCCTCCACCACCGCCAGCAGGGCGGCGTCGCGCGTGGGATCGGAGCAGACCGCACAGGGATCGCGGGTATCGAGCGAGCCGCAGATCGAGCACACGCGCACCCGCTCCGCGGCTTGGGCGAGCGCCTCGCTGAGCGGCTCCAGCAACTGTTCGCGGCGCTTGAGCAGGGCCAGCACCGCGCGCCGCGCCGACCTGGGACCCAGGCCCGGCAACTTGCCCATGAGCGCGATCAGCCGCTCGATCTCGGGGCCGGCGGAGGCGACCATCAGAGCGGCTCGAAGGTCTCGGCGATGGCGCGCAGCCAGGCGCGGACCGGCGCCTTGTCGCCGGGCGTGACCCCGTTCCGCACCACGATCAGGTCGCGGTCGGGGCACAGCACCAGATACTGTCCCTCATAGCCGTTGGCCGAGAACGAGCCGGGACCGGCCAGCTCAAGCCACCAGTGCGCGCCATAGGGTCCATCGATCTCGGAGGGCGGCGGCTGGGGCGGCTTGGGCGAGCGGGCCTCGTCGACCCACCAGGCCGGCAGGAGCTGGCGATCTTCCCACATCCCGCCACGCAGATAGAGCAGCCCGAAGCGCGCGAAGTCCCGGGGCGTGCAGAAGCAGTAGGACGAGCCGACGAAGGTCCCCGCCGCATCGAACCTCGGATCCGCGCTGGTCATGCCCAGCGGGCCGAACAGGCGCTCGCGCATGAAGCCGGCGAAGGCCTCGCCGCTCAGGCCATAGGCGTCGGCGACGATGCGGCTGACGATGTTGGTCGTGCCGCTGGAGTAGTTGAACACCGTTCCGGGCGCATGGGCGAGCGGAAAGCCGGCGGCGAAGGCGGCCATGTCCTGAGCGCCCTCGCCGAACAGCATGGCGATCACGTCCGAGGGCTGGTCCGGCAGATAGGCCTCGGTGAACTTCAGCCCGCTCGCCATGCGCAGCAGATGGTCGAGGGTGATCGCCCCGCGTGGATCGCCCGCCGCGCGCCACGCGGCGACCGGGGCGGGCGCATGTAGGTCGAGCTTGCCGTCCATCACCGCGAAGCCGGCGAGCGCCTGGGTGAGGCTCTTGGCCATCGACCACGAGCGGGTCGTCACCTCGGGCCCAAAACCCTCGCCATACCGTTCGAAGACGAGGCGTCCGCGGTGGACAATCGCCAGCGCCTGATGCTCGCCGAGCGTCTCGATCGCGCCGTCCGCGAAGCCGCGCTCGATGATCGCTTGGGCGCCATGGCCCCGCGCGAGCGGCGCTTCCGGCCATCCGCTGGTGGGCCAGGGCGTTCCCGCCGGCTGCCCCGGGAGCGGCGGCGGTGCGCCCAATCGGCTCTCCTAATCCAGGTCCTTGTCCAGCTCCGCGCGGGTTTCGTCGGAGAGGACGGCGAGGTGACCATAGAGCGGATGGTTGCAGCCGACCATGACCGGCTTGGAGGCGTCGCGGAAGTCCTCGGCCTGGCTGTCGGTCAGCGGGAAGCGGAGGAAATGAACCGAGGAGGTCTTGGTGTCGCGCGTGCGCTCGATGTCGCCTTCGGGCCGACCGAAGACGTGCTGGTCGCCGATCTTGAGGAAGAAGTACTTCTCCACCCCGCCGAGCTGGCCGAGGAAGGCGCTGCGGCGGGCCTCGTCGTCGATCTCGAACATCACCGTCGCCACCAGTTCGCGTCCTTGCGGGATGAGTGGGTTGTAGGCGGCCAGTTCGTCCAGCATCTGCTCCTCGCCGCCCTTCTCCACCAGGAGCATCTCCTGGATCTGGAACAGCATGGTGTCGAAGCTCTCGAAGTAGAGCGTGCAGTAGGGCCCGAGCGCGATGCGGCGCAGGCGCTTGACCGGCAGGAGCGCCGATCGGCGGGCCTTGCGCTCCCTGGCGTAGTCCGCATCCGGAATGATGTCGGCGGGTGTCACCTGACGCGTGGCGAGAGGCATGTCTCCAAATATCCTTTCTCTAAAATCCATAGGCGCTCGCCAGGATCTGGATGGGATGAGCCTGGCTGGGCGACGCGGCGCCGTCCTTGACCTCGGCCGAGACGAGTTGGCCCAGGTGCTTGCAGGCGAGCGGGCAGTCCGAACAGAGCACGTCGTTGGCCTTGGACACGATCTGGCGCGCCGCCGCCTTGCCGACCTTCACCGCGATGCCGTGCGTCTCCTTCATCACCCCGAAGGTGCCGCCGTGGCCGCTGCAGCGTTCGATCAGATCGACCTTCAGCCCGGGGATCAGCCGCAGCATCTGGGCCGAGACCGCGCCCATGTTCTGCGCCCGCGCGTGGCAGGCGTGCTGCAGGCTGACGCCCGCGTCGATCTCCGTGGTGAAGGGGGCCAGGCCGTACTGCTTGGAGAGCTCCAGCACATACTGGCTGATGTCGCGCGTGGCGGCGGCGAGCCGCTTCAGGCCCTCATCCTCCGGCAGGATCAGCGGCCATTCGAATTTCAGCATCAGGCCGCAACTGGCGGTGAGGGTGACGATGTCATAGCCCTGGTCGATCAGCGGCAGCAGGACGGCGCTGGCCTGCTTCGCGCGCTCGGCGACCTCGCCGATGTTGCCGGCCTCGAGCTCGGGCATGCCGCAGCAGACCGGGTAGGCGTGCCGCACCTCGACGCCCTGGCGCGCCAGCACCGCGGCGGCGGCCTCGGCGGTTTCCGGCGTGTTGTACTCGGCGAAGCAGGTCGCATAGAGCGCCACCTTGCGCTGGCCGAACGCGGGACCGGCGGGGTCGGGTTTCAGGTCCATGGCCTTCAGCCGGGCCTTGGCGGACTTGGCGTGGTACTTCGGCAGGATCGCGTCGCGATCGATCCCGATCACGCTTTCCATCAGCCCGCGGACGGGCTTGTTCTCCAGCTTGGTCGCCCAGTTGACGACGCCCGCCACCGGCCCCGCCAGCTTGCCGTTGCGGTCGGTCTCGCCCAGCTGTTCGCGAACGAACTCTCCGCCCTCCTTCTTGCGCAGCGCCGCCCGGTGGCGAAGCAGCACGTGGGGAAAGTCCACGTTGAACGGATGCGGCGGCACATAGGGGCACTTGGTCATGAAGCACATGTCGCAGAGCGTGCAGGCTTCGGTGACCTCGCGGTACTTCTCGCGCGGCACGCCATCGAGTTCCCCGGTCGGGCCCTCGTCGATCATGTCGAACAGGCGCGGGAAGCTGTCGCACAGATTGAAGCAGCGGCGACAGCCGTGACAGATGTCGAACACCCGCTCCATCTCGTCCTCGACCAGCTTCACGTCGTAGAAGCTGTCGTCGCGCCAATCGAGCGGATGGCGGAACGGCGCGTCCAGGCTGCCTTCACGAGTGTCGGTCAAATAGTCCTCCTCCCTCCCCGACATGGAGAGGGGAGCCGCGCGCGAATGCGGCGAGGGTGGGATGCGAGAATCAGCGGGGCGCGGGGGATGGTTTCGAAGACCCCATGCCCGGCCGTCGGCCGTCCCTCCCCACGCGGGGGAGGGAGGCGCGGTTCGTCGGTGGTGCTTAGTCCATGCTCTCGAGGGCGCGCTGGAAGCGACCCGCGTGCGACTTCTCGGCCTTGGCGAGGGTTTCGAACCAGTCGGCGATCTCCTCGTGACCTTCATCGCGCGCGGTGCGCGCCATGCCCGGGTACATATCCGTGTACTCGTGGGTCTCGCCGGCGATGGCGGCCTTGAGGTTCAGGCTGGTCTCGCCGATCGGCAGACCCGTGGCCGGGTCGCCCACGCCTTCCATGAACTCGAGGTGGCCATGGGCGTGTCCGGTCTCGCCTTCCGCGGTGGAGCGGAAAACCGCGGCCACGTCGTTGTAGCCTTCCACGTCCGCCTTCTGCGCGAAGTACAGATACCGGCGGTTCGCCTGGCTCTCGCCGGCGAAGGCCTCCTTGAGGTTTTCCAGGGTCTTGCTGCCCGCCAGGGACATGTCGTTCTCCTTCACCGTTTAGAGGTGCGCGCCGTCTACCGTCCGCCGCGACAAACGTCCAATCGATTGAACCCGCCGTTGGAATAGATTTCGTCTATGCACGACGCTTAGTACGCCATGCCTTGAGCGACGGCCTTGAGACGTTCGATCGCGGCTAGTCGATCGGCGGGAAAATCATGGTCCACCCACCACGATTCCACTTCACGCAGAACCGCGCCGATCAGGGGTCCTTCGGGTACGCCCGCCGCCAAGGCGTCGTCCCCTGTGATCGGGAAGGTTGGCGGACACCAGGTGTCGATCATCGGCAACAGAGCGCGCCACTGCGTGGCCGCCGCCGGCCTGGACGACGCGGCCCAGGCGAGCATCACCCGGTCGCGCAACGCCTGCTTTCCGATCGTCCAGACGGAGCGCCGCACCTCCCTGGGGCTCATCCACGAGACCGGCGTCTCGCGGCAGAGCGCGGCGATGAGCCGGCCACGCTCGGCGTTCGACAGGCGCAGCCGCTCAGCGGCGGCCGCGCGCGGCGCCTTCGTCGCGGTGCAACAACGCCGCCAGCCGCAGCAGCGGATCGTTGATGAACAGCTGGGTGCTCTCGATCTCCACCAGCCGCTCGAAGCGGCGCAGGCCTTCGGCGTGCGGCAGCAGGGTGTGCAGGACGCCGGTGTCGCGCATCAGCCGTATCGCCGCGCGCGGATCCTCGGCCGCGAGCAGCTTCAGCGTCTCCTTCTGGAGCCGTTCGGCGGAAAGGCGGTCCAGCATTTCCCGGAACACTTCCACGGCCGCGAGCGCCTGGGGGTCGGGCTGGCCGCGCCCGAACCAGGCCAGGAACCGGAAGTAGCGCAGGATGCGCAGGGCGTCCTCGCGGATTCGGGTGCGCGCCTCCCCGACGAAGACCACGCGCCGGTCGCGCAGGTCTTTCAATCCCCGGCCGGTCGGGTCGTAGATCTGGCGATCGCGGTCGGCGTAGAGGGCGTTGATGGTGAAGTCCCGGCGCGCGGCGTCGGCTCGCCAATCGTCCGTGAACGCGACTTTGGCGTGACGCCCGTCGGTCTCGACGTCGCGCCGCAGGGTGGTGACCTCGAACGTGCGATCATCGGTGAGGGCGGTCACCGTCCCGTGCGACAGACCTGGCGCGATCGTGCGGATCCTCGCCCGTTCCATGGCCTGAATGACCGCTTCTGGGCTGAGGACGGTGGCGATGTCCACGTCGGTGACGGGCATGCCGAGCAGGGCGTCGCGCACGCTTCCGCCGACGAAACGCGCGCTCCCGGAGCCACCCGCGCCCTCCAGCGCATCCATCACCCGCTGGGTGGCGGGGTGGGTGATCCACGGTTGAGGCGGAAGGCTGTCCTTCATCGTTCTGTAAAGTAGCCCGGCTTGACGGTGCCGTCAGGGCGAGTTTCGGCGGGGACATACCGGCCATGCTGCATGCCATGCGGCAGGAGGGCGTCGGCCACGAGGCTCAACGCGGCCAGACTCGCACCGGCCGCCACCAGCCAGGTCCAGGGTGTCGAGCCCATCGGGCGACCGGTCCGCGCCGCCACCGCGCGCCACGCCAGCCACACCGCGAACGGCGCGATGAACAACAGCGCGCGAAAGAGCACGACCCTAAGCAAGGGCGGCGCCATACAGGCGGTCGTACAGGGCGCGCAGGATGCCCGCGGTCGCGCCCCAGATCATCCGGTCCTGCCAGGTCATGGCGTAGAAGCGACGAAGATCCCCCGCCGGGGTCCGGCCCTCGCGGCGCTCGTGGTTGGCGGGATCCATCAGGAAGCCGAACGGAGTCTCGAAGATGTCGGCGACCTCGTGCGGGTTGGGCGTGACCTCCAGGGGCGGTGTCACGAACCCGACCACCGGGGTGATCGCATAACCGGTCATGGTGCGATAACGCGTGGAGAGCCCCGCCAGGGTCACGCGTTCCGGATCGAGGCCGACCTCCTCCTGCGCCTCGCGAAGGGCGCAGGCCACGGGGTTCTCGCCAGGGTCGATCCGCCCGCCGGGAAGCGCCACCTGGCCGGTGTGCGAGCGCAGGGTATCGGCGCGCCGCGTGAGCAGCACCGTATAGCCCGCCTCCCGCTCGATCAGCGCGATCAGCACCGCCGCGGGCTTAAGCGCGGGGCTCACCGCCGGGTGATCGCCGTTGAGGTCGTGATCGGACCGGAAGGCGCCCTCCGGGTCCGCCTCGGTGTCCAGGGGGTCCAGGTGAGCGGATATCCAAGCCCGCGTCAGGGCGGGCGAGGCGAGCTCGGTCACGTGGCGGCGCTCTCCGGCGATCCGAGCGAGAAGCGCGCCCCGTCGGACTCGACGACCAGCTCCCCGCCGCCGTCCTCGGCCGCATCGACCAGCTCGTAGAACACCGAACGGGCGATCAGCGCCTCCAGCCCTCGCCGCACCATCACGTAGGGTCGCGGCTCCCGCGTGGTCGCATCGGTGACCACCCGGATCGGATGCTCCGGCCCGGCGTCCACGCTGTCGCCGACGTTGGTGGTGAAGCGCAGCACCGGCGCGCCCTCGGCGTTCACCGACATATCGACCGCGACGGCCACGAACGGGGCGTCCTCGACGGTGATCTTCAGCTTCTCCACCGGCGTCACCAGGTAGAAGCCGTCCGCATCCTTGCGCAGCACGGTGGAGAACAGGCGCACCAGCGGCGCGCGGCCGATGGGCGAGCCTTCGTGGCGCCAAGTGCCGTCGGCCTTGATGACGATATCGATCTCGCCGCAGTTCGGCGGATTCCACAGGTGGACCGGCGGCAACCCGCGCCCGGGCGCCTGGGCCCGGGCGGCGGAGGCGACCTGTTCGAGCGCGCCAGGCGAGCCGCTCATTCGGGCAGCCCCGCGAACGGCTCGCGCCAGGCGTCCAGCCGGTTCAGCTGCTCGCCGAGACGGCGGACATTCGGGAACGCGGTCAGCGGCATCTCGGCCGCCTCAGCGAACGGCAGGCAGGTCCCCACGCGGAAGTCCGCATACGAAATCCGGTCGCCCAACACCCAGGTTCGTCCTTGAAGTTCGCCGTCCAGCACCTTGGCGTGCTCCTCGAAGGCGCGGACCGCCTCGCCGACCGCCGCTTCATCGGAAGGCTGGCCCAGGTAGCGGGGGCGGATCAGGCGTTCGAAATAGATCGTGCCCCCGGCGTTGTTCAGGTGGTGGGCCGCCCAGCTCACCCACATCAGCAACTCCGGCTCTTCGTCTCCGGTGCGCCAGAAGTCGGAACCGACCAGGCGCGATAGTCGGCAGGCGATCGCGTCGGTCTCCCAGATCCGCCTCTCGCCCTCGACCAGCACCGGAACGAGGGCGTTGGGATTGATCGCGCGGAACGCCTCCACATTGCCGGGCGCGCGCGGGCTGGCCCGCACGAATTCCACCGGTGCGTTCAAATAGCGCGCCGTGGCGACGGAGACCCGCGGGTTCAGATTGGGCGAGTAATAGAGTTTCAGGCTCTGGCTTCCCATGCGGACGGAAGCCTAGGCCCCCGGGAGAGGCCGCTCAAGCGTGGGCCCCGAACGCCTTTATATCCGTCCGATCAGCACCAGGATGATGATGATCAGCAGGATCAGACCCAGGCCGCCGCTCGGGAAGTATCCCCAAGACCGGCTGTAGCCCCAGCGCGGCAACGCGCCGACGAGCAGCAGGATGAGAATAACGATGAGGATCGTGCCGATCATCTCTTTGTTCCCAAGACCTTAGAGCGTGGCCTCGAAACGCGGCGTTCGGCGGGGGAGTTCCTGAGGCGCTAGAGCTTGGCCGTCGCGAGTCCCGTCAGCGCCTCGCCGGGCGGCGAGCGGGCGAGGACGCGGCGGGGGTCGACCGGTCCCGGCAGGCTCACCGCCGCCCGCGTGAAACCCCAGCGACCGAAGTACGGAAGATCGCCTACGAGCAGGACGTGTCGCCAGCCCTCGGCGTCGGCGACGGCGAGGGCCTTGTCCATCAACAGGCCGCCCACCCCGTCGCTCCGGCGCGAGACATCGACGGCGATGGGGCCCAGAAGCAGCGCCGGCGCCACGCCAACTTTGATCGGCCATTGGCGCACGCAGCCGACCGCCGCCCCGTCCTCGAACGCCACGACGCTGAGCTCCAGATGTGGCGCCCGCCCCTCGCGCAGGCGCTCGGCCGCCTTGGTGAAGCGCCCCGGTCCGAAGGCGCGATCGATGATGGCCTCCACGGCGGCGCGGTCGTGTTCGGTTTCGAGGGCGAGATGCATGACGGGCGCGTCCATAGCGGTCCCGCCGGCGATGTCACGTTGCCTATGCGTCAGGCGCCCCGCTAAAGCCGGTCGATGGCCGACATCCCGCTGCCCGTTTCCACACGCGCCCTGCTGCGCGAGCGGGATTATGTGCTGTTCTGGATCTCGCGATGGATGGGGGCGCTCGGCTCCCAGATCCAGGGCGTGACCATGGGCTGGCAGATGTACGCCATCTCCCGCCGCTCGCTATCGGTGGGCGCCTCCGCCCTGAACGTCAGCCTGATCGGCCTGGTGACCTTCGTGCCCCTGCTCCTGCTGGTGCTGCCGGCCGGGGAGAGCGCCGACCGCTACGACCGTCGGCGGGTGCTCGTCGCCTGCTACGGCATCGAGGCGGTGGCCGTGGCTGTGCTCGCCTGGGCTGGCTTCAGCGGGCGCGCGAGCGTGGGATTGCTGCTGGTGATCGCCGCGATCTTCGGCGGCGCGCGGGCCTTCTTCTCGCCGGCCAACAGCGCCCTGGCGCCGATGCTGGTCCCCCGCGAGCTCCTGCCGCGCGCCATCGCCATGAGTTCGCTGGCCTGGCAGACCGCCTCGGTGGTGGGCCCGGCGCTCGCGGGCCTGCTGATCGCCCTTTCGCCGGGGACGGCCTACTTGGTGGTGTTCGCCGCCTACGCGTCCGGCATGGTCTGCCTGGCCCTGATCCGCGGCCGCACCCGCGCCGATACCCAGGCCGGCTCGCGCCTGGAGCTGATCCGCGAGGGGCTCAGCTTCGTCTGGCGCAACAAGATCGTCTTCGGGGCGATCTCGCTGGATCTGGCCGCGGTGATCCTCGGCGGGGCCACGGCCCTGCTCCCCGCCTTCGCCCGCGATGTGCTCAAGGTCGGGCCGCAGGGCTTCGGCCTCCTGCGCATGGCGCCGGCCGTGGGCGCGACCGCCGTCGCCGTCCTGATCGCGCGCCGCCCCATCGCCCACAACGCCGGGGCGAAGATGTTCGCGGGGGTCGCCGTGTTCGGCGCCGCGACCGTGGTGTTCGGCGTCTCGAGACAGCTCTGGCTGTCGCTGGTCGCGCTCGCCGTGCTGGGCGGCGCCGACGCCATCTCGGTCTTCATCCGCCAGACCCTGGTCCAGCTGAAGACGCCCGACGTCATGCGCGGGCGGGTCTCGGCGGTCAGCGGCCTCTTCATCAGCGCCTCCAACGAACTGGGCGAGTTCGAGAGCGGCCTCATGGCCCGCCTTTTGGGCGTTGTCGGCTCGGCGGTGTTCGGCGGTCTCGGCGCGCTCGCGGCGACGGGTCTATGGGCCTGGCTGTTCCCGGCGTTGCGCAAGGCGGACGGGCTCGACTGAGCGGCGCTTCGGACGGCTCAGGGCCGTCGTGGATCCGGGCCGACGAGGGGCTCGTGCCAAAGCATGCCGTCGGCGGCCTTGGCGTGGAAGGCGACATGGCCGGAACAGCCGACCTTGCGGCAGCGCGCCTTGCGGTTCCACAGCGAGAAACCCCGGCCACGCACCTTGGCGATGATGCCGAGGTTCACCCGGGTCACCAGCCCACAGCGGCCGCAGACCGCGATCACGTCCCAGCGTTCGGCCAGCATCTGCTGCACGGTCTCGCACCGCGTGCGGCGAACGATCAGGGGGACGCGCTCAGGGTTGGGACCGGTCACCCGCGGCTGAGAACAGATCATGAACGAGTCGGCAAGGTTTCGGCCGCTCCGGCGCGCGACCATCCACAGCCGCGCGACTGCCGGCGCGCTGCCAAAGCCTGCCAGGGCCCGCATTCGGAGGTTGCGCGAGACCGACCGCGTCGACTAATCGCCGATCACCAAAACGAACACGGGAGAGCCGCCATGGGAGTCCTCGAGGGCAAGGTCGTGCTGGTCACCGGCGGCGGCAACGGCATCGGCCGGGAGTGCGCCCTGATCGCCGCGCGCGAGGGGGCCAAGGTGGTGGTCAACGACCTGGGCGCCGGCCTCTCCGGCGCGGACGAGGGCTCGGCGGGTCCGGCCGAAGCGGTCGCCAACGAGATCCGCGCCGCGGGCGGCGAGGCGGTGCACAACTCCGAGAGCGTCACCTCGATGAAGGCCGTGCAGGGCATGGTGGCGCAGGCCATGGATACGTTCGGCGGGCTGCACGCGGTGATCAATCCCGCCGGCATCCTGCGCGACGGCATGTTCCACAAGATGAGCGAGGCGGACTGGGACAAGGTGATCGAGGTCCACCTGCGCGGCACCTTCAACGTCGCCCGAGCGACCATCGAGCACTTCCGCGACCAGAACGACGGCGCCTACATGCTCTACACCTCCACCAGCGGCATCATCGGCAACATCGGCCAGACCAACTACGGCGCGGCCAAGATGGGGATCGCCGGACTCTCGCGGATCATCGCCATGGAGGGGGCGGCCAAGAACGTGCGCTGCAACTGCATCGCGCCCGGTCGCCTGGACGCGGATGACCCAGTCGGTGCCGGTCAAGGACGAGGCCCAGGCCGCCCGCCGCAAGCAGATGGCCGAGAGCATCCGCGCCGACCAGCCGGCCCGCTTCAGCGTGGCCCTGATCTCCGACGCGGCCAAGCACGTGACGGGCCAGATCTTCGGGGTGAGCGGGGAGAACATCATCCTCTACAGCCAGCCCCGGCCGATCGAGACGGTGAGCAAGGCCGAGGGCTGGACCGTCGAGACCATCCTCTCCGAGGCGATTCCGAGGATGGAGGAGAAGTTCTACCCCCTCGCCCGCCTGCCGCTGCCGCCCACTCCGAAGGCCGCGACCAGCCCGGCGACGGCCGCCTGATGGCCGGCCGCCTGGAGGATCGCGCGACCATCGTCACCGGCGCGGGCAGCGGCATCGGGCGCGCCACGGCGCGTCTGTTCGCCAGGGAAGGCGCCACGGTCGCCCTGCTGGACCTCAACGAGGCGGTCCACGAGACCGCCGAGATGATCGAGCGCGACGGCGGCCACGCCAAGGCCTTCGTCGCCGACGCCGCCGAGGAGGACGTGATCGCCGGATTGATCGCCGGGGTGACCGAGCGGCGGGGCCGGCTGGACGTCTTCTTCGCCAACGCCGGCATCAGCGGCGGCGGCATTCGCCTTCGAGGACACCGAAGCCGAGACCTGGATGCGCATCCTGCGGGTGAACCTGATCGGCCCGTTCCTGGCCATCAAGCACGCGGCGCCGTTGATGAAAGCCGCCGGCAAGGGATCGATCATCTGCACCGCCTCGGTGGCGGGCCTCCGCTCCGGCGCCGGGCCGGTCCCCTACAGCGCCAGCAAGGCGGGGGTGATCAGCCTGGTCCAGACCACCGCCAACCAGCTCTACGGGACGGGCGTGCGGGTGAACGCCATCTGCCCCGGCCTGATCGAGACCGGCATGACCAAGCCGATCTACGACCAGGCCCGCGCCAAGGGGACCGACGACAAGATCGGCCAGCTCAACCCGCTGCGGCGCGGAGGCCAGCCGGAGGAGATCGCCGGCGCCGCCCTGTTCCTGGCCAGCGACGACAGCAGCTACGTCAACGGCCAGGCCATCGTCGTGGACGGCGGGCTCTCGTCCTCGCTCCCCGTCGGCGTTCGGCGGAGCTAGCGTGAGCCTCGATCCCCAGCCCATCTCCATCGGCGCGCGCCTGCGGCAGTTGGCGGCGGAGCGGCCCGACAGGCCGGCGGTCACCGACGAGCACCGCACCGTCACCTGGGCCGAACTCGACCGTCGCACCGACCGGCTGGCGCGCGGAATGGAAGCGGCCGGCGTCAAGGTCGGCGACCTCGTCACGATCGGCCTGCGCAACAGCGTCGATTTCATCGAGGCCTGCTACGGGCTGTGGAAGGTGGGGGCGACGCCTCAGCCGGTCTCCTTCCGCCTGCCGGCCGCCGAGGCCGCGGCGGTGATGGACTTGGCCGACACCCCGATCGTGATCGCCGGCCCCGACTTCCACGACGCGGGGCGCCCGCGCCTGGACGTGCCGGCCCTGCTCGAGAAGGCCGACAGCGACGCCCCGCTCGAGGACCGCACCGCGCCGATCTGGAAGGCGCCGACGTCGGGCGGCTCGACCGGCCGGCCCAAGCTGATCCTGTCCGGACAACCGGGCGTCTACACGCCGGTGGCGGTGGGCGGGTACCGCACCACGTCCGAGGACGTGATGATCATGCCCGGGCCGCTCTATCACAACGGTCCGTTCACCGCGTCGTTCGGCGGGCTGAACCAGGGCGCGCACCTCATCGTCCTGCCGCGCTTCGACGCCGAGGCGACCCTCGCCGCCATCGACAAGTGGAAGGCGACCTGGATCTACACCGTCCCCACCATGATGAGCCGCATCTGGCGGCTGCCGGAGGAGGTCCGCGCCCGCTACGACGTCTCCTCGCTGAAGACCCTCTGGCACCTCGCGGCGCCCTGCCCGCCGTGGCTCAAGGAAGCCTTCATCCACTGGCTCGGCCCAGAGACCATCATGGAACTCTACGCCGGGACCGAGGCCCAGGCGGTGACCATCATCGACGGCGCCGAGTGGCTCGCCCATCGCGGTTCGGTGGGCAAGGTCGCCTACGGCGAGATGAAGATCTTCGGCGCCGACGGCGCGGAGCTTCCGCCTGGCGAGGTCGGCGAAATCTACATGCGCCGCTCGGAGGGCGCGCCGCCCACCTACCAATACCGGGGCGCGGACGCGCGGGTGATCCCCGGCGGCTGGGAGTCGCTCGGCGACATCGGCTGGTTCGACGAGGACGGCTACCTCTACCTCGCCGACCGCCGCACCGACATGATCCTGGTCGGCGGGGCCAACGTCTATCCCGCCGAGATCGAGGCGGCGCTCGACGAGCATCCGCTGGTGCAGTCCAGCGCGGTGATCGGCCTTCCCGACGAGGACCTCGGCAACCGCATCCACGCCATCGTGCAGCCGCGCGAAGGCTTGAGCGAAGCCGACCTGCGCGCCCATGTCACCGAGCGGCTCGTCAGCTACAAGCAGCCACGCTCCTACGAGTTCGTGCCCGAGAACATCCGCGACGACGCGGGCAAGGTGCGCCGCTCGGAGCTGCGCGCGGTGCGCCTGACGTCGAGCTAGCGGTCGCCGCTAGCCGGCGGTCGCGACCTCGGCGTCGAATTCCCGCACGGCCGCCACAAGGCCCTCCACCGCGAGCTTGACCAGCGCCTCGCCCTTCTCCGGCGTGGCGAGACCCGGGTCGGAGCCCATGCGGCCGTCGGGGAAGCGGCGGCGGAAGTCCTGGGCCTCTCGAATCGGTCCAGTAGGGGCGATCTGCGGGCGCATAGTTGGCCGCCTTGATGTGGTTCGGATAGCCGTACTGGGTGACGGCGATTTCCGAGGGCGTGGCGTGGCTGCCGTGGCCGGACGGGAACTGCTCGGCGGCGAGCCGCCCCACGCCCCTCAGGTCCCACCAGTTCTTCAGGCGGCAGGCGAAGCCGGCGGGCCGCCGGGCGTAGCTGGCCTCGGCGTAGAGCTCCGAGAAGGCCGCCTCGATGGTGGCGACGTTCCCACCATGCCCGTTCAGGTAGAGGATCCGGGTGAAGCCGTGATGCGCCAGGCTGCGCGTCCAGTCGCCGATCGCCGCCATGAAGGTGGACGGCCGAAGCGCGATGGTGCCGGGAAAGTCCAGGTGGTGCTGGGCCATGCCGATGTTGAAGGTCGGCGCCACCAGGATCTCGTCGTACTTCGCCTGCGCCTCGTGGGCGATGATCTCCGGGCACAGCCAATCGGTGCCGAGCAGCCCCGTCGGCCCGTGCTGCTCGTTGGAGCCGATCGGCACCACGACCGTGGTCGAGCGCTTCAGATAGGCCTCGATCTCCGGCCAGGTGGAGAGGTGGAGCAGCATGACGAGGACCTTCGCTTGGTGTGGCCTACCCTCTTAATCGAAGCGGTCGGCGCCGGGCAGGGGACACGATTTTCCGCCGTCTGAAAGAGCGCTTGCCCGGCGCCGCGATGCGCCCCACATCTTTCGAGGCATGAGTAACCCCGCCAGCCTCCTCCAGCCGCCCAGGCTGGTCGCCGTGCTCGGGCCGACCAACACCGGCAAGACCCACCTGGCGGTCGAGCGGATGCTGGGCCACGCGTCGGGGATGATCGGCCTGCCGCTGCGTCTGCTGGCGCGGGAGATCTACGATCGCATCGTCAAGGCGCGCGGCGTCAACGCCGTCGCCCTCATCACCGGCGAGGAGAAGATCCTTCCGCCGCGCGCCCACTACTTCGTCTGCACGGTGGAGGCGATGCCGCTCGCCCGCGAGGTCGAGTTCCTGGCGGTGGACGAGATCCAGCTGTGCGCGGATCCCGAGCGTGGACATGTGTTCACAGACCGGCTGCTGAACGCGCGCGGGACCTTCGAGACCATGTTCCTGGGCGCGGGGGCGATGGCGCCGCTGGTCCGCCGGCTGCTGCCCTCGGCCGAGATCGTGACGCGGGAGCGGTTCTCCAGCCTCACCCATACCGGGCAGAAGAAGCTCAGTCGCCTGCCGCGTCGCTCGGCCATCGTCGCCTTCAGCGCCGACGAGGTCTACGCCATTGCCGAGCTGATCCGCCGCCAGCGCGGGGGCGCGGCTGTGGTGATGGGGTCCTTGAGCCCCCGCACCCGCAACGCCCAGGTCGAGCTCTACCAGTCCGGCGAGGTCGACTTCCTGGTGGCCACCGACGCCATCGGCATGGGCCTCAACATGGACCTGCACCATGTGGCCTTCGCCGCCCTGGAGAAGTTCGACGGCCGACGACGCCGCCCGCTCACGCCCGCGGAGGTCGGCCAGATCGCCGGCCGCGCCGGCCGCTACCGCCGCGATGGATCCTTCGGCACGACCGCCGGATCGGCGTCGATCGACGACGCCTTGGCCGGCCAGGTGGAGTCGCACGCTTTCGATCCCGTCCCGCACGCTCTGTGGCGCAACGCCGACCTCGACCTGCGCTCGCTCGACGGGCTGATGCGGTCGCTCGCCGCGCCCGCGCCCCGCCCCGGCCTCAAGGCCACCGAGGAAGCGTTGGACGAGCGCGTGCTGCGCAAGCTGGCCGAGGACGGCGAAGTGCGTGCGCGGTGCGCGGCGCCGGACGCGCTGCGCCGCCTGTGGGACGTCTGCCAGACGCCGGATTTCCGCAAGACCACGCCCGAGGAGCACGTGCGGCTGGTTCGCGGCGTGTTCGACCACCTGACCACCGGCCGTCGCCGGATTTCCGAAAGCTGGATGGCCGAACACTACCGCGTGCTCGACCGGGCGGAGGGCGAGATCGACGCGCTCTCGGCCCGGCTCGCCGGCGTCCGGACCCTCGCCTACGTCGCCAACCGTCTCGACTGGCTTTCCGATCCCGACCCCTGGCGATCCAAGGCCCAGGATCTGGAGACCCGCCTCTCCGACGCCCTGCACGAGCGGCTGATGGCGCGGTTCGTCGACCGGCGCACCTCGGCCCTGATGCGCGGCCTGCGCGATGCTGGCGACCTGTTGGCCGGGGTCGGGCGGGACGGGACGGTGACGGTGGAGGGCCATGTGGTCGGTCGCCTCGCCGGCCTCCACTTCACCCCTGAACGCGGGGAAGGCGCGCTGGAGAGCAAGGCCCTGCGCCACGCCGCCCAGCGCGCGGTGGCGCCGGAAGTCGCGCGACGTCTGGGCGAACTGGCCCGCGCGCCCGACGGCGAGTTCGCCCTGCTGCCGACCGGAGAGATCCTGTGGCGCGGCGAGGCGGCGGGCGTGCTCACCAACGATCGGCCGTTCAGCCCGCGAGCCCGGCTGCATGGCGACCACGGCCATGCCGAGGCGCGGGAGCGGGCGGCGCGGCGGTTGGAGGCCTTCGTCGCCGCCGAGGCTTCGCGGCGGCTCGTCACCCTCAAGCGGTTGGAGGACGCCATCGGCTCGGGCGACCTGAAGGGCTTGGCGCGTGGGATCGCTTGGCGCCTGCTGGAGGGTGGCGGAGTTCTGTCGCGTTCGGCGGTGGAGACCGACCTGACGCACTTGAGCAAGACCGAGCGGCGGGCGCTCCGGACGCTGGGGATCGTCATCGGGGCCTTCACGCTGTTCGCCGCCGACCAGCTCCGCCCGGAGAGCGGCGCAATCGCCGCCGCCTTCGCGGTCCGCGCCGAGGGCGACCGGGCATTGGGGTTGCGTGGCCTGGCGCGGGTGGGCGGGCGCGTCGCGCCAGTCCAGAGCCTGGAGCGGCTCGGCGAGATGATGCGCCGCCCGCGCGAGGCCGGCTCCGGCTTCGTGCTCGGCGACTCCGATCTGGAGACGCTCGGCTGGTCGGCCGGCGAGGCCGGCGAGATCTTGAAAGGTCTGGGCTACTTCACGCCCAAGGTTCCGCCGGGGGAGACGAGATCGTGGCGGCGCCGTGCGCCCAAGCGGATTGCCGCCCCTCCCGCGCCCACCCATACCCCGTTCGCCGCCCTGGCCGCTCTGGCGGCGCCGCCGAAGCCGCGACGCCGTCGCCGAAAGCCGCCCCGCCGAGCGCATGGCTGACGACGCCTGCCGGATCGACGTCTGGCTGTGGCGCGCGCGCTTCTGCAAGACGCGAGCCCTGGCGGCGCGGACGGTGGAGGACGGCCGCGTCCGCCTTACCCGGGCCCGCGAGACCACCCGCTTGGACAAGCCGTCGCGCTCGGTGCGGGTTGGCGACGAATTGGTGCTGGCGCTCGGCCCGAAGGTCCTCGCCGTCGTCGTCGAGGGCCTGGGCGAGCGGCGCGGCCCCGCGAGCGAGGCGCGGATGCTCTACCGCGAGCTCGGAGACTGAAGGCGCAGCCCTACTTCGCCAGGTTGTCTGTCCGGCGAATGAAGCCGGCGACGTCGTCGTGGAGGGCCTTCATCGATTCCTCGTGGTTATAAACCATGTGGCCCGACGGATAGTAATGGTACTCGATATTGGCCTGCAGCGACTTGGGCATCGGCAAGTGGTGCATCTCGTACCAGCCCTCGAAGAACGGCGTGGCGAGATCGTAGTAACCGCCGCCGACCATCACCTTCATCAGCGGGTTCACCTTCATCGTGTTGGCGAGGTCGGGCAGAACGTTCAGCGCGCCGGGAAAGGCCTGGTCCGCGCCGGGCGGGGTGTGCGCGAAGCTCCAGGACTTGAACACGTCGACGCTGGGCTTGAACGCTCGCTCGCCGCCATAGTGGAGGGTGCCGCGCACGTAGTCGTTGAACGCGGCGACATAGGCCGAGCTCACGGCGGCGGACTGCGGGTCGTACTCGGCTTCCTTGGAGAGCGGATCCAGGCTCGGGCCTGAGAAGCGGGTGTCGATCCGGCCGGTGGTGAGGCCGGAAGGATCCTGCAGCATCTTCTCGAACATGCCGCCGGTGATGCGCAGGTCGGCCTTCAGCACATAGTCGACCGGCAGGCCGGTGTACCGGGCCAGCTTCTCGGCCACGGCCTGGCGGTCGGCGTCGCTAAGCACCGAACCCGCCTGAAGCGCGAGCGCATACTCGGTCAGCGAGAACTGTTCGACCTCGTGCAGCAGAGCCTCCAGGCTCGCCGGGGGATTGGAGATCCGGTGGTGGTACCAGGCGGTCGCGGCATAGGTCGGCAGGGCGGTGATGTAGGGCTCGTCGGAACCCGGCGAGATGTCCGCTCCGTCCACCGACAGGCCGAAGTTCAGGATCTGGGAGAGCATGACCACGCCGTTGAAGTCGACGTCGTGGCGGGTGGTGAGCTCGTTGACCACCATGGCCGTGCGCGGCGTGCCGTAGCTCTCGCCGAACAGATACTTGGGTGAATTCCATCGCCCGTACTTGGAAAGGAAGCCGAGGATGAACTGCGAGAAGGCGTAGGCGTCCGGATCGGCGCCCCAGAACGCCTTCTCCTTGTCCTTGCCGGCAATGCGCGAGAAGCCCGCGCCGGGCATGTCGATGAACACGAGGTCGCTCGCGTCGAGCAGCGAGTAGGTGTTGTCGACCACGGTGTAGGGCGCGGCGGGCGTGTGCGCGTCGTCCGCCGTCCGAACCCGGCGCGGACCGAAGGCGCCCATGTGCAGCCACACCGTCGAGGAGCCGGGGCCGCCGTTGTAGAGGAAGGTGATCGGACGGTCGGCCGACGGAACGCCCTTCTTGAAGTACGCCACGTAGAACATCGAGGCCTCGGCCTTCGGGTTCTCCGGCTCGCCGTTCCGGCGCTCGTTGTCGTTGTAGGTGTCCGTGCGGTCGCCCAGCGCCTCGCGCGGGGTCTTGGCCGCGTCGTCCCAGCCCTTGGGATGGACGATGAGGGTGCCGGCGACGGCGCGGTAGTCGATCCGCTGCCCCTCGACGTTCACCGAGCCCTCGCTGGCGACACTCTCCGGGGTGAACAGCACGCCCTGGTCGGGAGAGGCGTTGGCCGGGCTCTCGGCTTGAGCCGGCGCTTGGCGCTGCGGGCGCGGCGGGGTCTCGGCGGCGAGAGCGACGCCGGCGCAAAGCGACGCCGACAGAAACACAACGGCTTTGAAAGACATGACTTCCTGAGTTTCGACTGTTCTTACGTTTTGCGCCTCCTTGACGCGTAACGCCGGCCGCGTCCAGCAACCATCAATGGATGGGCGGCCCGGCGTCGTTGGCGGCGACGAACGCCTCAAATCCTTCCACCGGCCGGGTCCGTGACGCCGGCGTCAGGGGCGCCAAGCCCGCCTCGACTGGCGTTCGTCGCGCGGGCCGTCCCACGGCTGATGCTGCGCGCCTACCGGGCGTGGACGCTGCGGACGAGACAGGAGAAGACCAGGCGGCCGGCCTCGTCCAGCAGGTCGTGCTGGCCGATGACGATGCCTTTGCCCTCGCCCACCGGATCCTTGCCCATGATGGTGAGCCGGCCGCGCAGCAATTCCCCGGCCGGCGGGCTGCGCATCCAGCGCAGGGCGTCGACGCCAAGCCGCTTGCCGCCCGGACCGCCGCTGGTCTCAAGGCGCGACCACAGGGCGTAGACCATGGCTTCGGGCGCCCCGTCCTCGACCTTCCAGCTGGGGGTGAACGCGGCGACGAAGGCGGCCAACGCCTTGTCGTCCACCACCGTGGCGCCGAGGGGGATGACCTGGCCGATCTCGAGGTCGTCAAAGCTGGTCAAGGGCGGCTCCAGGTCAAGGGTCGGGATACGGCTTGCCGGTCGAAGGGCTTCGCCGTCAAGGAATCGACCTCACCTTGAGACGCGATCCCCCCAGGAGGGCGATCACCTCCACCCGCGCGCCCTTGGCCGCGGCGCCGCCGCCCTCCAGCTCGGCGCTCCATTCCTTGCCGTCGATGAACACCCGTCCCGAGCCGCTGTGGAACGGGCTCGCCGTCTCCGCGAGGCGGCCGATCAGGCGCGCCGCGGCGTCGTTGAGATCGTCCGAGGCCGAATGGGCGCGCGCGCGGACCCAGCGTCGCCCGGCGTAGGTGAACACCACGGTGAACAGCGCGAACACCAGGGTCTGGGTGGTCGGGTTGAACCGGAAGGCGGCGACGGCGATCGCCGTGATCCCCGCCGCGGCGGCCGGCCACAGCAGCCAGCCCGAGCCGGTCGCCAGCTCCACGGTCAGAAACACCGCGGCGAACGCCATCCACACCCAGCCGGGATGTTCGTGGATCAGGAGCCATACATCCATCATCGGCCGGACTCCGTTGCGGACCTCAGGGGCGTGGCGGGGCGGGACGGACAGGCGGGCTCGGGTCGCGACGCACGCCGCTGAGGAGTTCGGCGACGCCGGCCACCGATCCCGCGATGGCGGCAAGGTCGGTGGGGACGATCACCGTGCGCTGCTGCGGCGAGTCCGCGAGGCGGCCGAACGCCTCCACGTATTTCTGGGCGACGAAATAGTTCAGCGCATCGACGCTGCCGGCTTCGATCGCGTCACTGACGCTCTTGGTGGCGGCCGCTTCCGCCTGAGCCTGGCGCTCGCGGGCTTCGGCGTCGCGGTAGGCGGCCTCGCGCCGGCCTTCCGCCTGAAGGATGGCGGCCTGCTTGGCGCCCTCGGCGCGGGTGACGGCGGACTGTTTCTCGCCTTCCGCCTCGGTGATCACGGCGCGCTTCTCGCGCTCCGCCTTCATCTGGCGGGCCATGGCGTTGGTGATGTCCGGCGGCGGCTGCAGGTCCTTGATCTCGATCCGCGCCACCTTGACGCCCCACGGGTCCGTCGCCTGGTCGATGACGGTGAGGAGGCGGGTGTTGATCTGGTCGCGCTGGGAGAGGACCTCGTCCAGCTCCATCGAGCCGACCACGGTGCGCAGGTTGGTCATGGTGAGCTGGCCGATGGCGTGGGTGAGGTTCTGCACCCGGTAGGCGGCGGCCGCCGCGTCCATCACCTGGATGAAGACGATGGCGTCGACCTGGACGGTGACGTTGTCCTTGGTGATCACCTCCTGGCGCGGCACGTCGAGCACCTGCTCCATGACGTTCACCTTGCGGCCCACGGTCTCCATGAAGGGGGTGAGGATGGCGATGCCGGGCTTCAGGGTGCGCATGTACCGCCCGAAGCGCTCGACCGTGTACTCGTGACCCTGCGGGACGATCTTGATGGCCGAGATCGCCAGGAACACCGCCAGCAGCAGGAAGGCGACGGCGAAAATGGTAAGCGCCATGAAAGCTCCTCCCCCGAGCCGGGAGCGAGCTTACGCGCGTTCGCCAAGGGGGCAAAGCAGACCGGGGCCCGGGACCGAAAATCCGAAGGAGCCTGTCGAGGACCCAACACGTTGGTCAGCCACCGTTCAGGCGGCCCCCGATACGCGGGCTCCTGATTGTCCCGTGAGGCGGGCTTTCATCTTCGAGGAAAGGACCTTTCGATGAAGAAACTACTCGTAATGGCGAGCGTCGGCGCGATGCTCGCGGCGGCGGGGACGGCCAGCGCCGCCCAGGGCTGCGGACCCGGGTTCCATCGCGGACCCTACGGTCACTGCCGGCCGAACTATGGCCCCGGCCCCGGCGTCGTGGTCGCGCCCGGCCTGGTGGTCGGAAACTTCTACCCCGGCCGCGGATACTGGGACGGTCACCGCTACTGGCACAATCGCCACCGTTGGCACGGCGGCTGGCGCTACCGCTAGGCGCGGAGCAGCCCTTCCACCGCCGCGCGCGCCGCGGGGCCCAGCGCTCGATCCTTGAGCGCATAGGCCACATTGGCGCGCAGCAACCCGACGGGGTCGCCGCAGTCATAGGTGGTTCCGTCATAGCGCAGCGCGTGGAAGGGCTGGACAGCCATCAGGCGGGCCATGGCGTCGGTGAGCTGGATTTCGCCGCCGGCGCCGGTCTCCTGATCGGCCAGAAGGCCGAACACCTCCGGCTGGAGGATGTAGCGGCCGGAGATGAACAGGTTTGACGGCTCCGTTCCCGGCGAGGGCTTCTCCACCATGCCGGTCATGCGGGCGAGCCGGCCGTCGAACCCCGGCGCGGTCTCGCTCAAGGCCACGATACCGTACTTGTGGGCCTCGCCCTCGGGCGCCGGCTCGACCACGACGATGTTGCCGCCCACCGCCTCCTGGGCCGCCACAGCCTGGGCGAGCGCGGGCGGCTCGGCGTCCATCAGCATGTCCGGCAGCATGACCGCGAACGGCTCGTCGCCGACGATGTCGCGGGCGCACCACACCGCGTGGCCAAGACCGCGGGGCGCCATCTGCCGGACCACGCTGAAGCTCCCCGGGTCCATGAGGTCGGCGCGCACCGCCTCGAGCACCTCCCGCTTTCCCTTGGCCTCCAGCTGGTGCTCCAGTTCGTAGGCGTGATCGAAATAGTCCTCAATCGCGCCCTGGCCCCGGCCGACGACGAAGACGATGTGCTCGATCCCTGCCGCCCTCGCCTCGGCGACGACATGAGCGAGGATCGGCCTGTCGAAAACGTTCAGCAGGTTCTTCGGCGTGGTCTTGGCCGCCGGCAAGATACGGGTGCCCAATCCCGCTACGGGCAGGACGGCCTTGCGAACGCGCTTGGTCAATGAAGGTCCCTGTCGGCTGTGTTCGCCCCGGCGTTCAACTCACGTACCGGCGCGCGAGTTTCCGCATGCCGCCAATCCAACGGCCGTAGTCTTCCGTCTTCCGCCGCATGTAGTTGAGAACCTCCGGGTGCGGCAGGATGAGAAAGTCCTCGGAGTCGAGCCCCCGGATCACGGCTTCGGCGACGTCCTCCGGCTCGATCATGCCGTCGACACTGGCGACCCCATCCTCGTTGCCGGCGGTCATTCGGGTGCGCACCGCTTGTGGGCACAGGACCGAGACCTTGATCCCCGCATCGCCGTGGGTGATCGCCAGCCACTCGGCCAAGCCGACGGCGGCGTGCTTGGTGACCGCATAGGGAGCTGAGCCGATCTGGGAGAGCAGACCCGCGGCCGAGGCGGTGTTGAGCAGATATCCGCCGCCCCGCTCCGTCATTCGCGGGACCAGATGCCGGGCCGCCCAGACGTGGGCCATGAGGTTGACGTCGATCGACCGGCGCCAGCCCTCGTCAGCCGTCTCCGCGCCACCGCCGACGCCGATGCCGGCGTTGGAGCAGAAGAGATCGATCGGCCCATGGTCGCGCTCGACGGCTTCGATCAGCGCCTGGATGTCGGCTTCCTTGGCGACGTCGGTGGTGAAGGCGACGCCGCCGACAGCCTCGGCGACCGCCTTGGCGCCCGCGCCGTCACGGTCGGCGCACGCCACAAGTTTCGCGCCGTCGCGGGCGAAGCGCTCGGCCATGGCCTTGCCGATCCCGCTCGCCGCGCCGGTGACGACGACGATCTTGCCCGCGATACGCATGGCTGCCGACTACTCCACGGTGACCGACTTGGCGAGGTTGCGCGGCTGGTCGACGTCGGCGCCCTTCAGCACCGCCACGTGGTAGGCCAGGAGCTGGATCGGCACGGCGTAGACCAGAGGCGCGATCAGAGGGTCGCAGGCGGGGGCCAGCACCACCGAGACGCCCTCCGGCGCATGACGCGCTCCGGCTTCGTCGGTGATCAGCACCACCCGTCCGCCGCGGGCGATCACCTCGTTCATGTTCGACATGGTCTTCTCGAACAGGCCGTCGCTGGGCGCGATGACGATGATCGGCGTGGCCTCGTCGACGAGGGCGATGGGCCCATGCTTGAGCTCGCCGGCGGCGTAGCCCTCGGCGTGGATATAGCTGATCTCCTTCAGCTTCAGCGCGCCCTCGAGCGCCAGCGGGTACATCGCGCCGCGCCCGAGGTAGAGCACGTCCCGCGCCTTGGCGATCTCCTGGGCGACGCTCCGGATCTGCTCCTCAAGGTCCATGGCCTCGGCCATCAGGCGCGGCGATTCGAGCAACAAGGCGACCAGGCGCGCCTCCTCGTCGTCGTCGATGCGGCCGCGCTGCCGGGCGGCGGCAATGGCGAGGGCGGTCAGGGCCGCGACCTGGGAGGTGAAGGCCTTGGTGGAGGCGACGCCGATCTCCGGGCCGGCGTGGGTCGGAAAGACCACGTCGGCCTCGCGGGCCATGGTCGATTCGGCGTTGTTGACCAGGGCGGCGGTCGGCGCGCCGAGCTCCTTGGCCAGACGCAGAGCCGCCAAGGTGTCGGCGGTTTCACCCGATTGCGACACCGCCAGCGCCAGGGTGTTGGGCAGCAGGGCGGGCTCGCGGTAGCGGAACTCCGAGGCGATCTCGACGCCCGTCGAAAGGCCGGCGAGCCGCTCGAACACGTATTTGCCGATCAGGCCGGCGTAGGACGCCGTCCCGCAGGCCGTCACCTGCACCCGCTCCAGCGGGGCAAAATCGACCGCCGGCGCAAGGGCGCGGCCGGCGACGGGATCGATATAGGCCGACAGGGTGTGCTGGCAGGCGTCCGGCTGGTCATGGATCTCCTTCTCCATGAAATGCCGGTAGTTGCCCTTCTCCATCAGGGCGAAGGAGGCCGAGACGGTGCGGATGGGCCGGTCGGCGGGCGCGCCGGAGGCGTCGAAGATCAGCGCCCGCTCATGGTCGATGGCCACGTAGTCGCCGTTCTCGAGATAGGCGATGCGGTCGGTGAACGGGCCGACCGCGAGAGCGTCGGAGCCGATGAACATCTCGCCCCGACCGAAACCCACCACCAGCGGGATGTTGTGCCGCGCCCCCATGACCAGGTTGGGCTCGCCTTCGACAAGCACCGCCAGGGCGTAGGCTCCGGTGAGCCGATCGAGCGCGGCCTTGAACGCCGCCAGCGGCGAGAGCCCCTGGCCGAGGCCTCGGTCGATCAGGTGGGCGACCACCTCGGTGTCGGTGTCGGTCTCGAAGCTGCGGCCATCGGCGATCAGCTCGGCCTTCAGCTCGGCGAAGTTCTCGATGATGCCGTTGTGCGCGAGGGTGACGCGTCCGGCCCGATGCGGGTGGGCGTTGCGGACGGTCGGCGCGCCGTGAGTCGCCCAGCGGGTGTGGCCGATGCCGACCGTGCCGCCCAAAGGCTCGGCTTCGAGCAGGGCCTCCAGGTTGCGCAGCTTGCCCTCGGCCCGGCGGCGTTCGATGCGGCCGTCGACGTGCGCCGCCACGCCCGCCGAGTCGTAGCCGCGATACTCCAGGCGCTTGAGGCTGCCGATCAGCCGGGACGCGACCGGCTGGGTTCCGACGATGCCGATGATCCCGCACATGGAAGCTCTCCCGTTCCTCACATTTGGTGAAGGCCGCGACCGGCGCTAAACTGTTCCGGCAGGGCGGGTCCATATAGATCGCGCGGCCCGCAAGCGGCGCCATAGCTTTGAGTTTCGCTCCGTAACCGTCCGATCCTGAAGGCCAGATGACCAAGCGAAAATACTTCGGCACCGACGGCATCCGCGGGCAGGCCAATCTCCATCCCATGACCGCCGAGGTCGCGCTTCGCGCCGGCATGGCGGCGGGCAAGCTGTTCCGCTCCGGCGACGACCGCCGCCACCTGGTGGTGATCGGCAAGGACACGCGACTCTCCGGCTACATGATCGAGCCGGCGCTGGTGGCGGGCCTGACCAGCGTGGGCCTGGACGTGCGCCTGTTCGGGCCGCTGCCGACACCGGCGGTGGCGATGATGACCCGCTCCATGCGCGCCGACCTCGGCGTGATGATCAGCGCCTCGCACAACAGCTACGCCGACAACGGCATCAAGCTGTTCGGCCCCGATGGCTTCAAGCTCTCCGACGAGATGGAGGCCAAGATCGAGTCCCACATGGACGAAGGCCTCCAGGAAGGCCTCGCCAGCCCCAAACAACTCGGCCGCGTCGCCCGGATGGACGAGGCCCAGGCCCGATACGTGGAGATCGTCAAGGCGACCGTGCCGCGCGCTTTCAGCTTCGCCGGCCTGCGCGTGGTGATCGATTGCGCCAACGGCGCCGCCTATAAAGTGGCGCCCACCGCGCTCTACGAACTCGGCGCCGAGGTGATCGAGGTCGGCGTCTCGCCCAACGGCTACAACATCAACGAGGAGTGCGGCTCGACCCACCCCGCCGCCATGGTCAAGGCCGTGCGCGAGTACCGCGCCGACATCGGCATCGCGCTCGACGGCGACGCCGACCGGGTGGTGATGTGCGACGAGAAAGGCCAACTCATCGACGGCGACCAGATCATGGCCCTGATCGCCGGCTCCTGGGCGCGGCAGGGCCGGCTCTCCGGCGGCGGCGTGGTGGCCACGGTGATGTCGAACCTCGGCCTGGAGCGGTTCCTCGCCGAACGCAGCCTGAAACTCGAGCGCACCCCGGTCGGCGACCGCTATGTGATGGCCCGCATGCGCGAGGGATCGTTCAACCTCGGCGGCGAAGCCTCCGGCCACATCATCCTGTCGGATTTCTCCACCACGGGCGATGGCCTGATCGCCGCGCTCCAGGTGCTGGTCGAGCTGAAGCGCTCCGAGAAGCCGATGAGCGCGCTCGCCCGCCAGTTCACGCCCGCGCCGCAGAAGCTGGAGAACGTCCGCTTCGCCGGCGGCAAGCCGCTGGAGGCCGAGACGGTGAAGCAGGCGATCAGCGCGGCGGAGGCCCGTCTCAACGGCTGCGGCCGGCTGTTGGTCCGCGCCTCCGGGACCGAACCGCTGATCCGCGTGATGGCGGAAGGCGACGACGAGGCGCTGGTCGGCGACATCGTTCGCCAGGTGGCTGGCGCGGTCCGAGCCGCGGCCGCTTGACGCGATCGTGACCGGTGCGACACCTTACGTTATCGACACGTTCATCAATTCATGTTTCGTCCCGTACCCTCGATCAAGGCTAGGGGAACGCCATGAGCGATGTGAGAATGAATGATCTGACCGCCCGCTATTTGGCCCGGGCTTCTCGTGAAAAGGTGAAGGGCGCGGGCGGTTTCGCCTGCTTGGCGTTCACCGCCATCCTGGGCTGCGCCTTCTGGGCCGGCGCGGTGTTCGCCTCCACGCCTTGGGCGCACTAGAGAGCCGCCCCTTCGTTCGGCTCGCGCTTCCTGCTGGATTTTTCGCCCGAAGGGACATCGCGCTCCGGCGCGTCCTGAAGATCCTGCACACCTCGGGGGCGGTGGGTCTGACGGGCGCGATGATCTGCCTGGTCGTGCTCCTCAGTCCCGCGGCGAAGCCGGCCACCTCCGCCGGCGACGTCGAGCTGCTCCAGGCGATGGCGAGCATCGCCCGCTACGTCTTCATGCCCTCGCTGGCGATTACCCTGATCTCCGGTCTGATCTCGATCGGCGTCACGCCGGGCTTCCACGACGCCGGCTGGGTGTGGATCAAGGCGGCGACGGGGCTCTCGCTGTTCGAGGGCGGATTGCAGACGGTGATGGGCCCGATCCAATCCGCGGCCAAGGCGGCGACCGGCGCCGCCTCGACCACCGCGCTCGCCGGCATTGCCCGGGCCGAGCGCAACTCGCTTTATGTCCTGCTCGCCCTGGCGTTCGCCAACATCGTCCTGGGCGTCTGGCGGCCGAAGATGCCGCAGTACCCGGTGTAGGGCGGCCGCTCAGATCTCCTGGTTGTAGGCGCCCACCCCGGCGTGGGCGGCGAGCAGCGGCTTCACCTCCTGGTGGAACAGGGCGCGCATGTCGTCGGCGGACCGGGTGCTCTCGACCACCACCACCAGCTCCGGCTTGTTGGACGAGGCGCGGACGAGCAGCCAGGAGCCGTCCTCCAGCGTCACCCGAACGCCGTTGACGGTGTTCACGTCGCGGATCTTGCGCCCGGCGATCAGCGCGCCGTCCTCGGCCATGTGCTGGTACTCGGCGACCACCTCCTCGACCACGGCGTACTTGGCCTCGTCGTCGCAGTGCGGGCTCATGGTGAGGGAGGTGTAGGCGACCGGCAGGGCGGCCTTGAGGTCGGAGAGGCGCTTGCCGGGATTGCGCTCCAGCATGGAGAGGATCGCCGCGGCGGCGGTGAGCGCGCAATCGTAGCCTCGCCCCAGGGGAGCGTTGAAGAAGAAGTGGCCGGACTTCTCGAAGCCGGCGAGGGCGCCCAGCTCGGCGGTCTTGCGCTTGATGTAGCTGTGACCGGTCTTCCAGTAGACCGTCTTGGCCCCGTTCTGCGCCAGCACCGGATCGGTCGCATAGAGGCCGGTCGACTTCACATCCACGACGAAGGTCGAGCCGGGGTGCAGGGGCGCGAGGTCGCGGGCCAGCATCAGGCCGATCTTGTCGGCGTAGATCTCCTCGCCGCTGTCATCGACCACGCCGCAGCGGTCGCCGTCGCCGTCGAAGCCGAGGCACAGGTCGGCGCCATGCTCCCGCACCGCGTCGGCCATCGAGTGCAGCATCTCCGAGTCTTCGGGGTTCGGGTTGTAGCGCGGGAAGGTCCAGTCGAGGTCGCAGTCCATCTCGATCACCTCGGCGCCCATCTGGCGCAGGGCTTCGGGGGCGAAGGCGCCGGCGGTGCCGTTGCCGCAGGCGCAGACCACCTTCAGCGGCCGGGTGAGGCGGCAGCGGGAGGCGGCGTCGGCGATGTAGCGCTCGCGCACGCCCTGGACGTGGGTCAGCGATCCGCCGGGCTTCGGCTGGGCCTCGCCCCCCAGCACCAGCGCCTTGACCCGCCCGATCTCGTCCGGCCCGAAGGTGAGCGGCGGCTCCGCGCCCATCTTCACCCCGGTCCAGCCGTTCTCGTTGTGGCTGGCGGTGACCATCGCCACGCACGCCGCCTCCAGGTCGAACTGGGCGAAATAGGCCATCGGCGAGAGGGCGAGGCCGATGTCGAGCACCTCGCATCCCGAGGCCACCAGGCCCAGGGTCAGCGCCTGCTTCACCGACAGCGAATAGCTGCGGAAGTCGTGGCCGACGACGACGCGCCGCTCGCCCCGTTCCTGGAAATAGGCGCCCAGCCCCAGCCCGAGCGCCTCGAGCCCGAGGAGATTGAGCTCCGATCCCAGCAGCCAGCGGGCGTCGTACTCGCGAAAGCCGGTCGCCTTCACCAGCGGGATGGTCTCGAACTCCACCGTGTTCGGTTTCAGATCGGCGCGCGGGGTAGGGAGCATTGGGGAGCGTCTCGGACCAGGAATGATGAAGAGGATCTACCCTGCGGAACGCGCGGCGGCGGGCGGCGGCGCCACGGGGTGGCCAAACGGAGCGGGAGAGGGCTGGCCGAGCCCCTGCGGCCAGACCAGGGAGAGCGCCACCATCGCCAGTCCCGCAAGGGCGATCAGGCTGAGGAGGACGCGGTGGCTCATCGCGAGGGCTATAGCCGAGCCGCTCATCCTCCCCTAGGGGACCGCGCATGACAAAGCTGATCCTGCTGCGGCACGGCCAGAGCGCGTGGAACATCCAGCACCGTTTCACCGGCTGGGTGGACGTGGACCTGACGGAGACGGGCGAGGCTCAGGCGCGACGGGCCGGCGCCTTGATCCGCGAGCATGCGATCGCGCTCGATCGGGTGTTCGCCTCGGTGCTCACCCGCGCCATCCGCACCGCCAATCTGGCCCTGGACGCCGCCGGGCAGTCGTGGGTTCCGATGACCAAGGACTGGCGGCTGAACGAGCGTCACTACGGGGCCCTCACCGGCCGGACCCACGCCGAGGAGGAGGCGCTCCACGGCTCGGACCAGGTCCGCATCTGGCGCCGCTCCTACGACGTTCCGCCGCCGCCGCTCATGCCCGGCGGAGAGTACGACTTCGCCCGCGACCGTCGCTATGCCGGCGTCGCGCCTCCGGCGGCGGAGAGCCTGAAGCTGACGTTGGAGCGGGTGCTGCCCTACTGGGACAGCGAAATCGCTCCGATCCTCGAAAAGGGCGAGACCACACTCGTCGCGGCGCACGGCAATTCTCTGCGGGCGATCGTCAAGCATCTGTTCGGGGTGTCGGACGAGGCGATACCCGGGGTGGAGATCCCGACCGGCAATCCGCTTCTGGTGGAGCTCGACGGCGGCCGGGTTAGACGCGCCGCCTATCTCGACGAGACCGCGGCCTCGCCGCTCCCGGCGGTGGCGGCCTGACCTTCGCCGGTCACAGCTGACAGAGCACCTCGGCGAAGATGTTGTGGTCGGGGTTGTACTCCGGGCGCGGTCCAGCGAACCGGGTGTCGGAGACGGTGAGCTGGCTGATCTCCGCCACATGGAAGCTGCGAAATCCCTGGCCGCTTCCGCCCAGCAACTGCCACGCTGACAGCAAGACCTGCCCGCCGTGGTCCAGACCGACGATGTGCGGCTCCACGGCGCGCGCGATGTGGTCATAGACGAACAGCACGTGCCGGCGCCCACGGATCGCGCGGCAGAGCGTCTCCGCCGCTGAGATCGGGCGGCTGTTCGGGATCGGCATGGCCTTGAAACGAAAAAGGGCGGCGCGTGGTCCGCGCCGCCCTTCGTTCAAACAGGTCTGAACCTGATCTTACGCGGCCTTCTGGCCTTCGATCAGGGTCGAGCCGTCGGTCGAACCCGTGCCGATCTCGATCTTGCGGGGCTTCAGGGCCTCGGGGAGTTCGCGCTTGAGTTCGATGGAGAGCAGGCCGTCGGCCAGGGCGGCGTTGGACACCACCACATAGTCGGCCAGCTGGAAGCGGCGCTCGAAGTTCCGCTCGGCGAGGCCGCGGTGCAGGTACCGCTTGGCGTCGTCGTTGGCGGCCTTGCGGCCTTGGACGGTGAGCAGGTTTTCCTTCACCTCGATCGCCAGGTCCTCGGCCTTGAAGCCGGCGACGGCGATCTCGATGCGATAGGCGTTCTCGGCGGTCCGCTCGATGTTGTAGGGCGGATAGCCGGTGGCCGCTTCGGTGCTGGCCGAGTCGAGCAGGGCGGCGAGCCGGTCGAAGCCGACGACGGAACGATACAGGGGGGTCAGGTCGATGGTGCGCATGTTGGCATCCCTCAGTTGAGACAGGTTGCGTTCGATGTGCGAACCGATGACGAGCCGAGAAAGGCCTCGTCGGGTTCGGAAGGCCCGGGTGTCCAGCGCCTTCGCGACATGATTTAGAAAGCCGCCGCTGCGGTTCAAGGCCGCACGACCGCAAGACCCGCAAGCCTTTCTTTGGCTTCACGTCCGGCCTATGAGGCCCCCTTCCCTCAAAATCCCCACGGAACTACATGACTCGCGCTTCTGCCAAACTCCTCATGGTCGCCGCCCTGCTGGCGCCCGGCCTCGCCTCCGCCCAGGCCGCCGCTCCCGCCGCCGCCGCCGCGCCGCTCGGCCCGCCGATCGCCGGCCTGTGCTTCTTCTCCCGTGACTCGGCCGTGGCGACGTCCAAGGCCGGCCAGGCGGCGACGACCCGCCTGCGGCAACTGGCCAGTCAGGTCGACAGCGAACTCTCCCCGCAACGGCAGGCGCTGGTCACCGAGAACAACGCCATCAAGGCTCTCCCGGCCGCCCAGCAGGGCGCCCGCGCGGCCGCGCTCGAGCAGCGGGCGCAGAGCTTCGGCCAGACCGCCCAACTGCGTCAGGCTCAGCTCCAGCTCACCCAGAGCCGCGCGTTCGGTCAGGTGCTGAACGCCCTCAGCCCGATCGTCGGGCCGATCGCCTCCCAGCGGAAGTGCGCGGTGGTGTTCGATGGTTCGGCGACCTACGGCTACAATCAGGCGATGGACCTGACGAGCGCGGCGGTCGCCCAGCTCGATCAGCGGATGCCGACGATCACCTTCGATCTCGCCACGCCGGCGCAGGTCCAGGCGGCTCAGACGCAACAGCAACCGCGCTGATCCCTTAAAGCGACGGGGGATGAGCGAACCGGCGCCGCTGGTCGGAACGGCTTCATCGCCGGTTCCAGACGGCGGCTCGGCAAGCTGGTTCGCGGGCGCCGGTGGGGCGCGTCTGCGGGCCGCGCTCTTCCCCTCAGCGGTCTCGACGCCGCGCGGCTCGGTGGTGGTCCATCCCGGACGCACCGAGCCGATCGAGAAATACTTCGAAGTCGTCGAGCGCCTGCGCGCGCGAGGCTTCACGGTGCTGGTGCATGACTGGCGCGGCCAGGGTCTCTCGCACCGCATGCTGCCCGACCGCGCACCGGGTCATGCCGCCGGCTGGGCCGACTTCGTCGAGGACCACGGCCTGTTGCTCGACCGCTTCGGCGGCGAGTTGCCCGAGCCTTGGATCAGCCTTGGCCACTCCATGGGCGGCTGTCTGGCGCTCCTGGCGCTGGCGGAAGGCGAGAACCGCTACGCCGGCGCGATCCTCTCGGCGCCCATGCTCGGCGTGCAGCTCGGCCGCACCGCGCCGTTCGCGGCCAGGGCGATGGCGCGAACCCAGCGGTTCCTGGGCCGAGCCGGAACCCTGGCGCGACCGGACGGGCCGCCCGAGACCTTCGAAACCAACATTCTCACGCACGATCGAGAGCGCTGGTCGCGCAACCAGGCGTTGGTCGCCGCTCAATCCGACCTGGCGCTCGGCGGTCCGACCTGGGGCTGGATCGACTTCGCCCTTACCGCCACCGCGCGCCTCCAGCAGGGGGCCGGCGTGACCCGCATCGGCGTTCCGGTGACCATCGTGGCGGCGGGCGAGGAGCGGCTGGTCGACAACGCCGCCCTTCGTCGCGTGGCGGAGCGAACGCCCGGCGCATGCTTCGTGGAGATCCCCGGCGCCTACCACGAGATCCTGCAGGAGACCGACGCTCTGCAGGCGCCGTTCTGGGCCGCCTTCGACGACCTCGCGGCCGACGTCGCCGCCGGAGCCTGACCTAGGCGTTCAGGAGCGGCAGCGCTTCCTCGAGCAGGGTACGGTCGCCCGCGAGAACGACTCGTCCGCCATGCGCGCCGATGGGCTGCCCCGTCCAGTCGCTGCTCGCCCCGCCGGCGCCTTCGCAGGATCGGAACGATGCAGTCCACGTCCCAGGACTTGAGCCCGGCTTCGATCACCAGGTCGATGTGGCCGTCGGCCACCATGGCGTAGGCGTAGGCGTCGCAGCCCAGGCGGGCGAGGCGGGCGGCGGCGCGCAACCGTTCCCAGGCGCCGGACTCGCCGGGCGACATGTACGGTCGGGGATCGGTGGTCGCGACGATCGCCTGCGCCAAGGGGACGCCGCGGCGAGTCCTGAGCGGACGGCTCGACCCCTGGCTCATCAGCCGCGCGCCGCCGGCGTGACCCAGGAACAGTTCGCCGATGTAGGGCTGGCCGATGGAGCCGAGCACCGGTCGGCCCTCGTGGCGCAGGGCGATCAGGGTCGTCCACACCGGCAGGCCGGCGACGAAGGCCCGCGTGCCGTCCACCGGATCGATGACCCAGACGAACTCGGCGCCGGGACGGTCCTCGCCATACTCCTCGCCGATCACGCCGTGGTCGGGATAGTGCTCGGCAATAAGCTGGCGGATGGCCGCCTCGGCCCCTCGGTCGGCGGCGGTGACCGGATCGAAGTCGCCCAGGTGCGCCTTCTTGTTTTCGATTGCCTCCAGGTTGCGGAACAGCGGCAGGATCGCCGCCGAACTGGCGCGGTTCAGCTCGACCAGGAAGGGCTCGAAAGCCGTCGCTTGCTCAGCGCTCAGCACGGCGGCCTCAGGCGCTCCGCGCGCGGGCCATGCTGGGCGCGGCGAGCCCGCCATCGGCCACCTGGCCGGAGTCCTGGTCGATCATCCGCGCCCGTCGCCAACCGCCGTATTTGTAATAGAGGCTCGTCAGCGCGGCCGAGACGATGGTGCCGAGCGGGAAGCTCCACCAGATCGCGTCCTCCCCGAAGCGCCCCTGCAGCAGGGCGGCGAAGGGGACCCGGATGCCGATGATGGAGATGATCAGGATGACGAGCGGCGCCCAGACCGCGCCCGTCGCCCGGACCACGCCGGACAGCGAGAAGGTCACCGAGAAGAAGATGAAGCCCCACAGCACCGCCTCGTTGATGTGGCGCGCCTCGGCCATCGACGGCGAGTTCGCCGGCAGCAGTATGCTCAGCACCTGGCCGTTGAAGATGTAGAGCAAGGCCGCGATGCCGCTGGTCACCAGCAGGCCGGAGATCACGCCCGAGCGCGCCACGGCGGCCACCCGGTCCCACTTGCCGGCGCCGACGTTCTGGGCCGCCATGGACGAGACCGAGGCGCCCAGCGCCATGGTCGGCATCTGCAGATAGCTCCAGATGATGGAGGCGATGGCGTAGGCGGCGCTGGTGAGCGCGCCATAGCGGTTGACGAAGCTGATCATCACCACCGCCGCACTCGACATGACCAGCATCTGCATGCCCATCGGCAGGCCGCGGGTGACGAGGGAGCGCAGGATCTCCATGTCCGGCTTGAGCAGCGGCAGGTCCTCGCGCCGGAGCATGACCACGCTGTGCCGGTGATGCAGCCAGACCATCAGGCAGACGAGGCTGAACCCCTGGCCGACCAGGGTCGAGACGGCCGGCCCCGCGACGCCGAGCTTCGGGAAGGGGCCGATGCCCTGGATCAGGAGCGGGTTCAGCACGATGTCGATGACGATCGCCAGCGCCATGAACCAGAACGGCGTCGTCGAATCCCCCGCGCCCCGCTGCGCCATCTGCATGAACATGAAGAAGTACATGAAGGGCACCGCGGCGAAGATGATCCGCAGGTAGATGATGGCGTCCTCGCGCGCTTCGGGCGGCGTCCCCATCAGGGTCAGGATGTGCGGCGACAGCAGGCCGCCGGCGACGCCGACGCCGATCGAGAGGGCGAGGAAGAAGGTGGTGGCCGTGCCCATCACCCGCTTGACCTGGGTGACGTCGCGCGCGCCGATCGACTGGGCCACCAGGATGTTGGCCGCCATGCCGACGCCGAAGATCACGCCCATCATCAGCATCATGACGATGTTGGCGTTTCCGAGCGCGGTGATCGCCGCCTCCCCGAGGAGGTGGCTCACCCAGATCTGGTTGACGGTGCCGTTCAGCGACTGCAGCGCGTTCGCGCCCAGCAGCGGCAGGGAAAACAGCAGGAGGGTGCGGGTGATCGGCCCCTGGGTGAGGTCCGGACGACGTCCGCGCGCCGGGAAAGGCGCTCCGGACGCGCCGACTCTGTCGGTCATGGCGGCTTAGCTAGGTTCGCCAGCCCCGCAGCACAACGCCGCGCCGAAGATTTAGTCCGCGCCTTCGCCGCCCGTGGCCAATTCGCCGGTCTGTCCGGCGTCGGGATTCATCGGCGGTGCGTGCGGGTTCAACTCCAGCGGTTCGCCGGGCGGCGCGGCGAGCTCGCCGGTCTGGCCGTCATTGAGGGACTTTTCGGTTGGCTTGGTCATAACCTCGAAATTCCCGGACCCCGCCGGCTGTTCCCGCCCCAGGCGAGGGTTCGAGGCTCTTGTCTTGTGAAGCTGCCGCTGTTCATCTGGCGGTGCTCCCGATAGGAGAGATCATGATTCGCGCTCTGTTCCTCGACCATCCAGACGCCGTGGGCGAAAGTTACGGGGAACACTTCCTCAAGGCGTCGAAGTTTGGAATCGTGCTGATGCGCACCGGCGCGGCCTGTCTGCTCCACGCGGTGGTGCCGGCGCTGCACAAGGACACGGCGAGCCGGACCGTTTCAACGCTCGCCAACGATCTTTCGGCCCGCCGTCGGATCGCCTTCGAGGCGCCCCACGGCTCGCCCGCGGCCGCCAGCTTCACCGCCGCCTGCCTCTGATATCTTAGGAGTGAGCGCGGAACCGGCGGAAACCGTCGCCAATGTTCCCGTTCCGTTTTCGCGCGGGCTCCTCTAGCCTGAGGCGGTGAGCCCTCCCGCGCCGCTTATCGACCTGCCGCCGGTCCTGGTGGTCCTGCCGGGCGGGCGGGCCGCGGACGAGCATGGGGCGGCGTCCACGGCCGCGGCGCGGCGTCTGTTCCAGGAAAACAGCCTGCTGGTGGTGCATGCGGCCATGACCGCGCGCCGGCTGGGCCTTCCGCCGCCCCCGCGTTCGGGCCGGCTGCTCGATGCTCTCGAGCTTTTCGCCTTCGTGCGTCCGGCGAAGTTCTGCGCCCCGTCGCCGACCGGGCTGGCGCTGGCGCTGGGTCTGCCGGAACCCTCCGACGCGGTCGCGATGGCGCGGGTGGTGCGCGGCGCCTGCGAGCGGCTGCTCGCGGAGTTGACGACCGCGCCGCTCAAGGACCGCGATCTGGCGTTGGCGCAGGCCGAGTCCCTCGGTCGAGCCGGGTGGAGCTGGGCCGCCGCCGTGATCGGCGCGATCCGGAGCGCCGGCCCGGGCCGTCCGTGGCGCGGCGACGGTCTGGACGTGTGGAACCGTATCCAGAAGTGGGAGGACGAAGCTCCGCTGGGGGAGGCGGGTTCGCGGCCGCTTCGGCCGGGCGAGGCCCGCGACCGCCTCGCGACCCTGCTCAGCCGCTCCGGCCTGTCCGAGCCCCGGCCGGCGCAGGCGGACTACGCCGCCGAGGCCGCCCACGCCTTCCAACCCCGCGAGCGGGAGGGCGAGCCGATGATGATGCTGGCGGAGGCGGGAACCGGCGTCGGCAAGACCCTGGCCTACCTCGCGCCGGCCTCGCTGTGGGCCGAGCGTAACGGGCCAGGGGTATGGATCAGCACCTATACCCGGGCTCTGCAGCGGCAGATCGAGCGCGAGAGCCGGGCCGTGTTCCCGGAACCCGCGGTCCACGCCGTCCGCGCCGTGGTGCGCAAGGGGCGCGAGAACTACCTCTGTCTGCTGAACCTGCAGGACGCGATGAACACCGCGCGGCTCGGCGGCGGCGACCTGATCGGCCTGGCGCTGGCGGCGCGATGGTCGGCCGCCAGCGGCGACGGCGACATGACCGGCGGCGACTTTCCCGCCTGGCTGCCGAGCCTGTTCGCCGTCTCGGTGCAGGCGCAGGCCAGCCCGGCCAACCTCGTCGATCGGCGCGGCGAGTGCGTCCACGCCGGCTGCCCGCACTATCGCGCCTGCTTCGTCGAGCGGGCGATCCGCGCTTCGCGGCGGGCCGACCTGGTCATCGCCAACCACGCCCTGGTGCTCACCCAGGCCGCCTTCGACGGCGCCCGGGCCGCGCGCAAGGACGCCGAGGACAACGAGACCGGCCGGCTCAAGCGCCTGGTGTTCGACGAGGGTCACCACCTGTTCGACGCCGCCGACAGCGCCTTCTCCGCCGCCCTCTCCGGAGTGGAGGCCGCGGAGCTGCGCCGCTGGATCCGGGGTCCTGAGGCGCGCGGTCGCCGGGGCCGGGGCCTGGAGACCCGCCTGGGCGATCTGCTCGCCGACGACGATGCCGCCCGCTCGGCGCTCGACGAGGCGGTGCGGGCGGCGGCCGTGCTGCCGGGCGAGGGCTGGTCCGGCCGCATCGCCCCCGCCGAGGCCGAGCCGAGGCCCTCCGGCCCGGTCGAGGCCCTGCTCGCGGCGGTGATCGCCCAGCTCCGCGCCCGCGCGGCGCCGTCCGAAGGCGGCATGGAATGCGAGGCCCGTCCCGCGCTGGATGCGGTGCGCGCCGCCGCCGGGCCCGCCGCCGAAGCCCTGGCGCGCGTCGAGGCGCCGCTGCTGGCGCTGATCCGCGCGCTCGAAACCCTGCGCGACGACGAAGCCACGCGGCTCGACAGCGGCGTGCGCGCCCGGATCGAGGGCGCCCTGCGGGGGCTGGAGCGCCGCGCGCGCATGCAGCTTCCAGCGTGGCGGGCCATGCTCGCCACCATCGCCGCCGATGAGGCCGACCCCGGCTTCGTCGACTGGTTCGAGGCCAACCTGCTCCAGGGCCGGGTGGTCGACGCCGCCTTCCGCCGCCACTACGTCGATCCGACCGAGCCCCTGCACCGCATCGTCATCGCCCCCGCGCACGGCGTGCTGGTCACCAGCGCCACCCTGGCGGACCCGACGCTGGACGATCCGTTCGCCCGCGCCGAGATGCGCACCGGCGCGGCGCGGCTCACCGACCGACCCAAGACGCTGCGCCTGGCCTCGCCCTTCGACTATGGCCGCAACGCCTTGGCCCTGGTGGTGACGGACGTCTCGCGCGACGACCCCCGCCAGGTCGCCGCCGCACTCCGCGAGCTGTTCCTGGCGGCCGGGGGCGGCGGGCTCGGCCTGTTCACCGCCATCCGGCGACTGCGCGCGGTGCACGAGAAGATCGCCGGCCCGCTCGCCGACCGGGGCGTCTCGCTCCTGGCCCAGCACGTGGACCCGCTGGAAGTGGGGGCGCTGGTCGACATCTTCCGCGCCGAGGTCGACTCCTGCCTGCTCGGCACCGACGCGGTGCGCGACGGCGTCGACGTGCCCGGCCGCTCGCTCCGACTGCTGGTGTTCGACCGCGTGCCCTGGCCGCGTCCCGACATCCTCCACAAGGCGCGGCGCGAGCGGTTCGGCGGCAAGGGTTACGACGACGCCCAGGCGCGGGCGCGCATCGCCCAGGCGTTCGGGCGCCTGATCCGCCGCGAGGACGACCGGGGCGTGTTCGTCATGCTCGACGCCGCCGCTCCGACCCGCTTGTTCCAGGGGCTGCCGGAAGGGTTGCGCCTCGAGAGGGTCGGTCTGGTCGAGGCGATCGAGCGCACCACCGCTCACTTGGGAACGCCGCACCGCGTTCAGTGATCGTTCACCATTCCACGGTCGTAAAGAACTGTTGCGAGAGCGGAACTCGCGGGTGCGTGTGGAGTGGTCGTTTGAAGTTGCTTCTCGCCGCGGTCGCGGTGCTGGCGTCCTCCGCCGGGCGCCCGGCTCTTGCATGGTCACCGGACAAGGTGGCCCAGCGGGACCTCGTCTCGGGAAAGCCGGTCTCCGAAGTGGCGGCGGCGGACAATGGGGCGGCCCTGATCACCGCGGCCATCGACATCCCGGCGGGCGCGAAGACCGTCTGGACGGTGATGAACGATTGCGCGGACATGAAACGCATCATCACCAGCCTGGTGGTCTGCCGCACCCTGCAGGGTGACGATCACGGCGCCTGGGCGGTTCGCGAGCAGGTGACCAAAGGCAATCTGTTCGTGCCGACGATCCACAACGTGGTCCACAACGACTACCAGCCCTACAGCCTGATCCGCTTCCACAAGGCCGGAGGGGATCTCAAGGTCGAGCAGGGCGAGTGGCGGCTGGAGCCGCTGAACGGCGGCCGCTCCACCCGGGTGATCTATGTGAACCTGGTCGCCGCCAACATCGCCGCCCCCGCGCCCCTGGTGCGCGAAGGCCTGAGACGGGACACGGCCAAGGTGCTGGTCAATCTCCGCCGCGAATGCGCGAACGCGGTCCGGGCCGGCGCCTAGCCGGTTTTGTTCCCGTCTTGTTTCACGTGAAACAAGGAATTCGCGCGTTGGTCAGTGCCGGAAGACCCGCACGCCGGTGAACACCATGGCGATGCCCGCCTCGTCGGCGGCGGCGATGACCTCCGCGTCGCGGACCGAGCCGCCCGGCTGGATCACCGCCGTCGCGCCCGCCTCCACCGCCTGAAGCAGGCCGTCGGCGAACGGGAAGAAGGCGTCCGAGGCGCAGACGGAGCCTTGAGCGAGCGACCCCGGCAGGCCCGCCGCCTCGGCCGCCTCGCTCGCGCGCAGGGCGGCGATGCGGGCGCTGTCCTTGCGGTTCATCTGGCCGGCGCCGATGCCGGCGGTCTGGCCGTCCTTGGCGAAGACGATGGCGTTGGACTTCACGTGCCGCGCGACGGTGAAGGCGAACAGCATGTCGCGGATCTCGGCCTCGGTGGGCGAGCGGCGGGTGACGATCTTCAGGTCGGCCGAGGTGATCGCCCGGGCGTCGCGCGACTGCACCAGGAAGCCGCCGGCGACGGAGCGGAACGTCTCGCCCGGCGCGCGGGCGTCCGGCAGGGTTCCGGTGAGCAGCAGGCGCAGGTTCTTGCGCTTGGCGAAGAGGGCCAGGGCCTGGTCGTCAGCCTCGGGAGCGACCACCACCTCGGTGAAGATCTCGGTGATCGCGCGGGCGGTCTCGGCGTCCAGGCGCCGGTTCAGGGCGACGATGCCGCCGAAGGCGCTCACCGGGTCGCACTGCAGCGCGCGGCGATAGGCGTCTTCCAGCGAGCCGCCGAGGGCGACGCCACAGGGGTTGGCGTGCTTGACGATCACCGCCGCGGCGCTCTGGTGTGGGTCGAACTCGGCCACCAGCTCGATGGCGGCGTCGGTGTCGGCGATGTTGTTGTAGCCCATCGCCTTGCCCTGAAGCTGGCGGGCGGTGAGGACTCCGGCGCGCGGGCGCGGAAAGGCGTAGAGGGCCGCGTCCTGGTGCGGGTTCTCGCCATAGCGCATGGCCTCGACGAGGCTCCCGCCGATGGTCTTGCGCGCCGGCCAGCCCGCCTGGCTCTCCTGGCCCGAGAACCAGGCGGCGATCGCGCCGTCATAGGCGGCGGTGCGGGCGAAGGCGGTCGCGGCGAGTTGGCGGCGCAGCGCCATGCGGGTCCCGCCCTCGACTTTCAGCGCGGCGATCACCTCGGCGAGGCCTGAGGCGTCGGTGCAGACGGCCACATAGGCGTGGTTCTTGGCCGCTGAGCGGGTCATCGCCGGGCCGCCGATATCGATGTTCTCGACGCAGGTCTCGAAGTCGGCGCCCGAGGCGACCGTCTCCTCGAAGGGGTAGAGGGTGCAGTAGAGCAGGTCGATGCCGCCGATGCCGTGTTCGGCCATGGCGGCGGCGTGCTCCGGCGCGGCGCGCACGCCCAGCAATCCGCCGTGGATCATCGGGTGCAGCGTCTTGACCCGCCCGTCCATCATCTCCGGAAAGCCGGTGACTTCTGAGACCTCGGTGACCGGCAGGCCGGCGGCCTTGATCGCGGCGAAGGTGCCGCCGGTGGAGACCAGTTCGACGCCCAGGTCCACCAGCGCGCGCGCCGCCTCGACCAAGCCCGTCTTGTCGTAGACGGAGAGGAGCGCACGGCGGATCGGCGCCAGGTCGGGCGCGGGCGGGAAGGTCGCGGAAGGCATGGCCGGGCGTTTAGGCGCGGTCGGCGCGCGCGTCCAGCAACGGGCCGGCGAGGCTCCGGCTTCTTCAGCCCCTGAGCGCCTCGATGTTGCGCGCGTAGTGCTCGGGGCCGTCCTTGAACACCGCGGTGCCGGCGACGAGCGCGGTGGCTCCGGCATCGACACAGAGCGGCGCGGTCTCGCGGTCGACGCCGCCGTCGACGAGCAGCACGATGTCGCGGCCGCTCGCCTCGATCATCCCGGCCAGCTTGCGGATCTTGGCCAGCTGCGGACGGATGAAGCTCTGGCCGCCGAAGCCGGGGTTCACCGTCATCACCAGGATGATGTCGATGTCGTCCATCATGTACTCGATGACGTCCGGCGGCGTGGACGGATTGAACACCACCCCCGCCTTGGCGCCGAGCTCGCGGATGCGCTTCACCGTCCGGTCGAGGTGCGGGCCGGCTTCGGGGTGGACCAGCAGGTGGTCGGCGCCGGCGGCTCGGAAGGCTTCCAGGTAGGGGTCGGCCGGCGCGATCATCAGGTGCACGTCGATCGGCACCCGCGCGTGCGGCTTCAGCGCCTTCACGACCGGCGGGCCGATGGTGATGTTCGGCACGAAGTGGCCGTCCATCACGTCGACATGAAGCCAGTCGGCGCCGGCGGCCTGGATGGCTTCGACCTCCTCGCCCAGGCGGGCGAAATCGGCGGACAGGATCGAGGGAGCGATGATCGGGCGCATGGGCCTAACTTAAGGCGTCCGCCGCCAGCGCGCGACGAAGAAGCCGTCGATCCCGGCCTCGAGATGGTGGGGCAGGATGCGCAGCCAGCCCTCCGGCGTCACACTGGCGGCCGGAGCCCCGCCCTCGCCCGCGCCGATCGGCTCGGGCTGGAACTCGGGATGGGCGGCGGAGAAGGCGCGGGCCTGCGCCTCGCCCTCCTCGGCCTCCAGCGAGCAGACGCTGTAGACCAGGCGCCCGCCCGGCTTCACGCGCGGCGCCGCCGAGGCGAGCAGGGCCGCCTGCGTCGCGCACCAAGGGCGCGATGTCCGACGGCCTTGCGTTCCACAGCACGTCGGGATGGCGGCGGAAGGCGCCGGTGGAGGAACAGGGCGCGTCCAGCAGGACGGCGTCGAACGCGCGTGGGTCGCGCCAGGTCGCGGCGTCGGCGACCACGATCTCGGCCGCCAGTCCGGTGCGCGCCAGGGACTCGGACAGTCGCCGCAGGCGCGGCTCGGCGCGATCGACGGCCACCACCCGGGCTCCGGCGGCCGCCAGCTGCAGCGTCTTGCCGCCGGGCGCCGCGCAGAGATCGACCGCGTCCATGCCGGGTTCGGCCTCGAGCAGCCGCGCGGGGATGGCCGCCGCCGCGTCCTGCACCCACCACAGGCCCTCGGCGTATCCGGGCCAGGTGGCCACGTCGCCGCGCCGGCCGCTCCGGAGAGAGCCGCCGGGAAGACGCTCGGCCTCCAGCGCCTCCAGCAGCGCCTCATCGATCGCGCCGCGCGCGGTGAGGTCGGTGGCGGGCTCGAGCGGGATCGCGCCGGCGATCTCCCGCGCGGTCGCCTCGCCGTAGGTCGAGCGCCAGCGGGCGTAGAGCCAGGGCGGAGCGAGCTCTTCGGGCGCGTCCGACGGCGGCGGCTCGCGCAGCGCCGCGCGCAGCACGCCGTTCACCAGCCCCCGCAGCGGCTTGGGCGCGAGCCCGACGCTGGTGTCCACCGCCGCGAACTGGGGGGTGTCCATCCACAGCGCCTGGGCCAATCCCAGCCGCATCAGGTCGCGCGCGGGCGGCGGCGGCTCCTTGGTCAGCCGGCGATCCAGGATGCGGTCGATCGGTCCGAGGCGGCGCAGGGTGGTGAGGGTCAGCTGCCTCGCGAACCCGCGATCCTGGGGCGAGAGGCGCGCGAAACCGCCCACGCCCAGCGCCTCGTCCAGACCGCCGCGCCGGGAGAGCGCCGCCTGGAACAAGGCCAGGGCGGCGCGGCGGGCGTCGAGTTTTTCGGTCACCGCGACGCCCTGCCCGCTTCTAAGCCCTCCCGCAAGACGCTATCGAAAGCGGGGTGTTGGGGGGAATTGAATGTCCAAGCTTGGAAAGAGCCTGCGTTCGCCGGAGGAGCGAACGTTGCACTACGTCGCGATCATCGTGGGCGCGATCCTGTGGATCGTCATCCTGATCGCGCTTTGGAGCGGCTGGAGCAGCCCCAATGCGCAGATCGCGGCGCTGTTCAGGATATACACGATCTACTTCATCGGCTTCGGCCTGTTCCTCCTGGTTTCCAGCGCGGCCTATAGAGCCACCGCGTTCGGGAACATGATCCTTCTCGGACCGGAACAGCTTCCCCGGCTGAACGCCATGGTGGTCGACGCTTCGGGAGAGCTCGGGATCGATCCGCCCCGCACCTTCATCCACAACGCCAACGGCCTGATCAACGCCTTTGCTCGGCGGCTCATGGGGGGCCGATACGTCTTCCTGACCTCGGCGCTGGTGGATGTCGACAGTGACGAGCAGGTGAAGTTCGTGATCGGTCACGAACTCGGCCATCATGCCGCCGGACACCTCAATCCCTGGCTGAATCTTCTGAAGGCGCCGGCGCATGTCGTGCCCTTCCTCATGCCCGCCTACTCCCGCGCGCGGGAGCTGAGCTGCGACCGGATCGGCGTTCGCCTGACGGGAGATCCAGAGACGGCGCGGTCTTCGCTGCAGATGCTGGGCTGCGGCTGCCGTCGCTTGAATCCGGAAATGAACTTGGAAGCTTTCGCCGCCCAGGAACAGATGGTGCCGCCGATCATGGGATTTCTCACTGAGATCGTCCGCTCGCATCCAAGATTGACCCGTCGCGTCTTGGAGATCCGGCGGCACGCGCAAGGCGGTTCGAGCGTTCGTTCATCATGAGCGAAGATGAACGGCCGGCGGAGCGGGAGCTCAGCGATATCGCAAAGCGCGCCCTGGCGGAGGCGGAGGAACGCCGCGCGCGAGCGGCGAACGCTCGGGGAGCCGGAGGAGGTCGGCGGCCCGGCCGGGCCCGAGCCGACCCGCTATGGCGATTGGGAGCGCAAGGGAATCGCCGTCGATTTCTGAGCCTGCCGCCCTGCTTTCGCCGCCGTTGCGAGGCCGGACCATCGCGACCATCTAAGCGCCTCACGCTTTCGGAGTTCACGACCGACCCATGTCCCTGATCGGTGAAACCGCCGCTCCCGCCGCCGACCTGATCAAGGACGGCTCCGACGCCACTTTCATCGAGGATGTGGTCGAGGCCTCCCGCGAGACGCCGGTCATCGTCGATTTCTGGGCGACCTGGTGCGGGCCCTGCAAGCAGCTGACGCCCAACCTCGAAAAGGCCGTCCGGGCCGCCAAGGGCAAGGTGCGTCTGGTCAAGATCGACGTCGACAAGAACCCGACCTACGCCGGGCAGCTGCGGGTGCAGTCGATCCCCACCGTCTACGCCTTCTCCGGCGGTCGGCCGGTGGACGCCTTCATGGGCGCCATCCCGGAAAGCCAGATCAAGAGCTTCGTCGACAAGCTCACCGCGCTCGCCCCGGCCTCGGAGACCGACCAGCTGCTCGCCGAAGCCAAGGCCGCGCTGGAGGAGAACGATCTGGCCGGCGCGGCGCAGCTGTTTGCGGAGGTGCTGGGCGTCGAGCCCGAGAACCTCACCGCCATCGGCGGCCTCGCCCGCTGCTACCTCGCCGGCGGCGACACGGAGCGGGCGCGCGAGGTCGCGGCCATGGCCCCCGAAGGCGCGAAGAACGCCGACCTGGAGAGCGTGCGCGCCGCCCTGGCGCTGGCGTCCGAAGGCTCCGCCGATCTGCGGGCCGCCCAGGCCAAGGTCGACGCCGACCCGGCCGACCACGAGGCGCGGCTGGAGCTGGCCAAGGCGCTGGCGGCGTCGGGCAAGTTCCAGGCCGCGGCCGACCAGCTCCTGGAGATCATCGCCAAGGATCGCGAGTGGAAGGAGGGCGCGGCCAAGGCCCAGCTGCTCACCGTGTTCGAGGCCGCGGGGCAGACCTCCGACGTCACCAAGGCCGGCCGCAAGCGCCTCGCCTCGATCCTGTTTTCCTAACGATCGAAGGGATCGAGTAGCGTGGCGAGCGCCGGATGGCGACGAGGGACGGCGCTTCCAGGCGAGATCCCGGTCTTTCCCCTGGATCAGGCCCTGCTGCTGCCGGGCGCCGTTCTGCCGCTGCAGATTTTCGAGCCGCGTTACCTCAACATGTTCGACGACGCGATGGCGAGCGAGCGGCTGATCGGCATGGTGCAGACCGCCGGCGCCGGCGATCGCCAGAGGCCGGACCTGGCCGCGGTCGGCTGCGTCGGGCGGATCACCAGTTTCTCCGAGACCGAGGACGGCAAGTACATCACCGCCCTCACCGGGGTGTGCCGGTTTCGCATCGTGGAAGAGCTCGAGACCAAGACACCCTACCGGATCGTGCGCGCCGACTTCCGCCCCTTCCGCGGCGACCTCGACTCGCGTCAGGAGCTGTCGCACCTGGACCGCAAGACGTTCATCGCCGCCCTGCGCCGCTACCTCGAACGCCGAGGGTTGGGCATCGACTGGGAGACGGTCGATCAGGCGCCCTACGGCTCGTTGGTGGACAGCCTCGCGATCGCCCTGCCCCTGCCGCGGGTCGAGAAGCAGGCGCTGCTCGAAGCCGCCGACACCGAAGACCGGCTGGGCGTGCTCCTGGCCTTGCTGGAGATGGACGCCGCGCGCCCGGGCGACCCGGACGATGACGCGAGCCCCTCGGTGCAATAGAAGGCGCCATGGCTGACGCGCCCGACATCGATCCCCGCCTGCTGGAAATCCTCGTTTGTCCCCTGACCCACGGGCCGCTGAGCTATGACCGCGAGGCCCAGGAGCTGATCAGCAAGACGGCGAAGCTCGCCTATCCGATCCGCGACGGGGTGCCGATCATGCTGCCGGAAGAGGCGCGCGCCCTGGACGAGACGGCGTAAGCTCCATGGCCCTGAAAGTCGCGATCGTCGGCCTGCCCAATGTGGGCAAGTCCACCCTGTTCAACGCCCTCACCGCGACGGCGGCGGCCCAGGCGGCGAACTATCCGTTCTGCACCATCGAGCCGAACGTCGGCGAGGTGGCCGTGCCCGAGCCGCGCCTCGACAAGCTGGCCAAGGTCGCCGCCAGCAAGGAGATCATCCCCGCGCGGATCACCTTCGTCGACGTCGCCGGCCTGGTGCGCGGCGCGGCCCAGGGCGAGGGGCTCGGCAACCAGTTCCTGGCCAACATCCGCGACTGCGACGCCATCGCCCTCGTCGCCCGCTGCTTCGAGGACGGCGACGTCACCCACGTGGAGGGCCGCGTCGACCCGCTCGCCGATCTCGACATCATCGAGACCGAGCTGATGATCGCCGACCTCGACAGCCTGGAGAAGCGCATCCCGGCCCTGGAGAAGCGCGCCAAGGGGAGCGACAAGGAGGCGGCCCAGGCGCTGCGCCTCGCCAAGCTGGCCATGGTGGAGCTCGCCGCCGGCCGCCCCGCGCGCGCCGCCAAGGTTCCGGAAGACGACGCTCAAGGCGTGGAAGATGCTCCAGCTGCTCACCACCAAGCCGGCGCTCTACGTCTGCAATGTGGACGAGGCCTCCGCCGGAACCGGCAACGCCCTGTCGGACAAGGTCGCCGAGCGCGCGACCCGCGACGGGGCCAAGAGCGTGGTCATCTCGGCCCAGATCGAGAGCGAGATCGCCCTGCTCGACCCGGATGAGCGCGCCGAGTTCCTGGAGACTCTGGGCCTCACCGAGCCCGGCCTCGACCGGCTGATCCGCGAAGCCTACGCCCTGCTCGGCCTGCGCACCTATTTCACCGCCGGGCCCAAGGAGGCCCGCGCCTGGACCATCCGCGTCGGCGCCGCCGCGCCGGAAGCCGCGGGCGTGATCCACTCCGACTTCGAGAAGGGCTTCATCCGCGCCGAGACCATCGCCTACGACGACTACGTCGCCCTGAACGGCGAGGCGGGCGCGCGCGAGGCGGGCAAGCTGCGCAGCGAGGGCAAGGAGTACGTCGTCAAGGACGGCGACGTGATGAACTTCCGGTTCAACGTCTAAGGAACGGGGGTACGCGTGGAACCCTTCGTTTCTCGAACCCTTGAGCTTGGAAGCTCACGGGTTGTCTGCTCGTTCGACAAGCCGGTCGCCGACGGCGACAATTTTCGATGTGATTATCGGATCGAGTTTCCGACACGGGAGCGGCGGTCTCGCGCCTTCGGCGTCGATGAAATCCAAGCTTTGGAGCTAGCGATGCGAATTGCTCATGTGGATCTTTTAACGGCGCCAGAACGTCGAAAAGAGAAGGTGCTCTGGCTGGGTTCGGAAGACTTGGGCTTGCCGCTACCAGGCAAATACCGGCCATCTGATTTCTCGCCGGCTGACGACTGACGTTTTAAGCCTCCACCAGAAAGTGCCCGCGCAGCGCCGATATCGGCTTGTCGCGCTCGCCCTGCCAAGCCTCGACCCGCACATTGGCGATGCGGCGGCCGACCTTGAAGATCTGGGCCTGGGCGAAGGTCTCCACCGGGCGGCCCGAGCGCAGGTATTCGATGGTGACGTCGATGGTGCGGGGCTGGCGGCGCTGGGGTTCGGCGGCGCGCAGGGCGATCAGGGCGGTGAGCTCCATGAAGGCGCCGATGACTCCGCCGTGCAGCGCCGGGAGGTGCACATTGCCGATCAGCTTCTCCTGGAACGGCAGGCGCGCCAGCACCGTGTCGCCCGCGATCTCGGCCCGCACCCCCAGGAAGCCGACGTAAGGGATGGCGGCGAGCGCCGCGTCGAGTTCGGCCTGGGTCACGCGCCGTTTCCCCGATTGACCGCGAACGCCGCCTGGACGGTGGCCACCGGATCCGCCTCGTCGCCGTCGTGGGCGATGGCGCGGACGAAGGCGATGGAGCGGGTCACGCGATAGCAGTGGGCGCGGCCGGTGATCGTCTTCCCGGGCGTCGCCGCGCGCATGTAATCGATGCGCAGGTCGAGCGTGGCGATGCTCTGCACGCCCTCGCGCCGCGGATCCGCGCCCATCGCCGAGAAGACGCTGGCGCCGCAGACGTGGTCCAGCAGGGTGGTCACCGCGCCGCCGGCCAGAACGCCGGTGGACGGCTCTCCCACCAGGTCCTCGCGCCAGGGAAGCTGGCCGGTGGCGATCCCGTCCTCGCCCGGGGTGCTGGTCATGCCGATGGCGAGCGCCTGGGGCGCTTCCAGGCGGATCGGCGGCGCGGGCGGTTCGTTGGAGCTCATTCGTCCGTTTAAGGCGAACACCGCCGTCGCGACTATATGGAACGCGTGATCAGACCCGAACAGATTCTCTGCCCCCGCCCCGCGGGGCTCTATTGCGCGCCCGGCGACTTCTACGTGGACCCGGTCCAGCCGGTGGAGCGGGCGGTGATCACCCACGGCCACGCGGATCACGCGCGCGCCGGCCACGGGCTGGTGCTGGCGACGCCCGAGACCCTGGCGATCATGGACTGCCGCTACGGCGCGGACTTCGCCGGGGCGGTCCAGCCGCTGGTCTATGGCGAGCGCATCGAGCGGGACGGAGTGAGCCTGAGCCTCGCCCCCGCCGGCCATGTGCTGGGCTCGGCCCAGGCGGTGGTGGAGCATCGCGGCCTGAAGATGGTGGTGAGCGGCGACTACAAGCGCCGGCGCGATCCCACCTGCCCGCCGTTCGAGCCGGTGCCGTGCGAGGTGTTCATCACCGAGGCGACCTTCGCCCTGCCGGTGTTCCGCCATCCGCCGTCCGAAGAGGAGATCGCCAAGCTGCTGGAGAGCGTCGCCCAGTTCCCGGACAGCGCGCATCTGGTCGGCGCCTACGCGCTCGGCAAGGCGCAGCGGGTGATCCGGCTGCTGCGCGAGGCCGGCTGGGATCGGCCGATCTTCGTCCACGGCGCGCTGGAGCGGCTGAACGCGCTCTATGAGCGGTTCGGCGTCGACCTCGGCCCGCTGGAGCCGGCGACGGTGAAGACCAAGCGCGATTTCGCCGGCCAGATCATCCTCTGCCCGCCGTCGGCCCTGGCCTCGGTGTGGGAGCGGCGCTTTCCCGATCCGATCGGCGCCTTCGCCTCCGGCTGGATGCGCATCCGCGCCCGCGCCCGCCAGCGCGGCGTCGAGCTGCCGCTGATCCTCTCCGACCACGCCGACTGGGACGAACTCACCCAGACCATCTCCGAACTGCACCCATCCGAGGTCTGGATCACCCACGGCCGCGAGGAGGCGCTGGCCCGCTGGTGCTCGCTGGAAGGGATCCCGGCCCGGGCGCTGGCGTTGGTGGGCTACGAGGACGAGGAGGACTAAGCGCTGCCGACCGCCGGTTCATTCCCTCTCGCACCTCTTGGGCCGGACCGCCGGCGCCCCCGCCGGCTCTTCTGGCGCGAGTCTCCCGCCCGGCGCCATTTTGGGCCGGCGAGGCGCCGGCGGTCCGGCCCAAGCCCAATCGGCGACGCCCTGACGATGCGCGCCTTTTCCCACCTGCTCGACCGGCTCTCCCTCACCCGCTCGCGCAACGCCAAGCTCACCCTGGTCCGCGACTACCTGAGGGCGACGCCCGATCCCGATCGCGGTTGGGCGCTGGCGGCGCTCACCGGCGATCTCTCGTTCCGCGCGGCCAAGCCGGCGGCGATCCGGCGCGCGGTGGAGGCGCGGATGGATCCGGTGCTGTTCGGCTGGTCCTACGAGTACGTGGGCGACCTGGCCGAGGCGGTGGCGCTGGTCTGGCCGGCCAAGCCCGGCGCCAACCGCGAGCCGGAGCTCTCCGAGGTGGTCGAGGCGCTGCACGCGGCGCAGCGCGACTCGGTCCAGGCGATGATCGAGGGCTGGCTCGACGCGCTCGACCCCGCCGGCCGCTGGGCCCTGCTCAAGCTGGTCACCGGCGAGTTGCGGGTCGGCCTCTCGGCGCGCCTGGCCAAGACCGCGGCGGCGGAACTGGGCGGGGTTCCGGTGGCCGAGGTGGAGGAGGTCTGGCACGCGCTCACCGCGCCCTACGGCGACCTGTTCGCCTGGCTGGAGGGCCGCGCCGAGCGGCCGAGCACCGCGGCGCCGGGGCGCTTCCGCCCGGTGATGCTGGCGCAGGCCATCGACGAGGCTTCCGACTTCGCCAAGCTCGATCCCGCCGACTACGCCGCCGAGTGGAAATGGGACGGCATCCGCGTGCAGGCGGTGAACGAGCGCGGCGAGCGGCGGCTCTACAGCCGCACCGGCGACCTGATCTCCCAGGCCTTCCCCGACCTGCTCGCCGGGCTCGACTTCGAGGGGGTGATCGACGGCGAGCTGCTGGTCCTGCGCGAGGGCAAGGTCGCCTCGTTCGGCGACCTGCAGCAGCGGCTGAACCGCAAGACGGCGGACGCCAAGATGATGGCGGCCTACCCCGCCGCCATCCGCGCCTACGACATCCTGCATGGACGGCGAGGACGATCTGCGCACCCTGAGCTTCGGCGAGCGGCGCAAGCGGTTGGAGACCCTGGTGGGAGCCAGCCGCTCGGGCCGGATCGATCTCTCGCCGATCCAGCCGTTCTCGAGCTGGGAGGAGCTGGCGACCCTGCGCGCCGACCCGCCGCCGGGCGATCCGCAGATCGCCGAGGGGCTGATGCTCAAGCGGTGGGATTCGACCTACACCGCCGGCCGGCCCAAGGGGCCGTGGTTCAAGTGGAAGCGCGATCCGCACCTGATCGACGCGGTGCTGATGTACGCCCAGCGCGGCCACGGCAAACGCTCGAGCTTCTATTCCGACTTCACCTTCGGCGTGTGGCGCGAGGACGAACTGGGCCGCCGCGCGCTCACCCCGGTCGGCAAGGCCTATTTCGGCTTCACCGACGAGGAGCTGAAACAGCTCGACGCCTTCGTGCGCGAGAACACGATCGAGCGCTTCGGCCCGGTGCGCTCGGTCCGCGCCGACTGGGACGCGGGCCTGGTGCTGGAGGTGGCGTTCGAGGGCCTGCAGCGCTCCACCCGGCACAAGAGCGGAGTCGCCATGCGCTTTCCCCGCATCAGCCGCATCCGCTGGGACAAGCCGACGCGCGAAGCCGATGTGCTGGAGACCTTGGAGGCGATGCTGGAGGCCTGACGGCGCTCAGCCCGGCTCGCCATAGGTCACCTCGACCAGGTAGAGTCCGTCCGCCGGCGCCACCGGGCCGCAACGCGACCGCTCGGCGGCGGCCAGGGCGTCGGCGAGATCGTCCGGCGTCCACTTGCCGCGTCCGACCTCGGCGAGCGAGCCGACCATGGAGCGCACCTGGCGATGCAGGAAGGAGCGCGCCTCGAAGGTGAGGCGGACTTCCTCGCCCACCGTTTCCACCGTCGCGCGGTCGAGGGTCTTCACCGGCGAGCGCGCCTGGCAGGCGGCGTCGCGGAAGGTGGTGAAGTCGTGCCGCCCCACCAGCGCGCCTGCCGCCGTCGCCATGGCGGAGACGTCGAGCGGCTGCTTGATCCACCACACCCGCCCGCGCTCCAGGGCCGGCGGCGCCGGCGCGGTTGAGGATCCGGTAGAGATAGCGGCGGCCGGTGGCCGAGAAGCGGGCGTGGAAGCTCTCGTCCACCATCTCCGCGTCGAGCACGGCGATGGGCGCCTCTCCCAGGTGAGCGTTCACCGCCCGCATCACGGTCCGCGCCGGCCAGTCCCGCGCCAGATCGATGTGGACCACCTGGCCGGTGGCGTGGACGCCGGCGTCGGTCCGCCCGGCCGCGGCCAGACGCACCCGTTCGCCGCAGAAGTCGAACACCGCCTGTTCGAGCGCGCCTTGCACGGAAGGCCCGTTGGTTTGGGCCTGGAAGCCGGAGAAAGGGCCGCCGTCGTATTCGATCGTCAGGCGGTAGCGGGGCATCAGATCTTCTCCTCCCCCGTCGCGCGAGCGACGACGGGGGAGGGGGACCGCGCAGCGGTGGAGGGGGCGCAAGGCCACGCCAACGAACGCCCGGTGTCCCGGCCCGCGCCCCCTCCACCACCTTCGGTGGTCCCCCTCCCCCGTCCTCTTCGGGACGGGGGAGGAGAAGAGTCGACCACCTTGGTTTTCAAGTCACCGTCTCGCCGGACCGAAGCGGGAACCCCCTCAAGAACTCCGCCGCGCTCTGCGGCGCCCGGCCCTCGCGCTGGACGGTGAGGAGGCGGACGGCGCCCTCGCCACAGGCGATCAGCAGGCGATCGTCGAGCACGGTCCCGGGCTCGCCCTCGCCCTCTTCGAAGCAGGAGAGCAGCGCCTTCACCCGCACCGGGCCCTTGGCCGAGGGCGCGACGAACCAGGCGCCCGGAAACGGCGAAAGACCGCGGATCTGGCGGTCGACGCGGGCGGCGGGGCGCTCCCAGCGGATGCGAGACTCGCTGGCGCGGATCTTCTTGGCGTAGGTGACGCCCTCCTCCACCTGAGGGGTCTCGACGCCCGTCCCGCCGCGAGCGCCTCCAGCGTCTCGGCCATCAGCGCCGCGCCGGAGAGGCTGAGGCGATCGTGCAGGGTTCCCGCGGTGTCGGCGGCGTCGATGCGCAGGCGGCGCTCGGCCAGCACCGGACCTTCGTCGAGGCCGACGGTCATGCGCATGACGCTGGCGCCGGTGAAGGCGTCGCCGGCCATGATCGCCCGCTGGATCGGCGCGGCCCCGCGCCAGCGCGGCAGCAGGGAGGCGTGCAGGTTGAACGAACCGAGCCTCGGCGCCTCCAGCACCTCGGCGGGAAGGATCTGGCCGTAGGCCACCACCACCGCCGCCTCGAGCGCGAGGGCGCGAAACCCCTCGATCGGCCTCGGCATCGCGCATCGAGGCGGGCGTGGCGACCTCCAGGCCGTGCTCACGGGCGAAGGCCTCCACCGGCGTCGGCCGCACCTTCTGCCCTCGCCCCCGCGCCGCGGCGGGCTGGGCGTAGACGCGCGCGACCTCGTGACCGGCGTCGATGAGGGCGTTCAAGGTCGGGACGGCGAAGTCGGGGGTGCCGAGAAAGGCGAGGCGCATGGCCTCCCTTAGCGCAAAACGGGCGTCAGGCCGCTTCGGCGCGCGCCTGCTTGCGCACCTGCTTGATCGCCCGCTCCTTCTTCAGCCGGGAGAGGTGATCGAGGAACAGCACGCCGTTCAGGTGATCGATCTCGTGCTGGATGCAGACGGCGTAGAGCCCCTCCGCCTCCTCCTCGATCTGGTCGCCCTGGTAGTTCAGGTAGCGCACCCGCACCTTCGCCGGCCGTTCGACCTCGTCGTAGATCTCCGGCACCGAGAGGCAGCCTTCCTCGTAGGCGAACAGCTCTTCCGAGGACCACAGGATCTCCGGATTGACGAAATGGCGCGGCTCCGGCGGCTCCTCCTTGCGGGCGAGGTCCATGACGATGACGCGCTTGGGTTCGCCGACCTGGATCGCCGCGAGGCCGATGCCCGGCGCGTCGTACATGGTCTCCAGCATGTCATCCATCAGCCGGCGCAGGTCGTCGTCCACGGCCGCGACCGGGGCGGAGCGCTGCTTGAGCACGGACATGTCGCCGTCGACGGTGAGAATGCGCCGGATCATGCGTGCGAGTTAAGAACCGCTTCCCTCAGCGTCAAGGCGTCGCCTAAGCGGCCTCGCCGATGTCCTCCAAGTCGTCCTCCAGCAGCAACGGCTCGACCCCCGCGATCTCGACGCTCTCCACGTCGCGCAGCTTGCGCTCGACGGCGCGGGTGCGGCGGCCGGCTTCGGTGACGGTGTTCTGGGCGGCCTCGAGCTGCTTGCTGAGCTTGTTCCAGACCTGGCCGTACTTCTGGAACTCGGACTTGGCCGCGCCCAGCACCTGCCACACCTCGCTGGACCGCTTCTCGATGGCGAGGGTGCGGAAGCCCATCTGCAGGCTGGTGAGCAGGGCCGCCAGGGTGGTGGGTCCGGTGAGCATCACCCGGTGGGCGGCCTGGATCTCGCCGGCGAGGCCGGGGCGGCGCACCACTTCGGCGAACAGACCCTCGGTGGGCAGGTAGAGGATGGCGAAGTCCGTGGAGTGCGGCGGGTGGACGTACTTGTCGCAGATGGTCCGCGCCTGGAGCCGGACCGCCCGTTCCAGGGCGGCGCCGTAGCGTTCGACCTCCTCGGCCAAGCCGGCGTCCTGGGCCGCGACCAGGCGCTCGTAGTCCTCGTGCGGGAACTTGCAGTCGATCGGCAGCAGCAGGGGGGCGCCGTCCTTTGAACCGGGCAGGCGGATGGCGAACTCCACCACCTCGCCCGACTCAGGGCGGATGCGCGTGTTCTTGAGGTACTGATCCGGGGTGAGCAGGTCCTCCAGCAGCATGCCGAGCTGAACCTCGCCCCAGGAGCCGCGCGACTTCACGTTGGTGAGCACGCGCTTCAGGTCGCCGACGCCGCTCGCCAGGGTCCGCATCTCGCCAAGGCCGGTGTGCACCAGTTCCAGCCGCTCGCTCACCTGCTTGAAGGATTCGCCGAGCCGCTTTTCGAGGCTCTCGTGCAGCTTCTCGTCGACCGTGGCGCGCATCTGCTCGAGCTTCTCGCCGTTCTCGGCGCGGAGCTTGTCGAGGTTGGTGGTGAGCGCCTCGCGCAGCTCCTTCTGGTTCTCGGCGTTGCTCTTGGTGAGCGCGGCGATGGCCGCTTCCAGCCGCTCGCCGAACGCCGTCTGCGCCTGAAGCGCGTCCGTGGCGCGGCGGGCCTGAGCGACGTCTGAGGCCTCGCGACCGTCGATCGCCTCTTTGCGCATGGCGCCGAGCTGATCGGCCTGCGCCTGGGTGAAGTCGCGCAAGGTCCGCTGCAGCGGCTCCAGGGCGGCGGCGAGCGCGCTCCTCAGCTCCTCGCGATCCCGGCGGCTCTCCTCGCGGAAGAGATTGGCCTGGGCCTCGAACCGCCGATCCAGCTCGCCGCCGACGGAACGCCCCGCCCGCACCGCGAACAGCGCCAAGCCGACCATGGCCGCGAGGCCGAGCGCGGTGAGGACCAGGGTGAACATGTCGGGAACGTATCAGGAGTCGGCCAGGCGTTGAAGCGTCGTTGCAACGCCGCTCAGAACCAGCCCTTCCACTTGAACCAGACGGCCGGCAACAGGGCGGAGAGGGCGATCACCGCCAGGCCGTAGGGATAGCCCCAGGCCCACTGCAGCTCGGGCATGACCTTGAAGTTCATGCCGTAGATGCTGGCGATAAGGGTGGGCGGGATGCCGACGATCGAGACGATGGTCAGCACCTTGAAGATCTCGTTCTGGGCGATGCCGATCATCCCGACCAGAGCGTCGAGCAGGAACTGGATGCGCTCGCCGAGCTGGCCCTCGTAGTCGCGCAGGGAGGTGAGGTCCGCCGACAGGCTCGCGAGCCGGGTCGTGGGCCGCTCCACGGTCCAGTCGGCGGTGCGCTCCTTGACGAAGTTCACCAGACGCTCGAGGCCGAGCAGCGCGTCGCGGATGTCGGCGGCGTGATCGCCCAGCGCGCCGACATGGGTGAGCTGGTCGCGCAAGCCACCGCGTTTCTTGTCGGCCTCGCGCCGGCTCACCGCGCGTCCGTCGAACACCTTGATCGACAGCGACCGCAGGTCGTGGGCGAGGTGCTCGAGAACGTCGGCGAGATGGTCGACCGACTCCTCGGCCAGGGTCGCGAAGATCTCCAGGCTCGAGACCTTCCGCCCCGCCGCGCACAGCGCCTCGGCGGCGTCGAACGCGGCGATCTTGGTGAACCGCACGGTGACCAGGTGCGTCGGGGTGATGACGAAACCGAGCGGGGCGGGCTGGTCGGGCTCTTCGTCGTCGCGCAAGGCGGTCGGCATGCTGAGCGTGAGCTCCTGCTCACCGGCGCGCAACCGACTGGTGGTCTCAATCTCCTCCAGGTCGGCGCGGGACGGCACCCGCGCCTTTACCGCCGCGGACACCTGATCGGCTTCCGCCGGGGTCGGGTCGAGCAGGTCGAACCAAACCGGGGCGTTCGGGTCGGGATAGATCTTCAGCATTGTCTTCAGGCTCCCGCCGCGACCGCGTTCAGCCGCGCATAGGCGCCGCCGCGGGCGATCAGCTCGGCATGCCGACCCTCCTCGACGATGCGGCCGTTCTGGAACACCAGGATGCGGTCGGCGCCCCGGATGGTCGAGAGCCGGTGGGCGATGACGATGGTGGTGCGGCCGCGCATCACCGCCTCGCTCGCCGCCTGCACCTCGGCCTCGGTCTCCACGTCCAGGGACGAGGTCGCCTCGTCGAGCACCAGGATGGGCGCGTCGGCGAGGAAGGCCCGGGCGATGGCGATCCGCTGGCGCTCGCCGCCGGAGAGCTTCACGCCGCGCTCGCCCACCAGCGTCTCATAGCCGCGCGGCAGGGCGCAGACGAAGTCGTGGGCGTGAGCGCGCTGGGCGGCGAGCATGATCTCGTCCCGCGTGGCGCCCTCCCGCGCGTAGGCGATGTTCTCGGCGATGGAGCGGTGGAACAGGGCCGGGTCCTGAGGAACCACGGCGATGGCGCGCCGTAGCGACCGCTGGTTCACCGTCGCGATGTCCTGGCCGTCGATGACGATCCGGCCGGCGCGCAGGTCGTAGAGCCGCTGGATCAGACGCACGAAGGTGGACTTCCCCGAGCCCGTCGGTCCGACCAGCGCCACCCGCTCCCCGGGGCGGATGTTCAGGGAGAAGGCCTCGTACAGCGGCGCGCCGGACCCATAGGCGAAGGTCACGTGATCGAAGGCGATCTCGCCGTCGCCGCCCAGGAAGTCGGGGGCGCCGGGCGCGTCCGCAACCTGGGGCGCGATCTTGGCGAAGGCGGCGACATCCTCCACGTCGGCCAACCCCTTCTGCAGCATGCGCACGTTCTCGCCGACCGAGCGGAGATAACCGGCCATGACCAGAAAGGCGGTGATGACGAAGGCCACGTCGCCGGCGCTGGCTTCGCCTCGCGACCAACGGGCGACCATCAGGCCCGTCAGCCCGGCCTGCATGGCCCAGAGCAGGCCGTTCTGGACCATCCACACCTGGGTGCCGCGGTTCCACCAGACGATGGTCGCCGCACGCCAGTCGGCGGTGATCGCCTCCAGCCGCCCCTGCTCGCGCGCCTCGGCGCCGAAGGCCTTCACCGTGGCGTTGGAGGTGATCGAGTCGGCCAGCGCCCCGCCGATGCGCGAAGTCCAGCGCCACCGCCCGCCGGTTGGCCGTCTGCACCCAGCCGATGGTGAGGGCGATGTTCGCCGACACGTACAGGGTCGAGCCGATCAGGGCGGCGAGGCCGATCATCGGCCAGCGCGCCACCATCTGCAGCGACAGGCCGAACAGCACCAGCAGGGCCGGCAGCAGCCAGATCAGCACCGCGTCGGTCGCCTGGTCATAGCCCCACATGCCGCGCGAGAGCTTGCGCACCGTGGCGCCGGCGAAGGTGTTGGCGTGCCAGTCGGCGGAGAACGCCTGCACTCGGGCGAAGGCCTCGTTGGTCATCTCCTCCATCGCCCGTCCCGAGAGCGGGATGAGCATGAAGAAGCTCGCGTTGCGCATCATGGCGAAGCCGAAGTAGGCGCCGACGAACACCAGCCACGCCTGCCAGGCATGGTCGGCGTTCCCGGTCCCCGCCCGGCGGCGTCGACCAGGGCGCGGCTCGCCTGGGGCAACATGGTCTCGAACGCCACGGTCAGGGTCACGAGCACGACCACGCCGACGGTGGCCCAGCGTCGGCGGCCCCAGAAGCCGGCCAGGAAGCGCAGCACCTGGAGGTTGGTCAACGCGCGGGGGCGGTGGACCTCCTCATCATCGTATTGCTCCAGGCTGTCGGACATGGCGCGCGAGGCTTTATCGTCCTTGCCCGGGAGCGCATAGGCGACAGACAAAACGCGGTGGAGGAGATGAGCCGATGGACGACGCGGAAGCCCCCCTGATCCTGGCGGACGATCCCCGGCCGATGGTGCGCCGGCTCACCCTGAACCGGCCGGACAAGCGCAACGCCCTCTCCAACGACCTGCGCACCGAACTCTTCCGACAGCTTGAACTGGCGGACCGCGATCGCGACGTGCGGGTGATCGTACTGCGCGGCGCCGGGCCCTGCTTCTCCGCCGGCTACGACCTCTCCGCCGACGCCGGACGGCAGAGGCCGCCCTATCACACCGCCGGGGGCGTGGGCTTCTGGGCCCGGCACGTGGTCGAGGGGGTGTTCCGGGTGTGGGACCTCGGCAAGCCGGTGATCGCCCAGGTGCACGGCTGGTGCCTGGCCGGCGGCAGCGAGCTCGCCACCGCGTGCGACCTCGTCTACCTCGCCGAGGACGCCCAGGTCGGCTACCCGCCGGTGCGGATGATGAGCCCGCCCGACACCCAGTTCCACCCCTGGCTGTGCGGCATGCGCTCGGCCATGGAGCAGATGCTCACCGGCGATGCGATCAGCGCTGACGGAGGCCGTGCGCGTCGGCTTCGCCAACCGCGCCTTCCCTCCCGAGCGGCTGGAAGAGGAGGTGCTGGCCGTCGCCGAGCGCGTGGCCAAGATCCATCCCGACGTGCAGCAGATCAACAAGCGCTCGGTCCACCGCGCCATGGAAGCCATGGGCGTGCGCACCGCCCTTCGCGCCGGCACCGAGATGCAGGCGCTGGCCACCACCACCGAGGCCAGCAAGGAGACCTTCGGCCGCTTCAAGACCGGCGTGCGCCAGGCGCTGGACGCGCGGGATAAGGCGTTCGGAGACTACCGCACCCGGACATGACCTCGCTTCCGGACGCCGCGCCGCGCAACTGGGTCGACACGCTCGCGCCCGCGCGCCTGCGGCCGTGGCTGCGGCTGGCGAGACTCGATCGGCCGACCGGCATCTGGCTGCTGATGCTGCCCGGTTGGCAGGGGATCGCCCTCGCCGCGCCGCCGGGACGCTGGCCGGACCTCAAACTCCTGGCGCTGTTCTTCCTGGGCGCGGTGCTGATGCGCTCGGCCGGATGCGCCTTCAACGACATCGTCGACCGCGACCTCGACGCTCAAGGTGGCGCGGACGGCGCGGCGGCCGATCGCAGCGGGGGAGATCAGTCGCAGGGACGCGGCGCTGTTCGTCGCCGGCTGCTGCGGCTTGAGCTTCCTCATCCTGATCAGCTTCAACCGGCTCGCGGTCATCCTCGGCGCCGCGTCATTGCTGCTGGTTGCGGCCTACCCGTTCATGAAGCGGATCACCTGGTGGCCGCAGGCATGGCTGGGACTGACCTTCAACTGGGGGGCCCTGCTCGGCTACGCGGCGGCGGGCGGGTTCTCGACCCACATCCTCCCCGGCCTGCTGCTCTACGCCTCCGGCATCTTCTGGACGCTTGGTTACGACACGATCTACGCTGTCCAGGACCTGGAAGACGATGCGCTTGCCGGCGTGAAATCGTCGGCGCGGCGCCTCGGATCCGCCGCGCCCATGGCCGTGGCCCTGTTCTACACGGCGAGCCTTCTGTGCCTGCTACCCCTCTTCGCCCGCGCCCCGCCCTGGGCGCTCGGGCTCGCGCCGTTCGCGCTTCAGCTCGGTTGGCAAGCTTCGCGGTTGAGGATCGACGACCCGGCCAGAGCGCTCCGGCTTTTCAAGAGCAACACCCTGGCCGGCCTTCTGCTTTTCTTCGTCTTGGTGCTCACGGCCCGTTGGATGTGAGGTCGAACCGGCAGGTGATCTCCAGTCAGACCGCCCAGCGCGCGCGGCGGCGGAGACTCGCGCCGAGAACGCTCACGCCGGCCAGCATCAGAGCCCAACTCGCCGGTTCGGGCACGGCGACCACGGAGGCATTGTCCAGGGCGTCGTAAGCCCCGTCGATTCCGGTGCCGCCCACGAACGTGATGTAGTCACGGCCCGTGCCGGTGAAGTCGACCGAGTAGAGCGTGTAAGGCTGAGCCAGCAGGGGATTGATTCGAACCACCGTGTTCGAATCGAGAAGCGCCTTGAACGCACGGCTCCCTTCGCCGCTGCCGGCAAGATAGAATGAGAACCGATAGCTCTGACCCACCACGTCCGAGAAGTTCTGGGAAATGACGATGCCTTTTCCAAGCGCAACGAAGTAGTTTCCGTCCTGCGCGGAGTAGCCGGCGAACCCTGAGGGCTCCACGTAGCTTGCTCCGCCGGCGGTCTGCCAGCCCGTGAAATCGCCAGTTTCGAAGCTGCCGTTGGTCAGCAAGTTGGCCGCTTGGGCCCCCGTGCCGGCGAGCGCCGCGGCCATCGCGCATAAGAGTGTGAACTTCATGGACATCCTGTGGCGGGTTCGAGAAGGGAGGGCAGATATTGCTGGTGGGCTTCAAGCACCCAAATCCTGAAGACCCACGCCCTTGACCTGTCAACCAGATCAGAAGTGGGCCGGGCTCGCGATGGGCTTGGGCGCCCGATATCAACCACTGTAGGCCACCTTGCCGCCGACGACGGTCAGCATCGCCTTCGCTTCGAGCATTCCCGGCGGCGTCACCCGGGCAAGGTCGCGGTCGAAGACCGTGATGTCGGCCAGGGCGCCCGGCCGAAGCACGCCCAGGTCATTCTCCCGGAACACCGCTTTCGCCGCCGAGGTCGTGAACAGCGCCAGCCCCTGATCGCGGCTGAGCGCCTCGTCCAGCCCCCAGTCTGGCGCCGCATGGCCGTCCAGCGCGTGGCGATAGACGGCGGCGTAGTACTCGATCAGCGGATCGCCCTTCTCCACCGGCGCGTCGGTGCCGCCGCAGACCAGGGCGCCGCTGTCGATCAGCCGCTTCCAGGCGTAGGCGCCTTTCAGCCGCGCGTCGCCCAGCCGCGCCGGGGCGAAATCGAGGTCGCCGATGGCGTGGGAGGGCTGCATCGAGGCGGTGACGCCCAGGGCGGCGAAGCGCGGCAGGTCGGCGTCGGAGAGGATCTGGGCGTGTTCGATCCGCCAGCGGCGATCGGTGCGCGCCGGCCCGAGAACCTCCTCCATGCAGTCCAGCGCGCGGCGGTTGCCCGCGTCGCCGATGGCGTGGACCGCGACCTGGGCGCCGGCGGCCTTGGCCTTGCGCATGGCCGCGACCATGGTCTCGCGCGGGGTGACGAAGGTGCCGGTCCAGCCCGGCCGATCCGAATAGGGCGTCCAGCAGCGCCGCGCCGCGCGAGCCGAGGGCGCCGTCGGCATACATCTTGATCCCGCGCAGGCGGATGCGGCCGGTGGCGTCGGCGCTGGGGCCGTGGCCAGGACCTCGGCGGCGGAATCGAGGTCCATGAAGTTGTCGGCGCGCAGGGCGAAGTCGCCGCTCGCCGCCAGCTCGCGCAGCTGCGCAAGATCGCCCGCGGAGACGCTCATGCTGTGCACCCCGACCCAGCCGCGCGAGGCGTAGAGCTTGCCGGCCCGGATCATCGCCTCGCGACGGTCGGCGCGGGTGGGCGGCGGTCGGCCCGCCGCGACCAGGCCCATGGCGTTGTCCACCAGCATGCCGGTGGGCTCGCCCTTGTCGTCCTTGAGGATCTGCCCGCCGGTGGGCGCGGCGGTCGAGGCGGTGATCCCGGCCAGCCGCAGGGCGACGGTGTTGGCGACCAGGGCGTGGCCGTCGGCGCGCCCGAGGAACACCGGCCGGTCGGCGACCGCCGCGTCCAGGTCGAGCCGCGTCGGGAAGCGGTGCTCGGGCCAATGGGTTTCGATCCAGCCGCGACCGTCGATCACTCCGCTTGGATGCTCGGCGGCCCAGGCCTTCAGCCGCGCCTGGAGCTCGGGCACGGAGCCGACGCCCGTCAGGTCGAGCTGCATCTCGCGCAGGCCGATCGCGGTGAGGTGGGCGTGGCAGTCGGTGAAGCCCGGGAAGGCCGCGCCGCCGCCGAGATCGATGACGCGGGCTCCGGGCGCCCGTTCACGCGCCTCGGCGAGAGCGCCGACGAACCCGATGCGATCGCCGACGACGGTGACCGCCTCGACCGGGGGCAGCCCCGGTCCCGGACGAATGGTCCCGCCGGTGAGCAGCAGGCCGGGCGACTGGGCCCTCGTTCCCGACGCCGCGAGAACGCCGGCCGCGCCGGCCAGCGCCTGTCGACGGTTGAGCCTCACGCGCCGACGAACCGCCCCGCCCGGCGCTCGTTCACCGCCCTCACGCCCTCGGCAAAGTCCTTGGTGGCCCGCAGGCGGGTCTGCTCCTCGAGCTCGTGGTCGGTGGCCGCCTTGACCGCGTCCGCCAGACCCTGACGCAAGGTGGCGCGGGTCGCCTTGACCGCCAGCGGCGCGTTCTCGGCGATCTCACGGGCGAATTCGACGGCGGCGTCGCGCAACCGGTCGGCCTCGACCAGCTGGTCGACCATGCCCCAGTCATAGGCCTCGTCGCCTTTGATCCGGCGGCCGGTGAGGCACATCACCGCCGCCCGCTGGGGACCGATGGCGCGCGGCAGGGTGTGGGTGAGGCCGAAGCCCGGATGGAAACCCAGCTTGACGAAATTGGACGCGAACCGAGCCTCGGGACTGGCCACGCGGAAATCGGCCATCAGCGCCAGTCCCAGCCCGGCCCCCACCGCCGCGCCCTGCACCGCCGCGACGATCGGCGTCTGCGTCCGGAACAACCTCAGCGCCTCGACATAGAGCGAGCCGACGCTCTCCATGCCCGAGCCGCCCACGCCGGTTGGCGAGGCGAGATCGGCCCCGGCGCAGAACGCCTTGCCCTCCGACTGCAGCACCACCGCCCGCACGTCGCCGGCGCGGTCCACATCCTCCAACGCGTCGGCCAGGGAGCGGATCAGCTCGACGCTGACGAAGTTCACCGGCGGCCGGTCGATGGTGGCTATGGCGATCTCGCCATCCCGGCGCAGGGCCACGTGGCCGTATTGGTCTTTCATCGCGACCCTCTCTCCTTATCGTTTCGAACCGAGCAGATTCCGCGCCACCACCCAGTCATGCACCTCGGTCGGGCCGTCGTAGATGCGCATGGTGCGCAGGCGCGAGGCCATGAGCTGCAGCGGCGTCTCCTTGGTCATGCCCATGGCGCCGAAGAGCTGCATGGCGTGGTCGACGATCTCGAAGGCCATTTCCGTGGCGTAGGCCTTGATCATGCTGATCTCGAGCCGCGTGTCGCGGCCCTGGTCGATCTTCCAGGCGCAGTCGTAGGTCATCAGCCGCGCCGCGTGGATGCGGGTGGCGGCGTCGGCCACCCAGCCCTGCACCACCCCGCGCTGGCTGAGCGGCTGGCCGAAGGTGACCCGCTGGGGCGCGTAGTCGCACATCATCGAGAGCGCGCGGCCGGCCATGCCGATGGAGTTCGAAGCCATTTCCACCCGCCGGGTGCCGAGGCGCAGCTGCATCGGCGCGAAGCCCTGGCCCTCGACGCCCAGCAGCTTCCAGCCGGGCACGCGGCAGTCCTCCAGCAGCACCTCGTAGGTGACCTGGCCACCGATCATCGGGATCGGCCGCACCACGTTGAAGCCGGGCGTGCCCTTGTCGACCAGGAAGGCGCTGATCCCGCCCCGCGCGCCCTTCTCCCGATCGGTCACGGCCATGAGGATGGTGAAGTCGGCGTCGGCGGCGCGGGTAATCCAGATCTTGCGCCCGTTGATCACCCAATCGTCGCCGTCGCGCACCGCCCGGGTGATCATGCCCGCCGGATCGCCGCCGGCCCCGGGTTCGCTGATGCCGATCGCGCTGGTGGTCTCGCCGCGGACGTAGGGGGCGAGATAGGCGTCCTTCTGCCGCTCGGTCACCGTGGCGGCGAGCATGCGCAGGTTGGGGCTGTCCGGCGGCAGCACATAGGGGGTGATCGTCCGGCCCAGGTGCTCGTTCACCGCCACCATGGCGACGGCGCCCAGGTCCGAGCCGCCGACATCCTCCGGCGCGTCCAGGCCGTGAAGCCCAAGCCGTTTGCTGACCTCGTCGATCCGCCGGCGGTGGTGTTCGGGCAGGTAGAGGCCGCCGCCCTTGGCCTCCTGGGCGAGCACCTCACCCTCGAGCGGCATCAGCTCGTCGTCCACGAACCGGCCGACCAGGTCGGCCAGCATCCGGTGCTCTTCGGCGAGTTCGAAATCCATGGAGATCGTTTCCGTCCCTTCCTGGCCATTGTAGGCACGCCCGATGAGCGCCCCGCAACCCGCATCCATCCCCGAACCGTCCGGTCCCCTCAAAGGGATCCGGATCATCGACCTCACCAGCGTCGTCTTCGGCGCCTATGCGACCCAGATCCTGGCGGACCAGGGCGCGGACGTCATCAAGGTCGAGTTCCCGGGCGGCAAGCAAGGCTCGGGCGGCGACATCATGCGCTGGGCCGGCAAGGTTCCGCACGGAGCGCCCGACGATCTCGGCCCGATCTTCATGACCATCAACCGCAACAAGCGCTCGACCCTGCTCGATCTGCGCAAGCCGGAGGATGCGGCGGCGCTGCGCGCTCTGATCGCCACCGCCGACGTCTTCGCCGCCTCGGTCCGCTACGAGGGGCTGAAGCGGCTGGCGCTCGACTACGCGGCGGTGAAGGCGATCCGGCCGGATATCGTCTACGCCCACGCCGCCGGCTACGGCTCGGATGGGCCCTATGCCGGAGAGCCGGCCTATGACGACCTGATCCAGGCCGCCTCCGGCCTCGCCGACCTGCTGCCGCGCACCGATGGCGATCCCCGCCCGCGCTACCTGCCCAGCCTGATCGCGGACAAGGTGAGCGGCCTCTTCATGGCCCAGGCGATCACCGCGGCCCTGTTCCACCGCCAGCGCAGCGGCGAGGGGCAGTTCGTGGAGATCCCGATGCTGGAGTGCATCACCAGCTTCAACCTCGCCGAGCACATGTTCGGCCACGTCTACGAGCCGCCGACCGGGCAGTGGGGGTACAGCCGGGTGGTGAACCCGGAACGCAAGCCGTTCCAGACCCAGGACGGCTACATCGGCCTGCTGCCCTACACCGACGATCAGTGGCGCGACTTCTTCGAAGCGGCGGGCGTGAGCGAGACGCTGGGCCGCGATCCGAAGTTCGCCGACTATCGCACCCGCGCGGCCAACATCCGGGAGGTCTACGGCGCGGTGGAGGCCGTGACCCGCACCAAGACCACCGCCGAATGGCTCGCCCTGCTCAAGCCGCTCCACATCCCGGTGACGCCGGTCAACCGGCTCGACGACCTGCCCAGCGATCCGCACCTGAAGGCGGTGGGCCTGTTCGAGGACGCCGAGCACCCAGAGGCCGGCCCATATCGCAACTTAAGGCCGCCGGTGCGCTTCAGCGCCACCCCGTCCCGCATCGCGCGCGACGCGCCCCGGCTCGGCGAGCACACCGAAGAGATCACCGGGCTGCGGCGCTAAGCCGGCGCGAGCGCCGGCGGGGGATCCGGACTAGGACCCCTTCTTCTTCGCCAGGGCCGCGAGCTTGGCCCGCTGTTCCGGCGTCAGCACGTCGGCGGCGTCGCCGACGGCCTTCACCATCACTTTGCTGAAGGCGTCGAAGTTGCCGACCATCATCACCCGGGCATGCTCGAGTTGCGCGCGGTCGACAGTCGGCGACATCAGGGCTTGGCCGAAGGTCTGGACTGTGACCTTCACCGGCGCGGCCGCCGAGCTCATCGACATGATGGCGTCGAACAGGATGGCCTTGATCTTGGTCTTCTGGTCCGCCGTCGCGCCGACCTTATCCAAGGTCTTGTCGAGTTCGCCCAGACCCGCCTGCATGCCGCTCTTCAAGCCGTCGGCGGCCCCCTCGGCGTGAACCGATGCGACGGGCGCGAGCGCGCCCGTCGCCAGGACCAGAACGGCGGCGATAGCCGATAAGCGTTTCATAGCGGTCCCCCTGAGCGCTTCGGTTCGCTCGCTGTCAGTTCCGGAACACCGCCGACATCGACGAGTCGTGCGGCCCTTCGCGGAACTGGTGAAGCTCGTTGCGGCCGACCACCATGTGGTGGACCTCGTCGGGACCGTCGGCGATGCGCAGGGTGCGGGTGTTGGCGTACATCCGCGCCAGCGGCGTGTGCTGGGAAACGCCGAGGGCCCCATACATCTGGATCGCCTGGTCGATGATCTTGCAGACCCGCTCGGGCACCATGGCCTTGACCATGTGGATCCAGACGCGGGCCTCGCGGTTGCCGAGCACGTCCATGGCCTTGGCCGCCTTCAGCACCATCAGGCGCATGGCCTCGATCTCGATCCGCGCGCGGCTGACGATCTCGAGGTTGCCGCCGAGCTGGACGAGCGGCTTGCCGAAGGCGCGGCGGCTCATGCCGCGGGTGACCAGCAGGTCGAGCGCCTTCTCCGCCGAGCCGATGGCGCGCATGCAGTGGTGGATGCGCCCCGGGCCCAGCCGCAGCTGGCTGATCTCGAAGCCGCGGCCTTCGCCGAGCAGCATGTTCTCGGCCGGCACGCGGGCGTTGTTGAAGCGGATGTGCATGTGGCCGTGCGGCGCGTCGGGGTCGCCGAACACGTGCTGGGCGCCGACGATCTCCACGCCCTCGGTCGGCAGGGGCACCAGGATCTGCGACTGCTGCAGGTGGGGCGGCGAGTTCTCGTCGCCGGTCCGAACCATGGTGATCATGATCTTGCAGCGCGGATCGCCGGCGCCCGAGATGTAGTGCTTCTCGCCGTTGATGACGTACTCGTTGCCGACGAGCGTCGCCCGGGTGTCGATGTTCTTGGCGTCCGACGAGGCGGTGTTCAGCTCCGTCATGCAGTAGGCCGAGCGGATCTTGCCCTCGAGCAGCGGCTTCAGCCACCGCTCCTTCTGCTCGGGCGTGCCGACGCGCTCGAGCACCTCCATGTTGCCGGTGTCCGGCGCGGCGCAGTTCATGATCTCGGACGCCAGCCGCTCCTTGCCGAGCTCCACGGCGATGTAGGCGTAGTCGAGGTTGGAGAGGCCCTCGCCGGTCTCCGCGTCGGGCAGGAAGAAGTTCCACAAGCCCTGGGCCTTGGCCTTGTCCTTGGCCGCCTCGAGCACCTCGAGCTGGCCGGGGGCATACTCCCAGATCTCCGGGCGACCTTCGCCCAGGCGCTCGAACTCGCGCGCGGTCGGCACGACCACCTCGGCGATGAATTGCTTGACCTTGTTGTAGAAGGGGACGGCCTTCTCCGACATGCGCAGATCGTTCAGATCGTCCCGCGGGCTGAGCTCGAAGCTCGAGACGGCTTTTTCCTTCGCTATGTCTTGGACGACGGTCATTGGCTCAGGTCCTCTTTGCTGAATTCGGTGTCGGCGCCCCAGCCCGTCGAGACGATCGGGCAAGCGGGCTCGTCATGAAGACCGCAGGACTGCGCATCGGCGCGCGCTGGGTCCGGGGAGGCGTTGAAATTCATAACGCGTTATCCTCTCCAATGACCGCTGTTCACTGGCACGCCCGCCGCCGTCCGGCAATCACCGACGCGCCCTGAAAAACGCTCGGAGCAACCCCGCGCTCTCGTCCGCCAGCAACCCGCTCTCGACGACCGGGCGCCAATGGCAGGTGGGTTGGTCGAAGACACGCGCGCCGTGCAGCACGCCGCCGCCCTTGGGATCGCTCGCGCCGAACACCAGGCGGCCGATGCGGGCGTGGCTGATGGCGCCGGCGCACATGGCGCAGGGCTCGAGCGTCACCGCCAGCGACAACCCCGTCAGCCGGTAGTTGCCGAGCCGCTCGGCCGCCGCGCGAAGGGCGAGGATCTCGGCGTGGGCGGTCGGGTCGTGACGACCGATGGGCGCGTTGGCGGCCTTCGCGATCACCTCGCCGGTGGCGGGATCGAACACCACCGCGCCCACCGGCGTTTCTCCGGCCTCGGCCGCCGCTTGCGCGGCTTCGAGCGCGCGGCGCATCATGGGGAGGTCATGGCCGGTCACGACCCCAAGCGAACAGGCCCCCAGGGCGCGGGTCAAGCGGAGAGCGGCCAGGGAGAGCGCGTGGCCAAGCGGCTGGCGCGCGCCGGCGTCGCCTCGCGCCGCGAGGTGGAGCGGCTGATCGCGGCGGGGCGCGTGGCGCTGAACGGCAAGGTGCTCGCGAGCCCGGCCTTGAACGTGGGCGAAGGCGACATCCTCACCGTGGACGGAGCGGTGGTCGACGCGGCCGAGCCCACGCGCCTGTTCCGCTATCACAAGCCGGCGGGGCTGGTGACCACCCACGTCGATCCCAAGGGCCGGCCGACGGTCTTCGCCGCCCTGCCGCCCGGCCTGCCGCGGGTGGTCTCCGTCGGCCGGCTGGACCTCGGCAGCGAGGGTCTGCTGCTGCTCACCAACGATGGGGAGTTGTCGCGCGCGCTGGAGCTGCCGGCGACCGCGCCTCAAGCGCCGCTACCGCGCCCGGGCGCGCGGCCGGATCGACCAGGCGCGAGCTCGATGCGCTCAAGGACGGGATCACGGTCGAGGGCGTCCGCTACGGCCCGATCGAGGCCAGCCTCGACAAGGCCAAGGACGGTCCGGCGCGGCGCCAACCTTTGGATCACCCTCTCCCTCACCGAAGGCAAGAACCGGGAGGTGCGCCGGGTGCTGGAGGCGCTCGGGCTGGCGGTCAATCGCCTGATCCGCGTCGCCTACGGGCCCTTCGCCCTGGGGACGCTGGCGCCCGGCGCGGTGGAGGAGGTCGGTCCGCGCGTGATCCGCGAGCAGCTCGCCGATCTCATCACACCCCAGAACCTGCCCAAGGGCGAGCGCGCCCAGTTCCGCCCCTATGAGCCCGCCGCGGCGCGACCCCGGCGCGAACCCTCGGCGGCGAAGGCCAAGGCGGCGGCCCCCGAAAAACCGGTGAAGGTCTACAAGGAAGGCTGGGCGCGGCCGAAGAAGCGCGCGGTTCCCAAGCCCGGCGCGGTCAAGCCCCGGCGGGGGAGCGCGCCGAAGGGCTGAGGTCCCGCGCTTCGACCCCCGCCAGCCGCCGCAGAAAGCCGACCCGCACCACCGCCTCGGCGATGAGCACATAGCCAAGGCAGATGCCGACCTGGAACAGCAGTTCGGTTGCGCCGAACCCTCCCGTGGTGGGTCGCGCCGCGTCTTGGAGGCTCTCGACGAACCACACGATCAGAAGATCGTTCGCCGCGTGCGCGCCTGCCGCCAGCTCGATCCCGCCGAGGCGCAAGGTCATGTAGGCGAAAGCCGCGCCCATGAGCGTGCGGACGAGCAAACCCGCCACGGTGAGGTCGTAGGTGTGAATTCCCGCGAACATGAGGGCGGGCGCGAAGATCAGCACCGACGGCCGGCGGGTCATGGTGGCGAGGGATCGCAGCAGCCACCCCCGGAACAGGAGCTCCTCGATCCAGGTGGCGGGGATGAGGGACAGGGTCGCGATCAGATAGAGCCCGCCAAAGACGAGGCCGCTCGCGCCGGCCCCATGCGTCAGGACAGGGCCCGGGTTCGACATGCGGTCGAGGATCGCCTCCGGCGCCAGCAGGACCGCGGCCAGCACGCCGCCTACCAGGAACAGGCGCCACCGGACCTTCCGCGCCGCCGTCGCCATCCTGATCAAGGCTTGGCCCCGCAGGGCGGCGGCCGAGGCGACGAAGGCGAGCAGGCCGACGCCGTTGACCAAGGCGTTGAACACCAGGTCGAAACGAATCGAACCCCGGGGGGCCGACCTTGGGGTCGGCCAGCATCTGCGCCAGGGCGGCGACGGCGCTCAGACCCTCGCGCGAGTCGCCGAAGGCAAAGACGCCCGGAACGAGCAACAGGGCCGTCATCGCCACGGCGGCCAGGATCGCGAGCGCGATCCCCACACCTAGGGTGATCGCCAGCCGCCGGACGGGCTTTGGGATCGGGGCTGCGTCGGCGACGAACGGCGACCTGCTCAATCCAGACCAAACGCCGCCCTGCATCGTCCTCACGCGTGTATGAACCCGTCCAGAGGTCCTCATCCGGCGCCCGGCCTCGCTTGAGAAGGAGAATCGCTTGCGGATCGTCGGCGGCGCCTATCGCGGCCGCGCCCTTGTGGCGCCGAAGGGACAGTCGACCCGCCCCACGGCCGACCGCGCGCGCCAGGCGATGTTCGATGTCCTGGAACACGCGCCTTGGTCGCCGGGCGTGCGAGGCGCCCGAGTTCTCGACCTTTTCGCCGGATCAGGCGCGCTGGGGCTGGAAGCGCTGTCGCGCGGCGCCGCGCACTGCGTGTTCGTCGATCGCGATCCGGCGGCGCTCGACGCCGTCGCCCAGAACCTGAGGGCGCTGGGTGTGAATACCGATCAGTTCGAGGTGCTCCGCGCGGACGCGACCGGCGCCCGGCTCACCGGCGTCTTCGACTTTGCCTTCCTGGATCCGCCGTACGGAAAAGCCCTGGTCGCCCCGTCGCTCGCCAGCCTCGCTGGCAAATTGGCTCCGGGCGGCTTGATCGTGGTCGAGCGCGCCGCCACCGAGCCGCTTCTCTCCGCGCCGGGGTATGATCTCCTCGACGAGCGGCGTTGGGGCGCGGCCAAGGTGAGTTTCCTGAAAGCCGCCTCGCCTACTTAAGCTGGCTGTCCTTGCTGCCGCGCCGATTGATGCCGCCCACCACCACGCGTCGATCGCGACCGGACTGGCAGGCGACGCAGGTGCGCGCGCCGGGCAGGGCCTTGCGCCGGGCCGGCGGGATCTCCTCGCCGCATTCGTCGCAGTGGGTGGCGCCCTCGCCGGAGGGCAGCCGGGCTCGGGCGGCGAGCACGCCGTCGGTGACGGTGTCGTCGATCTGGTCCAGGACCGCCCCGTCTCTCGTCCAACCGCCGGCCATCGCTCCGCCTTTCTCCTTGACCCCTCGCTTCCCTACATAGTCAGGGTCGAAACGCGCGCGAGGGGAAGCGGATCATGGCCAAGGTTTTCGTCACCGGCGGTTCGGGGTTCATTGGCGGCCACGCCATCCTGAGGCTGCTGGGCGACGGGCACGAGGTGATCGCCACCCTGCGCTCGCTGTCCAAGGCCGACCAGGTGCGCGCGGTGCTGGCGGATTTCGGCGCGCCGGACCTCACCCGCCTCGCCTTCGTCGCCGCCGATCTCTCCGCGGACGCGGGTTGGGCGGAGGCGGTCGCCGGCTGCGACTATGGCCTGCATCTCGCCTCGCCCTTCCCCGCGACGATCCCCAAGCACGAGGACGAGCTGATCATCCCCGCCCGCGATGGCGCGCTCAGGGTGTTGAAGGCCGCGCGCGCGGCCGGCGTGAAGCGGGTGGTGCTGACCTCCTCCTTCGCCGCCGTCGGCTACGGCCACCCCGAACAGCGCGCGCCTTTCGACGAGACCAGCTGGACGGTGCTGAACGGGCCGGACACCGGCGCCTACGCCAAGTCCAAGACCATCGCCGAGCGCGCCGCCTGGGACTACGTCGCCACCGAAGGCAAAGGTCTGGAGCTGGCGGTGGTCAATCCGGTGGGCGTGTTCGGCCCGGTGCTGGGCGCCGACTACGCCACCTCGATCCTCATCGTTCAGCGCCTGATGGACGGCGATTTCCCCGGCTGCCCGGACATCATCTTCGGCGTGGTCGACGTGCGCGACGTGGTCGATCTGCACGTTAGAGCCATGACCGCTCCCGAAGCGGCGGGCGAGCGCTTCCTGGCCACCGCGGGCGACTTCCTATCGTTTCAGGAGATCGCCAAGCTGCTCAAGGACCGCCTCGGCCCCGCCGCTGGCCGCGTGCCCACCCGCAAACTGCCCAACTGGATGGTGCGCCTGGTGTCGGTGTTCGATCCGGCCGCTCGCCAGATCATTCCTGAACTCGGCAAGTACAAGAACGCCACCAGCGCCAAGGCCCGCGAACGCCTCGGCTGGACCCCACGCTCGTCCGCCGACGCCCTGGTCGCCACCGCCCAAAGCCTGATCGCGCTGAAGCTGCTGAAGCCGGCCTGAGGCAAAGCTGAGGCCGCACGATCATCTTCAGCCCAGCGGTTGAACCGACACGCCCAGGGCGGCGGCCGCCGCGGCCATACGCTGATCAAACGTGCAAACGGTTGCGCCTTGTTCCATGGCGACCGCGAGGTGCAGGGCGTCGGCCGCCCGCAAGCCTAGTTCGTGGCGGTCCGCGAAACGTGCGGCCACGCCGAAGTGGTGGCTGTTGATCGGTACGACCGTGAACACGTCGACGACCAACCCATTGAAGGCGTTCAGCGCGACGGCTCGTTCCCTCGTGCCGATCTGGGCAGTCCGCACCTTAAGGGAGAAGGCTGAGGACATCTCCGCAATTGTCCAGTCGCTGATCATCAGAGCTTCCACGGGTTCGGCGAGGAGCGTCTGTGCGCGATCGGTTCGAGCTTCGTTCGTCAGAGCCGCCACAAGCACTGACGTGTCGAGATACAGATTCAATAGCGGTCGCTGTCGCGCATGGTTCGGATGAACTCTCCCGCGCTCTGCTCGCAGTACGGCATCGAATCCGTGAGCGCCTTCAGAGATGCCACGTCGATCGATCTGCGGGGTCTTGCCGGGGGCGTAAGGCGAGCAACGAGCTTGCCGCGCCGAGTGATGTCGATGCTGTTTCCTCGTTCTACGAGATCCACCAACTCGCTCAGCCGAGCCTTGGCGTCGGCGAGAGAAACCGTGTCCATCGCGACCTCCTGACCAGTGACTTGGTCACTTAAGCGCCGGACGGGCCGGGCGCAATTGGGATTAAGGCGTCAGCCGGTATCCGCCCCCTTCGGTGAGCAGCAGGCGGGCGTGGGCGGGGTCGGGCTCGATCTTCTGGCGCAGGCGATAGACGTGGGTCTCGAGGGTGTGGGTGGTGACGCCGGCATTGTAGCCCCACACCTCGGCCAGCAGGGTCTCTCGCGCCACGGCCTTGTCGCCGGCGCGGTAGAGATACTTGAGGATGCTCGCTTCCTTGTCGGTAAGCCGTAGCCGCTTGCCCTTCTCGTCGATCAGCACCTTGTTGGCGGGCTGGAAGCTGTAGGGACCAATGGTGAAGGTGGCGTCCTCGGAATTCTCGTGGGCGCGGAGCTGGGCGCGGATGCGGGCCAGCAGCAGGCCGATCTTGAACGGCTTGGTGACATAGTCGCTCGCGCCCGCCTCGAGGCCGGAGATGGTGTCGGCGTCGCTGCCGGCGGCGGTGAGCATGATGATCGGTGCGTTCACGCCCTCGGCGCGGATCGCGCGCGAGGCTTCCCGTCCGTTCATGTCCGGCAGGTCGAGATCCATCAGGATCAGGTCCGGCCGTTCGGCGACGGCCCGCGCGATGCCGGCCTTGGCGGTCGGCGACCCGACGGCGGTGAACTCGCCCTCGCCTTCCAGCTGTTCGGCGAGAAGCGCGCGGAGGTCCTCGTCGTCGTCGACGATCAGGATGGTTTTCCTTTGCGGCATGGCTTCGACCATGCACTTTCCGGCGCGCCCCGCCAATCGCCAAGGCCCTGTTCCGCCCGATGATCTTCAAAGTCCGCCCCCCGGGCGCCTTCGACCTGAACGGCCACGCGCTACGCTGCGCCCTGGGTCGGTCGGGGGTGGTGTCGGCGCGCGCCAAGCGGGAGGGAGACGGCGCGACGCCCGCCGGCGTCTGGCCCCTGCGCCGGCTCCTCTACCGCGCGGACCGCCTCGCCGCGCCGAAGACGCGCCTGCCGGTGGCGGCCATCCAGGCCCATGACGGCTGGTGCGACGATCCGAAGGACGCCCGCTACAACCGGGAGGTCCCACTGCCCTATCCGGCCAGCGCGGAGCACCTGTGGCGCGAGGACCATGTCTACGATCTGATCGTGGTGCTGGGCTACAACGACGACCCGCCCGAGCCGCCCAGGGGCTCGGCCATCTTCCTTCACTGCGCCCGGCCCAACTATGCGCCCACCGAGGGATGCGTGGCGCTGGCGGTCACGGATCTGCTGCACGTGCTCGCCTTGGCGGGTCCGGGCGACGCGCTGGAGATCGGGCGGTCCTAGTGCCGGTCCCCGAACAGCGCCGACCCCACCCGCACATGGGTGGCGCCGTGGCGGATGGCGATCTCGAAGTCGCCGCTCATGCCCATGGAGAGCTCGGCCAGCCCGTTGCGGCCGGCGATCTTGGCCAGGAGGGCGAAGTGTGGGCCGGGCGGCTCGTCCACCGGCGGGATGCACATCAGCCCGGCGATGGCGAGCCGGTGCCGCTCCCGGCAGGCGGCGATGAAGGCGTCGGCCTCGCGCGGGGGAACCCCGGACTTGGACGCCTCTTCGCCGGTGTTGACCTGGATGTAGAGCTTCGGCGCGCGGCCTTCGCGGGCGATCGCCTGACTAAGCGCGGCGGCCAGGCGTTCGCGGTCCACCGTCTCGATCACGTCGAAAAAGCCGACCGCCTCGACCGCCTTGTTGGTCTGGAGCGGCCCGATCAGCCGCAGTTCGATCTCGTTGCGCCGAGCCGACCACCGGCCGATCGCCTCCTGCACCCGGTTTTCACCGAACACGCGCTGCCCCTCGGCGAGGACCGGCTCGATCGCCTCCCAGGGCTGCTGCTTGGAGACCGCTGTGAGGGTTACGCTCGCGGGGTCGCGGCCGGCGGCGCGCGCGGCGGCGGCGATGCGGGCCCGGATCTCGGCCAGGTGCGAGGCGTGCGGAGCGTCCATTGAACGAGAGCGGGGTCCGATCCTTGTGGGTTCAGGCGCGACGGCTGCGGGCGCGGTCCGGAGCGCGTCCGGCCGTGCCGCCGCTGCTGTTCTTCACCGATCCGGAGCGCACGCCAACCCCGGAACGGGAGATCGGCCGCCTGCCGCGAGGCGCGGGCGTGGTGTTCCGCGGCTTCGGCCGGCCTGGCGCTCGCGCGCAGGCTGCCGAGCTTCGGCGCCTGTGCGCCCGGCGGGGACTGGTGTTCATGGTCGGCGCCGACACGCGGCTCGCGCGCGCGGTGAAGGCGGACGGCGTCCATCTGCCGGAACGGCTGCTGAAGGATCAACGGCGGTTCGTCGCCGGACTGCTCACCGCCGCCGCCCATAGTGAGCGCGCCATCCGCCGCGCGCGGCTGGCCGGGGTGGACGCCGTGGTCGTCTCGCCCGTGTTTCCGAGCGAAAGCCCTTCGGCCGCCCGCCCGCTGGGAACGGTGCGCCTCGCCGCCCTCGTTCGCCGGGCCGGCCTGCCCGTGATCGCGCTCGGGGGCGTGAACGCCCGCACGGCGCGCGCGCTGACGGGCACGGGCGTCGTCGGCTTGGCCGCGATCGACGGTCTTAGAACTTGAAGGTGGTCTCGAGCCGCACGCGAGGCGCGGGCATCTGCGGATCGCCCAGCTTCTGACCGGGCGAATTCACCTGGTCGGGCGCGAGGCTGACCGCGCCGCCAATGTGCAGGCGCGGGGTCAACCGATAGTACACGCCGGGCGCCACATCGCGGAGCTGGACATCGCCGGTGTGCTGCTCGACCCCGAGCTTCAGGCCCCAACGCGCCTTCTTGGCGTCCCACTCGAGCGTGCTGCGCGGGGCGACGCTCGTTCCCGAGGCCGGCGCGCCGGCGAAGTCGGCGGAAACGAGCTGGAAACTGGCGCCCTCGGCGCGTGCGACCCCGGCGAGGCTCAAGGCGAGCGCGGCCGCTCCAGCGATGATCGTCAGCCGCGTCATGATCGTGCCCGGGCGCCCGCTTTCCTCGCGACAAGACGTCGCATTCGCTCAAATCTCAACTTGATAAAGCGATCCCTGGAGCGGCCGTCAACGTCACCATGGGTCCAATCCGACCATCACCGCCGATATTCTCGACCTGTGGCGCTTGCGACACGGAAAATTAAGGGATTGGGCCTGAGCGCGGGGATGTTGTAGACGAGCCCGCTTCCATGGTGAAGCGCGCGCACCGCGCCTTCATTACGCCGGGATGGCGAGGCCCTTGGCCGCCCTTCCCTTCCGAAGTCTTTCGAGGTGAGAACCAAGCTGAGATGAGTAGGCTTTCCAAGTCGGTCTCGCGCGGCGCCCCCCATCGCGGGGTCTGGGCCGCGGCCGCGATCGTGGCGTTCGGCCTCGGCGCCTGCGCCCACCACGGCTCCGGCGCGACGGTCTCTCGGGGAGCGCCCGCCGCCGCGATCGGCGTCAACGCCTACCTCTGGCGGGCCACCCTCGACACCCTGGCCTTCATGCCGCTGCAGTCCGCCGATCCGTTCGGCGGCGTGGTGACCACCGACTGGTACCAGAACCCCGAACAGCCCAACGAGCGGTTCAAGGTCACGGTCTACATCCTGGATTCCCGCCTGCGCGCCGACGGCCTGAACGTCACCGTGTTCAAGGAAGCCAGCAACGGCGCCGGCGGATGGGTTTCGGCCCCGAGTTCCGACCAGACCTCCACCGACATCGAGAACGCCATCCTCACCCGGGCTCGCCAGCTCCGCCTCTCGAACCTGAAGGGCTAGCGCCACCCTCTCCTGAAGTGGTGGGGAGAGCGTCCTTGAAGCGTCGCTCCCCCGGCGGGTAAGGAAGCGGGCACATGCCCCGTTACAATCCGAACCTCGTCGAACCCAAATGGCAGGCCGCCTGGGAACAGGCCGGCGTGTTCCGCGCCGACGAAGCCTCGTCCAAGCCCAAGTACTATGTGCTGGAGATGTTCCCCTATCCGTCGGGGAGCCTGCACGTCGGCCATGCGCGCAACTACGCCATGGGCGACGTGGTCGCCCGCTATAAGCGGGCCAAGGGCTTCGAAGTGCTGCATCCCATGGGTTGGGACGCCTTTGGCCTGCCGGCGGAGAACGCCGCCGCGGAGCGCGGGGTGGATCCCGCCGCCTGGACCTTCAGCAACATCGACAAGATGCGGGAGGAGTTCAAGGCGCTGGGCTTCTCCTTCGACTGGTCGCGGGAGTTCGCCACCTGCGATGTCGCCTACTACGGCAAGCAGCAGGCCCTGTTTCTGGACCTGATGGACCAGGGCCTCGTCTATCGCCGCGAGTCGATGGTCAATTGGGATCCGGTCGACATGACCGTGCTCGCCAACGAGCAGGTGATCGACGGGCGGGGCTGGCGCTCCGACGCGCCGGTCGAGCGGCGCAAGCTCTCCCAGTGGTTCCTGAAGATCACGGCCTATGCCGACGCCCTGCTCGAAGGCCTGAAGGGCCTCGACCGCTGGCCGGACAAGGTCAAGCTGATGCAGGAGAACTGGATCGGCAAATCCAGCGGCTTGCGGCTGGCCTTCCACTTCACGAGCGGCGACACCGCGAGGGCCGGCCGTGACGGCGTCGAGGTCTACACGACCCGGCCCGACACCCTGTTCGGGGCGAGCTTCGTCGCCGTCTCGGCCGATCATCCGCTCACGGAGCATCTGTCGTCGGATCCCAAGGTGGCCGAGTTCGTGGCCCGCTGCCGTGCCGGCGGGACCTCGGAAGCCGACATCGAACAGGCCGAGAAGCTGGGCTTCGACACCGGCCTGACGGTCGTGCACCCGTTGGACAAGACGCTCACCCTGCCGGTGTGGATCGCGAACTTCGTGCTGATGGACTACGGCACGGGGGCGATCTTCGGCTGCCCCGCGCACGACCAGCGCGATCTGGATTTCGCCAACAAATACAACCTGCCGGTCCGGCCGGTGGTGCTGCCGCCGGGCGAGGACCCGGCCTTGTTTCACGTGAAACAAGACGCCTATGTGGGTCCTGGGCGCATCTTCAACTCCAAGTTCCTCGACGGACTGGACGTCGAGAGCGCCAAGCGCGAAGCCATCGCGCGCGTCGAGACCGCCGGCGACGGACAGGGGGCGACTGTCTATCGACTCCGCGACTGGGGCGTCTCGCGCCAGCGCGGCTGGGGCTGCCCGATCCCGATCGTCCATTGCGAAACCTGTGGGCCGGTTCCCGTGCCGCGCGAGCAGCTGCCGGTCGCCCTGCCCACCGACATGGACTTCAGCCGGCCGGGCAACGCCCTCGACCGCCATCCCACCTGGAAGAATGTCGCCTGCCCAAGCTGCGGCGGTCCGGCCGCGCGGGAGACCGACACCCTCGACACCTTCGTGGACTCCTCCTGGTACTTCATCCGCTTCACCGCGCCGACCGCGGCCGAGCCGATCGTGCGGGAGACGGCCAACGCCTGGATGCCGGTGGACCAGTACATCGGCGGCATCGAGCACGCGGTGCTTCACCTGCTCTATTCACGCTTCGTCACTCGAGCCCTGGCCGATCAGGGCAAGCTCGAGGCGCGCGAACCCTTCGCCGGTCTCTTCACCCAGGGCATGGTCACCCACGAGACGTACCGCCGACAGACGGGTGAGTGGCTCACGCCGGCCGAAGTCGTGCTCGACAGCGAGGGCGCGACGCGACGCGCGCGGATGGCGGAGACCGGCGAGCCGGTGGCGATCGGCGACTCGCTGAAGATGTCGAAGTCCAAGCGCAACGTGGTCGCGCCCGGCGAGATCGCCGCCTGGGGCATGGACACGGTGCGGCTGTTCCTGCTCTCGGACTCTCCGCCCGAGCGCGACGTGCAGTGGACCATGGCCGGGGCGGAGGGCGCCTGGCGTCTCATCAGCCGCGTGTGGTCCCTGTTCGATCCGGAGAACCAGCCTGTGGTGGGAGAGGCGACGGCGGAGGACGCCCTGGCGCTGCGCCGCGCGACCCACCGCACCATCAAGGCGGTCGGCGAGGCCATAGAAGGCTTCCGCTTCAACAGCGCCGTCGCCCGGCTCTACGAGTTCGTCGCCGCCATCAAGGCGTGCCCGGCGGCGGAACACACCGCCGAGGCTCGCCGCGAAGCGCTCCTGGCGCTCGCCCGCCTCGTCGCCCCTTACGCCCCCCACCTCGCCGAAGAGTGCTGGCACACGCTGGGCGAACCCGGCCTCGTGGCTCAGGCGCCTTGGCCGGAGTGGGAGATGCGTCTGGTCGAGGACGACGAACGCACCCTGCCCGTGCAGATCAACGGCAAGCGACGCGGCGAGATCCGCGCCCCAGCCGGCGCCTCCCGGGAACAGGTGGAGCGGCTGGTGCGGGAAGACGCCGTGATCTCCAAGATGTTGGCCGACGTCGAGGTCAAACGCGTGGTGGTGGTCCCGGACCGCATCGTCAATCTGGTGGTGGCGTGATGGGAAGCGTGTTTCGGCCCTCTTCTCCTCCCCCGAAGGGAACACTTCGGGGGAGGGGGACCGCGAAGCGGTGGAGGGGGCGCGGGCCGGTCCAACGAAAGCCTGTGCACCGGCCTAACGCCCCCTCCACCACCTTCGGTGGTCCCCCTCCCCCGTCGTCGCTCGCGCGACAGGGGAGGAGAAGTGGGCGCGCCGTCGGTGGCCTGCTGCTTCTGTTGTCTACCCTCCCCCTGGCCGGCTGCGGGTTCACGCCGCTCTACGCGACGCCGGGGCTTTCCAGCGGTCTCTCCTCGATCGAGGTGAAGGCCCCAGACGGCCGGGTCGCCTTCCTGATGCGCCAGGATCTCGACGATGCGCTCGGGCGCGACCGGGGCGAGCCGGCGAAGTATCGGCTGGACCTCACCGTGGATCAGCGGCGCGATCCGCGTGGGCTGCGCCTCGACAACGTCGCCGAGCGCTACGCGATCTCCGTCACCGTCGGCTACACCCTGGTCGACCTCGCGACCGGAAAGCCCATCCACAGCGGCGAGGTCACCAGCCAGGTGAGCTACGACTCGGTCGATGCGCCCTACGCCGGCATCGCCGCCCGCCAGGACAGCCAGGAGCGCGTGGCCTCCGACGCCGCCCGCCGCATCCAGGTGGAGCTCGCGGCCTGGATGGCGCGCAACAAGGGCGGCTGACGCTGCGATGCTGATCAAGCCGCGGGACGCCGAGCGATTCCTGGCGGCGCCGCTGCCGCCCACCCTCCGCGCCGCGATCGTCCATGGCCGAGATCTGGGGAAGATCCACGAACGCGCCGACGTAATCGCCGCCAAGGCCGCGCCGAACGCCGACGAAGCCTTTGATCTTGCCCGCCTCACCGATTCCGACCTCGACGCCGATCCCGCGCGACTGGAGAGCGAGCTCGCCGCCGTCTCCATGCTTGGGGGCAAGCGCCTGGTGCGGCTGCGGCTCTCCACCGACAAGCCGGCCATCCTGCGCCTGACGGAGGAGGGCTTGAGCGCCCACCTCGAAGGTCGACTTAATCCCGAGGCCATGCTGCTGATCGAGGCCGGCGACCTTCGCTCCGGCTCGGCCCTGCTCAAGATCGCGGAACGCTCGGACGCGTGCGTCGCTATCGTCTGCTACGAGGACGAGACCGGCGATCTCGCCCGCTTGGCCCGTGAAGCCCTGGCCGCCGAGAAGCTCAGCCTCAGCCGCGACGCCCTGGAAGTGTTCGCCGCCCGCCTCCCGAAGGAGCGCGGCGTGGCGCGGGCGGAGATCGAGCGGTTGATCCTCTACCTGGGCCCAGGCTCCGGCCGCACCGCGAGCGCGGAGGAGCTGGAGGACTTCCTGGGCGTCGAGCCCGAGGCCTCCCTCTCCCAGGCCGCGATCGACGCCTTCGGAGCCAAGGCGGCGGCGGCCCAGGCGAACCTTCGCCGCGCGGTTCAGGAGGGCGAACATGGCGTCGCCGCCGTCCGCGCCTTGAGCACCCACGCCGCCACCCTGCGCCGGGTGGCCGTGCTCAAGGGCGCGGGCAAGAATACCGAAGCCATCGCCGGCCAGCTCCGCATCTTCTGGAAGATCAAGGACGAGGTCTTTCGCCAGTCTCGCTCCTGGGCGCTCCCCGACCTCGAACGGCTGGCCGCCGACCTGCTCGCCGCCGACGCCGCGTGCAAGCGCACGGCCGCCCCGGACCACCTCATCGCCGAGCGCCTGACGTTGAACATCGCCGGACGAGCGAAGCGGCTGGGGTTGTAGGGCGGCTCCTCCTGCGCCGGAACCGGCGGAGAGGGACTAGGGGTCTACCGGCCGACCATCGCCTGCATCTGCGGCGGGTAGCGGTCGCCTTCGATCGCGATGGCCTCGGCGGCGCTCGCCATCTCGCGAAGGTCGTCGGCGGAGAGGGTCAGGTCGGCGGCGCGGAGGTTCTCCTCCAGGCGGTGGAGCTTGGTGGTGCCCGGGATGGGGACGATCCAGGGCTTTTGCGCCAGCAGCCAGGCGAGCGCGATCTGGGCGGGGGTCGCGTCCTTGGCCTTGGCGATACGGGCGAGGAGATCGACCAGAGACTGGTTCTTCTCCATCGCCTCGGGCGTGAACCGCGGCAGCCGGGCGCGCATGTCCTTGGGGTCGAGCGCCGTGTCCTTGCTCATGGCGCCGGTGAGAAAGCCGCGACCGAGCGGGCTGTAGGGCACGAAGCCGATCCCGAGCTCCTCGCACGCCGCCAGGATGCCGTTGGTCTCGGGCTCTCGCCACCACAAGGAATACTCGTTCTGCACGGCGGCGACCGGCTGGACCGCGTGCGCGCGGCGCAGGGTCGCGGCGGCGGGTTCGGACATGCCGAAATGCTTCACCTTGCCTTCAGTCGATGAGGTCCTTGACCGTGCCGGCGACGTCCTCGATCGGGACCTGCGGATCGACGCGGTGCTGGTAGAGGAGGTCGATGGTGTCGATGCCGAGCCGCTTCAACGATCCTTCGCAGGCCGCGCGGATGCGTTCGGGCCGGCTGGCGACCCCACGGTTCTGCTTGGTCTCCGGTTCGATGTCGAAGCCGAACTTGGTGGCGATCACCACCTGATCGCGAACCGGCCGCAGCGCCTCGCCGACCAGCTCCTCGTTGGTGAACGGGCCGTAGACCTCGGCGGTGTCGAAGAAGGTCACCCCGCGTTCGTGAGCGGCCCGCAGCAGGGCGATGGCGTCCGGCTTCGAAAGTCCCTCACCATAGGCCGAGTTCAGCCCCATGCAGCCGAAGCCGAGGGCGGAGACATCCAATCCGCTGTTGCCGAGTCGCCGCGTCCGCATGGTGTTCATTTCTCCGCTTGCCAGATGACGACATAGGGCGGCGCGGCGTCACCGATCAGGGGCGTTCGACGACAAACGCGCTTGTTTCACGTGAAACAAGGATCCTCGCGAGCCGCCTACCGCATCAGCTTGGCGCAGATCTCGTCCAGCTGCTCCAAGGTCCCGTACTTCAGCCGCAGCTCGCCCTTGCCGTTCCTATCGCGCAGCTCCACGCCGAGCCCAAGCGCATTGGCGAGGGTCGTCTCGAGATCGCGGGTGTCCGCGTCCTTGTCCGGGCGGCGGCGGACGCCGGTCTGGACGGCGCCGCCGTGGAGCGCGGCCTTGGCCAGGGTTTCGGTCTGGCGGACGTTCAGTCCCTCGGCGACCACGCGCTCGGCCAGCGCCTCGGCGCCGTCGAAGTCGAGCAGGGCCCGGGCGTGGCCGGCGGTGAGGCGGCCCTCCTCGACGTGGGCCTTCACCGGCTCGGGCAGGCGCATCAGGCGCAGGGTGTTGGCGACGTGGCCGCGGCTCTTGCCGACGACCTGGGCGATGGCCTCGGCATTATAGCCGAAGCGCGCCTCCAGGGCCGCGTAGCCGCGCGCTTCCTCCAGCGCGTTCAGGTCCGCGCGCTGGATGTTCTCGATGAGGGCGACCTCCATCACCTCCTGATCGGTGAGGTCGCGGATCACCGCCGGAATCCGGCGCAGGCCCGCCGCTTGGGCGGCCCGCCAGCGGCGCTCGCCGGCGACGATCTGGAACTCCTCGTTGCGGCCGGGCAGGGGGCGCACGACGATCGGGGTGATCACGCCGCGCGCCTTGATCGAGGCCGCGAGCTCGGCCAGCGCCTCGGCTCGAAGGTGCGGCGGGGCTGTTCCGGATTGCGGTGGATGATCTCGATGGCGACCTCGCGCACGCCGGCCTGGACCCGCGCTTCGGGCGTGGTCGCCGCGCTCGCCTCTTCCAGCAGGGCGGAAAGTCCCCGGCCCAATCCGCGTCGGCCCTCGGCCATGAAAGTCCTCCCGTTTCGCTTTTTAGGCCGGCTCGAGCTTCAGCGCCCGCTCTCGGCGCAGAACCTCGGCGGCGAGCGAGAGATACGCCCGGCTGCCGGCGCACTTGAGATCGTAGATGATCGCCGGCTTGCCGAAGGACGGCGCTTCCGAGAGCCGCACATTGCGCGGGATCACCGACTCGTAGACCGCCTCGCCCAGGTGTGCGCGGACGTCTCGCGCCACCTGCACCGCGAGACCGTTTCGCCGGTCGAACATGGTCAGCGCCACGCCTTGAAGCCGGAGCTTCGGATTGAGGCTGCCCTTCACCTGATCGATGGTGCGCAGGAGCTGAGTCAGACCCTCGAGCGCGAAGAATTCGCACTGCAGCGGCACGAGCACCCCGTCCGAGGCGGCGAGCGAATTGAGCGTGAGGATATTGAGGGATGGGGGGCAGTCGATCAGCACGTAGTCGAAGGTCGCGTTGTCGGCGCGAGCGACCGCCTCGCGCAGTCGAAACGCCTTGCCCGCGCGGCCGGCCAGCTCCAGCTCGACGCCCGCCAGGTCCGGATCGGAGGGCACGAGCGTGAGGCCGGGAACGAGCGTCTTCAGGCTCGCCTCTTCCAGCGGCATCCCCTCCATGATCACGTCATAGGTCGTGCGCTCCCGGGCGCTGGCGGGCACGCCGAGACCGGTGGAGGCGTTGCCCTGGGGATCCATGTCCAGGATCAGCACCTTGGCCCCGATCGCGGCCATGGCGGCGCCGAGATTGATGCAGGTGGTCGTCTTGCCGACGCCGCCCTTCTGGTTGGCCATGGCGAGGACGCGGGGAGCGGTCATGGGCGACGATCCAGGGCTACGAGCTGGGAGACCCGTAGCACGCGCCCGCGAGGATCGCTGAGGCTGGGCTTCACCTCCGCGTCGAAGCGCCACGTCCGGCGCGCCTCGGCGAGCTCCGCCTCGACGCTCTCGCCCTTCAGAAACAGCGCCTCGCCGCCGCCCCGAAGGTGGGGCGCGGCGTAGCCGAACAGGCGGTGCAGGGGGGCGCAGGCGCGGGCGGTGACCACGTCGACCTTCAGCTTCAGCTCCTCGGCCCGGGCGTGGCGGACCTCGGCGGGCAGGTTCAGCGCCGAAACCACCTCACGCAAGAAGCCGGCCTTCTTCGCCACGCTCTCCACCAGATGGACACGGGCGCCGGCTGCGCGCTTGAGCAGGATCGCCAGGACGACACCCGGCAACCCCGCGCCCGTCCCAAGGTCCGCCCAAGTCTTCGCCTGCGGCGCGAACAGGCGAAGCTGGGCGCTGTCGACGAAGTGGCGGTTCCAGAAGTGGTCGAGGGTCGAGGCGCCGACCAGGTTCATGCGCCCGTTCGCCTCGACCAGCATCACCCGGTAACGCTCCGCGTCGGCCAGGGCCTCGCCGTCGGCCCCCACGGCCTCGGCGAACCCCTCCGGCAAGGAGAGGCCCTCAAGCGGCAAGGCGGCGGCGGACGTGCGCCAGCAGGGCGGTGATCGCGCCGGGGGTGACGCCCTCGATCCGCGCGGCCTGGCCAAGGGTGGCCGGGCGCACGGCGGCCAGCTTCTCTTTCACCTCGGTGGAGAGACCGCCGAGGCTGGCGTAGTCGAGGTCGGCGGGGAGGCTGAGCGCCTCGTCGCGGCGGAACAGGGCGACATCGGCGTCCTGCCGCTCGAGATAGCCGTGGTAGGCGCCGTCGATCTCCACCTGCTCGCGGGCGAAGGCGGGCCAGCCGGCGATCTGTGGCCAGACTGCCTCCAGGCGCGCCAGGGTCACGTCGGGGTGGCCAAGTAGCTGGCTGATCGAGCGGCGCTGGCCATCGGCGTTGAGCCTGATGCCGTGGCGCGCGGCTTCGGAGGGATTGAGCGACAGACTCGCCGCCTCCGCGCGCACCTCTTCCAGCGCCGCCTTCTTCTCCGCCCACGACGCCGCGCGCTCCTGGCCAACGACCCCCAGTTCGAGGCCACGGTCCGTCAGCCGCTGGTCGGCGTTGTCGGCGCGCAGGCGCAGGCGGAACTCGGCCCGGCTGGTGAACATGCGATACGGCTCGGTGACGCCGCGCGTCACCAGATCGTCGATCATCACCCCGATGTAGGCCTCGTCGCGGCCGAGCATGGCGGGATCGGCGCCCGAAACCTCGCGTGCGGCGTTCAATCCGGCCATCAAGCCTTGCGCCGCCGCCTCCTCATAGCCGGTGGTGCCGTTGATCTGGCCGGCGAGGTAGAGGCCGGGCAGGCGCTTCACGCTGAGCGACGGCTCCAGCTCGCGCGGATCCACGTAGTCGTACTCGATGGCGTAGCCGTGCCGCACCACCCGCACCTGCTCCAGGCCGGGGATGGTCTTGAGGAAGGCGTCCTGCGTCGCCTCCGACACCGAGGTGGAAATGCCGTTCGGATAGACGGTGGAGTCGTCCAGCCCCTCGGGCTCGAGGAAGATCTGGTGGCTCTCGCGATCGGCGAAGCGCACCACCTTGTCCTCGATCGAGGGGCAGTAGCGCGGGCCCTTGCCGGCGAGCTTGCCGCCGTAGACCGCGGACTCCGACAGCCGCTCGGCAATGATGGCGTGGGTCGCGGCCGTGGTCGCGGTGACCCCGCAGACGACCTGCTCGCGCTCGATCCGCTCGGTCAGGAAGGAGAAAGGCGTCGGGCGTCTCGTCGCCGTGTTGCACGCCGACGCGGTCCCAGGCGATGGTTCGCCCATCGAGCCGAGGCGGGGTGCCGGTCTTCAGCCGGCCCATGGAAAGGCCCAGGCCGTAGAGGCGCGTTGAAAGCCCCTTGGCTGGCGCGTCGCCATGCCGGCCCGCCTCGATCCGCGTCTCGCCGCGATGGATCACGCCGTTGAGGAAGGTGCCGGTGGTCAGCACCACGGCGCGGGCTCGGTATTCGGCGCCATCCGCGTCGACAACGCCGGCTACGCGGTCGTCCTCGACGATCAAGTCCTCGACCGCCGCCGCCCGGATGGTGAGGTTCGGCTGCGCCGCGAGCGCCGTCTGCATCGCCGCGCGATAGAGCGCCCGGTCGATCTGCGCGCGCGGCCCCCGCACCGCCGCGCCGCGCGAGGCGTTGAGCAGCCGGAACTGGATGCCGGCCGCGTCGGCGCACCGGCCCATCACGCCGTCCAGCGCGTCGATCTCCCGCACGAGATGCCCCTTGCCGAGCCCGCCGATCGCCGGATTGCACGACATCTCGCCGATGGTTTCGAGCTTGTGCGTGAGCAGCAGGGTGCGCGCCCCGGCCCGAGCCGAAGCCGCCGCGGCCTCGCAGCCCGCATGGCCGCCGCCGATCACGATGACGTCGAAAGGGTTCACCCCGGGGATATAGCGCAACGCGGGCCCGGGTTGAACCGCGCGTCGCGTAGAGCGCTTGTTTCACGTGAAACAAGCTTATTTTCCGATGCAGAAGCTCGCGAAGACACGGTCCAGAACATCCTCGGCGCCGATGCGGCCGGAGACGCGCTCGAGGGCTCTGGCGGCGAGACGGAGGTCCTCGACGGCAAGATCCGGATCGCCCAGCGAAGCGAGAGCTTGGCGGACGCGAGCGAGGGCTTCGGCGAGCAGGTCGACGTGGCGCTGGCGGGTGGCGGCGGGGAACTCGGTTCCGGCGAGGTCGGCGGCGATGCGCGACTCGAGCGTCTCCAAAAGGATGGGGGGAAGACCGGCGATGGTGGAAACGTCGAGGATCGATGCCCCGGCCGCCTCGGCGAAGGTGCGGGCGGCGAGTGCGTCGGCGCCCGGCGTCAGGTCGGCCTTGTTGAGCAGGAGGAGGTCGCCCGCGCGGACATGGGCGCTCGCCGCGGCCCAGGCGCCATCGGACGCCGCACGGTCGACCACCCACAAGCGCAGGTCCGCGCCCTCGGCGGCTTTCGCGGCGCGGCGGGCGCCTTCCTGTTCGATCTCGTCGCCGGTTTCGCGCAGGCCAGCGGTGTCGCTGACGATCGCGCGGTAACCGGCGAGCGTCAGCGGCGCTTCGAGCACGTCGCGCGTGGTGCCGGGGCGACCATGGACAATGGCTACGTCGCGCTCCGCTAAACCATTGACCAGGCTGCTTTTTCCGGCGTTCGGCGCGCCAATGACGGCGATGCGATACCCATCGCGAACTCGCCGGCCGCGGGCCTGGTCGGCGGCGGCTTCGGCGAGCTCACGCTCCAACCGGTCGAGCGCCGGCCGGGCGCTGGCGCCCAGGGTCGCGCCGGAGTCCTCCTCGGCGAAATCGATGCCGGCTTCCAGCGCCCCGAGCGCCTCGATCAGGATGTCGCGCCAGGCCTCGTACCGCTCGCCCAACGCGCCTTCCATCTGGCGCAGGGCCTGCCGGCGCTGGCCGGTGGTTTCGGCCTCGATCAGATCGGCGACAGCCTCGGCTTCGGCGAGGTCGAGCCGGCCGTTTTCGAAAGCGCGGCGGGTGAATTCTCCGGGCTCGGCGAGGCGCGCGCCGGCGTCGAGAAGGGCGCGACTCACCGCGTCCACCACGGCCGCTCCGCCGTGGAGCTGCAGCTCGGCGCAAGGCTCGCCAGTGTAGCTGGCGGGGGCGGGGAACCAGAGCACAAGGGCTCGATCGAGAACCTCGCCGGCAGAGCTCTTGAGAGTGCGTAACCCGGCGCGCCTGGGCGGCGGCGGCTTGCCGCCGAGCGCTGTCGCGATCCTGGCGGTGTCCGGACCCGAGATCCGGATCACCGCCACCGCGCCCCGCCCCGGCGGCGTCGCCAGGGCGAAGATGGTGTCGGTCACCGTTTCGCGGGTGACCCGCTCACGGCGGCGCCGGCCGCGGAGGTCATCATCTTGCGGAACTGTTCGGTCGCCTGGCCGCCGAACGCCATCCAGCTCTTCATCAATTCCTCGGGCGCGAGCATGGCCATGTTGGCCTCGATGCGCTTCTTCATTTCGGCGACCATGGTTTCATTGACCGGTCGTATGTCGGGCAGTCCCAGAAAGGCGCGGGCCTCCTCGGGTGTGCACTCGACTTCGATGTTGAGCTTCATCACCCGCCCCCGCTCGCTGTCCTCAGGTGTTCATCGACTGGAAGAACTCGGCGTTGTTCTTGGTCTGCTTGAGCTTGTCGAGGAGGAACTCGATGGCGTCCTGCGCGCCCATCGGCGAGAGGATGCGGCGCAGAACGTGGGTCTTGGTGAGCTGGTCCTTGGGCGTGATCAGCTCTTCCTTGCGGGTGCCGGACTTCAGGATGTCGATGGCCGGATAGATGCGCTTGTCGGCGACCTTCCGATCCAGGACGAT
>CAVTAH010000004.1:0-395370 GCA_963732685.1 uncultured Alphaproteobacteria bacterium
TGGCGCTACCTTGCCTCAGTCGCCCCAAGCACGTCTTCGACACGGATCGGCAATCGGCGCACGCGGCGGCCGGTCGCGGCGGCCAGGGCGTTGGCGATGGCGGCCGATGAGCCGACGTGGCCGAGCATGCCCACGCCCTTGATGCCGCCGGGCAGGTAGTCGTCGGTCTCCTCCACCATCACGATGTCGAAGTCGGGCATGTCGGCGTGCGTGGGGATGAGGTACTCGGCGAGGCTCGGTCCGACGATGCGCCCGCTGCTGGGATCGGTGCGGACCTCCTCGTGCAGGGCCATGCCGAGCCCGCCGACCAGCCCGCTGATGTACTGCGACCGCGCCAGGGTCGGATTGACGATGCGCCCGGCCGCGAACGCCGCGGTGACGCGCCGGACGCGGATCGCGGCCAGACAGCGGATCGACCTCCACCTCGGCGAACACCGCGCCGAAGCCCATGCCGGTGGCTTGTGGGACCGCCGGAAGCCCTGGCGCCTCGGCGTAGCCCTCGACGTCATCCAAGCCGGCGCGGGCGAAAAGCTCGTCGAGGCTCCACGAGACATTGCTCTCGCCGTAGCGGACGCGCCCGTCGGTCGAGATCGTCACCGCCGAGGACGCACCATCGGCGACGTCCGGGTCATGGGCTGAAACGAGCGCGGCGAGCGCGCGCCTGAGGTCGGCCGCCGACTCCCTCACCGCCGGCGCGAAGCTCTGCGTCACCTGCGATCCCGCGGAGATCGGACCTTGCGGAAGCCGGGTGTCGCCGATCACCACCTCGACCTGGCCGATCGCCATGCCCAGCGCTTCGGCCGCCATCTGCGCGATTGTGGTGAGCGTGCCGGAGCCCATGTCCTGGGTGCCGCACTCGACGGTGAGGAGACCGCGGCCGTCCAGTCGCATCCGCATGGCGCAAGGCTGCCGGCGCGCCGGGTAGGAGGAGACGCCGAGGCCCTGCCCAACGAGGAGCCCGCCCTCGCGCCAGCCCCGCGCGGCGCGATCCGGCCGCCAGCCGAACCGCTGGGCGCCGCTGCGCAGGCACTGGGCCAGGCTGTTGCTCGACCACGGCAAGCCGGTCACCTGGTCGTGGTCGGCGATGTTGCGCAAGCGGAGCTCGACCGGGTCCAGGCCCATCTGGTCCGCCAACTCGTCCATGGCGGATTCCAGCGCGAAGCTGCCGGGCGCTTCGCCGGGTCCGCGCATGGGGATGGGGTGCGGCTCGTTGGTGCGCGCCAGCCGATGGGCGGTGTTCACGTTGGGGCACCGATAGACCCACTGCGAAACCATCCCCACGGGATCGGCGTGCTCGGCGTGGGTGGAGGTCTGCGCCAGCACCCGGTGGTCGATGGCGGCGAGCCTGCCTTCAGCGTCCGCGGCGACCGCGAGGTCCTGCACGGTGGCCGAGCGGCGGCCCACCAGGGTGAACATCTGCGCGCGGGTGAGCTCCAGGCGGACGGGCCGCCCGGTGCGCTTGGCCGCCAGAAGCGTCAGCAGCAGCCAGGGGAACCACAGCCCGCCCTTGCACCCGAACCCGCCGCCGAGCAGCCGCGAGACGACACGCGCGCCGTCCGGCGGCAGGCCGAAGGCGTGGGTCACCACCGAGCGCGTGCCGAACACCGCCTGGGTGCAGGTGTGGACGATCGCGTCCTCGCCCTCCCACCAGCACACCGCCACGTGCGGCTCCATGGGATGGTGGTTGTTGGCCGCCGTCTCGTAGCGGGCTCGGACCACGTGCGCGGCGTCCGCGAGGGCGCGCTCCGGCTCGCCTCGGCGGATGGCGGCCTTCGCGCGGGCGCCGCACATGTCGGGCGCATAGATGGTCGCCTCGGGGTCGGTCAGCGAGGTGACAGGCGGCGTCTCGGTGCAGGCGACAACCACGCCCTTGGCCGCGTGCTGGGCTTGCAGCAGCGTTTCGGCGGCGACCAGGGCGACCGCCTGGCCGGCGAAGTGGATCTCATCCGAGCGGATCAACGCCGTGTAGGGGGAGGGTCGCAGCGCCTCGGCCTCCGCGCGTGATACGAGGTCGGCGAAGCCCGCCGAGGCGCGCGCGGCCTCGCCGTCGAGTCCCGTCACGTGACCGCGGGCGACGGGCGCCTCGACCAGCACGGCGTGCAGCATGCCAGGGGGGTAAACGTCGCCCTCGTAGACGGCGGCCCCGCTCACCTTCGCCGGACCTTCGATCCGCCCGGAAAAGCCGGCGTCAGCCATGTCGCGCTCCCGGATCGCGGATGCCCGCCAGGACGATCTCGAGCATTCGCCCGCTCTCCGCCGACCCCCTCATGACCGCATTGAGCAGGGCGATGACATCCACGGCTTCGACGTCCGCGCGCACCACGCCAGCGCCCCGGGCCCGCTTCAGCAGGGCGTCCAGGTTCAGGATCGCCAAGCGCCTTTGCCGCTCGAAGAGCTCAGGATCGCGCTCCATCAATGGCGCCAGTTCGGACAGGATGCTGCGCTTGGTGGTGAGCACCTCGACGTAAGCGCCACACCACCGGGCCAAAGCCTCCCAGGGATCCTCGTGCTCGATCAGCACCGCCGCTTGCGACTGCACCTGGGCGACCGCGTCTTCGTACAAGGCTTCGACCAGACCGGCGCGGCTGCCGAAGCAGCGGTAGAGCGTCCCCACGCCCACGCCGGCGCGCTGCGAGACATCCTCGATGGTCACGGCCGCGCCACGCTCCGCGAAGCACGCCTTCGCCGCCGCGAGCACCCGCTCGAGATTCAACCGGGCATCTTTCCGCACAGGACGCGCCTAGCGGAACAGTCCTCCGGTTGTCAATGAAACGGAGCGGGATTCCGGATCCGGGAGGCGATTACGCGTGCCCGGCGACGTGACGCTGGGCTGCGCCTCGCCACCCACGGTCATGGCGAACGCATAGAGTCGCGCGGCGTCCGCGAAGCTTCCGCCCTCGGCTTCGCCCGCGCCGTGCCCGCCCGCGTCGGCCACGTGCAGGAGCATCGGCGCGCGGCTCGTGGACAGCGCCCGCAGGCGCGCGATCCATTTCGCCGGCTCCCAGAAGCCGACGCGGTCGTCGGCGATCGCGGTGGCGGTCAGGACCGGCGGATAGGGTGAGGCGCGGACGTTCTCATAAGGGGAATAGCCGGCCAGGTTGTCGTAGTCCGCGGGATCGGCGAGCGGATCGCCCCACACTGGCCGGGTGAGCGGGACGAGCGGGTGATCGGCATCGCTCATGGTGTTGAGCACATCCACGAACGGCGCTTCGCCCACCACGCCGGCGAACAGATCGGGCCGCAGGTTCAGAGCCGCACCCACGAGCAGCCCGCCCGCGGAATATCCGAACGAAACGATCCGTCCGGGCGCCGCGTAGCCCATCTTTACCAGTTGTTCCGTGCAGGCGATGAAGTCGGTGAAGCTTAGCCGCTTGCCTAACCGTCGCGCCGCCTCGAACCAGCCTCGCCCCTTCTCCGAGCCGCCGCGCACATGAGCGACCGCCCACGACCAACCCTGATCCACCAGCGTGATCGCCGGAACCGAGAAACCGGTCTCGTAGGAGATGCCGTAGGCGCCGTAGCCGGTGATGAGCAGGGGGCCCGGAACGCCTGAGCGCTCCTTTCGCCTCAGGAGCGTGATCGGCACGCGCTCGCCGTCGCTGGTCGGTGCGTGCAGCCGCAGAACTTCGTAGGCGCTCTCGCCGCCGGCGCCGATCCTAGGCGTGACCCGGCCGTCGACGAGGTCGACGCTCACAGGGCGCGGCGGCGTGCGGGGCGACTCGAACACCACTTCCAGCCGCGCGTCCTCGAACCGCGAGGGCGAAAGCTTCAAGCTGTAGGCTGCTTCGTCGAAGCGCACGGCGACGTCGGGCGCCGCCTCGCCGGAGCGGATCAGCAGGGTGGGATTGCCTTCCACCCGCTCGACCCGGACCAGGAACCTGGCAAAGGCGCGCATATCGGTGAGGGTCCGCCCTCGGGTCTCGGGGATCCAGTCCCGCCAGTTCGCCCGACCCGGCGCGGCTTCCGGCGCCAGCATCAGCTTGAAGTCGAGCGCGTCGTCCGCGTTGGTGAGCACCACCAAGCCCTCGCGCCAGTCCTCCACGCTGTAGATCACCCCTTCGCGGCGAGGCTCGACCATGCGGGCCGGGGAGGTGACGTCCCGCGCGTCGATCAGCCGGACCTCGCTGGTCACGTCGTTGAAGGCGCGCAGGAAGATGAAGCGGCCGGACGCGCTGGGCGCGAGGTGCAGCAGGAACGCCGGGTCGTCCTCCTGATAGATCAGCGTGTCCGCGCCGCCCGCCACCGGAGTGCGATACACCCGAGAGGGGCGGCTGGCGGGATCGCGCCACGTCCACACCAGCCAGCGGCCGTCGGTGGAAAAGGCGAAATCGCCGTAGGCGTCGGACGGCCCCCTCAGGATCGCGCCGTCGGCCAGGCGCTTGACGAAAATCGTGCGCTTCTCGGCGCCGGTCCGGTCCTCGGCCCAGGCGAATAGAGCGCCGTCCGGGCTGGCCGTGACATTGGTCACCGACAGAAAGGACGCTCCGGCGGCCCGCTCGGCCACATCCAGCACCAGGCTCTCTTCGCCACCCCCTTCCCGCCGGCGGAAATAACGGGGGTGCGGGGCGCCGGCGGGCTGACGCATGAGGAAGGTCCAGCCGCCCGCGCGCGCCACGATCGGGTCGAACCCCGTGGGCGCCCGGGCGGCCATCTCGGCGGCCAGCTTGCGCCGCAGCGGCTCCAGGGGCGCGAGCACCGCCTCGGCATAGCGTTCTTCCTCGGCCAGGTAGGCGCGGATCGCAGGATCCAGCGCCGCCGGATCGCGCCAGACCCGTTTCCAGTTCGACGGCTTGAGCCAGGCGTAGTCGTCGATCCGCACCCGACCGAGCTGGACGATGCGCTCGGGGCGCTTGGGCGTGACGGGGGGCTGAACGCCTCGGGCGAGGGAGGCGGCCGCGGTCCGTCCCGCGATGACGAACCCGCCGAGCAGCGCCATGAAGGCGCGCCGGATCATGCCGCTGCCCGCGACGGCGCGCGCGCGGCGGCCCGAGCCTTATTCGCCGCGACACGTCCCGGGCGGCGCTTGAGCCAGAGGTAGGCTCCGGTGACGCTCATCTCCAGCGTGGCGAGTCCGAGAAGGAGGATCACGCCGACGCCAACCGGTCCGGCCACCTTGCCCGAATGCAGCGGATACAGGGAGCGGGAGAGCTGGCGGCCGAGGCTGTCCGTGTAGGGATTGTCTTCGTAGACCAGCCGCCCGGTGGCGCCGTCCAGGTGCAGATAGACCGGTCCCAGGCTGCGGTAGCCTTCTTCGCCCGAGCGGGTGAGCATCACGGCGTAGAGATTGCGCTCGGCATCGTAGGCGATCTTGGCCGGGACCAGGGCGGGCAGGCGACGGCCCGCTTCCGACTTCGCCTTGGTCAACGCTTCGGCGAACCCAAGCCGCGGCGAGCCTGGTGGCGCGGGCGCGGGCGGTCGAAGGGGGACGGGCGCGGCGGCCAAAGCCGGTTCATCGCCGGGGTGAAGGCTTCATCGAAGAAGTTCATGCCCACGGAGGTGTAGGCCAGCACGGTCACCCCGATCAGCACCCAAAGTCCGCTCGCCCGGTGCAGATCGAGGAACAGCCGCGCCAGGGAGCGGCTGGGCTTGACCGTCCACTCCCGCAGCCACGTCTTCAGCCAGGGCGCCCGCTTGGGGAAGGTGAGGTAGAGCCCCACCACATTGGAGATCAGCCAGGCGAAGGCCACGCCGCCCATCAGCCACCGCCCGCCGTTCCCGGCGAGCAGGGTGTAATGGAAGAGGTAGATCCCCTGGACGAGATGACGGCGATCCCAGCCCGCCTCGGTCCGGCGCGCCCCGATCAATCGACCGCCAGGACCGAGGAAAACCTGGTCGAAGCCCGGCGCGGGCACGTTTCGGCGGGGCGCCACCTCCACGGCGAGCGTCCGCCCGGGCGGAGGATGGAGGGGAAAGCCGGTGACGATCAGGTCCGGCCGGGCGCGCGCGAAGCCGTCCACCGCCCCGAACGGCTCGACCCGGGCGGCGGGATCAGGGAGGCGGAAGAGGTCGGGATTGAGCGCGCGGTCGAGCGGCGCCCGGAAGCAGAGCACGACCCCCGTCACCGCCGCCAGGGCGAGAAACGAGAGGCTGAACAGCCCGAGGTAGCGGTGGGTCGCGACCCAGAACCGCCGCACCGCTCCGGGGCCGCCTGTCGCGCCCGCCTTTGCCCGCTCGCTGCTCATCCAGCCTGCGGTGGTACAGGCGCGCGCGGCGCCCCGCACGAGACGGAGGGCCTCGCGCCGTCGATCCCGGGCCGCCGCACAACAAGGCGCCTGGAGCGCGAACATGCGCGAGAGCCACTCAATCCTTGCTTGGCGCCTCGCGCGGGAGTGGAATCCCTCGCGTGAAGCGCAGCGCCGACCTTCCCCTGACCATCCGCCCCGTCGTGGGGCTGCGCGACAGCTATCCCGCGAGCTATGTCGACGCCCTGCACACCCATGAGCGCTCGCAGCTGCTCTACGCCCTGGCCGGCGTGATCACCGTCGTGACGGACGAGACCAGCTATGTCCTGCCGCCCAATCGGGCCATCTGGATCCCGGCCGGCACGCCGCACCAGCTCGCCTGCCTGGACGACGTGGATTTCAACGCCCTCTACGTCGATCCCGCGCTCGGGCCCGCGTCCGCGGGCTGCCGGGTGTTCGACGCCCCGCCGCTGCTGCGCGCCCTGGTCGAGGAGGTGCTCACCTTCGAGCCGGCCTATGACGAAGGAGGCCGGGAGGGGCGGATCGTGCGCCTGCTGCTCGAGGAGATCGAGCGCGCGCCCGCGCTGGTCGTCAGCGCGCCGCTGCCGCGCGATCCGAGGCTCCGCCGCGTGTGCGACATCATTGTCACCGATCCGGCGGACCCGCGCGACCTGGACGCTTTCGCCCGGCTGGCGGCCATGGGTCGCCGCACCTTCACCCGCAGCTTCCGCCGCGAGACAGGGCTGGCCTTCGCCATGTGGCGCCAGCAGATCCGGCTCCAGGCGGCCCTCTCCATGCTGAGCGAGGGCAAGTCGATCACCGCCATCGCCTATGAGGTGGGCTACGAGAACCCGAGCGCCTTCACCGCCATGTTCCATCGCGCGCTCGGCGTGGCTCCGACCCGATATGCCCTGCAGACGGCGAATGGCCCGGCGGCGCGCGCCGCTGATCCGTCCGCGACGGCGGAAGGCCTGAACCTCCGCTAACCGCAGGGCATGACCCGCCCCGCGCTCGATCCGGAGATCGCCGCCTTCGTGGCCGAGATGAAGCGCGACTGGGCCAGCCATCCGCCGGTCGCCAGCCTCGCCCTGCCCGAGGCGCGGGCCGTCGCCGAGCGGGTGCGCGAGCGCTGGCGCGCCGGTGGACCACAGATGCGGGCGACGTGCTCCATGGTGGTGGAAACGGGTATCGGCGCCTTGCCGATCCGGCTGCACGATCCCGGCGCGGCGGAGCCCGGCCCCGCGCTCGTCTATCTGCACGGCGGCGGCTTCACCTTCTTCAGCATGGAGAGCCACGACCGGCTGATGCGCGAGTACGCCGCCGCCAGCGGCTTCCGCGTGATCGGGGTCGACTATCCGCTCTCGCCGGAGGCCCGCTACCCCCTGGCTCTGGACCGGCTGGTCGCCTTCGCCGAGCATCTGAAGGCTGGCGGGGCGGCTGAGCTCGGCGTCGATCCGGACCGGGTCGCGTTCGGCGGCGATTCGGCGGGCGGCAACCTCGCCCTCGGCCTGGCGCTGAGGCTGCGGGACGCGAAATCAGCGTTCCGGCCGCGCGGTCTGCTGCTCAACTACGCGGTGCTCGGCGGCCCGTTCTCGGACGAGGTGGAGGCGCTGCACGGCGGCCCGGAGTCGGTTCTCGACCGCGCCGAGATGGAATTCTACCTCGCCAACTACCTCGGCCATCACGAGGCCGCGCCTGACGATCCCTATGTCCGGCCCATCCTCGCCGACCTCGCCGACCTGCCGCCCACCTTCCTGGTCGTGCCCGAGTGCGACATCCTCGCCGAGCAGAACCTCGTCATGGCCGAGCGCCTCAAGGCCGCCGGCGTGGATGTCGCCTGCAAGGTCTACCCAGGGGCGACCCACAGCTTCCTGGAAGCCATGTCGGTCGCCAAGGTCGCGCGTGAGGCCATCGCCGACAGCGCGATGTGGCTGAAAGAGAAGCTCGGCTAAGCCGGCGCCGGACCTCTCGTCCGTGCGGATTGGGGCGGTGTGGACATCCGTGGTGCAGGCGGCGGAAGCCACTGGGCTCTGTCAGTCCTGAACCACGGCGTCGGCGCCCGCTTCTTTTCCGGCCACACCTCGTCGAGCGTCGCCGCGTCGTAGAGCACGCCATCGCGCATCACCGAGATGATGGTCCGTGTGTTGCGGATGTCGCCCCGCGGGTCGGCGGAGAGGATCACGAGGTCGGCGATCTTGCCGGGCTCGAGCGTGCCGAGGTCAGAGAGGCGGCCGATCGCTTCGGCGGAGCCAGCGGTGGCGGCGTGGAGCACGGCCATGGGCGCCATGCCGCCGATCGCGTGCAGCTCCATCTCCTGGTGGAAGCCGATCCCCGGCGCCTCGCCGTGGCTTCCCATCCCGACCAGACCGCCCTCGCCCCAAAGCGCCGCCGCGTCCGCCGCGATCGCCGGAAAGCGGTACTCGGGAAGCGGCCGCCAATCGGCGTGAAGGTAGAGCTGGTCGCGGAACACGCGCGGCCAGTTGGCGATCACCTTGGGATCACGCCCCGGGTCCTCGCGCGGGATCAGATAGTCCTCGCCCGGATAGCCGCCGTTGGTGATCGAGAGGGTGGTCGTGTAGCTCGTGCGCGCGGACTTCAGCAGGCCGAGGACGTCGTCCTGGAGCGGCGAGGCGACCAGGGCGTGCTCGTTGCCGGCGTATCCGTCGATGATCTGGGTGAGATCGAGCTTGAAGGAGAGGGCGCCTTCCGTGGTCGGCTGCATGCCGAGGGCCGCGCAGGCCATGACCACCCACTCGCGCACGCGCCGGTCGCCCGTGCGGTATTCCTTGATGTTCCGCAGGCCATAGTCGTCGCGGTAGCGGCGGATCACCGCCATCGCCTCGTCGAGCGACGCGAAGCGCTGGTTGGAGAACAGCGCCACGCCGGTCTGGCGCAGGCGAGGCCCGGTCATCAGCCCGGCGTCGAGCAGGTCCTGGTAGGCCAGCATGTCGATGGTCAGGGTCGAGGGATCGAAGCTGGTGGTGACGCCATAGGCGAGCCGCGCGCGCAGCCCCCAATCCTCGAGGCCCAGCACGCCGCGGCGGACGGTGGCGATGTGGTCGTGGTCGTCGATGAAGCCGGGCAGGATGGTCCGGCCGCTCATGTCGAGCACGGTCGCGCCCGGCGGGGCGGGGATCGTTTCCGCCACCGCCGCGATCCGCCCGTTCCGCACGAGCACGTCGCCGCGCTCAAGGACGCGGTCGCCGCCCGCCATGGTGAGCAGGCGCGCGCCCTTCAGCAGAATCGTCCCGGCCCCGATCGCGCGCGGGAGGGTGACGGTTGCGGCGAAGGTCCGCTCGCCGGCTGCGGGCGGGGCGGCCGTCCAACTCGGCCGGTCGGCCGCGTCAAGCGGGACGCTGTCCAGAGGCCGGGCGTGCAGGGTCGAGCCCAAGGAGAAGTCGATCGTCCGGCCGTCCACCGACCAGCCAAAATAATCCGCCCCGGCCAGGGTCACGCGCCGGTGCGGCAGGCGCGGGTTGGAGAGGTCCACCGTCGCGCCGAACCTCGCCGGCATGGCCATGAGGTGAAGCTGCTGGGCGACCTGGGCGAGAAGCCAGCGGCCGTCCGGGCTGATGCGCAGATCATCGACTGGCTGCGGCCCGTCTTGGAAGTACCAGCCGGGGCCGAGCACCTGCACGGCGAGCCGCCGCGCGCCCGTGTCGAGGTCGATGCGGTCCAGGCCGTCGTCGGCGTGGAGATAGGCCGCACCGTCGCGGGTGAACTGCACCGGGCCGCCGAACTTGCCCGACGCGACCACGCTGCTCCGCTCCGCCGCGAGCGATCGAGACAAGGGTCGCGTCCCGCAGCGTCCCATATTCCATGTAGAGGTCGAGGCGGGCCTGCTGGGCCGACCGCAGGGCGAGCACTTTTCCATCCGGGGCGATCACGGGATCGCTGTAGAAGGCGGGCAGGGTTGTGAGGCGCCGAGGCGGGGTACGACCATCGGCGTCGGCCCGCCAAACCGCTCCGCCGCGCCGCTCGCTCCAGGTCACGAACACAAGCGTCCGACCGTCGGCGCTCCAGCTTGGCTGGAACGCCGGATCCAGTCCAACGGCGAAGGGGCGCGGCGGCGGACGCCCCGTCCAGCGGCATCAGGTAGATCCGGCCCAGAGCCGAGAAGGCCACCGTCTTGCGGTCGGGCGAGACGGCGGGGGCCATGATCAGCCGCGCCCGCACCGGCCCGCGATCCTCGCGGATGTCCTGGCGGGTGGAAGGCCCGATCGGCTGGTCGACGTGGGCAAGGAACGGCAGCGGGGTGGCCGAGCCTCGAGCAAGGTCGATCCGCGCGATCCCGCCGCCCCGCGCGAGCAGGATGGCGCGACCGTCCGGCGTGAAGGCGTAACGCGGAACAAGGTCTTGGGAGGCGAGCGCCTGGACCTGGTCGTGTTCAATGGGGAAGGCGACGCGCCGGTCGGCGCCCGTCGCGAGATCCCGCACGCGCAGTTCGGTCTGCCCCTCGGCCCGCGCGGCATAGGCGAGCATTCGGCCGTCCACCGACACGGCGGGCCGAAACGCCGCGCCGGGATCGAGCGCCTTGCGCGGGCCCTCCGGCCGGGAAACCACGCTCGTCTCCTCGCCGGTCACAAGGTCGCGGCGGACGATGGTCCACTCGTCCATTTCGTCCAGCGAAGCGCCGCCCACATGCCGAGCGGCATAGAGGAACCGGCCGTCCGGAGAGACCGCCGCGCCCAGGGTGCTGCGCCACGCCGAGCGCGGCGCATCCGGCGTGTCGCGAACGGGGATCAGCAGGGTGGCCGTTCCGTCCAGTCCGAAGCGCCACAGTTCGTAGCTCTGCAGGTCGGCCCGGTAGCGGCTGACGTACAGCGTCCGTCCGTCGGGCGCCCAAGCGGGCGAGACGACCTGGGTGTCGTCGTGGAAGGCGGAGATCGCGCGCGGGTTCGCCCCGTCCGCGTCCATCACCCACAGGTTCTCGGACCCCGAGCGGTCGCTGACAAAGGCGATGCGCTGCCCGTCCGGCGAGAAGGCCGCCCCGGTGTCGAAGGCCATGCCGGCCGTGAGCGCCAGGGCCGCGCCGCCGCTCGCCGGCATCGCGTAGAGATGGCCGAGGAGATCGAACACGATCGTCCGTCCGTCCGGCGAGACGTCGAGCGACATCCACGTCCCCGCGCGCGCGTCGAAGGCGAGGTGGCGCGTCGGGGTGATCGGCAGGCCGGTCTCCGCTCGCGCTGTCCCCGCGACCAGCAAGAGCGCGAGGACGAAGGCGCGGATCATGGATGGGGCGCGTAGCGGTCGCGCAGCAGGGTTTGGCGGCTGACCAGCGAGACGGGCTCGCCGGCCACGAAGACCGCCACGGGCGCGCTGGCCGGCTCAAGCGGGTCGCCGTCCCAGATGACCACGTCCGCGTCCGCGCCCGGCGCGAGCGTCCCCGCGCCGCCGGCCATGCCGAAGATCGCGGCCGGCGACCGCGTGATCGCGGCCAAGGCCGCGTCGTAGGGAAGGCCGTTGGCGACGGCCAGCCCCGCGCCCCATCGGATCGCCTCGCCCACGGTGTAGCTGAGATAGACCGTGTTGCCGGAGACGAAGATGGCGATCGGCACGCCGGCCCTGGCCAGGATCACCGCGTTGTCGGCCCGCGCGCCGATCTGGTCGAAGGTTTGGGGCAGATCCATCTGCGGATCGAGGATCACCGGCACGCGGGCCGCCGCCAGTTCGCCGGCCACGCTCCAGGCCTCCGCGCCGCCCCAGATCGCCACGCGCACCTTCTCCTCACGGCCGAGCACGAGGGCCTGCCGGATGTCGGCGGCGCGGTCGGCCTGGATGACGAGCGGCGTCGCGCCCGAGAGCACGGGGCGAAGGGCCTCGAGATCGGGCCTGCTGTTCAGCCGCTGTCGCGGATCGTCGGCCGGCGTTCCCATGCGCCGCGCTTCGTCCAACGCGTTGCGGATCAGGCCCCAAGCCACCGCGCGGGAGCCGAGCTTCGCTGGATCGGGGCGGGCGATCACGGCCAGTTCCGCCGCCCGCGCCCGTTCCACCGCGCCGCCCGGCGGCAGGAGCCGGACGACGGCGCCCTGCCCGGCGAACACGCCGTTCCCGGGCGAGGGAAGGATCAGCGCCCGCGTCAGACCGTCCGCCCGCGCCACCGGAAGCTGGGTCGAGTTGGCGTCGAACGCGTAGCTCACATCGAGCGCCGCGCCGATCGGCGCCTGGGCGCCGGCGGCCCGATCGTCGGTATCGGAAGCGCCGTTCACCTCGGAAAGGCCGAGCTGGGTGGCGGCGCTCACGAGCCCGGGCGTCACGGGTTGGCCCCTGGCGTCCACCACGCGCGCGCCGTTCGGGACCGCGCCGTGGGCGGTGACCGAGACGATGCGGCCGCCGTCCAGCACCACGGTCGCGTCCTCCACCGTCCCGGCTGCCGTCACGGTGTAGGCGCGGGCGTGGACGATGGCGGTGGCCGCGCGCGCGCCGCTCGCCAGCGCCAAGGCGGCGAGGCCCAGGGCGGCGAGCCGCCTCAAGGCGCGCGCCCCAGCGTCACATCGGAGACCGGCGCGCCGGCGCTCCGGTCGAAGGCGAGCGCGCCGTCGATGAAGACCAGGTCCGGCTTGGCATAGACGCTGAACGGATCGGCCGACCACAGCACCACGTCCGCGTCATAGCCCGGCGCCAGGGTCCCGATCCGGTCGCCGAGCCCCATCGCCTTGGCCGGATTGCGGGTGATCCAGGCGATCACGTGCTCGGGCGGTAGGGCGAGCCCCGCCCGGCGGCCCGAGGCCGCGGCCTTGCCCGCCTCCACGTTGAGCCATTGGCCGAGAAACGGGGAGTCGGAGTGCATGGTCACGCAGACCCCGGCGGCGTCGAGGAAGGCGGCGTTCTCGCGGATGCCGTCGAGCGCCTCCATCTTGAAGCCCCACCAGTCCGACCATACCGCCGCGCACACCCCGGCCTTGGCCAGCATGGGCGCGATCTTGTAGCCCTCGACCGCGTGGTGGAAGGCGGCGATGCGGAAGCCGAGCTCGCGCGAGAGGTCGAGCATCACCGCCATCTCCGAGGCGCGGTAGCAGTGGATGTGGACGGCGATCGTCCCGTCCAGCACCGCGGCCAAGGTGTCGAGGTTCTGGTCGTCCCGCGGCCGCTGGCCCTCGGCCGGATCGGCGAGGTAGCGCCGCCAGTGCTCGCGATAGTCCCTGGCCTCGGCGAACGCGTGGCGGATGTAGGCGACCTCGCCTTCGACGCTCATGGGACCGCGGCCCTTCTCCACATCGAAGGTTTTGGGGTTCTCGCCGCAGGCCATCTTCATCCCTTGCGGCGCTTCGGGCATCTTCATCGCCTGCATCGTCACCGCCGGGATGGGATGAACGACCACCGAGCGGCCGCCGAACACCGGCGTCGAGCCGGGCAGGATCTGCAGGGTGGTCACCCCGCTCGCCAGCGCGGCGCCGAAGGCTGGATCGTCGGGGCGCACGGCGGTCTCGATCCAGGTGCCCGCCGCGTTCGGGTCCGAGAGTTCGGCCACGTCCGAGGCCTCGGCGTCCACCGCCGTCTGCGGCAGGTGATAGGTCCCGTCGTGGGTGTGGATGTCGATGATCCCCGGCGTGACCCAGCGCCCGTGCGCGTCGATCACCCGCGCGCCCTCCGTCGCGAGGTGGTGGCCCACGGCGGCGACCTTGCCGCCGCGCAGGAGCACCTCGCCGTCGTCCAGGCGATGGCCGGCTCCGTCGAGAACGGTGGCGTGGACGATCAGCACCGGCGGAGCATCCGGCGCGTGGTAGGTGCTGGGGAACGGGTCTTCGGCCCAGGGCGCCACGCGGGCCGGCGCCTGCGCCTTGGCCTGAACCGACGCGCCCGACCGACACGCCGAGCAGGACGACGAGCAGGGCGCGGATCATGCCCGCGCCCCCCGCGCCATCAGAACCGCTTGGTGATCGTGCCGATCACTTGGCGGCCCGCGCCGTAGAAGCAGCCCGCCGGTCCCGAGCAACGCGCCACATACGCCTTGTCGAACAGATTGGAGGCGTTCACCGCGATGCGCCAGCCCGGCATGTCATAGTGGACGATGGCGTCGAACAGGGTCGCCGCCTGGCCGTCGTACACCACCGGATTGAACGGCCCGGGCAGGCTGCCGGCGCTGCCGTCGGTGTAGCGGACGCCGAAGCCGAAGCCGAGGCCGGCGATCGGTCCCTTCGACAGGGTGTAGTCGCCGAACAGCGAGGCCTTGTTCTCAGGGGTGGTCGGCAATGGATTGCCGACCTCGGCCGGCGTGCTGCTCGCGACCACCCGGGAGTGATTGTAGCTGTAGGCGCCGTTGATCGAGAGGCGGTCGTAGAAGCGCGCCACGAACTCGAGTTCCGCGCCGTAGACTTCGACGCGTCCGGTCTGGGTGCCGAACACCGGGGTGATCGAGGGCGTGGTGCTGACGATGTTGTTCTGGTGCAGGTCGAAGACGGCGACGGTGGCGAACAGCTTCACGCCAGGCGGCAGGCTGCGGGCGTCGAACTTGACCCCGCCCTCCACCTGGTCGCCGGAGCTGGGCTTGAACGCCTGGCCGGTCACCGAATCCGTTCCGAGCACCGGCTCGAACGAGGTCGCGTAGCTGATGTAGGGGGCGATCCCGTACTTGGTCACATAGCTGGCGCCCGACCCGGTAGGTGAACTTGTCCTGCTTGGTGTCGGTCCCGGCGACGCGATCGAGAATATCGACCCAGTCGTATCGGCCGCCGAGGGTGACGTAGAGATCCGAGAACTTGAGCTGGTCCTGGCCGTAGACGCCGGTCTGCCGCAGCCGCTCGTCGTTATACGGGGTGGGATAGCCGAGGTTGGTCTGGACCGTCGCAGGGTAGACCGGGTTGTAGGCGTCGACCACGGAGCCGGGGAAGCCGAAGCCGTAGGATGCGCTGTTGTAGACCTGCCGATAGTCGACGCCGACCAGCGCCTTCTGGCTGATCGGGCCGGTGTCGAAGTTGACGTCGAGGCGGTTGTCGGCGGCGAAGCTGCCGACGTGCTCGCGATAGGTGAAGTTGTACTCGCTGACCGTGCGATAGTAGTCCGGCATGGTCGGGTCGGTGGTGTTGACGAGGCCGCCGCCGGGATAATAACCGATCGGCGTCTTCTCCAGGTATTCGCTCCACTTCACATTGGAGTGGAATTGCACGTTGCTGGAGAAGTCGTGCTCGTAGTCCCAGCCGATCGCGCCCTGGTTGCGCACGTACTTGTCTCGCGGATCGTCCAGGTTGACGTTGCGCTGGATCGTGCCGTTGGGATTGGGCAGCAGGGTGCCGTAGACCGGGAGGAAGCCGCCGTCGCCGCCGTTCAGCTCGTCGTACTGGTAATACATCAGCACGGTGAAGCGATCGTTCGGACCGAGCTTCAGCGTCGCGGTCGGCGAGATCAGCAGACGCTTGGCGTTGATGTGGTCGATCTCGTCGCCGCGATCGCGGTAGAGGGCCGTCAGCCGCGCGTCGAGGAAGGGCGCGATCGGGCCGGTGACCGTGCCTTCGATCTCGCCGAAGTTGTAGGAGCCATAGCGGCCCTGCAGCTCGCCGCCGAAGGTCGAGGACGCGCGCCGGCTGGTCTCGTTGTAGATCCCGCCGGGAGGGGCGTTGCCGTAGAGGGTCGACGCCGGGCCTTTGAGCAGGTCGAGCGACTGGAAGGCGTAAAGGTCCACGCCGTTCGACGAGATGGTGGTGGTCGCCGGCGCGGCCAGGCCGTCGATGTACTGCTTGGGCGTGAAGCCGCGCACGTTGATGAAGTCGTAGCGCAGGTCCGGGCCCGTAGTTCTCGCCGGAGACGCCGGCGACGTAGCGAACCGCCTGTTGTGCGTCGACGAAGTCCAGAAGGTCGATCTGGTCGCGGGTCACCACGGTGATCGACTGCGGCGTCTGGATCAGCGGGATGTTGGTCTTGGTCGCGGTCTGCTCGCCTTCGGGCACATAGTGCCGGGCGGTGACCACCACCTCGCCCACCGAGCTGCGGGTGGTCTGGACCGAGGACGAGGTCTGGTCGTCCTGGGCGCGGGCCGCGCCGGCGACAAGCGCGATCAGGCTCGCGCCGATGGCCAGATGGGAGGCGCGCGTGCGGGCTGGCGTCATGATGAACCCCCTTGTTTCAAGGTTTGGTCGTCCGTTCTCGGACAGACCGTTGCGGTGAGGCTAGCAGAGCCGCCGCGCCGGCCAATGACGGCCCGGGTCGGTTTTTATCGCGAGCGGGCCGGGGGCCTGGCCTAATCCGACCCGCGATGCTGGTCGGCCATGAGCCGGGCGAGATCCGGATCATCGATCCCCTCAACGATCTCGTCGAAGATCCGGGGCGACTCGTCCTGGCCCACCTTGAACACGGCGTGCCGCTCGATGACCCGGGCGCGGAACGCGACGATCGCCCGCAGCATCCCCTCCATCCGCTCGCCCATGCGCTCGGTGGTCCAGGGTTCGGCCTCCTTGGCCTCGAGCGCGGCCGCCAGCCGGTCCACCGCCGCGTGCGTCTCTTCGGGAACGAAGCGCAGCTCGGTCTCGAACCAAGCGCTCGCGTAGTTCCAGGTCGGTCCCCAGTCCGGCTTGGAAACCAGCTTCGGGGCCACATAGGCCTGGGGCCCCTGGAAGAGGATCAGCGCTCGCGGATCGCGCTCCAGGATTTCCACTTGCCGGTTGGCCCGGGCGAAATGGCCGAACAGGGCGACCACCCGGCCGTCGTCGTCGCACTCGGCCAGGAGCGGCAGCAACGTCGCGGCGCTTTCCGCAACAGCGGGCGAGATCACCCAGGCCAGGGGATTGGCGGCGATCAGGTCGGCGATGTCCCGTTCGCGGCGAGGCGAGAATGGCGCGTCGGGTCGGGGCATGGCCGCGCAATTCCAGCAAACGCCCTCGAAGGCAATGCGCTCGGTGGTTGGGGCGAGCTTGCGTGAGCTGCGCCTCGGCCGTTGCGACCACGAGCCCAACCTACGGATGGGATCGCGGCGAAGCCGAGCTGCCGGGCTGAGGTCCCACGGTTCTGGAGATCGGCGACGACCCGGCAGCGCGCTGGTTGGATTGGCGCCCGCAGGTTAGGTTGCGACGCCGGGATGCGGGGCGATGACGCGAAACAGAGCGACGGATCGACGAGAGTTTCTAGCGGCGGCCGCCGCCCTCGGCGCGACGGTGGTCTGGCCGGTTGGCCGGGCGGTCGCTTCCAGCGTTTCCTGGCGGGAGAACCGAAGCCTCTATCCGCAGGGGGTCGCGTCCGGGGATCCCGATCACCACAGCGTCATGCTTTGGACGCGGCGGCCTTGGCCGGGGCGCTCACGCGGCAGCCTGAGGGTCGAGGTCGCGATCGACGAGGCGTTCCGGCGCGTCATCGCCACGGCTCACGCGCCGGTCCTGGCGGAGGCGGACTGGACCTGCCGGGTTCTCGTCGGCGGCCTCGAGCCGGCGACGGTCTATTGGTATCGCTTCACCGACGCGGACGGCGCGGGGAGCCGCATCGGCCGCACCATCACCGCTCCGCCGCCCGACGATCCGCGGACCGTCCGCTTCGCCTTCGTCTCGTGCCAGAGCGTCAACGAGGGGGCTCAGAACGCCTACCGACGGATGATCTGGGAGGACCAGCGCGCCGCGCCCGACCGGCGCCTCGGCTTCGTCCTGCATCTCGGCGACTTCATCTACGAGGTGGTCGAATACCCCGACGAGGTTGCGCACCGCTACGACCGCACGGTCTACGACATCGGACGGGTGCCGGATGGGCGCAAGGTCGGCAACTTCCATGTGCCGACCACCCTGGACGGCTACCGCATGGTCTACCGCGCCCACATCGACGATCCCGACGTGCAGGACGCGCGGGCGTATTTCCCCTTCATCTGCATCGGCGACAACCACGAGTTCTCCTGGCAGGGCTGGCAGAGCTTCATCACCTATGGCGGCCCCGCGGAGCCGGCGCAGGCGCTGCGCGTCGCGGCCAATCAGGCCTGGTGGGAATACATCCCCTCGCGGGTTCGCAAGGCTTCGGGCGACGGCCTGGCCGCCTTCGCGCCGCCGCCGGTGAGCGACCAACCCATCATCCCGATCGACGACGACGGCCTGGGGATCGAACGCAACAACCTGGTCGCGATCGGCAGCATGACCGGCTACCGCGCCATCGCCTACGGCCGGCATGTCGACCTGATCCTGACGGATTTCCACTCTTACGCCATGCGGGATCCGACGAGCCGGCCGGAGGCGGAAGCCTTCGACCTGCCCGATTTTCCCGAGCTGTTCCCGCAGGAAGCGCTGGAGGTGCTCGACGCCGGGCGCGGCGACGACAGCGGCCGCCCGCCCGACACCATCGCCTTCGACGGGAAGGCGATCCCCAACTTCCGCAAGGACGAGCCGACCTTCACCGTCATGGGCAAGACCCAGAAGGCGTGGCTCAAGCAGCGCCTCGCGAGCTCGACCGCGACGTGGAAGATCTGGGGAGCGACCAACGGCACGCTCGACATGCGCACCGATCCCCAGAACCTGCCCGCCGGCCTGACGCGGCCCTGGCCGGGAAAGGGCTACGCCACCTTCGGCGGCGGAGACTTCAGCGCGGCGCTGAGCGAGCGCGCCGAACTCTATGACTGGATCCGGGACAAGGGCGTGACGGGCTTCGTCACCGTCTCGGGCGATCGCCACAGCTTCTGGGCCGGCTACGCGGCCAAGACGCTGCCGCCAGAGCCCTTCGAGCCGGTCGGGATCACCTTCATCACCGGTTCGCTCTCGGCGGCCGGTCTGGCCGAGGCGCTCGAGCACAAGCTCAAGGACCATATCCTTCGCCCGCTCTACGTCGTCGAGCGGCCGGCCGGCTATGAATCGACGATCAACCTGACGATCAAGCGCGGGGTGCGCAGCGCCCTGGAGTACGCCCGCAGCGGCGACATCGATCGGGCCCGCGCTGCGACGAACCCCGACCTGGCGCCGCATCTGGAGTTCGTCGACATGGGCGGTCACGGCTATGCGGTGGTGACGGCGGGGCCGGACGCCATCGAGACGGAGTTCGTCTGCGTGCCGCGGCCCATACGCCGCGCCGAGACGCCGGACGGCGGCCCCCTGCGCTACCGCGTGTCGCATCGGGCCGAGCGCTGGGCCAAGGGCGAACGGCCTCGGTTGGCTCAGCGCGTGATCGAAGGCGACCCGAAGCTGTCGGTTTAGCCACGCCATGGCTCCCTCGGCCAGCCGGGGAGATCAGACCTTGTATGGCCCGCGAGCCGCCGCCGCGCTAACCCTCTCCCATGGCGCAGAAGAAGCGGGCACTCGAGGTCGAGATCGAGGTCGACGGTGAGGGGTACGTCTGGCGGGTGCAGCGTCAGCCGCTGTGGTCCAGCGACACCGCGGACTGGCGCGGGATGGCGATCGCCGTACGTCACCAGGAGGGCAAGCGGGAAGCCGTGCTGGAGTTTCCGCCGGCGCCCGCGCCCCGGCGCGGCACGCCGCTAATCCAGCCGGCGCAGATCCAGCCCGAGCTGGTGGCGAGGGCTATCGCCTCGGCGATCGCCGCGGGGTGGGATCCGCTGTCGCGGGGCAAGACGGTGGCGATCGTCGTGGATGCGGAGGGCGGCTGAGGGCGATCAGCCTTCCAGGAGAAACTCGGTCATCGCCGGGAAGGCGGTGCGGTCCTGAAGCATGAACAGGTGTCCGCCGTCGAAGAATCGCAGTCGCGCGCCGGGGATGCGGGCGGCCATGCGTTCCTGGGTCGCCGGCAGGGCGATGCCGTCGTGGCGGCCGGCGGCGATGAGCACCGGGCAGCGGATCTGGGGCAGGCGATCCCAGGTGTCGTGGTCCTTCCGCGCCTCGAGCTGGCGGCGGGCGCCCATGCGGCGGCCCGGCTCGTCGGCGAAAGGATCAGCGGCGCCCATTGCGACCAATTGTTCGTACAACTCGGCGTTGGCCGCTTGCCAGGCGGCGTCGCGGCGGGTGTCGCCGACGGGGATCAGTCTCCGCGCCCGCTCGACCGGGTCCAGATGGTCGACCTCATGGAACGGGAAGGAGGCCCCGCCCGCGCCGCCCGGCGAGGTGCAGGCGAGCACCAGCTTCTTCACCCGTTCGGGATGTCGTAGCGCCAGCTCCTGGGCGACCATGCCGCCGAAGGAGGCGCCCATGACCAGGGCCTCGTCCCAGCCTTGGGTCTCCATCAGCGCCGCGGCGTCGTCGGCGTAGTCGGCCATGGCGTAGGGCCGGTCTGGCTTTTCGGTCCGGCCGAGGCCCCGCTGGTCGAAGGCGAGCAGGTCGAAGCGCTTGGGCAGCGGACCGTCGAAGACGTTGGGCTTGACCCGCAGGTCGCCGCCGGTGCCGCTGACGAACAGCAGCGGCGGACCTGAGCCCGCCCGCTCGAAGTAGATCTCGATGCCGTTGGCGTGGGTGAAAGGCATCAGGGCGCGCTCACCAGAAGCGGCTGCCGGGAACGCCCTTGAACGGACCCGCCTCCTTCGAGGAGATCCAGCCGCCATAGAAGCCGCCGGGCTGGGGCGTCACGCGCTCGCCGTCGAGGAGGCATTCGTCAAAGGGAGCGGCGTAGAAGGCGACGTGGTCGCGCAAGCCCTCGAAGGCGGGGGTCGGGTTCGGGTAGCTCCAGGCCGCGTCGCGCAGCACCTCGCCGCCCACGGAGACGTCGAAGTACACCGCCTGACCCTTCCACTCGCACAGCGAGCGCCGCGCCGTGCGATTCAGCAGGCCTGGCGTCACATCCCGGGGCGGGACGTAATAGGTGGGCGGGTGGCTGGTCTCCAGGGTGCGGACGGCGTTCACGGTGTCGGCCACCACCACGCCGCGGTGGACGATGCGGAGGTGGCGGGCGGTCGGCTCGGCGATGGCCGGGCGGGGATAGCGCCACACGCTCTCCTGGCCGGGGGCGGTGGGATCTGGGGTCACGCTCATGGAGGCTCGCATGAGCCCGTCACGGCGCGGCGCCAAGCGCCGCTTGGCGATGGCGCCGATTTTCATGGCGCCGAAGTCGGCTTTCGCCCGTTCAGTGCGCAGCGGGGGGTCATTCGAGTAGGAGTAACCATGCCTCAACAAGCCCACACCAAGGCCGCCGAGCATCACGAAACGGCCGCCAAGGCTCACCGCACCGCGGCCGAGCATCACGGCAAGGGCGATCATAGCGCCGCTCACGAGCACTCCACCAAGGCGCACTCGCATTCGGACTCGGCGCACAAGTCGTCGACCGACGCGCACGGCAAGTCCGCGTCGCACGCCAAGAAGTAGGCGACTTTAGAGGATCGGGGCGCGGCGCAAGCCGTCGCGTCCCCGTCTTGGCCCTGATGAAGGTCCGTTAGCGGGCAGAACCAACACCCTTCGCGCCACGTTCCGGCTCGACGCCCAAAAGGAAACAGTATGCCCAAGACGCTCGGACAAGACACCGGAGCCGCCGCGCAGGCGCGCTCGTTCGACAACCAGCCGGGAGCCGGCGGAGAGACCCACCAGACCGCGGCCGCCGCGGGTGAGGTGCTGACCACCCAGCAAGGCGTGCCGGTCGCCGACGATCAGAACACGCTGAAGGCCGGCGAGCGCGGGCCGACGCTGATCGAGGATTTCCACTTCCGCGAGAAGATCTTCCACTTCGACCACGAGCGCATTCCCGAGCGGGTGGTCCACGCCCGCGGCTATGGCGCGCACGGCGAGTTCACCCTCACCGAATCCCTGGCCGACTACACCACCGCCAAGGTCCTGACCGAGGTCGGCGAGGCGACGCCGATGTTCATGCGGTTCTCGACCGTGGCCGGCAACAAGGGCTCGCCCGACCTCGCGCGCGACGTGCGCGGCTTCGCGGCCAAGCTCTATACCAAGGAGGGCAACTGGGACATCGTCGGCAACAACATCCCGGTGTTCTTCATCCAGGACGCGATCAAGTTCCCGGACCTGATCCACGCCGCCAAGCAAGAGCCAGACCGCGGCTTTCCCCAGGCGCAGACGGCGCACGACAACTTCTGGGACTTCATCTCGCTGACGCCCGAGTCGATGCACATGGTCATGTGGATCATGTCGGACCGAACCATCCCGCGCGGCTTCCGCTTCGTGGAGGGCTTCGGCGTCCACACCTTCCGGCTGATCAACGCCGAGGGGAAGAGCACCTTCGTCAAGTTCCACTTCAAGCCGCGCCAGGGCATGCAGTCGGTGACGTGGAACGAGGCCGTGAAGTTGAACGGCGCCGATCCCGACTTCCACCGCCGCGACCTGTGGGACGCCATCGAAAGCGACAACCCGCCGGAGTGGGATTTCGGCGTGCAGCTGTTCGACGAGGCGTTCGCCGAGCAGTTCGAGTTCGACGTGCTGGACGCCACCAAGATCATCCCCGAGGAGCAGATCCCGGTGCGGATCATCGGCCGCTTCACGCTGAACGCGCGGGTCCAGAACTTCTTCGCCGAGACCGAGCAGGTCGCCTTCTGCACCCAGAACGTCGTGCCGGGGATCGGCTTCTCGAACGACCCGCTGCTTCAGGGCCGCAACTTCTCCTACCTCGACACCCAGCTGAAGCGGCTGGGCGGGCCGAACTTCACCCACATCCCGATCAACGCCCCGCGCTGCCCGGTGTCGAACTTCCAGCAGGACGGGCACATGGCCATGCGCAACCCGACGGGTCGCGCCAACTATGAGCCGAACTCCTGGGGCGGCCCGCGCGAGAGCCCGGCGACCGGCTATCGCTATCCCCAGGAAGCGCTCAGCGGCGGGGTGATGCAGACGCGGCCGGCCTCGTTCAGCGACCACTACAGCCAGGCGCGGCAGTTCTTCATCAGCCAGGCGCCCATCGAGCAGAAGCACATCGGCGACGCCCTGGTGTTCGAGCTCAGCAAGGTCGAGCGGGTGGACATCCGCGAGAAGATGGTCGGGCACCTGCTCAACATCGACGAGACGCTGGCCAAGATGGTGGCGACCGGTCTCGGCCTGAAGTCGATGCCGGCGGCGGCGGTCGCCGCCCAGCCGACCCGCACCGACCTGCCGCCCTCCGACGCGCTCAGCATCGTCAAGAACAACCTGGGCGTGTTCACCGGCCGCAAGCTCGGCATCCTGGTGAGCGACGGATCGCCCGCCAAGGTGGTCAAGGCCTTGGTCGACGGTGTGGTGAAGATCGGCGCCGTCTACGAGATCGTCGCCCCGCACATCGCGGGAGCGGAGCTCGACGACGGCACGATGGTCGAAGCCAAGCAGAAGATCGATGGCGGCCCCTCGGTGCTTTACGACGCCATCGCCGTGGTGCTCTCCGAGGACGCGGCGAAGACGCTCGCCAAGGACAAGACGGCGCTGGACTTCGTCAACGACGCCTTCGCCCACGGCAAGTTCATCGGCCACACCCTGGAAGCGCGCGAGCTGTTCAAGAAGGCGGGGATCGAGGAAGCCGACGACGGCTTCGTGCTGCTGGAGGAGGCGGCCGACGTCGCAACGTTCCTGGATGCCTGCGGCCAGCTCCGCTTGTGGGACCGGGAGCTGAAGATGGACCTGGACGCGGTCGCCTTCGCGGCGGGCCAGACGGGGGAGAGCGCTTAAGGCGCTCTCCCGTTCGTGGAAGCGGGGCGGCGGCTTTACGCCGCCCCGCCGGACGATAGCTCCGCCATCAGTTCGGCTTTGCGCGCCTTGAGCCGCTCGCCCATGGCGTCGAGATCCTCATCGCCGGCCTTGGCCTGCGCGAAGATTCCCCCAGGCTGCTCCTCTTCCTTCACGTGGTGCTTGATGTAGTCGCTGAGCACCTTGACCTTGGCGTCGTAGAATTGGTCGCTGGGCTTCATCGCCTCGATCTCGGCGATCAGCTTCTTGGCCCCGTCGTGCTCGACATAGGCCTCGTCGAGGTCGTCGTCGTCCACGTCGCCCCGCTCTTCGGGGTAGAAGATCTCCTCCTCGATGGCGGTGTGCACCTTCAGGGCCAAGGCGATCTTGGCGAACAGCGCCTGCTTCTCACCATCGTCCTCCAGCTCCTGGAAGTCCTCGAAATAGCCGTCGACCTCCCGGTGATCGGCCTTGAGGAGGGCCACGGCCAACGGCTCGTTCGCCGGGCTGTGCCGGTCGAGCGGCGGCGGCGCGGCTCTGGACCGCAGACGAGCGGCCGTCTTGGCGGCGGGCTTGGTCGCGCTTTTCGGCGCGGGCTTGGGAGCGGATTTGGCGCGAGTGGGCATGGCGATCTCCTGAAAGGTGACCCTGTTAACGAGAGCCCACCTCCACCGTTCCGGCGGGGCGCCGACGCGAATTGCCGCTGACACCCGGCTGTCCGGATTGTACCGGTTACAAAGGGGCGCTTTGGGGAGAGGTCGAGGGTGAGCGCGTTCGACGACATGCCGTGGCTGGGTCTCTACGGCGACCGGCCAGCGACGATCACGCCCGAGCACCCGGACATGCTGGCGATCTTCCGGGCGGCGGCGGTCCGCGCGCCGGACCGGATCGCGATCCACTACTTCGACGGGCGGCTCACCTATGCCGAGCTGGATCGGACGAGCGACCGGCTCGCCGCATGGCTGGCGAACGCGGGCGTCGCGCGCGGCGACCGGGTGGCGGTGGTTCTGCAGAACACCCCGGCGTTTGTGATCGGGCTGCTGGCGGCGTGGAAGCGCGGCGCGATCCCCGTCCCGATCAATCCGATGAACCGCGAGCGCGAGCTCGGCCTGCTGTTCGGCGACTCCCGGCCGAAGGTGGTGATCTGCCATCCGGACCAGCAGGCCATGGTCGCGGGCGTCATCGGTTCTGATCCGGCCCTCACGGGCGCCAAGGTCGTCACCGCCAGCGCGCTCGCCTTCCAGACCCGCAACGACCAGCGCGTGCTGCCGGCCAGCGAGCCAGCTCCCGCCGCCGCCGCGACAGACCTGGCGAGCATCCTGGCCGACGAGGTCCTAAGGGCTCGGCCGCCAGAGCCGCTCACGGGGAGCGACGTCGCCTTCCTGGTCTACACCTCGGGAACGACGGGCGTGCCCAAGGGGGCCATGATCACCCACGCCAACGCCGCCTTCAACGCCCAGGCCTATCGCGACTGGGTGGGACTGCCCGAAGGCGCCGGCGTGCTGGGCCTTGCGCCCTTGTTCCATGTCACGGGCCTGATCGCCCACGTCGCGACCGCCTTCGTGCTCGCCGGGCCGCTGACGCTCTCCTACCGGTTCGAGCCGCGGGTGATGCTGGAGAGCATCGCCGAGCACCGGCCGATCTTCACCATTGGCGCGATCACCGCCTTCATCGCCATGATGAATGCGCCGGGCGCGCGGCGCGAACAGATGGCCAGCTTCGAAAAGGTCTACTCCGGCGGCGCCGCGATCCCGCCCAGCGTGGTCGACGAGTTCGAGGCCAAGTTCGGCATCTACATTCACAACGGCTACGGCCTCACCGAGACGACCTCGCCCTCGCACGCCGTCCCGTTCGGCCGCCGCGCGCCCGTTGATCCGGTGTCAGGCGCGCTGGCCATTGGAGTCGCCCTGGTTCGACACGGTCGTGCGGGTGGAGCTGGAGGACGGCTCGGCCGCGCCGGTCGGCGAGTACGGCGAGATCGTCACCAGGGGGCCGCAAGTCGTGCCGGGCTATTGGAACAAGCCCAAGGAGACGGCCGAGGCGATCCGGGACGGCTGGCTGCGAACCGGCGACATCGGCTTCATGGACGCCGAGGGCTGGTTCTATCTGGTCGATCGCAAGAAGGACATGATCAACGCCGCGGGCTTCAAGGTCTGGCCGCGCGAGGTGGAGGACGTGCTCTACACCCATCCGGCGATCCGCGAGGCGGCCGTGGTCGGGGTGCAGGATCCTTATCGCGGGGAGACCGTGAAGGCGGTGATCAGCGTCAAGCCCGGTCAGAGCGTCACCGAAATGGAGCTGGTCGAGTTCTGCAAGGCGCGGATGGCCGCCTACAAATACCCGCGCGTCATCGAGATCATCGAGGACCTGCCCAAGACCGCGACCGGCAAGATCCTGCGGCGCGAGCTGCGCTGAGGAACCCGCCGCGCCGACGCCGGCCTCGACGCCTTCAAACGCCGGCTGGCGGATGCCCGATCGGGCCCTCGGCGCGTTCCAGCGACCGTCGGTCCCAGCGGGCCAAGTCGGCGGCGGCCTCGTAGGTGCTCTGGAGAAAGGTCATGAGAGCCTCGTCCGGATCAGCGGCGGCGCGAACCGCCGCGTAGGGCAGCAGGAACTCGCCGAGATCCGCATCGAAGCGGCCGTCCGCGGGCCCGACGTGGGCGGCCGCGTAACCCTCCGGGACCGGGTAGGCGTAGGCGTAGAAAGCGGGCCCTACGTCCGCGCCCGCGCCGGGCCAGAAGCCGGCGCTGGCCACTTCCTGGAAGTAGCCGTCCCGCGCCACGGCGTCCGGCATGTGTTCGGCTCCACCGGGATGCGCGGGCGCGGGGCGGCCGGAGAAGCGCGTCACCGCGAGGTCGAAGCTGCCCCAGAAGAGCTGGATCGGGCTGCACTTGCCGACGAAGCGCGTGCGGAAGCGCTGGAAGACGCGTTGGACCTGCAGCAGCGCGCGCCAGTAGGTCCGCGCCGCCTCGGGGTCGAACGGGCGTACGTTCAAGTCCTGGGGAAAGGGCGTGGCTCCTGGAAGCTCGCACGGGGTCTCGTCGATCCGCACGGCCACCCCGAGCCTCGCGAGCGCCTCCATGGTCTCGGCATGGAAGCTCGCCACGCTCTGGCCGAGGAGCGCAACCCGCGCGCCTTGCCCATCGTCGCCGCGCAGAACCAGGGCTTCCTCGATCAGGTCGAACTCCAGATCGAGGGCGCGAAGGCCGTTGGGCATCCAACCCGTCGTCAGCCCACGGGCCGAGACGTAGAGGGGAACATGCCAGCTGTGATTGACCCAGGGCGTGAGCCCCATCCGCACCTTGCCGACGACCTGGCTAAATAGGTGCAGCGCCCCGATCGTCGGCGCGACGGCGGGGGACGTCAGGTCGGGCCAGACCTCGCGCGCGACATCGTTCATGTTGATCCTCGCTGCCGGCCAAGAGGTTCGCGCAGCTTTTAGCCAAACTCGTCGTGCCTTGCGCGAGTTTCGGGTCCGTGGTGTGTCCTGTGTGGAGGTCCACACAGGACACAAATCTGCAGATCGACCCCGAGTTGATCGAACGCGCGGTCGCCGTCAGCGGTGAGCGAACCAAGAAGGCCGCCGTCACGCAGGCCTTGCGTGAATATATCGAACGTCGCGAGCGCCTGGGTCTGCTGGACCTCATGGGAAAGCTCGAGTGGGACTCCTCGTTCGACTACAAGGCTGAGCGAAGCCGCGATTGAGCGTTCTGGTTGACACGAGCGTCTGGTCTCTGGCCTTCCGTCGCGACGGGCCAGCCGACAGTGCTCACGTGCGTGAACTCAGACGCCGGGTCCAAACCGGCGGCGAACTGTTCGTCACCGGTCTTGTGCTTCAGGAGCTTCTGCAAGGCTTTGCCGGCCCCATCCAAGCGCGCAACATCATCAGGCGGTTCTCGGCTCTCCCGCTCCTCACTCCCGACCGACGCGACCATATCGAGGCGGCCGAGCTGCGGAACCATTGTCGGCGCAACGGGGTGCAAGTCGGCACGCTTGACGCTCTTCTGGCGGCTCTCTGCATCCGCCATGAGTTGATGATGCTGTCGGCGGACAAGGCTTTCGCCAGCGTCGCCCGCTTCACGGGATTGCGGGTGTGGACGTCCGCTTGATCGCGAGGTTCTCGCTGCTGGGACTCGAAGCATCCGAACCGCTAACCTCCCATCGTGCGCTTCGACGATCAATTCCTGGAGGAGCTGAAGGCTCGGCTGCGTCCGTCGGACGTGATCGGCAAGACGGTGAAGCTGCGCCGGCAGGGCCGCGAGTTCGTGGGACTCTCGCCGTTCAACAAGGAGAAGAGCCCGTCGTTCTTCGTCAACGACGAGAAGGGCTTCTTCCATGATTTCTCCAGCGGCAAGCACGGCGACCTGATCAGCTTCCTGCAGGAGACGGAACGGCTCACCTTCGTCGAGGCGGTGGAGCGGCTGGCGGCTGAGGCGGGGCTGTCGCTGCCGGAGCCCGATCCCCAATCCCAGGCTCTGGCGCGCGAGCGGCAGGGGCTGGCCGAGTGGCTGGAAACCGCCGCGACCTGGTTCCAGCAGGCGCTGCGCCGCCCCACCGGCCGAGCGGCGCGGGACTATCTGGAGCGGCGCGGGCTGCCGGCCTCGGAGTGGGAGCGGTTCGGGCTGGGGTTCGCGCCCGGCGGCCGGACCGAGCTCAAGGACTATCTGATCGCCAAGGGCGCCTTGCCGCGCGATCTGGTCGCCGCCGGCCTGCTGATCGCGCCGGAGGACGGTGGCGCGCCCTACGACCGGTTCCGTGACCGGATCATCTTCCCGATCACCGACGGCCGAGGGCGGACGATCAGCTTCGGCGGCCGGGCGCTCGATCCCAACGCCCGCGCCAAGTACCTGAACGGGCCGGACACCGAGCTCTTCGACAAGGGCGCGGTGCTCTATGGCCTGCCCGAGGCGCGGCGGCTGCTGCATGCCGGCGGGGAGGGCGCCGCCCTGGTGGTGGTCGAAGGCTATATGGACGTGATCGCCTGCCAGCGCGCCGGGGTCGCGGCGGTGGCCTCGATGGGGACCGCGCTCACCGAGGCGCAGATGGAGCAGTTGTGGCGGCTGCATCCGGAGCCGACCCTGAGCTTCGACGGCGACGCCGCCGGCGCGCGGGCCGCCTTCCGCGCCATGGACCGGGCCCTCCCCTTGCTCGCCGCCGGACGCAGCTTCCGCTTCGTGGTCCTGACCGCCGGCAAGGATCCCGACGACATCCTGCGCACCCACGGCGCGGCGGCGCTGAAAAGCCAACTCGCCGACGGTCGGCCGTTCGTGGAAGCCCTGTTCGCTCGCGAGCGGGACTTGGGACCGCTGGAGACGCCCGAGCAACGCGCCGCTCTGAAGCAGCGCTTGAGGGCGGCGGCGCGTTCGATTTCGGACGCGGAGCTCTCGGCCGCTTACCGGGATGATCTGGACGCGCGGGTCCAGGCTCTGTTCGCCCCGACTCAGATCGCCCGGCCGCAGCGACGCGAGCCGTGGCGGCCGCGTGGGGCCCCGCCGCCGCCCATGCCCGCCGGCCCCCTCGCCAAGGCTGCGGCCAAACGTCTCGGCTCCGGCCTGGACCCGCTGCTCGCCGCTCTCGTGTTGGGCGCGGTGATGGAGCCTTCGGTGATCGACGGCCACCTGGAGGCCCTGGGCGACAAGGGCCTGCGATCGCCGACGCTCGACCCTCTCGCCGCCGAGCTGGTGCGCCTGCGCATTTCCGGGGAACACCTTGACACTCAAGGGCTTCGTCGCCATCTCGCAGCGGTTGGCTTCAGCGCCCTACTGAGCGATGTCGAGCAGGCCGCCGCCCAGTCCGGCGCGCCCTTCACGCGAGATGACATCCCGCCAGTGGTCGCCAAGTCTCAGTGGTCGCGACTTTTCGGAGCGATGGACCGGGTTGCCGCGTTGGAGAACGCACTCGCCGACTTGGCGGGAGGCGGCGCGACACCCACCTTCATCGCCTTGAAAACCGAGCGCGACGTTCTGAGGCGCGCGATACGAACTGGAACCCTTTGGGCCGACGAGGCGCCGGGCGAAGCCTTTTCTTAAGGAAAGGGGTCGCGCGGGCCACGCTCTGCTTTTCGAGCGAGTTGAACAACATGAGCACCGCCACCGCCACTGTCGAAGCGCCCGCCGCGCCCCCCGCGCCGGATGGGCCGCTGCTCGATCTCACCGACGCCGCGGTCAAGAAGTTCATCAAGCAGGCCAAGGCCCGCGGCTACGTCACCATGGACGAGCTGAACAAGGTCCTTCCGTCCGACGAGATGACGCCGGACGCCATCGAAGACACCATGACCATGCTCACCGAGATGGGCGTGAACGTGGTGGAGGCCGAGGAAGAGGCCCCCGAAGGCACCGAAGTCGCGACGCGGGAAGAGACCGCCGTCGCCGAAACGCCCGGCAAGCCCAACGCCTTCGACCGCACCGACGACCCGGTGCGGATGTACCTGCGCGAGATGGGCTCGGTGGAGCTGCTCTCGCGCGAGGGCGAGATCGCCATCGCCAAGCGCATCGAGGCGGGCCGCGACACCATGATCCGGGGCCTGTGCGAAAGCGCCCTGACCTTCGAGGCGATCATGGTCTGGCGCGAGGAGCTCTCGACCGGGCGCATCCTGCTGCGCGAGGTGATCGACCTCGAGCAGACCTACGGCGGCCAGGTCGCCCAGGCGCTCTCCGACGCCGCCCTCGCCGGCGAGGCGCACGACGCCGAAGCCGCGGCCGCCCCCGATCTCGAAGACGGCGCAAACCCGAACGACGACGACGATTTCGACGATGGCGCGGGTCCGACCATCAGCGCCATGGAAGGCGAGCTGCGCGAGGGGGTGATGGCCACCCTCGACGCCATCGCGCTGGAGTTCGAAGCCTTTCGGCGCCTGCAGGAGAAGCTGGTGGAGGCGCGTCTCGCCGGCGCCGACCTGAGCAACCAGGACCGCAAGGCGTACGATGCGTCCAACGCGGCCATCGTCGGTCACCTGAAGACGCTGAAGCTCAACAACGCCCGCATCGAGGCGCTGGTCGACCAACTCTATACGATCAACAAGCGCCTGGTCGGCCTCGAAGGCCGGCTGCTGCGCGCCGCCGACGCCCACGGCATTTCCCGGACCGAGTTCATCAAGGCCTACTTCGGCTCGGAGATGAACCCCAACTGGACCGATACCGTGGCCGCGCTCGGCCTGCGCTGGAAGCGCTTCACCGAGCGCGACGGGACCCAGATCGGCGACATCCGCCGCGAGATCGCGGCGCTCGCCACCGAGTCCGGCGTGCCGATCGACGACTACCGCCGCATCGTCCAGACGGTGCAGAAGGGCGAGCGCGAGGCGCGTCAGGCCAAGAAGGAGATGGTCGAGGCGAACCTGCGCCTGGTGATCTCCATCGCCAAGAAATACACCAACCGCGGTCTGCAGTTCCTGGACCTGATCCAGGAGGGCAACATCGGCCTGATGAAGGCGGTGGACAAGTTCGAGTACCGCCGGGGCTACAAGTTCTCGACCTACGCCACCTGGTGGATCCGTCAGGCGATAACCCGCTAGATCGCCGACCAGGCCCGCACCATCCGCATCCCGGTGCACATGATCGAGACGATCAACAAGATCGTCCGCACCAGCCGCCAGATGCTCCACGAGATCGGCCGCGAGCCGACGCCGGAGGAGCTGGCCGAGAAGCTGGCCATGCCGCTGGAGAAGGTGCGCAAGGTGCTGAAGATCGCCAAGGAGCCGATCAGCCTCGAGACGCCCATCGGCGACGAGGAAGACAGCCACCTGGGCGACTTCATCCAGGACCCGAACGTGGTGCTGCCGATCGACGCGGCGATCCAGTCCAACCTGCGCGAGACCACGACCCGGGTGCTGGCGTCCCTGACGCCGCGCGAGGAACGGGTGCTGCGCATGCGCTTCGGCATCGGCATGAACACCGATCACACCCTGGAGGAAGTCGGCCAGCAGTTCAGCGTCACCCGCGAACGCATCCGCCAGATCGAAGCCAAGGCGCTGCGCAAGCTGAAGCACCCCAGCCGGAGCCGGAAACTGCGGAGCTTCCTCGACAGCTGAGGCTCCTCACCGGAGCGGCGGCGCGCGATTTGAGCGCTAGCCGGGTGGAGGTTAGTCTCCCTCCGATGACCAGAGACGACGCGCTTGCCGTGCTGCACGGCGCCCACGATCGGCTGAGGGCGCTTGGCGTTGCGCACGCCGCTCTCTTCGGCTCGACGGCACGCGGCGAGGCGCAAGAGGGGAGCGACATCGACGTCATGGTGGAGATCGATCCAGACGTTCGGATGGGAGTCTACGAATACGTGGGCATCGTCCAATATCTGGAAGGTCTCTTTCCGGTGAAAGTCGACGTTTCAAATCGCGCGGCTCAGAAGCCCCGCGTCCGGGCGACGGCGGACCAAGACGCGGTCTATGCATTCTGAGCGGGAGCGCCTCGCGCTCGAGACCATCCGCGACAACATCGAACTCGCTCGGCGCTTCGTCTCTGGGATGGATCGCGAATCATTCGAGGCGGATGATCGGACACACTATGCAGTGGTCCGCTGCCTTGAAATTATCTCCGAGGCCTCACGTCGCCTTGAGGACTCAACGAAAAGAAAGCATCCATCCATCGATTGGAGCCGCGTCGCCGGGGCGGGAAACGTTTATCGGCACGACTACGACAACGTTCTCGCCTCCTACGTTTGGATTACTGTCCAGGAGAGCCTCGACCCGCTTCAGCAGGTTGTTCTGGCCGAGTTGCGTCTCAAGCAGAATTGATCAACGCCACGCGTATCCTAAGGCTCCACCAAAGCACTAGCCCGGAACCTAAAGCAGTCTCAGCTTCGGCTCGAAGGTCCAGATCAGCGGCAGGCTGAACGGCTTGGTCTTAAGCGGCGGATGCAGGGGGATCTTGCCGCAGGAGAGACCTCCGCTCAGCGTGCAGTCGCCCGGTTGCGCGCGGGCGAGATACCCGCCCATCACGGCCAGCTTCACGGTCGTGAAGGCGAGGGTAATCGCGTAGGTCACGGTAATCGGCGGGAAGGTGACGCCGTCGAAGGTCAAGGTGAGCGTGGGCGAGGCTCCGATGGAGACCTGGTGCGCGCCGAGATCGACGATGGCGCTTTGGCCCGGCGGATCGTCGCGATGCGACGCGAGGTCCTTGTAGCCCGCCCAGACCGACGCCAGCGCCTGCGCGAGATCGAAGCCGGCCAGGGCTTGGCGCACGGCGGCATCGGCCTGCGCGCCGACGACTGGCCAGGTTGGAAGCCGAGCCCCGTCGCTCGACGCCTGCTTGAGCGCCGCCCGCCAGTTCCCAAGCTGGGAGGGAAGCAGGTCGCCGAGCGACAGCTTTGGTTCGTCAGTCATCCGGCCCGATCTCCGCCGTCGCGAGGCCGACCCAAAGGGCCGTGCATGGAGGCGACAAACACGTCAGGTTGAGCGTGGGGCCGCCGGGCGACGGCGCCTTGGCGAAGTGGCCCACGGGGGGCGAGCAGTCGGTTCTCCAGCGTGCCGTTTGGGCGAACCGTCTCTCGCGCGCCTTCCCCTTCGCTTGAACTCCGAGCAAGGCTCCGCCGCCGATGACCCCGAGGACGATCACGACCAGCGTCGCGCCCCATGGCCGAGGGGCCGGGGAGACGATGAACACGTAATTCACCACCGTACCACGCGGCGCCAGACTGTTCGCCGCCGGATCGGTGTGGTCGACGCGCGCCCCTGGCGGCGCCTCGCCGTCCAGCAACCGGCCTAATTTCAACCCGATCTGCTTCAGGCTCTCTCGAGCTTCCAACGGCGTCTCGCCGTGCAGGTCGGGCACTTGGACGAGCGTCTTCGATTTCGGTCGCACAACAGAGTCTGTGGTTGTCTTGGGCGTGGGCGACGAAGCTTCAGGCGGAGGCGGCGAGGTGGTGGGGACGGGAGGCGTGGTCGGCGACGGCGGAGCGGCGATGCCGGGCGTGGCGACGGCGAAGGTGACGACGGAGCCCGCCGTGACCGAGGTGTTCGCCAGGGGAGACTGCCAGTAGACCCGCGCGCCCGGGTCTTGGCTTTCGGGCGAGGGGTAGAGCCGGGGAGACAGCCCCGCCTTGCTGACCGTCGCTGACGCGGCCGAGGGTGATTTGCCCTTCAGGTCAGGGACCGTCCTGGCCTCAGACACAACAGTGTTCACGATTGAATTCAGAATGTTGTCCCACGGACTAGGCGTCGTCTTGGTCTGATTGGTATTCCCCGTGTTCCCCCTGCCCACGAGGCCGGGATTGCTCACCGACCCGTGAGCCGCCGCGGCGAGCGCCCAGAGCATGAGCGCCAGGCCGGCCCGGATCTTCACGACCGATTTGCCGCCGTCACCACCCAGGTCGCGGTCGGAAGGTGGATGATGCCGTCGGCCCCGGCGCGGGCGGACATGGCGTCGCGCACCGCCTGCACCACCGGTTCGCGACGGTCCGGCTGTTCGCGCAAGGCTCGGCCGAGGGGGCCGATGTTGAGGGCGACCTCCATGACCTGATCGAGAGATCCGGCCGCGAGGGTCCGCTCGCGGGGCTCGACGTGGATGTTCGCGAAGCCCGCCTCGCGCAGGATGCCGGCGACGCGCTCGCCGTCGGCGAAGGCGAAGGGGCCCGGCGCGTGGGGGTCGGGCGGCGGTTCGGGCGCGAGCAGCGGGCGCGCGGCCATCATCGGCGCGGTGATGAAGGGGTTCTTCTCCGGACCCTGCCAGCACAGGAAGGCGAGCCGGCCGCCCGTTTTCAGCGCGCTCCGCAGATTGGCGAAGGCGCGGGCGGGCCGTTCGAAGAACATCACCCCGAAGCGGGAGAAGATCGCATCGGCCTCGCCGGCCGGGAAAGCGTGGGTCTCGGCGTCGGCTTCCAGGAATTCGACCCGGGCGCCGGTCGCGGCCGCGCGGCGGCGCGCGACGGCGAGCATCGGCCGCGAGATGTCGATCCCGGTCACCGAGCCCCCGGGCGAAACGCGGGTCGCCAGCGCCAGGCTGGTGTCGCCGCAACCGCAGCCGACATCGATGATCCGCTCGCCGGGCCGGGGACCGAGCGCCTCGAGCGCTTCTTCGCCGAGTGGGCCGATCTGGGCGTCCATCCGCGCCTGGAGCCGCGCCCAGGCGTCGCCCGCGTCGGCATTCCAGTGTTCGATCTGGCCGGCGTTGACGGACGCGGCGCCGGTCGCGGATTGGCCCATGGTCTGCCCTCTCGTAAGCAGTGTCTCACGATGGTCGAAGACTTCCAACGGCCAAGGTTCGAGCGGAGGATTGTCGAATGGCGCGAAATCTGAGTATCGCGATCGGGGTCGGACTCCTCAGCCTTTGCGCGGCGGCGGCGCGCGCCGATGCCGCCTATGACGCCTGCTTGAAGCCGGCGGTCACGAACCAGGATTTCGACATCTGTGGCGCGAGCTACCTCAAGCGCGCGGATCTGCGGTTGAACGCCGCCTGGCGCGCCGCTTTCGCGTTAGCGAGCGGCCAGACCCGCACCGACCTGCTGGCCGAGCAACGCGCCTGGATCGTCTTCAAGGACAAGTCATGCCTGTTGTACGCCAACGGCGATCAGGGTCGGGAAGGCCAGGTGATCTCCTTCCCCGGCTGTCGGGGGAACGTCATCGACCAGCGCGCGACGGCGCTGAAGGCCATCGCCGCCGACCTCGCGCCGAAGTAGGCCGCCCTCAGGCTGTGTGGAGCAAGGCCGTGGGCAGGCTCCAGCCATAGGTCCAGGCCAGCATCCGCAAGGTGAAGCAGGCGAGGGCGCCGCCAATCGCCACGGTCCTCGGCCCGAGGCCCACCCCGCGCCCGGCGACGACGATCAGGGCCGCCAGCAGGGCGGCGGAGGCGTAGACGTCGGTATAAAGCACACGGGGCGCCCGGTTGAGCAGCAGGTCACGCAGCATGCCCCCGCCCACGCCGCCGAGACCGCCCAGGAACACGGAAATCAGCGGGTGGACGCGGTTCTCTAGCGCCTTCTCGGTCCCGGCCACGGCGCCGAGAGCGAGGCCGGCCGCGTCCATGGTCACAACGGCCGGATCTCCCCCGATCCCGGGCGCGGCGACCAGCAGCCAGCCGGCCACAGCGCCGGCCAGCACCACCGCCGTGTATCGCCAGTCGCTCACCGCGGCGGGCCGACCCGTGGCGATGAGGAGGTCGCGAATGACGCCGCCGCCGAGCCCCGTGACGAAGGCGAGCACCAGGACGCCGACAGGATCGTAGCCGGCCAGCGCGGCGGTGAGGCCGCCCTGGGCGGCGAAGACGAAGGTCGCGCCGAAGTCGGCGACGCGCACCACCAGCGAGCCGAGGCGCGGCGCGGCCTTCGCCAGGTCCCGCCGCCGCGGCGCCCGCATGTCCGCCTAGTCCACGGCCGCGTAGACCGCCTTCTGCCACATCGGCAGGGCCAGACGCGCGCCCATGCGCTGGCCGAGGTTGGCCACGGCCTCCGGGCCAAGCGGCATGGAGTCCTGGATCAGATAGATCATGATCAGACCCTTCTCCGGATCCGCCTGCCACCAGGTGCCGAAGGCGCCCGGCCAGCCGAACGAGCCCTTGGAGCCCGCGCCCATCCACTGGTGCGCCACCGGATCCTCCACCGTCGAGACGCCGAGGCCGAAGCCGAGGCTCATCCACATCGGCATGCCGAGGAACGGGATCTGGCGCTGCGCCGGCGTGAGGCGGTTCTGGCGCATCATCGCCAGGGTCTCGGCTTTCAACAGGCGCACGCCGCTGCGTGCTTCGCCGTCGAGCATGGCCTGGGCGAACTTGAGGTAGTCGGACGCGGTGGAGATCAGTCCGCCACCGCCGCCGGTGAAGCTGGGCGGGGTGGTTCTCGGCGGGAAGACCATCGGCTCCAGGCCGCCCACCTCGTTGCGATAGACCACGGCGGCGCGATCGCGCTTCTCCGGCGGGATCCAGAAGTCGGTGTCGTCCATGCCGAGCGGGCCGAAGATCGTCTCGATCAGGTGGTCGCGGAACGGCTTGCCGACGATGCGCCCGACGATGAAGCCCAGAACGTCCGTGGCGTGGCTGTACTGGAAGCGCTCGCCCGGCTGGTAGAGCAGGGGCAGGCCGGCCAGCTGGCGCATCCACTCGTCCGGCTCGGTGTCGATGGTGAGCACGTCGCCCAGAGCCGCCTGATAGGCGTGGGCCACCGGTCCCACCGAGGTGAAGCCGTAGGAGAGCCCGGAACGATGGGTGAGCAGATCCTCGATGGTGATGACCCGTTCGGCCGGGACGGTGTCGTCTACCGGCCCCTCGGCGTTCTTGAGCACCCGCATGTTCGCGAACTCGGGGGCCCACTTGGTGATCGGATCCTCGAGGGCGAGCTTGCCCTCTTCCATCAGCCGCAGCACGGCCACGCTGGTAACCGGCTTGGTCATGGAGGCGATGCGGAACAGGGTGTCGCGCTCCATCGGCGCGCCGGTGGCGATGTCGCGCTTGCCGAAGCAGTCGAAGCGCAGCGTCTCGCCCTGGCGCCAGACCAGGGTGACCGCTCCCGCGAGATCGCCCGAGGCGATGGCCGCCTTGATGGGATCGCTGGCGGCGGCGAGCGCCTCCGGGTCGAACCCGGCCGGGCGGGCGGAGGCATCGTCCATGGCGGTCTCCCTGATCGTCTGGTCGTTCGTTCTTACCGAGGCTGAGCCCCGCTGGCGAGGGCCGGGGACGAGCCGCTTCCTTGCGCTTTCGCTGGGCCGGGACCCGCCGATCCGCCGTGCAGGAATCCGCGGCCGCCGAGCAGGGCGATCACGAAGCCGGCGACCACGATCAGCCCGACCACCATCCACACCAGAGGCATGGCGCGCGCCGAGCGGCCGGCGTCAGCCTCCGAGCGGCTGGGCGGGAGATCGTCGTCGGAACGCCGCCGGCCGCCGGGTGAGTCGCTCATTTGCGAGGGTTGGGCGCCCCGGTCCCTGGATCGGTGGCGGTGGGCGCTTTCTGGGTGGAGGACTCCGCGCCGTTCGGCTCGGTCGCCGGTCGCGGCGGCTCGCCGTCTCGCTTGGGGGTCTTCAGGTTCTCGTTCGAGTCGTAGGCGTCGCCGCGGGGTTCGCGCATGGTCAGGGTCTCCGAGTTCGGCCAACGCCGCCTTCCGCCTTATGTTCCTGGTCCGTGAGCGCGCCCGTCCTTCAGATCGACGATCCGGACGATCCCCGGATCTCCGGCTTCCGCTTCGTGCGGGAGCGCGATCTGGCGGGGCGCGAGCGTGTCTTCGTGGCCGAAGGGGAGGTGGTGCTCGACCGGCTGGCGCGTTCGCCCCTCTACCGGACGCGCGCCGTGCTGATCGCCGAGAACCGTTTCGAGAAGCTCAAGCCGCTGCTGGCGCGGTTCGACGGGGCGGCCCCGATCTATCGCGCGAGCCAAGCGGTGATGGACGCGATCGCTGGGTTCCCGATCCACCGCGGGGTTCTGGCTCTCGGCGAGCGCGGAGTGGAGCGCGATGGTCGCGACGTGCTGGACTCGCTACCGCCGAACGCGCTCGTCGTCGGGCTGGTCGGCCTCAGCAACCACGACAACGTCGGCGGGGTGTTCCGCAACGCCGCGGCGTTCGGGGCGAGCGCGGTGCTGATCGATCCCGCCACCTGCGATCCGCTTTATCGCAAGGCCATCCGGGTGTCGGTGGGCGGCGCTCTCCTGGTCCCGTTCGCCCGCGCGGGCGGCTGGATGGAGATGCTCGAAGCGCTGGAGCGGCGCGGCTTCGATATCGTCGCCCTCAGCCCATCCGGGGCGCGGTCGATCGACGAGGTCTCGCGCTCGACCCGCACGGCGCTGCTGCTCGGCGCGGAGGGCCCTGGCCTGCCCGAGGCGTTGCTGGCGCGCGTGGCGACGGCGCGCATTCCCATGGCCGGAGGCTTCGACTCGCTCAATGTCGCCACCGCCAGCGGCATCGCCTTGAGCCGCCTTTTTCGACCCTTGTGACGGAGCCCTGAATGCCTCCTCGTTTCATCGCCGCCATCGACCAGGGCACCACCTCCTCGCGCTGCATGGTGTTCGACGCCGACGGACGTCCGGTGGCGCGCGCCGCGCGCGAGCACCGGCAGATCTTCCCGCACCCGGGCTGGGTCGAGCACGACGCCGAGGAAATCTGGCGGGCGGTGGAGGTGTGCGTCGGGGAGGCGCTCGGCGAGGCCGGGATCTCGCCCGGCGATCTCGCGGCCCTCGGCATCACCAACCAGCGCGAGACGACGCTGCTGTGGGACCGCGCGACCGGAAAGCCGCTCGCCAACGCCATCGTCTGGCAGGACACCCGCACCGCCGAGCTGATCCGCGAGCTTGCCGGCGACGAAGGCATGGACCGCTTCCGCGCCAAGACCGGCCTGCCGCTGGCGACCTATTTCTCCGGCCCCAAGCTGCGTTGGCTGCTGGACAAGGTCGGCGGCGCGCGGGCGCGGGCGGAGGCCGGCGAGCTGTGCTTCGGCACCATGGAATCCTGGCTGATCTGGAAGCTCACCGGCCGGCACCTGACGGAGGTGACCAACGCCAGCCGCACCCAGCTCATGAACCTCTCCACCCTAGACTGGGACGACGAGCTGCTCTCGGCGATGGGCGTGCCGCGCGCGGTCCTGCCGGAGATCCGCGCCTCGTCCGAGGTCTATGGCGAAGCCGGCGGGGTGCTGGCCGGGGTTCCGGTGGCGTCGGCGCTCGGCGACCAGCAGGCGGCCTTGTTCGGACAGGCCTGCTACGCCGCCGGCGAGGGAAAGTGCACCTATGGCACCGGCAACTTCCTGCTGGTGAACACCGGCGAGACCCCGGTCGCCTCGCGCGAGGGGCTGCTCACCACCGTGGCCTATAAGTTGGGGGACAAGCCGGCGGTGTACGGGCTGGAGGGCTCGATCGCCGTCACCGGCTCGCTGGTGCAGTGGCTGCGCGACAACCTCGGCTTCATCCAGGCGGCGCCGGAGATCGAGGCGCTGGCGGCCAGCGTCCCCGACTGCGGCGGGGCGCGCATCGTGCCGGCCTTTTCCGGGTTGTTCGCCCCGCACTGGCGCCCGGACGCGCGCGGCGTGATCTGCGGCCTTACCGGCTATGTGACCAAGGCCCATCTCGCCCGCGCGGCGCTGGACAGCGTCGCCTGGCAGACCGCCGAGATCGTGGACGCGATGGCGCAGGACCTGGGCGAGCGGCCGCACGAGTTGAAGGTCGACGGCGGCATGACCGCCAACGGCCTGCTGATGCAGATCCAGGCCGACGTGCTGGGCGCCGACGTGGTGCGCTCGGCGATCCCGGAGACGACCTGCCTGGGCGCGGCCTACGCCGCCGGCCTCGCCGTGGGCTTCTGGCCCGACCTCGAGACCCTGCGCGGCAAGTGGCGGTCGGACGCGCGCTGGTCGTCCGAGCGCGACGGCGACTGGCGGCGTCGCGAGCGCGCCGCCTGGGACAAGGCCGTGGCCCGTTCGCTGGACTGGGCTGGCGGGGAGGGCTAGAGGCGGCCGCTGTTTTGCAGCCGCAGCATGGGGGCCGCGTGGCCAACAAACTGATCGAGAGCCTCGCCCTCGAGCGCATCGAGATGAACCTGTTCCGCGGGACCTCGCCGCAGGGCCGGGGCCCGCGCATCTTCGGCGGCCATGTGATCGCCCAGGCGCTGATGGCCGGCTACAAGACCGTGGACGATCGGGTCTGCCACTCCCTCCACGCCTATTTCATCCGCCCGGGCGACCCGTCGGTGCCGATCCTCTACGAGGTGGACCGCTCGCGCGACGGCAAGAGCTTCGCCACCCGCCGGGTGATCGCCATCCAGCACGGCGCCCAGATCTTCAATCTCGCCGCCTCGTTCCAGGTGGAGGAGGAGGGCCTCGAGCACCAGGATCCGATGCCCGACGTCGCCCGCCCCGACCAGATCGCCCCGCGTCCCGACCACGACGCCTGGGAGCGGGAGATCGAGCAGCGGAACCTCGACCCGCGCGACGAGACCAACCCCACGCCGACAAGCCCGGTCCAGAACGTCTGGATGCGGGCGCGCGAGCCGCTCGGCGACGACGTCGTGATGAACCAGGCGGCGCTCGCCTACGCCTCGGACATGAGCTTCATGTCCACCTCGATGCGGCCGCACCGGGTCAACTGGCGCACACCCGGTTTCCAGAGCGCGAGCCTGGACCACGCCATCTGGTTCCACCGCCGCTCCAGCTTCAACGACTGGCACCTGTTCAACCAGCTCAGCCCCTCGGCGAGCGGCGGGCGGGGGTTCAACTTCGGCAATGTCTTCGACATCTCCGGGCGACTGGTCGCGAGCATCGCCCAGGAGGGACTGATCCGGATGCGGAAGGGGTAAAGAGGCCGGCGAGGCGCCGGCGGTCCGGCCCAAGCGTCGGCCGGCAGCCTCGCTGGTCGGCATCCAAGCTCGCCGTCGATGAAGCGGCCGGACCGCCGGCGCCTCGCCGGCTCTTTCAGCTTCCCGGACGGACCATGATCTTGATCTGGCTTTTGTCGGTCTGCAGGGCGGTGAAGGCGGCCGGGGTTTCGTCCAAACCCACCACGCGGGTGATGGTCTCGTTGTAGCGGGTGGTTCCCTCGGCCAGGTGGCGCAGGCTCGTGGCGAACTCCTCGGGCGAGTAGCCGAGCACGAAGCGCAGCTCGACCTCCTTGGCGATGAAGGCCAGGGGCTCGATGCGATCGACCTCCATGCACACGCCGGCCACGACGATGCGCGAGCCGATCGGCGCGGCTTCGGCCAGGGACTGGAGCACGCCCGGCGCGCCGACGCACTCGAAGATCAGCGGCTTGCGCTGCTCCTTGCCCATCATCTGCGCCATCACCCCTTCGGCCCGGGTCACGGGAACGCCGAACTCGGCCCAGGACGCGTGCGGCGAGGCGGCCGCCGGGTCGACCAGCCGGTCGGCGCCCATGCGCTCCGCGGCGGCGCGGCGCTCGGGCGAGAAGTCCGTGGCGATCACCGGCCCAAGGCCTCGCGCCTTCAGTGATGCGATCACCGCCAGACCCACGGGACCGCAGCCGACGACCATGATCGCCTGGTCCTTGGAAGCCTCGGCCTTGGCGACCGCGTGCTCGCCCACGGCGAACGGCTCGGTGAGGGCCGCGTGCTCGGCGGAGAGCCCGTTGGGCACGCTCAGCATCAGGGCTTCGGAAAGCAGGATCCGCTCGGCGAACCCGCCGGGATAGCGGCTCGAATAGCCCACGGTCTGCACGCCGTCCGGCGTGATCAGGGCCGGCATCGACACCACCCGTTCGCCCGCCTTGAACGCGCCGCCGGCGCCGCCGTCCAGGACCTCGCAGCAGAACTCGTGGCCGAACACCGTGTCGGCGCCCTTGAGCATCGAGCTTGGCGCGCCCAGCCGGGCGGAGAGGTCGATCATGTGATCGTAGTGGTCCAGCGCGTGCAGGTCGCTGCCGCACACGCCGCAGACCAGGGTCTTCACCAGAACCTGCCCGGGGCCGGGCTCCGGCTCGGCCATCTCGTCGACCACCAGCACGCCTTCGCGTCGTATCGCGGCTCGCATCGACGGTTCTCCTGGCCCCCCCGAGGACGACCTCGGCCGCTTCTAGGCGGCGGCCTCGTGATCGCCAAGCAGCTTGAGCAGCGCCAGCTCCGCTTCGCGACCGTCCTTGGCCAGTCGCGGATCGAGCCGACCCTCGGTCCAGGCGTCGAACACCACCGGATGGATGTAGGCCTTGCGGCAGACCGCGGCGGTGTTGCCGAGCACGCCGGCGGTGGCTTTGACGCAGACGGTGATCGTCTTCTTGGCCTGGGCCTGGCTGGGTGGAACCTCGTTCATCGCCAGGGCGCGAGCGGCGAGCAGGGTGCCCATCCAGGTGCGGAAGGTCTTGGCGCTGAAGTCCTCGCCCATCGCCTCGTGGATGTAGGCGTTGACGTCGTGGCTGCCGATGGCGTGCATCTTGCCGTCAGCGTCGCGATACGAGAACAGGCGCTGGCCGTGCAGCGCCTCGCAGCCGCGGACGATCTTGGCGAGGCGCTGGTCGTGCAGCTCGGTCTTGTGCTCCACCCCGCTCTTGCCGCGGAACTCGAACACCGCGCCCATGCGCGAGAGGTGCACGTGTTCCGGCCGCAAGGTGGTGAGACCGTAGTGCTCGTTGGCCTTGGCGTACTCGTCGTTGCCCACGCGGATGAGGGTGAGTTCCAGGATGCGGACCACGGCGGCCAGCACCTTGTTCCGGGGCAGGCCGGGAACGGCGAGGTCCTCCTCGACCCGCTTGCGCAGGCGCGGCAGCTTGCGGCCAAAATCGATCAGGCGGTGGTATTTGGCCTCGTCGCGATGCGCGCGCCACTGGTCATGATAGCGGTACTGCTTGCGCCCCTTGGCGTCGCGGCCCACCGCCTGGATATGACCGCCCGGATGAGCGCTGATCCACACCTTGGTCCATGCCGGCGGAATCGCCAACAGTCGGATGCGCTCCAGCGTCTTAGCGTCTCGCACCTGCCGTCCCTTGGCGTCGATGTAGTCGAACGCGCCGGGCTTGCCCTCGCGGCGGATGCCGGGGTCGTGGTCGTGGACGTAGATCAGATCGTGGGACTCGGCGAACGCCTCGCCCATGTCGAGAGCCATGGCCGCCTCTTGAACTTGGTCGAGCGCCAACGCGGCCCGCGCGGCGGGCGTTCCCGTCAAGCTTGGCCAGCATGAACTACCGTCACGTCTTCCACGCCGGGAACTTCGCCGACGTGATGAAGCACGCGATCCTGCTTCAGCTGCTCTCGATCCTGCAGACCGACGGCGCCCCGCTCACGGTGATCGACACCCACGCCGGCGCCGGGATGTACGATATCAAGGGCCCGGAAGCGGCCCGCACCAGCGAGGCGGCGTCGGGGATCGCGCGCCTCATGGACAGCGCCGCACCGGAGATCATCCAACCGCTGATCGCCGCGGTGCGGGCGGTGAACGCGAAGGGGGAGACGCGTTGGTATCCCGGCTCGCCGCTGTTGATCGCTCGAAACTTACGCAACCGCGACCGGCTTATCGCCTGCGAGTTGCGAGCGGACGACTACGCGAGCCTGAAGACCGTGCTGCCGCGTCAGGCCGGGGCCGAGGTGTTGCGCGCCGACGGTTTCGCGACGGCGCGTGCTCAAGCCGGAGGAGCCAAGCGTCTGCTGGTGCTGATCGATCCGCCGTACGAGCGCCCGGACGAGATCACACAGGTGCTCGGCGCCATCGCGGCGGTGCGGGCGGCGAACCGCAACGCCGTCATTGCGCTGTGGGCCCCGATCAAGGACCTGGACGGGTTCGACGCCCTGGTCGGCCGCGTCGAGGACGCCGCTCCGGCGCGTCGATCCTGGTGGCGGAGATGCGCTTGCGCCCGCTCGACGACCCGCTTCGGCTCAACGGCTCGGCCATGCTGGTGGTCAATTCACCGCCGGCGTTGCTGGTTACCGCGCAGGAGACCGTCGCCTTTATGACCGAAGTTCTGGGGGAGGCGGGAGCGTTTGGACGCGCCGCCCTGGTGTGATATGCTGCGCTGCAACATGAATGTAGGCGCGCCATGACCGACCTGTCTTCGACCAAGCCCAGTCCCTTCGCCATGCCGCTGGCCCTTTGTGCGCCGTTGTGGCCGGCCTACGGCCTGTTCATGGGCGCGACGCTACAGTGGTGGGCCCTTTCCCGCATGGCCCGCTTCGCTAGCCCGACTTGGGCGTTCGAGACGCGGCCGAAGTCCGAAGCGCCGCCCGTCACGCCTGCCGCAGAACCAGCGGCGGCGGCGCGCGAGGTCGTCGAGGTGTCGTTCGATCCCGCTCCCGGCGCTCTGCTCGCCCCGCCCGCCGAACTCGAGGACGCCGCGCCCGCGCCGCCGGCCGACGTCGCCGCGGAGTCGATCGCCGAGGCTGTGGCGTTCGTCGAACCGAGCGCGGCCATGGAGGCGGAAGAGGTTGAGCCGACGACGCCGGAGCCGGAGCCGGCCGTCGCCGCGGCCAGCCTGACCGCCGCCGACGTCGACGAGCTCACCCTGATCCGCGGCATCGGCCCCCGCGTGGCCGACGCCCTGGTCGCGCGAGGCGTGATGACCTTCGCCCAGCTCGCGGCGTGGACCGAGAAGGACATGCATCACTTCGATGTCGAGATGAAGCTGCTCGGCCGGTCCAAGCGCTACGACTTCCTCGGCCAGGCCAAGGCGCTGGCGTCGCAGGCCTGATCGGGGCTAGCTCGCGCCTCCAGATTTAGGAGGCGAGATGGCTCGGATACCCTACTTCGATCCCGCGAACGCGACCGGCCGCGCGGCGGAATCCTACGCGCGACTGCCGCCGCTCAACATCTTCCGCATGATGGGCCATGCCGGCGACCTGATGAGCGGGTTCGTCAAGTTCGGCGGCCAGATCCTCAACTTCATGGCGCTCGATCCGGTGCTGCGCGAGATCGCCATCATCCGCGTCGGCGTGCTCTCCAAGGCGAGCTACGAGGTGTATCAACACGAGCGGATCGGACGTGACATCGGGATGAGCGACGCCCTGATCGCCGCGATCCACGAGGGACCCGACGCGGGCGCCTTCGACGACGCCCAGCGCGAGGTGATGCGCTTCACCGACGACGTCGTGGCCAACGTCCGCGCGAGCGATACGACCTTCCAGCCCATCCTCGCCCGCCACGGCCCACGCGGCGCGGAGGAGCTGGTGCTCACCATCGGCTACTACATGATGGTTTCGCGCTTCCTGGAGACCTTCGACGTGGACATCGAGGATCAGCCGGTGGCGAGCCCGCGGGTTTCGGGCGGCAAGCGCTGAGGGTCGCCCCCATGAGCGGGTCTCGATCTTGCTCCGGTTCCTGATAGAGTGACTTGGTTGTTCGCTTGGTGTTCGGAGACCCTGATGGAGACCTTCGATCGGATCACCCACACGCCTGGCGTCATGGGAGGCAAGGCTTGTCTGCGCGGGCTTCGCGTGACGGTGGCGATGGTGGTGAGCCAAATCGGCGCCGCTCGGACGGTAGATCAGGTTCTAGCGGACTTTCCGTATCTCGAACGTGAGGACGTGCTGCAGGCCCTGCGTTACGCGGCTTGGTTGGCGGAGGAACGCGAGGAGAGCCTGGCCCCCGCTTGAAAGTCATCGTCGACATGAACCTTTCGCCCCGCTGGGCGGCAGCTCTCCGACGCGAAGGTTTTTCGGCCCGACATTGGTCCGAGCTGGGCAAGGGAGACGCGTCTGATTTCGAGATCATGGCGTTTGCTCGGGAGGAAAGCAGCGTCGTTGTCACTCACGACCTGGATTTCAGCGCCATTCTTGCCGCTACGGACGCCAAGGGTCCGAGCGTGGTTCAGATCCGCGCTTCCGACACCGATCCGGCATTGTTCGCAAGCCGTGTCGCCGCAGCTCTGCACCAGGTGGCGACTGAGCTGGAGCACGGGGCTCTGATCACAATCGATCCTCGACGTACCCGGTTGCGCATCTTGCCGCTTCGCTCACGCGGGTAGAAGGCCCCGAACAGGAGCCATCCGACTCCTAGGCCGCCGCCGAGGTTTGGGCGTAGCCGAGGTCCTGGTTGAGTTCCTCGAGGATCGCCACCGCCGCGTCGGCGATCACCGTGCCGGGTGGGAAGATCAGCCTGGCGCCCGCGGCTCTCAGGGCTTCGAAGTCTCCCGGCGGGATCACGCCTCCGACGACGATCATGATGTCGGTGCGGCCAAGCTTCTCCAGCTCCGCCTTGAGCTCCGGGATCAGCGTCAGGTGGCCGGCGGCGAGCGAGCTCGCGCCCACCACGTGCACTCCGCGCTCCACTGCTTCCCGCGCGGTCTCCGCCGGGGTGGCGAAGAGCGGACCGACGTCCACGCCGAAGCCGATGTCGTCGAAGCCGGTGGCGATGACCTTCTGACCGCGATCGTGGCCGTCCTGCCCCATCTTGGCGACGAGAATGGTCGGCGGCCGACCGTCGGCTTCCTTGAAGGCCGCGATCATCGACCGCGCGCGGGTGATCTTGGGGCCGCTGCCGGCGGTTTGGGCGTAGACGCCCTTGACCACCTTCGGCTCGGCGCGGTGTCGACCGAACACCCGCTCGAGCGCCAAGCTGATCTCACCCACCGTGGCGTGGGCGCGGGCGGCCTCCACCGAGAGTTCGAGCAAATTGCCCTGGCCGCGCGCGCCGGTCTCCAGCGCCTGCAGCGCGCGCTCCACGGCGGCCGGATCCCGTTCGGCGCGCAGTGTCTCGAGCTTGGCGATCTGGCTGGCGAGCACGGCGGCGTTGTCCACCGCCAGCAGGGGGAGCTCGTCGGCGTGGACGGGCAGGTATTTGTTGACCCCGACCACGGTCTGCTCGCCGGAGTCGATGCGGCCCTGGGTTCGCGCGGCCGCGGCCTCGATACGACTTTTGGGGATGCCGGCCTCGATGGCCTTGGTCATGCCGCCGGCGGCCTCGACTTCCTCGATGTGCGCCAGGGCCCGGGCGGCGAGGTCGTGGGTGAGGCGCTCGACGAAGTCGCTGCCGCCCCAGATGTCGATCGTCCGTGTCAGGTCGGTCTCCAGCTGGAGGATCAGCTGGGTGTTGCGGGCGATGCGGGCGGAGAAGTCGGTGGGCAGGGCCAGCGCCTCGTCCAGGGAGTTGGTGTGGAGGCTCTGGGTCTGGCCGGCGGTGGCCGCCATCGCTTCGACGGTGGTGCGGGCGACGTTGTTGAACACGTCCTGGGCCGCCAGCGACCAGCCGCTGGTCTGGGTGTGCGCGCGCAAGGACAGGGAGCGCGCGTCCTTGGGATCGAAGTTGTCGCGCATCAGCTTGGCCCACAACAGGCGCGCGGCGCGTTGCTTGGCGACCTCCATGAAGTAGTTCATGCCGGCGCACCAGAAGAAGGACAGGCGCGGCGCGAAGGCGTCCACGCTCATCCCGGCCGCCACGCCGGCCCGCACATATTCGATGCCGTCGGCCAGGGTATAGGCGAGCTCCAGGTCGAGCGACGCGCCGGCTTCCTGCATGTGATAGCCGCTGATCGAGATCGAGTTGAACCTCGGCATCTCCTTCGCCGTGTAGGCGAAGATGTCCGAGACGATCCGCATCGAGGGCTCAGGCGGATAGATGTAGGTGTTCCGCACCATGAACTCTTTGAGGATGTCGTTCTGGATGGTGCCGGAAAGCTGCTTGTGCTCGACGCCCTGTTCCTCGGCGGCGACGATATAGAGCGCCAGGATCGGCAGCACCGCGCCGTTCATGGTCATCGACACGCTCATCTTGTCGAGCGGGATGCCGTCGAACAGGGTGCGGGCGTCGAGGATGGAATCGATCGCCACGCCGGCCATGCCGACGTCGCCGCGCACCCGCGGGTGATCGGAATCGTAGCCCCGGTGGGTGGCGAGGTCGAAGGCTACCGACAGGCCCATCTGCCCGGCTGCCAGATTGCGGCGATAGAAGGCGTTGGACTGCTCGGCGGTGGAAAAGCCCGCGTACTGACGAAGCGTCCACGGGTTGGTCACGTACATCGTGGGATACGGACCGCGCAGGAACGGCGCGAGCCCCGGCAGGCCGTCCACGAAGTCCAGGCCCGCGCGGTCGGTCGCATCGTAGCGGCTCTTGAGCCTCAAGCCCTCGGCGGTGTCCCACGCCTGTTCGGCGGCCGTGGCCGGCGCGGCCTCGCCGTCTTCGAACGGCAGAGTGGTGAAGTCGGGAAAGCGGCTCACGCGAGCGCCTCCAGTCGGAAGGTCTGCCCGCTCGCCAGGCCAGCATCGACGGAGCTCGGCGAGGGCGCCGATCCTCCGGCGGGATAGTCCGTCACTCCGACGATCTTCAGGCGCTTGTCGTCGAGATCCTGTTTCAGCTGGATCCTGCCCTCGTCGAACTTCGCTTCGACGAGCCCCGAGTCAATGGCGGCGAGCGCTCCGCCGCCGCGCTCGATCGCGGTGAAATCCTCCCAGGCGGAGCGGGCGAGCTGGTCGGTGAGGCTCTCGAGCGCAAAGGCGCCGGCGGCGGGGTCGATGACCCGCCCGAGCGAGGCCTCCTCCATCAGCACGAGGCCGGCGTTGCGGGCGAGGCGGGGGCCGAGCGGGTGCTCCGAGCCGGCCGCCGCATCGTGTGGATAGAGGACCAGGGCGTCCGCGCCGCCCACCGCGCCGGCGAAGGCGGCAATGGTGAGCCGGATCAGGTTGGACCATGGATCGGCGATCGTCAGCATACGGTGCGAGGAGCGGGCCTCGATCGCCGCCGGAGCCGTCGAACCGCAGGCCTGCGCCACGCGCGCCCAGAGCCGTCGCGCGGCGCGCAGCTTGGCGATGCCGATCAGCGGCCTTTGGTCCACCGCCAGGGCGAGGACGATGCGGGCGAACGCATCCTCCATCGGCAGGCCCGCCTCGACCAGGGCCTTGGCGTAGGCGAGGGCGCCGCTCAGGGCGAAGGCGAGCTCGAACGCCGGGGTCGCCCCGCGCTCATGCGCCGCCGCGCCGTCGGCCAGAAACAGGCTCGCCCGGGGATGAAGGGCGGAAAGCCGGGCGGCCCGCCTGGCCCAGTCACCGACATCGGCCGACGCGCCGCTCTCGAGCCGCGCGCCGATCGGATCCAGGTGCAGGGCGAGAGGCGCGGCCGGCGAGGCCTTCACCGCCGCAGACAGGCGCTCGGCCGCTTCTGCGCCCTGCGCGCCGGCGCGAAGCGCAATGGGCGCCACGTCGGTGAGCACGCCGTCCAGCATCTCGGCCAGGGCGTCTGCACCGGCGGGCGAGGCGGTCAGGTCGATCAGGACCGAGGCCGCGCCGTTCTCCAGCGCGTCCAGGATCGCGGACCGCGCGCTGGCCGCATCCCGCGCCAGGATCGGAGCGCGAAGGTCGAACGGCCGCTCGGCGTCTTGGGGACCTCGCGCCAGCGGCGCGCCCGTCTGGGCGTTGGCGGCGGTATAGAGAGGCGCGATCTCGACGCCTTCGATCCGCGCGACCAGGCTTTCGGGGGAGGCGCCTTTAAGCGTCTTCTCGACCAAGGCCCGCCAGGCGGCGGGCTCGGCCGGAGGGAAACCGTCGGCTAGGGTGACGATGGCGGGCTCTGACATGGGCCCGTTGCATCGCACCCCGGCGGCCGGGTCAAGACGAAGCGAGGGCGCCCAGTTCAGGCGGACGCCCCCTTCGCCTCAGCTCAGCGCCAGCAGACGCGGCGGCCGTGACGCCAGTAGCAGTGGTGGTGACCCCAATGACCATGGCGCCAATGATGGTGATGGTAGTAGCGCGGTTGCGCTTGCGTCGGCGCCGCCGAGATCAAAACAGCGACGGCGAGCGCCGCGCTCACGAACTTGCCCATGATCGTTCCTCGCTTCTTTGAGCCGGCTCTCCCGGTAAGCTTGGCTGATGTCTTAACCGCGCCGGCCCCTCGTCTGCTACCCCCGATTTGCTAAAGCGAAGGTGAACGCGCGGAGGAGCCTTCATTCCCGCTTCGCATATTCTTGGTGGATTTCCGGGCGGACACACGGATGCGCGCAACGCGTGACAGAAGCCCTTGGGTATGAACGGCAACGACGCCGCGCCCGCGGCCCAGATCCTGGTGGTCGACGACGATCCCGGGATTCGCCTCGCCGTGGCCGAGTTCCTGGGCGGCTACGGCTTCAAGGTCGCCACCGCCGAGAACGTCCTCGCGGCCGACGCCCTGCTGGTGCGCACTCCCGCGGACGTGGTCGTTCTGGACGTGATGATGCCCGGCGAGGACGGACTGAGCTTCTGTCGCCGCCTCAGCGCCGGAGCCGCCAAGCCCGCGATCATCATGCTCTCGGCGGCGGGCGAGACCACCGACCGCATCATCGGCATCGAGACCGGGGCCGACAGCTACCTGCCAAAGCCGTGCGATCCGCACGAGCTTCTCGCCCATGTCCGTTCGGCCCTTCGCCGCCGCCTCGCGCCGCCCGCCCCCCGAGGCGGGGTCTTCGTGTTCTCCGGCTGGCGGCTCGACGCCGTGGGCCGAGCGCTCACGAGGCCGGACGGGGTGGTGGTGAACCTCTCCGCCGGCGAGTTCCAGGTCCTGCTCGCCTTCGCCGAACGGCCGGGGCGCGTGCTGAGCCGCGAACAGCTGCTGGAGTATGCGCGCGGGCCGGACAGCGACTCCTTCGACCGGGCGATCGATGTCCAGGTGAGCCGATTGCGCCGCAAGCTCGATCGCTCGGGCGAGGAGATGATCCGGACGATCCGCTCCGAAGGCTACATGTTCCTGCCCAAAGTCACCCGCCCATGAAGCTCGGCGTCCGCCGCGTCGGGGTGCTCGCCCAGCTGCTGCTGCTGATCGGGGTGACCCTCTCGGCGGGCGGACTGATCAACTATGCGATGATCGTCAGCCGGCCCCCGCCGGAATTCCCCGTCTACCGCATCAGCGAGATCGCCAATGCGTTCCGCGGCCAGCCGGTCCGCCTGGAGGGTCGAGGACAGTTGGCCCTGAGCTGGGACGGCGCCGCCGGGGCGGCGGGAGCCATCCGCGCCGCGCAGGCCCGCGCCGAAGGCTCTCCTGAAGGCCGCGAACCGCTGCGGCGGGACGCCTCTCTGGGCGCGGCCCTGGCGGCGGTGATGGAGGTTCCCGCCGACTCGATCGACTTCTACGTCGGAACGCCGCCCGGCGGACGACGACATCTGCTGCACGAGTTGATGCGGCAGGGCATGAACGTCGACGGCGAGCGGCTGGTGATCGGCCGCTTCCTGGTGGTCTTCCATGCCGACAATGGCGGCGTCGCCGTGCTCCGGCCGGACCTGCGCTATCGCTCCCACAGCGCCTGGGCGCGGCAGATCGCGCTGGTGGTGCTGGCGGGGCTGCTGATCATGCTCCCCGTCGCCTTGCTCTTCGCCCAACGCCTGACGCGGCCGATCCGCGTCTTCGCCGCCAGCGCCGAGCGGGTCGGGCGCGATCCCTTCGGCGAGCCCGTCCCCGTCCGTGGCCCCGCCGAGATCGCAGCCGCGGCCGAAGCGCTCAACCTGATGCAGTCGCGCCTGCGCGCCTTCGTCTCCGAGCGGCTGCGGATCGTCGCCGCCGTGGCTCACGACCTTCGCACCCCGCTCACGCGCCTGTCCTTCCTGGCCGAAAAGGCCCCCCCGGAGCTGCGCGACAGCATGCGCGCCGAGATCCGCGAGATGTCGTCGATGATGGACGCGACCATGGCTTTCGTGCGCGACGCCACCCGGCCCGTGACCCGCGAGCGCATCGAGCTCCGCTCGCTGCTCGAGACCATCGCCGACGAGGCCAGCGACCACGGCGAGGATGTCGACCTGGAGCCGGGACCCGGAAGTCGTGACCCGGGGCGACGCGGTGGCGCTGAAGCGGATGATCGGCAATCTGGTGATCAACGCCCAGAAGTACGGCGGCGGCGCGGTCCTGCGGCTGTGGCGCGAGGAAGCGGCGGCGCGGATCGTGGTCGACGACCGCGGCCCCGGGCTGCCCGAGAGCGAACTCGAGCGGGTGTTCGAGCCCTTCTACCGCAGCGAACACTCGCGCTCGCGGGAAACCGGCGGGGCGGGCCTGGGCCTCTCGGTCGTTCGCGACACCGCCCGCGCGCACGGCGGCGCGGCCTGGCTGGAGAACCGTGATGGCGGCGGTCTGCGCGCCAACCTCGTCCTGCCCACCTGAGCCTGAAGTTGAGTCGCATCGTGAGAAAGAGACTGGGTTGGCGCGTGGTCGCCCTGCTGTCGCTGGGCCTCGCGGTGCAGGCCAGAGCCGCCGCGCAGGCCGATGACGAGGACTCGACGACCGTGTCCGAGGTCACCGTCCAGGGCGCCAAGCCGCCGGGTTCGGTGGTCGGCGACATCAAGCCGGAGGTGGTCTTCAGCCCGGCGGACATCCGCACCTATGGCGTGAGCACCGTCACCGAACTGCTCGATGAGCTCGCGCCCCAGATCCGCAGCGATCGGGGGCGCGGCGGCGAGCCGCCGGCGGTGCTGCTCAACGGCCACCGCATCTCGAGCCTGGCCGAGGTGCGGGACATTCCCACCGAGGCCATCCAGCGGATCGACATCCTGCCGGAAGAGGTCGCCCTCAAGTACGGCTATGCGGCGGACCAGAAGGTGGTGAACATCGTCCTTCGCCGCCGCTTCCGGGCGATCACGGCCGAAGGCAGCGCCGGGGCGACCACCGATGGCGGCTATCCGAGCGGGCAGGCGGAGGCCGACGAGTTCCGCGTACGTCGCGACGCCCGGCTCAACCTCGACCTCAAGTATCAGGCGAGCGGCAACCTCACCGACGCCCAGCGCGGGATCGTGCAGACGCCAGGATCGGGGCCGGCGGATTCACGCACCCTGCTGCCGGCGACGCAGACCATCACCGCCAACGCGGTCGCGGCCAAGCCGCTCTCCACCGACACCACCATGACCGTGAACGGCTCGCTTTCGGCCAACGACAGCACGTCCCTGCTGGGCGATCCGTCGTTGCGGCTGAGGGTTCCGCCGACCGACCCCTTCTACGATCCCGACCAGCCGACCGTGACCGCCTTCGCGCCGGGCTACGGCCCGATCCAGCAGCAGGTGGAGGGTTGGACCGCGCACCTGGGGACGACGATCAACAAGGATACGCCGAACTGGCGCTATTCCTTCACGGCGGCGGCCGACCATGGCGACACCGAGACTCGTACCGGCGGGGCGCTCGACCCCGCCGCCCTGCAGGCGCTGCTGAACGCGGGCTCGACCGGCTTCAACCCCTATGGCGCGATCCCGAACGGCCTGCTGCGCCTGCAGCCGACCAGCGAGGCGCGGGCGATCACCAACAGCGGCAACGCTCAGGTGCTGATGAATGGGTCGTTGGCGCGCCTTCCGGCGGGCGCCCTGTACGTCAGCCTCAAGGCCGGCGACACGATCAGCTTCGAGGACGCCAGCTCGACCCGGCTTGGCGTCTTCGAGCGGGTGAACCTCTCGCGCAACGACTTCAACGCCCAGGCGAACGTCGATCTGCCGATCGCCAACGCGGCCAGGGGCGTGCTGCGGCCGGTGGGGAACCTGTCGCTCAACGCCAACGCGGCGGTGGACGAGCTGTCGGACTTCGGCGCGCTGCTCTCCTACGGTTATGGCGCGAACTGGTCGCCGCGGACCGGGGTCACCTTTCTGGTCTCGCACACCGAGGACGAGGCCGCGCCGACCATCGCCCAGTTGGGCGACCCACAGCTCGTCACGCCCGGACAGCCGGTGTTCGACTACGTCACCGGTGAGAGCGTGAACGCCACGGTGATCACCGGCGGCAATCGCGGCCTGCTCGCCGACCATCGCTCGGTGACCAAGATCGGCCTGACGCTGAAGCCCTGGAGCAGCAAGGACCTCACCTTCACCGCCAACTACATCGACAGCCATATCAGGAACGCCATCCAGGGCTTCCCCGCCGCCGACGCCGCCATCCAGCAGGCCTTCCCCGACCGCTTCATACGCGACGCCTCGGGGACCCTGATCGAGGAGGATCTGCGGCCGGTGAACTTCGCCGAGTCCGACCGCCAGGAGCTGCGCTATGGGCTCAACTACTCGCGGCCGATCGGCAAGCAGCCGCCGCCCCGGCCGGGGTTCGGCTTCCGGCGCCAAGGCGGACAGGGCGGACCGCCAGGCGAGGGCGGGCCGCGCGGGAGCGGTGGCTTCGGCGGCGGCGGTCGGGGCGGCTTCGGTGGTGGGCGCGGCGGCTTCTTCCCCGCCGGTGGACGACTGCAGTTCGCCGTCTATCACACCATCTTCTTCGAGGATTCCCTGCTCACCCGGCCGGGCGGTCCACGGCTCGATCTGCTGAACGGCTCCCCTTCAGGCAACTCCGGCGGCCAACCCCGTCACGAGGTGGAGGTGCAGGCGGGATTCACCCTCAACGGGTTCGGCGCGCGGCTTTCAGGCGATTGGAAGAGCGGCACGACGGTTTATGGCGACCCGACCTCGCCTACGGGCCAGCTCAGCTTCTCGAACATCGCCACCGCCAACCTGCGGGTTTGGGAGGACTTCGGCCAGAACCGCCGCATCGCCACCAAGTACCGCTGGCTGCGCGGCGTGCGGGCGACGGTGTCGGTCACCAACCTGACGAACGACCGGATCACCGTGCGCGACGCCGCCGGCGTCACGCCGTTGATCTACCAGAGCGCCTACCTCGACCCGGCGGGCCGCACGATCAGGATCACCCTGCGCAAGCTGTTCTTCTGATCGCGCCCATCACGCCTTCGCCAACACAGCGTCCGTCGCCTTGCAGAAGTCGCGCATGTCCTCCATCGAGCCGACGGTGACGCGCGAGACGGTGGGCCAGATCGGCCAGGAGCGGCCGATCTCCACGCTCTGGGTCCGGTAGAGCGCCTGCATGTCGTGGGCGGGCTTGGTTCCCCAGTCGATCATGAACATGTTGGCGTTGGTCGGCAGCACCTTGAGGCCGCGCTTCTCCAGGAAGGCGAGGGTCATCGCCCGAGTCTCGCGCATCTCCTGGCGGCGGGCGGCGATCAGTGGAGCGGCGGTGAGGCTGGCGGTGGCGCAGGTGAGGGAGGGGAGCGGCAAGGCGCCCGACTGCATCCCGCCGTCATAACGCATCATCTTCGCCAGCAGGTCCGGTCGCGCCATGCAGTAGCCCATGCGCATTCCCGCCATCCCGAAGATCTTCGAGAAGGTCCTGAGCACCACCACGTCCTTGCCCGCGACGACCATGGACGAGCAGACCGGCACGTCGGCGAAGTGGGTATAGGCCTCGTCGACCAGCACGTAGGAGCCGGCGGGCTTGTTGGCGACCAGCCACTCGATCTCGGAGACGGGCGTGACCGTTCCGGTCGGGTTGTTGGGCGAGCATACGTAGTACAGGCCGGCGTTCGGATCGGCCGCCAGCATGGCCCGCACGTCGTGGGTCATGTCGGCTTTCAGCGGCACGCGCTTGACCGGCGCGCCGAGCCACTCGGCGGTGCGGCCCGCGAGTTCGAACGTCGGGTTCGCGGTCACCAGGCCCCGGGTGGGCGAGCAGAAGGTGACCACGGCGCGCGACAGCGGGTCGGAGGAGCCGGGCCAAGGCGCGACATGGTCGCCGGGCACGCCCTCCACCACGGTCACCGCCTTGAGGAAGTCGCCGCGCTCGTCGTGTGGCGAGTAGCGGTTGCCCTGGGCGATGATCCCCGCCGCTGCCTTCTGTCCGGGCTCCAAGGGGCCGGTCCAACACTCGTTGGCGCCGATGCGCACCTTTGCGCTGGGCGCCGGATCGGGAGTCCCCGCCGACGCCCAGGCGGGACGCCCCACGCTGGCGGCGGCGAAGCCCGCGCTGAATACGCCGGCGATCTTCGCCAGAGCGCGGCGCGAATAGCCGCGGGCGAGCAGGTCTTCCCGGGCGTCGGCCGAGAGCAGGTCAGGACTGTCCATGGCGAGTCACATCCTCAGGGCGTTCTTGAACATCAGCAGGGAGATGAACACGAGATAGACGCCGAACACCCGCTTCAGCGTCCGGGAGGGCAGGCTGTGGGCGGCGGCCACGCCATAGGGCGCGGTGAGGATCGACATGGAAGTGATCACCACCGCCGCCGGCAGGTTGACGTAGCCCAGCGAGCCCCAGGGCAGGCCGCCGCGGCCCAGTCCGATCAGGGCGAAGCCGATGCCCGTCGGGATGGAGATGAGCGTGCCCACGCCCGAGGCGGTGGCGATGGCGCGCTGGATGGTGCGCCCGCTCAAGGTCATGGTGAGGATAGCGATCACCCCGCCGCCCACGCCCAGAAGCGCGGAGAAGCCGCCCAGCCCGCCGGCCAGGGCGGCTCGGCCCACGCCCCGGGGCATGTCGCTCCAGATCTGGCGGTCGCCCATGCCGGGGATGAGGAAGTTCAGGCTGAACAGCAGCACCCCGCCGGCGAAGATCAAGGTGAGGGCCAGCCCGTCCACATGACCGGCGAGAAGCACGCCCAGGCTCGCCCCGATCAGCAGCCAGGGCGCCCAGGTTTTGAGCACTTCCCACTCCACCGCCCCGCGCTTCGCATGCGAGCGGAGGGAGCGGATCGAGGTGACCACGATGGTCGCCGCCGAAGTGCCGATGGCCACATGGGCCATCTCCGCCTTGGTCCCGCCGAGCAGCGGCAGCACCACGAACAGGGCCGGCACCACCACGAACCCGCCGCCGATCCCGAAGAGGCCCGCGCTGAAGCCGGCGACGAGGCCGGCGGCGAGGAGGGCCAGCAGCGGAACGAGCCAGAATTCGAACGTGGTGACCACGGGCAAGCGCTATAGGCGCGGGGCTCCGCTCGCCACTCGCAATCCTGCCAGGGCGACCCGCGCGGGTCCGGCGCCCGATCGCCTCTCACCGGCGCCGCAATCTTGCGCAGCGCGGATCAGCGCTTGAGGAAGGCCCGGATGAGCCCGAACAGCGCCACCACCGCCCAAGCCGCTTCCATGAGAAAGGCCGACAGGTTGAAGGCGCTCAACAGCGACAGCATCACCAGGCAAGACCCTGTCAGGTTCAACAGCAGCGACGGCGGCCGCACCGGGTCGAGCCGACCCAACTGCGCCGCGGCGTAGGCGCCCAGCATCATCAGCACGCCGCCGATGCCGAGGACATCGGTGAGATGGAGGGGATGCATGAGGCTTGCGGAGCGCGGGCGCTCCGGGCCGTCAGCTCGCCGGCGCCGCCGCGGCGTGTTCGCTGTAGAGCATGGTCGAGGTTTCGCGGTTACCCATGGCGGGCGTGCCGTCGGCCTTCCGATAGGTGGTCAGCACCAGGGCCTTGTACTTGCCGCCATCGGTGAGCTCCCACGAGCGAGTGGTGATCTCCTGGCCGGTCTGGGTGTTCTTGTCGTTCCGATACAGGCTGAAGCCGTGGCCGGAGGTCGCCCAGTTGTGCAGGGCGACGACCAGCGGTCTCGCCGGCGCCTGCGGGTCGACCGGGGCGATGATGTCGACGTGGCAGGTGTCCGGGTTCGAGCCGAACGCGAGCAAGGTGAGCTGGAACCCAGCGCCCTTGTTGACATAGTTCCCATCGCTGTTCTTGCGGAAGCCGCCGGACTTGGCGAGCTTGTCCAGATTGCCGCCCTCGACTGCCGGAATGCAGATCTGATCGAGGGTCGACAACAGCTTGATGGCCGTCGGATCGGTCGGCGGCCCGGGCGGAGCGGGCGGCGGCGGCTCGGGCGCGGCTTCCGGGGTGGGCGAGGCGGAAGGCGCGCCGGCCGCGGGCGGGTTCACCGGTGCGCCGGGCGCCGCCGTTGACGGGCTGGCGGGCGCGGTGGTCGGAGCCGGAGCCGCGGCGGGCGGCGGCGAGGCGGGCGCGGTGGTCGGCGCCGGAGCGGCGGCGGGCGGCGCCGCGGGCGCGGTGGTGTCGGTCTGGGCGAGCGCGGGACCGGCGGCCAGAGCCAGGACGAGGAGGCTGATCATCGAGGGGCGCATGGTGGTCTCGCTTCTAGGGATTGCAGCCTGAACTACAACTGAACTTCTTGTGCGCGTTCCGCCAGGATGGTGAAGCCCTGGGGCGTCACGTCGGCGAAGCCGCCCTGGACTTCGAACACCCGCTCGAGCTCCGTCGTTCTTCACGTGGACCCGGCCTTCCTTGAGCGTGGTCATGAACGGCGCGTGGCCGGCGAGCACGCCGAAGCCCCCTTCGGAGCCCGGCGCGTCCACTTGATCCACCTCGCCGCTGAAGAGTTCGCGCTCCGGCGAGACCAGCGAGAAGTGCAGCTTCTCGGCCATGCCTAGCGGGTCTCCGAGGCCATGCGCTCGGCCTTGGCCACCGCATCGTCGATGCCGCCGACCATGCGGAAGGCGGTTTCGGGCAGGTGGTCGTACTGGCCGTCGCACACCGCCTTGAACGACTTGATGGTGTCTTCGAGCTGGACGAACACGCCTGGCTGGTTGGTGAAGGCCTCGGCCACGTGCAGCGGCTGGGACAGGAACTGGCTGATCTTGCGGGCCCGCGAGACCACCAGTTTGTCCTCTTCCGACAGCTCATCCATGCCCAGGATGGCGATGATGTCCTTCAGCGAGCGGTACTGCTGGAGGATCGCCTGCACCTGACGGGCGACGTTGTAGTGCTCCTCGCCGATCACCAGCGGATCGAGGATCCGCGAGGTGGAGTCGAGCGGGTCCACCGCCGGGAAGATGCCCTGGGCGGCGATGTCGCGGCTGAGCATCGTGGTGGCGTCGAGGTGGGCGAAGCTGGTGGCCGGCGCCGGGTCGGTCGGGTCGTCGGCGGGAACGTAGATCGCCTGGACCGAGGTGATCGAGCCCTTGTTGGTCGAGGTGATGCGCTCCTGCAGGTTGCCCATCTCGGTGGCCAGCGTCGGCTGATAGCCCACCGCCGAGGGGATGCGCCCGAGCAGCGCGGACACTTCCGAGCCGGCCTGGGTGAAGCGGAAGATGTTGTCGATGAAGAGCAGCACGTCCTTGCCCTCCTCGTCGCGGAAATACTCCGCCTGGGCGAGGCCGGTGAGGGCGACGCGGGCGCGGGCGCCCGGCGGCTCGTTCATCTGGCCGTAGACCAGGGCGCAGCGCGAACCCTCGGTGGAGCCGTTGTTGTCCTTCGGGTCCACGTTGACCTTGGACTCGATCATCTCGTGGTAGAGGTCGTTGCCCTCGCGGGTGCGCTCGCCCACGCCCGCCAGCACGGAATAGCCGCCGTAGGCCTTGGCGATGTTGTTGATCAGCTCCTGCATGGTCACGGTCTTGCCGACGCCGGCGCCGCCGAACAGGCCGATCTTGCCGCCCTTGGTGTAGGGGCAGAGCAGGTCCACCACCTTGATGCCGGTGACCAGCATCTCGGCCGAGGTGGTCTGCTCCTCGAAGGAGGGCGCCTCGCGGTGGATGGAGGCGGTGCGGGTGTGCGGGATCGGTCCCGCCTCGTCCACCGGCTCGCCGATCACGTTCATGATCCGGCCAAGGCATCCGGGGCCGACCGGCACTTCGATCGGGCCGCCGGTGTCGGTCACCGGGTGTCCGCGGGTGAGGCCTTCGGTGGTGTCCATGGCGATCGTGCGCACGGTGTTCTCGCCCAGGTGCTGGGCCACCTCCAGCACCAGGCGGAAAGGCTCGCCGGTGCGCTGGTCGGTGTTGGTGGTTTCGAGCGCGTTGAGGATCGGCGGCAGCGTACCCTCGAACTCGACGTCCACGACGGCGCCGATGATCTGGGTGATCCGGCCGTGGGCGGTCCTGGGTTCAGTGGTCTGCGGGCGATCGAGGACGTCGGTCATGGTCTCTTCCTTGTAAACTTACAGAGCCTCGGCGCCGGAGATGATCTCGATCAACTCCTTGGTGATCTGCGCCTGGCGGGTGCGGTTCTTGAGCAGGGTGAGGCTGGCGATGAGCTCGCCGGCGTTGCGGGTGGCGTTGTCCATCGCCGTCATCTGGGCGGCGAAGAAGCCGGCCTGGTTCTCGAGCATGGCCGAGAAGATCTGGGTGGCGATGTTGCGCGGCAGGAGCTCGGCCAGGATGGTCTCGGCGTCGGGCTCGTACTCATAGGCCGATCCCTTGAGGTCGATCGGCTCCACGTCCTGCGGCGGCTCGGCGGGGATCAGCTGCTGGCGGGTGGGGACCTGCGCCACCACCGAGCGGAAGCGGCTGTAGAACAGGGTGACCACGTCGGCCTGCCCGGCCTCGAAGCGCTGGATGACCAGGTCGGCCACCTCGCGAGCGCGCTCGAAGCTGGGCGCGCCGCCGGCTTCCCGGTTCTCCACCAGCTTGTCGCCGTGCAGGCGGCGCAACTGGTCGCGCGCCTTGCGGCCGACGGTGACGACGCTGACCTCCCGACCCTCGGCGAGCGCGGTGGCGATGTGGTCGCGCGCGGCGCGGACGATGGTGGTGTTGAATCCGCCGGCCAGACCGCGGTCGGCGGTGGTGACGATCACCAGCTCCTTGTCGCGCCGGCCGGTGCCGGCCAGCATCGGCGGAGCGCTGTCGCCCGAGACCCCGGCGGCGAGGTTGGCGATCACCGCCGCCATGCGCTCGGCATAGGGGCGGGCGCTCTCGGCGCCTTCCCGCGCGCGACGCAGCTTGGCCGCCGCGACCATCTGCAGCGCCTTGGTGATCTTCTGGGTCGCGCCGACCGACGCGATCCGGGTGCGGATCTCCTTGAGACTAGCCAAAGGACTTGGCCACCTGCTCGATGACGCCCTTCAGCTTGCCCTCGGTGTCGTCGGACAGGGCCTTGGAGGTGCGGATCGCCTCCAGCACGCCCTCGCCGTGATCGCCGCGCAGGCGCGACAGCAGCTCGGACTGGAAGCGCTGCACATCGCTCACCGGCAGGGCGTCGAGGTAGCCGCGGGTGCCGGCGTAGAGCACGGCGACCTGCTCCTCGGCCTGGAGCGGCGAGTACTGGGGCTGCTTGAGCAGCTCGGTGAGGCGCTCGCCGCGCGCCAGCAGGCGCTGGGTCGAGACGTCGAGGTCGGAGCCGAAGCGGGCGAACGCGGCCATTTCGCGATATTGCGCGAGGTCGCCCTTGAGCGGGCCGACGGCGGTCTTCATCGCCTTGATCTGGGCCGAGGAGCCCACGCGGCTGACGCTGATGCCGACGTTCATCGCCGGGCGGATGCCCTGGTAGAACAGGTCGGTCTCCAGGAAGATCTGGCCGTCGGTGATCGAGATCACGTTGGTCGGGATGTAGGCGGAGACGTCGTTGGCCTGGGTCTCGATCAGCGGCAGGGCGGTGAGCGAACCTCCCCCGTAATCGTCGTTGAGCTTGGCGGCGCGCTCGAGCAGGCGGGAGTGGAGATAGAAGACGTCGCCCGGATAGGCCTCGCGGCCCGGCGGGCGGCGCAGCAGCAGGCTCATCTGGCGATAGGCGACGGCCTGCTTGGAGAGGTCGTCATAGATGATGAGCGCGTGCATGCCGTTGTCGCGGAACCACTCGCCCATGGCGCAGCCGGCGAACGGGGCCAGGAACTGAAGCGGGGCGGGGTCCGACGCGGTGGCGGCGACGACGATGGTGTAGTCCAGCGCGCCGCGCTCCTCGAGCGTCTTGACGATCTGGGCGACGGTGGAGCGCTTCTGGCCGATGGCGACGTAGACGCAGTAGAGCTTGGCCTTCTCGTCGTCGCCGGCGTTGATCTGGCGCTGGTTGAGGATGGCGTCGATGGCCACGGCGGTCTTGCCGGTCTGGCGGTCGCCGATGATCAGCTCGCGCTGGCCGCGTCCGATCGGCACCAGGGAGTCGATGATCTTGAGGCCGGTCTGCACCGGCTCGTTGACGCTCTTGCGCGGGATGATGCCCGGCGCCTTCACGTCGACGCGGCGACGTTCGGCGACGTTGGTGATCGGGCCCTTGCCGTCGATCGGCTCGCCCAGGGAGTTGACCACGCGGCCGAGCAGGCCCTTGCCCACCGGCACGTCCACGATCTCGGAAAGGCGGCGGACCTCGTCGCCCTCGGAGATCTCGGCGTCGGAGCCGAAGATCACCACGCCGACGTTGTCGCGCTCGAGGTTGAGGGCCATGCCCTTCACCCCGGCGGACGGGAACTCGACCATCTCGCCGGCCTGGACCTGGTCCAGACCGAAGACGCGGGCGATGCCGTCGCCGACGGAGAGGACCTGGCCGACGTCGGAGACGTCCGCTTCCTCGCCGAAGTTGGCGATCTGACCCTTGAGGATTTCGGAGATTTCGGCGGCGCGGATGTCCATGGCGTTTAAGGTCTTAAGCTCTCTTGAGGGCGTATTTCAGGGAATCGAGGCGGGATTTGAGGGAGGCGTCGTAGAGGCGCGAGCCGACGCGGACGCGCACCCCGCCGAGGATGGCGGGATCGACGCGGGTCTGCATGTCGGGATCCTTGCCGAGCGCGGCGCGCAGCGCGGCCTTGAGGCCCTCGGTTTGGGCGGGATCGAGCGGGACCGCGGTGGTCACTTCGGCGACAATGGTTCCGCGTCGCTTGGCGACGAGCTGCTCGAACGCGGTGACCACGGAGGGCAGGACGGCGGTGCGTCGATTGGCGGCGACCAGGCCCAGGAACTTGCGGGTGGTGGGATCGAAGCCGGCGCGCTCGGCCACCGCCTGAAGCGCCTTGCCCTTCTCCTCGTGGCCGATGCGCGGCGTGATCAGCAGATCGCGCAGGTCGCGGCTCTCGGCGACCATCGCCTTCAGAGACGCGAGATCGCGCTCCACCGGCTCGAGCGCGCCGGTCTCAACCGAAAGATCGAACAAGGCCTGCGCGTAGCGCACGCCCACATTCGAGGAACTGGAGTCATCCGCCACGTCAAGACCGTCCGATAGGCTTAAATTGCCGGGCCGCGCTCCAGTCGACGAAGCGCCGAAAGCCGGCGCACCAGGAGAGGTGAGCCGTCGCCGCGGACCGGGGCGCCCCATAACATGGGCTTCTCGCCGTAGGCAACCAAGGCGGAGGCGGGGCGCCGCGAAGGCCCCCTAGCGGCGATCCGTCGCGGTGTACGCGATGAACCAAAAGTGTAGAAGATAACGTGAGTTAACGGGGCGAAGACGGGGCGGCGACACGCGTTGGCGCCGCCCCGATACGCCCTCTCGACTTGCTCCCTCCGAATTTCAGCGCCATGCCGCCCGAAGCGAAGCTTTCGAGGAGTGAACCATGGCCGCTGGATCGATCGATCCGACCCGCCCGCAATTCGACGCCTTCAAGGCTCTGCCGCGGGATACGCCCATCCACATGCTCAACCTTATCCGGCTGAAGGAGCGGGCGGACTATCCGGAGGGGCACCCTCACCACGGCAAGGGCCTGAGCGGGCTGGACGCCTACCGCGAGTACGGCCGCACCAGCGCCGAGGTGTTCGCCCGCGTGGGCGGACGCCAGGTGTGGGCGGGGAAGCCCGAGGCGGTGCTCACCGGGCCGAGCGACGAACGCTGGGACCTCGCCTTCATCGCCGAATACCCCACCGCCGGCGCTTTCCTCGAGATGGTCACCGATCCCGGCTACCGCGAGCACGTCAAGCACCGTCAGGCGGCCGTCCTGGACAGCCGCCTGATCCGACTGAGTCCCGTCACGCCAGGCAAGGGCTTCGGCGAGGCGTGAAATACAACGTCAGGCGACGCCTAGCGCGTGGCCAGGCGTTCCGGCGACAGGTCGCCGAATCGAACCCGTTCGAACGCGATGTTCTTGATGCGCGACCGATCCAGATAGAGTTGAGGAATGTCTTGGTCACGCGCGCCTTCGCGCCGGACGACACCCGAAGCGGAGATGTGAAGATAGAAGGTTTCGCAGCTGGTCAGCAGAATTGACGTGATCTCTCTATCGGCATTCGCGGTCATGTTGGCGACCACGCCCTCATACCCGACCACCACGCCGCTATCTTCGACATCGCTGAGAACATAGGCGAGCACGGCCTGGTCGGCTTCCAGGGCGACCGCCAACTCCGAGAGCCAGCCGTAAAGCAGACCAAGCAGGCCGGTCTTGCCGGCGAGTCGCGCGATGATGGCCCGAGCGCCGAAGAAGCTGAACGCCGTGATGAGGCCGAGCGCGGCAAACATCTCGAGCGCCTCGAGCCCCGTGACCCGGCCCTTGTTGGCGGTGATGTCGAAAAACGCCGCGTAGATGTTGGGGTCGAAGCGCGTGACATGGCACGCGATCCACCCGCAGGCGAGTTCCTGGAGCCAGAAGAAGAGCGCGCCCAGAATGTGCGCCGCCAACGCTCCAAGCGTGACGATGGTCAAGGTCAGGATCGAGCCGGGCGGCGGAGGGGGAGACTCCACGGTCCCAAGCCGGCTTCCGTGATACAGCCCCGCGAAAAGGGCCAAGCCTGGAGCGAGAAGAAAGAGCCCGAGAACGAGCGTGAAGCTGAACGTCAAAGGCTCTTGGGATGCGTCCGCCCGCCGCCGTTTAGACGATGATCATCGCCGCTGGGGGCCTTGCGCGGGATCACGAGAACGCCGTCGACGTCGCGCTTCCCCGCATCACGCGCCGCCGTCCAACTCCCGCGATACTCGCGGAACACCTCTTCCGCCGTCTGGATCGACTCGGGCGAGTTGAGCTTCATGGGGCAAATATGGACGTCTTACACCGAGAAGCCAAGGGAATGGGCCGGTGCGCGAACGCCCCTCCGTCAGCAACTGAGCGGGTCAGGCGGCGAAGAGCCGACGTCCACCGTCGGGACGCCGGCTCCCTCGCCGCGACGCGAAGGTGAACTCTCAATCTACGGGCGGCGGCCGCGAGCGCCAGCGGACATGACCGGCCAGGATCGGACATTCCGCTCTAGGGATACGGCTCCCGCCGGAAATTGAAGGCAATGGAGACCCGGGGCCGATCGCCCGCGTGGGGATAGACCATGTGCGGAATGTAGCTGGGGAAGAGCACCATCAGCCCGGGCTCCGGCCTCAGGGTAAAGCTGGTCGCCGCAATTCCGGGCAGGAAGGTGTTGGCCCGACCTTGGCAGGGGTCGAGGAGATGAAGGGGAGCGGCCGGCTCGCCTGCCTTGACGCCGAGGTCGACGTAGTAGGTTCCGGACCAGGTCGAGCCGGGGTGGGTGTGGCCGCCGTTGAAATCGCCGCGTCGGTTCAGGTTGGCCCAGGCGTGGAGCGTCCAGTCGATCGCAGGCTTGGCGTGGCCGTATTCGCGGTAGACCCGCGCCGTGGCCTCGTCGGCCATCTCACGCATGTGGCGGACGAGTGCGATGCCCGCCTCGCCGCAAAACTCCAGCTGACCGTACGCCGAATGCCAGCCGCCGATGTTGCTCTTGGCCTTACCCGGCGCGCGCGCCTCCTCGTCCAGGATCAGGGGCAGCAAGGCGGCGTTCAGCGCCGGTCCGTCCTGCCAGCGGTGCACCATCAGGGGGCTGCCGAACAGGTGCGTGTAGTTCGTCGGATCGCTCAAGCGTCCCTCGTGCGACGAGACACGGGCGAGCGCGTCGTGCGCTCGCCCGGGCCCCAGCCGCTTACGCTGCTCAGGAGGCGGGCGTGAGCGCGCGCCGCGTCCGCAATCCGAAACCGGCCGCGCCGGCGCCGATGAGCATCAGCGCCCACGTCGCCGGCTCGGGCACACCCGGTGACGGCGCGCCGACGTCGATATAGGCGAGGGTGCCGGTGATCGAGCCCTGGTGGTCGTCGTAGACCGTCTCGGCGAGGCCGGTGGGGTCGAGGCCCTCCCAGCCGACGAAACCGCCGGTGGCGTTCTGCGTCGGCGAGAACACCGAGGAGATCTCGACGCCCTGCCCCTGGTTGTAGGCCGGGTTCGCCCAGGTCGCGGTGAACGTCACTTTGAAGTTCCCGACGCGGGTGCAGTACGGGTAGGGCTGAACGCACAGCGGGTTGCCCGCCAGATCGTTGCCCCAGTCGTCGTCGAAATCATAGGAGAAGAACGGGCCGCCGCTGCCCCAGATCACCGTGCTGTTCTGACCGGCGGCGAGGGTGCCGAGCTGCACCGTCTGCGCGGGCGTCGAATAGTCGTCGGTTCCCGGCTGATAGGGCGTGAGCACCATCTGGGCGTTGATGAAATCGAATCCCGTGCTGTTGTTGAAGACCAGCTCGGGCGTATCGTAAGCGTCGAGATCGTAGCCACCGGAGATGGTGGCCACGTGTGCGCTGGCGGCGCCGGCCACCAGAGCGGCCGCGGATGCCGCCGCGAAAACGTATCTTCTATTCATTCGAGAAAACCCTCCAGCCTAGGCGCTGCGCCCGGATCAGCGTTCGATCGGGTGATCGAACGAAAGCATTGCCGTCCCGCCGAGTTCGCCCGGCCCCGCTGCCGCGGAGCGCGGCGTCGGCGGGAGGCGCGTTCCAGGCGGGAACAAGGCGAGTTCTAGACACGGAACGAGCGTGCGGCATGACGTCGTGATCGGGCGCAATCGGCCAAAACCGGCCAAGTTTTTGGCCAGCTTGATCAATGGTGATTTGCACGGAATCCGTTCAGGCGCGAAAATATGACAATCCTTTAGTTCTGTCCGGCTGGTCCTCGACCACCTGGCGCCGGTATAGCCACAGCGACACGCGAGCATGGGGCGGCGTGGATGAACCGCGAGCGGCGGACCAAATGAGCGGCCTCGATATCGCGCGAGACCAGCTGGAGTCGTGGAAATCCATCGCGGCCTATTTCGGCCGTGGAGAGCGGACCGTGCGGCGATGGGAAGCCGAGTTAGGGTTGCCCGTCCGTCGTATGCCCGGCGCGGCGAAGGGGCGCGTCTACGCCCTGGTGCGAGAACTCGAAGCCTGGCGCTCTGGCCTCTCGCCGGAGACCTTGGACAAGCCCGAACCAGAGGTCATGGAACCGGCGCCGGCCGCCGCCCTGCCGCCATCCGCCACGACGGCGAATAGCCGCTCACGACGGGCGCCTCCGCGCTGGGCGCCCTGGCTCGCCGTGCTGGCGGTCCCACTGATCGGGCTCGTCTGGTGGACGGTCAGGGGCGACGCCCGGCGCGCCGCGCCGCCGCCGCCGTACGCCGCCGAAAAGCTGTATGTGGAGGGCACAGAAGCGTGGACGCGACGCACGCCCGCCTCGCTCAACACCGCGCTGGACGACTTCAACGCCGCCCTACGGATCGATCCGGACTATGCCCAGGCGTGGCTCGGCCTCGCCAAGACCTACAACCTGACGCGCGAATACACCTTCATGCCCGAGTCTCAGGCGTATCCGCTGGCGCGGGACGCCGCGCGGAAGGCGTTGGCGCTCGACGACCGGCTGGCGGAGGCGCACGCCGCCCTGGCGTTCGTCGATTACTGGGGCTTCTGGAAGGCGGGCGAGGCGGAGCGGGAGTTCCATCGGGCGCTGGCGCTGGAGCCCTCTTCGGCCACCGCGCACCACTGGTACGCCACCTTCCTGCTGAACCGAGGCAAGGCGGCCGCCGCCCTGGACGAGATCGATCGCGCCGCGGCGCTGGATCCGGAGTCGGAGGCGATCCAGGCGGATCGCGGCTTCATCCTGTTCCAGGCCGGCCGGAGATCGGAGGCGTTCGCCGTGCTCGAGCGCTCTCGAGGCCCGCGACCCGAGCTTTCCCTCCACCCACCTGTACCTCTCCCGATTGAACCTCACCCTTGGTCGCGACGCCGATTTCCTGCGGGAGGCGGCGCTCGCCGCACGAACCACCAACCTGACGCCGGACGTCGAAGCCGCGCGGCGCGGGCTCGAGACCGGCGGCCGCGAGGGCATGTTGCGCGCCCTCTTGGAGCAGACGCTGGCGCGATATCAGTCGGGCTCCGGCTCCGCCATCGAGGTGGCCGACGCCTACGCGCGAGCCGGCCAGCCCGCCGCCGCCTTGCCGTGGCTGGCCAAGTCGGTTCAGCGGCGCGAGCCCGGGTTCGTCTCGATCGAGAACAACCGCGACTACGACCCGATCCGGCGCTCGCCCGCCTTTGCCGCGTTGGCGGCGAAGATCGCCTGAGTGCGAACAGACGCCGGCGGCTTGAGCAACCGGGCTGTCGACCCTAAGTTCGAAGCTTCACCACGCGAGCCCCGGGAGTTTCCATGGCCAGCCGAGCCGGCGCCACCGACAAGCCCTTTCTGTCCGACGTCCAAACCCTGCGCGCGCGGGCTCGAGAGCAGATCGAGAAGGGCGCGATCACCTCCACCTACAAGGGCGACGTCGAACAGGCGGTGGAGATCCTTCAGGCGGTGCTGGCGACCGAGATCGTCTGCGTCCTGCGCTACACCCAGAACGCCGTCTCGGCTTCGGGGCTGGCGAGCGAGGCGGTCAAGGACGAGTTCCTCGAACACGCCAAGGAGGAGCGCGAGCACATGATGGCCGTGGCCGAGCGCATCAACCAGCTCGGCGGCAAGCCGAACTTCAGCCCTGAGGGCCTCGCCACCCGATCGGCCAGCGAATATCACGACGGCCCGACCCTGATCGACATGATCAAGGAAAACCTGATCGCCGAGCGGATCGCCATCGAGCACTACCAGGAGCTGATCCGCTACTTCGGCAATGACGATCCCACCACCGAACGCATGCTCAAGTGGATCCTGGCCAAGGAAGAGGAGCACGCCGACGACATGCACGACCTGCTCGTCGCCCATCAGGGTCGGCCCATGCTGCCGCAATAACGTCGGCCGCGCCTTGAACGGCGGCGGGAAATCGGCATATCAGGCGGCCGCTCCCCCGACATCGTTAAAGGTTGCATGAAAGACCCGCTGAAAACCGGTCACGCCGAGCGCTTGGCCTCCCAGGCCGAGGCCAAGAAGGCCCTGCTCGCCAAGCTCAAGCCGAAGCCCGCCGTCCAGGCGGAGAACTTCGAATCGCGCGAGGAGATCCGTCGCCGCGAACTGGAAGCCGTCCGCGCCAAGCGTGCGGAGGAGAAGGAGGCCGCGCGACTCGAAGCCGAAGCCCGAGAGCTGGCCGACCTCGAGTCCAAGCGCGCCGCGCGCAAGGAGCGCAAGGCGCTGACCGCCGCCGAGCAGAAGGCCAAGCGGGACGAGCGCTACGCGGCCCGGAAGGCGCGCCAGCGGTAACCCGTCGGCTCGGCGGCGATCCGCGCCGCGCGCGCCCTTGAGCCCGGGGTCGCCCGGGCCTACCTTGCCGTTCATGCCCCGTTCCGCCCAGAAGAGCGCGCCGGTCGCCGGCGTGTCGGATATGTCGGCGGCGTTCGTGCACGATATCGAGCCGGCCGCGATTCCGACCCTGTGGGTGCCGCACCGTCCCGCCCGGCCGCAGAAGAGCGAGGGCGGCAAGCGCTTCGAGCTGGTGGCCGACTACCAGGCCGCCGGCGACCAGCCCACCGCCATCGCCGAGCTCGTCGACGGCATCAAGCAGCGCGAGCGGGATCAGGTGCTGCTGGGCGTCACCGGCTCCGGCAAGACCTTCACCATGGCCAAGATCATCGAGGCCACCCAACGTCCGGCGCTGATCCTGGCTCACAACAAGACGCTCGCCGCCCAGCTCTATTCCGAGTTCAAGAGCTTCTTCCCGAACAACGCCGTCGAGTATTTCGTCAGCTACTACGACTACTACCAGCCCGAGGCCTACGTCGCCCGGACCGACACCTACATCGAGAAGGACTCCAGCCGGAACGAGCAGATCGACCGCATGCGCCACAGCGCCACCCGCGCCATCCTGGAGCGGGACGATGTGATCGTCGTCGCCTCGGTGTCCTGCATCTACGGCATCGGCTCGGTCGAGACCTACACGGCGATGACCTTCACCGTGACCGTCGGCGAGAAGCTCGACGAGAAGCGGCTGATGGCGGATCTCATCGCCCAGCAATACCGTCGCAACGACCAGAGCTTCGAGCGCGGCACCTTCCGCCGGCGCGGCGACACAATCGAGATCTTCCCCGCCCACTACGAGGATCGCGCCTGGCGGATCATGCTGTTCGGCGACGAGGTCGAGGCGATCCACGAGTTCGACCCGCTCACCGGCAAGAAGACCGGCGAGCTGCCGAGCGTGAAGATCTACGCCAACAGCCACTACGTCACGCCGCGCCCGACGCTGCGCCAGGCGGTCACCGGCATCAAGGCCGAGCTCAAGCAGCGCCTCGACTGGATGGTGGCCAACGGCAAGCTGCTGGAGGCCCAGCGGCTGGAGCAGCGCACCACCTTCGACCTGGAGATGATCGACGCCACCGGCTCCTGCGCCGGGATCGAGAACTACAGCCGTTATCTCACCGGTCGCCGCCCGGGCGAGCCGCCGCCGACCTTCTTCGAATACATCCCCGACAACGCCCTGCTGTTCGTGGACGAGAGCCACCAGACCGTCCCGCAGCTCGGCGCCATGTATCGCGGCGACTACAGCCGCAAGTTCAACCTCGCCGAGTACGGCTTCCGCCTGCCCAGCTGCATGGACAACCGCCCGCTCAAGTTCGAGGAGTGGGAGGCGATGCGGCCGGACAGCGTGTTCGTCTCCGCCACCCCCGCCAAGTGGGAGCTGGAGAAATCCGGCGGCGTCTTCGCCGAGCAGGTGATCCGCCCCACCGGCCTGATCGACCCGCCGGTGGACGTCCGCCCGGTGTCCAAGGACGGCTTCAGCCAGGTCGACGACGTCATCGCCGAGTGCCGCGACATCGCCAAGGCCGGCTACCGCGCCCTGGTCACCGTCCTTACCAAGAAGATGGCGGAGGACCTCACCGAATACATGCACGAGCAGGGCCTGCGCGTGCGCTACATGCACTCCGACGTCGACACCCTGGAGCGGATCGAGATCATCCGCGACCTGCGGCTAGGCGCCTTCGACGTGCTGGTGGGCATCAACCTGCTGCGCGAGGGCCTCGACATCCCCGAGTGCGGTCTGGTCGCCATCCTCGACGCCGACAAGGAAGGCTTCCTGCGCTCGGAGACTTCGCTGATCCAGACCATCGGCCGCGCCGCCCGCAACGTCGACGGCCGGGTGATCCTCTACGCCGACACCATCACCGGCTCGATGGAGCGGGCCATGGCCGAGACCGAGCGCCGACGGGAGAAGCAGCGCGCCTTCAATCTCGAGCACGGCATCACGCCCGAGAGCATCAAGAGCCAGATCAAGGACATCCTCGCCTCACCCTACGAGCGCGACCACGTGACCATTCCCGCCGGCGTGGCGGAGGACCAGAAGCCGTTCCTCGGCAACAACTTCCAGACCACCCTGCGCGACCTCGAGACCAAGATGCGCGAAGCCGCCGCCAACCTGGAGTTCGAGACCGCCGCGAGGCTGCGCGACGAGATCAAGCGCCTGAAGCTCCTCGACCTGGAGTTCGCCAACGAGGTGATGACCGGGGAGGGAGAGGCGGTGGACCGCGGCGTGGTCACCAAGGCGCGGGCGGACGCGCGGGAGGAGAAGGCGGCGCGGTTCAGGAAGGGGCGGCGCTAGGCTCTCCGATCCACCAGGGAGGGTGACCTTCAACGGCGGGACACCTAAGGTGTAGCTCCAGCTGGAGCCCTCCATGACCGACCCCGCCGACGTCGCCCACGATCTCGCCGCCGCGCTCACCGCCGCCTGGAACGCCGGGGACGCTGAGGCCTTCGCCGCGCGGTTCGCTCCGGACGCCGAGTTCATCAACATCTTCGGCATGCTGATCGTCGGCCGCGAGGCGGTGGCGGCGCAGCACGCGCGCATCTTCGCGACCATCTACAAGGGCACCACGGTCGACTTTCAGGCGGTCACCGCCCGCAGCCTCGCGCCCGAAGTGATCCACGCCGTCATCTCCGGCCGGCTCGAGGTTCGCGAGGGACCCATGGCCGGGGTGATCCCGACGCTGATCAACGCCGTTCTGGTCCGCGACGGCCAAGGCTGGAGCGTCGCGGCCTTCCACAACACCCGCGTTGCGCCGCCGCCGGCGTGAGCCAGCCCGGCTCGGTACGCTTCCAAGCCCACAGGAACCCCCCGGACCGTCGCCGCCTTCCAGACCCCGACGGGACGAGGACGACGGGCTATGCTGGAACTGTGGGGCGGTCACGAGTGCACCGTGAACCGTGTGCGCGACCGCTGGTTCGACCAGACGATCCGCACCGGGCACCAGGACGCGCATCGACGATCTCGACCGATTCGCCGCGCTGGGGATTACGACGCTGCGCTATCCCGTGCTGTGGGAGCGCGTCTCTCCCGACCGGCCGGACCAGCGTGACTTCACCTGGACCGACCAGCGCCTCGCCCGCATCCGTGAGCTCGGCCTGGGCGTCATCGCCGGCCTGATCCACCACGGCTCGGGCCCGCGCTACACCTCCCTGATCGACGACGCGGGCTTCGCGCCCGGCCTCGCCGCCCACGCCAAGGCCGTGGCCGAACGCTATCCGTGGATCGACGCCTACACCCCGGTGAACGAGCCGCTCACCACCGCCCGCTTCAGCGCCCTCTACGGCCACTGGTATCCGCACCTCACCGACGAGGGCGCCTTCTGGCGGGCCCTGTTGAACCAGATCGACGCCACCCGCCTGGCCATGGCCGCCGTCCGCCGCGTGAACCCGGCCGCGCGCCTGATCCAGACCGACGATCTCGGCGTCACCCGTTCGACGCCCCGCGTCGCCTACCAGTCCGAGTTCGACAATCATCGCCGCTGGATCACCTGGGACCTGCTGTGCGGGGAGGTCGTCCCGGGACACCCACTCCACCACCACATCGCCGGCTTCGGTCTGGGCGACCGGCTCGCGGCCATCGCCGACGATCCCTGCCCGCCCGACGTGATCGGCGTGAACCACTACCTCACCAGCGAGCGCTTCCTCGATCACCGGCTCGATCTCTACCCGCCCGAGCTGCGCCCCGGACCCGGCCAGCCGCCCTTCGTCGATGTCGAGGCGGCGCGAGTGTGCGAGAGCGGCGTGGTCGGCCTCGAGGCCCTGCTCGCCGAAACCTGGGACCGCTACCGTCGTCCGATCGCCGTCACCGAATGCCACAACGGCAGCACCCGGGAGGAGCAGTTGCGCTGGGTGGCGGAGACCTGGCGCGCCTGCGAGCGGCTGCGCGCCGAGGGCGTCGACCTGCGCGCCGTCACCGCCTGGTCGCTGCTGGGGGCAGTCGACTGGGTCTGCCTGCTCCAGCGCGACCAGGGCTGCTACGAGCCCGGCGTCTTCGACCTGCGCGGCGGAGCGCCCCGCCCCACCGCCCTGGCGTCGCTCTGGCGCGACTTGGCTAGGCGGACCAATTCCTCCCCCGTCGTCTCTCGCAGGAAAGGGGAGGAATGGGCCGGCGTCGCCCCCGTGGCCTTCACCGCCCCCGGCTGGTGGCGGCGCGACAGCCGCTATGTCTTTCCCCATCGCGCGCGCAAGCTGGCCCCCTGCCCGACACCCGAGAGGAGGACCCCCGTGCCCCAGATCGTCGCCGGCCCGATCGTCATCACCGGCGCCACCGGCACCCTCGGCCGCGCCTTCGCCCGAGCCTGCGCCGCGAGAGCCCTGCCGTTCGTGCTCACCGACCGCCGGCGACTCCCGATCGAAGACGAGGCCGCCGCGCGCCGGATCCTGGCCGAGCTCAAGCCCTCGGCCGTGATCAACACGGCCGGCTTCGTGCGGGTGGACGAGGCGGAGCGCGAGGTCGACGCCTGCATGGCCGCCAACGCCGACGGCGCCGGACGCCTCGCCGGCGTCTGCGCCGCCGAAGACGTCCCCTTCGTCACCTTCTCCTCCGACCTGGTGTTCGACGGTCGAAAGGGCGGCCCCTTACCTGGAGAGCGACGCTCCCAATCCGCTCAACGTCTACGGGCGAAGCAAGGCGGAGGCCGAGCGGCTCGTCGCCGAGGCCGGCGGCCGGAGCCTGATCGTGCGTACCGCCGCCTTCTTCCAGGCCCACGACCCGCATAACTTCGCGGTCCACGTCCTCAACGCCCTGCGCGCCGGAAACAGCTTCGCCGCGCCCGACGACGCCGTGGTCTCGCCCACCCACGTCCCGGATCTCGTGGACGCGACCCTCGATCTCGTCATCGATGGCGAGACCGGCCTCTGGCACCTCGCCAGCCCCGGCGCCGCCAGCTGGGCCGAGTTCGCCCGGATGATCGCCCGGGCCGCCGGTTTGGACGAACGTCGCATCGAGGGCCGCCCCTGGCGTGGGTTCGGCTGGCCGGCGACACGCCCCGCCAACGTCGCCCTGGACAGCCAGCGCGGCGCCTTGCTCCCGCCGTTGGAGGCGGCGATCGCCCGCTTCGTGGCCGAGGCCGCGCCCCTGCACGAGCGGACCTCGGTGGGCGCCGGCCGCTGAGGGCGAGGCTTCGCGCCAGCGTCCTGTTCCCATTCGTTACCGGCGTCCGCCTCACGGCATATGGGCGACGATCCGGGCAGCTTCGGGTATCCTCCAGCGCCAACCGAACAAGCGCACGCTTAGCGCGCCGCGTTGAATAACATAGGTTTGCCTTTACGGCCTTCCCTTTACGTCAGCGTTACGCTTTATTGCTGAGGCGAACCAGGCTCATGCCTCGGCAGGCATCGGAGCCCGTGAGCGCTCGAACTGTTCTCACTGTTTTCTGGGGCTAACTGCATGATTTCGGAACCGTCGATCAGATCAACGGGGGTTTTCCCCATGCGTGGCGCGTGCCGGAGCGACGACGAACTCGTCCTCGCCTACACCGCCCACAGCCCGCTGGGCAATTTTGTCTTCCGCATGAAGTTCCCCGCCTCGACCCCACCGGACGCCGCCGCCATCCAGGCCCGCCGCCAAATCGCCGACGTCTGCCGCTCCCTCGCCGAAGCCGCCGAACACGCCGTCTGAGGCCCGCTCGGATCGAAGGCGCCCGGATGACCTAAGTCTCGTCTCTCCAGGCCGGGAAACGGCGTCTTCCCCTCAGGATCCGGTGGCGGGAAACTCCAGCAACGCCGTGTCGTAACCGAGGGCTTTGGCGCGAGCCACCAAAGCCGCGACCTCGGTCTGCGATGGATGAGGATTGCGCGTGTAGATCCAGAGATTGTGGAAGCTCGGATCGGATGAAATGAACCACGCGTAGTCGTCCGCGTGTTCCAAGACCCAGTAGTCACGCGGCAGAGTGACAATTCCGAAGACGTGATAGCTCACGTGGAGTTTGGCGTTGGCGCCGGGATCGACAATCTGGGCGGGTCCGCCGATCGTCTTCAACGCGCCCGACGGCGAGCCCTTGTGGCAGAAGTCCTCCACCTTCACCTTGTCGCCGCTCAGCTTCGTATAGGTGGTCCCGCCCGCGACGCAGCCGTTGGTGAGCGACATGGGCCGACGACCGATCTCATACCAGGTGCCGGAGTAGAATCTCGCCGCGTCGACCGTGGTCGTGGCGGGCGGCGACGCGGCGGCGGCCTGCGCCGCGGACCCTCCGGCAAGGCAGACAAGGCTGGAAGCGATCAGCAAGGCGCGCATGGTGTCTCTCCGTTAGGCCCACGCGATACGTCCGACGGGTCCACCAGGATCAGCCCGGCGACGGGCTTGCCCGAATCCAACGCCCTCGACCTTCCGAACTCAGTCCGGCTCGCCTCCGTTGCCGCGGGTCACAACCGGCGTGAGCAGCGAAGGGGAGGTGGAACACCGCAGTTTCGGCGCTTCGTCCGGCATATTGGCGCCTAAAGCGGCGGTTGGCTCAGCGCCGGTATTCGGGCGTTCGCGCCCGTTGCTGAGCGGACGAGCGGCTGCCGAGCCTCGCTTGAGTTTGTCATGTCGGTAGGACAAGGTCCTCTTAACCTTCACCATGAGGGACGCAATGATCCGTGGATTACGAGAGTTGGCGCTGGCGCTCGCGCTGTGGCTGGGGCTCGCGGCGTCCGCATATGCGGACGCTGTACCCTCCGGACCGGACAAGGGACCGCCGGCGGATGTGCTGGCCGTACGCAATGTCGAGGTGATCTTCCACACGGCCGGCAGCGTGCTGCCGGAGAAGAGCCTTGACCGGATGATGAGCATCTACGCGGACGACGCGACGCTCACCGACACGGCGCACGGCAACAAGCGCTATTCGGGCAAGGATCAGGTGCGCGACTACTGGCGCGATGTCTCGGGGCCGTTTCGACCGGAGAACCACTGGATTGGCTACACGCCGGCGATGCGGATGCACGCCGAGGTGACCGGCGACACCGCGAGACTCTACTTCGAGTGTCTCTGGATGGACGTCGACAAGAACGCCATTGGAACTCACTCGTTCTCCGACATGACGCTCAAGCGCACGCACGGCCATTGGCTGGTGACGGCCATCAGCGTCGGCCACGTGGACAAGCTCTGACGTCCGCTCCCCTTAGGCTCATAGACGCTCAAAACTCCGCAACGTGCTGACTGGGCCCTCATGGTATGGCTCCCCTCCGACGCCGCGGATCGATGCGTCGCCTTGCGCCAATTCGTACACCTGATCGCCCAACGAATGAGCCGACCGCAACCCTGGTCTGTGGCCGACATGGCGGGTTGATGAAACAACTCGCCTGAGGTCGGCCGAAGTCCGCCCTAAACGGATGCTGAAGAGGTTCGGCTTCGTCGCTTAGTTCGGCTAAGCGGCGCTTGGCTGAGCCTGTCTAGCTAGATGTAGGCGAAGAAATGAAAGACAGGTACTCTCCTGCAGGTGAACTGGTGCGCCGCTTCTATAACGATGTCTGGAATAGGAGGGATGAAGGGGCGGCCAGGGAAATTCTTGATCCTGGTCTAAAGTTCCGAGCTTCTTTGGGGCCGGAAAGCTTCGGCGTTGGAGCCTTCATTGACTATTTGCGGTTGATTCACGACGCTTTGAGCGATTATCACTGCGTCATCGATGATCTAATCGAAATCGATACGCGCGCAAGCGCTCGGATGACATTCTCTGGCAGGCACACGGGCGTGTTCCTCGGTGTTCAGCCGACGGGGCGTGAGCTCTCATGGTGCGGAGCCGCGTTTTTCACGACCAACGGCCGAAGGATTATCGAGGTCTGGGTTCTGGGCGACCTCGATGCGGTGAAGCGTCAACTCGGTCGTCTGTCTTGATCCACGCATTTGCCAAAGCTGGAGAGATCGTCCGCTCACCACCCGTCACGGACCTTCGGTGAGTCGGCCTTCTGGCTCGACACGCAGATGTCGTTATTCAGTTCGGACGCCGATGATGGCTCCCGACCCCCAGCACACGTTGGGAACGTCCGTTGTCGGGCAAGTCGGCCGGGCTGGCCCGGTCGGCTCGCGCCCCATTAGGTCAGGTCAAAATTCACCATCAATTGCAGTGGCCTCTCTTCGCCGCCAACAGACGAATAGAGCGCGCGAGCCGGACCATTGTCCTCGTCCGTCAACACCCACGCTTCCGCACAGCCGAGCGATTTTGCGTGTGAGAGAAGCTCCTGGAGAATCGCTTTTGCGAGACCACGCCGATGGAATGCCGGGGCGACACCAACCTCGTTGATCCATAATTCGGTCGGTTTGTCTGGGTGCACATAGTGGACAGCCGAAGCGAAGCCGACGACGAGGCCCTCCTCGATCGCGACACAGATGTGATGCCGTGGATCGCCGAGAAATTCCGAGGCGAGTGGCTGATCGATCGGGCCGTCGAAAACCCCATCGGCCACGTTTCGAAGGGTTCCTCCGTCTGTGCTCTTCAGCAGCCGGATTTCCGTCAATGCCGCCTCCCGGTCGAATGGTGTCGTCTTCGCACAGGACGGTTGCCTTGTATTATTGGCAAGGGCCGCTCGCCACCCGGCCGCTGGGAAGGTCCGCTCCCGGTGGTTTTGCGCAAGTCGCCTTCCGAGCGCGGTAGGCGCGGCCGCTCTCCACCCGTAGCGGACATTCTGCCAGCATCGCTTATCCTCAAGCGGATACCGTGAGGATCAAGGCGCTCCTTGAGTTTTCGTGGGTCAAGATTGCCGTCTTGCGACGCTGAGGCGCGGTTGCGCGGAGCTGGTTTGGGACAACGACAACGAGCTTGTATTTCCAGTCGCGGCGGACTTTCTGGCGGCATCAAGTCGCGGAGGCATGGATGGCGATCGGCCGACGAGCCTCGCTGAGGAGCGGGCGGGGAGCGACGCGCGCCGCAATCGCGCGGGCAGGGTTGGCGGCCTTCATCCTACTGGCGTCGCCTCGCCCCTCCGGGGCCTCGGAGCGGGCGCTACTCTCCTTTGTCGGTCTGCCGGTAGCCGTGGGGGACTATGTCTCGGGTTTCCATGTCCGGACCTCGAATGTCCAAGTGCTGGCGGTATGCCAAATCCCCGACGGCTGGATGATCACGGCCGCGAGCCAAGTCGGCTCGAGCGGAGCGCTCAACGGTCACGCCGATCTCGGCGTCGCCTTTGTCCAGGGCCGCCATCCGGCCGAGTTCAAGGGACTCTTCCTGATCGACCTCGATCCACCCCGCCCTTCGACCGGCGCGCCGTTCGAGGGCTCGATCAGCGTGGGGCGCTACGGCGTCGACGCCAAGGAAACGGAGGTCCCTCTCAAGGCGGCGTCATACCGACTGACGCCGGCCAGGCGATGCCCCACGCCCTGAACGCCGCCGGCGCGAGATCGTCTCAGGTCGCCGGTTTGGGAAAGATGTCGGCGTGGGCCTGGAAGAGGCGCTCGAGCGCCGCCTCCCCCGCAATCTCGCCCGTCGATATGAACACCTCGACCTCGATGGGATGGTTCTCGAAATACTCGATCTCCCAGCGTTCGCCCGTCACTTCGACGTGGATGACGCCATTGCCGCGCCCGTGGGGCGTCACCCGGTGGAGGATGTTCGCCCGTCGGAGCCGATCGAGCAGGGCCTCCACTTCGCGCGGCGCCTCGTACCCCGGTCCATCTTCCGCCGAGTTCGAACTCATTTTCAGCTCCACGTGCGAACGCTCGTCGCGCCTTTCTACGCCTCGGCGGCCAGACGCTCGCGGATCGCGGCCAGCGTCCCTTGCGCGACGGCGGCCCAGGGACACGCCAACATCCACTGATAGACGGCGATGTTGTGCCAGGAGAGGAGCATCTGTCTCAATCTCGCGCCTGACTTAGCCAGACGGTGGAGGTAGGCGCGGCCAGAGTCGCGGCTAACCGGACAATCGACCTTCGGCATGAGCGGCTCGTCGGCCTCCGCGAAGCGGCGGTTCTTGAGGTTGAGCCCACGTCCAGACCTAGTCTCCGCCGTTCCTAGCCCTAACGCTGCGCCTATCCTTGCGAGGAGTAAGGGGAAGGTTCCGGCGGGATGGGACTTGGCGCCGCCGACGGCGATGCGCAGGATGCCCCATGCTGATCGCCCTGATAGCCGCCGCCTCCGCCGCCATGGCGAGCTTGCCGCCGGATCTCGCGGCGGCCGCCGCCGCTTATGATCAGGCCCAAGTCCACGGCGATCGCGACGCGCTGAACCGGTTGCTCGCGGACGACTATGTGCTGGTCAACAGCGCGGGGCAGGTGGAGACCAAGGCGCAGTTCGTCGCCGAATCCGTCGACCCGCAGTTCAAGCTCGATCCCTTCGTGGTCGAGACGCCGGTGGTGCGCGTCTGGAACGACGGCGCCGTGCTTGGCGGCGTCTCGATCCTGACCGGCTCCGACCACGGCAAGCGTTTCTCCGCGCGCCTGCGCTTCACCGACGTCTGGGCCCGGCGGGGCGGCGCCTGGCGCGTGGTGTACACGCACGCCAGCCGCGCTCCAGGCGGATAGAGCCGCCGGCGGCGGCCGGCGCGGATTGACAAGCATATTCACAATATGCAACTATTTAGGTCATGTCCTCCGCTTCCACCGACGATCCACACCTCGCCGCCGCCCTGGCCAAGGCCGAGCGCCGGCAGGCGCTCTTGGAGGAGCTGACGGACATCGGCATGAACCTCGCCCGGCAGATCGACGCCCATGCGGCGGCGGCGATGGCGGCGATCAACGAGGAGCACGGCGGCGATCCCGCCCGCGCCTTCGCCACCCTCTCGCGCGCGGTGCGGCTGACTCTCGCCATGGAAGCCCGAGTCGATGCGCAAATCCTTGCGTTGCGCAACGGGAGGGTTCCGGCCGGGTGGGGCGCGGCCGCGGCCAACCGGCGAGAGTCACCTACATGCGCAGCGCGCTCCAGCGAGGGGCCGGGGTCGTTGCGCGAAAATCTCACCGACTGGGAAGACGACGAGGCGATCCTTGCTGCTCCTCCCCCGCCCGCAGAGGCGGGGGAGGTGGCTCGTCGCGCGCCGCGCGACGAGACGGAGGGGGCGCAAGGCCGCTCCAACGAACGCCCGTTGCACCGGCCCTGCGCCCCCTCCACCGCTTCACGGTCCCCCTCCCCCTTAGTGTTCCCTAAGGGGGAGGAGCGAACCCGGCCGCCGGTGGTCCATTCCCGAGAATGAACACGATTGAGCCCCGCCTCACCCCCAGATCGGCGGCTTGCGGTCCCTCCAGGGGAGTTCCTTCTCCAACTGCCCCGACAGCCGGAACAGCGTCGCCTCGTCGGCAAAGCGTCCGGTGAACATCATGCCGATGGGCAGCCCGCTCTCCGATTGCCACAGCGGCAGGTTGATGGAGGGCTGGCCGGTGAAATTGAAGGGCGGGGTGGTGCCGTAGGTGGTCGACTGGCGACGGTCGAACTCGCGGAGGTCGTCGGTGAGCGGGTCGAGCCAATCGACGCGCGGCGAGGGCGTGCTCATGGTGGGGGTGAGGAAGACGTCGAAGGTCTCCCAGTTCTGAAGGATCTTGCGGCAGTGCAGGCGAAGCGCGCGCAAGCCCTCGAACGCCTGCTGGGCGGTGAGCCGCTTGCCGGCCTCATAGGCGCGGCGGGCGAGGGGGCCGAGTTCCTTCTCGCCCGGCTCGCGACCGTGCAGCTCGGCCCATTCCTTCACACCGGCCGCGAAGTTGCCGGCGCTGGCCAGACCCTGGGCGCGGTACATGGCGCGGTAGTCGACGCCCAGGCCCTGCTCCACCACCTCGTGGCCGAGACGTTTCAAGCAGCTCGGCGGTGTCGCGCAGGCGGGCGACGACCTCCGCGTCCATGGGCCGGCCGCTCGGCGTCTCGTCGGACCAGAAGATGCGCAGCCGCCCCGGGCCGCGGCTCACCTCGTCGAGGTAGGGGCCGTCCTTGGCCGGGAACTGGAACGGGCCGGGCTGGTCGGGGCCGTCGGTGGCGTCGAGCATGGCGGCGCTGTCGCGCACCGTGCGGCTCACCACGTGATGGACGCTGAAGCCCAGCGCCATGTCGGCCGGCTCGGGGTTGGGCGTGCGCTCGCGGGTGATCTTCATCCCGACGAGGCCGCAGTTGGCCGCCGGGATGCGGATGGAGCCGAGGCCGTCGCTGGCGTGGGCGAGGGGGACCATGCCGCTGGCCACCGCCGCCGCCGCCCCGCCGCTGGAGCCGCCGCTGATGTGATCCGGGTTCCACGGGTTGCGGCACGGACCCAGCCGCTCCGAGTGGGTGACGCCCGGGATGCCGAATTCGGGGGTGTTGGTCTTTCCCGCCAGCACCGCGCCGCTGGCTCGGTAGCGTCGCACCAGCTCGCTGTCGTCGGCGTCGGTGGTCTGGGCGAAGTGGCTGCCGGAGGTGCGCGGCCAGCCGGCGACCTTGATCCCCAGATCCTTGATGAGGAAGGGAACGCCGGCGAACGAGCCGTCGGGGAGGGTTCCGGCCGCGGCGGTCCGCGCCTCGTCGAAGGCCTTGTGCACCACGGCGTTCAGCGTCGGGTCGTGCCGCTCGATGCGGGCGATCGCCGCCTCCAGCACCTCGGACGCGGAGACCTGCCGGCCGCGGACCAGCTCGGCCAGGCCCAGGCCGTCGTAGTCCTGATAATCGTCGAACGGCATGCGCTTCCTCCTCGAGGCCCCGCAGCGACAGTGCGACGCGGCGGCTGCGGCGGCAAGCGCTTGGCGAGGCGCAAGGCCAGGCTTACACCGGACGAAACAAGACCATGGGGGAGGGGACGATGAAGGTTTCCAGTGTCGCCGCCGTCGGCGCGGCGGTGATCGCGCTGGCCGCGGGCTCGGCCCAGGCCGCCTGCGAGCTACGCACTATCGCCGACTTCCCCGTCAGCCTGGTCGACCAGCGGCCGGTGATCGCCGGCCGGCTGGATGGCCGCCGCGCCCGCCTGCTGGTGTCCGGCGCCTACGACTTCAGCGTCCTGAAGCCGGAAGCGGCCACGCGCCTCGGCATCCGGACCTCCACCGCCCCCGTGACGGAGCTTCCCACCGACCGTCCCTACCTGTCGGCCAGCCTCGAAGCCGGAAAGTCGAGTTACAACGTCGGCTTCACCGTCTCGGACGACCGGGAACTGGGCAAGCTCGACGGCGCCTTGGGTCCCAACGCGCTCGGCCCCTACGACACCGAGTACGACATCGCCGGCGGGGCGGTGCGAATGATCCGGTCCCGCTCGTGCGGGAGCCGCGAGCTCGCCTACTGGAACAAGGACAAGCCCTATTCGGTGATGGAGATGAAGCGGGAGGATGGCGCGAACTCGCGCGATCTCGTCGAGGTGACCCTCAACGGCCTTCGCGCCACCGCCCTGCTCGATCCGGGGGAGCCGCGCTCGGCGATCACCCGGGCCGCGACGATCCGCGCCAATCTCCAGCTGGACGACAGCGGAGGACGGGATGTGGCGGTGGTGCCGACCCTGAAGCTCGACCAGGAGGAGGTCCGCTCCACGCGTCTCGCCGTCATCGAGCGGCCGCCGACCGACTACGACCTGGTGCTGGGCGCCGACTTCTTCGCCTCCCACCGCGTCTACGTCGCCCGCCGCCAGCAGAAGGTCTACTTCACCTACAACGGAGGAGCGGTGTTCGCGGCGCGCTAGGCCCGTTCATGAGACGGCTCGACCGTCACCGTCTCCCGCGGCGGAGTGAAGTTGTAGCGGACCAGGCTCAGCCGATCGGTCAGGTCGTCGAGGGCGTATTCGGTCACCGAGGCGTTCGCCACCTCGCCGGACCGGTCGATGGCCAGGATCTCCGCCTCGGTCATCTCCTCGAGAATGTAGCGCAGGCAGAGCACCACCACCTGATGGGCCACCACCAGCACCCGCTCTCCCTCGGGCCGCATCGCCAGCGAAGTCATCAGGCTGCGCAGGCGGAGGATCACGTCGCACCAGCTCTCCCCGCCCGGAGGTCGGTAGTAGAACTTGCCGAGGCTGGCCCGCAGCTCGGCCTGTTCCGGGTAGATCGAGCGGATGCCGGCATTGGTGAGCCGATCCAGCACGCCGAACTCCCGTTCGCGGAGCCGCTCGTCCAGGAGGAAGTCGCCGTCGTGGAGGGAGAGGCCCGCCCGGGCGGCGACGATCTCCGCGGTATCGCGCGCCCGAAGGTAGGGGGAGGCGAGCACCAGGGTGGGGCGGCCAGTCCGCGGCAGGGCGCCGAACCAGTCGCCGAGCGCCGCCGCCTGCTCCCGGCCGAGTTCGCTCAAGGGAACGTCCATGTCCCGCGGGCCGACGTCGATCCGTTCGGCCCTCGCCGCTCTGGCTCGGTCTCGCGCCACGTTGCCGGCGCTCTGCCCGTGCCTCACCAGCCACAGCTGGGACGGCGGAGCCGAGGGGGCGGAATTGCTGGTCATGGGCCAGCCCAACGCCTGGGACAGCCCGCCGGCTCCCGATCGCTCACCGGCCGACGCCCAGCACGTCGTCCATGCCGTATAGACCAGGTGGCCGGCCGACGATCCATCGCGCCGCTTCCAGCGCCCCCCGCGCGAACAGGCTCCGGTCCTTGGCCGAGTGGGAGAGGGTGATCACTTCGTCTTCCGCCGCGAACATCACGCTGTGCTCGCCGATGACGCCCCCGCCGCGCAGGCTGGCGAAGCCGATCGCGCCCTCGGGACGCGGCTCGCTCAATCCGTCGCGCGGCGGCAGGGCGAGATCGGCCAGCCTCGCGCCGCGCCCGGAGGCCGCCGCTTCGCCCAGCAGCTTGGCCGTGCCGGACGGCGCGTCCAGTTTGCGCCGATGGTGGGTCTCGAGGATCTCGATGTCCCAGGCGCTGGCCGGTAGGCGCCGGGCGGCTTCGGCCACCAGGGCCGCGAGCAGGTTCACGCCGATGGAGAAGTTGCCCGACTGCACGATCGGAAGGCGGGACGAGGCGTCGCGGATCGCCGCCGCCTCGGCCTCGGTCTGGCCGGTCGCTCCCAGCACCAAGGCCGGCCCGCCGCGGTCGGCCGCCGCTCGGGCGAGAGCCATCGCCCCCGCCGCCGAGGAGAAGTCGATCACCACGTCGCAGGACCTCAGCGCCTCGTCCCGCGCGCCGGTCCCGCCATCGCGGTCGAAGGCAGCCGCAAGCCTGAGGTCCGAACTTTCCCCGATCGCCGCGATCACCGCCCGTCCCATGCGGCCGAGCGCGCCGCCGACGCCCACGCGCAAAGGTTCATTCGATGCGTCCATGGTCGCTCTTGTTGTCGCATTCGACCCGGGTGGCTAGTCTTGCTCGCCTTGACCGCCCGCCCGTGCGAGGCCGGCGCCAACCATACAAGCGAGCAAGGGCGATGTTCCGGCCATGACCGATGAGCGGCAGGTGTTCACCGACGAGGAGGCTCTCGCCTTCCACCAATTTCCCCAGCCGGGGAAGATCGCCATTGCGCCGACCAAGCCGATGGCGACCCAGCGCGACCTGTCGCTGGCCTATTCGCCGGGCGTGGCCGTTCCGGTCCTGGCGATCGCGCGCGATCCCGAGCTGGCCTACGACTACACTTCGAAGGGCAATCTGGTCGCGGTAATCTCGAACGGCACCGCCATCCTCGGCCTGGGCGATCTCGGACCACTCGCGGCCAAGCCGGTGATGGAAGGCAAGAGCGTGCTCTTCAAGCGCTTCGCCGATGTGGATTCCATCGATGTCGAGGTCAATTCCAAGGACGTCGACGCCATCATCGAGACCGTCGCCAACATCGGCGGCACCTTTGGCGGGATCAACCTCGAAGACATCAAGAGCCCCGAGTGCTTCCGGATCGAAACCGAGCTGCAGGAGCGGCTCGACATCCCCGTCTTCCATGACGACCAGCATGGCACGGCGATCATCTCCTGCGCCGGCCTGATCAACGCCTGCGCGATCACCGGGCGCCGGCTGGAGGACGTGAAGCTGGTGCTGTGCGGGGCGGGCGCGGCGGGGATCGCCACCCTGGAGCTGGTCAAGGCCATGGGCGCTCGTCCGGAGAACTGCATCGCGGTGGACAACACCGGGGTGATCTACCGGGGGCGCGAGAAGGGCATGAACCAGTGGAAGAGCGCCCACGCCGTCGACACCGAGGCGCGCACCCTGGCCGACGCCATGAAGGGGGCCGACGTCTTCCTGGGCGTCTCCGTCAAAGGCGCGGTGACGCAGGACATGGTCGCCACCATGGCCGACCAGCCGATCATCTTCGCCATGGCCAATCCCGATCCGGAGATCACGCCGGAGGAGGTGCACACGATCCGGCCCGACGCCATCGTCGCCACCGGCCGCTCCGACTATCCGAACCAGGTGAACAACGTCCTGGGCTTCCCCTACATCTTCCGAGGGGCGCTGGACGTGCGGGCGCGCCGGGTGAACCTGGAGATGAAGATCGCCTGCGCCCGGGCCTTGGCGGCGCTCGCCCGGGAGGACGTGCCGGACGAGGTGGCCGCCGCCTATCATGGGGAGCAGCTGAAGTTCGGCCGCCGCTACATCATTCCCACGCCGTTCGATCCGCGCCTGATCTGGTACATTCCGCCCTTCGTCGCCGAGGCGGCGATGGCGACCGGCGTCGCACGGCGGCCGATCGCGGACATGGACGCCTATCGCGCCGACCTCGCGCGGCGGCTCGATCCGACCGCCGGGTTCCTGCAGAAGATCTCCAGCGCGGTGCTCTCTGGCCCCAAGAAGCGGATCGTCTTCGCCGAAGGCGAGGAGCCGAGCGTGATCCGGGCCGCCTTCGCCTTCCAGAACCAGGGCTTCGGCCACTCGGTGCTGGTCGGCCGCGAGGACCTCGTCCGCGAGAACATGATCGCCGCTGGCCTCGACCCCGAGCAGACCAAGCTCGAGGTGATCAACGCCCGGGTCTCGACCCATAACGACGCCTTCGTCGACTACCTCTATGGCCGGCTGCAGCGGCAGGGGCTGCTGCGCCGCGACGTCCAGCGCCTGATCAACCAGGATCGCAATTCCTTCGCCGCGGCGATGCTGGCGCTAGGTTACGCCGACGGCATGGTGACCGGCGTGACTCGCACCTTCGACGTCGCCCTCGAGGAGGTGCTTAGGGTGATCGATCCGGCGCCGGACGGGCGGGTGATCGGCTGTTCGATCCTTCTGGCCAAGGGCCGGACTCTGTTCATCGCCGACACCAACGTCACCGAGATGCCCGACGAATACGAGCTGGTGGAGATCGCCAAGCAGGCCGCCGCGACGGCCCGCGTGCTCGGCCACGAACCGCGCTTGGCGTTCCTCAGCTATTCCACCTTCGGCAATCCCATGGGCGAGCGCTCGGTCAAGGTGCGCGAGGCTGTGGCCTTGCTCGACGCCACCGGCGAGGCGGACTTCGAGTACGAGGGCGAGATGCCGCCGGACCTGGCGCTCGACCCCGAGCGGTGGTCCGCCTACCCCTTTATGCGCTTGAGCCAACCGGCGAACGTGCTGATCATGCCGGCGATCCACTCCGCGTCGATCGCCACCAAGCTGGTGCAGACCTTGGGTGGGGCGACAGTGGTGGGACCGATCCTTCAGGGCCTGTCGAAGTCGGTGCAGATCTGCCCCTTGGGGGCCTCGGTCTCGAAGATCCTGACCATGGCCCAGATGGCGGCGTATGAGGGCGTTGACGCGGGGTGATGCTTGAGCCGGCCCGGTGCTTTGTGGCTAAAGCGCCGCCAACAACCTGAAAACTGAGGAAGCTCCCATGAAACTCGACTCGTCCGTCTCCGCGGTGATTACCGGCGGCGCCTCCGGCCTCGGCGAGGCCACCGCCCGCCTGCTCGCCAGCCACGGGGTGAAAGTCGCCATCTTCGACATGAACGAACAGAAGGGCGAGGCGGTCGCGGGGGAGCTCGGCGGCGTGTTCTGCAAGTGCAACGTGACCTCCGACGCCGAAGTGGAGGCCGCCTTCGCCAAGGCGCGCGAGGCCAACGGCCAGGAGCGGATCCTGATCAACTGCGCCGGCACCGGCAACGCCGCCAAGACCGCGGGCCGGGATCGGAACACCGGCGAAATCAAGCACTTCCCGCTCGACGCCTTCAACGCGATCATCCAGATCAATCTGGTCGGCACCTTCCGCTGCATCGCCAAGAGCGCGGCCGGCATGCTGACCCTCGAGCCGCAGGAAGACGGCGAGCGCGGCGCCATCGTCAACACCGCCAGTGTCGCGGCGGAGGACGGCCAGATGGGTCAGGCGGCTTATTCGGCGTCGAAGGGCGGCGTCGTCGGCATGACCCTGCCCATCGCCCGCGACCTCGCCAGCGAAGGCATTCGGGTCAACACCATCCTGCCCGGCATCTTCAGCACACCGCTGATGAACGGCGCCCCGCCGCAGGTGAAGGAAGCGCTCGCCGCTTCGGTGCCGTTCCCCAAGCGCCTCGGCAACGCCGAGGAGTACGCCCAGCTCGCCGTCACCATGGTGACCAATGGCTACTTCAACGGCGAGGACGTGCGTCTCGACGGCGCGATCCGGATGGCGCCGCGCTGACGAAGGCCGGTCCGCCCCGCCGTCGGAAGCGGGGCGGAAAGCCGACGTTGGGCTCTTGGCTGGCGGCGACAGGTTACCAGCGCACCGTCGCTCCATGCCGGTCGAGGTAGGCCAGACCTGGCTTACCTCGCTGCCCCAGAAGCACATCCACGACTTTCGGGACGCTCTCCTCGACGCTGAACGGGGCGTTTTGGCCGCCTAGTTCGGTCCGCACCCAGCCGGGCGCCATCAGAACCAGGGCGCGTCCGTCTTCCGCGTGACGCGCGGCGTAGCTCTTCATCAGTTGATTGAGGGCGGACTTGCTGCAGCGATAGACCTCGTGCCGGCCGTTGGCGTTGTCGCTGATGCTGCCTTGACCCGAGGACATCACGCCGATCAGGCCGTCGCCTCTGACGAGGTCCTGCAACGCCTCGATGACCCGCATAGGGCTGAGCGCATTGGTGATCAGCACGCGCGCGAACTCGTCTGTCGGTACGTCGGCCACGGGCTCGTCCTTCATGTTGGCCGTGCCGGCGTTCACGAACAGGATGTCGAAGGATCGCCCGGAAAGACGGTCGCGTATTGCGTTGGTCTGGTCGGGATCGGTGATGTCGAGCGTCTCGATCTCTATGCGGCTCCCGTGTTCGATCCACGAGATCGTGCAGTCTGGTTCTGGCGCTCCCCCGCACCGTGGCCACGACCTTCCATCCTCGCTTCGCAAACTCATCGGCCATCCCGAGCCCAAGACCTCGCGAGGCGCCGATCAGCAGCACTGTGCCGACCGCCGGATCTTGAGTGTTATCGGTCATCGTGGGAGCCTTTCGCGGAGCGGGTTGCCGACGCAGGTGACGATGGCCACGGCCTGGCGCCAGACGCACACGTCGCAAGGTATAGTTGCGCCGAACGCCTAGGCTCGCGCGGCGAGACCGGCTAGCGCTCTTCCATGGACGAGGTCGATCTCAATCTGCTCGGGGCCCTGGATGCGCTTCTCACCGAGGGCAGCGTCACGGGCGCCGCCCGAAGGCTCGGCCTCAGCACCTCGGCGATGAGCCGCACACTGACACGTCTTCGTTCCGCGACCGGAGATCCGCTCCTCGTCCGCGCCGGGCGGCGGCTGGTTCCAACGCCAAGAGCGATGGACATTCGCGATCACGTCCAGGCGCTCGCTCGCGATGTGCGAACCGTCCTCAGCCAGCACACCGACCCGATCAAAATAGAGGAGGTCGAGAGGACCTTCACCATTCGCGCGAACGAAGGCTTCGTGGAGCGGTTCGCCGCATCGTTGGTGACCGCCATCATGTCGGCGGCGCCCCGCGTGCGCCTTCGGTTTGCGCCGAAATCCGAGAAGGACCCAGCACCGCTCCGCGACGGCCAAGTCGATCTGGAGATCGGCGTCCTTGGCGCCTTCGCCCCCGAGATACGCGCGCGGCTCATCTTCCGAGACCGCTTCGTCGGGGCCGCCCGTCGCGGTCATGCGCTGCTGAGGTCCTCGATCACGCCCGAACGCTATGCCTCCTGCAAGCATGTCGTGGCGTCGCGCAAAGGATCGTTCGCGGGCCCTGTCGACGAGGCGCTCGAGGAACTCGGCCTTGCCCGAGAGACGGTGGCGGTCGTTCCGAGCTTCTCCGATGCGTTGCGGATCGCCCGCGAGACCGACCTGATCGCGCTCGTGCCGAATTCCTGCCTCGGCGGAGGCGACCTCCCCACGAGCGACCTCAGTGTTTTCGAGCTTCCAGTCCGCACTCCCGAGATCGCCATTTCAGCGATGTGGCACCCGCGCATGGACGCCGACCCGGCTCATCGCTGGCTGCGTGAGACGGTCATCGCGACATGTCGCCAAGCCTCGTCTCTTGAGCGCCCCGCTCCCTAAGGCTCAGGGGTGAAGTCGCGAAGATGAGCGACGGTCTGCGTGTCCAATTTCTGGATCAGGGCGACGGTCAGATCGACAAGATGGTCGAAGTCCGAGCGGTTCATCACGCCGTTGTGCGCGTGGGTGTATCTCACCGGAACCACCAGGTTCACCGTGGGCGCACCGCCATTCGCGCGCTGAATTTCCGCGGAGTTGTCGCCGTAGCCCTGGGCGATGTCGAATTGGAGCGGCGAATTGATCGTCTTGGCCGTTTCCTTCACCAGCGCCACGAGACGTCGATTTGGCAACTCGCTGGAATCGTAGAGGAACAGTCCTGGGCCGGCCCCTAACCGCACTTGGCTCTCCTCGGGATGGCCGCCAGGCGCATCGCCCGTGACGCCGCCTTCTATGGAAATGGCCACGTCGGGTTTGATCAAGGCGGCGGCGCTCTGCGCGCCTCTGAGGCCGACCTCTTCTTGGACGGTCGCCGCCACGAATAGGCGATTGGGGTGCCCGGCGGCCGCCAGGCGACGAAGAGCCTCCACGACAACGGCGCAACCCACCCTGTCGTCGAACGCCTTGCCCACGTAGTTTCCCGTGCCGTTCAGCTCCGCGAACGGCGAATAGGGGACGACGGGATCCCCGGCTTCGAGGCCGAGTTGCGCGACGCCCGCCTCCGACGTCGCCCCGACATCCAGAAAGATCTCGTCGCGAGGGATGAGCTTCGTGCGCTCCTCGGCCGGCGTGTAGTGGATGTCGCGAATGCCCGTCACGGCCAGGACCGGACCCTTCGAACCGATGATGAGCCAGCGCTGGCCCGGCAGCGCCTGATCCAACCATCCACCCAGCATCTGCATGGACATGAAGCCGTCCTTGGTGACACGGCGCACGACCCCGCCGAGTTCATCCATGTGGGCATCCAGCATCACGCGCGGACCCGCGGACCCACTCTGCGCGATCACCGAGCCCAGGCCGTCATAGGTGATCTGCGCGTAGGGCTTCATCTCGCGCACCATGATCCGGCGGACGTCCTCCTCGAAGCCGGGGGGACCAGCCGCGTCGGACAGTTGGCCGAGGAGCGTCTCGGTCCGGTCGGCGGAGTATGCGAAGGGCGTGGCCAGGGGCAGCATCGCCGCCAGAGCAGCCACAAGCATTAGGCGCAACGGCGATCTCCCACGAGGTGAATCGGTAAGCATCGATCGGTCGTACCTCCACTCACGCGACGGCGCAGCCGCCGCCGTCAGACATCGTGGACGTCTCGACCACGGTTGGATCGCCGGTGCGAGAGGGTGGTCGCGTCGCACCTGTCGCCGCAACGGCCTTGCCGCCTAGACCAGCCTTCGTCCGGTCATATGCTCGAGCGTCCGCAAGGGTGAAGCCGTCTCGTCGGCCATGGCGCTCACCGGCAGATAGAAGGTCTGCTCGAGCGCGTGGCGGCCGGCGAGGGCGGCGTGGACCGTGGAGTCGGTGAACACCACCCAGCTCGATCCCGCCGCGAACGCGATATCCCGGCGCGGCGCGTTCGCCTGGTAGTCGGCATCCAGCTTCGAGGCGTCGTGCAAGCCGAGCATCAGGCTGTCGTAGGCCGTACGCTGAGCCTTGGTGATCCCGAGGCGCTCCAGCAGCCAGGTTTCGCCCGGCCAGGGTGAGCGCACGCGCGGCAGGAAGCGGCGGGCGTGCGTCTCGAACGGCTCGCCGACCTGCCAGCGCCGCGCCTCGCCCTCCGGGTTGATGTTGGCGAACACGCGCAGGATGCGCATCCCGGCGGTGGGTTGGGAGGCGAAAGCGTCCACGTGCAGGCGGCGGTCGTCCTTGCGCGGGCTGATCGGACCGACGTCGACAGGCCGGGTGCGCAGGGAGGTGCGGCCGCGCCGCAGGCCCGCGCGATAGTCGGGCGCGATCTCCAACACCAGCGCCTCCGCCCAATCGGCGAAGCGGGCCATCAGCCCGCCGGCCGATCGCGCCGCCTCGCCGTCCAGTCCCCGCGCCAAGGTCTCGCCGGGCAGGAGGCTGATGTTCTTGACCCGGGCGTCGCCGCTGTCGAGGTCCAGGCACGGCGCTTCCCGCGCCGACAGCGCGAACGGCCGATCCAGCGCGATCAGCCCCTCGTGCTCGAGGCGCTCGGGCGATAGGGCGTTCATGGCCGCGCCAGATACACCCGGGAGCACCGTGGCGGAAACGAAGAGGAACGGATGACGGTCGAGGCGGGGCGAGGCGAGCATCTGGTCCATGACGCGGTGGGGCCGCCACTACCAGCGCTTCAGGCGGGCGCCTGCCTGGCGGTGGGGGTCTCCTCGCTCCTGGCCCTTGGCGTGCTTCCAGTGCTGCTCGGCGCGCTGGCGGACGAGCATCGCCTCAGCGCTCCGCAGATCGGGCTGTCGGCGATGTTGGAAGCGCTTTCCATGGGGGTGGTCACCGGGTTGATGGGCCTGATCCGCCGACCGCGCGGCGTCCGCTGGATCGGCGTCGCCGCCAGTGTGGCGCTGGCCGGCGCGCTCTTCGTGTCCATGCGCGCCTCGGGCGTGGGCATCTTGGCGATGCGCGCCGCGGCGGGCGCCGCCGAGGGCGTGCTCTTGTGGATCACGGTCTCGATGATCGCGCGTACCGAGACGCCGGAGCGATGGGCCGGCGTCTTCTTCACCACCCAGGTGCTCGCCCAACTGCTGCTGGCCTTGGCGTTCGCGGAGTTCATCATCCCGCGCGGCGGCGCCAATGGCGGCTTCATCGCCCTGGCGGTCTGCGCCGTCGCCGGCGTCATTCCCGCCTTGCTGTGTCCTGCGACGTTCACACCGCTGGTCACTCGGCCGGAGATGAGCGGGGCGCCGCCGCCTCGAGGCATGCTCGCCCTGATCGCGACCTTCTTCTTCGTCTCGGGCGGCGGCGCGGTGGCGGTGTTCCTGCAGCCGTTGGCGCATCAGGCGGGACTCAGCTCCAACGTGGCGCGCACCGCCTTGTGGGTCTCCCTGGTGGCCCAGGTGGCGGGCGGCCTGACGGCGACGACCCTGGCCGGACGGGTGCGCTACTTCACCATCTTCGTCGCCTCGAGCGCGGTCTACCTCCTGGCCTGGGTCGTGTTCGGCCTCGGGCCGCCCGCGTGGCTGTTCGTCGCCGTCAACGCTCTCGCGGGATTCGCGGCCCTGCTCGTCGGGCCGTTCCTGGTGCCATTCACCATCGACGCCGACCCCAGCCGGCGCGCGGGGCTCCAGAGCGGAGCGGCCCAGCTGCTCGGCGGAGCGCTCGGCCCGTTGCTGGCGTCGTTCGTTGTCAGCGACCGCGACGTGCGCGGCGCCCTCGTGCTTGGCGCAGCCCTCCTGCTTACAGGGTTGGCGATGGTCGCGGGCCTGCGGTTCACGCCCAAGCGCCTTACTGGGTGACCGTCCAGCCGGGCTGGCGCAAGCCCCGCCGCCTGCTCGGCGGGCGCCGTCCGAGATGTTCGCCGAAGAAACAGGCGTGAGCTGCCCCGGCCGGCTATTGGCTGCGGTTTGGCAGCAGGGTCAACGGCCTGCCAGCTTGGGAGAATCCGAGTCTTCGGGAAATCTGCGGCGAGTGGCGTAACGCAGGAGGCCAGCCTCGCATGTCCGTGCTCGAAACCGATCTGGTGGATTACATCTATCTCGACGACGAAAGCGAAACTCCGGTGCTTGTCGTCACCGATCCTCTGACGTGGCGGCCGCCGGAGGACGAGGTCCACCTCGACGCGCTGCGCGACAAGCTCAACGCCCAGATCGCCTTTGTCGAAACCGGCCAGATCAAGAGCATCTGGCCGCCGTTCCAGGGCGGGCTGGTGAGGGTGGAGGTGGTCGCGCGGTGCCCGCTCACCGATCTCGGCCAACGGTTCTACGAGGCGGCGCGCAAGGTGATGACCGGGGCGAACATGGACCTGAGGTTCCAGCTGCTCGACGCCTGAGGCGCCATCGCTCCGGGCCTCGCGTCAGACCGCGTCGAGGCCGATGTCGAGCACCGGAGCGGAGTGGGTGAGAGCCCCGACGCTGATCAGGTCCACGCCGGTTTCGGCGATGGCGCGCACGGTCTCCAGGTTCACCCCGCCGCTGGCCTCCAGCACGACCCGGCCGGCGGCGCGCCGCACCGCTTCGGTGAGGTCTGCGGGGGCGAAGTTATCGAGCATGATGATGTCGGGCGCGGCGGCGAGCGCCTCGTCGAACTGGACGAGGTCGTCCACCTCCGCCTCCACCTTGACCATGTGACCGACGTGGGCGCGAGCGCGCCGGATCGCCTCGCCCACCCCGCCGCAGGCGGCGACGTGGTTGTCCTTGATCAGCACGGCGTCATCCAGGCCGAAGCGGTGGTTGGCGCCCCCGCCGCAGCGTACCGCGTACTTCTCCAGCAGGCGCAGTCCGGGCGTGGTCTTGCGGGTGTCGATGATCCGCGCCCGCGTGCCGGCCGTGCGCTCCACGTAGGTGGCGGTCAGCGAGGCGACGCCCGAGAGCCGGCCCATCAGGTTGAGGGCGACACGCTCGGCCGACAGGATGGCGCGGGCGTTTCCGCTCACCTGAGCGATCAGCGCTCCGGCCTCCAGGCGGTCGCCATCGGAGAGCCGCGCATCGAAGCTCGCGGCGGGATCGAGCGCGTGGATCGCGAGTCGGGCGCAGCCGAGCCCGGACAGCACCCCAGGCTTTCGCGCGACGAAGGCGACGCTCATCCGCGCGTCGGCGGGGATGCAGGCGGTGGAGGTGATGTCGCCGGCGCGGCCGAGGTCCTCGGCGAGGGCGGCGCGGACGATCGGCTCGACGAGCAGGTCGGACAGGGGCTCCATCAGGCCGCGCGGGCGGCGGCGGGGGCGTCGGCGCGGAAGTGGCCGCCGCGGCTCTCGTTGCGCGCCAGGGCGGCCCTGGCGATCAGGCCGGCGCAGACGAGCGGCAGGGCCGGCCCGTGCCGAGCTTCGAGTGCGTCGAGGCGCGCGATCGCCGCGCGGAGCGATCCCCTGTCGCGGACCACGCCCACCCGCGCGCTCATCGTCTCGCGCAGTTCCGCGATCGTCTCGGCGGGTAGTTCGGCGATGGGCGTGACGCGCGTCGGGACCGTTCCGGCATGCCTCGTGGCGGCGGCGGCCTCGCCCGCGCGACGGCCGAACACCGCCGCCTCCACGAGGGAGTTCGAGGCCAGTCGGTTGGCGCCGTGGACTCCGGTGCTGGCGACCTCGCCGGCGGCGAACAGCCCAGAAAGGGAGGTCCGGCCGTCGAGGTCCGTCGCCACGCCGCCCATGTGATAGTGAGCCGCAGGCGCGACGGGGATCGGCTGGCGGCGCGGATCGACGCCCGCGGCCATGCAGGCGGCAAACACCGCGGGAAAGTGCTCCGGGAACGCCTCGCCGATGGTCTCGCGCGCATCGAGGAAGGCGCCCCGACCGGCTGCAAGCTCGGCGGCGATGGCGCGGGCCACCACATCGCGCGGGGCGAGTTCGCCGGCGGCGTCGTAGCGCGGCATGAACCTGCGGCCGGCCTTGTCGACAAGCTTGGCGCCGTCGCCGCGAAGCGCCTCGGTCGCCAGCGGCGCCGGATCGAGCTCGACGTCGATCGCCGTGGGGTGGAACTGGACGAATTCGGCGCCCTCGATCCGAGCGCCGGCCAGCGCCGCCAGGGCGAGACCCTCGCCGCGCGCCGAGGTGGGATTGGTGGTGACGCGATAGAGTCCGCCGACGCCGCCGGTGGCGAGGACCGTCGCCGGCGCGATGATGTCGACCCAGCCGCCGGCGCTCTGCGCGCGCACGCCGCGCACCGCGCCCTCGTCATCCTGGAGCAGGGCGCGAACGGTGACGCCTTCGCGGATCTCGACCAGCGGCGCGCCGCGCGCCGTCGCGAACACCGACTCCATGATCGCCCGGCCCGCGCCGTCGCCGCCGACCTTGGCCACGCGGGCACGACTGTGCGCCGCCTCGAGGCCTTGGGCGAAGCCGCCCTCGGGGGTACGGTCGAAGGGTGCGCCGAGCTCCGCCAGGGCACGGACGGCGCCAGGCGCCTCGCGGGTCAGCAGCTCGACCGCCGCCGGATCGCACAGGCCGTCGCCGGCGATGAGGGTGTCGGCGGCGTGCAGCGCGGGATCGTCGTTCGCCGCCAGCGCCGCGGCCATGCCGCCCTGGGCCCAGGCCGAGGCGCAGCTCTCGCCCAGCCGGCCGGCGGTGAGCACCAGAGCCTTGCGGGGCGCGGCGGCGAGGGCGGCGGAAAGTCCCGCCAGCCCCGCGCCGACTACCAGGACGCCGTCGAACCGCTCGCTGGGGATGTCGAAGCCGGTCATCGCTTGCGCCTCAGATCAGCTCGACATCGACGTGGTGACGCGCCTTGACCAGGTCGTAGCGGGCCGGGATCGCGGGCGGAGGAAGATCGATCATCCGCTGCACCGCCAGCCGCGCGCGACCGGCGATCAGAGGATCGACGGTCACCTCGTAGCGGTCGAACTTGAGGGCGTCGCGGATGCCCTCCAGGGTGATCCGCTTCATGTGCGGGCAGAGATTGCAGGGGCGGACGAACTCGGTGTCCGGCGCATCGCAGGCGACGTTGTCGGCCATGGAGCACTCGGTGATCAGCACCACCTGGCGCGGTTTGCGCTTGGTGACGTAGTCGCTCATCGCCGCGGTCGATCCGGCGAAATCGCAGGCCTCGATCACCTCGGTGGGGCACTCCGGGTGGGCCAGGATCTCGGCGCCGGGCCAGGACTCGCGCATCTCGGCGATGTCGGCGGCGGTGAAGCGCTCGTGCACCTCGCAGCGGCCGCGCCAGGCGATGATCTTGATCGCCGTCTGGCGGGCGACGTTGCGGGCCAGGAACTCGTCCGGCAGCAGGATCACCCGATCGACGCCCCATTCGGCGGCCACGGCCTCGACCACCTGGACGGCGTTGGCGCTGGTGCAGCAGACGTCGGTCTCGGCCTTAACGGCGGCCGTGGTATTGACATAGGTGACGATGGGCAGTCCGGGGTAGCGCTGCTTGATCAGCCGCACGTCCTCGGCGGTGATCGAGGAGGCGAGCGAGCAACCGGCGAGAAGATCGGGAATGAGGACCGTCTTCTCCGGTGACAGAACCTTGGAGGTTTCCGCCATGAAATGGACGCCAGCCTGGACGATGACCCGCGCCTCGCTCCGCGCCGCTTCGCGCGCGAGCGCCAGGCTGTCGCCGGTGAAATCGCCGACGCCGTGAAAAATCTCCGGAGTCATGTAGTTGTGAGCCAGGATGACCGCGTTCTTCGCCCGCTTGAGCGCGTTGATCTCCTCGATCAACGGGGCCTGCAGACGCCATTCCAGCGGAGTGACATGACCGCCGATCTTGCCCCACAGCGCGCGGGTCGCCTCTTCGACCGCCGGAGTGAATCCGAGGGAGCCGTCCGCCATGCTGGTCTCCTTCTGCTCAAAGTGAGCATTTCTGGAGCCGACGAAGAGCGCCGAACTGACTGGGGCGCTTCCTCGCGACGGGGCTTATGCTAACTTTGAGCAAAAGTCCTTTTCGCCATATACGCCCTGGTCGCCTCCAGCGAAAGGGGTGCACGGCGAGTTGTCATGAAATCGTGACCTGGCTCTCGGTCGCGCTCCTCGCCGGCTGCGCGAGCCATGCCAATCGCGCCGACAACCCGATCACTCCGGATCAGCGCGCCGCGGCGAAGTCTGGCTTCGACGACAGCGCGATCGTCGCGATGGAGCGCGGCATGGGCTTCGGCGCGCTCGGTCTCGCCGAACGGGCCGCCGACAGCCACGACGTCTTGGAGCGTCCGCCCGAAGGCTGGACCCGGATCGACCTCGCGTCCGCGCCGGATTTGGGCCTGGGCGCCCTGTCGTTCGACGAGGCGCAACGCCTGAACGGGTTCTTGCCCGCGACCGGCGACGAGAAGGCGGCCACGCCCTTCGTGCTGAAGGCCTCCGCAGCCGAACGCGCGCGCGCGCTGCTCTGTCTCACCCAGGCGGTCTACTACGAGGCGGCGCTGGAGCCGCCCGAGGGTCAGGCGGCGGTGGCCCAGACCGTGATCAACCGGGTGCGCAACCCGAACTTCCCCAAGAGCGTGTGCGGCGTGGTCTACCAGGGCTCGTCCCAGGTGACGGGATGCCAGTTCTCCTTCACCTGTGACGGCTCGCGCCAGAGGCCGCCGATCGAGCCCTTCTGGAGCCGCGCCAAGGCCGTGGCCGAACGCGCGCTCGACGGCTTCGTCATGCCCCAGGTCGGGCTCTCGACCCACTACCATGCCGACTATGTGCTGCCGCGCTGGAGCCCGACCCTGGTGAAGATCGGCCAGTTCGGCTCGCAGATCTTCTATCGCTTTCCAGGTCCGCCGGGGCAGCCGGGCGCCTTTCGCGAGCATTATCGCGGGGGCGAACTGAAGGTTTCCCTCGCCGGACCGGCGCCCGAGGCGCTGCTCGCCTATCGTCAGTCCAACGGCCTCGCGCCGCCGCAGGCGCCGGGCAGCGAGGCCTATACCGTGACCATGATCGATGCGCGGACCGGCGCGATCACCACCCGCACGGTGGCCTCCGGAAAAGGCGGCCGCCACGATCCCACGCCCGAGGAGGTGAGCCGGATCAACAGCGTCCTGGCGCAGATGGCGGCGACCAAGGGGGAATAGAAACCGGCGCGGCGCGCGGCTTCACAAGATTTCCAATACTGAATGCGTTCGTCGCGCGTATAGTCGACGTGACCATGAGCACGCCCCGTGTCGCCGACAAATCCTCGACGATGCCGGCGGAGCCGGACGGCGCCGGTGTGCTTCAGGAGTTGCTCAGCGGCGTCGGCGAAGCGCGCGCCGACCTGGTCGGGCCCGGCAGCTTTTCCATGGCCGTGGTCACGGCCGAGGGAGCGGCGCGTTGGATCGACCCGTCGTTCCGCGCGCTCATCGGCGACGTGGCCGACTCGGTTGCGTGCCGACGATTGATTGCCGAGGCCCGGCGGAGTGGACGAGCGGCCGGCTTGGTCGCCTCGCTGGATCGCGGCGCTGTGGTCGTGGAGGCGAGGGCCCGCTCACAAACCGGGGCGTGGCCACTCGCCGCCGAGATCCAAGCGGGCCTGGCGGAGGTTGGCGAGCGCCTGCTGCTGGTCGCCTTCGCTCCCTCCCGCGATCGCGGTCTCGCCTTGGTCGCAAGCGCCACCCTCGGTCTGACGCCGCGAGAAGCCGATCTGGCGGCGGCTCTCCTGGAGGCGCCCACCTTGGAGGTCGCCGCATCCCGTGTCGGGATGAGCGTCGACACGGCCAAGGACGCGCTGGAGCGAGCCGGGCGGCGAATTGGCGTCCGCGGCGCATCGGAGTTGGTCGGCCGGCTGCTCGATCTAACCTGCGGTCCGGCGGACAACAACGAACTCTCAGCTGGGGAGACGCTGGGCCTCACCAAGGCCGAAACCCGCATCGCTCACGCGGTCTCACAGGGTTGGACCGTCGCGCGAACGGCTGATGCTCTGGGCCTCTCCCGGTCCACGGTGAAGAGTCATCGCAAGACAATCTTCGCCAAAACAGGGGCCAGCCGCGACCGGGACCTCCGACGGCTCTTCCTCGAAGCCTCCCGACTCGACGCGCTGAAGGGCGTCTCCGAAGTGCTGCTCGAGGATCGTGGCGCCGGCGAGCGATTGCGGGTGGTGGCGCGATCGGGGGGCCGTCGCGTTGCGTTCATGGACTACGGCCCCGCGAGCGGTCGTCCTCTGATGGTGATGCACGGCTTCACCACCGGCCGCAGACTGCCGGCGCCGTTCGTGGCGCGATTGCAGCGGGACGGCTGGAGGCCGTTGGTGATCCAGAGGCCGGGGTTCGGTCTCACCGATCCGGCGTCGAGCAACTTCCTTGTGGAAGCGGCCGAAGACATGATCGGCGTTCTGGATCGACTCGGAGAAGAACGTTTGGCGCTCCTGGCGCGAGATGGCGGCGTGGCGACGGCGTTGACCTTCACCGATCGCTACCCGGATCGTTTCGTGCGCGGCGCTCTGGTCAATCCGCGCTCCACACGCGAACGCCCGGTCCACGGCTTTAGTGCGATCGGCGCACTGTCAGCGATGCTGATGCGACAGCCCGTCTTGATCGCGGCAGCGGCCGAAGCCCTCCGCCGACGCACGGCCGGAGCGCACACGCGCACGCTTCTGGCCCGGCTCTACAGCGATCTGGAGACGGACGGCCTTGCGGACGGTCGACCGGACATCGTCGACCACGTCGTTCGCGACGTGCAGGCGATGAGTGCTCGAACGGCTCGCGGGCTGATCGACGAACTGCGCGTATATGCCGAAGGTTGGAGGATCCCGAACGACCTTGCCGGCGCAACCTGGCGCGTGGCTTGGGGAACGCGGATGTGGAGCGCACCTGAGTCCGTGGTCTGGTCGGCGGCGGGAGCCGAGACGCGTCTCATCGACGGCCTCGGTCTCCTTGGCGCCTACACCCATCCCGACGCCCTGGCCGACCTACTCGCCGGCTAGACGACGACCTGCCGCCGGGAGCGAGCGCGCAAGCCGCCGCCGATCAGGGCGAAGCCCAGGATCATCAGGCTCCAGGTTGCGGGTTCGGGAACCCCTCCCGGAAGACCAGAAATCGTGACCAGCAGAGATCCGCTGTTGTTGCTCCACCCCGAACCGTCGACGGTGCCGAGGTAGAGGGCGGTTGCGCCGAACGGAACGACGAACTGCTGCAGCGAACCAGCCCCGATTCCGGTGAGGCCGTCGCCGATCCAGAAGATCTGGTCGAGACCAGGACTCAGGCTGGCGAAGTCGAGCCCGGTGGAGCTCATGCTGGGGCTGAAATCGAGCGCCGTGGGCGCGGCGCCGCCGGGCGTGCCGCTGACGAACACGCCGACGAGCCCGTCCACGTTGACGTTCTGCGGCCCAGCAATCCCCGTGCCGTAGTCTGGCGTCATGCTGTATCGGTAGGTGTAGGAAAATCCGTCGTTGTCGCCGTCAGCGCCCGCGGCGGTCGCACCGCCGCTGTAGCTTACCCCGCCTGTGGCCGCGAAGGTCAGGACTTGGCCGCCCGTCAGATGGGTCGTTCCAAGGGTCGGCGATTGGTCCGGCGCCGAGTCGCCGCCACAACAGCCTGTCCCGGCAGGCTGGGCCGCGAGGAATGGATTGGCCTCGCCAGACACGCTCACCGTGGCGGAGGCGGCGTTGGCCGCGGCGGGAAGAAGCAGAGCCGTCGCGGCGGCGAGACAGTGCGAGATGCGCCAGTGGCGCGTCCGACTCGGTAATCCCGAAGTGGCGTTGATACTGTAGTTGTTCATGAAGAGCCCCGTTTGCCGATCGCCGGCGACATGCCGGTCGAGGCTGTGTGGCGTTACCGCCGATCAGGCGCGTCCCCCCTTTGGGGGTGTGTGATCAACGCGGCGTTCCCGGTGCGAGGATTGGCGAGCCGAATCCTGTAGGGTACGCACGCGCTGGGGCCACCGCCGGGGATCGATGTCTTTTCGAGGCGACGTCAGGGATCAGCGTTGAGGTGAACGCGGAGGCTCTCACGCCCTCGATCGGGGGCGGCGCGGTCGTGCCCGTGATCCTGTGCGGCGGAGCGGGGACGCGCCTGTGGCCCGCGTCGACCACCGCGCGGCCGAAGCCGTTCGCTGTGCTGGTGGGGGAGCGCTCCGGGTTTCAGGACGCGCTCGCCAGGGGGCTGGCGGTGGGAAGCGGCGCGCCGGCCCTGGTGATCGGCGCGGCGACGGACCGCCCGGTCATCGACGCCCAGGCGCGGCGCATCGGCGCGCCCGTACAGGTTGTGCTCGAGCCCGGCGGGCGAAGTTCGGGTCCCGCGCTGGCCGCGGCGGCGGTTTGGCTCGCCGCCAGTGATCCTGACGCCATTCTCGTTGCGTTGTCCGCGGACCATCACGTGGACAACCGCGCCGCTTTCACGGCCGACATCGTCCTGGCTGTCGAGGCCGCCCGAACCGGGGCCGTCGTCACGCTTGGGGCGAAGCCGACCGAGCCCTCCACCGCCTTTGGCTACATCCGGACGGGCGAGGCCGCTGCACCGGTCAAGCCGGTGCTGGCGTTTGTGGAGAAACCCGACGCGGAGCGCGCCGCAGCTTATGTGGCGGAGGGCTGCCTGTGGAACACCGGCATGTTCGTGGTCGCCGCATCGACGCTGATCACCGAGCTGGAACGCTATGCTCCGGACGTTCTGGCCGCGGCCCGCGCCGGCGTCGAGCAGTCCACGGAAGAGGCCGGCGCGGTCCTGCTCGGTCAGGGGTTCCTCGGAGCGCCGACGATCTCGATCGACCACGCGGTGATGGAGAAGACGACCCTGGCCAAGGTCGTCCCGGCGCGGTTCGGCTGGGCGGATCTCGGCGCCTGGGACGCCGTACTGGCCGCCTCGACACGCGACGAAGACGGCAATTGCGCCCCGCCGGACGCGGTGCTCGTCGACGCCCGTAACGTGCTTGCGCGCGCGCCAGCCGGCGTTCGGCTGGGCGTGGTGGGCCTGGACAACGTCGCCGTTGTCGCCGAGCCCGGCGCGGTGCTCGTCTGCGCCCTCGATCGCACGCAGGACGTGAAGGTCGTCGCCGAACGCATGGCCGCCACGCCGCCAACGATCTTCGCCGACCTTGGCGAAGCCCGCGTCGCCTTCGACCGATGGATGCGCACCAGTGCGCTGCCCCTGTGGTGGACGGTCGGGGCCGACCACCAGGCCGGGGGCTTCCACGAGCGGCTGACACTCGAGGGCCGGCCGACGGTCGAGCCCCGGAGGATGCTGGTCCAGGCGCGGCAGGCGTTCGCTTTCGCCATGGCCGGACGATCCGGTTGGAGCGGGCCGTGGCGCGACGCCATCCTCCATGGCCTGACCTACATCGACGACCATTACCGGCTCGACGACGGCCTCTACGGCGCCGCGTTCACGCCCGCCGACGGAAGCCGATCGGAGGCGGCGCGCACCTACGATCAGGCTTTCGCCCTGCTCGCCTGGGCCGCCGCTCGGGAAGCCGGCGTGCGGGCCGACGCGGTGACAGGGCCTGGCGCTCGCGCTCGGCGCAGTCGCTCGAGGCGAGGGCGACCCCGGTCGGCCTCTTCCAAGAGATCGGCGAGGAGCCCTTCCAGGCCAACGCCAACATGCATCTGTTCGAGGCGACGCTCGCTTGGGCGCGGTCTGGACCCGGAGACCTGGGGCGCTTCGGGCGGATCGGATCGGCGCCTGCGCGCTGGCGCGGTTCTTCGATCCCGGCGCCGGCGTCCTGCGCGAGTTCTACGACGCGGACTGGACGCCGGAGCCGGGTGAACCGGGGCGGCTGATCGAGCCCGGCCATCAGTTCGAGTGGAGTTTTCCTCCTGAACCGCTGGGCGGAGCTGCGCGGTCCGGACGATGCGAAATCCGCGGCTCGCGTCCTGTTCGAAGCCGGGCGCAAGGGCGTGGATCGCGCCCGGGGCGTGGCGATCAACACCATGGGCGATGACTTCACGATCAAGGACGCCAGCGCGCGCCTATGGCCCCAGGCCGAGCGCCTGCGCGCCGCGATCACCTTCGCCGCCGACGCCGAGGCTCTGGATGCGATCAACGGGCTCTGGCCGTATCTGGAGACCACCGTCCCGGGCTTGTGGCGCGACCGCCTGACGGCCTCAGACGCCTTCGTCGAGGAGCCGGCGCGCGCCAGCTCCCTGTACCATCTGGTCGGCGCGTGGCAGGCGCTGAACGCCCCTTAAGGGATCAGGCGGTCGACGATGTGCTGCGCCGCCTCGTCGGGCGTCATGCGGGTGGTGTCGATCCGGATCTCGGGATTTTCCGGCGGCTCGTAGGGGCTGTCGACCCCGGTGAAGTTCTTGAGCTGCCCGGCGCGCGCCTTGGCGTAGAGGCCCTTCACATCGCGCCGTTCGGCCTCGGCGAGAGGGGTGTCGACGTGGATCTCGATGAACTCGCCCTCCGGCATCATGGCGCGGACCATGTCCCGCTCGGCGCGAAACGGGGAGATGAAGGCGGTGATCACGATCAGCCCCGCGTCGGTCATCAGTCGCGCCACCTCGCCCACGCGGCGGATGTTCTCGATCCGGTCGGCTTCGGTGAAACCCAGGTCCTTGTTGAGGGCGTGGCGAACGTTGTCGCCGTCGAGCAGGAAGGCGTGGCGGTTCATCCGCGCGAGCTTCTGGTCGACCAGGTTGGCGATGGTCGACTTCCCGGCGCCGGAGAGGCCCGTCAGCCATAGGACAGCCGGTCGCTGGTTCTTCAAGCCCGCCCGGGCTTCGCGAGGAACGGCGAGCGCCTGCCAATGCACGTTCTGGCTTCGCCGCAGGGCGAAGTGCAGCATGCCGGCGGCGACCGTGGCGTTGGTCGCCCGGTCGATCAGGATGAAGCCGCCCAGGTCGCGGTTGTCGGCATAGGACTCGAACACGATCGGCCGGTCGGTGGAGACGGTGGCGACCCCGATGGCGTTCAGCTCCAGGGTCTTTGCCGCCAGATGCTCCAGGGTGTTGACGTTGATCTCGTACTTGGGGGGTTGGATCTGAGCGGTGACCGTCTGCGTCGCCAGCTTCAGGAGATAGCCCCGGCCAGGGACGAGCGGCTCGTCGGACATCCACACCAGCGTCGCCTCGAACTGGTCGGCGACCTCCGGGGGGTTGTTGGCCTTGGCGATCACATCGCCGCGCGAGCAGTCGACTTCGTCGGCGAGGGTCAGGGTCACCGACTGGCCGGCCACGGCGAGGTCGAGGTCGCCGTCGAAGGTGACGATCCGGGCGATGGTCGAGGTTCGGCCCGAGGGGAGGATGCGCACCGCGTCGCCGGGCTTCGCCTGCCCCGAGGCGATCAGCCCTGAGAAGCCGCGGAAGTCGAGGTTGGGGCGGTTCACCCACTGCACCGGCAGGCGGAAGGGCTTGGCCTGATCGGCGTCGACCTCGAGTTCCACGCTCTCGAGGTGCTCGATCAGGGTCGGGCCCGAGTACCACGGCGTGTTCGATGACCTCGTGGTGATGTTGTCGCCCTTGAAGCCGGAGATCGGCATCGGGACGAAGCCTTCGATCCCCAGCCCATTCGCGAACTCGGCGTAGTCGGCGACGATCGCGTCGTAGCGAGCCTGATCGTAGCCGATCAGGTCCATCTTGTTCACCGCCAGCACCAGCTTCCGGATGCCGATCAGGTGGGCGAGGTAGGAGTGGCGGCGGGTCTGGGTGAGCACGCCCTTGCGCGCGTCGATCAGGATCACCGCGAGGTCGGCGGTCGAGGCGCCGGTGACCATGTTGCGCGTGTATTGCTCGTGGCCAGGCGTGTCGGCGACGATGAACTTGCGCTTGTCGGTGGCGAAGAAGCGGTAGGCGACGTCGATGGTGATGCCCTGCTCGCGCTCGGCGGCGAGACCGTCGACCAGCAGGGCGAAATCGATCTCCTGGCCTTGCGTGCCCACCCGCTTCGAGTCCGCCTCCAGCGCGGCGAGCTGGTCCTCGAAGATCATCTTGGAGTCGTAGAGCAGCCGTCCGATCAAGGTGGACTTGCCGTCGTCGACGCTGCCGCAGGTGATGAAGCGCAGCAGGCTCTTGTGCCGGTGCCGCTCGAGATAGGCGTCGATGTCGCGGGCGATCAGGGCGTCGGCCTCGTAGGCCAAGGCCGCCGCGGCGTCCGGCTCCGCGGTCGAGAGCGCCACGTCCTCGGGCGTCAAAAGTAGCCCTCCTGCTTCTTGATCTCCATCGAGGCGGAGCCGCCGTCCTTATCGATGGCCCGGCCCTGGCGCTCGCTGGTGGTGGTGAGCAGCATCTCCTGGATGACCTCGGACAGCGTCGAGGCCTCCGACTCCACCGCGCCGGTCAGCGGATAGCAGCCCAGGGTGCGGAAGCGGATGGAGCGCTCGACCGGGGTCTCGCCGGGCTCGAGGCGGAAGCGCTCGTCGTCGACCATCAGCAGCAGGCCGTCGCGCTCCACCGTCGGCCGCTTGGCCGAGAAGTAGAGCGGCACCACGGGGATGTCCTCGATCTGGATGTATTGCCAGACGTCGAGCTCGGTCCAGTTCGAGATCGGAAAGACGCGGAGGCTCTCGCCCTTGTTCTTCCGCGCGTTGTAGAGCCGCCAAAGCTCCGGTCGCTGGTTCTTCGGATCCCAGCGGTGGTTGGCCGAACGGAACGAGAAGATCCGCTCCTTGGCCCGGGATTTCTCCTCGTCGCGCCGCCCGCCGCCGAAAGCCGCGTCGAAACCGTGCAGGTCCAGCGCCTGCTTCAAGCCTTCGGTCTTCCACATGTCGGTATGGCGCGCGCCGTGGTCGAAGGGGTTGATGCCTTTCGCCTTGGCCTCGGGGTTCTGATGGACAATGAGCTCCATGCCGCTCTCGGCGGCCATGCGCGCCCGCATCTCGTACATCGCCTTGAACTTCCAGGTGGTGTCGACGTGCAGCAGCGGGAACGGCGGCGGGGCGGGGAAGAAAGCCTTGCGCGCCAAGTGCAGCATCACCGCGCTGTCCTTGCCCACCGAGTAGAGCATGACCGGCTTTTCGGCCTCGGCCACGACCTCGCGGAAGATGTGGATCGACTCGGCTTCGAGCCGCTGCAGATGGGTGAGGGACTGCGTCACGCCTCCGACCCTAGAGCCGCTTCTCCCAGGCCAGCGCATCGGCGCCGATCTGGTCCACGGTGAAGCGCGGCTCCCAACCGAGTTCCTCGCGCGCCAGGGTGGTGTCGGCGATCAGGGCGGCCACGTCGCCTGGGCGGCGGGGCGCGAGGCGGGTCGGCAACGGGTGGCCGGCCGCGCGTGAGACGGCGTCGATGGCTTCCCGCACGGTGACGCCCTTGCCTGATCCCAGGTTGATGATCCGCATGGTTCCGTCCGCCGTCCCCTCGAGCCGCTCGAGCGCCAGGAGGTGCGCCCGGGCGAGGTCGTGAACGTGGATGTAGTCACGCAAGCCCGTTCCGTCACGGGTGGGCCAGTCGTCTCCGGCGATATCGAGCGCCGCGCGCTTGCCGGTGGCGACCTGGCAGGCGACCCGGAACAGATGGGTGGCGTTGGCCGTGGACTGCCCGGTGCGACCCTCGGGATCGGCGCCGGCGACGTTGAAGTAGCGCAGGGCGATGGCCCGACTGCCAGTCGCGAGCCGCCGCGTCGGCGAGCGCCTGCTCGGCCATCAGCTTGGAGCGGCCATAGGGAGATTGGGGGGCGGGGGCTTGGGTCTCGCGCGCCGGCTCGGGCGCCTCGCCGTAGATCGCCGCCGTCGAGGAGAAGATCCACCGCTTCACCCCCGCGGCCTCGCAGGCTTCCAGCACGGCGCAAAGGCCGCCGACGTTGTTGCGATAGTAGAGCGCCGGCTTGGCCACCGACTCCGGCAGCACCAGCTTGGCGGCGAAGTGGATCAGGGCGGTGACGTCATGCTCGCGCATCAGCCGCGCCATCAGCGCCGGATCGGAGACGTCGGCTTGGACGAAGGTCGCGTCGGGCGGAACGTTGGCCCGCACGCCGGTGGAGAGGTCATCGACGATGAGCACCGGGATACGGGCGTCACGCGCGAGCCAGGCGGTCTGCGCGCCGATGTAGCCGGCGCCGCCGGTGATCAAGAGCGTTCCTTGCATCCACACCTTCTATTCAGACCCGCGGGGCGCCGGAAGCGGCGGAAACCGGACCGCCTAGGGATCGGGCGGCCTGGATGATATTGGCCGCGCCGGATTGTCAGCCGGCGGCGGCAATCCTAGTGCACCGCGCGCACACGCCGCCGCTTGGAGCCGCCATGGCCTCGAAAGTCTACCCGAACGCCGACGCCGCTCTGGAGGGTCTGCTGTTCGACGGCATGACCCTGATGTCCGGCGGCTTCGGCCTCTCGGGCAATCCGGAGAACCTGATCGCCGCGGTTCGCAAGGCCGGTGTGAAGGACCTGACGATCATCTCGAACAACTGCGGCGCGGACGGTCTCGGACTGTGGGTGCTGCTGGACGGCGGCCAGATCCGGAAGATGATCTCGTCGTATGTGGGCGAGAACAAGCTGTTCGAAACGCTTTATCTCTCGGGAAAGCTGGAGCTGGAGTTCAATCCGCAGGGCACCTTGGCCGAGCGCATCCGGGCTGGCGGTGCGGGGATCCCGGCCTTCTACACGCGCACCGGCTTCGGCACCGTGATCGCCGAAGGCAAGGAGACGCGTCAGTTCGACGGGCTGGGTTATGTCATGGAGACCGGACTGGTGTCGGACGTCTCGCTGGTGAAGGCCTGGAAGGGTGATGCCAGCGGCAACCTCGTCTATCGAAAGACGGCCCGGAACTTCAATCCGGCCATGGCCACGGCCGGGAAGGTGACGGTGGCCGAGGTGGAGCATCTCGTCGAACCCGGCGAGCTGGATCCGGACGCGATTCACACGCCCGGCGTCTATGTGCATCGCATCTTCCAGGGCGCCGACTACAAGAAGCCCATCGAGCGCGTCACCACGCGGGCCAGGCCCGAGGTGGCCGCCGCCGGATCGGAGGTCTGACCATGGCCTGGACGCGCGACCAGATGGCCGAGCGGGCGGCGCGCGAGCTGCGCGACGGCTTTTATGTCAACCTCGGCATCGGCATCCCGACTCTGGTGGCCAACTACATCCCCGCCGGCATGGACGTGACGCTGCAGAGCGAGAACGGCATGCTGGGCATGGGTCCCTTTCCCTATCCGGGCGAGGAGGACGCGGACCTCATCAACGCCGGCAAGCAGACCATCACCGAGCTGCCGACCTCCAGCTATTTCGGCTCGGAAGAGAGCTTCGCCATGATCCGGGGCGGCCACATCGACCTCACCATCCTGGGCGCCATGGAAGTGGCCGAAAACGGTGACCTCGCCAACTGGACCATCCCCGGGAAGATGGTGAAGGGCATGGGCGGCGCCATGGATCTGGTCGGGGGCGTGCGGCGCGTGGTGGTGGTCATGGACCACGCCAACAAGGCGGGGCATTCCAAGGTGCTGCGACGCTGCACCCTGCCGCTCACCGGCGCGGGTGTGGTCGACCGCATCATCACCGATCTCGCCGTGTTCGACGTCGACAAGGCCGGCGGCAAGGGCCTGACGCTGCTCGAACTCGCGCCGGGCGTCACCCTGGACGAGGTGCGGGCCAAGACCGAGGCGACGTTCGAGGCGGCGCCCGCTCTGGCCTCATGACCGGCTGGAGCTTCTGGGTCGACCGGGGCGGGACCTTCACCGACATCGTCGCCCGCTCGCCGGCGGGTGAGCTGGTGGTCCACAAGCTGCTGAGCGAGAACCCCGGACGCTACGACGACGCGGCCGTGCACGGGATCGGCGAGGTCATGGCGCGGCATGGCGACGCGAGCGGCTCCATCGCCGAGGTGAAGCTCGGCACCACGGTGGCGACCAACGCCCTCTTGGAGCGCAAGGGCGAGCCGACGGCGCTGGCGATCACCAAGGGTCTCGGCGACCTGTTGCGCATCGGCCATCAGGCGCGGCCTCGCCTGTTCGACCGAAACATCCGCTTGCCCGAGCCGCTCTACGAGACGGTGGTGGAGATCGACGAACGGCTGATGGCCGACGGCTCGGTGCTCCGCCCGCTCGACCTCGCCGCCGCCCGGCGGGATCTCGCCGAGGCCTACGCGCGCGGGTTCCGAGCGCTCGCGATCGTGCTCATGCACGCCTGGCGCAACCCGGCGCACGAGGCGGCGCTCGAGGAGGCGGCGCGCGAGATCGGCTTTTCCCAGGTGAGCACGAGCCATCTCGTCAGTCCGCTGATGAAGATCGTCGGGCGCGGCGACACCGCCGTCGTCGACGCCTACCTCTCGCCGCCGCTGCGCCGCTACGTGAACGGCGTCACCGCCGCGTTGCCGGCCGGCGTCCCGCTCGCGTTCATGCAGTCCAACGGCGGCCTCGCCCCCGCCGATCGCTTCCGGGGTCGCGACGCCATCCTCTCCGGGCCGGCCGGAGGCGTGGTCGGCATGGCCGAGGCGGCGCGCGCGGCAGGCTACGAGAAGGTGATCGGCTTCGACATGGGCGGCACCTCCACCGACGTCTCCCATTATGCCGGCGCTTACGAGCGGGTGCTGGACACCGAGGTCGCCGGGGTGCGCCTGCGCGCGCCGATGATGAGCATCCACACCGTGGCGGCGGGCGGCGGCTCGATCTGTCGGTTCGACGGCGCGCGTCTGAGGGTCGGGCCGCAGAGCGCCGGGGCGGCGCCGGGTCCCGCCTGCTACCGCCGAGGCGGCCCCCTGACGGTGACCGACTGCAACCTGCGGCTGGGTCGGATCCGGCCCGAAGCCTTCCCCGCGGTGTTCGGACCGAACGGCGATGAACCGCTCGACGCGGCGACGACCGAGCGGCTGTTCGACGAGGCCGCCGAGGTGGTGTCGAGGTCCACGGGCCGGGCGATCACGCCCGAGGCGCTGGCCGAGGGGTTCCTGGCGATCGCGGTCGACGAGATGGCCCACGCCATCCGTCATGTTTCCGTGGCCAAGGGCTATGACCTGGACGGCTACGCCCTGGTGTCGTTCGGCGGGGCCGGCGGACAGCACGCCTGCGCCGTCGCCGACGCGCTTGGCATGAAGACGGTGCTGATCAGCCCCCTCGCCGGTGTGCTCTCAGCCTACGGTATCGGCCGCGCCGAGCGCCGGGCTCTGACGCACCGGGCGGTGGAGCAGCCCTTGCCGGACGCCGCCCGAACCCTGGCGCGCGCCTTCGCCGAACTCGAGGCCGAACTGGCGCGCGAGGCCGGTCCGCCGGAACCCGGAGCCCAGCGCAGGTTCGAGCGCCGCGCCCATCTCAAGCTCGCCGGAACCGACACGACACTCGTGCTGCCGGCCGACGATCCCACGCAACTGGTCGAGGCCTTCCACGACGCGTACGCTCAGCGCTTCGCCTTCACCCGGCGGGAGGCGACGGTGGTGGTCGAGTCCGCCGAAGCCGAGCTGATCGATTCCTCGCCGCTGGACGCCTCGCGCCTCATCGCGGACGAGGCGCGCGCGGACGCGCCGGTCACGGGGCGGATTCATGTCGACGGGGCATGGCGCGACGCGGCCTTCCTCGATCGCGCCGGTCTCGAGGCCGGGCGCTCGGTGCTAGGTCCGGCGGTGATCCACGATCCGACCGGCACCACGGTGGTCGAGCCAGGCTGGACCGCCCGGGTCCTGCCCGCCACCCACGACCTGGTGCTTGAGCGGACCGAAGCCCTGGCGCGGCCGGCGGCCGATGGGGCGAGCGTCGATCCCGTGCGGCTCGAACTGTTCGCCAACCTGTTCATGGCCATCGCCGAGCAGATGGGGGCGGCGCTGCAGTCGACCGCCTATTCGGTGAACATCAAGGAGCGGCTCGACTTCTCCTGCGCCCTGTTCGACGCGGACGGCTCGCTCGTCGCCAACGCCCCGCATATGCCGGTGCACCTGGGGAGCATGGGCGATTCGGTGCGCCAGGTGATGGAGACCGCCGCCCGGCGTGGCGACCCACTCGCGCCGGGCGATGTTTACGCCCTCAACAATCCGTATGGCGGCGGCACCCACCTGCCCGACATCACCGTGGTGATGCCGGTGTTCGACTCCGGCGAAGCGCGGATTGTCGCCTTCGTCGCCGCGCGCGGCCACCACGCCGACGTCGGCGGCATCACGCCCGGCTCCATGCCGCCCTCCAGCACGCGGATCGAGGAAGAGGGCGCGTTGCTGGACTCGATCCGGCTGGTCCACGCCGGCCGCTTCGACGAGGAGGGCTTCCGCGCGGCCATGACCGCGGGGCCCTATCCGGCGCGGGATGTGGAGCAGAACCTGGGCGACATCCGCGCTCAGGTCGCCGCGTGCGCTCGCGGCGCTCGCGAGCTCAAGGCGGCCATGGCCGAACACGGCGAGGCGGTGGTGCTGGCCTACATGGGCCATGTGCAGACCAACGCCGAGGCGGCGGTCAAGAACCTGCTTGGGCGGCTGAAGAGCGGCGACTTCCGCTACGAGGCCGACGACGGCTGGGCGGTGAACGTTGCGGTGAGCGTGGACGCCGCCGCGCGCACGGCGACGGTGGACTTCACCGGGACCAGCGCCCAGCTCGACACCAACTTCAACGCCCCACCCTCCATCGCGCGAGCGGCGACGCTCTATGTGCTGCGCACCCTGCTCGACGACGAAATCCCGATGAACGACGGGTGTCTTGCGCCCATCACCATCGTCAATCCGGCGGGTTCGCTGCTGAATCCCGCGCCCGGCGCGGCGGTGGTCGCCGGCAACGTCGAGACGAGCCAGGTGGTCACCGACGCCCTCTACGGCGCGGTGGGCGCGCTCGCGGCGGCGCAAGGGCACGATGAACAACTTCACGTTCGGCGACGACAAGCGGCAGTATTACGAGACCATCTGCGGCGGCGCCGGCGCGGGCGACGGCTTCAACGGGGCGAGCGCGGTTCATACCCACATGACCAACAGCCGCCTCACCGATCCCGAGGTGCTGGAGGCGCGCTTCCCGGTGCTGGTGGAAGAATTCTCCGTCCGACGCGGTTCAGGCGGGGAGGGGCGTTGGCGAGGCGGCGACGGCGCCGTCCGCCGCGTGCGCTTCCTGGAGCCGATGACCGCCTCGATCCTCTCCAACCGCCGCCGCGTGCCGCCGTTCGGCCTCGAGGGCGGCGGCCCAGGCGCGCTCGGGCGCACCTATGTGGAGCGCGTGGACGGAACCGTGATCGATCTCGGCGCCCGCGCCAGCACTCAGGTCGAAGCCGGCGATGTGTTCGTGGTCGAGACGCCGGGCGGCGGCGGCTTCGGCGCCCCAGCAAGGCGCGCTAGGCTTCGATCTCAAGCGTTAGCCAAGGTCTTCATGGGTCGCCCTGGATCAGGGCCTTGCAACACCGCCTGATTGCGAAGCATTGCCTTAGCCGTGCCGAGCATGATCCTGATCCTGGCGCTCGCGCTCTGCCTGGCCGTGGCCGGGCTGAGCGTCGCGTCCAAGCGTCTGCGGATGGCGCCCCCGATCGTCATGCTGCTGGCGGGCCTCGCCCTCGCCTTTGCGCCGGGAGCCCAGCCGCCGAAGCTCGATCATCAGTTCGTGCTCCTCGTGCTCCTGCCGCCGCTGCTCTACACCTCCGGGGTGGGGATGAGCTGGCGCGGGTTCCGGTCGAACCTGCGGCCCATCCTGCTGCTCGCCGTCGGCTGCGTGCTGTTCACCGCCGCGGGCGTGGCGGCGCTCACCCACTACGGCTTCGGCTTTCCCTGGGCGGTCGGGTTCGTGCTGGGGGCGATCGTCTCGCCCCCAGACTCGGTGGCGCCTCTGGCTATCGTCCGCACGCTGCGACTGCCGACGCGGATCGCGCGGATCCTGGAGGGCGAGAGCCTGGTCAACGACGCCACCGCCCTGGTGGCGTTCGGCATCGCGCTCGGCGCGGTCTCGACCGGCTCCTTCTCGCTCGCCAACGCGGTCGGCCGCTTCGCGGCGGTCGTGGCGGGCGAGATCGGCTTCGGGATCGCGGTCGGCTGGGCGCTGCTGGCCGTCAGACGGTGGGCCAACGACGCCCGGGCGGAGATCCTGTTCGCCCTGGCGACTCCTTACATCGCCTTCTGGCCACCGCACGCGATCGGCGGATCGGGCGTGGTCGCCTGCGTCGTGGCGGGATTGTACGTCTCGTGGAACGGCCGCCTCAGTATCCGCCCGGCCACGCGCCTTCAGGGCTATTTCTTCTGGGACCTGCTGTCCGCCTCCACCGAGGGGCTGATCTTCCTTTTGACAGGGCTCCAGGCCCGCCATGTGATCTCAGCCCTCGACGGGGGCGGCCTGCAGCACGCGTTCGTGCTGAGCGCGGCCGTCACCCTCGCCCTGGTCGTGATCCGCTTTGCCTGGGTGTTCCCCGCAACCTACCTGGCCAGGGTCATCCCCGCGATCCGCCGCCATGAGCAGAAGCCGCCGTGGCGCCAGCCGTTCCTGATCGCCTTCACCGGCCTGCGAGGCGTTGTGAGCCTTGCCGCCGCCCTGTCGATCCCCTCGGTCATGGGCGGAAAGGCGTTCCCCGACCTCAACCTCGTCCTGTTCGCCACCTTCTTCGTGATCGTGGTCACCCTGGTGGGTCTGGGCTCCACCTTGCCGCTCATGGTGCGCGCCTTGGGATTGGACCGCATCGGGGCGCAGGAGATGTCCGAGGCCCGCCGGGTCGAGCAAGAGGTCAGGCTGGAGGCGCTCGACAAGGTGCTGGCGGCGATCGATGTGGCGGAGGCCCAGGGCGCTTCACCCAAGGCGGCGGCGGCGCTGCGTCGGCTGCATAGCGAACGCCGCCAGCAGATCGCCACCACCGCTGACGAGCATATCGACGCCGATCCCGTGAGCGACTCCGCGAAACTGCAGCAAACCCTGATCGACACCGAACGCGCGGCGATCAACCAGGCCTATCTCGAGAACCGGCTTCGCGACGCCGCGCGACGGCGGATCGAGCGGGAATTCGACCTGGAAGAGGCGCGGCTCATCCACGCCACCCAGAGCGCGCTCGGGGAGACCGACGCGGCCTAGCGGCGAACCCTCCGGTCGCGCTAGGACCGGGCGAGGCGATCACGGGAGATGTCGATGGGGCGGCGACCAGACTGGAGCGGTGTCTATCCCGCCGCGACCACCCAGCTCGCACCCGACTTGACTGTCGACCTGGAGGCGACCGGCCGTGTGCAGCGGGCGCTGATCGACGACGGCGTGCACGGCATGGTGGTGCTGGGAACGGTGGGGGAGAACAATTCCCTTTCGGCCGCCGAGAAACTCACCGTGTTGCGTAGCGCGGTGGCCGCCTCGGGCGGCCGGATCCCCGTCGTGGCCGGCGTTTCCGAACTCACCACGCAAGCCGCGTGCCTCTTCGCCCGCGACGCCCAGGCGATCGGCGCGGACGGACTGATGGTGCTGCCGGCGATGGTCTATGTGCCCACCGACGCCGAACTCACCGCCCACTTCCGAGCCGTGGCCCGCGCCTCGTCCCTGCCGATCCTGCTCTACAACAACCCGCCCGCTTACCGCGCCAGCCTGACGCTGCCGGTGCTGGAGGCGCTGGCCGGCGAGGCGACCATCGAGGCGATCAAGGAGTCCTCGCCGGACACCCGCCGCTTCACGGATCTGGCGAACGCGTTCGGCGATCGCTTCGCCCTGATGGCCGGTCTCGACGACGTCGCGCTCGAAGGCCTGCTGCTTGGCGCGCGCGGCTGGGTGAGCGGCCTCACCAACGCCTTCCCGAAGGAGTCTCTGGCCCTCTACGAGGCGGCGGTCGCCGGCGACCTCGCTCGCGCCCGCGAGATCTACCGCTGGTTCATGCCGCTGCTTCACCTCGACGCCGAGCACGACCTCGTCCAGGCGATCAAGCTCTGCGAGCAGGCGATGGGTCGAGGCTCCGAACGCGTCCGCCCGCCCCGGCATCCCCTGACTGGAGACCGGCGCTCAGCGGTGCTGGCGATGATGGAGCGGGCGATGGCGAGCCGGCCGGAGCGCTTGATCCGCGTCAGGCGGAAGCGACGGTCCGACGGCTGATCGCGAACGGCGCCGCCGGGATCGCCGGCGTCGCGCCCGTCAGCAGATCCGCCAGCAGTTCCGCGGAGCCGGCAGCTTTGGTCCAGCCGAGGTGGCCGTGGCCGGCGTTGATCCAGAGGCCGGGGACCTTCGTCTCGCCGATGAACGGACGCCCGTCGGCGCTCATGGGGCGCAGACCGGTCCAGGTGGTGGCGGTGGTCCGGTCGAGCCGCGCGGCGACGCTCGGGTAGAGCTGCTCGACCATGGCGAACAGCATGTCGAGCCGGCGGGGATCGAGAGTGCGGTCTCGCCCGACGAACTCGGCCATGCCGACCACCCGCAGCCGGTCGCCGAGCGGCGTCGCCGCGATGTGCCGGGCGTCGTCGGCGATGGAAATCACCGGCCGGTCGTTCAGACCGCTCGTGTCCAGCGTCATCGAGTAACCCTTGGCGGGGCGGATCGGCAGGCGAACGCCGAACCGCCGGGCGAAATCGGTCGTTTCGACCCCCGCCGCCAGGACGACCCGCCGCGCCTCGATGACGCCGGCGTCGGTGACGGCCGAGAACCCCGCGCCGGTCCGGTTCAGCGCCCGCACGAGGGTGTTGGACCTAAGCCGGCCCCCGGCGCGGCGCGCGGCCTCGGCGAGGGACAGGGTAAAGGCCCGCGCATCGCCGAAGCGGTCGCCCGGATAGTAGATCGCACCGGCCAGCCGCTCCGCGCCCGCGGCCAGGGCGGGCTCGAGGGCGATGGCCGCCTGCCGGTCCAGCACGTCGTACTCCAGGCCGAGCGGCTCGAGATCGCGGGCGATGGCGAGCGGCGCACGCATCGCCGCCTCGCTCTGGAAGACCTTCATCGTGCCCCGGCCGCCGCCCTCGAGGCCGTGACCGATGGCCCTGGCGATCTCGAGTGTGCGGCGAGTGGAGGCTTGCGCCAGTTCGAAGTTGGCGCGGGTGATGGCGCGGTGGCGCGCGGGCGCCGAGTTGCGCAGGAACTCGAGACCCCATAGCGACAGGTCCGGAACCTGCGAAAGGTGCAGGCGCATCGGGGCGGTCGGATCGAAGATCGACGCGAGCAGGTGTGGGGCGATCCCCGGGCTGTTCCACGGGTCGGCCATGGACGGCGTGATCATGGCTCCGTTGGCGAAGCTGGCGCCGGCGGTGGCGACCTCGTCGCCGGCCTCGAGGAGCAGGGCGTCCACGCCGCGGGTGGCGAGTTCGTACAGGGTGAAGACGCCCGCCAGGCCGCCGCCGACGATCAGCACGTCTGTCTTTTCGGGCGCCGGCGAGGGGGTCATGGCGCGCGCAGATGCAACATTTCGCGCCCGGAGGCGAGCCGCCCAATGAGCTTGGCTGTTGAACCGGGAATGAACCTCGCGTTCCCGCGGCGTTCAGCGATGGGCCCCTAGAACCCAAGTCGACGCTCGCGATCCCGCTGAGCGCTTCGATCAAGGACCAACGCCATGAAGACCCGCAACAGCCTCCTCGCCGCGCTCGGCCTCGTTGTCGCCCTCGGCGGCGCCGCTTCCGCCCAGAGCACCTGGGATCAGACTCATCCCCGGCGTGACGAGATCAACGACCGTCTCCAGAACCAGACCGCGCGCATCCACGAAGAGCGCGCCGAGGGTGAGATCGGAGCCCGCAAGGCCTACCGCCTGCACATGGCCGACCGCCGTATCCGCATGCAGGAGCGTCGCATCGCCTACCGCCACAATGGCCACATTCCGCTGCGCGCCCAGGCTCGGCTGAACCACGAGGAGAACCGCGTCAGCAACCGTATCGGCCGTTAGGACCAGACGGGATCGCCTCCCCGCCTTCCGCGAACGCGGAGGGCGGCGGGGCTTCCGCACCGGGGCGAATACCGCCATAGCGGCCCGATTCGGATGGTTCGGAGGCGCGCCCCATGACTTCCCTGCAGGCCATCGTCATGGCCGTACTCCAGGGCGTCACCGAGCTCTTTCCCATCTCCAGCCTGGGTCACGCGGTGATCCTGCCGGCCCTGCTGCACTGGAACATCGACCAGAACGCCGAGGGCTTCCTGCCTTTCCTGGCGGTGATGCACCTGGGGACGGCGTTGGCGCTGCTGATCTACTTCTGGCGCGCGTGGCTGGCGTTCGGCGTCGGCGTGCTCAATTTCCGCAGTCGAGCCGGGGCGGCGGATCGCCGGCTCTTCTGGCGCGTGGTGGTGGCGACCATCCCCGCCGTGATCCTGGGCTTCATCTTCGAGAAGATGCTGCGCAAGGGGTTCGGCGCTCCGGTGCTCGCCGCCGGCTTCCTGATCGTCAACGGCGTGATGCTGTTCCTCGCCGAGCGGCTGCAACGCCGCGCGACCAAGTCGATTGGCGCGCTCTCTTACCTCGACGCCCTGGTGATCGGCTTCTGCCAGTGCCTGGCGCTGATTCCCGGCATGTCCCGCTCAGGAGCGACCATGGCCGGCGGCTATCTCAGCGGCCTCGATCACGAGGACGCGGCGCGCTTCTCCTTCCTCACGGCCACCCCGATCATCCTGGGGGCCACGGTGCTGGAGGGTCCCAAGCTCCTGAAGCACCACGATTCCTTCAGCACCACGGCGATCCTGGCCGGCGTTGTGGCGGGGGTGACGGCGTTCCTCAGCGTCTGGGCGCTGATGCGCTGGTTCAAGACCCATGAGGTGCGGGGATTTCTGCCCTTCGCCGTCTACTGCGTGCTGGCCGGGGCGGGATCGCTGGCCTACCTCCTGCTGGCGCACTAGCGGCGCTTCCCGCGCGGTTGAGGCGCCGGCGCGCCGCCTATAAAGCCTGTCGCCAACGCGTCCGGAGACACCGCTCATGAACATCCACGAACACCAGGCCAAGGCGGTCCTCGCCCGTTACGGCGCGCCGGTCCCGCGCGGCGAACCGGCGTTCAGCGTGGACGAGGCGGTCAAGGCGGCCGAGACGCTCGGTGGACCCGTCTGGGTGGTCAAGGCGCAGATCCACGCCGGCGGGCGCGGCAAGGGCGGCGGCGTCAAGGTGGTCAAGTCCATCAACGAGGTGCGGGCCGAGGCGCAGCGCATGTTCGGCATGACCCTCGTCACCCACCAGACGGGACCGAAGGGACGGGAAGTCCGCCGCCTCTACATCGAGGAAGGCGCGGCGATCGCGCGCGAGCTGTACCTTTCGCTTCTCGTGGACCGTGAGACCAGCCGCGTGGCCGTCGTCGCCTCCACCGAGGGCGGCATGGACATCGAGGAGGTGGCGCACGCGACGCCGGAGAAGATCATCACCTTCTCCATCGACCCCGCCACCGGCGTCTGGCCGCATCATGCGCAGGCCCTGGCCAAGGCTCTGAACCTCTCCGGCGATCAGGCCAAGCAGGCGCGTGGTCTGCTGACGAGCCTCTACAACGCCTTCACCACCGAGGACATGAGCATGCTCGAGGTGAACCCGCTGATCGTCACCGGCGACGGCCAGCTCAAGGTTCTCGACGCCAAGATCAGCTTCGATGACAACGCCCTGTTCCGCCACAAGGCCATCGCCGAGCTGCGCGACGAGAGCGAGGAAGACGCCAAGGAGATCGAGGCCTCCAAGCACGACCTCTCCTACATCGCGCTCGACGGCGAAATCGGCTGCATGGTCAACGGCGCGGGCCTCGCCATGGCGACCATGGACATCATCAAGCTCTATGGCGCCGAGCCCGCCAACTTCCTCGACGTGGGCGGCGGCGCCAGCAAGGAGAAGGTGACGGCGGCGTTCAAGATCATCACCGCCGACCCCAACGTGAAGGGCATCCTGGTCAACATCTTCGGCGGCATCATGCGCTGCGACATCATCGCCGAGGGCGTGATCGCGGCGGTGAAGGAAGTGGGCCTGAAGGTGCCGCTGGTGGTTCGCCTCGAAGGCACCAATGTCGAGCTCGGCAAGAAGATCATCGGCGAGAGCGGCCTCGACGTGATCGCCGCGAACGACCTCGCGGACGGGGCCGAGAAGATCGTCGCGGCGGTGCGCAAGGCGGCGTGACGGCGGCGCTTTCGTCCAGCGAAGACCTCGACGAAGCGGGCGGAGCCGTCTGCCCGCCGGTCACGCGCCGCGCCGCCCGTTGGCTATGGCCGCTGCTGATCCTCGTCGGGTTAGGCGCTCTGGCCATCGCGCTCGATCTCACCGACGACATCTCCGACGGGGCGTCCTGGAAGTTCGATAGCGCCATCCTGCTCGCCTTCCGGACTCCGGGCGATCTCGCCAAGCCGATCGGGCCCGCTTGGCTCCCGCTCTCCGCGATGGACATCAGCGCGCTGGGAGGCTTCACGCTTCAATGGCTGCTCGGCGGCGCGGCGATCTTCTACCTCCTAACGATCCGCCGGCGCGCGGAGGCCGCGTGGCTGGCCGCGTCGGTCGTCGGGGCTTCGCTCGCCAACGCGACCATCAAGCACCTCCTCCACCGGCCAAGACCCCAGGTCGTGCCTCATCTCACCATGGTCGACAATGCGAGCTTTCCCAGCGGACACGCCATGATCAGCGCGGCCATCCTGCTCACGGTCGGCGCCATGATCGCTGAAACCGAGAAGACCCACCGCGCCCGGGTGGCCATCATGGGGTTCTTCGCTTTTCTGGTGGCTCTGATCGGCGTCAGCCGGATCTATCTGGGCGTGCACTGGCCGACCGATGTGCTCGCCGGCTGGTGTTTCGGCGCCGTCTGGGCTCTGATTGTCTTCGCCGCCAATCGGCTGCTGCGCCGCCGCGCCGCTGGCCGGCCGCTGCTCGGACACCAGACAACCTGAAGGGGGAGCCTCCATGCCCGTCGATCTGTTCACCATCCTCGACCTTTATGATCGGGCCGTCGGCTCGGCGATCCACATCCTGGGCAAGGGGGCCGAGCACGCCGCCAAGACCGGCGCGTCGGATGCCGACATGCTGGGTTGGCGTCTGATCGACGATATGCACCCGCTCGCCTTTCAGCTGCGCGTGCTCGCCAACTTCACGCGGCAATGGCCCGCGCGCGTGGCGGGTCTCGAGATTCCGCCCGATGCGCCCGAGCCAACGGATGTGGCCGGCTGGACCGGTGTGCTCGAGGAGGCGCGCCGTTACCTTGCCGGGCTCACGCGCGAGCAGTTCGCCGGGCGGGACGATGTTCCGATCACGTTCAAGATGGGCAACGGCATGGAGCCCACCTTACCCGGCGGCCAGTGGCTTACGGTGTTCGCGCTGATGAACATCGAGTTCCACCTCTCGATGGCCTACGCGATCCTGAGAGCGAGGGGCGTTCCCATCGGCAAGATCGATCTCTTCGCCGGGCGATTATAGACGCAGCCAACGTCTTTCGCGCTTTGTGGTGGGTCGGCTCTATGGCCCCGATCAAAACGATCCATGTGACTCCTCGTCGCTCCCGCGCCAATTTCGCGGAAGCCAGACCCATCCGAGGAGACCCATCATGCCCGACGACGCCAGCGCCACACCGCTTCACGATCCATCCCGCGAAGGCGCCGCGCTCCGCTCGCTCCTGGGCCGCACCAACCGCGATTGGTGGCCCAACCAGCTGAGCCTCGACATCCTGCACCAGCACGGCGCCAGCGGCGATCCGATGGGCGAGACCTTCGATTACGCCGAGGAGTTCAAGAGCCTCGATCTTGCCGCCGTTAAGCGCGACCTGCACCGCGCTGATGACCGACAGCCAGCCCTGGTGGCCGGCGGACTACGGCCATTACGGCCCCTTCTTCATCCGCATGGCTTGGCACAGCGCCGGCACCTATCGGATCGGCGACGGCCGGGGTGGGGCCGGCGCGGGCGACCAGCGGTTCGCCCCGCTGAACAGCTGGCCGGACAACGGCAACCTCGACAAGGCCCGTCGTCTGCTCTGGCCTATCAAGAAGAAGTACGGGCGCAAGCTGTCCTGGGCCGACCTGATGATCCTGGCCGGCAATGTCGCCATCGAATCCATGGGCGGGCCGATCTTCGGTTTCGGCGGCGGCCGTCAGGACGTGTTCGAGCCGCAGAAGGACGTCTACTGGGGCACGGAGGAAGAGTGGCTCGGCAAGACCCGGATCGCCGAGGAACAGGTCCTGGAGAACCCTCTCGCCGCCGTGCAGATGGGCCTGATCTATGTGAACCCAGAGGGTCCGGGCGGCAACGCCGACGCTCTACAGTCGGCGCGCGACATCCGCGAGACCTTCGCCCGCATGGGCATGAACGACGAGGAGACCGTCGCCCTCACCGCCGGCGGCCACACCTTCGGCAAGGCGCACGGCGCGGGAGACGCCAAGCTGGTGGGCGCGGAGCCCGAAGGGGCCGACATCGCGCAGCAGGGCCTGGGTTGGGCCAGCCAGCACGAGACCGGCATCGGCGACCACACCATCACCAGCGGTCTCGAGGGCGCCTGGACGCCCACGCCGGTGACCTGGGACATGAGCTACTTCCACATGCTGCTCGACTACGACTACGAACTGGTCCGCAGCCCCGCGGGAGCCAAGCAGTGGCGGCCCGTCGACCAGAAGCCGGAGGACCTGGCGCCGGGCGCGCACAGCCCCCAGCGCCGCCTGCCGACCATGATGAGCACGGCCGACATGGCGATGAAGGTCGACCCGAGCTACCGCGCGATCTGCGAACGCTTTCGGAACGATCCCGCGGCCTTTCGGCGACGCGTTCGCCCGGGCGTGGTTCAAGCTCACCCACCGAGACATGGGGCCCAAGGCGCGGTACCTCGGACCGGACGTGCCGGCCGAGGACCTGCTGTGGCAGGATCCGCTGCCCAAGGCCGAGTTCGCGCCGCTCGGAGCGACGGACGTGGACGCCCTCAAAGCCAAGATCCGCCAGTCGGGGCTCACCGTCTCGGAATTGGTCAAGACCGCCTGGGCGGCGGCGTCCACCTATCGAGCCTCGGACAAGCGTGGCGGGGTCAACGGCGCCCGTATTCGGCTTAAGCCCCAGAAGGACTGGGAAGCCAACGAGCCGGCGAAGCTCGCCCCGGTCCTCGCCAAACTCGAGGCGATCAAGGCCGAGTTCGACGGGCAGGGTGCGAAGGTGTCACTCGCCGACCTGATCGTGCTGGCCGGCAACGTCGGCGTGGAGGAGGCCGCCAAAGCCGCGGGCCACGAGGTCGCGGTTCCCTTTGCTCCAGGCCGGGTGGACGCCTCCCAGGAGCAGACCGACGTCGACGGCATGCGCTACCTCGAGCCCAAGGCCGACGGCTTCCGCAACTATCTGCACCCCGTGCCCTTCAACGTGCCGACCGAGGAACTGCTGATCGACAAGGCTCAGCTGCTCGGCCTCAGCGGCCCGGAGATGACGGTGCTGGTCGGCGGGTTGCGGGTGCTGGGCGCCAACCACGACGACTCCCGCCACGGCGTCTTCACCGATCGTGTCGGCCAGCTCACCAACGACTTCTTCGTCAACCTCCTCGACATGGGCGTGGCGTGGAAGGCGAGCGACGAAGCGGGGAACACGTTCGTCGGGACGCGCCGCGACACCGACGAGGCGCGGTGGACGGCCACCCGCACCGACCTCGTCTTCGGCTCCAACGCCCAGCTGCGCGCGATCAGCGAGGTCTACGGCGCGGACGATGGTGGACCGAAGTTCGTCGCTGACTTCGTCGCGGCCTGGACCAAGGTGATGAACGCCGACCGCTTCGACCTGCCGAGAGCCCAGCGATTGGCGCTCGCCGCCTAAATCGCGGGCGCGCCTCCCCTGTTCGGCGGGGGAGGCGCGAGCCTGGCGCGGGCGCCTTGCCAAGCGGCGGGTGGGCTGTGCTTTGTCTCTGCTCGACACAGCAGGATCGGAGCGGAGCCTGGCCGAAGCCGTCGGAAACCTCACAGCCGCTGCCGGACGCAACGGGGAGGGCGCCTCCACGCGCGGTGTGTTCCTCTACTTCACCCCGCTCATCCTGCTCACCTATCTGGTCCTGCCCACGGGCTTCCTGGTCGATATCCCGACCACCTACATGCTCAAGGACAAGCTGCACGTCAGCGCCACCGACGTGTCGCTGTTCCGGGTGATCTCGGCGATTCCCGTCTATATCGCGATCGTCTTCGGCCTCACTCGCGATCTGTGGAATCCCCTTGGGATGCGGGATCGTGGCTACTTCCTGATCTTCGGGCCGGCCACGGCGCTCGTCTTCGTCTGGCTGGCGTTCTCGAAGCTGAGCTTCGCCGGGCTGACGGTCGGCATGCTGCTGATCATGCTGTTCTCGCGCTTCACCGTCTCGGCCTACCAGGGCCTTCAGGCCTTGGTCGCTCAGGAGAAGCTGATGTCCGGGCGCATGGCGGTGCTCTGGCAGGTCGTGGCGAGCGCGCCGATCATCGCGGGATCCCTGGCTGGCGGGTTCATCGCCAAGTCGCTGCAGCCGCGCGAGGCGTTTCTGCTGATCGCCGCGCTCACCGCCCTCTATGGCCTGTTCGCGCTTTGGAAGCCGCGCAGCGTCTTCGCCCACGCCTATGACCGGCCGGAAGCGCGCGGATCGAACCTGATGGGAGACCTGAAGCGCCTCGTTCGCCACCGGGCGATCTATCCGGCCGTGCTGATCCTGTTCCTCTTCCAGTTTTCGCCCGGGTCGAACACGCCGCTGCAGTATTATCTCACCAACACCCTGCACGCGTCGGACGCGGCGTATGGCGAGTTCCAGGCCATCTTCGCCGCGGCCTTCCTGCCGATGTTCTTCCTCTACGGCTGGCTGTGCCGGCGCGTGGCGCTGAAGCACCTGCTGTTCTGGGGAACGGTGCTCACCGTGCCCCAGATGATTCCGCTGGCCTTCATCCACACCTCGACCCAGGCGCTGTGGCTGGCGATTCCCATCGGCATGATGGGCGGCATCGCCTATCCCGCCTACCTCGATCTCGCCATGCGCTCCTGCCCGCCGGGTCTGCAGGGAGCGTTGATGATGTTCGCCGACGGCATGTTCTATCTCTCGTATCGCGCCGGCGACCTCCTGGGGTCAGCCATCTACAGTTCCAGCCCGACTCACGGGTTCCTGTACTGCGTCATCGCGATCACCGCCGTCTACGCGCTCATCATCCCGGTGCTGCGTCTCATCCCCAAAGGGCTCGCCGACACCCGAGACGGCGAACGCAATCCGGCGATCGAGGCGACCATGGCGGAGGAACTCGCCGCCTGAGGCCTCGCGTGAGGCGACATCGGCGTTGAGGCGTTCAAGGCCGCGTCATGGCCGCGTTCCCACCCCCGAGCTGGAAGAGATGGCCACGGCAGGAGGTCGGCCTCAGCCTGGTCCTGGCGATCCAGGTCGCGATCATGTTCGTTCTGGCGCCGTTGTCGGACACCGGCGTGGTGGCGCCCGGCGTGATCGACGTCTTCCGCTTCGGGTTGGGCGCGGTCGCCGTGCTGATGGTGACGCGCACGGGCCTGACGGCGGCGGTGATCGCCGTCACCTTCTGCGCCAGCCTCGCCCTCAGCCTGGCGCTGAGCGCCGGGGCGGAGATCGACTTCGCCTATCTGTTCCGGCTGGCGGCGACCACGGCGTTCGAGCTGGCGATCGTCAGCGCTGTCGCCAGGGTCGCCTTCGGTCCCGGCAAGGTCACCATCCACCGGATCATGGGCGCGGTGATCCTCTATCTGTCGATCGGCCTGGTCTTCGCCAACGCCTACCGGGCGGCGGTCGTGTTCCTGCACCCCTCTTTCTCCGGCCTGCCGAAGAACGGCCCGCTCGCGCTGAGCCAGCTGCTCTACTTCAGCCTCTCGACCCTCACGACGACCGGCTTTGGAGACATCACCCCGCTGCACCCGTTCGTGCGAAGCCTGGCGAATTTGGAGAGCGTCATCGGCCAGCTCTTCCCCGCCACCCTGCTCGCGCGATTGGTGACCCTCCACGCCGCCAAGACCCTCGACGAAAACGTCGAGGCGAAGGAGGAGCCGGCGGATCGCTGAGGGCTTGGGGCTTCATCGCGCCCGCCGCAGGGTGAGGTTGATCCGGCCGCCGCCAGGGATCAGCCGGGAGGAGCCGGCCAGGATGCGGTCGACCCCGTGGAAGGCGAGCCGGGCCGGCCCACCGAGCAGGCAGACGTCGCCTGAGGCCAGGCGCAGGCTGGCGGTCGGATCGGATCGTTTCAAGCCGCCGAGCCGAAAGAGCGCGGTGTCTCCGAGCGAGACCGACAGCACCGGGGCGTCGAAGTCGGCCTCGTCCTTGTCCTGGTGCAGCCCCATCCGCGCGTCGGCGTCGTAGAGGTTGACGAGGCAGGCGTCCGGTGGAGGCGCTTGGGGCGCCAGCTCGGCCCAGAGCTCGAGGAGCCGGCGTGGGATCGCCGGCCAGGGTTCTCCCGTCAACGGATGGCGCGGCTCGTAGCGGTAGCCGGCGGCGTCGGTGATCCAGCCGAGCGGGCCCAGGTTGGTCATCCGCACGCTCATCGGCTTGCCTGCGGGCGTGATCGGCCGATACGGCGGCGCGGTCTTAAGCGCCGATAGAACCTCCGCGGCAAGGCTGGTCTGCTCGTCGGCGGCAAGGCGCCCTGGTAGGAGTCGGAAGCCTTCGGGTGCGACGAACCTGGCCATTCCGCCGGGCCTTGCGACGGCTTCACGGGCGCCCATATCCGAACCTCGAAGCGCGGCGGTCTCGTTGGAGGGCGCAGGCGCGGTTTCATCGGTCAACGGCCGCTTCATTTCCATTGGGCGGCCTCATGGAAAAACCGGGGACGGTCCGGCCAGGGGCGCTTCCATCGAAGGCCCAACGGTCCGTCCGCCAAGGAGGTTTGAGAGACAAACATGGCTAAAATCATCGGCATCGATCTTGGCACCACCAATTCGTGCGTCGCCATCATGGATGGCAAGGCGCCCAAGGTGATCGAGAACGCGGAAGGCGCGCGCACCACGCCCTCCGTGGTCGCCATCCTGGACGACGGCGAGCGTCTGGTCGGCCAGCCGGCGCGCCGGCAGGCGGTGACCAACCCCGAGAACACCCTCTTCGCGATCAAGCGTCTGATCGGCCGCAACTTCTCCGACCCGCTGGTCGAGAAGGACCGCGGCATGGTGCCCTACAAGATCGTCAAGGGCGCTAACGGCGACGCCTGGGTGGAAGCCCACGGCAAGGACTATTCTCCCCAGCAGATCAGCGCCTTCATCCTGCAGAAGATGAAGGAAGCCGCCGAGGCGCACCTCGGCGAGAAGGTCACCCAGGCGGTGATCACGGTCCCGGCCTATTTCAACGACGCCCAGCGTCAGGCGACCAAGGACGCCGGCAAGATCGCCGGTCTCGAGGTGCTGCGTATCATCAACGAGCCGACGGCCGCCGCGCTCGCCTATGGTCTCGAGAAGAACGACGGCAAGAAGGTCGCGGTCTATGACCTCGGCGGCGGCACCTTCGACGTCTCTATCCTGGAGATCGGCGACGGCGTGTTCGAGGTGAAGGCCACCAATGGCGACACCTTCCTCGGCGGCGAGGACTTCGACCTGCGTATCGTCGACTATCTGGCGGACGAGTTCCGCAAGGAGCAAGGCGTCGATCTGCGCAAGGACAAGCTCGCCCTTCAGCGCCTCAAGGAAGAGGCCGAGAAGGCCAAGAAGGAGCTCAGCTCCACGGCTCAGTACGAGGTGAACCTGCCGTTCATTTCGATGAACGCGTCGGGCCCGCTGCACCTCAACATCAAGATCACCCGCGCCAAGCTGGAAGCCCTGGTCGAGGACCTGATCAACCGCACCGTCGGCCCCTGCGAGCAGGCGCTGAAGGACGCGGGCCTCAAGAAGAGCGACATCGACGAGGTGATCCTGGTCGGCGGCATGACCCGCATGCCCAAGGTCGCCGACACGGTGAAGGAGTTCTTCGGCCGCGAACCGCACAAGGGCGTCAACCCCGACGAGGTGGTGGCGCTGGGCGCGGCTATCCAGGGCGGCGTGCTGCAGGGCGATGTGAAGGACGTGCTGTTGCTCGACGTGACCCCGCTCACCCTGGGCATCGAGACCCTGGGCGGCGTGTTCACCCCGCTGATCGAGCGCAACACCACCATCCCGACCAAGAAGAGCCAGGTCTTCTCCACCGCCGACGACAACCAGAATGCGGTGACGATCCGGGTCTTCCAGGGCGAGCGGCCCCTGGCGGCGCAGAACAAGCTGCTGGGTCAGTTCGATCTGGTCGGCATTCCGCCGGCGCCTCGCGGCGTGCCGCAGGTGGAGGTCACCTTCGACATCGACGCCAACGGCATCGTCAACGTCCAGGCGCGCGACAAGGCGACCAACAAGGAGCAGTCGATCCGCATCCAGGCCAATGGCGGGCTGTCGGACACCGACATCGAGTCCATGGTCCGCGACGCCGAGGCGCACGCCGAGGAAGACAAGAAGCGGCGTGACCTGATCGAGGCCAAGAACCACGCTCAGAGCCTGATCCACACCACGGAGAAGGCGCTGGCGGAACACGGCGACAAGGTTGGCGGCGACGACAAGTCGGCCATCGAGACCGCGCTGAACGACCTCAAGGGCGAGGTCGAGGGCGAGAATATCGAGGCGATCAACGCCAAGACCCAGACGCTGATGCAGGCTTCGATGAAGCTCGGCGAGGCGATGTACAAGTCGGCCCAGGGCGAGCCTGAAGGCGCCGCGCCCGACGCCGGCGCCTCGAGCGAAGGCGTGGTCGACGCCGAGTTCGAGGACGTCTCGGACGAGCGGCGCTAAACCTGTCCACAGGCCCGGCCGGGCTCGCGTCCGGCCGGGCTTGTCATATCCTTTCCCATTCCCACATGAACTCCCGGTAATTATCGGGGGCGAGGCTGCGTTTTGTCGATGCGCGACTACTACGAAGTCCTTGGAGTCTCTCGGGATTGCGATGGCCAGACCCTCAAGTCGGCCTTCCGCAAGCTGGCGATGGAGCACCATCCCGACCGTAATGGCGGCTGCGAGAAAGCCTCCGGCCGATTCAAGGAGCTGAACGAGGCGTATTCGGTTCTTTCCGATCCGAACAAGCGCGCGGCCTATGACCGTTTCGGCCATGCCGGGGTCAACGGCCAGAACGGCGCCGGGTTCGGCGACATGGGCGACATCTTCAACGACGTCTTCGGAGATGTTTTCGGCGACATCTTCGGTCGTCAGCGGGGCGGCGGCGGCCCGGCTCGCGGCCAGGACCTGCGCTACGATCTCGAGATCAGCCTGGAGGACGCCTATCGCGGCTCAGAGGTCGAGATCCGGGTGCCTGCCGCCACCACCTGTGAGACCTGCGACGGCTCAGGCGCGCGCCCTGGCACCCACGCGACCACCTGTGGGACCTGCAACGGCCATGGCCGGGTTCGCCGCAGCCAAGGGTTCTTCGCGGTGGAGAGCGCCTGTCCGCGTTGCGGCGGATCGGGCCGTCTGATCCTCGATCCCTGCCAGACCTGCGCCGGCCAGGGCATGGTCCGGCGCGAACGCAAGCTCCAGGTCCGTATTCCCGCGGGCGTCGACGACGGCGCGCGCATCCGCCTGGCGGGAGAGGGCGACGCCGGCGGTCGTGGCGCGGCCAGGGGCGATCTCTACATCTTCATCTCGGTCATTCCGCACGAACTGTTCGAGCGCGACGGGTTGGATCTGCTCTGCACCGCGCCGGTGACGATGACGGTCGCGGCCCTGGGCGGTGAGATCGAGGCCCCTTGCTTGCTTGGCGGTCCAGGCTGTGATGGCAGCGGCCGCAATAAGATCAAGGTCCCCGAAGGCGCCCAGACCGGCCAGACGGTGCGGCTGAAGGGCCGTGGCATGCCCTCTCTTCGCAGCGCTCAACGGGGCGACCTGGTCGTGGAGTTGATCGTCGAGACGCCGACCAGGCTCAACGGTCGTCAAAAGGCGCTGCTGCGCGAGTTTGCCGAGGCCTGCGGCGAGGCCCAAAACCCGAAGACCGCGAACTTCCTCAAGAAGGCGCGCCGCTTCTGGGATGAAGTCACCCAGCCGGAGGCGCGCGTCTGAGTTTGATCGTCAGATCATCTCGGCGAGCCGGGCGATGTCCGGCCATTCGTAGCGCGTCTCCATCAGGCCCGGACCCCATCCCGCCACGGGTCGCGAGGGGCCCGCATGGCCGCCAAGGTGCTCGTAGAACGCCCGGGCGCGAACATTGGTCGACAGCACCCAGATGACTGTCGAGCGGGCTCCCCCGCCCGCCAGGGCCCGAGCCAGGGCGGCGAGCATTTCCCGTCCCAGGCCGACTCCTTGCGCCGCCCGGAGCAGATAGAGGGTGTGCACCTCGCCGGTTCCATTGCCGCCGCCGATGGCCTCGCCGTACCCCACCAAACCCCCGCGCTGTTCGAGGGCAAGAACCAGAGAGTTGCGGGGCGGATAGAGCAGCTGCGCTCGGAAACGCTTGGCGTGTCGCCGCACGTCCATGGCCGCCAGGGCGTGGGCGGGCAGCAAGCCGGTGTAGGTTTCGCGCCAGGCGGTCACGTGCACGCGGGCCAGCGCCTCGGCGTCGCCAGGGCCGGCGGGAACGATCAGGCCTTCACCCAGCCGCTGCATGCGTCCATCTCGCCCGTGTCGGCCCGGAAAATCAAGGCCGACCGGGGTGCTGCTGAAAGGCGGGGTTGAGGTAGGGTCCCCACCTCCATGGCCGCCAACTCAGCCCCTCTCTTTCCAGATCTCTCGCCCAAGGCCGCCAGTCCGGTCATGGCGCAGTTCTTCGAGGCCAAGGCGGCTCAGCCCGACGCCCTGGTCTTCTTCCGAATGGGCGACTTCTACGAGCTGTTCTTCGACGACGCGGTGAAGGCGGCGAGCGCCGTCGGCATCACCCTCACCCATCGCGGCGTGCACGAGGGGAAGCCTATTCCCATGGCCGGCGTGCCGGTCCACGCCCACGAGGCCTACCTCGCCAAGCTGATCCGCGCCGGCTTCAAGGTCGCCGTCTGCGAGCAGATGGAAAGCCCGGCGGCGGCGAAGGCGCGCGGCGGAAAGGCGGTGCTGCGGCGCGAGATCGTCCGCGTCGTCACCCCGGGCACCCTCACCGAAGACGCCCTGCTCGACGCCAGGGGGGCCAATCGCCTCGCCGCCGTGAACGCCCGGGCCGGGGAGGTGGCGCTCGCCAGCGTCGATCTCTCGACCGGCGAGATGGAGGTGATCGGCGCCTCGACCGAGACGCTCGCCGGCGCCCTGGCGGCGCTGCGGCCTTCGGAAGTCCTGGCGCCGGAGCGCGCCTTCGCCGACGAGGCGCTGCGGACAGCCTTGGAAGGCGCGGGCTGCCTTGTCCAGCCGATGGCCCAGGCGCTCGCCGACCCGGCCGCGGGGGCGGCTCGGCTGAAGCGCCTCTACCGGGTGGAGGCGCTGGACGCGTTCGGCGACTTCTCACCCACTGAGATGGGTGCGCTTGGACTGTTGGCCGCTCACTTGGAAGCGACTCAAGGCGGCAAGGCCCCGGCGCTGCGGCCGCCGCGTCGCGGGGGCGCCGCCGAGACCATGGCCATCGACCCGGCGACCCGGTTCTCCCTGGAGATCGACCGCGCCACCACCGGCGAGCGTGAGGGCTCTCTGCTGGCGGCTATCGACCGGACGGTGACGGGTCCGGGGGCGAGATTGCTGGCCGCGCGCCTCTCGCGTCCGCTCCTGAGCCTGCCCGCGATCGGCGCCCGGCTGGACGCGGTGCAGTGGCTTCTGGAGCGACGTGACGTCCGCCGCGCCCTGCGCGCTTGCCTGAGCGGGAGCGGCGACATGGCCCGGGCGCTTAGCCGCCTGTCGTTGAACCGGGGCGGTCCGCGCGATCTCGCCGCCCTGCGCGAGGGGCTGACGACGGCGGGCGCTCTTGCCAACATCCTAGAGGAAGCGCGGAGGCCGCTCGGCGAGCCGCCCGCGGAGACCGCCGCCGCCATGGCCGCCCTGGCGCTTGCCAAGACGGGTGCGCTCGCGGCGTTCCACGCTGAACTCACCACCGGACTGGCCGAGGAGCCTCCAGCGCTCGCCCGCGACGGCGGTCTCGTGGCGGCGGGCGCGGACGCCGATATCGACGAAGCGCGATCCCTGAGGGACAACTCCCGCAAGGTCGTCGCCGCCTTGGAGGTGAGGCTTGCCGCCCAGGCCGGGTTCGCCTTGCGCATTCGTTACAACGCGGTGCTCGGCTATTTCGTGGAGGTCCCCGCCCGCCAGGCGGAGGCGATGACGCGCGGGGCCAACGCGGGCCTGTTCATTCATCGCCAGACCCTCGCCAACCAGGCCCGGTTCACCACCCTCGAACTGGCCGAACTGGACGCCGCGATCAGCCGAGCCGGCCAGCGGGTGCTCGAACTGGAGCTGGCGCGCTTCGAGACCTGGCGCGCTCAGGCGCAGGCGCTTTCGGCCCCCGTGTTCGAGGTCGCAGAGGCCTTCGCCATCCTCGACGTCGCCGCCGCCAACGCCGAATGGGCCGAAGAGGCGGACGCCGCCCGCCCGGAGCTCGACGACAGCACGGTGTTCTGCGCCGAAGCCGCGCGCCATCCGGTGGTGGAGGCGGCGGTGCGCCGAGCGGGTGGGGCCTTCACCGCCAATGACTGCCGGCTGGACGGGGAGGGCGAGGCGGGCGCGAGGCTGGCCATCGTCACGGGGCCGAACATGGCGGGAAAATCCACCTTCCTGCGCCAGAACGCGCTGCTCGCCGTGCTCGCCCAGGCCGGCGGCTTCGTGCCGGCGGGGTCGCTGCGGATGGGGGTGGTCGACCGGCTGTTCAGCCGGGTCGGGGCGGGGGACGATCTGTCCCGCGGCCGATCGACCTTCATGACCGAGATGATCGAGACCGCCGCCATCCTGATCCAGGCGACGCCGAGATCCCTGGTGGTGCTGGACGAGATCGGCCGCGGCACCGCGACCTGGGACGGCCTCGCCATCGCCTTCGCCTGCGCCGAACACCTGCATGAGGTGAACCGCTGCCGGGCGCTCTTCGCCACCCACTACCACGAGCTGGCCGCGCTGGAGGGCCGGCTCGCCCACGTCGGCAATCTTTCCCTCAAGGCGAAGGAGTGGAACGGCGAACTCGTCTTCCTGCACGAGGCGCAGCCCGGCGCCGCCGACCGCAGCTACGGCGTTCAGGTGGCCAAGCTCGCCGGCGTGCCGGAGAGCGTCGTCGAGCGCGCCCGCGACCTGCTGTCGAGGCTGGAGGCGGAGGGCGCGGCCGCCGGCGGGCTTGGCCGAAGCGCCCCTCTTCGCCGCGCCGACGCCTCCGGCCGCCGCCCCCTCGCAGGCGGAGGCCGCGCTTTCCAGGCTCGATGTCGACAATCTGACGCCGCGCGAGGCGCTTGGAGGCGCTCTATCGGCTGAAGGCGCTGACCGAATCCTGAGCCGGATGTAATCGGCCTTTCCTTAAATTAACTGGCGACGCCTCAGGGACTCTGCGACCCCTCGCGCGCTTTCTGGGAGGAAGCCGCGTGAGCTTGAGCCTGCTGATCGCCGCCGCGAGCGTCGCCGCCCCGCCGCCCGTCCCGGCGGCGGCGGCGAACGTGACCGCCTATCCGGCGTCGTTCTTCGCCGCGGCGTCGCCCAACAACGCCATGGACATGGTGACCTTGTTGCCGGGCTTCATCTTCGACGGCGGCGGACAGGTGCGGGGCTTCGGCGGTGCGGCCGGCAATGTGCTGATCGACGGGGTGCGGCCGGCGGCCAAGGACGATCCCCTCCAGCTCATCCTGCAGCGCATTCCGGCCTCGTCGATCCTGCGCATCGACGTGATCCGGGGCAGCGCGCCGGGCATCGACATGCAGGGCAAGACGGTGATCGCCAACGTCGTCCGCAAGACCGACGACGGGACCAAGCTGACGCTCGCCGCCTCGGGACTGCGCGCCTGGGATGGCCGTCCCGGCGGCGCGTTGCGGATCGAGGGCTCCTCGCGCAAGGGCCCGACGACGGTCGAGTTCGCCCTGAAGGCGGCGCACGGTTTCGACGACGGGGAGGGCGACGGAACCCGCGTCCGCACCGACGCAAGCGGGACGCCGATCCTGATCTCGAACGAGCACAACGCCGGCGCGGCCGACGAATACCGCGCCAACCTGTCGGTCGAGACGCCGGTGGCCGGCGGCAAGCTGCGGCTTTCCGGCTCCTTCACGTCCCAGCCTTATGGAGCTGATCACGCTCGACCAGCTGTCGCAGCCGAGCGGCCAGGAATTCGAGCGGTTTCACCAGGACCAGAAGGTCGAGGAGTTCGGCCTTCGCTACGAGCGCTCGATCACCCCCACGTTGAGCAGCGAAACCTTCGGCCTGCAGCAGTTCAGCTGGGGCAAGATCAGCGACCAGTTCATGACCTCGCCGGACGTCTCGGCGGTCACCGGCGACGATGTGTCGGACGTGTTCCTCGAACGCCGGCGCGGCGCTGAGAGCATCCTGCGCGAGAAGCTCACCTGGACGCCCCTGCCGAGCCTGTCGATCCAGTTCGGCGGGGAGGGCGCCTACAACTCGCTGGTCACCCGCACCAGCTACATCGAGAATTTCGAGCCGGTGACGCTGCCGGCCGCCAATGTTCGGGTGACCGAGGACCGCGGCGAAGCCTTCACCGACGCGACCTGGACGGCCAGCAAGCGACTCACCGTGGAGGCGGGGCTACGCGTCGAGGCCTCGCGGATCGCCTCGACCGGAGACTTCGTCTCGAGCCAGAGCTTCACCTTCCCCAAGCCGCGCCTGGCGGTGAGCTACGACCTCGATAAGGCCGACCAGCTTCGGCTGCGGCTGGAGCGCGAGGTCGGCCAGCTGAACTTCGACGACTTCGCCGCCCAGTCCGGCAATCTGGCCACCGGCGAGGTGCATGCCGGCAATCCCAAGCTCACGCCCCAGCAGGATTGGGTGATCGAGGGTACCTGGGAGCGGAAGTTCTGGGGCGGCGGGGTCGCCTCGGTCACCGGCCGCGCCTACCGCATCGATGACGTCATCGACCGGATTCCGATCTTCGATCCGGCCGGGACCTATGACGCGCCGGGGAACATCGGATCCGGCTCGAAGGAGGAGCTGGCGTTCACCCTCACCGCGCCGCTCGACAAGCTGCATATCCCGCACGGGCAGATCACCGGCACGACGACCTTCCGATGGTCCAGCGTGACCGACCCGACCACCCTGACGCCGCGGCCCATCTCGGGCCTGCACTCCAACGATTGGGAAGCGCACTTCACCCAAGGACTGCCGAAGCTGAAGTCGATCTGGGGCTTCGACGCCTATGGGCAGTGGTCGGAAACCTACTACCGATTCAACGAGATCGATACGAACAAGCTCAGGACCTACGTGAGCGTGTTCGCGGAATACAAGCCCCGGCCCGACCTGGTCTTCCGCGCCGAGTTGCGCAACGCGAGCGGCCGAGGCCTTGAGAATGCGCGCGTGGTCAGCACCGGCGTTCGGGGCGTCGATCCGCTCGACTACGTCGACGTGAAGAACCTTCACCCCGGCCGCATTCTCTACTTCCGCATCACCAAGATGTTCGGCTGAGGTTCAAGCCGTCTCGTCCGAGCCATGGGCCCAGCCGCGGGTGAGCGGCGAGAGCAGCAGGAACAGCACGCCGAAGCCGACCCCCGCCCAGCCGATGATGGCGAACACATGGGCCGAGGTGCGCAGCGCGGCGGCGGGGTCGAGCACCTGTCCCCCAGCGGTCGCTGAACCGGCCAGCTTGGCGATCAGGGCGCCGATGAACTCCGCCGCCGAGGTGGCCAGGAACCAGATCGCCATCAGGGTCGAGACCAGCGCCGCCGGGGCGAGCTTGGTCACCTCCGACATGCCAACCGGCGAGAGGCACATCTCTCCGGTGGTGTGCAGCAGGTAGGTGAAGGCGAGGATGATCAGCGGCATGCGCAGGTGGGCGTCCGCCAAGCCGGTGCTCCAGACGATCACCAGGAAGCCCAACCCGACCTGGGCGAGGCCCAGGCCGAACTTCACCATCGGCCCCGGGTCGAGCCGTCGGCGGCCAAGCCAGCCCCATAAAGCCGCGAACAGGGGCGCCAGGAGGAGGATGAAGCCCGCGTTGAACGACTGCGTCTGGGCCGAGGTGAAGCCCATGTCGATCCACAGCACGCCCGGCGGCGCGACCCCGGCCGGCAGCATCTCCCGCGTGGCGAACAGCACGGTCTGCCCGAGCACGCGCCAGGACGCGGGCGCCTTGATCAGGGCGAGGTCGGTGTTGCGATCGGCGAACAGGTTCAGCGAGGTGGCGGCCTGCTCGAACAGGGTGAAGAAGACGATCGATCCGGCGATGAGCAGAAAGGCGAGGTACAGCCTCTGCCGCGCGGCCCGGTCGCAGTTGCGGGCCATGTAGCGGCCCACGTAGACCAGGATCGCCACCGCGCCGACGGCGAGCGCCGCGCCGACCACGGTGTTGTACTGGACGAGCAGCCACACCAGCACGAGCCCCGCCAAGCCGCCGGCGTAGATGACGTATTCCAGGCTGAGCGGACCCAGCACCTTGCGCCTCAGCCGCTCCGGATCGGGCGGCTCGCCCCGACCCTGCAGCAGCGGGCGTCCGAGGACGAAGGTCACGAACCCGGCCGCCATGCCCAGGCCCGCCGCGCCGAACCCCCAGCTCCATCCGAACCTCTGGCCCAGATAGCCGCACAGGATCGCCGCCCAGAACGCTCCGAGATTGATGCCGTAGTAGTAGAGGGTGAAGCCGGGATCGCGCCGTGGATCGTGGGCCTCATAGAGCTTGCCGACGATGGCGGAGATGTTGGCCTTCAGGAAACCGACGCCCATGATGATCAGCGCCAGGGCGAGATACAGCACGTTCTCGAACGGTCCTGGAGCCCGCGCCGTCTCGAAGGTGAATGCACCCTTGGCGATATGCGCGGGGAGGGCCTCGCCGGGCTTTACCCCGGTGATGTCGAGATCGCCCGTCGGCGTTTGCTGGAACGTCACGGAGCGGCCGTTCACCGTCACGCTGGGCGCGGCGCGCGCGCCCTTGCCCTGGTCGTCCGGCGCAACGGCGAAACGCTGGCCGTGATAGACCAGCGACTGATGGGCGGGCGGTCCTTCGATGGCCATCGTCGCGTGTCCGGCCACCAGCAGCAGGGCCCCGAAGGCCACCGCCTTGCGCGCGCCGAGGTAGCGGTCCGCCAGCACCCCGCCGACCACCGGCAGCAGATAGACCAGCGTCGCGTAGGATCCATACTGCGCCGCTGCTCGCTGGTCGGTGAACAGGAAGTGCTGGGTAAGATAGAACACCAGCAGCCCGCGCATGCCGTAGTAGGAGAACCGCTCCCACATCTCGGTGAAGAACAGGATCAACAGGCCGCGCGGGTGGTGGCGCAGGATCTGGCGGAACACCGGGACGCCGGTCGCCACCGTGACGACGAGCGCCATCAGCACCACGATACTGTTCATCGGCTAGGCGCGACCCCATCTTGGCGGGAACCGGAAAGGCGCGCCCGCGCGTTGATCCACGCATCCTTCGTCACCGCCTGAAAGTCAAAAGCCATGCCGACCCGCCTGGAGCCTGGACCCGACCACCCGATCCACATCACGGCAGCGCCCGGCCGCGTTCGCGCCCACTTCGACGGCCGCGCAATCGCCGACAGCGACGACGTGCTGATGCTGAAGGAGGCGGACTATCCGGCCGTCGCCTACTTCCCTCGCGACGCGGTGGAGATGTCGTACATGGGCAAGACCGACAAGGTCACCCACTGCCCCTACAAGGGCGACGCCAGCTATTGGACCCTCCGCTACGACGGGAAGATCGCCGAGAACGCGCTTTGGTCGTACGAGGACCCGTACCCGGCGATGGAGGCGATCAGGGGCCGCATCGCCTTCTACGCCAACGTCTTCGAGATCAGCACCGAACCTGACGCGACTTCGGCGAACGCGGTCGATCCCGGAGAGGTCATCCGCCACACCGACTCCGGCGCGGGCTCGTCCCAGGCCCAACCCTGGCCGCCCAACACCACTGAGCCGGTGGGCTCCGGGCCAAGTTAAGAGCCGGCGAGGCGCCGGGCTCATAATGCCTCAGTAGGCGCAGACCTCGAACACCTCGCGCACGTCGCCGCGCCAGGGGCCGTGGTAGAGATCGAGCAGGCGCTCGGCCGCGGTGACGCCTGTGTCGGCGATCTCCTCCAACTCGGTGAGGTAGGTCGCCTCGTCGACGAAGCCGCCGGAGAGCCGAGCCCGGTTCTTCAGGCCCTGTCGGGCGATGGCGACCACGTCGCGCGCGACGTCCCGCACGGAGCGGCCGGCGACTTCGGCGCCGAGCGCCAGGCGCGGCACGTCGCGGATCAAGCCGGCGCGATCCTCGCGCGTCCAATGCTTGCACAGGTCCCAGGCCGCGGCCTGGGCCGCCGGATCGTAGAGCAGACCCGCCCACAGTGCGGGGAGGGCGCAGAGCCTCGACCACGGCCCCGCGTCGGCCCCTCTCATCTCGAGGTACTGCTTGAGGCGCACTTCCGGAAAGGCGGTGCTGGTGTGGTCGGCCCAGTCCTTCAGGGTCGCGCGCTCGCCGGGAACCGCGGCCAGGCGACCGTCGAGGAAATCGGAGAATCGCTGGCCGGACACGTCGATGTAGCGGCCCTCGCGCTTGACGAAATACATCGGCACGTCGAGCGCGTAGCGGGCGTAGGCCTCGTAGCCGAAGCCGTCGGCGAAGACGAAATCGAGCATGCCGGTGCGGTCGGGGTCGGTGTCGGTCCAGACGTTGGCGCGGGCGGAGAGGAAGCCGTTGGGCTTGCCTTCGGTGAACGGCGAATTGGCGAACATCGCCGTCACGATCGGCTGCAGGGCCAGGCTCACGCGGAACTTGGCGACCATGTCGGCCTCGCTGGCGAAGTCGAGGTTCGCCTGCACGGTGCAGGTGCGGAACATCATGTCGAGGCCGAGCCCTCCGACCTTGGGCATGTAGCCGCGCATGATCTTGTAGCGGCCCTTGGGCATGATCGGCACCTCGTCGCGCCGCCACAACGGGCTGAAGCCTAGGCCCAGGAATCCAAGCCCGAGTTCGCCGGCGACCGCCTTGGCTTCCTCGAGATGCTGGCCCGTCTCCTCGCAGATGTCGTGCATGGTCGGCAGCGGCGCGCCGGAGAGCTCGAACTGTCCGCCCGGCTCCAGGCTGATGTTGGCCTTGCCGCGCGAGAGACCAATCAGGGTTTCGCCCTGGTGATCGGAAGGCTCGTAGACGCCCTCCCATCCGAACCGCTTCATACCCTCCAGCAGGGCATGGATGCCGGCGGGGCCCTCGTAGGGGACGGGAGCGTCCTCGGTGGTGCGGAACACGAACTTCTCGTGCTCGGCTCCCACGCGGAACTGCTCCGGCGGTTTCTCGCCTTCAGCGAACCAGCCGACCAGATCCTCGAAGGTGAGCGGAGGCGCGTCGTCCACGGTGTCGGCCATCCGCTTTGCTGTTCCCCCTATGGGCGTTGGCCGTCACTTGGCGACGAACGCGCGCAAGCTCAAGGGTCATGAAGGGGCTGGCGCCTCGCCGGCCTCTTCACCCGAGCGTCTTGATCGCCTCCGCCAGAGGCCGCGCGCTCTCCGCGTAGTCGCCCCATGGCTTGGTCTTCTTCAAGAGCGCCGGCGCGGTCCGCATTGTGTAGGCTTTGGGATCGAGCTTCGGCGTCACCTTGCTCCAGGCGATCGGCATGGAGACGGGGCCGCCCGCCCGGCCGCGGGGCGAGAGCGGCGCCACGGCCGTGCTCATGCGGTCATTGCGCAGGTAGTCGAGGAACATGCGCCCGGTGCGCTGTTTCTTGGCCATGTTGATCAGGTACTTGTCCGGGCTGTCGGCCGCCATGCGCGCGCAGACCTCGCGGGCGAAGGCCTTCGCCGCCGGCCATTCCACTTGGTCCGAGAGCGGCGTGACGACGTGCAGGCCTTTGCCGCCCGTCGTCTTGCAGAAGGTGGAAAGACCCAGCGCCTCCAACCGCTCGCGGATCTCCAGGGCGGCGACAACCACATCCTTGAAGGTCATCTCCGGCGACGGATCGAGGTCGAACACCAGGCGACCGGCCACCTCGTACTGGCCCGGCTGGCAGTTCCAGGGATGGAGCTCGACTCCGGCGGTCTGGGCGACGGCGGCGAGAGCCTCGACCCGATCGATCTGGATGTAGGGTTGGCGATCGCCCGACACAGTGACGATCGACACCAGGCTGGACGTCCCGCGCATGGCGTGGCGCTGGAAGAAGACTTCGCCCCCGATGCCGTCCGGCGCGCGGATCACGGAGCACGGTCGACCCTTGATGTGCGGCAGCATCCAGTCGCCGACCGCCTCCAGGTAGCGGGCCAGGTCGAGCTTGGTGATCGGTCGGCCCTCGCCGTCATCCGGCCACAGCGCCTTTTCCGGGTGGGAGATCACCACGCCCATGACCGTGTTGCCCGTCGCGACCTTGGCCTTGGGTGCGGCTTTCGGCTTGGCGTCGGCTTGCGTGGGCAGCTCCGCGGTTTCCGCCGGCGCGGGCGCCTCGGCCTCCACCTCCTTGGCCGGCTTGTCCTGGCGAAGAGCCTTGAACGAGGCCTGCCTCAGGGCGCCATCGCCGGTGAAGCCAGCGTACTCGATCTCCGCCACCAGAACCGGCTTCAGCCAGTGGATATTGGTCGCCTTGCGCGGGGCCCCCGGTCCGACAAAGGGAGAGACATCCGCGGCGTTCGCCTTCAGCAGCGGCATCAGGGTCTTCAGCTTGTCCTTGCCGAAGCCGGTGCCGATCCGGCCGACGTGGACCAGCTTGCCGTCCCGGTAGACCCCGGCGATCAGGGAGCGGAAGGCGTCGCCCGTCGTGGTCCAGCCGCCGAGCACGACCTCGTGCCCCGCCCGGCACTTGGCCTTGACCCAATCCTCGCTCCGGCCCGATCGATAAGGGGCGGCGAGGCGCTTGGAGACCACGCCTTCGAGCGACATCCGGCAGGCCGAGCGCAGCACCGCCTCGCCCGCCGCTTCGAAGTGATCGACGAACCGGATGCGGGCCGAGGCGGAGCCGTCCAGGCCTTCGAGGATCCGGGCGAGCCGCGCCTTGCGGGCCGTGAGCGGCTCCTCGCGCGCATCGGCTCCCTCGCCGAACAGGCAGTCGAAGGCAAAGAAGATCAGGTCGTCGCTCTTGCCCGACGACAGCGCCGCCTGCAGGCCGGCAAAGTCGGGCGAACCGTCGGCGTCGAGGGCGCAGATCTCCCCGTCGATGATGCAGTCGCCCAAGGTGGAGGCCGCCTTGGCGATCGCCGAGAACTTTTCGGTCCAGTCCAGGCCCTTACGCGTGAAGAGCTGAGCCTTGCCTCCGGCCACCCGCAGCTGCATGCGGTAGCCGTCGAACTTGATCTCGTGCACCCATCCGTCCCCGACGGGTGGCCGCTCCACCAGCTTGCAGAGTTGCGGGGGCACGAAGCGTGGCATGGCCACGCGCTCGAGGGCCGGTTTCGCGCCCTTGCCCTTGCCCTTCGGCTTGGCCTCGTTAGAGGCGGGCTCCATCCACGCCTGGGTCTTGGCGCCCGAGTTCCAGACGGCGTCGGGCGGCGCATCGTCGGCGGTGATGAAGGGTTTCGGGGCCGGCCCATCGCCTTCCGCGATTTCCGTCATCGTCCGGTCGGAGGCGATGGACCGGTCTTCGGCGATCACGTCCGCGCCGTGGCCCGGTTGGGCGGCTTCGTCGCGGTGCTTGATCAAGAGCCAGTTGTTGTGGCGGTCGCGATCGCCGCGACGCAGGCGAACCAGCACCCAGCCGCCATGTAGCCGCTCGCCTTCCATGACGAACTTCAGCTCGCCCTTGGCCAGCGCCGTCTCGGGATCGAAGCCCGGTTCTGGCGCCCAGTAGCCGCGGTCCCACATCTGGACGGTGCCGCCGCCGTACTGGCCCTTGGGGATGGTGCCTTCGAAGTCGCCGTAGTCGAGAGGGTGGTCCTCGACCTCCACCGCCAGGCGCTTGTCGGCGGGATCGAGGGAGGGGCCGCGCGTCACCGCCCAAGACTTGAACACGCCGTCGAGCTCCAGGCGGAGGTCCCAGTGCAGCCGCGTGGCGGCGTGTTTCTGGATGACGTAGCGAAGCCTAGGGGACGCGGGCGTGCGGGCTTCGCCGCTCGGCTCCTTCGTCTTCGTAAAATCCCGCTTCGCCCGATAGGGAGCCAGCTTCGCGCTCGGCGATCCCTTTGCCGCTTTGGCCGTGCTGGTGGCCATCTTGAGCCTGTCCTCTCCCCAGTCGTTCCAGCGGCAACCTAGGCTCCTGCGCGACACGCAGGGCGCCGACGAAGGAGTCCCGCCACACCTGCACGCTCGAGCTTTGCACGCCGTCCATCAAGCGCTCCCACCGGCGCCTTCGTTCCGGCAAGGGCATGGAGATGGCCTGCTTGAGCGCCTCGGAGACCTCCTCGCGGCTGTAGGGATTGACGATCACCGCATCGCGCATCTGCCGCGCCGCGCCGGCAAAACGCGACAGCACCAACACGCCGGGATCATCCGGATCCTGCGCGGCGACATACTCCTTGGCGACGAGGTTCATGCCGTCGCGGAGCGGCGTGACCAGACCGACCTTGGCGGCGCGATAGACGCCGGCCAGTTCGTCGCGACGGTAATTCCGGTTCACCCAGCGGATCGGCGTCCAATCCATGTCGGCCCAGTCGCTGTTGATCCGGCCGCAAAGGGCGTCCACGCGGTCGCGCAGGTCCTGATAGGCCACCACCTCGGCCCGCGAGGTCGGTGCGATCTGCAGGTAGAGAACTTCCCGCCGAAGCTCGGGATTGTCGGCCAGGAACTGCTCGAAGCCGTGCAGCCGCTCCTCGATCCCCTTGGAGTAGTCCAACCGATCGACGCCGACGATCAAGGACCGGAACATGCTGTTCGCCGCCATCCGATCATAGGCGCGGTTGGCGATCGGTGTACTGGCCAAGGACTGGAAATCGTCGACGTCGAGGCCGATCGGGAAGACGCCGGTGCGCAGGGTTCGTCCGAACGCGGCCAGGCGGCCGTCCTCGGTCCAGGACCCCTCTGCCTCCCCCAGGACATAGGACTCGAACGCCCACAGCCAGTCCTCGGTCTGGAAGCCGACCAGGTCGTAGGAGAACAGCGCCTCTACCAGCTGCCGATTGCGGGGCAGGGTGGCGATCAGCTGGGCCGCGGGCCAGGGGATGTGCAGGAAGAAGCCGATCGGATTGGTGATGCCCAACCGCCGAAGCTCCCGTCCGAGCGGAATCAGGTGGTAGTCGTGGACCCAGATCAGGTCGTCGGGTTCGATCAGCGGCGCCAGGGTCTCGGCGAACCGGCGGTTCACCCGATAGTAGCCCTCGTTGAACGAGCGGTCGTAGGCGGTGAGATCGATCCGATAGTGGAACAGCGGCCACAGCGTGCCGTTGGCGAAACCGTTGTAATATTCCTGGTAGTCGCCTTCCTCGAGGTCGACGGTGACGATGGTCACGTCCTCGATGCGCCGGGTCTGAAGCTCGCCGGTGAACTCGGGAATGACGTCCCCGCTCCAGCCGAACCAGAAGCCGGTGTACTCCCGCAGCGCCGCCGCCAGCGCGACCGCCAGTCCGCCGGCCGGCGCCTCGCCCTTGGGTTCGGGCGCGTTAACCCGGTTGGAGACGACGATGAGACGGCTCAGCGCACGGAACTCCACGGCCGGCTCAACAGCACGGCGCAGTTGATCAGCCCCACCAGGGAATAGGTCTGTGGATAGTTGCCCCACAAGGACCCGTCGGTGAGACTCACGTCCTCCGACAACAAACCCGCGTGATTGCGGCGGTTGAGCATCTCTTCAAAAAGCCGTCGCGCCTCTTCGGTTTCGCCGATCAGGTGAAGACCTTCGATGAACCAGAAGGTGCAGAAGTTGAACGCCGTCTCCGGCAGGCCGAAATCGTCGGGCCGGTCGTAGCGCATGACGAAGGATCCGCGCCGCAGGTGCGTCTCGATCGCCTTCAGGGTGTCGCGATGGCGCGGATCGTCGGGGGTGAGGAAGCGGAGGTCGACCAGCTGGGTGAGGCTGGCGTCGAGTTCGTCGCCGCCGAAGGTCGCGGTGAAGTGGCCCAGCTTCTCGTTCCAGGCGCCGGCCTCGATGGCCGCCCGGATCTCATGCGCGCGGCCGTTCCACAGCGCCGCCCGCTGCTCCAGGCCGAGCTTGGCCGCCGCGTTGCCCAGGCGATCGCACGCCGCCCAGCACATCGCCGCCGAATAGGTGTGCACCGCCGCCCGGGTCCGCAGCTCCCACAGTCCCGCGTCCGGCTGGGCGTAGATGGCGTAGGCGCGCTCGCCCACGGCCTCCAGGGCTTCGAAGTCGGCGACGGTCGCCGGCCGCAGCAGCCGCTGGTCGAAGAAGGCCTGGACGTTGGAGAGGATGATCTGGCCGTAGACGTCGTGCTGGATCTGTTCGTAGGCCTGATTGCCCACGCGCACCGGCCCCATGCCGCGGTAGCCGGGCAGGGTGTCCACGGTGCGCTCGGTGAGGTTCGAACTCATAGCCGACGCCCCACACCGGCTGGATCGGGCCGCCGCCGGCGGCGTCGACGATGTTGCGCAAGTAGCCGAGGTAGTCCTCGAGGATGTCCACCGCGCCGAGGCGATTGAGCGCCTGGACCACGTAGTAGGCGTCGCGGATCCAGCAGTAGCGATAGTCCCAGTTGCGCCCGCTGGACGGCGCTTCGGGGATGGAGGTGGTGAGAGCGGCGACGATCGCGCCAGTTTCCTCGGTCTGGCAAAGGCGAAGGGTGATGGCGGCGCGGATCACCGCCTCCTGCCACTCCAGCGGGACGGCGAGCCCGCGCACCCACTCGCGCCAGTCGTTGATGGTGTCGTCGAGCATGGCGTTGGCGGTGGCCAGCACCTCGCCCTGGAAGGGCTCGTCCGGTCCCAGGAACAGGGCGGCGGGACCTTCGAGGCGGAAGGTGCGCTCGCTCAGCACGTGCGAGACCGGCAGGTTGGTCGTCAGCCGCAAGGTGACGTCCGAGCCGGCATAGCGGATATGGTTCGAGCCGGAGGTGACCGGCGCCGGCATGCGCCCCCAGTCGGCGGTTGGGCGCAGGCGGATCGTCACCCGCGGCGCGCCGGTGGGGCGGAGCAGGCGGAAGAAAGCGTGCGGCCGGTAGCCGCGCCCGAAGCGGCGGAAGCGGGGCGCGAAGTCGAGCAGCTCCAGCTTCGCGCCGTGCTCGTCGGTGAAGACGGTGCGCAGGACGGGCGTGTTGCGCACATAGCCCTGAGTCACCTCGCGGCAGCCCTCGACCTCGATCGACCAGAAGCCCGCGCCCTCGTCGTCGGCCTTGTCGCCGGCCAGAAGGCTGGAGAAGAACGGATCGCCATCGACGCGAGGCGCGCAGCACCACAGGAAACGGCCTCGGCGGTCGACCAGGGCGCTGATCGCGGCGTTGCCGATCGGCGCGAGATCGAGGTTGACGCTCATGCCGTCTTCCGCGCGATGGACCAGAGCCAGTCGTAGACGCTGTGGACGTCCGGAAGGGCGAACCGCGCGATCGTGGGCCGGCGATCACCGACGACGACGCCGAAGCCGCCCAGCGCCTGGACCGCGGCGAAGCCGTGCTCGTCGGTGAGATCGTCGCCCACATAGACGGGGATCGCACCCGCGAAGGGCGGCTCGGCCATGAACGCCTTCACCGCTCCGCCCTTGTCGAGGCCCGGATTGCGCACCTCCGCGACCTGATCGCCGGGCTGGATCGCCAGGCCGTGGCGCTCGGCCATGTCGGTCGCCAGCTCGAGACATGCCGACTTCGTCTTGGGCGCAAGCCGGTAGTGGAGGGTCGCCGCCTCGCCCTTGTCCTCGACGATCACGCCCGGGTGGCGGGCGGCGAAGGCGCGAAAGGCGCCCACCGTATCGGCCATGCCCGGCTGCTCGCCGCCGCCGATCACCACACCGTCGGCCCTCCGCCGCACGAGGCCGTGCACGGCCGCGAGGGCGGGGACCCGCCCCTCCAGCACCCGGTCCAGGTCGTCGAGCGCGCGGCCGCTGACGATGGCGACACGGCCGTCCAACGCCCGCTCGAGCGCCTCCAGCAGCCGGCGCCGCTCCGGGTCGGGCTTCACGTCGCCCGGCCGCGGCTCGATGCCCGCCAGCGTGCCGTCCAGATCGGCGAACAACGCGATCGCCTTGGCGTCCACGATCGGCGGCGGCGCCAGGTTGGCGCGGTCCTGCGTTTCGGTCATTCCGTCAGCCTTCCAGAATCACGGAGATCGAGGGATCCGATCCTGGTTCGGGAATGACGGCAATGCCGCTTCCGAGCCGTTGGAAGGAGAGGTCCACGCGCGCCTCGCCCACCGCCAGCTTGGTGAGCGATAGCTGGTCGAGCCCTTGGGGCAGGTTCGGGCGCACCAGCCTGACCTCCTTGCGGCTGGCCTCGATGGTGAGGCCCAGGCACGCCTGCATCATCATGAAGGTCGAGCCCGCGGCCCACGCCTGGGGCCGGCAGGCGACCGGATAGGCGATCGGCGGCTCGTCGGCCTGGCGAGGGAAGCCGCACAGCAGCTCGGGCATGCGGTTTTCGAAGTATCGCGAGGCGTCGAACAGGTCGCGCAGGATCTTCGCCGGTCCGATCCGCGCGCCGTAGCGAGCCAGGCCCATCAGCGCGATCGCCGTGTCGTGCGGCCAGATCGAACCATTGTGATAGCTCATGGGATTGTAGCGGACCTGACCGGTGCCGAGGGTGCGCAAGCCCCAACCGCTGTCGAACGCGCCCGACAGCAGCACCTTGCCGACCCGTCTCGCGCGCTCCGGCGACGGCAGGCCGACGAACAGCAGATGCCCCGGGTTGGAGGACAGCGGGATGCACGGCTTTCCGTCGCCGTCGATGGCCAGGGCGTAGAACCCCTCGTCCTCGAGCCAGAACCGGTCCTCCACCGCCTGGCGCATGCGTTCGGCGCGGGCCGCCCAGACGTCCCCGCCCGGCTCGCCGAGCGCGCTGGCGATCTGGACCATGGCGCGCCAGGCGGCGAAGGCGTAGCCCTGGACCTCGACCAGCGCGATCGGCGCCGCTGGGAAGCGGCCGTCGGCGTGGAAGACCGAATCGACGCTGTCCTTCCAGCCCTGGTTGGAGAGGCCGGTTTCCGCGGCGCGGTCATAGTCGATGAAGCCGTCGCCGTTGGAATCGCCGAACGTGTCGAGCCATTCGACCGCGCGCTTGAGCGCCGGCCACAAGGCGCGAACCGTGTTGATGTCGCCCGTCCGCGTGAGGTAGGCGCCGGCCAGCGCCACGAACAGCGGCGTGGTGTCGACACCGCCGTAATAGAGCCCGAAGGGGATCTCCTTGAGCGCGGCCATCTCGCCCCCGCGCGTCTCGTGCATGATCTTGCCCGGCGTCGAGTCGTCGAACGCCGAGAGTTCGTCCGCCTGTCTCAGGGCGAGATAGCGGAGCACGCCCTTGGCGAGTTGCGGATCCAGCCACAGCATCTGCCAGGCGGTGATGATGCCGTCGCGACCGAAAGGGGTGGAGAACCAGGGGATGCCCGCGAACGGGTAGGGGCCGGTGGAAAGCTCGGTGGTGAGCACCGCCACGTCCGCGCGCGACTGGTCGAGCCACGCCGCGTAGGCGTTGTCGCTGGCCCGGAGCTGTGCGCCCTGGCCCCGGAACCCGGCCACCGTCCCGTGCGCCAGCGACCGCGCTCGGTCGAACCGGAACTTCGATGGCGTGTCGCGGTCCTGGGGTCCCGCCTCGATGAACAGGTCCATCCGTGCGCCGGGGGCGAGCGAGAACAGGAAGTCGGCGCGGTCCGCCGAAAGCCGCCACGGCGGCTCGGAGAACATCATCTCGCCGGTGCGGCGCACGCCGTCGAGACCGACGTAGGCGAAACGCGCGCCCCGGCCGTCGAGCACGGGCGCCTCCATGACGCCTCGCCGGCCCCGCTGGACGCCGCGAACCTCGAAGATGTCGCGGAAATCCACGGCGAAGCTGACGGCGACAGGCGTCATCACCTCCTCGAGGCCGTAGTTGGTGAGGCGCAGGCGCTCGAACATGCGTCCGTTGTTCAGCGATCGCTTGCGCTCGAGGTGGATCACGCCTCGCGGGATCGCCCGTCCGCCCACGGGAGGCAGGGCCAGGTTCGCGCCGTTGAATGTGAAGGCTGCGCTATCCTTCGAGAGGGCGTGGTTGAGCCGAGAGGGACGTTTGTCGCCGATCAGCAGCCGGAACACGGAGAGCACCCGCGTACCGTCGACGAATAGGCCGCTTGGCCCTCCGTTCACGTCCCCCCAGGGATCGGCGACCATGAAGGCGTCGCCGTCCTTGAGCGAGACGAGTTCGTTGAGATCCCGTTCCTCAACCGTCTCCGCCGGTTCGAGATCCCCGGTGGCGAGGTCGTCCATGATCGGGAAAGGGCCTCAGGCGGTTTGGGCGAGAAGCGCCGGGTTTTGGCCCGCCGGACGAGTGCTGACAAGAGCCGGCGCGGCCGAGACCGGGAAGGGGCAGCGGGCGAGGCGATCGGCGTAGAGATCCAGATAGCCGCGCGCCATGGCCGTGGCCGAGAATCGCCGATCGAAGCGCCGACGGACCTCGCGCCGGTCGAGCCGCTTGGCCGCTTCCACCGCCGCCACCGCTTCGGCCTCGTCGCGCACGATATAGCCGGTCACCCCCTCGTCGATGATCTCCGGCACGCTGCCGCGATCGAAACCGATCACCGGCGTCCCGCAGCCCATCGCCTCGATCATCACCAGGCCGAAGGGCTCCGGCCAGTCGATCGGGAACAGCAGAGCCTCGGCGCCGCCGAGGAAAGCCGACTTCTCCCCGTCGCCGATTTCGCCGATGTACTCGATCAGCGGGTGATCGAGCAGCGGCCTGATCTCGGCCTCGAACCAGTTGCGGTCGGCCGCGTCGACCTTGGCCGCCATCTTGAGCGGCATCCCGACCTGCTTGGCGATGGCGATCGCGCGGTCCGGCCCTTTCTCCGGCGACATCCGGCCGAGGAAGGCGAGATATCCGCTCCCCTTGGGGCTGAAGCGGTAAAGGCTATCCGGCATGCCGTGGTAGACCGTGGCCGCCCAGTTGGCGAAGGGCAGGAAGAGGCGCTGCGAATCGGAGATCGAAACCAGCGGATACTTCGGCCATGCCTTGTAGACCGATGGCAGATCCTTCAGGTCGAGCCGGCCGTGTAGGGTGGTGACCGTCCGCTGCGCCATGTCCTCGAACAGCGGGAAATGGATCATGTCGGTGTGGAAGTGGATGATGTCGAACTCGTCGACACGCCGGCGCACTTCCGAAAGCATGGTGAGGTGGGCGGCGAGATCGGACTTCAACGGCGCGGGATCCAGCCGGATCGCCTGATCGCGCACCGGCACCAGACGGGCCTTGGTGTTGGCGTCGGCGCTGGAGAAAAGGGTAACGTCATGGCCCAGGTCGACCAAGGCGTCGCACAGGTGGGCCACAACCCGCTCCGTCCCGCCATACAGTTTGGGCGGCACCGCCTCGTAAAGGGGTGGAACCTGGGCGATCTTCATGGAACACATCCGATGGTTGGGTCGACTGTAAGAGGCTCACGGCAAGGCTTTGGTTCCAGAATATGGGGGGCTTTTCCGTCGATGCATCATTCAGGCTCGGAATCCGGCGGCGATACCTTGGTGTGACCATAAAGTCGGCAGCGGGAGTCGAAACTATGATGCGTAAGGCGTTTCCTTGAGCGCCGTCGTTTCGGATGCGGCGGCGGTCGCCCCGACGCCCGTTCCGGACCGGAAGCTCGGGCTGGGCGGCGTGAGCTGGGCCGTCTTCGAGGGCGGACGCGATCCCTATGTGATCCTGATCACGATCTACATCTTCATGCCTTATCTCGTCGCCAGCGTGATCGGCGACCCGGTGAAGGGGCAGGAGACGGTCTCCCGCTGGAGTCAATATGCGGGCTGGGCGGTGATGCTCACCGCTCCCCTGCTCGGCGCCTCGATCGACAAGCTCGGGCCGCGAAAGCGCTGGATGGCGGTGATCGTGACGGCGATGATCGGGCTCACCGCCTCGCTATGGTTCACCAAGGCCGATCATACCGGCCTCACCGTCACCACGACCCTGCTGATCACCACCATGGTCGGCGTCCTCTTCACCTGGTCGGAGGTGCTGCACAATTCCATGCTGGTGGGCGCGGCGGGGCTGGGCGCGGCGCACAAGGCCTCGGGCCTGGCGCTCTCGCTGGGCAACGCGTTTTCGGTGGCCGCGCTGGGCTTCACCGCCTGGGCCTTCGCCCTGCCGGGGCTGCCGTCGACGGCGAGCTGGGGCTGGGTGCCGAAAGAGCCCCTGTTCGGGCTGAGCCACGCCCTGCACGAGCCGGAGCGGGTGGTCACCCTGCTCGCGGCGGGGCTGCTGGCCCTGGGCGCCGTCCCTTTCTTCCTCTTCACCCCGGACGCGCCGCGAACCGGCATTCCCGTCTTCCGGGCGCTAAGCGACGGCCTCCGCGAACTGGTGCGAATGGTGCGCACCGTCGGCCACTACCGTGACGCGGCCATCTTCCTGCTTTCGCGCATGTTCTTCGTCGACGGCATGACGGCGATCCTGATCTATGCCGGGATCTATGCGGCGGGGGTGATGAAGTGGACCGCCCTGACTTTGCTGATCTACGGCATCATCCTCTCCATCCTCGCCGTCCTGGGCGGGTTCGTCGGCCGCTGGCTCGATCACGCCCTGGGCCCCAAGCAGGCGTTGAGGATCGAGATCGGCATGTCGCTGCTGGGCATGATCGCCATCCTCGGCATGACGCCCGAACGCATCCTCTATTTCTGGTCGTGGCCGGCGGCGACCCACGCGGTGCTGTGGGACGGGCCGTTCTTCCGCACCCTGCCGGACCTGATCTTCCTGCTGATCGGCTTCTCCAACGCGGTCTTCATCACCGGCCATTACGCCTCGAGCCGCACCATGCTCACGCGCCTCACGCCTCCGCAGAGCACCGGCGCCTTCTTCGGCGTCTATGCGCTGTCCGGCACGGCCACGAGCTGGCTGGGACCCCTGCTGGTCAACCAGGGCACCCACTTCTTCCACAGCCAACAGGGCGGCTTCGCCACGGTGATCCTGCTGCTCGCTATCGGCTTCGTCGGGTTGATGTTCGTGCGCGGCGGAGGCCGGGGCGAGCATCACGCGTGATCCGGCTGTTCGTCGAGGCCGACCTGGCGGCGGGGGCGGCCGCGCCGCTGCGGCCGGAGCAGGCGCACTACCTCACGCACGTCATGCGCCAGGGGGAGGGGGCGGAGTTGCTTCTGTTCAACGGTCGCGACGGGGAGTGGGCGGCCACGCTGGAGCGCGCCGGCAAGCGTGACTGGCGAGCGCTCGTCGGCTCCCCGACCCGCGCCTTCGCCGTCGGGCCGGACCTCGAGCTGATCATCGCCGTGGTCAAGCGTCCGCGCCTGGAGACCATCGTGGAGAAGGCGGTCGAGCTCGGGGTGAGGCGCATCCGGCCCGTGACCAGCGACCGCACCAATCCGACTGGGGTCAATCCCGATCGACTGAGCGCCATCGCGATCGAAGCGAGCGAACAAACCGGCCGCCTCGACGCGCCTGAGGTTCTCCCGGTCGAACGCCTGGACGCGCTGGTCGCGAACTGGCCCGACGATCGCCGGCTCCTTTTCTGCGACGAGGCGGGCGAAGCCCCGGCCGCACGAGAGGCTCTCTCGCTGGAGCGCCCGGGACCCTGGGCCATCCTGATCGGCCCGGAGGGCGGCTTCTCGCCCGCGGAGCGCGCCACCGTCCGCGCCCTACCGAACGCCGTCCCCGTCAGCCTCGGCCCTCGCATCCTGCGCGCCGACACCGCGGCGATCAGCGCGATGACGCTCTGGCAGAGCGTCTTGGGCGACTGGAGTTGAAGCGCTGACGCGGCAATCGCGGAGGCCTGCGGAGGAGGCGGAGATCAGAACGCGTTCAGCGTCGATTTTGCGCGCTAAGCGCGCCCCTCGTCGTCGCCACGTCCTCCGCGTTGAATAACGAAAGCGCGGAACTCGAAAGCCTCAAGCGCCAGAAGCTCGCATCGCCGCCAACCTCGCAAAGGCGATGATGAGCGCCTTGCGGCGCGAGCCGGCGAGCGGGGTGGACGTCGGCGGGCGCAGCACCGCGCCGTCGAAAGCGTCGGCGACGATCAGCCCTGCGTCGTCGGGCAACAACGCCAGCGGGAACTCGGGCGCGACGGCGAAATAGAAGGCGTCGCAATAGGGGATGTAGTCGCCCCACTTCGTATCCACCCGGAAATCCTCGCGGCTGGATTTCACCTCGACGATGGTGATCTCGCCCTTGGGCCCGAGAGCCATGATGTCGGCCCGCCGGCCATTGGGCAGGGTGATCTCCGTGAGCGGCGCATAGCTCATGGCCGCCATCAGCCGCGCCGCACCGCGTGTGACCGCAAGCGTCGTTTCCGGCCGGCTGAAAGCGAGCACCACCGCGTCCATACGGAACCTCTCGTTCCGCCTTCGTTCCAGGTCAAGGGGTTCGGCTCAATGCCCCTCCAGGCCCGCCGTCGGATAACCAAGCGCGGCCACGCGCGCGAGAGCCACGGCGCGCGCGGGCGCGCTCAGTTCGGGGCGGCGCGCGAGCAGCCAGACGTAGTGGCCGCCGGGGGTCGCCAGGATGGCCCAGTCGCCCTGGGGCGAGACGTCGAGGATCCAGTATTCCTGCTGGATGAGCCCGCTCAGGAAGCCCAGCTTGAACTTGGCGTTTCCCGTGCCCGGCATGAGGGTCGCCCGGGCGCGATTCACCCACGCGCCGCCGGAGTGGCGCAGGCAGGTCTGGGTGAGCAGGAAGGCCGATCCGGTCATCCCCGAGAAGTCGCTGGAAACCTGCAGGCACCCGTGCTCCCGACTGTTCGGGGTGCGGGCGACCTCGTACCAACGGCCGCTGTAGAGCGAAGCCGGCACGGGCCGCGACGGTTCGGGGGCGCGGGCGAACGCCGGCGTAGCGGACGCGAGCAGCACGCAGAGCGCGGAAATCCAGACGCGGTTCATCGGGCCACTTTAGCGCTGGATCGCCTGACGCGGGGCTGAACGCCGTTGCTCAGCTCAGGCCGACCCCGATCAGCTTGCCTGCGCCGAAGGTGAGCAGGGCGGCGGCCCAGCCGATCGCGAGCTGCCGGCCGGCGCTGAACAGGACGCCGCGGCCGGTGAAGAGGGAGGTCGCGCCGCCGATCGCCGCCAGGGCTACGCCGCTCAGCGCCAAGCTGGTGAGGATCGCCGGCCATCCGGTCAGGAAGAAGAAGGCCACCACCGGAAAGATGGCTCCGACGGCGAACAGGCTGAACGATGCGCCGGCGGCCGCCCAGGCCGAGCCCCCGAGCGACTCGGGATCCACGCCCAGCTCCTCGCGAACAAGCGTGTCGAGAGCCGCGTCGTGCGAGCGGAACAGCTTGTCGGCCAGGGTCTTGGCCGTGGGCTCGTCCAGGCCCTTGGCCTGGTAGATCAGGACGAGCTCCTCCTTCTCCATCTCCGGCGCTTCTGCGAGTTCACGCGCTTCCGCATCGATCTGGCGCTGCGCCATCTCGCGGGCGCTGTTGACCGACAGCCACTCGCCCATGGCCATGGAGCCGGCGCCCGCCACCAGACCGGCGAGGCCGGTGAGCAGGATGGTGTGGGGCTGAACGGCGGCGCCGGCGACGCCCATCACGAGTGACAGGTTGGAGACCAGACCGTCGTTGGCGCCCAACACCGCCGCGCGCAGGGCGTTGCCGCCGCCGCCCCGATGTCGGCCTTCCAGCTTGGCGAGATCCGGACCGGAGAGGCCGCCGACCCGCGAGGCCGCGGCCTGGACAATGCGGGCGTGGGAGCGCTCGTCGGTGTGGAACCCCTCGGCGACCGCGTCCGGCTGGTTGTCGTAGTGACTGCTGTCGGCGGCCTCGTTGCGGGCGATGGCGGGCAAGACGAGATCCGGCCCGAGGCGCCGACCCAGGAAGGCCATGAAGCGCGCCCGGCCGCTCGGCGGGACTGTGCTCCGCGGCCGTCCCAGGCGCGTGGCCCAGAAGTCGGCGTGCGCACGCTCGATCTGGGCCAGCTTGCGGTAGACGGCCCGGACCTGTTCGTCCTTCTCCGCTTCGGCTAGCGCCTCGTAGACGGTGGCGCTGTCAACTTCGCTCTGAAGGTTGTCCTTGAAGCGCCGGCGATCGGCGGCGGAGACTTGAGCATCCATGCCGCCCAAAGCGATCCCTTCACGGCTGCGTTCCTTGAGGGCCGAAATAGGAAATGGCGGAGCCCGTCAAGGACTCCGCCACCTCGTTTACTGAAACGTTCGGGGCTCGATCTAGAAGCGCTTGGTGAGCTGCGCGCCATACTCCCGCGGATCGAGGGTGAAGACGTTGCGGAACAGACCCGAAGTCGGGTCGGTCAGATAGGTCCCCGTGATCGGCTGGGCGTTGGTCGCGTTCTTCACAAACAGCTGAAGCTCGAGACCGGCAGGGCGGTTGGCGAAGGTCAAGGTGGCGTTGATGTAATCGTAGCCTTTGATGTAGTCGCTACTCGCATTGTAGACCCGCGCGTAACTGCTGTCCTGCCAATAGAAGTCACCGCGCAGAGTGGCGGTCCAGTCGTTGGGCAGCTCGAAGACGTACTGCGCGCCCAACGAGAGGGTCACGTCCGGCGTATTCGGCAGCTGGTTGCCACCGAGGTTCTGAGCCACCCCGAACTTGATCTGGGTGCCATCGGGGTTGAGCGGGTTCGGTTGAGGACCTAACGGGCCGGCGGGGGCATAGCCCGCGCCGCCGAGGCAAAGGGCGGAGAGCCCCGCGCCGGGAATTCCCGCGGCCACGCCGGCCTGGATCGCCGAGGTCAACCCCAGGCAGTTCTGGCCGCCGGTGTCCTTGACCAGGGTGTAAGCGGAGTTGCCCTGGGTGAGGTCAAGCGAGTCCTGCGAGTACTGGTTGTTGTCCAAGCGGCTGTGCGTGTAGCCGACGTTGGCGTTCAGGGTCAGGTTGCGGAACGGCGTGAGGATGCCCTCGAACTCCACGCCATAGATCTTGGCGTTGTAATTGAAGTTGACCGACGACTCCGAAATGATCCGAGAGACCTGATAGCCTTTGTAGTCGTAGTAGAAGCCGGTCAGGTTCAACTGCGCCCGACCGCCCCACACCGTGTTCTTGGTGCCGACTTCGTAGGCGTTGATGAACTCGGGCTGATACGACAGCGGGTAGCCGCAGGAGGCTTCGGTGCCGCCCGATCCACCGAGCGAAGCCTGGCAGGCGGTGTTGAAGCCGCCGCCCTTATAGCCGCGCGAGTAGCTGGCGTAGATCATGCTCTTGTCGGTGAACGACAGGACCGGCGTCCACTGCAGGTTGGCCCGGCCCGTCCACTCCCGGTAGGTCGCCCGCTGAGGAACCAGGCAGGCCGTCGTCGAGGTGGTGCAGATCGTCTCCGGGAAGCCGCCGTAAACCGGCGTCGGCGCTCCGGGAACCCCCTTCGGGAAGCCTGCCAAGGCAAGGGCTGGGTACTGCGAGATGGAGAAGCCAGGATCGGTGTAGGTCGGTCCGCCGTTGTTGCCGGTGGTGAGAAGCTCGATCGGGAACTGGTTGTTATAGAGCTGGTCAACGGTGTAGCGGGCGCCGAGGGTCAGCTTCAGGGTCGGTGTGATGTCGTAATACACTTCACCGAAGCCGGCGTAGGACTTCAGGTAATCGCCGCCAGTCCGCGAGTCGAAGTTGTTATGGCCGGAACCGTTCGGTGGATAGTTGGGATCCACGTGGATCAGGCCGTGGAGCGGAGCCGCGGCGGCGGCGGCGGCGGCGGCGGCCGCTGGCGGCGCGCCACCGGCGACGTACCCAGCATAGGTCGCGTCGTACGCGAAGTTGTTGATAATGCTGAACGCCGTCAGCGAGTTCGAAGTCGACGTAGTAATTGCTGCTCGGATTCGCGCCATCGAATTCACTGTAGAAGGCGCCCACATTGAAGTTGAACTTGCCTTTGAACGACGACGAGAGCCTGATTTCCTGGGTGTATTCCTTCGTTTTAGTGTCGCCATAGTCGAAGCTGGTGATCTTGTTCGATCGGCCAGTCTGCGGATCGTTGACGAAGCCTCCGGGGAACAAGGCGGCGGCGATACCCGTCGGCTGATAGGGGATCAACGGAACAAGTCGGTTGTAGTCCTCGGCGCTGGTGCCGACGTTGCGGTCGAATCCGGTGATCGAGGTGAGGGTCAGGTTGTCGGTGATGTTCCAGGCCATGTGCAGATCGACCAGGTCGTTCTGCTGGGTGAAGAGCGGCTGGATCACCAATTCAATATCGTGAAGGTTGTGATTTTGTAGCGGATGGTTGCCGAACAGGTCGGTGTTGTTGTTCAACCCGCTCAGATTGGCGATCACACCGCCGAGCGTGCTGTTGCTGTTCAGCGTTCCGTAAGCGGCGTCCTGATAGACCGACCCCGCCTGGCAGCCCTGGGTGAGGAAAGCCTGCTGGCTGGCGTTGGTGGGAACGCCCCCGACGCTGGTGAGGCCCGGGTCCTTGATGCAGAGCTGCTTGCCGACCCGGTTGCGGGTGTCGTCCTCGCCGAAGTGCTCGTACATCAGATAGGCGCTGAACTTGTCGCTCGGCTTGAAGCTCAGGGTGACGCGCAGCGCCCCGAGGTCCCGGCCGTCCACCTTCTGGTTCAGATAGGTGTTGGTCCCGACGCCGTCCTGGACCCAACGCTCGCCGGCGACGCGCAGAGCGAACATGTCGCCGATCGGGATGTTGACGGCCCCGGTAGCCTTGATCTGGTTGTAGTTGCCGTAGGAGATGCTGCCGAAGCCGCCGAACTCGCTGGACGGCTGGGTGGTGATGATGTCGACGGCGCCCCCGGTCGAGTTGCGGCCGTAGAGAGTGCCCTGCGGCCCGCGCAGCACTTCCACCCGGTCCACGTCGAAGAAGTCGGCGTTGGCGAAGGTGTTCGAGGTGACGGGGAGTTCGTTCTCGTTGATCGACACGCCGCTGGTGCCGCCGCGGCCGATCACGTCGGTGCCGATGCCGCGGATCTTGAAGTTGAACCCGCCGAAGTTGCCGCGCGAGTAGTTCACGTTGGGAACCTGCAGCAGCAGGTCCTGGCCGCCGAGCACCTTCTCGTTCTTCAGCGTGTCGGCCGAAAACGCGGAAACCGCGATGGGCGTGTCCTGCAGATTGGTCTCGCGCCGCTCGGCGGTGACCACGACCTCGCCGATGGTGGTCGCGCCGCTGCCGGCGGAGGAGCCGGCGGCCGCGGCGGCGAACGCCTGTGGGCTCGCCAGAAGCGCGCCGAACGCGCACGACATCAGCAGGATTTTCTTCATGTTTCCTCCCTGGAGCGGCCGAGGCCGTTCGTGATCCCTAAGGCGCCGGACATTGCCGTTACGCTTCGGGGGGAGGCTTCCGAACAAACGCGGCCAGCGTCAAGCCGCCGCCACGATATGGACTGCATTCGGGCAGGGACTGTGGCCGGGGCGCCGCAACTCTGCCTGGTTAACGCTAGGGAATACGGGCGGAATTCCGAATTGGAACTCCGCCCGCGATAAGAAGCGAGGCGAGCGCCCCGCGCTGATCAGAAGCGTTTGGTGAGCTGGGCGCCGTAGGTCCGGGGATCCAGGGTGAAGACGTTCTGGAACAGGCCGGACGTATCGCTGGTCAGGTAGACGCCGGTGATCGGCTGCGCGTTGAAGGCGTTCTTCACGAACAGCTGCAGATCGACGCCCATGCCCAGGTTGGCGAAGGTCAGGGTGGCGTTCACGACGTGGTAGGAGTGCAGCTGGTCGTTCACCGCGTTGAAGATGCGGGCGTAGCTGCTGTCCTGCCAATAGTAGTCGCCGCGGATCGTCGCCCGCCAGTCGCCCGGCAGCTGCATCACATACTGCGCCCCCGCCGAGACGGTCAGGTCCGGCGTGTTCGGCAGCTTGTTGCCGCCGATGTTCTGCGGGATGCCGAACTGGTAGGGGTTCGAGGTGTTGCCGATCGCCTGGTTGAAGGCGCTGGTCGGGTCGCAGACGGTGCTCAGGCCAGCGGCCGGAAAGCCGCCGGCGATGTAGCCGGCCGCGGCGGCGGTGGCCGCCAGGCATTCGTGACCCGAGGTGTCCTTCAGCAGGGTGTAATTCGGATTCCCGGCGTTCAGGTTCAGCTGGTCGACTTCGCTCTGGCCATCGTCGATCCGGGTGTGGATGTAGCCGATGTTGGTGTTCAGCGTCAGGTTCTTGACCGGGGTCAGCACGCCCTCGAACTCCACGCCGTAGATCTTGGCGTTGACGTTCAGGTTGACCGACGAGTTCGCCACGATCTCGGAGATCTGGTAACCCTTATAGTCGTAGTAGAAGCCGGTCAGGTTGAGCTGGGCCCGGCCGCCGAGAACCGTGTTCTTGGTGCCGATCTCGTAGGCGTTGATGAACTCCGGATTGTAGTTCTGCGGGTAAGGGCAGGTGCCGGTGTTGGTGCCCACGCCGCCGATCTGGCAGGGGGTGTTGAAGCCGCCGCCCTTATAGCCGCGCGAGTAGGTGGCGTAGAACAGGCTCTTGTCGGTGAACGACAGCGTCGGCGTCCACTGCAGGTTGGCCCGTCCGGTCCACTCGCGATAGGTCACGCGCTGCTGGGTGAGGCAGGTCGTGCCGGTCGTGCCGGCCGGGCAGAAGGTGGTCGGGAAGCCCGCGCCCGGAACCTCGAGCTGGATCGGGTAGGAGATGTTGTAGAGCTGGTCGACGGTGTAGCGGGCGCCGACGGTCAGCTTCAGGTTCGAGGTGATGTCGTAATAGACCTCGCCGAAGCCCGCGTACGACTTCAGGTAGCCGCCGCCGGTGCGCGAGTCATAGTAGTTGTGACCCGAGCCGTTCGCCGGGTAGTTCGGGTCGATGTTGATCGGGGCCGAACCGATGGCGTTGTTGAAGATGGCGTACTGGGTGAGGCCGTTGCTCTCGACGTAGTAGTTGGTGCCGTTCGAGAAGGGCGAGGTCAGCTCCGAATAGAAGCCGCCGACCGAGAAGTTCAGCGGGCCCTTGAACGACGAGGTCAGTCGCAGTTCCTCGGTGTATTCCTTGCTGTCGGCGGTGGTCTCGTCGAAGCTGGTGATCTTGTTCGAGGGGCCGGTCTGCGGATCGTGGACCACGCCGTTGGGGAACAGCACGCCGCCCAGCGGACCCGCCAGCCCGATGCCGGGCGTGTAGGGATCGGTCGGGCACGATGCGGTTGTAGTCCTCGGCGGTGCGCTCGACGTCGCGGTTGAAACCGGTGATCGAGGTCAGGGTCAGGGCGTCGGTGATGTTCCACGCCATGTGCAGGTCGACGAGGTCCTGCTGCACCTTGTAGAGCGGCTGGATCACCGACTGGATGTTGTGCAGGTTGCGGTCCTGCAGCGGGTTGTCGCGGAACACGTCCTGGCCATTGTTGAGGCCGGTCAGGTTCGCCAGGATGCCGCCGGTGGTGGCGTTGCTGTTGAGCGTGCCGTAGGCCGCGTCCTGGTACAGCGAGCCCTGCAGACAGCCCTGGTTCAGGAAGGAGGCGTAGTTCGTCGCCACCGGTCCGCCGGCGGCCGCGATCGGCACCGGGCCGACGTGCGTGGGACCCGGATCCTTGATGCAGAGCTGCTTGCCGACGCGGTTGCGGTTGTCGTCCTCGCCGAAGTGCTCGTACATCAGATAGGCGCTGAACTTGTCCGAGGGCTTGAAGCTCAGGGTGATGCGCGCGGCGCCGAGGTCGCGGCCGTCGACGCGACGGTTCAGGTAGGTGTTCTCGCCGTAGCCGTCGTTGACGCGGCGCAGGCCGGCCACGCGCAGGGCGAACATGTCGCCGAGCGGGATGTTGACCGCGCCGGTGACCTTGAGGTCGTTGTAGTTGCCGTACTGCACGGCCGCGTAGCCGCCGAACTGGCTGGAGGGCTGGGTGGTGATCAGGTCCACCGCGCCGCCGGTGGCGTTACGGCCGTAGAGGGTGCCTTGCGGGCCGCGCAGCACTTCCACCCGGTCGACGTCGAAGAAGTCGCTGTCCTGGAAGTGGTTGACGGTGACCGGCAGCTCGTTCTCGTTGATGCTGACGCCCTGGGTGCCGCCGGAGCCGATCACGTCGGTGCCGATGCCGCGGATCTTCAGGTTGAAGCCGCCGAAGTTGGTGCGGGTGAAGTTGGTGTTGGGGACTTGCAGCAGCAGGTCCTGGCCGCCTTCGAGCTTTTCGTTCTTCAGCGTGTCGGCGGAGAAGGCCGAGACCGCGATAGGCGTATCCTGGAGGTTGGTCTCACGACGTTCGGCGGTGACCACCACTTCGCCGATCGTGGTCGATCCGCCGGCGGCGGCATCGCCCGAGGGAGCTGGGGCGCCGGGGGCCGCGAATGCGGACTGGGCGGACAAAAGCGCACTGAACGCGCACGACATCACCAGGATACTGCGTTTCATCACGTCTCTCAAAATCGGCGAATACGCCGGTGGATTGCAAAAATGCCCGCCGCTTTGGCGGTTGGCCGGCGGCTTTGCCTAACAATCCAGCGGAGCGTCAAGGCGCGTCCGCAAAGCCGCTTCATTCCCGCGCCGAGTGTGGCAGAAGCGCCGCAGCTTACCTTTGGGAAGGGGGAGTGAAGGGCAGGCTTGCAGGTGCGGGGTGGAGGCGACGTCTCCCCCGAAGGCTGAATTCGGACGATCCGCGACGTCCCGAATTGTCACGCTTGCTTCGAAAAAGCGCGCATCAAAGTGAACTGAACGGATAGGGCGTCACCGACTTGACAAAGTCCTCGACGGTCAGAACCCGGTTCGCCGGCTCGGCCGCGCGCTGGGCGCAGGCCACCCGCTCGCAGATCCGGCAGGTCGGGCCGATCTCGGTCACCACCGGATGGGTGAGGTCCAGGCCCCGCGCCTGAGACAGTCTCGGCGCGAACTTGAGTTCGCAGCCCACGCCCACCGCCAGTTCGAAGTCCTGTTCCCCGCCCATGGCCGCCGCTCGCGGCACCGTCCGCGCCAAGGTGAAGTAGCGCGCGCCGTCCAGGGTCTCCACCACTTGCGAGAGGACCCGGCCGGGCGAGCGGAACGCGGCGTGGATGTTCCATCGCGGGCAGCCGCCGCCCAGGCGCGAGAACGGGAAGGCTCCACCCGAGAACCGCTTGGAGACGTTGCCCGCCGCGTCGATGCGCAACATGAAGAAGGGAATGCCTCGCGCGGTCGGCCGCGACAGGGTGGTGAGGCGGTGGCAGACCTGCTCGAAGCTCGCGCCGAACCGCATCGCCACCGTCTCGAGATCGTAGGCGGTCTCCTCGCACATGTGCCGAAACGCCTCGTAGGGCATCGTCAGCGCGGCCGCCGCGTAGTTGATGATGTTCACCCGCAACAGACGCGCGGTCACCGCGTCCGGAGCGCCCGACCGCGCCACATGCGCCGAGACGGCCTCTCCGCTCTCGAACAGGCAGATCTGATAGGCGAGGGCGAAGGCGCGCCCCGCCGGCCTCAGGCGCTCCGACAGCAGCACCCGCCGGCGATGGTGGTCGTAGCGGCGAAGCGTGTCCGACATGACGTCGCCGGGCAGGATGCGCACCTCCACCCCGTGCCGGTCCGACAGGCGCTGCCGGGCGGCGGCCCAGAAGCCCTGGGGTTCCGGCGTCATCTCGGCCGCGATCGTCTCGCCGGCTTCGTCGAGATCGGGAAAGTAGTTTCGCTGCCCCTCCAGATACTCGCGCACCCATTCGGACGGGGCCGGGGAGTGGGGCTCCTCGCCCGCGCGTGCCAGGGCTCCCGGACTCGTTCGGGCGGCATAGGCGCGATAGAGCCGCACGATGGCGTCGGCCACGCCCGGCGCCTCCCGCGCCACCTCGGTGAGTTCGTGCCTGGGAATGGCGATGTCGCGGAACAGCGGGTCCGCCAACACCTCGGAGAGGTCCCGCACGTCGGCCGCGTCGCTGTCGCCGGCGAGTCCGCGGACATCGATGTCGTAGGTCTGCGCCAGCCTCAGCAGGATCTGGGCGGTGAGCGGCCTCTGGTTGCGTTCGATGTGGTTGAGGTAGCTCGGAGAGATGGCCAGGTCCTCCGCCATCCGGCTCTGCGTCAGGCCGAGCTCGCGGCGCAGGCGCTTGAGCCGCATGCCGAGGAACAGTTTCCGTTCGGGATCCGTGACCATGACGTGAGCAGTTGTCACAACGTGACAGATGCGACAAGTCGCGCTGTTACAAACTCACCTTGTGGTCGCGATTGCGGGGTGACCCAGGGGCCGGATCGTCGTTAGGAAGCCGCAACATTTCTCAGACGAGGCTCCGATGAGCGAATCTTCCGACCTGATCCCCACCGCGCCCGCGGGCCGCTTCGACGGCATCGAACGTCCATATTCGGCGGCCGACGTGGCCAAGCTGCGCGGTTCGGTGCCGATCGCCTACACCCTGGCCGAGCGCGGGGCCCAGAAGCTGTGGAAGCTGATGAACGAGGAGCCCTACGTCAACGCCCTCGGCTCGGTCACCGGCAACCAGGCGATGCAGATGGCCAAGGCGGGCCTCAAGGCGATCTATCTCTCCGGCTGGCAGGTGGCGGCCGACGCGAACACCGCCTCCTCCATGTATCCCGACCAGAGCCTCTACCCGGCCAACGCCGCGCCGGAGCTCTGCCGCCGCATCAACCGCACCCTGCAGCGCGCCGACCAGATCGAGCACGCCGAAGGCGGCGTCACCCGCGACTGGTTCCTGCCGATCGTCGCCGATGCGGAGGCCGGTTTCGGCGGCCCGCTCAACAGCTTCGAGATCATGAAGGCCTTCATCGAGGCGGGCGCCGCGGGCGTGCACTTCGAGGACCAGCTCGCCTCCGAGAAGAAGTGCGGCCACATGGGCGGCAAGGTGCTGATCCCGACCGGCGCCCATATCCGCAACCTCGTCGCCGCGCGGCTCGCCGCCGACGTCTGCGGCGCCTCCACCCTGGTCTTCGCCCGCACCGACGCCGAGAGCGCCAAGCTGATCACCTCCGACGTCGACGAGCGCGACCGCCCGTTCATTGTGGAGGGCAGCCGCACGCCCGAAGGCTTCTATCGACTGAAGGACGGCACGGGCCTGCAGCACTGCATCGCGCGCGGCCTCGCCTACGCGCCCTACGCCGACGCCCTGTGGTGGGAAACGTCGCACCCCAATCTCGATGAGGCCCGCGAGTTCGCCGAAGCGGTGCACAAGCAGTATCCGGGCAAGCTGCTGGCCTACAACTGCTCGCCCTCGTTCAACTGGGAAGCGAACATCGACAAGGACACCATCGCCAAGTTCCAGCGCGAGCTGGGGGCCATGGGCTACAAGTTCCAGTTCGTCACCCTGGCCGGCTTCCATAGCCTGAACCACGGCATGTTCGAGCTGGCCTTGGGCTACAAGGACCGCGGCATGGCGGCCTATTCCGAGCTGCAGCAGGCCGAATTCGCCTCCGAGAAGGACGGCTACTCCGCCACGCGTCACCAGCGCGAGGTCGGCACCGGCTACTTCGACCAGGTCGCCCTCACCATCAGTGGCGGCGCCAGTTCCACCACGGCGCTGTCCGACTCGACCGAGGCGGCCCAGTTCACCAAGGAAGCCGCGTAGACGGACTATGGTCCTTCTCCCCTTGCGGGAGAAGGTGGCCCGCGCGAGCGGGTCGGATGAGGGGTCGCGCCGAACCTTCGGGTCGGGGCGGCTCCAATGAGAAGGTCGGGGAGGTCGCGTCGAACCCTCATCCGGCCGCCTTCGGCGTCCACCTTCTCCCGTTAGGGGAGAAGGGCGCTTTTCGGAGAAGCCCTCATGTCGGACGTTCTCGACCGCCAAAATGTCCAGGTGCTCGGCCCGGTCACGGGTCGAGCCGCCGAGATCCTCACCCCCGAGGCGCTCGACTTCCTCGCCGGCCTGCACCGCGCATTCGACGCCCGTCGCCGCGAGCTGCTCGCCAGGCGTGTGGAGCGGCAGGCCAGGTTCGACGCCGGCGAGACGCCGGACTTCCTGGCCGAGACCGCGTCCATCCGTGAGAGCGACTGGACCGTCGCGCCCATCCCCGCCGACCTCCAGGACCGTCGCGTGGAGATCACCGGCCCGGTCGATCGCAAGATGATCATCAACGCCCTGAACTCCGGGGCGAAGGTGTTCATGGCCGACTTCGAGGACGCCACCAGCCCGACCTGGTCGAACCTCATCGAGGGCCAGGCCAATCTGAAGGATCGCTGGGCCGACGAGATCGACTTCACCGATCCGACCACGGGCAAGGCCTACGCGCTCAAGAAGCATCCGGCCGTGCTCATGGTGCGCCCGCGCGGCTGGCATCTGCCCGAGCGCCACCTCGTCGTCGACGGCGACCCGATGAGCGGCTCCCTGTTCGACTTCGGCCTCTATGTCTTCCACAACGCCAAGGCGCAGATCGCGAAGGGCTCGACCCCCGCCTTCTACCTGCCGAAGATGGAGTCGCACCTCGAGGCGGCGCTGTGGAACGACGCCTTCGTCCACGCCCAGAACGCGCTCGGCATCCCGGTCGGGACCTTCAAGGCGACGGTGCTGATCGAGACCCTGCCCGCCGCCTTCGAGATGGACGAGATCATCCACGCCCTGCGCGACCACATGGCCGGGCTGAACTGCGGTCGCTGGGATTACATCTTCTCCTACATCAAGCGCCTGGGCTCCCACGCCGACGCCCTCACGCCGGACCGCTCGGCCATGGTCATGGGCAAGGCCTTCCTCGGCGCCTATTCGCTGAAGCTGATCCAGACCTGCCACCGGCGCGGCGCCTTCGCCATGGGGGGCATGGCCGCGCAGATCCCGGTCAAGGGCAACGAGGCGGCCAACGAGGCCGCCTTCGCCAAGGTGCGGGCCGACAAGGAACGCGAGGCGAGCGACGGCCACGACGGCACTTGGGTCGCGCACCCGGATCTCGTGCCCGTGGCCATGGAGGTGTTCGATCGCCAGATGCCGGGACAAAACCAGCTCGACCGCAAACGCGAGGACGTGAGCGTCACCCGCGAAGCGATGCTGAAGGTCCACGACGGCGCGCGCACCGAGATCGGCCTGCGCGAGAACATCCGCGTCGGCGTCCAGTACATCGAGGCTTGGCTGCGCGGTCGCGGCGCGGTGCCGCTCTACAACCTGATGGAGGACGCGGCGACGGCCGAGATCAGCCGCGCCCAGATCTGGCAATGGATCCAGCGCCACGCCCGGCTCGACGACGGCCGCGAGGTGACGCCACACCTCTTCACCGACCTGCTCGCCGAAGAGATGCTCGCCTTCAGCGGCGGACGCTTCCCCGAAGCCGCGGCGCTGTTCTCTCGCATGAGCCTGTCGGACCGGTTCGAGGAGTTCCTCACCTTGCCGGCTTACGAGATCCTGGAAGCGTAGAGCTTCTCTCACGCGAAGCCGCAAAGGCGCGAAGCGCCATATTTTGTTGAGGCTCTGACAATCGGCGTGGCCTTCGCGTCTTCGCGGCTTCGCGCGCAAAAAAAGGGCCGCCCCTAAGGACGGCCCCGATTTCAGTCCTCTTCGAAAGCGATCAGGTGCAGACGCCCTGGCTGGAGGTGAAATTGCCGACCAGCGAGTACTTGCCGCCGGTGCTGGTGGAGGCCGTGCGATAGAACCAGTCGTGGAAGGCCAGGTCCTGGTAGTGGTAGGTGAAGCCGCCCCAGCCGGTCACGGCGTAGTTGGGGAAGTTGCCGCCCTGGTCCGGCGTGAGCGGATCGCCGTTCTCGAGGTTGTTCTGGCAGCCGCTGACCTGGCCGGTGTTGCCCCAGGCCGGAGTCAGCGCGTTGTTCACCCCGCCCGGAACCGAGCCGATCGATTGCACGAAGGGGTCGTCGAACAGCTCGCCCATCTCATGCGACCACACCGTGGTGTCGGCGAAGTGCGGTCCGAACACGGTGGTCTGGGTGAAGTAGGCGCCGACCGCGTAGACCTGCACACCGGTCGATCCGATCGGCACGGCGTTGTGGTAGCCGAGGATGCAACAGTTGCCGTAGGAGCCCTGATAAATGGCCGTATCGGCGACCAGGGTCACCGGGATCTGCGTCGACAGCGCATAGGTCCGGCCGATCGACTGCAGTTCGGTGTCGAGATCGTTTATATCCACCTCGGCGATCGCGAAGGTGCCGCCGCAGTCATCGTTGAGGATCTGCGCCCTCGGGCCGTTTCGGGTGGGGGTCCAATCCACGACGATCGGGCTGAGCCGCGTCGCGTTCAGCGTCACCCCATACTTGGAGCTCTTCACCGCGCTCCAGTAGTTGGCGCGCTGGTACGCCGACAGGAGCTGTTGGCTGCCGCCGGCGGGCACAACCTGGACACCGTTGGAGGTGAAGCTGGTGAGCGGCTTGAAAATCGGCGAGTTGAAGAAGCGGGTTGATGCCGATTGCGTATCGCAGTGGGACGTCTGGGTCGGATCGATGACGTAGCTCGTCCCGCCCAACTTCACGTGGATGCGCAGCACGATCGGAACATACGAGATGTTGGTGTTCGAAGGGGTCGGCGCGAACGGGCTGCTCCCGACCATCGAGTAGGTATAGGTCCGATGATCCAGCGGCGAGGTGACCGTCGCCGTCCAATACGGAATGGTGCTGATCGAGGCCGGCTGCAGGCCGGGTTGAGCCATCGCCGCCTGGAGCCGCGCCTGGACATAGGCGCTCGGCGGCTTGACCAGGAACTTCGGAACCGCGCCGCGCAGTTGCGGGGCCACGGGTGCGGCGGCCTGGGCGCCGGCGGCCACGAGGCTCAGGGCGAGCGCGCCGCTCGCGAGGGACGTACTCATTGTAAGGAAATGTTTCATTTATACCCCGTCTGAAATAAGTCTGAGCATAGGCCACGATCATCACTTTGTAAGGCAAGGGGTGAAAGCGGTTTGACAACAGAAAAGATGCTGAGCGCTCCTCCTCATCGATTGGCGCGGGCCTTGGCCTCGGCCACATCGGAATCGGTGGACACGTGCGGCGTGACGACGATGAAGAGCTCGGTCTTGGAGCGGTTGTCGTCGTTGTGCTTGAACAGCTCGCCGGCGATGGGGATGTCGCCCAGGATCGGAATCTTGCCGCGCGTAACCAGATGGCTCTCCTGGGTGAGGCCGCCGATGACGAAATAGTCGCCGTCCTTCACCGTCGCCGAGGTCGAGGCTTCGCGCTGGCTGATCGTCGGATAGCCTTGGCTGTAGCCGGTCACCGTCGAGACCTCGGCGAAGACATGGGAGGTGACGAAGCCGTCATCGGAGATCCGGGGCGCGATCTGCAGGGTGACGCCGACGTTCACGTACTGCACCTGCTGGGAAACCGCGTTCACGCCCGAGAGGGCGATCGAGGTCAGGATCGGCAGGGCGTCTCCGGTGATGATCTTGGCTGTTCCTCCGCTCGGCGCAGCGATCCGCGGGCGTGAGATGATCCGGCCCTCGCCCTTCTGAACCTGGGCGTAGATCGCCGCCTGCAGGCTGTAGCTGGCGAAAGGCGGAGCATAGACCCGGTTGTTTGTGGTGTCGGTGATCAGCGTCCCGTTGGCGCCTCCGGCTTGGTAGGTCGCGATACCGATCTGGCCGTTGGGATTGTTGAAGTCGAGGCCAACGTTCCTGATGCCGGTTTCGGTGAGTTCCACGAACACCGTCTCGAGGATGACGCTCTTCACCGGCACGTCGAGCTGGGCGATCTTGGCCTTCAGCCGGGCGATGCGGTCGGGCGATCCTTTGAGGATGATCGCGTTCAGCCGGCGGTCGATGCCGATGGCGTCGTCAATGGACTGGCCGTAGGTGGTGCTCGCCGCATCCTGAGCGAGCGGATTGTTGACCTGGTTGTTGATCAGCGTGTTTTGCTGGTTGCCGTTGGTAAAGCCGGACGACCCGAAGGCGGGCTCCTGGGGCGTGAAGTTGTCGTTCGGCCGCACCGCCGCGGCGGAGGTGAGCAGGCCCACGATCTCGCTGACGTCGGCGTAGCGGAGGGGCACCACCTCGAAGCCGTCCTCGCCCGCGGCCGCCTCGGCATGCGCGGGGATGGAGACCGGCCCGCTCTGGTCGCTTGATTTCGCCGCCGTTTTCGAGGCGGTCACCGTCAGGGTCAGGCTCTCGCCCTTCACCGCGGCCTCCACATGGATCGGGCCGTTGCCGATCAGGGCGATGGTGAGCACCGCCTCGCGCTGGTTGAACTCGATGGCCTTGATCAGGCCATGCCCGCCCTCGGGAACGCGGGCGCCCGTCCCCCGGATGGTGTTGACGAAGCCGATCACCGGCTTGTCGATGTCGTTGGTGACGACCGAGAACTGCGGTGTGACCTGGTTGAACGACAGGACGGCCTTGGTCTCGCCCGCCGCGCCGTCGCTCAGGATGACCGAGGTCAGGCTGGCCGGCCCGACCACGGCCTGGGCGCGCGCATCCGGCGCGAAAACCATCGCGCAGATCAGAACGACGAGGGGTGCGACAATCCCCCGGCCCCACCTCAGGATGAGCAACACGATCGCACTCGAGAACGGCGCGCGGACGCGCGGCCAAGCCATCGGATAGGACGGGCTCGGATCACCCGCAAACGAAAAGGGCCGCCCCGAAGGGCGGCCCAATGTCGCGGATTGAAAGAAGCGATCGATCAGGCGGTTGCCTTGGCCCGGCGACGCAGGGCCCCGCCCAGGCCGGCGAAGCCGACCAGCATCAGGGTCCAGGTGGCCGGCTCGGGAACGCCGCCGCCGCCGCCCGTGCCGAACAGGCTGATGGCGACGCTCGCCGAGCAGTCGCCGCCGCCGCCGCAGTAGTAGCCGGGCGCCCAGGTCACGCCGCCGTCTTGGCTGTTTGCCGCTCCGAAGGCCTGAGTGCCTTCGGCGAGGTATTCGGTGAACGAAGCCGAAACTCCCTGGAGCGCGAAATAGTAGGTGCCTGGCCCAAGGAAGATCGGGCCGGTGTTGAAGAAGCCCTCGATGGACCCGTTGCCGCCCGTGCCGTAGCCGGTCACCGAATCGGTGCCCGCCGCAATGATCGTTCCGGGGAGGCCGCCCGGGCCGTCGGCCTGGATGAAGCCCCAGTTCACGTCGGTGACGCCGCCCGTCGAGAATCCGGGGACCTCCTCGAACGCGGCGCTCGTGATCGTGGCCGCGGAGGTCAGGGTGAATTCCTGGGCCGCGAAGTCATCGCCGCGGCCGACGGTGGCGGCGCAGGTGGTGCTCCAGCTGCAATCGCCGTTGCCAGAGCCGTCGTAGGGGTTGCTGTAGACCGTGTTGGCGTTGGCCGCGCCGGCCAGCGCCAGCGCCGCTCCGGCCAGTAAGATAGAGGTTTTCATGTTGAGCCCTTCCCTTGATGTGATGTGGCTGTCGTCTCAGTGGGCGGAGGCGCTAGCGCCTCCGCCCGAAGAGCGATCAGGAGCAGACGCCCTGCACGTTGGTGAAGTTACCCACGAAGGAGTATTTGCTGCCGGTGCTGGTGGAGGGTGTCCGATAGAACCAGTCGTGGAACGCCAGATCCTGGGTGTGATAGACGAAGCCGCCGACGCCCGGGACCGGGTAGTTCGGGAAGTTGCCGGCTTGATCGGGGGTCAGCGGATCGCCCGTCTCCAGGTTGTTCTGGCAGCCGCCGACTTGTCCGGTATGGCCCCAGTTCGGCGTGAGCGCGTTATTCGTACCGCCCGGCACGCCGCCGATCGAATTGGACGAAGGGATCGTCGATCAGCTCGCTGAGTTCGTGCGCCCAGATCGTCGTGTCGGCGAAGTGAGGGCCGAACGCGCCGTTGGTGTCGAAGTAGGCGCCGATCGAATAGACCTGGACGCCATTGGAGCCGACCGGCACGGCCGAGTGATAGCCCAGGACGCAGCAGTAGCCCGGGTTCTCATAGGTATAGATCGCGGTGTCGACCACGAGGGTCACCGGAATCTGGCTGGCCGTGGCGTAGGTGCGGCCGATCGCTTGCAGCTCGCTGTCGATTTCGTTGATCGAGAGCAGCGGCACCGCGGCCGTGCCGCCACAGTTGTCGGGCACGCCGAGGACCGAGTCGTTCGGGTCGGTCGCCGTGAAGTCGACGACGATCGGGTCGAGGCGCGTCGGCGTGAGCGTGACGCCGTAATTGGTGCCGTGCACCGCCTGCCAGAAGTTGGCGCGCTGGAAAGCGGAGATCAGTTGCTGGCCACCAGGGGTTCCAGCGACGTTGACGCCGTTCGAGTTAAAGTTGGTGACCGGCCGGAAGATCGGCGAATTGAAGAAGCGCCGGCCCGGAGACTGCGAGTCGCACGTGGTGATGTTCGGGTTCGGGTTGCCGTAGCTGGGCGTCGGCTGGCTCGGATCGAGCGTGAAGCCGCCGACGTGGATGCGCAGCAGCACCGGTACGTACTGGACGTTGGTGTTCGACGGCGTGGGCGCATACGGGCTGCTGCCCACCATCGAGTAGGTGTAGTTCTGATGGTCGAGCGGCGAGGTGACGTTCGCCGTCCAGTACGGGATCGTCACCGGCCCACCGCCGGTCGCGATGTGACCGCTGGCGCTTCGAGCGGCGGCGAGACGGCGCATGATCTCGGGGTGGAACTTGGCCAATTGCCGCAGCACCAAGGCGGGTTCCGCCGTGTGGGGCTTCAGCTGCCCAGGCTTCGCCATGTGCGATTTCAGGTAGCTCACCAGGTCGGTCTGGCTGCTGAACGTCTTCGGCACCGCCGCGTTCGCACCCGGACTGCCCGCGGCCCAAACCAGGGCGGAAAAGGCGCATGCGCTCAGTAACGAGACGCGCGCGACAGACACCGGACGATCCGGCGCAGAAGTATAGCTCATGTTGGAAAACCCTCCCTCCAAACGTAGCCGGAGGGAAGCAGGTTTTTTCCGGGATGTGAAGGGGCGAGAATGGGTTAGCTTGACCGGAATTACGGCGTCTTCGCCCTAAAGGTTGTAGCCGTATTGCCGGACCCATCGCTCCAGCAGCGGCAACGCCGGCGCCATCTGCGTCTCGTAGCGCCGCCATTGCCCCACGCCCTCGGTGTTCAGTCCCCTCGAAAGCTGGGCGTAACTGGGGTTGCGGTCGAAGCGGCCGAGCCGCCCCGAGAAGTCGCGCACCGACTCGGACCAGCCCGCGCCGACGAACTCCAATATCTCCCGCATACGGACGTCGTATTCGTCGATCAACTTTTCGTGATGGACGGTGAGAACATCAAATCTTATGCGTTCACGCGCGCTGGCGGCCAGGCTCATCACGGCGTCATAGAATTCGGCCGCGCCGTTCAAGGTTAACAATTCATACATAGCTGCGTTCACACCGAACCGCCGCCGAAAACAACTCAAGACGACATCGCGAGGATCACGGAGGGCGAAGAGTATTTTGGCCCGCGGAAACAGCTTGGCGATCAACGGCATGTGCTGGGTGTGCAAGGGCAGCTTGTCGATGAGCACCTTTCCCGAAAGGTCGCCCAGGTCTTCGCGCACCCGTCTCCAGTAGAGTTCGCGGGCTTTTCCGGCGTCCTCGGCGTTGAGCGCCGCGAGCCGCTCCCAGGCGGCCCGGTTCTCCCGAAGGCCGATGCCCGCCTCGGCCAGCCGGTTGATCTCCTCCAGCACCAGCACGTCCGGCGCCCCGGCGAGGGACTTCTCCATCAGCGTGGTGCCGGACCGCGGATAGCCCATCAGGAACACGTGGGAGCGCGGTTGATCCGGCCGCGGATCGGGATCGTCCGGCGCGATCCAGGCCTCGCGCGGCGTCTCGGCCACGAACTCGGCGAAGGCGCGCGCGACGCTCGCCGGCCGGTCGGGTCGATCGCCGCCGAACTGCGAGGCATAGCGCCGGGCCTGGATCGTGTTGCGGCCCTGATAGTCGGCGAAGGCGCCGGCCCAGCGGCCGAGGGCGTCGCGCGCCGTGGCCCTAAGGTCGAGCGCCCCGGCCCGCTGGTCTTCCGGAAGGTCCGTCCGCAGGAGCAGCCGGCTCATCCGGTCCTCGGCCGCCTCGGGCTGGCCTTCCAGCAGGTCGGCGCGGGCGAACGCCATCTCGGCCCCGGCGTTGGCCGGATCCAGGGCGATGGCGCGGCGCGCGAGCTCCCGCGCCCGCGGCGCGTCTCTCTGCAGCGCGGCCATCGCCGCCAGCACCGCCCAGGCCTGGGCGGCCCGCGGCTCCAGCTCCACCACGCGGCTGTAGTGCCGCTCGGCCGCCTCGTTGTCATAGAGCATCAGCCGCGACTCCCCCGCGCCCATCAGGGCGGCGAGGTCGTCGGGCGCGACGGCGAGGGCGGACTCGAACGCGTGGGCCGCCGCTGTCCATGACGCCTGCCGGGCGAGGAGCGCGCCCAGCCGGATCCAGGGCGCCTTCTTCCTGGGCTCCGCCGCCGTCGCCGCGCGCAGCAGGTTGATCGCCCCGTCGAGCTTGCCCCGCGCCTCCAGGTGTTCGGCCGCCAGCACCAGGATCAGCGGATGCTGGTGGCCCTTGGCGGCGGCCCGCGCGGCGAGGTCGAGCGCGAGGCGCCGGTCCTGGCGGCGAACGGCGTCGGCTACCGCGGCGTACTCGGGATCGGAAAGCGTGGTCATGCGGCAAGGCTTAAGGCCGGCGAGCGCGAGCGACAACGCGGCGCGTTCGCCGCTTATTCACCACGCTGCGTTGACGGCATGGGCGTGGTCGCCATCGACGTCGCCGTAAGCGAGCGCCCCGTCAGCACGGTGCGCGGCCCCGACCGGAAGGTCGAGGCCGCGCGAGGTGAGTCCGAGGTTGTCGAGTTCGCTCTCAGGCGACGGCGGGAGCGGCGCGGCGGCGGCGCAGGCCGGCGCCCAGTCCGCCGACGCCCAGCAACATCATCGCCCAGGTCGACGGCTCGGGGATGGCCGCGATGTTCACGTCGGCGATCCAGGTGCCCCAGCGCGAGAAGCTGGTGGTGGGATTGGGCAGGTAGCCCAGGGCGTACTCGCCGATCACCCAGAAGCTCTCCTGGTTGTCCGGATCGACCGTCACCTGGCTGTAGTCCCCCCAGCGCTGGCGACCGGAGGCGGGCGCGCCCGCGACGCTGCCATTGTGATAGTCGTCGATCGGGCTGACCTCCAGCAGGATCGGGCCGCCGGTGGAGACGAGGGCGCCGTTCCCACCCTTCAGGGGATTGTAGACCGCCGCATAGATCGAGACGTTCATGTCGATGCCGGATTCATTGTATCCGACGACGACCTGGCCCGACTTATTGACCGTCAGCGAGCCCTGATAGAAGTCGTGAACGCCGTCGCCGATCACCGTCTTCTGAATGACCGCCTTGCTGGCGGCGTCGATCACGTACATCTCCAGGACGGTGTGCGCCGCTCCCGGAGGCGTGATGGTGTGGATCTCGTAGATCTTGCCCTTGTACTCCCACGCCGCGCTGGAGAAGCGGTCATCCAGCGTGTCGATGTTGCGGGTGCCGTCGGGTTGCACCGCGAGCTGGTTGGGATCGTAGGGGGTCTGGTCGACCAGCACGGGGGCCGTCTCGGTCGCGCCGGCGGTCCCGGGGTTGTTCACCTTGTAGGCGACCGGGCCGTAACTCTTCGCGCCCACGGCGATGATCTGGCCGTTGTCGGAGCCGCCGACCTGATTGACCCCCTGGATCGCGAAGCCGGTGTCGGGCGAGGATGCGGAGTAGGGGGAGAAGAACTGCTTCAAGCTGCTGACGCCAGGGCCCGAGGAGCCGAAGATGTCATTCCGCGAGATGACGTTCAGCGTCGTCCCGTCGAAGTTCCCGGTGGTCGCGTTGAAGTCGTTGGTGCCGATGTACAGCGCCTTGCTGTCCAGGGCGAGCGTCGGATAGTCGGCGATGCCGCCGCCGCTCGGGTTGTAGCCGGTGAACACCGTGGACTTCCAGGGCCCCAGCGCGTCGGAGGTCTGGGACACGGCGATCTGGAGCTGCGACAGGTCGGGACCGAAGGACTCGACCACCCACCGCTGCGACTGGCCGTCGAACAGCACCCGGGAGTCGCCGTTGGAGAAGCCCGTGCCTTGGCGCCTCGCTGGTGATGCCGGCGTTGGCCCAGAACTGGCCGTCGCCGATCAGTTGCTCCTGGGCGCCGGTGGCCTTGTTGTAGACCGCGTAGGCGCCGTTGGAGGTCTCCATGAACTGGGTGGCGCCCACCGCGCCCATCGTGTCCGGCGGGATCTCGCTAAAGCCGCCGTGCAGCGCCCGGACGTCCACCTGGGAGATCCCGGCGAAGGACAGGCCGGGCGAGCCCATGCCAGGACTGGCGGGGCCGAACGGGCCGTTCGGACCCTCGACGAACATGCCGCCATCATAGGCGAGGTAACCGGGATCGCCGTTCCAGGCGAAGGCGCCGCTCGCGGCGGCCAGGCCGGACAGAATTGTCGCGGCAGCGAGCGCGGCGCGGCTCGCGCGCGCCGAAAATACCTTACGCATTGAGAACTTCCCCATCACCCCGCCAACTGGGGTCGGATCGAGCTAAACGCACCGGCCGTTTCTTGCCAAGACCCTTCCCGCCGCAATTGTCTTTTTTTCGCCGCGTCCATTTGACCTGCCGCATTTTTCGGCAGCGAACGCGGGCTTGACGTCGCCCGGGCCCCAAGGGCCAAAGGGGCGCCAGAAACCTGCCCGAGGAAACGCGCCCCATGACCGCCATCAACGACGTCGCCACCTATGAGCTCGACGGGGACGTCGGCGTCGTCACCATCAACTCGCCGCCGGTGAACGCCCTCTCGCTGGAAGGTGCGCGACGGCCTGGCCGAAGGGGTCAAGCAGGGCCTGGCCGATCCGGGCGCCAAGGCGATCGTCATCGTCTGCGAGGGCCGCACCTTCATCGCCGGCGCCGACATCACCGAGTTCGGCGGCGCGCCCAAGGGCGCCAGCCTGTTCGACGTGCAGACCGCCATGGAGAACGCGCACCAAGCCGGTGGTCGCCGCCATCCACGGCACGGCGCTGGGCGGCGGGCTGGAGGTGGCGCTCGCCTGCCACTACCGCGTCGCCGTGCCCTCGGCGAAGTGCGGCCTGCCGGAGGTGAACCTCGGCCTCCTGCCCGGCGCCGGCGGCACCCAGCGCCTGCCGCGCGTCGCCGGCGTCGAGAAGGCGCTGGAGATGATGACCAGCGGCCGCCACGCCCCGGCGCAGGAGTGCCTGGAGATGGGCCTGGTCGACGAGATCGTGCCCGAGGGCCAGCTGCGCCAAGGCGCCGTCGCCTTCGCCCACAAGCATCGCCGCCGAGGGCCGGCCGCTCAAGAAGGTCCGCGACCTGCAACGACAAGGTCGAGGCCGCCCGCGGCCATCCCGAGATCTTCGCCAATTTCCGCAAGGCCAACGCCCGCAAGTTCCGCGGCTTCCTCGCCCCCGAATACAACATCCGCTGCATCGAGGCGGCGGTGAACCAGCCCTTCGACGAGGGGATGAAGACCGAGCGCACCCTGTTCATGGAGCTGATGACCGGCTCCCAGTCGCGCCGCCCAGCGCTACGCCTTCTTCGCCGAGCGCCAGGCCAACAAGATCCCCGACGTGCCGGACGACACCCCGCTGATCGACGATCAAGAAGGTCGGCGTCATCGGCGGCGGCACCATGGGCGGCGGCATCGCCATGAACTTCATGAACGTCGGCATCCCCGTGACCATGGTCGAGGTCAAGCAGGAGGCGCTCGACAAGGGCATCAGCACCATCCGCAAGAACTACGAGCGCTCCCGCACCGCCAAGCCGGAGGAGACCGAGGCCCGCATGGCCCGCCTCACCGGCGCGACCGACCTCTCCGCCCTGGCCGACTGCGACCTGATCATCGAGGCGGTGTTCGAGCGCATGGACATCAAGAAGGACGTGTTCGGACGAGCTGGACGCCATCGCCAAGCCCGGCGCCATCCTCGCCACCAACACCAGCTACCTCAACATCGACGAGATCGCCTCGGCCACCAAGCGGCCGGAGAGCGTCATCGGCCTGCACTTCTTCTCCCCGGCCAACGTCATGAAGCTGCTGGAGATCGTCCGCGCCGACCACACCTCCAAGAGCGTCATCGCCACCTCGCATGAAGCTGGCCCGCAAGATCGGCAAGATCGCCGTGCTGGTCGGCGTCTGCCCCGGCTTCGTCGGCAACCGCATGCTGGCCCAGCGCCAGCGCGAGGCGCAGAAGCTGGTGATGGAAGGCGCCATGCCGTGGGACATCGACCGCGTGCTCTACGACTTCGGCTTCCCCATGGGCCCCTTCGCCATGAGCGACCTGGCCGGCCTCGACATCGGCTGGGTGAAGGAGAACTCCAAGGGCGAGACCATCCGCGACGTGCTCTGCGAGATGGACCGCCGCGGCCAGAAGACCGGCGCCGGCTACTACGACTACGACGAGAACCGCAACGCCAAGCCCAGCCCCGTCACCGAGAAGATCATCAAGGACTTCGCCGCCAAATCGGGCGTCAACGCCGCGCCACATCGACGACGAGGAGATCCTCGAGCGCTGCCTCTACCCCATGGTCAACGAGGGCGCGAAGATCCTGGAGGAAGGCAAGGCCATCCGCGCCAGCGACATCGATGTGATCTGGGAGAACGGCTACGGCTGGCCGGTCTACGAAGGCGGCCCGATGTGGTGGGGCGACAAGATCGGCCTTTCCAAGATCGCCGAGAAGATGCGCGAGTGGGAAGGCACGATGGGCGAGCTCTACAAGCCCAGCCAACGGCTCGAGCAGACCGCCGCCGAGGGCAAGGCGTTCACGCGGTAGAGAAAAGCCAGCCTCTCCGAACAGGGCTCCTGTCATCCCGGACGCCGCGCGCAGCGTGGCGATCCGGGACGCACGAGCTTCGGTTAACGTCCCCTCCGGACGTCGCGCGGCGACGAGCCGGAGGGCGGCTTCCGCCAGGCGCGTAAGCGGCCGACAGCGCGCCAAGCCCCACCCGTCGCCCGGCTCGCCCCTATCGGGCCGTCCGGGCGGATCCTGAAATCAGCGCCCGCGTCCCGGATCGCCGCGCTTCACGCGTCGTCCGGGATGACAAGGGGTAGTCCTTCTCCCTTCAGGCATCCGACCTCTTCTCCTCCCCCGCCCGCAGAGGCGGGGGAGGGGGACCGCGAAGCGGTGGAGGGGGCGCAAAGCCCCATTCAACGAACGCCCGTTACACCGGCCTTGCGCCCCCTCCGTCCGTCCGCTTCGCGGCCGGCCACCTCCCCCGCCTCTGCGGGCGGGGGGAGGAGAGAAGCCGACCAACCCGCAACCCCCACGCCCCCGCCGCGTTCGCACACCCATGCCCCCCAAGCTCATCGCCGCCCTGACCGCCTGCGCCCTCCTGTCCGCCTGCGCCACCGCGCCCCGCCTGCCGCCGGCCGCGACCACCCCGGAGTTCCGCCCCGAGCGCTACTTCCTGGGCGAGATGCACTCCACCGGCCAGATCCGCCTGGGCCTCGCCGCGCCCCAGCCGCTGCACGTGGACAGCCACGGCCACGCGACGGGCGAGGACGCCCTGGCCCTCGACCAGGTGGTCCACCGCGCCGGCGCCCCGGACGCCCACCGCACCTGGACCATGCGGCGCTTGAGCGACGGCCGCTACGCCGTGACCCTCACCGAAGCCGCCGGCCCGGTGTGGCTGGAGGCGACCGGCGCCCGCGTCCACCTCCACTACCGCCTGCGCAAGGGCGCCCTGCCGACCACCCTGGAACAATGGATGGACCTCGCCCCCGACGGCCGCACCGTCCACAACGTCGGCGTGTTCCGCGTGCTGGGCGTGCCGGTGGGGCGGCTGGACGAGACGATCGTGCGGGAGGGGTGACCGCGTGATAAGCGCAACCGCGAAGATCCCGACCTGAGGCAAAACGATTTATGTCGGCCGCGTCCGCGTGATGCTGGATGACAAATCCAATCGATCTTTTCTACTAGACCCGCCCGTGTTTGGCGGGGGAGACCAAGGGCTGGCTCAGCGAAGCTGCTCGAACCGGTGAGCGCGTGCACGAGGGTGACGGACGAGGCGTATAAGCCGGCTGGAGTTTGCTGGGGTGGGGGTGGTGCAAGGGATCGAGCCCCGTGAGGGAAATATTCCCTGGATCGCCGCGGCAACCATACCAAGGCGTTAAAACGCCCAGTCTCGGTTTGGTCAGGAACTCGACAAATTCCCGATGATTGCGCCACGCTATTTCACACTAAGGAGCGCGATTGGCCGAACTCAATCGAATGAGCGATCGATGCGGAAAGTGCGGAGCGGAAGTTCCCCTCAATCAAAGGGCGTGCGGCGTGTGCAACTCCGACGCAGGTTTCCCCAACGTCCGGCTAGCGCTTCGCGCTGAAGAAGAAGCTGCCCTCCAGACGCGTTAATGAAGCCGCCACGGTGTCCGCGCGGGCATCCGGCTCGTTAGGCACGTTCTTGAGGTTTGAAGCTGCCGTCGGAGCTTCGAAAGCCGTTATGAACCGACAGTTCGGCGCGCTTAGCGATTGGATCAACGGCCAAAGCGAGCTCTTTCTCACATTTCATAATCAGGTGAAATATCTGGGCCGCCCGCCCAGTTCGAGTGAGTGGGATCAACAACGTGAAGCGGCGGAAGGGGCAATTAATCCATTTATCTACCAGGATTTGAGCATTGCTGCCCTAAGTCTCGATGGAACCGGGATGACGTATTACGGCCCCTATACGATCACGATCAGAACGGCGACGATTGAAGATCGAGCAACTGTTTTTGAGCAAATCGATTCTTTTTCAATCGCATCCATCACGTAATAGCCGGTCGGGCCCCCCCTCCGGGTTACCGCGCGACCTGGGACGCTCGAGGGAGGTTAGCCGCCACGAAATTGCAGCCACAGATACTATCGCAGACCCCAGAAGACGCTTTCGCCGACTTTCCTGATGCGCCACGGCGAGACGGTCCGACTGCGATTTCGTCGAGGTCCACATATTTGGGCGGATTCACCGTGCAAGCATAGAGAAAATCGTCGGTCCTCGCCCGACAAGACGTGCTGACCAAGTGCTGTTCAACCAGCTTCTTAGGAAGGCGCGCGACCTTAAGACAGTTGTGGAGATTACTGGGTGAGGGCCTATATATCCGGCCAGGCCTCGGTTGCGGTGGTTCTCGACCACGCAATTCAAGTGCGCCCACTCGACAAGACGCCTTCAAGCATGGAACAAGGGTGATGCCTTTCGTGTGTTCGACGGGTGCCACGACGTTCGCGCGATTGATGTTAGGTCTAATGAGGACCTTGACCTCGCTCTCGAAAAGGCCTGGGCGTCTGACAGAGCTCTCAAGCTAACGTTGCTTCTTCTTGATCCTGACGAGCCAGAGGAGTGTATTAGCGAATACTCATCCTGTGCAGAGGAGCTATTTGATTGGGAGGAAGTCTCGGACTTTTTGGAGCGTCGATTGTTGTCAAATCGACTTCCGATCTTCGCCAACTCAGACCGAATAAATGCCGCATGTCGCGACACTCCTAAACTAAAGCAGTTGATTAGCCGGGTCATCAGCCTTCAGCCTACGATTGGAGCGGTTCTGGACGCGTTCGCTGCGGTTCCGCTCGCGGCATTCGGTACCCTCACGAGAGAGAACTCGTGAGGGCGGAGTTAGTGGACGACGGCTCATTCAGAGACGTCGTCATTGCGCATTCTGCCGGTGCTGACCTGAGCTTCCTTAGGCTCACTATCATAAGCCATCATCGTGGTGCCGCTTCAGGGATTTCTCAATGGCTCTCAAAACTCCAGTCTGGACTTCGAGGTCATCCGAAGAGTTTCCGTCACACCGCGCCGGACGCAGACGAGGAGTTGGATGAGGCGTTCGGGCCGTACAGAGGCCCGTCGAGCTTTGCGGCGTACCAGCAAGTAAGAGCGCAGCAACGCGAGATTATAAGCAATCTAAGAGAAGGTAATATTGAGAGGGCCCGATGGCTGGCACTTGAACTCGTTCAGTCGCAGGAAATGTCATCTACCCCTGAACAAACCGCTAAATCGTTGAGTGCGTTGGCTGAGCAAGCCAAGCTTACGAGATTTTGGAGCTTCAGCTTGAATGGGCGGAACAAGCTACGAAGAAAAACCCGACGGACCCAATAACGTATGGGCATCTTCTTGACGCTCTCCTGGCCTCTTATCGACTAGATGATGCCGAGGGAGTGGTAGCGCTTATAGAACGTCTCGGAGATCCGCTTTTTGCGGCGGGTGCGAGGGCTCGTCTCGACCGATCCCTTGGACGGCTTACGGAAGCGCGCAATTCGTTTGTTGCTGCGGCAGAGCGGTATGCGAAACTGTCCAGGAGTCGAGCACGCACTGTTAGGGGCTGCGGAGACGCTGAGAGAAATGGGAAATCGACAGGGCCCTTGGCCGATATCAACTGATAACAGAACGCTTCCCAACATATAGCCCTGGGTGGGCCGGCCTCGCGTCAACCCTTATGGAGGTCGGCCGATTGGATGATGCGATCATCACCTTCGGCAAGGCCAACGCAAACGGTGCAGATAAAGTAGCGAAAAATGGTAGAGCTACCGCGCTGAAATTGGCCGGACAGTTTAAAAAGCACTCAGTCTTTATGAGGAAGTTGTTCGGGACTACCCAAGCGACCATGTCGGGCTATGCGGCCGAGCTGAGGTGCTTCGCGTCATGGGAAATCGCGATGCGGCTCTCGCAGATTACGACGATGCCATCCACCGAGCATCGGGTAGCCCAGTTCCCGTCACTGGTAAAGCCGCCGTACTCAAAGAGCTAGGACGTCTTGATGAAGCGCTGACATTATTACTTGAAGCGGAGAAGAAGTATCCCTTCGACAAGGCAATTTTGTCCAGCATACCGAGTGTACTCCGCGCGGAGGGGAGGCATGAAGAAGCTCTTCGGGACTCGACGCACTAATTCGCCGTTTTCCGTTCGACGTGGGTATCAAAGTAGCCGAGGAGCGGTTCTCTCCCGACTTGGCTCTGATGAAGATGCCATCCGCGTTTTCGATCAGATATTGGCAACTCGACCTTACCAGGTTAGCGCGGTTACAGGTAAGGCGTCGGTCTTATTGAAGCTCGGACGTTATGAGGAAGCGAGTGTGCTTTTGCCAGACGTTCGGCCGAAGACTCAGGTAGACTGGAAGCGTTACACGCTTAGGGCCTATCTGTTAGAGGGCCAGGGTCAAAGTCATGCGGCGGCGAGGGCTGCTTGAGCGTGGCTTAAACTCGTGTCCGTTCTCCTTGGAACGACGAGCTATGCGCGATGGTCTTGCCAGCTTGCATCTTAGGCGCGGCCGCCCGAGAGAAGCGCGTCGTGTTGTGGATACATGCGCCTAATGAGGTTAGTAATATAATTGCGTTCCACGCATTTGCGGCGTCGCATTGGTCCGGGAGAGCGCGGGGGAAGCTAGAGGAAATTAGGAGCAGCCATGCTCCTGGAGATGTCATCCAGCTCGCTGAGGAAATTGCGCGCCGTCATAAGTCAGTAACGAGCCCCCCCAATTTAGTCTAAGGTGGATTGCGCGGACGGAGCGGGCGATATTGCTGAGTGATGCGGCCTGACCGAGCTAACATCTCGAATAGTGATGGCGCGCCGCCGTTCCGTCGAGGACGCTCAAGGGACCACACCCACTAGAATTATGAACGCACGGCGTTGTGGAACTGCGGCGCGTAAATGTCAGTTTGCCCCTGCGCCTCAGGGTCCAAAATCGCGAGTATGTCGTCGTCTTCAGCATGGCGCAGGAACGCTACTGCACATGTGCCTGAAAACCGCCGCCTCAACCTGAGGGATCACCTAGTTTGTCCGCGTCCAGGACAACCCGTTGTCCATCAGTGGGCTCGTTCGCCTGATAGTCAACGATCATGCAGACACTGGCGTGTTAGTGTCTACTAAGCCCAAGAGTTGAAGCCGGTGATGTTCGGTTTGCGTGCTCCGTTCCGCCTCCTTCAGAGACCGAAGGCACCGCCGATTTGATCTACTAGGGTCTTAGTAAATACACCGTTCTGGGTCTCCCAGGAAGAGCTCCTCATCGGCGCGCTTATTAATCTCGATTTCAACCGTAGAGATCCAGCGTGATAACTTTCTCACGTCTCGTATCAATATGGTCATGATGGGAATCAGCACTAAGAGTACTGATGAAGCAAAAAAAAGGGCCAGAGCCTGGGTCGATGATGAGAGATCACGTGTCAATGTCAAGCCACCTATAGCAACAATAGCCGATCCGCCAGCGGCCGAGACCTGGAGTTGCGCCGATCCTTTGCCGATAACCTCGGCGCGCAGGGTTGCGTACTCGGAGAGAAGAACCTGTATTTTCTCTGTTTCTGTCATCGTTGAGCCGGCGCCATTATGACCTTCATCGGGATCTTTGTGAGTTTGCCGCACAAACCGCAGCAGCGTACTGATCCGTCCGCCCCTGCACCTTCGGGTCGAAGATCGTCAGCGTGTGGTCGTCCCCCGCCCGGCGCAGGAACGTCCCCTCGCCCGCCAGCTTGAACCCCGCCGCCTCCACCTCGCGGATCACCTGGGCCTTCTCGATGCGGTGCAGGGTGGCGATCTGGGCGTCGGTCGTGCCCGGGTTCGCCTGGTGGTCGATGATCATATAGACGCCGCCGGGCTTCAGCGCCGCGAACACCCGGCGGTTGAAGTCGGCCAGGTCCACCTCGCCGTACTTGGCGATGTGCAGGTCGTGGTAGTTCTGGGTGATCCAGAACAGGTCGACGCTTCCGCGGCAGGGCGAACTGGCCGAAGGGCTGGACCTGGAGGGTGAAGTTGCTCCGGCCCGGCTCGGCGGCCATGGCCTCGTCGAGCTTCACCGCCTCCTTCCAGCCCGCGTTCTCGATGCCGTAGACGTGGCCCTTGGGGCCGACGACGTCGCTCAGCATCCGCGAATAGTAGCCGCCGCCGGGAAACAGCTCGCCCACGATCATCCCCGGCTTCACCCCTGAGAACGCCAGGGTGTCGGCGGGATCGCGCGCGGCGTCGGTCGCGGTGTCCGCCTTCGGCCGCGCCGGATCGGCGACGGCGTGGGCGATGGAGGGCGGGGGCGGGGCGGCGTGCGCCGCGCCGGCGGTGAGGATCGTCAGGGCGATCGCGCCCGCCAGTAGCCTGTTCATCGTTCGCCCTCCCAAGTCTTCAGGCGAGTTTAGCCTTCGCCGGCAAGGGCGCAACCGGCCGGTCGTGACGGGCCGCCTCAGGCGCCCGCGTCTGGAGTCTTGGGCGGTCCGGCCCAGGTTGCGGCGGCCAGCTCTAAGGCACGGGGAGCGGGGAAGGCGGCTTGACGCGCCAATTGCATTATGCAATCCTACGCCAATGTCCGACGCCACCGATCCCCACCGCGCCGAAGCCCTCGCCAACGCCGAGCGGCGGCGGGCGATGTTGGCGCGGCTGGCGGAGATCGGCATGGAGCTGGCCGAGCAGATCGGCGCGCATACCGCCGCGGCCATGGCGGCGATCAACGAGGACAAGGCCGGCGATCCCACCCGCCCCTTCGCCACCGTCGCCCGCGCCGTCCGCCTCACCCTCGCCCTCGAAGCCCGCGTCGACGCCCAGATCCTTGCGCTCCGCAACGGCAAGCTGCCGCTGGGCTGGGGCGCGAGCGGGGAGGGGCGGCCGCGCTCCGACGCGCCGCGCCGCGAGGCCGGGGAGAGCTCCCACCCGGCGCGGGAGGACCTCTACGACCGCGAGGTGTTCGAGGATTCCGGGAGATCCGCCTGGATCTGGAATCGGCGGCGGAGTTCGCCGGCCTCGCTCCTCCCCCGCCCGAAGAGGCGGGGGAGGGGGACCCCGAAGGGGTGGAGGGGGCGGCCAAACCCAGCGAACGGCCATCCAGCAGAACGCCGGCGCGAAATCACCGGCCGTACCGTCGCTCGCCGCCCCCTCCACCGCTTCGCGGTCCCCCTCCCCCTTAGTGTTCCCTAAGGGGGAGGAGCGAGGGTGGTTCTCTTAAGCCAAGCGGCAGGTTACCCATCCTCCCCTCGAGGAGGGACCCGCCCATGCCGACCACCCAGCGCCAGTTCGTTCTGGCCGAACTCCCGCGCGACAAGCTCAGCGACGCCAACTTCCGCCTGGAGGAGGCGCCCATCCCCGCGCCGGCGGAGGGGGAGGCGCTGCTGCGCACCCTCTACATCTCCCTCGACGCCGCCAACCGCGCGTGGATGCAGGGCGCGACCTATCGCTCGGCGCTGGAGGGCGGGCAGGTGATGGCCGGCGGGGCGCTGGCCGAGGTGGTGGAGTCGCGCTCGCCCAACCTGAAGCCCGGCGACCTGGTGTTCGCCGACACCGGCTGGCGCGAATACGCCGCGCTCAAGGCCAAGAACCTCCAGCGCCTGCCGCGGCGCGAGCCGCTCACCCACCTGCTCAGCGTCTATGGGATCACCGGCCTCACCGCCTATTTCGGCCTGCTCGAGTGCGGCCAGCCCAAGCCGGGGGAGACGGTGGTGGTCTCCGCCGCCGCCGGCGCGGTGGGCTCGATCGTCGGCCAGATCGCCAAGCTCAAGGGCTGCCGCACCGTCGGCGTCGCCGGGGGCGAGGCCAAGTGCGCCCTGATCCAGCGCGAGTTCGGCTACGACGCCGCCGTCGACTACAAGGCCGGGGGCATCGGCCGGGCGCTGCGCGAGGCTTGCCCGGATGGCATAAATGTCTACTTCGACAACACCGGCGGCGACATCCTGGAGGCCTGTCTGTTCAACATGGCGCTTCACGGCCGCATCGCCTGCTGCGGCGCGGTCTCGCAATACGACGGCGCCGCCCCCGCCCACGGCCCGCGCGGCGTCCCCGGCCTGATCGTCGTCAAGCGCCTCACCCTGCGCGGCTTCGTCCTCTACGACTTCATGGATCGCCAGGAGGCCGCGCTCGACGAGCTGGAGAGCTGGGTCGAGGCGGGCAAGATCAAGGTGCGCGAGGACGTGATCGACGGCTTCGAGCACCTGCCGGCCGCGCTGATCGGCCTCCTCGCCGGCGAGAACATCGGCAAGCGGATGGTGAAGGTCGGCGGAGGGAAGGGCGGTGTCGAGGAGCGCAAAACCGCGCTGATCACCGGCGTCACCGGGCAGGACGGGGCCTATCTCGCCCGCCTGCTGCTGGAGAAGGGCTACGTCGTCCACGGCATCAAGCGGCGCTCGTCGTCGTTCAACACCGCGCGCGTCGACGACATCTTCCAGGATCCGCACGATCCCGATCCGCGCTTCGTGCTCCACTTCGGCGACATGACCGACGCCACCAACCTGATCCGCATCGTCCAGCAGGTGCGGCCGGACGAGATCTACAACCTCGCCGCCCAGAGCCATGTGCAGGTGAGCTTCGAGACCGCCGAATACACCGCCAACGCCGACGCGCTGGGGCCGCTGCGGCTGCTGGAGGCGATCCGGCTGCTGGGGCTGGGCGCGAGCTGCCGCTTCTACCAGGCCTCGACCTCCGAGCTGTTCGGCAACTCGCCCCCGCCGCAGAGCGAGACCACCCCCTTCGCCCCGCGCAGCCCCTATGGCGCCGCCAAGCTGTTCGCCTACTGGGCGGTGGTGAACTACCGCGAAGCCTATGGCCTCCACGCCTCCAACGGCATCCTGTTCAATCACGAGAGCCCGTTGCGCGGCGAGACCTTCGTCACCCGCAAGATCACCCGCGGCGTGGCGGCGATCGCCACGGGCAAGCAGGACGGGCTCTGGCTCGGCAACCTGAACGCCGTCCGCGACTGGGGCCACGCCCGCGACTACGCCGCCGGCATGTGGGCCATGCTCCAGCAGGACGAGCCCGGCGACTACGTCCTCGCCACCGGCGAGGCCCACACCGTGCGCGAGTTCGCCGAGGCCGCCTTCGCCGAGATCGGGGTGAGCCTCGCCTGGCGCGGGGAGGGGCGGGACGAGGTCGGCTTCGACGCGGCCACCGGCGCCGAGCGGGTGCGGGTCGACCCCCGCTACTTCCGCCCCACCGAGGTCGACGCCCTGCTCGGCGACGCCTCGAAGGCGCGGGCGGCGTTCGGCTGGACGCCACAGACCGGCTTCCGCGCGCTGGTCGCCGAGATGGTCGCCGCCGATCTCGCCGAGGCGCGCCGGTGAGCTTCCGCTACCCGCTCGCGGTCGACACCTGGGACGACGCCGAGCGCGCCGCCGCCCACGCCGTCATCGACAGCGGCTTCACCACCATGGGCGAGCAGGTCCGCGCCTTCGAAGCCGCCTTCGCCGCAGACGGTCGGCTCGCGCCACGCGGTGATGGTCAACAGCGGCTCCTCCGCCAACCTGCTCGCCGTCGCCGCCCTGTTCAACGCGCGCGAGCCGCTCGCCCGCGCCGGCCGCGTCGCCGTCGTCCCCGCCGTGAGCTGGGCGACGACCTACTACCGCTTGAGCCAGTACGGCCTGCGCCTGCGCTTCGTCGACATCGACCCCGAGACCCTGAACTTCGACCTCGCCGGGCTGGAGGCGGCGCTGGACGACGAGGTCGACGTGGTCTTCGCCGTCAACCTGCTCGGCAACCCCAACGACTTCGACGCCATCCGCCGGATCATCGGCGACCGTCCGATCACCCTGCTCGAGGACAACTGCGAGGCGCTCGGCGCGCGGTTCGGGGGCCGGAGCGCCGGGACGTTCGGGGAGATCGGCACCTTCAGCACCTTCTACTCCCACCACATCTCCACCATGGAGGGCGGGGTCTGCGTCACCGACGACGACCACCTCCACGATGTGATGCTCAGCCTCCGCTCCCACGGCTGGACCCGCCACCTCGCCTGGCCCAACACCCTGGTGGAGAAGGACCCGCGCGGCGACTTCCACGAGGCGTTCCGCTTCATCCTGCCCGGCTACAACCTCCGCCCGCTGGAGATCAGCGGCGCCATCGGCCTGGAGCAGCTCAGGAAGCTGGACCGGCTGATCGCCGATCGCCGCGCCGCCGCCGCCGCCTTCCAGGCGCGGATGAACGCCCTGCCCGGCCTGCGCCTCCAGCGCGAGACCGGGGAGAGCAGCTGGTTCGGCTTCGGCCTGACGCTCGAGCCCGGCGTCGCCCGCTCCCGCGACGAGGTGGTCGCGCGGCTGAAGGGGAGGGGGGTGGAGAGCCGGCCGATCGTCGCCGGGAACTTCGTCAAGAACCCGGTGATCGACCGCCTGCCGCACGATCCCCCACCGCCGCTGCCGAACGCCGAGGCGGTCGACGAGCGCGGCTTCTACATCGGCGCCCACCGGCTGGACGACGCCGGCCTCGACCAGCTCGTCGCCGCCCTGAAGGACGCGGTCGGATGAGGATCCTGGTCACCGGCGCGGCCGGGATGGTCGGCCGCAACCTGCTCGCCGATCCCAGGGCCGCGGCGCACGAGATCCTCAGCCCCACCCGGGCCGAGCTCGACCTCCGCGACGAGGCGGCGACCCGCGCCTACCTGCTCGCCCATCGCCCCGAGCTGATCGTCCACCTCGCCGCCGTGGTCGGCGGCATCCAGGCCAACCTCGAGGCGCCCGCCCGCTTCCTGGCCGACAACATGGCCATCGGCTTCAACCTGCTGCGCGCGGCCGCCGAGGCCCGGATCCCCCGCCTGATCAACCTCGGCTCGAGCTGCATGTATCCGGCCGGGCACGAGGATCCGCTCACCCCGGAGGACCTGTTCACCGGACCGCTCGAGCCGACCAGCGAAGGCTACGCCCTCGCCAAGCTCGCCGCCTGGAAGCTGGCCACCGCGCTCGGCCGCGAAACGCCGGGAGCCGTCTGGCGCACGGTGATCCCGCCCAACCTCTACGGCCGCGTTCGACAACTTCGATCCGGTGCGCTCGCACCTGATGGCCGCCGCCATCGTCAAGATCGACGCCGCCCTGCGGGAGGGCCGCGACGAGGTGGTGGTGTGGGGAGACGGGCGGGCGAGGCGCGAGTTCATGTTCGCCGGCGACCTCGCCGACTTTCTCTGGGCCTTCCACGACCGGCTGGAGACCCTGCCCGAGACGATCAACGTCGGGGTCGGCGAGGACCACGCGGTGGACGACTACTACCGGGTCGCCGCCGAGGTGCTGGGCTGGCGCGGCCGCTTCGTCCACGACCTCTCCCGGCCCTCGGGCGTGCGCCGCAAGCTGCTCGACGTGGGCGCCCAGCGACGGCTCGGCTGGTCGCCCAACACTCCGCTGCGAACCGGCGTCGACGTCGCCGCCGAGGACTATCGCGCGCGGGCGGACGCCTAGATGACCGGCTCGAGGTCGCGACTGGAAGCCGCCGTTTCAGCCGGTTCCATCTCTGCCCAGGCCAAGTCGCCCAGGTACCGCCACGCCATCCGCCCCCGCTCGTCGAGGGCGAACAGGTGCAGCCAGCGGTTGTCGAACAGGGCGCGCACGCCGTCGTGGCGCGCCAGGACATCGGCGATCGCCGCCCGGGGCGCCTCGATGCACACCGACAGGCGCAGCGGCTCGTGGATGAACCTCTCGCCGTCGTGGACCGACTGCCAGGGCAGCCCGCCTCGAAGCGTCCCGCCCGCGCCCTCGATCACGCCCACCCCGCCAACGACGTTGTGGAGGAGCTTGTTGCCCGCGCCGAAGATCTCCGGCGCGACCGCGGAGCCGTAGTATTGGAGGCTGATCCAGCTCGCCACCACCACCGGCGCGGTGAGGATCAGCTCGAGCACCTTGAACCCCTCGTCCGCCCGCCAGTCGTAGTCGTGCAGGAAGGCGCGGCCGCCGAGATCTATTCCCTTGGTGCGGGACCGGGGCGCGGCGATGAAGGCGCGGCAGCCCGCGAGGCCCCACTCCGGCCGGGTCTCGGCCCAGTCGCGACCTCGCCGCGTGAGGCTCTCCGACCGCCTTCCGCGCGGCAGGCGAGCGGCGCGCTCCGCCCGTGCGGTCCTGCCCGGCGGCGGCGAGCCATTCCCTGGCGCGCGCGAGGTCTTCCCGGTGGCCGGACGCGGGATGATCCTTGTCATAGAGGGTCACGGCGTCGGCGGTGGTGTCGTGAAGGGCGGCGACGAACAGCGTGTCGGACGGGATCTCGACGCCTCGGAAGGCGAGCCGCGCCCGCACCTGGGGATCGTTCAGGAGGCCGGCGAGCAACCGCGCGTTCACCTCGCCGGAATAGCCGCCGCACGCCCCGCATTGCAGGGCGGCGGCGTGCGGGTTGTTCGCGACCTGGGCGCCATGACCGGTCAGGAGAACGAGGCGGGCGAAACCCTGGGTGAGCGACATGGCGCGCAGCACCGTCTCGGCGAGCGCGGCCGCTCGTCGAGGTCCAGCGCGCTGGTGAAGCGCGGCGGCGGGTCGGGGGGCGCTTTGCCATGGGCGAGCCCGAGGCCATCCGCGAGCAGCTTGCCGACATAGATCGGGCCGGCGCCCTCGACGAAGGCGAAGGACGACACCGCGGCCAGCTTGAACCGACCCCAGGCCCGCACGGCCCTGGCCTCGATCCTGACCCTCGCTTCCCGCCCGGATCGTTCCCCGCTTGCCGCTTCGGACTTCAGCGAAGGATTGAGAAGCACGGGCAGCCGGCGTTCCTCGACGTCGGAAGCGAAGCGCCGGTGCGCGGTCGCCATGCCGAAGAAGCCGGCGAACCCCAAGGTCCGGATCTCGGGATGCTGCGCCTCGAGCGCGCGGCGGAAGACCTCGGAGCGGACATCGATGCAGAAGGCGGCCTGGAGCGCCGGTCGACTCTCCACGGCCGACCGCGGTGGACGCGCGAGACACGCGGCCAGCTCGCGTTGGCTCGCGCGTTCGGCCGCGTCCTGGAGGATGGCGTCGACCACGAGCTCGGGCGTGGCCTCGACCGGCGCGGCGTGTCGCTCGCGGACGTCGCTCCAGGTCCTGGCGATCGCTTCGCCGTGGCGCAGGAAGAGGGCTTCCTCCCAGAGCAGGCGGATGGCGAGCAGATCGACGGCGGTCTGATCGTCTTCCCCCGCCAGTTCAGCTTGCCACAGCTTGTACCTCGCGAGCTGGGACCAGCCGCCCAGGGTCATCAGAAGCTGGTGGAAGTAGGTCGGCAGGCACGCGCCGTGGAGCCCCAACGTCCGCGCCGCGCGGGCGATGGCGGGCAGGGCGCGCTCGGGCGCGTCGGCGACGTGGCGGGCGAAGCCGGAGAGTCCCAGGATCTCCGGTGTGAGGTCGTGGACCGCGAAGACTCGCCAGGCCGTGAAGGCGCCTGGCCCCTGTGGCGCGGCCCAGAGGGCTTGGCCCTGGTCGAAATGCGCCGCGGCCCAGGCGCCGATGCGGTCGGCGAGGAGGTCGGGCCAGGCGGTTCCGGAAACCTCCGCCGCCAGATCGGCCACGGTCGGCAAGCGGGCGGGGAGCGAGGCGTCGCGCTGGGTCGCCGCCTTGAGCGCGCCGAGATCGGGTGGCCGAAGCGCCACCGGCGCATCGGACAGCGCGGCGCGGAGGTCGTCGTCGGTGATTTCGCCGCCGGCGATCTTCTCCCGGAGCGAGGCGCGCGGCGGGGTGAGCGTCGCGCCGGCGACCCGGGCCAGCCGAGCGGCGGCTTGGGCAAGCCCCTCGTCGGCCTGTCCGATGAAGGGGTTCACCGCGACGCTGGACGCGAGCGGCCATAACGGCGGAATGGCTCTCACGGCGCGGTCCGCCTCGAGTCGGATCCGCTCCAGGTCGAGGGCGTCGGTGTCGCTCATGACCAGGCCTTCCGTTCCACGAGGCGGCGGGGCGGCGATCCCCAGCCGCCGATCAGGCGGTCGAACAGCGCGTTGGCGTAGAGGCCGTTGGCGAGATGGACGCGCAGACCGGCGGCGGCGGGATGGTCGGCCCACAGAGGGAAGGCCGACTGGGCGACCGCGACCGCCCCGAAGCTTGCGATCGCCAGCACGAGGAGCGCCCACTGCAGCGGCCCGGGCGATGGCGTCGGCGGCAAGGCGCCTCGCGTCGCCCAGGTCGCCGCCGTCTGCAGAGCGAAATAGCCGACCGAGGTGGCGATCGCGTAGGCGGCGGTTCGGGCGGTGAGGGCGCGGGGCGCGGCATCGGCGAAGCCCTGGGCGAGCATGTAGGCCACCCCGAAGATCAGAATGGCGCCGAGCACGATCGCCTGTGGCGACTTGTGCTGAAGCCCGAAGGCGAAACCGACGAGCACATAGATCGCCAGCGCGGCCCCGAAGGCGCGAAGGATCGCGCCCAGCCGGGGCACGGCCACCGGCCCTGGCCGCCGGATGGCGGCAATGCGCTCTACCGCCCCGCCCGAGGCCAGAAAGGCGTGGGCCTTGTAGAGCGAGTGAGCGACGATGTGCAGGAGCGCCAGGGGGAAGAGCGCGAGCCCGCACTCGAAGATCATGAACCCCATTTGCGAGACGGTGGACCAGGCGAGCGAGGTCTTCACCGCCGGCTGGGTCAGCATCGCCAGCGCGCCCACCAGGGCTGTGAGGCCTCCGATCATCACCAGCGCGGCCAGGACGCCGGGCGCGAGGAGCATGACGTCTGAGAAGCGCACGAGCAGGAAGCCGCCGGCGTTGATGACCCCGGCGTGAAGCAGGGCCGAGACGGGGGTGGGCGTCTCCATCACCTCGATCAGCCAGCCGTTGCTTGGGAACTGCGCGGACTTGAGGCAGGCGGCCAACGCCAGCAGAGCCGCCGCCGCCATCACCGCCGTGTCGCTGGAGCCAGCGCGGGCGGCGGCGAGGATGGTGGCGATGTCCGTCGAGCCGTAGGCGAGGGCGAGCAGGACGGCGGCGACGATGAGCGCCGCGTCGCCGAGACGCGCGGTGATGAACTTCTTGCGCGCGGCGCGGCGGGCGGCGGGACGCTCCGGGTAGAACAACAGCAGCCGGTGCAGGCACAGGCTGGCGCCGATCCAGGCGCCGACGAGCTGAATCAGGTTTCCGGCGCTCACGAGCAGCAGGACGCAGGCCAGTGTGCAGCAGAGCCAAGCCGTGAACGGTCCCTGCCGCGCCTCGCCATCGAGATAGGTCCGCGCGTAGCGGCAGACGATCCAGCCGACGAAGCTCACCAGCGTCAGCATGGTCGCGCTGACCGCGTCCACTCTGGCCGAGAACCCGGAGCCGGCGATACCGAACATTGGGCTCGATCCCGCGCCGCGAAGCACGAGAACACCGACCGCCGTGATGGCGACCGCCAGCGCGGCCAGAGCCGCCACTTCGGCGAGAACGGGCGCGATCCGCGGGCGAAATGCGCGGCCCGTGAAACCCGCCGCGCCCGCCAGGAGCAGGGGGATGGCGGCGGATAGGGGAAGAGCGTCGATGAGCATGGCGCGATCCGATCCCCCGGAGGCGGGGTTCGATCCGGAATAGCCAAGCTCGATTAAGCGGAAAAATTCATTGTTGCGTTCGGATCGTTTGGTAAAACCGAACGATGCGCGGCCTCAACTACAATCACCTGCGCCTGTTCTGGACCGTGGCGCACGAGGGTGGACTCACCCGCGCGGCCGAGCGCCTGAACCTCTCCCAGTCGGCGATTTCCGTGCAGCTGAGGAAGCTCGAGCATCAGGTCGGCCACCCCTTGTTCGAGCGGATCGGTCGACGAATGGTGCTCACCGAGGCGGGGCGGATCGCCCTCGACTACGCCGACGTCGCCTTCAAGGCGGGCGACGAGCTCATGGGCACCCTTCGAGGGCGTCCGACGGACCGGCGCCGGGCGCTGCGCGTCGGCGCGCTCACCACCCTGTCGCGGAATTTCCAGCTGGAGTTCCTGAGGCCGCTCGTGGGCCGGGCGGATGTGGAGCTGATCGTGCGATCCGGATCCTTGCGCGACCTGTTCGCCCAGTTGGAGGCCGATACCCTCGACGTCGTCCTCGCCAACACCGCCGCGCCCCGCGACGCCTTCTCGGCGTTTCGCAACCACCTGCTGAACGAGCAGCCGGTCAGCCTCGTCGGCCGACCTGACGGACGCAAGAGCGCGTTCCGGTTTCCCGAGGACCTGCGCCACGAACCGGTGCTGCTGCCGAGCCTGGACAGCGACATCCGCGTCGCCTTCGATCGACTGCTGGAGCTCGCCGGCGTCACGCCCATCGTGCTGGCCGAGGTGGACGACATGGCCATGCTGCGGTTGCTGGCGCGGGAACGCGAGGGCGTCACCCTGGCGCCCTCGATCGTGGTGCGCGACGAACTCCGCGCCGGGATCCTGGTCGAGCGCTGCAAGATTCCCGAGGTGAGCGAGCGGTTCTACGCCATCGTCCGCCAGCGCCGCTTTCCGAACCCGTTGTTGGCGGAGCTGTTGGAGCCGAAGGTCGCGTGAGCGGCCACGGTTAGCGCGAGCTCAGGATCTCCAATGTCTCCGACCACAGCCGATCGACGATCGCGCCGGCGGGCTCGGCTCGAGCGAGGGCGGCGGACTGGCCGGCCCACGCCTGCATGCGCCCGACGTCGCCTGCGTCGGCGGCCGCCTTGCGCATGGCGGCGGTCAACCCGCGCTGCACCGGATAGGGCGCGGGTTCAGGCGCGTCCGAAGCGGCGGCGGCGCGGACGTAGTCGGTCAAGAGGCCGCGCCCGGCTCGACCGCTGAACGCGCGGGTCACCGCCGTGTCCTCGGGCAGGGCTTGTGCCAGCGCATCCGCCCAGGCGGGCGCCGTCGCGGCTTCCGGAGCGCGCAGGAAAGCGGTGCCGACCTGGACGGCGGACGCGCCCAGGAGCAGCGCCGCGGCCACGCCTCGACCATCGGCGATGCCGCCGGCGGCGATCAGGGGAACCCCGACCCGGTCGGCCGCCGCCGGGATCAGGCTCATCAGGCCGACGAGGGATCGCTCGGCCTCGGAGGCATCGAAGGCGCCGCGATGGCCGCCCGCCTCCATGCCCTGGAGGGCGACGGCGTCGGCGCCCGCCGCCTCGGCCGCCAAGGCTTCGCCGACCGTGGTGGCGGTCGCGATCCAGGCGATGCCAGCGCCCTTCAGGTCATCGACGAAGGTCGGCGGGAACAGGCCCATCACCGAGGAGACCACCGCCGGGCCAGCCTCGAGGATCGCCTCGCATTGCGCCACGAAATCCGGCGGCCGCGCGTCGCCTGCCGACGCGGGAACCTCCGGCCCGAAGCGGCCGAGGAAGGCCCGCACCCGCGCCTCGTGGGCTTCGTCGCGCGGCGGATCGGGATCGGGAACCCAGAGGTTGATCTGGAAGGCGCCGTTGGAGTCCGCCCGAACCTCGTTCGACCAAGCCAGGATCTCCGCCGGACTCATCAGCAGGGCCCCGCACGCGCCCATGCCGCCGGCTCTCGCCACAGCCATGGACAGCGCGGGCGGGCAGGCTCCGGCCATGGGCGCGAGCAGGACCGGAACCCGGAGACCGAAGCGCTCGCAAAAGGCCGAGGTCCGCTCTCGCCAGGTCAAACGCGGACGCCTTCCTCAGCTCGCCCGGTTGGCGCCGGTGGCGTAGGAGCGGGCCTGGACCTTGCTCGCGTCGCCCCGCGTCACCTCCCATTTGGTCGCTCCGTCCTCACGCCAGACATGCAGGTCGAAGGTCTGATCGCCGAGGGACAGGTCGGTGAGGTCGATGTTCTGGATCCATTCCGGAAGCTGGGGATCGATGAACAGGGTGTCGTTCGGCGCGTCGGGCTGGAAGCCGAGGGTCATCTGCAGGCAGGCGAACGCCGAGCCCGCCGCCCAAGCCTGCGGCACGTTCGCGCCGAGATATTGGACCGGAAAGCTGTTGGGGGTGTTCTCGAAGCCGGCGTAGAGCTCGGGCATGCGGTGCAGGGCGAAATAGCCCGCCGCGCCGCTGACGTCGCGGGCGATGCGGTTGGCCTCGTCGACGAAGCCGTAGCGACGGAAGCCGAGCGCGATGAGAGCGTTGTCGTGCGGCCAGACCGAGCCGTTCTGGTAGGAGTTCGGGTTGTAGGCCGGGTGGTCGCTGGAGAGGGTGCGGATGCCCCAGCCGCTCCACATGTCCGGCTTCATCAGACGCTCCACTACCTTGGCCGCGCGATCCGGGGGCACGATGCCCGACCACAGCAGTTGTCCGGGATTGGAGGCGATGCTCATCACCTTCTTCTTCTCGCCGTCGAGGCAGAAGGCGTAGAACTGTTTCTCCTCGTCCCAGAAGACCTCGTTGAACTTCTTGAACAGGGCCGCGGCGCGGTCGCGCAGTTCCTTGGCGCGGTCGGGCTTGCCCAGAGCCTCGAACACATAGGCCATGCGCAGCCAGGCGTCGTAGACATAGCCCTGGAGTTCGCAGGACGCCTTCGGGCCCTTAACCAGGCTCCCGTCCTCGTAGACATAGGCCACGCCCGAGTCCTTCCAGGCCATGTTCTCGTACCCGGCCGGCGAGCGCGTCTGGTATTCCTGGAAGCCGTCGCCGTCGCGATCGCCCCAATTGTCGATCCAGCGCAGGCAACCCTCCGCCACGGGCAGGAACTCCTCGAGCAGGCCCTTGTCGCCGGTGCAGCGCCACGCCTTGTGCAGCACGCTGAGGTACAGGATCGTCGCGTCGGCGGTGCCGTAATAGGGGGTGTGCGGAATGAGCTTGAAGTGCGCGAGCTCGCCCCGACGCAGTTCGTGCATGATCTTGCCGGGCTCGGCGTCGCGATAGTCGTCGCGCTCCTTGGCCTGGAGGTCGCCGAGCACCTTCAGCGCGCCGCGGGAGAAGTCCGGGTGCACCATGGCGTTCTGTAGACTGACGATCAGGCTGTCGCGGCCGAACAGGCCCAGGAACCAGGGCACTCCCGCGGCGGGCACGAACTGCATGGTGTTGGTGCCCTCGATGGGCAGGCGCAGCGCCGCCATGTCCTCCACGGATTGGCGGTAGAAGCGGTAGAACTCCTCGTTGCTGGTGGTGATCTTGACCACGGAATTGCGCCACTCGCGCAAATCCACCGCGACCGTCGCGCCGTGACAATGCTCGATGCAATGTTCGGGCGCCTTCCTCACGAGCTTCGGGTCTTCGCCAATGCCCACTTCGTAGAGCAGACAGGCGTGCCAGCTCTGCCCGGGCTTCAGCTCGATCAGCCAGGTGATCCGCCCATTGGCGTAGCCCGCCTTGCAGTCGCTGTTGATGATCCGGACGGTGATGCTGCGATCGAAGTCCAGGTTGTCGTAGCGGGTCTCCAACGCCGCCGGCTCATCGGTCCAGGTGGTGAAGATCTGCCCCCGGCGGACGATGTTGCCGCTCTTCACCTCGAACAGGTCGGCGAAGTCGCTGCGGATGGCGATCTCGAGGTTGAAGCGGATCGGGTGCGGGTTGTGGTTGGTGATGTCGAGGTCTTCGTGGATGCCGCCGCCGATGGTGCGGCTGACGGCGAGACTGACCGTGCCCGGCTCGATCACGCCGGCGGCTGTCATGATCTTCGTGTTGGTGAGGAAGATCCGCTCGGCGAAGTAGGAAACGTTGCCGCCGTTCAGCAGGCTCCACGGCTCGCCGTCGGCGAAGATCTGCCAGCTCGAGATCAGGCGGGTGTCGGAATCGTAGAACCCCTTGTCGGTCGGCCACGGGATCTGGCCGTCCGGGTCGCTGATGAGCACGCCATATCCCTGGCTGATCGAAAGCCGTGGGGGACCGACGCTGACTTCCAGGGCCATGAGGCTCAATTCTCCGAGGGGACTTTAGGCGAGGGGTGTAGGGCAGGAGCTTGAAGCGGATGTGTCAACGCGCGCAGGCGCCTGATCGCCGCATACCGGGCAGTCCGGATCGGCGGAAAGGCGCAGGGTTCGGGTCTCGGCGGCCAAACCGTCCAAGACCATCAGTCGTCCAAGCAGCGATGTTCCGGCGCCGGTGATCAGCTTGATCGCCTCCAGCGCCATGAGCGATCCCACGGTTCCGACCAGAGCGCCCGCCACCCCGACCACCGCGCAGGTCTCCTCCTCGCCCGGAAGCTCGGGCACGAGGCACCGGTAACAGGGGCGGCCGGCGAACACGCCGACCTGTCCGCTCCAGCGCGCCACCGCGCCGCTGACCAGGGTGCGGCCGGCCGCCACGCAGGCGGCGTTCACCGCGAAGCGGGTCGCGAAGCTATCGGTGCCGTCCAGCACCAGGTCGTAGCGATCGACCACGCCGACGGCGGTCTCGTCGAACATCAACGGCAGAGTCTCGACCGTGATCTCGGGATTGAGCGCCAGAACCCTTCGCGCGCCGCGCTCGACCTTCGAGGCGCCCAGATCGTCCGTCCCGAACAGAACCTGCCGCTGGAGGTTGGAGAGGCTCACCACATCGCCGTCCATCAGACCGATCCGGCCCACGCCGGCGGCGGCGAGGTAGAGCGCGGCGGGCGAACCCAGGCCGCCCACCCCCACGATCAGCACACGGGCGGACTTGAGCGCCTGCTGCCCTGGTCCGCCGACTTCGCGAAGCACGATCTGGCGGGCGTAGCGCTCCACCTCCTGGGACGAGAACGTCACCGGGCTTGCGCCCCGTGTCCCGCGCCGCCACATGGCCCGCGATGAACGATGCTTCTCCCAACTGGCACGGCACCACCATCCTCGCCGTGCGCAAGGCGGGGACGACCGTGATCGTCGGCGACGGCCAAGTCTCCATGGGACAGACGATCATGAAGGGCAACGCCCGCAAGGTGCGTCGCCTCGCGGGCGGCCGGGTGGTGGCGGGCTTCGCGGGCGCCACGGCCGACGCCTTCACCCTGATCGAGCGGCTCGAAGCCAAGCTCGAGCAGTACCCCGAACAACTCGCCCGAGCCTGCGTGGACCTGGCCAAGGACTGGCGCACCGACCGCTACCTGCGCCGTCTGGAGGCGATGATGATCGCCGCCGACAAGAGCTCCATGTTCACCCTGACCGGAACCGGCGACGTGCTCGAGCCCGAGCACGAGGTCGCCGCCATCGGCTCCGGCGGCAACTACGCCCTGGCCGCGGCCCTGGCGCTGCACGATGGCCCGCTGGACGCCGAGGCGATCGCAAGGCGCGCCATGGGCATCGCCGCCGACATCTGCGTCTACACCAATCGCGACCTGACCCTGGAGACGCTGCAAGCGTGAGCGCCGAGTTCACTCCCCGCGAGATCGTCTCCGAGCTCGACCGCTTCGTCGTGGGCCATGCCGAAGCCAAGCGCGCGGTGGCCATCGCCCTGCGCAACCGCTGGCGCCGCCGCCGCCTGCCCGAGGATCTGCAGGGCGAGGTCACGCCCAAGAACATCCTGATGATCGGCCCGACGGGCGTGGGCAAAACCGAGATCGCCCGGCGTCTCGCGCGCCTGGCCCAGGCGCCCTTCCTCAAGGTGGAAGCGACCAAGTTCACCGAGGTCGGCTATGTGGGCCGCGACGTCGACCAGATCATGCGCGACCTGGTGGAGATCGCCATCGGCATGGTGCGCGAGCGCCGCCGCGCCGGCGTGCGGGCCAAGGCCGACCAGGCGGCGGAGAGCCGGATCCTCGACGCCCTGGTGGGCTCCGGCGCCTCGGCCGCCACCCGCGAAAGCTTCCGCAAGAAGCTGCGCGAGGGGGACCTGGACGACAAGGAGATCGAGATCGAGCTGGCCGACACCTCGTCGCCGCTGCAGAGCATCGACCTGCCGGGATCGGGCGCGTCGGTCGGCATGCTCAACATCGGCGACATGCTGGGCAAGGCCTTCGGCGGCCGCACCCAGACGCGCAAGACCACGGTGGCGCGGGCCTGGGCCCCGCTGATCGCGGAGGAGGGCGACAAGCTGCTCGACCAGGACGCGGTCACCGCCGAGGCCATCGACCTGGCGGAGAACGCCGGCATCGTCTTCATCGACGAGATCGACAAGGTGGCGAGCCGCAGCGAGCGCGGCGGCGCGGACGTCTCCCGAGAGGGGGTGCAGCGCGACCTGCTGCCGCTGATCGAAGGCACCACCGTGGCCACCAAGCACGGACCGGCGAAGACCGACCACGTGCTGTTCATCGCCTCGGGCGCCTTCCACGTGGCCAAGCCCAGCGACCTGTTGCCCGAGCTCCAGGGTCGGTTGCCGATCCGGGTGGAGCTCAAGGCGCTCACCAGAGACGACCTGCGCCGCATCCTGGTCGAGCCGGAAGCCAACCTCATCCGCCAGCACCAGGCCCTGCTCGCCACCGAGGGCGTGACCCTCGACTTCAGCGACGACGCCCTCGACGCCCTGGCCGACGCCGCTCAGGAGGTGAACGGCGCGGTGGAGAACATCGGCGCCCGCCGGTTGCAGACGATCCTGGAGAAGGTGGTCGAGGAGATCAGCTTCGCCGCCGGCGACCGCTCCGGCGAGACGATCGCCATCGACGCGGACTATGTGCGCGAGCGGGTGGGCGAGCTGGCGAAGAACGCGGATCTGAGCCGGTTCATCCTCTAGGCCTAGGCCGAGCCTAGTCGTTGCGCCGCCAGACCTCCTCGGCGAGCAGGGTGGCGAAGCACAGCCAGCCGACCAGGGGCAGGGCGGTGGCGGCGGCGACCTTGTCGGTCTTGGCGGCGACCGCGGCGTAGCCGCCGGCGACTCCGATCATGGCGCCGGACGCCAGGGCGCTTGGTCCCAAGGCCTTGCGGCCGAAGAACAGGCCACTCCAGCCGGCGATCAGGAGGTTGTTGATCGTCCAAAGGCCCACCGCCGCGTCTCTCGCCGGAGAGGACCTGTGGCGGAGGAGCCGGTATCCGCCGTAGGCGAGGACCGCTTCGATGACGCCCCACGCCGCCCCGAACACCGGGCCCGGCGGCGTGAACGACGGCTTGTTCAGTCGCAGGTACCACAGCAGCGTGCGCGGATGGTCGGGCGTCGGAGAGAAGGCGCGGCCCGACCATCCGATCAGGGCCATGGCGCCGGCCGCGACCGCCAGAGCGCCGGCGGGCGGCAGCTTGCTGAGGTGTACGGGTGTTTGCGTCGCCATCGAAGTCTCCGTCCGCTGTTCCAACGGGCAACGAGCGCCGAGCCGTATCGATCCAGCTCTCGCCGGACCCGACGCTTCACACAACTTCACGCAGGACCGGTATTTCGCACATCAGCGGGTCCTAGACCGGAGATGGGCGGCCGCTGGGGTCTCGCCCGTCGGAGGATCGAATGCCCATCCAACAACCGCTCACCAAGCGGCGCCCGCGCGCGCTCGCCGCTCTCGCGATCGCCGGAGCCTTCCTGACGGGGGGCCTCGTGTTGCCGCCGCTCGCCGCCACCGCTCAGGAGTCCGCCATGCATGCCGGCATGGGGATGGGCGACCATGCGAAGATGCATGAGATGATGGCCGCTCACCTGGACAAGATGCTGTCCGAGGTCGACGCCACGCCTGAGCAGAAGTCCAAGATCCACGCGATCCTTGGCCAGGCCATGGCCTCGATGGGCGGGGCGCACGAGCGGATGCACGCCCGCATGACGGAGTTCCATGCTATCCTCACCGCTCCCACCATCGATCGCGGGGCTCTGGAACGGTTGCGGGCGACCACGATGGCGGACCTGGACACCCATAGCCGCACGCTCGTCACGGCTCTGGCGGACGCCGCCGAGGTGCTGCGTCCCGAGCAACGCGCGAAGCTCGCGACGATGATGCGCGATCGAACCTCGCACTAGACCGCCTTGGCCGGCCGGATCCTCATCATCGACGATGACGTCCGGCTGGCCGGCATGGTGTCAGACTATCTGAGCCAGGCGGGCTTCTCGGTGACCACGCGCCAGACCGGCGAATCCGGCCTCGCCGCCGCCTTGAGCGGGCGCGGCGGGGCGTCGGCCTATGACGCCGTCATCCTCGATCTCATGCTTCCCGACCTGGACGGGCTGGAAGTGTGTCGCCGGCTGAGGCGCGAGAGCGACCTGCCCATCCTGATGCTCACGGCCAGGGGCGAAGACGCCGATCGCATCGTCGGCCTGGAGCTCGGCGCCGACGACTACCTGCCCAAGCCGTTCAACCCACGCGAGTTGCAGGCGCGGCTGAACGCCATCCTGAGGCGGGGACGCGGAACGGTCGGCGACCATCGCGTGCTCCGCTTCGGCCGGCTGGAGATCGATCCCGCCTCCCGGCGGTTGCGGCTCGACGGCGAGGAGAGAGCGGTCACCAGCTACCAGTTCGATCTTCTGCTCGCCCTGGCTCACAACGCGGGCCGGGTGCTGACGCGGGAACGGCTGCTCGACCTGGTCAAGGGCGAGGCGCTCGAGGCCTTCGATCGCTCGATCGACGTCCATGTCTCCCGCCTGCGCGCGGCGATCGAGGACGCGCCCGCTCATCCCCGTCGGATCATCACGGTTCGGGGCGCCGGCTACGTCTTCGCCCGCTCCCAGGATCAGGACTGATGCCCACGACGCCGCGTCGGCGGCTGTTCTGGCGTGTGTACGTGACCCTGCTCGCCAGCCTGGTGTTGGTCGCCCTGGTCGGCGCGGTGCTGGGCCACGTGATCATGGCCTCGGCGAGTCGCCATGGGATGATCTTCACGGCGCGGCGGCCGCCGCGTCTCCTGCACATGGCCCTCTTCCTGCTGTCCATCGGCGCGGCGGTCGGCCTGGCCGCATACCCGGTGGTGGCGAGGATGACGCGGCGGCTGGAGGCTCTGCGCGCCGCCGTCTCCGCCTGGCGCCCCGATGGCGGTGGACAGCGCGCTCCGGTCGAGGGCGACGACGAGATCGCCGCCGTGGCGATCAGCTTCAACCGCGCCGCGGAAGGCGCCGAGGCGGTGCTCGCCGCCCACAAGGCCCTGCTGGCGCACGCCAGCCACGAGCTGCGCTCGCCCCTCGCTCGGCTACGGATGGCGACCGAGATCTATCTTCTGAAGCCCGAACCGGACCGGCTCGCCGAGATCAGCCGCGAGATCATGGAGCTCGACGGCCTGGTCGAGGAGATCCTGCTCGCCAGCCGCCTCGACCATCCCGCCGAGACGACGGCGGATCAGGCGGTGGATTGCCTGGCCCTGGCCGCGGAGGAAGCCGCTCGAGGCGGCGTCACGCTGGCGCCGGTGGAAGGCGGCGCCGACGGATTCCTGGTCGAGGGATCGCCGAGGCTTCTTCGGCGGATGATCCGCAACCTCATCGACAACGCCATCAAGCACGGCGCCCCGCCTGTGGAGGTGTTGCTTGAACGGGACGGGCCGGACGTGGTGCTGCGCGTCCTGGATCACGGCCGCGGCGTGCCGGCGGCCCTGCGCGAGCAGGTGTTCGCGCCGTTCTTCCGACCGACGGGCGAGAGCGAGGAGGGGGGCAGCTGGGGGCTTGGCCTGTCCCTCGTGCGCCAGATCGCGCAACGGCACGGCGGCTCGGCGGCATGCGAGGACCATGAGGGCGCGACCGAGTTCCGCGTGCGCCTCCCCGCCGCGAGCTCTCCCTCAGGCGGCTGAGGCCAGCCGCGCCTCGTTCTGATCCAGGTAGTCGCGGGTGATCGGGACGGCGTCGCGGCGCTTGGCGAGCTGGATCTGGAAGTTCATGTGGGCGCCGAAGCGGAAGCCCATCTCCGCCCCGGCCAGGTAGTATTCCCACATCCGGCAGAAGCGCTCGTCGTACAGGGCCGCGACCTCGGCCCGACGAGCCTGGAAGCGATCGTACCAGCACCTGAGGGTGCGGGCGTAGTGCAGACGCAGGATCTCGACGTCGGTCACCCACAGTCCCGCGCGCTCGACCGAGGGCAGCACCTCCGACAAGGCGGGGATGTAGCCGCCTGGGAAGATGTACTTGGCCGTGAACAGATCGGTTGAGCTCGGGCCGTCGGAGCGGCCGATCGAGTGGATCAGGGCGACCCCGTCGTCCGTCAGCAGCTCGGCCACCTTGGCGAAGTATTCGTCGTAGTTGGGCCGGCCGACGTGCTCGAACATCCCCACCGAGACGATCCGATCGTAGGGACCCGTCGCGTCGCGGTAGTCGGTGAGGGAGAACCGCGCGCGTTCCGCCAGGCCGGCGGCGGCCGCCCGCGCGTTCGCCGTCTCGCACTGCTCGGTGGAAAGGGTGACGCCGTCCACCCGAACGCCGCCCCAGCGAGCCAACGACAGAGCCATTCCGCCCCATCCGCAGCCGATATCCAGCACCCGGAGGCCCGGCCGAAGCAGCAGCTTGGCGGCGATGTGGCGCTTCTTGGCGGCCTGGGCCTCGTCGAGGGATGCGCCCTCGCCTTCGAAGTAGGCGCAGGAATACTGAAGGTCGTCGTCAAGGAAGCAGCGGTAGAGGTCGACCGACAGGTCGTAGTGATGACTGACGTTGCGCCTCGCGCCCTCGCGAGCGTTGCGCTCCTGAGCCTGAGCGATCAGCCAGCGCTTCAACGCGCTCGGCCTGGGCCCGGCGGCGCGCGCGCCGGCGTTGCGGGCGGCGAGTTCGACCAGGTCGTGGATCGAGCCCCGTTCCAGGACGAGCCGATCGTCCATATAGGCCTCGCCCGCGCCCAGAGAGGGCCGGGCGACGATCCGGACAAGGCTGATGTTGTCGCGGACGGCGACCGCGATCGGCGGACCGGAGCCGTCTCCCAAGTTGATCCGCCGCCCGCCCGGGAGCGTGACCTCGAGCGATCCCGAGGCGAACATGCGGGCCAGCGCTGCTTCGATTCCCAAGGCTGGTTCGAACCCCTTTGGCTTCAAAGCCGTCGGCCTTCCTTTAGCCGGCTCGCCTTGACGCGCAAGCGTCGCGTCTCTATCTCCAGCTTTGGCACTCGAAGGCGCCGGCTGCTAACGACGGCTTGGTTAACCTTCCCGCCACTCGCAAATTTCGAAATCGAACTCGGAGACAATCACCCATGGCCTTTCGTCCGCTTGGCGACCGCGTGCTCGTGCGCCGCGTCGAGGAAGAAGAGAAAACCAAGGGCGGCATCATCATTCCGGATACCGCCAAGGAAAAACCGCAGGAAGGCAAGGTCATCGCCGTGGGCCCCGGCGCCCGCGATGATCACGGCCACGTTCACTCGCTCGACGTGCAAGTCGGCGACCGGATCCTGTTCGGCAAGTGGTCGGGCAGCGAAGTGAAGCTCGACGGCGAAGACCTCATCATCATGAAGGAAAGCGACGTTCTGGGCGTGCTCGACGCCTGATCGCTTTCCACTCACACCCGCTGATCCTCAAAGGAACAACCACAGATGGCTGCTAAAGACGTCTATTTCTCCACCGACGCGCGCGACAAGATGCTGCGCGGCGTCAACATCCTCGCCAACGCCGTGAAGGTCACCCTGGGTCCCAAGGGCCGCAACGTGGTGATCGAAAAGTCGTTCGGCGCTCCGCGCTCGACCAAGGACGGCGTCACCGTCGCCAAGGAAGTCGAACTGTCCGATCGCTTCGAGAACCTCGGCGCCCAGCTGATCCGCGAAGTCGCCTCCAAGACCAACGACAAGGCCGGCGACGGCACCACCACCGCCACCGTGCTCGCCCAGGCGATCGCCGTGGAAGGCGCCAAGAGCGTCGCCGCCGGCATGAACCCGATGGACCTGAAGCGCGGCGTCGAGAAGGCCGTGATCAAGGTCGTCGAGGAGATCAAGAACAGCTCCAAGAAGGTCACCACCAACCAGGAGATCGCCCAGGTCGGCTCCATCTCCGCCAACGGCGACAAGGAAATCGGCGACATGATCGCCCGCGCCATGGAGAAGGTGGGCAACGAGGGCGTGATCACGGTGGAAGAGGCCAAGAGCCTCGAGACCGAACTCGACGTCGTCGAGGGCATGCAGTTCGACCGCGGCTACCTCTCGCCCTACTTCATCACCAACGCCGACAAGATGGAGGTCCAGCTCGAGGACGTGCTGATCCTTCTCTCCGAGAAGAAGCTCTCATCGCTGCAGCCCCTGCTGCCGGTGCTGGAAGCGGTGGTGCAATCCTCGCGTCCCCTGCTGATCATCGCCGAGGACATCGAAGGTGAAGCCCTGGCCACCCTGGTGGTCAACAAGCTGCGCGGCGGCCTCAAGGTCGCGGCGGTGAAGGCTCCGGGCTTCGGCGATCGCCGCAAGGCCATGCTGGAAGACATCGCCACCCTCACCGGCGGCCAGCTGATCAGCGAGGATCTCGGCATCAAGCTCGAGAACGTCACGCTCGAGATGCTCGGCAAGGCGAAGAAGGTCTCGATCACCAAGGACGACACCACCATCGTCGACGGCGCCGGCGAGAAGGCCGACATCGAAGCCCGCATCGGCCAGATCAAGCGCCAGATCGAGGACACCACCTCGGACTACGACAAGGAAAAGCTGCAAGAGCGGCTCGCCAAGCTGGCGGGCGGCGTTGCGGTGGTCCGCGTCGGCGGCTCGACCGAAGTCGAGGTGAAGGAACGCAAGGACCGCGTCGATGACGCCCTCAACGCGACCCGCGCGGCCGTGGAAGAAGGCATCGTTCCCGGCGGCGGCGTCGCCCTGCTCAAGGCGTCCAGGGTTCTGGATGGCCTGAAGGGCGACAACGCCGACCAGGACGCCGGCATCGCCATCGTCCGTCGCGCCCTGCAGGCTCCGATCCGTCAGATCGCCGAGAACGCCGGCGTGGAAGGCTCGATCGTGGTCGGCAAGGTGATGGACAACGCGTCCAGCACCTTCGGCTTCAACGCCCAGACCGAAGAGTATGTCGACCTGATCGCGGCCGGCATCATCGACCCGGCCAAGGTGGTTCGCACCGCGCTTCAGGACGCCTCGTCCGTGGCCGGCCTGATGATCACCACCGAAGCGGCGATCGTCGAAGCCCCGAAGAAGAACAACGGCGGCGGCGGCGGTGGCGGCGGCGGCATGGGCGGCGGCATGGGCGGCATGGGCGACATGGACTTCTAGTCCACGCGCCTCAGTCAGCTTACCGAACAAGAGGGGCGGGATCCGAAAGGGTCCCGCCCCTTTTTCTAGGCGCTCTTGTCCCAGGTCTCGATCTCGAGCTCTGGCACATCGCGGAAGTCGGCCACGTTGCGCGTCACCAGTATGGACCTCGTACTTAGCGCGTGCGCCGCGATCATGCGGTCGAAGTCGCGGCTGCGTAACCAGCCGAGCGTCGAGATGAGCCGGCCATAGGCGTCGGCCGCCGCCCGATCGAATGGCAGCACCGGAATTTCGCGCAGCAGCAGCTCCAAAGCCGCCTGATGGACGGAGTTCGCCTCACCCAGCCTACCGAACCCTCGCTTCACCTCGACAAGGTTCAAAGCCGAGATCATCACGCGACCCTCGTATTGGGCGAGACCCTCCAGCGCCCACTCTTCCCGATTGAGAGCCTGGATGATGATGTTGGTGTCGAGGAGGCGCCCCAATTCAGTCCCTTAACGGTCCGGCAGCTCGATGCGAGGGAGTTCTTCCATCGGAGGCGCCTTCGGAAGGCGGCGGAGTTCTTCGATCATGGCTTTGAAGCCCGATCCCTTTGGAACGATCGTGATCACGTCTCCGCTGCGGGTGATTGTAAGTTCCGAGACACTGTCGTCGTAGGCGATCTCCGCGGGAATGCGGACGGCGCGGCTGTTGCCGGACTTGAACTGGCGGGTAGTCGCCATCACGGGCCTCCTAGCGTCAATCCCTGTATATACGCCGACGTACATTGGGGCCAAGAGCCGGAACAGGTCTCCTTCGTCCGGAATTCCAGGAGGAACGCGAGGAGAGCCGACATGAGCACCACCGCCGCCGATGTTCTCGTCGAAGGGCTGCAGGCCTGGGGCGTGGACACGATCTTCGGCATTCCCGGCGACGGGATCAACGGGGTCATCGAGGCCCTGCGCCAGAAGCGGGACGAGGTGCGCTTCATCCAGGTGCGGCATGAAGAGTCGGCGGCCTTCATGGCCTGCGCCTACGCCAAATTTACGGGAAAGCTCGGCTGCTGCTTATCGACCTCGGGGCCCGGCGGAATCCACCTGCTGAACGGGCTCTACGACGCCAAGATGGACAGCCAGCCGGTGATCGCCATCACCGGGCTCCAGTACCATGACCTCACCGGCACCTTCACCCAACAGGACGTGGCGCTGGACCGGCTGTTCATGGATGTGGCCGCCTACAACGAGCGGATCATGGGGCCGACCCATGTGGAGAACGTGATCGAGCTCGCCTGCCGCACGGCCGTTGGTTGGCGGCAGCCCACCCACGTCACGATCGCCATCGACCATCAGTCCGAGCCGGTGAAGAAGGACGCGCGCTCCGAACGGAACCTCGCCCACCATGTTTCCAATGCGAGGGCGATGGGCCATGCGACGCCGGCGCCCGAGTCCTTACGCCGCGCCGCCGAGATCCTGAACGCGGGCGGCAAGGTCGCCATTCTCGCCGGCGCCGGAGCCCTGGGTTGCGAGCGGCAGCTGTCGGAGGTCGCCGAAGCCTTGGCCGCGCCCGTCGCCAAGGCGCTGCTCGGCAAGGCGGCTTTGCCGGACGATCACCCGCACTGCGTGGGCGGCGTGGGCTTGCTCGGGACGGCGCCGGCGCAGGAGGCGATGGAGGGCTGCGACACCCTGCTCATCGTCGGCTCGACCTTCCCGTACATCGAATACTACCCCAAGCCGGGTCAGGCGCGCGGGGTTCAGATCGACATCGACGCTCAGGCGCTCGGCCTACGCTACCCGGCGGAATGCGCCTTGCTCGGCGACGCCGCCTCGACCCTCGCCGCGCTTCTACCCATGCTGGAACGGAAGCGGGATCGCGGTTTCCTGGAGCACGCGCAGAAGAGCATGCGCGAATGGAACGATACGCTCGCCCAGCGTGGAGAGGCGGGGGAGACGCCGATGAAGGGCGATGTGCCCATGGAGGCGCTCAATCGGCTCCTGCCGGACGGGGCGACGGTGGTGACCGACTGCGGAATCAATACCGCCTATGCCGCGCGACACCTTCGGATGCGCACCGGCATGCTGTTCTCCACCTCGGGCACGCTGGCCAGCATGGGCGGCGGCCTTCCGTACGCAATCGCCGCCAAGATCGCCCATCCGAGCCGACCGACGATCGCCGTGGTCGGCGACGGCGGGTTCACGATGACCATGGGCGAGATGGCCACCGCGGTGAAGTATGGGGCTGACGTGAAGGTGGTGCTGCTCAAGAACAACAGCCTGGGCCAGATCAAGTGGGAGCAGATGGCCTTTCTCGGCAACCCCGAATACGTCTGCGACCTGCAGCCGATCGACTTCGCCATGGTCGCCCGAGGCTTCGGCTGGAACGCCCACGCCGTGCGCGATCCGAAGGATGTGGAAAGCGTCCTGGCCGGCGCGCTCGCCGAGCCCGGTCCAAGCCTGATCGAGGTCGAGATCGACCAGAACGATCCTCTTCTGCCGCCCAAGATCAAGGCCAAGCAGGCGATGAACTTCGCCAAGGCGCTGGCGAAGGGAACGCCGGGCCGGGACGCTATCCTCAAGGACGCGATCGGAGACGTGGTGCGCGAAATGGTGTAGCTTCCCTGGAGCACGTCGGCGGCTCTGATCGCCGGCGCAGGGAGGGGAGCGATGCCACTGAAGGTGATCGGCGCGGGCTTCGGCCGCACCGGAACGATGTCGCTGAAGCTCGCGCTGGAACAGCTCGGCTTTGGGCCGTGCTACCACATGATGGAAGTCTTCAAGCAGGACGCGGTCGCCGACTGGGACCGAGGTGTTCAGTGGCGCCGACCCGGATTGGGAGAAGATCTTCTCCGGCTACGCCGCCACCGTCGATTGGCCGAGCACGGCCGTCTGGCGCGAACTCGCCGACGCCTATCCTGAAGCCAAGGTGATCCTCACCGTGCGCGATCCGGCGGCTTGGTGGGAGTCGACCCAGGCGACGATCTTCTCGCGCTTCAGCGAGACTCCGAGCAATCCGTTCGAGGTCATGGGGCTGAAGATGGTCAGCCGAAACTTCGAGCCCCGCGTGCGAGATCGGAAGCACATGATCGAGGTCTTCAACCGCCACACCGAAACCGTGCGCGCATCGCTGCCGCCCGAGCGTCTCCTGATCTACGACGTCGCCGAGGGGTGGGCGCCGCTCTGTGGCTTCCTCGGCGTGGCCGCCCCGGAAGGGCCGATGCCGAAGGTCAACTCGCGCGACGAGTTCCAGGCGAGACTCGCGGCTGGGAGCGGGCCGGGCGCACCAGTCCACTGAGAGACGCGATCAGCATCAGGAAAAACCCGGCGTCGCCCCAACGTTCGAACAGCGTCGGGCCCAGCGCGCCGGGCAGGGGGGCGTCGATGACGCCGAACGCACCCTCGCCCAGCCGTTCGCCCGGCACGATCCGGCCGCGCGCGTCGATCACCGCCGAAACCCCCGTCGGCGTGACGCGGACCATCGGGAGGCCTTCCTCGATGGCGCGGTAGCTGGCGAGATTGAGGTGCTGCTCCGGCCCGACGCCGTGGCCGAACCAGGCGTCGTTCGAGATGTTCAGGATCCAGGCCGCGCGCGCGCCGGTGCGCGCCGCCGCCGACCGGGTGAAGCCGGAATAGAGCGCCTCGTAACAGATCAGCGGCTGAAAGCGCGGCAGGCCGGGGACCACCAGCGAGCGCGGCGGGCCCCCCGGCGTGAAGCCGTCGCCGACATGGACCATGGCCTTGATGCCCAGCCGGGTGGCGAGCTTGTCGAGCGGCAGGTACTCGCCGAAAGGCACGAGGTGGCGCTTGTCGTAGAGCCCCTCCTGCGCGAACCCGTCGGCGGTCCGGCGCAGGGCGATGAGGCTGTTGTAGACGGAAGCCTTGTCCCTCGGTCCAGGGCCGAAGCGATAGGCGCCCAGGATCAGCTGCTGGCCCGGCTGAACGGCGGCGAGGATCAGGTCCCGCGTCCAGGCGCCCGGCGCGAGGTAGTCGTCGACGGCCGCCGGGATCGCCCCCTCCGACCAGATCACCACGTCGGGACGCCGCGCCGCCGGTCGCTCGGTGAGGGACACATAGCGCGAGACGATGCTGGCGAAGGCGGCGGGGTCGTATTTGCTCTGCTGCCGCACATCGGCCTGCACGACGCGGAGCAGGGGTCCCGCATCGGGGGGAGCGGGCTGCGCGAGGCGATGGGCTCCATAGGCGTAGAGGCCGATCAGTGCGGCCACGGCGACGATCGCGAGGCCCAAGCCGCTTCTGCCCTCCCGTGCGGTGAACAGGCTTGCGGCGATGGCGAGCGTTATCCAGGTCAGTCCCCAGATTCCCACCACCGAGGCGATCTGCGAGACCGCGCCACCGGCGGCCCAGAGGGAGCCCGGCGGATCCCATGGGAATCCCGTGAGAATGTGCCCGCGCAGCCATTCGGCCAGGGCGAGCAGAGCGGCGAACAGCAGCGCCCGCAGCGGCGTTCGGCCGGCGAGCGCGCGGTAGACGGCCGCGGCGGAGCCCCAGAAGAGGGCCATGAAGGCGCTGGTGAGACCCACCGCCAGCGGCGCCATCCAGCCTTGATGCTCGGCGTCGACCTGGAACGGTTCGGCCAGCCAGAACAGCGAGAGCAGGAAGTAACCCAGTCCAGCCTGCCAGCCGCGCGCGAAGGCGGTGCGGGGGCCGGGCGAGCGGTCCACCACCAGGAACAGCAAGCCATAACCCAGCAAGCCCGGAAGACATCCCCATGGCGGCTGGGCGAGAGCCGCGGCGATGCCGGCGGCGACGGCGAGGAATCGTCCGCGCCAGGGGGCGCTCGCGATCCAGGTGGCGAAAGACGTCTTCAAGCGGAGATCAGGCGTCGGCGACGGCGGGGCGCACGCGAAGGCGCTTGATGCGCCGGGGGTCGGCGTCGGCGATCTCGAAGAACAGCTCGCCGTCCGGGTGCGCGATCGACTCCCCGCGCTGGGGCACGCGGCCGGCCAGGGCGGTGACCAGACCGGCGGCCGTGTCGATCTCCTCGTCCTCGAGGTCCTCGGGCACAAGCCCGCGGCCGAGCGCCTCCTCAAGGTCCTCGAGCGGAGTGCGGCCGGCCACCTCGAGCACGCCGCCGGGACGGGTGAGGATCGGCGGAGCGTCGTCCTCGTCGTGCTCGTCGTCGATCTCGCCCACCACCGCCTCGATCAAGTCCTCGAGGGTGACGAGCCCATCCACCCCGCCGAACTCGTCGATCACCAGGGCGAGGTGGGCGCGATTGCCCTGCATGCGCACCAGGAGGTCCGCCGCGCGCATCGAGGCGGGCACGAACAAAGTCTGGCGCACCAGGCTCAAGAGCTCGCCCCTCGGACGGGTGGGATCGGCCAGGCGCTGAAAGACGTCGCGCAGGTGAACGAACCCGACGGGGTCGTCGAGGGTCTCGCGATAGACGGGCAGGCGCGAGTGCTCGCTCTCGGCAAAGGCGGTGATCAGTTCCTCGAAGGTGGAGTCGAGGTCGACCGCCCGAATGTCGGCGCGCGGGGTCATCACCTCGCCCACGGTGACGGTCTGGAAGGCTTCGGCCTGTTCGCGGAGGGCGGCGGCGGCTTCGCTGGTCGGTGTGCTCACCTCCGGCTCGTCTTCGCCAAAGCCCATGAAGGAGAGCAGGGCCGCCAGGCCCCTGGGTCTTCGTCGCTCGGGATCGCTCACGCCACGCTCTCCAGCGCGTAGGGATCGGCGACGCCGAGGCGGGCGAGCAGACGCCGCTCCAGCCCTTCCATCACCGCCGCCTCATCCTCGGTCTCGTGGTCGTGGCCGCGCAGGTGCAGGACGCCGTGGATGACCAGGTGGAGCAGATGGTCGATCAGGCGCTTGCCCTGTTCGCGCGCCTCGCGCTCGCAGACCTCGAACGCCAGGGCGACGTCGCCCAGGGGGCTTTGCTCGCCTCCGACCGCGGGGAAGGAGAGCACATTGGTCGGCGTGTCCTTGCCCCGGAACTGGGCGTTCAGCGCGCGCAGGCGCTCGTCGTCGGTCAACAGGATGGCCACGTCGCGATCGGAAGCGGGGCCGGCGGCGAGTTCGGCGGCGCGGCGCACCAGCGCCCGCGCGTTCGGCGCGGCGGCGCGCCAGCGGGGATCCTCGATGTGGATGTCGATCCGGCTCATCGCCCGGTCCTCATCGCCGAGTCCGCATCATAGGCGGCCACGATCCGGCCGACGAGCGGATGGCGCACCACGTCCGTCGCCGCGAAGCGGGTGACCGCCACCCCCTCGACCCCGTCCAGGATCGAGACCGCGTGGGCAAGGCCGGAGTCATGGGGGTTGATCAGGTCGACCTGGCTGGGGTCACCGGTGACCGCCATGCGGGATCCTTCGCCCAGGCGCGTCAGCACCATCTTCATCTGCAGTCTCGAGGTGTTCTGGGCCTCGTCGACGATGACGAAGGCGTTGGAGAGCGTGCGACCCCGCATGAAAGCGATCGGCGCCACCTCGATTTCGCCCCGCTCGCGGCGGCGGCGCAAGGCGTCCGGACCAAGGATGACGTTCAGCGCCTCCCATACCGGCGCCATGTAGGGATCGACCTTCTCGGTGAGGTCGCCCGGCAGGAAGCCGAGCCGCTCCCCCGCCTCGACGGCGGGACGCGTCACCACCAGACGCTCCACATCGCCCGAGCGCAGCAGGCCCGCGCCATGGGCGACGGCCAGGAAGGTCTTGCCCGTGCCGGCGGGGCCGAGGCCGAACACCAGTTCGTGTCGCTCCATGGCCTCCAGGTAGCGCGCCTGCGCCGCCGTCTTGGTGGCGACCGCGCCCCGCCGCGTGGCGGGCGCCGCCGGCGCGCCGCCGGTGCGAGCCTCGTCGATCGCCACGCGCACGTCCGCCGGCGAGACTTCCAGCTCGGCGGCGGTGCGGGCGCTCAGGCTCTCGATGGCGCGCCGCGCCGCCCGACGCCCGGCCGCATCGCCCTGGATCGAGACCCCGCCGCCGGGCGTCTCCAGCAGTACGTGGAAGGCGGTCTCGATCAGGGCCGCGTGCCTTCCGCCCGCGCCCGCGACCGCGCGCACCGCCTCGTCAGGCAGGGCGACGAACTCCGAAACACCTCGGCTCAAGCAGCCTCCAGCACCAGGGCCCCGCCCAGGCTCATATGGGCGGCCGAGACGATCTCCACCTCCCGGATGCGGCCGATCGCCGAGGTCGGCGCATCGAAATGGACCGCCTGCAGATAGGGACTGCGGCCGATCACCTGCCCGGGATGACGGCCCGGCCGTTCGGCGAGCACAGGCAGGAGGCGGCCGACCATGGACGCGTTGAACGCGCGTTGCTGCGCCTCCAGCAGACCGTTGAGGCGCGCCAGCCGCTCCGCCTTGATCTCTTCCGGGACCTGGCCGCCCAACGCGGCGGCGGGCGTTCCGGGCCGGCGGGAATACTTGAAGGAGAAGGCGCTGGCGAAGCCCACTGTTCGCACGAGCTCCAGCGTCGCCTCGAAGTCGGCGTCGGACTCGCCCGGGAAGCCGACGATGATGTCGGTGGAAAGCGCCAGGTCGGGCCTGGCGGCGCGCAGCCGCTCCACCAACCGCAGATAGTCCGCGCTGATCGTGCAGGCGGTTCATGGCCTTGAGGACGCGGTCCGAGCCCGACTGCACCGGCAGGTGCAGGTACGGCATCAGCTTTTCCACCTCGGCGTGGGCGCGGATCAGGTCGTCGTCGAGGTTCGAGGGATGGCTGGTGGTGTAGCGGATGCGCAGCAGCCCATCGATCCGGGCCAGCCGCCGCACCAGCGCGCCGAGGCCGCCCTCGATCCCGTCATAGGCGTTCACGTTCTGGCCGAGCAGGGTGATCTCGCGCGCGCCGGCGTCGACAAGCGACCGCGCCTCGGCTTCGACATCCGTCGCGGGACGGGAGATCTCCGCGCCGCGGGTGTAGGGGACCACGCAGAAGGTGCAGAACTTGTCGCAGCCCTCCTGGATGGTGAGGAAGGCGCTGACGCCTTCGACCGTCCGCCCTCGTGGCAGGGCGTCGAACTTGGCTTCGGTCTCGAACTCCACCGCCATCGCCGCCTTGCCGCGCCCGCCGGCCGTGGCGATCAGCTCCGGCAGGCGGTGGTAGCTCTGCGGGCCGACGACAATGTCGACCGCGCTCTGGCGCTTGGCGATCTCGGCGCCTTCGGCCTGGGCCACGCAGCCGGCAACCGCGATCAGCATGCCTTCCCGCCCGGCGCCCGGCTCCTCGCGCAGGGCCTTCAGCCGGCCGAGCTCGGAATAGACCTTCTCCGTCGCCCGTTCGCGGATGTGGCAGGTGTTGAGCACCACGAGGTCGGCGTCCTCGGGCCGATCGGTCACCCGCCAGCCGTGCGGGCTGAGCAGCTCGGCCATCCGCTCGCCGTCGTAGACGTTCATCTGGCAGCCGTAGCTCTTGATGAAGAGCCGCCGCGCCGCGGGCGCCTCACTCATCCGACGGCACGCCGTAGAGTTCGAGCCGGTGGTCCACCAGACGGTAGCCGAGGCGCTTGGCGATGGCGCGCTGCAAGGTCTCGATCTCGTCGTCGACGAATTCCACCACCTGGCCGCTCTTCATGTCGATGAGATGATCGTGGTGGCTCTCGGGCGCCTCCTCGTAGCGGCTGCGGCCGTCGCGGAAATCGTGGCGGGTGAGGATCCCCGCTTCCTCGAACAGGCGTACGGTGCGGTAGACGGTGGCGATCGAGATATGCGGGTCGATGGCGTGGGCGCGGCGGTGCAATTCCTCCACGTCGGGATGGTCGGTGGCGAGCGACAGCACGCGCGCGATCACGCGGCGCTGCTCGGTCATTCGCATGCCCTTTTCGACGCAGAGTTTTTCGAGACGATCCAACATCAACTCCGCCGGCGGACGCGCCGGCTTGGTCGGGGCGGACCATAGTGGCAAGCGGTTCATCTGTTAAGATCGCGTCTCATGACCAAGGCGGCCACGGCGCCCCGCGGACGCGCATAGTAGGCCGGTCTGCGCCCGACCTCCGCGAAAGCCGCGGAACGATAGAGGGCGAGGGCGGCGGGGTTGTCCTCCGCCACCTCGAGAAACAGCGCCGCGCAGCCCAGACCTTCCGCCCATTCGGTCGCGGCCGCCAGCAGGGCGGCGCCAAGGCCGGCCCGCCGCTCTTCCGGTCGCACCGCCAGCGTCAGGATCTCGGCCTCGTCGGCGGCTGCCCGGCTCAGGATGAAGCCGGCGTCGCCCTTCCTGATCCCGAACACGCCGGGGGCGGCGAGCAGGGCCTCGAAGGCCGGCGCGTCCCAGGCGTCGTCGAAGGCGGATCGATGGATCGCGGCCAGGTCGGCGGCGTCCGACGGCGAGATCAGCTCCAAGCCGGCTCCGGGCGCGCGGCCTTGGGCTTGGCGTCGGGCGGCCGAAGGTAGAGCGGACGGGCCGGGGCAAGCGGCGCGGCTTCGCCGAGCCGCAGGATCGCCTCGGGCCGAGGCCAGTCCTGCGACACGCGTTCGGCGTCCGGCCAAGCCTCGGTCAGCTGGTCGGCCGCCGGACCGGTGAGCCTGAACGGTCGGTCGCCGAACACCTCGGCGAGACGCGCCGCCGCCGTCCCGAGCGGCAGGACATCCGGCGCGGTGAGCGGCGAGATCGCCGTCGAACAGCTGCAGGTAGAGATTGCCGCGTCCGGCGTCGATCACCGCCGCCGCCGGCCGATCCGCACCCGCGCCGGCGGCGAGCGCTTCGAGCGAGCCTACGCCGACACAAGGCTTGCCGAGCGCGAACCCCAAACCCTTGGCGAAGGCCAAGCCCACGCGCAGGCCGGTGAAGGATCCCGGCCCGACGGTGACGGCGATCCTATCCAGCGCGGAGAAGGCGACCCCCGCCTCGGCCATCACCTCGCGCACGAGCGGCGCAAGCCGTTCCTGATGTCCGCGCGTCATCGGCTCAGAACGGGAAACGAGAACCTGACGTCCCGAACCCACGGCGGCGGAGCAGGCGCCCAAGCAGGTGTCGATCGCGAGGATCAATTCCGGCCGCGGGCCACAGCGACCGCGCTCCAGGGGCTCAGATGATCTTGCACGCTTCCTCGAAGTCGAGCCGAGGCAGTCGGGGGAAGAGGTTCTCCTCCGTGCCCACGCCGAGTGAGCAGATGAAGTTCGATTTGATGCGTGTGCCGGCAAAGAAGGCTTGGTCGACCTTGGCGTTGTCGAACCCGCTCATCGGCCCGCAGTCCAGGCCGAGCGCGCGGGCGGCCATGATCATGTAGGCGCCCTGCAGCGAGGAATTCCGCAGCGCGCCGGTCTCGGTCGACGACCGGATCGGTGAAGACGTCCTTCATGCCGGGAACGTGCGGGAACAGCTTGGGCAAGGTCTCCGGGAAATCGAGGTCGTAGGCGACGATCACGGTCACGGGCGCCTGCATGATCTTGGGCTTGTTGTTCCCCGAAGCGCAGTCGGCGAGCCGCGCCTTGGCGTCCTGGCTTGTACAGAACACAAACCGCGCCGGCGTCGAGTTGGCCGCGGTCGGGCCCCACTTGCACAGGTCGTAGAGCTCGCGGATCAGGCTCTCGGGGACGGGCTCGCTCGACCACGCGTTGCGGGTGCGCGCATCACGGAACATCCGGCCGAGCACCGGCTCGGGAAAACGCTCGTTCATTCCAGGGTGTCCCCTCCTTGAAGCCGCGGCCTAGAGCACCTGCTCGACGCGGCTCACCTCGGGCACATAGTGCCGGAGCATCTGTTCGACCCCGGACTTGAGCGTGGCGGCCGAGGAGGGGCAGCCCGCGCAGGCGCCGCGCATGTGCAGCCAGACCGTCCCGGTCTCGCGCTCGAAGTCGGAGAACAGGATGTCGCCGCCGTCCTGGGCCACGGCGGGGCGGATGCGGGAATCCAGCAGATCCTTGATCTCGTCCACGATCTCCTGGGTGTCGCGCGTCGTAGACGCGCGCGCCGTGAGCATCCTCGGCCTCGTCCGTGAACAGCGGCGCGCCGGAGGTGAAGTGGTCCATGATCGCCGCCAGCACCGGCGCCTTGAGGTGCGCCCAGTCGCGGCTGTCGTCCTTACGCACGGTGACGAAATCCGAGCCGAAGTAGACGCGGGTGACGCCGGGCAGGCCGAACAGCGCGTGGGCGAGGGGCGAGACCTCGGCCGCCTCGATGTTCTCGAACTCGCGTGAACCCTGAGCCATGAGCTCGCGCCCGGGCAGGAACTTGAGCACGGCCGGGTTGGGCGTGGATTCCGTCTGGATGAACATGCTCCGCTATGTGGCGAGGGCGGCGGGGCGGCGCAACCGGTCGATTGACGGGAGGCCCCGCGACGCTACCTCCATCGGATGATCCGCATCATCGCCGTGCTCATCGCGCTTGTGCTGGCCGCCCCGCCGTGGCCGCGACCTGGCCCACCCACGAGGGTGATTTCACGGTCCGCGACTTCCACTTCCGCAGCGGTGAAAGCCTGCCGGAGCTGCGGATCCACTACACCACCCTGGGGACGCCGCATCGCGACGCGAGCGGCCACGTCGACAACGCCGTCATGGTGCTCCACGGCACGGGCGGATCGGGCAAGTCCTTCCTCAACCCGGTGTTCGCCGACGAGCTGTATGGCCCGGGCCAGCCGCTCGACATCACCCGCTGGTACGTGATCCTGCCGGACGGCATCGGCCATGGGCAGTCGTCCAAGCCCTCGGATGGCCTGCGGATGCGCTTCCCTCGTTACGACTACGGCGACATGGTCGAGGCGCAGCGGCGCATGCTCGTCGACGGGCTCAAGGTCGATCACCTCGAACTCCTGCTCGGCACCTCCATGGGCTGCATGCAGGCCTTCGTCTGGGGGACCGAGCACCCGGGCTTTGCCCACCGCCTCGCGCCCTTCGCCTGCAATCCGGTGGAGATCGCCGGCCGCAACCGGATGTGGCGCAAGATGAGCATCGACGCCATCGAGGCCGATCCGCTGTGGAATGGCGGAAACTACACGAGCCCGCCGCTGGGCGGCCTCCGCGCGGACCTTTACCTCACCCTGATCGCCGGCTGGAACCCGCTGGCGCTCCAGGCGCAGTATCCGACCCGCGAGGCGGCGGAGGCGTACCTGGAGAAGACACTCGCCACCCGGCTCGCCGCCGCGCCAGACGCCAACGACACAATCTACCAGCTCGACGCCTCGCGAACCTATAACCCCGATCCTTATCTGGAGCGGATCACCGTGCCGGTGCTGTGGATCAATTCGGCGGACGACTTCATCAACCCGCCCGGCCTGCACATCGCCGAACGCGAGGTGAAGCGGATGCCGCACGCTCGCTTCATCCTCATCCCGGAAAGCCCCGAAACCAAGGGCCATGGCACCCACACCTGGGCCAAGTTCTGGAAGGCGGATCTCGCCAAGCTGCTGGCGGAGCCCGCCGCCTAGCTCAGCTTCCTTCGGGGGCGGCCTGGAAGGCCGAGACCACGGCCGCGCCTTTCGGCGTCCCCAATCCCGTGCAGGGATCCCATCCCGGGCCGGCGTTGTAGCCGACCGAGCCGGATTTGTTGTTGCCCGTCGTCACATCGTTGAAGACGGTCGGCTTAGCATAAAGGGCCGCGTGGGGGTCGCCGGCCGGCTTGCCGGCGGCGGCGTTGACCAAGGCGAACAGGCCCGCCCACAGAGGCGCGGCGGCGCTGGTGCCGCCGATGACCTCGCTCTTACCGTCGACCACCACCTTGTAGCCGGTGGACGGATCGGCGTCGGCGGCGACATCCGGCACGCCGCGGCCGCCCGCGCTCACCGGCGGCGCGGGAACGTTGATGGCGCTCTGATAGCTGGGTTTGGGGAACAGGCTGGAGACTCCCCCGCCGGTCCCTCCGCCATTGCTGTTCCAGGCGCTCTCGCTGGTGAGCCGCCCCCCCGTGGCGTGCAGGGCGGTGCCGCCGCAGCCCACCACCAGCGGGCTCGAGGCGGGAAAATCCACGTGCGCCTTGCCGTCGCTCTGGCCGTCGGTGGCGAGGCCGTCACCGGAGGCGGCGAACACCGACACGCCCGCTGACGCGGCGTCCTGGAAGGCCGATTGCATGGCGCTGATCGCCTGGCCGGTCCACTGGCTCTCGGCCGAACCCCAGCTGATCGACATGACGCTGGGCGCGTTTGCCATGTCGTGCACTGCCTGAGTGATGGCGTCGACGAAGCCCTGGTCGGTGTTCGGGGCGAAGTACACCGCGATCCTTGCGCCCGGCGCCGCGCCGCCGGCGACCTGGATGTCGAGGGCGACCTCGCCATCGGCATTGGTGTCCTGTCCCGCCGCGGTGGACGCGCCGTCGACGCTCACGCTCACCACCTGGGGGACCTTCAGCCCCATGGCGTTGAAGGCCGACTGGGTGTCGGCGGCGCTCACGCCGCCGCCCAACTCGATCAGCGCGATGCACTCGCCCGCGCCGCCGCTGGCGCTGGTCGGGAAGCCGTACAGCGCCGCCACCTTATTGGGCTCGTAGCTCGCGTTGGCCGCCGCCGCATTCGGCAGGATGCGCGACTTCGGCGTGGCCGCGGGCCGCTGGTCGAGGCCAAGCACCGCCTCGATATCCGGGGCGATATCGGCAGGGGCGGTGAGGACGCCAGCGCGGGCGCGGATGGAGCCGTCGCCCAGGTCGTACATTCCCAGATCGGCCTCGAACGCCGCGGAGAGCTGGCTCAGGGAACCGGAGACGCGCGCCAACCGGCGGGCGGGATCGGTCTCGACCAGCGTCAGGCCGTGGGCTTCGGCGAAGGCTTTTAGCCGAGCGAAAGCGGGCGCGAGGTCGGTCTCCCGCTGCGCGCGAAGGCTCTCCCGCCCGACGACTCCCGAACTCGATGCGGGAGCCTTCAGATAGATGCTGATGGTCGCCGTCTCGGCCGGATCGACCGCGCCCACGCGCTGATCCGCCAGTGGCGCTCGCTGGCTGCCGGCGATCTCCATCCGTTCCGAGGCCATGATCTCTCTCCGCTTCGATCCACCGCGTCCTAGACCGCAAACCTCGACGACCGAGGCTTGTTCCGCATCTCCAGCACCGACTTGACATACATACCAACCGGTCGGTATGCCTCGCTCATGAACGTCAAGGTCGACCCCCGTCGAAAGGATGTCTCCGCCCGGGAGAAGCTGCTGGACGCCGCTCTCGATCTTGTACGCGCCAACGGTTGGGCGGCGACCTCCGTGGATGCGCTGTGCGCGGCGGCCGGCGTGACCAAGGGGGCGCTCTTCCACCACTTCCCAAGCAAGGACGCCTTGGGGGCGGCCACGGCCGACCACTGGAGCGCGGTCACCGCGCCTCTGTTCGAAGCCGCCGACTACCACCGTCATCCAGACCCCCTGGACCGTGTTCTCGGCTACATCGACTTTCGCCGGGCATTGATCGTTGGCGAGCCGCGCGACTTCAGCTGCGTGGTGGGAACCCTGGTGCAGGAGACCCACCAGAGCAGCGCGGCCATTCGCGAAGCCTGCGGGCGCAGCATCTCCGAGCACGCGGCTCGATTGGAGCCGGATATCGCCGCGGCGATCGCCATGCATGGGATCGTCGGCGATTGGACGCCGGGCAGCCTCGCCCGCCACACCCAGGCGGTGCTCCAGGGCGCCTTCATCCTGGCCAAGGCCGGGAGCGATCCGGAGCGGGCGCGAGAGAGCGTCGATCACCTGCGCCGCTACGTCGAGCTTCTGTTCCACCGGGCCGCCTCGGCCCAAACCCCCGAAGGAAAGGACCCGCCATGAGTACCGACGTCCCCGTTCAACATCTCCCCGCCGGTGATCGCCTCAAGGTCGGCGTGATACCCTACCTCCAGGTCGACAAGGCCGCCGACGCGGTCGCGTTCTACAAGCAGGCCTTCGGCGCCATCGAGCATTCCCGGACCACCGAGCCGGGCGGCGGGCGGATCATGAACTGCCAGCTCGAGATCAATGGCGGCACGATGATGGTCATGGACGCGATGCCCGAGCACGGCTTCCCGCATCAGCCCTCGCACAGCTTCACCATGCAGCTGATTGTTCCGGACGGGCAGGCCTGGATGGATCGCGCGGAGAAGGCTGGAGCGACCGTGACCACGCCTTTCCAGAAGATGTTCTGGGGCGACCTGTGGGGCGGGCTGCGCGATCCCTTCGGCGTCTACTGGGGCGTGGATCAGCCGGCTTGAACCGGGAAAACTCGACAGGAGCCGCCGTGATGACCAACCCAGCCTATGAACTCGCGGTGGAACGCCGCATCGCCGCGGCTCCCGAACGGGTGTGGAGCGTGTGGACGGAGAGGTTGCCCGAGTGGTGGGCGCCGAAACCTTGGACCACGCGCGTGATCGACATGGATCTTCGGCCCGGCGGACGCTCCGCCATGGTGATGAGGGGCCCGGACGGGGAGACACCGCCGATGGAAGGCGTCTTTCTCGAGGTCACGCCCGCGCGCCGCATCGTTCTCACCGACGCCTTTAGCGTCGGCTGGATTCCGAGCCCGGCATTCATGGTCTCCCTCTTCGACTTCCAACCCGACGGCGAGGGCACACTCTATCGAGCGGCGGCCCGCCATTGGGACGAAGCCACGCTGAAGCAGCACGAGGCGATGGGGTTCACCGAAGGGTGGGGCCAGGTCGCGCGGCAGCTGGCGGAACTCGCCGAGGCCTGAGCGCGATGGACGAGCTGTTTCGGTTCAGCGGCGCGGTCCGATCGGATCCAGGCGTGGAAGCCTGGTTCCGATCCGGCGATCCGTTGCGCGAGATGGTGCGGCCCTGGTTCCAGGTCCTGCGCGACTGCGGCCCGGAGGTGCGCGAGTTGATCCACGACGGTCACCCCACGGCCTGCGTGGGCGAGCCGCCTTTGCCTATGTGGACGCGTTCTCTGCTCACGCGAGCGTCGGCTTCTTCCAGGGCGCGTCCTTGCCCGATCCGGCAGGTCTTCTGCAGGGGTCGGGCAGGCGTATGCGCCATGTCAGGTTAAGGTGGGGCCAACCCGTGGACACCGCCGCCCTCCACGCCCTGATCACGGCCGCGTATGCGGACATGCGTCATCGCCGGGGAGGCGAGACCTAGGTCCGCTGGCAGGCGCGGGGCTGGCCGTCGGGCGGCGTCCAGTCCACCTCGCGGCCCCGGCCGCGCAGTTGATGGCCGTGCCCTTGATAGAAGAAGCCGTCGGCTGCTGGGCCTTGCTTCAGCACTACCGTCGCGCCGTCCGGGGTGGTGAGCACCGCCTGGTCCTTGGGGAAGCGCACCGTGATGCGCGTGTTGTTCTCACAGGCGAAGACCACCCGCTCGCCGCCCGGCCGGGGCCCCCGAACCAGGAAGTCCTCCATGTCGTCGCAACCGGCGAGGACGGCGCCGAGGCCGAGGATCAGAACGAGCCGTTTCACGCGTGGGCCTCCAGCGGGTTGGATCGCTCACGCATCTTGCCAGCACGCGCGCCGCCGCCCAAACGCTTCCTGATCCAGTCACCTCGTTTTCGGAGTTTCACATGCGGCTCGTCACGTCCGCTCGCCTCCTCATCGTCGCGCTCCTCGGCTCGACGGCGCTCGCCCACGCGCAGAGCATCGAGCCCGCGCGCTTGTCGGAGCACATCAAGACGCTGTCGTCGGACGCCTTCGGCGGTCGCGGGCCTGGCAGCGAGGGCGAGGTGAAGTCTTTGGACTACATCTCCCATCAGTTCGCCGCCGCCGGCCTCGAACCGGCGGGCGACAAGGGCGGCTGGACCCAGGCCATGACCCTGGTGAGCTTCCAGCCGAAGGGCGATGTGAAGATCTCGCTGTCGGGCAAGCCTCTCGTCTACCTGGACGACGTGGTGGCGCGCACCGAGCGGCCGGTCGCTCACGTCCACATCCAGGACGCGCCACTGGTGTTCGTCGGCTATGGCGTCTCCGCGCCCGAGAAGGGCTGGGACGACTACAAGGGCGTCGACCTGCACGGGAAGATCGCCGTCGTGCTGGTCAACGATCCGGACTTCGAGATGGACTCGTCAAACCCGCTCTACGGCCTGTTCGACGGCAAGTCCGAGACCTACTACGGTCGCTGGACCTACAAGTACGAGGAAGCCGCCCGGCGCGGCGCGGTCGGCGTCCTGATCGTCCACGAGACCGTGCCGGCCGCCTACGGCTGGGCGACGGTGCGCAACTCCAATTCCAACCCGCAGTTCGATGTGCCGCGCGCCGATCCGGCGCAGGCGCACACCCTCCTGGAAGGTTGGATCCAGCGCCCGGTCGCGGTCGAGCTGTTCAAGAAGGCGGGTCTGGACTTCGAGGCGCTGAAGGCGCGCGCCAAGACCAAAGCGTTCACACCCGTTGCCCTGACAGGGCAGACCTTCAGCGCCGACTACGACGTCGACACGCGCCAGGTCGTCACCCACAACGTCATCGGCAAACTGCCCGGCACGACCCACCCAGGCGAGGCGGTGATCTACGGCGCGCACTGGGATCACCTGGGCATCGGCGAGCCGGACCCGAGCGGCGACAGGATCTACCATGGCGCGGTGGACAACGCCTCGGGGGTGGCGGGCCTGATCGAACTCGCCCGCGCCTTCGCCGCGGCGCCTCGAACGCAGCGCAGCCTCTACTTCATCGCCTTCACCTCCGAGGAGAAGAACCTTCTGGGCTCGGAGTATTATGTCGAGCATCCGGCGACGCCGCTGGCCACCACCGTGGCGGTGTTGAACCTCGATGTGCTCAACCTGGCCGGTGCTTCGCGAGACGTCTCGGATCGGGGACCGGGGCGGGCCGGACTCGACCGTATGTTCGCCGCCGAGGCGGTGAAGCAGGGCCGACGGTTCACCGTCGACCCCGAGCTGGCGGAGGGCAGCTTCTTCCGCGCCGATCACTTCTCCTTCGCCAAGGCGGGAGTGCCGGCGATCACCGTGACGGGCGGCCAGGATTTCGTGAACGGCGGAACAGCGGCCGGGGAGGCGGCGCACAAGGAATATGTGGCGCACCACTATCATCAGCCGGCGGACAAATGGTCGCCGAGCTTCGACTACACCGACGCGATCGCCGACCTCGACCTCTACTACAATCTAGGCCGCGACCTCGCGAACTCGCGCGACTGGCCTGACTGGGAGGCGGGTTCGCAGTTCAAGCCGGCGCGAGACAAGACCGCGGCGGAGCGGCGCTGAGAACGATGACCGACGTTCTAAGGGCGAACAATCAGCGCTGGGCGGCGGGCAAAGTCGCGGCCGATCCGGACTACTTCCGCCGCCTGGTCGACCAGCAGGCCCCCGAGTACCTGTGGATCGGCTGTTCGGACTCCCGCGTGCCGGCCAACCAGATCGTGGGACTCGCGCCAGGCGAGGTGTTCGTCCACCGCAACGTCGCCAACCTCGCCCCGCCGCAGGACGCCAACTACCTCTCGGTGCTTCAGTTCGCCGTCGAGGTGCTGAAGGTGAAGCACGTGCTGGTCGTGGGCCACTATGGATGCGGCGGCGTCGCCGCTTCGATCGATGGTCAGCGGCGCGGGCTGGTCGATCACTGGCTGCACCCGATTCGGGAGGTGGCCGACCGCCACGCGGCGGAGCTCCACCAGCTGGAGACGGGCAAGCCGCGCCTCGACCGCCTCACCGAACTCAACGTCATGCAGCAGGTGCGTAACGTCGCCACCGACGTCATCGTGCTGGACGCGTGGGCGGGGGGCGCCGAGCTGGCGGTGCACGGCTGGGTCTATTCGCTCGAGACCGGGTTGATTACCGACCTCGAGGTGGATCAGCGCGGACCAGGCGACATCGCGAAGCTGCCCTAGGGCAGCGGCAGCCGCTCGGCCCTAGTGTCGGCGTCCGTACTGGCCCACGTCGACGGCCAGGGTGGCGGCGGCCTTGTCGCCAAGCGGAATACAGGCGACGCCGCCGGCCTCGCGATAGCCGCGCGTGCCGACGCCGGCGAACACCTGGCCGTGGACGCCGCGATCCGGTCTGCCATCGTCGTGGGCGGGTATGCCGCAGCGGTTCACCGGGCGCGGACCGTCGTCGAAGCGGTCGCGATTGTCGTCGATGGAGAGCGGCTTGGGGCTCGAGGCCGGGATCGGAGCGCCGTTCTCCGGCGCGCCGGCGGCGGTGGGAATGGCTTCCTGGGCGACGGCGACGCCGCTCAGCGACAGCGCGACTGTGATCGCGAGGCTTGAAAAGAGCCGCATGCGCTACTCCAAAGCTGGGTCGGTGTTATAGGGCCGCTTCCCGATCATGGCCACCGACCTCGACACCGACGCCGCCTCCGCCCACGCGCTGTTCCTGTCCTACGACGGCATGGAAGGCGTTCCGGCCTATGTGTCGCCAGCCTCTCCGACCTCGAGGGCGGAACGGTGGCGCGGCACGCTCACCCGCGCCTGGCCAGGGTTCCTGGTTTCCGCGACCATCGCGGTGGCCGCCACCTGGCTGTCGCAGCACTACACCGCGCCGGTGATGCTCTTCGCCCTGCTGATCGGGATGGCCTTCCACTTCCTGCACGAAGAAGGCCGCTGCATCCCGGGGATCGAGTTCTCGTCCAAGACCGTGCTTCGGCTCGGCGTCGCCCTGCTGGGGGCGAAGATCACCATCTCCCAGATCGTGGGGCTGGGCGTCATGCCCATCGCCACCGTCATCGTGGGCGTGCTCACCACCATCGGGGTCGGCGTGCTGGCCGCGCGGGCGCTGAAGCTGTCGCGGCCGTTCGGGGTGCTGTCGGGCGGGAGCGGTGGGCATCTGCGGGGCCTCGGCGGCGCTCGCCATCGCGTCGGTGCTGCCCAAGACACCCGAGGCGGAGCGCGACACCATCCTCACCGTGGTGGTGGTGACCGCGCTCTCCACCCTCGCCATGATCCTCTATCCGCTGCTGGCGGTGGCCATCGGGCTCGATCATGTCCACGCCGGCATCTTCATCGGCGGCACCATCCACGACGTCGCCCAGGTTGTCGGGGCCGGCTACTCGATCTCGCCCCAGACCGGCGACATCGCCACCTACGTGAAACTGCTGCGGGTGAGCATGTTGCTGCCGGTGGTGTTCGGCGTCTCCGCCTTCATCCGCGCGCCGAGGGCGAGCGGGGCCAAGGGGCCGCCGATCCCTCTCTTCCTGCTCGGCTTCGCGGCGCTGGTCGCCATCAACAGCCTGGGCTGGCTGCCGAAGCCGGCGGTGAAGGCGGCGGACGTGCTCTCGCGCGGGGCGCTGGTCACCGCCATATCCGCTCTCGGTATGAAGACCTCGTTCAAGTCCCTGGCCACCGCCGGCTGGCGGCCGGTCGCGCTGATGATCGGCGAGACCGCCTGGTTGTTCGCCCTGGTGTTGATCGCCGTCCGGAGTTTCGCATGAAGATCGCCCCGACGTTGGAGGCGGCGCGCGCCGCGGTCCCGCCGCTCTACCGCAAGCCGGAGGGCGAGTGCCTGCGGGCCCTGGCGCAGGAGGCGCGGCTCTCGCCGGCCGAGCGCGAGCGGGTGCTCGTCCAGGCCCAAGGCCTGCTCGCCGCCCTTCGCGCGCCCGGCCGGGCGGGCTGGGTGGATCGTTTCCTGCGCGAATACAGCCTGTCGTCGGAGGAGGGCGCGGCGCTGCTCGGACTGGCCGAGGCCTATCTGCGCGTGCCCGACGCGCTCACCGCCGGCGCGCTGATCCGCGACAAGCTCTCGCGCGGCGACTGGCGCGCGCACCTGGGCGACGCCGACGACCTGATGGTGAACGGCGCCACCCTGGGGCTGATCATCGCCCAGACCATGAGCGAGGAGCGGGCCGGCGGTCTGCGGGCCCTGGTCGCGCGCATGGGCGAGCCGGCGATCCGAGCCGCTGTCGGCGCGGCGATGCAGCGGATGGGCGAGGCCTTCGTGCTCGGCCGCGATATCGAGGAGGCGCTGAAGAAGGCCGATCGCGGGGCCAACCGCGCCTTCCGCTACTCCTTCGACATGCTCGGCGAAGGGGCGCGCACGACGCCGGACGCCGAGGCGTATTTCCGCAGCTACCAGCACGCCATCGCCGCCGTGGGGGCCGCGGCTGAAGGCGGGGCGGACGTGTTCGGGCGCGACAGCGTCTCGGTGAAGCTCTCGGCCCTTCATCCCCGCTACGAGGCGCTGAAGAGCCGCCGCGCGGTTCCCGAACTCACCGGCATGCTGATCGAGCTGGCGCGCCTGGCCAAGGCCGGCGGCGTGGGGCTCACGGTGGACGCCGAGGAAAGCGAGCGGCTGGAGATGAGCCTCTCGATCATCGAGGCGGCCGCGCGCGATCCCTCGCTCGCCGGTTGGGACGGGCTCGGCATGGCGATCCAGGCTTACCAGCGTCGCGCGCCGGCGGTGATCGCCTGGGCCGGGGCGCTGGGCGCGGCGACCGGGCGCCGGATGATGGTGCGGCTGGTGAAGGGCGCCTACTGGGATACCGAGATCAAGCGCGCCCAGGAGCGGGGCGTCGCCGACTATCCCGTGTTCACCCGCAAGACCGGCACCGACGTCTCCTTCATGGCCTGCGCCAAGGCGATGCTGGAGGAGCCGCGCCTCTACCCCGCCTTCGCCACCCACAACGCCCTCACCGTCGCCACCGTGCTGGAATGGGCCGGGGACGCGCCGCGACCTGGAGTTCCAGCGCCTGCACGGCATGGGGGAGGGGCTTTACGAAGACCTGATGCGCGACCGCGGCCTGGCGGTGCGGGTCTATGCGCCGGTTGGCGGCTATCGCGACCTGCTGGCCTACCTCGTGCGGCGTCTGCTGGAGAACGGAGCCAACACCAGCTTCGTCCACCAGATCGCCGATCGCGAGACGCCCGATGAGGTCCTGCTGGCCGATCCCGTCGCCATGGCCGAAGCCACCGGGCTCACCGCCCATCCCGCTATCCCGCGACCGCCGGAGATCTTCGGTCCGAGCCGGCGCAACTCCGAGGGCCTGGACCTGTCCGACGAGCCGCTGGTCGCCTCGCTGGTCCAGCAGATGGAGAAGACCTGGGCCGCCCCGTCGCGGGCGGCGCCCATCGTCGACGGCCGACCGCGCGAGGGCACGGAACGCCCGATGCTGGACCCGGCGCTCGGCCGACCCCTCGGCGCGGTGGCCGAGGCGGATGCGGAGACGGTGCGCGAGGCGATCACCATCGCCGCCACGCTGCAGCCGGATTGGGACGCGCGCGGCGCCGAAGCCCGGGCCGGGGTGCTCGAGCGCCTCGCGGATCTTCTGGAGCGCGACCGGGCGCACCTCATGGCGCTCGCCATGCGCGAGGCCGGCAAGACGCTCGCCGACGCCCTGGGCGAGGTGCGCGAGGCGACCGACTTCTGCCGTTACTACGCGAACGAGGCGCGCCGACACGCCTGGCCGGTCAAGCTGCCCGGACCCACGGGTGAGTCCAACGAACTGCGGCTCGCCGGACGCGGAGTGGTGGCCTGCATCTCGCCGTGGAACTTCCCGCTGGCGATCTTCCTCGGCCAAGTCGCCGCGGGCCTTGCCGCCGGCAATGCGGTGGTCGCCAAGCCCGCGCCGCAGACGCCGCTCATCGCGGCGGCCGCCATCAAGCTCGCGCACGAAGCGGGCGTGCCGGCGGGGGTGCTGCACCTGGTCCCGGGCGGTCCGGAGGTCGGCCATGCGCTCACCGCCGATCCTCGCGTGGCGCTGGTCGCCTTCACCGGCTCGACGGCGACGGCCCGGCGCATCGCCCGCACCCTCCTGGAAGACGAAGACCGACCGCTCGTCCCGCTGATCGCCGAGACCGGCGGGGTCAACGCCATGCTGGTGGATTCCACCGCCCTGCCCGAACAGGTGGTCGCCGATGTGATCACCAGCGCCTTCCTGTCCGCCGGCCAGCGCTGTTCGGCGCTGCGCCTGCTGTGCCTGCACGAGGACGTGGCCGAGGCGACGCTGGAGATGCTCAAGGGGGCCATGGCCGAGCTCACCCTCGGGCGATCCGTCCGATCCGTTCACCGACATCGGCCCGGTGATCGACGAACAAGCCAAACGTGGGCTGGACGAGCACATCGCGCGGCATGCGGACCGGGTGCTCTATGCCTGCCCCATTCCAGCCGGCCTGTCCGGCCATTTCGTCGCACCGACCCTGATCCGGCTGGATCGCGTGGAGGATCTCCAGCGCGAGACCTTCGGCCCGATCCTGCATGTGACCACCTTCGGCTCCGGCGAGCTCGAAGCGGTGGTGCGGCGGGTGAACGCCAAGGGCTATGGCCTCACCATGGGCGTGCACAGCCGGATCGGCGGGGTGGCCGAGGCGGTGCGGCGCGCCGCCCATGTCGGCAACCTTTACGTCAACCGCTCGATGATCGGGGCGGTGGTGGGCGTGCAGCCGTTCGGCGGCGAGGGGCTCTCCGGCACGGGGCCGAAGGCGGGTGGCCCGCACTACCTGCCGCGCTTCATGGTCGAGCGAACCTACACCGTCGACACCACCTCGGCGGGCGGGAACACCAGCCTGCTGGCGCTGGAAGGGTAAGCTTAGCCTGAACGCCGCGTAACCGCCGGTTCAAGCCCTGTTCAGCCGGCTGGGCCTAGTCCGGCGGGAACAGTCACGCTTGGAAGGGGTTTCTTCCCGTCATGCATACCTCAAAATTCCGCACCGGCCTTCTGGCCGCCGCCGCCGTGAGCGTCGTCGCGCTCGCCGCCTGCAACAAGCCGGCCCAGACCGCCGCCAACACCAATGCCACGCCCGCGTCGAACCTGCCGGTAACCGACGCCAGCGACATCTCTCCGCTCGCTCCGGCGGCCCTTCCCAACGCGCCGCCCGCGCCGGTTGCGGTCGCGCGACAGCCGAAGGCCCGCTATCGCTACCTCGGGCGCGCCCAGGCGCTGAACGGAGCCTTCGCCGACAGCCCGCCCGACTACACCGTCAACTACGACGGCTATCGTCCGTCCTATTGGCGCGCTCACGACGGCTCCTACCGCGTGGTGGAGTACACCTCCGATGGTCCGCGCTTCTATTATTACGACGCGGGCGCCGATGAGCCCTACCTGGTCCGCGACGCCCGATATTCCTATGGCTACGACAACGGCCAACTCGCCGCGGTCTATGACCAGTCCGGCAACGTGCTGGACGATCAGGCGATCGCCGCGCAGGCCGAGTTCGCCGGCCGCTACCTCTATCACGCCCGCCAGCTCGCCGAGGCGCAGCGGCGCGAGCAGCATGAGGCCGCGTCGTTGGCCGCTTGGCAGGAACGTCGCAATGAGCAGTTCGCCGCCCAGCGCCAGTGGGACCAGGATCGCGAGCGCGACGCCGAATGGCGCGATTGGGACGCGCAGAACGCGGCCAGCGAGCAGGCGCGGTACGAGCAGGAGCGCAACAACCGCATCGCTTACGCCGCCAGCATCGCGGCGGTGGCGGCGGGCGCCTACGCCATCGGCCAGCACGAGGCGGGCCATCCGCCCGGCCCTGCGGTCGTGAACGTGCGGCCGCCGCCTGGCGCGCTGCCGTTGCGGATGGGTCCGCCGACCCGCGTCGCCCAGGCTGGCCCACAGACAGCGCCGATCCCGGCCGCCGGCCGGCCGGTGAACCCCGCCGACCAGACCGCGGCGATTGCGGCCGCGCGAGCCCAACAGGCGCAGGCCGAGGCCAGCCGCCAAGCGCTGGCGGCCGCCCAGGCGCGCAATCAACAGCAGGGGCAGGCTCAGGCCGCCGCCGCCGCGCGGGCGCAGCAAGCGCAAGCTGACGCCGCTCGTCAGGCTCAGGTCGCGGCCCAGGCCCGTACTGCGGCGGTGCGCCAGCAGCAGGCGCAAGCCGAGGCCGCGCGTCAGGCGCAGGCGGGCGTCCAAGCTCGCGCCGCTCAGGTGTCGGCCGCTCGCGCGCGGTCTGCGCAAGAAGCCCAGGCCGCAGCGGCTCAGGCCCGCTCGGCCCAGCAGGCTCAGGCCGCCGTGCAGGCGCGCAATCAGCAGCAAGCCCAGGCGGCCGCCCAGGCGCATGCGGCTCAAGCGGCGGCTCAGGCGCGCAACGCCCAGCAGGCGCAGGCCGCGGAACGAACGCACGCCGCCGAGGCGGCCGCTCAGGCCAGAAACGCGCAACAGGCGCAGGTCGCCGCGCAGGCCCACGCGGCTCAAGCCGCCGCGCAGGCGCGAAACCAGCAACAGGCGCAAGCGGCCGCCCAGGCCCGGGCGGCGCAGGCGGCCCAAGCTCACGCGGCACAGGCGGCTCAAGCGGCGCAGGCCCACGCGGCCCAGGCGAGAGCGGCTCAGGCCCATCCCCCCGCGCCCAACCGCCCCGCCGCTCCGCCTCATCCCGAACCGGCTCACAAGCCGGGGGAAAAGCCCGCTCAGCCTTGAGGCCTTGCGGCGAGCGCCGCGAAGGGGCTAGTCCAGCCCCGGCGCGGATGTGGCGGAACTGGTAGACGCACTGGATTTAGGTTCCAGCGCCGTGAGGCGTGGAGGTTCGAGTCCTCTCATCCGCACCAGCTACTCCACCCTTCTTTCTTGTCGCCGCGCACATCTCAGACGCGTGCGCCAGCGATCCGAAGCGGAGCAGCCAGGGTAGACGATCAAACGATCTTAGGCGGGCGTCATCGTCGATGGGGCATCCGGCTCGTGCGCCTCGACGCCATCGCCCCGCCGGAGCCGCGCGGAGTTCGTCTAAGAGGCGGCGGCGAGCAGGCGCTCCACGGCGCGGTCGACGTCGAACACGTCGGCGAGAGCGCGCCGCGCCGCCTCGCCCATGGCCCGCGCCGTCTCCGGCGCGCCCGCCACCTTTTCAAGGTTCGCGAGCAAGACAGCGGGTTCACCGGCGAGCCCGGCGAGGCCGAAACCCGCGTTCTCGATGAAGGCGCCATAGTCGGTGCTCGCCTCCACCGAAGCCACGACCGGGAGTCCGGCCTGGAGATAATCCAGGGTTTTGGAGGGGAAGGTCGGCACGTCGACCCCGCGCACCGTGCAGACGACGCCGATGTCGCAGGCGCCGACCACTTCGAGGTAATCTTCACGAGGCAGGGCCGGGATCAAGGCGAGGTTGCCGTGGCCCTCCGCCACGCATTCGCGCACCAGCCCTTCCAGGGGACCGCGACCGACAAAGGCGAAGAACAGGCGCGAACCGGCGTCTGCGGCAAGGCGCGCCGCCTGGAGGATCTCGTCGATGCCCCGTCCCTCGGCGATCTGGCCGCCGAACAGGGCGATCGGACGGTCCGCCGGCAAGCCGTGACGAGCGCGAACGGCAAGGCGGTCGGGTGCGGGGCGAGGCCGTACCGTGGACCAGAGGGGAATGGCCGCGGTTTTCTGGGTCGCCGCCACAGGGTAGTGCGCGCGAAGATAATCGACGCCCGCCTGCGACATGCAGGCGACCGTGCCGAACCGTCGAAAGAGCGTGCTTTCGAGCGCTCGCGCAATCTCGAACACCGGGCCAGCCGGCACCATGCCGAGGCTTCGGTGATGGAAGGGGAAGAAGTCGGTCACGTAGAGCAGGCTGCGCCGCGACCGGGGCAGGGCCGCCAGGAAGGCGCCCGACAGCGCCACCGCCGGGCTGAAGCCGATCGCCACGTCGAAATGCTCGCCCTTCAGCGCCCGTCGCGCCGCGAAATAAGACAGCAACGGCGTGAGCGTCCATTTGGTGATCCGCCAGACCAGGCGTCCCACACCCACGACGGCGGTCGGTGCGATTCGCGTGACCGCTACGCCATTGGCTTCGACCGCCGTGCTCGTCCCGCCGCCGACCGGTTCGCTCCACTGCACCGCGATCACCCGCGTACGGTGACCGGCCGCGGCGAGAGCGGCCGAGAGTTCGTTGGCAAGGGGCGTCTCGCGGACCTTCTCGCCATAGAGGCTGGTGATCAGCGCAACCGAAAGGCTGGCGCTGCCGTCTTTGCACGTAGAGCTTCGTGGTGAGTCCGTCATGAGCCCTGGCGATGGGGTTTCGTTGTTGTGGCGCGGCGCGTGGCAGCGTCCAGGTGGGCGGGGATGGCGGCCCAACCAGCGGAGGCTCGCCGGTTCATGGCCGATGTGCGGCGGAAAGTAATCCAGAATTCGTTTTAAACTTTACCTTAACGGCCGGGCGCGTTAGATTCTTTATCCACAACGCGCGGGGGGCGCCATGAACACGACCACGGGCCCGTTGGGCCGAAAGCTTATCGAAACCGGCGTTTCGATCTGTGTGTTGGCGAACCTTCTGGCGGGAGCGGCTCAGGCGCAGAGCTACTATGCCGGACCCTCGGCAGGTACGGGCAGCACCGGGACCAACGACACTGGCGTCGGCTCCTTGGCCGGTCAGACCGTCAACGGCAGCTACAACTCGAACTTCGGCTATGCGGCGGGCCTGAGCGTCACGGGCAACCACGACATCAGCGTGGGCGCGTCTTCCGGACAGTATGTCTCCGGCTTCTCAAACGACGCGCTCGGGGATGGCTCCGGCGTTCACGTCTCCGGAAACAGCAACCTGGGCGCGGGCAATTCAGCGCTTCTGTCCGTCACGGGGAACTTCAACAGCGCGATCGGCGCGTCGTCGGGCATTGGGATCATCGGGTCGGAGAACACCAGCCTCGGTTCGGGCGCCGCGAACTTCGTCACCGGCATCGCCAACACCAGCCTCGGTTACGGCTCGGGCCTGGATGTGATCGGCAGCAACAACAGCGCGACCGGAGTGTTCTCCGGCAACTTCGTGTCGGGTGACAGCAACCTCGCCAGCGGCGATACCGCTGGCCAGTACGTCACCGGCACCGGCAATGTCGGCCTCGGAAGTTCCTCGGGCATTTCCGTCTTCGGTTCGTCGAACACGGGCGTGGGCGCGAATTCGTCCGGTGCGGTAAGCGGCATCCAGAATACGGGAATCGGCAGCTTCGCCAGCGTTCAGGTGACCGGCAACAACAACCTGGGCGGGGGTTACTTCAGCTCCTTCCAGGTCACCGGCAACCAGAACACGGGCTTCGGTTCGTTCAGCTCTTACCAGGTGACCGGAGCTAACAACGTTGGCGTGGGCGCCGCCTCTTCGCAAGGCGTGACCGGCAACGCCAACACCGGCATCGGGGTGCAGGCATCCTATGCCGTTAGCGGAGACTTCAACACCGCCATCGGCGACTACGCGGGCAACAGCGTCACGGGCAGCGGCAACACCGCACTGGGTCCGTATTCCGGGTCGAGCGTGACGGCGGGCTACACCACGGCGGTGGGCTATTCGGCAAAGGCCAGCCAGAGCGGCTCGGAAGCTCTAGGGGCCTACGCGACAAGCACAGGCGCCAACAGCGTGGCGCTGGGTTATCAATCTAGCGACAGCGGCCGTAGCAACGTAGTCTCGGTCGGCGCGGTCGGCGGCGAGCGGCAGATCACCAATGTCGCCGCGGGCACGTCGGGCACCGACGCGGTGAACGTCAACCAACTCCAGGCTCACGCCGCCCAGCTACAGGGTGAGGTCAGCGCCCTGGCGGCGAATGTCGACACCCGGTTCGCCACCCTCACGGGTACTCAGGGCAACCCAACTCAAGCGGCGGTGGCGGCGGCCGCGGCCTCCAGCGGCGCGAGCCAAGGGGGCGGGTACGCAGCCGCGTCCAGCGGCTATGCGAGCGGGTCGGGCTCCTTCGCGGCCGGTCCCGGCGACATCGCCATCGGCGCCGGCACCCAGGTCAACGCCGACAACTCGACCGCGTTGGGAACGGGAGCGACCATTGCCGCCTCCAGTCCGAACTCGACCGCCATCGGCGCCAACGCCAGCGTCGGCGCGAACAGTTCCGGGGCGGTGGCGCTCGGCTACGGCGCCCAGGCCAACGCTCCGAACTCGGTGGCGCTCGGCTCCGGCTCCATCGCGTCGGCCCCGAACACCATCAGCGTCGGCTCGCCCGGCGCCGAGCGGCGGATCACCAACGTCGCGCCGGGCGTGAACTCGACCGATGCGGCGACCTTCGGCCAACTGCAGGCCGCGAACCAAAGTCTCTCCCGCCGGTTCCTGGGCGGCCTCTCCTCGGCCACCGCAATCGCCTCGCTTCCGCAGTCGATCATCCCGGGGAAGGGCATGATCGCGCTCTCCGCCGGCGGTGTGGCCGGGCATGAATTGATCGGTCTGGGGCTCTCCAAGGCCTTCGAAGGCCGCTTCACCCCGGTGGTGAAGATCAACGCCGCCACCGACGTCGACGGCGGCTACACCACGGTGGGCGCGGGGATCGGCTTCCACTTCTGACTGCTTGTTGCTGGTTGGGGGCGATTCAAGGAAGAACCGCGCCTAGCGAGAGAAGGCGCGAGGTCTCGATCTTGAGTGGGATAGGCAGGCTGTCGGGACGTCTTCGAGGCACGACCCCTTTCGTCATCGCGGCTCTCGTCGCCACCTCGGCTTCCGCCCAGAACGCGGGCGTGGCGCAGGGGATGAGCACCGGCGCGCCCTCGGCGGAGGACCGGCTCGACGCCGCCTTGCACCAGATCGGCATGACCCAGTGCTCCGGCGTGGTGACACGGGCCGCGCGCTTCCTGTTCGAGGACGGCGAGGCGAACTTCACCGTCCAGCCGCTCGGCCCTGACGCCAACCGCTGGCCGACGGTGATCATGATCGAGGGGGCGCACAAGGCGGCCGGAGCCACACGGCTCACCTCGCTCACCGTCTCTCCGGGGATGGCGGGCTGCGCCGGCTTCTACGAGCAGGTGATCTCCTGGCCCACGCCCTGCGATCAGCTCAAATCCACCACCTTCGCCAGCTTCCAGAACCCCAAGGTCATCCTGCGCAACGTCAAGGTGAGCGAGCTCGGGCCGGGGCTACAGCTCTATCTGATGCCGTCCGGCGCCGGCTGCGTGTCGGTGAAGAAGGAACTGTTCCATTAGCCAGCCCGGCGGCGGCGCCCTCTATGACGAGGCCTTCGCCGCCTATCGGGCCGGACGGCCGGAGGAGGCGCGGCAGCGGCTCGGGCGGCTCCTCGCGCTCGCGCCGGCTGACTCTCGGGCCTACCTGCTGAAGAGCGTCTGCACCGACAAGCGCGACATGCCGGTGGCGCTTGCCCTGGTGGAGCGGGCGGTGTCGCTCGATCCCGCCGACGCCCAGGCCTGGTTCAACCTGGGTGTGTTCGAGGGCGAGCAGGCCCGACTGATCCCGGCCTTGCGCGCCTACGAACGAGCGGTGGCGCTCGACCCGACCTTCCTCGCGGCGCTCGGCAACGGCTGCGAGCTGCTGCGCCGGACCGAGCGGTTCGAGGAGGCGCTGGTCTGGGCCGACCGGATGCTGGCTCTGGGCGAGCAGGGCTGGTCGGCGCACCTGAACCGCGCCATCTGCCTGCTGCACCTGCGCCAATTCAAAGAGGCCGACGCAGCCTTCGATGCCGCTCGGGCGGCCGCGCCCGAACGGCCGATCGTGCATTGGGAGCGCTTTTCGCTGATGCTGTTCGAGAAGCGCTTCGCCGAGGCGTGGGACGCCTTCGAGCAGCGGTTCGCCTGTGGTCACCTGAACAGCGTCTTCCACTATCCTTTCACTCAGCCGCGGTGGGCGGGCGAGCCGCTGAAGGGCAAGCATCTGCTGGTGCACAACGAGCAGGGGCTGGGCGACCAAATCATGTTTGCGAGCGCCCTACCGGAGGTGATCGCCGAGGCGGAGCGGACGACGCTGGTCGTGCTGCCGGAGCTCCAGGCGCTGTTCGCCGCCTCGTTCCCAAAGGCGCGCGTGCTGCCGGCGCGGGTCGGGCGCTTCGCCGGCGATCATCCGGCCCCGGACTGGATCGGTGCGCTTGGCAAGGTGGACTACCAGATCCCGATCGGCTCGCTCATGGCCCTGCGGCGGCGCACGCCGGAAAGCTTCGCCGATCCCAGGCCCTACATGCGCCCCTCGGACGCCGCGCGGGAGCGCTGGCGGGGGTTCGAGCGCTGGTCCGGGCCTGAAGGTCGGCCTGTGCTGGGCCAGCAATCCCGCCCTGTTCCACCACGACAGCGCCCGGCGCGGACGGCGCAAGAGCATGCCGCTGGATACGCTCGCGCCGCTGGCCGGCGTCCCGGGGGCGAGCCTCACCAGCGTGCTCAACTGGACCGCGCAGGCCGAGGATCCAACGCTCAGGTCACGCCTTCGCGACGTTTCGGCCCGGCTCACCAGCCTGGAGGAGACCGCCGCCCTGATCGAGCGGCTGGACCTCGTGATCACGGTCGACACCGCCGTGGCCCATTTGGCCGGCGCGCTCGGCAAGGCGACCTGGCTGCTGCTCCACGACTTCGCCGACTGCCGTTGGACCCTCTCGGACGACGTCAGCTACTGGTACCCGGACACCCATCTTTACCGCCAGGAGATCGCCGGCGACTGGGCGGGCGTGATCGAGCGGGTGCGGGCGGATCTGGAGCGCCGGGCCAAGGCGTTCGCGTGACGGGTCAGGGCGTCCAGGCCGCCCTTGCCGCCGCCAATGCGGGGCGACCGGCCGAGGCGCTGGAGCGGCTGCGCGCGCTCGGGCCCGCCGCGGCGCACGATCCCGTGGCGCTTCAGCTTTGGGCGGTGCTGCTGAAGGACGAGGCCTCTCGCGTCGGACGCCTTGGCGCTCACCGAACGGGCGGTGCGGATCGCGCCGCAGGACCCGCAGGCCCACTTCAACCTCGCGGTCACCCTGCAGAGCTTCGATCGCCTCGACGAGGCCCTTCTCCACTACCAGCAGGCGCTGTCGCTCGACCCCGATCACCTCGGCGCGCTCAACAACGCCTCCGATCTCCAGCGCCGGCGGGGGCGGCCGGACGAGGGCTGGGCGCTGATGGAGCGGTACCAAGCGGTCGGCGGCGAGGTGGCCGGGCTGGAGATCCGCCTCGCCAAGCTCGCCCTGGATACGCATCGCTTCGAGACGTCGGAGCGCTGGTTCCAAGCCGCGGGCGCGCGGGCGCCGAACGATGCCTCGGTGGCTTTCGAGCACGCGATGCTGACCCTGGCGCGGGAGGACTGGGCGGCGGGTTGGGCGCGGTACGAGCAGCGGCTGGCGCTCCACGGCTGGATGGGTCTCGGCATGTACCCGCACGCACAGCCGGCTTGGCGCGGCGACGCGCTGAACGGGCGGACGCTGCTGCTGCATCGCGAGCAGGGACTGGGCGACATGATCATGTTCGCCTCCGCGCTGCCGAAGCTGCTCGAGGAGCCGGGCGCCGTCCATTTGGCCCTGCATCCAGGGCTGGTGCGGCTGTTCCAGTCGAGCTTCCCCAAGGCGCGGGTGTGGTCGTCGGTGACCACCGCCGGACGAAAGGTGCAGCCGGAGCAGCCCTGGCTGAAGGTGTGCGGGCCGATTCACGTCCAGGCGCCGATGTGCAGCCTCGGCGCCCTGCGGATGAGCGACGGCCCGCCGGCGCCGCAGGCCTACCTGACGCCCCCGCCCGAGGAGGTCGAGCGCTGGCGCGGCCTCATGGAGGCGCTCGCGCCGAAGCGGGAAGGGCGGCGGCGGATCGGCCTCGTCATCGGGGCCCGGCGGCCGCTGTTTTCCGAAGAGGGGATGATCAACCACCGGCGCAAGTCGATCCCGCCGTCGCTCGTGGGCGCGCTGGCGGACGTGGTCGACGCCGACTGGTTCGCCCTGCACGATCGCGAGAGCCGGGCCATGCTGGCCGACGTTCCGCGCCTGAGCTTCGTCGATCTCGCCCCGTGGATCACCGATCTGGCGGACACCGCCGCCGCCATCGCCAACCTCGACCTGGTGATCACCGTCGACACCGCCGTGGCCCACCTGGCGGGCGCGCTCGGCAAGCCGGTGTGGATCCTGTTGTGGCGCAACGCCGACTGGCGTTGGGGGATCGGGCGCGACACCGCCGTGTGGTACCCTGGCGGGCGTCTGTTCCGCCAGAAGACGGCCGACGACTGGGCCGGCGTGATCGACGATGTGGCGGCCGCGCTGGCTGCGGGCGATTAGGGTTTGTTAAGCCGGCGAGGCGCGTCTAAGGCCTCGTCAAACAACAAGGCAGGGCGGGAGTCCTCAAGGGCGTGTTCGACCACAAGCGGCTGCTCATAACCGGAGGCACCGGCTCGTTCGGGACCACCGTCCTCAAGCGGTTCATCGGCGAGCCGTTCGAGGAGGTCCGCATCTTCAGCCGGGACGAGAAGAAGCAGGAGGACCAGCGCCACCGCTTCAACGATCCGCGTATCACCTATCACATCGGCGACGTCCGGGATTTCGACGCGCTTCTGAACGCCACGCGCGGGGTGGACTTCATCTTCCATGCCGCCGCGCTGAAGCAGGTGCCCTCGTGCGAGTTCCACCCGATGGAGGCGGTGAAGACCAACGTCATCGGCGCGGACAATGTGCTGCAGGCGGCGATCCTGAATGGCGTCTCGCGCGTGGTCTGCCTCTCCACCGACAAGGCGGTCTATCCGATCAACGCCATGGGTATCTCCAAGGCGATGATGGAGAAGGTGATGGTCGCCAAGGCGCGCTCCGCGGCGAGCACCAAGACCATCATCTGCGGCACGCGCTACGGCAATGTGCTCGCCTCCCGCGGCTCGGTGATCCCGCTGTTCGTGGACCAGGTGCTGAAGGGCGCGCCGATCACCATCACCGACCCGGAGATGACCCGCTTCGTCATGACGCTGCCGGAGTCCGTCGACCTGGTGATGCACGCCTTCACCGGCGGGCAGAGCGGCGACCTGTTCGTGCAGAAGGCGCCCGCCGCCACGGTCGCAGACCCTGGCGCACGCGGTGATGGACGTGCTGGGGCGGCCGGACCATCCGATCCGGGTTCTCGGCACGCGGCACGGCGAGAAGCTCTACGAGGCCCTGCTGAGCCGCGAGGAGATGGCGGTGGCCTGCGACCAGGGCCGCTATTTCCGCGTGCCGCCCGATAACCGCGACCTCAACTATTCGGTCTATGAGAGCACCGGCGAGCCGCGCATCACCGCCGCCTCCGACTACAACTCGCACAACACCACCCGGCTCGATCGCGCCGGCATGGCCGACATCCTGCGCGGACTGGAGTACATGAAGCGGGTGCTGGCCGGGGAGCATCCCAAGGGCGACGAATGAGGCGGGTGGCGGTCACCGGCGCGGGCGGCTTCATCGGCCGCAACCTCACCCTGCGTCTCAGGGAGCTGGGGCGCTTCGCCGTGTCGGAAATCGAACTCGACACGCCGCCCGAAGTGGCTGAGCGAGCGCTCGCCGAGGCCGACGCGGTGGTCCATCTCGCCGGCGTGAACCGGCCGAAGGATGCCTCGGAGTTCGTGACGGGCAACCTGGGGAGCGTGAAGGAAATCGTCGCCGCCCTGGAGCGCTTAGATCGAGCGATCCCGGTGATCCTCACTTCTTCGATCCAGGCCGAGAGCGACAACCCCTACGGCGCCAGCAAGAAGCAGGCCGAGGCCGCGCTGATGGCTTATGGCGAGCGCTCGGGCGCGTCGGTGGCGATCCTTCGCCTGCCCAATGTGTTCGGCAAGTGGTGCCGGCCGAACTACAACTCCGCGGTGGCGACCTTCTGCCACAACATCGCGCGCGGTTTGCCGATCACCGTCAACGACTCCACCGCCCCGCTTCGCCTGATCTACATCGACGACGTGGTCGCCGCGATCGTCGGCCTGCTCGACGCGCCGCCGCCGACGAGCGGCTTCGTCGAGGCCGGGCCGGTGTACGAAACGACGGTCGGCGAAGTCGCCGACCTGATCCGCCGGTTCCGGGAAGACCGGGAGAGCGGGATGATCGAACAGGTCGGCGAGGGCCTCACCCGCGCGCTCTACGCCACCTATGTCGCCGCCCTGCCGACCGGCGACTTCAGCTACGGTCTGGAGGCGCACACCGATCCGCGCGGGGCGTTTTCCGAGATCCTGAAGACGCCGGACCTCGGGCCAGTTCTCAGTGTTCACCGCGCATCCGGGGGTGACCCGGGGCGGCCACTATCACCACACCAAGACCGAGAAGTTCCTGGTGGTGCAGGGCAGGGCGCGGTTCCGCTTCCGCCACATGCTCACCGGCGAGACGCACGAGGTGCTCACCCACGGCGAGCAGCCGGTGGTGGTCGAGACCGTGCCCGGCTGGACCCACGACATCACCAACATCGGCGACGACACCCTGATCTCGCTTCTCTGGGCCAACGAGGTCTTCGACCGCGAGCGCCCCGACACGGTCGCGGAGCCGGTGTGACGGTGAACCGGCTCAAGGTGATGACCATCGTCGGCACGCGGCCGGAGCTGATCCGGCTCTCGCGCGTGATCGCGCGCGCTGGACGCAAACGTGGATCACGTCCTGGTCCACACCGGTCAGAACTACGACGACGAGCTCAGCGCCGTGTTCTTCCGCGATCTCGGCATCCGCAAGCCGGACCATGCGCTGGAGGCGGTGGGCGCAACAGCGTCGGAGACCATCGGCCGGGTGATCATCGAGACCGACCGGGTGCTCGAGATCGAGAAGCCCGACGCGGTGCTGGTGCTCGGCGACACCAACTCCTGTCTCGCCGTCATCCCCGCCAAGCGGCGCAAGATCGCCGTGTTCCACATGGAGGCGGGCAATCGCTGCTTCGACGACCGGGTGCCGGAGGAGATCAACCGGCGGATCGTCGATCACACCGCCGATATCAACCTCTGCTATTCCGACATCGCCCGTCAGTACCTGCTGGCCGAGGGCCTGCCGCCCGACCGGGTGATCAAGACCGGCAGCCCGATGTTCGAGGTGCTGGAGCACGCCCGCGACGGCATCGAGGCGTCCACCGCCATCGCCGACCTGGGGCTCGAGCGCCAACGCTACTTTCTGGTGAGCGCGCACCGGGAGGAGAATGTCGACGGAGAGGCGCAGATCCGCCGCCTCGCCGCCTGCCTCGACGCGGTGGGCGAGGCCTACGATCTGCCGATCGTGGTCAGCACCCACCCGCGCACGCGAAAGCGGGTGGAGGCGCTGGGGCTCGCGTTTCATCGCCACGTCCGCTTGCTGAAGCCGTTCGGTTTCCTCGACTACAACGCCTTGCAGACGGGCGCCGCGGCGGTGCTGTCGGACAGCGGCACCATCAGCGAGGAATCCTCGATCCTCAACTTCCCGGCCGTGAACCTGCGCGAGGCGCACGAGCGGCCCGAGGCCATGGAGGAGGGCGCGGTGATGATGACCGGCCTCAATCCCGAGCGCGTGCTCCAGGCGCTGAGGATTCTCGAAAGCCAGAAGCGCGGGATGGAGCGGGATCTGCGGCTGGTGGCGGACTACGCCGCGCCCAACGTTTCGGCCAAGGTGCTGCGGATCATCGTCAGCTACACCGATTACGTGCGGCGGACGGTGTGGAAGGCTTACTGACCGAGGCTCAGGCCGCGCCCGCGGAGTTCATGCCGCCGACCACCTGAAGCACGGGCGCGGGTCGCGCTCTCACGCCGCGAACCACGTCGAGCAGGCCAAAGGCGGCGCCGCGCACCGCCTCGGGGTCTCCGCACAGCGCCGCCGAACGCAGGCTTTCCACATCCGTGCGCAAAGCCGGCCGCGAACGGGCGTCGGCAAGGATCTCCGACACGCCCGTCGCACACGGTTGGGCGCTCTCACCCTCGTCGAGCAGGCACTCCTCCATCTTCTCGCCGGGCCTCAGGCCGACGATTTCGATGCGGGGCTTGGCGCCGTCGCGAGGGGCGCTGAGCTCGACCATTTGGCGGGCCAGATCGAGGATCCGGACCGGCTCGCCCATCTCGAGCACGAACTTGCGCAACGGCGATCCCGGCGCGTCGGCATGGCGCAGGGCGGTCGCCTGCAGCACCAGCTGGGTCGCTTCCGGGATGGTCATGAAGAAGCGGCGCACGTCCGGGTGGGTGACGGTGACCGGGCCGCCGCGCTCGATCTGGTCGCGGAAGATCGGCACCACGGAGCCGGCGGATCCCAGCACGTTGCCGAAGCGCACCACGGTGCGCCGCATCGATCCGCCGGTCTCCGCTTCCAGGATGGCTTCGGCGATCCGCTTGGTGGCGCCCATGACGCAGCTCGGATCCACCGCCTTGTCGGTCGAGACGAGGATCATGTCCTCGACCCGTGCGGCTTCGGCCGCGCGGGCCACGGCGAAGGTGCCCACGACGTTGGTGAGCACGCCCTCGGCCGGATTGTCTTCCACCAACGTCACGTGCTTCAGCGCGGCGGCGTGGAACACGATCTGCGGTCGTTCCAGGGTGAACACCTCCGCGAGGCGCGCCTCGTCGCGGATGTTGCAGAGGTGAGCCCGGCGGCTGGCTCCCGCGGACAGCCGTCCAAGCTCGCGGTCGATCTCGAACAGCGAGAATTCCGAGTGGTCCACCAGGGCGATGTGCCGGCATCCGAACCGCACGAGCTGGCGGGCGATTTCCGAACCGATGCTGCCGCCCGCGCCGGTGACCAGAACCCGCTTGCCAGCCACCAGGCGCGCGACCGGCTCGGTGTCGAGCGACAGGGGAGGGCGCGGAAGGAATTCCTCGAGTTTGATCTCCCGCAAGGCGCCCGCTCGGGTGTCGCCGAGCTCCACGGCGCTGGGTTGACGAAGCAGCCGGTGACCGCGCGCGCGCAGCTCGCCGATCTCGGCGGTGGTCAAGCCCAGGGCCAGCGTCGGCTCCTCGAGGAACAGGATGTCGGCCGGCGTTCCGCCGACCGCCGGGACGCGCAGGAGCGCGGATATCGCTCCCATGACCGGCACGCCGCGAATGATCTGGCCGACGGCGCGTGCCTCCGGCGTGAAGATACTGGTCGGCCTGTGCGCACGGTCGGCGCCGGCCTCCCAGGCGCGGACGTAGGCTTCGGCGCGCGCGGTCGAGCCTACGACCCACAGCGCGTCCGCCGAATCCGACGGGAACGCCAGCCCGAAGGCCAGCGACGGATTCCATCGCAGCCGCCAGGCGATGCGTACGCCCACCAGGAGCATCAGGCTGAGCACGGCGGAGAGCACCAGGGTCGAGCGCGGAAAGGCGAAGGCGCGACTCACCACGAACATGATGACCAGGAAAACCGCCGAGGTGAGCGCCGACCCGGCCGCGAGACGGACCACCTCCCGCACAGAAGCGAAACGCCAGGAGGCCCGCTCCGTGCGCAGGAACGCCTCCACCGCGGCGGCCACGGCGGTGTAGAGCAAACCCCAGGTGAGGACCTGGCCCGCCAGCGGGTTGCCGAACCACCAGGACACGGGCAAGGCGCGCCGCATTTCGTAGGCCGCGATGAAGGCGACGAAGACGAGCGCGAGATGGATGGCGATCTTGAGGACGCGCGTCACATTCATCGCGCTTTCGATTCCGAAGGGTTCAAACCCGCAAGCGAAAGGCCGCGCCCGACGCGCGCGGAATACGACATTCAAGCCCCCTGCCGCCCAGGCGGCGACCCGCTAGGGGCTGGCTGTGATGTGGTGGTGACCGGTGGTGCTGGCGGCGATGGCGATGACGCCGGCCACGGCCGCGCCGGCGAAGACGTAGGCGACGGTGTGATTCCCGTTCTCGTCGTTCTGGCAGGCGTTGACCGCATGGGCCTTGTCGGCATGCCTTGCGGCTTTGACGGTCGAGCAGCTTAAGACCGCGGGCTTCACGTCCGGGCGAGCGGTGTCGGTCGGAGCGGCTGCAACCTGGGACGCGACCAGGAGTGCGGCGGGAAGCAGGGCGAAGGTCCTTCTCACGGGCGTTCCTCTTTTGACACCTTCTGAACATGGTTTACGCGCAGCCGTTCCCGTGCGCAACCAAAATTTGTTTAGCTCTGGGCGGCTCGGGGCACACATCGTCCAAGCTTCACCGAAGGCGTGGAGCGTTCAAGACGTCCCTCGCAGTTCGCCCGGCTTTCATGGCTTGGCTGTATCTGGCATTTGAACGCCGGCTCGATGCCGCTCGCCTCACCCCTTCACCGCCAGGATGCGCCCAGAGCGGCGGCCAGATTTACTGGCGTGGTTGCGGGCTATGGCCGTCACACGGTCCTGAAAGATCTCTCGCTCGAGTTGGCGGAGGGGGAGATCTTCGTGCTCCTCGGGCCGAACGGCGCCGGCAAGTCGACCCTGGTCCGGCTGCTGACGGGAGCGCTGAAACCGACAGCGGGAGAGATCGAGGTGAACGGCGGCCCACGAGCCGTCGGCGTCGCGCCCCAGGAGCCCGCGCTCTATTCCTGGCTGACAGCCGGGAAAACGTGTTCGCCTTCGCCCGCTTCGAAGGGTTCTCTTCAGCCGTAGCCCGCGAGCGGACGGCCTGGGCGCTCGACCTCGCCCAATGCACAGGCGAAGCGGATGCGCCCGTGGGGCGACTCTCCGGCGGCTATCGCAAGCGGGTGAACATCGCCGCCGCCCTCGTCAAACAGCCGAAGCTCCTGATCCTCGACGAGCCCATGGCCGGCGTCGACCTCGAAGCGCGCCGGTCCATCGGAGCCGCGATACGCGCGGTCAGGGCGACGGGCATGGCGGTGCTGTTGATCACCCACGACTTCGAGGAGGCCGACGCCCTCGCCGATCGCGCCGGCGTTCTGGTGGAGGGACGACTCGCGGGCGAGGGAACACCCGGCGAGCTCATCCGCCGCGCCTTCGGCTCCGCCACCCGCCTGGAGATCGCTCTGGCTCGGGAGCCGGAAGTCGCCGGCCTGAAGGTCCTGGCAGACGAAGGCGCGATCCCCTCCGGCGAGAACTGGGTGCTGTTCCGCGAACTGGAGCATTGGAACGCGCGGCCCGTGATCGCCCGACTTGCCGCTGGGGGGCTCGCGATCAAGGAGACACGGTTGCGTCAGCCGGGCTTGGAGTCCGTCTACAGCCGACTCGTGGCCGACCGGTGATCGCCATCTCGGCGTGGATCATGGCGAAGGCGCTCCTGCGCGACCGCGCCGCGCTGATCATGGCGTTCGTTTTGCCGCCGCTCCTTTTCCTGGTGTTCGCCGCCATCTTCTCGGGCGCCACCGGGCGTGACCTGAAGCTGAAGGTGGGCGTGCGCGACCTCGCCCAAACCGCCGCCAGCCGGCGCTTCGTCGCCGCGTTGCAGTCCGAACACACCTTCCGCTTCATCGGCCTGAACGCCGGGGGCGAGGCGGAGATGAGCGATCTGGTCCGGCGCGGCATGGCGGATGTCGGCCTGATCGTGCGCGGCGATCCGCTGCCCCGGGTGGGGGCCAGGCCCCCGCTGCTGATTGTCGAGAACACGGCGCGGCCGCTCGCCGCGACTATCCTCGCCGGCCAAGTCCAGCGCACCTTGAGCGAGCAACTGCCGGACGTGGCGCTGGCGCGCGTCCTCGCCGCCGCGCGGGACGCCGGCGCCATGAGCGGAGCGGACTACGATCTCCTCATGACCGAAGTCACCCGACCTTCGGCCCGTCGGCCCAAGGTCACGATCGGACCCCTGGTCGAGCGGCGGGCGGCGGAGACCAAGGGCGGAGGGCGGAACGGCAACGTGCTCTATTACGCCGGGGCGGTGAGCGCGGTGTTCATGCTGTTCGCGGCGATGCATGGCGCGCTCACGCTGCTGGACGAGCGGCGGAGCGGCATCGCCGAGCGTTTGATGATTGGCCGGGGCGGGTTGGCCGCGATGGTCGCCGGCAAGTTCCTGTTCCTCGGAGCCCAGGGGATCGCTCAGGGAGCGCTGGTCTTTCTGACCGCCGCGATCGTCTACCACGCGACCTTCGCTGGCGAGCGGATCGGGGCGTGGCTGGCGTCCTGCGCGCTGGCGTCGATGGCGGCCGCCGGTCTGGCGCTGCTTGGGGCCTCGCTCTGCCGGACGCGGCGGCAGGCGGAGACAGCCACCACCTTCGCCGTGCTGCTGGTCTCTGCGCTCGGCGGCAGCATGGTTCCTCGATATCTGATGCCGGCGTGGCTGCAGGGCGTTTCGTGGTTCACGCCCAACGCCTGGATCATCCAGGCGTTCGAGTTGGCAACGCGGCCGGGCGGCGGCGCCGGCGAGATCGCCCTGGCCTGGGGGGTTCTGGCGGGCTTGGCGGCGGCCGGACTTGGCGGCGCGATGTTGCTCGTTCGTGGGAACCGCCTCGCCGAGGCAGCGACTTAAGTCTCGAGCCGAGATCGGCGCCGCCGGGACCATGTCGGTCTTCAGAGTCCAGTTGTGGAACCGCTTAGGGTGGCGTTCATTAGCTCCCGACGCGTTCAAGGGTGTATAGAGTTCAAAGTGTCGTATTTGCCGCCTGAGACCAGGGCAGGGCGCCGACGGCGCGTCGCGATCGTCGGGGCCGGTCCCGGAGGTCTCGCTGCGGCGATGCTGCTGGCGCGCGAAGGGCTCCAGGTCACCCTTCTCGAGAAGTCCGACGCGGTCGGCGGTCGCACGCGGACCGTCACGCCCGAGGGCTTCCGATTCGATCTCGGCCCGACGTTCTTCCTCTACCCTCAGATCCTGGAAAGCGTGTTCGAACGCTGTGGTCTGTCGCTGAGGGACTACGTGACGATGAAGCGCGTCGATCCCAGCTATCGGCTCGCCTTCGAGGGCGGTCCGGACGTCCGCATCGGCGGCGACCTCGACAACCTCGAAATGGAAATCGCGAGGCTCGACGCTGGCGATGCGCGGAACATCCGCCGCTTCATCGAGGCTAATCGCACCAAGCTTCGCGACTTCACCCCTATCCTGCAGCGGCCTTTCCTCAACCTGGTCGACTATCTCGCGCCGAGCGTCGTGAAGGCGTTGCGCCACCTTGCGCCGCCCGCCTCGGTCGACGCCGATCTTACCCGATATTTCCGTGACCCCCGGGTTCGTTTGGCTTTCTCGTTCCAGACCAAATACCTCGGCATGTCGCCGTTCCGCTGCCCAAGCCTGTTCACCTTCCTCGCCTTTCTCGAATACGAGTTCGGCGTCTGGCACCCGCTCGGCGGCTGTGGCGCGGTGAGCGAGGGGATGGCGGCGGCGGCGCGCGATCTCGGCGTCGACATTCGGCTCGGCGAAGCGGTCGAGACGGTCGAGTTCGAGGGTCGACGCGCCACGGGCGTGCGCACCGCCAAGGGCCTGGTTCCGGCGGACGCTGTGGTGATCGGGGCGGACTTCGCCACCGCGATACGCACGATGGTCCCCAACACCTTGCGTCGTCGGTGGAGCGACGAGCGGATCGACGCCAAGTCGTATTCCTGCTCCACCTACATGCTCTACCTCGGCGTCGAAGGACTTTATCCCACCGACCACCACAGCATCTTCCTGTCCTCGCGGTACGAAGAGAACATCCGCCAGATCGAAGAGGCGGCGGCGCCGCCGACACAGCCGTCGATCTATGTCGCCAATCCCGGCGTCACCGATCCCGCCTTCGCCGCCGACGGGCGTTCCTCGCTCTATGTTCTCGCCCCAGTCGGACATTGCGGGAAGATCGATTGGTCCAAGGAGTCGGAGCCTTTCCGAAACCTCGTGCTCGACCGGCTCGAGGCGTTCGGCTTCGACGGCTTGCGGGATCGCATCCGCTTCGAGAAACGGGTCACCCCGGAAGACTGGCGCGACGACATGAACCTGCACCTGGGGGCCACCTTCAATCTCTCGCACGGGCTCGACCAGATGCTCTACTTCCGCCCGCACAACCGTTTCGAGGACGTCGACGGGCTCTATCTGGTGGGCGGCGGCACCCACCCGGGGTCCGGCCTGCCTGTGATCTACGAAGGCGCGCGGATCACCACCGACCTCGTGCTCAAAGACCTGGGGCTCGCCCGCGCGCCGGTGACCGAATGGGCGCCGGCGACCACCTCACCCGCCGCCGAAGCCCTGGCTTGAAGAGGTGACCCGCTTGGACGCTAACGCCCCCGTCGTCGTCATCGGATCGGGACTGGGCGGCCTCGCGGCCGCCGCCGTCGCCGCGGCGCGTGGTCATCGCGTTGTGGTCTACGACAAGAACCAATGGCTCGGCGGCAAGGCGGCCCAACTCACCGAGCAGGGCTTCCGCTTCGACATGGGGCCCACAATCCTGACCGTCCCGACGGTGCTCGAGCGCATCTTCGCCGAGGCCGGCGAGCGCCTGGAGGATCGGCTGGACCTCGTGCGCCTCGATCCGCAATGGCGGTGCTTCTTCGGCGAGGGCGAGTCCCTCGATCTGTCCGAGGACGTGGCGGCCACGGGCGCCGCGGCCGAGGCTTTCAGCGGCCGCCCGGGGCTCGCCGAGGGCTACGCGAAGTTCATCCGCCTGTCGGAGCATCTCCACGGCGTCTCCGAGCGGTTCTTCTTCTGGCGCGCGATCGAAGACATTCGCGATACGATGAACATCCGCGAGAACATGAACCCCGCGACCCTGCGGGACGTGCTCTCCCTGCGGATGGGTCGTTCCGTGGCCGGCGTGATCCGCTCGCACGTCTCCGACGAGCGGGTGGCGCAGATGCTGGACCACTTCACCCAGTATGTGGGCTCATCGCCCTTCGCCGCGCCCGCCGTGCTGTGCTCGATCGCGCATATGCAGACCAGCGGCGGCGTCTGGTATCCGATCGGCGGCACGCGCGCGGTGGCCGAGGCGCTGATCGGCCTGGGCGAGAAGCTCGGCGTCGAATACCGGCCAGGGATCGATATCGCGGGTCTCGAGATCGAGCGGGGCGCCGTGCGCGGCGTTCGAACCGCGTCCGGCGATCTCATCCCCGCCTCAGCGGTGATCTCCAACATGGACGCCCTGCGCACCTACGGCGAGCTGGTCGGCGGTGAGACCGGACGCCGCTATGCGCGAGCCGGCTACGAGCCGGCTTGCTCGGGCGTGGTGCTCTATCTGGGTCTCTCCAAGCGCTACGACCACCTCGCTCACCACGACTTCGTCTTCTCCCGGGATGCCGAGGAGGAGTTCGACTTCATCTATCGACGAGGCGAGCCCGCGCCGGATCCGACCTGTTACCTCGCCGCGCCGTCCGGCACCGAGGCCGCCGTCGCGCCGCCGGGCGGAGAAGCGCTCTACGTGCTGGTGCACACGCCCTATCTTCGGCCGCACCACGACTGGCGGGCGATGTTCCCGGCGTATCGGCAGGTGATCCTCGACAAGCTGAAGCGCACCGCCGGCCTCGCCGACATCGAGGAGCGGATCGTGTTCGAGCGTCATCTGACGCCCCAGGACATCCACGACCGCTACAAGGTGCTGAACGGCGCGATCTATGGGCTGGCGAGCCACGGCAAGTTCACCGGCGCGTTCAAGCCCGGCAACCGCTCGCGTCATGTACAGGGCCTCTACCTGGCCGGCGGCGCCGCCCATCCGGGTCCCGGCATGCCGATGGTGATGATGTCGGGTTGGATCGCCGCCGACGCCCTCGACGCCGACCGGCGGGCTATCGCCGCCTGATGGGCGCGGAAGGCCGGCGCGCCGAGGCCGCCGAGCGGGCGCGCCAGGCGATCTCACAACGGTCGGCGCTGCACTGGGCGTTCTACGGCCGCATCTTCGAGACTCTCCTGCGCCGGGACGCGCACGCCGTCCGGGTTGCGGCGATCCCGACACCGGAGGTGCTGCGTCACCCGCGGCTCGTCGTCTACAGCAACCATCCATCCTGGTGGGACCCGGTGATGCTGGTGGTGCTCGCCCGCCGTCTGCTGCCGGGGCGGCGCATCTTCGCACCGATGGACGCCGAGATGATCGGCCGATACGGCTTCATGCCGAGGATCGGAGCGTTCGGGGTCGAGCTCGGCAGCGTCCGCGGCGCGCTCGACTTCATGGCCGTCAGCCGCGCGGCGCTGGAGGGGGGCGACGTGCTGGTGGTCACGGCCCAAGGCCGGTTCGCGGATGGCCGCGAGCGGCCGATCACTCTGGCCGGAGGCGTCGCTCGCCTCGCCGACGCGGGTCTTGGCGCGCTGTTTCTACCTGTCGCCCTCGAATACACCTTCTGGACCGAGCGCCGCTTCGAGGCGCTCGCCCGTTTCGGCGCTCCGCTCGCCAGCGAGGCGCTGGCGAGTCTTCCAAGATCCGAGCGCAGGCCGCGGCTCGAAGCCGCCCTGCAGACCGCCATGGATCAGCTCGCCGCCGATTCGATCGCCCGCGACGAGGGGGCGTTCTCCAACCTCCTGGAGGGCAGCGCCGGGATCAACCCGGTGTTCGACGCCTGGTCCCGACTGAAGGCCTATGCCGGCGGTCGGTCCTACGTTCCCGGACACGGATCGCCGGCCGCGTGATCATCGCCTTCCTGGTCGTCGTCGGGACGGCGCTCGCGTCGCTGCCGGTGGTCATGACCGTGATCAACAGCGCGACCCTCCGCACGCCGCCGCTGCCGACCGACACGCCCCGGGTTTCCATTCTCATTCCCGCCCGGGACGAGGAGCGGGCGATCGGCGCTTGCATCGAGGCGGCTCTGGCGAGCGTGGGCGTGGAGTTCGAAGTCATCGTCCTGGACGACGGCTCGACCGACGCCACCTCGGAGGTTGTGCGCGCTCGCATGGCTTCCGATCCGCGTCTTCGGCCTGGAGACCGCGCCGCCCAAGCCGGACAGCTGGAAGGGAAAGCCGCACGCCTGCCAGGCGCTGAGCGAGCGCGCGAGACATCCCAACCTGCTGTTCGTCGACGCCGACGTGCGGCTCGCGCCGGAGGCCGCTGTCCGGCTCTGCGCCGCGGATGCCGATCTCGTCAGCGGCGTGCCGCGTCAGGTGCTCGGATCCTGGCTCGAGGCGGCCGTAGTGCCGATGATCAACGGCCTGCTACTCGGCTACCTACCCATGCCGTTCATGCGCCGCTCGCCGCGCGAGGCGCTCGGAACCGCCGTCGGGCAGATGCTGCGGGTGAGGGCTGAGGCCTACCGCGCCGCGGGCGGTCACGCCGCGGTCGCGACGTACATGCACGATGGGCTAAGGCTCGCGCGACTGTTCCGCCGGAACGGCTTTCGCACCGACCTGGTGGACGGGACGCGGCTGGCGAGTTGCCGGATGTACGACAATCCGCCCGCGCTTTGGCAGGGCTTCCTGAAGAACGCCACCGAAGGCATGGCGACGCCGGTCGCCCTGCCGATCTGGACGGTGCTGCTCGCCGGCGGCCAGCTTCTGCCTTGGCTGAGCTTGGCGCTGGTGGCGGCGAGCGGGCGACTTGAAACCGGACTTGGGGTGGTGGCGGCGATCGCTCCCGCCGCTCTGCTCACGGCGTGGATCGTGCAGGCGTTGAAGGTGGGTGAGCCCTGGTTCGCCGTACCGCTTCGGCCCTTAGGCGTGGTGCTGACGCTCGTAATCCAGTGGCAGGCGCTGATCGGGTTCCTTCAGGGGCGTCCGGTGACCTGGCGCGGCCGGGCTTACGATCCTCGGATGTGAGCGCGGGCGCCACTACCCCGTTGCGATTTGGTCACGGTTGCGCGCAAGAACGGCGCTGATGGCCGTCGTGGAGTCCCTGAACCGCAACACCGCCGACGCCGGTTGGCTCTCGCGGCTCGGCTCGCCGGCCGTCATGGGCGTGGCATATGTGTCCGCCGCGCTGCTGACGGCCGCTTCGGTCGCGCTAGGGGCGTCGCCTCGGCTGATGGGCTCGCTCGGGCCCGGCCAATCCGCTGGTGCTGACGCTGATGGCGCTCGGCTTCGTGCTGCTGGGCGCGCTCGCGGTGATCCTCGGATACCGCGTCCTGCGGCTGTTCGGCGCGCGTGAGCGCGACGCCGGCGCGCGCCTTCATCTTCGGTTCGTCTCTCTGTTCGGCCTCGCGGCGGTGGCGCCGGCCGTGATCGTGGCGTTGTTCTTCGGCCTGCTCGTCACCCGGGGCGTGGACTCCTGGTTCGCCGCCCGCGTCCAGGGCGTGGTGGAGAACTCGGCGACCGTGGCGCGGTCGTATGTCGAGGAGCAGACCAGCTACATCCGCGATCATGTGACGGCGCTCTCGCAGGCCCTCAACGCCGCCGCCCCGAGCCTCGCCGACTCGCCGGTGGCGTTCAGCCACTTCCTGCGCGACCAGGCCGCCGACAACGGCTTCTCCGCCGCCTACCTCATCGATCGCGAGGGCCGGGTGCTGGCGAGGGCCGACCGTTCCGGCGGGCCGGCGCTGCTGATCCCTCCGGCCTCCACCTTCCAGGCTGCCGACGAGGGCGACGTCTCGGTCGGCGCCTTCGAGCGCGCGGACCTGTTCCGGGCGCTGTATCGGCTGCGCGGCTACCCGGACGCTTATCTCTACGTGGTCCGCCCGCTGAACCACGGCATTTTCAGCCATCTGCGCGAGACCGAGGCCTCGCTCGCCGACTACCGCAACGCGAAGCGGAGCCGCGTCCGGATCCAGGCGGCGTTCGCGCTCTCGTACCTCGAGACCGCGCTGTTGGTTCTGGTCGGAGCGGTGTGGCTGGGAATGGCCGCTGCCGGCGCGCTCGCTCAACCGATCGCGCGCCTGGTGCAGGCCGCCGACCGCGTGTCAGCGGGCGATCTTGGCGCACGGGTTCTGATCGGGCGCGATCCGGAGGAGATCGCCGTGCTCTCCCGCGCCTTCAACCGCATGACCGCGGACCTTTCGCGCCAGCAGGAAGCTCTGCGGGCCGCCTCCGCCGACGCCGAGCTGCGGCGCCTGTTCACCGAGGCGGTGCTCTCCGGCGTCAGCGCGGGCGTCATCGGCCTGGACACCCAGGGGCGGGTCTCGGCCATCAACCACCAGGCCGATCTCCTGCTCGGCCTGCAGCCCGGCGCCAGTCTCGGCCGCCGGCTCGAGGAGATCGCGCCGGAACTGGCGAGCGTCGCCGGAGGCGCGATCGCCGCTTCCGCCGGTCGCAGAGCCGTCGAGGCCGAGGAGGAGCTGAACGTGACCCGTCAGGGTGAGACCCGCCGCCTGCGCGCCCGCGCCAGCCGGGGGGCCGAGGGCGTGGTCCTGACCTTCGACGACATCACCCGCCTCGTCGCCGCGCAGAGGAACGCCGCCTGGCGGGATGTCGCCCGGCGCATCGCCCACGAGATCAAGAACCCCCTTACGCCGATCCAGCTCTCGGCCGAGCGCCTGCGCCGGAAGTACCGCCCGAGCGAGGACGTCGAGACCTTCGATCGCTGCACCGACACCATCGTTCGCCAGGTGGGGCACATCGGGCGGATGGTGGACGAATTCTCCGCCTTCGCCCGCATGCCGGCGCCGAGGTTCGCCGCGCACGACCTACCCGAGCTGGTGCGCGCCGCGGTGTTCGCCCAGCGCGTGGCCGATCCTGGCGTGACCTTCGAGTTGACCGGAGATGACGAACCGTTGAGCCTCGAATGCGACGGCGCCATCGTCGGCCAGGCGCTCACCAACGTGCTCAAGAATGCGGGCGAGGCGATCGCCGCCCGTCGGGAGGCCGAGCCCACGGGGCCCGCCGGCAGGATCGAGGTCGCCATCCTGCGACAGCCCGACCGCGTCGACGTGGTGGTCGAGGACAACGGCGTGGGTCTGCCGCCGGAAAATCGCGACCGGCTCACCGAGCCGTATGTCACCACCCGCGAGAAGGGCACCGGCCTTGGGCTCGCCATCGTCAAGCGCATTCTGGAAGAGCACGGCGGCGCGCTTTCCCTGGGCGATCGGCCGGCAGGTCCGGGCGCGCGCGTCGTCCTATCCTTTCCCACCGTCCTGGCCGCTGGCCCCAGACCCATCCGCGCGGAGGCGCACGCATGATCAGTGACATTCTCGTGGTCGACGACGAGGCGGACATCCGCGACCTCGTCGCCGGCATCCTTCAGGACGAAGGTTACGCCGTCCGAACCGCCAAGAGCTCGGAAACCGCGCTCGCCAACATCCGCGCGCGCAAACCCGCGCTCGTCATCCTCGACATTTGGATGACCGGTGGCGGCATGGACGGGATGGAGCTGCTCGGCGTGCTCAAGGACCTCGACGCCGACTTGCCGGTGATCATGATCAGCGGTCATGGGAACATCGAGACCGCCGTCTCGGCGATCAAGAAGGGCGCCTACGACTTCCTCGAAAAGCCGTTCAAGTCGGACCGGTTGTTGCTGGTGGTCCAACGTGCGCTCGAGGCGGTCGACCTGCGCCGCGAGAACCGGCGCCTGCGCAAGGAGGCGATCGTTCCGGACGGCCTTGTCGGCCAGTCGGCGGCGATGCAGTCGCTGCGCGCCCAAATCGCCCGGCTCGCGGCGGCCAACAGCCGCGTTCTCATCGTCGGGCCGCCCGGGTCCGGCAAGGAGACCTCCGCTCGCATGATCCATGCCGCCAGCGCGCGGTCGCGTGGCGAATTCGTCGCGGTGAGCGCGGCGGGCATGACCCCGCAGCGCCTCGACTTCGAGTTGTTCGGCGAGGAGGGGGCGGAAGGCCGGACCGCCCGCATCGGCGTGTTCGAACGCGCCCACGGCGGCACCCTCTACATCGACGAGATCGCCGAGATGCCGCGCGAGAGCCAGAGCCGGATCCTGCGCGTGCTGGTCGAGCAACGTTTTCGACGGGTCGGCGGCGACCAGGACGTGCAGGTGGACGTCCGGGTCATCTCGTCCACCTCGCGCGACGTCTCGGAGGAAATCGCGGCCGGTCGGCTGCGCGAGGATCTCTATCATCGGCTGAACGTGGTGCCGCTGCGCGTGCCTGGTCTCTCGGAGCGGCGCGAGGATATCCCCGCTCTCATCGCCTACTACATCGAGCGTCTGGCCGAGGCTCAGGGCCTGCCGCGTCGACGCTTGGCGGAAGACGCCTTCGCCACCCTGCAGCTTCAACCCTGGCCGGGGAACGTGCGCCAGCTGCGCAATGTCGTGGAGCGGATGCTGATCCTAAGTTCCGGCTCGCCGGACGAGGCGATCACCGCCAACATGCTGCCGCCGGAGGCCAGCTCGGCGCCGACACCAGGCGGCTTGGGGGCCGAACGGATCATCGCTTTGCCGCTGCGCGAGGCGCGCGAGCTGTTCGAGAAGGAATATCTCGACGCCCAGATCACCCGCTTCGGCGGCAATATCTCGCGAACGGCGGCCTTCATCGGCATGGAGCGCTCGGCCCTGCACCGCAAGCTCAAGTCGCTGGCGGCTGGCGGCGCGAGGCTGAGCGAGGAGGAGGATGCGTGAGGCTCGCCTACGTCAACGGCCGCTTCGTTCCTCATGCCCGCGCCGCCGTCCACATCGAGGACCGCGGCTATCAGTTCGCCGACGGCGTTTACGAGGTCTGGGGCGTGATCGGCGGAGTGCTGGCCGACACCGAGGGTCATCTCCAGCGTCTGGAGCGTAGCCTCGGCGAGCTGCGCATCCCCATGCCGATGAGCCGGGCCTCGCTCGGCCTGGTTCTCCGCGAAGTGCGTCGTCGCAACCGCCTGTCCGACGGGCTGCTTTACCTGCAGATCACCCGAGGCGTCGCGCCGCGGGATCACGCCCTTCCCGATCCGGCGCCACGGCCGAGCCTGGTGATCACCGCCAAGCGCCTTGACTGGGCGGCGGCTCACGCACGGGCCGAGCGTGGGGTTTCGGTCGTGACCGTCCAGGACAACCGCTGGGGCCGTTGCGACATCAAGACCATCGGGCTGCTGCCCAATGTGCTCGCCAAGCAGGCCGCGCGGGAGGCCGGCGCCTACGAGGCCTGGTTCGTGGACGAGGCTGGCCTCGTCACCGAAGGCTCTTCGACCAACGCCTGGATCGTCGACGGCGAAGGCGTGCTGCGCACCCGCAGCATTCAGTCCAACATCCTGCGCGGAGTGACCCGGCTGTCGACCCTGGCCCTCGCGGAAACACTGGGCCTCCAGGTGGAACAGCGACCGTTTACCGTTGAGGAGGCGAAGGGCGCCCGGGAAGCCTTCATTACGAGCGCGAGCTCCCTCGTCATGCCCGTGATCCGCATCGATGGCGTCAACGTAGGCAATGGGTCGGTTGGCGACGTGGCGAAACGCTTGCGTCAACTCTATATCGAGCATGTCGCCCGGGGCGGGCATCCGGCGTCGGCGAAACCCCAAAAAAGTGAGACAAGCTTTGTCCAATAACAACAAGCAGAACCTGCAGGACTCCTTCCTCAACGCGGTCCGCAAGGCGCGCACCCCGCTCACGATTTTTCTCGTCAACGGCGTCAAGCTGCAAGGCGTGGTGAGCTGGTTCGATAACTTCTGCGTGCTGCTGCGCCGCGATGGCCAAGCCCAGCTGGTCTATAAGCACGCCATATCCACGATCATGCCGGCCGGTCCGGTCCAGCTCTGGGAACCGGAGTTCGAGGCTCTGGAAGAGGTTTGAGTAAAGAGTCCGTCGATCGCACCACGCCCGTCCAGCGGGCGCTCGTCATCCATCCAGTCCGGCCGCACGGCGCCAACGGCCGCACGCCAGAAGCGAAGCTGGAGGAGGCGGTCGGCCTCGCTGAAGCACTCGACCTCGACGTCGTCGAGCCGCTTCTGGTTCCGCTGCGCAAGCCCGTCCCCGCCACCCTGTTCGGCTCCGGTCGGGTCGAGGAGATCGCGTCCCTCGCCAAGGAGCGCGAGATCGACGTGGTCGTGGTGGACGACGCGCTTGGCCCGGTGCAGCAGCGCAATCTGGAGAAGGCCTGGAACGCCAAGGTCATCGACCGCACCGGCCTGATCCTCGAGATCTTCGGCCGGCGCGCGCGAACCGGCGAGGGTCGGCTGCAGGTCGAGATGGCGCGTCTCGACTACGAGCGCTCGCGTCTGGTCCGGACCTGGACCCACCTGGAGCGCCAGCGCGGGGGCTTCGGCTTCCTTGGCGGCCCGGGCGAAAGCCAGATCGAGGCCGACCGCCGCATGCTGCGCGACCGGATCACCAAGCTGAAGCATGAACTTGGCGAAGTCCGCCGCACCCGGGCGCTGCAACGCCGCTCGCGCAAGCGCGCGCCATACCCGACGATCGCGCTTGTGGGCTACACCAATGCGGGCAAGTCGACGCTGTTCAACGCCCTCACGCGTTCGGCGGTGTTCGCCAAGTCGATGCTGTTCGCAACGCTCGACCCGACCTTGCGACGCCTGGAGCTGCCCGGCGGCCGGTTCGCCATCCTCTCGGACACCGTGGGCTTCATCTCCGATCTGCCCCACGAACTGGTGGAGTCGTTCCGCGCCACGTTGGACGAGGTGAGCGAGGCGGACGTGATCCTGCACGTTCGCGACATCGCCGCCGACACCAGCGATGCCGAGGCGCACGACGTGGAAGCCGTGCTGAGCGAGATCGGCGTCGATCCCAGCGACCGCCACCGGCTGATCGAGGTCTGGAACAAGGTCGACCTGCTGGATGAGGACCGCCGCGAGGACATCTGCAGGCGCGCCGCGCTCTCCGACGCGGTGTGCGTTTCCGCCGTCACCGGCGAGGGGCTGGACGGCCTGCTTGCCCGGATCGCGCTGCATGTGGATCCCGACGCCGAACGAGACTTCGATCTTGCGGCCGAAGACGGCGAGGCGATCGCTTGGCTCTATCGCCACGGCCGGGTCACCGATCGTCGCGAAGAGGGCGAGCGCACCAGGATCACCGCGCGTCTGAGCGATCAGGCGCTAGGCCAGTTCGAGCAGTTACGCCCCGAGGCCGGCGCATCGCTCCACTAGGGCGCTATCTCGCCTTACCGGCGGATCGGCCCTAAGCAGGGCCGATGAACGTCGATCTCACGGGTAAGACCGCGCTTGTCACGGGCGCGTCGAGCGGCTTCGGCAGCCATTTCAGCCGGATCCTCGCGCACTCGGGCGCCGCGGTGATCCTTGCCGCGCGCCGCGCCGATCGGCTCGAGGCGTTGGCCGCGGAGATCACGGAGGCCGGCGGCAAGGCTTCCGCCGTCCAGTTGGACGTCAGCGATGCGGACGCGGTGAGCGCCGCGTTCGAACGCCTGGGCGCCGTCGACATCGTGGTCAACAACGCGGGCGTGGCGGGCGAAACCGGCCGCGCCATCGAAACCACGCCCGAGGAATGGCGCTCCGTGTTCGACGTGAACGTGAACGCCGCCTTCTACGTCTCCCGCGCCGCCGCTCTGAAGCTGATCGACGCCAAGAAAGGCGGATCGATCATCAACATCGCTTCGATCACCGGTTTCCGACCCGGCCCGGGCGCGCCGGCTTATTCGGCGTCGAAGGCGGCGATGATCCAGATGACGAAGTTCACCGCCATGGAGTGGGCGCGATACGGCATCCGCGTGAACGCGCTGGCGCCCGGCTATGTGGTGACGGACCTCAACCGCGAGTTCCTCGCCTCCGACTTCGGGCAGGGCATGCTCAAGCGGGTTCCGCAGCGACGCTGGGGCGAAATGGAGGACCTGGAGGGACCGCTGCTGCTGCTCGCCTCCGACGCCTCGGCCTATATGACCGGCAGCGTGATCACGGTCGACGGCGGGCACACGGTAAGCACCCTCTGAGGCCCACCATCGGCGGCCTTCGTCAGGCCTTCGCCGACCAGACTTCCGACACCTCGGAGAGCGCCGGGCGCACCCGCTCGAGGGGAGGCTCGCTCGGGGTGCCGATGTGAACGTAACCCGCGACGCGCTCGTCGGCGGCGCAGCCCAGCAGGCGCAAGGCCGCGCCGTCATACGCGTACCAATCGGTGATCCAGTTGGCGCCGAATCCCAGTGCCTGGGCCGCGATGATCATCAGGGTGCAAACCGCGCCAGCCGATAGCTCCTGCTCCCACGGATCGATCTCGCCGGGAACGAGGCGGGAGATCACGGCGATGGTGAGCGGCGGGGTCTTGATCTTCCCGAGCTTGGCTGAGGCCTTTGTCGCATCCGCCCGCTTGGCGGCGATCGTCTCCAGGCCGGCGACGAAGGCCGCTTTCGCCTCATCCCGCAGCACCACAAATCGCCAGGGGTGCAGCTTGCCATGGTCGGGCGCTCGCGCCGCGACGGTGAGCAGGCGTTCTAGAGTGGCGTCGTTCGGAGCCGGGGCGGTCAGGGTCAGCGCCGAAGCCGAGCGCCGCCGCTCGAGGAAAGCAACGGTTTCGGGGGAAGCGACAATCGGCAGGGGATCGCCGAACTCAGTTTTCATGCAGCGATCCTCAGGGTTTCTAAACACGCTTCCACCAGGGCTCGGTGGCGCAAGTCATATAGGCGCCCCAGATATGATCATCGATAAGTTTGGGGGGAACGAGGTGAGACGCATGGGCAAGGCCCTGGAACTGGTTGGCCCGGGTGGCGCGCCCCCGGTATGGGCGGCTCTGCGCAACGAGGCGGAGCACGTGGCGAGCCAGGAGCCGGACCTCGCCTCCCTGATGAACGCGGTGGTCCTTCGACACGACGACCTTGCCAGCTCGCTCTCCTATCAGCTCGCCCGCAAGCTCGGCGACCAGGAGATCCGAGCCATGAGCCTGCGCGAGGTCGCCGACGAGGCTTACGCAAACGATCCCCGACTGATCGAGACCGTCGAGGCCGACCTTCGCGCCGTCTTCGAACGCGATCCGGCGTGCAAGGGCTATCTTCAGCCCTTCCTCTATTTCAAGGGGTTCTTGGCCCTGCAGACGCATCGCATCTCCCATGGCCTGTGGTTGAAGGGACGGGAGGCGCTTGCCCTCTATCTCCAGAGCCGCGTCTCCGAGTTGTTCCAGGTCGACATCCATCCCGCCGTGCCCGTCGGTCCCGGCGCCTTTCTCGACCACGGCACGGGCATCGTCATTGGTGAGACAACGGTGATCGGGGCGGACGTCTCCATGCTCCAGAACGTCACCTTGGGCGGAACCGGCGCCGAGCGCGGCGACCGTCATCCCAAGATTGGCAACGGCGTCCTTCTGGGCGCCGGCGCCAAGGTGCTCGGAAACATCGTCATCGGCGACTACGCCAAGGTCGCCAGTGGCTCGGTGGTTCTGAAGCCGGTCCCACCGCACTGCACCGCCGCCGGAGTTCCCGCCCGCCTGGTAAACTGCCCGACCGAGCCGGAGCCGGCGCGGACGATGGACCACACCTTGGCCGAGGTGGTTTACGACTACGTGATCTGAGCTGGCCCCGGCCGTGTCGGCCGGAGCGACAGACCGCCCCTTCGTCAGACGCGCGCCTCCATCGGCGCGGCGCTCGGTGGCGGCTCCACCACCTCGGCGAGGGCCTTGGCCAAGTCCGTCTGCCGGAAAGGCTTGGCAAGCGTAGGGATGCCCAGGTCGAGATCGCCGCCGGCGTAGCCGGTGATCACCAGCACGCGGGCGTCCGCACGGAGTTCGGCGACCTGTCGGGCGAGTTCCGCGCCGTCCATGCGCGGCATGGTATAGTCGGTGACCAGCACATCGATCTGAAGGCCGCCGTCCAATTTGCGGAGCGCCTCGGCGCCGCCGGCGGCTTCGGTGACGTGGTGTCCCAGCGCGCGAAGCATCTCGGCGGTGCCGGCGCGAACCAGTTCCTCATCGTCGACGAGGAGCACCCTCAGAGACGGTCCTCCGGTCACGTTCGGCCTAAGCGCTCGGGGGACGACGGTCCGCGCGTTGGGCGGGGCCTCGGGAAGATAGAGCTCCGCCCGGGTGCCGACGCCCGGCGTGCTCGTGAGAACGAAGGCGCCGCCGAGCTGGGCGCAGAGCCCGTGCACCATGCTGAGGCCAAGCCCCGTGCCCTTGCCCACCCCCTTGGTCGAGTAGAACGGCTCGATCGCCCGCTTGAGCGTCGCCTCGTCCATGCCGACGCCGCGGTCAATCACGGACAATCGCTGGTACTCACCGGGGTTCAAGCCCTGGCTGTCGCCCGGCTCGATGGTCAGGGGCTCCAGGGCGATGGTGATGTCGCCCCCGCTCGGCATCGCGTCGCGCGCGTTGACGCACAGGTTGAGGACGGCGAGTTCGAGCTGGTTGGGGTCGGCAAGCGCCGGGGGCAGGTCGTGCGACGCGAGCACGCGGAACTCGATCCCTGGACCGATGGAGCTCACCACCAAGTCCCGCATGTTCTCGACGAGGTCGCGCAGGTCGACGGCGCGGGGTTCGAGGGTCTGGCGCCGCGCAAAGCCCAGCAAGCGCTGAACCAGGGTCTTGGCGCGCTCGCCGGATTGGAGCGCTCCATCGATCAGGCGGGCGGAGCGTGAATCTCCGCCCGGGCGGGTGCGAAGAAGGTCGAGCGCGCCGATGATCGGGGTCAGCAGGTTATTGAAGTCGTGCGCCACGCCACCGGTGAGCTGGCCCAGCATCTCCAGCTTCTGCGTCTCGTGAAGTTGAGCAGTGGCTTCGGCCAATCGTTGCTGATCGCGCAGCCGGTCGGTCACTTCCCGCCCGAACAGATAGGCGCCGACCTGCCGCCCCTCCAGGTCGCGAAGCGGCCTGAACTGCATCTCATAGGCCCGCGACGGCAGACCCGGCGCCGACCACCAGCTCGTCTCGTCGATGCTCTCACCATTGAGCGCCCGTCCCCAGATCGCGAGCGCGCGCTCCAGCTCCTCGGGCGCATGAGCCAGAACCTCGTGCATGGTGTCGCCCACCTTGACCTTGGCTCCGAAGAAACGCTCGTAGTCGGCGACGGCGGCCGCATTGACCGCCTGGAACCGGAAGTCGTTGTCCAGAACCTGGAACGAGCCTTCGGCCGTGGCGACGATGTCGGCGAAGACCTTGCGCTCGGCCAATGCGTCGGCAACTCGCCGCTCCAGGGTGGCGTTCATCTCGCGGAGGCGGACCTCCCCTTCGCGGAGCGCCTCGAGGCGGGCCCGGGCCTCGTACTGACGCCGGCGTCCTCGAAGCGCCGCTCGGGCCAGGCTGATCAGCGTCGTCGGATGGAACGGCCTTTCGAGGAAGGTGACGTTGCTGAGAACCTCGAGATAGCGCTGCGCCGCCGGATTGCGCTCCAGCCCTCCGCCACGGTGGGTGATGAGGATGAACGGCAGGTCCGACCAGTTCTCCTGATCGGCGATCCAGGCGGACAGGGCGTTGAGATCCGTCGTGGCCAGCGCCTCTTCGGTGACCACCACGAACCCCGCGCCAAGGTCGAGCTTGGCGACCAGAGCATCAAGGTCATCGACGCGCTCCGCCTCGATGCCGCCTTCGCCGAGCATGGCGACGGCCACGGCGGCATCGCGACCGAGGGGCGCCAGAACAACGCCGCGTTCGGAATTCGTGCTCCGCTTCACGGCTCGTCGTGGTTCATCAGAGCCGCGCTATGAGCGACCTCCGGCGTGCCGCGCAGGATGCCTTGGAAGCCGACCAGAGGTGGTCCAAGGACGACCCCGCGTGAGCCGATCCGGTATTCGCGGATGGTGTCCTCGTGCGGACCGGTGCGCTTCTTCACCACCGAAATCGCGCGCCGCACGCGGCCGGTGGCTTCGAAATAGCGGAGCAGGATCACGGTATCGGCCAGATAGGTGAGATCCACCGGCGATTTCATATCGCCCACCAGCCCGTGCTGGGCGACGGTGAGAAACGTCGTTGCGCCCTGACGGTTCAGATACTGGAGCAGTTCGTGCATGTGCAGCACCAACGCTTTTTCCTGAGGCATGGCGGCCTGATAGCCGGTGAGGCTGTCGACAACCACCGTTCGGGCGCCCCGGTTTTCGACGCAGTGACGCACACGGGCGGAGAACTCGCCGGGGGTCAGTTCGGCCGCGTCCACCTGATCGAGCGTAAGCTGATCGGCGTCGATCATCGCCTGAAGGTCGATGCCGAGGCCCATCGCGCGCTGGATCAGCAGGCTGGCCTCCTCCTCGAACATGAACATCGCCGCGCGCTCTCCGCGCGATACCGCATGGCGGATGAAGGAGAGACAGAGCAGCGACTTCCCAGTGCCGGCGGGACCCAGAATGAGGACGCTGGTTCCACGCTCGACACCGCCGCCCAGGAGGGAGTCGAGTTCGGGCGACTCCGTCGTCAGAACGTCGCGCGAATAGCTTGTCCGGTGTTCGGCCGACACCAGTCGCGGGAAGACGCGGACACCGCCCGAAACGATGGTGAGATCGTGGAATCCGCCGCGGTACTTGCGGCCCCGATACTTGACCACGCGAAGTCGGCGTCGCTCGGCCCCGTAATCCGGCGCCAACTCCTCCAGCCGGATCACCGCGTGCGCCAGCGAATGTACGGTCCGGTCCGCCGCCTCGCCGGTGAGGTCGTCGAGCGTGATCACGGTCGCGCCGAGCTTGGCAAAGTAATGCTTGAGCGCCAGAAGCTGTCTACGGTAGCGGAGCGAACTTTGGGCGAGTAGACGAATTTCCGAGAGGCTGTCCAACACCACGACCTCAGGAGACAGTCTCTGCACCGCCTCGAAAATGCGCCTCGTCGTCTCACCTAATTCGAGGTCGGACGAGTAGAGCAGGCTCTGTTGCTGCTCTTCGTCCAGGAGATTTTCCGGTGGCACCAGTTCGAAGATCTCGACACCCTGAAGATCCCAGCCGTGCGACCCAGCCGCCTTGCGAAGCTCGTCCTCCGTTTCCGAGAGGGTGATGTAGAGGCAGCTCTCGCCGTCTCTGGCGGCGCGGATCAGGCATTGCAGGGCGATGGTGGTCTTGCCGGTGCCTGGATTGCCTTCGATCAGATACAGGCGGCCGCGCTCCAGGCCGCCGCCCAGAACGTCGTCCAATTCCGCGATGCCGGTCCTGGCCTGGGAGGCCGATGATCGCTGGTCCAAACTCCGTCCTCCTTGCCCCGCGGGGCGCGCCTCGCCGCACCGATGCGAGAGTCCCGACCGCCCCGTTCAGAGGCCGATCCGCCCATCAACGCGCGCCGCGGCGTCTGGTGGCGCTTGGCCGTCCCCGGCCCTTCCTCTAGGATTGCAACTCATCGTTGCGGAGCGTCCCATGGACCAAAAAGATATCGATCGCGTCCAGGCGCACCTCAAGCGGACCTTCGGCACGCCCCACATCGCGCTGAAAGCCAGACCCAAGCAGAAGGACTCGGCGGAAGTCGAAATCAAGGGCGAATTCATCGGCGTGATCTACGAGGACGAGGACGAGCCGGGCTCGTTCATGTTCGAGATGGCGATCCTGTCGGAGGATCTCGACGCCTAGGGAACCACCGCCATGAGCGGCATCCAGGTCTTCGACAACCTCTTGCCGGCCGAGACGCACAAGTCGCTCTATGCGTGGCTCAAGGGGCCGGGCTGGAGCTACGGCGCCTATTCCGACCCCGGGCCGAACCCCTCACGCTATTGGTACAAGCATTTCGCCGGCGTGGCGAAAGATGGGGAGGGGCTCGATCCGCCCGCGTTCGAGGCGGCATTGGCGCAGTCGACGCCTCAGATCGCGGCGCTGTGGAATGGGCTCAAGCAAGGTCCACTCGCGGGTCACGCCCTCACCCGCTGTTACGCCAACGGTTATCCGGCGGGCGCCGAGGGTGGCGTGCATCTGGACGCCCATGACCCCGGGCACTTCACGGCCATCTACTATCCGCACCTGGAGTGGAAGCCGTCCTGGGCCGGTGAGACGGTGTTCTACAATCCGGCCGGCGACGACATCCTGGGCGCCGCCTATCCTCGGCCCAACCGCCTGGTGGTCTTTCCCGGAACCATCCCGCACGTGGCGCGCGCCATCACCCGCGAATGCCCGCACCTGCGCATCACCCTGATGTTCAAGACGATGAAAGTCGGTTGAAGGCCTACGTCGCGCTCGTGAGGGCCGTGAATGTCGGCGGAACCGGCCTGCTCAAGATGTCCGACCTGAAGGCCGTCGGAGAAGCCTGCGGGCTCGCCAGGGTGCGCACTTATCTGGCCAGTGGCAATCTGCTGTTCGAGAGCGCGCTGGACGAAGGGGAGATCAAGCTCGCTCTGGAGGCGGGGTTGCGACGACACGCCGGCAAGCCGGTCGCCGCCTTCGTGCGCTCGGCGGCGGAGCTGGCGCGGGTCGTGGCCGACAATCCGTTCCCCGAAGCGCCGGGCAACCGCGTGACGGCGACCTTTCTCGATTCGCCTCCGCCGCGCGACGCGGCCGAGCAGGCGCGGAACCTCGCCGGCGAGCGGATCGCGCTTGGCGTTCGCGAGATCTTCGTTTGCTACGACGAAGGCATGGCCCGATCGCGTCTGGTGATTCCCGCGGCCAAGGCCGGCACGGCGCGCAACATGAACACCGTCACGAAACTTGCGGACCTGTCGTGTCTATAACGTCACGTTGAGTTGAACGATCGACCGCGAGGGCCACCTGTTGCTCCCGGCCTCGAGCCCGGCGGTCGAGATGAGGAGAGCGCAATGGCGGAGGCTCACGGAACAACCCTGAAGACCGCCGAGGCGAGCGACCCCTACGCCCGCGAGGCGCAGACTTTCCCGGTGCTCAACGATGAGCAGATCGCCCGCGTGGCCCAGTACGGATCGGAAGTTCGTCTCGAGGCCGGCGATATGCTGTTCCAGCGTGGCGAACGCGGAGCCGACTTCTTCCTGGTGTTGGACGGGGCGGTGGAGGTGTTTGAACACGACTCCGAAGGCCACGAGAACATCGTCGCTACCCAGCGCGCCGGTCAGTTCACCGGCGAGATGGACCTGTTCAATGACCGAGAGATTCTGGTCTCCGGCCGCGCCGCCGAGCCCTCCCGCGTAACCCGCGTCAAACGCGCCGACTTCCGACGACTGGTCGCCAGCGAGCCGGACATCGGCGAGATCATCATGCGGGCCTTCATCCTGCGTCGCACCGGCTTGATCTCGCACGGCCAGGGTGGGGTCGAGTTGGTCGGACCCGAGCACCACAGCGACACCCTGCGCCTGCAGCGCTTCATGACCCGCAACGCCTATCCGCATCGCCTCCTCGACACCGAGGTCGACAAGGATGCCGGCGGCTTCCTCGCCTGCTTCGAGCTTCGACCCGATCAGTTGCCCGTGGTGGTGCTTCCTGACCACAAGGTCCTGCGCAATCCGAGCGACGCGGAACTGGCAGATGCGCTTGGCCTTACCGAGCGGATCGAGCCGGATAAGACCTATGACGTCGCCGTCGTGGGCGCGGGACCGGCGGGATTGGCGGCGGCGGTCTACGCCGCTTCCGAAGGCCTGACGACCCTCGTGCTGGAGCAGACCGCCCCGGGGGGCAGGCGGGGACGTCATCCAAGATCGAGAACTACCTGGGCTTTCCCACCGGCATCTCCGGCCAGGCCCTCGCCGGGCGCGCCCAGGCGCAGGCCCAGAAATTCGGCGCCCGCCTTGCCATCGCGCGCGAGGTGGACCGGCTGGAATGCGGCGAACGCCCCTATGTGCTTCGTCTCAGCGACGGTAAAACATTGCGGACCCAGGCCGTGGTCATCGCCAGCGGCGCCCGGTACCGCAAGCTCGACCTGCCGAACTTCGCCAAGTTCGAAGGCGCCGGGATTCACTACGCCGCGACCGCCATGGAGGCGCAGCTCTGCGGAAGCGACGCCGTGGCCGTGGTCGGCGGCGGCAACTCCGCCGGCCAGGCGGCCATGTTCCTCTCGCGCACCGCCGGGCACGTCCACATGGTGATCCGGGCCGAGGGACTGGCCGAGACCATGAGCAACTACCTTGTCGAGCGGATCACCGCCTCGGCGAGAATCACCCTGCACACCCGAACCGAAGTGACCGCCCTCGACGGCGACGACTATCTGCGGCGGATCGAGCTCACCAACCGTGACACCAACCAGACCGAATCGGTGGAGGTCGCCAACCTCTTCCTGATGATCGGAGCCGAGCCGAACACCGCTTGGCTGGATGGTTGCCTCGCGCTGGATGACAAGGGGTTCGTGATGACGGGCCAGGGCGAGAGCGGCGAGCGGCTCGGCTCACCCTATGCGACCTCGAAGCCCGGCGTGTTCGCGGTCGGCGATGTGCGTTCGGGATCGGTGAAGCGGGTGGCGAGCGCCGTGGGCGAGGGCTCCGTGGTGGTTCAGGCGATCCATCACTTCCTGCATCCCGCGGAGGCTTGAGGCCTTGGAGCCGATCCCGTGAGCTCCGCCATCGCCGCCCCGTGCGACGCGCTTCCCACTCACGCCCCGTCTTCCGGCGCCGATCACCCGACCGCGACTCTCGCCGCGTGCATTCTCGGCTCCAGTTTGGCGTTCATCGACGGATCGGTGGTGAACGTCGCTCTCCCGGCGTTGGGCCGTGACCTTCACGCCGGCCCGGACGGACTTGCCTGGGCCATCAGCGCCTACCTTCTCACGCTGTCGGCCCTCATCCTGCTGGGTGGAGCGCTAGGTGATCGCTATGGCCGCCGAAGGATATTCCTGATCGGCGTCGGCCTGTTCCTGGTGGCGTCGCTAGGGTGCGCGGCCGCCCCCTCGCTGGGCGTGCTGCTCGCCGCCAGAGCCGTTCAGGGCACGGGCGCCGCGCTCCTCATGCCCAGCAGCCTCGCGATCCTGGGCGCCAGCTTCAACGGCGAGACGCGAGGCAAGGCGATCGGAACCTGGGCCGGCGTGGGCGCGCTCGCCAGCGCCATCGGGCCGGTCGCCGGCGGTTGGCTGATCCAGGAGGTGGGCTGGCGTTCGATCTTCCTGCTCAACCTGCCGGTGGGCCTCGCCGCGGCGGCGCTCGCCTGGCGGTTCGTGCCCGAGAGCCGCGACCGGCGACCTGGCCAGCGGCTAGACGCGCTCGGCGCGGGCCTGGTCACGGTGGGCCTTGGCCTCGCCACCTGGGCGCTGACGGCGGCCGCCAGGCCGGGCAAGCAGGGCGGGCTCATCGCCCTGGCGGCGATCGGCGGCTTGGCCGCGCTCGCCGGGTATGTCTGGCGCGAGGGGCGCGCGGGCGCGGCCGCCCTCATGCCGCTTACCTTGTTCCGCGACCGCGCCTTCGTCGGCGTGAGCTTGATGACCTTCCTGCTCTATGCGGCTTTGGGCGGACTGCTCGTGCTGCTGCCGTTCACCCTGATGCAGGCCAAGGGCTATTCGCCGATCGCCGCCGGAGCGGCGATGCTGCCGGTCTCGATCGTCATCGGGCTGGGCTCGCGGATCATGGGCAAGATCGCCGCGCGTGTCGGCGGTCGGCTTCCCCTCGGCCTCGGCTCTCTGGTCGTGGGGGTCGGGCTGGTCCTCTACGGTCTCCTGCGGGCTGGGCCGGGCGGCTATGTCGCCCAAGTGCTTCCCGGCACGGCGGTGGTGGCGCTCGGCATGGCGGGCTGCGTCGCTCCGCTCACCACCACCGTCATCGGCTCGGTGGACGCCGATCATGTGGGCGCCGCGTCCGGGTTCAACAGCGCCATCGCCCGCACCGGCGGACTGGTGGCCACAGCCCTGATGGGGTTCGTCTTCGCCCGTTCGGCCTCGCCCCAGGCGCTGATCGCCGGAGCCCACGCGGCGGCCCTGGCCGGGGCGGCGCTCGCCGTCGCCGCCGCCGCTTGCGCGCTCGTTCTCATCCGTACGCCTAAGACGCCGGAGGCCCCCCATGGATGAATGCCGACACACCGCCGGGATCCGCACCGTAAAGCCGAGCGCGCGCGGCTGCGAGGAATGCCTGAAGACCGGCTCCTGGTGGGTGCATCTGCGCGTGTGCCGGACCTGCGGGCATGTGGGCTGCTGCGACCAGTCGCCCAATCGTCACGCGACAGCTCACTACCACGCCAGCCGACACCCGATCATCGAAGGCTATGACCCGCCCGAGGGTTGGGGCTGGTGCTACGTCGACGAGGTGTTCATCGACCTGGACGGCGACACCACGCCCCAGGACGGTCCGATCCCGCGGTTCGTGTGAGCCACTGCGTCAGTACTCGCCGCGCACGCCGATGGTGTCGAGGTCGGCCAGGCTCTCCGGCGGCAGCTTGAGGCCCGCGGCGGCGAGGTTCTGGCGCAGGTGCTCCAGGGAAGATGTCCCCGGAATCAGCAGGATGTTGGGGGCGCGGTGCAGGAGCCAGGCCAGGGCCGCCTGCATCGGCGTCGCGCCCAGCTTGGTCGCTTCCGCGCTCAGGGTTTCCGACTGGAGCGGCGAGAAGCCTCCGAGCGGGAAAAAGGGGACATAGGCGATCCCCGCCGCCGCCAGCTGGTCGATCATGGCGTCGTCGTCGCGGTGAGCGAGGTTGTAGAGGTTCTGAACGCAGACGATGTCGCAGATCCGCCGGGCCTCCGCGACCTGCGCCGGTGTGGCGTTGGAGAGGCCGATGTGGCGCACCAAGCCCTGCCGCTGCAGATCGGCCAGCACGGTGAGCGTCGGTTCGACCGAACCCTCCGCCGGGCCGAGGTGCGAGAACATCAGGCGCAGGTTCACCACCTCCAGCACATCGAGCTTCAGGTTGCGCAGGTTGTCATGGACCGCGGCGGTGAGCGCCTCGGGCGAGAAGGCCGGGTTCCAGGTGGCGTCCTCGCCGCGGCGCGCGCCGATCTTGGTCACGATCACCAGGTCGTCGGGATAGGGGTGCAGCGCCTCGCGGATGATCTCGTTGACCACGTGCGGGCCGTAGAAGTCGCTGGTGTCGATGTGGTTGACGCCGGCCTCGCTCGCGGCGCGCAAGACCGCGATCGCCTGCGGCCTGTCCTTGGGCGGCCCGAACACGCCGGGACCGGCCAGTTGCATGGCGCCATAGCCCATGCGGTTCACATGGCGCTCGCCGAGCGCGAACGTGCCGGCGGCGTCGAGGTCGGTCATGGTGGTCTCCCGGGCGGACGGAGGGGCTTGGACGCCGCACATAGGAAGGGCTAAGACGCAGTTCAAAGCTTGACCATGGGAATGGGAACGCCCGTCGGTCCGGGCCGTTGAAGCGGCTCGAAGGGTGCGCGCCCGCAGCGTCGCGCCGTAACTCGCCCACGCAACCGCTCGACGCCAGAACAACGGGGATCTTCGAAAAGACGATGATCAGCGATCTGCTGAAAAGGCTGGGCTCCGGCGCCGTGGCGGTGATCCTGGCGGCGTTCGCCGGCGGGATCGCCTTCGTGGCGCTCGCCTACGCTCTGTTCGCTCTGTTGGAACGCTCCGTCGGCGCCGCGGGCGCCGGCGCGATCACCGCCGTCGTCTTCGCCGTGGTCACGGCCGCCCTGGCGCTTCTGGTGCCCAAGGTCGCGCCCAAGAAGGCGCAGGTGGTCGAGGTGCGACCCAAGGTCGATCCCAACACTGTGCGTCTGGCGACAGAGATGGGCGTGGCGCTGCTGGGCATCGTCGGCGATCTGGCGTTCAGCCGTCGTCAGCGTCGCCAGGTCTACCGTTCACGGGATCGCTACGACTCGCCGCCGCCGCCCAGTCGGGACGAGCGCCAGGCGGCCAAGCGGGCGCGTGAACTGGCTCGGGCGCACCGTAAGGAGCAACGGGCGCTCAAGGCCAAGCATCGGGCCGAGAAGAAGCTTCGGTCCGAACGCCTGAAATCCGTCACTGAACACTTCCATCGTTAAACCCATCTGGACTGAAGGAGACAATCCCATGTCGATGAACGAGAACACCACCGGCGGCGCGGTCAAGGCCGCCGTCGGCAAGGCCGAAAGCTTCGCGGGCGAGGCCCTCGACGATCGCGAAGTCCGCGCGCGCGGAGCCCAGGACCAAGTCCAGGGTCAGACCCAGCAAGCGGTCGGCAACGCCCAGGCGGCGGCCGGCAACGCCACCGCCGCCGCGGGCGCCCTGGCCGACCAGGCCAAGCAGACCGCCGCCGCGCTTGGCGCCCAGGCCAAGGACACCGCCAGCAAAGTGGCCGACCAGGCGAAGCAGACCTATGGTCAAGTCGCCGATCAGGCGAAGGACACCTACGATCGCTTGGCCAGCCGCGCCGGCGAGACCTACGGCAAGGTCACCGACCAGGCGCGCGACGTCTACAACCGCGTCGATCCGATGGTGCGCGAACAGCCCTACGCGGCGCTCGCCGTGGCGGCGGTCGCCGGCTTCATCGCCGGCCTGCTGATGAACGGCGGCGGCTCCAAGGTGATCTACCTCAAGCAGAAGGACTGACGCCTTCTTGGGGGAGGGCGCCGGCCTCTGGCGGATCGGCGAGAACCTGCCATGGACCGCTCCCTGGACCGGGGAAGCGGTCTTCGGCCTCGCCCCCTCGCCGATCTTCCCGGGCCTGCGCGAGCTCACCCAGAAGGACGCCCAGGGCGAGGGCGAGCCGCAGCTCGTCGGCATGCACCTGGGCCGCCAACGCCGGGCGATCCTGAACCACCTCTGCCAGGTGTGCGGCGAGCCCACGACGCGCGGCGACCGCTTCCTGTTCCCTTCCGTGACCGGGACCTTCCTGAAGGTGAAGGGCCGCGCCCGCTACGCCACCCACATGCCGCCGGTACACGGCGCCTGCGCCGAGCGCGCAATGCGCATGTGCCCGCACCTGAGAGGCGCGGCCGCCAAGCCGGTGGCGTTCCCCATGGACGAGGGTTTCCTGTCGCCGGAGACGAGTCTCGCCGGAAACGTTGGCACATCTCCGAGGACCGGCGTTGGAAAGCGGCGTCGCGTACGCGTACTTCCGTGTCTTTAGCGAGGGGTTCACTCGACTGGTGAGGCGGGGGCGCCCGCTGACACAAACGTAGCCGAGAGGATTACCCGTTATTTTTGATTTGTGGGTCCACGTCGGTGCTTATTAACTGTTCAGTCCGATTATCAATCAAGTTGATTGTCAGCTCGTCAACAGGTTGGGATGGCGTGTTTCTCATCTTTGTGACCGCATAGAATATCGCGACATTCGGTCTGTCTTGCCGCACTCTGGCGCACCAGATGTTCTGGCGAGCCGCTGACTGAGCATCGGAGAACGAGACACAGTTCGTGCTATCGAACTGGAAGTGGCCGGCAAGTGGGCCGCCAATGACAACTCTCACCAGTGTTACCCCGTCACGCGGTGAGGTGGACACATCATAATAGAGTGGAATCGGACCCGGCGGAGCAAGGGTCCCGTATTGGTTTGCGTTTAGGCCACTGTCCAATCCTCCTGTGATGACGTCGCTTGGATTGGACGGCGGCTGTGAAAAGGTCTCCAGCTGCTGAACTGTTGCTCCCGGCTTATGCGGGTCGTCGAACACGTTCACCACGAACGTGACCACGTTCATTATCGTGTTTCCCGGCCAGCCGGTCGAAACAGGGCAGGGGATGGGGAAGGCGGCTATCGTCATCGTCTTCTACCTTGTCGCCAGGAGCCAGTGTTCGGAAAGCATGGGACCCGCCTGTGACGCCGCGGGGATAGTCGTCCGGTAGAGGCGGGCGGCGAGCCGCTCACAAAACGCCGCCAGCTCCTCGTTCCTGGGTTTTTGCCCCTCGGCGGAACAGTCTCCCAAGGTCGAGGATATTCGACTGAGCGGCGGGCGCTCGCTTTCGGGTTCCGAAAGCCAGGCGGCGACTTCGAACAGGTCGAAGACGCGCGCCTGTCTCGCCGCGTCGAAGTCCTTCGGATCGAGCGATGCGAGGCTTCTCGCGCTTCTGCGTCCATCCTCCAGCAGCCGCAAAGCCTCAGGGGTATGCCCGAGCTGAAGCGCCAGCCGGGCCAGTCCAAGGGTGTTGCTCACCAGGTCGCTTTTGACGCTCGCGTCGTTCGGCTGCTCGCGTGAGAGCGCCTCGAGCAGGTCGCGCTGCTTTTCCCGCCAGGCGACCGCCTCCCGGTAGTGACCCGACAGCCTTTCGGCATCGGCCGACCAAGCGTAAGCCGTGGCGATCTGGTCGCGGATGTCCCGGTCTCCCGGCTTTGCGGCAAGCGCCGCCTCGAAGTTCGACAGGGCGGATGCGAATTGCGATCGAGCGGCTTGGGTGTCGATCGTCTGACGCAGGGCATACACGCCCAGGTTGCTCTCCGCGTAACCCACCTCCATCCGCCAATCCGAGTTCTTCGGATCCACGGCTACAAGCCGCCTCGCCAGCACGGCGTAGTCGTCGAACCCGGCCTTTGCTCCCGCGAGGTCGTCCTCCCGCCAGCGCACGAACCCGCTCCAGTAGCGGCTCTGCGCGTGGGCAAAGATCACCTTCGGGTCGTCCGGGTGGTCGCGGATCAGCGCTGTGGTCTCGCGTTCGGCCTCGTCGAGCTTGCGGCGGGCGGCGGCGAGGTCGCCGCGCTTGGTGTCGTCCTCGCCCATGGATTGCAGCAGCTTGGCGTGCTCGATCACCGCTGGCGGCGCGAGATGGGCGACGTCCTGGCCCTCGTAGTAGCGCAGGGCTCCCTCGTTGCCCGCCTGGAGCACGTCGAGCCGGCCGACGCCCTTCAGCCGCGAGCGCAAATCCCCCAGCATGTAGTCGACCACCTTCACGCTGCGATTGCGCTCGGTGACGGCGGCGTTGCGGGCGAGGATGGCGGCGACGGTGAGCGCGCCCATGACGGCCACCCCGGCCAGCGAGCCGCCGCTCACCAGGGCCATTTGTCGCATCCGACGGTGAGCGTCACGCTGAACGAGGGCGTCGACCTCCACCCCCGCGAGGGCGGCGGCGAGCTTGAGGAAGGCCAGCTGGTCGCCATCACGGCCCCGCCGGAAGTCCGCGGCCACCGGCGCGGGCGGCGGCGCGCCGACCGTGGGCTCCAACATCGCTGGCGGGAAGGCCTCGTCAGGCTCGCCGCGCAGCAGCGCCGCCAGGATCAGGCCTTCGCCGTGAAGCCCCCGGAACAGGCGGATCTCGCTATTTACCCAAGATGACGCCGCCGCGTCTGGGGAGCAGACGACGATCAGCCACCGGGAGCTGGCAAGGGCGTGGCGGACGGCCTCGGTGAGATCGGGGGAGGCGGGCAGATCATCGCGATCGCGGAAAATGGGGCCGATCCGGCGCGCGTCCGCGCTCACGCCGGGGCGGGATCTCGAGAGACGATGGGGCAGGCGATAGCGCTCGAGCCGGCGCTGCAACCGGCGGGCGAACGCGGTGTCGCAATGGCTGTAACTAAGAAAAGCGTCGTAACGCCTCTCGTCGGTTTGAGTATCCCGCCCCATCCAGCCGCCCCTGGGCCGTTCTCCAACCCGTCGAACTCAGGGTTTCACGAACTCAAGGTCGTGACAAGCCGGGCTTGGACTTAGATCAATACAGCCCAGGCGCCAGGCGATATCTCACCCGGCCCATGAAGGCGCTGTAGGCGGGGTCGAGCCCCAGCACGCGCTCCTCTGCGTTGATCCTCAGGATGAACATCACCAGGGTGACGAGATACAGAGCGCCATTCCAGGGGAGGGGATTGGCCAGGAAGGTCCCGAGGAAGTTGATGGAGTATCCCAGGTAGATGGGATGGCGCAGGAAGGCGTAGGGGCCGCGCTCGACCACGCCGCGATTGGCCGCCGCCACGCCGAAGCGCACGTTCAGGGCGCATTTTCCCCACACGGAGAAGGCGGTTCCGAAGATCATCAGGCAGATGATGAGCCGGACGGGGGCAAGGGCGTGCGCGGTGTTGGCGATCGGGACCGCCAACAACGGCGCCGAGGACCCGGCCAGGGCGATGATCCAGTCGAAGGGTCGCAGGGTGATGTCCTTCGCCGGCCTGCGGAAGATCACGAAGGCCACGACCAGCGCCTCGGAGACCACCGGCAGGATATTGACCGGATGCGCCCCGAACGACGACGCGAACACCACCGCCATGCGCGCGAACAAGGCGGCGCAGAACAGGCGCTCGAAGATGTCGAGGCTCCGCTTGAGAGCCGTCCGCTCTCCCCCCATGCGGCCGCTATTGGACCATGGTTGCGCGACGGGCAGGGGTCGGATCGCCGGCGGACGCCCAGTACTGACAGCAGCCCTGGTAGTTCGGATAGGGCGTCGTGTGGATCGGCACTTGCGGGTCGGTCAGGTAGGAGATCTGGACGGCGCCCTGTGCGAAATAGGTGGTCGTGCTGTCGCCCGGCGCCATCGGGTAATCCTGCTGGTCAGGATAGACGGCGAAACTGTCGTTGGTGGATCCGCGCAAGTTCTGGAAGTTCACCTGCGGATTCCAGTTCTGACCTGAACTGGGAGAGATATCGAAGGCGTCCGGCACCACCAGGAAGGTGCCCCGGCAGTAACTGTCCACCTGCATCTGGACGCCGTTGCTTCCCGTGACCACGAACGAGACGTCGGTCCCATCCGAGGGCACATAGAACTTGAACACCGGGTTCAGGTGACCGTCGGAATTGGCGTAGTAGTAGCTCTGGTTGGGGCCGTGCCCGTCGGCTGAGAACGAGGCCCAGATCGCCGGCAATCCCGTGGGATGGCTGGCGTCGTAACCGGGCGGGACCGGATCGCTGGCGATCAGCGTCAGCGGGTAGTTGGTGTTCGAGCACTTGTAGGCGACCGACTGCCGGCTGAGGGCGATGGTCGGCAGGCCGAGCAAAGCCCCAAAGACGATGGGATGGTTCGACCGGGTCGTCACCTGGACGGCGTTGGTGAAGTAATTGCCGTCGTACTGGGTGGTCTGGCCGGCGATCGGCGGCCCGAAGCTCTTCGCGGTCACGTCGTACCAGCCCTGGACCACATCGTTGGCGTTCAGCGAGCCGGCGTAGTTCTGGTTCGCGTATTGGATGGCGTAGTTGACCAGGTCGGTCGACTGGCCGGTGGAAGGATCGGCGGGGTTCAAGTACTGCCGCGCGGCTCCGGCGCCGGCGTCGGCCGCCGCCTGGAGGTGGCCGAGGTCCGATTCGATGAGCGAGACGTCGATGCCCGCGCCGGCCGTGGCCGTGATCACGGGGATCACCAAGGCGGCGACGACGGCCGTGGCGGCCGTCCGGTCGGCGAGAAGTCTATTGAGCGTCCTCAGCACGAGCCGCCTCCGTAGCCGTTCGGCTCTTTGAGCATGGTGATCGTCGTGGTCAGGGTGGGAAGATCGAAGGGAAGGTAGCTGATGATCATCGCCTGCGCCGTCGGCACGCTGATGGTCATCGTCGCGTCGGGATCGGTGTCGTCCGCCGTGACGCTCCAGTTCGCGCTCGGGATCCAGGGCGGCAGGCGCCCCAGGGCCTGAGCCTTGGCGGTCGGCGCGTCGATGCTGCACACCGCCATCGCCCGGGTGGCGTCGCGCGCGGCGCTGACCATCATATTGTAGCTGAAGATCAGCATGCCGGCCTGGATGGTGCCGAACATCAGGGCGGCGAAAGCGGGCAGGACCAGCGCGAATTCGACCGCGGCCGCTCCCGTCTTTGATCTTCGCAGATTTCCGCAGATTGCGGTCAACACGCTCACCCCTCGCGTTCTTGGCATTTCGGGGCCGCAACTATCGCGCGCGACGGCGGTCCACAATAAACAAATGTTTAAGGATTACGATCCCTCACAATTCTGTCGTCTCGACGCTCTGCTCTGAAAATCCTAATTGCAAATTAGAGTTAATCCAGGTTGTGTTAACCTATGTAGCGTTATAGGTCGGGACTGAGGCTAACCGAACCTGTTTCGGTGACTGGGGGCTAAGTGAATACCGTCGTCTCCGTTAAGACGCCTTGTCCGGCCGACATCGGTCGGGCCGCAAACTCTTACTGCGACAACTCGTCGCAGTAAACCTGAGGGGATGAACTCATGTCTGATCTTATGATTCGTGCGCACAACCTGGTTTCCCGCCTGCAGTCCGACAAGAGCGGCGCTTCCGCGGCGGAATACGGTCTGCTCATCGCGCTGATCGCCGCCGTCATCGTCGCCGGCGCCACGCTGCTGGGCACCAACATTAATAACTTGTTCAACACCGTCGCCGGCACCATCGGCGGCGCGCCGTAGTCCAAAGTCCGGCGGTCGCGAACCTCCCATCGTGAGGTTCGCGACCGCCATCTTTTTCCCGTAATCCCAGCTCCAACCCCCGAGGCACAGCCGTGCGGCGCTCCTCGATCATCATGCTCGCCGGCGCGATCGTGCTCGCCATCGTGGCGCTCGTCATCGCGCGCATGGCTGCAAAGCCGTCCGCCGGCCCCAAGCTCCAGACCCGTCCCACGGTCGTGGCCGCGGTTCCGTTCTCCTATGGCGACCGCATCACCGCCCAGAAGCTCGCGGTGGTGCAGATGCCCGCCGAGACCGTGCCGACCGGCGCCTTCGCCTCGATTTCGGCCGTCGCGGCCGATGGCAACCGCCTCGCCCAGCGTCCGATCGCGGCCAAGGAGATCATCACCGCCTCGGCGATCACCGGATCCGGCTCGCGTCTGTCGAACCTGGGCGTGATCGATCCCAACATGCGGGCCATCTCGGTTTCCGTGTCCGAGCACACGGGCGTCGCCGGCCTCATCGGCCCCGGCGACCGGGTCGACGTGTTCGTGACCCGCACCCCGGCCGGCAAGGGCCAGCATGTGGAGGCGACGGTCGCGGGCGACACTATGGTCAACATGGCCGCCGCCACGGCGACGGCGACCTCCGGCGCCGGAATGACCGCCGCGAACGGCGCGGCCAGCGCCTCGCCCAACGGCGGGCGCGGCGGTCCGCATACCTATGTTCCCCCGGGCGCGAGCCGCGGTTCCGGCGCGGGGCTGAAGTTCGTCGGCTCCGGCGAGGACAAGCCCCAGCCGATCACCGACATCCTGGTCCAGGACGCCCGCGTGCTGGCCATGGGCCAGACCACCAATCCCTCGAACCCCAAGGCCGAGCTGGTGAAGACCGCCACTCTGGAGGTCACCCCTCTGGACGCCGCCAAGCTCGCCCTGGGCGAGCAGGCCGGAACCCTGACGCTGGTGCTGCGCGGGACGGCGGACGACAGCCACGCGGCGCTCGCCTCGCTGCACACCGACGATCTCCACGATGGACTGCCCCACCCCATGGTCGCGGTGGCGCACCATCGCGTGGGTCGCCCCCGAATGGCCAAACCCGCGGGTCCGACCGTGGAAGTGATCCGAGGCGGCGGGTCCGTCACCTACACCGTGCCGGGTCAATGATGATGAGACGCCTATCGCTCGCGCTCGGCCTGGCGTTCCTGCTGGTCGGTCCAGGTTTCGCCCGCGCCCAGTCCTCCGATCCGGAGCTGCAGGTCCCGCTCGGCAAGAGCCAGACGCTCCAGGTGGACCGCCCGTTCACCAAGGCGATCATCGGCGACCCGGACATCGCGGACGTCATGCCCATGACCAGCCGCTCGGTCTATGTGATGGGCAAGAAGATCGGCGCCACCAACCTGTCGCTCTACGACCGCGCCGGCGGCGTGGTCGCCGTGGTCGATATCGACGTCGGGCCCGACGCCCAGGGGCTCAAGCGCAAGCTGAGCGAGCTGATGCCCGGCGAACCGGTCGAGGTGAGCATCTCCAACCAGTCGCTGGTGCTCAAGGGCGGGGTCACCAACGCCGCCATCGCCGAGCGCGCCTACACCATCGCCGACACCTTCGCGCACAACAAGGTCGTGAACCTGCTCAGCGTTCGCGAGCCGCAGCAGGTGCTGCTCGAGGTCCGCTTCGCCGAGATGTCGCGCACCACCGTCAAGCAACTCGGCATCAGCAGCGTCAGCTGGCAGAACGGAACCGCCGGCGGCACCGCCTCGGTGCCGACGATCAACAGCTCGGCCAACCCTTACGCCCTGTCGTTCAACTTCCCGCACTCGAACCTGCAGATCGCGATCGACGCGCTGGACCAGAAGGGCCTGATCCACACCCTCGCCCAGCCGAATCTGGTGGCGCTGTCCGGCGAGTCGGCCAACTTCCTGGTCGGCGGCGAGTTTCCGGTGCCGGTCGGCGTCGACCAGTTCGGCCGCCTGCAGATCGAGTTCAAGCCGTTCGGCGTGAGCCTGGCCTTCGTGCCCACGGTGATCGCCGATGGCCTGATCAACCTCTCGGTCGCGCCCGAAGTGAGCTCCATCGACAGCACCGTGGGCCTGCAGTTCGCCGGCTACACCGTCCCCGGCCTCAAGGTGCGCCGCGCCAAGACGTCGCTGGAGCTGCACGACGGCGAGGCGTTCGCCCTCGCCGGCCTGATCCAGTCCGACTTCGCCGACACGATCAAGGCGATCCCGGGCCTCGGCAAGGTGCCGATCCTGGGGACGCTGTTCCGCTCCAGCTACTACAACCGGGGCGAGACCGAGCTGGTCATCGTCGTGACCCCGCACATCGTGCGTCCGGTGAAGCCGTCGCAGATCCTGCTGCCGACCAGCCGGGTGGAGACGCCCAGCGACCTCGACTTCCTGCTGATGGGCAAGAGCGAGAAGGACAACCCGGCCCCCGGCCCGATCGTCGACGGACGGCCCTCGGCCGCGGCCGTCAAGCCCGGCGGCCTGGACACCGATTACGGACACGTGCTGCCATGAAACTTCAGGCGATCATTCCCGCGCTCGCGCTCCTCGGAGCCGCCTCGTGCGCCTTCGCCGACGCCGATCCCCTGCTCGGGGTGAGCGTCCACGCCGACGAGCGGGCCGAGATCATCGATCGCAATCCCCAGTATCGGGGCGATCCGGCGCCCGGATCCAATGGCGCCAAAGCCGTGCGAGCGCTCACGCGCTATCGGTTGGATCGGGAAAAGCCGCTCATCCTGCCGACCTCCGACACCAAGTCGGGCGCCACGGGCACGCCGGTGAACGGCACTGGCGAACTCTTGAACGGCAGTCAGGTCCTGGCCGGCGACAACGCCAGTGGACAGGGCTCGACCGGACGCGCGCCGACGGAAGAGGGCGGGTCGAATTCGTCGAATTCGAAGGCCTCGGTCGGCGGACCGGCCAGCCGGTGACGGTGCGCGGGGGGCCAAGCCAGTCATGGAGCCGCTTCCGATCATGAGGCCTCAAGGCCAGGACGCAGACGCCTCGACACCAAGGCGCGTGGTCCTGCGGCTCAAGAGTCCTGAGCCGGCGATCAAGGTCGCCGCTTCGCGTTGGGGGCGGACCTGGGATCTCATCGTCCAGGAGGGCGGAGTGCGAGCCGGATCGCCGCCGGACGGGGCCGACGTGCTGATCGTCGAAACCGATCCCCAGGATCCGGCGGATTTCGCCGCCTTCGAGACTCTCGCCCGCGATCTCTCCGGCCACGTGCCGGTGATCGCCGCGGTGCGCGATCTGACGGTGGCGGCGACTCGCGCTGCGCTCCGGGCCGGGGCCGCCGACATCGTGCCCCTGCCACTCAGTGAGACGGACATCTCGAACGCCGTGGCGGCGATCCCACCTCGGACCGGGGCGCCGCGGGTGCAACGCGCCGGACAGATGGTCGCGATCATGGGGGCTCACGGCGGGTGCGGGGCGACCGCCATCGCCACCCAGACCGCCGCTTTCTGGGCGGGCAAGGCCAAGACCTGCCTCATCGATCTGGATCTTCAGTTCGGCTCCGCGGCCCTTTACCTCGACATGAAGCCGCCGCTCAGCATCGCCGACATCGTGTTCGCCGGGGCGCGGCTCGACGCCGATCTGTTCGCCCAGGTGGCCGCCACCCACGTCACCGGTCTGGACGTCGTCGCCGCGCCTCCGGAGACACCGCCGCTCGATCTTCTCGGCCCGGCCGCGATGGACCGGATCATCGATCTCGCCAAGTCGCACTACGACGCGGTGGTGCTCGATTTGCCCCGGGCGTGGATCGACTGGTCGCTTCGGGCGATCGAGCGGGCGGACGTCCTCTTGCTGGTGACCTCGCTCAGCGTCGCCGGGATCGATCACGCGCGACGGCAGCTGGCGGTGATCGCCGAGAACAACCTCTCCGACAAGGTGCGGCTGGTCGCCAACCGGGTGGAGCCGCCGCTGCTGGGCAAGCCGAACCTCAGGGAGCCCGAGCGGCTTCTCGGGCGCGGCATCGATGCGACCGTTTCCAACGAGCCCGACACGATGGGGCCGGCCCTCGACCTCGGCAAGCCGCTGGCGGGTGGCCGGGGGCGCGGTCGTCTCGAGAAGGACCTGCGCGCCCTGACGGAATTGATCTCTCAGCCTGCCTTACGCGAGGCCACGCCATGAAGTTTCCGCTACGTCGCAGTGGCGCGGACGCGATGGTGGCGGCCGCACCGCCGCCTCGACCGCGCGCCGACCCCGAGCTGATGGCCGGATCGCTGGAGTCGAAGCCGGCGCCCGAAGCCGCGTCGCGCGACAAGGTCGAGCCGCCCCCCAAGCCGGAACTCGCGCCCAACCGGTTCATCGAGCTCAAGGTCGATCTGCACCAGAAGCTGCTCGAGCGGATCAACCTCGCCGCGCTCGACACCATGAGCCGCGAGCAGATCGCCCGCGAACTGGGCGATGTCATCTCCGACATGCTCAAGGCGGCGAGCCAGCCCCTGAACCTCGCCGAACGCCGCCAGCTGCTCGAGGAGATCCTCGACGAACTGCTGGGTCTTGGTCCCCTCGAGCCGCTGCTCAAGGATCACTCGATCACCGACATCATGGTCAACACCGCGAACACCGTGTTCGTGGAGCGCGGCGGCAAGCTGGAAGAGACCAAGGTCCGCTTCGCCGACGATCGGCACCTGCTCCGGATCATCGGCAAGATCGTGAGCGCCGTCGGGCGCCGGGTGGACGAATCCTCCCCCATGGTCGACGCGCGCCTCGCCGACGGCAGCCGGATCAACGCGATCATTCCGCCCCTGGCGGTCGACGGCCCGATCCTCTCCATCCGGAAGTTCGCCAAGATCCCGATCGACATGGATCGCCTGGTGCAGCTCGGCGCTCTGCCGCCCGCGGCGGCCATTGTCCTTCGCGCCGTGGTGCAGGCGCGCCGCAACGTGCTGATCAGCGGCGGCACCGGGTCCGGCAAGACCACCATGCTCAACGCCATGAGCGCCTCGATCGACAACTCCGAGCGGATCGTCACCATCGAGGACTCCGCCGAACTGCAGCTCCAGCAGCGGCATGTCGTGCGCCTGGAGACGCGGCCCCCCAACATCGAAGGCAAGGGCGAGGTGACGCAGCGCGAGCTGGTCAAGAACGCCCTGCGGATGCGACCCGACAGGATCGTGGTGGGCGAGGTTCGCGCCGGCGAGGCCTTCGACATGCTCCAGGCGATGAACACCGGCCACGACGGCTCGATGACCACGGTTCACGCCAACACCACGCGCGACGCCCTCAGCCGCGTCGAGCAGATGATCGGCATGAGCGGGATCGACATCAGCCCCAAGTCGGCCCGCGCCCAGATGGCTTCGGCCATCCAGATCGTGCTTCAGCTCGAACGTCTGAGCGACGGCCAGCGCAAGGTCACCTCCATCGCCGAGATCACCGGCATGGAGGGCGAGATGGTGCTGATGCAAGAGGTGTTCCGGTTCGAGCGCCTTGGTCTCGGACCCGGCGGCCGGGTGCTCGGCGAGTTCCGCGCCACCGGTGTGCGGCCGGCGTTCATGAAGGTGCTGCAGGCGCGCGGGGTGGAGTTGCCGGCCGACATCTTCGATCCGAAGCGCTCTTTGGAGAGCGCCGCATGAACGTCGGCGTCCTCGCCATCGAACTGTTCTTCATCGCCCTGCTGGTCGCCGGGGTCGCCGCCTGGCGGCTGTTCACTCGCAAGACCCCGGTCGATCGACTCGCCAAGCGCGCCCAGGCGTCCGCGTCGTCCACTCTGGACGGCGGGACCGCGAGCCTTCGCCGGGATGAGGAACGAGGCAGCCCGCGCGACCAGCGTCCCGCGGTGCTGCGAACCCTCGACCGGCGTCTGGGCGAGGCGGGGATGAACGTCTCGGCGGAGCGGTTCGCGCTCTACATGGCGGGCGCGACGCTCGCCATCGGCGTCGTGTTCCCGGTCGTCGGCGGCGTCGCCGGCCTGATCCACTCGCCCGCCGCCTTCCTGGTCCTCGTGCTCTTCGCCCTGGCGATCGGCGTCGGCGCGCCGATGGCCTGGATCTCGCGGATGGCCGCGCGTCGGATCGCCAAGTTCGAGGCGCAGTTTCCAAGCGGGCTCGACATCTTCGTGCGCGGCCTGCGCGCCGGACACCCGGTATCCAGCGCGCTTGAACTGTTGGTTTCCGAGATGCCCGATCCGATGGCCCATGAATTCGGTGTGGTGACGGCCGAGATGAACTACGGGGCCGATCTTCGCGCCGCGCTCGCCAATCTCGCGCGACGCGTCGACACGCCGGACGTGAACATGTTCGTGGTCTCGGTCGCCATCCAGTCGGAGACCGGCGGCAATCTCGCCGACATCCTGGAGGGGCTGGCCCGGGTCATCCGCGAGCGCGCGAGCATGGTGCTGAAGGTCCGAGCCCTGTCGAGCGAAGGGCGCATGACCGCGGTGCTGCTCAGCATCCTGCCGGTCGCCACCTTCAGCTTCATCTTCGCGACCCGGCCTCACTTCTATCTCGACGTGGCGAGCGATCCCGTCTTCCTGCCGGGCGTGCTGGGCATTCTCATGCTCTATCTTGGCGGCATCTTCACCATGAACCGTCTCGTCCAGATCAAGGTCTGATCGCGATGAACTGGAGCCAATTCCTGCAAGGCGCGGTCTGGCCGCTGGACGCGGTGCTCTGGTTCCTCGCGCTCGGCGCCGCCGCCCTGGCCCTCGCCCCGATCGTCACCGGCGGCCGGCTCAGGCGGCGCTTCGAGGGCGCGGCGGCGGGGGGACGGGTCCGCGGCGCTGGCCGCCTGGTGGACGATCCCGAAGACTCCCGCTGGGCCAAGGTCGTCAGCGAGGTCGAGCGCCGGGGCGTTTCGCTCAAGGACTCGGACGAGGATGCGCTGGCCAGCAAGCTGATGCTGGCCGGGTTCTCCCAAGCCTACGCGGTCCGTCTCTTCGTGCTCATAAAGCTGGTCCTGACCGTGGCCATGGCGGCTCTCGCCTTCCTGTTGCTGAAGGCCGTGAACGTGACCGGGATCCAGTTCTGGGTCCTCCTGCTCGCTGCAGCCGCCATCGGGCTCTACGCGCCAAACATCTACGTGGGTTCGATCGCGTCGCGCCGACGCCGCGCCATCCTGAATGCGTTCCCGGACGCGCTCGACCTGATGCTGGTGTGCGTGGAGGCCGGCCTCGGCATCGACCAGACCTTCAGTCGGGTGGGGCTCGAGATCGCCAAGGCGCACCCGCTTCTGTCGCGGCTGCTTTCCGACCTGTCGCTGGAGCTGCGCGCCGGCCGCACCCGCGGCGACGCGCTGAAGAGCCTGGCGCGCAAAACCGGCTTGACCGAGGTGATCGCCTTTGTCGCCCTGCTCAACCAGGCCGACAAGCTGGGTTCCAGCATCGGGCCCGCCCTGCGCGTCTACTCGGCGGAGATGCGCGAGGCGCGCCGCATGCGAGCCGAGGAGAAGGCGGCCCGACTGCCGGTGATCCTGTCGGTGCCGATCGTCTTCTTCCTGCTGCCGGTGGTGGTCGGCATCGTGATGTTGCCGGCGGTGATCAACATCAAACGTGAGTTCATCAACCGCGGCGCGCCGATGGCGTCCGCTCCCCCCGCGCCCGCCCGATGAGCCATCACAGCCTCACCGCGCTGATCGGGACGGCGGTGGCGCATCTCCTGCATCCGCATCACGCCCACCTGGCGGCGGTGCATCCCTTCGCAGACAGCGTGAAGCCGCTCGGCGGCGACACGGTGGTGCCCGAGGGCGCCGACGCCTACGCCGAGGGCAAGCGTCGGCTCCAGGCCGGGGAGGTCGAGGCGGCGCTCGCCGCCTTCCGCCAGGCCGCCGCCGAGCATCCGGAATCCGCGGACGCCCTGAATGGCCTCGCCGTCGCCTGGGACCGGCTTGGGCGGCCGGATCTCGCCAGGCTCTATTACGAAGCCGCCCTGACGCGGGCGCCGGACTCCGCGTCCATCCAGAACAACCTGGGTTACTCCTACCTGCTGGCCGGCGAGCCCGAGCGCGCGCGCTCCCTGCTTACGCGCGCTTCGCTGGCGAGCGACCCCCGGGCCGCGGCCGCCGCGCGCCGCACCCTCGCCATCATGGACCAACGCCGACCCGCCTCATCGCCGAGCCCTCTCGGACAGCCGCACGCCTCGACCGCCTCTCCCGTCCGCGTGCAGGCGTCGCCCACCGCCCTGATCGAGCGCCTCTCCGCCACGCGCGTGGCCTTGATCACTCAGCCGGCCGAGAACGTCGAAGACACCGGCGTCACCGACAGCGCAGGGGTCGGTGAAGCCGCGCTCACCCACCCCGCCCAGAACTCGTCACGGCGGGTGAGTTGGACCACGCCGCCGGTGCAGACTCGTCCGGCCGGCGAGGTGCTCAGCGAGACGGCCTCGCGCCAGGCCCCGGTCCTGATCCGCGCGTCCAACCCCATGGGCGCCGAGCGCGTGGACGACGCCGTCCTGCGCGGTCCGGTGTTCGACAGCGACGACGTCGCGCTCAACGCCTTCGCCACGCGTGTCCACCCGTTCCGCGCCCGTCGCATCGCCGCCACGACCACCGCCTGCGCGGGACCCTCGCCCCATCCGGACGCCAAGCCGACGGCTCCGATCGCTCCCGCCGCGCCCGAAGATCCGGCGGCGCTCGCCGGCCGGATCGACGCCGCGCTGAGGAGCCCCGCGCCTCAGGACGCCGAGCCGCTGCTGGACGGCGCCGCCGGCGTGCTCCCGGCGCCCCTCGTCGCGCTCTACCGGGCGAAACTCGCCCTCAAGGTGGGCGACGTGGACAACGCCGCGCTCGCCTTCGCCCCCCTCACTCAGGAACCCGGGATCGCGCCCCGCGCCTGGGCCGGCCTTGGCGAGGCGCGTCTCCGCCAGCACCGCGCCGGCCCGGCCGCCGAGGCTCTCGACCATGCCCTGGTCCTGGACCCCAGCCTCGCCTCGGCCTGGGTGTTGCGCGGGGTCGCCGCCGACATGTTGCGCGACTGGCGCGCCGCCGATCTCGCCTACGACCGCGCCATCGCCCTCGATCCGAAGTCGGCCGCCGCGCTCACCGATCGCGGCTACTCGCGACTGCTGCGCGGCCGCTTTGTCGAGGCGCTCGCCGACCTCAAGCGCGCGGTGGAGCTCGATCCCCATTCCAAGGCGGCCGGCACCGATCTGCGCGTCGCCAGCGTCATGAGTGGCGATTACAAGGGCGCGGTGTCCGGCGTGGGCAAGGAAGACGTTGCCGAGGACCTCAACACCATCGGCTTCGCCGCCATGGCGCGCGGCGACTACGACCGGGCCGAAACCTTCTTCACCCGGGCCATGGAGATCAACCCGAAGTTCGATCACGTCGCCTGGGACAATCTCGTCTACCTCAAGCAGCGCATCCACGCCTCCCCCGGATCCTCGGCCACGCCATGATCGCCGAGTTGGTCGCCACGGCGCCTCTGCTGGGGACGTTGATCCTGCTGTTCTACGCGGCCGCGATCGACGTGGTGCGCTTCGAAATCCCCAACACCGTCTCGATCCTGATCGGCGCCCTGGGCGTGGCGCACGGCTTGATGTCCGCGCACTTCGACTGGACCGGGCACTTGCTCGCGCCCTTGCTGATGTTCGCCTTCGGCTTGGCCGCGTTCGCCGTGGGCTGGCTGGGCGGCGGAGATGTGAAGCTGATGACGGCTGTCTCCGTGTGGACCGGGCTGCGGGGCCTGCCGCCGTTCTTTCTGGCCACGGCCCTGGCCGGAGGGGTGCTCGTCCTCGTCCTCACCGGCGGGCGGCGTCTGTGGCCGGCGCTGGCGCGGGGCGGCGAGCCGCCGCCGCTGTTCAGCCCGGGCGGCAAGATCCCTTATGCGGTGGCGATCGCCCTGGGAGCCGTCTGGTGGGCTGCGGTGACCGGGACCGAAGGGCTGATCTGGTCCTAGGCCTGGGTCGGGAAGCGCCCCAGCCGCGCGCCCAACCGTAGATACAACCGGCCGAAATCGGAGGCGAGCAGGATGCGGATGAGCGCCTCTGACCCGCCGGGCGTCAACGCCGCGAGCAGGGCCTCGAACGCCTTGGTGAAGCGCCGCGCCGCGTAGATCGCTTCCTCCCGGGCGGGCGAGTCGGCGTCCAGGTATTGTGCTGCGCCCACCACCTGACGCGCGGTGCTGAGCACCGTTTCGGCGCGCGCCGTGGCGACGTCGTGGTCGCGGCGGGAGTTCTGGACCAGCTTCTGCCCTTGCTCGGTGAGCTCCGTCAGCACGACTTCGGATCGACCCAAAGCCCCTTCGACGGCGGCGTCGAGGGCGTAGGCGCGGCTGGCGATCGCGGCGGTCGTGGTCCTCGAGGCGGCGTCGATCGCTTCGATCTGCTGGGTCTGACGCGCCAGGGCGACGCCGATTTCCGCGCTCACCCGCGCGCCGCCCTCGCGCACGTCGCGCAGCGCCGCTCGAAGGGCGTCGCTCTGGCGAAGGGCCTGGTCGCGCACCCGATCCCAGGCCGCGCCGATCGCGCGGGCGTCCTCGATAAGGGCCGGCGCGTCCTCGCGCACGCCGCTGAACAGGCTCTCCAGACGGTCGCCTTCGCGCTCCACGGCGTGAGCGATGCGGGCCATCCGCATGGCCGCCTCCACCTGCCGCTCGCTGGCGCCCTGGATCGCCAGCAGCGCCTCGCGCGCCCCCTCGAGAGTATGGATCAAGGCGCCGCGAGAGGCGATCAGGCGGGCCTCGTCCGCCGCCTTGGGCTGCCGCGCCAGGATCCAGACCACCATCGCGGCGACCACCGCGGGCGCGATCGCCTCGGCCAGCAGCGTCCAGAACACCAGCGCCGGCGCGTTCGCCTCCGCCAGGAGCACGGCGCGAACGAGGCACAGGCCGATCCACACGGTGATCATGCCGGCGACCAGAAGCCCGGCCTGTCCGACCGCCGCGTTCGTGTTGGCCGAGGGTCCCCTCAGCCTTGGCGCGTTCGGAGCGGCCATAATATGTGAGGTTTGCGCGGCGGCTCGATTCGGGTCAATCGGCGCGTGACGCCGCTCGAGCCTCACGTCCGAGGCTATTCAGCGTAGACGTAAGGTCCGGGCGCGGAGGGGTGATGACGGCGACCGAAGACTGGTGGCGCGGCGCGGTGATCTATCAGATCTACCCTCGCAGCTTTCGCGACTCCAACGGCGACGGGGTCGGCGATTTGAACGGCGTCTCGGAAAAGCTCGACTATGTCGCCTCGCTCGGCGTCGACGGTGTCTGGCTATCGCCCTTCTTCCGCTCGCCGATGAAGGACTTCGGCTACGACGTCAGCGACTACCGAGACGTCGATCCGCTGTTCGGGACGCTCGACGATTTCGACGCTCTTCTCGGGCGCGCGCACGCGCTCGGCCTGAAGGTGATCATCGACCAGGTCTGGTCGCACACCTCCGACCGTCATCCCTGGTTCCAGGCGTCCTGCGATCCGGCCAGCGACAAGGCGGACTGGTATGTGTGGGCCGATCCCAAGCCGGACGGCTCCCCGCCCAACAACTGGCAGGCGAGTTTCGGAGGGCCATCGTGGACCTGGAACGCGCGCCGCCGGCAGTACTATCTGCACAACTTCCTGCCCGAGCAGCCGGATCTCAACTACTGGAACCCGGCGGTGCGCGAGGCCATCCTCGATGTCGCGCGGTTCTGGCTCGACCGCGGCGTCGACGGCTTCCGCCTCGACGTGATCAACTACCTCGCCCACGACCCGGCTCTGACCGACAACCCGGTCGCCGGCTACCGAAGACCCCCGGCCACGGCGAGCCAGTACCAGAAGCACATCCACGATCGCTCGCAGCCGCTGGCGCTCGGCTTCGTGGAGACGTTGCGCGCGCTGATGGACGGCTACGCCGCGCGCATGACGGTGGGCGAGATCTTCGACGAGGAGCCGCTGGTGCGGCAAATCGAGTATGTGGAGCCCGGCCGGCTGCACACCGCCTACAGCTTCTTCCTGCTTCAGGCGACGAAGGCGACGCCGGCGCTGTTCGCCCAGGCGCTCGAACTCCTGGCGCGGCGCCGCCGGTTGGCCCTCCTGGTCGCTCGGCAACCACGACGTGCCGCGGTTTCCCACCCGGCTCGGCCGCGACGAGCCCGCGCTCACCCGCGCCTTGCTGGCGGTGCTGATGGCGCTGCGCGGGACGATCTTCCTCTACCAGGGCGAGGAGCTGGGCTTGCCTCAGGCCGATGTGCCGTTCGAGCGTCTGCGCGACCCCTTCGCCATCGCCGCCTACGATGGAACCGCAGGGCGCGACGGCGCGCGCACCCCGATGCCGTGGTCCAACACGGAGCCGGCGGCGGGGTTCTCCTCGCAGCGAGTACACTTGGCTGCCGGTGGATGCGCGTCATCGCGCGCTCAGCGTCGAGCAGCAGGCCAAGGACCCGAACTCCCTGCTCGCCTTCACGCGCCGGCTGGTCGCCTTCCGCGCCGACTCTCCGGCGCTGCGACAGGGGTCAGCTCGGATCGTCGAGGCGGGAGAGGGGCTGCTGGTGATCGAGCGCGAAGCGGGCGGAGAGCGCCTGCTCTGTGCGTTCGACCTCGGGGGCGCGGGCGGGGCGGTCCCGGTTGAAGACAGCGCGGATCTCGCGTTCCGCTTCGGCGAAGCGGAGCTCGGCGAGGGGCGGTTGAACCTCGGAGCCCATGCCGGCGCCATCCTGCGATTGGACGCGCGCGGATGAGCCCGATCCGCGACCTGGCCGCCACCCTGGCCGAACGACGCGCGGGCGAGGGGGTCCAGACCTATGTCGTCGGCGTGACCGGAGGCGTCGCGGCGGGCAAGAGCACGATTGCGCGGCAACTGGCGGACGCCTTCGTCGCGCTCACGCCCACGCTCGTGGCGGACGTCGTCGGCTCGGACGGATTCCTGTTCACCAACCAGGCCCTGGCGGAGGCGGACCTCACCCTGCGCAAAGGCTTTCCGGAAACCTACGACCGCGCCGCGCTGGCGCAGACCTTGCAGACGGTCCGGTCGGGCAGGGCGGTGTTCCCCGGATATTCCCACACGCTCTATGACATCGACCCCACCCTGGCCCGGGCGCTCGATCGACCTCCCGTGTTGATCGTGGAGGGGCTGGGTCTCGGCGGGGCGCCGCTCGACGCCCTGGTCTACGTCGACGCCGACGAGGCCGCGCTGGAGGCCTGGTACACCACCCGCTTCATGGGCCTATGGGAGGCGGGGCGCGCCGATCCGACCTCGTTCTATGCTCAGTTCAGCAGCCTCAATCCGGACCAGGCGCGCCGTTTCGCCGGTCAGGTCTGGCGACAGATCAACCTGCCCAACGTCCGCGAACACGTCCTGCCCCTGCGCGACATCGCCGAGGTCGTGATCCGCAAAAACCCCGATCACGGAATCGAAACCGTCACCGTTCGCGGACAAGGATGAACCACCCTCCGCCCTTTGGGGTTTATAGGGCGCTTTCCCCAGGAGACCTTGGATGTTCCGCCTACCGGACCTGCCGTACGCCTATGACGATCTCTCCCCCGTGATCTCGGAGGAGACGATGCACTTCCACCACGACAAGCACCACGCCACCTACGTGAAGACCCTGAACGAGTTGCTGGAGCAGTCCGGGCAGGATCCCGGCTCGCTCGAGGAGGTGATCACCACCTCGGCCAGCCAGACGCCCAAGAAGCTGTTCAACAACGCCGCGCAGGCGTGGAACCACGCCTTCTTCTGGACGTGCATGACGCCCGAGCGGAAGTCGCCGGATGGCGATCTCGCCCGCGCCATCGAAGCCTATGGCGGGATCGAGAAGCTCAAGACGGACTTCGTGACCGCCGGGACCGGCCAGTTCGGCTCGGGTTGGGTCTGGCTCTCGGCCGGAAACGGCGGAACGCTGGAGCTCATCGCCACCCACGACGCCGACAATCCGCTGGTCGGCAGCCGCGGGACGCCGCTGCTGGTCTGCGACGTGTGGGAGCACGCCTACTATCTCGACTACCAGAACGACCGGAAAGGCTTCCTGGAAGCCTGGTTCGACTCTCTGCCGAATTGGGCGTTCGCCGGGCGGCAGCTCGCCGCCGCCAAGGGCGACGGACAGTCCTGGCGCTACGCGGAAGCCTGAGCCGATGCTGTCGGGGGAGCCGCCGCCGCCGGGCTCGATCAAGCTCGCGATCGTCGATGTCGACGGCACCCTGGTGACCCAGGACAAGGTGCTGACGTCCCAGGCCATCGAGGCCTGGGACGGCATGCGCCGGGCGGGCGTCAAGCTCGCCCTCACCAGCGGTCGGCCGCCGCGCGGCATGGCGATGCTGATCGGGCCGCTCGGCATCGACACGCCCATCGCGGGGTTCAACGGCGGGGTGTTCGTCAATCCCGACCTTTCGGTGATCGACACCCACGCCCTGGAACCGGCGGCGGCGCGAACGGCGCTGAAGACCATCCTCGACCAGGGCTTGGACGCTTGGCTCTACACGGCCGACGACTGGCTCGTGCGCGACAAGGACGCGCCCCACGTGGCGCGTGAGGCGTGGACGGTGAAGTTCGATCCCAAGGTGGTGGATTCCTTCGCCGACGACCAGCTCGATCACGCCATCAAGATCGTCGGGGTGTCGGACGACCACGACCTCGTCGCCCGCTGCGAGAAGGCCACCCAGGAGGCGGTGGGTGAAACGGCCAGCGCGACCCGGTCCCAGCCCTATTATCTGGACGTGACCAGCCAGAAGGCGACCAAGGCGCAGGTGGTGTTGGAACTCTGCCGCAAGCTCGGCGTCGCGCCCGAGGCTGTGGCCACGTTCGGCGACATGCCCAACGACGTCCTGATGTTCGAAAAGAGCGGATTCTCCGTGGCGATGGGCAACGCCTCGAGCGAGGTTCAGGCCCGCGCGAGCGCCGTGACCGACACCAACGAGAACGACGGTTTCGCCAAGGCGGTTGAAAGGTTCATCCTTCAACCGCTATCGAGCCGCTGAAACCATCCATCTGATCGCCTTTCGAGGAAGCCGCTATCGCCATGACACCGCGCGTGAAAGACATCCTGAGCTGGTACGGGGCCGACAACCCGGGCACGCTCACCAACCTCTCGCGCCTTCTGAACCATGGCCGTCTCGCCGGCACCGGCAAGCTGGTGATCCTGCCGGTCGACCAGGGCTTCGAGCACGGCCCCGCCCGATCGTTCGCGTCCAATCCCGCGGCCTACGACCCGCGCTACCACTTCGAGCTGGCCATCGCCGCCGGCTGCAACGCCTACGCCGCGCCGCTCGGCTTCATCGAGGCGGCCGCCCGCGAGTTTGCCGGCGAGGTGCCCGCTGATCCTCAAGATCAACGACAGCGATTCGCTGCGCTCCGACCCCGACCCGATCCAGGCCATGACCGGCTCGGTGGACGACGCTCTTCGCCTCGGCGCCTGCGCGGTCGGCTTCACCATCTATCCGGGCTCGGCCAACGACACCCACCTCTACGAGCAGATCCGGGCCGCGGCCGAGAAGGCCAAGCGGCTGGGCCTCGCCGTGGTGGTCTGGTCCTATCCGCGGGGTTCCTCCATCTCCAAGGCCGGTGAGACGGCGATCGACGTCGTCGGCTACGCCGCCCAGATCGCCGCCCAGCTCGGCGCCCACATCATCAAGGTGAAGCTGCCGACCGACCACATCGAGCAGGACGCCGCCCGCAAGGTCTACGACGCCAATTCCATTCCCATCGCCACCCAGGCGGAGCGGGTGCGGCACGTGGTCCAGTGCGCCTTCGACGGCCGCCGCATCGTGATCTTCTCCGGCGGCGAGAAGGTCGCCGACGACGCCGCCTTCCTGAAGGACATCCAGGCGATTCACGACGGCGGCGGGTTCGGCTCGATCATCGGCCGCAACTCCTTCCAGCGGCCTCGCGACGAGGCCCTGAAGCTGCTCGACGCCGTGATGGACATCTACGCCAAGGCCTGATCGGCTCGGCGCTTACCAGTTCCCCCCGGTGTCAACGGCGTTCCCGTCGCTCCCTCGCGCCTGAAGTGTACAGAAACACTTGGCTTTGGCGCGCAACACGTCATTGTCGGCCCATGGCGTTCCGCGCGGCTGGCGTGGGCGACCACATCGAAAAAAACGGGAGCTGAGAGAAAACAATGGCGGAAACCCCGAAGAAGCCGAACGGCCTTCAGAAGGTTATGACCCCTTCGAAGGACCTGGCCGGCGTGGTGGGCGACAAGCCGCTGTCGCGTAGCGACGCGGTGTCGAAGATGTGGGCTTACATCAAGCAGCACAATTTGCAGGACCCCAAGAACAAGCGTGACATCGTCGCCGACGCCAAGTTGAAGCCGGTGTTCGGTGGCAAGGAAAAGGTGAGTATGTTCGAGATGAACAAGCATCTCGCCAACCACCTGAAGTAGCGGGTTCAACCCGGCGGCCCTTCGGGTCGCCGGATTTCCCCTTCAGCGCCGGATGCGATGACCGGCGACGAACCCGAGCAAACCGGTCAGGAAAATCCCGAGCAGCGCCTGCGCGCCCGCCAGCATGGCGACGCCGCGGTTCGCCGCCTGCAACATACCCGCCGCCGAGCCCGAGGTGCTCATCGACATCAGGCTGAACGCCGCCATGTCGATGGGATCGCGCGTGATCGCAATCGTCGACTCACCCGATCGGCCGATGCTGATTCGCTCCACGCCGCCGCTCGCGCCGTAGATGAAGGCGAACCCGAAGTAGACGACCGCGAGGGCGGCGAAGACCCGGATCAGGCTCTCGCCATAGTCGCACATCCACTCCACCAGGGTGTCGCCCAGGTAGACGAGGCCGTGGCGCACGGCCGAGGTCGGGCCGACCCTGACCGATCGCCTGGCGCGCCGTCTCCAGCGCAAACCGCTTCTGCATCCTGCGTCGCCGCAAGTAGGCCTGGGTGGCCGCCGCCGAGTCGCCCAGGTCGACGAAGTTCCGCTCCAAGGCCAGGTAGGCGCGGGCCGCGGCGTCCGGCTCGCCGTGGCGGTCTTCCCCGACATGGCCAATCTGATCCCAGCCGAACCGCGTGTGGTCGAGCAAGGCGCCCGCGAAGCGCGCTCCCGCCAGGGTGGCGCGGGCGAGGTCCACGCCCTCCAGCCGGGCCGAGGAGAGGTCCGCGCCATCGAGCTTCGCGCCCCGCAGGGTTGCGCCGCGGAGATCCGCCCCGGTGAGCCGAGCCCCGGTGAGGTCCGCGTCGGTGAGGTCCGCGTCGCGCAGATCGGCGCCCGCGAACTCCACGCCGGCCGCGCGAGCCTCGCCGAACACCGCGCCGCGAGCGACCACCCGAGAGAGGTCCGCGCCTTCCAGGTTGGCGCCCCAGAAGTCGGCGGCCGTCGCCTGCGAGCCCTCCAGCACCGCTTCGCGAAGGTCGGCGAATCGCAGCGACGCCTGCTCGAGGTGGGCGTCCTCCAGCAGGGTTTCGCGCAGGTCCGCTTCGCCGAGGCTGGCGCTGGAGAGGTCGGCCTCGGTGAGATCGCCGCCCCGAAGGTCGGCGCCCTCGAGGGCCGCGTGGCGAAGGTGCGCCTGGGCGAGGTGGGCGCCGCGCAGGTTCGCGCCATGCAGATCGGTGAACGGCAGGTGGGCCGCGCGGTAGCGGACGCCATCCAGGACGGCGCCGCGAAGATCGATCCGGGCCTCTTCCGCGCCTCCCAGAACCAGCCGGCCCTCGGGGTGGGCGGCGACGAGGTCGTCCAGATAGCTCCGCCGTCCCTCGGGTTCGACGAGGTGCAGGCGCGCGAGCAGGGCGGCGTGGTTGTCGGCCTCGTCGGTCACGCCGGCTTGGGAGCCGCCAGCAGGCGCTCGATCTGTTCGAGGAGCAGCGGCAGCTCGACCGGCTTGGTGTGGTAGGCGTCGGCCCCGGCCGCCAGCGCCTTCTCCTCGTCCGTGGAGAGGGCGTGGGCGGAAAGGGCGATGATCGGTGTGCGGCGGCTCTCGGCGGCGCGGATGCGGCGGGTGGCTTCCAGCCCGTCCATGACCGGCAGGTTCACGTCCATCAGCACCAGGTCGAACCCGGCGGCCGCCTTGTCCACCGCCTCCTGGCCGTCGGCCGCCCGCTCGACGTCATAGGAACGGCGCGAGAGACGGCGGGAAAGCATGTCCCAGTTGTCGTCGTTGTCTTCCACCAGCAGGATCTTGGGCATCATCGTCCTCAGGCGGGGGTTGGAGCGGGAAGGGGCTGGGGAGCGGCTTCCGCGCTCTTCACCCGCGCGGCGACGCGGCGGCTCACCTCCGATAGCAGGGTCTCCCGGTCGATGGCGCCCTTGCGGATCACCAGTTCCGCGTCCCGCGCCAGCTGATCTCGTTCGTCGGCCGACAGGTCCTTGGCGGTGACGACCAGGACGGGAATGTCCTTCCACCGCGCATCGGCCCTCAGGGCGTGCAGGAACTCGAACCCGTCCATGCGGGGCAGCATGAGGTCCAGCAGGATCAGCGCCGGCTGAGCGTCCTGCAGCATGTCGAGGGCCTCGCGGCCGTCGGCGGCGGTGCGCACCGCGTGGCCGCGCGCCTCCAGCAGACGCGCGAGCAGGTCGCGGGTCGCGGGATCGTCTTCCACCACCATCACCTCGCCGGGCTCCCTCAAGGCGTAGCGGCTGAGCGCCCGGTGCAGGTTCTTTCGATCGATGGGTTTGGCCAGATAGTCGCTGGCGCCCAGGCTGAAGCCGAGGGAACGGTCGCTGACCATGGTGAGCATGATCACCGGTATCTCCGCCGTCGCGGGATCGTTCTTCAGCGCCCGAAGCACGCTCCAGCCGTCGATCCCCGGCATCATGACATCGAGCGTGATCGCGACGGGGTGGGTTTCGCGGGCGAGCTTCAGACCCGTCTCGCCATCGGCGGCGATCACCGCCTGAAGACCCTCGCGGGCGAGAAACCGGCGCATCAGGTCGTGCACGGAAGGATCGTCGTCGATGACCAGGACCTGCGGCGCCGCCGGATCCAGGCTCTCTCCCGACGTCTCCCCTCCGAAGATCTCGCCTTCGGCGTCGCGGACGGTGCGCGGCAGGCTCACCGTGAACACCGAGCCCTCGCCAGCCTCGCTGGTGACCGTGATCGCCCCACCCATCATCTCGCAGAGCCGGCGGGTGAGGGCGAGGCCCAGGCCGGTGCCGCCGTAGTTGCGGGTGGTCGAGGCGTCGGCCTGAGTGAAGGGCTGGAACAGCTTGTCGATCTGCTCGGGAGTCATGCCGATGCCGCTGTCCGTGACGGTGAACACCACCGATCCGCCGGTCTCCGTGCTCTCCGTCCGCGCCTGGAGGGTGATGACCCCGTCGTGGGTGAACTTGGCGGCGTTGCTCAGCAGATTGAGCAGGATCTGACGGCACTTGGTCTGGTCGGCCGTCATCGCGCCCAGGGCGTCGGCCTCGATGTTCAGTCGATTGCCGTTGCGCTCCATCAGCGGCTCGACGGTGGAGGCCACCTCCGTCACCAACTCGCCGATCTCGAAGGTCTCCAGGTAGAGATCCATCTTGCCGGCCTCGATCTTGGAGAGGTCGAGGACGTCGTTGACCAGCGAGAGCAGGGCGCGGCCGGCCTTTTCGATCTTCTGCAGGTCCGGAACCAGCCGGCCATCATCGACGTCGGCGGCTTCCTCGGCCAACATTTCGCTGTAGCCGATCACCGCGTTGAGCGGCGTTCGCAGCTCGTGGCTCATGTTGGCGAGGAACTGGCTCTTGGCTTCGTTGGCGCTCTCGGCGGCCAGCTTGGCCGCGGCGAGCTCCTCCTCGGCGTGCTTGCGGTCGGTGATGTCGATCGCGACGCCGATGTAGTGGGCCGGCTTGCCGTTGGACCCGAGCATCGGCCGCGCGCGGCAGGCTACCCACAACACCGCGCCGTCGCTGGCGCGAACCACCCGGCATTCGTCGTCGAAGGCCGCGCCCTCGGCGCCGGCGGTCTCCACCGCGTGGACCATCCGCGCGCGATCGTCGATGTGAACCCGCGCCTCGAGCGCATGGCGATCGATCCTCGTCTCGGGCGCAAGGCCCAGCAGGGCGTAGAACTCCGGCGAGCCGGCCGCCTCGCCGCGCGCGACATCCCAGTCGAAGCCGCCGACACCCCCGGCGGCCTGGATCAGCCTCAGGCGACCTTCGCTGAGCTCGACCTGCGAGCCGGCCAGGGCCTCGATCTCCGAGAGGCGATTGCGCGCCGAAAGAGTCCAGGCCCGCGCGGCCGCAAGCACCGTCGCGATCAGCACGGCCAGCCCCAGGAGGGCGAAGGCGTAGACGGACCGCAGGGCCGCGCGGTCGGCCCGCGCCGCGGCGTCGGACCGCAGACGAAGGAGGCGGCTCTCCTCGTCCACCATCGCCTGCAGCGTTCCTCGGATGGTGTGCAGCAGGCTGACCCGCGCGCCTGATCCGGCCGCGCCGGCGCCCTCCGTCTGGGCCGCGAGTTCGCGGTTGAGTTCGGCGATGTGCGTCTGTTGCCGCGGGTTGTCGGATGTCTCCCGGGCAAGGCCTTGGACCAGAGACGGGATCGTGGCCTCGGTTCCGCGCCACAGGTTCAGGTAGGCAGGGTCGTGCGTCAGCCGAAAGCCGGTCTGGCCCAGCTCGATGTCCTGGATGCCGGCGCTGATGTGCTGGATGTCCGCCAGCACGCGCAGCGAGTGAGTCTGCCACGCCTCGGCCTTCTCGCGCCGCCGCGCGGTGGCGGCGCCGTCGAGCGCCAGCGAGCCGATGAGCAGGGTGAGCCCCAGCGCCGCCAGGCTGATGAACCACCATCGATACCGCATCGAGTCTCCCTGCCGTTGTGGCCGTGAGGGTAAAGCTTGACCGTTTCACCTGTTCCGTCGGGTGGCGGTTCCGCCGACGCGCCGCTTGTGGCGCTGGCTCCGTATGGGGCATGTGCGGCTTCGGCCGCGCGGAGCGGTCTCGCTTGTAGGAGGGCGGATGCGCGTTGCGCTGGTCACCAGCTCCTACGCCTACATCGCCGATGGCGTCGCGCTCACCCTGAACCGGCTCGTGGCCTACCTGCGCGCGAAGGGCGTCGAGGTGGTGACCTTCACCCCGGTGACGAAGGATCGTCCCTTCACGCCCGAGGGCGAGGTCCAGCCCACGCCCTCCGCGCCGATGCCGCTGCGGCCGGAGTATCGGGTCACCTTCGGCCTGGGCGCGGCGGCGCGCCGGCGGCTGGAGGCGTTTGCCCCCGACATCATCCATGTCGCGACGCCGGACTTCCTGGGGTGGGCGGGCCGTGTCGCGGGGCGGCGGCTCGGAGTGCCGGTGGTGGCGAGCTACCACACCCGCTACGAGACCTACTTCGCCCACTACGGCTTCGGCTTCCTCACCGGCGCGGGCGAGGCCTACATCCGGGGCTTCTACCGCCGCTTCGACGAGGTCTACGTTCCCTCGCAATCCATGGCCGAGGCGCTGTCGGAACAGGGCGGCGCCGGCAACGTGCGGGTCTGGGCGAGGGGCGTCGACGTGGAGCGGTTCACCCCGGCCAAGCGCAGCGAGGCGTGGCGGGCGCGTCACGGCGTGGGTCCGGACGAGATCGTGGTTCTCTTCGCCAGCCGCCTGGTGCGGGAGAAACGGACCGCGACCCTCGTCGCCATGTCCGAGGCGCTGAAGCGGCGGGGCGTGCCCTTCCGGCTCGCCATGGTCGGCGACGGGCCGGAGCGCGCGTCGCTGGAGGCGGCGCTGCCGGACGCGATCTTCACCGGCTTCCTGGTCGGCGAGGACCTTCCGCAGGCCTACGCCAGCGCCGACATCTTCACCTTCCCGAGCGACTCCGAGACCTTCGGCAGCGTGACGCTGGAGGCGATGGCCAGCGGCCTGCCGACAATTTGCGCCGACGCCACCGGCAGCCGCTCCCTGGTCGAGGTCGGACGCACAGGATTCCTGGAGCGAGCCGACGACGGCGACGCTTTCGCCGCGAGGGTGGCCGAGCTGATCGCCGATCCGGACCGACGCCGGAGGATGGGCGAGGCGGCGCGCGCCGCCAGCCTGCGCTGGACGTGGGACGAGGCCATGGGCGGGCTGCTCGCCCGGTACGAAGCGGTGATCGCAGCGGCGGCGAGCCGACCGCATGGCGAACCTAGGTTCAATCAAGACGCCTAGCCTCCCGCGCCTGGCGATCTTCGCCGCGGCGGTTCTGGCCGGGGCGTCCCCGACCCGCGCCGCGCCGGCGTTCGTGGTCTGGGCGTGGGAGCGGCCCGAAGATCTCCGGTTCCTGCGCGGTCGCGCCGAGATCGCTGTTCAGACCGGCTTCGTCACGCTCTTGGGCAACGTCGTCGAAGCGCGCCGCCGTCGGTTCCCGCTCCTGGCGAGCCAGGCGGCGGCCATGGCGGTCGTCCATGTCCAGATCGATCACCACCGACCCCTCGTCTGGTCTTCGGAGCAGCGGGCCAAGGCGGCGGCGGCCGTCCTCGCCTTGGCGCGGGAGCCCGGCGTCCGCGCGGTCCAGCTCGATTTCGAGGTGCGACGGTCGGAGCGCCAGGCGCTGCTCGACCTGCTCGGCGATGTCCGCGCCGGTCTCCCGGCCGGCGAGAAGCTGTCGATGACCGCGATCGCCTCCTGGTGCGAGACCGAGGACTGGCTCTCGGGCGCCGCGGCGGACGAGATCGTGCCGATGCTGTTCCGCATGGGTCCGGGCGGGGCCGGGCTCAAGGCCAAGCTGGAGAACGGCGGCGACTTCGCCCAACCGCGCTGTCGGAGCGCCTTGGCGATTTCTGCGGACACGCCGATCTCGCAGGCGCCGGCCGGGCGGACCGTGTATTTGTTCGATCCGCGTCCCTGGTCCGAGACGGCCTTCGAACGCGTGCGACAGGAGGTGGGGCGTTGGTCGTTCGTTGGGCGTTGAGCGCCGCTTTGGCGGTGACGGCGATGGTCGCCGCCGGCGGCGTTCGGGCTTCGGGGCCCGGAGACCCGTCGCCCTGGTACCTCGACCAATACGGGGGCGATCCGGCCGACGTGCGGGCCCTCTACGACGGCCGCCTTGGCATCCTGAAACCCACGGCGCCTCGACCGATGCTCTACATCGCCTGGCGCCTGTTGCACGGCCAAGCGGTGGGACCGACGGCGGGGGAGGCGCTGTCCGATCCTTGCTGCGGGACGCCCTGGTGGATCTCCTCCACCAACGCCGTCGGCGTCAACGCCTGGACGGCGGCGCGCAAGCTCGTGCCCGGGGCTTCGGAGATCTTCTATGTCGACGTGGATCGCGCCGGCGCGAACTATGCCTCCTACCAGGTCTGCTTCGACGACGCGTTCGACACCGCCGCGGCCACTCTGAAGGATCGCGCCGCCGCGCACGGGGCGGCCTCTCCCGAGGTCAAGGCCTGGCTCGCGGCCCAGGACGCGGTGTTCGCCAATTGCCACGAGACCACGCCTCTGCCGGCCCCGCCGACCGACGCCCCGCCCTGGCTGCGGGCCGACTTCGCCTACCAGACCGCCGCGGCCGCCTTGTACGACGGGCGCTATGACGAGGCGGCTCAACGCTTCGCCGCCATCGGCAAGGATCCCGCCTCTCCCTGGCGCGACAAGGCGGCCTACCTCGTGTTGCGGACCCAAGTGCGCCGCGCCTTGCGAGAAAAAACTCCCGCCGCGTTCGCCGTGGCCGAAGCGGCGCTGAAACGGTTCAACGCCGCTCCCGCGGACGCCTACGGTCGGTCCGAACGGCTGGGGCTGGAGCACGCCCTGGCGTTCCGAGAGAACCCGAAGGGCTTCGCGGCCATGTTGTCCAAGGGTCTGAGCGGCCGTGAGCCGCCGCCCAGCGTCGCGCCGGACTTCCGCGATCTCAGCGACCTGTTCGACGACAAGCAGACCGATTTCGAGCCGCTCGACTGGATCGAGACGTTGAAAGCGGCGCCGCCGGCGTCGGGAACCGACGGAGAGGACCAGCCCGCGGCCTACGAAACAGCGCGCAAGGCGGCGCTGGCGCACGCGCTCGGCCGCTGGCGCGTGGCGCGCGACCCGGCTTGGCTGCTGGCCGCGCTGACCCTGATAGAACCCGGTGACGCTGAAGCGCCGACGATGATCGCCGCGGCCGAAACCCTGCCGGAGTCCTCTCCGGGTTGGCTTACCGCGCAACACCAGAGCCTCAGGATCAGCTCGTCGTCGTCGGCCTCTCGTCGCACTCGGCTGGACGCGCTTTTGGCGCGCAACGATCTGTCGGTCAGCGACCGCAACATCCTGCGGGCCTGGCGGGCCCAGGCCTCGTCCGGGCTCGACGACTTCGCCCGCTACGCCTTGCGCAGCCGGCTGTGCCCGCCCGACAACAACCCCGCGCCCGATGGCGCGGCGCCCCGCTGCATCCGCGACCGCTGGGTCACGGATTCCTACCAGGCTCCAGGCGTCTTCGACGGCGAAGGGCCGGCGGGGACGGTCGGGTTCGGGGAGGACGCCCGAGCTGTAATCGACCGCTCCCCCATCGCCGAACGGATCGCCCTTTCGCGCGAGGCCTCCATACCGCAGGCCCTGCGCCTCGACGTGGCCCTGACCAGCTACGGGCGAGCGGTGCAGCTCCAGGATAACGCCGCGATCGACGCTCTCTGCACCGAGCTTGGCGCCCTGCTTCCGCTCATGAGCCGCGAACTCGCCGACGCGCGGACCGCCCAGCCTGGCCCGGCCAAGCGCTTCGCCGAGTTCCTGGTGTTGGCCAAGATCCCCGGGATCCGCGTCGACCTGGCCGGCTACACCCGTCCGGAAGGCAAGACCGTTCCGCAGTTCCAGGGCTACTGGGTCGACTGGGTGATCCCGACCCGGCCGGGCGAGGCCGACCCGCCGATCCTGGCCACCTATCAGCAGGACGGCGCGCTGCCGCTGAGCGATTGGCCGGACGAGAAGACCGACCTCGTCTGCCTGGGCGAGTGCGGCCGAGGCGCCGCGATGATCCGCCTGCCGGACTATGTCGACGCCGACCGGGCGGCGCGGGAGCGCGCGTTCTTCATCTCCACTCAACGTGGCTACGACGAGCCCGAGCCGCCGCTGCCGGCGGGCGCGGTGTCGGCCTGGGACGAGATGCTGACCTACATCACCGCCCATCCCACCGATCCGCGGGCCCCCGAGGCGCTCTATTGGCTGGTGCACGTGGGCCGGTTCGGCGGCAGCCACGACCACTCCGGCAAGCGGGCTTTCCGGCTGCTGCACGCGCGCTACCCGGCGAGCGTCTGGGCCAAGAAGACGCCGTTCTACTACGACTGACGCCGCCGGATGAGGATCGCCGACGTATCCGGGTTCTATTCCGAGCAGGGCGGAGGCGTCCGCTCGTACGTGAACCAGAAGTTCGAGGCGGCGGCGCGGGCCGGCCACGACCTGACCGTGATCGCGCCGGGCGAGGGGGACCGGGTCGAGGAGCGCCAGGGCGGCCGCGTCATGTGGGTCGCGAGCCCGCTGATGCCGTTCGACCCCAAGTACCGCCGCTTCTCCGGCCGCCGCGGCGTCTTCGCCGCTCTGGACGCCGCCGCGCCCGACCTGGTGGAGGGATCCTCGCCCTGGCTGGGCGGCGAGCTGGCGGGGGCGTGGCCGGGCAAGGCCCGGCGGTCGCTGGTGTTCCACCAGGACGTGGTCGCCGGCTATGGCTACACCGCCCTGCTGGGCCCGCTCTCCACCGAGCGGATCGACGCCCTGGCCGAGCCGTGGTGGCGGCGGGTGCGGCGGCTGGCGGCCCACTACGACGTGACGGTGGCCGCCAGCGAGTGGCTGGCGGGGCGGCTGGTCCGGCATGGCGTGGCGAACGCGCGGGCGGTCCCGTTCGGCATCGAGGCGGGGGCGTTCTCGCCGGCCAAGCGCGACGAGGCGCTGCGGCGCGAGCTGCTGGCGAGCTGCGGGGTGAGGCCGGAGGGCCGGCTGATCCTGTCGGTCGGCCGTTTCCATCCGGAGAAACGGCACGCGACCCTGATCGAGGGGTTCCGCCGGGCGCGGGAGCGGGTCCCGGAGCTGGCGCTGGTGCTGGCCGGTGACGGGCTGCTGCGCGAGCGGGTGGCTCGGCGCGCGGTGGGGGCGGGGGGCGTGCGGCTGCTGGGCGAGGTGCGCGACCGTGAGCGGCTGGCCCGGCTCTACGCCAGCGCCGACCTGCTGATCCACGGCTCGGGCGCCGAGACCTTCGGGCTGGTGGTGGCGGAAGCCATGGCCAGCGGCCTGCCGGTGATCGTCCCTGAGATCGGCGGGGCGGCGGACCTCGCCGCGCGGGGACGTTCCCGCCTCTATCCGCTCGGCGATGCGCAGGCCTTGGCGGAGGCGATCGTGGCGGCGGCGCGGGCCGGCTGGAGCGTCGATCCGCACCCTCAGCCGCCGCCGCTGGCGGAGGACCACTTCCGCGCCCTGTTCGATCTCTACCAAGATCTGGTCGACGGCCGCCCCGCTTGACAGGGCCAGGGCCGCTCGCCACCCCTTGAGGCGATGCCCACGCCCAACACGCTGATCTTCGTCGACCTGCCCTCGGACGATACCGAGGCCGCCTCCAAGTTCTACTGCAAGGTGCTGGGCTGGACCGACGAGGCGCGGCTGCCGGGCCTGTTCCACCGCCTCACCCCCGGCGGGCAGATCCGGGGTCCGGACGGCAAGGAGACCAGCGCCGCGAACCTCGCCGTCGGCGTCACCAACGCCGCCAACGTCCGGCCCAATCCGCAGCCGAAGGGCACCGAGCCGCGCACGGTGGCGAAGGAGGGACGCCGGCCACGCCTGTGGATCCTCATCGGCGAGGGCCAGTCCGCCCCGGTGATCCTGGAAAAGGCGGAGAAGCACGGCGGCAAGGTGCTTTGGCGTAACCACTACTGGAAGGCCTACAACGGCTTTACCTGCTGCTTCGCCGATCCGTGGGGCAACGAGATCGTGCTGTGGTCGCGCGGCGGACCCAACCCGGTGATCCCGGCGGGGTACACCACCGAATGAGCGGTTCGGCCCCAAGCCTCGCGCGCGGGCCGACCGACACGCCGCTGCTGGAGTTCACCATCGGCGAGGCTCTGAGCCGCGCGGCCAAGGCTTGGCCGGACGACCTCGCCCTCGTCTCCCGCCATCAGGGCGTCCGCCTCACCTGGGGCGAGCTGAATACGGAGGCGGAGCGCATCGCCTGCGGCCTGCTGCAGCGGGGCGTGAACAAAGGCGATCGGGTGGGGATCTGGGCGCCGAACTGCGCCGAGTGGACCATCGTCCAGTTCGCCACCGCCAAGATCGGCGCCATCCTGGTCAACATCAATCCGGCCTATCGCGCCGTCGAGGCCGAGTACGCCCTGAACAAGGTCGGATGTTCGGCGCTGGTCACCGCGCCCTCGTTCAAGACCAGCGACTACATCGCCATGCTGCGCGAGCTCGGCCGCGACCGGCTCCCGAGGCTCGAGCTTCTCGTCTCCCTGGGCGAGGACCCCCACGACGGCTTCCTGCCCTGGAGCGAACTCGCCGCCCCGATCGACGCCGAACGTCTCGCCAGCGCGGAGGCGGAGCTCGACGCCGGCGAGGCGATCAACATCCAGTTCACCAGCGGCACGACGGGGTTCCCGAAGGGCGCCACGCTCAGCCACCGCAACATCCTCAACAACGGCTACTTCACCGCCCGGACCATCCGCCTCACCCCCGCCGACCGCATCTGCATCCCGGTGCCGCTCTACCACTGCTTCGGCATGGTGCTGGGCAACCTCGCGGCGGTGACCAGCGGCGCGGCGATGGTCTATCCGGCGCCGGCCTTCGATCCGCGCCTCACCCTGGAGGCGGTCGAGGCCGAGGGCTGCACCGCCCTCTATGGCGTGCCGACCATGTTCATCGCCATGCTCGCCGAGCCGGCGCTGGACACCGTCGACGTCTCGACCCTGCGCACCGGGATCATGGCCGGATCGCCCTGCCCGGAGCCGACCATGCGCGCGGTGATCGACAAGCTGAACATGGGCGAGGTGACCATCGGCTACGGCATGACCGAGACCAGCCCCCTCACCACCCAGACCGCGCCGGACGATCCGCTGGCCGAACGGGTCTCCACCGTCGGCCGCGTCCACCCGCACGCGCAGGCCAAGGTGGTGGGGCCGGAGGGCGAGACGCTGCCGCGGGGGAGCCAAGGCGAATACTGCTCGCGCGGCTACGCGGTGATGCTCGGCTACTGGGACGATGCGGAGAAGACCGCAAGAGGCCATCGACGCCGAGGGCTGGATGCACTCCGGCGACCTCGCGACGATGGACGAGGCCGGCTATGTGCGCATCACCGGCCGGATCAAGGACATGATCATCCGCGGCGGCGAGAACATCTATCCCCGCGAGATCGAGGAATACCTCCTCACCCACCCCGCCATCCTCGACGCCCAGGTGTTCGGCGTCGCCGACGAGCGCTACGGCGAGGCGGTCTGCGCCTGGGTCATCCCCCGCCCGGGCGAGGCGCTGACCGAGGAGACGGTGATCGCCCACTGCCAGGGGAGGATCGCCCACTACAAGGTCCCCCGCCACGTGCGGGTGGTGGACGAATTCGTGATGACCGTCACCGGCAAGGCGCGGAAGGGCGAGATGCGGCGGATCATGGAAGAGGCATTGGGGGCGGGATAGGCGGCGGGGACATCCTCGCTCCCTCAGGGTTCCGGACGAAGCGCCCTGACATGACCTTAATTCGCTTTCAGCGAGGGGCGCGGCGCTTGCGGGATCGGCGGGGTTCTGTAGGGCCATCTTGTCCCCCGCTTGAAGAGGTAGGTCGGATGAGAATCATAGGGGCTCTTGCCGTCGCGGCTGCGCTTTTGTCGTCTGGGGCGAGCGCCCAGGTGACGGGGGTCGTGACCTCGTCCACGGCGGCCATCACCTTCAAGCCCGACGCCTCCGGACAGAACGTCGTCTACAACTATAGCGGCGACGAGTTGGCGGGCGCCAAGGGCGCCAACAACTTCGGCTCGGGCGCCAGCTTCGTCTCGACGTCCAAGATCCTTCCGGGCCTGATCGCGTTCGAGAACGGCAACGTCTCGTCGGGCGAGTACGCCTATGTGACCTCGCAGACGGACGTGGACGTGACCTACGCCAACGACACCGGCGGCCTGGTCACGCCCCAGCTTCAATCGCAGATCGTTCCCGCCGGGCTGGGCGTCTACGTCGGCTCCCCCTGCTTGGCGGCCTTGACGTCCTGCCCCGAGTACGGCGGCGGACGCGGTTTCCAGTCGTTTTCCGCCGACTCCGCCGGCGACCCTCTGGCCGGCGCCTCGATCGACTTCAAGATCCTGAGCAACGGCGTCGCCGTCTATGACCTCACCGCCTCGGTGAGCCTCGTTCGCGATCCGGTCACCGGCGCGAACGTCTTCGTCGACAGCATCGCCCAGGCGCAGTCGACCCTGACCGGGTTCCAGCTCGAGACCACGCCCGGCAGCCAGACCGAGTACGGCTTCAATTGGCAGGCGACGAACATCGCCATCGGCTTGCCCCAGCTCGATCCCGGCGCCTCGGCGACCCTGACCTATCAGACGACGGTGCAGAGCTTCTCGCGCTCGAGCTGCTTCCAGTTGGGCGGCGATGCATGCCTGATCGGCTATTCGGCGTTCGGCGACCCGATCGGCGGGGGCGGGGGCATCCAACCCGGCCTTGGCGGCTTGGGCATCGACAGCATCGACTACCAAGCCTTCGGCTTCGAGCTGCCGACCTTCGAGAACGGGATCTTGGACTTTCAACTCCTGGGACCCTTGACGGGCGTCCCCGAGCCGGGAACCTGGCTTCTGGTCCTGGGTGGCTTCGCTCTGGTCGGTGGGGCCCTCCGCCGGCGAGCATCCGCCGCCTCCGAGGGGTCCCCGCGCACGGTCTGATGGCGCTTGATCCGCCGCGCTTCCGGGCGTTCATCAGCTACAGCCATCGCGACCAGCCTCAGGCCGCCTGGCTGCACCACGCCCTGGAGACCTATCACGTTCCCGCGCGGCTCGTGGGCGCGCCGACGCCGCTGGGACCGGCGCCCAGGCGGCTGACGCCGATCTTCCGCGACCGCGACGAACTTCCCGCCTCCGCGGACCTCGGTCGGGAGATCGACGCCGCGCTCCGGGGCTCGATGTTCCTGGTGGTGATCTGTTCTCCGGCGGCGGCCGCCTCGCGCTGGGTCGGGCAGGAGATCCTGGCCTTCAAGCGCCTGCACGGCGAGGGTCGCGTGCTGGCGCTGATCGTCGCCGGCGAGCCCTACGCCGCCGCCATGCCGGGCCGCGAGGCGGAGGAATGCTTTCCGCCGGCGCTGAGCTTCCGGCTCGGCGCGGACGGGACCCTGTCGGACGTGCCGGCCGAGCCCATCGCCGCCGATCTTCGTCCCGGAGCGGACGGGCGTCGCTTGGCCAAGCTCAAGCTGGTCGCCGGACTGGCCGGCTTGCCCCTCGACAAGCTGGTGCAACGCGAGGAGCAGCGGCGGCTTCGGCGGTCGGTGACGATCGCCACCGCCGCCTCCGTGGGCATGGTGCTTACCGGCGGATTGGCGATCTACGCGAACTCGCGGCGGATCGAGGCGGAGCGGGAGACCGCCACCAGCCGGGCGACGTCCGACTTTCTGATCCGCTCGTTCGCCCTGGTTAGTCCGGAAACCGACAACCCCCGCACCATCACGGCGCTCGCCATCCTCCAGCGCGGGGCCGTGCGGGCGCGCGAAGAGCTCGCGGACCAGCCGGTGGTCCAGGCGCGACTGATCGCGACCCTGGGGCGGGCTTACAACAACCTCGGCCTCTACGCCGAAGCGCGGGACGCGGTGGAGCGGTCGATGCCGGCGGTGTTGAAGGCGGGCAAGGAGGGCTCGGCGGCTCGGCTCGTCCTGGCCAACAGCGACTTCCTCCAGGGCCGCTTCGCTCCGGCCCTGGCCGAAGCCCGGCAGGTCGAGGCCATGCTGGGCCAGGCGAAGGACGCCTCCGACGTGGCCGCCCGCGCCGCCGTGCTCGAGGGGCAGGTCTACAAGGCGCAGGGCGATACCCCCCGGGGCCTCGCCGCCCTCGACCGCGCCATAAGGCTCTACCGCGACGCGCCGGAGAAGAACGACCGCGCGCTGGCCGCGGCGCTCCAGAACCGGGGACTGCTGCTGAACGACGACGGGCAGCTTCCCGCCGCCGAAGCCGCCCTCTCCCAGGCGCTGGCGATCAACCGCCGTGTCCTGGGCGAGCGGCATCTCAATACCGGGCAGAGCTGGTACGCCCTGGCGCTGAACGACTTTTCCGCAGGCCGGCTGCGGGCCGCCGCCGCCGAGGTCGGCGCCGCCCTGGCCATCGAGCGGAGGGTGCTGGATCCCGACAACACCATCATCGCCAACTCCCTCCAACTCGAAGGCCGCATCCTCCAGGCGCAGAAGAAGCTGCCGCAGGCAGAGGCCGCCCTGGCGCGATCGGCGGCGATCTACCGCGCCGCCTTCGGCAAGCCGCACTTCATGATCGGCATCACCGAGGTCTACCTCGCCCTGGTCCAGGCCGACCGGGGCGAGTTCACGGCCGCGCTCGCCAACATGGACGACGCCAAGCACAACTACGACGTCAGCTACGGCAAGCTTCACCCCAACCACGGCGATCTCCTGGTGAACCGCGCCACCGTGCTCGCCCGCGCCGGACGGGGCGCGGAGGCCCACGCGGATTGCGCCGCGGGCCTTAAGATCCTGGCCGATACCCTGGGCCCGAGCGCGAGCTACACGAAGACGATGACCCGCACCTGCGCCGGGATCTAGCGGCTCACTCCCGCCGGTGCGTTTGGGCTGGTGACGCCGGCGTCGATCCGGCCGCGGCGTGGGCGAGGCGCTTGCTTCGGTCGCGGACGGCTCCGGCGGTAAGGGCTTGGCGTAGACCGCAGCCTGTTCCGGCTTTCGAGCCGGGGGCTGCCTCGCCGGCCACACCCAGATCCCGGCGGATCGTCTCGACTTGTTCGTCGAACGGCAGGTCCAGGAACGCTTCGTCGTCTTCGCGGTCGATCAGGTTTTCGCGGAGCGCGCCCGGTCCCTCGCCGGCGCTGTCGCCGGACCGGGACACGGAGACGGCGCGAACCGTCGCGGCCGCCGCACCCCAGCCAGCCGGAACGCGACCCTTGCGCAACGCAAGAATATGCGCGTCGTTGCGGGCTTCCATGGCCAGGGTGAGGCGCACCGCGCGGGAGACGGTGGCGAAGGCGCGGGTGGGGTCGCCGCCGTTGTCCTCGTTGATCGCCGACATCGCCGCCGCGGCGTGCGCGCCGACGTCGCGGGCGAGGTTCATGCCGATCTCCGCCAGCTCCGCCAGCATGGCCCGCCGCCGCTCGGCCTGGGCGAGGGCGTCGGCGAGGTGGGGATCGTCAGGCAATGACATGGACAGAAGAATTGCATAACGCAAATATATTGTCAAGACCGGCGGCGAACCGGCGCGGCCGACGCCGGGAACCGGGTGTTCGCGCGAGCGACGTGCTAGTCGGGCCGGCATGACGTCCGCCCACATCTCGAGCCTGGTCGCCCACTACGGATACCTGGCGACGTCCGTCGCCATCCTATTGGCGAGCGCCGGCCTGCCGGTTCCCGCCGGCGAACTGCTCATCGCCGCGGCGGTCTATGCCGCCCACACCCACCGGCTCGGCCTCCCGACCCTCATCCTCGTGGGATCGCTGGGCGCGGTGCTCGGCGGGGCGGTGGGCTATGGGATCGGACGCCTGGTGGCGAGCGTCACCCTCGAGCGCTACGGCCGCCTGATCGGCCTGACGCCGAAGCGCCTGCGGCTCGGGCGCTATCTGTTCGAGGTGCACGGCGGGAAGATCGTCTTCCTGGTGCGCTTCGTGGCGCTGATCGGCCCGTTCGGCGGGGTGCTGGCGGGGGCGAACCGCATGCCGCCCGGGCGCTTCATGATCTTCAACCTGCTGGGCGGCGTGGCCTGGACGATCGTCTTCGCCCTGATCGGCTATCTGTTCGGGGCGATGTTCCTGGCGCTCGGCCGCTCGCTCGGCATCGCCGCCGTGGTCGCCACCCTCGCCCTGCTTGGGCTCCTGGCGCTCTACGTCCACCGCTCCGGCGCCGAGCTTCAGCGCAAGGCGGACGAACGCTATGCCGGCGAAGCCGCCGCCGGATCCTGAGCGGCCCGGAGACAACCGCGCGTCCGGCGCCCTATATCTATGACCCACCGCCCCTCGAAGGCGCCGCCGCGATCGCCGGCGACGCCCTCGACCTTCCTCAAGGAGACGCCGAATGGCCCGCAAACCCAACTACAACTTCGAGCGCCAGGAGCGCGACCGCGCCAAGGCGCTGAAAGTCGCCCAGAAGGCCGAAGACAAGCGCCAGGCCCGCGAGCAAGGCCGGGCGCAGACGGCCGGCGAAGAGGAAGCTCCGGCGGCTGACGACGAATAGGGCCGCGGCCCCGCCGGTTTGGTTTCCGCTGCTCCGGCGTCGATGACGAGGACGGGCCCGATGGTTGAGACGGGCAAACCCGCCGTGTGCCCGTTCCCTGGCTAGATCCGGCCGCAGTCGGAGGGTGCGGATTTGCCCTCGAAACGGTCGGCGATCCACCGCAAGGTGGCGGGCGCGCTCTGTTGCGCCGTGGTGGGGTGATCGCCGCCGGGGAGGTCGATCCAATGCACCCGAACCCGGTTGGCGCATAGCTTGCGGGCCCAGGCGCGGGTCACGTCCGGCGCGACCAGCGGGTCGTCTTTGGTCTGCGCCACCAGCACCGGGTAACGCGCGGTCGGAGCCACGCTGTTGGCGGCGACGATACTCGCCCAGGGGGGCGTCGAAGCAAGGTCGACGCCCTGCAGGCCGCGCTTGAGCGCCAGAATGCCGAGGATGGTCATGACCTTGGGCTTGCTGTCGATGACGACGCATCGGCTGGCCATGCGCTCGATGAGCGCCGGCGTTCCCCTGCGGCCGATCACCAGCGGGATGTTGTAGACTTTCGACCAGCTGGCGGCCGTCAGGGCGGTGAGAAACGCCTTGGCGTTCGCGTTCGTCGCGCCTTGGAAGTTCGCGGCCAGATCGGTGGGCGGCGCCGCGGCGGCGACCCCGACGAGTCTCAGCTCCGGCGCTTCGTCGGAGGCCATCTGCCCCGTCCAGATCGCCGCGTGGCCTCCCTGGCTTTGGCCCCAGACCGCGAAGGCGGGCCCGGCCCCGGCGGCGGGGATCGCGCGCGCGGCCCGCACGGCGTCGAGCACCGAACGGCCGGTGATCGGGCCCACGAGATAGGGGTTGGGTCCTGGACTGCCGAGACCCGGGTAGTCCGGCGCCACGACCACGTAACCGTCCGCCACCGCCGCGATGGCGGGCGTCACGTCGAAGACCTTCGGACTGAGCGAGGGCGCGCAGCTTTCGGCGATGCCCCACGTCCCATGGGTCCAGGCGATGACCCGCCTGGGCGTGGACGGGGTCGCGCCGCGGGGCGCGGCGACGATGCCGGTGACCGCCAGCGGCTTGCCCGCATCGTCGGCGGTCCAGTACCGGATGCGCCACGCCTGCAGGGTTTCGGTCTGACCGCCCGCCATGGGCTCGGCCGAGATCAAGGTCCCCCGCTGTTGGGCCATGGCGGGCGCGGCGAGGAGCGCCAGGCTCACAACCCACCTGACGCCCTTGGACCGGTCGGCAGGCCTCACGGCGGTGTTTCTGAATGACGGCATCAAAGCGCCCCCTAACCTTAAACGCCTTCAAGCGTAGCTTGATTTCGGGCCCAGCGACAATTTGCTGATGACGTGGCGCCTGGCGAGTCGAAGGCCTGAGAGGTCGATGTGATCTGCAACCGCTCCGCGCCGGAAAGAGCGCTCGGACGGATCGGGCGGCTGGCCGGTTATGGGAGGGGGTCCCAAACCCGCGCGGCGGGCGTACGGATCGCCATCATACACGAGCGCCAAGGGGATCCGCCGCATGAGCATCGAGCCGACGATGGACGACGTGCTCGAGCGCGCGCGGCAGTACCAGAACCTGACGATGAAGAAGTCGCAGGCGCACTACCAGGCCGCCGAGCTGTACGCCCAGCGCTATGTCAGGCTGGGCGCGCCGGTGACCATCCTGACGAGCATCGTCGCCACCTCGGTGTTCGCGAGCCTCGCCCAGAACGGCAAGAACACCATCATCGTCATCGCCACGGGGACGCTCTCCATCGTCGCCGCGGTCCTCTCAGGGTTGCAGACCTTCCTGCGCTACGCCGACGTGGCGGCGGGTCACCGCAACGCCGGCGCCGCCTATGAGAGCGCGCGTCGCCAACTCGACATCTTCGCCCTCGAGTTCCGCGCGAGCACCGACCGCGCCGGCGCCATCAAGGACCTGGCCCGGATCGCCGGGAACCTGGACTCCATGACGGCCACCGAGCCGACCGTGCCGGAGAAGATCTACCGGGCGGTGAAGTGGAACGCGGCTTCGGTGGCGGATTTTTCGGTGGTGCAGGCGAGCACCTGTTCGACGAGTGAGGCGGCTCGCGACTGAAGCTGGTCTCGGTCAAACGCACCAGACCGGTGCGGTGGAAGACGCACCGGTCACCCAATTTAGCCGTTTGCTTGCTTAAAGGCCGTGATATTCGGGTGAGCTCTCGGTGATCAAGACTGAGGACGGGGAGCTCATGTTCAATGCGCGATTGTCATTCATCTCCTGTGTCGACTTTTGTTTTTGTAATCGGACTTGGAACTGGCGTCGAGCGCGATCGCTCAATCCAGCACAACGCAACTGCACCGCTATAGGACCAAACATGGTTCATTGCGGACACGATGGCCATCTGGGTCCCCCGCTACAAGCGGGCCGCCTGACACCAACTCAGGCGAAGAACCCGGGCGAGGCGTAGGTCATATTCATTGTCCGCGTACGCGAGAATGCCTTTCGGAAGCGTGTTGGAAAGCTATTGGCTCAATGGTGATTGTCGAGGTGCGGCCCGAATGGCTTTCGAGAGCTGGGCGTCTTCGAGTCACGGGGCTAGATCGGAAGGTACTGTCAGCCTGCTATAGTACGCGGAGCTAACGCTGACCTCGCCGAAAGACACGGGCGAATTGAAGAGATAGCGGACACGCCACCGCATATCTTGACGTTCCGCGTGCTAACACAATTGCATCCCCTACAGCGCGATCGTCGCCTCGATTCGTCCGCATGAGTCGAGCTCTGACACCCCGGTCGCTCACATCGAGCAACCTCCTCGGCCGCGAGCGCTTCACGTGGGAGTGGACGTTGCTGTCGTCGTCGCCCAGCGCCTTGCGAGACCTCGACAGCAACTGCTCGAGGCGGGGCGGCGGTGGACGTGTCTGAGGAGTTACGTGCGTTTGGCTGTCAGGACCTTGGCGAGGACATCCCAGTTCTCGAACGCCAGGTGTCGCTCATCGAAGTTTTCGCCCCGATTCTGACGCGACGCCACGCCGAGGCGAATCGTTCGCTGGCCTGGCGCTCGATGTCGCCACCCACCGTGATCTTCACATCGACGTCATCGCTCCCCTGCATCAAGTGGTCTGTGCGGACACAACCTCAGCTTGCGAACGTACCCAGAGCGCTGATTGGGTGCGGCTTGATAACTCAGAGACCGGCGAGAAAGCCGCACGCCCAACATGCAAAATGAACACAGAGCGAGGTCCTAGCGCGCATCTACTCCTTCCGCGAAACGATCGAAGAACATCGCGCCTCAACGGCAAGGTCCCGACTCATAAACGTAGTACGGGCCTCGGCTCCGGGTCAGTGGAGCTGGTTCCGCTTCACCGGCGTCAGGGAGGTATCATTCTACGGTCACGCGGCCGAGGGCCTTCGCCCGGATCAAGTCCGGGCGTGTCGTGGGCGGGCGGTGCGTCCCGGATCGACGCTTCGCGCCGTCCGGGATGACAAAGCTTGTTCGGAGAGAGTTGAGGGCGTGATTGGATCGACGGCGCCCACGAGGAACCGTCCGTCTTGCTGATGAAACGCTCCGACTCCGCTCTCATGATCGATGAAGCGCCGCCTGGACGGATCGGGCCGCCAGGTCGGTTGAGCCCTCGGCTTCCCCATGCTACCCGCCGCCCATGCTCAACCGCCAAGCTTCCGTAGCCGCCGGTCGCGCCTGGACCATCGTCCAGGCGGCGGGCGCGTGCGCGGGAGTGGAGAGCCAAGCTTAGGGTAAAACCAAGCCGGCCAAGCCCCTCCCACCGCGGAGGGGCGAGACGCTCCGCCGCCCGACCAAGGACGACGGAGATGACGCCCACCTACACCCCCGAGCTGTTCGCGGCGCTCTGCCTGTTCACCTTCGCCGCCTCGATCACGCCGGGGCCGAACAACACCATGCTCATGGCCTCGGGCGCGAACTTCGGCCTGCGCGCCACCCTGCCGCACATGGCGGGGGTGCTGGTCGGCTTCGTCGGGCTGATCGCGCTGTGCGGCCTGGGGCTCGCCGGGATCTTCGCCGCGTTTCCGGCCTTGCGGAGCGTGCTCAAGTGGGGCGGGGCGGCCTATCTGGTCTACCTGGCGTTCAAGATCGCCACGGCCAAGGGGGTCGGCGCCGGGGATCGGGGGGAGCGGCCGATGAGCTTCCCGGGCGCGGTCGCCTTCCAGTTCGTCAATCCCAAGGCCTGGGTGACGGGGCTCGGCATGGTGACGACCTATGTGCCCGCGCGGGGGTTCCTGCCGAACCTCATGGTGGCGCTGCTGATCTGCGGGGCGGCGACCATCGTCTCGGTCTCGACCTGGACGACGTTCGGCCTGGGGATTCGCCGGCTGCTGACGCGGCCGATCGCGCTGCGGACCTTCAACCTGGTGATGGCGGCGTTGCTGCTCGCCTCGTTGTATCCGCTGTTCAGTGAGTTGAGACGCTAGGGGCGGGGCGGAGTTCAACAATCCTCGATTGTGCCTTCCCCCCACCCCGCTCGCTCGCTGCAGCTCGCGAGTCGCCCTCCCCACTTCGGGGGAGGGAGGGCGCCGAACGAGCAACTCTTCCATCCCTCCCCCTTGAGTGGGGGAAGCGCGACGCCGACGGTCTCCGAACGCATTATCCCGTGAGCGCAAGGGTCATTCCCATCCCTCGGGGTTATGGCGACCACGGCGGGAGTTTAAGGCCTACCCCATGATGGCTCGAGGACGCGCATGATCGCCCAGATCGATGATTCCGCTGAGATCTTCACGCTGATCAACACCTTCCACACCTCCCGCGATCGCCAAGCCGCGATCGTGGACAGCCTTCGACGCTTTACCGAGGACGTCGCCCGGTCGCTTCCGGGGTTCGTCGCCGCCTCGGTGCATGCGAGCCTGGATGGCGCGCGGGTGGTGAACTACGTCCAGTGGCGCAGCGCCGCCGACCTCCAGGCCATGCTCGCGACGCCGGAAGCCAAGGCGCACATGGCGGAGGTCGGCGCGCTGGCGGACCGTGTCGATCCCGTGCCGTATCGCGTGGCCTATGTCGGGTCGTCGCCTTCGTCCGTCCCGCCCTGAGCGGTGAGCGCGCCGGGTCGACGGGGGCGTCGGCCGTCCGGTAAGAGCGGGCCATGAACGCTCCCTTCGCTCCGACCCGCGCCAACACCCTCGACGCCCACTGGATGGGCTTCACCGCCAACAAGGCGTTCAAGGCCAATCCGCGCCTGTTCGCCTCGGCCAAGGGGATGTTCTACACCACGGTCGACGGGCGCGAGGTGCTGGATGGCACCGCCGGGCTGTGGTGCGTCAACGCCGGCCATGGGCGGGAGGAGATCGTCGAGGCGATCCGGCGCCAGGCGGGCGAGCTCGACTATGCGCCGACCTTCAACCTGGGCCATCCGCTGGCCTTCGAGATGGCCTCGGCCGTCGCCGCCATCTTCCCGGCCGGAATGGACCGGGTGTTCTTCTGCAACTCCGGCTCCGAGGCGGTGGAGAGCGCGCTCAAGATCGCCATCGCCTACCAGCGCTCGATCGGCGAGGGCACGCGCACGCGGCTGATCGGCCGGGAGCGCGGCTATCACGGGGTGGGCTTCGGCGGGATCAGCGTCGGCGGCATGGTCGCCAACCGGCGCGTCTATCCCGCAGCTGCCGGGCGTCGACCATCTGCGCTCGACCCACGTGCTGCCCGACGGCGCCTTCGTGCGCGGGCAGCGGGATCATGGAGCGGAGCTGGCCGACGACCTGGAGCGCATGGTGGCGCTGCACGGGGCGGAGACCATCGCCGCGGTGATCGTGGAGCCGGTGTCGGGCTCCACCGGCGTGCTGATCCCGCCCAAGGGCTATCTGGAGCGGCTGCGCGAGATCGCCACGCAAGCACGGCATCCTGCTGATCTTCGACGAGGTGATCACCGGCTTCGGCCGGCTGGGCGCGGCCACGGCGGCGCAGTACTTCGGGGTGACGCCGGACCTGATCGCCTGCGCCAAGGGGCTCACCAACGCCGCGGTGCCCATGGGCGCGGTGGTCGCCGGCCGGCACGTCTACGACGCCATCGTCGAGCAGGGCCCGGCGGGGATCGAGCTGTTCCACGGCTACACCTATGGCGGCCACCCGCTGGCCTGCGCCGCCGGGCTCGCCGCCCAGGGGATCTATCAGCGCGAGGGGCTGTTCGAGCGGGCGCGGGCGATGAGCGCGGCGTTCGAGGACGCGGTGCATTCGCTCGAAGGGGACGAAGAACCTGATCGACATCCGCAACCTGGGCCTGGTGGCGGCCTTCGAGTTCGCGCCGCGCGAGGGGGCCGCGCCGGGGGCTCGGGGCATGGACGCGTTCGCGAAGCTCTACGAGGCCGGGCTGTTGGCGCGGGCCGCCGGCGACGTGATCTGCCTCTCGCCGCCGCTGATCCTGGAAGACGCCCACATCGAGCGGATCGTGAATACGCTGGGCGAGGTCTTCGCGGGGCTGGAGTGAGCGGGCGCGATTTTCCGAGCTCTCGCCGGAAGGCGCTCTTGTCATCCCGGCCGAAGCGTAGCGGAGAGCCGGGACGGAGCGTCACTCCATCAGACCTCCCGGACGGCCGGAGGCCGAGCCGGGAGAAGGGTCGGCTCGAGCGCCGGTGGAGGAAGGTCGGCCCAGATCGGATTGCGCGCCTCGACCAAGGCGAATTTCCACTCACGCCGCCAGCGCTTGATGCGCTTTTCCCGCGCGATCGCTTGGGTGATGTATTTGTGCTCCTCGAACCAGACGAGCCGGTCGATAGCGTGCTCGGCGGTGTAGCCATCGAACACGCCGGACTTATGCTCGGCAATGCGACGACCAAGGTCATTGGTCACGCCGACGTAGAGGTAGCCGCATGGGCCGCTGGCGAGGATGTACGTGTAGAATGAACGACCGTGCATCGGCGCGCTCCCTCCGGCTCGGCGCTCAGCGCCGTCCGGAGGATAACAAATGATGCCGTCACCGTCCCGGCTCTCCGCGCTGCGCGCTGCGGCCGGGATGACAAGAGCCACATCCGGCAGGAGCGAGGTCGCGTGACAACGCCGAAACCGCCTCGCTTGCCCGCCGACGGCCGCACGCGCCGGCGGCGCTGGCTGCATCTGCGGCGGGCGTCGCGGTTCACGGTGATCGTGGCGGCGGCGGTGGCGGCGGGGGCGGTCTGCGTGGGGTTCGCCAAGCTGTGCGACGGGGCCATGACGCTCCACGCCAGCCTGATCGCGCGGTCGGCTTGGCTGGGGCCGCTGCTGCTGGTGGTCGGCTTCCCCTTGGCGGCCTGGCTCACGCAACGGGTCGCGCCGGCGGCGTCGGGCAGCGGCATCCCGCAGGTGCTGGCCGCGCTGGAGGGGCACGACCGGCGGCCGGGGCAGGGCGGTCTCGCCTCGCTGCGCACGGCGGCGTTCAAGGTGCTGGCGACGGCGGGGCTGCTGGTCGCGGGCGCCTCGATCGGGCGGGAGGGGCCCAGCGTGCAGATCGCCGCGGCGGTGGTCGGGGCGTTGACCGCGCGGCTGCGCGGCGGGCCCTCGCGCCGGGCGCTGTTGATCTCCGGCGGCGCGGCGGGGATCGCCGGGGCCTTCAACACCCCCATCGCCGGGGTGGTGTTCGCGGTGGAGGAGCTGGCCCGGGGCTTCGACCGGCGGACCAACGCGGTGGTGATCCTGACGGTGGTGGCCGCCGGCGCCGCCTCCTATGCGCTGGCCGGCAACTACGCCTACTTCGGTGAGCTGGCGGGCGAGGCGCGGATCGGCGGGGCGTGGTTCATGGCGCCGGTGCTGGGCGCCGTCGGCGGACTGATGGGCGGGCTGTTCTCGCGGGCGCTGCTCTCGCTGATCGGCCCGAAGCCCGGGCGGATCGGCCAGTGGCGCGCGGCCCATCCGGTGCTGTTCGCCGCCGGGTGCGGCGTGGTCGCGGCGGTGGCGGCGATCGCCTCGCGCGGGCTCACCTATGGCACCGGCTACGCCGAGGCGGCCTCGCTGCTGGGCGGCCATCCCGGGCGCGGCTTCTCGCTGGCCTCGTCCAAGTTCGTGGCCAATCTGGCGGCCTCGGCGTCGGGCGCGCCCGGCGGGATCTTCGCCCCGGCGCTGGCCGCGGGCGCCGGGCTGGGCGCCGGCTTCGCGCGCTTCATCCCCTTCCTCACCCCGCGCGACGGCGTGGTGCTGGGCATGGTCGCCTATCTCGCCGGGGTGGTGCAGGCGCCGCTGACCAGCGCGGTGATCCTGATGGAGATGACCCGCGATCCCGGCCTGGTCGGGCCGCTGATGCTGAGCGCCCTGGTGGCGCGCGGGGCCTCGCGCCTCGTCCAGCGGGAGCCGATCTACCACGTGCTGGCGGGCGCCTGGCGGCGCGCGCCGGGAACGGGCGAGAGCTAGACCACGCCGGACTCCACCGCGACGCGCACCAGATCGGTGGTGCGGCTGACGCCGAGCTTGGCCTTGATCAGGGTGCAGGTGTTGGCGATGGTCTTGTAGCGCAGGTTCAGGGCCTCTCCGATCTGGGTGAGGCTCCGGCCGGCGGCGAGCAGGCGCAGGATCTCCATGTCGCGGGCGGTGAGCTGGTCGACGCCGGCCGGGGCGCTCAGGCCGTCGAGCGCCAGCGCCTGGGCCAGTTCGTTCTCCACATAGCGGCCGCCGGCGACGATGCGGCGGATGGCGCGGACGAGCTCGTCCGGCGCGGCGTTCTTGCTGAGGTAGCCGGAGGCGCCGGCCTCCAGCGCGCGCGAGACGTAGATCAGCTCGGCGTGCATCGAGAACACCAGGATCGGCGTGGCGCTCTGCTGGCGCAGGCGGCGGAGCAGCTCGACCCCGCCGAGGTCGGGCAGGTTCAGGTCGAGGATGACGAGGTCGAAGCCGCCCCGCGCGGCCAGGCTCACGGCCTCGGCGCCGCTGGTGGCCTCCTCGTGGCGGCAGTCGGCGATGGTGGCGAGCAGCCGCTTGAGCGCGTCGCGCACGATCACGTGGTCGTCGACGATCAGCACCTTCATGAGGTGGCGGCCTCCAGCGCGCGCCGCGCCGGGGCGCGGGGCAGGCGGACCTGGACGCGCCAGCCTTCGCGGCCCGCCCCTGATTTCTGGACATTGAAGTCGCCGCCCAGGCTCTCGGCCCGCTCGCGCATGTTCTTCAGGCCGAAGCCGCCGCCGGGCGCGCCGCCCGCCGGTCCGCCATCGTCGGCGACGCAGACCTCGAGGGTCCCCGGGCCGGCCGGGCGCACGGCGATGGTCACCCGGGTGGGCGAGGCGTGCCGCATGGCGTTGCTCACCGCCTCCTGGGCCACGCGGAAGGCGGCGTCCTTGACCGCGTCGTCGAGGCCGTCCTCGTCCATGATCTCGAGCTCGAAGCGCACGGCGGGTCGCCGGCCCGACCAGAAGGCGACCACGTCCTCGATGGCGCGCGCGAGGCCGAGCTCGGCCGGCGGACTGGGCTTGAGCCGCACGATCAGGTCGCGCACCACCGCCTGGATGCGGCGGACGGCCTCCTGCAGCGCGGCGAGGCGCTCGCGGGCTTCGGCGGCGTGAGGTCCCTCGACCAGGTCGGCGGCGATGCGGGCGTCGACGGTGGCCGAGAACAGGTGCGGGCCGATCTCGTCGTGCAGGTCGCGGGCGATCTCCGAGCGCTCCTCGTCCTGGATGGTGGCGAGCTGGTCCTCCAACAGGCGGTTGCGGGCGCGGACCGCGGCGAGCTGGTCGCCCATGTGGTTGAGCGCGCGCTGCAGGGGGAGCAGTTCGGCGGGGCCTTCCTCGACGACGCGGGCCTCGAAGTCGCCCTCGCCGATGCGGCTGAGCGCGGTGGAAAGGCGGCTCACCGGCCGCAGCGCCGCGCGGATCGCCATCCACGCCAAGGCGAGTCCCAGGGCGACGGTGGCCAGCAGGAACACCGCGGCGCGCACCGCCTCGCGCCAGGCGGCGGCGACGTCCGGCCCGAACAGCGGTTCCAGCACCACCACCGCCGGTCCCGCCGCCGTCGCCGGCGCGGGGAGCCTCACGGGTTCGAGATCGGAAGCGAACGCGTCCACGAACCAGGCGGGGGCCGAGACTTCGGGATCGGTGGGCGTGGAGCGCGCGATGACGACGCCCCGCCCGTCGAGCAGCCGCGCGCGGACGTGGCGGCTGCCGGAGAAGGTGCCCGTCAGCTGCACGAGGTCGCGACGCGGATGGTCGGAGCGCGGCAGGTCCTCATAGGCCCCGCGGACCGACTGAGCGCCGCCTTGCAGCGCGGCGGACAGCTCCTCGCGAAGCGTCCGGCGCGCCTCGACGCCGGCCGCCAGCATGCCCAGCAGGACGCTCAGGCACGAGACCAGGGCGAAGAGCCCCAGGATGCGGGCGCGCAGCGACATGCCTCAAACTAGCATGCATCGATCAAGCGACGTGCTGTTTACGCATTCGGGAACTTTTCCCGACGGGTTCGGGAAAGCCGCGCATGGCGATGCGCGCTCCGGCCCCCTAGCAGGGCCGCATGAGGTCCATGTCTCGTCGTCTTTGCGGCTCGATTTCGCTCGCCACGCTGCTTGCTTGCGCCGCGGCGGCCAGCGCGCAGACCGCCCCTTCGCCCGCCGCGAGCGGGAACGCCGTCTCCGAGGTGGTGGTGACCGCGCGGCGGCTGGATGCGGCGCGGGAGACGATCCAGCCCGAGACGGGGGCCTCCACCTACTCGCTGCCCAAGGCGGCGCTGCAGCAGATCCCGGGCGGGGAGAACGCCTCGCTGAATCAGGTGGTGCTGCAGATGCCGGGGGTGGCGCAGGACTCGTATGGCCAGCTGCACGTGCGCGGCGATCACGGCAACGTCCAGTACCGCTTCAACGGGGTGATCCTGCCCGAGGGCCTGAGCTTCTTCGGCCAGGTGCTGAGCCCGCGCATCGCCAACTCGGTGGAGCTGGTCACCGGCGCGCTGCCGGCGGAATACGGCCTGCGCACCGCCGGCATCCTGGAGATCCGCACCAAGAGCGGCCTCGACAACGGCGGGGAGGCGAGCGTCTACGGCGGCAGCCACGGGACCTACGAGCCGTCCATCGAGTACGGCGGCTCGCACGGGGGCGACACCTATTTCGGCTCGGCGAGCTATTCGCAGAATCAGCTCGGCATCGAATCGCCCGACGGCAGCGGCACCCCGCACCACGACCGCACGACGCGCACCGAGGGCTTCGGCTATTTCGACCACACCATCGACGATTCCAGCCGGATCTCGGTGTTCGGCGGCGTCTCGAGCCAAAGCTTCCAGATCCCCAACGTGGTCGGCGATCAGCCGGCGTCGGGCTACCGGTATTTGGGGCAGAGCGCCTTTCCGAGCGAGCGGCTGAACCAGAACCAGCGGGAGGCCAACGCCTTCGCCGCGGTGAGCTACCTGAAGACGACCGAGAAGTTCACCGGACAGATCTCGCTGTTCGGTCGCTATTCGCGCCTGGACTACAAGCCGGACGTGCTGGGCGAGCTGCTCTACAATGGCCAGACCCAGTTCGCGACCAAGGAGGACGTGGCGCTCGGGCTGCAGGCGGAGGGCGCCTACAAGCTCGGGACCAAGCACACGGTGCGGGCCGGCTTCATCTTCGAGAACGACCGCAGCGCCAGCCGCACCACCGCCTTCGCCTTCGAGACCGATCCGGCGGGCGCGCCGATCTTGGATCCGATGGGCGACAACGTCGCGGCGACCATCCTCGACAACGGCGCGGCGAACGCGCGGACCTACAGCCTCTATCTCCAGGACGAGTGGCGGCCGGTGGACGCCTTCACCCTCAACTACGGCGCGCGCTTCGATCAGCTGCAGTCGTTCCGGTCCGAGAACCAGCTCAGCCCCCGGGTGAACTTCGTCTGGACGCCGCTGTCGGGGACCACGATTCACGGCGGCTACGCCCGCTATTTCACCCCGCCGCCGTTCGAGCTGGTGGCCGGGGAGACGATCCAGAAGTTCGCCGGGACGGTGGGCTATCCGGCGGTGACCCAGGACGACACGCCTTATTCCGAGCGGGCCAACTATTACGACCTCGGGGTGCAGCAGAAGCTGTGGAGTTCGCTGACGCTGGGGGTGGACGGCTATTACCGCACCTCGAAGAACCTCATCGACGAGGGCCAGTTCGGCGCGCCGATCATCGAGACGCCGTTCAACTACGCGCGCGGCGTGACCAAGGGCGTGGAGTTCACCACCAACTACGCCCACGGCCCGATCGCGGCCTATTTCAACCTGGCCTGGTCGGAGGCCAAGGGCGAGCAGATCATCTCCAGCCAGTTCAACTTCGCCCCCGACGAGCTGGCCTACATCGCCAACCACTTCATCTACCTGGACCACAACCAGACGTGGTCGTCGTCGTTCGGCGTCAGCTACCACTGGCGCGACACCCGGATCGCGGTGGACGGGATCTACGGCAGCGGACTGAGAGCCACCGGAGCGGACGGGATCCCGAACGGCGTCTCGCTGCCGCCGTACACGGTGGTGAACCTGTCGCTCCAGCAGCACGTGAGACTGCCCGGGGCCGGACCGCTCGACCTGCGCTTCGATGTGGTGAACCTGGCCGACAAGCTCTACGAAATCCGCGACGGCACTGGTGTCGGGGTCGGCGCGCCTCAGTTCGGCGCCGGACGTGGATTTTTCGGCGGAGTCACCAAGGCGTTCTGAGGCCTTGACGGAAGGGCAGGGGGAACTTGGGCGGCCTTTCGGGCTGGACAGCGGCTTTCGCAGTGGCTTCGTTGGCCGCGGCAGCCACCTTGGCGGGTGGGCTGGCGGTCCTGAACCTTCGCTCCCGCCTTGACGTCTTTCTCGCGGCCGCCTCCGGCGCCGTCGTCGGCGTGGCGCTGTTCGACCTGCTTCCCGAAGCCTTCACCGTCGCCGTCGGAGGGCAAGGGCCCCGTACTGTCGCGACAGCCGTCGGCGTCGGGTTTGCTCTGTACCTGGCGCTCGATCGGGCGCCCGCGCTGTTCGGTCGGGCGTCGGTCGGGGTGTTCGCCGGACCAGCGAGCCTCGTCCTGCACAGCGTCCTCGATGGGTTCGGCGTGGGCACCGCGTTTCGCGCCTCCGCCGGCCTCGGCTGGATGGTCGGCCTTGCCGTGCTCGCCCACGACATGGTCGACGGAGCCAACACGGTCACCCTGAGTCTCAGCACAGACTCCCGGTCGAAGCGTGCGCGGGCGTGGCTGCTGGCCGACGCCGCCGCGCCGCTCGCCGGCGTGGTCCTGGCCGCGTTGACGCCTGTTCCGCGTGAAGGGCTCGCGACGCTGCTGGCTCTGTTCTGCGGTTTCTTCCTCTACATCGGCGCCAGCGTTCTCATTCCGCTCAGCAACAGGAACGACGCGTCGCCAAAAACCTTCCTGATCAGCTTGGCGGCCATGGCGCTGATGGGGGCGCTGACACGGCTGATCGCCGTCTAGCGTCGCCGCGGATCGCGAGAAGGTAGGGGTCACCGAACGTCAAAGTGGTGCGGAGCCCGCCGGAGTAGATCTTTTTTGCGGAAATATCGTAGCGTTGTTTAGAAACAAAACGTTGGCAGAGAACGGTTTTTGATCGATTTTCCTTGAAATATGGCAAGCTAGTTGAGCCATTAAGTCGGTAATTTGTCCGATTTAACGTTACTTATCGTTTGATAGGGCGTTAATAAATCTAGGCAGCCCGGGGCGGGTCGCTTTTTCGGACAATCATCAGCCATGTTAGAAACACGTTTGCGCTCGCAGAACACTCCGGCGGGGCGCATGGACGCTGTCCGGCGTCATCTGGTCAGAGGGGGTCTTGGGACGTCGCTTGATTTCCAGCGGCTGGAGTCGCTCGTCCATCGTCCGGAGATCTATCCGCCCAAAACTACGCTTCAGACGGAGGGCGAACCGGTCCGTCGGCCGCGGTTCCTGATCTCCGGCTGGGCGTGTCGGCTCCGGGATCTCTCCGATGGACGCCGACAGGTGTTCGATTTCGTGGTGCCCGGCGACGGACTTGGCGTCTGCCTGAGCCCGGCGCCGCTCGCCCGCACCACCACCATGTCGCTCACGCGGGTGGAGCTTGTCGACGCGGGCGAGTTGCTGCGGTCCGAGGTGCTGCGGGACTGCCCCGAGATCGGGCGGGCCTTCGAATGGGCGGAGGAGGAGGACCATCAGCGGCTCCTGGATCACGTGGTTCGGCTCGGGCGCCTCGGCGCGATGGAGCGAGTGGCGCACCTCCTGCTCGAACTTCACGACCGGCTATCGGTGGTCGGCCTGGTGCGCGACGGACGGTTTCCGATGCCGCTCACCCAGGAAGTCCTGGCCGACAGCCTGGGCCTGAGCGTCGTCCACCTCAATCGAACGCTTCAGGAGATGCGACGCCAGGACCTGGCCATGGTTCGCTGCGGGGAAGGCATGCTGGTCGATCGGTCGTCCTTGGCGCTGATGTGCGACTATGCACCGCGCGATCCCGCGGGCTTGGCCTCGCCCGCGCCAAGGCGATCCGCCGCGTGACCTAGACCCCGCAGGGCGGCCTGTGCGTTCGCGGCCGTGCGGATCAGCGCCGGAAGCTCCCAGGGCCGCCGCGCCAGCGCTCGCACGACGGCGGCGACGTCGGCCCGTCCATCCTCGCGAAAGCCCGCCACGGCGGACTGGGGCAGGGCGTCCAAGGCGCCATCCGAGATCGCTCGCAGAATGGCGAAGGGAACGCCGGCCCGAGTGGCGGCCTCCGCCACGGCGAGGCTCTCCATGTCGGCCACCGCGCATCCGGTGGCGCCAAACAGGGCCGCCTTCTCGGCCGAGCTGGCGAGGATGGTTTGCGTACCGGCGACGGAAACGCGCCTCGCCTCCACCTTTCGCTCGATCAGCCCGGTCCATTCAGGATCGGCTTGATACGCCTCGTCCGGTCCGCTGATCGCCGCGCCGACGACCACGTCTCCCACCGCCAGATCGGGGTCGAGCCCGCCGCAAAGGCCGAAGCTGATGACCACGCTCGGCGGCTTGGCGGCCAGAGCCCGTTCCAGCCCGGCGGCTCCGACCAGAACCGTGCCCAACCGCGAGCCGATGCGAGCTTCGGCGTCCATCCCCACCACGATCAGAGCGTCGAAGAGCGCGCGAGGTTCGGTCAACGTGGCTCCCGACGTGCTAGGTTGGCGGCGTCTCTTACACAGGAGCCGACTCGTCCATGGCCAAGCCGTACAACTACCGCAAAGTGAAGGTCGGCGCCCGTTCGCTCGAGCCCGAGACGCTGATGCTGGGCTATGGGTTCGATCCCGCGCTCTCCGAAGGCGCGGTGAAGACGCCGATCTTTCTCACCTCCACCTTCGCCTACGCCACCTGCGAGGAAGGCCAGCGCCTGTTCGACTACATGGCGGGGCGCGCGCCTCCGCCGGAGGGCGCCGACGCCGGCCTGATCTACACCCGCTTCAACAACCCCAACCTCCAGATCGTCGAGGAGCGGCTCGCGGTGCTGGAGGGCGCGGACGCCTGTTCCGTCTTCTCCAGCGGGATGGCGGCGATCTTCACCTCGATCCTGGCGGTGACCGAGCCGGGGCAGGTGATCCTGCGCAGCGGGCCTTTGTACGGCGGCACCGAGACCCTGATCGACGGCCTGTTCAAGCGGCTAGGCGTCAAGAGCCGGGGCTTCTTCGACGGGACCGATCCGGAGGGGGTGCGCGCGGCGGCGACCGAAGCCGAGGCGCTCGGACACGTCGCGGCGATCTACGTCGAGACGCCGGCCAATCCGACCAACGCGGTGGTCGATCTCGAACTCATGGCGACGCTGGCGGACGAGATCGGCGCCCGCCAGGGCTCGCGCCCGCCGGTGATCGTCGACAACACCCTGCTGGGTCCGCTCTATCAGCATCCGCTGAGGCACGGCTGCGACCTCGTGGTCTATTCCCTCACCAAGTACGTCGGCGGCCACAGCGACCTGATCGCCGGGTCTGTGGCGGGCAAGGCCGACCTGATGCGGCGCATCCGATCCCTGCGCAACGGCATCGGCAACCAGCTCGACGTGCACAGCTGCTGGATGCTGACGCGGTCCCTCGAGACGCTTCGCCTGCGGATGGACAAGAGTTTCGAGAACGCCCGCACGGTGGCGGCCTGGCTGAAGGCCCACCCCAAGGTGGACAAGGTGCTCTATCTCGGCGACGCGCCCGGCGCGCGCACCGCGGAGGTCATCGCCCGGCAGTGCACCGGCTCCGGGGCGACCTTCTCCTTCGTGGTGAAGGGCGGGCGCGAAGCCGCGTTCCGCACCCTGGATGCGCTCGAGGTGGTCAAGCTGGCGGTGAGCCTGGGGGGCACAGAAAGCCTCGCCTGCCATCCCGGCAGCACCACCCACTCCGGCGTCTCGGCCGCGGACCAGGCGAAGCTCGGCATGGAAGAAGGATTGATCCGCATCTCGATCGGCCTGGAGAGCGCGGACGACCTGATCGCCGACCTGGAGCGCGGGTTGGCGGCGATAGGCTAGCCGGTGGCTCTTACGACGGTCGGAGCATGCAGACCTCTCTCCTGAGCGTCCTGGACGATCTCGCCCGCGATCCGGCGCCCGAGCGATGCTTTCGCTCCGTGCCCGGACTGGCGTTGGGAACGACCAAAGGGCCGGTGCGCGGTGAGAATCAGGATCGCGCCATGGCGTTGCACCTGCGCCGCGCCGCGCCTGGGGCCGACCTTCTGATCGCGGCGATCAGCGACGGGATGGGCGGGATGATCGATGGCGGCGGCGCGGCAAGCCTGGCGATCAGCGAGTTCATCGCCTTGGCGGCCGAGACGTTCGAGGGGCCCCGACGACCTGGAGGACGCCGCTCACGAGGCCAATTTCGCCGTCCACCGGGCCTATGGCGGCGAGGGCGGCGCGACGCTGACGGCCGCGGTGTTCACGCCAGGCGAGGCCTTCCTGGTGCACAGCGGCGACAGCCGGCTCTATGTTCATGCGCCGGATGGCGCATTCGCGCTGCTGACCCGCGACGACACGCCCTCGGGGCTGCTCGCCGGCGACGATCTCGAGTCGGACATGAGCAGCCAGCTTACCCAGTTCGTCGGCATCGGCGCCGGGTTCACCCCCCGGGTGTCGGCGATCGCGCGCCCCGCGGAGGCGACGTGGATGCTGACGACCGACGGCGCCCACATGATCGGTCGAGGGAACCTCCGCCGGCTTCTCGAAACGAGCTCGGACGCCGAAGAGGCCACGCGAAGACTGATCGAAGCCGCCGAGGAGGCCGGCGCCTGGGACAACGCCACCGCCCTGGTCGTCCGCCCCGACCACTTCTGGCGCGACTTGCCCGCCGCCGACGGCGTCGCGCTCACGGCCTGGACCCCCTCGGGAGAAGCGGTCCTGCGTTGAGGGTTTCAGCCGAAGGACGAGACAAACCTGGGCCGCACGGCGTGTCGCCGAGGATGCTATCCTTGCGTCTGGGCGCGTTCCAGGCTGGCTCTTAGCAGGTTGGCGGCGCTGATGTTTCGGCTGAGCATCGCGCCCACCGCGCCCGCCGCCGGAACGCAGCGCAACATGGGTTCGGGCCGGAACCACCGCCAAGGGCGCGCGTGCGGCCAAAGCTTCAGGTAGGCCACCTGCTGGCCGGGCTTGAGGCGAAGGGCGATGTCGCCGGTGTGGTCCGGGTGGATGCGAACGCCGACGTGCTCGATGGCGGCGAAGGGAATCTCGAGCCGCGCCGCAAGGGCGATGCCGTAGCGCATCACCACACAGCCTTCCTCGAGGCTGTAGCGGGTGGTGCGCATGGTGAGCCAGGCGAGCAGCAGGAGCGTCCCCAGCGTCGCGGCGGCGGTGAGCACCAGCGCCAAGTCGCCGGAGCGGGCGGCCGCCGACTCGTGGCCGCTCGCCACGGCGACGCGCGCGCCCTCGGCGAGGAGCAGGACGAAATAGAGCGCGACCAGCCGGACCTTCCAGATCCGGATCGCCGCCGAACGCCAGGCGGGGCGTCCCTCCCACTCCACATCCGGGCCGAGCGCGCGCGCCGCCTCGATCTTCGTATGTGCGTTCACAGCGCCGGCCTCGTCTTGAATTCGCGATCGAAGAAGACGGCGCCGGCGCAATAGGCGTTCACCTCGTCCTCCTCCTGCGCCGTGATGCTGTCGGCCTCGCGCGTGACCGGAATGCCGCGCAAGCGAGCGGCGTCGAGCGCGATGGCTTTCACCCGTCTGCGACGCGTGGAAATGTCGGCATGGTAGATCGGCAGCAGCACCGTGCGGGTCTCGGACAGCCCCGTCTCGATCTCGAGGTAGCGGAGGATCTTCACCGACCGGTCGATCCACAGGTCCTTCACGATCCCGACCTCCCGGCCGGCGGCGTCGACCACCGGCTGGCCGCGCGGGTCCGGATCGCCGGCGGGGAAGCGCCAGCCGGGCAACAACCGCATGGGCAGCACCTGGATCTTGTCGCGCTCGTAGATCAGCGGCCGATCCTTGCGCGCGCCCACGGACGCCGGGCCGACCTTGTCCGTCAGCGGATCGCCGCTGGGCAGGATCGGAGCGCCGGGACTGGGGAACAGGGGACGGCCGAGGATCGGCTCGCGCGCTTCAGGACGGGGCGCGGTGACTGTGCCGCCGTCCATCAGGTGGAAGGTCTTCGGCTTCGGCAGGGGCGGAAAGCCGACCTGGTCGGGGCCGCCCGCCGGGTCGATGAGCGGATAGCCCTCGCGCTTGTCCTCCTGGCGAAGATGCAGGACCAGCCCGAAGAAGAAGAGGAAGAAGCCGACGAGCACGAGCTGGGCGGCGTCGATGTCGCCGATGATCGCGCCGGTCATGATTTCGGTCCCTGCCACGCCATGGGAGCGGCGGCCGGCGTTGGTGCGGCGAGCCCGGCGGGAAGCGCGCCGCCTCGCGACGGCCGGCTTGGGCGCGCCATGGTGGCAGGTGGCGCAATCGACGAGGCCATTGCCCGGCATCGCTCCGATCTCCCGCGGGGGCAGGCTGATCGTGCGCGTGTCCCCGACCCGGACCCGCGTCTGCGGGACGAGCCCGGCGACCTTCAGCAGGTAGTTGCGGTTCAGATCGCGCGTCATCTGGATGCCGGAGTAGCCGGTCCAGCGCGCCGGGGTGCTCTGGCGCCAGTCGAAGAAGGCGCGGGAGTCGTGGCAGAAGCCGCAGTTGACCCCGATGCCGTCCGACATCTGCATCATCGCCTCGTAGAGGCGCTTGACCACCACCTGCGAGGCGACCTCGCCGCTCGGCAGGGCGGTGTAGGATTGGCCAAGGCCCGGCGTGTCCTGGACGAGGTACTCCTCGTAGCCTTCGTAGGGGAAGAAGCCGCGGACGGTGCGGGCCTGCTCCTGCCAATCCTCGGCGCGGTCGATCATCGGACGTTGCGGCAGCGGCGGGCTCTGGAACCAGATCTCCGAGGGCACGGGCTGCCCCCGATGACAGGTCTGGCAGGTCACGCCGGCGGCGCCGACGTGGCTCGACCAGTCGGCGTTGATGTGGCGCACCATGGCCAGCATCTGTCGCGCCGCCGCCTTGTGGGGATTGGCGTCCGAAGCGTAGTTCCCGGCGTCGTGGCAGAAGCCGCAGCCCTGCTTGGGCGAGACCCAGGCGGTCATGGCGTACTGCAGGCGCATGAAGTCGCCGGCGTTGACGTCGGTGAGGACCGAGACGTTCTTGAACGCGGAGCTCGCCGGGCGCGGATCGTCAGGGACGGCCGTCAGGACGAGCGGCTTCAGCTTCTGCTCGGCCGCCTCGGCGGCGGTGGGCGTGAACTGGATCATCGACTGCGCGCGATAGCCGAGCTGGGTCCCGCCTCCCGGGAGACGCCACTGCGGGACCAGCAGCACCAAGGCGAGCGCGACCAGGGCGCCGACGATCAACAGGCTCGGCCAGAGCCGGATCATGGCGTGACGTTCCCGGTGCGGATGGTCTGCGGCTGGAGCGGCGGGAGCGACCCCTTGGCCCGCATGGTGTCCAGCACCTGAGGCGGCGGCGACGCCGGGATGGACCGGACCACCGGGTACTCCGGCGCGATGCCGTGCTTGACGCCCCACAGGTACCAGTTGTCGACCACCGTGCCGCTGAGCAGGATGCCGATCCCCCCGCACAGGGTCGTCAGGGTGGCGAACCAGAAGATCCAGCGGTGGATCGACTCGAAGGTGGCGTTGAAGCCCATGGTCCAGCGCCAGAACAGGGCGCCGCGCTCGGCCGCCGTGCCCCGGTCGACGATCTCATGCGTCTCGCGCTCGCCGCCGAATTTCGCCACCCCGAGGATGGTGCCGGCGTGCATGGTGAACAGCAGCACCGATCCATACAGGAAGACGATCGAGAGCATGTGGAACGGGTCGTAGAACAGGTTGCCGTAGCGGACCGAGAAGGTGGCGGTCCAATTCAGGTGCGAGATGACGCCGAAGGGCACCGCCTCGCACCAGCAGCCCATCATCAGTGGACGGATGAAGCCCAGGACCAGGTAGAGCCAGATGGCCGAGGCGAAGCACCAGCAGACGTGGGTGCCCATGCCGATCGCCCTGGCCCGGCGGTACATCCTCACCCACCAGAGCAGGATCGCGGCGGTGAGGAAGAAGCCCGCCATCAGCCACCAGCCGCCATCCTCCAGGGGGGGCAGCGAGAGGCCGTAGCGCGGCGGCGGCGGCTCCAGCGACAGGAACGGCAGCATCTTGATGAAGCGCAGGAAGTTCCAGTCGACCGAGGCCCACATGTTGAGCCCGATGATCTCGATGGCGATGAAGCCGCAGACCAGGGAGGCCATGCCGGCCGCGTCGAGGGACGTCGGCAGGAGCTGCATTTCGCCGATGCGACCCAGCAGGCGAGAGTGGATCGCCTTGCCGACGCGCGGAAAGTCGCCGGGCGGGAGCGGGATCCCGGGCTCCTCCGGATTTTGCACCGCGATCGCGTTGTAGAGCGTGTGAAAGCGCGCCATCGAGCCTGGCTCCTTACAGGTTCCGCCAGACCGGGATGTTCAGCCACCAGTTCCACCAGTAGGGCCAGCCATGGGTCCAGAAGGGCCCGGCGATGATCATGCAGATCGCGCTCCACACCCCGGCGTTGATGGCGAGGAAGTAGCCGAGGCGGTGGATGCCGAGCTCGCCGATGGAGTAGGCGATGGTGTCTCGGAAGTAGACGCTCTCGTGCTCACCGTATTTTACCGGCAGGTCCTTGCCGGGATTGGCGGCGGCAAGAATCTCTCCGCCGTGAAGGCCCAGGGCGAAGGTGGTGGTGAAGAAGAAACTCACCGCCAGCATGTGCGCCGGATTGTAGTGGAAGTGCAGATACTGGTAGCCGACGTTCGAAACCCAATCGAGGTGGCTCATGATCCCATAGGGGAAGCCATAGCCCCAGGCGCCGAGCAGCAACGGGCGGATCACCACCAGGGTGGCGTAGGCGAAGATCGCGGCCGAGAAGCCGATCGGGATGTGGTAGCCCATGCCGAGCTTGCGGCAGATCTCCACCTGGCGCAGCGCCCACGATATGAAGGCGCCCAGGGCGCAGATGGTGATGAGCTGCCAGAGGCCGCCGTCCTTGAGTGGAGCGAAGGCCAGACCATCGGAAATCGGCGGCGGATCGATGCTGATCCGGAACAACGCCCAGGTCGGCCCGATCGCCGCGCCGTAGATGATCAGCAACGTCCCCAATACGGAGAAGATGATCGTGGTGACGCCGAAGAAGCCGACGTAGAACGGCCCAACCCAGAAATCGAAGATCTCACCGCCGACCAGCGTTCCGCCGGCGACGCGGTACTTCTTTTCGAAACTGAGCATCGACATGGAAATGCTCTGGGCTGATGTGCGCGATCGGCAACGGTGTCATTTGTATTGGACACAGCGGCTGTCCAAAGGTATTTACACCCGTTCCGTTCCACAGCCACTCCGTAAGCTCCGATGGTCAGAAACGTACCGTTCATAGGCCTCGCCGCTGGGCTCCTGGCCCTTTCGCCGATGGCGACGGCCGACCCGGCCGGCGTCGCCAGTCATCTCGCCTGGTCGACCTATCTGAGGGCCGGTCCGAGCTCCGCCGCCTCGGTCATCGACGAGCTCTTCCACGACACGGCGGTCACTGTGTCAGGATGCAGTGGGCGCTGGTGCCAGGTGCGGGTGGGTCGAACCACCGGCTACGTCGACCGGGATGCGCTCGCCCTGCCGCGTCCTCCCCCGGCAACGGCTTCGCAGGATGGAGCGGCGAACTGCGTCACCGCCGGGCTCGACAGCTACAACGGGAAGGCGCCGGTCCGCTTCTGCGCCGCGCCCGGAGCGCCGGCCGCGCGGTGAACACCGCGTCGTGACGCCTTCCATGGCGGCGCCACACATCCCCGAGCGGTGCGTTGAGACGTGATTGCCTCCCCGAGCACACTGACCTATCTGGATGATGGTCCCCGTTTTGGATTTAGGTCATGAACTCTCGTGCGGTACGCGTGGTCGAAGGCGGTAAGATGGTCATCCCTGCGACCTTCCGGCGTGAGATGGGCGTGAAGGTTGGGGATACCCTGATCGCCGAAGTCGTTGACGGAGAGCTTCGGGTCCGTCCGCGCAATCTCGCGGTGGCGAACGCCCAAAGGCTGATGCGTGAACTCGTCCCTTCGGGCGTGAGCTTGGCGGACGAGTTGATCGCCGACAGACGCGCCGAGGCCGCGCGCGAGTAGGCGCGTGGCCGCGCGTTATGTGCTCGACGCCTCGGCGCTGCTGTGTCTCCTGAACGCCGAACCTGGCGCGGCCATCGTTGAGCAGGCCCTGAGCGAGTCCATCATCAGCGCGGTGAACTACTCGGAGACCGTGGCGAAGCTCGTCGAGCGGGGCGCCACGCCTGAGTTGGCAGCGTCGATCCTCGGCCCTCTTCACATCGAGGTTGTCGATTTCGACCGCACTCAGGCCGTGTCAGCCGGCGTTCATCGATCCGTCACGCGCCAGGCCGGCCTGTCGTTCGGTGACCGTGCGTGCCTGGCTCTGGCTGGGTTGCGCGGATTGACGGCGCTGACAACCGATCGGGCCTGGTCGTCGCTGGACCTGAACGTCGCGGTTCAACAGGTCCGTGACGTCTGACAGGCTGTGTCCGGGGCCGGACGCGGATGTCGCCGTTGGATCAACAGAACGCCTGATCACATCCCCCAGGCGACCCGCTTGTCATTGCCGCGCGTCAGGTTCCGGTAACGCGCCAGCGCCCAGAGCGGGAAGAACTTCGAGTAGCCGTGGTAGCGGAGATAGAAGACTCGGGGGAAGCCGCCGCCGGTGTAGCCGGGCTCCTCCCACTCGCCGGCCGTCTCGCGCGCCAGCAGCCACTCGATCCCGCGCGCCACGGCGGGGTGGTCGGTTCGGCCCGCCGCCATGAGGCCGAGGAGGGCCCAGGCGGTCTGTGAGGCGGCGCTGGGGGCGCCTTCGTAGCCCCGGTAGTCGAGCTTGTAGGAATCGCAGTCCTCGCCCCAGCCGCCGTCGGCGTTCTGGATGGCGATCAGCCACTCCGCGCCCCGCCTGACCATGGGATCGTCGGGCGCGAGGCCCACCGCGTTAAGGGCGCAGAGCACCGACCAGGTCCCATAGACGTAGTTCACGCCCCAGCGGCCGAACCAGCTGCCGTCGTCCTCCTGCTCCTGGCGCAGGAACTCGAGGCCGGCGCGCATGCGGGGCGAATCCTTGGGCTCGCCGATCTGGGCCAGGAAGCTCAGGCAGCGCGCGGCGACGTCGGAGGTCGGCGGGTCGAGCAGGGCGCCGTGGTCGGCGAAGGGGATGTTGTTGAGGTAGTGGTAGGTGTTGTCGGCGTCGAAGGCGCCCCAGCCGCCGTTGTGGCTCTGAAGGCCCTCCACCCACTCGCGCGCGCGATCGATGGCCTGCGCGTAGGCGCCGACGCGGCCGTCCATGCGGTCCATGGCCATGGCGACCACGGCGGTGTCGTCCAGGTCGGGATAGTGGTCGTTGCGGTACTGGAAGGCCCAGCCGCCGGGCCGCACGTTGGGCCGCGCGTCGGCCCAGTCGCCCTTCACGTCGAGAACCTGGAGCGGCCTCAGCCACTCCAGAGCGTGGGCGGCGGCGCTCTCCGCGTTCGGCTCGCCGGTCTCGATCAGGGCGTGCGCGGCCAGCGCGGTGTCCCACACCGGCGAGAGGCAGGGCTGGCAGTAGGCCTCGTCGTCCTTCACGATCAGCAGCTTGTCGATGGAGCGGCGGGCGATGGCGCGGCGCGGGTCGTCCGGGCCGATGCCAAGCGCGTCGTACATCATCACCGCGTTGGCCATGGCCGGGAAGATGGCGCCCAGGCCATCCTCGCCGTTCAGCCGCTCGGTGACGAAGGCCTCGGCCTTGGCGATGGCGCTCGCCCGGTTTCGCTTGGGCCAGAAGGGCTCGAACACGGTGAGCAGACGGTCGATCTGGCGGAACACGAAGGCCCACATCGGCTTCTGGTGAGCGCCCTTGGGCAGCTCGCGAAGCGCCATGGGATCGCCGACGAACAGCTCGGGGATCGACACGCCGAGCGGGTTGCGGGCCCGCACCTTGAGCGTGCGCAGCACCAGCAAGGGAACGATGACCGTGCGCGCCCAGTAGGAGATCTTCGAGATGTGAACCGGGAACCAGCGCGGCAGGTGGAGGATCTCCACCGGTGTCTGCGGCACGGCGTGCCAGCCGATCTGGCCGAACATGGCCAGCAGGTAGCGGGTGAAGACGTTGCAGGCTCCCGCCCCGCCGTGCGCCAGCAGGGCTTCCCGGGCCCGGACCATGTGCGGGGCGTCGGGCGGATCGCCGATCATCTTCAGCGCGTAATAGGCCTTCACCGTCGCGCTGACGTCGAAGCCGCCGCCGTGGAACAGGGGCCAGCCGCCGTGGTCCGCCTGGATACGGCGCAGGTAGACGCCGATCTTGCGCTCGAGCTCGAGGTCCGGCGCCTCCGCCAGATAGTGGACCAGCAGGACGTATTCGGCCGGGATGGTGGCGTCGGCCTCCAGCTCGAAAACCCAGTGGCCGTCGCTCTTCTGGCGGTTCAGCAGGGCGGCGCGGGCGCGCTCGATCGCCCCGTCCAGCCCCGGGGCGGGCGCCGGCGCGGCGCGGGCGATATCGATCAGGGCGGCGTCGTCCATCGGCTCTCTCTATCAGGAAACCGGCCGACTCGTCAGGTCGGCGGCCTTGAACCCAGAGCGCACCGCGCCCTCGATGGTGGCCGGCAGTCCGGTGTCGGTCCAGTCGCCGGCGAGGACGAGGTTGCGCCAGCGCGTGCTCGCCCCCGGGCGCAAGGCGTTCTGCGCCGGGGTGGCGGCGAAGGTGGCGCGGCGCTCCTTGACGATCCGGCAGGGCGGCGGCTCGGGCGGAAGGTCGTAGGCGCGGGCGATGTCGCCCCAGAAGGCGTCCCGCAGGCGGTCGCGATCCCAGTCGACGATGGCGTCCGCGCCGCTGACGGTGACCGACAGCCGGTCGGGAAAGGCGAAGATCCACTCGGCCGTCCCGCCGATCACGCCCAGCATCGGAACGGCGCCGGGCGGCGGTTCGACCTTGAAGTGGGCGTTGACGATCGGGTTGAACGCGGTCGGCGCGGACGTCCCCGGCACGAGCTCGGGCGTGATCCAGGGCGGCGTGGCGACGACCACGGCATCGGTCTCGCCCAATTCGATCCGCTCGCCATCGAGCTCGAGCGCCCCGACCCGTTCACCCTCGAACGCCAGCGACCTCACGCCGGCGTTGAACCGCACCTCCGCTCCCGCCGAGGCGAGCGCCTCCAGCGCCGGATCGACGAAGGCGGCGGCCAAGGTCGGGTGGGCGATGCGCGTGCAATAGGCCTTGCCGCCGCGAGCCAGAGACTCGCGCAGCACCGCGCCGGCCAGGGCCGCCGATCCTTGCACCGGGTCGGTGTTGAGCGCGCCAAGCAGGAACGGCCCGATCAGCCGATCCCAGAGCGAGCCGCGCCCGGCGATCACCTTGCCGATAGGGCGGTCCTTCCGGGCGGCGATGAGCGGGGTAAGCGCGAGATAATCGGCCAGGCGGGTGCCGGGCACGCGTCGCGAAGGGCTGGCGAGCCACCAGGCGAGCGGCCCGTCGTTGGGCCGGATGCGCCAGCGCTCGCCGGTCTGGAAATCGACGAACGGCAGTTCAGCGGACGAGGGACCGACCATCCGCCCCGCCGAGCCGATCGCGTCGAGATAGCGGAAGGCGGCGTGGTTGCCGGAGAGGATGAAGTGGTTGCCGTTGTCGAGCGTCATGCCGAGCTGGGGATCGACATAGGACCGGCAGCGACCCCCGGCCTGTCCCGTGGTCTCCAGCACGGTGACGGCGAAACCCCGCCGCGCCAGGGTCACGGCGCAGGACAGGCCGGCCAGGCCGGCGCCGACGATGTAGACGCGTCTCACCGCTTCAGGCGAGGCCGTGACGGACCAGAAGCCAGGCCAGCCGCCGCTTGGAGAGGCTCACGCGACGGCGCGGCGCGGCCCATCCTTCCGCCTCCATCGCGCCCAGGATCTCGCCGTAGACCGCGCTCATCAGGCGCGGGGTGCGGAGCCGACCTGAAACGCCGGAGCGCAGGATGCGGTTGGCCTCGGCGTAGTGATCGTGGGCCTTGGCCGCGAGCCAGCGGCAGGCGCGGTCGAGTCCGGGCTGGCTCAAGACCGCGGCCGGCGACACCGGCGCGATTCCCGCGCCGGCCAGCGCCTCGCGCGGCAGGTAGAGGCGGTCCATGTCCGCGTCCTCGTCCAGGTCGCGCAGGATGTTGGTGAACTGAAGCGCCCGGCCAAGGTGGTGGGCGAGGTCGCGGCCCGTGTCGCCCTTCATGCCGAAGACCTTCACCGACAGCCGGCCGACGGCGCTGGCGACGCGGTCGCAGTAGAGGTCGAGGGTCGGGAAGTCGGGCGCCTGGATCGGGCCGTCCACATCCATCTCCATGCCGTCGACCACGGCGAGGAAGTCCTCGAGCGCGAGGTCGAAATCGCGGACCGGGCCTTCCAGCGCCTGCACCGCGGCGCGGGTCTCCCCGGCGTACAGCGCGCGCAGGTCTTCCCGCCAGCGGACCAGCGCCGATCGGCGCTCGACCGTCGAGAAGCCCGGCTCGTCGGCGATGTCGTCCACCTCGCGGCAGAAGTCGTAGATGGCGAACATGGCGTCCCGCTCGCGTCGCGGCAGAATGCGCAGGGCCGTGTAGAAGGAACTGCTGGAGACCTTGGTCTCCGCGGCGTCGGGATCGGATTCGTCAGCCAGCGTCATGGTCGCGGCGCTCTATGCCGCAACGGCGAGCTTCCGCCCAGCGCGTGGGCGCCACACGAGCGAGCCCAAAGCGCCTGACAAGGCGAGACGCATGGCCTCGCCTTTGGTGTGATGCACCCGCTCGCGCAGGGGATCGTGGGTGGCCAATCGACCGGCGAGGTCGTCGGCCAGGCGCTGGATGACCGCGATCTCCATTGCCAGGCGCCGATCGCGGACCGCGCCGGCGAAAGGACGCGAGATCCTGAGCAGGTCCTTCGCGCAGGCGGCGAGCTCGCGGATCGCGGCCAGCAGGCCCGGGCTCGCCTCCGAGGCGCTGAGCATCTCGACCGAGGCCCCGTGCGCCGCCAACACGTCTTCCGGCAGGTAGACGCGGTCGAGCTCGCGGTAGTCCTTGGCGCAATCCTGGAGATGATTGATCACCTGCAGAGCGGCGCACAGCGCGTCGTTTTCGGGCCAGAGGGACGGGGTCTCGCCATGGACGTCGAGCACGAACCGACCGACCGGCGCGGCGGAGTAGCGGCAGTAGTCCATCAGCTCTTCGATATCGGCGTAACGTGTCTTGGTTGCGTCCCGTCGGAAAGCGACCAGCAGATCGCGGACGTGCCGGTCGGTGATCTGCAGGCGGGCCATGGTGTCCCGCAGGATGGCGGCTTCCGACACCTGATCGCCGCCGTCGAGCGTCGCCTCGATGGCGTCCAGCCGCGCGAGCTTCTCCTCCGGCGAGGCCGTCGCGTGGTCGGCGATGTCGTCGGCTAGGCGCGCCACCGCGTAGAACTGCATTACCACCGGCCGGTGGCGCTTGGCGATCAGGACGGAGGCGACGGGGAAGTTCTCGTCGCCCGCGCCCTTGCCGGAAGACAGCTCCTGGCTCACGCGGCCCCGCCGAGAACAGCCTGAGAGCGGCCTTTCCACTGCCCGCCGCGGCCTCGCCAGACGTCGAGCGCCGAGCGGACGGTGAACGCCAGGTAGAGGGCGGCGATCAACGGCAGGACCGTCCCTCGCCAGACCCCAAGGCGGTAGAAACGTAGCATGGGGGCGAGGGCGAGGGTCATGGCCAGCCAAGCCAGAGCGCCCAGCAGCCGCGCGGATCCGTGTCCGACGACCGTGAGCACGGGCGGCGCGAGATAGATCAGGCTCAGCCCGACGATCGTGCCCAGCAGCATCAGCGGCGAGTAGTTCAGCTGGGCGTAGGCGGACCTGGCGATCATGCGGCCGATGGCGGCGAGGCTGCCGTATGGCCGCAGGCTCGCGGCGCGATCGGTGAGGCCGAGCCAGATCGGGCCCTGCCGCTTCATCAGCGCCCCCAGCGCGCAGTCGTCGATGATCTCGTGGCGGATCGCGGCGATGCCGCCGGCGCGCTCCAAGCGCGTCCCGCCGCACCAGCATGCAGCCGCCGGCCGCCGCCGCGATGCGCCTGCGCGGACGTCGTTCACCCAGGCGAAGGGGTAGAGCATGTCGAAGAAGAAGACGAAGGCCGGGATCATCAGCCGGTCGGCCGCGCTCTCGGTCGAGAGCTTCGCCATCAGCGAGGTGAGGGTGAAGCCGCCGGCTTCCGCGCGCATCACCAGCCGGCGCAGATTGTCCGGCGCATGGGCGATGTCGGCGTCGGTGAGCCAGAGGTAGTCGGGCGGATCGACTTGGTCGCTCGCCGCCTGAACGCCCCGGTTCACCGCCCACAGCTTGCCGGTCCAGCCGCCGGGGAGCGCGGTGTTGGCCAGGATGTCGAGACGGTCTGAGCTCGGCGCGGCGGCGCGCGTGCCGTCCTCGCTGGCGTCGTCCACCAGGATGATCCGGAACTCGCCCGGATAGTCCTGGGCGAGCAGCGAGCCGATCGAGCGAGCGATGACGTCGGCCTCGTTGCGCGCGGGGACCACCGCCGTCACCTTTGGCCAACGCGCGGGCGCCGGAAGCGGCGGGCCGACGTCGTCTCGATCCCGGGCCCGCCAGAAGCCGCCCCGGAAGCCGAGCAGATAGACCCAGGCCGCCAGGGCGATCGCGCCGACGATGAGGCTCACCGGATCGAGCCCTCGGACGCGGAACCAGGCGAGGGCGTCGGCGATGGCCTCGCGGTACGGCCGGGCGCGGTAGCCCAGCGTTCGCTCGGCCTTGGCCGAGGTGAAGAACATGTGGTGCGAGGCCATCTTGAGCGCGTCGCGGGTGACGAAGGGCTCGCGACCGGTCACCTGGGCGACGGCCTCGGCCGCCAGGGCGAGCGGGTACAGCGGCGCGCGGGGCAGGCGCACGGTGGGCGCGCGTCGGCCGCTCAGGTCGGCGATCACCGCCAGCATTTCCGCCAGGCTGACGTCCTCGCCGCCCAGGATGTACCGCTCGCCCACAGCGCCTTTTTCCATGGCCAGGAGGTGTCCGCGCGCCACGTCGTCCACATGGACGAGGTTCAGGCCGGTGTCGATGAAGGCCGGCATCCGTCCGTTCGCCGCCTCCACCAGGATGCGCCCGGTGGGGGTGGGCTTGATGTCGCGCGGGCCGATGGGCGTGGACGGGTTGACGATCACCGCCGGCAGGCCCTGCTCAACGACCATCCGCTCCACCAGCCGTTCGGCGACGACCTTGCTCTCCTTGTAGACGCCGACGGCTTCTCCCGGTGAAAGGGGCGCGGTCTCGTCGACGCGGTCGCCGGCGCCGCCGGCGCGAAGGGTCGCGACGCTGCTGGTGTAGACGATCCGCTCCACGCCGGCCGCGAGCGCCGCCTCCATCACCACCCGCGTCCCCTCGCGATTGGCGCGCAGGATCTCGCCGGGCTCGCGCGCCCACAGCCGATAGTCGGCCGCCACGTGGTAGAGCCGGTTCACGCCGGCCATGGCCGCGGTCATCGACGCGGGATCGCGCATGTCGCCGACCACCACCTCGCAGCCGAGGCCCTCGAGGTTGTCGCGAGGACTGGACGCCCGCGCCAGCGCCCGCACGGTCTCGCCCGCGTCGCGCAGCGCCCGCACCACCGCCGAGCCGACGAACCCGGATCCACCGGTGACGAGGGTGGTCATCAGAAGTGGATGATCTGGTCGCTGTAGGACGCCACGATGGCGTCGTGGGTGATCAGGCGCATGGGCTCTTGGAGGGCTTGGCAGATCAGCATGCGATCAAATGGGTCACGGTGCTTGAGTGGGAGCGATCTTAGCGCCAGCGCATGTGCGAGCTTGAAGTCCAAGAACTCGAATCCAGCGTCGTCGAACAGCGTCGCGGCTTGGTTGGAGTCAAACGGCAGACCCCGGTCGTGTGATCGCGCCGACGGCCACTTGATCGCAATCTCCGCCATCGAGATCGCACTAACAAACACGTCGTTGGATTGATCCGTTAGGTAGTCAGCAACATTCCGCGAAAGACGGATATCTCCGAGCACGGCCCAGATTGCGACATGCGTATCAAGCAGCAGCCTCAATCTTCTTCGCCGTAGAACAGCTTTTCGATCTCCACATTGTCTTGATCAATATTGTCTGGAGAGGGATAAAGGCCTTCTGCCAATCCCAGCCTGACAGGTTTCCTGGTTTGCTCAAGGGGTGCAATCCGCACGGCAGGCCTGCCGTTACGCGCGATGATGATCTCCTTCTCGCGGCCGCTCTCGACCGCGTCGATCAATTTCGACAGTTGGTTTTTCGCTTCCAGCACATTGACGATCGTCACCGCACGGCTCCTTGGCCAGACCTAGCTAAGGTAGTCGTCGCAGCCGGTGCGTACAAGGTTCGTCGTCGCTCAGGCCTCCGCCAGCACGCCCGCGAACTGCTCCACCATCCAGTCGACCTGGTCGGCGGTGATCACCAGCGGTGGGGCGATGCGGATGGTGTCGTGGTGCGTCTCCTTGCAAAGCAATCCGCGCTTCTGCAGGGCCTGGCAGTAGCCGCGCGCGCCGCCGACCTCCGGGTGGAGCTCGAGCGCGACCATCAGCCCGCGGCCGCGCACCTCCTTGACCACATTGCTCCGCAGGGACCGGAGCCCCTCGGTCAGGCGCGCGCCCTGACGGGCGGCGTTCTCGACCATGCCCTCGTCGACCAGCACCTTGAGCGCCATGCGCGCCACGGCGCAGCCCAGCGGATTGCCGCCGAAGGTGCTGCCATGCTCGCCGGGCTTCAAGACGCCCAGGACTTCCTTGTTCGAGAGCACCGCCGAGACGGGATAGAAGCCGCCGGACAGCGCCTTGCCGATGAGGGTGAGGTCGCCCTCGATCCCCTCGTGCTCCTCGGCGAGCAGCTTGCCGGTGCGGCCGAGCCCCGTCTGGATCTCGTCCAGGATCAGGATCACGTGCCGGCGCGTGCAGATCTCGCGAGCCGCCTTCAGGTAGCCGGCGGGGGGAATGATCACCCCCGCCTCGCCCTGGATCGGCTCGACCAGGAAGGCGACGGTGTTGGGCGTGATCGCCGCCTCGAGCGCGTCGGCATCGCCGTATGGGACGACCTTGAACCCGCCGGGGTAGGGGCCGAAGTGGGATCTGGCCACCGGGTCGGTGGAAAAGCCCACGACCGTGATGGTGCGGCCGTGGAAATTGTCGCTGGCGACGATGACCTCGGCTTCGCCATCGGGAACGCCCTTGATCTCGTAGCCCCACTTGCGGGCGACCTTGATCGCGCTCTCCACCGCCTCGACGCCGGTGTTCATCGGCAGCACCGCCGAGGAGCCGGTGAGTTTGCACACCTCCTCGTAGAAGAGGCCGAGTTGATCGTTGCGGAAGGCTCGCGAGGTGAGCGTCAGGCGCTGGGCCTGGTCGACCATCGCCTTGAGGATGCGCGGATGGCAGTGGCCCTGGTTCACCGCCGAATAGGCCGATAGCCCGTCGAGGTAGCGGTTGCCGTCGACGTCCCAGACGTAGACGCCCTCGCCGCGGGTGAGCACGACGTCCAACGGCTTGTAGTTGCTCGCGCCGTATTCGGCTTCGAGAGCCAGGAAATCGGTGCGGGGCGCGGCGGGCGCGTCCATCAAGGCGGTGGTCATGTCGCCGCGTCCTCCAGCACGCGGTGGGTCGTCGCTGTCGCGCCGGCCGATTTGAGATCGAGGCGCAAGGTCATGCAGAACGCGCCCCCCCCTGACAAGATGAAGGGGGCCAGATCGACGCCAACCACATCATATCCGCGCTCTTCGAGGCGCCGGCGCAGGGAAAGCGGCGGTGTCGCCATGATGATGGTGCGTCCAAGACAGACGGCGTTGACGCAGAAGGCTGCGGCGTCCTCGGCCGTCGCCTCGATCAAGAGATGAGGGGCGACATGGTCGAACAGGCGCGAGCGCGCCTCGGCGGTGAGCGCCGGCGGATAGTAGAGGATTTCCCCGCCGGAGAGCGGGCAGAAGCAGGTGTCGAGGTGATAGAAGCGGGGTGTCGCCAGCGGCAGATGCACCGTCTGCTGGCCAAAGAAGGCGGCGATCTCGCCGGCCGCTGCGGGATCCGAGCGCGGGCCGCTGCCAACCCAGAACAGGCTCCGCGCGGCGTCCCAATGGCAGTCTCCCGCGCCTTCGTGGAACATGCCGATCTGGCGCGCCTCGCGCAGGACTCCGCGGGCGACGAGCCTCTCGGCCGCGGCGGCGAAATGGGGCTCCTCGCCGGCGCGTTCCTGGCACCGGAACCGCGCCAGCAGCGCCTTGCCGTCAAGCACCACCGCCGCGTTGGCGGGGAAGACGAGGTCGGGGAGCCCCGCGACCGGCGGGATCAGCTCGACGGTGGCGCCGGCATCCTCGAGCGCTCGCCGCAGGTCGCCCGATGCTTTCAGCGCCGCGCGTTGATTTTCCGCCTTGTCGGCGTCCCACCGCGACGGCTCCATCCACGGATTGATGGCGTAAGCGACCTCATAGGCGGCCGGATCGGTCATCAGGATGTGGGGAGCGGTCACGAGAGCCTCGAATCGTTGCTTGCTGCACCCGCAAAATGCCTCGCGGCCACGTTAGCGGAAAGCAGGCAACCAGCCCGAATAACGTCTGGCTAACTTGACAGTCCGTTAGTGTTGGTAGGCAATTCGTCAGCACCATGGATGACATCGATCGAAAGCTGCTGGGCCTGCTCCGGAACGACGCGCGCGCGCCGGTCGCTCGTTTGGCGAAGGCGGTGAACCTCTCGCGCGGCGCCACCCAGAACCGCATCGACCGCATGATCGCCCACGGCGACATCCTAGGGTTCACCGTCAGAGCGCACACGGGGGAGGACCTGGTGCGCGCCGTGATGGGCGTGGCGGTGGAGGGCGAGCGCTCGGCGGCGGTGGTCCGGTCGCTGCGCGGCGTCCCGGCGGTCCGCGAGGTCTACACCACCAACGGGCGCTGGGACCTGATCGTCGACTTGGCGACGGATTCTCTGGGCAACTTCAGCGCCGCCCTCGATGCGATCCGGCTGATCGAGGGCGTGGCCTCGACCGAGACGAGCCTGCTGCTGGCGACGGCGCGTTAGGTCATTTGGATACTTGCGGGCGGCTCTTGGTGACGCGCCGGGGAACGCCCTAACCCCCTTCGGTTCTCGCCAATCGGATTCTATTCCGCGAAGCGTCTCTCGAAGGTCTGCAGCCGTCTCAGCATATATTCGGCTGCGCCAGGCTCGACCTCAACAGGCCCAGCTTCCAAGATCATGATCTGATGGATCAGGTCTTCTCGAGCTTCCGCGAGCTGCTGCCGCAGAGGCTTTTCTGCTCTATGTCCGAACCACGACATAGAGGCAGATGCTAAGCTGTCTCTCGACGGATCACCACTCACGTCGAGGGTGATCCGTCAGAGCTCGCGAGGTTCCGGCCTTCTCACTCCACCAGTTCGGGCGATTCCGGCTCGGCGGTGTCGTCGCCGAGGGTGGTTTCGCCGTCGGCATGGATGTTGAGCTGGAGCACCTCGCGCACCGGCGTCACCTGCTCGTGGAAATCGAAGGCGAGCTTGCCGTCCCTGAGAACCACCTTGACGTGACCGCCTTTGGCCAGGCGCCCGAAGAGGATGTCGTCGGCGAGGGGCCGCTTGATCTCCTCCTGGATCACCCGCGCCAGCGGACGGGCGCCGTAGAGCTCATCGAAGCCGTTCTTCGCCAGCCAGTCCACCGCCTCGTCCGAGCACTCGATGGTGACGTGACGGTCGGCGAGCTGCGCCTCGAGCTGCAGCACGAACTTCTGCACCACCAGACGGATCACGTCGGCCGAGAGCGGCTTGAACGCCACCACCGCGTCGAGACGGTTGCGGAATTCCGGCGTGAACAGCTTCTTGATCGCCTCCTCGTCCGCGCCATCCATCTTGCCTCGACCGAAGCCGATGGAATTGCGCTGGGAGTCCGCGGCGCCCGCGTTGGTGGTCATGATCAGGACCACGTTGCGGAAGTCGACCTTCTTGCCGTTGGCGTCGGTCAGCGTCCCGTGGTCCATCACCTGCAACAGGATGTTGAACACGTCGGGGTGGGCCTTCTCGATCTCGTCGAGCAGAACCACCGCGTGGGGATGCTGGTCTACCGCGTCGGTGAGCAGGCCGCCCTGGTCGAAGCCCACATAGCCGGGAGGCGCGCCGATCAGGCGGCTCACGGTGTGGCGCTCCATGTACTCGCTCATGTCGAAGCGCAGGAGTTCGATGCCGAGCGTGGCGGCGAGCTGACGGGCTGTCTCCGTCTTGCCGGTGCCGGTGGGTCCGCTGAACAGGAAGGAGCCGATCGGCTTGGCGCCGTCGCGCAGTCCCGCCCGGGCCATCTTCATGGCGCTGGAGAGCTGCTGGATCGCTTCTTCCTGGCCGAAGACCGCGCCCTTCAGATCAGTCTCGAGCGCGCGCAGGGACTCGGTGTCGGACTTGCTGACGCTTTTGGGCGGGATGCGGGCGATCTTCGAGACGACAGTCTCGACTTCCTTGATGCCGATCACCTTCTTGCGACGGCTCTCCGGCAGCAGCATCTGCGAGGCGCCGGCCTCGTCGATGACGTCGATCGCCTTGTCCGGCAGCTTGCGGTCGGTGATGTATCGGGCCGACAGCTCCACCGCGGCGCGCACCGCTTCGGCGGTGTACTTCAGCTTATGGAAGTCCTCGTAGTAGGTCTTGAGACCCTTGAGGATCTTCACCGAGTCCTCGATCGTCGGCTCGTTGACGTCGATCTTCTGGAACCGGCGGACGAGGGCGCGGTCCTTCTCGAAGTGCTGGCGGAACTCCTTGTAGGTGGTCGAGCCCATGCAGCGCAGGGTGCCGCTGGCCAGGGCGGGCTTGAGCAGGTTCGAGGCGTCCATCGCCCCGCCGCTGGTCGCGCCGGCGCCGATCACGGTGTGGATCTCGTCGATGAACAGGATGGCGTTGGCGTGGTTCTCCAGCTCCTTGATCACCTGCTTGATCCGCTCCTCGAAGTCGCCGCGGTAGCGGGTGCCGGCGAGCAGGGAGCCCATGTCGAGGCTGAAGATGGTCGACTTGGAGAGAACGTCGGGGACCTGCTTGTCGACGATCTTGCGCGCCAGACCTTCGGCGATGGCGGTCTTGCCGACCCCGGGATCGCCGACCAGCAGGGGATTGTTCTTGGTTCGGCGGCAGAGGATCTGGATGCAGCGATCCACCTCGAGCGCGCGGCCGATCAGCGGGTCGACCTTACCCTTGCGAGCCTTCTCGTTGAGGTTGACGCAGTAGGCCTCGAGCGCCTCGCCGCCGGTCTTGACCGCCGGCTTTTCCTCTTCGTCTCCGGAGCCGCGGGTCGGCCGGGCTTCGCTGGCGCCGGCCTTCTTGGCGATGCCGTGGGCGATGAAGTTGACCGCGTCGTAGCGCGTCATCTCCTGCTGCTGCAGGAAATAGGCGGCGTGGCTCTCGCGCTCGGAGAAGATGGCCACCAGCACGTTGGCGCCGGTGACGTCCTCACGACCCGAAGACTGGACGTGAATGATCGCGCGCTGGATCACGCGCTGGAAGCCAGCCGTGGGTTTGGCGTCCTCGCCGTCATCGACCACCAACGACTTGAGATCGTTGTCGACGTAGCTGGCGAGACTTTTCTTGAGCGCGCCGAGATCGACCTCGCAGGCCTTCATGACGTTCGCCGCGTCGGCGTCGTCGATCAGGGCCAGCAGGAGGTGCTCCAGCGTAGCGTATTCGTGTTTGTGCTCGTTGGCGGTCTTGACCGCGCGATGCAGGGAGTCTTCCAGGTTCGGTGAGAAGGATGGCACGCTCGTAGGACCTCTTAATCCTTTTCCATCGTGCACTGCAGCGGATGCTGGTGCCGTCTGGCGGTTTCGATCACTTGGGCCACCTTGGTTTCGGCAACCTCGTAGGTAAAAACGCCGCAGACCCCGACGCCGTTCTGATGAACGTGCAGCATGATCCGCAAAGCGCTTTCCCGTGACTTGTTAAAGAAACGCTCGAGTATGTAGGTCACGAACTCCATCGGCGTGTAGTCATCGTTCAGGAGCAGCACCCGATACATCGAGGGCTTCTGGGTCTTGGGTTTGGTGCGCGTAACGATGGCGGTGCCGGTGTTGCCGCCGCCGCCGACGATCGCGTCTCCCTGGTCCCGTTCAGCCAAATCCTGCTCCAAACACGTGCGGAGCGAGCGTGCCCGCTCCGGGAGCGATTAGATATGGAAACTTGCGGCGTTTGGAAGGCCCCTAACGCTACGGACGCCCAACAGCCGCCTAATGGCTAGCCGCGCAGGCTTCGGCCGCTCAAGATCGCGTCATCGCCGAACCGTCCGCGAAGCCGGTCAATCGCCCTCTCGCTGGCGAGCACGCGCTGCTCGGGGGAGGGGAACAGCGCGTCGGCTTCACCGGCGGTGGGTTGCAGGTCGGCAAGACCGACGCCGATCAGCCGATAGGCGCAGCTCCCCGTCTCCGGCCGCAACAGTTCCCGCGCCACCTTGAACACCGTGCGCGCGGTCTGGGTCGGCTCCGGCGCGGCTTTTCGTCGGGTGATGAGGCTGAAGTCGGTGCGGCGCAGCTTGAGGACGATGGTCCGCGCCGAGAGGCCGTCCGCGCGGGCCCGCCCAGCCACCTTCTCGCACAGGGGCCAAAGACGGTCCTCGAGCTCGGGCGCGAGGCGCAGGTCGTTGTCGAAGGTGGTTTCGGCGCTGATCGACTTGCGACCCTCGCCGGGGTTGACCGACCGCGCGTCCAACCCGCGCGCCAACATCGCCAGCCGCGCGCCGCCGCTGCCGAACAGCCGGGAGAGCTCGCCGGCGTCCCGCCGCGCCAGGTCCCCGACCGTCGCCAGCCCCTTCCGCTCCAGGGCGCGCGAGAACGCCGGCCCGACCCCGGGCAGGATGCCGACCGGCCGCGGCGCGAGGAAACTCTCGGCTTCCGCCGCGCCGATCACCGAGAAGCCGCGCGGCTTGTCCAGGTCCGAGGCGATCTTGGCCAGGAACTTGTTGGCGGCCAGTCCGATCGAGACGGTGATTCCCACCTCCCGTTCGATGTCGGACTGAAGCCGGGCCAGGGTCACGGCGGGCGGGCCGCCGTGCAGTCGTTCCGAACCGGAGAGGTCGATCCAGGCCTCGTCGAGCGAAAGCGTCTGAACCAGCGGGGTGAGCGATCGGACCTTCTCGAAGATGCGCCGGCTCTCGGCGACGTACTTGGCGAAGTTCGGCTTGATCACCACCGCCTCGGGGCACAGCCGCCGGGCCTTGAACATCGGCATCGCCGAGCGGACGCCGCTGATCCGGGCGATGTAGCAGCAGGTGGTCACCACGCCGCGGACGCCGCCGCCGACGATCACCGGCACGTCCCGCAGCTCCGGCCGATCCCGCTTCTCCACCGAGGCGTAGAAGGCGTCGCAGTCGAGGTGGGCGATGGAGAGGTCGGCCAGCTCCGGGTGGCTCAGGACGCGAGGCGAACCGCAGGCCGGGCAGCGGGAAAGCGCCTGGTCGACGCTCGCCAGGCAGTCGCGGCAGAGGGCGCCTAGGCGATCGGCCACAGCCATGCCGCCCCGCGCACCCCCGAGGAGTCGCCGTGGGCGGCCTTGCGGATCGGGGTGGTGAAGACGTCCGAGAACACCTTGCGCCGAACCGCCTCGTCGATCCGGTCGTAGATCTCGGCCGTGTTCGACATGCCGCCGCCGCAGACGATGACGTCGGGATCGAGGATGTCGCAGATCACGGCGAAGGCTCGGCCGAGGCGGTCGATATAGCGGTCGAACGCGGCGCTCGCCTGGGCGTCGCCAGTGCGGGCCAGGTCCATGATCGCGTCGCCGTGCAGGGCTTGGCCGGTGGCGGCGTTGTAATCGGCGGCGAAGCCGGTGCCGCTGATCCAGGTCTCCAGGCAGTTGCCGCGCCCGCACCAGCAGTGATGAGCGTCCCGCTCCTCCGCGAGGGCCAGGGGAGGGGGGTGTGGCCCCACTCGCCGCCGATGCGGTTGCGCCCCTCCACCGTGCGGCCGCCCACGACCACGCCGCCGCCGCAGCCGGTGCCGAGGATGGCGCCGAACACCACGCGCTGGCCCTGGGCCGCGCCGTCGGTGGCCTCGGACAGGGCGAAGCAGTTGGCGTCGTTCTCCATCCGCAAAGGGCGCTCTAGCGCCTCGGCGACGTCCTTGTCGAACGGCATGCCGTTCAGCCAGACGCTGTTGGCGTTGCGCACCTTGCCGGTAAGCGGAGAAATCGAGCCTGGCATGCCAAGGCCCACGTTGGTTGGGCCTATCCCGGCCTGCTTCTCGGCCTCGAGCACCACATCGCGCACGACCTGCGACGGCGTCGTGATAGTTGCCGGGGTTCGGCTGGCGCACGCGGGAGACAAAGGCGCCCGCGTCCGAGAGGGCCGCCGCCTCGATCTTGGTGCCGCCGAAATCCACGCCGATGCGAATCATCTGCTCTCCAGGCCAAGCGCCTCGGCCACCGCGTCGCCGAGCGCGGGCCAGTGGTCGATCCTACGGTGACGGTCCGGCGCGGTGAAGGCCAGGGGACGCAGACGCTCGTCGGCGACGTGCTGGAAGGTGTGGACGGCGGGCGCGCTCTCGGCCACCGAATCGAGGTTGGGCAGCAGATCGTCGATGAAGGCGACGGGCGCCTGGGCCCGGGCCGACAGCTGGCCTACGCACGGCCCCTTGGGCCCTTGGCCGACCAGCATGGGATAGGGCATGCCGTTGGCGTGCAGCCACCTCGTGCGCGCCTCGCGGCTTTGCAGGGGGGCGTTGGTGAAGACGACCACCGTGGCGTCCTTGGCGATGCGCCGGAGCGCCTCCACCGCGCCGGGCGCGACCTCGATGTCTTCCACGTCGCTCTCGAAGAAGGCCTCGAACAGGGCGCGGCCGGCGGCGACGTCCAGGTGCTTGCTCTCGCCGGGGCGGTAGATGTTCTGGAACAGGGCGAAACGGTCGATCCGCATTTCCAGATCGTGCTTCCACAGGAAGCGTTCGAAGCCGCGCATGAACATCGCCAGCACCTCGTCCACGTCGACCACGAGCAGCGGCCGACGCTCGGGGATGTCGAGCGCGTGCATCTCGGGCGGGAGGGTCGGGGCGTCCGTCACGTCGGCTTCGGCGCTCTCATCGGCGGGTTAACGTGGGTTCAAGCATATTGCCCCCTCCTGCCGGAAACGAATCTCTTCCTTCGAGGCGCATGGCCAGGACCATCCTCATCATCGAGGACAACGAACTCAACCAGCAGCTCTTCGCCGAGCTTCTGGAGGAGGCGGGCTATCGCGTGCTGCGGGCCGGCGAGGGGCTGGACGGTTTCAACCTCGCCAAGGCCGAGCGCCCGGACCTCGTGCTGATGGACATCCAGCTGCCGGCGATCAGCGGCCTGGAGGTCACCCGCTGGCTGAAGGACGATCCGGACCTGGGGCACATCCCGGTGATCGCGATTACCGCCTTCGCCATGCCGGGCGACGAGGCGCGCATGCGGGAGGGCGGCTGCGAGGCCTATATCGCCAAGCCGATCCGGACGGATACGTTCCTGGAGACGATCGCGAGGTTCGCGAAGCCTATTTGATCTTGCCTTCGCGGAACTCGACGTGCTTGCGCACCTTCGGGTCGTACTTCTTCACGACCATCTTCTCGGTCATGGTCCGCGCGTTCTTCTTGGCGACGTAGAAGTAGCCGGTATCCGCGGAGGAATTCAGGCGGATCTTGATCGAAGCCGGTTTGGCCATGGCGAGGCAGTCTCAGGAAAAAGCGGGCGCGGCGGCCGGTTCGCGGGAGGCGGGGTGACTAGCGGCCAGGGCGACCAAAGTCAACGCGCTCGCGCCTACAGATGGACCAGTCGCTGCCGGCCACGCTCGAATCGCAAGGACGGAACCGGAAGGTCGGGGCGCTCCAAGCGATCCGGTAGGGCGTTCAGCACGAAGCGGGTGACGCTGGGCAGGTCGAGCGCGAGGGCGTCGGCGAGGGAGAACCAGGCGATCTCGTCCAGCTCGCCGCAGTCGGGCTCGCGCTCGAGGCTGATCAGGGCCGCGGCGTCGGCCAGGAAGAAGCGGGCGTCGAAGCGCTTGGGCGAGGCCGGCGGCGTCACCGCCCGGGCGACGAAGGTCAGGGCTGAGAGATCCGGCAGGGCGCCGTGGCTCAGGAAGGTTCGCCACGGGCCGGCGCCCGGCCTGGGCGGGGCGCGACGCCCGAGCAGGAGCCCGGCTTCCTCGAAGGTCTCGCGCACGGCGGCGAGGGCCAGGGCGCGGGCGCGCGAGGCGGAACAGGTGCGCTCGAGCCGGGCGGCGACGTCCGGGCGAAGATCGGCGGCGAAGGGCGCGGAGAAGTCGGACCGTTCGACCCGTCCGCCTGGGAACACCCACTTGTCGGGCATGAAGCTGTGGCCGCCGTGACGGCGTCCCAGCAGGACCAGCAGCCCCCCGCCCTCGCGCCTGACGAGAATGAGGGTCGCCGCGTCCTTCGGCTTCACCGGCCGGCCGGTCCGCCGCACCCATTCGGCGGGTCGTTCGTTCGCGTCTTCGAAAGCATTCTCGGCCATCGACGACCCCTAGCGGTCCGTCGGGCGCATTGACAATCGGCCGCTTTGGCCCGACTGCGCGTTCTTGAGAACCATTCGCAGTTCGATCGGCCGCCCATTGTCCAACGCGACGCTTACCGCTCCCAAGATCACGACCACCAAGGCGCGGCTCGGCCGCTTCGTGGCCGTGCTGGGCCCTGGCCTGGTGGTGATGCTCGCCGACACCGACGTCGGCAGCATCGTCACCGCCGGTCAGAGCGGGGTCCAGTGGGGCTATCGCCTGCTTCTGCTGCAGATGGTCCTGATCCCCATCCTGTACATGGTTCAGGAGCTCACCGTGCGCCTCGGCGTGCACACCGGCCGAGGACACGGCGAGCTGATCAAGGAGACCTTCGGCAAGGCGTGGGCGTGGATCTCGGTGGCCGGGCTCGGCGTCGCCACCGCCGGAGCCCTGCTCACGGAGCTTTCCGGCGTCGCGGGGGTGGGCGAGCTTTACGGCGTGCCGCGCTGGATCAGTCTCGCGCTGTCCGGCGGGACGCTGCTGGTGGTGGTGCTCACCGGCTCCTACCGGCGGGTCGAGCGGGCGGCGATCGCGCTGGGGCTGTTCGAGCTGGCCTTCTTCGGCGTCGCCTGGGCGGCGCACCCGGACCTCAAGGAAGTGGCCGCCCAATCAGTGCGCATCCCGCTGGCCAACAAGGATTATCTCTACCTGGTCGCCGCCAACATCGGTGCGGTGATCATGCCCTGGATGGTGTTCTACCAGCAGTCGGCGGTCGCCGATAAGAAGCTGACTCCCCGGCATCTCAATGCGGCGAGGCTGGATACGGCGCTCGGCGCGGTGCTCACCCAGTTGGTCATGGCGGCGGTGCTCGTGGCGGCGGCGGCCACCATCGGAGCCCATCACGGCGAGACCCAACTGAAGACGGTCGGCGATCTCTCCAACGCCATCACGCCCTATCTTGGATCGGCGATCGGGCGGCTCGTTTTCGGCCTGGGGATCGTCGGCGCGGGCATGGTGGCGGCGATCGTCGCCTCCCTCGCCCTGGCCTGGGGCATGGGCGAGGTGACCGGCTACAAGCACTCCCTCGAATACCACCCGCTGGAGGCGCGCTGGTTCTACGGCGTCTACGCCGTCAGCATCGTCGCCGGCTGCGTGCTGGTGGCGGTCGCGCCGAACCTCGTCTCGCTCAACGTCGGCGTCCAGGTGATGAACGCCCTGCTGCTGCCGCTGGTGCTGGGGTTCCTGATCGCCCTGGCGGTGCGGGCGCTGCCCGAGCCGGTGCGGCTGAAGGGCTGGTACCTGTGGGTCGTCTGCGCGGTGTCGGGCGTGACCTGCGCGCTCGGCGTGTTCGGCGGGATCAACGGCGCGGTCGCCGGCTGACCTCCTTCGGCGCTCGCCGCCGGGCGCCGAGCCTTGGTCGCGGCGCGTTGGGGTCGCGCGGTTCGGCTTCGCTCAGCATCTCGAAGAGAAGGCCGCCGGTGAGCGGCGTCGCCTCCCTGAGCCGGACCTCGACGCGTCGACCCAGCCGCCAGCGCGCGCCGGTCGTCTGACCCACCAGGGCGTGCAGGCCTTCGTCGTGGATGAAGTACTCGTCGCCCAGGCTGGAGATGGGCACGAAGCCGTCGGCGCCGGTCTCCGCCAGGCGCACGAACAGGCCAAAGCGCGTGACTCCGGTGATCCGCCCCTCGAAGGTCGCCCCTTCGCGGTCCTTCAGATAGGCGGCGACATAGCGGTCGGTGGCGTCGCGCTCGGCCGCCATGGCGCGTCGCTCGGTCATGGTGATGTGCTCGGCGGTGGCGGCCAGCGCGGGCGCGGCCTCGAGCGCGCCGTCGTCGCCCAGCTTCAGGACGGCGATCAGCGCCCGGTGCACCACCAGGTCGGCGTAGCGGCGGATCGGCGAGGTGAAGTGGGCGTAGCGCGCGAGGTTCAGGCCGAAGTGGCCGATGTTGTCGGCCGAGTAGATCGCCTGCATCTGGGTGCGCAGCACCACCTCGTTGACGATCTCGGCGTGCGGACCCTCGCGCGTCTGCGCCAGCAGGCGATTGAAGCGGTCGGTGCGCGGCGCCTCGCCCTTGGACCAGGCCACGGCGATGGTCTGGAGGAAGTCGACCAGGTTGTCGATCTTCTCCTGGCTGGGGGCGTCGTGGACGCGGTAGATCGCCGCCCGCGCCCGCTCCAGGCTTTCCGCCGCGCAGACGTTGGCCTGGATCATGAACTCCTCGATCAGCTTGTGCGCGGGGAGGGAGGCGCGCGGGGTGATCGAGGTCACCTCGCCGTCCTCGTTCAGCACGATGCGGCGCTCGGGGGAGTCGATCTCGAGCGGGGAGCGGGCCGAGCGACCCTTCGACAGCACCCCGAAGGCGGCCCAGAGGGGCTTCAGCACCGGCTCCAGGATCGGACCGGTATCGTCGTCCGGCATTCCCTCGATGGCGGCCTGGGCCTGCTCGTAGGAGACGCCGGCGGCTGAGCGCATCAGGCCACGAACGAACTTGTGCGACCGCTTGCGGCCGTTCGCGTCGAAGATCATGCGCACGGCCAGGCAGGCCCGCGCCTCGCCGGCCACCAGGGAGCACAGGCCGGCGGACAGGCGCTCGGGCAGCATCGGCTCGACGCGATCGGGGAAGTAGACGCTGTTGCCCTTCTCGCGCGCGTCGCGGTCCAGCGCCGAACCGGGCGCGACGTAGGCGGCGACGTCGGCGATGGCGACCCAGACGATCCAACCGCCGGGGTTGCGGGCGTCCTCGTCCGGTTCGGCGAAGACGGCGTCGTCGTGGTCGCGGGCGTCGGCGGGGTCGATGGTGATCAGCGGCAGGGCGCGAAGGTCCTCGCGGCCGGAGAGCGTCGGGGGCTCGGCGGCCTCGGCCTCCGCTTCCGCGGCGGCGGAAAAGCCGGTGGGAATGGCGTGGGTGTGCAGGGCGATCAGGGAGGCGGCGCGGGGCTGGTCTTCGCGACCGACCACCTCGAGCACCTTGGCCTTGCGCGGGCCGTAGCGGCGCTCCGCGGAGCCCTCGGCCTGGACCAGCACCAGGTCGCCCTCGGCAAGCTCGCGGCCCTCGTGAGGCGACACCACCAGGCTTTCCTTGGCGCGACGGTCCACCGGCTCGATGCGCGTCTCGCCCCGGCCCTTGCGCACCACGCCGAGCACGCGCGGGCTCGCGGCGTCCAGCCGCTTGATCAGCCGGGCGACCCGCGCGCCGCCCTCCTCGGTTTCGAACCGCACCAGCAGTCGGTCGCCGAGCCGGGGCGCGCCGGCCTTCGCGTCGTCCTTGCCGGGCGCGAGCGGGATCGCCGCGCCGCCGGCCTTGATCGGCGCGGACGTGCAGATCGCCGTCCGCGTCGCGCTCGACCACCTCGACCACCGCCACGGGCGGCGCATCGCGTTCGGCGCGCGGCTGGGATCGTCGGGGCGGCGCGTGGCGGCGGGGCGGCCCCCTCACGCCTTGGACTTCGCCGCGGTCTTCTTCGCCGCGGGCTTCTTCTTGGCCGCCGGCTTGGCGGTCGCCTTGGTCGTCGTGCGCTTGGCCGTCGCCGACTTGGCGGCGCCCGCGCGCGCCGGCTTGCGGCCCTTGGACGGCGCGGCCGCCTCGCGGGCGGCGATGAGGCCGACCGCCTCCTCCAGCGTCAGGTTCGCCGGATCGACGCCGCGCGGCACGTTGGCGTTGGTGGTCTGGTGCTTGATGTAGGGCCCGTACTTGCCCGAGAGCACGCGCACCGGCTCGCCGGTGACGGGGTGGGCGCCCAGTTCCTTGAGCGCCGCCGCCTCGCCGTTGCGACCCTTTCGTCCGCCTCCGGATTGTTTCTCGGCGATGAGCGCGACGGCGCGATTCAGACCAACGTCGAACACTTCGTCCGTGTTCTGAAGGTTCGCGTAGGTCTTGCCGTGCTGCACGTAGGGGCCGTAGCGGCCGATGCCGGCCAGGATCTTGCCGCCCTCGGCCGGGTGCTCGCCGACTTCGCGCGGAAGCTTCAGCAGCCTCAGGGCCTTGTCGATGTCGATCGCCGCCGGCGGCCAGTCCTTGGGCAAGGAGGCGCGCTTGGGCGGGGTCGTCGCCTCTTCCACGTAAGGTCCGAAGCGGCCGATCTTGAGCCAGACGGCGTTGCCGGTGCCGGGATTGACGCCGAGCTCGCGGTCGCCGCCCGCCTCGCCGTTCTCACCCTCGGGCGCGCCGAGCGCCCGGGTGTAGCGGCACTCAGGGTAGCGAGAGCAGCCGATGAAGGCGCCGAACCGGCTCGCCTTGAGCGACAGCTGGCCCTCGCCGCAAACCGGGCAGACGCGGGGATCGGTCCCATCGCCCTTGTCCGGGAAGATGTAGGGGCCCGAGCGCGGTCGTTCAGCGCGTCCAGCACCTGGCCCGTGCGCAGCTCGCCGATGTCGCCGACGGCGGCGGTGAAGCCGGTCCAGAACTCGCGCAGCAGGGCCTTCCAGTCCAGCTCGCCCGCGCTCACCTTGTCGAGCTTCTCCTCGAGCGCGGCGGTGAAGTCGTACTCGACATAGCGGGCGAAGAACTGCTCGAGGAAGGCGGTGACCAGCCGGCCGGCGTCCTCCGGCACGAAGCGGTTGTTGTCCATCCGCACATAGCTGCGATCGCGCAGCACGGTGAGGATCGAGGCGTAGGTCGAGGGCCGGCCGATGCCGAGCTCCTCCATCCGTTTGACCAGGCTCGCTTCGGAATAGCGCGGCGGCGGCTCGGTGAAGTGCTGGTCGGCGCGCGCCTCGATCACCCGCGTCTGAGCGCCCGGCTCGACGCGCGGCAGGCGGCCTTCGTCCTCGTCCTTGGGATCGTCGCGGCCTTCCTCGTAGACGGCCAGATAGCCGGGGAAGAGCACCACCTGGCCGGTGGCGCGCAGGCCGGTGCGCCCGTCGGCGGTCTCCATCTCGATGGTGGTGCGCTCGATCCGGGCGGACTCCATCTGGCTGGCGATCATCCGCTTCCAGATCAGCTCGTAGAGGCGGCCGAGGTCGGGCTCGAGCCGCAGGCGGCCGGGGTTGCGCTCCAGGCTGGTGGGGCGGATCGCCTCGTGCGCCTCCTGGGCGTTCTTGGCCTTGGTCGGTAGTGGCGCGCCTCGGAGGGCACATAGTCGGCGCCGTAGAGGCCGCCGATCACCTCGCGCGCCTCGACCAGGGCCTCGGGCGCCGACTGCACGCCGTCGGTCCGCATGTAGGTGATCAGGCCGACGGTCTCGCCGCCGATGTCCACGCCCTCGTAGAGCCTCTGCGCGGCCTGCATGGTGCGCTGGGCGGAGAAGCCCAGCTTGCGCGAGGCCTCCTGCTGCAGGGTGGAGGTGGTGAACGGCGGCGGCGGGTTGCGCCGCGCGGGCTTCTTCTCGACCGAGGTGACGGTGAAGGCGCCGGCGCGCACCGCCTCGCGGGCGGCGTGGGCGGTCGCTTCGTCGGCGAGGTCGAAGCGGGCGAGCTTCTTGCCCTCGTGGGTGACCAGGCGACCGAGGAAGGGGTCGGAGCCGGCGGAGACGTCGGCCTCCACGGTCCAGTATTCGCGGGCGACGAAGCGCTCGATCTCGACCTCGCGGTCGACGATCAGACGCAGCGCCACCGACTGCACCCGGCCCGCCGAGCGCGCGCCCGGCAGCTTGCGCCACAGCACCGGCGAAAGGGTGAAGCCGACCAGATAGTCCAGGGCCCGGCGGGCGAGGTAGGCGTCCACCAGCTCCATGTCGATCTGGCGCGGATGGGCCATGGCCTCGGTCACCGCGGACTTGGTGATGGCGTTGAACACCACCCGCTCGACCTCGCCCTTGACCGCGCGGCGGCGGCGCAGGTCCTCGAGCACGTGCCAGCTGATCGCCTCGCCCTCGCGGTCGGGGTCGGTGGCGAGGATCAGCCGGTCGGCGCCCTTGAGCGCCTGGGCGATGTCGGAGAGGCGCTTGGCGGACTTGGCGTCCACCTCCCAGTCCATGGCGAAGTCGTCATCGGGCCGGACCGAGCCATCCTTGGCCGGCAAGTCGCGGACATGGCCGTACGACGCCAGGACCGTGTAATCGGACCCCAGATACTTGTTGATGGTCTTGGCTTTCGCCGGACTTTCGACGACGACGACGTTCATTGATTTTATTGAATTTCGGCCATTCGGGAGGCGGCGGAAGGTGGGGGCGGCCCCGGGCCCTGTCAACGGGCGACGACGAGTCCCCCGGAAGCAGGTCGGCGCGACCCTCCAGCGAGAGCTCGGTGACGGCCGCCAGGACCTCGGTCACCGGCGCGCCGGCGGCGCGGGCGAGGTCGTCGATGGCGGTCGGCGTCGGGGAGAGCAGAGCGGCGAGATCGAACCCCTCGTGGTCCTCCGCCATCCCGGGCTCGGGCGAGCGGTCGCGCCGTCGTTCAGGGGGCCGGGCGGCCGTTTGGGCGTCCAGAACCCGGGTCACGTCGCCGGCGTCCTCCACCAGGGTCGCGCCCTGCCGCAGCAGATCGTTGCTGCCGCGCGAGCGCGGGTCGAGGGGCGAACCGGGCACGGCGAACACCTCGCGGCCCTGCTCGCCGGCGAGGCGCGCGGTGATCAGCGAGCCGGACTTGAGCTCCGCCTCCACCACGATGACCCCCAGCGACAGGCCGGAGATGATCCGGTTGCGGCGGGGAAAGTCCTTGGCGCGGGCGTTGTGGCCGATGGGCCGCTCGGAGACGATGCAGCCCTCGCGCGCCAATCGTTCGTGCAGGGCGACGTTCTCCGGCGGAAAGGCGTCGTCGACCCCGCCCGCCATCACCGCGACCGTGCCGCTGGCCGAGCGAACCCGCATGGGCCGCGGCGTCGATCCCCCGCGCCAGGCCGGAGACGACCACATAGCCGGCGGCGCCCAGATCCTCGGCCAGCTGGCGCGCGAACCTCTGGCCGGCCGCCGAGGCGATCCGCGCCCCGACGATGGCCACGCAGGGCCGGTGCAGCAGTTCGGCCTCGCCCAGCGCCCAGAACAGCGGCGGGGACGGATCGACGGCGGCGAGCGGCTTGGGATAAGCGGCCTCGCCCTTGGCGATCAGTCGCGCGCCCAGCGCCTCGCCCGCCGCGAGCTCCGCCTCCGCCTCGTCCCGCGAGGGGACGAAGCCGGCGCCGAGGCTCGGCAGGGCGTGGACGGCGCGCGCCGCCGATCCGATGACGCTCGAGCAGCCGCTCGAAGCTCACCGGTCCGATCTGGTCGGCTCGGAACAGGCGCAGCCGGTCGATGCGCTCCTCGTGCGAGAACGTCGTCACGCCCGGGCGGCCTTGCCGGCGCCGATCCGGGGCTCCTCGCCGCGCCGCAGTCGCTCGATGTTGGCGCGGTGGCGCAGGAAGATCAGCGCCATCATGCCGAGCGCCAGCACCAGGGCGGCGTCGTCGCCGGGCCTCATGAAATACATGGCGATCGGCGCGGCCACCGCGGCGGCCAGCGCGGCCAGGGACGACAGCCGGAACACGGCGGCCATGGCGATCCACACCGCCCCGCAGACCAGCCCCACCGGCCACGCGACGGCGAACAGGATGCCATAGAAGGTCGCCACGCCCTTGCCGCCTCGGAACCGCAGCCAGACTGAGAACAGATGCCCGAGGAACGCCCCGCCGCCGGCGACCACGCCGCCGACATGGGACACCAGCCAAGCGCCCAGCAGCACCGCCGCCGCGCCCTTGCCCGCGTCGCCGACCAGGGTGATCAGCGCCAGATCCCGGCGGCCGGTCCGCAGCACGTTGGTCGCGCCGATGTTCCCCGAGCCGACCTGGCGGATGTCGCCCGCTCCGCCGAGACGGGTGGCGATGACGCCGAACGGGATCGAGCCGATCAGATAGCCGCCGACCAGGCAGGCGAGCAGGACCGGCCAGGTCTCCGGAAACGCACCGTTCATCTCACCTCCCGCGCCAGCCCGAAGGCGAGAACAAAACATGATCGCTCAAACCCGAAGGCTCGTCAACGGCGCGCGCTTGCCGCGGGTCCGCATCGGAGTCACCTTCCCATGTTGGGGCAAAGGAGGCGCGCCGATGGCGGATTTCGGTATGGATGTTCTCGCCGAGAAACGGGCGCTCACCCGCAAGCGCGCCTACGAGACTCCGCTGGAGACGCTGAACCCCGCCTGGGCGTCCGCCTTCCGCGACGACGCGCACTGGCCCTATTTCGAGCGGCTGCGGGCCGAGGATCCCGTGCACTGGACGCCGGACAGCAACTACGGGGCGTTCTGGTCGATCACCAAGTACAACGACATCATGGCCGTGGACACCAACCACGAGGTGTTCTCTTCGGCCAAGGGCATCGGCCTGCAGCCGAAGACCAGCGTGCTGCCGCCGGAGGCTCAGGCGCAGATCCAGGCGCAGTCGGAGCCCAGCTTCATCGCCATGGATCCGCCGGAGCACGATATCCAGCGCAAGACGGTGAGCCCGGCGGTGGCCCCGGCCGCGCTGGCGCGGATGGCGCCGCAGATCCGCGAACGGGCGGGGCTGATCCTCGATTCCCTGCCCATCGGCGAGCCGTTCGATTGGGTGGATCTCGTCTCCAAAGAGCTCACCACCATGACGCTCGCCACCCTGTTCGACTTCCCGTTCGAGGAGCGGCGGAAGATCACCTTCTGGTCCGACGCCATGACCACGGCGCCCGGGCACGGGCCCGTCGCCACCTACGCCGAGCGCGCGACCGCTCTCGCCGACTGCCGCAACGCCTTCGTGGGCCTGTGGAACGAGCGGGTGAACGCCGAGCCGGCGGGAGACCTGATCTCGATGCTGGCGCACGGCCCCGAGACGCGGAACGCCACGATGGACGAATACTTCTCCAACGTGACCTTGCTGATCATCGGCGGCAACGACACCACCCGGAACACCATCTCCGGCTCGATCTTCGCCCTCAACCGCTTCCCGGAGCAGTACGACAAGCTCCGCGCCGACCCCTCCCTGATCCCCTCCATGGTGTCGGAGACGATCCGCTGGCAGACGCCGCTGGCCCACATGTCGCGCACCGCGACCCGGGATTTTGAACTCGGCGGCAAGACCATCCGCGAGGGTGACAAGGTCGTGATGTGGTACGTCTCGGGCAACCGCGACGAGACGGTGATCGAGCGGCCCTACGACTACATCATCGATCGCCCCCGCCCCCGCCAGCACCTCTCCTTCGGCTTCGGCATCCACCGCTGCGTCGGCAACCGCCTGGCCGAGCTGCAGCTCCAGATCATCTGGGAGGAGATCCTCAAGCGCTTCCCGGAAGTGCGCCTGCTGGAGGAGCCGCGGCGGAGCTACTCCATCTTCGTCAAGGGGTACGAGGAGATGAAGGTGGTGATCCCGCGGCAGGCGTAATTCCTGCGCCGCCGAGCGACCGCCGAACCATCTCGGGCTCGCGGGCGATGACGGTAAGGTAGGCGGTCAGGGCGCTGTCGTGAGCCTTGTACCGCCCCTGTTCGAGATCGCGCAGCCGGGCGAGGTTGATCCGGAACGTCTTGGCGAACTTGGCTTGGCTCAGGCCCGCCCTCGCCCGAGCCTCCCGGGCGAGCCGCCGCATGTCGAGCTGCTGAAGCTCCGCCTCGGTAAGAGGCGGGTTATCCGGGTCGGATAGCGCGGCGGCCGTGATCTGCTCGTCAGTCAGGGCGTCGAGGCGCGCGCGATCCGCGTCCGAAAGGCGGGGTGGGTTCTTGGGATCGAGCTTCATCCTAACGATAGCCATAGCGGCGAGACTCCTGGGTGTTGGCGCGGCGAGCTGAGATGATCCGGGCGGCTCCGTCTCGGGGCGCATAGACGATCGCGTAGAGCTTACTTTCGATCATACCGACGGCCTTCCGGCGCTCCTCTCCGTCCTCAGCGCGAGAGACGTCGAGGTCTGCCCGATCGGGATCGAGAAATACGCGGGCGGCGTAGTCGAACGGCACACCGTGCTTTGTGAAGTGCGCTTCGGCATTGGCGTTATCCCAATCCACATCGTCCGGGTGGAACACGCCGTGAATGTACGGGCCACCCGTACTCAACGCAAGAGGCGCGGCTTAGGTGGGCGAGATCGAAGGGCTACTATGCACCACCCGCCCGTCCACCAGCGTCATCAGCACCTGCCCCTGCAGCCGGCGTCCATCGAAGGCGCTGTTCTTGCTCTTCGACAGCAGGCGTTCGGCGTCGATCAGGCGGGGGGCGTCGATGTCGGCCAGCAGCAGGTCGGCCGGGGCGCCCACGGCTAGCCGTCCGCAATCGAGGCCGATGGCGCGGGCCGGGGCGAGGGTCGCGGCTTCGATCAGGCGGACGAGAGGGATGCGACCCTCGTGATGCAGGGTGAGCAGGGCCGGGAGGAAGGTCTCCAGGCCGATGGCGCCGAAGGCCGCCTCGTCGAACGGCAGGCGCTTGTCTTCCGCCGGAGCGGGGGCGTGGGCGGAGACGACGATGTCGACGAGGCCGTCGCGCAAGGCGTCGATCAGCGCCTGGCGGTCGTCCTCCTCGCGCAGCGGCGGGGTGAGCTTGCAGAAGGTGCGGTAGTCGCCGATGTCGAGCAGGTTGAACGACAGGTTGTTGATCGAGGCCGTGGCCTGGATCGGCAGCCCCTCGGCCTTGGCGCGGGCGAGACGCTTCAGCGGCGCCGCGGCGCTGATCTGGTCCACCAACAGGCGCGCGCCGGTGAGCTCCACCAGGGCGATGTCGCGCTCCAGCATGATGGTCTCGGCCGCGACCGGCTCGGCGGGGATGCCCAGACGCCCTGAGAACTCGCCTTCGGTCGCCGCCGCGCCCGCCGTGAGCCAGGGGTCCGCCGGCCGATGAGAGACCAGCACGCCCAGGGCGCCGGCGTAGGAGAGCAGGCGGCGCATCACCCGGCTGTCGGTGATCGGCCTGTCCACATCGGTGACATAGACGCAGCCGGCCTCCCGCATCAGCCCGATCTCGGCCATGCCTTGGCCCCGGCAGCCCTTGGTCGCCGCGCCGGCCGGGATAGACGTGCACCAGCTCGATGTCGCGCGCCCGGCGCAGGATGAAGTCGGCCACGGCCGGATCGTCGATCACCGGGTCGGTGTCGGGCTGGACGACGATCGAGGTGACGCCCCCGGCCGCGGCGGCGCGGGAGGCCGACTTCAGCGTCTCCTTGGGTTCCGAGCCCGGTTCGCCGGTCTTCACGCGCAGGTCGACGAGACCGGGGCAGAGCAGGGCGCCGTTCGCCTCGATCACCCGAGCGTCGGACGGCAGGTCGCTGAACGCCGCCTCGTGGCTCACCCGGGCGATACGGCCGTCCGCGACCAGAAGCGCCCCCGGCCCGTCGTAGCCCGTCTCGGGGTCCACCACCCGCGCGCCATGGAAGGCGATAGGACGTGAGGTCGTCACAATGGTCTCACGCGAAGGCGCAAAGACGCGAAGCGTGTCCGCTCGGAAGATGTGTTTGGGAGGATGGCGGCGCGCGGAGCGCGCTTAACCTTCGCGCCTTCGCGCCTTCGCGTGTGTCCTACCTTCATCGGTTGTCCAGCCTGGCCGCCAAGGAGGCGAGGATGGCCATGCGGGCGGCGACGCCCATCTCCACCTGGTCCTGGATCAGGCTGATCGAGAGATCGTCGGCGACGTCGGAGTCGATCTCCACCCCGCGGTTCATCGGCCCGGGATGCATCACCCGCACGTCGGGCGCGGCGCGGGCCAGCTTCTCGCGGTCCAGCCCCCACAAGCGGAAGTATTCCCGCATGGAGGGCACCAGCGCGCCCTGCATCCGCTCCATCTGCAGCCGCAGCATCATCACCACGTTGGCGCCGGAGATGCCCGAGCGCAGGTCGTGGCAGACCTCCACGCCCCAGCGCGCCACATCGGGCGGCATCAGGGTCGGCGGCCCGACCAGCCGCACCCGCGCGCCCAGCATGGTGAGCAGGGCGACGTTGGAGCGCGCCACCCGCGAGTGGGCGATGTCGCCGCAGATGGCCACGGTGAGCTTGTCGATGCTGCCGAAGGCGCGGCGCATGGAGAGGGCGTCGAGCAGGGCCTGTGACGGATGCTCGTGCTGGCCGTCGCCGGCGTTGACCACGCTGCCGTCGACCTTCTGGCTGAGCAGGGCGGCGGCGCCGGACGAGCCGTGGCGGATCACCAGGATGTCCGGCTTCATGGCGTTCAGCGTCACCGCCGTGTCCACCAGGGTCTCGCCCTTGGAGATCGAGGAGGAGCGCGGGCTCATGTTGATCACGTCCGCCCCCAGCCGCTTGCCGGCCAGTTCGAAGCTGCTCTGGGTGCGGGTCGACGCCTCGAAGAACAGGTTCACCAGGGTGCGGCCCTTGAGCAGGTCCGTCTTTTTCGAGCGCTGGCGATTCAGGCTCACGAACTCGTCGGCGAGCGTCAGGAGCCGGTCCACGGACGGCGGGTCAAGGTCGGAGATCGAGAGGAAGTGCCGGGTGGGGAACGGCGCCGCCCGCGTGGACATGTCCTCGGCGGTCGGCGGCGCAACGGTCATGAAGAGGGGGTCTTAGGGCCGATGCGCCGCCGCGCCAAGCGGCAGGCTAGAAGCTCCGGCTGATCACCGCCTTGAACAGCACCGGGGCGACGAGCTGGTTGCCGTTGGTGCGCTGGTACACGGGAACCTCCACGTCGCCGTAGAAGGTCCATTTGCCGGTGGTCACGCTGGCGCCCGGCGAGATCAGCAGGCGCTCGTAGCCGCTGTTGGGGCGGTCCGCCTCCAAGCCGGAGTCCTTCGAGCGAACCGAGGTGATCAGCTGGAGCAGCGGGGTGAACTTCACCCGGTCGGTGTCCCGGCCGATCCCGCCATAGGAGACGCCCGACCGCGGCGTCCGCCTCCTGGCCTGGGCGGTAGCCGGAGCGCTCGTTCAGACGGAAGCTCGGCCCGCCCTTGGATGAACCACTTCCACCGCTCGGCCTTGTCCAGCGAGCCGAGGTGGTAGCCGCCGAACAGCAGGTCGGTCGTGCCGGTGCCGATCGAGGTGTCGCGGTCGAAACCGGGGTAGGTCCAGTCGCCGGTGGGGAGCTTCACGCCCAGGGTCAGCCCGGTGGACATGTCCTTCGACAGCCCGGTCCAGACGCCCATCAGCCGGATGTCGCCCAGCGCCGCGTGGTGGAACCGGTCGACGCCCGTGCCGTCGTCGTTTTCGGTCTTGAACACCCGGTCCCAGATCGGGACCTCCACCATCACGCCCAGCGTCGGCGTGATCATCGCCTGGCCGCCGACGGTGATGAAATCGGTCCGGATCTCCTTGTCGTCGTTGTCGCCGGCCGGAGCGCGGCCGGTCCCGTTCCAGTTCTGGTTCTGATCCATGAAGTCGTTTTCGATGTAGATGGACGCGCGCTCGGTCTGGGGGATCAGGCTGCCGGCGCCGACGCCGAAGACGCCGCAACCACAGGCGCAGGCGAGGGCGGGTAGGGGCGCGGCCAGGGCCGCGAAGGCCGCCGCGACGGAAAAGCTTTTCATTCGAACATCCAAACCGCCGGACGCCTTCGAGGCGTCGGGACGGTGTGAGAACAGAGGCCAGCGCGAGGAACGCGCGGGCGAGCGGACAGATCAGGTCTGGAGCGCTGGGGGTCCGATGGCGGGCGGTGGAGGGGCGGCGAGGCGCACCCCTCGACGGGATTCGGCTCGAGGCGCCTCCGTTCGAACGGGCGTCCAGGCGATCGGGGCCGCCACCTTCGTCACAGGCGGCGTGGAGGCCGTCCCCGCATGGGCGGCGAAGGCGCAGTCGCCGTAGGTTTTGGCCTTGCCCGGCGCGGGATCGGGCGCGGACATCGGGCCATGTCCGGTGCAGATCACCAGCTCCGGACCGCGCCCATCGGCCGCCACCATGGTGCCTTGCGGGACCAGCAGGCGGAACAGCAGCGCGATCAGCACCAGCGCGAAGCCGGCCCCGTTCAGCCGCTGGTTGGGCTTCGCGCGCATGACCCGCCCTTAGACGTTCGCCTCGCTGTCGGCCAGCCGGTCGAGGGCGCCCTGCAGGATCCAGCTCGCCGCCATCTTGTCGACGAGCGCTTGTCGCCGCCCGCGCGAGCGATCCGCCTCGTCGATGAGCACCCGATTGACCGCCGAGCTCGACAGCCGCTCGTCCCAGAAGGCGATCGGAACGTCGCGGCGCATCAGCAGGTGGCGGGCGAAGGCGCGGGCCGACTGGCAGCGCGGCCCCTCCGTGCCGTCCATGTTGACCGGCAGGCCGATCACCAGGGCGCCCGCCTCGCGCTCCTCCATCAGGTTGAACAGCCGCTCGACGTCCAGGGTGAACTTGCGCCGCTCGATGGTGGTGAAGGGGCTGGCGATCAGCCAGGAGCGGTCGGAGACGGCCATCCCGATCCGCCGCTCGCCGAGGTCGAGGCCGATCAGCGGCGCCGGCGGCGGGGCGGCTTCGCGCAGAGCCATCAGGTCGAGTACGGCCATCGCCGGGCGCTTCGGCGCTTCCGCTCGCCTTGTCAAACGGCGAGGCGGGCGCTTACAGGCGCGCATGAGCCTCGATCCCCAAACCGTGCGCAAGGTGGCGCGCCTCGCCCGCCTGCGCCTTCCGGAAGAGCGCATCGAACCGCTGGCCGCGGAGCTGAGCGGGATCCTGAACTGGATCGAGCAGCTCCAGGAGGTGGACACCGAGGGCGTCGAGCCGATGACGGCCGCCGTTTCCGGCGCCAGGCTGCCCCTGCGCGAGGACGTGGTCACCGAGGGCGGCGACGCCGCCATCGTGCTCGCCAACGCCCCGTCGTCCCGTGACGGCTTCTTCATCGTGCCCAAGGTGGTGGAATGAGCGATCTCACCGACCTGACGCTCACCGAAGCGGTCGAGGGGCTGAAGGAACGCCGGTTCTCCTCCGAGGAGATCACCCGCGCCTTCGTGGACGCGGTCGCCGCCGCCCGGCCCCTCAACGCCTATCTGCTGGAAACGCCGGACCGGGCGCTGGCGATGGCCCGCGCCTCGGACCAGCGGCTCGCCCGCGGCGAAGGCGGCCCGCTGGAAGGGGCGCCCATCGGGATCAAGGACCTGTTCTGCACCAACGGAACGCGGACCACGGCCGGCTCGAAGATCCTGGGCGACTTCACCCCGCCGTACGAGTCCACCGTCACCGCCAACCTCTGGCGCGACGGGGCGGTGATGCTGGGCAAGCTCAACCTGGACGAGTTCGCCATGGGCTCGTCCAACGAGACCAGCGCCTTCGGCCCGGTGACCAACCCCTGGAAGTCGCGGGGCTCCAACAAGCCGCTCACGCCGGGGGGATCTTCCGGAGGCTCCGCCGCCGCTGTCGCGGCCCGCATCGCCCTCGCCGCCACCGCCACCGACACCGGCGGCTCGATCCGTCAGCCGGCGGCGTTCACCGGCACGGTGGGGATGAAGCCGACCTATGGGCGTTGCTCCCGCTGGGGCGTCGTCGCCTTCGCCTCCTCGCTGGACCAGGCCGGCCCGATCGCGCGCGATGTGACCGACGCGGCCCTGTTCCTGCGCTCGATGAGCGGCCACGACCCCAAGGATTCCACCAGCCTGCCCGTCGAGGTCCCGGACTTCACCGCCGCGGTCGGCGCCTCGCCCAAGGGGCTGCGCGTCGGCGTCCCCAAGGAATACCGGGTGGACGGCATGCCGGCCGAGATCGAGCGGCTGTGGGAGAGCGGGATCGCCTGGCTGAAGGAAGCGGGTTGCGAGATCGTCGAGGTGTCGCTGCCGCACACCAAGTACGCCTTGCCGGCCTATTACATCATCGCCCCGGCCGAGGCCTCGTCCAACCTCGCCCGCTACGACGGCATGCGCTACGGGCTGCGGGTCGAGGGCCAGAACCTCACCGAAACCTATGAGCGCACCCGCGGCGAGGGCTTCGGCGCGGAGGTGAAGCGCCGGGTGATGATCGGCGCCTATGTGCTCTCCGCCGGCTACTACGACGCCTATTACCTCAAGGCGCAGAAGGTCCGCCGCCGCATCGCCGACGACTTCGACCAGGTGTTCCAGACGGTCGACGCCCTGCTCACGCCCACCGCGCCATCGGCGGCGTTCGGCCTGGGCGACAAGTCCGACGATCCGGTCGCCATGTACCTGAACGACGTCTTCACCGTGACGGTGAACCTCGCCGGCCTGCCCGCGATCAGCGTGCCCGGCGGCCAGGATGCGGGCGGCTTGCCGCTGGGGCTGCAGGTGATCGGCCGGGCGCTCGACGAGTCGACGGTGTTCACCCTCGGCGGCGCGCTCGAGAAGGCGGCGAACTTCAAGGCGGTCCCGGAGCGCTGGTGGTGAGCGAGCCTCCGCCGCCCAAGAAGGCGCGGCAGGGGTTCTGGCTCACGGTGGGCGAGATCGTCGCCGTCCTCGGCCTGATCGTCGCCGTGCTGAACTTCTGGGACACGCGCCAGCAGCAGCACCAGGACGCCCGCAAGAGCGTGGCCCAGGCTCGCGCCGCCGCGGCCTTCGTGATCACCGGCCAGGCGAGCGACGATGGTCGCCGGGTGACCATCACCTCGATGAAGGCGTCTCAGGCGATCCAGTCGCAACGCTATGTGTTTCCGAAAGCCGTGCTCGACCATCCCATGGAGGTCACCGCCGCCCAGCCGCAGATCGATCTCGGCTGGATCGAGGACGGCCTCAAGAAGGCCAGGGGCCTGAGCGGGGAGGGGGAGGCGACCGTGCCGGTGGCGATCGCCACCACCTTTGTCGAGGATGGCGAGACGCGGAACGACGTCTCGCTCTACCGGCTCGGCTACGCTTGGCGCAAAGGCGGCCTGTTCGGCGGCGTGAAGCTGCGGCTCCAGGGTCTCGCGCTGGCGAGACGCGCGGTCAGTGGAACCGGCGCCGCCGCGGTGGAGGCGGCCTGGGACCGGCACAGCTGAGCGTCAGCGCCGCCAGGTGAGGCGAGCCTCGAGCCCGCCCTCGGATCGGTTCGCCAGCGTAAGATCGGCTCCCGAGCGCTCCGCCAGCGCCTTGGCGATCGTCAGGCCCAGGCCAACCCCGGTCGAGGCGCGCGATGCGCTCGACCCAAGCCGGACGAAGGGTTCGAACGCCGAGGAGAGCGCGTCCTCCGGCAGACCAGGACCGCGGTCCTGGACAGCTATGACCAGGCGTCCGCCGGCATCCCGCCAGGACGAGAGCCGAGCCGAACCGGCGTGCTTCACCGCGTTGTCGATCAGGTTCGCAAGGCACCGGCGCAGCGCGGTCGGCCGGGTCGTGACCACGCCGCCCGTCAGCGTTCCGCATTCGACGGGCTCGCCGGCCTCGACCGCGTCGTCGGCCAGGCTCTGCAGCAGGGAATCGACGTCGAGATCCTCGATCGGCTCCGTGGGCGACTCCAGCCGCGCGAGTTCGAGTCCCTCGTTCACCAGCTGAACCATGGCGTGGTGGTCGCGCAGCAACGCCTCGCGCAGCGCGGGATCATTCACCTGCTCGAGCCGCAGGCGAAGTCGGGTGAGGGGGGTGCGCAGGTCATGGGTGATGGCCGCGAGCATCTGCGTTCGCTGCGCGAGGTTTCGGCGCAGGCGAGACTGCATGGCGTTGAACGCGAGCGCCGCGCGCCGCACTTCGGAGGGGCCTTCCGGGCGCAGCGGGGCCCGATCGAGATCCTCACCCAGACCCTCGGCCGCTCGGGCAAGGCGACCCAGCGGGGCGACCGCGACGCTGGCGACCGCAAAGGCCAAGCCGGCGGCGGCCAGGGCGACGATCATCAGGAACACCGGTCGAGGGCCGGGCCCCAGGCCCGTCGGCGGCTTGGGCCCCAGGGGTTCGAGCAGGCTGATCCTGGCGCCGTCGGCAAGGCGAAGGGTGACGAAGCGGCAGTCCGGTCCGCGCGTGGGATCGGCCGGGCCTGGCGGCGGCGGGGGCGGAGGCGCCGATCTGGACCGATCCGGAGGGTGCGGGACTCCGCAATCGGCTTGAGCCGGCCGTCCGGCTCGGATGTCGGCCGCGGGTCCGAGTTGCCGTTCGAGCGCCGCGGCGAGCGCTGGATCGGGCTCCGCGATCGCCACGGGCTGGTCAAGCCAGCGCGGAGCTTCCGGACCTGGACCAAGCAGCACGGGCCGCAACGCCTGGGGCGCTCGGGCGAGGATCGCCGCCGCGCTCGCCACGCGGTCCGCCGCGCGCTGGATGCGAGCGCGGCTGTCGCTTGCCCGCCGGTCGAGATCGGAGGCGAGAAACGCGAGGCTGGCCGCGGCCACGACCCCGACGAACAGCAGGACGAACACGCGCGCCGCCATCGAGTCCGGGAACAGCGGCCGGCTCAGGGTTCGCGCTCCACCTTGGCCGCCAGGACATAGCCTTCGTTGCGGATGGTCTGGATCAGGCGGCCGCCGTCGCGCGCGTCGTCGCCGAGCTTGGCGCGCAGACGGCTGATCTGCAGGTCCACGCCGCGATCAACGACCGCCACGTCGCGCCCCGCGCCGATCGCGGCCAGTTGCTCCCGGGTGAACACGCGTCCGGGGTTCTCGGCGAGCGCTTGCAGGTACCGGAACTCCGCTCCAGAGAGCGCCACCACCTGACCGGCCGCGTTGCGCAGCCGCCGCCGCTCCAGGTCGAGCTCACGGCCCGCGAAGCGCAGACGCCCCGCCCCGGGCGCCGCCGCGCCGCCGTCGCCGGAGCGTCGTCGCAGCACGCTCCGCACTCGGGCCAGCAGTTCGCGCGGCTCGAAGGGTTTGGGCAGGTAGTCGTCGGCGCCCATCTCGAGGCCCACGATGCGGTCCACCGTCTCGCCGCGGGCGGTGAGCATCACCACGGGCACGTCCGAGCGCGCGCGCAGATCGCGGCAGAGCGTCAGGCCGTCGTCTCCCGGCAGGTTGAGGTCGAGCACCACGAGGTCGACGTGTTCACGCTGGAGCACGTTCCGCATGCCCGGCCCGTCCTCGGCCAAGCGCGGCGAAAAGCCGTTCCCCGCAAGGTAGCCGCCCAGCAGCTCGCGAATGTCGCGATCGTCATCGACCACCAGGATCACGGGTTCGGGGTTCATCAACGACGACCTGTAGAGGCTTTTCGCGTCGCCACGGCGACCCTCTTGTAACGGAAGGTGTCGGGCCCGCTCCTCGGCGCCTGGGAGCGAGACGCGCCGTTACACGCCGATACGCGATCGCCCCGTGAGCGACGCCGGGGCGGAGCCTTCTGAGGGCCCGGCGGAAATGACACCGCCTCACTTGGAGACCCATTCATGAAGACGACCTACTTCGGCGGGCTGGCCGCCGTGGCCCTGGCGCTCAGCCTCGCGTCGGGCGCATCGGCCCAACCCGCGCCGCCGCCTGGTCCCGACGGCGCCGGACCGCCGCCGCCTCCGGGCGCGGCGCCGCCACCGCCGCCTCGCCGCCCCCCGCCGCCTCCCGGTCGCCTGGCTGGTCGGGCCCCGGGCTGTCCCCGCGACGCCGGCGGGCCGCCGCCCCCGCCGCCGGCCGCCAGCTCCTCCGGCCTGAGGCCGCGGCATCGATACGCCGGGTGCGGCGCGATTTTGCCCGCACCCGGCAACCATCACGCCCGGGCGCCGTTCGGGTCCCGCTCAAGCTTCCCGCCGGAGCCGCGCATGACATCCCAGCCCCTCGACGGCGATCGCCGTCCTCGCCGCGCGCTCGAGGCGCTCAACTTCTTCATGGCCGACGTCCAGGCAGGGCTCGGCCCCTTCCTCGGCGTCTTTCTGCAGCAGCGGCGCTGGACCACCGGCAACATCGGGCTGGTGATGACCCTCGGCGGCCTGGCCGGGATGCTGGTGGCCGCGCCCGCCGGCGCCCTGGTCGACGCCACGCGCCGCAAGCGCCTGTTCTTCATCGTCTCCGGCGTCTGCACGGTTGCGGCCTCCGCGGTGGTCTGGTTCTCGCAGAGCTTCGTCGCGGTGGCGGCCTCGCAGATCGGGGCCGCCGTGGCGGGCGCCGCGATCCTGCCGGCGGTCGCGGGAATGACGCTCGGCATCGTGCGGCAGCGCGGTTTCGCGCGCCAGAACGGGCGTAACCAGGCCTTCAACCACGCCGGCAACCTGACAGGCGCGGCGCTCTCCGGGCTGCTCGGCTGGAGGTTCGGCTTCGGCGCGGTGTTCCTCGTGATCGGGGCGTTCGGCGTGTTCTCGATCGCCACCGTGCTCCTGATCCCCCGCCGCGCCATCGATGACCGCGCCGCGCGCGGCCTCGAGGATGGAGCGAACGAGACGGACGGCGAGACGCCCAAGGGTCTGCGCGTGCTGCTCGAGAGCCGGCCGCTGCTGGCGCTGTCGGGCTGCCTGGGCCTGTTCCATCTCGGGAACGCGGCCATGCTGCCGCTCTACGGTCTCGCGGTGGTGGGGGCGCACAAGGGCGATCCGGCGGCCTTCACCGCGATGACCATCGTGGTGGCGCAAGGCGTGATGATCCTCGCCTCGCTGCTGGCCATGCGCATGGCCGACAAGCCGGGCTATTGGTGGATCATGATGATCACCTTCATCGCCCTGCCGGTCCGTGGGCTGGTGGCGGCGAGCGTGATCCAGGCGTGGGGCGTCTGGCCGGTTCAGGCGCTCGACGGCGTCGGCGCCGGGCTGCAGAGCGTCGCCGTGCCAGGCTTGGTCGCCCGGCTTCTCGCCGGCACCGGACGGGTGAACGTCGGCCAGGGCGCGGTGATGACCGTCCAGGGGGTCGGCGCGGCGCTCAGCCCGGCGTTGGGTGGACTGATCGCCCAGAACTTCGGCTATTCGGCCGCCTTCCTTTGCCTGGGATCGCTGGCGCTGGGGTCGGTCGCGCTTTGGCTGGTCTTCGCGCGCGAGGTGAAGCGGGCCGAGGCTCGAGCCGGACAGGCGGCCGCGTGACCTGGGGCGTCTGGCTCGTGGCGGCGTTGGTCGCTGTCGGCGTGGTGCTCCGTCCGTTCCGCTGGCCGGAGGCGGTGTGGGCGCTCGCCGGCGCCGTGATCCTGGTGGCGACCGGCCTGTTGCCGATCGGATCGGCGTGGAAGGCGGTCGGGCGCGGCCTGGACGTCTATCTGTTCCTGACCGGCATGATGTTGCTGTCCGAGACCGCCCGGCGCGAGGGCGTGTTCGACTGGGCCGCGAGCCTGGCCGTGCGTCACACCGGGGGCTCTCCTCGTCGCCTGTTCCTGCTGGTCTACACAGTGGGCGTCTTGGTGACCGTGTTCCTGTCCAACGACGCCACGGCGGTGGTGCTCACCCCGGCGGTGTTCGCGGCAGTCCGCGCCGCCGGGGCCAAGCCTGGCCCCTATCTCTTCGCCTGCGCCCTGGTGGCCAATGCGGCGAGTTTCGTCCTGCCGATCTCGAACCCCGCCAATCTGGTGCTCTACGGCTCACACATGCCGTCACTCGCGCACTGGATGGCGAGCTTTGCGCTGCCGTCGGCTCTGTCGATCGTCGTGACCTTCTTCGCCTTGCGCTGGCGGGAACGGGCGGGGCTGCAAGGGGAACTGACCGGCGCACCCGAACCGGCGGCCTTGAGCGGCAGCGGCAAGCTGGTGCTCGCCTCGATCGGCGTGACGGTGGTGGTCCTGCTCGGCGCCTCGCTGCTTCGACCGACCGCTCGGCGCGCCGACGGCGGCCATGGGCGTGCTGGTCGCCGTGGTGGCGTTGGTCCGGGCGCGGCAGGCGCCCTGGCCGCTTCTCGCCGGCGTCTCGTGGCTCGTGCTGCCGCTGGTGGCCGGGCTGTTCGTGGTGGTGGCGGCGCTGGAGGCCACCGGCGTCGTGGCGCAGATCGGACGCGCGCTCACTCACGGCGGACGCGCCACCGCCGGCGTGGCCGGCGGCGTCCTGGCGCTGGTCAGCAACCTGATGAACAACCTGCCGGCCGGCCTGATCGCCAGCTCGGCCATCGCCCAGGCCCACCCGTCCCCTCAGGTCGTCGACTCGCTCCTGATCGGAGTGGATCTCGGCCCGAACCTGTCGATCACCGGATCGCTGGCCACCATCCTCTGGCTCCAGGCGATCCGGCGCGAAGGCGAAGACGTCTCCTTCTGGCGTTTTCTGAAGGTCGGCGCGGTGGTCATGCCCCCGGCCCTGATCCTCAGCCTGGCGGCGCGGCTCCTGCTCTAGGAGCCGCGCGACCGCGGGCTACTTCTTCGCGGTGGCGTCGAGGTCCTTCTGGATCTTGGCGAGCTTGGCGTCATCGAGTTGCGCCTGCGGATAGACTTCGATGTCGCGCAGGGTCATGCCCTTGATCTGGTCGAGGCCCGGGTAGGCGAGCAGTTCCGGATAATCCTTCTGCAGCACGGCCTTGCTGGCGTCGTTGCCGACCAGATCGCCGATGGTGGTCTTTTCCACCGACGGCGCGCCGGCGGCGGCGGGAATCGGGGCCGCGGCGGCAGCCGGCGCGGCGGGCGCCTGGGCCTGGGCGGCGCCGGCGAGCAGGGCGGCGGCCGCGGCGAGCGGCAGGATGATCTTCATGACGATGTTCCCTCGAGCGTTCAGGCGACCTGTTTCGCCCCCGCGCGCAAAAACGATGAAACAGCTTCGTTTGTCCAGAGCGGGCGGGCCGCTATACGTTGTGCCCATGAGCGAGACGACGTCGAACCTGATCGAGGGAGCCACCGGCTCTTGGGAAATCGTGCTGGGCCTGGAGGTGCACGCCCAGGTCGCCTCCAACGCCAAGCTGTTCAGCGGCGCGGCGGTGGGCTTCGGCGCGGCGCCCAACACTCAAGTGAGCCTGGTCGACGCGGCCATGCCCGGCATGCTGCCGGTGATCAACAAGCACTGCGTGGAGCAGGCGGTGAAGACCGGCCTTGGCCTGGGCGCCAAGATCAACACGTGGTCGCGCTTCGACCGCAAGAACTACTTCTATCCGGACCTGCCCTCCGGCTATCAGATCAGCCAGTACAAGGACCCCATCGTCGGCGAGGGCCAGCTCACGGTCGAGCGCGACGACGGCTCCAGCTTCACGGTGCGCATCGAGCGGCTGCACCTGGAGCAGGACGCCGGCAAGCTGATCCACGACATCGATCCCAACCACACCCTGGTCGACCTGAACCGCGCGGGCACGGCGCTGATGGAGATCGTCTCCTTCCCCGACATGCGCTCGGCGGAAGACGCGGCGGCCTATGTGAAGACGTTGCGCGGCGTCGTCCGCGCGCTCGGCACCTGCGACGGCGACATGGAGAAGGGCAATCTGCGCGCGGACGTGAACGTCTCGGTGCGCAAGGTCGGCGCGCCGCTCGGCACGCGCTGCGAGATCAAGAACGTCAACTCCTACCGCTACATCCAGCAGGCGATCGCCTACGAGGCGCGCCGCCAGGTGGAGATCCTGGAGGACGGCGGAAGCATCCGTCAGGAAACCCGCCTGTTCGATCCGGTGAAGGGCGAGACGCGCTCCATGCGCTCCAAGGAGGAGGCGCAGGATTATCGCTACTTCCCCGAACCCGACCTGCTGCCGCTCGAGCTCGAGGCGGAGTGGATCGCGCGGATCAAGGCGTCTCTGCCGGAGCTGCCCGAGGCGCGTCGCGTGCGGCTGATGAGCGACTACGGCCTGTCGTCCTACGATGCGCGCATCATCGGCTCCGATGCGCCGCGCGCCGACTACTTCGAGGCCGCCGCCAAGGGGCGGGACGCCAAGCTGGTGGCCAACTGGGTGACCAACGCCCTGGCCGCCAAGCTCACCGAAGCCGGGCTCGAGATCGAGGCCAGCCCCATTCCCCCCAGCGATGTCGCCGAGCTGGTGCGGCTGATCGAAGAGGGGACCATCTCCTCCAAGATCGCCAAGGAGGTGTTCGAGCACATGTGGGCCGGGGAGGGCGCGCCAACCGCCATCGTCCAGGCCCGCGGCCTCAACCAGGTGTCGGACGAGGGCGAGCTGGAGACCCTCATCGAGGGCCTGATCGCCGCCAATCCAGGGCAGGCCGAGGCGGTCAAGGCCAAGCCTCAGGCCATCGGCTGGTTCGTCGGTCAGGCGATGAAGGCCACGGGCGGCAAGGCCAATCCGGGCGCGATCAACGCCATTTTGCGGCGCAAACTGGGCGTTGAGTAATCGGACGGCTGTTCTCGCCGGGTCAGCGCCGTTTTGTCGCGCTTCCGACTTCATTCGTTAATTCAATATTCAGCTGGAATCTGCTCTAAGCGGCGCTCGAGGGCCTGCGAGCGTCTCGATCGGCGCTCCGTCAGCGGAGAGAAGGCTTAATCATGTTCTGCGCCGAAGTCGTCAGCGCCCTGCCCGCACCGTCCTCGCATCCGAGCGGGGAGGATCTGTTCCGTCTCGGCCTGCGCTATTCCACCGGCACGAGCGGCTCGCCCGTCGACCTCGTGACCGCCCACACCCTGTTCAACCTCGCCTCCGCTCGCGGCTCCTTGGAAGCCAAGATCTACCGCAAGGAGCTTTCGGCCGAGATGGACTCGTCGGACATCGCCGAGGCCCAGCGCGCCGCCCGGGAGTGGCTCGCGCGCGCCTGAACGCGCCGCGTTGCGCCGAAGCCCCGAAACCGCTATCGCCGCCCTCCGCAGCGGGTGACGTGGCCGAGTGGCTGAAGGCGGCGGTTTGCTAAACCGTTGTACGGTGTAAAGCCGTACCGAGGGTTCGAATCCCTCCGTCACCGCCAGCGCCTCCGAGCTTTTTCTGTAGCGACCCGAAGCCGAAAGCCGCGGTGGCGATGAGGGCTGTATGCGTGAGTTGGGGAAACGCCGTGAGCGCCATTGATCAAGCTCTCCTGCCGCTCGCGTCTTACCCGTTCCACCACACGCTCTCGACCCGCGTCAGCGACCTGGACGGCTACGGCCACCTGAACGCGATCCGGATCGGTCACCTCTACGAGGACGCGCGCGCCCGCTTCTACATGAAGGCGTTCGGTCCCTCGCTGCGGGTTCGCACCGTCGTGGCTCAGCTCACGCTGCGCTATCTGGCGGAAGGGTTCTGGCCGGGCGAGGCAACGGTCGGGACCGGGGTGATCCGGATCGGGCGCACCTCGTTCGTCATGGGCCAATCGCTCTGGCAGGGCGCGACGAGGCTGGGCGTCGCCGAGACGGTGGTGGTGCACACAAGCGAGCCGGGCGCCACGGCCCCCTGGCCGGACGACGTCCGCGCCCTTCTGGAGGGGTTTTCAGTGGCGGAGGCTGCCGCGCCATGAAGCGCCGGCTGATGCGCTGAGCAAAGCATGGCGGCGGATCGGCATAGCGCCATCCGTATTCCAGCCCTCCCGCCGGCGTAGCATCCAACGCGAATTCAAGAGGAGCCGAGAGAGCGCCCCATGCCATCCCCTGTCGTGCGTATCTCGAGCGGCCTCATTCGGGGAACCGAGCGGGACGGGGTGGCCGACGTTCCTGGGCGTGCCCTACGCGGCTCCGCCCGTCGGCGAACGTCGGTTCGCAAGCGCCTGAGCCCCATGCCGCCTGGGACGGCGAGCGTGAGGCTGTCACGCCCGGTCCGAACGCGCCGCAGCACACGCCGCCGGCCGGCCGGATCGAGGGTCTCGACATCAGCAACCTCGTCGGCGACGGCTGGGTCCCTGGCGACGACTTCCTGGCGGTGAATGTCTGGACACCGGATCCGGAGGCGAGCGGCCTGCCGGTGATGGTGTTCTTCCACGGCGGCGCCTTCCTGCTGGGGAGTAAGGACGCGGCGATCTACGACGGGACCGCATTCGCCAAGTCCGGCGTGGTGCTGGTCACCGCCAACTACCGCATGGGGATCGAGGGCTTCCTGCCTATCCCCGGCGGAGAGACCAACCTCGGCCTTCGCGATCAGATCGCCGCCTTGGCCTGGGTGCGGGACAATGCGGCGGCCTTCGGCGGCGATCCGGGCAACGTCACCGCGTTCGGGGAGTCGGCGGGGGCGATGACGGTGGCCGACCTCGTCGCCTCGCCGCTCGCCAAGGGCCTGATGCGCCGGGCGATCATCCAGAGCGGCCATGGAGCGATGGTGCGGCCCATCCCGGTCGCCCAGCGCCTCGTGCGTCGCCTCGCGCGGATCCTCAAGACCACGCCCGATGTGGCGGGATTCCGTTCGCGCAGCATCGAGGACGGTGTGAAAGCGGTGGCGGAGGTCTCGAAGCCGGGCGCGCGCCCGCTCGACCTGCGCGACGAGGCCGGCCACGAGCCGACCTATGGCCTCTCCAAGTTCCTGCCGGTGTTCGGCGACGATGTGCTGCCGCGACGGCCGGTGGACGCCTTGCGGAACGGGCAGGGCGCCGAGATCGACGTGCTGATCGGCACGAACCGCGAAGAGATGAACATCTACTTCGTGCCGACCGGCGTCAGGGCCAAGCTGAACGCGCCGCTCGCCTGGTTCCTGCTCGGTCGCTCTCAGCGGTACGCCTGGCGGCTGCTCAAGGACTACGGCCTGGGCCGCGACGGCGTCTCGGCGGGGCAGGCGTTCACCGACGCGCTGCACGATCTGGTGTTCCGCTGGCCCGCCCGCCGCTTCGCCGAGGCGCATCGCGGCGCGACCCACGTCTATGAGTTCGGCTGGCGCTCGCCGGCGTGCGGCGGGGAGCTTGGCGCCTGCCACGCCCTCGAGTTGCCGTTCGTGTTCAAGACCCTGCCCGAGGCCGCGGGTCCGCAAGGGCTCGTCGGGCCCGATCCGCCGCAGGACCTCGCCGACCGGATGCACGATCTCTGGGTCGGTTTCGCGCGCGACGGCTCGCTGCCGTGGCCGGAATACAGCGCCGCTGATCGGCAGGTGTATGCGATCGAGACCGGCGTCAGCCGGGCCGAGGCGCCGCTCCCCGCCGCCCGCTACCTGGCCTGAGGACAAGCGATGTACCTGGAGCGTTTCCGCCTCACCGATCGGGTCGCCCTGGTGACGGGCGCGGCGAGCGGGATCGGCCTGGCGACCGCCGAGGCGCTCGCCGAGGCGGGTGCTCGCGTCACCCTCACCGATCGCGACGAAGGGGCGCTGGCGAAGGCCCGTGAACACCTTCTCGGCAAGGGCCTGCAGGTGGAGACCGCGGTCCTGGAGGTGACCCGGTCCGATCAGGCGGCGGCGGTGATCGACGCCGTGGCCGAGCGCGAGGGCCGTCTCGACATCCTGGTCAACAACGCCGGCATCGCCCGCAGCGAGATCGCCGCCGAGGACATGGAAGACGAGCGCTGGCTCAACGTCATGGACGTCAACCTCAACGGCGCCTTCTGGTGCGCGCGCGCGGCCGGCCGTCACATGCTCGCGCGCGGATCCGGCGCCATCGTCAACGTCGGGTCGATGAGCGGCTTCATCGTCAATCGTCCGCAGGGGCAGAGCCACTACAACGCTTCCAAGGCCGCGGTTCACCACCTGACGAAATCGCTCGCCGCCGAGTGGGCGAACCGGGGCGTGAGGGTGAACGCCGTGGCGCCCACCTACATCCGCACCCCGATCAACGCCTTCGCCGACCAGCAAGGCGAGATGTACCGCCGTTGGATCGACGGTACGCCGATGGGTCGGCTGGGAGAGCCCGAGGAAGTCGCCTCGGTGATCCTGTTCCTCGCGTCCGACGCGGCAAGTCTGATGACCGGCTCGGTGGTGCTCGTGGACGGCGGCTACAGCTGCTGGTGAGCCGTTCGGAACAGTCTTGAGGCCGATCGGCAAAGCCGCCGACCTTTCAGACAGGTTTGCTCCGATTTAAGGGAGCCTCACAACCGCGCCGACGACAGATCGGCGCGACAGGGAGGATCCGAATGCGTCATCTGGCTCTTGTCACCACGGTCTGCGCGAGCGCGCTGACGGCGGGCGCGGCTCTCGCCCAAGCGGTTCCCGCGGCCAACTCGGCGGTCGGCAGGGAGGCCGTTGGTCCAGTCGCGGTCGGCGAGATCATCGTCACCGCCCGCAAGCGGGAAGAGCGCCTGAAGGACGTGCCGATCGCGATCACCGCCGTGACCGCCGAGACCCTGGCTCGCCAGCAGATCAATCAGGTGAAGGACATCGCGGCCTTCTCGCCGGGCCTGACGATCAACTCCGACGCCGTTGGCCGCTCGTTCGTCTCGATCCGCGGCATCGGCACGACGCTGATCGACACGGTTCAGCCCGGCGTCGGCATCTTCATCGACGGCGTCTACGAGCCGAACACCTCCTACCTGAACACGCCGCTGCTCGACGTGGAGCGGATCGAGGTTCTGCGCGGGCCGCAGGGCACGCTCTTCGGCAACAACACCCTCGGCGGCGCCATCAACATCGTCACGCGCCAGCCCACCGACCAGTTCCACGCCAGCGGAACGGCCGCCTATGCCGGGCCCGACGACTACGCCACCGCGGCGCTGAGCGTCTCCGGCCCCATCATTCCCGGCGTGCTGCAGGGGCGCTTGGGCGGCTCGTTCCACGACCAGAACGGTTTCGAGAAGAACATCCTCGCCGGCGGGAACGCCAACCCGTTGCACCAGCGATCCATCTCCGGCGAGCTGCGCTTCGAGCCGACGCCGTGGGCGACGATCACGGTCAACGGAGCCTATGACAAGGTCAAGGGCGGGATCACGCCCTACATCGACCTGACCGGTCCGCACGACTACTCGGAGGACGCGACCCTCAACCTGAACTCGATCGCGACCTACACCTACAAGCGCGCCAACATCAAAGGCGACTTCGACGTCGCCGCCTTGAACACCAAGATCACCGCCATCGCCGCGTACGATGCGCGAGACGGCCTGGCCAGCGGCGACGGCGACTTCGGCCCGGTGGACTATCTCCGCTCGGTGGGATCGAACAACCGGCTGATCACCTCGAGCGGCGAGCTGCGCTTCGACACCAAGTACAACGACCATGTCTCATCGCTGATCGGCTTCTACGGCTATCACAGCACCTACCGGAACAACGTGAATACCGAGGTCGTGCCGATCGGCCTCACGATCCCGGCGTCGGAGCTGGACACCATCGACTCCCAAGCGGTGTTCGGGACCGTATTCTGGAAGATCGACCCCACGCTCGAGTTGGCCACGGGTCTGCGCTACGATCACCAGCGCGTGGTCGTCCAGGATCGGCCGTATCGCTACCAGACGAACCAGATCGAGCCGCGCGTCACTCTCACCAAGCATTGGACGCCGGACGTGATGACCTATGCGTCGGTGTCGCGCGGCTTCCGCGGCGGCGGCACCAACGGGCCTGGGTCGCCCAATCCGATCTACCGCGGCGACAGCGTGTGGACCTACGAGCTGGGCACGAAATTCGAGGCGCTCGACCACAAGCTCTCGGTCGACACCGATGTCTTCTACAACGACTACAATAACTTCATCGGCCAGAATTCGCTCGCGCCCTCAACCATTGTTCCCGGCGCGTTCGTCGCCATCAACCTCAACACCGGGCACGTCAGCAGCTACGGCTGGGAGGTGGAGGCGCAGTACCACCCCACCCAGCGCATCACCCTGTCGGCCGGAGGAACCCTGCTGCACGCCAGGATCACGGACGGCTCGGAGTATACCCAGACCACGGGCCTGCCGCTGCCGACCGACCGCATCCTCTTCCTGCCCGACTGGAACTTCTATGCCGACGCCAACTACAGCCTGCCGGTCGGCGCCGACACGATGCGGTTCGACGCGACCTTGATCGGCAAGGGCGACCGGGTGGGATCGACCCTCTCGGCGGCGTCCGTACCGGTTCTGTCGTCCTATTATCTGGTGAATGGCTCCATCGCCTACGTCCACGACAAGATCGAGTTCGCCGTGTTCGCGACCAACCTGTTCGACAAGAAGTACCTGGAATCCTACCTCGACAAGTCGCTGCTCACCCAGGCCGGGTTCCCGCCGCCGCTCGCCAACAACCTCGGCATCCAGGGCGACCGCCGTCGCTACGGCGTGCGCGTGAGCTTCCGGTACTGACGATGTCGGCGGCGGACGTCACACCCGTCCGGCCGCCGTTGCCGGACCAGCTCGTCGCCGAACTCGTGGCCGTGTTCGGCGAGCGCTTTCACCTCGGCGAGGCCATGCGCCATCAGCACGGGCTCAGCGAGGCTCACTTCGCGCCGGCGATGCCCGACGCCGTGGTGTTCGCCCACTCGACCGAGGAGGTCGTGGCGCTGGTGAAGGCGTGTCGCGCGACGGGGACGCCGCTGATCCCGTTCGGCGCCGGCACCTCCATCGAGGGCAACACCACGCCCGTGCGCGGCGGCGTCAGCCTCGATCTGTCCGAGATGACCACCGTGGTCGAGGTCAACGCCGAGGATTTCGACTGCACCGTCCAAGCCGGCGTGCGGCGTGAGCAGCTGAACCTGCATCTCCGCGACCAGGGTCTGTTCTTCCCCATCGATCCCGGCGCCAACGCCACCATCGGCGGCATGGCCGCGACCCGGGCCTCGGGCACCAATGCGGTGCGCTACGGCACCATGCGCGAGGCGGTCCTGTCGCTGCGCGTGGTCACGGCCGACGGCCGCGACATCCGGACCAGCCGCCGCGCCCGCAAGTCGGCCGCCGGCTACGACCTCACCCGACTGTTCGTCGGATCCGAGGGCACCCTTGGCGTGATCACCGAAATCACCCTGAGGCTTCATCCCATTCCCGAGACGATCGCCGCCGCGGTGTGCGGGTTCGAGACGCTCAAGGGCGCGGTGGATACGGTCGTCGCCTGCATCCAGCTCGGCGTTCCCTTGGCGCGGGTCGAGATCCTCGACGACGATCAGATCCGCGCGGTGAACCGCTACTCCAATCTCGATTATCCCGAAGTCACCACCTTGTTCTTCGAGTTCCACGGCTCCCAGCGGTGGGTCGACGAGCAGGTGGAGATCGTCTCCGAGATCGCCTCCGGCAAACGGCGGGGGCGACTTCCGCTGGGCGAACCGACCCGAGGACCGCAACAAGCTGTGGAAGGCGCGCCACGACGCCTACTACGCCGCGCTGAACCTTCGCCCAGGCTGCGTCGGCTGGCCGACCGATGTCTGCGTGCCGATGAGCCGGCTTGCCGAGTGCATCGGTGAGACGAAGGCCGACCTGCAGCGCGAGGGGGTGGTCGCGCCGATCCTCGGCCACGTCGGCGACGGCAACTTCCACGTCATCTTCGTCATCGATCCAGAGAAGCCCGAGGAGCTGGCGACCGCCGAACGGCTGAACCGGCGTCTGGTCGAGCGGGCCTTGGCCATGGACGGGACCTGCACCGGCGAGCACGGGATCGGTCTCGGCAAGCAGGACTGGCTGGTCGAGGAACTCGGCGAGGCGGTCGATCTGATGCGCACGCTCAAGCGCGCGTTCGATCCGGACGACCTCTTCAATCCCGGAAAGATCTTCTCGGCGCACCCGCGGAGTGGCGAAGTGTCGCGCTCACCTGTCTGACAGGCGCCTTGTCAGACCTGTCCGATAGCTTCACGGCTGAGGCAATAACTAGGAGGACCGTGTGAGCGAGAACGAGCCGCCGACGATCGCATCCAGCGCGGGCGAGCCGGCATTGAACGTCGTCGAGGTCTCTCCCGAGATGACGACGCTGCTCGCCAAGACCGTGGGTCGCTTCACTATCCCGCCAAATCCAGTGGCCCTGATCGCGACCCTGGAACCGCAGCTTCGCGCGCTTCAGGTCGAGCCTGAGCCGGACATCCCGTCTCATCTCGCCTCGCTCGCAGCGGGCGACACCCTGTTCCTGATCCAGCGCGAAGCGATGATCCGCATCGGCGGCCGCTCGCTGGTGGAGGGCGGAGCCGCTCGTTTCCATCTGAACGCCGAGCTCGGAGAGACCCTCCTGGCGCTCCGTGACCCGGACGTGAGCGAGGCGGCGCGGCTGCCCTATCGTCTGGCCAAGAGCATCGAGTTCCTCTGCCAAGCCATCCGCGACCACAACGCCGGCGCGCTCGCGCCCCTCTCCGCCGCCGGTCAGCTCTCGCGGGAGGATACGCGCCGGGTGCTCGCCGCGCGCCAGTTCATCCAGGACCACGCCAGCGAAAAGCTCACGCTCGACCTCGTCGGGCGACGCTGCGGGCTGAGCCGGTCGAAACTGACGCGTGGCTACAAGGAATTGTTCGACCGCACCGTGGCTCAGGATATCGCGGGTCGCCGCCTCGAGCTGGCGCGCCTGATGCTGCTCACCACCGATCTGCCGATCTCCTCGGTGGGGCTGGAGGCGGGTTACCTCAACAACGCCAGCTTCGCCCGCGCCTTCGGCCGGCGGTTCGGGCAGGCGCCCTCGATGTTCCGGTCGGCGGAGCTGGCGGCGTGAGCCTGGACGATGCCGCCGGCGGGCCGAGGTCCGGGTCGCTCGTGCGTCAGGCGATGCGGGCGATCACCGGTCATATCCGCGCCGAGGGCCTGCAGGGTCGGGGATTCGCTTCCCGGCGAGTGGCATTTCGCCAACCAGCTGGGCGTCAGCCGGGCGGTGATGCGCGAGGCGTTCGGCGCCCTCTCGGCGCTCAACCTGATCGAAGTCGCCAACGGTCGGAAGGCGCGCGTGGCCGCGCTGGACGGTTCGGTGATCGCCGCCTCGCTCGACCACGCGGTGACCACCGCGCAGGTGAGCGTCGCTCAGGTGTGGGACGTGCGGCGCACCCTCGAGGTCCGCACCGCCGCTCTGGCGGCCGAGCACCGCAGCGACGCGCAGGCGGAGGAGCTGCTGGCGATCGTCGAGCTGATGGCCCGCGACGCCGACGAGATGGAGCGGATGGCCCGTCACGACATCGCCTTCCACCGCGTCATTGCCGAGGCCTCCGGCAATATGCTGTTCGGCCAGATCATCGCCTCGTTCGCCCCGCTGATGGAGGTCGCCGTGCCGACCGCCTGGCGCACCAGGGAAAGCGAGGACCAGCGGCGCTCGGTGCTCGACCAACACCGGGACGTCGCCCGCGCCATCGCCGATCGCGCGCCGGCGAAGGCGCAGGCGGCCATGGAGGCTCACTTCGATCTCTCCATCGGCGCGCTGCTCGCCGCCTCGAAGCTCTAGAGATGATCGCCGTCGCGGGTGTGGAGGCGAACCGCGCGTCGTCACCGGCCAAGACCGCCTGGCCGCTGATCGTGCTCATGCTGACCATGATCAGCGCCGCGGCCACACGCGCCTCGCTCAGCCCGCTTCAGGAGGTGGTGAAGACCGACCTGCGTCTCGACGACTTTCGGATGAGCCTGGTGCAGGGGCTCGCGGCCTCGCTTCCGATCGCGCTCCTGTCGCTGCCGATCGGCCGGCTGGTGGACCGCACCTCGCGCGTTCGACTGCTGTTCGCCATGGCCCTGGTCTGGACCGTCGGCGAGCTGCTCACGGCGTTTGCCCATGGCTTTTCGGTGCTGTTCGTCGCGCGCACTCTGGCTGGCCTCGGCGCGGTGTGCGCCTTGCCGGCGGCGATCTCGGTGGCGGCGGACCTGTCGAGCTCGGAGCGGCGCGGCCGGGCGCTCCTGCTCCTGTCGCTCGGCGTCTCGGTCGGCACGGCCCTGGCGTTCCTCCTCGGCGGTTCGCTGTTTCAGGCTTTCGGCGGGCGGACGGGTTCGGTGCGCGGACTGGCCGCTTGGCGGGCGGTCCATCTCATCTTCGCGGCGGCGAGCGCGCTTCTCGCGCTGCTGCTCCTGCTCGTGCGTGAGCCGGTCCGCCGCGAGGTGGGCGTGGACAGCCAGGCTCCGCTCCGTGTGGCTTTGGCCGAGCTCTGGTCGCGCCGCGCCTGGCTTGCGCCGCTCTTCGTGGGCCAGATCGGCGTGGTGATGGCCGATACCGCCGCGGCCGTCTGGGCCGCCCCGCTGCTCACGCGCGTCTACGGTCTCCAGCCCGGGCAGTTCGCCGGCTGGATGGGGCTGGTGATCCTCGTTCCGGGTCTGCTCGGCGCGGTGATCGGCGGCGTCCTCGCCGATGTCGGGCAGCGCCGCCGTCTGTTCGGCGGGATCCTGTTCGGCGCGGTGGCCTCTGCGGCGCTGGCCATTCCGTTCTCGCTGTTTTCCGCCGCGCCGAGCGTCACGCTGTTCGCGCTGATGCTGTCCGGCTTCCTGTTCTGCGGCTCCGTGGCCGGCCTGGTCACCGCCACCGCCATTGCGGTCCTCACGCCCAACGAGACCCGGGGGGTGGCGCTCGGCGCCTTTGTCGTCCTGAGCGGGATCGTGGGGCTGGGCCTCGCCCCGACCCTCGTCACGCTGGTCAGCGCGGCTTTGGGCGGCGATTCCCATCTCGGCGTCGCCCTGGCGGTCACCAGCCTGGTCGTCAGCCTGGTTTCGTTCGGCGGCTTCGGCTTGGCCGCCTTGCGAGGGGCTTCGACCGCTTAAGGGCCGGCTTTGACCTCAGCGCTGCTGATGGCTGGGTCCACGGATTGCGGGAAGGTGGGCGCGGCGATCGGTGGGATCAGCCGCTCGCAGGCTTGCGCCACCGCCAGGACGAGGTCGTCCGTGGCGCGGCCGCCGATGATCGACAAGCCGACCGGCAGGTTCGCGACCTCGCCCATCGGCACGCTGACGTGCGGATACCCCGCGATCGCCGGATAGCTCGCCGCCGAGGCGCCGCCGGAGTCGCCATAGAGCAGATCGACCTTCCAGGCGGGCGTCGTGGTCGGCGAGATCAGCACCGTCAGCCGGTTCTGAGCCATGACGCGGTCGATCCCCTCCTTGCCCGCGAGACGCTTCGAGTTCCGCCAGGGCGGCGAGGTAGGCCGGGTCGTCGAGGCCGTGCGCGGCCTCGGACTCGACGAAGAGCTCCTGCCCGAACAGCCGGGTCTCGGCCGGCGTGGCGCGGTTGAACGCGATCAGGTCCGCCAGCGAACGCGAGGCGACCGCGCGCGGCGTGCTGGCCAGGTAGGACGCCATATCCGCCTTCATCTCGGTCTTGAGCACGAGCCCTTCGTCCGCGCCCAGCTTCGGATCGGCGGGCAAGCTGACGTCCACCAGCACCGCCCCCGCCGCCTTCAACCGGGCCAGGACGGCGGAGTAGGCCGGCGCCACGTCCGGATAGGCGTCGGCGAGATGCAGGACACCGATCCTCAGGCCGGCGAGATTGGCCGCGGGCCGTCATCTCGGCCACGCGCCGCAGGTCGGGCGATCGCGACGCGGCGTCGGCCGCGTCCGGTCCCGCCATGACCGAGGCCAGCCGGCGGGCGTCGGCGACGCTGTGCGCCAGCGGTCCGGCCGTGTCCTGGCTGTGGGCGATCGGGACGATGTGGGTGCGCGGGATGAGGCCCAGCGATGGCTTGAACCCGACGACGCCGTTCATCGACGCCGGACAGGTGACCGAGCCGTCGGTCTCGCTGCCGATGGCGGCGGCGGCGAGGCCCGCCGCGACCGCCACGGCGCTGCCGCTGCTCGATCCGCAGGCCGTCCGGTCGAGGGCGTAGGGATTTCGCGTCAGTCCGCCGACGGCGCTCCAGCCGCTGGTGGCGTGGCTCGAGCGGAAGTTCGCCCATTCGCTGAGGTTGGTCTTGCCCAGGATGATCGCGCCGGCCGCTCGCAGGCGGGCGACCAGAGGGGCGTCGCGACCCGCGATGTTCCCGGCCAGGGCCAGCGACCCCGCGGTCGTGGGGATGGGATCGGCCGTCTCGATGTTATCCTTGAGCAGGATCGGAATGCCTTCGAGCGGCCGGGTCGGGCGGCCGGATTTGCGCGCCTGGTCGGAGGACCGGGCTTCGGCCAGGGCGTCCGGATTGAGCGCGATGACGGCGTGGAGCCTTGGGCCCGCGCTGTTCAGGCTCCGGATGCGCGCGAGGTAAAACTCGACGAGCTCGACGGATGTCAGCCTCCCGCTCCCCATCAGGCCGCTCAGCGTCGCGATGTCGGCCCGCTCGAGTCCCCCGACCGCCGGCGCGGCTCCGACCGGCCCCGCGAGGCAGAAACAGAGCGCGGCGATGACAGGCGGAGGCCGCGAGCCCAGGTCGCCCAGAGCCCGTCACGTCTTGATTGAGGTCGGCGCAGGCGGCACGGTCGATCAGGCGCCGTTGCGTTGCAGCCTTCACCCGTTCCGCCACCTTAAGGTTCCCTCCTTGCCCGACCTGATCCTGCACCACTACGACGTCTCGCCCTTCTCCGAGAAGGTGAGGGTGATGTTCGGCGTCAAGGGCTTGGCGTGGCGATCGGTGATCCAGCCGATCATCATGCCCAAGCCGGAGTTGATCCCGCTGACCGGCGGCTACCGGCGCATCCCGGTGCTCCAGATCGGCGCCGACGTCTATTGCGACACCCAAGTGATGCTGGCCGAGCTCGAGCGACGGTTTCCCGATCCACCGGTGATCCGTGGCGCGGACTTCGCCGTGAACCTCACGTGCGACCGGCTGTGGTTCCAGGCGACGGTGGTCTGCGTGTTCGCGGCGGGCGCGGGCCTCGCCACCCCTGAATTCATCGCCGATCGCGAGAAGCTGTCGGGCCGCCCGTTCGACGTCGAGGCCATGCGCGCCGGCGCGCCCGCCGCCAAGAGCCAGTGGCGCGGCATGGCGGGCTGGATCGAGGACGGTCTCGAGCGCGGCGGATCCGACTACCTTGGCGGCGCGACGCCGAGCCTCGCCGACGTCGCCGCCTACATGAACGTCTGGTGGTTGCGCGGCGCCAACCGTCCGCTGGCCGAGACGCTGCTCGCCGGGTTCGAGCGAACCCAGGCCTGGCGGGAGAGGGTGCGCGGCCTGGGCCACGGCGAACGGGCCGAGATGACGCCCGCCGAGGCGCTCGCCGCCGCCCGCGACGCCGAGCCGGCTCCCGCGCCGGCTCACGATCCGAACGATCCCTCGGGCCTGCAGCCGGGCGACCGGGCTGCGGCGATGGCGGACGATTACGGTCGTGATCCGATCTCCGGCCGCTTGGTTGCGGCGACCCGCGATCGGATCGTCATCGCCCGCGAGGATCCAGACCTCGGCCGGATCAACGTCCACCTGCCGCGGGTCGGCTTCCACCTCGTCGCGGGCTGATCCGCTGAGCGGGGCGGGAACGAACGCTAGACAAGAAATGTTTGTGACTGTGGTCGGCGGGGGCGTACCAGGATGAGCATCAAGGGCAGGGCCTACATCGTCGGCGCCTATGAGCACCCGACCCGCCTCGCGCCGGAGATCTCCACACCCCAGCTTCATGCCGAATGCGCGCTGGGCGCTCTGAACGACGCCGGCCTCTCCAAGGGCGATATCGACGGCTACTTCTGCGCGGGCGACGCGCCGGGCTTCGGCGCGCTCAGCATGGCCGACTACATGGGCCTCAAGCTGCGCCACCTGGACTCCACCGAGACCGGTGGATCCTCGCCGATCCTGCACGTCGCGCACGCGGCCGAGGCGATCGCCGCCGGCCGCTGCTCGGTCGCCCTGATCACCCTCGCCGGCCGGCCGCGCTCGGAGAGCTTTCGGCGAGGCGGCGGCGGGGCGCCGGCGCCGGAAGCGGACTTCGAGAGCCCCTACGGCGGCCAGACCTCGAACCTGTACGGGATGTGCGCGGCCCGCCACATGCACGAGTTCGGCACCACCTCCGAACAGCTCGCCTGGATCAAGGTCGCCGCCTCCGAGCACGCCCAGTACAACCCGCACGCCATGCTGCCGCAGCCGGTGACGGTGGAGGAGGTGCTGGCCTCGCCGATCATCTCCACCCCGCTGCACCGGCTGGACTGCTGCGTGATCTCCGACGGCGGCGGCGCGCTGATCGTCACCGGGCCGGAGGTGGCGCGCAGCCTGGATCGGCCGCTGGTGCCGGTGCTGGGGGCGGGCGAGGCCGACAAGGGTCCGCGCGGCGGCGACGTCGACCTCACCTTCTCCGCCGCCGCCTGGTCGGGGCCCGCCGCCTTCGCCATGGCCGGGGTGCGGCCGGCGGACATCAAGTACGCCTCGATCTACGACAGCTTCACCATCACCGTGCTGATGCAGATCGAGGACCTGGGCTTCTGCGGCAAGGGCGAGGGCGGCCGGTTCGTCGCGGACGGCAACCTGATCTCCGGCGTCGGCAAACTGCCCTTCAACACCGACGGCGGCGGCCTGTGCAGCAACCATCCGTCGAACCGCGGCGGCATGACCAAGGTGATCGAGGCGGTGCGCCAGCTGCGCGGGGAGGCGCACCCCAAGGTCCAGGTTCCGGGCTGCGATCTGGCGGTGGCGACCGGCATCGGCGGCTCGCTCGGCGCGCGTCACGGCGCGGCGACCCTCATCCTCGGGAGGCAGTGACCATGGCCGACCAGCCCCAGACCCGCCGGATCCCGGTTCCGCAGGGCAACCCCGAGACGAAGCCCTTCTGGGAGGCGGCCAAGGGCGGCGTGCTGATGGTCGGCCGCTGCGGCGCCTGCGAGCGGGCGCACTACTATCCGCGCTCGATCTGCCCCTTCTGCTTCACGCCGGGCGCGAGCCTCGAGGCGGCTTCGGGGAAGGGCGCCATCTACACCCTGAGCGTCACCTACCGCGGGACGCCCGAGCCGTTCGCCATCGGCTACGTCGAACTGGAGGAGGGGCCGCGCATCCTCACCAACTTCACCGGCGCGCCCCTGGAGAGCTTCCACATCGGCGATCCCGTGGAAGTGACCTTCGTCGAGGTCGAGGCGGGCGCCTATCCCGTGCCCATGTTCAGGCCGGCGTCCTAGCGCGCTTCCCACAGCGACCTTGATCAGGGGGTTGGACAGCCCTGGCCGATGTCGACGCATCGTCCGTCGACGCCGGGCATGCGATCCCGACGAGCGGCGCGAGGGTGGGGGCGATGTCGACCGTCTCCATCGGCGCGGGCTCGTTCTCCGGCGCGACGCCCTTCCACCAGAAGAGGATCGGCACGCGGCGGTCGTAGTCCCAGGGCGAGCCATGGCTGGCGACGATGGCGCCCGCGCCCGCCGGGACGCCGAGGGTGGCCGACTCCTTCCAGCTCACCAGGATGTCGCCGTTGCGCGGGGCGTAGAAGCTCTCGTTGAAGCGCTCCGGCACGGTGAGATCGGTGACGCTCTTGCCGCGCGGCGGCTTGGCCGCGGCGATCTCCTCGGCGGTGTAGGCGCCGGCGACTTCCGGCCGGGCGCGCAGCCAGGCGACCGCATCCGCGACGATCTCCGCCCGCCGCTTCTCGTCTTCCGGCGGCAGGCTCAGGATCAGCTGGCGCGGATCGTCGCCGACGAACGGATCGTAGGCGAGGCCGAACCGCTGGCGAAGGTGGGCGGAGAGGGCGCCCAGCACGCCCAGCACATCGATCCGCGTCGCCGGCGACCCCAACCGCTCGGGGGCGTCGATCGCCCCGTGGTCGGCGGTGAGGACGACGACGTAAGGAACCGCGAGCCCGTCCAGCTTGGCGAACAGGCGGCCGAGCGTCTCGTCCAGCGCCGCGACCTGGGCGCAGCTCTCCGCGCCGCCGTTGCCGTAGCGGTGGCCGACCAGGTCGGTGGCCGAGAAGCTGATCGCGAGCAGGTCGGTCGCCGGCCCGCGGCCGAGGCCGTAGGCGTCCACCAGCCGCTCGGCCATCCGCTCGGTGAGGCTGTCGGCCAGGGGCGAGGCGCGCAGCTCGGTGTCGAAGCTGGTGTTCTCCACGAAGCCGCCCTCGAGCGCGTCGCGGGCGCTGTCGGGCGGGACCTGTCCTGAGATCGCCAGCTTGCCGAAGGTATGCGGCTGCTGGAGCGCGGCGCAGCGCTGCGGGAGGCTGGGCCACAGCGCCGGCGCCGTGTGCGACCACTCCGCGAACAGCGCCTGGTCGAAGCTTCGCGCCAGCCCGAGCGTGCGGGCGTCCGCCGGGCCGGCGTAGCGGGAGGTGTCGAAGCCGACGCCGTTGTCGTCCCACCAGTAGACCGCCGTGGGATGGTGGCCGGCCATCATGATCGCCGCCCGGTCCTTGAACGAGACGGAGACCACGCGCGAGGCCGGGTTCGCGGCCCGCATCAGGTCGCCGAGGGTGTCGACCTTCAGCTGCGCCGAGGACTTCGCCAGCGGATCGGACGGCGCTTCCAGGGCGGTGACGCAATAGACGTTGGAGCCGGTCGCCCGGTCGTACCAGTTGTTGGCGACGATGCCGGTGCGGCTCGGATGATCGCCGGTGAGCAGGGTCGAGTGACCAGGGCAGGTCTCCGTCGCGGCGTGGCTCTGGTAGCCGGTGAACACCAGCCCGTCCGACAGCCGCTTCAGCCCGCCCGCGTAGTCGGACCGGTAGCGCTGGTAGAGGTCGAGGGCGAACTGGTCGACGCTGATGGCGACGATCAGCTTGGGCTTGGGCGGCGGAGCGGCGACGGCGGAGGAGGCGGTCGCGCCGGCGGCGAAGAGGGCTGCGGCGAGGAGCGGAAGAGAACGCATCCCGTGGCCTTACCCGCGCCATGTGACGGAAACGTCAAGCTCGTCGGCTAGAGGCGAACGCTGGCTTTGCGCCCGCCGCCCCGCCGTGTAGGCGCATGAAAATCCTCAAGTCTCGGAGTTCGCCATGGCGCGCCGACCCTCACCCGCCCGCGCCGGCCGCGGCCCGGCCAATCTGACGATGACGCTGCGACGCTGGCACGGCTACGTCGGCGCGCTCATCGCCCCCTCGATCCTGTTCTTCGCCTTCTCCGGCGGCCTGCAGCTGTTCACCCTCCATGAGAGCCACGACGGCTATGTCGCGCCGGCCTGGATCAAGACCCTGGCCAGCGTCCACAAGGACCAGGTCCTGAAGAAGGAAGGCCGCCACGGCCCGAAGCCCGCGGCCAAGCGGCCTGCGCCTCCCGCGGACGCCGACGATCACGACGAGGGTCCGAACACGCCCGCCGCCCCGACCGCCGCCCAGATCCGCTCCTGGGTGCTGAAGTGGGAGTTCGTGCTCGTCGCGCTCGGCCTGATCGGCTCGACCGTGATGGGCCTGTGGATCGCCTTCCAGGATCCCCGCCGCCGGCGATCGACGCTGATCCTCCTGGCGATCGGCGCGCTGCTGCCGCTGGTGACCCTCTTCGTCTAAGGGCGATCGCGGCCTTCTCCTCCCCCGAAGGGAACACTTCGGGGGAGGGGGACCGCGAAGCGGTGGAGGGGGCGCAAGGCCACGCCAGCGGGCCTTCGGTCGGAGAAGGTGTACTCGCGCGAAGCTGCCTCAACCGCCGTCAGACGCACGCCGCGCCAACATCTCCCGCGCCGTCACAAACAGCCCGTGCGCGACTTCGTCCGGATCCGCCATGACGGCGGCGGCCGAGATGCGCAGCACCGTCCATCCTTCGTCGGCCATGTAGCGGTCCCGCGCCGCGTCCCGCGCGATCCTCTCGGGCTGGCGATGGTCGGCGCCGTCGATCTCGATCGCAAGCCTCGCGTCGGCGCAGCAGAAATCGGCGACATAGGGGCCGATGGGATGCTGGCGGCGGAAGACCGGCTCTCCCGGCTGGCGGCGGCGGATGCGGAGCCAAAGACGCACCTCAGGCGGAGAGAGCGATCGGCGCAATTGTTTCGCGCGCTTGTGGGTTCGGCTCGGCGCCCGCATGCGTTCGTTGTAGCGGCCTTGCGCCCCCTCCGTCTCGACGCGCTTCGCGCGCCGAGCCACCTCCCCCGCCTCTTCGGGCGGGGGAGGAGAGGGAGCGCCACGCCCCAGGTTCCCTCCGCTCAAATCCCGCTCTAAAGGGGAGGGGAACCCTAACAAACCGCCCACGAGGAAACCCCCAAGATGCGCGACGCCGTGATCGTCTCCTATGCCCGCACCGGCTTGGCCAAGAGCGGCCGGGGCGGGTTCAACATCACGCCCACCGTCTCCATGGCCGCCCACGCGGTGAAGCACGCGGTGGAGAAGGCCGGGGTCGAGAAGGCGGCGGTGGAAGACGTGTTCATGGGCAACGTCGCCCACGGCGCCGGCAACCTCGGCCGCACCGCGGCCCTGCTCGCCGGCCTGCCGATCACCACCGCCGGGGTCACCATCAACCGCTTCTGCTCCAGCGGCCTGCAGTCCATCGCCATGGCCGCGCGCTACGTGAAGGACGACGGCGCCGACATCGTCGTCGCCGGCGGCGTGGAGTCGATCAGCTGGCCGGGCGGCGGCGGCCCGCGCGAGAACAACGATCCCAGGCTCACCGAGATGTACCCCGACATCTTCATGCCGATGATCGACACCGCCGACATCGTCGCCGAGCGCTACAAGCTCAGCCGCGAGTACCAGGACGAGTATTCGCTGGAGAGCCAGCGGCGCATGGCCAGCGCCCAGCAGGCCGGCAAGTTCGCCGACGAGATCGTGCCGATGAACACCAAGATGAAGGTCGTCGACAAGGCCACCAAGGCCGAGAGCATCGTCGACTATGTGGTCGACCGCGACGAGTGCAACCGGCCCGACACCACGCCCGAGGGCCTCGCCAAGCTGGAGCCGGTGCGCGGCCCCGGCCACTTCATCACCGCCGGCAACGCCTCCCAGCTCTCCGACGGCGCCGCCGCCGTGGTGGTCATGGAAGCCAAGGAAGCCGAGCGCCGCGGCCTGAAGCCGCTGGGCCTGTTCAAGGGCTGGACCGTCGCCGGCTGCGCCCCCGACGAGATGGGCATCGGCCCGGTGTTCGCCATCCCCCGCCTGCTCGAGCGCCACGGCCTCACCGTCGACGACATCGACCTGTGGGAGCTGAACGAGGCCTTCGCCAGCCAGTGCCTCTACTGCCGCGACCAGCTCGGCATCGATCCGGAGAAGTACAACGTCAACGGCGGCTCCATCGCCATCGGCCACCCCTTCGGCATGACCGGCGCCCGCCTCACCGGCCACGTGCTCCAGGAAGGCAAGCGCCGGGGCAACGTGAAGCACGCCGTCGTCAGCATGTGCATCGGCGGCGGCCAGGGCGGCGCGGGCCTGTTCGAAGTCTACCAGTAGGACGGCGTTTCTATCTCCTCCCCCGTCGCGCGAGCGACGACGGGGGAGGTGGATCGACGCGCCACGCGCGACGAGACGGAGGGGGCGCAAAGCCCCATTCAACGAACCCCCGTCACGCGGCCCCGCGCCCCCTCCGCCGTCCCTGAGACCACCGGCGTCAGGGACTAGCTTTGTCATCCCGGCCGAAGCCGCGCAGCGGCGTAGAGCCGGGACGAACGCCACCCAAACTCTCGGTGACTAGCTTTGTCATCCCGGACGGCGCGCAAAGCGCGACGATCCGGGACCAGCGCCACCCCCCAGCCCGCCCGGACGCCCGAAAGGGCGAGCCGGGCGAATGTCTCCGCCGAGCGCACTCTCCAGCCACCGCGCCACCCCGCGACATCGCTCCGGCTCGACGCTACGCGCCGTCCGGAGCCCGCCTTTAGCTAACCCCGCCGTCCCGGCTCTTCGGGCTTCGCCCTCCGGCCGGGATGACAAAGCCAATCCCTGAAGGTGGCAGCGTCTGAGCCCCGTCCCCGCCGCCCTCGTCCTCCGCGGGACCGGTGAGGAGATCAAGCTTCGGCGCCCCTCAAACCCCGGCCGCGGTGAGTTAGCTTTGTCATCCCGGCCGAACCCCGGCGAAAGCCGGGGTAGAGCCGGGACGCAACGGCCTGAACCATGAGCCTCCCTCCCCCTAGAGTGGGGAGAGCCTGCCCCGGACTTGATCCGGGGGCGACTCGCGGCCTGCAGGTCGCGAGCGGGGTGGGGGGGGAAGCGCGACGCAGGCCATGTTCCCAGACCGACTTCCGCCCTAAGCTCCCGCCATGTCAGAAGCCGAATGCAATAGCTGGAGCCTCCCCTGGGACGGCGGCTGCCGCTGCGGCGCGACGCGCTTCACCATTGCCGCCCCGCCGCTGCTCTCCATGGCCTGCCACTGCACGGGCTGTCAGGCGATGACCGCCAGCGCCTATTCCTTGAGCCTCGCCATCCCCGCCGACGGCTTCGCGGTGACCAAGGGCGAGCCGGTGCTCGGCGGCCTGAAGCAACAGCCTCGCCACTTCTTCTGCCCCGAGTGCCTCACCTGGATGTTCACCCGCCCGGCTCTCCAGCCCCCCGTGGTGAACGTCCGCGCCACCCTGTTGGATGACCACGCCTGGTTCGAGCCTTACGCGGAGTTCTGGATCGACGAGGCCCTGCCCTGGGCGAAGACGCCGGCCAAGCGGAGTTACACGGGGTTCGCGAAGATCGACGACCTTGGCGCGCTGCTGGCGGCGTTCCAGGCGGAGGGGGCACGGCCGGGATGATAGTCAAAGGGGATCGACGATAGGTTAGCCTGAAGGCGCGATGTGGCACCCCTTTTTCCCCCGCAAGAGCTCAAATTGGTCGTTAGACCGAACGCCTCTAGGGGAACTGCAAGTTGCCGAAATCCTAAGCCAACTCTGCTCGAACAACCATTGCGTAGGTCATTCAGTCGGCTTCTTGGTTCTCGTGGACCTGGCCCTTGGCTTTTTTGCACTTTGATTAGGTGCCGAAGGCGGGTTCGTTTCTAATGAGGGCCGAAGATCAAGCCCTGAAACTGCTAAGCGAATTCGGCCGTGCTCCCCCGACTTCAGTGCCGCCGCCTGTTTCGCGAGGTGAGCGATCACGTCTGCGAATTCGACTGGCTTCCGGCTCGCATCGTAGAACTTCTTTCGTCCTGCATATGTAACTAGCAGGCATCCCACCGAGCAGGTTTCATGTCGTAGATATTGGTCGAGAAGTTGATTCTTCAGGGCGTCTTCAAGATCGGAGATCGACCACTTATCTCCAATCTTGATTTCTATGACTGCCCTATCTGTCGATCCAGTGGACAAGAGCCGGATGTCCGTTTCTTTTTTTTCAGCAACCTCGTCCTCGCGCACAACGTGATAATGGCCCCTTGCGTTATCGGCAAACTTCTTCGCAAGTAAGGGCTGCAGGTCCGTCTCATACTTGATCGACTGCAGAATATGCCGGTCCGTGAAGTCGTGATGCCGGACATCATGTTCGATATCATCTATGCGGTCTAGCATGACCTCAAACAATTGATCGCGATTTCGAGGCGCGATTCCAAATTGAGCCTCCCACGTTCGGTAGTCAGTCACCGACATCGGGGGTGCCTCATCTGTCTTCCGCCGCTCTTCGCCGGGCAATAAGTCTTAGCCGGTCGGGCATGTCGGAGAACTGAATGTGGTCCGCCAGGGACCTTATCGCGGCGTGGGCAGCGGGACCCGGAAGACCAAAAAGCGCGTTGAGCAGATGGTTGCGGGCATTTTGCGCCAAATCGCGCGGACCAGGTGAGTAAGCGCCCTCGTGGCGGACATCGTTCTCCCGGCGAACATAGCCGTAGGAGAGGTAAATCAACTCGGCCAACGTTTCCGCCGAAGGCTGGCGGATGGATAAGGGCGACCCCTCTCCGGCGTAATGGCCGAATAGCGCGCCGAACCATATCACCGCCTGTGCCTCGCGTCTTGCGACCGGCAACCGCGCGAGGGCTCTTCGAAGTGCCCCAAGTCCCCGCTCTAGATCTATCGAGAGTAGAGCCCGTATCCACGAGATACTCTCGGGGGCCGATGGCCTCGCTAGGAACCGCGCTTCGCAAGTGTCCGCTAGCTGGCTGTCCATTGCGCCGGCTCTGGCGAGTATGTTCAAACACAACTCGAGATTAGCGGCCAAAACATTTGCTCTTTCAACGGCTCGAGGGGACTTCGGCCACGCAAGGACCCCAGCTTTGACTATGGGTGCTACAAGCTTTTGGATTTGTTGAGGCTGCTGCTGAATTGTATGAAGCGTATGGGGATGCTGGAGCGAGTCGACGCGCGGGAGTTCCCATCGAAGTTCTGCACCAAGGGTGGTTTGAACTGCGCGAGGGTGTGCCACCGCCAAAGCCTCAAACCACTCTGGAAGACCACTGAGTTCAGTGAGCGCCCATCCTGCTGCGCGACGAGCTTGGGCGGCACTCAAGCGCGCGGCCCAGTCCGGGCTAGAGCCCGCCTCCACGTTCAGTCCCGTGAGCGCACAAGATTGGGAGTTGAAGATTACGTTCTGTTGATCCGGCTGCCGCTGAGATGCGACTGGCGGCTTCGTGTTTCGCCAAAAACTTCGGAGCGCAGATTTCGAACCCGTCGGCAATCGTATCACCTAGGATCGGCCGGATCGTGGCCCAACGATCGTTCCCGAGGTGGGGGGAATCACTAAGGCGTCTCAGCCAGTTGAGAAGGGTCCACATCGTTCGCGGGCGTTCACGACCTTTGAAGGCAGCTTCAGGGTCTGCTTCGGCCTTCCGTTTCCACTCCATCCAGGAGGACTCGATTTCTTCCTGCCTCCTCGTGTGCTCGTCACGCCGTCTCTGGTGTTCTTCCTCTATTTCGTCCCATCGTTTGCGTTGCTCCTCCGCCTGAGGAGAAGAGATTTCCGATAACCGCCTGGAAAAATCTGCATGGTCTGCCACTTCGTTCGAAAGCTTGGCCAAATCAGCGTCCGTCCGCCCTCGTGCAACCCAAAGCTGGCAGGGCGACCGAGAATGCGATCTCGCGTTGTGTGGTACCTACTTTCCCAACTCGTTTGATTATCCACTTCCAGTCATCTGGACGCGGGTAACCAATAAGCGAATTACGGGCCCAGAACACATCTACCTCAGGACTGAAAGACCCCGAACTAAACTGATTAACCTCGATCCAGAAGGTTCGTTCGCGGATTTCTGAACGATTTGAAAACCAGTGAATCAATTCATCGATCTGCTCTCGACCCAAGGTGTTGTCACCGTGATAGTGGGTCGCAATTGAACTGGCGCTAATGAGTTCTGTGCCCGGAGTGCCAAGCGGCAGTTGTCGGCTGACAAGGATGGCAAGCGCTGGCGTCAAATAGGCAAACGTGCTGCGGCGCGCATGCCATTCAGATGAGAGGTCTGCCCCTTCCTCGATCAATTTTGCCAGCGTGGCTCGAAGGGCAATGGCGGCTTCACTTCCCGGCTCGATCCTGCCGGCAAGATTATATAGCGTCCAAGAAATACCTCCCACCGTACGCGTGGGCTCCGGCGTTTCTCGGATCAGGCGCTCCAATTCTGAAGCTGATATTACGTGTGGATAGAGTTCATTGACAATCGAATGTACGATGCGTGCTGGCCAGCGGTCGCGGTGAACAAGCAAGTGGTCGGCCGCCGTGCGAAGCAAATCGTATCGCCCGCACTCCCCGAGCGCTCGAGCGGCGGTTATCCGCGCATAGTCCCCCAGGACGCAGTCTAAAAGGGCAGTCAATGCAATGTCTGCACAATCCTGAATGCCTCCAAGCCAAATCAACCGCAACAAGAACTCCCGCACTTCCTCATTCGAGTGCTGGAGCGACCACAACCGCCGTATTTCCGGCGATAGATCGGGATTCGCTAACCGCTGGACTTCTGCAACGGGCATGTCGAGACCGCGCCAGCTACCGTGCGTATAAGCGTTGACAAAGGAGCGGATGAGGTCGGCGCGTAGATCGAAAGAAAGCGTCTGCGGGTCGCCATGGAGGATCAGTGCCTCAGGCTCACGGCGGAGAACTTCTCTCGGGATTTCAGGATCCCATTGGCTTAACCACGCCGCGATTGGACGCATCGTTGGGACAACGACCCGCTCCCCGTATGTTTCGGCGAACATCAACGCCCGAAGCTGGCGCTTCCTGAGGCCGGCTTTGGAGAGGTTCCTAAGGCGTCGCGCCGCCAAGAATTCTTGGACACTGCGATGGTGAAAACGAACACGACCATATGTGGCCGGATCGAAGATTGCCCGCCTTAGAAGTGCTTTCACTTCTGCGGGGGTCCAGTCGTGCAACACCGACGGTGCGTCTAACGAGGAGGAGTCGCCAACGGGCGACTGAGCATCCTCAATGGCTCGTATGGTGCGTGTCTTCGTGCAAATCATCGCAAGAGCTAAGCGTTCAGCACCAATTGTTGCTCTCTCCGGCGATAGGACACCCTGATCGGACCGATATGGATCATCTTTCAGAGAATTATCGACGTCAGTTACATGCTGCTGGAGTTGAGACCCGATCGTACCGTTGCCGATCCAGGTCCCAATCAAGCCATCGAGATCAAGCGGACGACGCGCGAAGGACCACGCTTCGTTTCGTTTTATCGCAGAGAGGAAAGACTTCGGGTCCGGCACTCCCTTGGCAGCGGCATAGGTTTCAATTTGCCGTTCATTCAGCCCCTCGAGGACGACGCAACGAAATGCGGGGTTTCTGCCGCTCTCACCTTCTTCGGCGCCAAACGCTCGTGATTCCCGCCTGCGAATGGGCTCAATGAACGCGTCGTCGGTACTGAGCCTATCCTTCGGGGTCTCTAGTCGGGAGACTGGAAGCTTGTTTTGAAAAGCTTCCATGTCCTGAACAGGTCGCCAGTCAGTTGGGCGACAAGAGATAACGACGCCAGCGCGGTCCTTCGTGGAGCCGATCGCGCGTGCCAATTTCCCGAGCGCAGTTTCGAGCTTGCCGTCGATGAGCCTCAGTTCATCAACAGCATCTAGAAAAAACCATGCATGTCGACTTGGATCTGCCCGCCACGTGTCGAAGCGCTCTGCCTCGCCAGGCTCGCACTCAAGATAAGACCCGAACATCTTCGCGATCCAAAGCCTCCACTGGAATGAAGAAGGCATCCTGACCTTGGGTACTTAGTCTCCGCTGTTGAGCCTGCATCTCTCGGGTCTTGCCCGATCCTGCCTCGGCCAAGAGCACGATACGTTCCGGACTCTTCGAGGAGATCATCCCAGGTTGACCCCCGATAGCTGGGTGATGCTCCGATCAGAGCCAGGGTGAAAGCTGGATCTCTCTCTCTGTCTGTGAGGTCACGGAACCTGCGACCGAGCTCAATAAGACGTGGTAGGGCAAAATCATGGTGGTGAAGATTACCTAATGCTCCGGAACTGGGTCGAGATTCACCGTCGACGTCGAGACGATTGCGTGTGGGATCGTTAGCGTGCTCTGCGCGGTAAGTCTCCAGAAGCGAACAGAATGCTGTAATGGGATCTCGTGCCCCTGAACGGACGTAAGAAATCGCCGACCCACCATTGCAACTTTCGAAGCTCCCTAAGTCCTGGAGGGTCACTGGACGCGATCATGCCCCTACTGGAGGAGGTCGTTCGAACACGGGGAGCGCCGGCGAAGCAGGGGATGGGCGGCGCGATCTGGCCCGGCTTGTGCGCGAACCGGTGACCTTCATGCTTTCGGAACACCCCGGTAGAAG
>CAVTAH010000005.1:0-361399 GCA_963732685.1 uncultured Alphaproteobacteria bacterium
GGCCAAAGGACCGATGTCACGGCCACGCTCCTGACAAGCCAACTCCGCTAAGATGTCTGCGGAGGAATGCCAATGCTCATCGCCTTCGGGGGCCTGCCCGGCGCGGGCAAATCCACCATCGCCGCCCTGGTCGCCGCCCGGCTTGGCGCCGTCTACCTGCGCATCGACACCATCGAGCAGGCGATCCGCGCCGCCAAGGTGCTCGCCGGCGATGTCGAGGGCTCCGGATACCTCGTCGCGCGCCAACTGGCCGCCGAGAACCTGCGGCTCGGCCGCATCGTGATCGTCGATTGCGTCAATCCCCTGAACCTCACCCGAGAGATGTTCCGGAGCGCGGCCGATGAAAACCACGCCGACCTGCTTGAGGTGGAGGTCGTCTGCTCCGATCCCTCGGAACACCGCCGTCGCGTCGAAACCCGCACGGTCGCCATCCCGGGCTTGCGGCCTCCGACCTGGGACGAAGTGGTTTCGGGAGACTATGAGTCCTGGCCCCTGCCCCACCTGAAACTCGACACCTTCGGGCTCACGCCCGAGGAGTGCGCCCGGCTGATCTGTCGCGAGGCCGATGAACGGCTCAGGCGACAAGCGCCGAGCTGAGCGTCCCGCGGCGCGCCCGGCTCAGCCCACCCGCGCCAGAGCTTCCTCCAGCTCCCGCAACTCGTCCTGAAGCGCCGCCACGACGCTGCCGTCATCCGCTCCGCCGCCGATACTGGAGGGCGCGCTCAGGATCTCGAGCTCCCGCCGCACCTTGTCCCGCGCCTCGAGGAGTTGCGCCCGGAGATCGTCGTCGGTTTCGGCCATGAGGGAGGGGTACAGCGCGAACGCGACGGAGGCTAGCGGGGTGGGCGCTTCAGTGCGCATCCGCCGCCGGCGCCGTGTTGGGCGCCGGGCGGCAGAACGGGACCATGATCAGCGCGGCGAGGAAGATCCACGCCATCTGGCGGAACACCTCGTCGAACGCGAGGGTCAGGGCTTGACGCCCCACGATGCGGGCGAACTCGGCCTGGGCCCGCAACATCGCCTGAGCGGCGTCCCCGCCCGCCTGTTGCAGCTGCGCCGCCAGTCCGGCGATCAGGTCGGGCGCGCGGTTGCGCGTCTCGCCAAGCCCCTCGCCCAGCCTCGCCGTCTCGACCCGCGCGCCGTCCTGTAGCCAGGTGTTGACCACGGCGATGCCGATCGCCCCGCCCAGGTTGCGCATCAGGTTGAACAGGGCCGAGGCGTACCGCAGCTCGGTCATGGCGAAGCCGTTCAGCGCCATGCCGACGCTGGGGACGATACACAGCATCACGGCGAAGCCGCGCAGCAGTTGCGGCCCGAGCAGGGCGCCGAAACCCCATTCCGGTCCCAGCGTCGAGGTCCACCACAGGCTCGCGGCGAACAGGATCAGGCCGACCGTGATCACGGCTCTGGGGTCGGCCCGCTGCGACAGTCGCGCCGCGATGATGGTGGAGATCACCTGGGCGAAGCCGGTGACGAACACCGTGGTCCCGATCTGCAGCGAATCGTAGCCGCGGACTCGCCCGAGGAAGACCGGGAGCAGATAGGTCGACGAATAGATGCCGAAGCCGATCACCAGGTTGAACAGGCAGGCGAAGGCGAAGGTCGGTCTGCGGAACGGCGTCAGCTTCACGATCGGGCCACCCGAGCGCAGGGAGCGCTCGACGAACAGGCAGCAGGCGACGAACGACAGCCATGCGGCCGTGGCGATCCTCGCATCCCCGAACCAATCGTGGCGCGGCCCCTCCTCCAGCACATATTCCAGGCCGCCCAGGAACACGGCCATCGACGCCAGGTGCGAGTAGTCGATGGTCTTCAGCATCTTCAGGTTCGGCCGGTCGACGCGGACGAAGGTTGCGGCCAGGACCGTGACCGCGATCCCTGGAACGATGTTGATATAGAAGATCGACCGCCAGCCGGCCTCCTCGGTGAGCCAGCCGCCGACCGTGGGCCCCAAGGTCGGCGCGAGCACCGACACCATGCCGAGGATCGCCGGGATCATCGCGCGCTGCGGACCCGAGAACATGGCGAAGCCGGTGGCGAACACCGTGGGCACCATGGCCCCACCGACGAAGCCCTGGATCACTCGGAACAGGACCATCGAGTTGATGTCCCAGGCGAGGCCGCACAGGGCGCTGGCGAGGGTGAACAGCCCCGCCGACAGGGCGAACAGCCAACGCGTCGAGAGCGCCTGCGCCAGGAAGGCGGAGAACGGGATCATCACCAGCTCGGCCATCAGGTAGCCGGTCTGGATCCAGCTGATCTCGTCGGGGCCGGCCGACAGCCCGGCCTGCACCTCGTTCAGCGACGCGGCGACGATCTGGATGTCGAGCAGGGCCATGAACTGGCCGAATGCGAGGATGCCGAAGATCAGGAACTTGCGCGCGTTCGGCAGGTCGGCGGGAGAGATCGGTCTGTCTTCCACACCCATCCTTCCGGGCTCGCGCCTTGAACCGAGGCGTTCGTTATATTATAGTCATCATATCAAGACGGGCAAGTGATGCGCTACGATCCAGGCCACAAGAACGAGACGCGAGATCGGGTGCTCAAGGCTGCGGCGCGGTCCATGCGCACCGATGGTCCGCACAAGCTCGGCGTCGCGGCGGTGATGGCCGAGGCGGGGCTGACGCACGGCGGCTTCTATGCCCACTTCCCTTCTCGCGACGCTCTGGTGATCGCCACGGTCGAGCGCCTCTTCGAGGATAGCCGGTCACGGTTTCAGACGTGAGACGGCCGGGTTCGAGCCCGCGCGACGCCTTTGAGCGTTATGTCGATTTCTACCTTTCCGCCGAGCATCGCGACACGCGCGGCGCCGGCTGCCCTCTCCCCTTCCTCACCAGCGACGCCTTCCGCTTGCCGCCGAAAGCGCGCGAGCTGTTCGTCGCCGGCGTCGCCAGTCTCGAGGCCAAGCTGGCTGGGCTCCTGTTCGACGTCGGGGGAGACGCGGCGCGCGAGCAGGCGGGCTCGGTGCTCGCGGAGCTCGTCGGCGCCTTGTCGCTCGCGCGCGCCGAGCCCGACCCCGAGCGCTCCAAAGCCATTCTCGATCGGTCGCGCGCGGCCTTGAAAGCCCGGTTCGCCAAAAGGACACCCTCATGAGCCTCCCCGAAGCCCCCGGCCCCACCGGACTTGAACAACTCCGCGCCGGCCTCGACGCCGTCGGCGCCCACGGCATCGGCAAGACGATGGGGTTCAGGGTCGTCGAGATCGAGGAAGGCCGCGTGGTGTTCGCCGGCACGCCCGGCCGGGAGGTGTACAACCCCATCGGCGCCGTTCACGGCGGGTACGCGGCGACCCTGCTCGATTCCGCCTGCGGCTGCGCGGTCCACTCCAAGCTGGCGGCCGATCAGGCCTACACCACGCTCGAGCTCAAGGTCTCCTACCACAAGGGCATCACCGTCGAGACCGGCGAGGTCAGAGCCGAGGGCCGGGTGGTCCAGATGGGACGCCGCGCCGCCTTCGCCGAAGCGAAGCTCACGGACGCCGCCGGTCGGCTGCTGGCTTCGGCAACCTCCACCCTGCTGGTCATGAGCCGATGACCGCGATCCCGCTCAGGGGCGTCCTGGCCCCGCCGCCCCCCGACGTCACGAAAAAGCGCGCGCTGCCCTTCTCCAGGCGAACGCTGATCGCGGTGCTGGCGGCTTTAGCGGCGGCCGCGGCTGGCGCGGTCTACATCGCCCTGCCCAAGGCGACGGTCTCCACCGACGCCGCCTATGTCGAGGCCGACAGCGCGGTGATCGCGCCTCGGGTACGCGGCCTGGTGGCCCGCGTCCTCGTCGACCACGATCAAGCGGTGAAGCGGGGCGACCCCTTGGTCGCGCTCGATCCCGAGGAGTTCGACTCCCGCGTCGGCTCGGCGAGCGCCGATCTCGCCAACGCCCAGGCCGGCGTCGCCGCCGCCAAGGCCGCCTTCGACACCCAGGCCGCCGACGAAGGGCTTGCCGCCGCCAACATCCGCGCCGCCGAAACCGTCATCGCCGCTTCGGACGCCCAGCGCGCCCGCGCCGAATTGGATCTCGCCAGGTTCCAGCGGCTCGCCGGCTCGGGCGCCGTTTCGCGGCAGGAGTCGGAGCTCGTGCAGGCGACGACGCTGAGCGCGCGCTCCGACGCCGCCCACAGCCGCGCCGTTCTCGCGGTGAGCCGAAGCCAGGCCGCGGCCACGCTCGCCAAGCGCACCACCCTGCTGGCCAGCCTGGACGCGGCCAAGGCCGCCGTGGTCCGCGCCCAGGCGGCGTTGGACCTGGCGAGGCAAGACCAGGGCCACGCTGTCATCCGCGCGCCGATCGATGGCGTCGTCGGCAACCGGCAGGTTCAGGCCGGCGACTACGTCAGTCCCGGCGCCCGCCTGATGACCGTCGCCCCGATGAACGCCCTCTATGTGATCGCCAACTTCAAGGAGACCCAGGTCGCCCGGATGCTGGTCGGCCAGGCCGCTCGCGTCAAAGTGGACGCCCTGCCCGGCCGGACGCTGAAGGGCCACGTCGTGAGCTTTGCCCCCGGCACCGGGTCCCAGTTCTCGCTGCTGCCGTTCGAACCGGGGACGGGCAACTTCACGAAAATCGTTCAACGTGTCCCGGTGAGGGTCGCCTTGGACCCCAGCCAGCCCGGCATGGATCGCCTGCGCCCGGGCCTGTCGAGCACGGTCACCGTCGAGCTTAGGGATCGGATCGAGCCCCGCTAGACCGTCGCGGCGAAGGCAGGCCGACCCGCCTGAGCTTCCTCCAGCTCCGGCAACTCGTCTTACAGAGCCGCCGCTGCCGTCGTCCGATCCCCTGCCGATACGAAGCGCCCCGCTCAGGATCTCGAGCTCCCGCCGCACCTTGTCTCGCGCTTCGATCGGTTGCGCGTGGAGATCGTCATCTCTGTCGACGACAAGGGAAGCTAGCGCCGCGCGCGGCCGGGGGCCGAAATTAAAGTCGGCCTCTTGATCATTGGATCTTACAAGTGATGCGTACTGACGAGCGGATTGAGGCTGTATAGACAGAACGCCATATACGGCTCTTCCGTGCTGCAGGACTCGACCTCGTGCTCACCATCCGTGATCCCCCTGCTGCCGTCTTTAACAAGCGCCTCGCTGAAGCTCGCCAGACAACGATGACCCAAGCCGTCGTGACAGCCCTGGAACAAGAGTTGCGTAGAGATCGAGAGGCCACGCCGCTCAACAAGCGCATCGACAAGATCGCGGCCAAAGCCAAGGACATGGCCGGGCCAGGCGCGCGCGCCATGACGCAAGACGAGATCGACGCCTTGAGCGGCCAATAGTGTTCATCGACACCTCCGCCATTCTGGCGCTCGTCACCGCTGAGCCCGAGGCGGAAGATCTTACCGCCCGGTTGGACCGGGCCGAGCATCGGCGCACCTCGCCTCTTGTCCGGCTGGAGGCCTGCGCATTTTTGGGCGACCGGGCTCGACATCTCGCCCGCTCAGGCCGAAAGCCTGTTTGAAGATTTATGTGGTTGCTGGTGCAGGCGGACATCAACGTCGAGCCGATCACGGATGCCGTCGGCAAACTCGCCGTCGAGTGCTTTGCGACCTTCGGAAAAGGACGTCACCCCGCCCGACTTAACATCGTCGATTGCTTTTCCTATGCCGCCGCCAAGGCGCTCGGCGAGCCGTTGCTGTTCAAGGGTGACGACTTCGCACAAACCGACATCGACGATGGACCGAAGCCTTTATAGGAACCTCGCTCGCCCTAGGCGCCTCGTTCAACGGCCTCCCGGCCCATGGCTATCGCGCCGGGTATCGGAAACGGGCTGAAGCCGCCCCGCTCACTTCGTCTTCCCTCGCGCCTCCAGCAGCGCCTTGGCCGAGGAGCCGGTGCTGGGCACGGCGTTGGCGGCTTGCGCCAGGCGCCAGCCCCCCGCCTCCTTGCGCCACAAGAGCGAGAACCGCACCGGGACCTGAGGGCCGCCGCCGGCGGCGAAGGGCGCTTCGAAGACGATCGTCGCCCAGTCCGCGCCCCTGTGGGTGGTGACCTTGCTCAAGGTTCCGAAGCGGGCCGTGCCCCACAGGGCGAAGTCGTCGGCCATCATCCCGCGCAGGCAGTCCTGCCCGCGGCAGAACTCGGCGGCGTCGCTGCCATAGACCTCGACGTCCGGCTCCGTCAGGGCGATCACCCGCTCCGGCTGGTCGGCGGCGTAGGCGTCGAGGAAGGCGCGCGTGGCGCTCACCACCTCGGCGTCGGGCGCGGGCGCGGCGATCGCGGCGGCGAGGATCAGGGCCTGCAGCATGGTGTTCCCCCTTTGCTGAGTCTCGTCCGTCCTATGCCCGATCCCACCGCCAGAGAAGGGTGGCGTCCCGTGGCGCTCGCGCAGTTCTCTTGACAGATTGATTGCGTTCTGCAATAGTTGGCGCATGACGAACGCCGCTGAGCTCGACGCCGAGACCGCTGCCGCCATCGCCCGCGCGGAAGCCCGGCGCGCGGTGCTCGAGCGGGTCACCCAGCTCGCGATGGCGCTGATGGAGGAGGTGGTCGCGGCGAAGATCTCCCAGGCCGACGAACCGGCGCCCCGGCGCGACGCGGAGCGGACGTTCGCCCAGCTTTCGCGCGCGGTGCGGATGACGCTGGCGCTGGAGGAGCGGATCGATGCGCGCATCCTTACGATTCGCAATGGCGAGCTCCCCGCCCGCGCCCCTGCCCCATCGGGCGGCGCCCGCCGCGCCGCCGCCAAGTCCACCCCCGCGCCGCCCGCCGAGGGCGACGCCGACCAGTGTCCGGTTCGCGACCCGATCCAGGCCGCCGTCTGGAGCGCCATCGATCAGACGGTGGGCGACGAGGTCGAGGCGCTGCACCGCTTCGACCGGCTCTATGAACGCCTGTTCGAGAGCGGGGAGTACGACCGGCTCGATCTGGAGGATTTCGAGAGCGCGGTGAAGGCCATCTGCGCCGACCTGCGCATCGAACCGGACTGGACGTCGTGGGACGGCGACGCCGGCTTCGCGGCGCCCGAGACGCCTGCCCGCCCCGTGTGGCGAAATCGCTGGACCTGGCGGCCCGCCGAAGCCGAGGACCGCCGCAAACGCCTCCTCGCCGACGAGACCCGGCCCGAGGCGATCGGGACGCTGGCCCGCGCCGGGCCGTTCCAGCTGGAGTGAAGCTTCCCGGCGCCGTGTTCCCTCGCGCCCTCCCGCGCGTTACCCCTGCCATCATGCGGCGACTCCCCAACATCATCACCGGCCTGCGCCTCGCCCTGGCGCTGTTCACCTTCTTCGGCCTGGCCGCCGTGCCCCTGCTCGGCTCCCACCTCGACGAGGGGCAGCAGTATGGGCTGGAGCGGTGGGCGTTCGTGGCCTTCGTGGTCGCCGCCCTCACCGATTGGGTCGACGGCTGGCTCGCCCGGCAGATCGGCGCGGTGACCATCTGGGGCGCGATCCTCGATCCCATCGCCGACAAGGTGCTGGTGTGCGGGGTGGTGCTGGGCCTGCTCTCCCTGGGCGCCAACGGCGCGGTGGCGGTGCCCGCGGCCCTGATCCTGTTCCGCGAGTTCACCGTCAGCGCCCTGCGCGAGGTCACCGCCGGCAAGGGCATCCGCCTGCCGGTGACCCTGCTCGCCAAGTGGAAGACCACGCTGCAGCTGATCGCGCTGGGCGCCGAGCTGCTGGTCGCCTGCTGGGGCGCCTTCGGCTTCCCCAACGATCCCAGCGTGCAAGGCACGGCCACCATCGGCGCTCACGCCCTGCTGTGGCTGGCGGCGCTGATCACTGTGGTGACCGGAGCGCAGTATTGGGAGCAGGCGCGAAAGGCGCTGGAGGGCGCGGCTTAAGAGCGCCGCTCCCAGTCGGCGGCCTGGTGGCGGAACCAGGTGAGTTGGCGCTTGGCGTAGCGGCGGGTGTCGCGCTTGGCGGTCTCCGCGGCCTCGCCCAAAGTGATCTCGCCGGCGAGATGGTCGAGGAGCGGCCGGACGCCGAGCGCTTTCATCGCCGGGCGATCGGGGGCGAGCCGCGCGAGCGGCGAGGGCGCGGACCTCCTCGAGGGCGCCGGCGGCGAGCATGGCCTCGAACCGCGCGTCGAGCCGAGCGTAGAGCGTCTCGCGGTCCGGCTCGATCACCACGCGGCGCCAGGCGCGGCCGCCGGCCGGAGGGCTCGCCTCGCGCCAGGCGGTGAGCGGACGGCCGGTGGCGGCGAACACCTCGAACGCGCGGGTGAGGCGCTGGCGGTCGCCGGGGGCGATCCGCGCCTCCGCCGCCGGGTCGACCTCCGCCAGCCGAGCGCGGAACGCGGCCTCGCCGAGGGCGTCGAACAGCGCCTGGGACTTGGCCCGGGCTTCCGGGGGAACGGGCGGGATGTCGGCCAAGCCTCCCAGCAGGGCCCGGAAGTAGAGGCCGGTCCCGCCGACGACGATCGGAACCGCGCCCCGCGCCTCGATCCCGGCGATGACCGCTTGCGCGGCGCGCAGCCAGCGGCCGGCGGACCAGGCCTCGGCCGCGTCGGCCACGCCATAGAGGTGATGAGGGGCGGCGGCCTCGTCCCGCGCCGTCGGCCGGGCGGTGAGCACCCGCAGGTCGGCGTAGACCTGCATGGAGTCGGCGTTGACGATCTCGCCGCCCTCCGCCGCCGCGAGCCTCAGCGCCAGGGCGGACTTGCCCGACCCGGTCGGGCCGCCGATCAGCCAGCCGGTCAACCGCCGGTGAGCGCGAAGGCGATCCGCGCCATCTCCGCCTCCTCCTCGGCGGGCATGGCGCGCTCCGGGATCGATCCGGCGAAGGTCAGATGAGCCATCACCGCCTCGCGCGTCGCCTGGTCGTGCTCGCCCACCCCGCCGGTGAACACGATCAGGTCGGCCCCGCCAAGAGCCACCATCATCCCAGCGACGCCCTTGGCGACGGAGAGGGCGAACATCTCCAGGGCCAAGTGGGCGGCGTCGCGAGCCGCTGGCGCGCAGCACGCGAACGTCCTTGGACTCGCCGGAGACGCCGACAAGGCCGGAGCGGCGGTCGACCAGATCCTCGAGGGCGTCCGCCCCCCAGCCCTGCCGCAGCAGGAAGAGCAGGACCCCTGGGTCGAGGTCGCCGGCGCGGCTCGCCATCATGATCCCGCCCGCCGGGGTGAAGCTCATGGTGGTGTCGACCGAACGCCCGCCCCTCACCGCCGTGACGCTGCAGCCGCCGCCGAGGTGGGCGATGACGAGGCGCTCAGGGGCCTGGGTCCCGAGCCGCCGGACGATCGAGGCGCAGGAGAGACCATGGAAGCCGTACCGCTCCACTCCGGCCGCCCGCGCCGCCTCGCCGACCGGCAGGGTGCGGGCGGCCGGCGGCAGATCGGCATGGAAGGCGTCGTCCAGGCAGGCGACGTGCGGGATGTCCGGCCACCGCTGCGCGCGCCGCGGCCAGCGCCTTGAGGGCCGGCGGGACGTGCAGCGGCGCCAGCGCCTGCGCCGCCTCGAGCTGGGCCAGAACCTCGGGGTCGATCAGCGCGTGCCGGCGCAGCTTGGGGCCGCCGTGCACCATCCGGTGGGCGACCGCGTCCGGGGTGGGCCAATCACCGATCCGGTCCTCGGCCGCGGCGAAGTCCGGCCCGTCGACCTGGGTTTCGTGCATCGCCTCGCAGCGCTCGCCGCCGACCTCGAACAGCCCGAGCTTGAGCGAGGTCGAGCCGGCGTTGATCGCCAGCACCTTCAAGCGGCCGGGCTCCAGCGCCAGTCCTTCACCTCGGGCAGGTCCTCGCCGTGCTCGATGACATAGGCCTTGTGCCGGGCGTGGTTCTCGTCGCGCCACCGCTCCGCCCGCGCCGCCCTATCCGGCCGCGCGCGGCGGATCGCGTCGGCGGCGAGGGTGAAGCGGTCCAGGCCGTTGCGCACGGTCATGTCGAACGGCGTCGTCGTCGAGCCCTCCTCCCGATAGCCGTGGACGTGGAAGCCGTCGTGCCCGGCGCGGTTGTAGGTGAGCTTGTGCACGATCCCGGGATAGCCGTGGAAGGCGAAGATCACCGGCTTGCCCGGCGGGAACAGGGTGTCGAACGCCGCCTGCTCCAGGGCGTGCGGGTGCTCGCCGAAGGGGCCCAGGCGGAACAGGTCGACGACGTTGACGACGCTCACCTTCAGGTCCGGCGCCTGCTCGCGCAGCAGGGTGACGGCGGCGAGCGTCTCCAGCGTCGGCACGTCTCCGCAGCAGGCCAGGATCACGTCGGGCTCGCCCGGCCGCGCTGGCCCAATCCCACCGCCCGGCGCCGGCGGCGCAGTGGGCGGCGGCGGCCTCGGCGTCCAGCCACTGCCACTCCGGCGCCTTGCCGCAGATGGTGAGGTTCACATAGTTCCGGCTCTTCAGGCAGTGATCGATGGTCGACAGCAGGGTGTTGGCGTCCGGCGGCAGGTAGATCCGCACCACCCCCGCCCGCTTGTTGGCGACGTGGTCGATGAAGCCGGGATCCTGGTGCGAGAAGCCGTTGTGGTCCTGCTGCCAGACGTGGCTGGTGAGCAGATAGTTGAGCGAGGCGATCGGCGCGCGCCAGGCGATGCTGTTGCAGGCCTCCAGCCACTTGGCGTGCTGGTTGAACATCGAATCGACGATGTGGATGAAGGCCTCGTAGCACGAGAAGAAGCCGTGCCGGCCGGTGAGCAGATAGCCCTCCAGCCAGCCCTGGCAGAGATGCTCGGAGAGCACCTCCATCACCCGCCCGTCGGGGCTGAGATTGCGGTCGAGCCCGCTGTGCTGGCCGAGCCAGACCTTGGACGTCGACTTGTAGAGCGCCTCCAGCCGGTTCGAGGCGGTCTCGTCGGGGCCCATCACCCGGAACCGGTCCAGGTTCCGCTCCATCACCGCGCAGAGGTAGCGCCCGAGGTTGCGGGTCGCCTCCCCTTTCACTGCCGCCTGGCGATGGGCACATCGAGCGCGAAGTCCCGCCAGTCGGGGCAATCAAGGTCGCTGAGCAACAGGCCGCCGTTGGCGTGCGGATTGGCGCTCATCCGGCGCTCGCCTTTCGGCGGGAGCGCGCAGCAGGCTCTCCACCGGCGCGCCGGAGTCGTCGAACAGCTCCTCGGGCCGATAGCTCTTGAGCCAGGTCTCCAGAATCTCGAGATGACCCGGCGGATCGACGCTCTCCATCGGCACCTGGTGGGCGCGCCAGGTGCCCTCCACCGGCTCGCCGTCGATCACCTTCGGGCCGCTCCAGCCCTTGGGCGTGGCGAAGACGATCATCGGCCAGCGGGGCCGCAGCGCCGTCGCCGCGCCCTCCCCTTCCCGCGCCGTCGACTGGATCAGGCGGATGCGGGCCAGGGCTTCGTCCAGGGCGGCGGCCAGCGCCTGGTGCACCACGGCCGGATCGTCGCCCTGCACCAGGATCGGCTCCCAGCCATAGCCGATGAGCAAGCTGCTCGAGCTCGTCGCGCGGCAGGCGCGCGAGCACCGTCGGATTGGCGATCTTCCAGCCGTTCAGGTGCAGGATCGGCAGCACCGCCCCGTCCCGAGCGGGGTTGAGGAACTTGTTGGAATGCCAGCTCGTCGCCAGCGGCCCGGTCTCCGCCTCGCCGTCGCCCACCACGCAGGCGACGATCAGGTCGGGATTGTCGAACGCCGCGCCGAAGGCGTGCACCAGCGAATAGCCCAGCTCGCCGCCCTCATGGATCGAGCCGGGGACCACCGGCGCGACGTGGCTGGGAACGCCATAGGGCCAGGAGAACTGGCGCATCAGCCGTTCCATCCCCGCCGCGGAGTGATCCACGTCCGGATAGCGTTCGGTCCAGGTTCCCTCGAGCCACGACTGGGCGACGAGGCCCGGGCCGCCGTGGCCCGGGCCGGCGACGAAGATCATGTCGAGGTCGTTGTCGACGATCAGCCGGTTCAGGTGGGTGTAGAGGAAGTTCAGCCCCGTGGTGGTGCCGAAGTGCCCCAGCAGCCGCGACTTCACGTCCGAGCGCTTCAGCGGCTCGCGCAGCAGCGGATTGGTCTTCAGATAGATCTGGCCGACCGTCAGGTAGTCGGCCGCGCGCCAATAGGCGTCCATGCGGGCGAGACGCTCGGGCGAGAGGGGTCCATCGGGATGCATGACATCTCCTGCCCGCGCGACGCGGGTCCGTCACCCTTAGGTCCGCGCGATGACACCTGCTTGAACGCGAGGGCCATGACTTGGATCATAACGCGCCATGACCAACCCGATTCGCCAGCTTCCGCGCCCAGGCCCTCCAGGCCGAGGCCCACGTCTACGCCATCGAGGCGGCCAGCTTCGAGGAGGCGGCCGTCGCCTACATCGAACGCTGGGCCCCGGCGGAGGCGGAATGCCGCGTCAGCGTCCAGGACGCAGCGACGGGCGAGCGTCACTGCTTCTCGCTGGGGCTCGACGGCGCCGTGGAAGAGGGTTGCTGACGCCCGCATTGCGCTCGCGCCCACCCTCCGGCAAGCTCGGCCGAAGACTCAGGGGAGGTGCGGCATGGACAACGACGAAGAGCAGATCACGGAATCCGCCGAGGAGGCGCGCGAGGGCGTGAACGTGCCGGGCATGGTGCCGGTGCTGATCGTCTCGATCGTCGTGGTGATCCTCGTCCTCGCCGCCGTTTGGTTGTTCTCGCAGAGGCATTAGATCGGGTAGCCTAGCCGGCGACAGCCAAGATTACCGGCAGCGACAGGACAGATGACGCTCGCCGATTTCCAAGCCGAGAAGGTTCTCGTCCGTGGCCTGATGAACGATCTCGCCGCCGCCCCAGCGGTCGAGATCAAGGGCGTACTGGAGCGGTATGTCTCCCGGGATTGGCTGTGGCGGGGCATGCACCCGTTCCATGTAGCAGACCGGTCCCGCCGCCGTTACCGAGACCTTTTATTCGCCGCTCGCCAACGCCCTGCGACCGCTGCAGCGCCGGCCGGACGTCTTCATGGCCGGGCGTAACCAGATCGACGATGGCCAATCCATCTGGGTCGTGCAGATGGGTCACTTCATGGGCCTGTTCGATCGGCCGTTCCTCGGCATCCGCCCCACCGGCAGGATCGCCATGATGCGCTACGCCGAGTTCGACCGGGTCGTCGAAAACCGGATCGTCGAAACCGCCATGTTCTTCGACATTCCGCAATTGATGATCCAGGCGGGGCAGAACCCGTTTCCGCCGCAGACCGGCGCGCATCTCATCCAGCCAGGCCCGATGACCCACGAGGGGCTGATGTGGGGGCCGCAGGATCCGGACCTCGGCGTCGCGACCTTGGCGGCGATCAATCGCATGCTCGAGAGCATGCGCGAGCCCCGCGCATCCTACCGCGAGGAACTCGCCCGCGATTGGCGCGAGGACATGATCTGGTGGGGGCCCTGCGGGATCGGCGCCACATACACCATCGACCGCTACATCCGTCAGCACGGCGGCCCATTCCGGGAGGCGTTCTATGCGAAGCGCGCCTTCAACGGCCACCTTTGCAAGCTCGCCGAGGGCCACTTCGGCGGCTTCTTCGGATGGCCGAACCTCACCTTGCAGAACGCCGGCGGCTTCATGGGCATGACCGCCGGCCAGAACGCGGCCGACATGCGGGTCGTGGACCTCTATCGCGAGGACGGCGGCAAGCTAGCCGAGAACTGGGTCTTCATCGACCTGCTCCACTATCTGAACATGCAGGGCCTGGACGTGCTGGCGCGCAACCGCGCCCTGGGCGCGACCGGGGAGGACGATCAGGCGCCGACGGCCTAAGCGCCTGGCTCCTCAAGCGGCTTGGGCGATCTTGGACATCCGTCGCTCCAGGCGAGCGGTCTTGCCGACGATCAACTCGCCTCCGAACAAGCGGATCTCCGGCGCCGAGCTTGGGATGGGCAATGCCGGCCGAAAGGCTCCGGGCCGCCGCGCGCGCCATCCGATGCAGGGGCTGGCGCATGGTCGTGAGCTGATATCCGGGCAGGCGCGCGAGGCCCGGTGCCGTCGATGCCCACGATCGAAAGGTCTCGGGGGATGCGGACCTGCAGTTGCCGCGCGCGATCCAGGGCGCCGATGGCCATGGCGTCGTTTATCGCGATGATGGCTGAGGGCCGAGGCTTCATCCGCGCGAACAGGGTGTTCAAAGCGACAATGCCGCTCTCGTAGCCATAGTCGCCCTCGATAACCTCGGCGCAGAGAACGCGCGGCTTGACCAGCGCCTCCATGACCCCGCGCAGCCGCTCCCGGCTCACGAAGGAGTAGTCCGGTCCGGCGATCACACCGAAGCGTCGATGACCGGCGTCCAGAAGCAGGTTGGCGAGGACCCGCCCACAGGCCGCGTGGTTGCAGCTCACCGACGCGGCGAGCGGGCCATGACAGTTGTAGAGAAGAACCGGTCGTCCGGCGTCCGTCGCCCGCGCCAACGCCGGCGTCCGATGGCTGGGCGCACGCGATCACGCCGGCGACATCGTCGTCCGCAAGCGCGTCCAACGCCTGGTCGACATGGCACTCCTGTTCGATCACCGAGAGCAGGATGCGGAAACCCTCCGCCTCCATCTGCGCGACGAGTTCGGGCAACAGTTCAGGGTAGGCCAGGGTGGTGGCGCGCGTGATGACGAGGGCGATGTGCGGGGGCGCCACGTGCGAGATCGTCTCCAACCGTTGTGCGTACACTATCCAAGCCCGAACCTGGGGGGCAAGCGGCCCGGTTCAGGCGGCCGCCGCGTCGGGGTCGAAGCCCCGAAAGGCGCGCGATCGGGGTAAGGTCTCGGGCAGGTTGAACCACACCGCCGCCGCGACGAGGAAGGCCGCCGGCGCCAAGGCCATTCCGACCGCCAGGGACGCGTGCGCCGCCACCAGGGCCACCAGCAGCGGCGCTCCGATGGAGATGATGTGCCCGCCATGGAACAGCGAGGTTCCCATCGGTCGCAGGCGCACCGGAAACAGTTCGGCGAACATGGCGCCCCAGGCGACGGTGCAGGGCAGGCTGACCGCGTAGCCCAGTTCGAGAAGGGCCAGGAGGAACGGGTTGGCCGGCGCGATCAGGACGGCGCCCGCAAGGCCCGCGGCGAAGACGAAACCGATCGCGCAAGCCTTGCGCCCGATCCGGTCCGCCACCCAGCCGAACAGGAAGCTGCCGATCAGTCCCCCCACCCCGTCGATGACGACGAACATCCCGGTCAATTCCGCGCCGAGATGCCGAACGTTCAGCAAGTAGGTGGTGATGAAGCCGGAATAGAACTGGTAGGCGCTGAAGTTGAGGCCGGCGAGCAGCAGGCAGGCCAGGGTGAGCCAGAGCCGGCGACCCCGCGCCATCTCGGTCCAGGCGCCGCGCCGCTCCACTTCCATGTGCTTGGCGCCGTAGACCGCCAGCCGCCGATCGTCCGGCAGGATGAGCCGGCTGCCCACGGCGATCAGGGCCGGCGAGATCGCGCCGAGCACGATCAGCCAGCGCCAACCGCCCTCGCCGAGCCCGGCGATCAAGACCCCGGCGGTGATCTGCGCGATGTTGAACATGGCCATGGACACCGCCATCAGCCGCCCACGCAGTCGCGGCGGGAACAGATTGACCAGCAAGGTCGTCGACGAGACGTAGCATCCGGAGAGACCGATCCCGGCGAAGAACCGGATTGCCGCCCAGCCCTCGAAGCCGCCGACCAGCAGATTGAGGCCCGTCAGCACGCCCAGGCAGCCGGCCATCGTCATGAGCGACGCCCGGCCGCCGAGCCGCGCCACCAGCAGGGGCGTGGTGAAGGCCCCGACGATCACGCCCGACGCCTGGGCGGAGTACAACAACGCCGTCTGTTGCAGCGTCATGCCCATCGAACGGATGAGGAATGGCCGAATGTAGTCGATGAGGATGAAGTTGTAGTTGTAGGCGAGGCTGGCGAATATCAGCAGCGCGAAGATCGCCGCGCGCTCTCCACGTCCGAGGTCGGCGGCGTTCCGTAACGTTGTGGTTGGAACGCCGCTCTCCGCGATCACGCCGGCCTCAGAACTTCACGCCGACCTTGACCCCATAGAGACGAGGCGGCTCGTAGCCGATGAAGAAGGCGCCGCGGCCGCCGAACTCGCCGCCCGATTTCACCGCGTGGTTCCCGACGTTCTGCGACATAGCCTTCGATGCTGTAGCGATCCTTCGGATCGGTCCAGGTGAGGCTGAGATCCGTCTTGAAGTAGCCCTTCTGCAATTCGATCGCCGAGTTGTAGTCGAGCAGGAAGAAGTGAGACGAGTAGTGCGTGGCCACGCGCGGGGTGAAGCGCCCGTCGTTTCCAAGATCGAAGGTGTAGTCCACGGCAACGTTAAAGCGGTTCTTCGGGGACATGCCCACCTCGTTGCCGGTTCCCACGTAAGCCCCGGCATAGGTAATCGGGTCGATGGTCACGAACTGGGTCCAGTGCGCGTCGAGGTAGGCGTAGTTGGCGGTGACGTTGAGGTGCGGCAGGGGCACCGCTATCACCTCGACCTCGACGCCCCGGCCAACAGCGTTGCCGCCATTTACCGGTATAGGTCGCCAGGGTGGTGGGATCGAAGCCGACGATCTGAAGCGAACGGTATTCGTTGTCGAACGCCGAGATGTTGAGCTGCAGACGATGGTCTAGCCACTGGGTCTTGGCCCCGATCTCGTAGGCGGTCACCGTCTCGGGTGCGAAGATGGCGAACTGCGCCGCCAGATCTGGCGAAAGGCCGGTGTTGAAGCCGCCGGAACGAAAACCGGACGAGACGGTGAAGTAGACGAGCTTGTCGGGCGTGATCTGATAGTCGACCCCGGCCTTGTAGGTGACCTTGTGGAAATCGGTTTGCGCCGGCGTGATCTGGCCGACCGGCACATTGACGCCGGGGGTGTCGTTGGCGTCAGGCCCGAAGTTCGCGCCTGAGGTGGTCTTGTGATCGTCGGTGTAGCGGATCCCGCCGGTGACCCGGAGCTGATGGGTCAGATTATAACTGGCTTGAGCATAGGCCGCGTAGGAATTGGTGTCGTAGACGGCGTAGGAGCCGGTGCCGAACGCCCCCTGCCCGGCCGGCGTCACGCCGAACTGCTGGAAGTTTTCGGAAGCGTTCTCCCGCAGGAAAAAGCCGCCGACGATCCACTGGAAGGGCCGGGTCTGCTTGGAGGCGAGCTGGATTTCCTGGGTGGTGGTCTCGTTGTGGCTGATCTGCTCGACGGTGCGCAGGGCGTACTGGGTGAAGTCGGAATCGCCGAAGCGATAGACGTCGAACAGATTGTAGGCGGTGATCGACTTCAGCGAGGCGAAGCCGAGATCGTAGTTGAGCTCGAGGGTGGTCGCGTACTGCTCGAGCCGCTGCTTGGCCGGCGTGTCCTGGTTGATCTGCCAGGGGTTGAGCGGCACGGGCACACCGTTGGGATAATTGGCGAGGTCGGCCAGCGGTCCCGTGCAGTTGCCGCAGCGCTCAGCCAGATAATCGCCGGCCCGCGCGCGTGGATTGATGTTCACTTCCTGGCCGTAGATGCTCTGGTTGGCGGGATCGGCCGGGTCGGCGTCGATGCCCTGCACCTTGTACTCGTAGGTGCCGCCGCCGTGGCCGCCGTCGCTCCAGTAGTTGGCGCGCAGCACCACATCGAGCCGGGGCAAGGGATCCCACTTCATCGTGCCGCGAACGAAGGTCTCGTTCTTGTCCTCAGCCCGGCTGCCCGCCGGGTCGAGGTTCTTCACATAGCCCTCGTTGTTGTCGGTGAGGGCGACGAAACGGAACCTGAGCGTGTCGGTCACCGGGATGTTGATGATCCCCTGGAACCGGTTCTCGCCATAGTTGCCGCCTTCCGCCTCCAGCGAGCCCTCGAAGCGGTTGGTGGGCAGGTTGCTGGTGATGCTGATCGCGCCGCCGAAGGAGTTGCGACCGAACAGGGTGCCTTGAGGTCCACGCAGCACCTCCACGCGGGCGACGTCGACGAAGCTCGCCAGCGCCTCCTGGTTGGCGGCCTGGTAGACGCCGTCGATGAAGTAGGCGACCGAGGCGTCGGCCTGGGCCTGTCGGCTGTTGTCGGTCTTCACGCCGCGCAGCGCGGGGCGGGAGTCCGATCCCGAGGCGCCGACCTGGAGCCCGGGCGTGAGCATCTCCAGCCGCGTGGCGTCGGTGATGTTGGCCTGTTCCAGTTGGGCGCTGGTGAGCGCGGTGATGGCGATCGGGACGTTCTGCAGGCGCTCCTCGCGCCGCTGAGCCGTGACGATCACCTCGCCGACGGTTGATCCTGTCGGCGCGGCCGAGGATTGCACCGGCTGATTGGCGGCGGCCGTGTTGGACGCCGAGGCCGCGGATGTCTGCGCGTTCGCCGCGCCGGCGGCGGCCATCGCCGCGAGACTCGCCCCGGCCAGAAACCTCTTGTTCAACGCCATATCCCCACTCCGTTTGTGTTTGGTTGGATCGTTGGCGGCGATCTCAGATCGGCTCGCTCGCCAGGATTTGCTGCAGCACGTCGAACTCGTTGAACATCATCCACTCTTCGTGGATCTTGCCGGCGACGATCCGGTATTGGCTGATCCCCCACAGTCGGACCTGACGGCCGGAGGGCGGGCCGTAGACTCCGAAGCCCGTGTGCCGACCGACCGCCGACCAGCGCAGTGAGACGAGGAAGCCGTCGGCCTCGTTGCCCATCCAGTAGATCTCGTCCGCCTGGACGGCGATGTCGGGGAACATCGCGATGAGGCTGAGGATGAAGCTCTTGTAGGCCGACAGGCCGCGCAGCTCCCGATCGGTCGGCCCGTGGAAGACGAGCCGAGGATCGTAGAGACGATCGAGCGCGGCCATATTTCGCCAGTTCCAGGCGTAATGATGGGCGCGGCGGACCTCGTCCTCGAGATCGAAGCCTTCGGGGGGCGGTGGCAGGGCGCGCGGCTTGCCTTGTCCGAGCAGACGGGTTCCCTCCGCCAGGCGCCACCTTCGGTCCGCCGCCGCGCACCCTCGCGTCGCCGAACTCCCGGGCCTTCTCGAACAGGTCCAGCCCCATCTGCTGGATCATGCTCGACTGGTTGTAGATCACCCACTCCTCGAAGATCTCGTTGTCCTGGGAGAGGCAGTTGGCGATGCACCAGACGGTGACGCGCTTGTTCGTCGGCGGCCCGAACCGGCTGTATCCGGTGTTGGTGCCGGTGATCACCGTGCGGTGGGAGGTATAGAAGCCGACATCCTCGTTCCCGGCCCAGATCACCTCGTCGGCATACAGGCGGATATCCGGAAAGGCGTTGACGGTATGAACCGTGTCGGCGACGATCTTGTCGCGGCCGTATTGCAGACCGGCGTCGTCGGTCACCCGGCAATTATGCCGGTAGGTGTCGTAGATGTAACCGATGTCCTTCTCTTCCCAGATGCGATGGGTGATCCGGACGATGTAGTCGATGATGTCGGTATACTGGGGTTCGAACCCGCGCATCGGCTGGCGGCGTTCGGTCGACGGCGGTGAAAGCATGACATCGGTGCCGCCCCGCACGGACTGCTGCAGCGATATCGAATAGTCGGACGGCATCGCCGAGACGGGAATGCGCAGCGCCCCCTTCGCCTCGCTCGTCGGCGGCCGGCCCGAGCGGCTCTCGACGGCCGTGCCGCGGTTCGCGGTTTTCGGCGGCGCTCCCCCGTCGTCCGGCATCGCACTCTACTCCTTGTCGATGACGAAGGAGAGACACGGCCACGATTTCTCCGCAAGTGGGATTTTCCCATATCGGGAAAATTATTGACACCGCGCTTCCGCTCGAGCCTCTTGCTCAAGTCGGCGGCGCCGAGCCTTCCACGCGTGCACACTGTCAGGAGTTGAGATGACCGAGGTTCCGTCCGCCGCCTTGCGTCAGGCCTTGCTCTCGGGCCTGCGGGATCTGGCGGCGGCTCCGGCCGACCAGCTGCTTCCGAGCGCCGAGCGCCTCTTCACACCGGACGCGGCGTTCACGGCCGTCCACCCCTTCAATGCTCTGAGCGGTCCAGCGGAAATCGTCGAGCGGCTCTACGGGCCGCTGAAGCGCGCCATGCCGGACCTAGAGCGGCGAGACGACATCGTTATGGCCGGAATCTGGAAAAACGACGCCTGGCTGGCGGCTTGCGGCTGCTACTACGGCGTACCTACCGCGCCGTTCCTGGGCCTGGCGCCGGTCGACGGTTGGGTGGCGCTGCGGTTCGGCGAAGTTTACCGGATCGAGGGCGACCGTATCGCCGAGGCCTGGGTGATGCTGGACCTGCTCGACCTCTTCCGCCAGTTCGACGCCTCGCCCGTGCGTCGCTCGCTGGGAGTCGAGGGCCTGTGGCCCGGGCCGGCGGCCCAGGACGGGTTGCGCCTCGCGCCCGCGCCGGAAGCGGAGACCCGCGCCAGCCTCGACCTGGTGCAGGCGATGATCTTCCAGGGCATGCACGGCTTCGACGGCGTCGACCACGACACCATGCACTTCGAGCGCTACTTCACGCCGGACATGATGTGGTACGGCCCGGGCGGCACGGGGACCACGCGGGGCCTGTCCGGCTTCATGCGCCACCACGAGATCCCGTTCAACGAGGCCTGGCCCGACTTCAAAGGCGGCGATCACAAGGCGCGTTTCGCCGACGGCCCCTTCGTCTTCTCCACCGGCTGGCCGAGCATCCGCGGCACCCACACCGGCGGCGACTGGATGGGCCTTGAGCCGACCGGGAAGCCCTTCGAGATGCGGGTGATGGACTTCTGGCGGCGCGAAGGTCCCCTGCTGAAGGAGAACTGGGTCTATATCGACGTGCCCCACGCCTTTTTGCAGTTCGGACGCGACCTCCTCGCCGAAGCGGCGGCCCTTCGCCCCGCCTGATCAATCAGGGTCGCTCGCGGCCGAGGCGGTGCTCGACATTGGCGAACCGCACGCCCTGAAGGCCGGCCAGCGCATCGGAGAGACGGCGGGCCTGGCTGGCCTTTAACCCCTGCAACTCCAGGCGGTGCTCGAGCGACGCGCCGCGCGGGGCCATGTGCAGGCCGCGCAGATGGGCGCCGGAACCGGCCACGGCGCTCAGCAGGCGAACGCTGCAGTCGAGCGCCTGCTCGGTAAGCACGTTGAACACGTGCGTGACCTGATGATTGGAGGCCAAGGCCTCTAGAGCCTCGTCGTCGACCCGTTCGCTCGTCATGCGCTCAACTCCGCCTCGATATCAGGACGGACCTGTGCGGGTCGCATCCCGGATGGTTGCCGCCAATCGCGGCCGCATCGCTCCAGAGGAGCCGCCACCTTGCCCGGGAGGCAGGTTGGCGCCGGAAGATCCGGCTCTTGATGCCTGTTCAAGGTGACACGCTCGGGTGGAACGGGTCAAGATTCCCCGCGCGCGGATTTCCAGATTGGGGGGAACGCTGGGTTCCACCCTTGCCGCTCAGAGATTGGGTGGCGGACTTTCAGGAGGCGGGCTCTCCGCTTGCGCCTTGGCGGCCGCTTCAGCGGCCATGCGGTTCTCCTCGTCCTCGCCCTGCTTGATCTCCGCCTGCCGCTGAGCCTCTTCTTGCGCCTTGGCGGCCGCTTCCGCCGCCATGCGGTTCTCTTCCTCCTCGCCGCGCTTGATCTCCGCCTGGCGCTGCGCCTCTTCCTGAGCCTTGGCCTGCGCCTCGGCGGCCATCCGGTTCTCTTCCTCCTCGCCGTGCTTGATCTCCTCGGCGCGCCGGGCTTCATCCTCCGCCTGAGCCTGCGCCTTCAAAGCCTGACGGTTCTCCTCGGCCTCGCCTTCGGCTCTGACGCGCGCTTCCTCCGCGGCTTGTTGGGCCTTCTGCTCCTGCTGGTGGCGTTCGTAGGCCGCGCGTTGCTGCTCTTCCTGCCGCCGGTCGCGAAGATCGCGTTGCAGCTGCTGGTTTCGCTGGTCATCGGCGCGCTGCTGGTCGTCGCGACGTCGGGCGTCGTCGGCCCGCCAGTCCTTGGCCGGTGCGTAGTAATGGTTGGTCGTGCTCTGGTCGCGATAGATGATGGTGGGCGGATACGGCGCTCCACCGGAGGTCGCCACGTCCGGCGCGCCGATATAGAAGACGCTGAAGCGGCGGATCGGGATCTCGCGGCCGCCATAGCTGATATCGCAAGCGTCATGATAGACTTTGCCCGGGTGCAGTCCGCCACGATAGTTCGCCTGGCAGAGGAAAAGCGGCCCGCCTCGCTCATATCCGGCAACGAAGGCGCCGGCTAAACCAGGCTGCGGTGGACCCCACTGGCCGCCTTGCCCCACCAGAATATCGAAGTCGTGAAGGTAGATTTCACGGGAATCGTAGCTGATGTTGCAATTACCCTTGACCAGCTTGCCCGGATACACGCCGCCAAGGTAGGGCGCCCGACAGACGACGAGCGGCGTTCCGTCCTCCTGGCCACCGATGTAGGCTTCGCCGGGAATCCGCATCCCGGTCCCGCTGCGCCGCCATTCGAAGCCGGTTTGAGCGCTGGCGCCAGACGCGCAAAGCAGGGCGGCCAGCCCCAAGCCGCCCACCAGAAAGCCCCGATTGATGGTCCGGACTCTCATCCCGGCGATCCCCGCTTCATGATTTCTGATGTCGTCGTACCGAGACCATCTCGGTCGATCAGCGGCTGAGAATGACGACGCCATCGCCGCTCGCGGAGGTCCCCTCCCAGCGATTGCCGCCCACCGGGTGAAAGGTTCCAACCACGTGGAAGGCGTCGCCGATCTGGAGTTCACCCCCGCTCAACTTCCATTTGCTGGATGGGAAGAAGCCATCCGGGCAGCCGGCGTTGGACCAGGCCCCGCCGCCCGCTTTCAGGTCGATCTTGCACTGCTTGTCGCCGCTCGCGCTCGACAAGCGCCACGTCCCGACCATGCGATCCTCACGCGACCGCGGAGGCGCCATCTTGGGCCGCATGAACGACGGCGCGCCGACCGAGACGCTCACGCTCGAACTCTCGCTGCTGCTCTCGGTGTGACTGGATCCGCTGGAATTCGAGGGCGCACCCATCGACGGCGACGGCGTCGCTTCGTTGATGATGTCCTTGGAGGCCTGTTCGGCGGCGGCCGTCGCGGAGTCTTCCTGGGCCGCAGCCGCGCCACCCCAGAGCATCAACGCCGCCGAAGCGACCAACATAGCGCGCATCGTTCAACTCCACCCCGATTCCGGTGGAGACAATCAAGCGCTACCTTAACGGTCTTGCCAATGCGACATCGTCGCCTGCAATGGCCGAGAACCGGCTATTTGCTCACGCGGTCGCGGATTCGGCTCCCCGCGGCGGGGCCGAGCGTCGGCTCGCCCCTTCGGTCATCGCTCCGAACAGCCTGCGGTACTCGGCTTCGGGGACGCCGTAGGAACCATTGGCCGCGCGCTCCAGGCCGTCGCGATCGCGGATGGTGATCGAACCCCGGCGGGCGCGGATCAGGAGGTCGCCCTCCAACCGGTGCAGGGCGTCGGTCACGCCCGGACGGCGCACCCCCAGCATCAGCGCCAGGAACTCGTGGGTGAGCGGCATCTCGTCCCGCTCGAGCCGGTCGGACGCCATCAGCAGCCAACGGGCAAGTCGCTCGTCGATCTTGGCCCGGCCGTTGGCCAGCGCCGTCTGGCCGGTGAGCACCATGAACACCTGAGCGTAGCGCATGAACCTGGCGCTCATGCTCGGCGAGGCGGCGAGCGCCTGGCGCAGGATATCGGTATCGATGACGCGGCCGTATCCGGGCATCTGGACATAGGTTTCGTTGGGCCACCGATCGGCGCCCATGACGATCGGCAAGCCCGTCATGCCTTCGAAACCGACGAGGCCAGTTTCGATGCTGCGGCCATTGCCGACCCGCGCCACAACGGAAACGATTCCGCTATCGGGGAAGCACACCTCTCGGATAGGCACATTCGGCTCACTGAACGAACGACGCACCTCTAGTGGGATTGTCCGAAGGTGCGGCTCCAGACGCGCCATATCCTCAGGTGAGAGAGCCTGTAGAAGCTGATTTCGCTTGGTATGACTGGACCCGCTCATCAGGATCCGACCGTTGGCAAAGAGTGTCGAGATTGAGTGGTTGTCTTTCATCATCTTTATAGGCCCCGTCCGGCCATTGCGCCTGTCGACGCGTTCTGCTCGCTTGGCCCCCCGCTTCTCGTCCGTTAACCTCGTTCGCTTCCGACTTCTGTGTTCCAAAGCACTCTGTCAGCTGCCCGACATATGGATACTTAGTCCTGGGCGGCCATCTGAAGCGGCCCGGACAAGCAACGCTCGATGTGCGCGGGCGTTCCGGGCATTCTAGAGCGTCAGCACAGGGGAGAGATCGCGCGTGGCTATCGGACGGCCCACTTGGAGAGGACACCTGAAGCTGTCCTTGGTCACCTGCCCCGTGGCCATGTACACGGGTACAACTTATGGCAATGACGTTCACTTCCACTTGGTCAATCCAAAGACCAATAACCGGATCAAGATGATCACCACCGATCCGGACACCGGTCCGATCGATCGATCGTCGCTGGTCAAGGGCTATGAGGTCGAGAAGGGGCGCTATGTTCTGCTCACGGACGAGGAGATCAAATCCGTCCGTCTCGAGAGCACCAAGACGATCGACATCGAGCGGTTCGTCGCCGAGGACGAGATCGACCGCCTGTATTGGGACAGCCCCTACTTCCTCGCGCCAGACGGCAAGCTCGCCGCCGAAGCCTTCGCCGTGATCCGCGAGGCCATGAGCGCCGCCGGCCAGGTGGCGCTGGGGCGCGTGGTGATGTCGACCCGCGAGCGCCTGCTGGCTTTGGAGCCGCGCGACAAGGGCATCGTCGCCTGGACCATGCGCACCCACGACGAGGTGCGCGATCCCAACGACGTGTTCGCCGCCATTCCCGATGTGAAGGTCGACAAGGCGATGATCGACATCGCCCATCGTATCATCGAGCAACAGGAGGGCGCGTTCGACCCCTCGACCTTCACCGACCGCTACGAAGAAGCGCTGAAGGCGATGATCGCGGCCAAGGAAAAGGGGAACAAGCCCGTGGCTGTGGACGAACCCGAGGACACGAAGGTGGTCGACCTGATGGCGGCGCTGCGCGCGAGCCTTTCGGGCGACGGCAAGGGCAAGGCCCCGGCCAAGAAGGCCGGCGCCGCAAAGGCGAAGCGATCGAAGGCGGCCTGATCGGAGGAGAGCGCTCCGCTCCGCGCCTACCGCGGATCCTCGAGCGCGGCGCTGACCTCATGGAGCGTCTCCGCCACATGGATGCACAGAGCGCGCATCTCTTCCGTCGCGGGCAGGAGGTCCGGAACCATCACCGTCATCATCCCGGCGGCATGGGCCGCGCGCACGCCGTTGTGGCTGTCCTCCAGCGCCAGGCAGTCGGCGGGATCGACGCCCAGCCGCTCGGCGGCCACGAGATAAGGGTCGGGCGCCGGCTTGCCGCGGGCGTAGTCACCGGCGGCGACGATCTCGCCGAAGCGGTCGAGCAGGAAGTGCGGCTTCAGCTGCCGGAACACCGAGTCGCGGCCCGAGGACGTGGCGATCGCCCGCGGGATGTGCCGGGCGTCGAGCACGTCGAGCAGTTCGAGCACGCCGGCCTTCAAAACCAGATCGACCTCGAACTGGGCGTGGGCATGCTGGGTCACCTCCGCCCACCAGCCGTCGACGTCGAACGCCTCCCCGAAGTGGGCGAGGGCGACTCGCCGGTTCTGCTCGCGCGGCGCTCCGACCATTGACAGGAAGACATCCATGGGCATTTCGCGCCCGCTCCGCTTGGCCACGGCCATCATGGAATCGCGGAACACCCGTTCGCTGTCGACCAGCAGGCCGTCCATGTCGAACACCACGGCGCGAACCGCGCGCGGAAACCTCATGCGAAACTGTCCGCGGAATAGCCCTGGAAATACAACAGGGCGGTGAGATCGTTGTGGTCGACCCGCGCATGGGCGGCCTGGGCGACCAGGGGCTTGGCGTGGAAGGCGACGCCCAGGCCCGCCGCCTCGATCATGGCGAGGTCGTTGGCGCCGTCGCCCACCGCCAGCGTCTCCGCCAGATCGATCCCGAGTTCCGCGGCCTCTTCGCGTAGGGCCTCGAGCTTGGCTTCGCGGCCGAGGATCGGGTGGGCCACCTTGCCGGTAAGCGCCCCGTCCGCGTCGATCAGGCGGTTGGCGCGATGGGCGTGGAAGCCGGCGGCCTCGGCCACGGCCTCGGTGAAGACCGTGAAGCCGCCGCTCACCAGCACGCAGCGCGCGTCGTGGGCGGCCATGGTCCGCACGAGTGTCTCGGCGCCGGCGGTGAGGCGTATCCGCTCCTCATGCACCCGGGCGATAGCGGTGGTGGGCAGGCCGGCGAGCAGGCCGACCCGCTCCTCGAGCGCCGGCTCGAATTCGATCTCTCCGGCCATGGCCCGGGCGGTGATGGCGGCGATCTTCGCCTGCAGGCCCGCCATGTCGGCCAGCTCGTCCAGGCATTCGACGGTGATGATGGTGGAGTCCATATCGGCCACCAGCAGGCGCTTGCGGCGTCCCTCCGCGGGCTGCACGCAGAGGTCGATGGGATGGCGCTCCAGCGCGCGGGTCAGGCGCGTCTTCAGCCGCCGCGCGTCGCCGCCGTCGAGAAACAGGTCCATCGCCCCGTCGCCGAGATGCCGCGTCTCGACGATCGGCAGCCCCTCCCCGACCACCGCCTCCAGGGCGATCTCGAGCGCCGCGGCCAGCGGCTGGTGTCCAGGGGCGACGAGGGTGACGGCCAGACGCATCAGGCGCGTCCTTAACGGAGCGTGGTGCGCCCGCAAGGGAGGTTGCGTCGGCGAGGCCGCCTAAGGCATGAACTCAAGGGACAAGCCCGTCCGGTTGAAGGCGCGGCGAGGAGGACGCCCTTGAGCGATACCGTGCTCGAGCCCGAGTTGCCGATCATCGATCCGCACCACCACCTGTGGGATCGCCCCGCGCGCCCTCTTTCGGAGATGAACCACGACTTCGAGCGGGCGATCGCGAACTCCAACCGCTATCTCCTGCCGGAGCTGCTGGCGGATATGGAAAGCGGCCACAACGTCATCGCCACCGTCTTCGTGGAGTGCGGCTCGATGTACCGCGCCGGCCCGCCGGCGCCGATGAAGCCGGTGGGCGAGACCGAGTTCGTGAACGGCGTCGCGGCGATGAGCGCCAGCGGAACCTACGGCCCCTCCCGAGCCTGCGCCGGCATTGTCGGGCACGCGGACCTGATCCTCGGCGAAGCGGTGGACGCGGTGCTGGAAGCTCACCAAGAGCGCGCCGGCCATCGCTTCGCCGGGATTCGCCACAGCGCGTCCCATGATCCCGATCCCAAGGTGCTGGGTCCGCTCGGTCGACGTCCGCCCGGCGTCTACCTGGACAAGACCTTCCGCGAGGGATTTGCCCGTCTGGGCGCGCGGGGACTGTCCTTCGACGCCTGGCTGCTGGAGCCGCAACTTCCCGATCTGATCGACCTCGCCCGCGCCTTCGAGGACACGACCATCGTGCTCGACCATTGCGGGACGCCGTTGGGGCTCGGCGCCTACGAAGGCCGGCGCGAGGAGCGGTTCGAGATCTGGCGGACGAACATCCGCGAGCTCGCCCGCAGCCCCAAGGTGGTGTGCAAGCTGGGCGGCTTGGCGATGGTGTTCCCCAACTTCCCCTCGTTCCTGGCCGAGCCGCGGGCGAGCGCGGAACAACTCGCCGCCGAGTGGGGTCCCTACCTCGAGACCTGCATCGAGGCCTTCGGGCCCGAGCGCTGCATGTTCGAGAGCAATTTCCCTGTCGACATCGGCAGCTGCGACTACCGCACCTTGTGGAACGCCTTCAAACACTTCGCCGCCGGCTATTCGGCCACGGAGAAGCGGGCGATGTTCAGCGAGACGGCGCGTCGCGTTTACCGTCTGGAGTTCTGATCCCATGCACTACAAGGAACTGAAGGCCGCCTGGGCCGAACTCACCGCGCCGGGCGCGCCGTTCGAGCTGGAACGGGTGGAGGTTCGCGGCCAGCCCCTGCTCGCCTACAAGAATGCGCCGAAGTCGGTGCGCGACCTGTGGCTCTCCACCGCGGCCTTCGGCGAGCGCGAGTACCTGATCTACCAGGACGAGCGGATCACCTACGCCCAGGCCCACCGCATCGTCGGCGCCGTCGCCGCGTGGCTCGCCACGCATGGCGTGAGGCCCGGCGACCGCGTGGCCATCGCCATGCGCAACTACCCCGAATGGGTGCTGATCTACTGGGCCTGCGTCTCGAGCGGCGTCGCCGTGGTTGGGATGAACGCCTGGTGGGTGGCCGAGGAGATGGCCCACGCGCTGAACGACGCCACGCCCAAGGTGATCTTCGCCGACGCCGAGCGCCTGGCGCGCCTCGCGGAACGGCCGGGGATGACCGGCGGCGCCCAGATCGTGGCGGTGCGCGCGTCCGCAGCCGCCGGCCAGATCGCCTGGGACGAGGTCGTCGCCCACGACGGCGAGCTCCCGACCCTGACCGTCGACGGCGACGCGGACGCCTGCATCTTCTACACCTCGGGCACCACCGGCTTTCCCAAGGGCGCCCAGCTCACCCATCGCGGCTGCCTGAACAACCTGTTCAGCATCATGTTCTCCGGCCAGGTGACGGCGCTGGCGACCTCGCGCGGCACCGGCGTGCCGATCGACCCCAACGCCGCGCCGATCATCCCGACCGCCCTGCTCACCACGCCGCTGTTCCACGTCACCGCCAACAACTGCGGCATCTATCCGGTGACCGCGGCCGGAGGACGGCTGGTGCTGATGTACCGGTGGGATCCGAAGACCGCGCTGGTGCTGATCGAACGCGAGCGGGTGACCTCCATGAGCGGCGTGCCGGTGATGTCGCGCGAGCTGATCGGCCACCCGGACTTCGAGAGCCACGACCTCTCGTCCCTGCTGACCCTCGGCGGCGGCGGCGCGCAACTGCCGCCGGACCTGGTGCACAAGATCGACAAGTCCGTCGCCACCGCCCGGCCCAACACCGGCTATGGCATGACCGAGACCTGCGGGATCATCACCGCCGTCTCCGCCGACTTCTTCGTCGACAAGCCCGCCAGCGCCGGGCCGGCCATGCCCTGCTTCGAGACCAAGTGCGTGGACGACGAGGGCAACACCGTCCCTGCCGGCGAGGTGGGCGAGCTGTGGGTCAAGGGCGCCCAGGTGATCAAGGGCTACCTGAACCGCGAGGACGCCACCGCCGAGACCATCACCGACGGCTGGCTGCACACCGGGGACGTCGCGCGGGTGGACGAGGACGGCTTCATCTTCATCGTCGACCGCAAGAAGGACATGGTGCTGCGCGGCGGCGAGAACGTCTATTGCGCCGAGGTCGAGGCCGCCATCTACCGCCACGGCGCGGTGGCCGAATGCAGCGTGTTCGGCGTTCCGGACGAACGGCTGGGCGAGGAGGTGGCCTGCGCCATCGTGCCCCGCCCGGGCGAGCGGATCAGCGGCGCCGAGCTGCGCGCGCACCTCGAGCAGATCACCGCCAAGCACAAGATTCCCCGCTACATCTGGGTGCGCGAGGAGCCCCTGCCCCGCAACGCCAGCGGCAAGTTCCTGCGCCGTGAGCTGAAGGAGTCCATGCCGCTCGACTCCGTGGGGTGAGCGCGCCCGACGCGCCGGGCGATCGGAACGCCGCGCCCACGCTGGCGAGCTTTCCGCCCGGCGGCGTGGCGGCTGTGTTCGGCGCGAGCGGCGGAATCGGCGCGGCGCTCGCCGACGCGATCGAGGGCTCGCGGCGCTTCGGAGCCGTGCTGCGCTTCAGCCGCGCGGGTGAACCGCGCTTCGACCTGGGCGACGAGGACACCATCGAACGCGCCGCGGAACGTTTGGCCGAGGCGGGGGATATCCGTCTGGTCGTGTTGGCGACGGGCGTTCTCCAGCCGTCCGGTCGACCGCCTGAACGGAGCTGGCGGGAGCTGGATGCGAGCGCCATGGCGCAAGCCTTTGCCGTCAACGCCATCGGCCCGGCCCTGGTGATCAAGCATGTCCTGCCCCGTCTCCCGCGAACCGGCCGCTCCGTGTTCGCCGCTCTGTCGGCCCGGGTCGGATCGATCGGCGACAACCGCCTGGGCGGCTGGTGGAGCTATCGCGCGTCCAAGGCGGCGTTGAACCAGATCGTGCGCACGGCGGCCGTCGAACTCGCCCGGCGGGCGCCGGAAGCGCTGTGCGTCGCCCTGCACCCGGGCACGGTGGCGACCCCGCTGTCGGCGCCGTTCGTGCGCCCTGGAACGGACGTGCTCACGCCCGAGCGCTCGGCAGCGCGCCTCCTCGACGTGATCGACGGGCTAGGACCCGCCGACAGCGGAGGGTTTTTCGACTGGCGCGGCGCGCCCGTCGCCTGGTGATCGCCATGGCGAGGATGCGCAAGAAAGCGGATCTGCCGGTCAAGACCTGCGCGCGGTGCGGTCGGCCGTTCACCTGGCGGCGCAAGTGGGCGCGCGACTGGAACGAGGTGCGCTATTGCTCCGATCGCTGCCGCAAGGACGCGCCCAAGGAGCCCGCCCCATGCTGAAGGACACGCCCGCGCCCATGCGCCTGTTGGGCCTGGCCGGACTGATCCCGTTCTGGGCCTTCGCGCTCGCCATCGCGTTCGGCCCCAAGGCCTATGCGCCGGCGGAGGCGCGCGCCATCGAAGCCTATGGCGCGACCATCCTGTCGTTTCTCGGCGGCGTGCACTGGGGCGTCGCCGTCGCGGAGCCTCGGGCGGCGAACTGGTCGCGGCTGGGCTGGGGCGTGACCCCGTCGCTGATCGCTTGGGCCGCCCTGCTCGCGCCGGGCGATTACGGGATCGCCATCCTGATCTTCGGCCTCGCGGCGGCGTTCGGCGTCGACCGCCGGATGTTCGCGGGCGCGACGGGCTACCGCGCCTTGCGCGTCGTGCTCACCGCCGGAGCCGTCGCGGCCCTGCTTCTGGCGCTCGCCGCGCGACGCGTGGCCGAGTCATGAGCGCGCTGGACCCCTCCGCCCTCCAGACCCCGGGCGAGATGGCCGAGGCTGTCGCCAAGGTGCGGGCGGACGCCGAGCGTGGCGAGGCCTCCGCCTGGACCCTGCTCGCACTGTTCAGCGCCGCGGGCCTCGGCGCGCCGCAAAGCTGGACCGACGCTCTCGCCCATCTCGCCGAGGGCGCCGAGCGCGGGTCGGCTTCGGCGCGAGGGCAGTTGACGGTTCTGGCTCCGGACGGGGCCGCCGAGTCGGAACGAAGCTGGGCGGAACGCGCCGCTCTCGTCGATCTCCGGCCGTGGTTTGCGGCCGCCGACAAGCGCGTGCTGGTGGAGACGCCGCGCACGGTCGCGGTTTCCAGCTTCCTGCCGCCCCGCGTCCGCCAATGGCTGATCGACCTCGCGCGCGGGCGGGTGGCTCCGGCGAAAGTCTATGGGAGCGGAGGCGAGGCGGCGCTGGCCGCGGAGGCGCGCAGCAACTCGGCCATCGAGTTCGGCCCCCTGAATGGTGACGTGGTGCTGACGCTGATCCGGGCCCGCATCGCCGCGACCATCGGCGTGCCGGTGGGAGCGCTCGAAAACTCCCAGGTCCTGCACTACGCGGTGGGCCAGCGGTTCGCCCCACACTTCGACTACCTCGATGAAAGCCTTCCCGAGGTCGCCCACCGCGGCCAGCGCATCGTGACCTTCCTGGTCTACCTCAACGACGACTTCGAGGGCGGCGAGACCGATTTCCCGCGGCTGGCCCTGAGGCACAAAGGCAGCGCCGGCGACGCGCTCTATTTCGCCAACATCGATCTGGCGACCCAGGCGACGGACCCGCGCACCCTCCATGCCGGACTGCCGCCGACACGCGGCGAGAAGTGGCTGTTCTCGCAGTGGGTGAGGAACAAGGCTCGCGTGTGAGCCGCCGGGACTTCAGGCGGTGGAGGTAGCGCCCCGCTCGGAGGGGCTTCGAACGAGGCGCCGAACTCAGAATAACATTTGTTGTTTAGGTTACAACCCCACGGGCGCGATTTCTCGTGATCGTTCTTCTTATCGTCCCTCGAACCGCGGCTCCCGCTTTTCCATGAAGGCCAGCATGCCCTCGCGCGCGTCGGCGCTGCGGAACAGGGGCAGGAGCTGCAGGAAGACGTGGTGGACGTGGTCGTTGAAGGTCTCCGACTGCGCCATGCGCATCATCCGCTTGGCCGCCTGCACCGCCAGGGGTGCGTTGGCGGCGATCTCGGCGGCGAGCGCGCGGGCTTCGTCCATCAGCCGCTCGCGGGGCACGACGCGCGAGACGAGCCCAAGTTCGAGGGCTTCGGCGGCGCCCACCGTGCGGCCGGTGAAGAACAGCTCGGCGGCCTTCGACCAGCCGATCAGGCGCGGCAGCAGCCAGGTGCCCCCGCTCTCCGGCAGCACGCCGCGTTTGACGAAGGCCACCGCCAGCTTGGCGTTCTCGGCGGCGATCCGCATGTCGCAGCCGAGCGCGGTGTCGAGGCCATAACCGGCCGCCGAGCCGTTCAGCGCGCAGATGGTCGGGGTGTTGAGGTTGAACAGCACCGTGGGCGGGGTGGCGCGCAGGTCGAGGTCGGCCATCGTCTGCGTCCCTGACGCGATGGCGTTGTCGCCGCGGGTGGCGTTGACCAGATCGAGCCCGGCGCAGAACGCGCGCTCCCCGGCCCCGGTGAGGATGATGACCCGCACGTCCCGGTCGCGGTCCGCCTCGAGCAGCCGCTCGGTGAGCGCGTCCAGCATCGCCGGCGAGATGGTGTTCATCCGCTCCGGCGCGTTGAGCGTGATGGTCGCGACGTGATCCTCCACCTCGTAGAGGACTTCCGGTTGCTGCGCTCATTCGGCGGCTTCCCGGGTGAGTTCGGCGGAGTCGATGCCGATCTCGGCCAGCACCTCGGCGGTGTGTTGGCCGATGGTCGGCGGCTCGCGGCGGATGGAGGCCGGCGACTTCTCGAACCGCAGGCCCGGGCGCATGGCGATGTAGTCCCCCTCCCCTTCGATGTGGCGGGTCTCGAACAGCGTCTCCTTGAGCTGCGGATCGTTCACCACGTCCGCCGCCTCGTGAGCGACCATGGCCGGGATCGAATGCTCGCGGCACAGCGCCATCCAGTCCGCCGTGGTGCGGGTCGCGCAGGCCTCGGCGAGCATGGCGTTGTAGACCGCGACCTTGGCCGGAGCGTCGGGCGCGGAGACGAAGCGCTCGCTCTCGTAGGCGTCCGGTATGCCGCCCAGGGCGAAGAAGCGCGCCGCCTGTTCGCGCCCGGCCGGCAGCACCATCAGCCAGCCGTCCAGGGTGCGCAGCGCCTTGCGGTAGGGCGTGATGGTGGTGGTGTGCCCGAACTTGCCGACCGGCGGGACCCAGGTCTGGCCGTAGAGGTGCTCGGCCATGATGTAGCCGGTGAAGGTCTCCAGCATCGGCACGCAGACGTACTGCCCCTCGCCGGTCTGCTCCTTGTGCCGGAGCGCCGCCAGGGCCGCGATGGTGGCGAACAGGCCGCTGGTCTTGTCGGCGATGATCGAGGGCAGCGGGCGCAACTCGCGGGTCGGGTCGACCAGGGTTCCGAGGCCCGAGGCGCCGCTCGCGCACTGGATCAGATCGTCGAACGCCTGAAGGCCGGCGTAGGGCCCCTCGGGCGCGTAGCCCATGGCCTCGACATAGACGATATCGGGCTTGATCGCCTTGACCGCCTCATAGCCGAAGCCGAGCCGCTTGATGGAGTCCGGCCGCATGTTGTGGATGACGATGTCGGCGGTGGCGATGAGCTTGCGCAGCGCCCGCCGTCCGGGCTCGCCCTTCAGGTCGAGGGCGATGGATCGCTTGTTGCGATTCAGCGCCACGAACAGCGGGCCCATCGTCTTCGACCTGGGCGCCTTGCCGTTCCGCTGGCGGTCGCCGGAAGGCTCCTCGACCTTGATCACGTCGGCGCCCAGGTCGCCCAGGGTCTGGGTGGCGTAGGGCCCGAGCACGAACTGCGTGAGGTCGACGACGCGCACCCCGTCCAACGGTCCTTTGGCGGCTTGGCTCATTTGCATCCTCCCTTGCGTCCACTCTCCTCGCATGATGCGGGGCGGGGATGAAGTCTCGCCGGACCACGCTGGCCTCGTGTAGGGCGGCGCTTCGAGGGAGCCGCAAGCCATGACCTCCACCGCGCTGGTGCTCGGCGTCGGACAGATCGGCCGGGCCGTCGCCCTGAACCTGATCGCGCACGGCTGGTCGGTGACCGTCGCCCACCGTCCGGATTCTACGACCCCGCCCGAGCTTCTCAAGGCCGGCGTCCGGGTCCACGCTTTTGACCGCGATGACGACCACGCGTTCGCCGGCGCGCTGGCCAGCGGTTATGACGCGGCGGTCGACACTGTGGCGTATCACGAGGCTCACGCCCAACAGTGGATCGCGGCGCGCGGCGCGGTGGAAAGGCTGGCGGTGATCTCGACGGGGAGCGTCTATGCCGACGCGGCCGGGCGCACCCTGGACGAGGCGGACACGACCGGCTTCCCCCGCTATCCGGTTCCGATTGGCGAAACCCAGACGCGCGCGCGGCCAGGTCCCGAGACCTACTCGACCCGGAAGGTCGCAATGGAGGACGCCCTGCTCGCGGCGTTTGACGACGGCCTCACCATCCTGCGTCCGTTCGCGGTCCATGGTCCGGGGAGCCGCTCGCCCCGCGAATGGTGGTTTCTGGCTCGCTTCCTCGCCGGCGTCCGTACCGTCCCGCTCCCCTACAACGGCGAGAGCCGCTTCCACACCAGCGCCGCGGCCAACATCGCCGAGCTGGCCCGCGTCGGCCTCAAGGCGCCGGGCGTCCATATCCTGAACTCGGCCGATCCGGAGGCGCTCACCGTCGCCGAGATCGGACAGGCGATCGCGCAGGCGCTGGACTGGACCGTGTCGTTCCAGCCCGTCGCCGGTCCGGCCGCCGCTCCGGCCGACAGTACGCCCTGGAGCGTGCCCCGGCCCTTGGTCGCGGACCTCTCCGCCGCCACGGCTCTCGGCTATCGGCCGGTCACCGATTACCGCCGCGCCGCCCCCGAAACCTGCCGCGCGCTTTTGGCCGCGGCCGCCGAGCGGGGCTGGCGCGAGGCTTTCCCCGGCCTGGCGCCTTATCCGCGCGAGATGTTCGAGGTCTGAGGGGCGGCCGGAGGGCTCTGCCTCTTACCGTTCCAAGGGGTTTCGAGGGGGAACGATCCGCACACCGCGCACTTCCCTCCGCCGGAGGATCCGAGCGTGCGCATCCATCATCTTCGCTGCGGCACCGACTGTCCGTTCGGCGGCGCCCTCTTCGACGGGCGGAGCACCGGGGCTTTGGGTGAACTCGTGTGCCATTGCCTTCTGATCGAGACGGAAACCTGCGGCCTGGTGCTGGTGGACACCGGCTACGGCCTGCGCGACGTCGCCCACCCCTTCCCGCACAGGATCAGCCGCCCGTTCGCGGCCATGCTCAACATCCGGCTGCGCGAGGAGGAGACGGCGGCCCGGCAGATCGAAGCCCTGGGCTTCTCCCGTCGCGATGTGCGGCACATCGTGATCACCCATCTGGATTTCGACCACGCCGGCGGCATCGAGGATTTCCCGGAGGCCAGGGTCCACCTCACCCGCACCGAGCTCGACACCTTCCACGCCGCGCGGCGAGGCTTCGTCATGCACGAGCGTTACCGCCCCGCACAGGTCGACGAGGTGCGGGAATGGCGGACCTACCGGGCGGACGGCGAGCCCTGGTTCGGCTTCTCGGCGGTACGCCAGATGGAGGGTCTGCCGCCTGAGATCCTGCTCATTCCCCTGCGCGGCCACACCTATGGCCATGCCGGCGTCGCCATCGACACCGGCGGCGGCTGGCTGCTGCATGCGGGCGACGCCTACTTCTTCCGCGACGAGGTGCGCCGGCCGGATCGTCGCTGCACGCCGGGCTTGAGAGCCTACCAGACGCTTATGGAAGTGGATCGCAAGGCGCGGCTCGATAACCAGGCGAGGTTGAGGGCGCTCTCGCTAGACGCTGCCGCAGAGGTTCGCATGATCTGCGCTCACGATGTGGTGGAGTACGAGATGTGCGCTTCCGGCCGGCCACTGTAGGTGAATTCCATGTTTCAGCCGCAGTTTGGCCCTTCGGACCAAAAGAGTACGCAAGGTCAAAATATCTTGTTCAGAATGAACCGGCGGACGCGGTCCTCGTTGAGTTCGGGACGCAGCGAGCACGATATGTAAGCTGCTTTCCCGGAGGAAAGACCATGAACAATACTTTGAAGATCCTGATGACGGCTACGGCTGCGGCTTCTCTTGCCGGCGCTGCGATGGCGCAAGCGGCAGGCGGCGCGGCCGGCGGAGCGAGCGGCGCGGCCGGCGGCGCGGGCGGGATGAGCGGACCGTCGGCGACGGGCGGCACGACTGGCGGAATGACCGGCGGAACCTCGACCAATGGCTCCACGGCTGGAGGCATGACCAGCGGCTCGACCACGGACGGTTCGACCTCGGGTAGCTCGATGTCCAGCGGCTCCAATAGCTCGGGGTCGATGTCTGGAACGACCACGAAGTCACCGCTCGCACTCGCGCCACTCGAGCGGAAGCATGAGCGGCTCGTCCACGAGCACCACGCCCCCCAGCAACTCGAGCACCACAACCAGCACGCCTCCGCAGTAACGCTCCCACCAGCGTCGGAGAGATCAAGTCCAGGAATTCGGCAGGCGGCCCCCCGGGGCCGCCTGTTCCGTTTGGGCCCCATCCCTTGGGACGATGTTCGGAGAACCTCGCCGGCCGTCGCCCGTTGGGTGAACTGAAGCGCCCTGAAGCGCGGTCTCCGAGACGATCATGAGCGACCTTCCGGGCTTCCGCCATTTGGCGGACGATGACCTTCCTCCTCCGGCTGCCCGGCGAACGGGGTTTGCTGAATGGGGCGGCGAGGTCGACGATCCGCTGGTGATGCATCGCTCGGCGGCGGAACAGCCCGTTCGACGCCGACGTCCCGCGCCCATCTTGATTGGCGGCGGCCTCGTCTTCGCGGTGGTGGTTCTCCTCGCCACTCCTCTGGCGCTGCGGGGCTTCCATCGCACGGCGACGACCCCACTCACTGGATTGAAGGTGACGCGCGGCGAGCCAGCGGACACACCCGTCACCGTGCGTCGGAGCCTGCCGTGCTACGTCGACGGCCTCAGCGTGGGTAATCTGCCGCTGATGGATTGCGCGGCGCGCAACGGAGTCGCCAGCGGCAGTCTGGACAACGGGCTGGGTCGGCCCGCGCTTCACGGGCCCGCTCACTCGAGCCCTGTCGAAGTGGCGAGAGCTCCCTTGGTCGCTCCGCCGCGCGCGTTGCCACCCGCGAGCCTTGGGCGGGCGGCCGAAAGACCGCTCCCGCCCTACGATGGCCGCGGGTCGTCGTCTGAGGACGACCTCCTGCATCAGCCGCCATCGGCGGCGGAGTCGGCCCAGGCCGCGCAGGACTTCTATCGCGCCCTGGGCGAGGCCGACGGGGCGCGCGCCGCCTCGCTGGTGGTTCCGGAGAAGCGCCGCGGCGGGCCCTTGTCGGCGCCGGCGATCGATCGCTTCTACTCCAGCTTGCAAGCGCCTCTACGCATCACCGACCTGCGCCCGCTCAACAACCGCACCGTGGCCGTCCGCTACCAGTTCGTCGATCCGGAGGGCGTGGTGTGTTCGGGGGCGTCGGAGGTGGCGACCACCGTGCGCGACGGCCGGGTGCTCGTCGACGGGATAAGAACCCACAGCCGCTGCTGATCTCGGCGAAGCGCGCCCCGGGCGACCCTCAGTAGCTCAGCTTGGGGTACCACTTGGGATCGCGACCTTCGGGCGTGATGTCGAGGATGTTCCACAAGGGCGCGAGCTCGGGCGCGTCCCGGGGATCCTGGCCGGGATCGGCCATTTCGCCGCTGATCTCGGCGGCCCAGAACAGCCGTACCCCGTCACCATCCCGCCGGAAGACGACGATCGCCGGGTATTCATCCCCCTCCGGCGTGAGCACGCCGAGGTCGGTGGCGTAGTCGTCGCCGACGGTCTGGACGAAGTCGAGGGCGCGCCAGCCGCGTTCCTGGGCGAACGCCCTCTGCCGCGCCACGGGCGAGCGGCCGAGCACCTTGAGCGCGGTCCTCTGCTCGATATCCGCGGCGTTGGCGTCGAGCGGGCCCAGGAGGTTGGTGCACATCGGGCACGGCCGCTCGCGTTGCGGGCCGAACATCCAGAAGTAGGTCACCAAGCGTGTCGTGAGCCCCGAAAAGATCGTTCAATCCCAGGTTCGCGCCATCGGCGTCGATGAAGCGATAGTCTTTCTCGATCACCGGTCCGGGCGGCAATCCGCGACGCTGCTCCGCCACCCGCTCCAGGTTTCGACGCAGCTCGATTTCGCTGGCCAGCAATGCCTGGCGAGCCCGCGCGTAAGCCGCGCTCTCGCCTGGAAAGGGAGCCTTGCGCTTGGCGGCGAGGTCGGCGGCGAGTGCGAGCGTGGCGGACATGCCCACAGCCTAGCGCGCACCATCGGCCGGCGCCAAGACAGAGTTGGTGGAGGCCCTCCGACGGCTGCGGTCGTCACGTCCGCAGGCCTCTGAGGTTCGGCCCTTGGCCTCGGCCGAGGTCCAACAAAGTATGGCCGATCCCGGGGCGGCCCGATGGGCTCCCACGATCGCGCACGAAGGAAACGCTCTCGATGGTCCCTCCAATCCGACTGGACCCTGAAACGGGCCGCAAGCTCTTCGCGACCCGCGCCCAGGCGGCCAATCCGATCGCCGGCAAGGGCTACTCCGTCGTCGGCGACGCGACGCTGACCACCCTGCCTGAACTGCCGGTGGGCGCGACGTCCAACGCCGAGGAACAGGCGCGGTATCGGCGCTTCAAGGAAGCGCGACGCGGCGAAGCCGACTACATGCCGATGGACGGCGAGTTCCGAAAGTACCTGGACGATGTGTACTCATCGCCGCCCATCGCCCGCGAGTCGCTCGACGACGAGTGCGAAATTGGTGGTGGGCGCCGGCTTCGCCGCCCTACTCGCTCTGGTACAGGCTGAGTGGCCGAAGCTTCAACGAAATCCGCTTCTGCGAGAGGCGACCGAGAAGTCGGCGGCACTTGGTATTGGAACCGCTACCCCGAGCGGCGCCTGCGGCGTCGAAGCATACGGCTATCTGCGGCTGCTAGACGAGACGGGCTCCATGGCCGTCGATGAAGTTCGCCTCGGGGTTCGACCTCCTCGAATTCTGCCAGGGACTCGCCACCGACACCGGCTTCTACGATCACTGCCTGTTCCACACCTCGGTCGAGGAGGCGCGGTGGGACGCGGCGGCCGAACGCTGGATCGTCTCAACCAACCGCGGCGACGGGATGAAGGCGCGCTACCTCATTCTCGCGAACGGCATCCTGACCACGCCCAAGCTCGCGCGGATCAAAGGCATGGAACGGTTCAAGGGCGTGGCGTTCCACACCTCGCGCTGGAACTACAACGCCGATCTACGCGGCAGGCGGGTCGGAATCATCGGCACGGGCGCGACAGCGGTGCAGGCGATCCCCGAGACTCGCGAAGGTCGCGGGGGAATTCTACGTCTTTCAGCGGACGCCCTCATCCATCGATGTGCGCGACCAACGCGCCACCACGGACGAGAGACCGGCAGGTCTGGGCCAACGAGCCGGGCTGGTCGCGAGCGAGGCGAAGCCGGTTCGCCAAGATCTCCGCCGGACGCATCGCCATGCAGGCCAACGACGACTATCTCTCCGGCAAGATCGACGACTTCAAGGTGCGCAAGGCCCATGAACGCGCCTTGAGCCCGGCGGAGATCATGCAAAAGCAGCTCGACGCCAACTTCCGCATCATGGAGCAGATCCGAAGATCGCGTGGACGCGATCGTGAAGGATCCTAAGGCTGCGGCGGCTCTGAAGCCCTACTATCCCTACGGCTGCAAGCGGCCGACCTTCCACGACGAGTACCAGCCCACGTTCAACCGGCCCAACGTCCAGCTGGTCGACACCGAGCCCACCGGCGTCATCGGGATCAACGAGCACGGCGTCGTCCACGACGAAGTCGAGTACCCGCTGGACGTGCTGATCTACGCCACGGGATTCCAATGGATGGCGGCCTCCACCTTCGCCATGGTCAGAGGACGAGAACGGGCGCTCCTTGAGGGAGAAGTGGAACGCCGAGGGGACCAAGACCTTCCTGAACCTCGCCTCCCGCCCCGCTCCGAACGCATGAACATGGGGTGGGGGGTGATCGCGAGTGTTCACCGCCACGCGGATGCGCCGCAAGCTGGTGAAGACCGTTGCCACAGACTCTTGTGCCAAAAACCTGACTAGGCGTCTAGGTTCGTCTAGATCTCCCAACGAAAAGGGCGGCCCTTTCGGACCGCCCTTTGCCAGACCAGCGCTAAGCTAAGCCCCTAGCACTTGTAGTACATGTCGAATTCCACCGGGTGGGGGTGGAGTTGGAGGCGCATGACTTCCTCCATCTTCAGCTCGATGTAGGCGTCGATGAAATCGTCATCCATGACGCCGCCGGCCTTGAGGAAGGCGCGGTCCTTGTCGAGGGCGTCGAGCGCCTCGCGCAGGGAGCCGCACACCTCCGGCACCTTCTTCTGCTCGCGCGGCGGCAGGTCGTAGAGGTTCTTGTCCATCGGCTGGCCGGGGTGGATCTTGTTCTCGATCCCGTCCAGGCCCGCCATCAGCAGGGCGGTGAAGGTGAGGTAGGGGTTGCCCATGGCGTCGGGGAACCGCACCTCGATCCGCTTGCCCTTGGGGCTCTCCACGTGCGGGATGCGCACGCTGGCGCGAGCGGTTGCGCGCCGAATAGGCCAGCTTCACCGGGGCCTCGTAGCCCGGCACCAGGCGCTTGTAGGAGTTGGTGGTGGAGTTGGCGAAGGCGTTGATCGCCTTGGCGTGGCGGATCACCCCGCCGATGTAGAACAGGCAGGTCTCCGACAGGCCCGCATAGCCGTCGCCGGCGAACAGCGGCTGGCCGCCCTTCCAGATCGACTGGTGCACGTGCATGCCCGAGCCGTTGTCGCCGAACATCGGCTTGGCCATGAAGGTGGCGGTCTTGCCGTAAGCCGCCGCCACGTTGTGGATCACGTACTTATAGAGCTGCAGCCGGTCGGCCATGGTGATCAGGTCGCTGAACTTCAGGCCGAGTTCGTGCTGGGCCGGGGCGACTTCGTGGTGGTGCTTTTCCGGCTCCATGCCGAGCTCGCCCATCACCGCCAGCATCTCGCCGCGCAGGTCCTGGGCGCTGTCCACCGGATTGACCGGGAAGTAGCCGCCCTTGGGGCCGGGCCGGTGGCCCATGTTGCCTTCCGGGTACGCCTTGCCGGTGTTGGCCGGCAGCTCGGTGGAATCGAACTCGTAGCCGGTGTGGTGGGCGGAGGTGTTCCAGCGCACGTCGTCGAAGATGAAGAACTCGGCCTCGGGACCGAAGAACACCGTGTCGCCCACGCCGCTCGCCGCCACCTGGGTCACCGCCCGCTTGGCGATGGAGCGCGGGTCGCGGTTGTAGGGCTCGTTGGTGTCGGGGTTCAGCACGTCGCAGAACAGGGTGAGCGTCGTCTGCTGATAGAAGGGGTCGATCGAGGCGGTGGCCAGATCGGGCCGCAGCTTCATGTCGCTCTCGTTGATCGCCTTCCAGCCGGAGATGGACGAGCCGTCGAACATGGTGCCGTCGGTGAGGAACTCCTCGTCGACCAGGGAGAGGTCGAAGGTGACGTGCTGCAGCTTCCCGCGCATGTCGGAGAAGCGGATGTCGACGAACTGGACCTCCTTTTCCTTGATCATGTCCTGAACGTCTTTGGCGGTGGCCATGTCTCTCTAGTCTCCTGCGGGTATCGGGTGTCGTTGTCGTATTGCGGGTTCAGATAGCGCCGGGGCCGCTTTCGCCGGTTCGGATGCGGACCACGTCGAGGATGTCGGAAACGAAAATCTTGCCATCGCCAATGCGACCGGTGCGCGCGGCGGTGGCGATCGCCTCCACCGCGGCGGCGGCCTGGTCGTCGGCCACCACCACCTCGATCTTGATCTTCGGCAGGAAGTCCACGACGTATTCCGCCCCCCGGTAGAGTTCCGTCTGGCCCTTCTGGCGGCCGAAGCCCTTGGCTTCCAGAACCGTCATCCCCTGTAGTCCCAGCTCCTGCAGCGCCTCCTTCACCTCGTCGAGCTTGAAGGGTTTGATGATGGCCTCGATCTTTTTCATGCGCCCGGCTTGTCCACTAAGAAGGCCTCCAACCTTATGCCCCGCATCGCCACAAGAGCCGGGTCCGGAGGCGCCCTGTCAATCGGCCTTGCCGCAGGACGCGCTTGATCGTTAGGCGCCGGGCGCCCGCCGATTGGGCGATAAAACAGGCGAACGACCGACGGGTCTTCGGCTGAGCGTCGGGAGCCGCTAGAGGAGGACTCATGACGCGTCTGTACCTGATCCGGCACGGCAAGCCTTCCTCCACCTGGGGCGACGACGACGACGATCCGGGGCTGGACGAGACGGGTCGCGCCCAGGCCGAAGCCGTCGCCGAACGGCTCGCGAGCCTGCCGGACGGACTGCGGCCGCGCGCGGTGGTGAGTTCCCCGCTGCGGCGATGCCAGGAAACCGCCGCTCCCCTGGCCGCGCGCCTCGGCCTGCGCGTCGAGATCGACCCGGCGGTGGGCGAGATCCCCACGCCCGCCGGTCTGTCGACACAGGAGCGGCCGACCTGGCTGCGGCGCGCCTTTCAGGGAACCTGGAAGGACATCGAGGGGGACCTCGACTACGAAGTGTGGCGGGCGGAGGTGAAGCGCGCGGTGACCGCCCACGCCGGCGCGGCGGTGTTCAGCCATTTCGTCGCCATCAACGCCCTCGTCTCGAGCCTGGAAGGCAGTGACAGCGTGGTCCACTTCCGGCCCGATCATACCAGCCTCACCGTCCTGGAGGTTGGCATCGACGGCCTGCGGCTGGTCGAGCGCGGCCACGAGGCGGCGACCCAGGTTCTGTGACCAGCCCCCGCGAGATCCTGACGGTCGCCGAGATGACGGCGGCGGACAAGGCCGGGGCGCAGGCCGCCGGCTCCAGCTTCGTACTGATGCAGCGCGCGGGCGAGGCGGTGGCCCGCGAGGTCACACGCCGGTTCGGCGACGGCGAGGTGGTGGTGCTCGCCGGCCCCGGCAACAACGGCGGCGACGGCTATGTGGCGGCCCAGGCGCTGCGCCAGGCGGGACGCTCTGTGCGCGTGCTCGCCGCCGGGCCGCCCAAGACCGAGGACGCGCGCATGGCCGCCGCCGCGTGGGACGGCGAGACCGGTTCGCTCACCACCTCCATCCCATCGGGCGCGGTGGTCATCGACGCGCTGTTCGGCGCCGGGCTGGATCGGCCGCTCGCGGGGGACGTCGCCAAGCTGGTCCGGCGGCTGGAGCCGCTGAGCGCCCGGATCGTCGCGGTGGACGTTCCGAGCGGTGTGGCGGGAGACACGGGCAAGATCCTGGGCGATTGCGCGGTCAAGGCCGCCCTCACCGTCACCTTCCATCGACTCAAGATCGCCCACGTCCTCCAGCCGGCGCGGGCCCTGTGCGGCGAGATCGTCGTCGCCGACATCGGCCTGCCGCCGACCACGTCGCGGCTGTTCGAGAACACGCCGGAGCTTTGGGGGTCGCGGTTCCCCTGGCCGGCGGTGAACGCCTACAAGACCGAGCGTGGGCGGCTGGTGGTGATCTCGGGCGACGCCTGGTCCACGGGCGCGGCGCGGCTCGCCTCGCGGGCGGGCCTGAGGATCGGCGCCGGCCTGGTCACCGTGCTCTCCCCCCCGGACTCCCTGACGGCGAACGCCGCGCACCTGGAGGCGGTGATGCTCCGCCCCTTCGAGACCGAGCAGGAGTTGGAGCAGATCGCCTCCCACGTCGAAGCCGCGGTGATCGGACCGGCGGCCGGCGTCACCGATTCGACACTCGCCAACGTGTTGGCCCTGGCGCGCACCGGGGCGGCCCTGGTGGTGGACGCCGACGCGCTGACGGTGTTCCGCGACGATCCGAGCGAGCTCTTCAGCGCGCTCGACCGGGACGATGTGCTCACACCCCACCCCGGAGAGTTCGAGCGCATCTTCCCCGGACTGCTCAAGCGCTCCCCCGAACGGATCACGGCGGCGCGGTCGGCGGCGGCGCGGGCCGAGGCCGTGGTCCTGCTGAAGGGCGCCGACACGGTGGTCGCGGCCCCTGACGGCCGAGCGGCCGTGACCATGAACGGGGCCCCTTGGCTCGCCACCGCTGGTTCGGGCGACGTGCTGGCCGGCCTGATCGGCGGATTGCTGGCCCAAGGCATGGATTCCTTCGAAGCGGCCTGCGCCGGCGCCTGGATCCACGCCGAAGCGGGCGCGAGCCATGGACCCGGTCTGATCAGTGAGGACTTGCCGGGACTCGTTCCATCGGTTTTGAGGGCGCTGCGCGGCCGCCAAGTCGCCGCGCCATCGTGTTGAGGAGCGCCGCATGACCAGATTGACCCGCTTGATTGCGCTCGCGCCCGCCCTCCTGGGCCTGTCCCTGGCGCAAGGGGCGATGGCCGCCACCCATCACCACCACCACGCCGCGACGGAGGCCGCCGCGCCGGCCGCCACGCCGCACCATCACCATCATCGTCACCACGCCCCGCCGGCCGAGCCCGCGGCGCCCGCCCACGGCCACCGGCACCATCATCACGCGGCCCAGACCGCCGCGACGGATCGTCGCTCCGGGGGTCGTCACCATCGCCATCACGCCGAAGCGGCCGCGACGCCGACCACCGGAACCGGGCGTCATCATCACCGCCACCACGGCGATGCGGCGACGCAGAGCGCTGCGCCGACGCGGCACGGTCGTCACCATCGTCACGAGGCTGCGCAGGCGGAGACCCCCTCGCATCATGGGCGCCATCACCGCCACGGAGGCGAGGCCCAGGAGCTCGAGCCGCCACGAGCGGCGCCATCACGTCGGTCAGGCCAACGCCTCCGGAGGACGGCACGCGGCGCTCTGCCAGAGCGTGTTCGTGAGCGGCCACTGGGTGGACCACTGCCGCTGACGAGGCCTAGCCCATCTGCGGCATAGCCGGCCTCGTCGGCGCGCGCGGCGATCGCGGCGCCGCCCTGGCGGCCATGCTGGCGCGGCTGGAACGGCGCGGCCCCGACGATCAGGGCTTGTGGAACGAGGCGGGCGCCTGGCTCGGTCACCGACGCCTTGCGATCATCGATCTCTCGCCCGCCGGCCATCAGCCGATGGTCTCGCACGATGGCCGCTGGGTGCTCGTCCTCAACGGCGAGATCTACAACTTCCGCACGCTCCGCGCCGAGCTCGATGCGGTGGGCGCCATCGCCTGGCGCGGCCATTCGGACTCTGAAGTGCTTCTCGAGGTGATCGCCCGGCTTGGGTTGGACGAAGCGCTGGCCCGCGCCCGGGGCATGTTCGCCTTCGCCGTCTGGGACCGCGCTGAACGCACCCTGCACCTCGCCCGCGACGCCTTCGGCGAGAAGCCCCTGTGCTGGCGATGCGAGGGCGGCGAGTTCGCCTTCGCCTCGACCCTCGACGCGCTCTGCGCCGCCGACCAGGCCGAGCGCGAGATCAGGCCCGAGGCCCTCGCCCACTACCTCCACTACGGCTACGTCGGCGCGCCGGAAACCATCCTCGAGGGAGCCCAAAAGCTGCCCCCCGGCTGCCAGCTGAGCTGGCGCGAGGGCGAGGCGCCGACCGTCAAACGCTGGTTCGATCTCGATGCTCTCGTCAAGGCGGGCCGCGCCGACCCGATCGCCGATTCCGAAACGGCTATCGAAGCGCTCGACGGCCTGCTCCGCGCCGTGATCGACGATCAGCGGATCTCGGATGCGCCGCTGGGCGCCTTTCTCTCGGGCGGGGTGGATTCGAGCCTCATAGCAGCCCTGCTGCAGTCGGCGTCCGACCGGCCGGTGGAAACCTTCACCCTGGGGTTCGAGCGTCCGGAGTGGAACGAAGCCCCCTACGCCGCGGCCGTGGCGGCGCACCTGGGCACGCGCCACACCGAGCACGTGGTCTCGATGAGCGAAGCCGCCGAGCTCGCCCCCGCCATGGGCGCGGTGTTCGACGAGCCGTTCGCCGACTCCTCGCAGATCCCGACCTTCCTGCTCAGCCGGCTGGCGCGGCGGCGGGTGACGGTGGCTCTCACCGGCGACGGCGGCGACGAGATGTTCGGCGGCTACGTCCGCTACGGCGGCGTTCCGCGCCTGTGGAGCGCCATGCGCCGCCTGCCGGCGCGACGCGTGTTCGCCGGCGCCATGGAGCGCACGCCGCTTTCGCTCATCGACGCCGGCGAGCGGCTGATCGGTCCGCTGGCCCGCGGCTATTCCGCGAAGGGCCGGGTGAGCCATGGCGTGCGTCGCGCGGCGGACTGGCTGCGGGCCGACAGCTTCGAAGCCCTCTATGAGCGAACCTTCGCCCATTGGAGCGAGCCCGGCGACGTCATGCTCGCCGCCGCCCATGTGGCCCGACCGCCCTGCCCTGCTCCAAGCTCATCGGCGCTGCAGGCGATGATCCGCCGCGACACCCTGCACTACCTGCCCGGCGACATCCTGGTGAAGGTGGACCGCTGCGCCATGGCGGTGAGCCTGGAGACCCGCGCGCCGCTGCTCGATCCCCGCGTCGCCGCCTTCTCCTGGCGCGCGCCGGACGCCCTGAAGATCGCGCCGGGCGGCGAGGCCAAGTGGCTGCTCCGCCGGGTGCTCGACCGCTACGTCCCCCGCCCCCTGATCGATCGGCCGAAGATGGGCTTCAGCGTACCCCTGGCCGACTGGCTGGCCGGTTCCCTGCGACCCTGGGCCGAGGACCTGCTTTCACCCGCGACCCTGAAGCGTCAGGGACTGCTCCGGCCCGAGGTGGTGGCGCGGATCTGGCGGCGATTCCTCGCCGGCGACGAGTCGCTCACTCCGAAGCTCTGGACCGTGCTCATGCTCCAGGCGTGGCAGGCCGAGCGCGGGCGATAGGGCCTAGCGCGCGAAGCGGCGGAAGAAGCTGTCCGGCGCCCAGGCGGGACGCGACGGCTCGTCCGCCACCCGCCGCACCAGCGCCGCGAGGTAGACGTCGAACTGCGCCGCCGCCGCCTTGTCCACCGGCTGGGTGAGATTGTCCTGGGGCGAGTGGTAGCGATTGGTGTTCCAATCCTTGTCCAGCCGCTCCTCGGGCGAGCCCGGCTCGAAGCCGAACTTGAGCGCGATCGCCGGCACCCCGGTGCGGATGAAGCTGTACTGGTCGGAGCGCACGAACAGCACCCGGTCGGGCTGGCGATCGGGGATGGTGTCGTAGCCGAATCCCTTCGCCACCTCGCGGGCGTCGGCTCCGAGCGTGCTCTCGGTCTCGCCGAACACCGTCAGGTGCTTGAGCGGGTAGAGCGGCAGGAACTCGTCCATGTTGATGTCGCCGACGACGGCCGAGCGCGGCACCGTCGGATGCTCGGCGAAATAACGCGAGCCGAGCAGGCCCTTCTCCTCGCCGGTGACGGCCACGAACAGGATCGACCGCTTCGGCCGCGCACCCTCGCTCAGCGTCCGCGCCGTCTCGATCAGGGAGGCGACGCCCGCGGCGTTGTCCATGGCGCCGTGGTAGACCGGATCGCCCTGGATCGGCGCGCCGACTCCCAGGTGATCGAGGTGGGCGCTGACGACCAGATACTCGCCCTTGAGCACGGGATCGGAGCCCTCAAGCACGCCGACGACGTTCGGCGAGGTCACCGGCGAGCGCTCCGCCGCGACCTTCGCGGTGAGCGTGGCGCCCAGCGGGAAACCCTTGATCGGCTTGTGGGCGTCGGAGAGGGCGAGCACGTCGGCGAAGTGGTGGCCGGACGCGGCGAACAGCGCCTCCGCGGACGCCGGATTGATGCTGGCGCTGAAGAACGGGCCGGTGAGGTCCTGCGAGGCCGGGTCGGCGATCACCATGCCGCTCTGCTTGGCGAGCAGGCGAACCCGCTCCCACGGAATGTCCATGCTCTTCGGGTTGGGGATGGAGATCAGGCCGACGAGGCCTGCCTTCCGGATCGCCTGGTAGCGAGCGTAGGCGCCCGAGTGGGCCTTCAGCGCGGCGCTGAGCTCATCGGGCCCCCCGGCAATGACGACGCCGATCTTGCCGCGAAGGTCCTGGCCGGCGAAATCGTCGAAGCCCTGCTCGGGAAGGGCTAAGCCGTAGCCGAGAAACACCAGCGGAGCGGTGATCGCCTTGGGCTGCTCGAACCTGGAGCCCAGCAGGAGATCGGGACCCACGCGCAACGGCCGGTCCCGGCCGCCCACGGTCAGGGAGACGGAAGAGGCGTCCTGGTCGACGATCTGGCTGATCAGCCGCACGCTCTGGAAGTAGCCGCCGCCCTCGCCGCCGGGCGCGAGCCCAGCGGCCTTGAACTGCCCGGCCACATAGTCGGCGGCCTTGAAGTAGCCGGGCGAGCCGGTGAGCCGCCCCTGCATGTCGTCGGCCGCCAGCACCTCGATGTGGCGCCACCAGTCGGCGCCATTGGGATCGGGGCGGGCGTGGGCGGCGCTCGCCACGGCGAGCACGGCGGCGAGGATCAACGTTTGAGTGGAGCGCATGCGCGCCGCATCGCGCTCCAGAAGCGGAGCGTCAAGTTCCACGCGATCGCAGCCGGCGTGGTCTTCCGAGCAAGCATGAGGTGGCGATCATTGGACACGCTGATCTCGACCTCGTCGCCGTCCTTCAATCCGAGCGCCTGGACAGCGTCGACGGGCAGACGGATGGCGAGACTGTTGCCCCACTTCGCCACTTTCATCGGAACCTCCGTATATCCACTGCCTGGGTGTATATCCTCGCTCACGCAATCGTCCACCCACCCATTGCCTTCCCCTCCGTCAGGCGTGTGTGTTACGGCCGATAACCTAAGCCCACCCGAGGAACCGCTCCATGACCGAAGCCCTGATCATCGACGCCGCGCGCACGCCCCGAGGCATCGGCAAGGTCGGAAAGGGAGCCCTGGCGGATATCCATCCCCAGCAGCTCGCGTCCACGGTTCTCAAGGCGCTCGCCGACCGCAACGGCCTCGACACCGCCGAAGTCGACGACATCATCTGGGGCACCTCGTCTCAGCGCGGCAAGCAGGGTGGCGACATGGGTCGGATGGCGGCCCTCGACGCCGGCTTCGACACCAAGGCCAGCGGCGTGACGCTCGACCGCTTCTGCGGCAGCGGCATCACCTCGGCCAACCTCGCCGCCGCCATGATCATGAGCGGCATGGAAGATCTCGTCATCGCCGGCGGCACCGAGATGATGAGCTACACCTCCTCCACCCGCGATCCGAGCTCGCCCGGCCTGATGGACAGCGGCAACCTGCGCCTGCGCGCCCGCCACCCGCAGAGCCACCAGGGCGTGTGCGCCGACGCCATCGCCACCCTGGAGGGGATCAGCCGCGAGGCCACCGACGAACTGGCCTATGTCTCGCAGCAGCGCGCGGCCAAGGCCATCGACGAGGGTGCGTTCAACAAGTCGCTGGTCCCGGTCTACCACGAGGACGGCCGCCTCGCCCTCGACCGTGAGGAGTTCCCCCGTCCGCAGACCACCCGCGAGGGCCTGGCCGCCCTGAAGCCGAGCTTCGAGGCCATGGCCGACGTTCCGATCGACGAGAAGGGCACCACCCTCGGCGGGCTGATCCGTCAGGTCTATCCGGACCTGAAGATCACCCACGTCCACCACGCCGGGAACTCCTCGGGCGTGGTCGACGGCGCGGCCGCCATTCTCATGGCCTCGCCGGAGTATGCCAAGAGGAAGGGCCTGAAAGCCCGCGCCCGGGTGGTCGCCATGGCCAATATCGGCGACAGCCCGACCCTGATGCTGAACGCCCCGGTCCCGGCCGCGCGCAAGGTGCTGGAAAAGGCCGGCCTGACGGTCGACGACATCGACCTCTGGGAGATCAACGAAGCCTTCGCCGTGGTCGCCGAAAAGTTCATCCGCGACCTGAAGCTCGACCGCGAGAAGGTGAACGTGAACGGCGGCGCCATGGCGCTCGGCCATCCGATCGGCGCCACCGGCTCGATCCTCATCGGCACGATCCTCGACGAACTGGAGCGCCGCGACCTCAAGCGCGGTCTGGTGACGATGTGCGCCGCCGGCGGCATGGCTCCGGCGATCATCATCGAGCGGGTCTGACGCCAGCCGGCGCGCGAGGGTTCAGAGTCCGAGCGCGCTCAGGCCGGGGTGGTCCTCCGGCCTGCGCCCGAGCGGCCAGTGGAACTTGCGCTGCGCCTCGGTGATCGGGAGGTCGTTGATGCTGGCGTGGCGCGCGAGCATCAGGCCGTTGGCGTCGAACTCCCAGTTCTCGTTGCCGTAGCTGCGGAACCAGGACCCGTCCTCGTCGCGCCACTCGTAGGCGAAGCGCACCGCGATGCGGTTCTCGCGCCAGGCCCAGACCTCCTTGATCAGGCGATAGTCGAGTTCCCGCGTCCATTTGCGGGTCAGGAAGGCGACGATCGCCTCGCGCCCGCTGAAGATCTCGGCCCGGTTCCGCCATCGGGAATCGGGCGTGTAAGCCAGGGCGACCCGTGCCGGATCACGACTGTTCCAGGCGTCTTCCGCCAGGCGCGCCTTCTCAGCCGCGCTCTCGGCGGTGAAAGGCGGAAAAGGGGGACGCGCTTCGGCAGGGTTCATGGACGATCCTCCACGCGCGCGGAGAGCCGCGCGATCTCGGCCTCCAGCGCCACGATCCGGGCGTCGCGTTCCGCGATAGCGGCGGCCACGTCCTCGGCGGCGAACTTCTGAGGGATGTGTTGGGGGCAGTTCACGTCCCAGGCCGAAACCTCGAACACGATCGCCTGCTCCGGACGCGCCTTGTAGCCGAGAGGCGTCAACGTGCTCATCAGCTCCGCGTCGGTCACCGCCCTAGCTCGGCCCCACAGCTTGATCCGGCGGCGATGGGCGTAGTCCATCAGGAAAAGGAAGGCCTTGTCGTTCTCGGCCAGGTTGCCGGTGGTGACGTATTGGCGATTGCCCGCGAAATCGACGAAGGCGAGGGTCCGTGGGCCCAGGGCGCGAATGAACCCCTTCGGCCCTCCGCGATGCTGGGCGTAGGGCTGGCCTTCGGCGCTTGCGGTGGCGAGATAAGCGGTGTCGACCTCGGCGAGAAAGGCGAGCAGATCGTCGTCGATCTCGGTGCGAAAGCCGCCGCGCGCTTCCAGCTTGGCGTACGCCTCGCGCGAGCCGCGGCGGGTTTGTTCGGCCTTGACGCTCGCCGTAAAGGCGACGTCGCTGGAGGGCGGAGGGTCCATTCGGCAACATCTCCTCGAAGAGGGTGGCGGACGCGGAAGTTAAGGTTTCCGCGTCCACATCATGCTTACAGTCTTCAGGCGGCCTGGGCGCGAACCACCGGGAAATCGATGTCGGTATCCGCGACATTGTTGATGAAGTTCGTGAACATGTTGAGCGCGACGACGGTCACGATCTCCACGACCTGAGCCTCGGTGTAGCCGGCGTCCTTGACCGCCGCGAGGTCGGCGTCCGAGACGCGGCCACGCCGTTCCGCGACCTTGCGGGCGAAGCCGACCGCGGCGTCCGCGCGAGGGTCGTGAGAGTGGCCAGCGCGATTGGCGGCGAGTTCGCTGGCGTCCAGCTTCAGGTTGGCGCCGAGGTAGCTGTGCGCGGAGAGACAGTAGTCGCAGCCGTTCACCTGCGCGACCGCCAGGGCGATCCGCTCGCGGGTTCGCGCGTCCAAAGCCTTGGCGAGGCCGCCGTTCAGCCCGAGGTATCCCGTGAGCGCCGCCGGGCTGGTTCCGACCAGGCGGAACAGGTTGGGGATCACGCCGAGTTGCGCCTTCACCGCATCGAGCAGTGGCTTGGAGGCTTCCGGCGAAGCTTCGTAGGTGGGAATGGCGATGACGGGACATGAGAGGGCTCCGGTTCTGGGTGTGACGAGGCTCGGTGTGAACCACGACGCCTAGATGATCTCTTCCCGTTTCAACGATAATCGGCGATGATCGCACATCATTAATGCGAGTTACGGGATTATCGGCTATTGGACCGGCTTCATGATCTTCGCGCCTTTGTCGCCGTGGCCGAGCGGGCCAGTTTCGCCGAGGCCGCGCGGTCGCTGCGGGTCTCGGCCACCGCCGTCAGCCGGGCCGTGGCGCAGCTCGAGTCGCAGCTGGGCGTGCTGCTCCTGCGCCGCACCACCCGATCGGTGGCGCTGACGCCGGAGGGCGAGGCGTTTCTTGAGCGCGTGCGCGGCGCGCTCGAAGCGTTGGAGGATGCCGAGCGCATGGTCCGGGGGGAGGACGCCGCTCCGCGCGGACTGCTGGTGGTGAGCGCGCCAGTGGTGTTCGGCCGATTGCACGCGCTGCCGATCGTCGCCGGGCTGCTGGCGTCCCACCCCGCGCTCAAGGCTCGGCTCGACCTCAGCGACCGCAACGCCCGTCTGGCCGAGGATGGCGTGGATGTGGCCGTACGGATCGGGGCCCTCGCCGACAGCGCCCTCATCGCCCAGCGGGTTTGGCGCGTCAGCCGGGTGCTGCTCGCCAGCCCGGACTATCTGGCGCGGCGTGGGGTTCCGGCCGACCTCGCCGATCTCGCCAGCCACGACCTCGTCGCCTTCGAGCCCTTCACCACGGGCGGCGAGTGGCGCTTCGGCGGAGACTCGAAGCCCGTCGCCGTCATGCCCCGGCTGGCGGTGACCACGGCGGAAGCGGCGATCGACGCGGCCGCGAGCGGCCTTGGGATCGCGAGGGTGTTCGACTACCAGGCGGCCGAGCGCTTGGCGGCGGGCGCGCTGGTCAGGGTGCTGAAGGCGGTGGAGCCCGCCCCGGACCCGGTGAGCCTTGTCTACCAGGCGCGCCGGTCGCGCGACCCCAACGTCCGGGCCTTCGCCGAGGCCGCCCGCGCCTACTTCGCCGCGCGATGATGGGCGGGTGACGAGAGCTTGATTTCGGCCGAGGCGATCAGGCGCCAGCCCTCCGGCGTCTTGCGCCAGGTATCCAGCCACCTTCGCCGCACCGGAACCGAGCTCCCCGGCATCACGTCCACCTCGGTCCCCAGCGCCAGGGCGGTGTCGCCGTGCATCCTCACGGTGAGCGCCGGGATGGTCAGCGAGGTGGGGCGCGGCTCGCCCTTAACATCGGCCAGCGTGGCGGCTTTGTCGGACGTCTTCCCGTCGGGATCCAGGCCGACGAAGTCGTCCGCCACGAGGCGCTCCGCGACGCGCGTGTCCCCACTCACGAAGCTCTGGGAATAGACCTGCTCGAGCCGCGCGATCTCCTTCTCGATCGCAGCGGCATCCTGGGTGGAACCGGCCGACGGCGCCATGGCCGCGGAGACGCCGACGGCAAGCAAGACGATGAAACTCGAGCGTTGAACCATACGGCGTTGCCCCTGACGGCCTTTGCGGCCCCGCTTCTCCTTAAGGGCGGGCGGCGGCCGGCGACAACGGGGCGGGGCGAATGATAGCTTCGCGCGTAAACAGGGGGACCCTCGGATGACGCTCAGCTTCGATCTCTACTGGTCGTTCCGCTCCCCCTACTCCTACATGGCCGTACCTAGGCTGCAGGCGATCGAGGCGGAGTACGACGCACGCTGCGTGGTGAAGCCGGTGCTTCCGCTGGCGGTGCGCACCCCTGAGTTCTTCGACAACCGCGATCCGCTCTGGACCCGGTACCTGTTGATCGACGTGCATCGCGAGGCGGCTTTTCTCGGTCTGCCGTTCCGGTGGCCCAGGCCCGATCCCGTGCAGCAGCGCGACGGCAGCTATCGGACGTCGCAGCCCTACATCCATCGGCTCACCCATCTGGGCGTAGCCGCCGCCGAGCGCGGGCAGCGGGCTCGCCTTCCTGCGCGAGGCCAGTCACGTGATCTGGTCCGGAGAAGTGGACGATTGGCACGAGGGCGATCATCTCGCCCGCGCCGCCGAACGGGCGGGGCTGGACTTCGCCGAGCTGAACGCCGCCATCGACGGCGAGCCGGAGCGCTACGCCGCGGTGGTCGAGCGCAACCAGGTCGAGCAGCGCGCCGCGGGCCACTGGGGCGTGCCGCTGATGGTGTTCGGCGGCGAGCCGTTCTTCGGACAGGATCGCGTCGACCAGTTGCTGTGGCGCATGAAGAGTGCGGGCCTCGTGGCTCGCGAGGAACCAGCCCAATCCCCCGCCGATTGAAGCCTGCGGGCAAAGCGCCTATCAGGCGCGCCTCGACGGCCAGGGAAGTTTGATCCTCGTGAGCGAAACGGCGAGCCTCGCCCCCATCGGGCACAACGCACCTAGGCTTTCGCTGCACATTCCCGAGCCCCTCGCCCGCCCCGGCGACAAGGTCGACTTCGGCGCGATGCCGCTGCCCGACGCCGGAGCCGCGCTCAAGCCGCCGGTGGACGCCTCGCCGATGTCGATGCGCGAGTTGGCCTACGATCTCATTCGCGTGTTGACCCTGGAGGGCGAGGCGGTCGGTCCGTGGAACCCGAGCCTCTCGGTGGAGATCCTGCGGCAGGGCCTGCGCAACATGATGCTCACCCGCGCCTTCGACGACCGGATGTACCGGGCGCAACGCCAAGGGAAGACCAGCTTCTACATGAAGTGCACGGGCGAGGAGGCGGTGGCCTGCGCCCAGGCCCTGGTGCTGCATCCCGGCGACATGGGCTTTCCAACCTATCGGCAGCAGGGCCTGCTGATCTCCCGCGGCTATCCGCTGTCGGAGATGATGAACCAGATCTATTCGAACGCCGCCGACCCGCTCAAAGGGCGGCAGTTGCCGATCATGTACTCGTCCAAGGCGTTCGGCTTCTTCTCCATAAGCGGCAATCTCGGCACCCAGTTCAGCCAGGCCGTCGGCTGGGCCATGGCCAGCGCCTACAAGAACGACGACAAGATCGCCTCCGGCTGGATCGGCGACGGCTCGACGGCGGAAGCCGACTTCCACCACGCCCTCACCTTCGCCGCCGTCTATCGCGCGCCGGTGATCCTCAACATCGTCAACAACCAGTGGGCGATCTCCAGCTTCCAGGGCATCGCCGGCGGCGAGCGCGCGCCCTTCGCCGCGCGGGGCATCGGCTACGGCGTCCCGGCGCTGCGGGTGGACGGCAACGACTTCCTCGCGGTGTACGCGGCGACGCAGTGGGCCGCGGAGCGGGCCCGGGCCAATCTCGGGCCGACCCTGATCGAGCATTTCACCTACCGCGCGGAAGGGCATTCGACCTCCGACGACCCCTCCCGTTACCGCCCCGCGGACGAAGCCAAGGGCTGGCCGCTGGGCGATCCCGTCCTGCGGCTGGCGCAGCACCTGGAACGGCTGGGCGCCTGGTCGGACGCCGAGCACCACCACGTCCAGCACGAGGTCGTCGAGCAGGTGCGCGAGGCGGGTCGCTCCGCCGAGGCGGTCGGCGTGCTGGGCGCCAGCAAGCCCAGCGTGAAGACCATGTTCGAGGACGTGTTCAAGGAACCGGACTGGCGCCTGCGCGAGCAGCGCGGCGAGATGGGAGTCTGATTTGGCCGACGACCTCGCTCAACCCGTCGTCGATGCCCCGGTCGCGGCCGAGCGGTCGATGACCATGATCCAGGCGCTGAACTCGGCGCTGGTCTGCGCCATGCAGGCCGATCCGGACGTGCTCGTGTTCGGCGAGGACGTTGGCTACTTCGGCGGCGTGTTCCGCGTCACCGAGGGTCTGCAGAAGCGCTTCGGCAAGACGCGCTGCTTCGACGCGCCCATCGGCGAGGGCGGCATCGTCGCCGCCGCCATCGGCATGGCCGCCTATGGCCTCAAGCCCGTCGTCGAGATCCAGTTCGCCGACTACATCTATCCCGCCTTCGACCAGATCGTCAGCGAGGCGGCCCGCCTGCGCTATCGCTCGGCCGGCGACTTCACCTGCCCGATCGTGATCCGCACGCCCTATGGCGGCGGCATCTTCGGCGGCCAGACCCACAGCCAAAGTCCGGAGGCGATCTTCGCTCACATTTCCGGGGTGAAGACGGTGATCCCGTCCAATCCGCGCGACGCCAAGGGGCTGCTGATGGCCGCCATCGAGGATCCCGATCCGGTGATCTTCCTCGAACCCAAGCGCCTCTACAACGGCCCCTTCGACGGCCATCACGACCGTCCGGTCCTGCCCTGGTCCAAGTCGCCGCTGTCGACCACGCCGGAGGCGGCGTTCACCGTTCCGCTCGGCAAGGCCGCCATCGCGCGGCCGGGCAGCGCGGCCACGATCATCGCCTACGGCACCATGGTCCATGTCGCCGTGGCCGCCGCCGACGAGGCGGGGATCGACGCCGAGGTGATCGATCTTCGCACCATCGTACCGCCGGACATCGAGACCATCGAAGCCTCGGTGAAGAAGACCGGCCGCTGCGTGATCGTGCACGAGGCGACGCGCACCGGCGGCTTCGGGGCCGAGCTCGCCGCCCTGGTCGCCGAACGCTGTTTCTACCACCTGGAGGCGCCGATCGAGCGCGTCACCGGCTATGACACGCCCTACCCGCACGCCTTCGAGTGGGACTATTTCCCAGGGCCCGCGCGCGTGGTCGAGGCGCTGAAGCGCGCGGTGGATCCCCGCTGATGGGTCGCTTCGTCTTCAAGCTTCCCGACGTCGGCGAAGGCACCGCCGAGGCCGAGATCGTCGCCTGGCGCGTGGCCGTCGGCGACAGGATCGAGGAGGACACGCCGCTCGTCGACGTGATGACCGACAAGGCGACGGTGGAGATGACCTCGCCGGTTTCCGGGATCGTCCGTGTACTGAATGGCGAGGTCGGCGAGATGGCCGCTGTCGGCGCAATGCTGGCGGAGTTGGAGGTGGAGGGCCCCGGTGGGGAAGCCTCGGGCGATCCCGTGGTCGCCTCCCCAACCGGCGAGCGGAATACCGATCCCCGCGATCCTCCTCCGACCACGCCGCTCGTGGAGAGACCGTCCACGCCGTCTCAGGACCTGGGCCGGACCGCCGGCGCCCCGCCGGCAAAGACCTCGCCACCCGCACCGAAAGAGGCCGGCGAGGCGCCGGCGGTCCGGCCCAAGTCGAACCAGCCTGCGATCCTCCATCCGACCGGCGATCGTCCCCTCGCCTCTCCGGCGGTCCGGCGGCGGGCGCACGACCTGGGCGTGAACCTCCTCTACGTGCCGGGCTCCGGTCCCGCCGGGCGGGTCGATCACGGCGATCTCGACGCCTTCCTTCAGCGGGGCGAGGTCGCCGGCGGCGGCGCGGACCAGCGCTACGCCGCGCGCGACGGCGTCGAGGATGTGAAGGTCATCGGCCTGCGCCGGCGAATCGCCCAGCAGATGCAGGAGTCCAAGCGGCGAATCCCGCACTTCGCCTATGTCGAGGAGATCGACATGACGGCGCTGGAGGACCTGCGCGCGCACCTGAACGCCACGCACAAGGACCGGGCCAAGCTCACCGTCCTGCCGTTCCTGATGCGGGCTCTGGTCAAGGTGCTGCCGGACTACCCGCAGATCAACGCCACCTTCGACGACGAGGCCGGCGTGGTCCATCGCCATCGCGCCGTGCACATCGGCATCGCTACCCAGACGCCGAACGGCTTGATCGTGCCGGTCGTGCGCCACGCCGAGGCGCTCGACCTGTGGCAGGCCGCGACCGAGGTGACCCGCCTCTCCGCCGCCGCCCGCGACAACAAGGCCTCGCGCGAGGAGCTTTCCGGCTCGACCATCACCCTCACCTCGCTGGGCCCGCTCGGCGGCGTCGTCACCACGCCGGTGATCAACCATCCCGAGGTCGGCATCATCGGCCCCAACAAGATCGTCGAGCGGCCGGTGGTGCGCGGCGGTCAGGTGGTGATTCGAAAGATGATGAACCTCTCCTCCAGCTTCGATCACCGCGTGGTCGACGGCTACGACGCGGCCGAGTTCATCCAGCGCATCAAGGCGCTGCTGGAGAACCCCGCCACCCTGTTCATCGAGTAGGCGCATGGCGAGTAGCGAACTCACTCCCAAGGTGCTGGTGGTCGGCGGCGGCCCGGGCGGCTACGTCGCGGCGATCCGCGCCGGCCAGCTCGGCCTCGACACCGTGCTGGTCGAAGGCGACCGGCTCGGCGGCACCTGCCTGATCCGCGGCTGCATCCCCTCCAAGAGCCTGATCCACGCCGCCACCACCTTCCACGAGATGACCCGCCACGCGGGCGCCGGGAAGCACGGGATCAAGCTCAAGGCCGCCCCCGAGCTCGACATGGCCGAGACCATCCGCTGGAAAGCGGGCGTGGTCGACAAGCTGAACGGCGGCGTCACGGCCCTGCTCAAGCGCGCCAAGGTCAGGGTCGTCGCCGGCTGGGGCGTGTTCTCCGACGCCAAGACCTGCACCGTGGCGACCGCCGACGGCGAGGTGGTGATCCGACCCGAGCACGTGATCCTGGCCAACGGCTCGGAAGCCGTCGCCCTGCCCCACATCCCCTTCGGCGGGCCGGTGATCTCCTCGACCGAGGCGTTGGACCTCGAAGACCTGCCCCGGCGGCTGGTCGTGATCGGCGCCGGCTACATCGGCCTGGAGCTGGGGATCGCCTTCCGCAAGCTGGGCGCGGAGGTGACCATCGTCGAGATGGCCGACCGCATCCTGCCGACCTACGACTCCGACCTCACCGCTCCGGTCGCGCGCTGGCTGCAGAAGAATGGCGTCGCCCTGCACCTCTCGGCCAAGGCGGCAGGCCTGGAGCCGGACGGCGCCGGCGCGACCCTCGTCGTCGAGACCCAGGACGGCAAGACCGAACGCCTCGCCGCCGACAAGGTGCTGGTCACCGTCGGCCGCCGCCCACGCACGGAAGGCTGGGGCCTGGAGAGCATGGGCGTGGAGCGCGCCGGTGCCTTCGTTCGGGTGGACGACCAGCGCCGCACCTCGATGCGGGGCGTCTGGGCCATCGGCGACCTCGTCGGCGAGCCGATGCTGGCGCACAAGGCCTCGGCCGAGGGCGAGATGGTCGCCGAGATCATCGCCGGGGAGCGCCGCCGCTTCGACCCCGCCGCCATCGCCGCCGTCTGCTTCACCGAGCCGGAGATCGTTTCCGCGGGGCTGAACCCGCACGAAGCGGGCGAAGACGCGATCACCGCCGTCTTCCCCTACATGGCCAACGGCCGGGCGCTCTCCATGGAGGTCGGCGACGAGGGCGGCTTCGTGCGTATCGTCGCCCGCAAATCCGACCACCGAGTCCTCGGTCTCCAGGCGGTCGGCGCGCACGTCAGCGAACTGTCCGGCGAGTTCGCCGCCTACCTCGAGATGGGCGCGGTGTTGGAAGACATCGCCGGCACGATCCACGTCCACCCGACGCTGACGGAAGCAGTGCACGAGGCCAGCCAGCGCGCGCTGGGACACGCGATCCACATTTGAGCGGCGGGTAGAAGCCGGCGAGGCGCCGGCGGTCCGGCCCAAGCGGCTCATGCGAGTCTAGTCGTCCGACAAACGGGGCTTGCTGCCTGTGCAACGGCCGGCCCGCCGGCGCCTCGCCGGCTCCTTTTGAGCCGCATCACGCTTTGCCCTGGACCGGCCCGCAACTCTAAGGTGCGCGGGCATGAAAACCCTCCTCATCGCCAACCGGGGCGAGATCGCCATCCGGATCGCCCGCACCGCCGCCGAGATGGGCATCGGCACGGTCGCCGTCTTTCCCGCCGACGACGAGACCTCGCTCCACGTCCGCAAGACCGATCGGGCGGTGAAGCTGCCGGGCGCGGGCGCGGCGGCCTATCTGGACATTGCGGCGGTGATCGCCGCCGCGCGGGAGGCGGGCGCCGACGCCATCCATCCGGGCTACGGCTTCCTGTCCGAGAACGCCGCCTTCGCCCGCGCCTGCGCCGAGGCGGGGATCACCTTCGTCGGCCCCTCCCCCGAGACCCTGGCCCTGTTCGGCGACAAGGCCGCCGCCCGCGCCTTGGCCCAGCGTGTCGCCGTGCCGGTGCTGGCGGGGACCGACGGCCCGACCAGCCTCGAGGACGCCAAGGCCTTCCTCCGCTCGCTCGGCGACGGCGGCGCGGTGATGGTCAAGGCGCTCGCCGGCGGCGGCGGGCGGGGCATGCGGCCGGCGGCGAGCGAGGCCGAGCTGGAGTCGGCCTTCGAGCGCTGCGCCTCCGAGGCCAAGGCGGCCTTCGGCAACGACGCGCTCTACGTCGAGCGCTTCCTGCCCCGCGCGCGGCACGTGGAGGTGCAGATCGCCGGCGACGGCGCGGCCGTGGTCCACCTCTGGGACCGGGAGTGCAGCCTCCAGCGCCAGCGTCAGAAGGTGGTGGAGATCGCGCCGGCCGCCATGCTGCCGATGGAAACCCGCGAGCGCCTGTTCGAGGCCGCCGTGGCGCTAGGGCGAGGCGCCGCCTACCGCAGCCTCGGCACCGTCGAGTTCCTGATCGACGCCGACCGGCCCAGCCGAGTTCGTCTTCATCGAGGCCAACGCCCGGCTCCAGGTGGAGCACACGGTCACCGAGGCGGTGCTCGGCCTCGACCTCGTGCGGATCCAGCTGGAGATCGCCGCCGGCCGCGACCTCGCCGAGCTCGGCCTCACCCAGGCGGAGGTCCCCCGCCCGCGCGGGACGGCGGTGCAGGCGCGGGTCAATCTGGAGACGATGACGGCGGAGGGCCAGGCGCGGCCCAGCGGCGGCGTGATCGGCGCCTTCGAGCCGCCGTCCGGCCCAGGCGTCCGCGTCGATCACTTCGGCTACGCCGGCTATCGCACCAGCGGCCGGTACGACAGCCTGCTCGCCAAGCTGATCGTCCACGCCCAGGGCGGCTTGAGCGAGGCCCTGACCAAGACGCGACGGGCGCTCGCCGAGTTCAAGATCACCGGTCCTCAGACCAACATCCCCTTCCTCGAAGCCCTGCTCGCCCAGCCCGAGGTGATCGCCGGCGAGGCCGACACCCGCTTCATCGAGCGGCACCATGCCGGCGCTGATCGGCGCGCCGGCGCGCGCCCCGGCTCTACTTCGACGCGGCTGCGTCCGAGCCATCCGCTCCGCGCCGCGCCGGCGCCAGCATCGACACGGTCGATCCGCTCGCCGTCCTGGCGCACGGCAAGGCTGAGCGCTCCGAAGATAGCGACGAGGATGAGGCGTATGGGCCGGAAGGAACGCTGGCGCTGCGCGCGCCCCTGCAAGGCACGGTGATCGGCGTCTCGGCCGAGCCCGGCGCGGAGGTCGCGGCCGGCGCGGTCCTCTTCGTCATGGAAGCCATGAAGATGGAGCACGAGGTGCGCGCGCCGGTCGCCGGCCTTCTGCGCGAGATCGTGGTCCAGGTCGGCGACACCGTGGTCGAGAACGCGCCGCTCGCCTTTTTCGAGGAGCGGGAGGGCGCGGGCGGCGAGGTGGGCGAAGCCGAGGCCGTCGATCTCGACGACATCCGCCCCGATCTTGCCGAGGTGCTCGAACGCCACGCCCGCACGCTCGACGCCGCGCGTCCTGACGCCGTCGCCCGCCGGCGCAAGACCGGCCAGCGCACCGCCCGCGAGAACGTCGACGACCTGCTGGATCCGGGCAGCTTCACCGAATACGGCGCGCTGGCCATCGCCGCCCGCCGCCGCCGCAACTCGGTGGAGGAGCTGATCTCCACCACGCCGGCCGACGGACTGGTCATGGGCCTGGGCGCGGTCAACGGCGCCCTCTTCCCGGAGGACAGGGCCCGCGTTTCGGTGATGGCCTACGACTACACCGTGCTCGCCGGCACCCAGGGCGCCTACAACCACTACAAGCTCGACCGGATGAGCGAGCTGGCCCTGCGCTGGCGCACGCCGGTGGTGTTCTTCACCGAGGGCGGCGGCGGCCGGCCAGGCGACACCGAAGGCGCCGGCGCTTTCGTCCGCGGCTTCGAGTTCTGGGGGAAGCTGTCGGGCGCCGTGCCGCTGGTCGGGATCAATTCCGGCCGCTGCTTCGCGGGCAACGCCGCCATCCTCGGCTGTTGCGACGTGATCATCGCCACCAAGGACTCCGCGCTCGGCATGGGCGGCCCGGCGATGGTCGAAGGCGGCGGCCTCGGGGTCTTCCGCCCGGAGGAGATCGGCCCGCTCAAGGTGATGCAGGCCAACGGCACCATCGACGTCACGGCCGAGGACGAGGCCGACGCCGTGGCCAAGGCCAAGCAGTACCTCTCCTACTTCCAGGGCCCGCTCGCCGACTGGACCTGCGCCGACCAGCGCCTGCTGCGCCGGATCGTGCCGGAGAACCGCCTGCGCGCCTACGACATGCGCGAGCTGATCGGCCTGCTCGCCGACGCGGGCAGCGTGCTCGAGCTGCGGCCCAAGTTCGGTCTCGCCATGATCACCGCCCTGGTCCGCGTCGAGGGGCGGCCCATGGGCCTGATCGCCAACAATCCGATGCATCTGGGCGGCGCGATCGACGCCGAGGCTTCCGACAAGGCCGCGCGCTTCCTGCAGCTGTGCGAGGCCTATGACCTGCCGGTGCTCTCGCTCTCGGACACGCCCGGCAACATGGTCGGGACCGGAGGCGGAGAAGGGCGCGCTGATCCGCCACTGCGCGCGCCTGTTCGTCATCGGCGCCAACCTCACCGTGCCCATGCTCTCGGTCGTGATCCGCAAGAGCTACGGCCTGGGCGCCATCGCCATGACCGGCGGCAGCTACCAGGCCTCGATGTTCGCCATCGCCTGGCCGACCGGCGAGTTCGGCGGCATGGGCCTGGAGGGCTCGGTCAAGCTCGGCTACCGCAACGAGCTGGCGGCGATCGAGGACACGGCCGCGCGCAAGGCCAAGTTCGACGAGATGGTCGCCGCCGCCTACGCGCGCGGCAAGGCGCTCTCCACCGCCCTCTATCCTGCCCTCGACGACGTCATCGATCCCGCCGAGACCCGCCGCTGGATCATGGCCGGCCTCAAGAGCCTGCCGCCCACGCCGCCACGGACCGAGAAGAAGCTCAAGTGGATCGACACCTGGTAGCGGAACCGCCGGCTTGAACCCTTGACGTTTTCACGCGCTAAGCAGCCCAGCTTGGCTGTGGGCATGAGGCTTGATGAAGACACCGCTTGAAGTCGAACCCGAGCGCCGGCTCGAGGTGCTCGAGCATGGCCGCACGCTGAAGATGGCGCGCTCCGCCCACGCCTACGTCCGGGGCAACACCGTCCAGTTCTACCGCTGGCTGGCGGAGGGCCAGTCCGGCCGCATACCCGAAGGTCCGCCCGTCTGGATCTGCGGCGACTGCCACCTCGGCAATCTCGGCCCCCTGGTCGACAGCGACGGCCATGTCGACGTGCAGATCCGCGACCTCGACCAGACGGTCATCGGCAACCCCGCGCACGACCTGATCCGGCTCGGACTGTCGCTGGCGACCGCGGCGCGCGGCTCCGACCTGCCCGGCGTCACCACCGCCCGCATGGTCGAGGAGATGGTGCGCGGCTACAACCTCGCCTTGCGCGAGCCAGACCTCGCCGACGAAGCGCCTGAGCCCGGGGTGGTGCGCAGCATCCGCCGCCGCGCGCTCGGCCGCCGCTGGAAGCATCTCGCCCGCGAACGCCTCGGTGGCGGCGCCCCGCTGATCCCACGGGGATCGAAGTTCTGGAGCCTGACGGACGAGGAGCACGCCGCTGTCGAGGGCGTGTTCGATCGCGAGGACATTCGCCGGCTGGTCCTGTCCCTGCACGGACGGGCCGAGGACAGCCGCCTCGAGGTGGTCGACGCCGCCTATTGGCGAAAGGGCTGCAGTTCGCTCGGCAAGGTGCGCTTCGCCGCCCTGCTCCGGCTGGAGGAGGCGAACCGCAAGACGATTCACGCGCTCATCGACCTCAAGGAAGCGGTCGAGCCGGCCGCCCCGAGCGCGCCGGGCGCGGTGATGCCGACCCACCCCGGCGAGCGGGTCGTCGCCGGCGCCCGCGCGCTCTCCCCCAACCTCGGCGAGCGGATGATCGCCGCCGATGTGCTCGGCCAGCCGGTGGTGGTGCGGGAACTCGCGCCGCGCGACCTCAAGCTGGAGATCGAACAGTTCACGAGGGCCGAGGCCGTGCTCGCCGCCCGCTACCTGGCCTTCGTGGTCGGGCGAGCCCACGCCCGGCAGCTCGATGCCCACGCCCGCGCCGCCTGGTCACGCGAGCTCGACCGCCACCACCCCGCCAACCTCGACGCGCCGCACTGGCTGTGGACCAGCGTGGTCGAGCTCGCCGGCCGCCACGAGCAGGGCTACCTGGAGCACTGCCGTCGCTACGCGCTGAAGATGGCGGCCTGAGCGGAAAGAGGGTGGTGCGGGCGGCCGGAATCGAACCGGCACGGGGTCGCCCCCTACGGATTTTAAGTCCGTTGCGTCTACCAGTTTCGCCACGCCCGCGGCTGTATCCAGGGTAGTCCGGGTTGCGCGCGCCCGTCCATCGCGCCCGCTGTTCCCTCGCCCTTCTTCCCGAAAGGGGGTTCAGTCAGCCGCGTCAATCCACTTTGCTGCCGCTGGATAGTCGCTCACCGGCAGCCGCTCGAATCCGTCCGCAAAGACCCGAAACCGCGCATCCGATAGGTCGGGTTGTCGGTCGGCCAGGGCGATCCCTGGCTTCGAGGGCCGGATCACCAGCACGCCGTGGTCGATCGAGATCAGGCGGAACTCCAAGCCCGGCGTCTCCAGCAGTTCGAAGGCGCACTTCCAGCCGTCGCCGGTCCAGCCGCTGCGGACGATCTGGGGGACGTGCTCCTCGAGCCAGTCGCGGGGCCACATGTCGTGCATGGCGATCCAGCCGCCGGGGGCGACGCGCGCCAGGGCGTTCACCAGGTCGCGCCGCACCTGGCGGTAATGGTGATCGCCATCGATGAAGATCACGTCGAACCGCGCGTCCGGGTTCGCGGCGAAGAAGGCGTCGCTGGTCATGCGGTGGGTGCCGCCGCGAACCGGATCGACCCCGGTCTTGTCGGTCGCCATCACCGCGTCGAACAGCTCGTTGCCCGCGCAGCCGATCTCCAGATAGCGGTCCCCGCGGGCGCGACTGAGCAGCCGGTTGACCACCGCCGCGCGCGTCCAGGGGGTCTCGCGCCAGTCGTAATCGAACACCCTTGGATGGGCGTGCGGCGGCGTACTGACGGATGAGCCGGCGCTCGCGCAGGGCCGTGCCGAACGACGGCCGCTTGCGCCATCTCGGCCGCGCATCGCTCAAGCAACCGGCTCCTGGCGAGGCGTGTGGTCGATGGCGTGTCTCAGGCCCGAGATCGTCTCGTACACCACCCGCCGCGCGCGATTGATCCCGCCCAGCGGCCGGTGCGCGTCGAGCCCGTGCCAGGGCGTGAACGACAGGGCCTCGCCGAAGGCGCGCCGCTCCGGCGTATCGAAGCTCTGGCGAGGGATGACCAGCCGCGCCACGGGTACGAAGGGCGCGTCCGCCTCGGACCACGCGATGGTCGGATCCTCGATCGGCATCGTCGGCTCTGCCGCGAACCTGAACGCAGAAGTCGAAGGTCGGCGTCCGTCTGCTCCAGCGACCTGACGAGGTTGTCGCGCAGGAAATCCGGCGTCGATCGATCGTTGAACGGCAGATGCAGCGCCCGCCGGGCGAAGCGTGAACTTGCACGCCGTTTCGCCCAGCAGATAGGGCGACATGCTCCAGTATTGGATGTTCAGCGGGTTGGAGACCGTCTGCCGGGTGATCGCCAGGGCGGCGAACAGCTCGTGCAGCCGCCAGCGGAACGGGTTCAGCCCGGGAAAGAAGAACCTGATCTGATTGTCGCCCACGTTTTGAAGGGCGACGTAGTCCGCCGCGTTGCGCACGAAGAACCGCGGGCTGTTGATCAGGACGAAGTCCTGCGTGCCCGAGCGGCTCCCCTCCACACCCATCAGCTTGATCGCCGCGCCCCGCGCGTCGGCGACGCTGTCCGGTTGCGGCTTCCCAGCTCCGTTGGAGAATCGCACCCAGGCGGGGTAGCGGCGAGCCTGGGCGAACAGGCCGACCTTCAACTCGGCCGGCAAGTCATCCAGCACATGGAATTCGGCCTCCACGCAGCCATGCATCTTGGGGTGGGCGTCACGGTAGGCCGTGCCGGAAACAGCGGCCGAATCGCGCACCCGCTCGGCGATCATGCGCGTCACCTCGGCGATCGCCGCCGCCTCGCCGGCGGGTACGGTCTCCAGCGGCGAGGCGCCGGGAGGCGCCGCGGGGATGAGGAGATCGGACAGGTCGGCGCCCCCGACGGAGTCACGCCAGGGTTTCCGGCAAACTCACCTTGCCCTCTGGAAAGGCCTTCAGCGCCTCGACCAGCTCGCCGACCGTCGCGTCCACCTCGGCGGGGTCACGCCCCCGGATCACGAGGCTGGAGCCGAAGCCGCCCTGGCCGAAGAAGGGGTAGCTGCCGAGCGACAGATCGGGGTGAGTCTTTGCGAGCGCCTCCAGCGGCGCGGCGATGGCGCCCTCCCCCACGCCCTCGATCCGGACCGTGCGCGAGATCACCACCGCTCCGGTGCGCAGGCGCGGGCCGACGTCCTCCAGCATGCCGCGCATGATCAACGGCACGCCGGCCAGCACGAAGACGTTGCCGATCTGGAATCCCGGCGGGCCCTGGACGGGGTTCTTCACCAGGCTGCCGCCTTCCGGGATGCGCGCCATGCGCCGGCGGGCGGCGTTCACCTCCGGCCCCCAGCGGCCGGTGAGCATGGCGATGATCTCGGGGTGCTCATAGAGCTTTACGCCGAACGCCTCGGCCACGCAGTCGGCGGTGATGTCGTCGTGCGTCGGGCCGATGCCGCCGGTGGTGATGACGTAGTCGTAGGTCGAGCGCAGGGCGTTCAGCGCGGCGATGATGTCGACTCTTCTCGTCGCCCACCACCCGCGCCTCGACCATGTCGACGCCGTACTGGCCGAGGTACTTGGCGATGGCGTTGAGGTTGGTGTCCTGGGTGCGGCCGGACAGGATCTCGTCGCCGATGATCAGGACCGCCGCGGTCACCCGCTCCGCGTTCGCCATGCTCGCCTCGTCTGGACCCGCTGTTCGCGAGCGGGCTTAAGGGCCGCATGCACCTTCCGCAACCGATGCGGCGCGGCCGGCTGGTCGCGCGCTACAAGCGCTTCTTCGCCGACGTGGCGCTGGACGGCGGCGAGACGGTCACCGCCCACTGCCCCAACCCCGGCGCCATGCTGGGACTTTCGGAGCCGGGTCTACCGGTGTGGATCTCGGGCGCGGACAACCCCAAGCGCAAGCTCGCCTGGACGCTGGAGCTGGTGGAGGCCGACGGCGGCCCCGTCGGCGTCAACACCCTGCACCCCAACCGCCTGGTGGCCGAGGCGCTGGCCGAAGACCGCATTCCGGAGCTCTCCGGCTACGCGATCCATCGCCGCGAGGTGCGCATGGGCGAGGCGAGCCGGGTGGACTTCGTGCTGGAGAGTCCGGATCGGCCGAGCTGCTGGCTGGAGGTCAAGAACTGCCACCTGCGCCGCACCGGCGATCTCGCCGAGTTCCCCGATTGCGTCGCCGCCCGCTCCGCCAGGCACCTGCGCGAACTCTCCGCCAAGGTTAGCCAGGGCCAGCGCGCGGTGCAGCTCTTCGTGATCCAGCGCACCGACTGCACGCGGTTCGCCGCCTGCGCCGACCTCGACCCGACCTACGCCGCCGCGCTGACGGACGCCGCCCGCGCTGGTGTTGAAGTCTTGTGCTACCGTTGCGACATTAGCCCCGAAGCGATCCGGCTGACGACGCGCCTGCCCTGGATCCACCAAGCCTAGTTCAGGAGCGTTCATGGCCCTCGTCGAAGATTACCTCGAGCAAGAGACCCGCACCGGCCACATCAAGCTGCACGGGCCGGAAGGGTTCGAGGGCATGCGCGTGGCCGGCCGGCTCGCGGCCGAGTGCCTGGACGCGCTCACCCCGCACGTGCAGCCGGGGGTCACCACCCTCGAACTCGACCGCATCGCCCGAGAGTTCATCCTCGATCGCGGCGCCCTGCCCGCCTGCCTGTTCTATCGCGGCTACCACCACACCCTGTGCATCTCGCTCAACCATGTGGTCTGCCACGGCATTCCCGGCGAGCGGCCGCTGCGCGAGGGCGACATCGCCAACATCGACGTGACGGTGGTGGTCGACGGCTGGCACGGCGATCACTCGCGCATGTACGCCATCGGCAAGATCTCGCCGGCGGCGCGTCGGCTGATCGACGTGACCTATGAGGGCATGGAGCGGGGCATCGCGGCCGTGAAACCGGGCGCGCGGCTCGGCGACATCGGCCACGCGATCCAGGCCTATGTGGAAGCCCAGCGTTGCAGCGTGGTGCAGGACTTCTGTGGCCATGGACTGGGACGCGTCTTTCACGACACGCCGAACATCCTTCACTACGGCCGACCCGGGACGGGCGAGGTGCTTCGCCCCGGCATGTTCTTCACCATCGAGCCGATGGTGAATCTCGGCCGTCATCACGTGAAGGTCCTGGGCGACGGCTGGACGGCGGTCACGCGCGACAAGTCGCTCTCGGCCCAGTGCGAACATTCGGTGGGCGTCACCGAGACCGGCTGCGAGGTGTTCACCCTCTCGCCCGCGGGGCTGTTCAAACCGTCCTGACCCGGCGTTTATTTCGCCGCCAGCAACCTTGGCCGATTCCCGCCGTCGCGCGTTCATGAAGCGATGTAACGCCGCGAATGAGAGCGGCGCGGAGGATGCCATGCATAGACGTCGCCTTCTGTTCGCCGCCCTGCCCTTCCTGATCCCGTCGATCGCCTTCGCTCAAGACCGGAGCGGTGGACCCGGCGGCGGCCCTCCCGGTGGCGGCGCGCATCCCGGCGGCGGCGCGCCGGCTGGCGGCGGGCGCCCTGGTGGTCCTTCGGGCGGCGGCGGGCGTCCGGGCGGTGGACCGCCCGGCGGCGGGCGCCCTGGCGGCGGACCTCCTGGCGGGGGCGGTCGTCCTGGCGGCGGATTTCCCGGCGGGGGCGAGCGTCCCGGGGGCGGCCCCCCGGGTGGCGGCGGTCGGCCTGGGGGATTTCCAGGCGGTGGTGGCGGCCGACCAGGCGGCGAGACGGGCGCACCCGGTCGCCCCGGCGGCCCCGGCGGTCCGTCCGTTCGTCCGCCCGGAGGAACGCGGCCCACCCCGCCGAACGGTTTCCGTCCGCAGCCGGGCGGGGAGCGCCCTGGCGGCGGCCATCGACCCGGACCCGGTCAGGGGCGTCCGCCCAACGGCGGTCGGCCCGGCTACCATCGACCGGGTGAAGGTCGGCCGCCGGGCTTCCGACCCGTTCGCGGCCGGCCTTATCGCTATCCGTCCGGCTATCGCTATCGCCGCTGGAACCGAGGCCTGATCCTTCCGGCGCTGTTCCTGTCGAGCGCCTACTTCTTCAACGACTACTATTCGATGGGTCTCGAGGCTCCGCCGCCGGGTTGCGTCTGGGTGCGTTACGGGCCGGACCTGCTGCTCGTACAGCGCTACTCCGGCCAGATCGTCGATGTGATCTACGGGGCCTTCTACTAGGCGGCTTTCCAGGCGCGAGGCCCTTCAAACCGGCCTCGCGTTCCTGTAGTGTTCCTCCCGGGCTGTTTGGAGAAACCCGGGCATGGTGGGCGCACAGGCGGGCTTTGCCTTCGATCCGGCGCCGTCGCTTAAGCCGGCGTCGCCACATGCGGGCCATCGGCAGCGGCTTCGCGAGCGGGCGTCGAAGAGTTTCGACGCCCTGCCCGACTACGAGTTGCTCGAGCTGCTGCTCGCCCGCACCATCCCGAGGGGCGATGTAAAGCCCCTCGCCAAGGCGCTGCTCGCCCGGTTCGGCGACCTGCCCGGGGTGCACGGCGCGACCTTGGCGGAGCTGAAACAGGTTGCGGGCGTCGGCGAGGCCGTCGCGCTCGACCTCAAGCTGATCCACGAAGCCGCGCGACGGATGAGCCGGACCGAGGCGGTAAAGCGCCCGGTGATCTCCTCCTGGAGCGCGCTCACCGCCTATGTGCGCGTCGCCATGGCCGGCGCCACGCGCGAGCAGTTTCGCGTGCTGTTCCTGGATGGCAAGAACCGGCTGATTGCCGACGAGGTGATGAACGAGGGCACCGTGAACCACGCCCCCGTTTATCCCCGCGAAGTGATGCGCCGGGCCCTGGAGCTATCGGCCACCGCGGTGATCCTCGCCCACAATCACCCGAGCGGCGACCCCACGCCTTCGCGGGACGATGTGGAGATGACCCGGGCTGTGGTGGAGGCGGGACGCGCGGTTCGGGTCACCGTGCACGATCACGTCGTGGTCGGCCGCGAGGGGGTGACGAGTTTGAAGGCGCAAAGACTAATGTAACTATTGTTGTTTCCACGCGAATTTATCGAAAAAAGGCGGAAAAACGTAAGCTCAAGGTTGTGGAATATGGCGGAATGTGGGATGCGATTAAGACCGTCGACGCGGCGGCTTCTCAAATCTTACCCTTGGGGCATTGAACCATGAAACTCTCCACCGTCATCACCGCCGCCGCCGTCCTCGCGGGCGCGGTCTCGGTCGCCGGCGCGACATCCGCCGCGACCGTGTTCGAAAACTACAACTACTCGTACCTCTCGGCTGATTTCGACCAAGCCGCGCTCTACGTCACCAACGACAGCAGCACCGCCTACAGCGACGTAACGATCAACGGCGTCGATCTCGGCGCGCTCGCGGCCGGCGCCTCGACCTCGCCGCTCTACATCGGCGATCCGTGCGAGACGATTTCGTGCAATGCCACGATCACCATCAACGGTTTCAGCACCAGCGTTTATACGCCTGATTACGATTTCGCGGTTACGGGCGCGAACATCGGCGAAATCGGCACCGGTGGTGTTCCTGAGCCCGCCACCTGGGCTCTGATGCTGGTCGGCTTCGGCGCGCTCGGCGCGGCTCTTCGCGGTCGCAAGTCCGTCGTCGCCTAACTCGCTTTCGTAGTTCGACTATAATCGGCCGGTGGCGTTTTAAGACGCCGCCGGCCGTATTTTCTTGAGGCTTGGGCCTCTCGCGGCCATGGGATTGTCACCTTGTCCAGCGCAGCCCCCCAGCCAGAGGATGTCGAGACCCTCGTGCGCTCCGGCTTGCGGGCGCTTCAAGCGGGGCGGCTCGATGAGGCTCGCAGCTTGCAGGTCGCGGCAGGGCGTCAGAAGCCCGATGCGCCGGGACCCTCAAACCTCGGTGGTTTGATCGCCCTCGCCGGAGGCGAGTTCGCCGACGCCGCCAAACTCTTCAAAAAAGCCGCCGGGGCCGCCCCCGAACGCGCCGACATACATCTCAACCTCGCGAGAGCTTTCGAGGCCGCACGTCGACATCGCGAGGCTCTGGCCGCTTACGAGACGGCGCTCAGCCTCGTACCGGACGACGCGAACACAAACTTGAAAGTCGCGCGGTTGCATCTCGATGCTGGCGATCAGAAGTCGGCTCTGGCGTACTCCCGAATCGGTTTGGCTCTCGCGCCGAGATCGGTAGACGCTCTTTTCGCCCACGCCTGCGCGTTGCGCGCCGCTGGACGCCTCGAAGAGGCGGAGATCGCCTTCCGCGACGCTCTCGAAGAAGCCCCTGACGATCTTCGGGTGCTCACCGGCTATGCCTCCCTCCTCGCAAAGAGGCAGGTCACCGGCCGGGCGGTCGAACTTTATCGCCGTGCGGCAGATCTCGACGGCGACAACCTGGATCTCTTGGCCGCGCTTGCGGCGACAAGCGAACTTCACGGCGACATCGAAGAGTCGTTGGCCATCTATGAGAGAGTTCTCGCGATGGCTCCCGGCAATCCGGACTATCTCTTCCGGCGGGCCGGTTGCTTGCGTGATCTCGGTCAATTCGACGCCGCCACCGAAGGGTTCGAGGCGGCGCTGAAACTCGATCCGTCACATGGAGCGTCGTTGATGGCGCTTGCCAGGATGAAGCGCCTTCAGGACACGCCGACCGTGCGGAATCGGCTGGCGAGCGCCATTGCCGATGCGTCACGGCGACCGGAGCACCGGGCGCAAGCGGGCTTCGCCATGGGCGAACTCCTCGACCGATCCGGTGAGAGCGACGCAGCCTTCGAACGCTTCGCGCAAGCCAATCGCCTGTTGCGGGACGACCGTATCCGGCGAGGCGAGCGATTCGATCCCGAGGAACTGCAATCCAGTCGGGTGCTTCTCGAGCGGCACCTCGCCGCCGAGTTCGCGCGCGACACCTCCGCCTGGGGTGTGGAGTCCGACCTTCCCGTCTTCGTCGTCGGACTTCCGCGTTCGGGGACCACGCTGGTCGAACAGATCTGCGCCAGTCACTCTCGGGTGCATGGCGCCGGTGAACTCGAAGTCATGCTGCCGGTCACACGCGAGATCTCCTTCCGCAACAGGGGCGTCGAGGGGTTGGCGAACTGGGACGCGGATCACGCGCGCGGCCTTGCCGAGGCACACATCGCGGAACTCGAGCAGATGGCGGGCGGGGCGGCGCGCGTTGTGAACAAAACACCACTGAATCTCTTGCGTCTCGGCTCGATCGGCGCGCTTTTCCCGAGATCCAAGGTGATCTGGTGCCGGCGAGACCCCCGCGACGTCGTCGTCTCCCAGCACACCATGTTCTTCGGCGAGGGAAATCTGTTCTCCACCGACATCGTCGACTGCGCCTTCGCCGCACGCCAGATCGAGGGTATCGGCGAGGCCTGGCGGCGGGAGAGCCGGCTGCCGATCCTGGAGATCGTGTACGAAGACCTCGTGGCGGACCTCGAGACGAACGTCCGCCGAATCATCGACTTCCTCGACCTGGACTGGGAGCCGGCTTGCCTTGATTTCCAGAATACACGCCGGCACGTCGATACGCCCAGCAGTTGGCAAGTGCGCCAGCCGATCTACACCAGTTCAGTCGGCCGTTGGCGGCGTTTTGAAAAGCACCTTGGCCCGATGTTGAAGACCTTGGCTCAGCCGCTGGACGCCCCGCACCCCGGCACGAACCCCTGATGAGTGGCCTTCCCCTGTCGGGCCTTGCGCCCGCACGACGCCTGGCTCCGAAGATGGCTCCGCCCCGGCCGCTTACCACGCAAGAGATCGACGCCCTGATCCTCACCGGATTGGAGGCCCACGGGCAAGGACGGATCGAGGACGCTCGCTCGCTTTACGATCAGGCGCTCGCCGCCAACCCCAAGCACGCGGACGCGCTGAACCTGCGCGGTGTGCTCGCTTTCCAGGGAGGGCAGGTTCAGGAGGCGATCCGCCTTATCGGCCAAGCGGTGGCCATCCTGCCCACCCATAAGGACGCCCAGCTCAACCTGGCCGAGGCGCTTGAAGCGGTTGGCCAGGTGCGGGAAGCGCTGGCCGCGACCCGCCGCGCCTTGTCGCTCGAGCCGGACGACGCCGAAATCCACATGCGACTGGCGCGGCTGAACCGTCTCGGGGGCAAGCCGTCGGTGGCCTTGGGGCACGCCAATGTCGCTGTCGCGCTCGACCCGTCCTCCCCAGCCGCCCACCGGGAGCGAGCCAGCGCCGCGCGTTTGTTGAAGAAGTTCGAAACGGCCTCCGAGAGCATAGACCGAGCCCTCGCCTTGGCGCCGGGGGACTTCGAAAGTCTCTGGGAGAAGGCCCGCCTGCTCGACGATCTGGGACTGATCGACAAGGCCGTGGCTGCTTACCGGGAAACCATCCAGATCTCCCCCGAGTCCTTCAACGCGCGCCTCAACCTTGCGACGGTCCTGCGCACCAGCGGGCGGGTGGATGAGGCGTTGGCGGTGATCGAAGCGGCCGGCGCCTTGCGGCCCGGCGACGCCGAGATCGATCGTCAACGGGCCATGGCGCGACGCGACCAGGGTGATTTCGAGGGTGCTAAGGCTGCGTTCCGCCGATGCCTCGACGTCGACCCGGACAACGCGGCCTCCCTCTATGGCCTCGTCCGGTTGAAGCGGCTCACCGATAGCCCCTCCGAACGGGCGCGCCTCCTTCGCCTAGCCTCTAACGCCAATCCAAGAGAACCCGATCGCGTCCTGGCGGGCTTTGCGTCGGGTGAACTGCTCGATCAAGCCAATGAGCCGGACAAGGCTTTCCGCCAGTACGCTCAAGCCAACGCGCTTCATCGTCGCCAGCGCCAGGCTCGCGGCGAGATGTTCGACGCTTCGGAACTTCTCGCCCAGGTCGAGTCGACCCGGACGGTGCTGGCCCCCGGCTTCAAAGAGGTCGAAGGCTGGGGCCATCCCACCACCCTTCCCGTCTTCATCGTCGGCCTGCCCCGCTCGGGCACGAGCCTGGTCGAACAGATCTGCGCCAGCCACTCCCAGGTGACGGGCGCGGGCGAGCTTCGCCTGATCGAGGGCGCGGGTTGGAGAATGGCCGAGCGCAACGCCGGTCGGGACTCGCTCAGCGAGTGGGACGCCGACGACGCTCGGGCTCGCGCTGACGAGATCGCCGCCGAGTTCGAGCGACTCGGGCCGGGTGTTGAAAAGGTCATCGACAAGACGCCGCTGAACCTGGCTCGACTGGGGCTGATCGGCGCTCTCCTGCCGAACGCTCGAGTACTCTGGTGCAGGCGAGATCCCAGGGACACGGTGGTGTCCCTTCACCTCACCTATTTCGCCCGAGGGAACGCATTTTCGACGTCCCTTTCCGACTGCGCGTTCGCCGTCAGACACCTCGAGGAGATCGGCGAGATCTGGATGCGCGAGAGCCGGTTACCCATGATGGAGGTTCGCTACGAAGACCTGATCCGCAAACCCGGCGAGGAGGCGCGGCGAATTATCGACCACCTCGGGCTGCCGTGGGAGGATCAGGTGCTCGACTTCCAGAACACCGAACGGACCGTCGCCACCCCCAGCAGCTGGCAGGTTCGCCAGCCGGTCTATTCGAGTTCGGTGGGCCGGTGGCGCCGGTACGAGAAGCACCTCGGCCCGATGCTGCGGACGCTCGACAAACCCGGCTAAAAACGCCGCGAGTTCCGCGGGCCCAGAGGCTTGACGCCGCCGAAGACGATTCTAAATTTTACGCGCGTCGAGCGTCGCGAGGCCTCGATCGTCAGGGGGCGCCCGCGCTTCCGGGCAGCTCTCAAGTCCAACGTGCTCGCGCCGAGCCGGTGGACCTGAGAACGGCGGAGGATGCCTCGTCGCTCCCGATCCGGAACACTCTGATCGGAGACTGTCATGCCAATCCCTCAAAAACCCGTCGTCGTCGGCGCCGCCGCGGTCGTTCTGGCGGGTCTCGCCGGATTTGCCGCCGCCGGGATGACGAAGGCCCACATCATGGAGGTGCGGCTGCCCGACGGACTCGTCGGCGCGTGTCCGCTACATCGGCGAGACCCCGCCGAAGGTGACGATCGGCGTCCCCGCCGAGTGGTCGCCGGCGCCCGTCGCCTTCGACCCCGCCTCGCCGTTCGCGGCCATGGAGCGGATCTCGGAGGCCATGGACCGCCAGGCCGAAGAGATGCTCGAGGGCGTGAACACTCCATTCTGGTCGGAAGCGGCGCCGGGGCTCTCGGTCGCGTCCACGACGGCGGGGCGCGGCGTCTGCGGCCGTTCCGTGGAGTACAGCTGGACAGCCGGCCGACAGCCTCAAGTGGTGACCCACACCTTCGGCGACTGCGGGAGCAGCAAGCCGTCAGTGGGCGCTGTGAAGCCTCAGCCCTCGGCTCCGGCCAGCGCGCAGCCAAAGCAACAAGCCATCTGATAACACTCCAGATATCGTGGGGACTTCAGGAGACGTCGCATGAGACTTGCAACCTCTGAACAAAACCTGGACGCGGGACGCTTCCACGCGCCCTACGACCTGCGCACCGCGCGCGAACGCGGGGTGCGGCTGGCGGTCGGCTTCCAGAACCCGGACGATGTGGTGAAGGATCCTCACCTCACCTTCGCCGACAAGCGGGAGATCCTCTCGTCCTGGGCCTCGGACGCCTCGGCCGTTCAGGACGAGCCGCGCCTGCGCTGGCTGCTCGGCACGGTCGAGCCGGTCCCACTGGTCGATGTGCTCGCCGCCCTGAAGCGGCTGGACGCGATGGAGCGCGGCTCGAACGGCCGCGTCCACTAGCCCCTTCAGGCCAGGGCCGCCCGCTCCCATTCCAGGAACTCGGGCTGTTCCAGCAGACGTTCGGCGTAGCGACCGGCGTCGCCGGTATCGCCGTGGTCGGAAAGCATCACCCCGTAGCTCCGGAAGCGGGTCGCCACCGGGGTGAAGAAGGCGTCGGCGATCGACCAGCCTTCGCCCAGCAGCCACGGGCCCCCGAAGCGGCGCAGCAGCGCGGACCACAGCTCGACCATCCGGCGCACGTCCTCGACCGTTGAGGGCACGATCGTCGCCTGCTCGCGCTTGGAGAGATCCATCGACAGCTCGCCGCGCAACGAGTGAAAGCCGGAATGCATCTCCGCCGCCGCGCTGCGGCCGAGCGCCCGCGCCGCGGGATCGTCCGGCCACAGCTTGGCGGCCGGGAACCGATCGTGCAGGTATTCGCAGATCGCCAGGCTGTCCCAGACGGTGAGGTCCCCGTCCTTGAGCGCGGGAACGAACCCGGACGGCGAACCGGCCGCAAGGATCGCCCGGCGGCTGAGATCGCCCTGGTGCAGCTCGATCACCGTCTCGGTGAAGGGCTCGCCGGTGCGCTTGATCGCCAGCCACGGCCTCATCGACCAGCTCGACCACACCTTGGTACCGATCAAGAGTTCCACGCACGTCTCCAATGCCGAAATCGCCGCGAGCCGATCCCGGTCCGCGAAACCGGCTAAGAGCACAGGCGCGGGCGGCGGGGGAGAGCCAATTTGCATTCCCTCCGCGGGACCTCGAAACCTCGACCTCGATGCGGTACCGATTGCCGCCGGGTTCGCGTCCACGGCCGACGCGGGCCCATCCGTCGAGTTGGGACAGCCTTATGTCTTCAAAGCCACCCTTCACCGGCTCGTTCAGCCTGACGGCGCGAATACCCGTCACGCCTCCTCCCAGTCTGACGCCGCCGAACGCCGCGTCTCTCGTCCGCGCCGGGCTGGACGCCCACCGGGCCGGCAGGCTCGACGTCGCGGAGCAATTCTACGGCAAGGCGCTGCAGGCCTCCCCCGACCATGCCGACGCTCTCACCCTCTCCGGAGCGCTGGCCCTCGCCCGCGGTCGCGCCGATGTCGCCATCCAGTTCACGCGCCGCGCCATCGCGAGCCATCCGGATCATCTCGACGCCTATCTTCATCTCGCCGATGCGCTGGAGCGGACCCGAAAGACCTCGGAGGCGATTTCCGTCTGCCGGGAGGCGCTGAAGCGCTCCCCGAAGGCGGCGAGCGTCAACGCGCGACTCTCCCGGCTGCTCGTGGAGGCGGGAGACAACGCGGGCGCCGTCGAGCACGCCAAGGCGGCTCTGGCCGCCGCGCCCCAATCGACCGAAGCCCTGTGCGCGATGGGCCTGGCTCTGGGCCGGCTGAACCGGATGAGCGAGGCCGACAACGCCTACCGGGAGGCGATGCGGATCGCTCCGGCCGACGTGGGGGTGATCGCCCGCTACGCCGCCTTCCTCGACGCGTACGACCGCACCAAGGAGGCGGCGCAGGTCTATCGGCTCGCGCTGCGGCAGTTGCCCGACAACCCGTTCCTGCTCGCCGATCTGGGGCGGATCCTCGAGCGCGATCACGATGTCTCGTCGGCTCTCGAGCTCTACGACCGGGCTCTGGTCGCCGCCCCTCGCTCGGCCGACCTGCTTTATCGCCGTGGCAGCTGCCTTCGCCATCTCGGGAACTTCGACGCCGCGGCCGCAGCCTTCCGTCAGGCGCTGGCGGTCGCGCCAAATCACGCGCCGTCCCTGCTCGCCCTGGTGCGGCTGAAGCGTCTGGATGACACCCCGGAAGCTCGCGACCAACTCGCCCGGATCGCGGACGCGCCGGCCCAGGGCAATCGCAACCCGATCGAAGCCGGATTCGCCCTGGGGGAGCTGCTCGACGGGGCCGGAGAGCCGGACGCCGCTTTCGCTCGGTTCGCGCGAGCCAACCGGCTGTTGGCGCAGGAGCGCACCGCCCGCGGCGAGCGCTTCGATCGGGTCGCGACCGCCGCCTTCGTGGACGCGTTGGACCGGGGCCGGGCCGCCGAATACGCGAACGACACCTCGGGATGGGGCAATCCCAGCGAACTGCCGGTGTTCGTCGTCGGGATGCCGAGGTCGGGCACCACTCTGGTCGAGCAGATCTGCGCCAGCCATTCTCGCGTGGTCGGGGCCGGAGAACTCCGCGCCATCCAGGACATCGACAAGATCATGGGCGCGCTCGCCCGCGGGGTCACGCACCCTCGCGCGTGGGACAGTAACGTCGCCCGTGCTCAAGCCGACAAGCATGCCGCCGAACTCGAGCGGATGGCCGAGGGCGCCGCGCGGGTCGTCGACAAGACTCCCCTCAACATCATGAACCTCGGCCTGATCGGCGGCCTCTTCCCCAACGCGCGGGTGATCTGGTGCCGCCGCGACCTCCGAGACGTCGCGGTGTCCAACCACCTGATGTATTTCGCCCGGGGAAACCTCTATTCCACCGACCAGTCCGACTGCGCCTTCGTGACTCGCCAGATGGACCGTCTCGGCGCGATCTGGAGCCGGGAATTGAAGCTGCCGATCCTGGAGGTCGCCTACGAGGATCTGGTGGAGAGTCCGGAAGCGAACGCCCGGCGGATCGTCGATTTCCTCGGACTTCCCTGGGAGGCGGGTTGCCTCGACTTCCAGAACACGCAGCGCGCCGTGACCACGCCCAGCAGCTGGCAGGTTCGCCAGCCGATCTACTCCAGCGCCATCGGGCGCTGGCGGCGCTACGAGAAGCACCTTGGGCCGATGCTCGCGACCCTGAGCCAGGGCGCCTAGGCGCGGCCGACGCCGCTTCCAGCCCACCTTTGTTCGATCACCGGTTCCCCGCCGGGCTCGGCTGCGCTTAAGAGGGTCAGCGGCCAAGCGTATCAGAACGCCGCGTTCGGGAGAGATCGCCAGCATGGACCACCGCCCCGCGCGTCCCACCTTCTCGAACGCTTACAAGGGGGTGGTGCTGGCGCTGCTGCTGTCGGCCTACACCTTCAACTTCATCGACCGGACGATCGTCGCCACCATCGGCCAGGCGATCAAGGTCGATCTCAAGCTCACCGACACCCAGCTCGGGCTGCTCAACGGGCTCTCCTTCGCCATCCTCTACACCATCCTGGGCGTGCCCATCGCCAGGCTGGCCGAACGGTTCAACCGCGTCTCGATCATCTCGCTGGCGATGGTGGTCTGGTCGGGCTTCACCATGGCGTGCGGCCTGGCGGGCAGTTTCGCGACCCTGCTCCTGCTGCGGGTCGGGGTGGGCGTGGGCGAGGCGGGCTGCTCGCCCCCGGCGCACTCGCTGATCAGCGACTATTTCGAGCCCAAGCGGCGGGCGAGCGCCCTTTCCGTCTATGCGCTCGGCATCCCGATCGGCGCGATGATCGGGGCGGCGCTCGGCGGCTTCCTGGCCAAGACCTTCGGCTGGCGCATCGCCTTCATGGTGGTGGGCGCGCCCGGCGTGATCGCGGCCCTGGTCATCAAGCTGGTGGTGCGGGAACCGCCGCGCGGCCACTCCGACGACAGCGCCTCCAAGGTCGCGGTGCAGAGCGAGTGGCGGGAGCTTTGGACCGTGACCCGCACCCTGTTCGGTCGTTGGCCCGCGCTCAACGTGATGCTGGGCGTCACCCTGGTGTCGTTCGCCGGCTATGGCGTCGGCGCGTTCGCCCCTCCCTACTTCAACCGCGCCTTCGGCCTCGACTACGCGACGGTCGGCCTGATCTTCGGCCTCATCGGCGGGGCTTCGGCGGCGCTCGGCACCATCATCGGCGGAGTGGTGAGCGATCGGCTCGCCCGCCGCGGAGCCCGCTGGTACGCGCTCACCCCGGCTATCGGCGTCGCCCTCTCGCTGCCGATCTCGATCGCCGCCTACAGCCAGGGGCACTGGCAGACCGCGGCCATGATCCTCTTCCTGCCGGGCCTGTTCTCCTACACCTACCTCGGCCCGACGTTCGGCCTGGTGCAGAACTCGGTCGAGCCGCACCAGCGCGCCACGGCGACGGCGGTGATGTTCCTGTTCCTGAACCTGATCGCCCTGGGCGGCGGGCCTCTGTTCACCGGCTGGATCATCGACCGCTTCGCCAACGCCGCCTTCGCGAGCGGCGGCCACTCGCTGTCTCAGTCGGTGGCGAGTCTCTTCGCCGGCGCTCCTGGAGTCTCCTTCAAGCACGCCTGCCCGGGCGGCTTGGCGCCCAAGGGTTCGGCGCCGGCGGTAGCGCTCGCGTGCCGATCGGTCCTGGCGGCTTCCACCCGCCAGGGCATCCTGGTGACCTTCTTCTTCGCCGGCTGGGGCGCCTTCCACTACCTGCTGGCGAGCTTCGGTGTGCACCGGATGCTGCGCGCGCCCGAGCCGTCGGCTATAGCGACGGCATGATCCCCCGCTACACCCGCCCCGAAGCGGCGGCCATCTGGTCGCCGCAGACCCGCTTCCGCATCATGTTCGAGATCGAGGCCCACGCCGCCGACGCCATGGCCGAGCTTGGCGTGATCCCCAAGCCGGCGGCCCAGGCGATCTGGGCCCGGGGCGGCAATGCGATCTTCGACACCGACCGGATCGACGAGATCGAGCGCGAGACCAAGCACGACGTCATCGCCTTCTTGACCCACGTCACCGAGATCGTCGGGTCCGAGGCGCGGTTCCTGCACCAGGGCATGACCTCGTCGGACGTGAACGACACCGCCCTGGCGGTGCAGCTCTCCCGCGCCACCGACCTTCTGCTGGAGGACGTTGAGCTGGTGCTGGCCGCGCTGAAGCGGCGGGCGCTGGAACACAAATTCACGCCCACGGTAGGCCGCAGCCACGGCATCCACGCCGAGCCGACCACCTTCGGCCTGAAGCTCGCCGGTCACTACGCCGAGTTCGTCCGCGCCCGCGAGCGGCTGGCCATGGCGCGCTTCGAGATCGCCACCTGCGCCATCTCCGGACCGGTGGGCACCTTCGCCTCCGTCGATCCCCGGGTCGAAGCGCATGTGGCCGAGAAGATGGGCCTGGCCGTGGAGCCGATCTCCACCCAGGTGATCCCCCGCGACCGGCACGCCGCCTACTTCGCCGCCCTCGCCGTGGTCGCCTCCAGCGTCGAGCGGCTGGCGGTGGAGATCCGCCACCTGCAGCGCACCGAGGTGCTGGAGGCGGAGGAGCCGTTCGACGTCGGCCAGAAGGGCTCCTCGGCCATGCCGCACAAGCGCAACCCGATCCTGTCGGAGAACCTCACCGGCCTCGCGCGACTGGTGCGCTCGGCCGTGGTGCCGGCGCTGGAGAACGTTGCTCTGTGGCACGAGCGCGACATCAGCCACTCCTCGGTCGAGCGCGGCATCGCGCCCGACGCCACCGTGCATCTCGATTTCGCCCTGCGCCGGCTCGCCAGCCTGGTCGAGCGCCTGGTGATCTATCCAGAGAACATGCGCGCCAACCTCGACCGCACCCAGGGCCTGGTGCACTCGCAGAAGGTGCTGCTGGCGCTCACCCAGAAAGGGATGGCGCGGGAAGCCGCCTACTCCACCGTGCAGTCCGCGGCGATGCGCACCTGGCGCGGCGAAGGCCATTTCCAGGATCTGCTCAAGGAGAACCCGGAGGTGCGCGAACGCCTCTCCGACGCCGAGCTCTCCCAAGCGTTCGGCGAGGAGGACAGCTTCCGCCACGTCGACACGATCTTCGCCCGGGTGTTCGGCGAGGGGTGAGCGAAAGGCCTGCGACGGTCAGACTTCGGTGTTATATCCGGTCACCAGGAGAGACCTGATGACCATTTTGAAGCTTACCAAGATCGGCAACGTGACCGCCGTCGTGATGCCTGATGATCTGCTCGCGCGATTGAAGCTCGGCACGGGCGATACACTGCGCGCCGAGGAGACTTCGAATGGCGGGTTGCTCCTAACAGCTGGCAAGCCCGACCGGGCACAGATCAGCACCATGATCGACGAGACCATGGATGAATACGACCAGACGTTCCGTGCGCTCGCGAAGTGAGGGACTGGTTCTGGCTCGACACGGACATTGTCCTGGAGATCCACGATAAATCTCTAGAGCGCTATGGGGGTGCGTCCGGTGTTCGGGATTTTGGCTTGCTCGAGTCAGCGCTCGCCCGTCCTCTCCAGATGGATGCCTACGGCGACAACGTTGATATCGTCGCCCTCGCGGCCGGATACACGAGCGGCATCGTCAAGAATCATCCGTTCGTTGACGGCAACAAGCGCACGGGCTTCGGCGCCGGGCTGGTGTTCCTCAAGATGAACGATTGGCGCTTGACCGCAAGCGAGGCCGAAGCGGAGGACGCCGTGGTGAAGCTTGCATCGAGCGAGCTTGATGAAGAAGGTTATCGCGCGTTCCTGCACGCGCATTTGGCGCCCTACATTCAGACGGCGGGCTGAGCCACCACCACCTCCGTTGTCACCGAGTTGGCGATGAAGCAGAGGTCGTGCGCTTGGTGGTGCAGTTCGCTCAGCTTGGCCTCGTCCGGCGCCTCGCCGCTCCAGGCGATCTTGGGACGCAGGGTCACGCGCGTGACAGCCATCTTGCCGTCCGCCCGCTTCTCCAGCACGCCCTCGGCATGATCCTCCCAAGACGACAGCACGAATTTCGCTCGGCGAGCGAGGTCCAGGAAGGTCAGCATGTGGCAGGAGGCGAGGGCCGCCACGAACGCCGCCTCCGGATCGACCGCCTCGGCGCTGGTGTAGGCGAGCGGCACCACCGCCGGCGACGCCGCGCCCGGAATGCTCACCCCACCTTCAAAGGTGATGGAGTGGACGCGGCTGTACCGTCCCCGGGCGAAATCCTCATCCGGTTTCAGCGCCCAGGCGACCGTGGCTCCATGCAGGCTCACAGCGTCCTCGCGATCAACACCTTCATGATCTCGTTGGCGCCGCCGTAGATGCGCTGGACGCGGCTATCGCGGAACATGCGGCTGATCGGCATCTCGTCCATATAGCCCCAGCCGCCGAACAGCTGCAGGCACTCATCGACGATCTTGTTCTCGAGATCGCTCACCCAATACTTGGCCATCGAGGCCTTGGTCGCATCGAGCCGGCCCTCCAGGTGTTCGGCCATGCACCAGTTGACGAAAACCTTGGCGACGGTCGCTTCCGTCTTGCACTCGGCGAGCTTGAACTGGGTGTTCTGGAAGTCGATCAGCGCCTTGCCGAACGCCTTGCGCTGTTTGACGTAGTCGAGCGTGAGACCGAGCGCGCGCTCGATCGTGCCCATGCCCTGCAGCGCGATGTTGAGCCGCTCCTGCGGCAGCTGGTTCATCAGCTGGAAAAAGCCCTGGCCCTCGTCGCCGCCGAGCAGGTTCTCCGCGGGCACGCGAACCTCGTTGAAGAACAGTTCGGAGGTGTCCTGCGCCTCTTGCCCAAGCTTGTGCAGGTTGCGCCCGCGCTCGAAGCCCGCCGCGCCATCGGTCTCGACGAACAGCAGCGAGACCCCGCGCGCGCCCTGGGTCGGATCGGTCTTGCACACCACGCAGATCAGGTTCGCCGTCTGGCCGTTGGTGATGAAGGTCTTGGAGCCATTCAGCACATAGGCATCGCCCTCCAAACGGGCGGTGGTCTTCACCCCCTGAAGGTCGGAGCCGGCGCCGGGCTCGGTCATGGCGATGGCGGTGACGAAGCGGCCGTCGCAGATGCCGGGCAGCCAGCGCCGCTTCTGATCCTCGGTCCCGTAGTGGACGATGTAGGGGGCGACGATGGCGTTGTGCAGGCTGATGCCGAAGCCGTCGACGCCTTTGAGCTGAAGCTGCTCGATCAGGATCGCCTCGTGGCGGTAATCGCCGCCGGCCCCGCCGTATTCCTCCGGAACCGTCAGGCCGAGCAGGCCCGCCCGGCCCGCCTCGAACCACATTTCCCGGTCCACGAAACCCTGCCCGCGCCAGCGGGCCGTGGCGCCGTCCGAAGCGTGCTCGTCGAAGAAACGGCCGACCGAATCCTTGAAGATCACCAGATCCTCCTCGGCCATGAACGGCGGGAGAGGGACGTCGAGCGCGGTCATGTCAGCTTTCCTCGGACTGGGTGGCCATCACGGCCTCGAGACGCGCGGAGGCGCGGTGCAGCTCCTCCAGGGCGTCGTCGATATCGACCTTCTTGGCCTCGAGCGCGGCGATGCGCTCCTTGAACTTGGCCAGCGCCTTGGCGTTCTGGGCGAGGCCGCCGTCGGGCTTGCCGTAGAGTTCGAGGATATCCCGGATCTCGGCCAGCGACAGGCCGACGCGCTTGCCGCGCAGGATCAGCTGGAGGCGTCCGCGATCCTGGTAGGAGTAGATCCGGTTCAGCCCCTGCCGCGCGGGCGAGAGCAGGCCCTTGTCCTCGTAGAAGCGCAACGCCCGGGGCGTGCACCTGAACTCGGTGCAGAGCTGTCGAATGGTGAATGTGCGCTCGGGCCGTCTCAGCTCGCGAACGCGGGCCGCGTCTGTCATGACGGCTCCCTCCGTTGGCGGAGGAGAGCTATCGCAAGCCTTACGTTCGCGTCAACCTTCGTTCAGCGATCCTTCAGGCAGGATGTACAATGGGAACCGGTTGAGTTCCGCCACGCTCGACAAGGAGCGGCAAACCCCAGAGGCTACGATGAAGACCCTTTCCATGCTCGCCGTCGCCGGCGCCCTGCTCGCGGCCGCCGGTCCCCTGCCCGCCCAGACCCGCGACCAGCCCAAGATGCCCTGCTTCTTCGTGAATCAGTGGCGCGGTTGGAAGTCGCCGGACCCCAGCACCCTCTATCTCAACGTGAATGTGCGCGACGTCTACGAGGTCAAGCTCAGCACGCCCTCGGATCAGCTCTCCTGGCCCGACATGCATCTCGTTTCGATCGTGCGGGGCACGAGCAGCGTGTGCAACGCGCTCGACCTCGACTTGAAGATCGCCGACATCAACGGCTTCTCCACGCCGCTGATCGCCAAGTCGATCCGCAAGCTCACGCCGGAGGAGGTGGCGGCGATTCCGAAGAAGTACCTGCCCTACTGAGACCCGCGGCCGAGGCTCGGGTTTGACAGCTTGGCTGTGTTGAACCCAACCTCGGCCTTTCGTTGTCGAATGGAGGGTTCCAAGTGAAACGCGTCATCCTCGCCGCCGCGCTGTGCGCTGGCCTATCCGGCGTCGCGATGGCGGCGGACAACAGCGCTTCGACGCAGCGGACGCCCTGCTTCTTCCTCACCCAGTGGAAAGGGTGGAAGTCACCCGACCCGAGCACGCTCTATCTCGGCGTGAACGTCCGCGATGTCTACGAGGTCAAGCTCAGCGCGCCCTCGTCCCAGCTGTCTTCGCCGGGCGCTCACCTTGTCTCGAAGACGAGAGGGAGCAACAGCATCTGCTCGCCTCTGGATCTGGATCTCAAGGTGGCCCAACGGGGCGGCTTCTCGACGCCGCTGATCGCCAAGTCGCTGCGTAAGTTGAGCCCGGACGAGGTGGCGGCGATCCCGAAAAAGTACCGGCCCTAAGCGGCGGGCATCTTGAGCGCGGCCGCCGCGCGTTCGGCCGCCGCGCGCCGGCTCGGTGCGCTCACGGCCATGAGCTCCCGGGCGCGCTTCAACAGCTCCGGCTCGGCGGTCTCCGGGCGACCGGACGCGAACGGCGGTTCGGGCGCATATTCGAGATAAAGCTGGGTCAGGCGGGCGGTCTCCTCACCGGCGAGTTCGGCGGCGAGGACCAGGGCGAAATCGATGCCGGCGGTCACGCCGCCACCGGTGAAGACGTTCCCGTCGCGCACGACGCGACTCTCGTCGGGAATAGCCCCGAACAGGGGCAGCAACTCTCGTGAACTCCAGTGGCAGGCGGCGCGACGACCTTTCAGCAGGCCCGCAGCGCCCAGGATAAGGGAGCCGGTGCACACGGAGGTGACATAGCGGGCGCCCGCAGCCAGGCGCTTTACCTGCGTCATGAACTCCGGATCTTCCATGGCCTGCGTCGTTCCGAAACCGCCGGGAACGCAGAGCACGTCGCATCGCGGAACGCTGGACAAGCGCGCCAATCCCGAGAAGGTCAGGCCACCGTCGACGGTGATCGGCTCGCCGGTGGCGCTGGCGACGATGATCTCGGTGTCAGGCAGGCGGCACAACACCTGATGCGGCCCGGTGAAATCCAGGTGGGTCACATCCGGAAAGATCGCGAAGACGATGGTCGTGCCGACGGGCTTCATGGTCACGCTTGTACCTTGGCCGACGCTCTCGGACGAGCGTCAAGCCAAGCCTTTCCGAGCGTCCTCTGGTTCGCTAGGCGCGAGCGGCGTCGAAGAACAGGTGGCCGCCGATGTGCGCCACGGCCCGACCGCGACCGCCCTCGCTCGCGGTATGGAAGCTCACCGCCTCACCCACGGGGGCCTTACGCTCGCCGCTGATAACCGCCAGGGCGATGCGCCGCGCGCGGGTCCAGGCCGTGGCCTCGAGCGGCCGGTCCATGGCGCCGTTGCAGGCGAAGCTGAATTGGCATTGCCCGCCATGCACGCCCTGGAAGACGACGCCGCAGACGCTGTGGGCGTACTCGCGCCGATGGGTGCGGTTGAGCACGACCTGCGCCACGGCGGCCTGCCCCTCCTCGCTCTCGCCGCGCGCCTCGTAATACACGGCCTTGGCGAGGCAGGTGAGGTCGGCGGGTAGCGGACGGGGCGCGGAAACCGCAACGGGCGTCGGCGACGGCATGGTCCTGGGCGTCTCGGGCGCCGGAGCCGCCGTCAGCGCCAGGTCGGGTTGCTCAGGCTGTGGATGCGCTGGAGCCGACGCGACGAAACCGGCGCAGGTCAGAACGGCGATCGTCGTGACGGAGACGAGCGCCCGCACGGGCGCGCGCGCAAATGCGCGCGTCGTGAGCAGATGCAGCAAAACGAGGTATTCCTACGTGACGAGGGACCGATGCGCCCTCTTGGAGCCCGCCACGAAGTCCTGATTTTCAAGGACTTACGCTCGGACTGGCCGGTACACGACGACCGGATGGGAAGGTTCATAACGGCGTGCTGCGGCGCACGCAAGCACAATATGAAGCTTCACGGACTTGGTGCGAGCAACTCCGCGATTACAGCAATGAGGACAAGTCGATTACTTGCTGCGTCTGTTATGAATTGCTCGAAGACGCTCTAGCGCAGAGCTCGCGCAGCCGACGGCTTGTTGTCGCGAAGGATTTCCCGCGCGGCGTTTCTTCCCGGCAAGCCGGTCACGCCGCCGCCCGGATGGGTCCCAGAGCCGCAGAGATAAAGCCCTCTGAGCGGCGCGCGATACGCGCCGTGACCGAGCACCGGGCGTGCGGAGAACAGCTGGTCGAGCTCCAGGCGGCCGTGGAAGATATCGCCGCCGACGAGGCCGAATTTCCGCTCGAGATCGAGGGGCGACAGGGCGACTCGGCCGAGGACCGAGGCCTTGAAGCCGGGCGCGAACCGCTCGACCGTCTCGATCATCACGTCCGCCACCGCCTCGCGGTGGTCGTCCCACGACGCGCCGTCCGGCAACACGGGCGCCGCGTGCTGGCAGAACAGGCTCGCCACGTGCCGACCCTCGGGCGCCAGGCTGTCGTCCAGCGTCGAGGGGATCAGCATCTCGACGATGGGCGCCTTGGACCAGCCGGTCAGGCGCGCATCGAGAAAGGCGCGGTCCATATAGGCGAGGCTCGGCGCCATGATGATGCCCGCTGTCAGGTGATCGCCGGCCTCGGGCAGGCAGCTGAACTTGGGCAGCTCGGAAAGCGCCACGTTCATGCGGAAGGTGCCCGATCCGCTGCGATAGCGATGGATCCGCTCCCGGAAATCGACCGGCAGGAGCCGCGGGATCCATCAGGCGCTCGAAGGTGAGCTTGGGATGCAGGTTGGAGACGACGATCGACGCGCGGTGAACCGCGCCTCGTTCGGTTACCGCACCGACCGCCCGTCCGTTCTCCACCAGGATTTCCGAGACCTTGGTGTCGGTGACCAGCGCCACCCCCTGCTCGGCGCAGGCGGCCGCCATGGCCTTCGTGATCGCGCCCATGCCGCCGATGGCGTGGCCCCAGGCCCCCCGCACGCCGTTCACCTCGCCGAACACGTGGTGCAGCAGCACATAGGCGGTGCCGGGCGTATAGGGGCTGGCGTAGGCGCCGACCACGCCATCGAAGCCCAGCACGGCCTTGATCGGATCGCTCTCGAACCAGCCGTCCAGCCAGTCGCCGGCGGATTGGGCGAACAAGGAGAGAAGGTCGCGACGCGCCGTGGTCGAGAAGCCGCCGAGCCGGCGCGCGAGCCCCGCGCTCTTGAGCAGCTCCGGCGACTGCCGCCCGCCAGCCCCCCTCGGACATGTTGGGCGGAGCCTGGGCGGCCAGGTCCCGCACCAGGGCGGCGATGGACTCCAGGCGAGCTTCGTATTGCCGGAAGGCGCGCGGCGTCCTTGGCGGAAAACTTCGCCACCTCCGCCGCCGTTCGATCGCCGCCGGTGATGAGGTACTGGCGATCGTCGATCGGCAGGAAGTTCGAGGCCCGCCGGTGCACGAGCCGAAGGCCGTGGCGGGCGAGCGCCATCTCGGCGATCACCTTGGGGTTCAGCAGGCTGACGGCGTAGCTGGCGGTGGAGTTGCGGAAGCCCGGGATGATCTCCTCGGTCACCGCCGCCCCGCCCAGCACCTCACGCGCCTCCAGCACCGTCACCTTCAGCCCGGCGCGGGCGAGATAGAAGGCGCAGGTGAGGCCGTTGTGGCCGCCGCCGACGATGAGGACGTCGCTCACGGCGCGGGTTCGATCTTGATCTCGACCACCTTCCGCGCCGACCGCGCCCCTCGCGCGTCGCCCGCCACCACCAGCCGGAACGGCCCCTCGTCAGCGTCGAGCGGCTGGCCGTCCCGCCGGTCGGCCAGGATGATCGGAGCGGGGTGAAAGGCCGGATCAATATCGGAGAGCGCCAAGGCGACCCGGTAGCCGTCGGCGGCTTGAACCACCACCACATCGGCGAGCGCCGGCCCCCGCAGTGCTTTGCCAAGCGGCGCGCCGACACGCTGGAGCAGCTCCGGTAGGGCGACACCCTCGTAGTGAGCGACGCCGCCGCCCTCCCGGTTCAGGTCCGCCGCCGTTCGCGGCATGGCGGTGAGCTCTGCAGCCGAGACCTTCATCGCTCGGCCGTCGAGGCCGGTCAGCGTCACGGTCTGAGCCTGGGCGGCGGTCGTCAGGACGAGCAGAAGGGCGACAAGGCGAAGCATGGTCCCTGTTTCCGTATCGCGCGGGCGGGCGCAAGCGGCTATGGGCCGCTTCGTCGTGAGGGAGAGCTCGAGCATGTTGCGACGGATAGTGTTGGGCGGCCTCGCCGGCCTGCTCCTGGCCGGCCACGCCTTCGCCTCACCGGTCGTGATCTTCGCCGCCGCCTCGCTGAAGAACGCCCTAGACGAGGTCAACGCCGCCTACACCGCGAGCGGCGGCGAGAAGGCCGCGATCTCCTACGGCGCCTCGTCCACCCTCGCCCGGCAGATCGAGAACGGCGCGCCGGCGGCGGTGTTCGTGTCCGCCGACGCGGACTGGATGGACGATGTCCAGAAGAAGGGCCTGATCGTCGTCGCCAGCCGCCGCGACCTGCTCTCCAACCACCTGGCCCTGATCGCGCCGGCGGAGTCCAAGACGTCCCTCGTGATCCGGAAGGGCTTTCCCCTGGCGCGCGCGCTCGGCGCCGACGGCCGGCTCGCCATGGCCGGGCCGGAGGTGCCCGCCGGCCGCTACGGCGACGCCTCGCTCAAGGCGCTGGGCGTCTGGGATCAGGTCCAGGCGCGGATCGTGCGCGGCGAGAACGTGCGCGCGGCGCTCACCTTCGTCGCGCGGGGCGAGGCGCCGCTCGGCATCGTCTACGACACCGACGCCAAGGTCGAACCCAAGGTGCGCATCGTCGGCCTGTTCCCGGATTCCAGCCATCCGCGCATCGTCTACCCCGCCGCCCTGGTCGCCACCGCGCCGGGCGGAGCGCCGTTCCTGCGCTTTATCGAGAGCGCTCGCGCCGCCGCCATCTTCCGCAAGTACGGCTTCCAGACGCTCGGCGGGCGTTAGCCGCCGCGTTCAGATCACGCCGGCCGACTTGAGCCGATCCCGTTCGGCCTCTCCAAGCCCCACGATCCCACCCCACACTTCGCCATTGTGCTCGCCCAGATCCGGGCCCGGCCAGCGCACCGCGCCGGGACTCTCCGAGAGCTTGGGGAACGTTCCCTGCATCTTGAGGGCGCCGAGCCGCTTGTGGGCGACTTCGACGATCGCCTCACGGGCCGCGAAGTGCGGGTCGGCGAGCATCTCCGGCGCGCGATAGATGCGGCCGGCCGGAACACCCTTGGCGTGTAGCGCGTCCAGCACCTCATCGGCGGTTCGCGCCCGGCTCCACACGGCAATCCGCGCATCGAGTTCGGCCTGTCGCTCGCCGCGCGCGCCGTGGCTGGCATAGCGCGGATCGTCCGCGAGTTCGGGCTCGCCCATAGCCTCGGCGAGGCGCCGGAACACCGTGTCCTGGTTGGCGGCGATGAGCACGCTCTCCCCGCCCGCACAGGGATAGACGTTGGACGGAGCGATCTTGGGCAGGATCGCGCCCGAGCGCTCGCGGATGTAGCCGACCTGGTCGTAGTCGGTGACCAGGCTCTCCATCATCGCCAGCGTCGCTTCGTAGAGCGCGGAGTCCACCACTTGCCCAAAGCCGGTGCGCTCGCGGTGGTGGACGGCCATCATCACGCCCAGCGCGGCGTAGGTCGCGGCCAGGGAGTCGCCGATCGAGATACCCGCGCGCGCCGGCGGGCGATCCGGCTCGCCGGTCACATACCGGAAGCCGCCCATCGCCTCGCCCACCGCGCCGAACCCCGCGCGATCGCGATAGGGGCCGCTCTGGCCGTACCCCGAGACGCGCGCCATGATCAGTCGCGGGTTTTCCTTGGCGAGGCCGGCGTAGTCGAGGCCCCACTTCTCCAGCGCGCCGGGGCGGAAGTTCTCCACCACGATGTCGGCGGTGGCGATCAGGCGCTTGGCCAGCGCCTGCCCCTCCGGCTGGCGCAGGTCGAGCGTGACCGATTTCTTGTTCCGGGCGATGACCGGCCACCACAGCGACTCGCCGTCCTTGATCCGGCCCCACTGGCGCATGGGATCGCCCCGCGCGGGATCCTCCAGCTTGATCACCTCGGCGCCGAAGTCGCCCAGGAGCTGGCCGCAGAACGGGCCGGCGATCAGCGAGCCCATCTCCACCACCCGCAGGTCGCTCAAGGGCCCTTTGGGAGTATCGCGCGTCGTCATTCCCCACCGCATGGCGAGGCGCAACAGACTTGGCAAGACCAACTTGACAGATCCGTAAGCCGTAGCTAACCGTAAGCCATGGCTAACGCGAATGCCGCGATCGATCGTTTCACCGCCCTGGGCGACGGCACTCGCCGCGAGATCTTCGAGCGGCTGGCGCGGCGTCCGTCCGCGGTGGGGGAGCTGGCGCGCGGGATGCCGGTGAGCCGCCCGGCCGTTTCCCAGCATCTCAAGGTGCTCAAGGAGGCCGGCCTCGTGCGTGAGGATCCCGACGGCGCCCGCCGCATCTATCGCGTGGATCCCCGCGGCATCGCCGCCATGCGCGACTGGCTGGATGCGCACTGGTCGGCGGCGCTGGAGTCCTTCGCCGACTTCGCTGATTCAGAAATCCCCGAGGAGCCGAACCCGTGACCATCGCGCCCGTCGTCACCACCGTCACCGTCAAGGCGCCGCCGGCGCGCGCCTTCGACCTCTTCACCACGCGCATGGGCGACTGGTGGCCGAAGGGGCGCACGATCAGCAAATCGCCTCACGCCGCCATCGTCGTCGAGCCTCGCGTCGGCGGCCGGTGGTTCGAGCGCGATGCGGACGGCGCGGAGTGCGACTGGGGCGAGGTCCTCGCCTGGGAACCGCCCGGCCGGCTCCTGCTCGGCTGGCGCCTCAACACCCGCTTCGAGTTCGACCCTGACCTTATCACCGAGGTCGAACTCAGCTTCGAGCCGACGCCTCAGGGCGGTACACGCGTGCGGCTCGAGCACCGCGATCTCGAGCGCTTCGGCGCCGACGCGGAGAAGCTCGCCGGTCAACTCGGCGGCGGCTGGGGCTCGCGGATCGCCGATTTCCAAGCCTACGCCGACACTCAACACTGAAAGAGGGAGCAGACCCATGTCCGAGTTCGTCGTTCACAGCATCCCCGGCAGCCCCTACGGGCGCGCCGTCCTCGCCACCCTGGAGGAGAAGGGGGCGGCTTATCGCTTCAATCCGCTCGCGCCCGGCACGCTGAAGGGGCCCGAGCACCTGGCGCGCCATCCGTTCGGCCGCATCCCGGTGCTCGATCACGGCGATTTCCGCCTCTACGAGACCGGCGCGATCCTGCGCTACCTCGATCGCGTGCTGCCGACCCCGCCGCTCACCCCGACCGACGCGCGATCCGCGGCGCTCATGGACCAGGCGCTGAACATCAACGATTGGTACCTCTTCCAGGGGGTCGCCAATGTGATCGCCTTCCAGCGGGTGGTCGGGCCGAAGCTGATGGGCCTCACACCCGACGAGGCCGCCTGCGCCGAAGCCATGCCCCGCGCCCGGGTCGCCTTCGCCGAGCTGTCCCGGCTCCTGGGCGACAAGCCTTATTTCGCCGGCGACGCGGTGTCGTTGGCCGACCTCCTGCTCGCCTCGCACGTCGGGTTCATGGTCGACACGCCGGAATGGACGGAACTGAGCGCGCCCAATCTGATCGCCTGGCTCGCGCGGATGGACGAGCGGCCGGCCATGAAGGCGACCACCTGGCCGGCTGTCTCGGAGATGGCGCGAGCGGCCTGAGGCGCCTTATGGGGAGGGCATGAACGCCCTTCCTGTCGCCCTTCTTGGCCTCATCGCCAGCGCCGCGATCGCGGCTCCGCCCACCGCCAAGCCGGTACGTCCGATCGCGGATATCGTCAGCCCGACCTGGAGCGATCCCGTCACCCGCGATCGCGCGCACGAGGTCGATCAGATCCTCGCGCGGCTCGGCATCAGATCGGGGAGCGTCGTCGCCGACATCGGCGCCGGCTCGGGCTACGACACCCTGCGCCTCTCGCCGCGCGTGCGGCTGGTGTTCGCCGAGGACGTCACGCCGGCCTACCTCTCGGGGCTGCGCCAGAGCCTCGCGGCCAAGCGCATCCACAACGTTCGGGTGGTGATCGGCGACATCGACGATCCGAAGCTGCCGCCGCGCTCCATCGACGCGGCGATCATGGTCCACATGTACCACGAGATCGGCGACCCCTACGGCCTGCTCGCCCACCTCGCCGACGCCTTCAGGCCGGGCGGCCGCCTCGGCATCGAGGAACTCGACCGCCCCACCCAGTACCACGGCACCCCGCCCCGGCTGCTGCGATGCGAACTCGGCGCGGCCGGTTATCGGCTGAAGAGCCTCGAGCCGTTGACGGGGGGCATCGGCTATTTCGCCGTCTTCACCCCGCCGCCGAAGGGCCAGCTTCCCGACCCACGCGCGGCGAGCCGCTGCGTCGCCTGAGACTCACGTCGGCGCGGGCGGTGAAAGCTCGGTCGGCGGCGGCTCGGCGAGCGGCGGCGCGGCCGCGGGCGGTGGGATCGCCGGCCCCGGCGCTCCCGGCGGGATGGCGCTCACCGGCAGGCGGCGGACGGCGCTGGTCATGAAGGCGCGCCAGGCCTCGGCCGGGGCGCTCCCGCCGGTGATCCCGCGCATCGGGCTGTTGTCGTCGCGCCCCAGCCAGACCACCGTCGTCAGATTGCCGGTGTAGCCGCAGAACCAGGCGTCCCTGAAGTCGCTGGTGGTGCCCGTCTTGCCGGCGATGTCATAGCCCGGCACGGCCGCCTTCACCCCGGTGCCATAGGTCACCACCGCCCGCATCATGCGATGCATCTCCTCGAGCGGCGGATTGGCGATGGCCGGAGAGAGCGGCGGCGCGCGGTGTTGGTAGACCACCGCTCCGCTGGCCGCCCGCACCCGCTCCACGCCATAGGCGGGGACGCGAAATCCGCCGTTGGCGAAGGCGTCATAGGCCTGCGCCATCTCCACCGGCGTCACCAGGGTGGTGCCGAGCGCCATGGCCGGGTCGGTGTTGACCAGGGAGACGATGCCCAGGCGCCGAGCGGTCGCCGCCACGTTGGGCCGGCCGACCTGATCGGCGAGCCGCGCGGCGATGGTGTTCACCGACTTGGCCAGTCCCTGCTCCAGGGTGACCTGGCCCAGGAACTCCGGCTCGAAGTTGCGCGGCGACCAGCCGGCGATGGTCACCGGCTCGTCGATCACCGGATCGTCAGGCGTCCGCCCCTGCTCCATGGCGGTGAGATAGACGAACGGCTTCCAGGCGGAGCCGGCCTGGCGATGAGCGTCGGCCGCCCGGTCGAACGGCGCCTTCGCGTAGTCGAGGCCGCCGACGAAGGCGCGGATCCGACCCTGCCCGTCCACCGAGACCAGGGCTCCCTCTTGCACCCCCTGCCGCGCGTGGCGCTCGGCAACGCTTCGCAGCGCCCCCTCGGCGGCGGACTCCGCGCCGGAGTCCAAGGTGGTCTCCACGATCATGTCGTAGCGCGGCGGCCCGGCCAGCAGCGGCGTGTGACCGACCACATAGTCGATGAAGTACTGCGCGCCGGCGCGCCTCGGCGTCCGCGTAGACCCGGACCTTCTCGGTGGCGGCTCGGGCGCGCTGCGCCTCGCTGATGGCGCCGGTCTCGACCATGGCGGCGAGCACCAGGTTGGCGCGCTCGGCCGACCGCTCCGGTTGCGTCACCGGATCGTAGTTGGTGGGCGACTTCGGCAGCGCCGCCAGGATCGCCGCCTCGCGCAGCGACAGCCGCCGGGCGCTCTTATGGAAGTAGCGTTCCGACGCCGCCTCCAGGCCATAGGCGCCTTCTCCGAAGTAGATGCGGGAAAGATAGAGCCCCAGGATCTGGCGCTTGGAATAGGTCTGCTCCAGGCGCGCGGCCAGGATCATCTCCTCGCCCTTCCGCTCCAGGGTGCGCTCGTTCGAGAGATAGAGGTTGCGCGCAAGCTGCTGGGTGATGGTCGAGGCGCCCTGGGCCGCTCGGCCTGACGTGAGATCGCTCACCACGGCTCGGGCGATGCCCATCGGATCGACCCCGGCATGCTCGTAGAAGCGCCGGTCCTCGATGGCGACAAAGGCGGCCGGCACATAGGTGGGCAGCTTGGCCACGTCCACCGGCGGGCCATAGCGGCCGCCCCGCGCGCCGATGATCGCGCCGGAGCGGTCCAGGAAGGTGATCTGCGCCTCCCGCTTGACCGGCGGCAGGGGCGACAGATCGATCTGGCCAAGCGACAGGGCGGCGATGAGCGGTAGCACCGGTGTTCACAGCCTCGTGATCGTGGAAGACGGCGCGTTCTCGCCCGCGATCATGCTCCCGCCAAGTTAGGGTTCGGTAACCTTGACGGCGCAACTGCGCCCTTCATAGTCCCGTTTGTTTCCAAGGAGGGTTTTTGGATGAACAAGATAGGCCTTGCGCTGGCGATCAGCGTTTCGCTGGCCGCCGCGCCCGGGTTGGCGGATGCGCAGCGGTACTACGGCCGCCCAGCCTACCATCATCACCATCATGGTCGGGGCAATGGCGGGGCCATCGCGGCGGCGGGCATCATCGGCCTGGTGGCCGGCGCGGCCATCGCCAGTAGCCAGTCGCAGCGCTACGATCCGCCACCGGCGCCGGTTCCCTACGACCAGGTCGACCCCTACACGTCACCCTATCCGGGTTCAGGCGACTTCCACGCCTACTGCGCGAGCAAGTTCAGCACCTACGATCCGCGCACCGGCTACTACATGGCGTCGGATGGGCGGCGCTATCCCTGCCACTAGGGTCTCGACAGTCGCCTCACTAGCGAGCGCGGACCAGGCGGCCGGGCAGAGCCTGCGTCGGCTCGCCGTTGCGGTAGGTGACCTCGCCGGCGACCATCGTCAGGTCATAGCCCTCCGCGCGCTGCACCAGGCGCCGCCCGCCGGCCGGCAGGTCGTAGCGGACCTCGGGTGAGCGGAGGGATAGCCGCTCGTAGTCGATCACGTTGAGGTCGGCGCGTTGGCCTTCCACGATCTCGCCGCGGTCGGTGAAGCCCACGGTGCGGGCGGTGTCGCGGGTCTGCATGCGCACAACCTGCTCCAACGGCAGCTTCGGACCCCGCGTGCGATCCCGGGTCCAGTGGGTGAGCAGGGTGGTCGGGAAGCTCCCGTCGCAGATCATGCCCACATGCGCTCCGCCGTCGGACAGGCCGGGCACGGTGCTCGGGTGGGCCATCATCTCGCGGACGTCGTCGAGCGAACCCCGGGCGTAGTTCAGGAACGGCACATAGAGCATGCCCTTGCCGTCCCGCCGCAGCAGGTGGTCGAGCGCCACCAGTTCGGGCAGGCTCTGCTCCTGTTCGGCGATCGCGGCGATGGTCTGGTCGGCCGTCGGCTCGTAGTCCGGCCGGTCGGGATCGAGCCGGTACATGCGTCGCCAGTCCGTCAGCAGCGGAAAACCGCCGGCCGGCGCGGGCTCGGCGATCAGCCGTTCGCGGAAGGCGCCCTCGCCCATTGCCCGAACCCGCTCCGAAAGGGGCAGGCCGGCGATCGCCTGGTAGGCCGGGTAGCGGATGAACGGGTTCACCGTCAGCTCCAGGCCGAGCAGCACGCCGACGCCGCGCGCCGCCACCTGGGCCTTGATCGGCAAGCCGGCGGCCACCGCCTTGTCCAATTCGTCCAGCAGCACCCGATAGCCGTCCGGCGCGCGGTCGCCTTGCGCCAGGGTGAAGCTGAGCGGCCGGCCCGAGCGCTCGACGATCCGGCGCAGCATGGCGAACTCGGCCTGGGGATCGTTGAAGTCGGACACCACCTGCAAGACGCCCTTGCCGGCCTTGGCCATGCCGAGCGCGATGCCGGTGAGTTCGTCCTCGCCGGCGGTGAGGGTGGCGATCGGCGAGCCGTCGCTGGCGCGGTGGTTCAGGGTGCGCGAGGTGCCGAAGCCGATGGCGCCCGCCTCCATGGCCTCGCGCGCCAGACCCGCCATGCGGTCGATGTCCTCCGCCGTCGCCGGCTCGCGGTTCACCCCGCGCTCGCCCATGACGAACACGCGCAGAGCCGCGTGCGGCAGCTGGGAGGCCACATCCACGTCGAACGCGCGCTTGGAGACCGCGTCGAGATAGTCGGGGTAGCTCTTCCAGGTCCAGGGCAGCCCCTCGGTGAGCACCGGGAACGGGATGTCCTCCACCCCTTCCATCAGCCGGATCAGCCGGTCGTGGTCGCGCTCGTGCACCGGGGCGAAGCCGACCCCGCAGTTGCCCATGACCACCGTGGTGACCCCGTGCCAGGACGAGGGCTGCAGGCGCGAGTCCCAGGTCGCCTGTCCATCGTAGTGGGTGTGGATGTCGACGAAGCCGGGCGTCACCAGCTTGCCGGCCGCGTCGATCTCCGCCGCGCCGTTCGCCGGCAGATCGCCCACCGCGGCGATCTTGCCATCCTTGATCCCGACATCGGCGGCGCGCGGCGGCGCGCCCGTCCCGTCCACCACGGTTCCACCGCGCACGATCGCATCCAGGCCCATCACTGAACTTCCCTTTGCGTTTCCTGAACCCCGTTTACGCTTCTTGCGCGCGCGCGCCAGCGGGGTTGCGGACAAGGCGGCTCCGATCCATTCTCAACGCCAATGAACCAGCCATTCCTTCGCGGCCTGGATGACTCAGCACGCGGCGCCGTGCGCGATTTCCTGCACCGTCTCGAAGGCCGCTACGAGGTGGTGGACGCCATCGTCTTCGGGAGCCGCGCCCGAGGCGAGGCGACACCCGAGAGCGACATCGATTTGGCCGTGGTTCTGAAGCCGCCAAGGACGAAGAGGCTCGCCATCGCTTTGTCGATGACCGATGCTGCGACCGAAACTCTCCTCGAGACTGGGGAGAACATCCAGGTTCTACCGCTCTGGCCCGGCGAACTCGAAGGCAGCGAGCCGTTCGGCAACCCAGCTTTGATTGCGCGGGTCAAACACGATGGCGTCTCGCTGTTCGCGACAGCGTGAGCCAGGCCCTTTATCTCTCGCGCGCTGAGCGCGCCCTCGCCAGTGCAAGGATCCTATTTAGCGCCGAGGATTTTGAAGCGGCCGTAAGTCGAGCTTACTTCGGCATGCACTATGCCGCCCTAGCGGCGCTTGATCCTCTGATCCAGGACCCGAGCCTTCGACCACCGAAAACCCACAGCGGGCTGAAGACGCTGTTCAGCGAGAAGCTCGTGAAGGAGCGCGGCTGGCCAGCGCGCCTCAGCTCCCTTCTCGGTCGGGCCGAGACGCTTCGGCTGACGGCGGACTACTCGACGGAAGCCTTGGACGCAGCGGACGTGATCTCCGCCATCGAAGCGGCCTCAGAATTCATCGCAGCGATCAAAACCGAGCTATCCGCTAAAGAATGAGCCCGGCACCTGACGCTGGAACGGAGACAAACCCCTTGGCCCTGGACCAGACCTTGACCAGCAACACAGAACCCAACCGCCGCTCCGGGCGGGGCAGGATCTATCCCTCGATCCTCGACACCATCGGCGACACGCCCATCGTGGGCCTGCCCCGGCTTACCGCCGAACTGAAACCGAAGGGTGAGGTCGTGGCCAAGCTGGAGTTCTTCAATCCGCTCGGCTCGGTGAAGGACCGCATCGGCCTCGCCATGATCCAGTCGCTGGAGGCGCAGGGGAAGATCGGGCCGAACACCACCATCATCGAGCCGACCAGCGGCAACACCGGCATCGCGCTGGCCTTCGTCGCCGCGGCCAAGGGGCTGAAGCTGATCCTGGTCATGCCGGAGAGCATGTCGATGGAGCGGCGTAAGATGCTGCTGCTCCTGGGCGCCCGGTTGGAGCTGACGCCGGCCGAGAAGGGCATGGTCGGCGCCGTCGCCCGCGCGCGCGCCTTGCTGGAGGAAATCCCGGACTCGGTGATGCCGCAGCAGTTCGAGAACCCCGCCAACCCCGACGTACACCGCATCTCCACCGCGGAGGAGATCTGGAACGACACGGCTGGCCGGGTCGACGCGGTGATCGCGGGCGTGGGCACCGGCGGCACCATCACCGGCGTGGGCGAGGTGCTGAAGCCCCGCAAGCCGACCCTGCGCATGATCGCGGTGGAGCCCTCCGCCTCTCCGGTGCTGAGCGGCGGCGCGCCCGGGCCGCACAAGATCCAGGGGATCGGCGCCGGCTTCGTGCCCGGCAACCTGCATCGGCAGGTCGTCGACGAGGTGGTCCAGGTCTCCAACGACGACGCCTTCGCCATGGCGAGGCGCGCCGCGCGGATCGAAGGCCTGCCCGGCGGCATCTCCTCGGGCGCGGCGCTGGTTGCCGCCTTCGACGTGGCCTCGCGACCTGAGATGGAAGGCAAGCTGATCGTCGCCATCATTCCGAGCTTCGCCGAACGTTATCTCTCCACCGCCCTCTTCGAAGGGCTGTGACCGACGTCTTCGACGCCGCTACCCGCTCGGCGGTCATGCGGGCCGTGGTCGGGCGAGGCACCGGGCCCGAGCTCGCGGTCCGGAAGCTGATCTGGTCGCTGGGCGGCCGCTACCGCCTCAACCGCGCCGACCTTCCTGGCAAGCCTGACCTCGTGCTCGCCGGCCGTCGTCTGGCGATCTTTGTCCATGGCTGCTTCTGGCATGGGCACGACTGCAAGCGCGGCGCGCGGGTCCCCAAGGCCAATCGCGACTACTGGCTAGCCAAGATCGGACGTAACCGCGAGCGAGACACCCGTGTGCGCGCGGAACTCCAGTCGCTCGGCTGGCGCGCCGAGGTCGTCTGGGAATGCGAGCTGAAGCATTCGGATGCGCTACGGACCCGATGTGTCGCCTGGCTCTCGGCGTGAGCTCCCACCGCGTCAAGGGTGAGGAGAAGATCGATGGTACCGCCTCCCGGGCTCGAACCGGGGACCTCTAGATCCACAATCTAGCGCTCTAACCAACTGAGCTAAGGCGGCTTGAACCGAAGGGGCGGGGTTTAGGCGAGGCTCCCGCGCCGATCAAGCATAAGGAAAAGGCCGCCGCCCCGTGAGGAGCGGCGGCCTGAAGATAAGTCCGGTTGCCGCGCCTCAGCCGGAGGCGATGGTGAACCGGATCGGGATGGTCACCTTGGCGCCGCCGACCGGTTGGCCGTCGCGCTGTTGGGGGCGCATCTTGAAGTAGCGCGTCAGCTTCAGCGCCGCGTTGCCGAACTCCTGACCCGAAGGATCCTCGGACACCACCGAACAGCCCGTCACCGTACCTTTTTCGGTCACGGTGCAGGACAACTCGGCGCGGCCGCTGACCCCCATCCGCTGAGCGCGGTCGGGATAGACGCTGTTGACCTCATCGCCGTTGGGGCGGGAGACCCAGTCCGGGTTGGTGACCACCGAGGGACGCGGCGGCGGGGGCGCCGGAGAGGCGACCACGGGCGGCGCGGGCGGCGGCGGCTTGGCCTGTTCCACCGGCTTGATGAACAGCGGCGGGGGCGCCGGGACGTTCAGCGGGACCGCGGCCGGCGGACGCGGCTGAACCGGCGGCGGCGGCGGCAGGTTCTTCGGCGGCGGAGGCGGCGGGGGCGGAGGCGGCGGCGGAGGCGGCGGCTTGATGAGCTGCGCCTCCGTCTTCTCGTCGCTGTACGTCTGGTACTTGGCCTGGAACTTCCAGCGATAGAGGTACCAGCCGATCACCCCGTGGATAGCCAGGGTGATCAGAAGGGCGATCATGATCCCGTTGTTCCGCCGCGGACGCGGCAGGTCGAACGGGTTGTGCGCCGGGTGGGCGACGTCGACGTCGGAGGCGGGGGTGGTCGTCGTCGTCTCCGTCATGTTTTGAGCCCGGACTTATCCAACCCGATAAGGGCGACACTATAGAAGCCGTTGTCTTGCAGCTTGTTCATCACGTCCATGAAGTCTTGATAGAGGACGTCTTCGTCGCCCCGAATGAAGATACGTTCATGGCCACGACTTCCGACGGCGGTGCGCAGGTCATCACCGAGGGAATCCATGCTCGACAGGTTATCGCCCACGTAGACCCGACCATCCTTCTTCAAGGAGATGTAGACGGGTTGCGGTGGATTCTTGGCCGGTTTGGCCGCCGCGGGCGGCAGATTCACCTTGATCGTCACGGAGGCCAGGGGAGCGGCCACCATGAAGATGATCAAGAGGACCAGCATGACGTCCACGAAGGGCGTCACATTGATCGATGCGTTCTGCTGCACGTCGTAACGGCCGCCCCCGGCTCCTCCCAGTTTAGCGGCCATCGGCGATCAGACCCCCTTGTCGAGCTGACGGGAGATCGCGTTGATCAGTTCGGCGACGAAGCCTTCCGAGCGCGAGCCGTAGCCCGTGATCATCGTCTGGAACAGGTTGTAGAAGATCACGCTCGGGATCGCGGCGAACAGGCCGATACCGGTGGCGAGCAGCGCCTGGGCGATACCGGGCGCCACCACGGCCAGATTGGTCGTGTTGGTGTTCGCGATACCGATGAAGGAGTTCATGATCCCGTAAACCGTACCGAACAGGCCGATGAACGGGGCGTTCGCGCCGACGGACGCCAGGAACTGCATGCCGCCGGAGAGGCGACGAGCCAGAGAGGCCTGGACCGCGCCGATGGCGGTGGACGCGCGGTTGATGGTCGAACCGCGATGTTCGCCGCCGACCGCAAGACCCGCCTGACGCGAGAGCTCGACTTCGGAGGCCGCCGCCGCGGCCATGTCGGCCATGGGGTTGCCGGCGAACTCTTCGCTTTCGGCGATGCGGCCCATGTCGACGATCGACTTGGCGCCCCGGAAACTCTCCAGGAAGTTGTCGGACGAGCGGCGAAGATTGCCGAACTCGATGAGCTTGATGACCAGAATGCTCCAGGAAATGATGGAGCAGGCCAGCAGGCCGATCATCACGATCTTCACGACCAGGTCGGCCTGCATGAACATGACGATGGGCGTGAGCTTGCCGTTGGCGCTACCGCCAACCTTCATGCCTTCGGCGCTGGCCGGGGCCGCGGCGTCGCCGCCGGTCGAGGTGGAGTCCGTGGGGGCGGCGCTGGATGGCGGGGCCCCCGGTGAAGCGGCCGCGGGCGCCGAAGCCGCCGGAGCGGTCTGGGCGAAGGCGGGCGCGCTGGCCGCGAGGGCGAGAGCGCCGAGCAGGCCGATGAGGGTGGATCGTTTCGTTTCGAGCATCTGTCGCCGGTTTCCTGCGAGGTCCTTAAAGGTGTTTCCTAGAACGCACCGCCAGCGCACTCGTTCGAGCGCCCCTACGGCTTACCGCCTCGTTAGACGTGGCGGAGCGCCCTCTTGGCAACCGAATTTTTCAGCGTCAAGGACGCGCCGGCAAAGCGTCAGTGGAGCGCTCCAACTGCGGAACGGTGTTCATCGTGCAGTGCAAAAACGGCTGCCGCTCACGTACTTAGGCCGGGGAGGCCCCGTCTCTTGTGAGATATTGTTGCGACGCAGCAAATTACCGCTCGCGTCAACGTGCACGTTTCAGCGCCTCGACACCGCCTCCGAAGCCAGCGTCCGGAAGGGAACAGGCCGCCGTTCGCGCGGGCGGCCACGGGGCCACCCTCGCGCGGCAGCATGGGCCGACCTTGACCCGCTCAGCTTGCACGTTGCAAAATGCATACGTCGATCTTTGAAATCGTGCATGCGGCCTTGGAGCCGGCGCGAATGGCGTTCCCGGAGACATGAGCCGCTCGGAAGAGTGCGCGTCGGAGTCTGGCAACGCGATTTGCGTGGCGAAACTCCGGCCATCTCGCGGCCCGCGACCTGCCACTCCCCTGCCCCGCGAAACGCCGAGCACGGGCGCAACACCCTCAGATGGCTCAATTTCTCAGACGAAACCGCCAACTGGCCCCGTCTTTCCCTGCCATTTCACAGGAGGACAATGGTGCCTGGGGGCGGATTCGAACCACCGACACGCGGATTTTCAGTCCGCTGCTCTACCAACTGAGCTACCCAGGCGCCCCTTCGCGGAGGGAGGGGCGATCTAAACCGCGAGGCGGATCGTGTCCAGCGAGGGCACGCTCACTCGCCCCCGCTCTCCTCGTCCCGCTCCACGTCGTCCTCCGCATCCCCGGCGAGGGCGTAACGTCCGGTGAGCCAGCGCTGGAGATCGACGTCGGCGCATCGCTTGGAGCAGAAGGGGCGATAGGCGGTTTCGGCGGGTTTCCCGCAGACCGGGCACTTGCCCATGGTTCAGACCCTCCGCACGAGACCTTGGGCGTCCACGCCCGGCTCGGCTCTCAGGTGAACGCGCGCGCCCACCTTCGCGGTCAAGGCCGCCATGGCCGGCCCGGCGATATCGGCGATGTCGGGCGGGGCCAGAGCCTCGAACCGGCCTCCGCCGTCAGCCGCCGCCTCGCGCTCCAGGGCGCGCACGAGATTGAGAGCGCGCGTGAGCGGGGTTGGTGCGCCGTCGTCCCCGCACAGAATGTCCAGGGCGCCCCGCTCGCGCCTGGGAATGGTGAGCTCGATCACGCCGAAGCGACTCAGGGGGGCGATCGCCACGCCGGGGTTATCGGGCGAGAACGCGTTGCGGGCCGCGGCCAGCAGGGCCGCGCCGTCATGGCCGCGGCCGACGAGGTCGATGGCGATCAGCCCGCCCAGACCCTTGAGCCGCAGCAGACGGGCCGCTTCACCGAGCGCGGCGAGGTTGGCGGCCCGCGCCGCGCGCTTGGAGTCCGCGCCCGGCCGGTCGCCGAGATCCACGTCGATCGCGGTGAGCGCCCGCGTCGGCTCGATGGCGAGCCGGCCGCCGCCCGGCAACGAATAGAGTGTCTCGAGCACCGCCTCCTGAGCCGCGTCCGCCCGATGCCGGGCGGGCGTTCCGCGCGCGATCGACTCCTCAGGGGCGAAGGCGGCGAGGCGCTCCGCGAGCTCGGCGCCGACCTCGAGCAACCTCGGCGCGCCCTCGGCCTCGCCGGTCACCCGGGCGACCGCCGCCTTGCCCCGCCGCGCTTCGGCCCGGATCTCCACCTCGATCGCCGCGCCGTGCGTCAGCCCCTTGGACTCCGAACCCAGGTTGAGCACAGCCTCCTCCGATCCGAGGTCGAGGAACGCCAGGGCGCTGGCGCGGTCGATCCTCGTCACGCGCGCCACGAACCGCGCGCCCAGCCGGGCCGAGCCGGAGCCGTCGCGCTCGATCAGCAGCCGCTCCGGCCGCCCGTCCAGGGTCACCACGCCCCGCCGCTCGCCGAAGCCCTCGTCGAGGAACAGCGACCGCCGACTCACGGCGCCCTCCAGCCGAGGCCCTCGAGCAGACACAACGTCTCATGCAGCGGCAGGCCGACCACGGCGCTGTAGGATCCGACCAGCTGGATCACGTAGGCCCCGCCCAGGCCCTGGATGCGATAGGCGCCCGCCGCGCCCTCCCACTCGCCACAGGCGATGAGCCCGTCCATCTCGCGCGCCGACAGCCGCTTATACGTCACGCGCGCCTCGGCCAGCCGATGGGCGCTCCGGCCATCCGGAGCGATCAGGCTCACCCCGGTGTAGACCCGATGGCCCCGTCCCGACAGCAGCGTCAGCATCCCGCGCGCCTCGGCTTCATCGGCCGGCTTGCCCAGCAGCCGGCGACCGACCGCCACCACGGTGTCCGCGCCGAGCACGAAAGCCCCAGGGTGGCGCGCGGCGCCGGCGGCGGCCTTCTCCCGCGCCAGCCGCGCCGCGGCCCTTGGCGGCGTTTCCGCCTTGAGCGGAGTCTCGTCGATGTCCACCGGGTCGACCCGGTCGGGGACGATCCCCGCCTGGGCCAGCAGTTCGCGCCGCCTCGGGCTGGCGCTGGCGAGGACAAGGGGGGGCGGTCCGCTCACGAGAGCCGCTCTTAACGACCCCCGCGCGGCGAACAAGGAACGCTTGGCCCCGCCGACGGGTTTTCGTCGCACCACCTTCACACCGGAGACCGCCGCCATGTCCCTCGATGCCGACTACGATCCCGACGACCAGGACCTGGCCGAGGCCTTCGACGAGGACAACATGACCGAGGGCGACGAGATGCCCACCTCGGACATGCGGCGCGACGTGCTCGACGTGACGAGCGCCGTGGGCGACGCCGACGACTTCTCGGCCGAGGACGACGACGCCTTCGATCCCGATCAGGCCGACGAGGAGGAACTCGAGATGCTGCTGGAGGAAGACGACGGGATCGACAGCCCGCGCACCCTGCCCCGCGACGACGCGGACCTGGTGCAGGCCAGCAGCGACGAGAGCCCGGCCGATTACGAGGGCACGGACGGGGGCATCGACGACGTGGTCGACGACTATGCCGACGACGACGAGGAGAGCGGCAAGGACGCCGACCAGCCCAGCGAACGCGCGCTCGACGAAGGCGTCGAAGAGACCTTCCCCGCCAGCGACCCGGTGTCGGTGAGCCCCGGGGCGGACTAGCCTGGCGATCGGCTTGCGGGTCGAAGCGTCGCCGTGGATGCTCTTGCAACCCCGCGCGCGCTCGCTAAGGGTGATGACCGTTCAGCAATGCGCCGAGGGGCTGGTTCCCTCCGATAGAGGGTCAGTACCTTATCCATGAGCAAGCGTTTCGAAGGCACCACCGACTACGTCGCCACCGAGGACCTGAAGATCGCCGTCAATGCGGCCATCGCGCTCGAGCGACCGCTGCTGATCAAGGGCGAGCCCGGCACAGGTAAGACGGTGCTGGCTTACGAGATCGCCAAGGCTCTCGATGCGCCGCTCATCACCTGGCACATCAAGTCGACCACCAAGGCGATGCAGGGGCTCTATGAGTACGAGGCGGTGACCCGCCTGCGCGACAGCCAGTTGGGCGATCCCCGGGTCAAGGACGTCTCCAACTACATCAAGCACGGCAAGCTGTGGGAGGCGTTCGATGCCGAGGAGCGGCCGGTGCTGCTCATCGACGAGATCGACAAGGCGGACATCGAGTTCCCCAACGACCTGCTGCAGGAACTCGATCGGATGGAGTTCTACGTCTACGAGACGGACGAGACCATCCGCGCCAAGATCCGCCCGGTCGTGATCATCACCTCGAACAACGAGAAGGAGCTGCCGGACGCCTTCCTGCGCCGCTGCTTCTTCCACTACATCCGCTTCCCCGACGAAGAGACCATGCGCGAAATCGTCGAGGTGCATTATCCCGGCGTGAAGCAGAAGCTGGTCGCCGAGGCGCTGCGGATCTTCTACGACATGCGCAAGGTGCCCGGTCTCAAGAAGAAGCCCTCCACCTCCGAACTTCTCGACTGGCTGAAACTGCTGATGGTCGAGGACATCGACGCCGACACCCTGCGCGAGCGCGATCCCACCAAGCTCATGCCGCCGCTCTCCGGCGCCCTGCTCAAGAACGAGCAGGATGTAACCCTGTTCGAGCGCCTGGCCTTCCTGGCGAGACGCGAAGGCTCGGGCGCTCGCCCCGGCCAGTAGGGCTTACGCGCTTTTAACTGGACGGACGGACCGGTTACGCCTCAACTTTCCAGTGCGATTAAACCTGGAAGGACGATCGATGCGCAACGACATGACGGCCGCTCTGGCGCTGGCGGGCGCGACGCTCAGCCTGGCGGCGTGCTCGCCGCCGCATCCGCACGCGCGGGTCGAGACGCCGCTGAAGACCGTCACCGCCCTCACCTGCCCGGATCGCGAAGGCAGCCTCAAGCTGCAGGGCGCCGCCTCTCCGACCGCGTGTATCTACACCGACGACCAAGGTTCGCAGATCAAGCTGCTGCTGGTCGCGCTGGACGGCCAGACCCCCAACGCGGCTCTCGCGCCGTTCCAGCAGGCGGCGGAAGCGCAACTGCCGCAGATGGCCGCCACCGCCGCAGCGGGGGGCGCGACGATCTCGGGCGACGCCGACCGGGACAAGGCGGATATCGACCTTCCCGGCATCCACATCCACGCACACGGCGATAGCGCCAATGTCGATGTCGCCGGCGTCCATGTGCAGTCCGACGACAGCAGCGAACACAAGGCGACCATCACCACCCACGTGAACAACGAGCGTGTGCTGATCAACGCCGGCGAAGGCGGCGCGCGCATCCATGTCGACGAGAACGGTCAGGGTGTGCGGAGCAGCTTCATGCTCGCCGCTAGGAATCCTGGCCCCAATGGCTGGCGTCTCGCCGGCTACGCGGCGCGCGGGCCGGCCACCGGTCCGCTGGTCGTCGCAACCATGCTCTCGAAGACCGACAACCACGACGACCTGCATAACGACATCAAGCGGCTGCTCACCGACAACGTCGGGAAGTGACCGTCAGGTCGCCTCGGTCACCTCCATCACGCGGTAGGTGAGCGGGCGGCCGTTCTCGTCGGTGACGGTGACGTACTCGCCAAGCGCGAAGCTGTGGTCTCCGAGGCGATAGATCGGCTCGTCGCCGACGTCCTCCTCCTCGCCGTAGTCGAAGAACCAGCGCTCGCCGCGGCGGGCGAGCCGGCCGTCGGCCGGATCCTCGTCCGGGGTGAAGCGGTGGACCGTGCACGCCTTGGCGGCGGTGGCGAACTCGCCCGCGTCGAGCCGCCCGTCGGCATCCAGGGGCGCCACCAGGGTGTAGCCGCGATGATCGTCCCCGTTGGCGAACTCGGTTCCAGGGTTGCGGGCAAGCCGCATGACGATGCGCGATAGAGCCATTGGGGTCCTCCGAGGTCGCTTCAGTGCGACATGAACAGCGACGGTCCTTCGGAAGCCAGAAGCGACCGAGTGGTTCCGCCGAAGACGAATTCCCGAAGCCGCGAGTGGCCGTAGGCGCCGGCGACCAGCACCGAAGCCCCGACGCTCCGCGCCGCCGCCAGCAGGAGCGGGCCTGGATCGCCCGAGCCCGCCAGGGACTCGGTTTCGAGCGTCACGCCGCGCGCGGCCATGAAGTCCACCAGAGCTCGCGGGTCGATCTTCCGCTCGGTCGACGCCGGCGCGGTGAAGGCCACCACTCGCGAGGCGCGGCGCAGGAGCGGCAAGGCCGTGCGCATGGCGCGGCTGGCTTCCTTGCCGCCGTCCCAGGCGATCGCGGCCACCCCGCCGGGATTGAACCCGTCCTTGGCGATCAGCGTCGGCCTCTGCTCGTCGGCCACCACCTGCTGGAAGATGCGCGCGAGCGCGCTGCGGCCCCGAGCGGCTTCGGCGTCGAACACCACCACGTCCGAGAGCCGGCCCTTCATGGCGATGGCGGCCCATACCGGTGTGCGCAGGGAGATGAAGCGAGCGCGCTCGTAGCCGACGTTCTCGGCGACTCGCCGGGCCAGGGCCTCGCCTTCGTCGGCGGCCTCGCGCAGGGACTCCATGGCGCTGGTCTGGATGCCGCCGCCGAAACCGTCGCTCATCCAGGCGGCCATGTCGGCGAGATCGGCGGGGGCGTGCACCAGCAGGCACTCCGCCTCGAACGGCCGCGCCAGGGCGACGCCGGCGGCCGCCCCGCGGCGATCGCCGTCTCCGCCCGAGAGCGGGACCATGATCCTCGCCCACTCCACGCCGGTCATTCCTTGTCGCCCTTCGGAGGAAGGGGGCATTGACGCCACGGCCCCGCATCCTGTCAACGGAGCCGGTCACACGAGGAATCGAGCGCGATCATGCGGTTCGCCGACAAGCTGGAAAACGGCTGGGCCACGTCGGGCGCGTGCCTCTGCGTCGGTCTGGACCCCATCGCCACGCGGCTGCCGCAAGCCTTCCGCGACGCGGCCCGGCCGGTGCTCGCCTTCAACAAGCGGGTCATCGACCTCACAGCCGATCTGGTCTGCGCCTACAAACCCCAGGCCGCGCACCACGGCGCCCACGCCGCGGAGGCGGACCTCGCGGAGACCATCGCCTACATCCGGACCCGGGCCCCGCACGCGGTGATCATCCTCGACGCCAAGCGCGGCGATATCGGTTCGACCGCCGAGATGTACGCGCGCGAGGCCTTCGACCGCTTCGACGCCGACGCGGTGACGGTGAACCCCTACATGGGCGACGACACCGTGCTCCCGTTCCTGGGCCGCCCGGACCGGGGCGTGCTGATCCTCTGCCGCACCAGCAACCCGGACGCGGGCCGCTTCCAGAACGCGCTCATCGACGGCCAGCCGCTGTTCCGCGCCGTCGCCCACCGCGCGCAGACCGCCTGGAACACGGACGACAACGTGATGCTGGTGGTGGGCGCGACCGCGCCGGAGGAGCTGGCTCTGGTGCGGGAGGACGCTCCGGACCTCACCTTCCTCATCCCCGGATACGGCGAGCAGGGCGGCGACGCCCGGACCGTGCTCGCCCAGGGCAGACGAGGCGACGGCAAGGGCGTGGTCGTCTCCTCCTCCCGCGGGATCTTGTGGGCCGGCTCCAACGATTCGATCCGCGGAGCGGCGGAAAGGGCGCACGGCGAACTTCGCCATGGCTAGGGGCGCGCCCGCGCAGAGGGCGTGGCAGCGGATGCTGTCCGGCCGACGTCTGGACCTGCTCGATCCCTCGCCCATGGACATCGAGATCGAGGACATCGCCCACGGCCTCGCCCGCGTCGCCCGCTGGAACGGCCAGACGCTCGGCGACCACCCCTTCAGCGTCGCCCAGCACTCGGTGGTGGTGGAAGAGATCCTGGCCCACGTGTCGCCGGGGATCTCGCCGAAATGGCGTCTGGCGGCGATCCTGCACGACGCGCCGGAGTTCGTGATCGGCGACATGATCTCGCCGTTCAAGGCGGCGCTTGGCCTGGACTACCACCAGTTCGAGGATCGCCTCGCCGCCGCGATCCACATTCGCTTCGGCCTGCCCGCGCGTCTGCCGGCCGAGGTCAAGCGGCTGATCAAGGTCGGCGATCGGGCCTGCGCCTTCTTCGAGGCGACCCAGCTCGCCGGGTTCACCCCTGAGGAGTCGCTCGCCTTCTTCGGCCGCCCGCCGGCTGGCTATCGTCTCACGCTGCACCCCCTGCCCGCCCGCGAGGCTCAGGCGCGCTATCTGGAGCGGCACCGGGTGCTGTGCGACGCCACCGGCCTGTCCTCGGGCGCGGACGCGAGCCACACCGAATGAGCCCGTCCGTGGTCATCGGCCTGTCGGCGGTGATCATCGCGCTCGATCAAGGGCGAGGCCTGCGTGCTCACGGTGCGGCAACGCGAGGACGGCGGCGTCTATGGACTGCCCTCCGGCCCCTTCGATCCCGAGGGGCAGCGCACCCTCGACCTTGCCTTGCGCGACTACGTCACCCGCCAGACGCGGTTCGAGCTCGGCTATGTCGAGCAGCTCTACACCTTCGGCGACAAGGGCCGGGACGCGCCGCTGGCCGACGTCGGCGCGGGCGCGGCGCGGGTCATCTCGGTCGGCTACCTGGCGCTCGCCCCCACCGCCGCGACGACGGTGACGCCGGGACACCGCCTGGTCGGCCTGGACGCGCTTCTTCCCCTGGGAGGACTGGCGCGCGGGACGGCCGCCCCTGATCGACGACGGAGATCGTGCCGGCGCTGGAGCGCTGGGCGGAGGGTTCGGAAGAGCGGCTCGGTCGCATCCGCCTGCTCTTCGCCCTGGGCGGCGCGCCGTGGAACGAGGAGCGCGTGCTGGATCGCTACGAGCTGCTCTACGAGGCGGCGCTCGCCCCGGAAGCGACGCGGGACCGCTCGCGCGCGATCGGCGGCCACCCCGCGGAGCCGCCGTCACTCGGACCGGCGTTCGGCGAGCCCATGGCCTCCGACCACCGCCGGATCCTGGCCACGGGCCTCGGCCGCCTACGCGGCAAGATCAAGTATCGGCCGGTGATCTTCGAGCTGATGCCGCCGGCGTTCACCCTCTCCACGCTTCAGCGCGCGGTGGAGGCGGTGAGCGGCGTCGTGCTGCACAAGCAGAACTTCCGACGGATGGTCGAGCGCACCGGCCTCGTGCAGGGCCTCGGCCGGATGAACGCCGAGACCGGCGGCCGGCCGGCAGAGCTGTTCCGCTTCCGGCGCGAGGCGCTGGCCGCCAGCCCGGCCTCGGGGCTCTCGCTGTCGCTGCTGCGGGAGTAGCGACCTTGAGCTCTCGATATTTTCGCCTCTACATAAATGCCGAGAATAGAGTTCGATCCCGCGAAGGACGCGGCCAACAAGATCAAGCACGGCCTGTCGTTCGCGGACTTCCGTGGATTCGATTCGCCTCCGCAGCTCGTCGTGGACGTGAGGAACAACTATGGCGAAAATCGTTTCCGGGCGTTCGGCAGGATCGAAGGGGTTCCCCACAGCGTGGCGTTCACGCATGCGAAACGGCGCCATGCGTCTGATTAGCTTCCGTCGAGCTCATGAAAAGGAACTGGCGCGCTATGCCAAATGATCAGGAGATCGTGTTCGACGAAGACAACCCGGAGTGGACCGAAGCAGATTTCGCGCGGTCGAAACCCGCGAGCGAGATTTTGCCTCCCGAGATGGCGGCCTTGCTCGTCCGCCCACGCGGAAGACCTCCCCTGTCTCCGAAGGGCCGCAAGCAGAAGGTGAACATCAGGCTTTCCCCGGACGTCGTGGCGGCTCTTCGGGCGAGCGGCCGGGGTTGGCAAACTCGCGCCGACGACATTCTTCGAGCGGCCTTGAAACTGCCCTAGCTCTCAGGGCCGACGCCGACCAGACACAAGCACCTTCAAAGCTTCGCAGCTGGCGAAGGGGATGTTCAGTTCCTCGAGCTGATTTTCCATGACGTTGGCCGGGGCGTGTATCAGAGCCAATTCGAAAGCCCGACGCGCTACGCCGGCCGCCGCTCTATTCTCTGCCCCGAGCACGGGCGTCGGTGTGAAGTCCTGCCCATGGTCGGCGGCGTGTTCGCCTCCGCCAAGCCGGCCGGCTCACCTATCAATCGCAATCGGTCGACCAATGGCCGTGATGCGGATCGGCGCACAGAGCAAAATGCCAGAGAAGAAGCCCAGCGCGAAGCGAGAATGGGAGCACGTCCGAGACTGAGCCGCGGACAGCGCTTTTGAGAACATGCCAGCGAAGCCTTTAGCCTCTGCGATCAGCTGCTTTACCTGCCCCGCCAAGGTCCAGCGAGTCGCCATGAGACCCGACGCGATGACGCCAACTGCCGATCCGTCATGCCACTCGTCCAGCCGCTATTGGCCAAGCTGCATGCGGCTCGTCCACCTGTAGACCCATCCCTCCGCCAGTGTGACGATAACGCCTGCAGCTCAGCGCATGCGAGCTGCCAGGAGCTTACAGTCAGGCGCTCTTCTATGTGGCAGTCTGGGAAGTCCTGCGACGATTTCGGTAGCCGCGATCGACAGAGCTTCCTTCAATGCGTCACTGAAGGGCCGAGACGCTATGGTGGTGAAGACGATCCGATCGCCATCGCGGCGCACCTTGATCAGCCTGATCTCGGGCGAAATGACGCCGAACAGCGCGCTCTGAGCGGACAATCTCAGGTTTGGATCGACGGTGGTCATTGTCCCGATCATGGCGCGCTGCCACCAGCATCGTAGGCCTCGATCAACAGGTCCATTCCCGCCACCGAAAGGGCAGACTTACGGACAAGGGCGCATACACCGGTCGCGTGGGCTACGCCCACCCGACCGCCCAGCGCCAGGCCCCCGCAACCCCGTCACTCCGGGCGTGTCGTGAGCCAAGGGCGTTGCCCTTAGCGATCCCTGGCGCACAGCTTCCCCAGCGCCGTTTCAGCCGCCGCCTGGTCTCGGGTTTGGGCGCCGGCGAAAGCCGCCACTCCACCCCGAAGAGCCTCTTTGTTCGGCGCGCCTATGCGCCGAACGCCGCTTAAGATGACTTGCGGCCGGTAGGCCGCTCCGCATCCTTCTTACGAACAACTAGATGAGATTCAGACCGCTCGGCGACTCAACGCCTTCCGCATCACCCGAGGCCAAGACGGCTCAGCCGCTTCGCACGCTTGTGCTCAGGCCTTCACCGCCGGCGCGAGGCGGATGTTCAGCTCCTTCAGCTGCTTCTCCAGCACATTGGCCGGCGCGTGCATCAGCAGATCCTCGCCCTGCTGGTTCATCGGGAAGGCGATCACCTCGCGGATGGCGGTCTCGCCGGCCAGCAGCATGACGATGCGGTCGATGCCGGGGGCGAGGCCGCCGTGCGGCGGCGCGCCGTGGCGGAAGGCGCTGATCATGCCGGCGAAGTTCTCCTCGACGAACTCCGGCGAGTTGCCGGCGATCTCGAAAGCCTTGAGCATGATCTCCGGCTTGTGGTTCCGGATCGCGCCGGAGCACAGCTCGTAGCCGTTGCAGACGATGTCGTACTGGTAGGCGAGGATCTCCAGCGGATCCTTGGTCTCGAGCGCCTCCAGCTCGCCCTGCGGCATGCTGAACGGGTTGTGCGAGAAGTCGACGTGGTTCGCCTCCTCGTTGAACTCGAACATCGGGAAGTCGACGATCCAGCAGAAGTCGAACCGGTCCTCCTCGATCAGGTTGAGGTCGCCGCCGACCTTGGTCCGCGCCGAGCCGGCGAACTTGTAGAAGCTCTTGGGATCGCCGCCGACGAAGAAGGCCGCGTCGCCGGGTCCGAGGCCCAGCGCGGCGCGGATCGCCTCGGTGCGCTCAGGTCCGAGGTTGCGCGCGATCGGACCGGCCGCGCCCTCCTCGCCCTCGCCCGCCTCGCGCCAGAAGATGTAGCCGAGGCCCGGCTGGCCCTCGCCTTGCGCCCAGGCGTTCATCCGGTCGCAGAAGGCGCGCGAGCCGCCGCCCTTGGCCGGGATCGCCCACACCGCGTTCTTCGGGCTCTCCAGCATCCGCGCGAAGAGGCCGAAGCCGCCGCCGCGGAAATGCTCGGAGACGTCCCGCATCTCGATCGGGTTGCGCAGGTCCGGCTTGTCGGTGCCGTACTTGGCGATGGCCTCGCGGTAGGGGATGCGCGGGAAGGGATAGGGCGTGACCGGCTTGCCGTCGGCGAACTCCTCGAACACGCCGTGCATCACCGGCTCGATGGCGGCGAACACATCGTCCTGGGTGACGAAGCTCATCTCCACGTCGAGCTGGTAGAACTCGAGCGAGCGGTCGGCGCGCAGGTCTTCGTCGCGGAAGCAGGGCGCGATCTGGAAGTAGCGATCGAAGCCGGCCACCATCAGCAGCTGCTTGAACTGCTGGGGCGCCTGGGGAAGGGCGTAGAACTTGCCCGGATGCAGGCGCGAGGGGACCAGGAAGTCGCGCGCGCCTTCCGGCGAGGAGGCGGTGAGGATCGGCGTCTGGAACTCCAGGAACCCCTGGTCGATCATCCGGCGGCGGATGGAGTTCGATCACCTTCGAGCGCAGGACGATGTTGCGATGGAGCGTCTCGCGCCTCAGATCGAGGTAGCGGTAGGTGAGACGGATCTCCTCCGGATAGTCGGGCTCGCCGAACACGGGCAGCGGGAGTTCCGCGGCCTGGGAGAGCACATCGGCGCCGCGCACCCTCACCTCGATCTCGCCGGTGGGCAGGTTCGGGTTCACCGTCTCCGCCGACCGGGCCACGACCTCACCGTCGATGCGCACCACGCTCTCCGCGCGCAGGGCGTCGAGCGCCTCGAAGCCGGGATCGCCGGGATGGGCGACGAGCTGTGTCAGGCCGTAGTGATCGCGAAGGTCGACGAACAGCAGGCCGCCGTGATCACGCTTGCGGTGGATCCAGCCGGAAAGGCGCACGGTCCGGCCGGCGTCGGCGAGGCGCAGCTGGCCGCAGGTGTGGGTGCGATAGGCGTGCATGGGGGTTCGCCGGGAAGAAGAGGAAGCGAGAGCTTTTGAAGGGAGGCGGCACACGCCATGCGTCCCCCCGTCCTGTCAAGATGAACGGCGGCTGACCGCGCGCTTCAAGCTGTCTTCAACTTTTTGGGCCTAGATCCTTGTCCATGGAGGCGAAACTCATGGACGCGGCAACTATCGACTGGCAGTCGATCGACGATCACCAGGCTCCGAGCCTCGGGATCGGAGAGATCGTTTCGGCGGAGGCGGGCGGAATGCCGATCTATCAGGTCATGGGCCTGGTGGGCGGCGCGGCCTGGCTGCGCGATGTGGAAACCGGCGGCGATCGCGTGATGCCGCTGTCGGCTCTGCACTGGCGCGCCGGCGTCTGATCACCAGCGCAGCAGGCGCGGCCCGATCAGGGCGCCCACGCCCGCGCACGCGGCGATGCCGAGGGTGTACCAGATGGCGGTGAACGCCGCCGAAGTCTCGGTGCACCACAGCCCGTAGACGCTCGCGCCCGCCGCGCCGGCCAGCAACCCGGCCGCCGCGCCCGCCAGGTGCAGCCGCGTCGGCGCGAGCCGGCGCAGCGCCAGCACGGCGGCGGCGAAGATCGGCAGGGCGAGCAGCATGATCCTGACCGGGCAGACGCTCCAGGAGTCCCCCATGGTTTCCCGCCGCCACGCCGCCGCTGGGGTGGCGGCCATCTCCAGCGCCGCGAGGACCCATATCGCGGCGACCACGATCCCGGCGGCCAGGATCGCGCGTCCCGCCCCCTCCCCTGGCCGACCGAGCCGGCTCGCCATGCCCCAGCCCGCCAAAGCCAAGGCCAAGGTGTAGCCGGCCTTCATCCAGAACGACGGCTGGGCCATGGCGACATCCATCGGCCGGAAGCCGAGCGTCAGGGCGAGGACCGCCAGGGCGACCGCCGCGCCCGCCAGAGCAAAGAGCCCCACGAGTCGGGTCGACGAGGCGCGGGGCGCCGGCGCGGCGCTCTCGCCGAGCGCATCGATGAGCTCAGAGGTCTTCATCGCGCACCTTGGCTTCCAGGGTCTTCATGCCCCGGTGCAGGCTGACCTTGGCCGCCGTCTCCGACATCCCCTCGCGATCGGCCGCCTCGCGGATCGAGAATCCGGTGAGCTTCACCGCCTCGAACAGCCGCCGCTGGCGCGCGGGAAGGGTCTGGAGCAGGCGCGAGACGTCACGCCGCGTGGCCCCCTCCTCGGCGGACTCGTCGGCGAACAGCTCGCCGGCGTCCTCCAGCGGTACGGTGCGGCGCACGCCCTGACGTCGCCAATGGTCCAGAAGCTTGTAGCGCGCGATCGCCCACAGCCACGGGGTGAAGGGCTGGTCACGATCGTAGGTGTGGCGCTTGGTGTGAATGGCCATCAGGGTGTCTTGAACCAGGTCCTCCGCGTCAGCCGCGCCATCGCCGAGCCGGCGTCGAAAGAAGCCCCGCAACTGTGGGCCAAGGCCCGACAGGAGCTCGCGATACGCGGCCTTGTCCCCGTCGAGGGCCGCGATCATCAGCGCCTTCAGCTTAGGCTCGAGGCTGTTCACGGGTGATATCCGCCATTCGGCGCCGGCTGATGAAAGGTTACATCTGGTCCGTCGTAACCTGATCGCCCGTATGAGCGAAGTGCAGGATGTCGGAGCGCCCAGCGCCGACGGTTTCGGGAGACCCTCACATGCGCACAGATCGTCCAACCCTTCGCGGCCGAGCGGCTCGCATCGTCATGACGGTGGGCGCGCTGACGCTCGCCGTGGCGTGCGCTCAAGGCGGGGCGCTCGCCGGGGGAGCGCCGCCCGTCCGTGCGCCTAAGGCCGCCTACGATCCTGCCGTGACCGCCGCGAGCGAGACGGCGGTGCTGTCCGGCGGCTGCTTCTGGGGGCTTCAGGGCGTCTTCGAGCATGTGCGAGGGGTGAAGTCGGTGTTGGCCGGTTACGCGGGCGGCGCGGCGGCCACCGCGCACTACGAGATCGTCGGCACCGAGACCACCGGCCATGCCGAAACCGTGCGGGTGAGCTTCGATCCCCGGGTCATCAGCTACGGCGAGATCCTGCGCATCTACTTCTCGGTGGCCACCGATCCGACCCAACTCGACGCCCAGTTCCCGGACCAGGGATCCAGTTATCGTGGCGTCATCTGGTACACCACGCCCGAGCAGAAGGCGGTCGCCTCGCGCTATGTGGCGCAGCTCGCCGCGGCGCGGGTTTACGGCCGTCCGATCGTCACCAAGGTCCAGCCGTTCACCGCCTTCTATAAGGCCGAAGGCTATCACCAGGACTACCTGCTGAGGCATCCGGACGCGGCCTACATCCAGGCTTACGATCTGCCGAAGGTAGCCGCGCTGAAGAGCCTGTTGCCGGGGGACTATGCCCCAAAGCCGGTCCGCTCCACCTGACGGAACACGACGGGCCCTTGGGTTCTTCTTACCCTCAATGGGTGAGATAGCCGTCCTTGAACTCGACGTAAGAGCACAGACCGTCCACGTCGCGGATGGACAACACGCCTCGGCGGAAGCCGATGAATTCGCGTTCCCGCAGTTTTTGCAGGACGCGATTGACGTGGACGCTGGTGAGGCCCAGCGCGTCGGCGAGGTCCTGCTGGGTAAGCGGCGCCTCGTAGCCGCCGTCCTTGGGCGAAATTCCCCGCTTGCGCATGCGCGTCGCCAGTTCGCAGAACAGATGGGCGATTCGCTCGGGCGCCTTGCGCTGACCCATGTTGAGCAGCCAGGCGCTCATGATGACGTGCTCCTGCGCCGCCGCGGCGCGGAGGGTCTCCGCCAGGTTCGGTCGCAGCCGCAGCGCCTCTCCGAGTTCGCCCGCCTCGATCCGCGCCGCGCGGGCGAAGGTGAGGGCGCGGACGCCATACTCCATCGGCCCCGAACCGGCGGCCCAGGACGAGCAAAGATCGCCCGGCAGCACGAAGCCGATGATCTGACGCCGGCCGTCGCCGAGCGTCTTGTAACGGCAGGCCCAACCGTCGAGCAGGATGCAGGTGGCCGGAAAAGCTTCGCCTTCCAGCAGGATATCCTCGCTGGGGACGAAAAACTCCACGTCGTGCGGTACGCCCGCGAGCGTAAGCGTCTCGGCGTCCGGCGTCCGGGTGGGTTGATGTTGAGCGTGGGAGCCGACCACCAAGTCGCTCACACCATTGAGATCCTGACGTGCGCCGGGCGGCGTGGCGGACTGCATCACCAGCCGCTCCAGACGATCGACGGCAAGCCGTCGTCGTCGCGCCCGAAAGCCTTTGGATCGATCCGCCAGCGCCATCCTTGTCCCTGCCCCATCATAAAGGATGTCGCCTTATGTCCCTCTCGCGTCCTGAAAGCGTCACATCTTACAAAAGTTGACAAGCAAACGATAATCGTACGCTCGAAGGAAAAACGACAAATAGAGGCGGAATTTAGTCGGTTTCCGCACATGGCGGAAATCTGCTTAGCAAATGACATCTTATCAACGGTCTCCCAGGCCTGGAGTCTCCTTTGACCCGGTGGGCGACTGTTTGAATAGCACGGCAAATGATTGCAAGCGGCGCTTGGGCCGCTTGCGAAAGGCGAAACCCTGATGGTCGAAACGACAACACCCGCGCTGCACAGCCTGCTGAGCGGCCGAATATCCGCCGTGCTGAACCAGGCCAGCGGAAGCTGGACGCCGACGGCCGAGGCGGAGATGAAGCGCATCCTCGACGCCGCCGGCCTCGGAGAAGCGCGCGTCTCCGGCGCGGCGCCTGAAGATATCGATCGCGCCCTGACCGAGGCGGCCGAGGACGCCCAGGTGCTGATCGTGCTGGGGGGCGACGGCACCATCCGCGCGGCCGCGGAACAGGCCTCGCGCACCGGGGCCCTGCTGGCGCCCTTGCCTGGGGGCACCATGAACATGCTGCCGAAGGCGCTTTATGGAGAGCGAAATTGGCAGGCGGCGCTGGCGGACACGCTCGCAAACCCGGCGGCTCATCCGGTGAGCGGCGGCCGCGTTGGCGACCACGCCTTCTTCGTCGCGGCCTTGTTCGGCGGACCGACCCTCTGGACCGAGGCGCGGGAGGCCGCGCGCGGAGGCCATCTGATCGACGCGGCGCGCAAGTCGGTCACCGCCGCGCGGCGCAGCTTCTCCGAGCCGCTCGAGTATGAGTTCGGAGATGCGGTGCATGGCTCGGCCGAGGCCGTCGCCATGGTCTGCCCGATGATCTCGAAGGTCATGGACGACAGCGAGCGGGCGCTCGAGGCGGCGGCGATCGACGCGGCCACCGCCGGCGACGTCCTGCGACTGGGGTTCCACGCCCTGTTCGACGACTGGCGCAACGATCCGATGGTGCGTCGGGCCAAGATCCGTCACGCGGTGGTGCGCGGCCACGGGACGCTGCCGATCATTCTCGACGGCGAGCGGATCAGCATCGAACGCGTGGCGGAGGTGAGCTTCACCCCGGTGGCGTTCAAGGCTCTGGCTCCGGCGGACTGAGGCCCCTTCCACATTCGACGGGCGCCGCTAGGGTGGGGGCTCATGGCCGTGCTCGATCGACCCTACGCCGTTCCGTTCCGCCCCCTGGTGCCCGCGGGCGCGGCCCTGGCGGAGCTTTCCCCGATCCCGCTCATCACCGGCGTGATCCTGGGGGTGATCTTCGGCGCTTCGTCGCTCTACCTGGTGCTCAAGGTGGGCCTGACGGTGAGCGCCTCGATTCCGGTGGCGGTGATCTCGCTCACCCTGTTCCGCCTGCTCTCCCGTTTGGGCCTGCGGCGCCGGACGATCCTCGAGCATAACATCGTCCAGACGGCGGGTTCGGCGGGCGAATCGGTGGCCTTCGGCATCGGCGTCACCATGCCGGCGATCATGATCCTGGGCTTCGACCTGGAGATCGGGCGGGTGCTGCTGGTGGGCGCGTTGGGCGGTCTGCTCGGCATCCTGATGATGATCCCGCTGCGTCGCGCGCTGATCGTGCAGCAGCACGGTGTGCTGAAGTATCCGGAAGGCACGGCCTGTGCGGAAGTGCTGAAGGCGGGCGCTTCGCCGGAAGAGCGGGCGCTGAACCGGGGCGGCCGCGCGACGCCCGGCAACGACGCGGCGTCCGGCGCGGCGGCCATCTTCGGCGGTTTCGCCGTCGGCGGGATCTACAAGCTGGCGATGGAAGCCTTCAAGCTGTGGAAGGACATCCCCGACCAAGGTCTTCGGCGCGCCGCTCACCGCCGGATCGATCAGCGCCGAGATCTCCCCCGAACTGCTCGGCGTCGGCTACATCATCGGGCCGCGCATCGCCGCGACCATGGCCGCCGGCGGGGTGCTCGCCTACCTCGTCCTGATCCCGATGATCCGCTTCTTCGGCGCGGCGACGCCGGGCGTGCTGGCGCCCGGGACCGCGCCCATCGCCGGCATGAGCCCGGACGACATCCGCGGCGCCTATGTCCTCTACATCGGCGCCGGGGCGGTCGCGACGGGCGGGATCGTCAGCCTCTTCCGGTCCTTGCCGCTGATCGTCTCCAGCGTCCGGCAGGGCGTGAGCGACTGGCGCGCCGGAGCCGCCGCGGGCCGGGACGAGGCGGAGATGGAGCGCACCGACCGCGACCTGTCTCCGCGCGTCGTGGGCGTCGGGCTGATCGTGCTGATGGCCGGCATCCTGCTCGCCCGCTCGCTGCACATGAACCTGCTCGGCGCCGCGCTGATCGTGGCGTTCGGCTTCCTGTTCGTCACCGTCTCCTCGCGCCTCACCGGCGAGATCGGCTCCTCGTCGAACCCGATCAGCGGGATGACGGTGGCGACCCTGTTGCTCACCTGCCTCGCCTTCCTGGCGATCGGCTGGACCGGGCCGACCTATTATGTGACGGCGCTCTCGGTGGGCGGCATCGTCTGCGTCGCCGCGTCCAACGGCGGGACCACGTCGCAGGACCTCAAGACCGGGTTCCTGATCGGCGCGACCCCCCGCTCGCAGCAGATCGCCATCCTCGCCGGCGCGCTCGCCTCCGCCCTGGCGCTCGGACCGATCCTGCTGTCGCTCAACGACTCGGCGACCGTCTATGTGCCGGTGGCGCAGGTCGGCGCGGCGGCCTCGAGCACCACGGTGGCGACCAACGGCTGGACCGCGCCCTCCGACCAGCTGGGACGCCTGCCCGTCGGCCGGATCACCGGCCCGCAGGCGCGCACCGATCCCCACAGCTATCGCGTGTTCCACAAGCTGGACGACGTCGGCGGCCCGGCGGGTCGCTATCTGGTGAACGAGTCGGGCGAGCCGATGTACCTGGTCGATCCCGGCATCAACGGCACCCATCGCGTGCGACCGGACGGAACCGTCGTCGCCAAGTTCGCCGCGCCCAAGGCCACGCTGATGAGCTACATCATCAAGGGCATCCTCTCGCGCCAGCTGCCCTGGACCCTGGTGATCCTGGGGGCGATGATCGCCGGGGTGCTGGAGATGTGCGGCATCCCCTCGCTGGCCTTCGCCGTGGGCGTCTACCTGCCCCTCTCCTCCTCCGCGCCGATCTTCGTGGGCGGGGTGGTGCGCTGGCTGGTCGACCGCGTCGTGCGCCGCCGGTTCGTGGGCCGCGAGCTCAGCGAGGCGGAGCTGATCGCCGAGACCGACAAGAGCCCGGGCGTGCTGGTCGCCTCCGGCTACATCGCCGGCGGGGCGATCGCCGGCATCGGCATCGCCTTCATGGCCGGCGCCCTCACCGGCTTCAACCAGCGGGTGAACGACTGGATGACGGCGCACAATCCGTTCTTCGACGGGCCGTATAGCGATGCGCTGGCGCTGATCCCGTTCGCCGCCCTGATCGGCGGCCTCTATCTCGTTGGCCGCCGCGCGCGGGCTCCGGAGCTCGAGGGTGAACCCTTCGCCGCCGCCGAGCACTGAGGCGCGCGAAGGCCGGGCCCGTCTCGCCCGGCTGATCGCGGCCTCCTCGAACGTGGTGATCTTCACCGGCGCCGGAATGAGCACCGAGTCCGGCGTGCCCGACTTCCGCTCGCCCGGCGGGGTCTGGAGCCGGATGAAGCCGATCCAGTTCCAGGACTTCGTCGCCTCGGCAGGACAAGCGGCGCGAGGCCTGGACGCGCGCCTTCTCCGGCGCGGCGGGCTGGACGGGCGCTAAGCCCAACGCCGGTCATCGCGCGGTGGCGCGGCTGGTCGCCAGCGGCAAGGCGAGCCTCGTCATCACCCAGAACGTCGACAACCTGCATCAGGACGGCGGAGTTCCGGCCGAGAAGGTGGTCGAGCTGCACGGCAACGCATCCTACGCCACATGTCTGGAATGCGGCCTGCGCCACGAACTGGCCGACCTGCGCGAACCCTTCGTCGATCGCGGAGAGGTCCCATCGTGCCGGGACTGCGGCGGGATCGTGAAGACGGCCACCATCTCCTTCGGCCAGCAGCTCCCCGAAGCCGCCCTTGCCCGGGCGACGGCCGCCGCCGAAGCCTGCGACCTGTTCCTGGTGCTGGGTTCGTCCCTGGTCGTCTACCCCGCCGCCGCCCTGCCTATCACCGCCAAACGCGCCGGCGCGGCGCTGGCCATCGTCAACCGCGAATCCACGCCGATGGACGAAATCGCCGACCTCGTGCTGCACGACGAGATCGGGGCGGTGCTGGAAGCGGTGGTGGGGTAAGGAGCGGTGCGGCTTCCCAGTCAGGGGCAGGCCAAACCCGGTATTGATCTGCCCTCGCTCAGATCCCGCCCATCCCGCACCGCCGGATAAGGCGCGTTCCCCCTCATCCCGCGCCAGAGCGCCAGGTTGTAGCGCGGAGTATCAAGCCGATCCTCCGAGCTGAAATCCTGCCCCCTCATCGCCGCCGCCCAATAGGCGCCGGAGCGGACCGGGACAGTGCAGCTGGTTTTCGCCACCCCAGGCGGGGGCAGCGGGAGGCGGGTCTGGCGCAGCACGCCGGGCACGATCGGATCGAAGCTCCAGTCCGGCTTCGTCACGTCGAACACATCGGCCATCGGCTGGGCGAGGGCGTCGTTGAGGCCCATGGGCTCCAAGCCCAGCACCGCCTCGATGGTGCGCACCAGGTCCACGGTGGTGTGGCGGGCGTGGATCACGACGCCCTGCTTCACGTAAGGTCCGGCGACGAAGGCGATGGAGCGGTGGGCGTCCACGTGATCCGGGCCGTCCTGGGCGTCGTCCTCGATGACGAACACCAGGGTGTCCTTGGCGAAGGGGCCGGTGGCGACCTTGTGGATGACGAGGCCGACCGCATAGTCGTTGTCGGCGATCTCGGTCTCGACCGCATTGATCCCGTCGATGCCTTCGGCGAAGTCGCCGGTGTGGTCATGCGGCAGCCGCAACAGCGTCAGGCCCGGAGCAGCGCTCTTTGAGGCGTAGCCGTCGTACTCCCGCTCCCATTCCTTGAAGCGCCAATAGTCGGGAAAGCCTTGGTCGAACCCTCGAAAATAGGGATCGGTCACCTTCATCAGGCTCTGCTTGGCGACGACGAATACCGGCGTGTTCGTCTTCCACGGCTCGCGCAACTTGGGCGTGCGCTGGGGACCGGCGTCCTTCTCGTAGAGCGCGAGGTCGCCGTAGACGCCGTAGTTGCGCACGCTCACCCCCGCGCGCTGGGCGGCGTTCCACAGGTAGCCCGCCCCCGCCGCCCCACCCGGTCCATCGAGCTCGGCGACGTCGGCGGTTCCCGGCAGCATATCCGGATCGTCCGGCCCCAGGGGATTGGCCTTGCGCCGTTCCTCCGAGTTCGGAAGCCCGACATTCAGGTTCCGGTTGTCGCCTTCCTGATCGTATTGCAGGCCCCTCCCGGCGTAGTTCACCGGCGCCTCGCGCTCGGTGAAGTCGTTGGTCCGCCCGGCCATGGTCCAGTTCCAGCCGGTGTTGCTGCTCTCCCCGCTGTCGAAGAAGGCGTCCAAGTCGACGAAGCGGCGGGCGAGCGCGTGCTGGTTGGGCGTGAGCGCGCGGCCGAACACGGCGAGCTTGGGATCGCCGTCTCCCACCTCGAGGTCGCCCAGCACCTGATCGTAGGTGCGGTTCTCCTTGATGATGAAGATCACGTGGCGGATGTGCGCGCGCAGGAAGGTCATGGTCCGGGTCGCCTCGGGCGTGGGCGCCTCGAACACATGGTTGTTGACCGCGACCTGTCGGGTGAAGCCGTCGAGCGTCTCCGGCCGTGGCGTGGGCATCTGCAACAGCCCGGCCTTCTCGAGCTGCCAGACGTACTGGTTGGCGCTCTGGCAGGCGTTTTTGGCCGCCTTCTCCAGCGAGAGGCTGTTGCGGCAGGCCGCCGGGTTCGGCCCGGGGACGCTCTTGCCGTTGATGACGAAGAGCTTGGTTCCGTCGCGACTGGCGACCACGCCCGTGGGATACCAGCCGGTCGGCAGCATGCCGATCACCTGGGACTTGGCCGGCGCCTCGTCACCCTCGCGATCTCGTCGGACCGCCGCCCCTCGGGCGAGAGGTCCAAGACGCACCACGGCGACCGCGTTCTCGCCGCCGTTGGACACCAGCAGCAGCTCGCCGCTGGGCGAGAGGGCCAAGGCGTTGGACCCGGCGCCGCCCAGCCCGGGCTTGCGCCATTCCGGCAGGGCGCCGGTGGGGATGGTCTCAAGAAGGCGCTCGGTGCGGCCGTCGAGCACCGCCACCGCGTCGGTGTTGTCCTGCGCCACGTATAGCCGGCCGGCGGCTCCCGGAAGCAGCGCCACGGGTTGGCCGGCCACCGCCATGCGCGCGGTGACTTTGGGGGCGGGACCCGAAACGTCGAGAACGATCAGCTGCCGATCGCGCTCGCTGGCCACGTAAGCCTTCGCGTTGGAGACGAAGGCGACCGCGCGCGGGAAGGTCCCGCCGGGCTTGCCGCGATCCGCCGGATCGATCTTGCCGGGCCGCAGATCGCGTTCGGTCACCGCGCCGGAGGCGAGGTCGATCAGGCTCACCGAGTCGTTCTGGAGGTTGGCCACGAGCAGCCGCCGCCCGTCGGGGCTCACCGCGAGACCGGCGGCCTCGGGCTGCACGGCCAGCCCCAGCCCCTTGTCGTGGCCGAGCTTGAAGGTGCGCTGAGGGGCGAAGTCACTGCGCGGCCCCTTGCCGTACTCGAGCACGTCGTCATCCACCCCACCGGAGACGTAGAATCGCTCGCCGCCGGGCGCGAAGGCAAGTCCCAGAAAGCTGTTCGGGACCTGCAGCACCTGGCGCTTCACCGGCTTGGAGCCGGTCACGTCGTAGACGAAGACGTACTCGTTGGACCGATCCGGTATCGGCACTCCGTCCGGCCCGAAGGTCCGATTGAAGCCGCTGGTGAGCACCAGCAGGACCTTGCCGTCCGGCGACAACGCGAGCGCCGAGGCCTGTCCCGCGCGGAACGTCGGGTCGCCGGGCAGAGCAGGGTCGAGCGCCTGGAACACCGCGCCGGGCGCGGCGGTCGGCGTGAGCGCCTGCCCAGTGGGCGTGACCTCGGCGGCGTGGGCCGCACCAACGAGGCAAACCGCGATCGTTAGGAACGTGCGCAAGAATTCACCATCGTGGACTCCAAAGACCTTGGCTCAAGGTGGTGACAGGCTCAAGACAACCGGACCGGTCGCGCTATTCCCAGTCCTCGACCGAGAGCCCATGGACTCGCTGAAACTCTCGGACGTTGTGCGTCACCAGAGTCAGCCTCTTCTCAAGCGCTTGGCCGGCGATCAACACGTCGTACGGACCGATCATCTGGCCCGATTGGGAGAGCGCCGCCCGAACCATACCCGCTCGGCGTGCATCCTCTTGGTCGAACGGCAGGGCATCGATCCGAAGGGCGTCGAGGATCGACAAGTTCCTCTCAGGGTGCTCGCTGCGATACGCCCCGTAGGCGAGTTCATGAACCACGAGAGTGGAGAGACGGATATCGTCGCGGTGCTGCTGGTGAAGCCGCGCCAACACTTGCGGATGGCCGCGAAGAGCCGCGATCACCGCGTTCGTGTCGAGCAGATACTTCACTTGAAGAAGTCGAGTTCGGGCCTCTCTTGCTGCGGCGGCTCCTCGAGGGCCGCGTTCACGAAAGAGTCGTCCACCTTCCCCACGAGGTCATCCAACCACCCCCAGTCATCCTCGATGGGTTCCAGCAACACAGCCGAGCCCTGGCGGCGAATGTTCACCTCGTTAAACTCGAAACGAAATTCCTTCGGCAGCCGAACCGCTTGGGAGCGACCCGACCAGAACACCTTCGCCTTCGTCATCGCCCGCGCTCCCGGTATATACCGCTGGTATATAGCACCGAGTTGGTTACTCGCAACCTGGTGGGCGGCGATCTTCGGCGTCGACGGAGCGGAAAGGAGCCGCCCCCTGTCGAAAGCTCGTTCGTCACCCGATGAGCGCCAGCCACTCGTCCTCTGTGAGCACCGTCAAGCCCCAACTCCGCCGCTGTCTTGAGCTTGGAACCGGCGCCCGGTCCGGCGACGACGATGTCGGTCTTCTTCGACACCGATCCGGAGACCTTCGCCCCCAGCGCCTCGGCGCGCGCCTTGGCCTCTTCCCGCGTCATCCGCTCGAGTGCGCCGGTGAACACCACCGTCTTGCCCGCGACGGCGGTGTCGGTGCGGGCGGCTTCGGCGTCGAGGATGGTGATCTGGGCGACAAGATCATCGACCGCTTCGCGGCTATGCGTCTCGCCGAAATAGGCCGCGCAGGCGTCGACCACCGCCTCCCCCACCTGGTCGAAGTCGTCGAGCTCCGTCCGGGCCTCCGCATCACCCTCGGCGATCTTGTCCATGGCCGCGAGAAAGGCGGCGGCCGTGCCGTAGCCGCGGGCCATGGTGAGGGCGGTGGTCTCCCCCACATGTCGGATGCCGAGCGCCAAGATGAAACGATCGAGCGCGATCTCGCGACGCGCTTCGATGGAGGCCTTCAGGTTGGCCGACCGACGTCTCGCCATAGCCGTCGCGCGCCAGCAGGGCGGCGAGCGCCTCCTCGTCGCGGGCGAGCCGGAAGATGTCCGCGGGGGTCTTGATCACCCCCTCCTCGAAGAAGGCCTCGAGCTGCTTGGCGCCCAAGCCCTCGATGTCGAAGGCGCGCCGGGAAACGAAGTGCTTGAGGTGCTGAATCCGCTGGAAGGGGCAGGCGAACTCCCCGGTGCAGCGGCGCGCGACCGTCTCGGCCCCCGAGGCCGTCGTTTCACGCACCAGCGGGGTCTCGAGCTTGCAGGGACAAACGGTCGGGAAGTCGTAAGGGACCGCGTTGGCCGGCCGCGCCTCCAGCACCACCTCGGCGATCTGCGGGATCACGTCGCCGGCGCGCTGGACGACCACGGTGTCGCCGACTCGGATGTCCTTGCGGGCGATCTCGTCGGCGTTGTGCAAGGTGGCGTTCACCACCACCACCCCGCCGACGGTGACCGGCCTTAGCCGCGCCACGGGGGTGAGCGCGCCGGTGCGGCCGACCTGGATATCGATCGCCTCGAGCACGGTGCGGGCCTGCTCGGCCGGGAACTTGCGGGCGATCGCCCAGCGCGGCGAACGGGAGACGAAGCCCAGGCGGGACTGCCAATCGAGCCGGTCGACCTTGATCACCAGGCCGTCGATGTCGAAGCCGAGGGCCGGACGGGCGGCGAGGAGATCGGCGTAGACCTCGAGCAGGGCCGGGACGCCTTCCACGCGCCGGATCATGGGCGCGACACGGAAGCCGAAAGCGCGAAGGCGCTCCAGCGCCTCCCACTGGGTGGCGGCGAGCGGCGCGCTGGTTTCGCCCCAGGCATAGGCGAAGAAGCGCAACGGACGACGGGCGGTGACCGTCGGGTCGATCTGACGCAGGGAGCCGGCGGCCGCGTTGCGAGGGTTGGCGTAGGTGCGCGCGCCGGCCGCCTCCGCCTCGGCGTTGAGGCGCTGGAAATCGGCGTGCCCAAGATAGACTTCGCCTCGGATCTCGATCGTCTCCGGCCAGCCGGAGCCGGCGAACGCGGCGGGGATTTCGGCCAGGGTCCGCGCGTTGGCGGTCACGTCCTCGCCGACCCGTCCATCGCCGCGCGTCGCCGCCCGGACCAGCACGCCGGCCTCGTAGCGCAAGGAGAGCGACAGACCGTCGATCTTCGGCTCGGCCACATAGGCCACCGGGTCCTCGCCCAGGCGCAGGAACCGGCGCACGCGGGCATCGAACTCGACCATGCCCTCGTCGTCGAAGGTGTTGTCGAGGGAGAGCATGGGGACGCCGTGGACGACGGAGCCGAACCCGGGCGCGGCCGGCGCTCCGACCTTCGCCGTCGGTGAATCCGCCCGCTTCAGCTTCGGATGCGCCGCTTCCAGGTCGAGCAGTCGACGCTTGAGCGCGTCGTACTCGGCGTCGGTGACGACCGGCGCGTCGTTCTGGTGATAGGCGAGATCGTGCGCGGCGATCTCCGTCGAAAGCCGTTCGATCTCGGCCGCGGCCGACTCTGCCGCCTCAGGCATGGATCAAGGCGCGGGCCGCGGCGCGGGCCGCTTCGGTGACCATGGCCCCGGACAGCATGCGGGCGATCTCCTCTTCGCGCGCGGCGTCGTCCAGCACCTCCACCAAAGCCCGCGCCTCGCCGCCGACCTCGGTCTTGCGAACGCGCCAGTGGTGGTCGGCGCGGGCGGCGACCTGCGGACTGTGAGTCACGGCGATCACCTGGGCGGTGGCGGCGAGGCGCTTGAGCCGGGCGCCGATGGCGTCGGCGACGGCTCCCCCCACGCCCTGGTCGACCTCGTCGAAGATCATCAAGGGCTGGGCGCCGGTGTCGCGAGTGGCGAGCGAGACCTTCAGCGCCAGGGCAAAGCGCGCCAGCTCGCCGCCCGAGGCGATCGCCGTCAACGGCGCGAACGGCGCGCCGGGCAAGGTCGCGATCTGGAACTCGACACGGTCGCGGCCAGCGGCTCCGGCGCGCTCGGCGGCCAGCGGATCGATCCCCACCCGAAAGCGGGCGCGATCGAGCTTCAAGGGACGGAGCTCCGCCTCCACCGCCGTCGCCAGCACAGCGCCGGCGTCCTGCCGCAAACGGGTGAGCTCGGCCGCCGCGTCCTCGTAGGCGCTCCGCGCCGCCGTGGCCGCTCGGTGGGCTTCGGCCAGCGCGTCAGACGCGGTCTCCAGGCCGGCGAGCCGGGCGGCGATGTCGGCCCGCGCCGCCGCCAGATCATCGACGTCCACCTGGAGCTTGCGGGCCATGGCGCGCAGGGCGAACAGCCGCTCCTCCGCACGCTCCAATTCGTCGGGCTCGAACACCAGAGCGTCGGCGGCCGCATCGATGGCGGCCGCGGCTTCGCCGACCTCGATCTGCGCCCGGTCCATGGCGTCCACCGCCAGAGCGATCAGCCTGGCGGGGCCGTCTTCAGCGGCGACGCCGGCCTGGATCGCGCGGTCCCGCGCCCGCTCCAGGGACCGGCTGGCCGCGCCGAGCCGACTGGCGAGCGATTCGCCGCCCAGGTGCTCGCGAGCGGCGTCCACGTCGGCGAGGGTCTTCTCCGCGGCGCCCAGCACGGCGCGGGCCTGGGCCAGGCGATCGGCCTCGCCTTCGACGGGCGCGAGACGATCGAGATCGGCGAGGCTGGCGGACAGGGCCTCGGCCTGTTCCGCGTCGGCGGCGGTGCGCGCTTCCAGCAGGGTCACGGCGTCGGCCGCCTCGCGCCAGCCGCGCCATGCCGAGGCGCAGGCCTCCAGGGCGCCGTCCAGGCCGCCGAAACGATCGAGCAAGGTGCGATGGGTGCGGGGATCGAGCAGGCCGACGGTCTCGTGCTGCCCGTGGACCTCCATCAGCGGCTCGCCGATCTCGCGCAGCACGCCCATGCTCGCCGGCTGGTCGTTGACGAAGGCGCGCGAACGGCCATCCGACCCCACGACTCGACGCAGCACGAGATCCTCGTCGGCGCCGCCGTCGAGTCCCTTGTCCGCCAGCACCGCCCAGACCGCGCTCTCCGGAGCGGGCGCGAACAGGGCGGCGACGGAAGCCTGGGTTGCGCCGCGTCGGACCATTCCGGCGTCCGCGCGCGCGCCGGCGGCGAGTTCCAAGGCGCCCAGCACGACCGACTTGCCCGCGCCGGTTTCGCCGGTGAGCGTCGTCAGGCCCGGGCCCACGGCCAGTTCGAGCCCCTCCACCAAGACCAGGTCGCGGATCGTGAGCCCGACGAGCATGGGGGGAGGATGAACAACTCGCCCTAAAGGATCAAAGGCCGAGCACGCCGTGGATGAAGTCGTTCTTCTTCGGCTTCGGGGCGGCCTTCGGCGGCGGCGGAGCCGGCGGCAGACCATTCTCGGCGACCGTCTGCGCGTTGGAGACATCCACCGGCGGCGGCGCGATCTCGCGCTTCTCGTGTCCGACGAACGGCAGGCGGCCGCGGCCCGGGGACTGGCCTTCCTGCGGCGGCAACGGCGGGCGAAGACCCTTGGACGTCAGCAGCTTGTAGGCGTCCTTGTACCAAGGATCGCCGGGATAGTTGTAGCCGAGCACGGCCCCATCACGCACCGCCTCGCTCACCAGACCCACGGTGAGATTCGCCTCCACCAGCCGATAGAGCGCCTCGGGCGTGTGCGAGGTCGTCTGGTACTTGTCGACCACGGTGCGGAAGCGGCCGATGGCGGCGATCGGATTGCCGTTGCGCAGATAGTAGCGCCCGATCGTCATCTCCTTGCCCGCAAGCTGGTCGGAGACCATGTCGAGCTTGAGCTTGGCGTCGGTGGCGTATTCGGTGTGGGGATAGCGCTTCACCACCTCGCCCAGCGTCGCTTGCGCGTTCACCGTCGAGTCCTGGTCGCGGCCGACGTCGACGATCTGTTCGAAGTAGCAAACGGCCTTGAGGTAGTAGGCGTAAGGCGTCGCCGCGTTGCCGGGGTAGAGCTGGATGAAGCGATCGGCGTCGGCGATGGCTTCAGCGTAGTTGTTGTTCTCGTAATGAGCATAGGCGGTCATCAGGATCGAGCGACGCGACCATTCCGAATAGGGATGCTGGCGCTCGACCTCCCGAAAATAGTTCACCGCGTCCGTCCAGTTGTGCCGATCGAGTTCCGTGGTGCCGACGTTGTAAAGCAGCTCGACCGGCCGCTCCTCGTAGGCGAGCGTCGGCTTCTTCTTTCTGAGCACGGAACAGCCGGAAACGGCGATGGCGGCGGCGAGCGCCGCGATGAGCGCGCCCCTGCCCCAGGAGTTCGACGACACGAACGGAAATCCTTCAGCGACCATGGAGGGTGAGGAAAAGGCGCCCCGCGCCGACCCTCTGACGCTAGACCATAATCACGGCGGGCGCGAGGCGCCAGCGGGCTGCTGTCAGACCGCCAGGGCCAGCGGCGCCGAGCGGGTCGTCCAACGCCACGCGGCCGGCTTGGCCAGCAAGGCGCGCGCCAGCGCGTTGTTGAGGGCATGGCCGGCGAAGCGGCCTTCGTAGCGGCCCAGCACGGGCGCGCCGAGCAGAGCAAGGTCCCCGACCGCGTCCAGCATCTTGTGGCGCACGAACTCATCCGGCCGACGCAAGCCCTCGGGATTCAGCACCCGGCCGGCGTCCACCACCACCACATTGTCGAGCGAGCCGCCCCGGGCGAGGCCGGCGGCGTTGAGCGCCTCCACTTCGGGCAGGAAGCCGAAGGTGCGGGCGTCGACCAGTTCCGTCAGCGCGGCGCCGTCGTCGAGGTTCAGATCGAGGGATTGGCGGCCCACCGCCGGATCGTCGAAGGCGATCTCGAACGACATCTCGAAACCGTCGCAGGGCAGCAGGCGGGCGGACTTCTCGCCCTCCTCGACCGAGATCGTCTCCATCACCTCGATAAAAGCCCGAGGTTCGGGTTGTGGGCGTCGACCGGCGCGCGCCAAGCCGAGCACGAAGGGCTGGGCCGAGCCATCCATGATCGGCGTCTCCGGCCCGTCGATCCGCACGACCGCGTTGTCGATATCCAGGGTGGAGAGCGCGGCCATCAGGTGCTCGACCGTGGCGACGCTCACCGCGTCGCCGTTGCGCAAGGTGGTCCCCAGCCGGGTGTCGCTCACCAGGTCGGCGCGGGCGGGAACGACGGGATCGCGGTCGCTCACATCGGTCCGTAGGAAGCTCACCCCCGCCCCGGCGGGAGCGGCCTCGATACTCACCCGAACCCGGGCGCCCGAGTGAACGCCGACGCCCTGAAATCGGGCCGGCTTGGCGACGGTGTGCTGAACCTGAAGTCTCAAGGCCACTCTCGAATCGTCCGACGCCCAAGGATAGGCTTGATCGGGACCCTACCTAACGGAGGCGGAGCCCCGACCAACACAAAGCCTGTTTCGGCCTGTAACTCGGACGGACCGATCAGTTGGCCAGGCGACGCAGGAAGGAGGGGATCTCCAGGTCCTCGGCTTCGTCGGCTTCGGCTTCGTCGAGCGGCTCCTGCGCCAGATGCACGGCGGCCCCGCCGCTCCTCGGCGGCGAATACCGCGAGGCGTGAGTGGGGTCCTGGCGCGGACGGCCGCTGAACAGGCTCAGCCAGCCGCCCTTCTTCTGGCGATCGTCGTTGTAGGCGGAAGGGGCGAACAGCGGCTCCTCTTCCTTTGCCGCGGTCATGACCGGCTCGAGCGTGCGAACGGGCGTGGGTTGCGCCGGAGCCGTGGTGAAACCGAAGTCCGCCTGATCCACCGCCGCCCTCGCCGCGATCGGCTCGGGTTCGGCCATGTCGTCTTGGGCGTCCTGTCCGGCGCGCACGGGCTCGGCCTCGGCCGGAGCCATGGAGGGCATCGGCCCGCTGTCGAGTTCGATCGGGACAATGGCCTCGCGGCGTCGGGGTTGGATCGAAATCGATCGCCGCGATCGAGGCGCCGTCCATACCGGTGGCGACCACCGAGACGCGGACCAGCCCGTCCAGGTTCGGATCGAAGGCGGCGCCGAAGATGATGTTGGCTTCCGGGTCGACCTGGCCGGAGATGGCGTTGGCCGCTTCGTCGACCTCCAGCAGGGTCATGTCCTCGCCGCCGGTGATGTTCACCAGCACGGCCTTGGCGCCCTTCAGCGTGACCTCGTCGAGCAGCGGGTTCTGGATGGCGTTCTCCGCCGCCATCAGCGCGCGACCTTCGCCGGACGCCTCGCCCGTACCCATCATCGCCTTGCCCATCTCGGTCATCACCGTGCGGACGTCGGCGAAGTCGAGGTTGATCAGGCCCGGCAGCACCATCAGGTCGGTGATCGAGCGCACGCCCGAGTGCAGCACCTGGTCGGCCATGCCGAACGCTTCGGCGAAGGTGGTCCGCTCATTGGCGACGCGGAACAGGTTCTGGTTGGGGATGACGATCAGGGTGTCGACGTAGCGCTGCAGCTCGGCGATGCCGGCGTCGGCCAGGCGCATGCGGTGGCGGCCCTCGAAGTGGAAGGGCTTGGTCACCACGCCGACGGTGAGGATGCCCCGCTCGCGCGCGCACTTGGCGATGATCGGACCGGCGCCGGTGCCGGTGCCGCCGCCCATGCCGGCCGTGATGAACACCATGTGCGCGCCGTCGAGGTGCTCGCCGATCTCCGGCGCGCTCTCTTCCGCGGCGCTCATGCCCACCTCCGGGTGGGCGCCGGCGCCGAGGCCCTGGGTGACATTCACCCCAAGCTGGATTCGGCTGTCGGTCTTCGAGAAGGCCAGTTGCTGGGAGTCGGTGTTCGCGACGACGAACTCCACGCCCTTGAGGCCCGCCTCGATCATGTTGTTCACCGCGTTGCCGCCGGCGCCTCCGACGCCGAAGACGACGATGCGCGGTTTCAGCTCCTTCACCGGAGGCGCGAAGACCTTGAACGACATCCTGGTTTAAATCCCTCGATAAGCGCTGGCGCGGCGTGAACGGATCTGATTCGGTTAAGCCCCTGCACCCCTTAAGGGCGCGTTAACCGGCTTAGGCCGAGTCGCGATTCGGTCGAGCGGAAAGCCAAGATTTTGTGGTGGATTGTTCGCGAGCCACCACATCGGCGCCGCTCACTCTAAAGGTTTTCGCGCAGCCAGGCCGCGGCCTTGGCCATCACATTGGCTGAGGGGTCGATCGGGTGGGGCGCGCGGACGCCGCCGCCCGGGCGCTTGGGTCCGGCCTCCTTGGGGCCGAACGCCGCGCGCTGGAGCACGCCCGCCGCCGAGCAGAAGGCCGGACCGGACGCGGAGTCGGCGAGGTGCGGGATGCGGCGCGGGCGGCCCAACCGCACCGAGCGGTCGAAGACGCGCACGGCCACCTCGCGCACGCCGGCGAGCTGGCTCGCGCCGCCCACCAGCACCACGCCCGCGCCGGGATCGACGGGCACGCCGGCGGCCTTGAGGCGTTCCTTGACCATCTCCAGCGTCTCCTCGACGCGGGGGGCGATGATCCCTTTGAGCATGGAGCGCGGGGCGGTGACCGGGCCGGCGCCGGGATCGTCGCCGCGCGGCGGAGCCTCGATCATCTCGCGGTCTTCGTTGGCCGAGGCGATGGCCGAGCCGTGCAGGGTCTTGATCCGCTCGGCGCCGATCAGGGAGGTGGAGAGGCCCTTGGCGACGTCCTGGGTCACGTGGGCGCCGCCCACCGGCAGGCTGTCGACATGGATCAGGGCGCCGTTGGCGTAGACCGCCACCGAGGTCGATCCGCCGCCCATGTCGATGCAGATCGAGCCCAGCTCCATCTCGTGCGACTCGAGGGTGGCCAGGGCCGAGGCGAACGGCGCGGCGACGACGCCTTCGAACTGCAGGTGCGCGCGCTCGACGCAATGCGCCAGCGTCTGGAACACGCTGTGGTTCATCGACACGACCAGCAGCTCCAGGCTCAGCGTGCGGCCGAACATGGCGCGCGGATCCTGCACATGGCGCTGGCCGTCCACGGTCCAGCTCATCGGCTGCAGGTGGATCGCCTGCCGGCGGGCGAGCTTGAGCTGGCCCATGGCCTGGGCGATGGCTCGCGCCTGATCCGCCTCGCCGATGGGACGGCCGCCCAGGGCGATCTTGGCGGACACGCGATGGCTGGCGAGCTGGCCAAGCGAGGTGGCGACGGTCACGCCCTGAACATCGACGCCGGCCATGGCCTCGGCTCGCTCGACGGCCCGGCCGATCGCCTCGGCGGCGGCGTCCATGTCGACGATGGCGCAGCCCTTGACCCCGGCGGACTGCACGTGGCCCACGCCGGCCGTAGCCAAGGTGCGGTCGGCGCGCTTCACCCCTTCCGGCTTCATGATGAAACAGGCGACCTTGGAGGCGCCCAGATCGACCGCGGCCACGAGCGCCGGGACGACCGAGGCCGAGCTTGATCCCCTCGCGCGCCTCGCGGGCGACCGGACGCGGCTTGGCTCGCGGCTCCGCCAGAGCCATTCGGCGATCGAGCACCAAACCCACCATGTTCCCCTAACCCTTCTGCATGGACGCCGGCGCGGGAGCTCCGCGCGGGCGGACGATGATCATTTCCGGATCCCGCAGGTCGATGCGGGCGAGTTTCAGATCCAGCACGCGCGCCGAGGCCTCCAGCGCGTCGAGGCGGGAAAGCGCGGCGGCCTCGTCCCGGGCCGGGAGAGCGACCACGCCCCCGTCGGTGAGGGTGAGGTCCCATCGCCGCTGATCGACGCGGACCAGGGCATGGGTCCGCGACCAGAGCTTGGGATGCGCCTGGAGCAGGGCGATGATCGGCTTGGCCGCCACCTCAGCCCCCGGTCCCACCACCAGCGGCAGGGTGGAAAAACGCGCCGGGTCGACGCCGGCGGCGACAACCCCGTTGCCCATGATCACCTGGGCGCGTCCGGCGTGCTGCCAGACCGCGAGCAGCGGCCTCTGAGTGACGGCGATCTGGATGGTGTCGGGCCACTCGCGCACTACGCGGGCGCGGTCGACCCAACCCACCGTTTCGACCCGCCGGCGGATAGCGTCGAGATCGACGGTGAACAGGGAGGCGCCCGAGGGCACGGCGGCGGCGGCGCGGATCTCGTCGCGGGCGGCGGGCGTCGCGCCCTTGAGTTCGACGGTCTTGACGGTGAGGCCGAGCGCCGCGGCGTCCGGCGGGTTGATCCCCTGCGCGAGGGCGACCAGCTGCTCGGCGCGTTCACCGGTCGCCAGCACCACGGCGCCAACGAGGGCGGCGGCCAGCGCCAGGGCCAGGCCGGCGGCGCGAGCCGGAAATCCAACCCGACGGCCGGCGTGAAGCTTCGAGACCGCGCGCGGCGGCGGTCCCGCCGGCCGCGCCTTGACGCGAGCCGCGGGAGCCTGACGCCGGGCCCTAGCCGGGCCGCGCCTATCTCCGCGCGCCGCCGCGGGCATGACCGTCCTCCGTGATCCAAGCCACCAATTCGTCGAAGCCCATCCCCAAATACGCCGCCTGCTCGGGAACGAGAGAGGTCGGCGTCATGCCCGGCTGGGTGTTCACCTCCAGGAGGACCAGATTGTCGTTAACGCCGTCATAACGGAGGTCGCTTCTGGACACCCCGTCGCACCCCAGCGCCCGGTGCGCGGCGAGCGCCTGGGCCATCGCCCGCTCGGCGACGTCCGGCGGCATCCGCGCCGGGACATGGTGGATCGACCCGCCCTCCCCGTACTTGGCCTCGTAGTCGTAGAAGCCGGTGCGGGCCTCGATCTCGGTGACCGCGAGCGCGCGGCCGTCCATCACCGCCACGGCCAGCTCGAGGCCCGGCACATAGGGCTCGACCATCACCTCCTCGCCGAAGGTCCAGGTCTCGGAAAGCAGCTCTGTCGGCGGCGAATTGGCGCCCTCGAACACGCGGAACACGCCCACCGAGGAGCCCTGGGCGTTCGGCTTGACCACATAGGGCGGCGGCAGCACGTGCTCGCGCCCGGCCTCCCGTCGGTCGAACAGACCGCCGCCCGGAACCCGCACGCCGGCCGCCGCCAGCACGGCCTTGGCCTTGGCCTTGTCCATGGCGAGCGCCGAGGCGAGCACGCCGGAGTGGGTGTAGGGGATCGCCAGCGTCTCGAGCACGCCCTGGACGCAGCCGTCCTCGCCCCACTCGCCGTGCAGAGCGTTGAAGCAGACATCCGGCTTGAGCGCCGACAAGCACGGCGGCGATGTCGCGGCCGGCGTCGACCCGAGTCACCTTGGCGTCCAACCGGTCGAGCGCGTCGGCGCAGGCGCGGCCCGAGGTGAGGCTCACCTCGCGCTCCGGCGAAAGGCCGCCCATGAGGACGGCGACGTGCAGACCGGACAGGCGGGCGGGCATTGAGGCCTTGTCGGACGAGTCGCGCGCCGTTGTTAAGGCTTGCGGCGGGGATTCGACCGGCATTGCGCCGCGACATTGTAACCAGCCTCGCCGTGTGGAACCCTGCTGCGGGTAAACGGCAGGGGTGAGGGCCGGATGGGGATCGACATCGCGCGGCGCGGATGGGCGACGAGCCTGGGCTTGACGCTGGCGGTCGTCTGCGCGGGCTGCGCCACCAACGTCTACAAGAGCGAGACCGACCGGGTGGGCGATTCGGCCAAAGCCTTGGCCGAAGCTCTGTCCGCACCCCCGCCGGACGGGGCCGCGACACTCGACTTGACCACCGACCTGCTGCTGCTCGGCGGTCCCATCCACTACGACGCGGGTTGCGGCGAGGCGGCGTTCGCCGCCTACGAGGCGGTGATCCGCGCCGCGCCCGCGGACAAGACGACCCAGGACCGCGCCTACGCCGCGCTGTTGGAGACTCCAGCCTGCGATCTGTCGTCGGCCCCCTCCGCTCCGCCGGCCAAACCGCCAGCCGGCGCTCCCGATCGTCCCGACGCCGCCCCAGGCGCCGACGCTCACCGCCTGGAGCGCGAAGAGGCCCGTCGGATGGCCGCTCAGGCGCGGCTCCATGGACCCGATCGGCCGTCGACGCGACCGCTCTGCAAGGGATCCTGCACCCTCGAGGACTACACCCGGCAGATCTCGGCCTACGGCGAGGCGATCGAACAGGCCGGAAAGGCCGACGATGTCAGCGACGCCCAGGCGGCCGTCGGCAAGGCCGGCGCCGCGGCGGACGGTCTGCTGAAAGCCGCCAAGGCCCCGCCCTTGGCCGCGCCGATCGTCGATCTCGCCGCGGGCCTCGGCAAGCTGGCGATCCAGCAGGCGCGCTACGCGGCCATGCGCCGGGCGGTGCTGGTCTTCGACGCCGCCTGGGTTCAGGCCGCGCCCGCGGTGGAAGAGGCCGCGCGCCTGCGTCAGGCGGAGCGGATCAGCGTGCTCGCCGACGCCGCCCAGTCCGAAGCCCTGGCCGCCCAGCAGTATGTGAACGACGACCGTTATTTCCACTCGCCGTCCGAGCGCCTGCGCCTGTTCGAATCCTTGAACGCCAAGGCCGACGCGGCTGACGAGGCTCTGGCTCAGGCGCGAACCGATCCCGCGACCGCCATCGCCGCCTTCACCAGGGCCAATCACGCGCTCGCCCTGGCGCTCGAGAACCCGCGCCGCCAAGCCGCGACCTTGCAGGGCGACGTGAAGTCGCTCGAGGACGAAGTCGCCGCCGTCCACGAGGCCAGCACCCACGGACCGGTCCATGCGAAGCGCTGACAGAGGAGGAGTTCCCATGGCCGACGGCGCCAGCCCCGACCTCGCCGCCCTCACCGACGCGGCCGACATCGCCGCCCAGGCGCGGCAGGACCAGTTCAACCTCTACAACCAGGCTCGCGCCGCCGGCGACCTCGACGGCCTCACCGCGCATTACCAGGGCTACAAGTCCGCCCTCGCCGCCGAGCAGAAGGCCAACGAAGTGCTGGGCCAGACCCTGCTGAACTCCCCGACCCTGGTCACCGATCTCGCCATGCTGGCCAAGGCCAACCAGACCCTCTCGGACTCCGCCGAGGCGCTCAAGACCGACATCAAGACCCTGGGCGCGTTCACCGACGCGGCCAACGCGGTGCTGACAGTGCTGGGGGCGATCGCCGCGCTCTAGGCTCGCCCGCCGGCTCGTTCAGCGGTGATCTCCAGGGCGGTGCGCTTCACCAGGCCGGGGAGATCGGCCTCTGGAACACGGGCGAGTTCGGGAAAGCCGCGACCGTCCTTCAGCAATCGGCCCACGATGATCCAGCCGGCGAGATAGGCTTCCCGCTCGCGGCCGGTGTTTCCGGAGCCGAAGGTGTACTTGAGGAGGGTGTCGGCGTCCGATTTGAACAGGTCCGGCGTGATCGCGCCAAGGATGCGTCCCCCGACCGCGATGCCCTGGCTGAACCAGGGCTCGTCGCCGACGTAGTCGTGGTCGGGATGACCGGGAACCAGCTTCTGGGTGGCCCGCATCGCCAGCCCCTCTTCGAACACCACCCGCCCGAGCGCCCGCTCATAGCCGCCCGAAAGGTGGCTGATGTTGATGTGCACCGCGTGCGTCATCTCGTGCGGCAGGGTGAGGGCGCGCTGGGCGACGTCCATCTCGATCGGAGCGGAGACGACGACGCCGTCCTTGTCCGCGGCGGTGAAGGCGTTGATCTCGAAGCCGCCGACATAAGCGATGAACCCCACACGCATCGGGGTCCGCGCCTCGAACAGCGCGCCCACCTTGGTCAGCACGTCGAGGGGGCGCGGTTGCATCCCGGCGTAGCCGGCGCGGATGACGGGCAAAGCCGCAGCATATTTCGGCCAGGCCGCGTCCAGCAGCTTACGGGCGATCGCTTCCCCGCTCGGACCCGGAGGCACGGCGGCGAAGTCGTAGCGGTCCTTCCACACCTGGAAACGGGCGTCCGGGGAGAGGCCCTGGGCCGCCTGATAGAAGTCGAGAAACCGGGGCGAGAGATCGCGCGTGACCAGGGTGAAGCCGCGCCGGGTTTCGGTGATCGGCTCCAACGGCAGCTTGGCCGCGAGCGCGAGGCGGGGCGCCAGAGCGGCGCCGGCGCCCGCCGCGAGAATGAAGCGGCGACCGAGGTTCATGGCGCGGGGCGACCGAGACATTTGACCTCCCATTGTAGCCCAACGCCGAACTTGGACGCCACATCCGCTCGCACCGCTTCGCCGAGAGTCTCCAGATCGGCCGCGGTGGCCGTCCCGTCGTTGATCAGGAAGTTGGCGTGGAGTTCGGAGAAACGCGCGCCGCCGCGCTTCACGCCGCGCCAGCCGGCCGCATCGATCAGGCGCCAGGCGGAGTCGCCGGGCGGGTTCTTGAAGGTCGAGCCGCCGGTCTTCTCGCGGATCGGCTGACTGGCCTCGCGACGGGCGGTGATGGCGGCGAGACGCTGGCCCACGGCCTCGTGGTCGTCATGCACGCCCTTGAAGCTGGCGCCGGTCCAGACGAACCCCGGCGGCGTGGCGCTGTGGCGGTAGGCGAAGGCGAGTTGGGCGCTGGTGAAGACGCGTTGGGCGCCGGCGCGGTCCACCCCCCAGGCCGCCACCAGGCGATCCTTCACCTCGGCGCCATAGCAACCGGCGTTCATCCGCACCGCGCCGCCGATACTCCCGGGGATGCCGACCAGGAACTCGAGGCCGCCGACCCCGCTTCGGGCCGCGGCGCGCGCGACCGCCGCGTCCAGCGCCGCCGCCCCGGCGGTCACCTGGCTCGAACCGCGATCGATGGTGATGTCGGCGAAGGCCCGGCCGGCAAGACGGATCACGAGCCCCTCGATCCCGCCGTCGCGCACGATCACATTGGAGCCGACGCCCAGCACGGTGACCGGAACCTCGGGCGCGGTCGCCTTGAGCGCGTCGGCCAGGTCCGCCTCGTCCGCCGGCAGGTAGAGCGCCTCCGCCGGGCCGCCGACGCGCAGCCAAGTGTAGGGCGCGAGCGGCTCGTTTCGCAGCAATCGGCCGCGGAGGCCGCTTAGGGCGTCTAGCCAGCTCACAGGGCCTGAAGCTGCCCCGGCAGAGCGTGCGCCCAGGCGGTGATGTCGCCGGCGCCCAGGAAGATCACCAGATCGCCGGGCTGGGCGAGCCCGGCCACGAGCGGCGCGACCTCGTCCGGAGAGTCGATGGTCTCCACGTGGCGGTGGCCGTGCCGGCGGAGGCCCTCGGCCAAGGCGTCGCGGTCCGCGCCCTCGATCGGCGCCTCGCCGGCCGGGTAGACATCGGCCACGACGACCGTGTCCGCGTCGTTGAAGCAGACGCAGAAGTCGGCGAACAGGTCGCGGACGCGGCTGTAGCGGTGCGGCTGGACCACCGCGATCACCCGGGCCGGCGTGATGGCGCGCGCGGCTTCCAGGACGGCGGCGATCTCGGCCGGATGGTGTCCGTAGTCGTCGATCACCCTCACGCCGTTCCACTCGCCGGTGAGGGTGAAGCGCCGCCGCACCCCACCGAAGCGCGGCCAGCGCGCGCAGGATCGCGCCCTCCTCCACGCCGAGCTCCCGGGCCACGGCGAAGGCGGCCAGGGCGTTGGAGACGTTGTGCCGACCGGCCATGGGCAGGCTCGCGCCCTCGACGATCCGCTCGCCTTCGCCTTCCAGCACGCGGATGGAGAAGCGCGAGCCGGCCGGGCCCATCTCCAGGTCCAGGGCGCGGATCTCCGCCTGGGGGCTGAAGCCATAGGTGACCAGCCGCCGGTTCTCGACCACCGCCACCATGTCCTGCACGTCGGCGTCGTCCAGGCAGACCGCGGCGAAGCCATAGAAGGGAATGCCTTCGACGAACTCGGCGAAGGCGCTTCTTCAGACGGGTGAAATCGCCATGGTGGTCCAGGTGCTCGGGATCGATGTTGGTGACCACCGCCACGGTGGCGCGAAGCTTCAGGAAGGTGCCGTCGCTCTCGTCGGCCTCGACCACGATCCACTCGCCCTCGCCGACCTTGGCGTTGGCGCCGTAGGCGTTGATGATCCCGCCGTTGACCACGGTGGGATCCAGTCCGCCGGCGTCGAGCACGGCCGCGATCATCGAGGTGGTGGTGGTCTTGCCGTGGGTGCCGCCGACCGCCACCGAGAAGCGCAGGCGCATCAGCTCGGCCAGCATCTCGGCCCGGCGCACCAGCGGCACGCGCGCGGCCCGCCCCGCCGCCATCTCCGGATTGTCCGGCCCGATCGCGCTGGAGTGGACGATGGCGCTCGCCCCCGCCACGTGCGCCGCGTCGTGGCCGATGAAGATCTTCGCGCCCAGCCCGGCGAGGCGTTCGGTGTTGGCGCTGGCCTTGGCGTCCGAGCCCTGCACCGTATAGCCGCGCCGGAGCATGATCTCGGCGATCCCGCTCATGCCGATGCCGCCGATGCCGATGAAGTGGACGGGGCCGAGGTCGAAGGGCGTGGGGTTGCGGTGCATGGCCGGCCGCCGCTTAGCGACCGAAGCGCCCGCTTGCCGAAGTCTGCAGGGGCTGTCGGGTTAGGAAGTCGCCTCAAACCGTCCGAACGAGGAAACGTCCCATGACCAAACCCGAATCCGTCGGCTTCTCCCGCGCTCGCCTCGCGCGGCTCGATGAGGTGATGACCAGCCGCTACGTCGAAGGGGGCGACCTGCCCGGCCTGATCACCCAGGTCTATCGCGCGGGCGAACTGGTCCACACCGGCGTCAGCGGCCACATGGACCTCGAGCGCGACCTGCCGATGCGCGAGGACACGATCTTCCGCATCTATTCCATGAGCAAGCCGATCACCGCCGTGGCGTTGATGATGCTGGTGGAGGAAGGGCTGATCGGCCTCGACGACGACGTCGCCACCCACATCCCTTCGTGGAAGCGGCTCGGGGTCTATGCGAGCGGGGTCCCGACCCTGCTGGCGGGTTCGCCGCCGAGCTTCATCACCACCTGGCCCGAGCGGCCGATGAAGGTGGTCGATCTCGTCACCCACACCGCGGGCCTCACCTATGGCTTCCTCATGCGCACCGCCGTGGACGCCGCCTATCGTCGGCTGAAGGTGGCCGCCTTCGATACGCCGGGCGGCCTCGACACCATGATCGACCAGCTCTCGGCCCTGCCGCTGGAGTTCTCGCCCGGCACGGCCTGGAACTATTCGGTGTCGATCGACGTGATGGGCTACCTCGTCCAGAAGCTGTCGGGGATGAGCTTCGGCGAGTTCCTCCGCACGCGGCTGTTCGAGCCGCTCGGCATGACCGACACGGCCTTCTTCGTCCCGCCGGAAAAGCTCGATCGCTTCGCCTCCTGCTACCAGCCCAAGGAAGGCGGCGGCCTCAAGATCCAGGACGATCGCCTGAACAGCACCTACGCCGACGCCGCCGGCGCTGGAGTCCGGCGGCGGGGGCCTCGTCTCCACCACCCACGACTACATGCGCTTCTGCCGGATGATGCTCGGCGGCGGCACGCTGGACGGCGTGCGCATCCTCGGCCCCAAGACGGTCGCCCTGTTCAGCCTCAACTACCTGCAGGCGGCAAGGAGCTGGCGGCCATGGCGCCCGCCCGGCATGTTCAGCGAGGCCGGCTACTCCGGCATCGGCTTCTCCATCGGCTGCGGCGTCAACGTCGATGTCGCGCGCACCCGCCTGCCCGGCACGCTCGGCGAGTACTTCTGGGGCGGCGCGGCCTCGACCGCCTTCTGGATCGACCCCAAGGAGCAGCTCGCCGTGGTGTTCATGACCCAGGTCATGGGCACCGACGCCCGCCTGACGCTTCGCCGCGACCTGCGGACGCTGGTGTATTCGGCAATGACGGAGAGCTACGCGGGATAAGTCGAGGCAGCTTGAACAAGCCGGCGGGGCGCCGGCGGTCCGGCCCAAGTGGCGGCGGCGAGTCTTGCCGTTCGAAGGTCTTGGCTGGCTCTCGATGCAGCGGCCGGACCGCCGGCGCCTCGCCGGCCGCTCATGCCGCCGCGCCGCGTCTCTCCTGAAGCGATGCCGCGGTCTTCCAGCCCGCTCCATACGCCTCCGCCAAGTTTTCGCACGCGATCCTCAGCACCGCGCCTTGGGCGTCGGGCAGGGTTTCCCCCGTCTCGCGGGCCACGATCTCGCGCCAGGCGATGGATCGGCCTCCGACCACTTCCGGCTCGACCAGGGCCACGAGCAACCGGGCGGTGATCGGGCCGGCCCGGGAGAGCGTGGCTTCGATCCGCGCGCCAGCGGCCAGACGCGCCTCGCCGAAGCTCTCCGGCCGGCGGGAGCGGTCCACGCGCGGGGTGAGGTCTCCGCCGCAGGACAGGGTGCGGTGGAGCACGGCCATGTCCTCCTGCAGGCGCCGCACCGCGGTGAGGGCCGAAGGCGTCAGCTTGCCCCGGGCGCACAGCAGGTCGAACACATCCTGCCGGCGGGCGCGGACCACGCGGCCGGCGCCGTCCTTGGCGACTTTCACCTCGGCGTTGACCGGCAAGGCGAGATGCGCCGCGTCGATGGCCGGCGGCTCCTCCGCCTTGGCCAGACGCATCTCGGAGCGGCGACGGGCGATGTCCGCCGGCGAGGCGGGGCGATGGCTCTTGCGGCGGGGGGCCATGGCTAGCCGATGAACCGGGCCAGATCGCGCATCATGTCGTCGAAGCCGGGCGCCGGCGGCCCCTTCATCTTGGCGCGATGCGCCGCGCAGTAGTCGCCGTCGGTGGCCGGGCGGCAGCAGGAGAGGACGTCCTCGCCCTCCCCCAGCACGGGGAAGGCGCACTCTCCCGCTCTGCGGGTGAGCCAGGGGCGGGGGAAGGAATGTGCAATGTTCATAAACAAATGTTTGCATGCCGCAATCCGGCCGTAAAGAGGAAAGTTTGCGTTTTGCAGGGTGGACATTTCGTCGCGGGTTTGCATACTGCGCGGCATGACCAGGGTGCCTCAGAAGAATCACCTGCGCGCTTGGCGCGAGCATCGCGGCCTTACCCAGGCCAAGCTCGCCGAAGCCGTGGGAACCACCGGCGCGGTGATCAGCCTGCTCGAGAGCGGCGATCGCGGCCTCTCCGACAAATGGCTGCGCAAGCTCGCCCCCGTGCTCGGCACGCGTCCCGGACATCTGCTGGAGGTGGATCCCTCCGACGTCTCCACCGACGTGCTCGATATCTGGGCCGACATCCCGGAGGATCGGCGCGACCAGGCCCTGCAGGTGCTGCAGACCTTCCGCGTCCCCGGCGCCGAGACCGAACCTAAGGTCGAGAACCTGTCCGAGCGGCGGGCGGCTAGGTCAGAAGGCCAGCCAGCCCAAGAGCGGCGCCGGCGCCGAGCAGCCACAGCGGATTGAGCCGGCTGAAGTAGGCGGCCGCCGCCACGGCGATCGTCACGCCGGCCAGCTTCCACGTGCGATCCGCGCCCCGGCTCAGCAGCCATGCCGCGGACGCCACCAGTCCGATGGTCATGGGGGTGAGCGCCCGCGCCACCCAAGCCCGCCAGGGCGCGTCCTTGGCTTGGTCCCAGAGCTTCACCGCGAAATAGGTCAGCACGCACGATGGCCCGCACATGGCGGCCGTCGCCGTCAGCGCCCCCGCCAAGCCGGCGATCTTCCAGCCGATCAGGGTGACGATCATCACGTTCGGCCCAGGCGCGCTCTGGGCGATGGCGAACAGAGAGGCGAATTCCGGATCGCTCATCCAGTGTCGCGAGTCGACGGCCAGACGGTGCATCTCCGGCGCGACCGCGTTGGCGCCGCCGAACGCCAGCAGCGACAGGATCGCGAACTGGAGCGCGATGGTCGCGAGGCTCACCCTCATCCGCGCGACCGCCAGGCGAGGAACAGACTGAGCGGCGCGACGCCGCCCAGCACCGCGGGCAAGGGCCAGCGCAAGAGACCGACTCCGACGAAGATCAAGGCGGCGACGAGGACTCCTTGGAGGGACCGGGTGGTCACGAGCGGCCAACCGAGCTTGCCGGCGGTCGCCGCCACCAGACCCGCCGCGGCCGCGCCCAGTCCCAGCAGCAACTGCGGCGCGCGGCCGACCTGGCCGAAGCGGTCGTAGAGCACGGCGAGCGCCAGTACGATCGCCACCGGCGCGCCCATCAGGCCGAGGAACGCCGCCGCCGCGCCCCGGGCTCCGGCGAAGCGCGAGCCCACCGCCACCGAGACATTGACGATGTTCGGCCCCGGCAGGGTCTGACACAGCATGAGCGTCTCCGTGAACTCCGCCGCGCTCATCCACCGCCGCTGCTCGACCAGCATGCGCCGGGCGAAGGGAAGCACGCCGCCGAAGCCGGAGATCCCCACGCCCAGGAAGGCGAGGAACAGCTCGGTGATTCGCGGCGGAGCGGCCGGACTCTCAGCGTCGGTTTTCATATTGCAATTTTCTGCAAAGAGGCTAAGATTGCGGCATCGAAATGGCGGAGCCGAACATGACCCTCTCCCTGGATGCGCTGTCCTACGATTTCGCTCGCAAAGCGCAAGACGGGCGCGCCGCCGCGAGCGACCTGTCGCGCCTCGCCCGGCTGGCGCGGGTGGTGGCGGACGATCTGGGGGGCTGGATCGATCGCCTCGCCGGGCTCTCCTGCGCCGATCCGTGCGATCACGCGAAGGCCGCCGTCCTGGTGCTGGGCTCGCTGTTCGCCGAAACCCTCGAGGGGCCGGCTTTGGGGGTGCTCGCCGCCGAACTGGCGCGGGCCCTCGCCGACGATCAGCGGATCGCCAGCGTTCCAGGGGATTTCGTCTAAAGGCCCCGTCGACGCGGGAGCCTGGAGCTTAACGCGCCAGCGCGTCGATCCGCGCGAGCAACGCCCGACCCTCCGCCTCGCCCTTGGCCGCGACGAGCTGCGTCTCCAGCGTCTCGCGCCCGCGCTTGGCGGCGATCTGGCGCTCGGTGACGCCGTGCCACTCGACCATCCTGGTCCACACCGGATCGATGATCTCGGTCCCAGGGACCGTGCTCCCGTCCACTGCCCGCCACTCGAAGCTGCGCAGTTCGCTGATCAGCACCCGCAGATAGCCGACGTGGATCGCTTCGTCGGCGCGGATGCGCTCGACCAGGGTGGCGGCGAGCTCCGCGTCGGCGCGGCGGTCGGTGAACAGCTCCGGATCGCGGAACAGGTTGACGCACAGGCTGAAGAACACCTCCGCCCGCACCTCGATCATCAGGACGTTCATCAGGAACTTGACGAGCTGCTCCACCGGCTCCGGGATCTGGGGCATCTCGCGGCCCTCGACCTCGCGGCTGATGCTCGAGGGCGCTTCGGGGATCGGATAGGCGCCCTTGCCCAGGACGAGGTCTCGCGCGGCGAACCACATGGCGTCGTGCGCGCCCTCCCCCGGCTTCGCCGGATCGCCGCCCTCGTCGGCGCCGTGGGCGTAGAGCAGGCCGGCGTTCAAGTGCCCGCTGGCCGTTTCCCCCAGCGGCTGGACGATCAGGGGCTGCAGGTCCGGCGCGGTCACCTGGCACAGCGCCTGGCCGCGCGCCTCGATGATGCCGGTGATGGTGAGCCCGTTCCACAGCGCCTGGCCGAAGCCCGTTCTGCAGCAGCAGCTTGTGCTGGGCGAAGTTGGGATAGCCCTCCCCCGTCAGCAGCTCCCGGCTGGCGTCGATCAGCGGCCACCCGCGCGCCTGCAGCGCCGTCTCCCAGGCCCGCACCGCCGGCCAGCGCACCAGGGTGCGGGGAGAGACGTAGGCTCCGTCGGCCAGGAACCCGCCATGCAGCCGGTAGCCCGCCTCCTGGTGCGGGGCGGCGTAGTCATGGCTGCTCATCAGCTCGTCGCGGGTGAAGCGAAGTCGCGCGTCCATGGCGGTTTCCTCCCTCTGAGTTTTCACGGCCAACTTATCGCCGTTCAGCGACGGCGCCCATGCCCGCGAGCGGCGGATCGCCCGCCCGCCGGAGGTTAGGGCATGCGTCTCGGCTGGGGGCCGCCCGCCAGTGGGAGGCGGCTCTCGTCGACGATCTCTCCGGCCTTCATCACCATGACGATGGCCTTGGCGTTTCCGATGTCGACGGTCGGGTCGGCGGACAGCAGGACGGCGTCGGCGACCTTGCCGGTCTCGATGCTGCCCATGGTCGCCTGTTTCCCGAGCAGGCGCGCGGCGTTGTAGGTGGCCATGGTGATGATGTGCAGAGGCGGCACGCCGCCCTGGGCGATCAGCTCCAGCTCGCGCTGGGTGGCGGCGCCGTTGCTCGCGTCGGTGCCCACGGCCATCACCCCGCCGGCCGCGTCGATGCGGCGGATGTTGTCCTGGATGATCGGCGTCATGGTCTTCATCCATTCGCGCCAGGTCCTGCGGTAGAGCGGCGGGCTGTTGGGCAGGGCCGTCTCCTCCCCCCGCGCGGCGATCGCCTTGAGGCGGGCGCGCTCGGCCGGCGCCATGGTCGCCACATAGAGGGGCTGATCGAGGTAGGCCGGGTCATCGTGCACCCGGCTGTAGTTGTCGCCGATGGTAAGGGTGGTGGCGATGGGGATCTGCTTGGCCGCGGCGAGCTTCACGAACGCCTCGGTCACCGGGCCCTGGATCGGGGTGTGGGCGAGGGAATCCACGCCGGCGAAGATCGCCTCCCGCGCGCGGCTCTCGTTGGAGATGTGGATGGTCGTGCGCACCCCGTGGTCGGCGTAGAACTCGATCACGTGCCGCAAGAGGTCGAGCGGCATGATCGGGATCATCGGCCGCGCGCCCCAGCCCTCGTCGTCGTAGGTGATCTTCTGGACGTCGGGCTTCTCGCTCTCGACCTGCGCCTCCAGAGCGGCGCGCCCTTGCGGCCAGGAATCGATGTTGACCGCGATGTCGGAGCCGTGGCTGCCGGGATAGGTGACGAGGTTGCCGGTGGCGAAGATGTGCGGGCTCAGGATCCGCCCCGCCCGCTCGTCCGCCCGGAGGGGCAGGATGTTCTGCGGGATGTTGCCGACGTCGAGCACGGTGGTGACGCCGGCGTAGAGGAAGCTCGCCAGGGCCGCCTCGCCCGCCTTGCGATCGACGGTGAAATCGTTCGGCCCCGGCGGCGGCCCGCCCGGCGCCCACGCCTTCCCGGATCGCGTGAAGCCGGCGAGGTGGATGTGGATGTCCATCAGGCCGGGGATCAGGAACCGCCCGCGGCCGTCGATGCGCCGGCCCGGCCAGGCGGCGGCGAACGCGGCCGGCTCGATGGCGATGAACGTTCCGTCCTGGACCTCGACCGCCATATCGGGGCGCGGCGGACGGCCGGTGCCGTCGATCAGGGTCACATGGTCGATGACGAGCGGCTCGGCTCGCGCCGCCAGCCCGAAAAACACAGCGAACGCGGCCAGGAAACTCGCCGCGTGGACCACGCCGCTTAAGCCGCGATCGCGACGACAGACGGGGTGATGGTCCCCGTCATGTTCAACGCGCGGGCGGCGGGCCGGCCGCGGCGCGAGGGTTCACGGCGACGTTGTGGAAGGCGGCCACCCACCAGCCGTCGTCCTTCTTGACCAGCACTTGTTCCAGTCGGGCGTGGATTGCGCCGTCGATGGGCTCGATCCCGGGGGGAACCGCATGCGCGCCGGACAACACCGCGAGGGTGTCGACGATCGCCACGTCCGGCTTGATCAGGGTGATGTGCTGGACCGACTGATGGTTGACGCTGCCCTTGTAGATCGAACCGAAGATACGTTCGTGCTGCGCCAGGAACGGCGCCTTGCCGACGGTGAACATGCCGACGACGTTGGTGAACACCACATCCGGCAGCACCCGAGCCGCGAAGCCCGCCGCGTCGCCCTTGTTCCAAGCCTCGTCCTCTTGGGCGATGAGGGCCGTGATCGCCTGCCTTGTCGCTTCCGGGACGTTCGACGTGTCCGCCATGGCGTTTCCTCCCAAGACCAGCACGGCGCCGATGGCGACCATCGCCAGCGCGCCCCGACGTCCGCCCATTAGACCGCCGCCCCGGCAGGAATGCGGGCCTCCGGCTCGGACCGGCCCTCGTGCGTCTTACCCGCGAGCTCCGCCTTCGCCGCCTCGTATTCCGCCGCCAGCCGGTCCACGAGCTCGGCGGCGGGCACGACGCCCTTCACCGCGCCGATGCCCTGGCCGCAGCCCCAGATATCGCGCCAGGCCTTGGCCTCCTGGTTGCCGCCCGAGCCGAAGTTCATCACCGACGGATCGGCCTGGGGCAGGTTGTCGGGATCGAGCCCGGCGCGCTCGATGCTGGGGCGCAGGTAGTTGCCGTGCACGCCGGTGAAGAGGTTGGTGTAGACGATGTCCTCCCCGCCGCGCTCCACGATCATGTCCTTGTAGCCTTCCATCGCCCGGGCTTCCTCCGTGGCGATGAAGGCCGAGCCGATGTAGGCGAGGTCCGCGCCCATGGCCTGGGCGGCCAGCACGGCGCGGCCGTTGGCGATCGACCCCGAGAGGGCGATCGGGCCGTCGAACCACTCGCGCAGCTCCTGGACGAAGGCGAACGGCGAGAGCTTGCCGGCGTGTCCGCCCGCGCCCGCCGCGACCGGGATCAGGCCGTCGGCGCCCTTCTCGATCGCCTTGCGGGCGAAGGCCTGGGTGATCACGTCGTGCAGCACGATCCCGCCCCAGCGGTGAGCGGCGTCGTTGACGTCGGTCCGCGCGCCCAGCGAGGTGATGATCACCGGGACCTTGTACTTCTCGCAGAGGGCCATGTCCTCATCGAGCCGGTTGTTGGTCTTGTGCACGATCTGGTTGACCGCGAACGGCGCCGAAAGCCGATCGGGGTGCTTGCGGTCGTGATCGGCAAGCGCCTCGGTGATCTCCGCCAGCCACTCGTCGAGCTGCGAGATCGGCCGGGCGTTGAGCGAGGGGAAGGACCCGACCACCCCTGAGGTGCACTGGGCGATCACCAAGGCCGGCCCCGAGACGATGAACAGCGGCGAGGCGATCACCGGCAGGCGCAGGCGGTCGCGAAGAACGGGGGGTAGCGCCATGGATCCTCCTAGCTTGAGCTAGGCGGTCGGCGATCTGACGCTAGGTAAGGCAAGCCGGCGCCGGCGCCCCCTGAACGAAAACGGGGCCGCGGGCGAACCCGCGACCCCGTCTCGAAATCGAGAAACCCGACGATCAGAACGGATAGTAGCGGATCGACGTCAGGATCATGTTGTCGCGGGCGATCGGACTGGCGTTGCCCGCGGCCCCGGCCGTCCCATAACCCGGGAAGGCGTGGCGTTCGGTGTAGGAGTACTGCATGCCGAACTGGAACTTGCCCCACTTGCCCACATAGGGACGGTCCCAGAAGCCGCCGGTGAACTGCTCGACCCAGTGGGTGTTGCCCGAGCAGTTGCTCGCGCCCTCGGTCTCGCACCCGGTGTTGTCGTAGGCGGGATTGCCCAGGCCGTTGTAGACCGTGCCCACGGTGTAGGCCGTCTGCTTCTCGCGCTCCTCGCCGCCGTAGGCGTAGATGTCGAGCTTCTTGCCGACGTGCAGCGTGCCGCCGGCGAGGAACTCGCCCTCGCGCACCGGATGGATCTCGCCGTTCGGGCCGAAGGTCGCATCGGGCAGCTGGCTGGCGCCGTAGCGGCCGATGCCGCGGCCGATCAGGCCGCTCGCCTGCAGGTCGAGCACATGGGGGAACAGGGCGAAGGTGATCCCGCCGCCGAAGCCGCCGCCGATCACGTCGTTGTTGAAGGGGCCCGAGCCCTGGTTCACCCGATAGTAGAAGTCGCGCAGGATGCCGAAGCCTTCCACGTGCAACTGGTGGCCGCCGCCGAGGTCGTGCTCGTAGGCGACCTTGGCGATGGCGTCGGGATAGCGGTGGACCGACAGCGTGTTGGCGCTGTTGAAGCCCGAGCCCGCCGGCGCGTTGGTGAACACGCTGATCGGCTGCTGACCCGGCAGAGTCGCCAGGTACTTGCCATTGTTGAAGTAGGTGGTCTGCGGGTTTTCGACCGACACCGCGAACCACAGGGTGTTGTTGAAGTCGACCGTGGCGCGGACCTGCGGCTGTCGGGTGAAGACGAAGCCCGGCACGTACTGGGCGTCGATCACCGCGGGCAGGACCTCACTCCGCGGCGTAATGCCCTTGCTGTTCAGAGTCGCCAGCGACCAGCTCTGGCCGGCGAGCATGTGCAGGCCGCCGAACGAGGTCTCGTAGTCGGCCGTCGTGTAGAACACACGCATTCTGGGCGTGTAGGAGTTGGTCTCGTTTGAGTTGGCGGTCTGGGCCGCCCCCAGGAAGTCCATCTCGCCATAGGCGCTGAGCAACAGCTGCGGGTTGACCTGTCCTTGGACGAGGCCGGTGACCCGGCTCTGGCGCGCGGTCATGCGGAACTCGTTCAGACGGCCCGGAACGTTGTTCGGGAACGGGATGCCGCTGAACGAGGAGGCGACGTCGGCCGTCTCGCCGCGGGTGCGGAAGATCGACTCCGCGGCGATGAAACCGCCGAGCTGCAGGGTGACGCCCTTGATGTAGAGCTTGTCGGTCTTGGGGGCGGCGGCGGCGATCTTGCTGTCGACCACGCCGGGAATCGTCTGGATCTGCTCGTCGAGCTTGGCCTGCTGAGTGGCGACCTGGGCCTGAGCTTCGCTCAGCTGCTGGCGCAGCTGGCCGAGCTGAGCCTGCGAATCGGCCTGGCCCGCGGCCTGCTGCTGGGTGGCGGCCTTGAGCGCTTCGAGCTGGGCGCGCAGTTCGGCGATTTCGCTGCGCACACTGGCGTCAGCGGCGGCGGCCGGCTTCTTCTCGTGGCGACGGACCGTCTTGGCGTCGACGCTGGTTCCCGCCGTGAGCGCGAGCAGCGCGCCGATGGCGACCCCGCCGAGCAGGGCGTTAGACTTGTTCATGTTCTGATGACCCCTGGGTATCCTGGCCGGGTTCGGCCGAAGGCGACGGCGGGGTAGCGCCGGTTTGTAACGGGTATGTGTAAATGAGGGGCCGGGACGCCGAGCCCTGGCCGATTGTGGCTAAAATGTCGCAACGGCTTAGAGTGACGTCCTGGGCGAGACGCCCTTGGCGACTGTCACAAAACCGATATGCACCCACTATAGGGAGCGCTCATCCCGAGCGATGGGGCGCTCGAATCGGAGACTTAAGACTCATGTTCAGAACTCTCGTCACGGCCGCCACGGCCGCGGCTGTCGTCGCCACCGCCACGTTCGCGGGCGCCGCCAGCATCTCGGGCGCGGGGGCCACGTTCCCCGCCCCGGTCTATGCGAAATGGGCCGAGGCCTATCGCGCGGCCACCGGCAACACCTTGAACTACCAGGCCATCGGTTCAGGCGGCGGGATCAAGCAGATCGAGGCCAGCACGGTCGATTTCGGCGCTTCGGACAAGCCATTGACGCCCTCGGACCTGAAGGCCAACGGCCTGCAGCAGTTCCCAACGGTCGTCGGCGGCGTGGTCCCGGTGGTGAACATCCCGGGCGTCGCGCCCGGCCAGCTCAAGCTCACCGGACCGATCCTGGCCGACATCTACCGAGGCATCCGCAAGCGCTGGAACGACCCGGTGATCGCCTCCTTCAACCCGGGCGTCAAACTGCCCAATCTGCCGATCACCGTCGTTCACCGCTCGGACGGCTCGGGCACCACCTTCCTGTTCACCAGCTATCTGTCGCTCAAGGCCGCCCACTGGAAGGACGGACCCGGGCGCCAGCGACTCGGTGGCCTGGCCCGTCGGTCAAGGCGGCAAGGGCAATGACGGCGTCGCGGCGTTCGTGAAGCAGACGACAGGGGCGATCGGCTACGTCGAATACGCCTATGCCAAGCAGAACCGGATGACCTACGCCCAGCTGCAGAACAAGGGCGGCAAGTTCGTCGAGCCCACGGCGGCCAACTTCGCGGCCGCCGCCGCTGGCGCCCAGTGGAGCAAGGCCCCGGGCTTCTACCTGCTGTTGCTGGATCAACCGGGTCCGAACGCGTGGCCGATCACGGGCGCCACGTTCATCCTGATGCACACCAAGCAGGCTGATGCGGCCAAGGGAAAGGAAGTCCTCGACTTCTTCGACTGGGCCTACAAGAACGGCAACCCGCAAGCCGAGGCGCTCGACTACGTGCCGCTTCCCGAGAGCGTGAAGAACCTTGTTCGCGCCTCCTGGAAGACGATTAAGTAGAACGACGCCCACGCAAGACCGCGGAGGGAGCCGGCAAGTCCGGCTCCCTCTCGTCGCGCTCCGATCGCCAGGATGAACGAGCTCCCAAAGGGATCATGACCGTCGCCGAGCTCACCACCGCCGACCACGTCGCGGCCGCCAAGGCGCCGAAGCCTCGCGTGGCGCCGAAGGGGTCGGCGTTCGATCCGGTGTTCCAGGGTCTGTGTTTCGGCGCCGCCACCTTCCTGCTGGCCGCGCTCGGCGGGGTCCTGGTCTCCCTGGTCATCGGCGGCTGGCCCGCGCTGTCGAAATTCGGCTTGGGCTTCCTGTTCAGCAAGGAATGGGATCCGGTCCGCGACGTCTACGGCGCGGCGGGTCCCATCGTCGGCACCCTGATCACCGCCTTCGTCGCGCTCGTCCTGGCTTTGCCTGTAGCCGGCGGCGTGGCGTTCTTCCTGGTGGAGATGTGCCCGCCGGTCCTGCGCCGCCCGATCGGCACCGCCGTCGAACTGCTCGCCGGCATCCCGTCCATCGTCTACGGCATGTGGGGCCTGTTCGTGTTCGCCCCCGTCTTCGCCAAATGGGTGGAGACCCCGCTGATGTCGGGCGCGCCGCCCGGGAGCCTGTGGGAGACGCTGTTCTCCGGCATTCCCAACGGCTCGGGTCTGCTCGCTGCCTCGATCATCCTGGCGATCATGATCCTGCCTTTCATCGCCGCCACCTTGCGCGAACTCCTGATGAGCGTGCCGGCGCAGGTGCGCGAGAGCGCCTACGGCCTGGGCGCCACCACCGGCGAGGTGGTGATGAAGGTCACCCTGCCCTACGTCCGCCGCGGCGCGATCGGCGCGGTGATGCTGGGCCTTGGCCGCGCGCTCGGCGAGACCATGGCCGTGACCTTCGTCATCGGCAATTCGCACGATTTTCCCAAGGGCTTGTTCGACTCGGGCTCGACGATCGCCTCGACGATCGCCAACGAGTTCAACGAGGCCCAAGGGCTGCACGCCAGCGCGCTCATCGCACTAGGCTTGGTGCTGTTCCTGATCACGTTCGTCGTTCTGGGGCTGGCGCGCCTGCTTCTGCGTAACCCGGCAGGGCACTGACCATGGCCCAGTCGTCCGCCAAAATCGCCCGCCGACGGGCCGCGAGCCTCGGCTTCACCGTCTTCTGCTGGATCGTGACGTTGATCGCGCTGATCACACTCGGCCTGATCCTGTGGTCGCTCGTAAGACAGGGCGTCCCCGGCCTGAACCTGCGCACCTTCACCATGGACACGCCGGCCGCCGGCTCTCCGGGCGGACTGCGCAATGCCATCCTCGGCTCGATCTTCATGTGCGCGGTCGGGATGGTGATGGCGGTTAGTATTGGCGTGCTGGCGGGCACCTGGCTCGCGGAATACGCGGGGCGGAGTCGATATGGGTCGCTGATCCGATTCCTGAACGATGTGCTTCTCTCGGCTCCGTCGATCCTGATCGGCCTGTTCGTCTATGTGATCCTGGTGGCTCACGTCGTCGGTCATTTCTCCGCTTTGGCCGGAGGGGTGGCGCTCGGCCTGCTCGCCGTTCCGGTGATCGTCCGAACGACGGAGGATGTGCTGAAGCTCCAGCCGACGGCGCTGCGCGAAGTCGGGCATCGCCCTGGGCACCCCGATGTGGCGGGTAATCCTCTCGATTCTGTGGCGAGGATCGACCAGTGGCATCCTCACCGGCGCCCTGCTGGCCTTCGCCCGCATCAGCGGCGAGACCGCGCCCCTGCTCTTCACGACCCTCAGCGCCCAGTTCCTGAGCTTCGACATCCTGGGACAGACGGCCAGTCTTCCCGTCACCATCTTCAACGACGCGCTCACCCCCTACCCCGACCTGAACAGCCTGGCCTGGACGGGCGCCTTCCTGATCGCCGCCTCGGTGCTTGCCATCACCATCCTCGCCCGAATCCTGTCCCGAGAGCCCCGCCAATCATGAGCCCCACGGACCTCGTCGCACCCGAAACCACCCTCTCGGCGCCGCCCGCGGCCGGAACGGACAATTCCGTGCTCGCGCTCGATAAGTCGACGCTGAGGATCGACGTCCAGAACCTCGACTTCTTCTATGGCAAGACGCGCGCCCTGAAGGACGTCTCGATCCCGTTCCAGGACAAGGCGGTCACCGCCCTGATCGGTCCCTCCGGTTGCGGCAAGTCGACCCTGCTCCGCGTGCTCAACAAGATGTACGCGCTGTATCCCGGCCAGAAGGCCACCGGGAAGATCCTGTTCGACGGCGAGGACATCCTCTCCGCGCGGAGCGACCTCTCCCGCCTGCGGGCGCGCATCGGCATGGTGTTCCAGAAGCCGACGCCCTTTCCGATGTCGATCTTCGACAACGTCTGTTTCGGCGCGCGCCTCTACGAGAATCTCTCCCGCTCGGAGATGCACGATCGGGTCGAGGAGTCCCTGCGCCGGGCCGCGCTGTGGGATGAGGTCAAGGACAAGCTGAACACCTCGGGCCTTGGCCTCTCCGGCGGCCAGCAGCAGCGGCTGTGCGTCGCCCGCTGCATTGCGGTGAAGCCCGAAGTGATCCTGCTCGACGAGCCGACCTCTGCGCTCGATCCGATCTCCAGCGCCAAGCTCGAGGAGACGATCACCCAGTTGAAGAGCGACTACACCATCATCATCGTCACCCATAATCTCGGACAGGCCGCGCGTCTCTCGAACTTTACTGGGTTTATGTACCTAGGTGAGCTGGTCGAATTTGGCGAAACCGCTGGCATGTTCACCAAACCGGTGACCAAGCGAGCGTCGGACTATATTACCGGCCGGTTCGGCTGATCGGCGCTTAGGAGAGTTCTCATGAGCTTCGAACACACCGTCAGGGCCTACGACGAGGACCTCGACGCCATCACCGCGGAACTGGCGCGCATGGGCGGGCTGGCCGAGGCCTCCGTGGCCGACGCCGTCCACGCCATCGCCCGGCGCGACGTGGACATGGCCGAGACCGTGATCGCCCGCGACCGCAAGCTCGACGCCCTCGAAACCGAGATCGAGCGCAAGGCCATCCGCCTCATCGCCCTGCGCCAGCCGGTGGCCGACGACCTGCGGCGCACGGTGGCGGCGATGAAGATCGCCAGCAACCTCGAACGGGTCGGCGACCTGGCCAAGAACATCGCCAAGCGCGCCATGGTGCTGGCCGAGAGCGACAGCGCCACGCCGCCCCTCACCGCCTCGATCGAGCGCATGGGCGATCTGGTGGGCGGCCGCCTCAAGGATGTGCTCGACGCCCTCGCCACCCGCGAGGTCGAAGGCGCCATCAGCGTCTGGACCCACGACCACGAGATCGACGAGCATTACGATGCGATCTTCCGCGAGCTGCTCACCTACATGATGAGCGATCCGCGCACGATCGGGGCCTGCGCTCACCTGTTGTTCGTGGCCAAGAACCTCGAGCGGATCGGCGACCACGCCACCAACATCGCCGAGGACCTCCACTACGAGATCACCGGGACCGAACTCGAGTCCGAGCGGCCCAAGTCGGATAGCCTCACATCGCCATGAGTACGGCCGAGATCCAGACTGTTCGTCCCCAGGTGCTGGTGGTGGAGGACGAGGAATCCCTCGCCACCCTGCTCCAGTACAACCTGGACAAGGAAGGCTACGCCGTGCGCCTCGTCTCCGACGGCGAGGAGGCGCTGATCGCGGTCGACGAGAAGCAGCCGGACCTGGTGGTGCTCGACTGGATGCTGCCGAGCGTCTCGGGGATCGAGGTCTGCCGGCGCCTTCGCCAACGCACCGCCACCCGCAACCTGCCGATCATCATGCTCACCGCCCGCGGCGAGGAGAGCGACCGCATCCGCGGCCTCGACATCGGCGCCGACGACTACGTGGTGAAACCCTTCTCCATGACCGAGCTGGCGGCCCGCATGCGCGCGGTGCTGCGCCGCATCCGTCCGGGCCTTGCCGAGGACAAGGTGCGCCACGGCGGCATCACCATCGATCGCGTCGCTCACCGCGTCCGTCGCGGCGACGAGGAGGTGCACCTGGGGCCCACCGAGTTCCGCCTGCTCGACTACTTCATGCAACACCCCGGCCGCGTCTTCTCCCGCGAACAGCTCCTGAACGCGGTCTGGGGCTCGGATGTCTACGTCGAGACCCGCACCGTCGACGTCCACATCGGCCGCCTCCGCCGGGCGCTTGGTCGCTCGTCCGAAGGCGACCCGATCCGCACGGTGCGAAGCGCGGGCTACGCGCTGGACGTCTAGACGTCAAAAGCGGCGGGGTTGTCGGCACTGGCTGCCTCCTCCGACGCCGAAGTCCGAGGTTGCACCGCTCCCCTGAGCCGATCGCAACGATCGCAAACTCGGCCGCTGCGCATGTCTATCCACCCTTGACAATATTATTGCATTCTGCGATATTCCCTAGCGAATGACCGTCGCTGCCGCGCCCGATCCCGAGACCGCCGCCGCCATCGCCCGCGCGGAAGAGCGGCGCGCCGTGCTGGAGCGGCTCACCCAACTCGGCATGACCATGGCCGAGGCTTTGACCCAGCAGGCGGCGAGCCCGGACGATCCCAGGCCCGATCCGGGGCCCACCTTCGCCAAGGTCGCGCGCGCCGTGCGGATGTCCGTGGCGCTGGAGACCAAGCTGGACGAACTCATCCTTGCGTTGCGCAATGGAGGGATCTCCGGCCGTCGCGCGGCCGGGAACTCGAGGGCTCGTCCCGCCTCGGCTCCCGAGCCAACGATCGAGGAACCCGGCCAATGCCCCCTGCGCGACCCGATCCAGCTGGCGGTCTGGAGCGCCATCGATCAGACGGTCATGAACGAGGACGAGGCGCTGCACCGCTACGACCGGGTCTATGAGCGCCTGTTCGACAGTTGCGAGTACGACAACCTCGACCTGGACGACTTCGAAGGCGCGGTGAAGGCGATCTGCGCCGACATTGGGGTTGCGCCGAACTGGGCTGCGTGGACCGACGGCGAGAGCTTCGGCGCGCACGATCCCCTGCCCCGTTCGGAATGGCGAAGCCGCTGGAGCTGGGACCCCGCCGCCGCCGAAGCGCGGCGCAAGCGCCTGCTCGCCCCGCCCGCCCGGCCCAAGCCGATCCGAGCGCTGGCGCGGTCCGGGCCGTTCCGGCTGGAATGACGGGCGGCAAAGCCCGGCTTCCGCCTCGCGCCCGCCCGCGCTAGCTTCCCGGCGATGAGCAGCGTGACTCTCGATCGCAACGACCGCGCCTTTCTCGGCCACCCTCGCGGCCTGGGGTATCCTCGCCTTCACCGAGGCGTGGGAGCGGTTCAGCTACTACGGCATGCAGACGCTGCTGCTGCTGTACATGGTCAAGTACCTGCTGCTGCCGGGGCACATCGAGCATGTGCTGTTCTTCCGCGAGTTCCGCTCACTGCCCATGCTGCGGGGCCTGAGCGGGCAGGCGCTGGGGACCGGCGTGTTCGGGCTCTACACCTTTCTCGTGCCGTTCACGCCGCTGTTCGGCGGGATCATCGCCGATCGCTGGCTGGGCCGCACGCGCGCGGTGATCATCGGGGCGCTGATGATGGCGGCGGGCCACTTCATGATGGCCTTCGAGAAGAGCTTCCTCTTCGCCCTGCTGGCCATCATCCTCGGCGGCGGCCTGTTCAAGGGCAACCTCGCCAGCCAGGTGGGCGGGCTCTATGCGCCGGACGACCTGCGTCGCGCCGACGCCTTCCAGATCTATTATCTCGCCATCAACGCCGGGGTGATCACCGCGCCGCTGATCACCGGCACCCTGGGCGAGAAGGTCGGCTGGCACTTCGGGTTCGGCGCCGCGGGCGTCGGCATGATGATCGCCATCGGCACCTATCTCTCCGGGCTGAAGTGGTTCCCGCCCGACACGACCCGGGCCGCCACCCGCGGCGAGGCCGAGGCCAAGCCGAAGATGACCGCGAGCGACTGGGGCGCCTTCGCCCTCGTCGTCGGCCTGATCCCTGTCCTGGCGATGGCGGTGATGCCCAACCAGGAGATCTTCGCCGCCTATCTGCTGTGGGGCGATAAGTCGTTCGACCTCACCCTCTTGGGCTTCAAGGTTCCTACCAGCTGGCTGATCACTCTCGATTCCATCGTCTCGGTGGCGTTCCTCGCCATCGTCGCCCTGTTCTGGCGGTGGTACGGCACGCGGCGCACCGAGCCGGACGAGTTCGGCAAGATGGTCATCGGCTCGCTGTTCTCCATCGCCGGCATGCTCTGCCTATGGATGGCGGCGGTCACCCAGCCGGCGGGTGGGAAGATCAGCATGGCCTGGCCGCTGGCGTTCGAGCTGTTCAACTCCATCGCCTTCGCCCACATCCTGCCGATCTCGCTGGCTCTGTTCGCGCGGCTTGCACCCAAGCCGCTGGCCGCCACCACCGTCGGGGCCTATTCCATGGCCATCGCCTTCGGAAACTACGCCGTCGGCTGGCTGGCCGGGAAATTCGACACGATCGGCGCGGGCAATTTCTGGCTGATCCACGCCGTGCTCGCCGGCGTCGCCGGAGCGACCTTCCTGGTGGTGAAGGTGGTGCTCGACCGCCGGCCCGAGCCGGCGATGGCGACCTGAGCGCGACGCCTTGAAACCCGGTTTCCTCATCGGCGCGCTGACGCTCGCGCTCGCGACCTCCGCCCTCGCCGGACCGGTGGAGGACGGCCTCGCCGCCCGGGCGCGCGGGCGACTACCACACGGCCATGGAGCTGCTCGAGCTCGCCGCCGATCGCGGCGATCCCCGCGCCGAGGTCGCGGTCGGCCAGATGTATGCGGCGGGCCAGGGCGTGCTCGCCGATCCGGGTCTGGCGGCCGAGTGGCTCGGCAAGGCGGCCGATCGGGGGGACGCGAGCGCTCAGACGGCGCTGGGCGATCTCTACGCCGGCGCGCTGCGCGATCCGGCGCTGGCCCGATCCTGGTACGCCAAGGCCGCCGGTCGCGGCGAGGCGGCCGCGATGGTGGGTCTGGCGCGGCTCTACCGCTCCGGCCTCGAGGGCAAGCCCGACAACTCCGCCGCCTTCACCTTCGCCAAGCAGGCCGCCGACAAGGGCGACGCCGCCGGCGAAGCCCTGCTCGGCCGGATGTATCACGAGGGCCGGGGCGCTCCGCGCGACGACCGCCAGGCCGCCGCCTGGCTCAAGAAGGCCGCCGCCCAGGACAACGCCGACGCCGAGTATCTGCTGGCCAACCTCACCCTCGACGGCGCCGGCCTGCCCAAGGATCCCGTCGAAGGCTTCCGCCTGCTGCAGAAGGCGGCGGAGCATGGCGACCCCGAAGCCCAGGCGCGGCTCGGTGGGATGTACGGGGCCGGAGAGGGCGTTCCGCGAGACTACGTCCAGGCCCACCTCTGGTTGAGCCTGGCCGCCGAGCGCCTGCCGCCCACCCTGGCCCAGAAGCGCGCCCTGGCCATCCAGGCCCGCGACATGATCGCGCTGGCGATGGGCCCGGACGATCTCGCCAAGTCGCAGACCCTGGAGCGCGACTGGCGGGCGAAGTAGCGCTCAGACGCCGGCGAGCAGTCCGGCGAAGGCGATCGAGGTGCGATCCTCGAGATAGGGGCCGATCACCTGCACGCTCATCGGCATGCCGCTCGAGTGACGACCTACAGGCGCGGCGGTGGCGGGCAGGCCCGGCAGCAGCGCGATCCCCGGCCACGCGACCTGGGCGCCATAGGGGGTGTCGACGTCGTCGATGCGGTGGATGCGCTCTTGGAACGGCTTGGCGTCGTGCGGGAAGGCGACCACGCCGAAGGTGGGCGCCAGCACCACGTCGAAGTCCTTGAACAGCGCCGCCCACTGGCGCTGGAAGGCCAGTTGCCGGTCGAGCGCTTCCATCCACTTGTGCGCGTCCACGGGCGGCGGAAAGGCGGGGTTGCCGCGCGAAATCGCGGTGTTGAGCATCAAGGCGTAGGTCTCGTGCTGGGCGGCCAGGTCGGGCAGCCGGTCCGAGCGGCGGGAAACCTTGGCGCCCTCGTGCTCAAGCCGATCGGCGAGGCCGTTCAGCGCCGCGCGGATCTCGGAATCCACCTCGGCCAGGGGATGCCGATCGATCACCAGCACGCGATAGTCATGCAGCCGTTCGTGGCGCGGCGGCGGCAGGTGGAACGTCCAGGCGACCGCCTCCTCCGGCTCCGGCCCGGCGAGGATCTTCGAGCGCCAGGTCGAGGTCGGCCGCCTCGCGCGCCAGCGGCCCGCACACCGCCAGCACGGAGGGCGCGTTATCGAAGCCCGGCACACCCTGGCCGCGCGTGGAGACGATCCCATAGGTCGGCTTGTGGCCATAGATGCCGCAGAAGCCCGCCGGCACCCGGATCGAGCCGCCGATATCCGACCCCAGCTCCAGCGGCACCATGCCCGAAGCCACCGCCGCCGCCGATCCGCCGGACGAGCCCGCCGGGCGTGCGGTTGGGATCGAGGGGATGGTTCGTGCGCCCATAGATCGGATTGTCGCTCTGCCAGTCCGAGAGCCAGGGCGGCACGTTGGTCTTGCCCAGGATGATGGCCCCCGCCGCCTTCAGCCGGGCGATCGCCGAGGCGTCGCGATCGGCGGTCCAGCCCTTGAACTGCGCGACCCCCCAGGTCGTGGGCAGGCCCGCCACGTTGTAGGACTCCTTCACCGTCATCGGCACGCCGAGCAGCGGACCGCGCTCGCCGCGCTTCAGCTTCGCGTCGGCTGCCTTGGCCGCCTCCCTCGCCCGGTCGAAATCGCGGACGACGACGGCGTTGATGGCATTGTCCAACCGCTCGATGCGCCCGATGGCGGCGTCGGTGAGTTCGAGCGCGCTGACGTCGCCCGCCTCCAGCGCCTTGGCCAGGGCGCCGGCCCCGGCGGTCTCAAGGTCGATCGCGATCCGCCCGTGCATGCGCGCTCCTCCTGTGGTTGATCGACCATCGCGCGGCGGGTCCATTTCGTCCAGACGCCCTTCCGCGACAGGGCTCGAGAGAGCATATGCGGACCATGTCCGACCTCCTCGATCGCCATCCCTTCGCCCGCTCGTTGCTTCGCGGCGCGCGCGGGTCCTGCCCGGAGTGCGGCGGCGGCCGGATGTTCTACCGTTACTTGAAGGTCTCGCCGACGTGCGATGCCTGCGGGCACGACCTCGATCGCTACCCGTCCGACGACGGCCCGGCGTACTTCACCATCCTGATCGTCGGGCACTTGGTCGTGGCCCCGATGCTGCTGTTCTCGTTCATCTGGAAGGCTCCGATTTGGGTGGTCGTGCCCACGGTGCTGATCTCGCTTTTGGTGCTCACCATGCTGGTGCTGCCGCGGGTGAAGGGCGGGGTCGTCGGCCTGCACCACGCGCTCCGCATCCACCGCGGCGACAGCGCTCTGCACACCGCGGATCGGCACTGACGATGAGCGGGGCGGGGTCTGTCCAACCGTTCGAGGTCGATTGGAGACCGCCGGCGATCGCCGCCGTGCTCGACAAGGTGCGCGCCTACGAATGGCCGCCGCAGCCGAAGGTGGAGGACGGCTGGGCCTATGGCTGCGACGGCGACTTCCTGCGCGGCCTGTGCGCGCACTGGACCGGCGCCTGGGACGCCCAAGCCTGCGTCGCCGAGCTGAACCGGTACCCGCAGTTCACCGCCCGGATCGAGGACTTCGACATCCACTTCGTCCACGTGGTGGGCGAGGCGGGCGGTCGTCGTCCGCTGCTGCTCAGCCACGGTTGGCCGGGCAGCCACTACGAGTTCTGGCAAGCCATCCCCAAGCTCGCCTATCCCTCCCAAAATGGCGGACGCGCGGAGGACGCCTTCGACCTGGTGATCCCGTCCCTGCCCGGCTTCGGCTTCTCGTCCAAGCCGGCGCGGCCCATCGGCCAGAAGCTCACCGCCCGGCTGTTCAACGGCTTGATGACGCAGGCGCTCGGTTACGACCGCTACCTCGCTCAGGGCGGCGACTGGGGCTCGCTGGTCACCTCCTTCCTCGGGCTGGACTTCCCCGAGCATGTCCGCGCCATCCACCTCAACATGATGGGGCTGCGCCCGCACGGCGGGCCGAAGTCGCAGGACGAGATCGCCTGGATCACCCGCACCAACGCCGCCATGGACGCGCTCGGCGCCTATTTCCGCCTGCAGGTCTCCAAGCCGCAGTCCGTCGCCTGGCTCGCCGCCGGCAATCCCGTGGGCCAAGCCGCCTGGATCGTTGAGCGCTTCTACGACTGGTGCGACCGGCGCTCGAAGCCGTTCGAGCAGGTGTTCACCAAGGACCAGCTGCTCGCCAACATCATGATCTATGTGATGACCGGCAGCTTCACGACCGGCGCCTGGTACTACCGCGGCATGATCGAGGAAGCCGCGGCGATGCTGCCCGAGGGTGTGCGGGTCGAGACGCCGACCGCCTTCGCCAACTTCCCCGGCGAGGCCCTCTACTCCGCCCCACCCCGTCCCTGGGCCGACCGCGCCTACAACATCACGCGCTGGACCGACCTGCCGCGCGGCGGCCATTTCGCGGCGATGGAGGAGCCGGACCTGTTCGTCGACGACGTCCGCGCCTGGGGCCGCGAGGCCGACGCGCTCGCCTGAACCATGGCGCGATACGATTTCGCCTCCGACAATGTCGCCGGCGCCATGCCCGAGGTGCTGGAGGCGCTCGGCCGCTTCAATGGCGGCGCCCACCCCAGTTACGGCGACGGCGAGGTCTGCCGCCGCGCGGGCGACCTGATCCGCAGCCTGCTCGATGTCGACGCCGAGGTCTGGTTCACCGCCAGCGGAACGGCGGCCAACGCCCTTTGCCTCGCCGCCCTGGCCGAGCCGCACGAGGCGGTGCTCGCCCATGAAGCTTCCCATGTCGCCACCGACGAGACCGGCGCGCCCGGCTTCTTCGGCTCGGGCCTCGGCGTCTCCACCCTGCCCGGACCTTCCGGCCGGATCGATCCCGGCTGCGCTCACCGCCGCGCTCGCGCGGCCCGATGAGCCGCATTGGCAGTTCGCCACCGCGCTCTCGCTCACCCAGTCCACCGAGTTCGGGACGCGCTACTCCGAAGCCGCGCTCGCGGAGCTCGTCACGCCCGCGAAGGCGGCGGGTCTGAAGGTCCATCTCGACGGCGCCAGGCTCGCCAACGCCGTGGCCGGCGGGTTCGACCCCAAGACGGTCGGGCGCCTCGGCGTCGACGTGGTTGTGGTGGGCGGCACCAAGGCGGGCTCGACCCCGACCGAGGCCATCGTCCTGATCGACAAGAGCCTCGGCCGCCGCTTCGGCGCGCGGCTCAAGCACGGCGGCCAGCTGGTCTCGAAGGCGCGCTTCCTCGCCGCGCCCTGGATCGGCATGCTGGAGAGCGGCGCCTGGAGCCGCCGGGCCGCCCACGCCAACGCCATGGCGCAGCGGCTCGCCGCCGCCATGCCGTTCCCGCTGCGCCACCCGGTCGAGGCCAACGCCGTGTTCGTCGACATGGACGAGCCTGCCCTCGAGCGACTGCGCGCCGCCGGCTGGTTCGTCTACCGCTTCATCGACGGCAGCGTGCGCTTCATGTGCTCCTGGGCGACGACCGAGGCCCTGGTGGACGAGCTGGCGGAAAGCTTGCGGAGCCTCGCCTAGACAACCCCGCCCGCTTCAGGCGAGATGGCTGTGGGTGTGGGGATGTTCGATGCGTGATTGGGTTGCCGCCTTGTCGGCCTGCGTTGTGTTGAGCTTCGCCGGCACGGCCGCCGCCGGGCCGAAGGTCGGCGAGCTGGCGCCCGATTTCACGGTCACCACCTTCGGCGGCAAGACGGTCAAGCTCGCCGACCTCAAGGGCGACGTGATCGTGCTCAACTTCTGGGCGACTTGGTGCGGACCGTGCCGCCGCGAACTCCCGCTGCTCGAGGCCTTCTTCAAGAGTTATTCGAAGTACGGCTTCCAGGTGCTGGCCGTGGCCACCGAAGAACTCCCTGCCCGAGAGCAAGCTGCGCCCGATCGCGGCCCAGCTCACCATTCCGTTCGTGCACAAGCTGAAAGGGCCGTACCGAGACGTGGGCGCCCTGCCGACCAACTACGTCATCGATCGCACGGGCAAGCTCGTCTACGCGAAAGCCGCGGCCTTCGATGTGGACGCGCTGAACGCGGTCATCGTGCCGCTTTTGCGCGAGCCCATTCCGTCCCAGCCCGAAACCGTGAAGGCCGATCCGGCCTCCTGATCAGGCGAGCATCCGGCCCACTCGCTCGCGCAGGATCCCCTCGGCCTCGCTCACGATCCGGCTGATCAGTTCGGCGCAGGTGGGGATGTCGTGGATCAGGCCCTGGACCTGGCCGGCGGACCAGATGCCGTAGTCCGGGTCGCCGTCCTCGTAGACGACCTTGCCGCGCGAGCCGGCGACGAGGTCGCGGACCTCCTCGAACTTGGCCCCGCCACGCTCCAGCGCCACCACCTGCTGGCTGATGGCGTTGCGGGCCACGCGCGCGGTGTTGTGCATGGTGCGGAAGATCAGGTCGGTGGCGCGCTCGTCATTGGCGACCATCTGCTCCTTCACCTTCTCGTGGATCGGCGATTCGACGGTGCACATGAAGCGGGTGCCCATGTTGATCCCCTCCGCGCCGAGGCAGAGCGCGGCGGCCAGCCCGCGACCATCGCCGAAGCCGCCCGAGGCGATCATCGGGATCTTCACCTTCGCCGCCGCCGCCGGGATCAGGATCAGCCCGGGGATGTCGTCCTCGCCCGGGTGGCCGGCGCATTCGAAGCCATCGATGGAGATCGCGTCCACGCCCATGCGCTCGGCCGAGAGCGCGTGCCGCACGGCGGTGCATTTGTGGATGACCTTCACGCCGTGCTTCTTGAACTCGTCGACGTGCTCCTGCGGCTTGTAGCCGGCGGTCTCGACGATCTTCACGCCGCTATCGATGATCGCCGCGCGGTACTCGGCGTAGGGCGGCGGTGTGATCGCCGGCAGGATGGTGAGGTTCACGCCGAACGGCTTGTCGGTCATCTCCCGGCAGCGGGCGATCTCCTTGGCGAGATCCTCCGGCGTCGGCTGGGTAAGCGCGGTGATGAAGCCCAGGCCGCCGGCGTTGGCCACGGCGGCCACCAGCTCGGCGCGGCCCACCCACTGCATGCCGCCCTGGGCGATCGGGTGCTCCACGCCGAACAGCTCGGTGAAACGGGTCTTGATCATGGGCGGCTCCTCCTGGTTTTTCCGAACTATTCGAAGCTGACGCCACGGACGGCAAGCCGTTTTCAGTGAAGCGCCGCCGGCAGGTGACAGGTCACCGTGGCGCCGGCGCCGGGCTCGCTCTCCAGCGCCACCCAGCCGCCATGCAGCTCGACCAGCCCCTTGGCGAGGGCGAGGCCGAGCCCCGGGCCCGCGCCGCCATCGGCGCGAAAGCGGTCGAAGATGTGCGCCTGGACGTGGAAGGGGATGCCCCGGCCCTCGTCCCGCACGATGAGGCGGGCCTCCACGGGATCGCGCTCCGCCCGCACCGTCACCCGACCGCCAGCGGGGGTATGACGGAGCGCGTTCTCCAGCAGATAGTCGAGGGTCTGGCCGAGCCGGTCGGCGTCGGCCATCACCGGTTCCTGCGGATCGCCCTGCCGCTCCAGAATGACGCCGCTCTCGTTGGCGACAACCTCCCAGCGTTTGGTCGCTTCCCGCGCGACGGCGCCCAGGCGCGTGGGCGTGAGTTTCAGCGGCAGCTCGCCGGCATCGAGCTGGGCGATGTCGAGGACCTTGCCGATCAGCCGGGCGAGCTGGTCGCCGGCGCGTCGAATGGCGGTGGCTTGGGCGCGGACCGGGCCTTCCGCTCCCCGTTCCAGCCGCTCGGCGTAGCCCAGCACCGCGGTGAGGGGATCGCGCAGCTGGTGGGAGACATTGGCCACGAAGTCCCGCTTGAGCCGCTCGGATTGGATCAGCGCGGCCTCCTTGTCGGCGACCGCCCCTTCCAGAGACCGCGCGTCGGTGACGTCGGTGAAGCCGATCAGGGTGGCGCCGTCGGGTAACGGGCGCGATTGCCAGGCCAGGGTGCGGCCCTCGCCCAGGATCTGCTCGCCCGAAGCGGGGGCTCGATCGATGGGATCGGCGCTGGTGATCCGGCCCTTGAGGTCGCGCCAGAAGGCCAGGTTCGAAAGCCGGCGCTCGGCGAGCTCCACGACCCCGTCGAAGGTGGCCGCGCGCTCCACCGCCTCCGGCGGGACGGACCAGAGGGCGGCGAAGGCTTCGTTGTGCAGCTTCAAGCGGCCGTCCGCCCCGAACACGGCCACCGCGTCGGCGAGCTTGTCGAGAGTCGCCTTCTGGACCTGGATCAGGTGGTTGAATTGCGTCTGCAGGCGGAGTTCCGGCGTGATGTCGGAGAAGACGAGGATGATCCCGCCCGCCGGGTGCGGATGGCTGGTGACCTTCAAGGTGCGCTCGCCGGGCAAACGCCAGAGCGCCGGCTCGTCCGGCCGCAGCCGCTCGTGACGGGCGAGCTCTGCGGCGCGGAAGGCGGCGTAGTCCGGCGTCTCAGGCAAACGGCCGAGTTGACGCAGACGGTCGAGCCACGCGGCGTGGAACGGCCGCTCCTCCAGCCACGCCGGCTCCAGGCCCCAGAGGTTGGCGAACGCCTCGTTGGAAAAGGCCAGCCGCCGATCGCGCCCGAAGATCGCCACCGCGTCGCTCACCCGGTCGAGCACGGCTTCCTGGGCGGCGATGTGGCGGCGCAGGGAATCGGCGATGGTCTCGCCCTGGGTGACATCGGTCGTCCAGACCCCGACCTCCCCGGCGCCCAGCGGGGTGGCGCGAACCAGCAGCGCCCGCCGCGCCCCCTCGGCCTGCGTCCAGCGCACCTTTTCCGAGGGCGTCCCGGCGGCCGCCGCGAGCCGGATCACCGCGTCGGCGCCGGTGTCGATCGAGGCGCCCTTGGCGCGCGCCTCGGCCAGGTCGGCGGCGCCCACCGCCTTCAACCAGGCGCGATTGGCGAACAGCGGTCGCGCCTGGGCGTCGGCGATCCAGGCGGGATCACCGTAGGCCTCGACGAACGCCTCGACCCGGGCCTGCCCCGGATCCGCGCGAACCGGCTGATCAGCCTCCACTGCGGCGGGGACGAGGCGTACCCAGGCGACGACGCCCGCCGCTCTTCCTTCGACACGCAGGCCGCCCTGCGCTCCGCCTAAGGTGAAGCTGAACGGAGCCCCGCCGGTGAACAGCTCGCGGAGAGCGCGGTCGTGCTCGGGCGAAACCGCGCCCAGCGCCTCGATCACCGAGGCGGCGCGCGCCGGGACACCCAGCCGCTCGGCCGCCGCCCCAAGCGCTTGACCGCCCGAGACCAGAACCGGCCGCTGGTCCTCGACGGCAATCAGCGCCTGGTCGAAGCTTTCGGCGGCGAGCCCGGCGAGGTCCAGCCGCCGCCGCACGGCGCGCATCGCCGCTTCGACGCGCCGAGCTCGGGCCCGCATCATCGTCCGAGCCACAATGGCGCAGGCGGCGGACCCAAGGCCCGCGCCCGCCACGCCGGCGATCAGGAGGGATTCTGGAAGGATCTCGAACTCCGCGCCGACAAGGGTCCATGTCGCGCGCTTCGCGCGCCTCTTTCAAGCTTGGCCGAAGCCTGCCACCATGCGGCCTCAGAGGTCTTTGGGGAGGAACTCACGATGCAGGCCTACGCCTTGGTGGCGATCGTCACGCTCGTTTCGCTCCTGCTGTACGTCTATATGAGCCTCCGCGTCGGCCAGGGTCGGGCCCGGTTCGATGTTCCCGCACCGGCGATGCATGGCCACCCCGACTTCGAGAGGCTTGTCCGGGTCCAGGCGAACACCCTGGAATGGCTGCCGATCTACCTCGTTTCGCTGTGGCTGTTCGCGCTGTTCTGGGACAGCCGCGTCGCCGCGGGCCTGGGCGTGGTCTGGATCATCGGTCGGGTGCTCTACATGGTGGGCTACTCACGGGAAGCCGGCGCGCGCAGCACCGGTTTCCTCATCCAATTCGTAGCGACCCTGGTGCTGCTGTTAGGGGCGCTCGGGCGATTGATCTGGGTCGTGGCGATGGGTTGAACCCGGCTTGGCGGAAGCGCATTGACATTGTTGAACAGGGACGCGCCCGAGAGGGCATTTGGGACGAGAACAGAACAATGAAGATCAAGACGGCGGCCGTTCTGGCGGCGATCGGATCGGCGGCCCTGCTCGCCGGATGCGAAACGGCCACCCCCTACCAGCCTCTGCAACGGGGTGGGAACGCCTCGGGTGGCTTCTCCGACCAGCGGCTGGACGAAACCCACTACCGCGTGACCTTCGCCGGCAACTCGCTGACCTCACGCCAGACGGTCGAGACCTACCTGGTCTACCGCGCCGCCGAGCTTACGGTGAAATCCGGCTATGACTGGTTCGAGACGGTGGACAAGCACACCGAACGCGACCGCCGCACCTATGTCGATCCCGATCCCTTCTATGGCCCGGGCTATGGCTACGGCTACTTCCGCCCGTCCTGGCGCTACTACGGCGGCGGCTTCGGCTGGCGCAGCTGGGGCCCGTTCTGGGGCGATCCCTTCTGGGCCGACACTCCGACCGTGACCACGGTGCAGAAGTTCGAGGCGACGGCCGACATCGCCATGGGCCGAGGCCCCAAGCCGCCCGGCGATCAGCGGGCCTATGACGCGCACGCCGTGCTCGCCAACCTCGGTCCGAACATCCAGCGGCCAAAGCCGAGCTGAGGCTTGCTCAGGAGCGCGCGAGCGCTCCTAGCACCGCCTCGCCCATCGCCCGCGTGGTGAGCGCGCCGCCGAGATCCGGCGTGCGCGCGCCCGTGTCGAGCGCGGCGGCGACCGCCGTCTCCAGTCGCGCGGCGACCTCGGGCGCGCCCAGACTCCAGCGCAGCGCCATGGCGAAGGAGAGGATCGCCGCCAGGGGATTGGCGATCCCCTTACCGGCGATGTCGGGCGCGGAGCCGTGGATCGGCTCGTATAGTCCGGGGGTTCCCGGCGCGCCGAGCGCGGCCGAGGGCAGCATGCCAAGCGATCCGGTGAGCTGCGCCGCTTCGTCCGACAGCAGATCACCGAACAGGTTATCCGTGAGCAGCACATCGAACTGACGCGGGTTCTTGACCAGCTGCATCGCCGCGTTGTCGGCCAGCATGTGCTCCAGCGTCACGTCCGCGAACTCACGGCGGTGCAGCTCGGTGACGACCTCCCGCCAGAGAAGGCCGCTCTCCATGACGTTCGACTTCTCGGCGGAGGTGACCTTGTTGCGCCGGCCGCGGGCCAGCTCGAAGGCCACGCGGCCCACGCGCTCGATCTCGAAGGTGTCGTAGACCTGGGTGTCGACGCCGCGCCGCTGGCCGTCGGGGAGCGTCTCAATGCCCCTCGGCTTGCCGAAGTACACGCCGCCCGTCAGTTCACGGACAATCATGATGTCGAGCCCATCGACCACCTCGCGCTTGAGAGTCGAGGAGTCGGCCAGGGCGGAAAAGCACAGGGCGGGACGCAAATTGGCGAACACGCCGAGCCCGGATCGCAGCCCAAGAAGGCCGGCTTCCGGACGAAGATGACGCGGCGCGGAGGCCCACTGCGGGCCGCCGACGGCCCCCATGAGCACGGCGTCGCTCGCCTTGGCCAACGCCAGGGTGTCCTCCGGCAAGGGCGAACCGAGGGTGTCGTAGGCGACGCCGCCGAAGGGCCGTTCCTCGATCATGAGATCGGGCGTGAGACGCTCGGCGACTCTGCGCACTTCCGCGATCACCTCCGGGCCAATGCCGTCGCCCGGCAGCAGGAGCAGACGCGCCATCAGACGCGCTCCAACCAGGGGGTCTGCAAGGCGGCGCGGTGCTCGAATGCGGCGATGGCTCCCGCCTCGCGCAGCGTCTCGCCGATGCTGTCCAGCCCCTCGACCAGCTTGCGCTTGCGTTCGGGATCGATGTCGAAGGCCGACCGACTGGCCCGACGGCGGGACGACGACCTGACGCTCCAGATCGACGGTGAAGACGTGATTGCCGCCCTTCGCCTCCTCCATCAGCCCGCGGACCGCGTCGGCGGGAAGACGGACGGGAAGCAGGCCATTCTCGAAGCAGTTGTTGTAGAAGATGTCGGCGAAGCTCTCGGCGATCACGCAGCGGATGCCCGCATCGAGCAAGGCCCAGGGCGCATGCTCGCGGCTCGACCCGCAGCCGAAGTTCTCGCCCGTGACCAGCACCCCCGCCCCGGCATAGGCAGGATCGTCCAGCACAAAGCCGGGTTTCGGCGCGCCCGAGGAGTCGTGCCTCAGGTCGTAGAACAGGCCTTCGCGAAGCCCCTCGCGATCGATGGTCTTGAGGAACTGCTTGGGGATGATCTGATCGGTGTCGATGTTGGCCACGGGCAGCGGCGCGGCCTTGGCGTCCAGGCGGGTGAAGGGCTGCATAGGCTAGAGCGTTCTCACATCGACGATGCGGCCGGCGATGGCGGCGGCCGCGGCCATGGCGGGGCTCATCAGGTGGGTTCGGCCGCCGCGACCCTGACGACCTTCGAAATTGCGGTTCGAGGTTGAGGCGCAGCGCTCGCCAGGGGCGAGGCGATCGGGGTTCATGCCCAGGCACATCGAGCATCCCGGCTCGCGCCACTCGAACCCGGCGTCCAGGAACACCTGATCCAGCCCCTCGGCCTCGGCGGCGTCCTTCACCAGTCCCGAACCGGGCACCACCATGGCGCGGACATGGGGCGAAACCTGTCGGCCGCGGGCGACATCGGCCGCGGCGCGCAGGTCTTCGATCCGGCTGTTGGTGCAGGATCCGATGAAGACGCGGTCGATCCGCGCCTCGGCGATCGGCTGCCCGGGCTCCAGGCCCATGTAGTCGAGCGCGCGGGCGACCTGCTCCGCCTTCTCACCGTGTAATCGGCGGCGATCGGGCGCGCGCCCGCTCACCGGGGCGACGTCCTCCGGGCTGGTGCCCCAGGTCACCATCGGTTCGAGCCGCGAGACGTCGATCTCCACCTCTTGATCGAAAACGGCTTCGGTATCCGAGACGAACCCCTTCCAGTAGGCGAGCGCCATATCCCAGGCGGCGCCCTTGGGCGCGGCGGGACGACCGCGCAGATAGTCGTAGGTCTTCTCGTCGGGCGCGATCAGGCCGGCGCGGGCGCCCGCCTCGATGGTCATGTTGCAGAGCGTCATCCGCCCTTCCATCGACAGCGCCTGGACCGCCTCGCCGGCGTACTCGATCACATGGCCCGTGCCCCCCTTGGTGCCGATCTTTCCAATGAGAGCGAGGGCGAAATCCTTGGGGCCGACAAAGGGGCCGGGCTGCCCCTTGAAGGTCACCCGCATCGTCTTCGACTTGCGCGCCCTCAAGGTCTGGGTGGCGAGCACGTGCTCCACCTCGGAGGTGCCGATGCCGTGCGCCAAGGCTCCGAACGCGCCGTGAGTGCTGGTGTGGGAGTCGCCGCAGACGATCACCATGCCGGGCTGGGTGCGCCCCTGTTCGGGTCCGACCACATGGACGATGCCGTTGCGCGGATCGGCCATGGGGAAGAACTCGATCCCCGCCTGCTCGACGTTGGCGGCGAGGGTTTCCAGCTGCAGGCGAGCCTCGACGTCGGCGACGGCCGAGAGACCGAGGGCTTGCCCCTCGGTGGGCACATTGTGATCGGCGACGGCAAGAGTCCGGTCCGGGCGACGAACCGACCGCCGCGCCGCGCGCAGGCCGGCGAAGGCCTGGGGCGTGGTCACTTCATGGATGAGATGCAGATCGACGTAGAGGATCGCCTCTCCGGCTTCCTCGGCGACCAGGTGAGAGTCCCAGATCTTCTCGTACAGGGTGCGGGCGGTCATGGCTCGCCCTTAGAGCATCTCCCGCGCGACGTGAACGGCGCGGCGCCGCGTTCGGCTCAGGCGGCGGCGGACAGCGGCGCGGACCCGTGCGACGTCAGCGCGACGAGCGGCGCATCGATCTCGCAGCGGAGGCCGGAGGCGGACAGAACAAAGCGTGTCTGGGCTCGCAGCCGGCGCGGCAGCACCGTCTCGATCAGTTCCCGGCCAAAGCCCCGTCGCACCGGCAATCGGGGCTCGATGGGTGAACCGCTCTCGAGCCAGATCAGATGAAGCATGGGCACGGGACCGGACGCAATGCTCCAGCTCAGGTCCACCCGCCCTTCGTCGTCCGCCAGCGCGCCGAACTTGACCGCGTTTTCCGTCAATTCGTGAAGCGCGAGCGCAAGTAGCTCGGCCGACCGGCGATCCAGTGGGGCCGGAGGGCCGGAGATGGTGACCCGTTCGGATTCGCAGGGGCTTATGGCGGCCGTGAGCTCGTCCCAGGCTAGCGTCTCGAGATCGAGCGGTTCGCCGCGATCGCGCAGCAGCATGCCGTGGACCCTGGCCAAGACGTCGAAGCGACCGCTCTGATGGAGGCGCAGATCGTCGAGCGATCCGGCATGTTCCGTCGCGAGGGCGGACATCTCGCGCAGGGTGGCCACCAGGGCCTGCAGATGCTCCGAGAGGTGCGCCTGGGTGCGCTCCAACTCGGCTTCCCGCGCCGCTAAGGCGCGCTGTATCCGCTTTACTCCAGACCGGGCCTCGGCGGCGGTAGAACCGCGGACTCGTCCAACACGCATTCAACAGCTCCGGCGCTCAATCCCCGGGGGAACTAACGACTCAGAACGTTAAGCGCGCCCTTACATTCCATCCATGCGGCATATTATCGCCATGAAGCGGCCCGCGCCGAGCCACAAGTCGGGCCGCGGGCCTCACCGGAGTGTGGAGAGGTAGCCCACGATCGCCGCGCGCTGGGCCGGATCGTTGATCCGGATTGGCATGGCGGTGCCCGGGACCATGGCGGCTGGATTGGCCAGGAACCGCTCCAGATTGGGAGTCGACCAGACGATCCCGGAGCCTTTGAGCGCGGGCGTGTAGGCGAAGTCTTCTCGAGAGCCGGCCTTGCGGCCGACCACGCCGCGCAGGTTCGGCCCCTGCCCCTTGCCGTTCAGCACGTGGCACATGGCGCAACGGTCGGCGAACAGATCTTCACCGGACTCCTGCGCCAGCGCCGGAGCCGCCGCGACGAGGCCAAGCGCGAGCGCGAGCGCGAGCCTCATTTTGCGCCGGCGGTATGCGCCACGCGCCACACCACGCCGCTCCCATCATCGGCGACCAGCAACGCACCGTCTCCGGCGACCGCTACGCCCACGGGGCGACCCCAGACGCCGCGGTCACCGAGCACGAAACCGGTGAGGAAGTCTTCGTAAGCGCCTGTCGGGACGCCGTTCTTCACCTTCAGCCGCACGACTTTGTAGCCGGTGCGCTGAGCGCGGTTCCAGGAGCCGTGCAGGCCGACGAAGGCGTCGCCCACGTAGGCAGCGCCGAAGGCCGCGGGACCGCTCTTCGCCTCGTAGAAGGTGAGGCCGAGCGGCGCCGAGTGAGGCTGGATCAGAACGTCGGGAACGGTGACCTTGCCCGCCAGATCGGGGCGCTGCCCCTTCAGGCGGGGATCCTCGTGGTCGCCGATGTAGTACCAGGGCCAGCCATAGAAGGCGTTGGCCTTCACCCGCGTCACATAATCCGGAGGCAGGTTGTCTCCGAGGTTGTCGCGCTCGTTGACCGCGCACCAGGGATCGCCGGTCGTCGGGTAGACCGCCAGGCTCACGCAGTTGCGGATGCCGGTGGCGTAGACGCCCCGGCCCGAGCCGTCGGCGTAGAAGGCCAGCACATCGGCGCGGCCGGCCTCATAGCCCCAGGCCGCGCCCAGCGGCTGATTCGCCTGCCAGGCCTTGGCTTCCTCGGCGGTCTTCGGGGTCTTGTTCCGCATCTGCTCGGCGATGTTCGAGCCCGAACCGACCGAGACCAGCAGGGTTTTGCCGTCGGCCGCGGCGACCACGTCGCGCGTGCTGTGGCCGCCGGTGGTGTCCGCGAGCTTGGGCACGATCACCTCGAGCGCGCCACGAGCCTTCACGTCTCCCGCCTGGTAGGGAAAACGCACCAGCCGGTTGTTCTCGGCGACGTAGACCCACTTCGGATTTCGCTGAGGAAAGAAGGCGATGCCGAACGGGCGGTCGAGGTTCTCGGCGAACGCCGTCTGAGTCGCGGCCTTGGTTGCCCCAGCCGGCGCCCGCAGGACGGTGATTCGCCCGGCGTCGGTCTCGGCGACGAAGATGTCGCCGTTCGGCGCGACACGGATTTGGCGAGGGCCATCGAGGTCGGCGAACGCGGTCACGGTGAAGCCGGGCGGAGCCTTGGGCAGGACGCCGGCGGGCCGCTTCACGATCTGGGACGGCTCCGCCGCGGGCGGGGTCGCCATCGGCGGCGGCAGGTCGGCCGGCGTGATCCTGCGAACGACGCCCGGCGCGTCCGAGCGCCAGTCGCCATACGCCGCCGCGCCGGTGCGCTCCTGAGCCAGGGCGACGGACGACAGCGCCACGCCGCCGGCAGCCGCCGCGACGATGATAGAGGCCTTATTCATGATCCCTCGCTGATCCTCGTGAACCGCCGCCTCTTAGCTCACCACGGACGCCATCGCGACGGTTGACGTAGCGTCCGGATTAGGCTCAAGCTTGGGTCAAGCAAGGGCGTAAACGCCCACTGGAAGGCCAAGTTCAGGGAGGGGACGCCTTATGACTCTGTTCCACGAATCCGTCCGCGTCTGGCGCATGAGCCTGCTGACGAGCGCCGCGGCGCTGATTGGCGCGGGCGGCGCACTGGCGCAGAGCGCTGCCGGTCCCGGACCGGCTGACGCCCGTCAGACGGGCCGGTCCGTGGCCGAAGTCATCGTCACCGCGCAGAAGCGCGAGCAGCGGCTTCAGGACGTGCCGGTCGTGGTCACCGTGCTGAACCAGCAGAAGCTGCAGGACGCCCAGGTGAGGTCGGTGTCTGACCTGGCGACGCTCACACCGGGTCTGACGGTGAACACCAACGCCAGCGAGTCGACGACGATCGTCCGCATCCGCGGGGTCGGCAATGTCGCCGACAATCCCGGCCTGGAGCAGAGCGTCGGTCTCTACATCGACGGGGTCTATCGCCCGCGCAACGGCGTCGGCTTCAACGACCTGGGCGAACTCTCGGACATCGAGATCCTGAAGGGGCCGCAGGGCACCCTCTTCGGCAAGAACACCATCGCCGGGGTCATCGCGGTCTCCACCGTGGCCCCAACCTTCACGCCGAGCGCCGAGGCGGAGGGGACGGTGCAGAACTACGGCGGGTACGGCGGCTCGATCACGGTCAACGGTCCGATCGTGCCGGGCGTCTTGGCCGGTCGGTTCTATGGGGCGGTGCGGCAGCGCGACGGCTACGTGCCCGTGGTGCAGTCTTCGACGACGCACATTCCCGACCAGAACGACGAGCACGTCTACACCCTGCGCGGGCAGCTGCTGTTCACGCCGATCGACACCTTCGACCTTCGCGTGATCGCCGACTATTCCAAGCGCGACGACCACTGCTGCGTCGCCCTCGACTACCAGAACGGCCTGCCCGCGACGATCATCAACTCGATCTTCCCCGGCTCGATCCCCAACCCGGTCAATCCCAACAACCGCACCGCCTACCTGAACTTCAGCAGCCTCGAACATGTGGTCGACTATGGGTTCTCCGGGCACCGCCCACTGGACGACGCCGTGGTTCGGGAACGCGCGGCTCACCTCGATCACGGCGTGGCGGAACAACCACGACCGCGCGGGCGGCGACACCGACAGCACCCTGGCCGACCTTCTGGTCGCGCCGATCGACAACAACTTCACCAATTTCAAGCAGTTCAGCGAGGAACTGCAGTACGCCGGCCACGCCAGTCGTCTCGATTGGCAGGTCGGCTTCTACTACTCCCGGGAAATCCTGAACTCCGGCACCGAGACGGCGTTCTCGACCGCGCTCGGCCCGTACATCAACATCGCTTCGGGCGGAGCCTTGCCGGCGGCCGGCTTCCCGCCGAACGAGGGCGCGATCGATCGCTACCATCAGTCCGAGCACAGCGAGGCGCTTTATACCCAGAACACCTTCCACCTCACCGACAAGCTCTCCCTGATCGGCGGCCTGCGCTACACCTGGGAGCACAAGGACCTCACCAGCAACTTCTCCAACAACGACACCGTCGGGCTATGCGCCGCGGTTCTGGCGAGCGTGGCCGGCGGCCCGGTGCCGTTCTCCAACTACGTGGACTTCTCCAAGGCGGCGTTCGGGACGCCGTGCCTGATCAATCCGGCGTTCGCCGCCGTGGGCTCTACGCACCAGAGCCTGGACGAGGGCGCGCTCACCGGCACGGCCAAGGTGCAGTACGCCTTCGACCACGACCACATGGTCTATCTGTCGTACTCGCGCGGCAACCTTGTGGGCGGCTTTAACCTCGCCGAGGTCACGCTGCCCTATGGGCCCGGCGGCGCGCCCAACACCTCGCTCGGACCGCAGTCGGACACGAGCTTTCCGGCCGAGAATGTCGACGCCTACGAGATCGGGGCCAAGACCGCCTGGTTCGACCGCCGGATGACCCTGAACGGCGCCCTCTTCTGGCAGCGCTACTACGACCACCAGCTGAACGCCTTCACCGGCACCCAGTTCGTGGAGTTCACCGTTCCCCACGCCACGGCGCGGGGTGTGGAGCTGGAGGCGGCGGGCAACCTCGGCGGCGGCCTGACGCTCAACGGCGGCGTGACCTACGCCAACACCTACTACCCGAACAACGCCTCGAACCGGGCCAGCCTGCAGGCGCCGGGCAGCAACCTCTACCTCCTGCCAGGACAGCCGCTCAGCTATGCGCCGCTCTGGTCGGCGGTCCTCGGCGGCAACTACGAGCATCCGCTGTTCGGCAAGCTGGTCGGCACGGCGAGCTTCGACGTCAAGTACACCTCGAAGTACCAGGTCGGCTCCGACGAGGATCCGACCAAGCTGCAGCCGGGCTACTGGCTGGCCGACGCCAGCATCGGCGTCGCCACAGCAGACAAGCGCCTGTCGCTTCAGGTGTTCGCGACCAACCTGTTCAACCAGCAGTACAAGCAGGCGGCGTTCGACGGCGTGGTGCAGACGCTCAGCACCCCGCCGGCGACCTCGCCCGGCTTGAACAACTACTACTACTTCCCGGCCCCGCCGCGCTTCTTCGGCGCGACCATCCGCGTCAAATACTAAAGCCACGGCCTCCCTCCGCCTCCCCGCGTGGGGAGGCCGCGAGGAGAGGCCATGGCCGTCGAGATCATTCGCCCCGGAATGGAGCATCTGGAGAGCCTGAAATCGGCGCTCCGGCGCGGCTATTCGCCCGACAGCCAGCGCGACATCAGCGCCGATCTGCTGGCCAAGATCGAAGCCGATCCCGGGCGTTTCATAGCGGATCAGGACGATCGCGAAGCCAGCGCCGGCCCGGTCACCCTGCCAGACGGTTCGACCGTCCCGCGCCTTCCCGGTTTTCATCGCTGGGCATGGGACGGCGAGTTCTGTGGGACCATCGGCGTACGCTGGTCTCCGGGCACGACGGAGCTGCCCCCCACCTGCCTGGGCCACATCGGTTACAGCGTTGTGGCTTGGCGGCGAGGCGAGGGCATCGCCACCCGCATGCTCGCCGCCGTGCTGCCGGAGGTCCGCGCGCTCGGGCCTGCCGTTCGTGATCCTGACCACGCAGCCGGACAATCTACCCAGTCAGAAGGTGATCCTCGCCAATGGAGGGGTAAGCCTCGGCGCCTTCAGAAAGCCCGACGCGCTGGGTGGCGGCGAGGGGCTCAAATTCCGGATCGACCTCTAGCGCGTTCAGGCCGCGGCGGGAACCTGGGCTGGCGGCGAGGACGTACGCTTCTCCTTGCGCGAGCGCAGACCCAGCCCCCCCATGCCGCCGGAGCTCATGATGCCGACGTCGGCCAACAGGATCGGGATCGCCCACTTGTTCGGCGCGGCGATGTAGCGGGGCTGCCAGAGGGGATCGTACTTGTCCTTGAAGCGGTGGACCCCGCGGAAGTTGTAGATCTCCTCACCCCGTTCGAACATCAGCCGTCCGACGCGCGACATGATCGGCGCCAGCGGCCGATCTTCGAGACCCGCGAGCGGCGCCATGCCGAACTCGAAGGCGACGTAGCCTTGCTCCCGGCCCCACTCGATCAGCTCGACGAACAGGTAGTCCATGACGTCCTTGGGGGCGTCGTCGGCGTAGCGCATCAGGTCGATGGAATAGGCGGTCTTCTGGGCCGTGGTCCAAAGCGTGGCGAAGGCGGCGATGCGGCCCTCCACGCGCACCACGGCGATGGGGAATTCGGCGATGTAGGCCGGCTCGAACCCGCCGAGAGAGAAGGTTTTCTCACCCCCGGCATGGTGGACGAGCCATTGGTCGGAGACGGCCTTGAGCTCGGCGTAGAGCGCCGAGCAGTCCGAGGCCTGGACCACCTCGAAACAGGCGCCCCCCTCCCCGGTCTTGCGCCAGCTCCGCCGCAGGTTGCCGCGCTTGCGCCCTTCCAGAGAGAAGGTGTCGAGCGGCACCGCGGCGCTCTCGCCGACTTTCTGGATCGAGAAGCCCAGCTCCACCAGATCGGGCAGATCCTCGGGTCCGACGCCATAGACCCCCGCCCGCGCCGCGTGGGCGTCGGCCAGTTCGCGGAAGGCCCAGAGCAGATCGAGCCGCTCGTCGCGGCGGCCGACCGGCGCGCCCAGAGCGATCCAGGAGCGGTTGCGCACGCCGAACATCAGGAAACTCTGGCCGCTCTCGGAGAAGAGGAACCGCTTGTCGCCGCGTAGCGCCAGGTTGGACCAGGGTTCCGCGGTTTCAGCGTTTCGCAACACCTCGCGAACGCGATGGAAGTCCGGGTCGGTTTCCCCAACCACGGCGGGCATCGCGGGGGTGGCGAGCAGGCGCCAGACGCCGACGCCGAGAAGCAGCACCGCGGCGGCCACCGAGGAGCGGATCGCCCGCTCGGCGTCCTGGTTGCCGATCACCTTGAGGACCGAGACGTTGGCGTAGTCGAGGTGCTGAAAGCTCCACCAGCCGGCCAGAGCCGCGCCGATCATCGCCGCCAGGGCCGAGAGCAGCCAGCCCGGGCTGATCTCCAACCGAGACAGCCGGGCATGCCTCGTAAAGGCGTCGTGGCACGGCGCCAGCAGGCCCACCAGCACGATGAGGGCGAGCGACTCCTCCCAGTTGAAGCCTTTCAGCAGCGCCAGCGCGGCCGCGGTGAGCGAGAGCACGATCGCCGCGGCCCAGGCCCCGTCCAATCGCCGCGACAGCCCGAAGGCCACCAGGATCAGCACGATGCCGATCAGGCTCGAGAGGAAGTGGCTGATCTCGACCAGCACCACGGGCGCGTGCTGCAGGATCCAGACGAAACGCGCCGGATCGGTGGGCGTCGCGCCCGACGCCAGGAGCATGATCCCGGCGGCCGCCGTGAGCACCGCCAGCGAATTCGGCGCGCCCGCGAGGATCGCCGGCCGAAATTCACGCCACCAGCCCATGCGTCCCTTGAACTCTCGCGCCCCCACGTCAACGATAACGGGGTGAGGGGGTGTTAGGATGCGGCGGTTCGACGCGGCCCTTGCGGGAGCCTCGGCCGGCGCTAGAGTGAATGCCGATAAGATTGGTTCATGGGAGAGTGACGCCGCATGCCGGATTTCGGCGGAAGCGATGTGGAAACCTTCACCGCGGAGGCGCGGGAATGGCTGGCGGCGAACTATCCACCGGAGCTGCGCGAGACGAACGCGACGACCGACCCGGAGGCGATCTGGGGCGGCAGAGCCTTTGCCGGCAGCCAAGATCCGCAGATCGTCTGGATGCGGCGCGTGGCCGAGCGTGGCTGGACCGCGCCCACTTGGCCGCGCGCCTACGGCGGCGGCGGGCTGTCCGCGGACGAGGCCCGAGCCCTGGAACGCCTGCTTCGTGAAGGACACTACCGTACGCCCTTGTCTTCGTTCGGGATCTGGATGCTCGGCCCCGTGCTGCTGGAGTACGCGAGCGAGGCGCAGAAGCAGGAACACCTGCCCAAGATCGTCCGCGGCGAGAACCGGTGGTGCCAGGGGTATTCGGAGCCAGGCGCCGGCTCGGACCTCGCCTCCTTGCAGACCCGCTGCGAGGACAAGGGCGATCACTGGCTGATCAACGGCTCCAAGATCTGGACCTCTTACGCCAACAAGGCGGACTGGTGCTTCTGCCTGGTGCGCACCGACACCACCAAGAAGCACGAAGGCATCAGCTTCATCCTGATCGACATGGCCAGCGAGGGCGTCGAGACGCGTCCGATCGCGCTGATCAGCGGCGAGTCCCCGTTCTGCGAGACCTTCTTCACCGATGTGAAGGTTCCCAAGAACAACCTCGTCGGCCGGCTGAACGGCGGCTGGGAGATCGCCAAGCGCCTGCTGCAATACGAGCGGCAGAACATCTCCGGCGGGTTCGGCGGCGGTGGCGGCGCGGGCGGCTCGGCCGGTGACCTGGGCGAGATCGCCAAGCGGTACGTGGGCGTGGACGCGAGCGGCGCGGTGGAGGATGCCGACCTGCGCGCGCGGATCACCGCCAACAAGATGGACTTCCAGGCGTTCCACCTGACGCTGGGACGCCTTTCCTCCGAGAGCCGCTCGTCCAACGGGCCCAGCGCGGCCACCTCCATCATCAAGTACGCCGCTGCGGAACTCGCCAAGCAGCGCTCCGACCTGATGATCGAAGCGCTGGGAGTCCAGGGGCTCGGCTGGGAGGGCGACGCCTTCACGCCCCAGGAGATCGCCGCCACCCGAGGCTGGCTGCGGGCCAAGGCCAACTCCATCGAGGGCGGCACCAGCGAGGTGAACCTCAACGTGGTGGCCAAGCGCGTGCTGGGCCTGCCCGACCCGATCAAGGCGAATGGATAAGGAGTAACCGGCATGCCCGATTTCGGCGGCAGCGATCTGGATACCTTCCGCGCGGAGGCGCGCGACTGGCTGGCGGAGAACTTCCCGCCTTCGCTGAAGGGCAAGGCGAGCCTGATGACCGCCGGCGAGGGGCCGGTGGCCGAGAACGGCGATTTCGCCCGCTGGGTCAAAGCCATGGGCGAGACCGGCTGGGGCGTTCCGACTTGGCCCAAGGCCTACGGCGGGGGCGGCCTCTCGGCCGACGAGGCCAAGGTTTTGCGCGAGGAGATGGCCAAGGCGGGCGCGTGGAGCCCGATCGGCGGCATGGGCGTGATGATGTTCGGCCCGACCCTGCTGGAGTACGGCACCGAGACGCAGAAGCAGCGCCACCTCCCGAAGATCGCCACCGCCGAGATCCGCTGGTGCCAGGGCTTCTCCGAGCCCGGCGCGGGGTCCGACCTCGCCTCGCTTCAGACCAAGGCCGAGGACAAGGGCGACCACTACCTCGTCAACGGCCAGAAGGTCTGGACCAGCGGCGCACAGTGGGCCGACTGGTGCTTCTGCCTGGTGCGCACCGACACCACCAAGAAGCATGAGGGCATCAGCTTCCTGCTGATCGACATGAAGTCGCCGGGCGTGGAGGTGCGGCCGATCCGGCTGATCAGCGGCTCCTCGCCGTTCTGCGAGACCTTCTTCACCGACGTGCGCGTGCCCAAGGAGAACCTCGTCGGGCCCTTGGGCGGTGGCTGGACCATCGCCAAGCGCCTGCTCCAGCACGAGCGCGGCGGGATCGCCGGCGGCAGCGGCGGCGCGGCCGGAAGCCAGAGCCGGAGCCGGCTGACCGGTCCGGTGCACGACCTCGCCAAGACCTATGTCGGCCTCGACGAGGACGGCCGCGTCGACAGCCCCGAGCTGCGCGCCCGCATCGCCGACCACGAGATGAGCGCCAAGGCGTTCGCCCTCACCGCGGCGCGGGTCCAGACCGAGGCCAAGACCAACCAGAGCGTCAGCGCGGTGAGCTCGATCCTCAAGAACGCCGGTACGCGCGTCGGCCAGGAGCGCCACGAGCTGATCCTGGAGATCATGGGATCGCAGGGGCTCGGCTGGGGTGGCGAAGGTTTCGAGGAGGACGAGAAGTCCGCCGTGCGCCAATGGCTGCAGGGCAAGGCCTTCACCATCTACGGCGGCTCCGCCGAGATCCAGAACAACATCATCTCCAAGCGGATCCTGGGCCTGCCCGACCCGCTGTCGCCCAACGCTTAAGCTATCTCAGGAAACACCATGGCCGTCCTCACCGAAGAACAATCGATGCTGCGCAATTCGGCGCGCGACTGGGTGCGCGAGAAGAGCCCCGTCACATCTCTGCGCAAGGTTCGGGATTCCGGAACGCCGCTGGGCTACGATCCCGCAACCTTCGCCGAAATGGCGGAGATGGGGTGGACGGGGGTGATCATCCCCGAGGAATACGGCGGCTCCGGCTTCGGCTACCTGGGCATGGGCCTCATCCTCGAGGAGACCGGGCGCACCCTCACCGCCTCGCCGCTGCTCTCCAGCGCCCTGGCCGCCGCCAGCGCCATCGTGCTCGGCGGATCCGACGCGCAGAAGCAGGCATGGCTGCCGAAGATTGCTTCCGGCGAGTTGGTCGCCACTCTGGCCGTTGACGAGGGCGCCCACCACCGTCCAACCCACATCGGCCTCAAGGCCGAGCAGCGCGGCGACGGCTGGGTGCTCAGCGGCCGCAAGACCTTCGTGCTCGAAGGCATGGCCGCGGGCCTGCTGGTGGTCTCCGCGCGCAGCGGCGGCGAAGCCGGAGAGGACGGGATCAGCCTGTTCCTGGTTCCCGCCGACGCCAAGGGCGTGGAGCGGCAGGCGCTAAAGCTGGCCGACTCACGCGGCGCGGCCAACATCGCCTTCAACGACGTGGAAGTGGGCGCGGACGCGCTCCTGGGTGAGTCCGGCAAGGCTTGGCCGCTTCTCGAAGCCACGCTCGATCGCGCTCGCGCCGGGCTCGCGGCGGAGATGCTGGGCTCCGCCCTCCAGGCGTTCGAGACGACGCTCGACTACCTGAAGACGCGGGTGCAGTTCGGCCAGGTGATCGGCTCCTTCCAGGCGCTGCAGCACCGGGCCGCCAAGATGTACACCGATCTGGAGCTCACCCGCTCCTGCGTCGAGGCGGCGCTCACCGCCATCGACTCCAACGCCCCCGACGTGAAGGAGCTCGTCTCGCTGGCGAAAGCCAAGGCCGGCGACACCCTGCATCTCGTCTCCAACGAGATGGTGCAGATGCACGGCGGCATCGGCATGACCGACGCCCACGAGTCCGGCTTCTATCTCAAGCGCGCCCGCGCCGCCGAAGCCACATATGGCGGCCAGGCCTTCCATCGCGACCGATACGCGCGGCTCCAAGGGTATTGAGAACCCAGGCGGCCGGGGTGATCGCCCCGACCGCCACTTTAGGCTCAGTGACCGAGATCGAGCTCGGTGTAGTAGTCGTCGCCGACGAAGGTGCGGTACTTGTCGAAGTCCTTCACCTTCTCGTCCATCTGATCCTTAGGCATCGCGGCGAAGGACTCCTTCTCGACCGCCTGGTCGCGGGCCTTGTCGGGATCGAGCATCGCGGCGCTGACGATATGCTCGATCAGAACCACGTTGGCGTGACCGTCGCCGCCGTTCAGCTTCACGTCGATGCCGTAGTAGTCGATGACCCCGTGACGCTTGGCCGCTTCTTCGCCCGGCACCCAGGTCTTCTTCAGGCCCACGATGTAGTCGTCGAGGTGATTGGGATCGACCTTGATGAATTGTACGTGGGTAAAACCCTTCTTCGGCGTGTAGTCGACGTAAGGTTCAGCCAACGCAGCCGTCCCAAGCGCCATCGCCGCGACCGTGGTCGCCATATAAATCCTGAACATGCTTCCCCTCCTCAGGTGATCTCCGCCCGCTCGTCTCGTGCGGGGGTAAGCAACGAGAGATCAGCCGGGGACCGCGAGGTCAAGGTCAAGCTTGTTAACCAGGGTGAACTTCCCCGGATGGGCGTGCGCGCATCGGTCGCCTTGCATCATTATGTCGGAACAGTGTTCCGTACCCGGAAGGGGCGATTCTGGGGCTGGTGAGTATTATGTCGGGTGTCTTCGCGCGGTTCGCGAGCTTGATCGCCGGCGCGTTTTTCATGTCGGTCCTGACAGGCGGGCTCGCGCAGTCCCAGCCGGTGCGTACGCGCCCAGCCGACTTCGCCACCCTTCCGTCCCCGCCCGAAGGCGTGAACTATCGTATCGGCGCGCTCGACAAGCTGAATGTCACCGTCTTCCAGAACAAGGACCTGTCGGTGGAGAAGATGCAGGTCGACTCGGGCGGCCACATTCTGCTGCCCCTGATCGGAAGCGTCACCGCCCAAGGCAAGACGACGTCCGAACTCTCCGACGAGATCGCCGCGCGACTGGGCCAAAAATACCTACAGTCGCCCCAGGTTTCCGTCACCGTCGAGGAGGCGGTGAGTCAGAAGGTTAGCGTCGAGGGCGCCGTGACCGAAGCGGGTGTCTTCGAGCTCAAGGGCCGCACCAGCCTGCTGGAGGCCGTGGCTCGGGCGAAAGGCACAACACGGTACGCCAACCTCCGCCACGTGACGATCATCCGCAATGTCGGGGGAACGCCCCGCGCCGCGACCTTCGACTTGGCCGCGATCGGCTCCGGTCGCGCGAAAAACCCCGAGGTCATCGGCAACGACATCGTCGTTGTCGAGGACTCCAAGGCCAAGACCTTCTGGCGCGGCATGATCGAAGCGCTTCCGGCGCTCTACGTGCTCACGTTCCTCTAAGCGCATGACCCCCGATGATCACGCCGAGGGCGGCGCCATGAAGCCCTCAATCGAAACAGATCAGGCTCGCGCCGTGCGGGGCGCGCCGCGATCGACCCGAGCGCTCGCGCCGTTGACCCCCGCCAGCCAGACGCTGCGGACGCTCAAGGTCGACTCGCAGTTCGCGCCTGAGGTGTCCGGCGCTCCGCTGGACCTCGCGGCCTACTGGCGCGCCCTGGTCCGGCGGCGTTGGACGGTGCTGGCCAGCCTCCTCGTCGCGCTGGCGATCGGCGCCGCCGTCACCTTGCTGATGCGTCCGATCTACACCGCCGAGGCGACGCTCCAGATCGACCGCGAGGCCGAAAAGGTGGTGAGCCGCGACGAGGCGACTCCCGCCGACAATCTGGCGGAGGAATTCTACCAGACCCAGTACGGCCTCCTGCGCAGCCGAGCGCTCGCCGAGCGCGTTGCCCAGAGCCTGGGGCTGCTGGACAGCGACGACTTCATCGCCGGCATGAAGGGCCAGACTCCCACCGCCGCCGCCCACACCGCGGCGGTCGGCCATGGACGCGCCGCTGCGACCATCGCGCTGCTGCGCAAACACCAAGCGGTGCTCCCGGAGCGGGGCTCCCGCCTGGTGGCGGTCGCGTTCTCGAGCCCCGATCCGAAACTTTCGGCTCGCGTGGCGAATGCCTACGCCGAGAACTTCATCCAGTCGGCGATGGATCGAAAATACGAGTCCAGCTCGTACGCCCGGGACTTCCTCGAGAACCGTCTCGCCCAAGTGAAGACCAAGCTGGAGGTGAGCGAACGGGCGCTCGTCGCCTATGCGTCGGCCCAGCACATCGTCGACATGCCGGCTCAGGCGCCGGGCAACGGCGATGCGGCTCGGCCCGAAGCGGCCCAGTCGATCCCGGCGGCCAATCTCCAAGCCTACAACGCGGCCGTCGCCGCCGCCCGTACAGAGCGCATCCGGGCCGAGCAGAGGTGGAACCAAGCCCAATCGGCCAGCGGGACGGGGCTGTCGGAGATCCTCCAGAGTCCCACCATTCAACAGCTCAGCCAGGAACGGGCGAAGCTCGCCGCCGAGTACCAGGACAAGCTGGCGATCTACAAACCCGACTATCCGGACATGCGGCAGCTTTCCGCCCGCATCGCCGAACTCAATCAGCAGATCGCCACGGAGTCCGCGGCGATCAAGGCGTCGCTCAAGGGGCAGTACCTGGCGGCCCTGGCCGACGAGAAGGCGCTGGAGGGGCAGGTCGCCAGCAGCCAGGGCCAGGTGCTCGACCTCCGCGGCCGCAGCATCCAGTACACCATCCTGCAACGCGAGGTGGACACCAACCGCAGCCTCTATGACGGCCTTCTGCAACGCTACAAGGAAGTGGGCGTGGCGGGCGGAGTTTCGGCCAACAACATATCGATCGTCGATCGCGCCACGCCGCCGATCACCCCGTCCCAGCCCAAGCCTATGCTCAACCTGGGACTGGCCGCGGTGTTCGGTCTGGGGTTCGGCGTGTTCGTGGCCCTCGTCCGCGACGCCATGGATCAGGCGGTGCGCGCGCCCCGCGACATCGAAAGCGAACTCGAGCTGCCCCTGCTCGGCACGGCTCCGCCGCTCAAACGGGGCGTCACACCCGACGACGCCCTCGCGGACTCGCGCTCGCAGCTGTCGGAGTCCTACCAGTCCCTGAGGTCGGCGCTTCAGTTCTCAACCGCCAATGGCTTGCCGAAAAGCTTTCTCGTCAGCAGTCCCTCGCCTGGCGAGGGCAAGTCGACCACCGCGTCCGCGCTCGCGCGGTATTACGCTCGGCTCGGTTTGCGCGTGCTGCTGGTGGACGCCGATCTTCGCAACCCCTCCCTGCACCGGGCGATGAACGCCAAATCGCACTCCGGCTTGACGAACCTGCTCACCGGCTCCGGCGACTTGCCTGGCGTCGTGCAGACCACGCGCTATCAGAATCTGTTCCTCGTCACCTCCGGGCCGCTGCCGCCCAACCCGGCCGAACTCCTGGCGAGCGAGCGGCTGTCTTCACTGGTGGCCGACGCCGAAGCGCTTTTCGATGTGACGATCTTCGACGGACCGCCGATCATGGCCCTCGCCGACGCGCCCATACTCGGGGCCGCCGTCGAGGGCGTGCTCCTGGTCGTGCAGGCGAACCGAACGACACGCCCGCAGGTGCGCGCGACCATGCGCCGTATGGAGATCGCGGGAGCCCGTGTGTTGGGCGTCGTGCTCACCCGCTACAAGCCGGAGCGCGGCGGCGAGGAATACGGCTACGGTTATGGCTACGACTACAACCCGCCGCTTCTACCGGGCGAGACTGCTCCCGCCCGGACCGGAGGCTTGAGGGCGTTCGTCCGGCGATCGATTGGCGGCTGACTCCATGACGGCGCGCTCGGCGAGCGTTCGCCGATGGTTCACCGACGGCGCCTTGGCCGCCACCGCCGCGCTTCTCGTGGTTCTCGTCTACTGGGCGAACCCGGCCAAGCAGACCCCTATTGCCGATCCGTCGCTCGCCACCGCGCTCGCGGCGCTGCGAACCGACCCGCTCCAGGTCGCCGCGCTTCGCAATCTCGGGTTGGCGTTGGACCGAGGCGGCGACCGCGCGGACGCCGATCCGCTGATGGCGCTCGCGGGCGAACGATCCAAGCGCGATACGATCACCGCGCTGTGGCTCCTTCAGCGGGCGCTCGAGCGGGGGCAATATGACGCCGCGTTCGACCAGGCGGACGCGCTGCTCCGGCGAGATATCGACACGGCGTTGCGGGCGCGTCTCTACGGACTGCTCACCGCAGCCTCGGCGCTCGCCCCCGCTCGCCCCGCGCTGGCCCAGAGGCTGGCGGCGAGACCCTGGTGGCGAGAGTCGTTCCTGCGGGAGCTCGCGGCCAAGGGCGATCCCGCGGCCGGCGAGGCCTTGCTCGTCGCGCTCGGCCACGTCGGCGCCGGCTCGAGCCCGGAGGAAAGCGAGGCCTTCCTCGCGCGCCGCGTGGCGCAAGGCGAGTTCGCCGTTGCGGTCGAGGAAGCCGAACGCCTGTTCGGTGAGGCGGTTCGCAACCCCGACGACGTCACAACGCCGCCTCCGGTCGGGTGGAGCACCGCCGATGGCGAGGGCGCGAGCAGCGCCGTCCAGGATGGACGTCTGGCCGTGACCTACGACGGCTTCGCCTCGCCCGAGCTCCCGCGCCGCCTCCTCGCGCTCGCGCCCGGGGCTTGGACGCTGACATTCCAGCATCGCGCGCAGGACGGCTCGGCCCCGCGGCTGAAGGTGGAGATTCGCTGCGCGACGGGCGCGACCCTCGGTCAAATCGCCTTGCCCGTCTCGGCCAGTTGGCGCGCGGAAACGGTCAACTTCACGGTCCCCACGAACGGCTGCGAGGGTCAGTGGCTGGCGATCGTTCCCGATCCGGGCGAGCGACGCGCGGCCGTGGAGAGCGACTTCACGGCATGGTCGATCGCCAGAGGGTTCACCGCACCCCGCCCCCGCTGAGCAGGGTCCAGACGGTGCGCGCCAGGATCTGGACGTCCAAACCGAACGAGAAGTTCTTCAGATAGAACAAGTCGTAAGCAGAGCTTGACGCGGGTTTCGGCGAGATCCGCCGCGTATGGCGCGCGGACCTGAGCCCAGCCCGTGATCCCGGGCCGCACCAGTTGGCGGAAGGCGAACGCCGGCGCATCGCGCGAATACGTCTCCACCAGGCCGGGCTGTTCCGGCCGAGGGCCGATCAGGCTCATGTCCCCGACAAGCACGTTCCACAACTGGGGCAGCTCATCGATGCGGAAGCGCCGAAGCCAGTGGCCGAAGGGCGTGATTCGGGGGTCTCCCTTCGCGGTGGCGTTCACCGGCGCACCAGAATTCTCGGGGCGCATCGTGCGAAGCTTGAGCATCCGGAAGCGCTCCCCGCCCTGGCCGACACGCTCCTGAACGAACAGGATCGGGCGTCCCATGCTGCCCCAAACCCCCAGGCTGGCCGCCGCCAGGATCGGGAGCGCGAGGGGTACGGCGAGGACCACGCAAGCGACATCGAACAAGCGCTTTGGGAAGCTGTAGCTGGCGAGGCCGCGTCGGGGCAGGAAGTCGAGGTCGAAGTCGTCGATGGACACGACGCCGCGCGCCTCCTCCAGGTATTCCGAGACGTGACGCACGGGCTTTCCGGCGAGCAAGGCCCGCGAGAGCACCGGTGTCCAATCCGGCGGCAGCCCCCCTTCGAAGGTGATCAGGAGAAGATCGAACGCGCCGATCGGGTCGGTGGGGCCTTCGAGCGTGCGGCAGTCGAGGTCTCGGCTCTCGGCGATCCAGTGCCAAGGCCCGACGACCGCCAGGCGCGGCTTGGTCTCGCGCCGCCGCGCGCCCATCACCGCCGCGCCGCCGGCCGCGGACAGAACGGGTCCGGTGAGCAGCATCGGAATGGAGAAGTAGTGACGGAAGATCAGCACCAGGAACGCCAGCATGCCGTGGACGATCGCCGTGCGACGGAAGATGTTCGACAGGCGTTGGTCCAGCCGCCCAGTCAGGTCGACCGATCCCGCCATGACCAGGAGATTGGCCAGGACGCTGAAGGCGACGAACCGGAGAACCGGCGGTTTGGTCATCCGCCAGTAAGCGCCGTGAAAGGCCGCGAGGCCGTAGATGGCCGGTGCGAGCGCCAGGGCCACGAGGAACAGCAGCGCCACGAGGACACCCTGCGTATCCGCTTTGCGCGCCTCGACCCGCTCCGGCGAGGCGGCGATGGTCACCGCTCGGCTTTCGGCACGTCGGCGATCACCTGCCGGAGCGCCGCCCGCCAGTGCCGCGCCGGAGCGCCGAGCCGCGTCCACGTTTCGGAGCAGTCGAGCACGCTGTAGCTCGGACGGCGGGCGGGGGTCGGGTAGTCCGCCGTACCGATCGGCGTCACCCGACAGGCACGAGGCAGAACGCCCGTCGCAAGGCCTTCATCGGCGATCGCCTGGGCGAAGTCATACCACGAGGCGACGCCCGCATTGGTGAAATGGAGCACACCGCCCTGATCCTGAGCCGTCAGGGTCCACAGCGCCTGGGCCAGATCCGCCGCCGCCGTGGGCGCGCCCACCTGATCGGCGACCACCCGCACCTCTTCCCGCGAGGCCATCAGGCGCAACATCGTCTTCAGGAAGTTCGCGCCGCTGGCCGCGTAGACCCAGGCGGTGCGCACGATCAGGGCTTCGGGCGCGGCGGACAGCACCGCCTCTTCTCCCGCGCCCTTGGAAGCCCCGTAGACACCCAGCGGCGCGGTGGGGTGGTCGGGCGCGTAAGGTTTGCCGGCGGAGCCGTCGAAGACGAAGTCGGTGGAGACGTGGACCAGTCGGGCGCCGACTGCCTTGGCTGCCGTGGCGAGCGCCGCCGGTCCGTCGCGGTTCACCCGGAACGCCAGGTCCGGCTCGCTCTCGGCCCGATCCACCGCGGTATAGGCCGCGGCGTTGAAGATCAGATCTGGTCGAGCGCGCGCCACCGCGGCTTCGACGGCCGCGCCGTCGCCGATGTCGAGGTGCGCGCGGGAGAGCGCGACGACGCTCCACCCGGGCGGCGCGGTCTGGGCCAGTTCTGTCGCGAGCTGTCCGCCCGCTCCGGTAATCAACGCGCGCACCGCACCCCCTTCGGTCTCGGCCGTTCACCCCCCGTTTAGCAAACCTGGCATTGAAGGGGCACCGCGACTTGACCGCGCGGCGAGCCAATCGCTTTAACCCGCGCTTTCGATTAACCCCATGCGCAGCATGCGTATGCCCGCCCCGCCGGCGCGCGGGCGGCCAGGACCGGAGCCCTGATGACGGAACCCACCTCGTCCCCGCCCCCTCAGGGCCGGCGACCGGCGCGAGGCGGACGAGGGCGGCTCGTGTTCCGGATCGCGATCCTCATCCTCGTCGTGGCCGCACTCGCCGCGTTGCTCACCTTCTGCGCCAAGCGGCCGGCCAAGGGCGCCGGAGGCGGCCCCCCTGGCGCCGCAGCTGGTGGAGGCGGCGGCGGTAGGGGGCGAGGCGGCGGACGCGGCGGCGCGGGTGGTCGGCCGCCGACCACGGTGAACGTCGCCAAGGCGACGCTGGGCGCCATCCCGATCCAGGTCCAGGCGCTGGGCACCGTGACGCCCGTGGCGACGGTCAACGTCAACGCCCGCGTTTCGGGACAGCTCGACCGGGTCGCCTTCAAGGAAGGCCAGATGGTTCGACGCGGCCAGCTCCTGGCCCAGATCGATCCCCGACCGTTCCAGGTCGCCGTCCAGCAGGCCCAGGGCCAGCTCCTACGCGACCAGGCCGCGCTCAAGAACGCCCAGCTCGACCTCCAGCGCTATCGCACCCTGAAGGCGCAGGACTCCATCGCCGGACAGACGGTGGACACCCAGGCGGCGCTGGTGGCGCAGGACCAGGCCACCGTCGCTTCGGATCAAGCCAATGTGGCCAACGCCCAGCTGAACCTCTCCTTCACTCACGTCGTGTCGCCCGTCACCGGCAAGGCGGGCCTGCGCCAGGTCGACCCCGGCAACCAGATCGTGGCCAATTCCTCCACGCCGATCACGGTGGTCACCCAACTCGATCCGATCACCGTGGTGTTCGCGCTGCCGGAGACCGACCTCAACGCCGTCCTGGCGCAGCATCGGGGGATCGGCCTTGCCGTGGACGCCTATGACCGCACCGGCGGAACCGTGCTGGCCCATGGCCGCCTCGCCGCCCTCGACAGCACCATCGACGTGACCACCGGCACCATCAAGGCCAAGGCCACCTTCGGCAACGCGGGCGGCGCGCTGTTCCCCAACCAGTTCGTCAATGTCGTGCTGCTGGTGAACACCCTCGAGAACCAGGTCACGGTGCCCACCACCGCCGTCCGGCACGGGCCGCAGGGCGACTACGTTTGGGTGCTGCAGACCAACAAGACCGTAAAGGCGCGGCCGGTGAAGGTCGGGCCGGGCACATCGGAAACCGTCTCGATCGATCAGGGCCTCCAGGCCGGCGAGACGGTGATCACCGAGGGCGGCGACCGCTTGCGAGACGGCGGACCGGTCATCCTGCCGGGACAGTCCGGCCGCGGCGGAGCGGGCGGCGGCGGACATGGCGGTCATCGGCACGGCGGAGGGCAGTCCGGCGGGGGGCAATCCGGCGGCGGTTCGGCCTAGAGCCGGAGCTGAGCCCCGCAGATGGCCTTCAGCCCGTCACGTCCCTTCATCGAGCGCCCGGTCGCGACCTCGCTGCTCATGCTCGCCCTGCTGCTCGCAGGGATCGTGGCTTTCAAGATGCTGCCGCTCTCGGCCTTGCCGGAAGTGGACTATCCGACGATCCAAGTGACCACCTCCTACCCGGGCGCGAGCCCGAGCGTGATGGCCACCACCGTCACCGGACCGCTCGAAGTGCAGTTCGGGCAGATGACCCAGCTCGATCGGATGAGTTCGACGAGCTCCGGCGGCTCCTCGGTCATCACTCTTCAGTTCGACCTGTCGCTGCCGCTGGACGTGGCCGAGCAGGAGGTCCAGGCGGCCATTAACGCGGCCACCAGCCTGCTGCCGACCGACCTCCCCTCCCCACCGATCTACGCCAAGGTCAATCCGGCGGACGCCCCGGTGCTCACCCTGGCGCTCACCTCCAAGCGCGTGCCGCTCACCGATGTGCAGTCGATGGCCGACCAGCAGCTCGCCCGCAAGATCGCCCAGCAGGCCGGCGTCGGACTGGTTTCGATCAGCGGCGGCCAGCGGCCGGCGGTGCGCATCCAGGTGAACACCTCTCAGCTCTCGTCCTATGGGCTGTCGCTGAGCCAAGTGCAGACGGCGATCTCCTCGGCCAACGCCAACGGCGCCAAGGGCAACTTCGACGGGCCGACCCGCGCCTACTCCATCGACGCCAACGACCAGCTGCTCAGCGCCGACGACTACGCCAGCCAGATCATCAGCTACCGCAACGGCGCGCCCGTGCGTCTGTCGGATGTGGCGCAGGTGGTGGGTGGAGCGGAAAATACGGAACTCGGGGCCTGGTACGACCGCACCCCCGCCATCCTGCTCAACGTCCAGCGCCAGCCCGGCGCGAACGTCATCGCCACGGTCGATCAGATCAAGAAGAGCCTGCCCGACCTCACCGCCGGTCTACCACCCTCGGTGGACGTGAAGGTCGTGAACGACCGCACCACCGGCATCCGCGCTTCGGTCCACGACGTGGAGTTCGAGCTGCTCTTGTCGGTGCTGCTGGTGACGGCCGTGATCTTCGTCTTCCTGCGGAGCGCGGCGGCGACCTTCATCGCCTCGGTGGCGGTCCCGCTCAGCCTCGTCGGCACCTTCGGGGCGATGTACCTGCTGCACTTCTCGCTCAACAACCTCACGCTGATGGCGCTCACCATCGCCACCGGCTTCGTGGTCGACGACGCCATCGTCATGATCGAGAACGTGGCCCGCTACATCGAGGCGGGCGATCCGCCGTTCGAAGCGGCGCTCAAGGGGGCCGCCCAGATCGGCTTCACCATCATCAGCCTGACGGTGTCGCTGATCGCGGTGCTGATCCCGCTGCTGTTCATGGGCGATGTGGTGGGCCGTCTGTTCCGTCAGTTCGCCATCACCCTGGCGGTGACCATCCTCATCTCCGCGGTCGTCTCGCTCACCCTCACCCCGACCCTCTCGGCGCGATGGCTCAAAGCGCACGACCGGGTGGAGGACACCGCCTTCGGTCGCCGCTCAAAGGCCGCCGTCGACTGGCTGATCGACCGCTACGACGTCGCGCTCACCTGGGTGCTGGCGCGGGAAGCGGCGACCCTGATCGTGGCGGTGGGGACGCTGGTGCTCACCGTGGTTCTGTTCCTGCTGATCCCCAAGGGGCTGTTCCCGACCCAGGACACGGGGCTGATCCAGGGCGTGACCGAGTTCGGCGCAGACCGCCTCGTACGCCGGCATGGCGAAGACCCAGCAGGCCTTGGCCGACCGCCTGCTACGGGACCCGGACGTGGCGAGCCTGACGAGCTTCATCGGCGTCGACGGGACGAACACGACTTTGAACGAAGGCCGCTTCCTGATCGCGCTGCAGCCGTTCGGACATCGCAGCAAGAACCAGGCGGGGGTCATCGCCGATCTCCAGCGCGAGGCCGCCCAGGTGCCGGGCGTCGCCCTCTACCTTCAGCCGGTGCAGGACCTCACCATCGACTCGACGGCGAGCCGCTCCCAGTACCAGTTCGCGCTCCAGGGCTCCGACACCGCCACGGTGGCGCAATGGTCCGCCACGGTGGCGCGCAAGCTCCAGAGCGAGCCCAAGATCCGCAACGTCGCCTCCGACCTGCAGGACGCCGGGCTTTCGGCCTACGTCGACATCGACCGCGACACCGCGGCGCGCCTGGGCATCACCGCGGCGACCATCGACGACACCCTCTATTCGGCCTTCGGCCAGCGGATCATCTCGACCATCTTCACCCAGGCCAGCCAGGAGCGGGTGATCCTGCAGGGCGATCCGCGCCAGCTCTCCTCCCTGCAAGACCTGAGCTCGATCTATCTCGCGACCGGCGGCGGGCTGCAGACGCCGCTTTCCGCGGTCGCGAAGGTGGAGGAACGCACCGCGCCGCTGCGCATCAACCACGTCGCCCAGTTTCCCGCGGCCAACCTGTCGTTCGACACCGCGCCGGGCGTCTCCATCGGCACGGCGGTCAAGGCAATCCAGGGCGACCTCAAGGCGCTGCACATGCCGGCCAGCATCACGCCGGTGTTCCTGGGCGCGGCGAACGCGTTCCAGGCGTCGCTGCAGAACGAGCTGTGGCTGATCCTCGCGGCGATCGTCACCGTCTATATCGTCCTGGGCGTGCTCTACGAGAGCTACATCCACCCGGTGACCATCCTCTCGACCCTGCCTTCCGCCGGGGTCGGCGCCCTGCTGGCGCTGATGATCGCCGGTCAGGACCTCGGCGTCATCGGCATCATCGGCATCATCCTGTTGATCGGCATCGTGAAGAAGAACGCGATCATGATGATCGACTTCGCCCTCGACGCCGAACGCAACGAAGGCAAGAGCCCGCGCGAGGCGATCCATCAGGCCGCGCTGCTGCGCTTCCGTCCGATCATCATGACCACCCTCGCCGCCCTGTTCGGCGCCCTGCCGCTGATGCTGGGCTGGGGCGTGGGCTCGGAGCTGCGCCACCCGCTCGGAATCAGCATCGTGGGCGGACTGATCGTCAGCCAGGCCCTGACGCTGTTCACCACGCCGGTGATCTACCTGGGCTTCGACGGCTTGGCGCGGCGCCTCGGCGAAGGCCGCAACAAGCGCAAAGGTGAGTCCGACTCCCGCCTCGACGAAGCGGCGCCCGAAGGCGGACCCGCGAACCCGTGAACCCGTCGGCGCTGTTCATCCGGCGGCCGATCGCCACCATCCTGGTCACCATCGGCGTCGCCCTGGCCGGGATCGGGGCCTATTTCCTGCTGCCGGTCTCACCTCTGCCCCAGGTCGACTTCCCGACCATCCAGGTGAACGCCAGCCTGCCCGGGGCCAGTCCGGAAACCATGGCGACCAGCGTCGCGACGCCGCTGGAGCGCCGGCTGGGCGTGATCTCCGATGTCTCGCAGATCACCTCTTCGAGCCGGGTCGGACAGACCAACATCACCCTGCAGTTCGGGCTCGACCGAAACATCGACGGCGCCGCGCGCGACGTTCAGGCGGCGATCAACGCGGCCCGCGTCGACTTGCCGACCACGCTGCGCAGCAACCCGACCTATCGCAAGGTGAACCCGGCCGACGCGCCGATCATGATCCTCAGCCTCACGTCCAAGACCCGCACCCCGGCGGAGATCTACGACGTGGCCTCAACCATCATCCAGCAGCAGTTGAGCCAGGTGAAAGGTGTCGGCAGCGTGACCCTGGGCGGCAGCTCTCTGCCGGCGGTCCGGGTCGAGGTGAACCTGCCCGCCCTCGCCCGGATGGGGGTGGGGTTGGAAGATGTGCGGGCGGCTCTGTCCAGCGCCAACGCCAACCGACCCAAGGGCATCGTGCAAGTCGGCGAGCGGCAGTTCCAGGTCTACACCAACGACACCGGGCTGAACGCCGCAGCCTACGCGCCGCTGGTGATCGCTTACCGCAACGGCTTGGCGGTGCGTCTGTCGGACATAGCGGACGTCATCGACGGGGTCACCGACGTCCACAACTTCGGTCTGGTGAACGGCCAGCCGGCCATCGTGGTGGTGATCTCGCGTCAGCCCGGGGCCAACATCATCGGCACCGTCGACCGGGTGAAGGCGGTGATCCCCAGCCTTCAGGCCATCCTGCCCGCCGACATCAACATGCGCGTGGCGCTCGACCGCACCACCACCATCCGTTCAAGCCTGGCCGAGGTCGAGCGCACGGTGGTGATCTCGGTAGTGCTGGTCGTGGCGGTGGTCGCCTTCTTCCTGCGCAACGGCCGGGCGGTGTTGATCCCGAGCGTCGCGGTGACCGTCTCGCTGCTGGGCGCCCTGGGCGTGATGTACCTGTTGCACTTCTCGCTCGACAACCTGTCGTTGATGGCTCTCACCATCTCCACCGGCTTCGTGGTCGACGACGCCATCGTGGTGCTGGAGAACGTCACCCGCCACGTCGAACAGGGCATGGGCCGGGTCGAGGCCGCGCTGCTTGGCGCCAAGGAGGTGGGTTTCACCGTCCTTTCCATCACCATCTCGCTGATCGCGGTGTTCATCCCCATCCTGCTCATGGGCGGCATCGTCGGCCGGCTGTTCCGCGAGTTCGCCATGACGCTGTCGGCGGCAATCCTGGTGTCGCTGGCGATCTCGCTCTCCACCACCCCGGTGATGTGCGCCTTCCTGGTGCAGCCGCCCAAGCACGACAGGCGGCCAGGCCGTTTCGCCCGATGGTCGGAAGGCGCCTTCGACTGGATGCAGCGTCGCTACGAACGCGGGCTGGACTGGGTGCTGGACGCTGGACCGTTCATGCTGGTGGTGCTGGCGTTCACCGTGGTTCTCACCGGCTACCTGTTCGTCATCGTGCCGAAGGGCTTCTTCCCGCAGCAGGACACCGGCACCATGATGGGCGGCATCCAGGCCGACCAATCCAGCTCGTTCGAGATCTCCAGCCGACGCATCCGACAGTTCGTCGGCATCATCCGCCACGATCCGTCGGTTGAGAACGTCGTCGCCTTCGCCGGCAACAACGCCGCCGGTGGCTTTCTCATCGTCAGCCTCAAGCCGCGCAACGAGCGCAAGGGCGGCGCCTTCGCGGTAGTGCAGCGCCTGCGCCCGAAACTCGCGCGCGTGACCGGCGCCAGCCTGTTCCTGAATCCTGCCCAGGACCTTCAGATCGGCGGTCGCTCAGGCAACGCCACTTACCAGTACACCCTCGAGGGACCGGACCTCGCACAGCTGCGGACCTGGGCCGGAAAGCTCGCCGACGAGCTCAAGCGCGATCCGAACCTGGTCGACGTCAACACCGACCAGGAGGACCACGGGCTGGAGAGCTTCGTCACGGTTGACCGGGCCAACGCCGCCCGCCTCGGAATCACCAACGCGGCGATCGACAACACACTCTACGACGCTTTCGGGCAGCGGCAGGTCTCGACGATCTACAAGGAGACCAACCAGTACAAGATCGTGATGGAAGCCGACCCGCGCTTCACCCAGGACCCGACCTCGCTGAACGACCTCTATGTCTCCAGCGGCGCGGCGGCGTCATCGAACCCGTCGGCGACCGCAACCACCGGCGCCACGGGGACCGGTGCGGCCGCCACGAACGCGATCCTCAGCGCCAACGTCTCCACTCAAGGCAGCGTCGTGACCCCCTCTGGCTCCTCGACCGTTCCGGCGTCCTCGGCCGTCTCACCGGTGTCCTCTTCGGGCGGCGGCAACGTCTCTAATCAGGCCGGCGCGCTGGGTGCGGGCAACGGCAGCGTGGTCGCGGTGGGCCAGACCGCCGTGGCCGGACCGTCCGCGCCTCCGGGACGCGCGGCCTCGCAAGGGGTAGCGGTGAGTTCGACGCCCGAACAGGTCGTGCCGCTGTCGGCCATCGCCCATTGGGCGGACTCCTCGACGCCCACGGCGGTGAACCACCAGGACAGCGAACCTTCCACCACCATCACCTTCAACCTGCCCCCGGGCAAATCGCTCAGCGACGCCACGGCCGCCATTACCAAGGCGCAACGCTCGATCGGCCTGCCCACGGGCCTGCACGGCGGCTTCCAGGGCACCGCCAAGGTGTTCCAGCAGTCCCTGGCCAACGAGCCGATCCTGATCCTGGCGGCGATCGTGGCGATCTACCTGGTGCTAGGCGTGCTCTATGAGAGCTATGTGCACCCGCTGACGGTCCTCTCCACCCTGCCATCGGCCGGGGTCGGCGCGGTGATCGCGCTCATCGTCCTGCACATCGAATTCACCATTATCGCTCTGATCGGGGTGATCCTGCTGATCGGCATCGTGAAGAAGAACGCTATCCTGATGATCGACTTCGCGCTCCAGGCCGAGCGCGAGCAGGGCCTCTCCGCGCATGACGCCATCCGACAGGCGGCGCTCACCCGCTTCCGGCCGATCATGATGACCACCTTCGCCGCCCTGCTCGGCGCGGTGCCGCTCGCCATCGGCGGCGGAGAGGGATCGGAACTGCGCCAGCCGCTGGGGGTCACCATCATCGGCGGGCTGCTCGTCAGCCAGTTCCTGACCCTGCTCACCACGCCGGTGGTCTATCTCTACCTCGACCGCTTCAACCGCAGCCGTCCACCACGCGTTACGGCCGAGCCTGTCCCCACGCCCGCCTGAGTAGCCCGCCCATGAACGTTCGCCTCCGCTTCCAGACCGCCCTGCTCCTCAGCGCCAGCGTTGCGCTGTCCGGCTGTCTCGTCGGCCCGAACTACAGCCGCCCGCCCGCGCCCACGACGACGTCGTTCAAGGAAGCGGAGGGCTGGGCGCCGGCCAAGCCTTCCGACGCCGCCGACCGCAAGGATTGGTGGACGGTGTTCAACGACCGCACCCTCAATGCGCTCGAGGAGCGGGTCGACGTTTCCAACCAGAACCTCATCGCCGCCGAGGCCGCCTACCGGCAGGCCGTGCAGCTGGTGAGGGCGGATCGTGCGAGCCTGTTCCCGACCGTCGCCGCCAACGGTTCGGTGAACTACTCGGGCGGGGGCTCGGGCGGCGGCGGAACCATCACCACCAGCAGCGGGTCCATTGTCGGCGGCGGCGGCGGCAACGTCACCCAATACCGCCTCGGAATCGGGGCGTCGTGGGCGCCCGACCTGTGGGGCCAGATCCGCCGAACCATCGAGGCGGCCAAGGCGACCGCCCAGGCGAGCGCGGGCGAGGTGGCCAGCGCGCGGCTCTCGGCCCAGACCGAGCTGGCGCTCGACTACATCCAGCTCCGACAGGACGACGAGCAGAAGCGGCTGCTCGACGCCACCAACGCCGCCTACGCGCGCACGCTCCAGATCACCCAGAACAAGTATGCGGCCGGCGTCTCGGCCAAGAGCGACGTGCTCCAGGCGCGGAGCCTGCTGCTGTCTACCCAGGCGGAATCGACGGACCTCATCCAGCAGCGGGCCCGGCTGGAGCACGCCATCGCCATCCTCGACGGCGAGGCGCCCGCCGCGCTGAGCCTTGTGGGCGCTCAACGGTGGACCTTGATCGCGCCCGAGATCCCCAGCAGCGAGCCGTCCACCCTGCTTCAACGCAGGCCGGACATCTCCACCGCGGAGCGCCAAGTCGCCGCCGCCAACGCCCAGATCGGGGTGCAGGTGGCGGCCTATTATCCGAACATCACGCTCAGCGGGTCGGGCGACCTTGCCGCCAGCCAACTTGGCCAGCTGTTCAACGCCTCCAGTTTTCTGTGGTCGGTCGGATCCTCGGCAGCCGAGACCCTGATCGACTTCGGAGCCCGGCGCGCGCGCGTCGCCCAGGCGCGCGCCGCCTATGACCAAGCCGTCGCCAACTATCGGCAGACGGTGCTCACGGCGTTCGGGGCGGTCGAGGACAACCTCGCCGCCCAGCGGGTGCTCGGACAAGAAGAGGCTTTGCGGCGACAGGCTAGCCTGGATGCGGACCAGGCCGAGGAGATCGCTCGGAACCAGTACACCGCTGGCCAGGTGGACTTCACCACGGTGGTGACGTCGGAAACCAATGCGCTCAATGCGCGCACCACTCTGCTTCAGGTCCAGTCCACGCGCATCGCCACCGCCGTGGACCTCATCTCGGCCCTGGGCGGTGGTTGGCGCACCAGCGATCTGCCGACGACCTTCTAAGAGCGCGCCAGCCGCCGAGGCGGGCGCGCTCCAGACCGTTTGATCAATGATGGTGGCGGTAGTGGTGATAATGATGATGACGGCCGTAGTGGTGACCCACCACCGCGCCGCCCACGCCGCCGACAACGGCGCCCACGGGGCCGCCGACGACCGCGCCGCCGACGGCGCCAGCGGCCGCGCCCTTGGTGGTGTCGCTCACGGCGAATGCGCTGGTGGCGGAAAGGCTCGCGACAGCGAGGGTCGCGATAAGGATGGTCTTCATGTCTCTGTTGCCCTTGAAACAAGCGCCGCCTTGGAGGCGGCCCGAGTTGGTAAGCCCGAACCGCCATTTGGGTTCCCCGGATAGATGGGCTGGGACCAGGAACCGCGGCGCGACGAAGCCTTTCACCTTGTTCATCATACCGCCGCTTGCACACCCGGCGTCGCGGGCCGATATTCCCTCCTGAAGCGTCCAATCGGGGACGCGGACCAAAGGATCTGAAGGATCACATGAGCGATTACGATCGCGGTTTCCTGCGCCAGGGACCCGTCGCCGCGCCTGACATGGCCGTCGACGCTGGCCTGCGCGCCTTCATGCTGGGCGTCTATAACAAGGTGGCGCTCGGCCTCGTTCTGTCGGCGGTGCTCGCCTACGTGACCGGAACCGTGCCGGCGATCCAGCACCTGCTGTGGAGCTCCAACGAATACGGCCGTCGCGGCTTCACCATCCTGGGCCTGGTGGTGGCGTTCGCGCCGCTCGGCATCCTGCTGTTCCAGGGCTTCGCGCGCCGACAGTCGCCGCAGAGCGCCGGCTTCACCTACTGGGCGGTCGTCGCCCTGATCGGCGCCGGCCTCGGCAACATCTTCATGTTCTACAGCAATGCGTCGGTGTTCCAGACCTTCCTGGCCACGGCCATCGCCTTCGGCGGATTGTCGCTGGTCGGCTACACGACCAAGCGCGATCTCACCGCCATGGGCAGCTTCATGATCATGGGCCTGTTCGGGCTGATCGCGGCCATGCTGGTGAGCCTGTTCTTCCACTCGCCCGCGCTGATGTTCGCCATCAACGCCATCGGCGTGCTGATCTTCGCGGGCCTGATCGCCTGGGATACGCAGCGCCTGAAGATGACCTACTACCAGCTCGGTGGCGACCAGGCCGCCATGAGCGTGGCGACGAGCTGGGGCGCGCTCAGCCTCTACCTCGACTTCGTCAACCTGTTCCGCTTCCTGCTCTACTTCATGGGCGGCAGCCGGCGGTAAGCCGTAACCAAGCTTGGACGATCAAGGGGCGGTCCTTCGGGGCCGCCCTTTTTCGTTAGCGGCGAAGCCTTCTAGGCGAGTCCGACGCTTTTAAGCGCCGCCGCCTGACGCTCCGCCAGCGCCTCCTCCGAGAACCCTTCCAGGGACTTCTCGAACAGCCGCCGCCAGTTCTGGGCGGCGCCAAGGTGCAGGAAGGCGCTGCCGAGGCCGATCGCGGCCCGGTCCATGAAGACGAATTCCCGAGGGATGGTGATCGGCCCCTTCTCGTCGAGGGCCTGCTTCACCTGGAAGGCCTCGCGCCGGCCGTAGTCGCCGGGAGCGACGCCGTCGGCCACCGTGCGCACGCGGTCGTCGAGCAACGGGCCGTAGATGAAGCGCGCCCAGATGCCGAGCACATCCATCAGGTCGTCCGACAGCCCGTTGAACCCCCAGGCTTCGTAGGCGGCCCGCTCGCCGGCGCGATCACCGTCGACGATGGCCCGATGGAGCTTGACCACGCCGCCGACGAACCTGGGCGGAAAGACCCGGATGCAGCCAAAGTCGAGCAGGTTCAGTCGGTCGGCGTCGCCGGCGAAGCTGTAGTTGCCCAGGTGCGGGTCGCCGTGGATCACGCCAAGGTGGATCAGCGGCGTCCACCACGCCTCGAACAGCAGCTTGGCGACGTGGTCGCGGGTCTCCTGCGGCGCATCCTTGAACGTCGTCAGTCCGCGCCCCTCGAGCCAGTCCATGGTGAGCAGGCGCCGGGTGGAGAGGTCCGCGTCGCTGCGCGGAACGGCGATATCGGCGCGATCCTCGAAGAAGTTGCGATAAAGCGCCATCGAGCGCGCTTCGTGGTCGTAGTCGAGCTCCTCGCGCAGCCGCTCGCTGATCTCGCCCAAGACTTCGCGGGTATCGATCGCGCCGAACAGTTGGCGGCCGAGCGCGAGGATGGCCTTCAGTTGGCCCAGGTCGCTTTCGACCGCGCTCTGCATCTCGGGATACTGCAGCTTCACCGCCAGTGGACGGCCGTCGAGCGCCGTGGCGCGGTGCACCTGGCCGAGAGACGCCGCCGCCGCCGGCGTGGCGTCGAACGCCGCGAAACGCGATTGCCAGTCCGCTCCGAGCTCGGCGGCCATGCGCCGCCGCACGAAGCCGGGTCCCATGGCCGGAGCGTTGGTCTGCAGTTCGGCCAGTTCGGCGGCGAACTCCGGCGGCAGCAGGTCCGGCACGGTGGCGACCATTTGCGCCACCTTCATCAACGGACCTTTCAGCTGTCCGAGCGTCTCGCGCAGCGCTCGGGCGTTGCGCGCCTCGGCGTCGCCGCCGCCGAACAGGGCGTTGGCGCCGAAGGTCGCGGCCGCGCCGGACAGACCAGCGCCGACGCGCGCGAAGCGGGCCACCCGGCCCGAGAGCCGGTCGCGTTCGGGGTCTCTCTGCATCGCCGCCATATAGGAGGACTCAGCCCGCTTCGCCCGCCCAGGCGCGCTGCTCGGCGCGGATGCGCACGAACAGGACGCCCGCGTTCAGCAGGCTGAAGACCAGGGCATAGAGCGGAAGCCCCAGCGCCAGCGGCAGCACGGCGATCTCACCCGCCACCACGGCGTAGTTGGGATGCGGGATGAGGCGGAACAGTCCGCGCCGGATGCGCGGCGCCTCGCGCGGCACGATGATCCGGGTTGTCCACCGCCCGCCAAGCGTGGCGATGACCCAAACGCGCAGCAACTGAAGGACGATGAACACGCCCAGCCACGGCAGGATCACCGGCCGGTTCCAACCGAGCAGCCAGAGGCCGCCGAGCCACGCGGCGTGGAGCGCCACGATCAGCGGGTAGTGGCCGGCGGCGTGCTCCGTCGCGCCTTCCGCAAGCAAGCGGCGGGTGTTGCGCCGGGCGAGCGCCAGCTCGGCCAGCCGCTGGACGGTGACCAGCGCCAGAACGACAGGCGCGAGGGTCACCGCTCGAGCGCGACGGCGCTGAGGGTGAAGCCGGGCCCCAGCGCCGTGACCACCAGCGGCCCAGGATCGCCCCGCTCCAGCACCCGGTCGAGCACGAACAGCGCGGTGGGGGCGCTCATGTTGCCGTGCTCGCGCAACACCTCCCGCTCCAGGTCCAGCGTGCCGCGCGGGAGCTTCAGGGCGCGTTCGATCGCCAGGATCACCTTGGCTCCGCCCGGATGGCAGACGAAACGGCCCACCTGTTCGAGGTCGAGCTTCATGGCCGCGAGCAGGTTCGACATGCCGCCGCCCAGCTCGGCCGCCGCGAAGCTGGGGATCGAGCGATCGAAGATCACGCCGAAACCGACCGGATCCACGCTCCAGCCCATGATCCCCAGGGTGTCCGGCCAGGTATGTTCCGCCGCGCCCGTCACCCGGGCGAGCGCTTCGCCCTCCGTCGAGAACACGCAGGCCGCCGCGCCATCGCCGAACAGGGCGGTGGCGACCATGTTGGCGCTGGTCATCTCGTCGGGACGCACAGCGAGGGTGCACAGCTCCACGCACACGAACAGCACCACCGATCCCGGGGACGCCACCGCCAGGCGCGCGGCCAGGGAGAAGCCGCTGACGCCGCCGGCGCATCCCAGCCCGAACACGGGCGTGCGCTTCACGTCGGCGCGGAAGCCCATCCTGGCCATGGCGCGAGCGTCCAGGCTCGGCGTGGCGATGCCGGTGGATGAGACGGTGACGATGGCGTCCACGGCTTCGGGGCCGAGACCCGCACGCTCGAGCGCCCGCCGCGCCGCCTCGATGAAGAGCGCGTCGGCGCCTTCGAGGTAGGCCGCGGTCCTCGCCGGCCAATCGAGCGCCGTCCGGTGCCACGCCATGGGCTGGACCGACTGGCGCGTCTCGATACCCGCGTTCGCGAACACCGGCGAAAGGCGCTCGAATTCAGGGTAGCCCTCGCCGAAGTGCGCGCGCGCCGCCGCCAGAACCTCGTCCTGACGCAACACATGGGGCGGAGAGGCGGTCGCGACGGACAGCAGGCCGGCGGTTTGGGTCAACAAGGCTCTCCATCGGCCCGCGGCGGCCAAGCCTAGGCTTAAGAGCGCCGTGGGTCGATCAGGTTCCTTCGGTGTCCGAGGGCGGCGGCCGACGGCCGAAGCCGCGACGGGCCATCGGCTTTCCGCTGGCCTTGCCCGTGATCTCCTTCAGCTTGACCGTCTGAAGCGCCGAGAGCGCCTGCCCTGGCGCGCCCTTTTCCGGATCTCCGAAGGCCCGTCCGAAGGTCTTGACCCGCTCGCTCACGGAACCCAGGAACTCGCCCTCCCACTCGGAAAGCTCGACCCCGGCCCGCTCGGCGCTGCGTTTCGCTCGGCGCAGCGCATTCAGCGCCGCGCGCTGGGCGGCCTTGCGGGGATCGGGCGGCTTGCCGCGCTTCACGGTCGAAAGGGCCCCCTTCCCGAACCGCCGGGCGTCGCCGGCGTTTGCCGCTCATCACACGGGAGAGCCGCCATGGCCAAACTCGACGCCGAAGACCGCAACGAAGAGCCGGACGGCGACTTCGCCTTCCCCAAGGAACGCAAGGAGCCGCTCAAGGACGCCAGCCACGTGCGCAACGCCGTGGCCCGCTTCAATCAGGTGAAGGACGTCAGCGACACCGAACGCGACGCGGCCTGGAAGCGCATCCAGACCGCCGCCAAGAAGCACGGCGTCGACATCAAGGAAAAGAGCTGGCGCGAGCTGAAGACCTAGGAGGGCTTACAGCCCTCCGATGGCGCTCAGGTAGAGGTCGAGCAGGGCTTCCTCCTCCAGGCGCTGAGCCTTGTCCTGCTTCCGCAGGCGGACGACCTTGCGCATGATCTTGGTGTCGAAACCCTCGCCTTTGGCCTCGTCGTAGACGCCCTTCAGGTCGATGCCGACGGCGGCCTTGTCTTCCTCGAGGCGCTCGATCCGTTCGATGAAGCTCTTGAGCTTGCCCTGGGCGAGAGCCGTCGTGTCCATCGCTTCGGGCAGGGACGCGCCATCGGCCATCTTCGTTGATCCTTACATTGTCACGGGAAAGGCCGGAGCTTAAGTGCGGCCGGCGGCCGCGTCTTGTCCGCCCTCCCGCTTGTCCACAGAAAGGATCGCCTTGACCCGCGCCACAGTGACCCAGGAGGAGGCGGAGGCCGCCGTTCGCGTGCTGCTCGAGTGGGCGGGCGACGATCCGGACCGCGAGGGTCTGCGCGACACCCCCGGGCGCGTCGCGCGATCCTATCGGGAGCTGTTCGCGGGCTATGAGATCAACCCGTACGACTACCTCGCCCGCACTTTCGAGGAGGTGGGCGGCTATGACGAGCTGGTGGTGCTGCGCGACATCCCGGTGGTGAGCTTCTGCGAGCACCACATGTTGCCGGTCACCGGCAAGGCGCACGTCGGATATCTGCCGACCAATCGCGTTGTCGGCATCTCGAAGATGGCGCGGGTGGTGCACGGCTACGCCCGCCGCCTGCAGATCCAGGAGAAGCTCACCGCCGAGATCGCCCAGGCGATCGATCAGGTGCTCAAGCCCAAGGGGGTCGGCGTGGTGATCGAGGCGGAGCACGCCTGCATGACCCTGCGCGGGGTCAACACGCCGGGCACGCGGCTCACCACCAGCCATCTCACCGGCGTGCTGCGCGACGATATGAGGACGCGCCAGGAGTTCCTGCGCCTCGTCCGCTAGCTCCGTAACGCCGCCCTAGAGGCGGCCGAAACGATTCAGCCCTGGCGGGCCTTGAAGCGCGGATCGGTCTTGTTGATCACGTACAAGCGGCCCTTGCGACGCACGAGCTTGCAGTCGCGATGGCGCGTCTTCAGCGTCTTCAGCGAGCTTCTGACTTTCATGGCGTGGCTTTTGGCTCTTAAAGGGTGGGCGGCTTGAAGGAAGGCGCGGCGTATAAGGGAGCGCGCCCGCAAAAGTCAACCGCACGGGGAGACGACGCATGCTGAGCTGGACCGTGGGCGCGGTGAAGATCACCCGGGTCGTGGAGCTCGAACTGCCGGTCGCCCACGATCCGAACCGCCCTTTCCTCATCGAGGCGACGCCGGCGGCCCTGCGCGAGCACCCCTGGCTCTATCCCAATTTTGTCGACGAGCAGGACCGGATGCGGCTGTCGATCCACGCCCTGCTGGTGGAAGCCCCGGGGTTGCGGCTGGTGGTGGACACCTGCGTCGGCAACGACAAGTCGCGCGGCCTGCTCGGCAAACGCGCCCTCGCCACCCCCTTCCTTGACCACATGGCAGAAGCCGGCTGGCCGCCAGAGAGCGTCGACGCCGTGGTCTGCACCCACCTGCATGTCGACCACGTCGGCTGGAACACGCGGCTGGTCGAGGGAAAGTGGGTCCCGACCTTTCCCCGCGCGCGCTACCTGATCGGGCGCAAGGAGCTGGAGCACTGGCAGGCCGAGGGCGAGGGCGAAACGAAGGAGATCCTCTCCGATTCGGTGCGGCCGATCCTGGACGCCGGCCTCGCCGAACTGGTGGAAATGGATCACGTCATCTCGCCGGAGATCCGGCTCGTCCCCACGCCGGGTCATACGCCGGGCCACGTGAGCGTGATGATCGAGTCGGAAGGCGAGAGCGCGGTCATCACCGGCGACATGACCCATCACCCTTGCCAGCTCGCCCATCCGGACTGGTCGCCGCCCTTCGACAGCGATCGCGCCGCCTCCGCCGCGATGCGGCGCCGGATGTTCGAGGCCTGGGCCGATCGGCCGATCCTGGTGATCGGCACCCACTACGCGGCCCCCACCGCCGGCCATGTGGTGCGGGACGGCGCCGCCTTCCGGTTCGAGGCCTGAGCGTCACAACGCTCCGCCCTGCTTTCGCGCGCCTGGACGCGGTAGGCTAGCCCATGAACCGAAGACGATTCTCCCTTCTGCTGGGCGCCCTGGCGTTGACCGGCCAGGCGCCCTCCCCCGCCGGCCTGCTGGGGGCCAGCGGCGAGCCCTACTTCACCGAGTGGCTGAACGGCTTCTACGCCCGCGCCCTGCTCGACGGCATTCCGCGCGAGGTCCTCGACCGCGAGCTGTCCGGCCTCTCGCCCGATCCCCGGGTGACCGGCGCCGACGCCCGTCAGCCGGAATACGCCCGGCCGATCAGCGACTATGTGCGCGGCGCGGTGACCGACGGTCGGGCCAGCCTCGGCCGGGCCAAGGCCGCCGCCATTCCACAGCTTCCGACGATCGAGCAGCGCTTCGGCGCCCCACGCGAAATCCTGGTCGCGCTCTGGGCCATGGAGTCCGGCTACGGCTCCAACGAGGGTGACTTGGACGTGATCCGCTGCCTCGCCACCTTGGCCGCCACCGGCCGACGGCGGGTGTGGGCCGAGACCGAGTTGCTCGACACCCTGCGCATCATCCAGAAGGGCGCGGCCTCCCGCGAGCGTCTGCGCGGCTCCTGGGCGGGGGCCATGGGGCAGACACAGGTCCTTCCTTCGGTCTACCTCTCCACCGGCGTGGACGGCGACGGCGACGGCCGCGTGGACGTCTGGGGAACGCCGGCGGACGCCTTGGCCACGGCGGGCAATCTGCTCGCCAAGGCGGGCTGGCGGCGCGGCGAAGGCTGGGCGCGCGAGGTGGTGTTGAGGCCGGGCTTCGACGCGGGCCTCAGCGAAGGGCCGAAGCTCACGCCCGATCAATGGCGCGCCAAGGGGGCGACGCGGCCGAACGGCCTCGGCTGGAGCCAGGCGGACGCGGCGGAGAGCTGGACGTTGCTCCTGCCCTGCGGCGTGTCGGGACCGGCCTTCCTGGCCGCGCCCAACCACTTCGTCATCCGCAGCTACAACAACTCGCTGGCCTACGCTCTGTCGGTCGGCCTGCTCGCCGACCGCATCGCGGGCGCACCGCCCCTGGTCACGCCGTGGCCGCGCGAGACGCCGCTGTCCTTGAGCGACCGGATGGCGGCGCAGTCCGCCCTCATGGCCAAGGGCTTCAACCCCGGGCAGGTGGACGGCGTGGTCGGCTACGACACCCGCCAGGCGCTTCGCGAGTGGCAGCGCTCGCAGGGACTGCCGGCGGACGGCTACCTGTCGCTCGACGTGGTCCGGCGGCTGAAGGGCGTCTAGACGCTCACCCCCTCGCGGTTGCGCTCGAGCGTCGCCTCGGTCTCCTCCTCCATGGTGGTCGGGGCGGCGCCCGCGCCGGCCAGGGTCTTGTTGAAGAAGGCGAAGCCGAAGATCGCCGCCAGCAACGCTCCGTTCAACAGGAAGGGCGCGGCGTGGTGAGCGCCGTAGAGCCACACGAACAGCGGCGCCATGACCACATTCACCCCGTTCACTGCGGCGATCGCGCCGGCGGTGCGGGCCTGCTCCGTCTGCCCGACCGCCAGTGAGGCGCCGGCGGTGAAGCCCGGCCGCGCCAAGCCGTAGCCCAGGCTCGATAGCGCGTAGCCGATCACCACCTGCGAATAGTGCGGGGCGATCGCCACCACGACATTGGCGAGCGCCGCCAGCACCGCGCCCCAGCGCAACAGATCCCGCGGGCTCATGCGGAAGATGCGGATCAGGCCCCACTGCGCCAGCAGGCCCGACACCGCCCCCGCCATCATCGCCACCGCCGTGTAGCCCTGCGCCTGCATCGGGGGCAGCTTGAGCTTGTCGATGATCAGGAAGCCGAGGGTCTGCCCCTGAGCCGTCTGACACATGGCCAGGATGAAGCCATAGATCAGGAAGGGCGTGACCCTTGGATCGCGCAGAAGCGGGCGCGGCTTCGCCTCCCCGGCGGCGCTGGGGGCCGCGGCCGTTCCTTTCGAAGGCGGCAACATGCGTTGCACGCCGACGATCATCGCCGCCGCCATCAGGGCGAAGGCGAACATCGGACCCGCCAGCCCGACCACCGGAAGCACAAACAGGGGCGCGACCGCCGGGCCGATGATGGTGCCGAGGCCAAAGGCGCCCGCGAGCGCCGCCATGGCGTTGGTGCGCTCCCCGGGCTCGGTGCGCTCGGCCACATAGGCCTGCGTCGCGGGATTGGACGCCGAGCCGAACAGGCCGAACAGCGCCCGCGAAACCAGGAACAACGCGAAGATCAGCAGCGGGGCGGCCAGGTGTCGCACGCCCGCGGCCACCACCAGGGCGCAGGCGATCATCGACACCATGAAGCCGACCAGGCCCAATTGGATCAGCGGCTTGCGCCCGCGTCGGTCGGAAGCCCGCGCCCAGAACGGCGAGGCCAGCGCCCACAGGATGGCTGAGAGCGAGAAGATCGCCGCGACCAGATAGTCCGGGAAGCCGATCTCGCGGCCGATCGCCGGCAGCACCGACTGCATGCCGGTGTTCCCCACCGCCGTCACCAGCGACACCCCGAACAGGATGGCGAACACGCGGGGCGGCAGGCGAGGGTTCACGGGTTCGGCCATGGTGATCTGTTAGCCGGGCAAGGCGGGGATCAAAACGTGATCACGGCTTCGTGAACCAAGCCTTGCCACCCGGCGGTGCGCTAGCGTACAAGCCAGACCGCGCGATTCAGGCGGGTGGGCCCCTCTGGCCGGCCCTTTGGGTTCGCACGTCGTTCCATCCCCATCGAGGTCTCTCATGAACACCGAACTCTTCCGCAAGGTCCTGGTCGCCGGCGCCGCCGTCGCCGCTCTGTCCGTCGCCGCCTGCTCCAAGCCGGCCGACAAGTCGGCTGACGCCGCCGCTTCCTCCGCCGACGCCGCCGCCGCTTCGGCCGACGCTTCGAAGAGCGCCGCCGACACCTCGGCGATGGCCTCGCAAGACGCCAGCAAGACCGCCGCCGCCGCTCCGGCCGCCGGCGCCGACGCTTCCGCCAACCAAGCCGCGATGAGCGCCGATTCGGCCTCGAAGTCGGCGGCGGACGCCAGCAAGGCCGCCTCGGACGCGAAGAAGCCCTCCTAAGCTTCACGCCTTTCCAAGGCCAAGGATCGGGGCCGCCCTTCGGGGCGGCCCTTTTTCGTTGTAGTCGGCACAGGGCCATGGACGAGGCGAGCCCGATTGTCTGGGACGGCGAGCGTCCGGTCTCCCGTCGCTTCGGCGACGTCTATTTCTCTCGTGAAGACGGACTGGCGGAAACCCGAGCGGTATTCCTCGCCGGCTGCGGCTTGCCCGACGCGTGGCGTGAACGCAGCCGCTTCGTCGTCGGTGAACTCGGGTTCGGAACCGGCCTGAACATCGCCGCTCTGATCGCGCTCTGGTCCGAGACGCGACCGCCCGGGCGCGCGGCTCTCCATCTTCAGCATCGAAGCCGATCCCCCCTCCCGGAACGACGCCGCCCGCGCCCTGAGCGCCTGGCCGGAGATCGCCGACGCCTCGTCCCGGCTCCTGTCGCGGTGGCCGCGCCGCGCGAGGGGCTTTCACCGGGCCGCGTGGGACGACATCGGCGTCACCCTGGATGTCGCCGTGCTTCCGGTGGAGACGGCGCTCGCGGGCTGGAGCGGGCGCGCCGATGCGTGGTTCCTCGACGGCTTCGCGCCGGCCGTCAAACCCGGAGATGTGGAGCGAGGACGTTCTCGGCCTGGTGGCCGCTCGCTCCGCTCCGGGCGCACGGCTCGCGACCTACACCGTGGCCGGCGCGGTGCGCCGCGGGCTGGAGGCGCACGGCTTCGCCCTCGACCGACGCCCGGGATTCGGCCGCAAGCGCGAGCGTCTCGAAGCTCGCTTCTCTGGCGAGGCCGCCTTGCAACCCAGACGCCCGACCGTGGCGATCCTGGGCGCGGGCGTCGCCGGAGCCTCCCTCGCCCGCGCCTTTGCCGCCCAGGGCGTCCTCGCAACGATCTTTGCCGATCCGAACATTGGAGCGGCGTCGGCCGCGCCCGCCGCCCTGGTGGCGCCTCGGCTGGATGCGGGCCTCGGCCCCGTCGCCGAGCTGTCGGCCCAGGCGGTCCATCGCGCGCTGGATCTCTATGAGACCGTGCCCGAAGCGATCATCGCCCGAGGCGCCCGCCAGATCGCCATGACGTCCAAGGATCCAGAGCGTTTCGCGCGGATCGCCACGTCCGATCTCTTCGCGGCCGGCGCGATGCGGCTGTGCGAGACCGCCGAAGGATCGTCGGCGTTGGAGATGAGTGAGGATTCCGCCGTCGTCGTGGATCCGACGCGCGTGCTCCAGGCCTGGGCCCCGTCGGTGACGGCCACGGCGATCCACGCCCTCGAACGCACCGATCACGGCTGGCGTCTGCTTGACGGCTCCGGCGGGATCATCGGCCAGGCGGACGTGGTCGTGGTCGCGAGCGGAGCGGCCGGCGCGACACTCCTCCCGGCGTTGCCGCTGCGCCCGGTGCGTGGGCAGGCGAGCCTCGCCGCGATCGCCGCGCCCTCGATCTCGACCGTGTTCGGCGGCTACGCCATCCCGACGCGTACAGGCGTGATGTTCGGCGCGACCCACGACCGCGACGACCTGGGCCTGGAGATGCGCGAGCGGGATCACGCGCGCAATCTGGAGACCCTTCGCGAGGCGCTGCCCGACCTGGCCGCGCAGGCCGAACGATCGCCGCTGGAGGCGCACGTGGGTCTGCGCGCCGGCACACCGGATTTCCTGCCGCTGGCGGGCCTCGCCTCGCCCGGCAACTCGGGCCTGTTCGTCCTCGGCGGCCTTGGGTCCCGTGGCTTCACCTTCGCCCCGCTCCTCGCCGAGCACATCGTCGCCCTGGCGATCGGCGCGCCTTCGCCACTTCCTTTGGCCCTCTCCCGGCTGGTCGATCCCGCGCGGTTCGCGGAGCGGCTTGCCCGTCGTGGCAGGCCTCGCCGAGACCGGCAGACTTAGTCGCTCGTGATCCCCAATGTGTCCAAGGCGGCGCGCAGCGGCTCCAGCTTGTCGGCGTAGGCTCGCCACGCACCGATGGACGCGCCGCTGATCGGCGCGCGCGCGGACGCCTGGCTCAAGGTGAGAACCGCGCCCTTCGCCCTCTCGGGCTCGAAGCAGGCGGGCTCCGGGGAAAGCCCGCAGCGCTCGAGAAGCATCGTGATCGCGGCCTTCGGATCGGCCGCCAGGGTCTCGTAACGGACCACGACGAGGTCGTCGCCCAGCGCCTCGCGCCAGTGGTCCATCAACCGGCGATGGTTGGCGTAGTGAGCGGCGAGATCCGACTGACGCCTGGTCCAGCCGTACCAGCCGCCGATCTGGAACGGATTGCGATGCGCGCTCCACAGGCTGTCCATTGGATCGCGTTCCACCAGCACCAATCGCGCCCCGGGCAGCGCGAGCCGGATCGGTCCGGCCAGCAGGCTGTTGAAGGGCAGCTTGTCGACGAAGTTCGCAGCCCCGCCGGCGAAGCTCCCCGCCTCCCGCAGATAGGCGGCCCCCAGCGTCCGCCACTCCACGCCGCGGCTGGCGGAGATGGTCCGGGCGGTGATCGGCTCCAGCGCCGAGGCGCCGGCCGCCTCGCGAAAGGCGATCGGAAAAAACGGCGGCTCGCCCAAGCCCGTGACCTGGCTATGAGAGGAGAGGATCCGCTCCACCAGGGTCGTCCCGCTCCGAGGCAGGCCGAAGACGAAGATCGGTTGAGCGCCACCGTCGGTCCGCACGGCGCGCTGTTGTCGACGGAACCGATCCGACGGGAAGCGGCGGATCAAGGCCTCGACCAGCGCCCGATCCGCGTCCGCCGACCAGGGGTCGACGCTGATGGCGGCTTCGTGGGCGCCCGAAAGAGCCATCCACGCGGCTTCGCGGTCGCCGAGATCGTCGAGCTCCTTGAACAGCGCGTAGCCCGCCTCGGCGCGGCTCGCCGGGTTCTCCGCGCTCTCGAGCAAGGCCCGAAGCCGCGGAACATGATTGTCTCGGGCGTCCCAGCGGCGAAGGTTTGCGAGGCCCGCGTGAGCGCGACCGAACCGGGGCGCCAAGGCGATCGCCGCCTCGTAGTGAACCCGCGCGTCGTCAGCCGCGCCAAGGCTCGCGAGCGCAAACGCGAGATCGACCCGAGCCTCCGGATCGCTCGCCAACGCCTGAGCAGCCTCGCGAAGGTGCGGAAGAGCCCGCTCCACCTGTCCAGCGCCGAGATAACCTTGCCCTAGGCGAAGGCGCAGACGTTGGTCGGGCAGCGCGCGCGCATCGACGCCGTCCAGCGTCGCCAGCCCCTCGCGCCAGCGGCCCAACGCCACCAACGCGCGGCCGAGCTGCACCCTGGCCAGGGCCCCGGGCGCCGATTGGGGCGACGATTGCGCGGCGGCTTTCCGAAGCGGCGCGATCGCCTGCGCGTAGTCTCCAGCCTCCGCCGCCGCGACGCCCCAGAGCATCAGGGCTTCCGGCGCGCGCCCGGCGCCGCTCGCCGCCTGCCGCGCCAGGTCCGCGGCCCCGGCGAGATCCCCCGCCTCGAAGCGTCGGCGGGCCGTCAGCAGCCGCGAGGCGCGTATGGACGGTGTGCCGGACGAACCCATGGCGACAATCTGACGTCGAGCCATCGGGTGAAGCAAGCCAGGCTTCTGGAGAGAACCCTGCCGGCTGCTCGGAAGGTGGTGGACGCGGCTGGGATCGAACCAGCGACCCCTACGATGTCAACGTAGTGCTCTCCCGCTGAGCTACGCGTCCGGATCGACCAACGGCAAAGGCGCGTCGGTGGGGGCGGCGGCTATAGCACGGGCCGAGTTCCAGGCAACCCTCAAGCGAATTCGCGATCGCCCTTGACGTGGGCAAAGGATTGTCAAGACGACAAGAAAGTTGATAATCCCCGCAGAGTTCATCGTGTGCTCGTGGGGGGGCCGCCAGGCTCCGAGGTAAAAGTTCGCAAGGCCGAGTTGAGGTATGGAGCTTTCGCTTTACATTCCTTAACAATCGTGCCCTTTCGTCCTGAAGGAGCTGGACAATGCGTGTAGCCATCCTCGACGACGACAGCGTTTTAGGCGCTCAGGTGAGTAAACTCATGGCCGAAGCGGGCCATACCACTCGGGAATTCCGAGCCGGTAAGCTCATGCTGAAGGAGCTCCGCCAGAACTCGTACGACCTCTTGCTGCTGGATTGGAGCCTGCCGGACACCAGCGGTCTGGAGGTCCTCAAGTGGGTGCGGGAGAACCTCGACCCCTCGCCGCCGGTGATCATGATCACCGCCCGGGCCGATGAAGCGGACATCGTCACCGGCCTCACCAACGGCGCGGACGACTACGTCACCAAGCCGGTCCAGAGCGATGTGCTCAAGGCGCGGGTGGAGGCCGTGCTGCGACGCGCCTATGGCGGACAGAACAAGAAGACGGTGGAAATCTATGGCGATCATGCCTTCGACATCCAGTCGCGGTCGCTGTCCTGGAAAGGCGAGCCGGTCTCCGTCACGGCCAAGGAATTCGCCCTGGCTCTGCTGTTGTTCCGAAATCTCCAGCGACCGCTTTCGCGCAGCTACATCATGGAGGCCGTCTGGGGTCACGGCCCGGACATCCTCAGCCGGACGCTCGACGCCCACATCTCTCAAATCCGCAACCGGCTTGGGCTTCGGCCCGAAAATGGCTTGCGTCTCTCATCGGTCTACAGCTTCGGCTACCGGCTGGAGCGGCTGGACCAGGCTCCGATCGACAGCGTCGCTTCCGGCAAGTGATCCGCGTGGCCAAGCGGGGCGCGCGCCGCGAAGCCTGAGCCGTTAGTTCACCTTTTCTCAAGATTGACGCCATGGACGCGGCCCGAGTTCGAGGGTCTACCTCCGCCTATGGTGACGAACGCGTGACCTGAAGGCGCGGCACGGCGCACCGAGGTCGCCGAGCCTCGCGCGCCGGAAAGGGGGTCGACTGAGCGGGCCGTCGTTGGCCGGCGCGACAGGTCTTGGACGTGACGGTCTGGCGATGGTCCTCGGGCTCAGCCTCGCGCTCGTGATCCTCGTGCTCGGCGGGTTTACCGATCAGCCTGACCGCGCGCTCTATGACGCCGCCGTCCGCGCGCGATCGACTCCCTCCCCCAGCAACATCCTGATCGTCGCCATCGACGACGAGAGCCTGTCGAGCCTGGGCGCCTATCCGTGGCGCCGCTCGACCCAGGCGGCGGTTCTGCGTCGGCTGGCGGCGGCCAGGCCCAAGGCCGTCATCGAAGACATCCTCTTTGTCTCTCCGACGTCATCGGATGAGGATCGGGGTCTGGGCGAGGCCCTGCGGGCGGTCCCGAACGCGATCACCCCGTTGTTCGTGGCGTCCCCCGGCCCGGACGACAAGGGCTACTGGGTTGCGCTCCCGATCTCGGCCGTACGCTCCGCATCCACGGTCGGGCAGGGCGAGATCCTCCCGGACAGCGACGGGGTCGTTCGGCGCCTGCCGCTCGCCCTCGACGGGACGGAACGCTGGCTGGCGTTGGCGGCGATCGCGGCCGGGGCGGAGCCGCGGGTCGCCGCTCGAACAGCCAAGCTGCCTGCCTTCCAACCCTACCCGCCCGACACGCCGCCGCGCGAAATCGCGCCGACCCTCATCCGCTTCGAAGCCAAAGGCCGCATCCCCACGGTTTCCGTCTCGCGCCTGCTGCACGGCGATGTTCCCACCGATCTGATCGAAGGTCGTTACGTCCTCGTCGGCTCCACAGCCGCCGGACTCGGCGATCGCTTCGCCACCCCTCTCGGCCGCGATCACCCTCTGTCGGGCGTCGAGATCGAGGCCAATCTGCTGGACACCCTCCTGCGAGGTCCCGGCTTGCGGGAAGCCGACGTGGTCCTGCGCCTTGCGGTGGGGCTCGCGCTGCTGTGGCTGACCATGCTGGGCCTCGCGCGTCTCCCTCCCCGCGCCGGACGGGTGCTGTGGACGGCGGCGATCGGCGCTCCGCTGGCCCTCTGCGCCAGCCTGTTCTTCCTGGCGAACCTGTGGCTGGCGCCGACCGCACCGACCCTGGTGGTCGCGCTCGCCCTGCCGATCTGGAGCTGGCGGCGTGAAAGACAGACCAATGCGCTGGTGGTGGAGGCGCTTTCGAACCTCGCGGCCGACCCGGACCTTACGGCCGCTCACGGCAATCCCGCCCGCTTCGTCGACGACAAGGCGGCCGATCAGCTCCGCCTGGTGCAGGAGACCGTGGCGCGGGTGCGCGGTCTGCGCCGTCTGGTGAACGCCGCCGTCCGCAGCCTCCCTGACGCCACGGTCCTCATCGCGCTCACCGGCGAGATCGTGCTGGCCAATCAGGAGGCCCTGCGGCTGTTCCGCGCCAGAAGCGACGTCACGCGCGAGGACATCGAAGGCTTCTTCGCCGCCAGCCGGCCCCCGCCGTTCACTCCGGACGCGCTGGGCCGCCCCGACGGCGGATGGGCCGGAGAGCGCCCTGGCGCCGACGGATCTCTTCGCGACATCCGGTATGTTCCGTGGACGGATGAAAGCGGCGAGACCCTCGGCTGGGTGGTTCGCTTCGCCGACATCACCGCCCTGCGCCGGGCCGAAATCGCGCGGGAAGAGGCGCTTCAACTGCTCACGCACGACATGCGCTCCCCGCAAGCTTCGATCATCGCGCTCGTCTCCCGCTGGGAGGAGGCGCCCCCGGAGCGCCTTCGCGAGCGGATCGCCCACTACGCCCGTCGCACCATCGCCCTGGCGGACGGTTTCCTGCAGTTGGCCCGAGCCGACGCCGGCGGCTACGAGATGGCTCCGATCGATCTTCGCGATGTTCTGACCGAAGCCGCGGACGATCTTTGGGCGCTCTCCACCGCCAAGACGATCGCCATCCGCCAGAAGCCGTCGACCGCGGAATGCCTGGTGCTCGGCAATCACTCGCTGCTGATGCGGGCCTTCGCCAACCTGCTCGACAACGCGGTGAAGTTCAGCGAGCCGGGATCGCGCATCGAATGTGAGGTGCTGAGGGAGGAGCGAGCTTCGGGCCCGGTGGTGATCGCCACGATCGCCGACCAGGGCGTGGGCATCCCCCGAGAGGCGCTCGACCGGCTCTTTCGGCGATTCAGCCCGCACCGCCAGCCTCGTCAGCACGGCGTTTCCGGCGTGGGGCTGGGACTGGCCTTCGTGGAGTCGGTGGTGCAGGGCCACGGCGGCCGGATCGCCTGTCGCAGCGCGGTCGGCGTCGGGACCACCTTCGACCTCGAATTCCCCGCCTTGCCGGGGCCTCGTCGCGGACCCACGGGCTCAGGCCGGGTCCATGGCGAACAGGCCGACGAACAGAAGACATAGGAACAGGAAGACGAAGGCGATCAACGAGCCGACCGCGAGGAGGACCATGCGAAGCAGCGTTCCGAGGATGCTGGTTCGATAGACGCCTCGCATGTGCACAAACAGGTGCACCGGCGAGAGCAGCAGAATGATCGACGCGCCCGGAATCACGGCGCTGGACACATTGCTCGCGGTGAGGAGAAGCCCCTGAAACGACAGCGAATGAAGGGCGAAGATGGTGTGGTCGAAAACGAAAAATCGCCGCTGAAACACGAACACCAACGCGAGCAGACAGGTCGCGATCGGGAGGGCGAGAAAAGCGAACCGCTCCTCCTGAGCCTCGAGGATGAGCTTGAAACGCTCCGGATCCTCGATCACCGCCTTCACGCGGGCCTTGAACCAGGCGATCTTCTGGGCGTCTTGCTTCCGGAGCCCGGAAACATTGACCGCGGTCTTGTCGACCGAGTCGATCATCTTCGCGCGCTCGGTAGGGGAACCGAAGTGAAGCGCGGTTTCTTTCTTGCCGAACGATACGGTCACGAAGAACAGCAGCAGAACCACCAGGAACAGGCGCAGCGGCGGGATCTGCGAGGCGCGGTGACCGTCGATGTAGTCGCGCGTGAGTTTCGCCGGCTTGATCGCGAGGTTCGGCGCCGTTCGCCACAAGCGGCCGTCGAAATGGGTTAGGCCTTCGACGAACTCCATCATCAGCCGCAAGATCGAGCGGTGGAAGTCCTCGGCCAGCTGGCCGCAGTCGTGGCACCAGGGTCCCGCGAGGGTCGCGCCGCAGTTGGCGCAGGTGGAGCCGGGCGGACGGGTCTGGCCGTGACGGGGGAGGAACCCCTTGCCCAAGCCGTCCAGGGCGGCGGCCTCGATCTCCGAATGCATCCGAACGCCCCCGACTGATCCTGTTTGACCCCGGCCGCAGGCTTCGCCAGTTTGAGGGCAATGATCAACTCCCCGGCGGGCGGCTCGACGACGGAAATCGAGGGGCCGACGTTCCGCGTTCACGATCCGGAAGGCGGCCCACGCGCGCCGCTGGTGTTCGCCTCGCCGCATTCCGGCCGGCACTATCCTCCCGCCCTGATGGCCGCGACCGCGCTGGATTCCCGGGAAATCCGCCGGTCCGAGGACGCGTTCATCGACGCCCTGGTCGCCGGCGCGCCGGCCGCGGGCATCCCGCTGATCGCCGCCGAAGTGGCCCGGGCCTACATCGATCTCAACCGCGATCCCTGGGAGCTGGATCCGGCGATGTTCGACGAGGAGTTGCCCGCCTTCGCCCGCGGACGCACGCCGCGCGTCGCCGCCGGCCTCGGCGCCATCGCCAAGGTGGTCGGCAATGGGCGCGAGATCTACGGCCGCAAGCTCACCTTCGCCGAGGCCTGCGGGCGGGTCCGCCATGTGCACGAGCCCTACCACGCGGCGCTGCGCGCCCTGGTCGACCGGGCCCGTGACCGGTTCGGTCATGCGGTGCTGATCGACTGGCACTCCATGCCGAGCGAAGGCGCCTCGGGACGCGACATCGTCCTGGGCGACCGCTTCGGAGCGGCCTGCCTGCCCAAGGTGATCCGCGCGGTGGAGCTGGCCTTCACCGATCTCGGCTACAGCGTCGGCCGCAACACGCCTTACGCCGGAGGCTACACGACCGAAGCCTACGGCCGGCCGCGCGAGGGGGTGAGCGCCCTGCAGATCGAGATCGACCGCTCGATCTATCTCGATCAAGGCTCGCTCGAGCCCGGCGCCGGCTTCGCCCGGCTGAAGCGCGACGTGGAGCGCGTCTTCGACAGCCTGCTCGCGGTTGCGGCGGGATAAAAAAATGGCCGCGCCAGGAAACCCGGCGCGGCCAGTTCATTAGGGAGGAAACGCCCAAAAAGGGCAGATACGTCAGCGACGCGTCGTGAGGATGATTTACGTTGCAGCGCACCATGGATCAAGGGCGATCTCACGCCGCACTGCAAAAAAACGTGCGATCGCCTTCAGGGAAGCTGAGAGCGCCCGCGACGTGAGCGCCAGCGCTCGATTGTTGTGCAACGCACCTATAGCGCCCATATTCCTGGCCTTTGGCGCGGCTCCGGGCTAGACGCCCCCGCTCCCCCCTCTCGTCCCGAAAACACCGCTCATGTCCCTGCGAAATATCGCCATCATCGCTCACGTCGACCATGGCAAGACCACCCTGGTCGATCAGATGCTCAATCAATCCGGGATCTTCCGCGCGAATGAGACCCACATCGAGCGCGCGATGGACTCCAACGACCAGGAGCGCGAGCGGGGAATCACCATTCTCGCCAAGGCGACCAGCGTGCTGTGGCATGGCGCGGCGGGCGAGACGCGGATCAACATCATCGACACCCCCGGCCACGCCGACTTCGGCGGCGAGGTGGAGCGGATCCTGGGCATGGTCGACGGCTGCCTGCTGCTGGTCGACGCCGAGGAAGGCGTCATGCCCCAGACCAAGTTCGTGCTCGGCAAGGCGCTCAAGCTCGGCCTCAAGCCGATCGTGGTGCTGAACAAGATCGACCGCCCGCACGCCGATCCCGACCGGGTGCTCAACGAGACCTTCGACCTTTTCGCCGCCATCGGCGCCAGCGACGAGCAACTCGACTTCCCGCACCTCTACGCCAGCGGCAAGCAGGGCTGGGCGGTGACCGACATGGATGACGCGCACGAGAGCCTGGCGCCGCTGTTCGACAAGATCGTCGAGCACATCCCCGCGCCGGAAGCCGAGGCGCACGCCGACGAGCCGATGCGGCTGCTGGCGGTCCTGATCGAGTCCGACCCGTTCCTGGGCCGCCTGCTCACCGGCCGCGTCGAGAGCGGCAAGCTCACCCCCGGGCTCGCCATCAAGGCCCTGTCCCGCGAAGGCGTCGAGGTCGAGCGCGGCCGGGTCTCCAAGATCCTCGCCTTCCGCGGCCTGAAGCGCCAGCCGATCGAGGAGGCGCTGGCCGGCGACATCGTCGCCATCGCCGGCCTCTCCAAGGCCACCGTCGCCGACACCCTGGCCGCCATGGACGCCGAAGGCGCCCTGCCCGCCCAGCCGATCGATCCGCCGACCATCGCCATCACCGTCACCGTCAACGACTCCCCCCTGGCCGGCCGCGAGGGCGACAAGGTGCAGAGCCGGGTGATCCGCGAGCGGCTGCTGCGCGAGGCGGAGGCCAATGTCGCGGTCAAGGTCTCCGAAACCGCCGAGAAGGACGCCTACGAGGTCGCCGGCCGGGGCGAGCTGCAGCTCGGCGTGCTCATCGAGAGCATGCGCCGCGAGGGCTTCGAGGTCTCGATCAGCCGCCCGCGCGTGGTGTTCAAGACCGATCCGGAGACCGGCGAGCGGCTGGAGCCGATCGAGGACGTCAGCGTCGACGTCGACGACGACTTCAGCGGCGTGGTCATCGAGAAGCTCTCGCAACGGAAGGCGGAGCTGAAGGAGATGGGCCCCTCCGGCACCGGCAAGACCCGCCTCACCTTCCAGGCCCCCTCGCGGGCCCTCATCGGCTACCAGGGCGAGTTCCTCACCGACACCCGGGGCTCGGGCGTGCTGAACCGCGTCTTCAGCCACTACGAGCCCTACAAGGGCGCCATCGACGGCCGTCGCAACGGGGCGCTGATCTCCAACTCCGACGGCGAGACCGCCGCCTTCGCCCTCTGGAACCTGGAGGACCGCGGGGTGATGTTCGTGGGCGCCGGGGAGAAGACCTACCAGGGCATGATCATCGGCGAGAACGCCAAGCCGGACGATCTCGACGTCAATCCGATGAAGGCCAAGCAGCTCACCAACGTCCGCGCCTCCGGCAAGGACGAAGCCGTCCGCCTCACCCCGCCACGCCGCCTCACCCTCGAGCAGGCCATCGCCTACATCGAGCCCGACGAGCTGGTGGAGGTCACGCCCAAGTCGATCCGCCTGCGCAAGCAGGTGCTGAACCCGGCGTTCCGCAAGCGCCGCGCGCGGGAAGACGCGTAGGCTCACTCGCGGGGGCGCGATCCGGTCCCCGCCGCCAGCGCTAGTTTAGCCGGCGAGGGCGCCGGCGGTCCGGCCGTGGCATGGGCCACGAGCCTCGCTTGTCCAAGAACCGGCTTGGCAGATCCAGAACTCGATGGCTGGGCCCTGGGCCGGACCGCCGGCGCCCTCGCCGGCCAGCGCTTGGTCAGCCTGTCCCAATGCCCGCCGGACCAGTCTCGACCCCGTCCGCGAACGGCAGGTCCAGGAACGTCTCCTGGTCCTCCCAATCGCTCAGGTTTTCGCGCCAGGCGCCGCGCCCCTCGTCTGGAACCTTCGGCCTTGGTCGCTGGGACGGATCGAGCCGTCACAGCCGCCGCGCCCCACCCGGCCGGAACCCGACCGTTGCGCAACGCAACAATCTGCGCGTCGATCCGGGCTTCCATCGCCAGGGTGAGCCGCACCGAGCGCGAGACGGTGGCGAAGGCCCGGGTCGGGTCGCCGCCGTTGTCCTCGTTGATCGCCGACATCGCCGCCGCCGCATGCGCGCCGACCGAGCGCGCGAGGTTCATGCCGATCTCGGCCAATTCCTCCAGCATGGCGAGCCGGCGCTCCGCCTTGGCGAGGGCGTCGGCGAGGTGGGGATCGGCGGCTAAGGCAGGCTGAAACATGCGCTTAGAATTGCACAATGCAATGTTTATGTCAACGCCCATGCCGGCGAGGCGCCGGCGGTCCGGCCCAAGTCGAGGCGGCGAGCCTGGACCACCATGGCCGTCCGGGCTCGCCGGCGCGGTCTTGGGCCGGACCGCCGGCGCCTCGCCGGCCCCTATCTTCACATCTTGGGCTAGACTGGCCTCGCAGAAGGAACCCTTCGACATGAACACCGTCCTCATCACCGGCTGCTCCTCCGGCTTCGGCCTGGAGACGGCGCGGTTCTTCCTGGACCGCGACTGGACCGTCATCGCCACGATGCGGCAGCCGCGCGAGGACCTCCTGCCCGCCTCCCCGCGCCTGCGCGTCCTGCCGCTCGACGTGACCGACGCGGCCAGCATCGCCCGCGCGGTGGAGGCCGCCGGCCCGATCGACGTGCTGGTCAACAACGCCGGCGTCGGCATGGTCGGCCCGCTGGAGGGGCTGACGATGGAGAAGATCCGCGAGCTGTTCGAGACCAACACGCTCGGAACCATCGCCATGACCCAGGCGGTGATCCCGCAGCTCCGCGCCCAGGGCTCCGGGGTGATCGTCAACGTGACCTCGGGCGTGACCTTCCAGCCCCTTCCGCTGATGTCGATCTACACGGCGAGCAAGGCGGCGGTGAACGCGTTTTCCGAGTCGGTGGCCCTGGAGCTGGCGCCGCTGGGGATCCGCGTGCGCATCGTCATCCCCGGCCGCGCGCCCGAAACCCCGTTCGGCGACAACGCCCGGGGCCGGATGGGCGTGACCATCCCCGAAGCCTACGCCAGCCCTGGCCGCCCAGATGATGGCCCGCTTCCAGGCCGACGGCCCGGTGACCCACTCCCGCGACGTCGCCGAAGCCGTCTGGCGCGCCGCGACGGACCCGGACTGCCCCATGCGGCTGCCGGCGGGGGCGGATGCGGTGGCGCGGGCGGGTTCCTGATTGAGCGAGCGTCTCCCATAGGGTACACCCGTTTGTGTTTGTCGTTAGCGTTAGCCATGAGTTCGCCGATTGGCTCAAGCGCCTTCGTGATCGACGGGCCGCGGCGCGGATCGCGGAACGCTTGCGGCGGTTGTCGCTTGGAAACCCTGGCGATGTGCGACCGGTGGGCGAGGGCGTGTCGGAACTGCGGATCGACTACGGTCCCGGTTACCGGGTGTACTTCCTCCAGCGCGGATCGGAGCTGGTGGTGGTTCTCTGCGGTGGCGACAAGTCGCGCCAGGAGAGGGATATCGAAAGGGCCAAGGCGTTGGCCAAGGAGGTCTGACGATGACGATCGCGACGCGTGAGTTCGATCCGGCGGAATTCCTCGACACCCCGGAAGCCGTGGCCGAATACCTCGTGTCCGCCTTCGAGAGCGGTGAGCACGCGATCATCGCCGACGCCTTGGGCGTGGCGGCCAAGGCGCGCGGCATGACCCAACTCGCCCGAGACACCGGCCTCGCCCGCCCCGCCCTGTACCGCGCCCTTAGCCCCGACGGTCATCCGGAGTTCGAGACAGTGCTCAAGGTGCTGCGCGCGTTAGGGGTGACGTTGAAGCCGGAGGCGGCTTAGGTGCGGCTTGAAGCGCGAGAGGCCGTAGATTTGGTATGGTGTCACCAAATCCTACATTTGAAACCTGGGGGCGTACGCGTCTCTCGACCCCCTCAGAACAACAGGACAGTTGAATTGGGCTTCGTCGCTCAGCGCGAGGCGCTGGCTACAACTCCGACGTAGCTTGACCGTCTAACCCCAACGTCCCAAAGTGCGCGCGCGATATCGGTATTTGGGGGGAGAACATTCATGTTGATCAATAGCTTGCTGCGCGGTGCTGCGACAGTCATTCTCATGGCCGCTTTCGCCACGAACGCCCAGGCTGGCATCCTGACAATCACCTACAAGGGAACCGTCACTTCGGGCTTGGATGAAACCGGGGTCTTCGGCGTGCCTGTCACGGACCTGAGTGGAGCTTCTTACGTCGCGACCTACGTCGTGGACACATCCGCTGCGGCGACATCTTACTTCGAACCGCCCTATCTGTCCTCCATTTCGGGAGGCAATCAGCTTGGAAATGCGTCTCCACTTACGGCAACGCTCACGATAAACGGGGTGTCGTTTTTCACCCCCGCAAACGACCTTGGGCTGCACGAGGTGCAGCCGCTCTTGCAAGGTCCCATCATTTTCCAAAGTCCAGGACAGATTACGGACTATGCGAACCAATACTATCAATTCGGGACTGTGATCACTTTCGGCCAGCTGAGCGAGAGCATCTACAGTTACGTCAACTCTTTCATACCCTCCTGGAATTACGTGACCCCGTTCTCGTATCAGATTGACGGCGATGATCTTACCTCGGGGTATTTCCAGCAGCAGACGATCGACGTTTCGACATTCGACTATCTGGTGTACGCCTACGCCAATCTGAGCCCCACGGAAGTCACGGTTTCGTATGTTCCGGAGCCGAGCGCGTGGGCCCTGTCGGCATTGAGCGTCGGCCTCCTTGGATCGCTGGTACGCCGGAGACGCCAAAGCGCTCGCCACCTCAGGGATGCGCTTCCCCGCATGACGGCCTGATCGGACTCAACCGGCAAACGCGGCGCCTTCCCCCACTTCGGGGGAGGAACGATGAAGCGCCTGACCGTCCTATATCCGCTTCCCCGGCGCACGTCGGGGCTCAACTGTACAGCCTATGTGGACCTGAGGGGCTGGGTCCCGGCTTTCGTCGGGAAAGCGGTTGTGGGTAGCTGGGCTTCCCCGAGCGAATTCGGAACGAGATCGGAGCCCCGATGACCCCCGTCGACCTCACCACGCCCGCCGGCCCGATCCACGGCGAATGCGATCCCGCCTTCACCCCCGTGCTCGACGCCTTCGTCGCCAACTTCGAGCAGCGCGGGGAGGTCGGGGCCAGCCTGTCCATCACCCTCGAGCGGTCGGCGGGTGGTGGATCTCTGGGGCGGGCGGAAGACGCCGGGGGGCGAGGCCTGGGAGCCGGACACGCTGGCGGTGGTCTTCTCCTCCACCAAGGGCGCCTCGGCGCTCTGCGCGCACATGGCGGCGGATCGGGGCCAGCTCGATCTGGACGCCATGGTGAGCGACTACTGGCCGGAGTTCGCCCAAGGGGGGAAGGAGGCGGCGCGGGTCTCCATGATGCTCGACCACTCCGTGGGCGTGCCGCACCTGCGCCGGCGGCTCGAGCCGGGCGCCTTCTATGACTACGACCTGATGACGCGGCTGGTGGCGGAGGAGGAGGCGTTCTGGCCGCCGGGGACGCGCAACGGCTATCACGGCATCACCAGCGCCTGGACGGTGGGGGAGATGGTGCGCCGGTCCACCGGGCGTGCGCATGGGCGAGTTCCTGCGCGCAGGAGGTGTGCGGGCCGCTGGGCATCGATTTCTGGATGGGGCTGCCGGAAGCCGAGGAGCCGCGCGTGGCGCCGGTGATCCCCTACCCCCTCGACAAGTCCGCCCCGCCCACGCGGCTGCAGCAGCGGGTGAGGGAGGACCGCTCCAGCCCCACGGCCCTGTTCCTCACCAACATGGCCCGCTTCGACGTCAACACGCGCGAGGCGCGGGCGGCGGAGATCGGCTCGGCCACGGGCGTCTCGAACGGGCGCGGGCTGGCGGACCTCTACGCGCCGCTGGCGAACGGCGGGGCGCTGAACGGGCGGCGGCTGGTCGGGGCGGATACGCTCGCGCGGATGGGCCAGGTCTCGGTCGCCACCCACGAGGACGCGACTCTGCTGATCCCGACCCGGTTCTCGCTGGGGTTCATGAAGTCCATGGACAACCGGGCCACGGTGCCGGACGAGGCCTGCTCGGTGATCCTGGGCGCGGCGGCCTTCGGCCATGTGGGCGCGGGCGGCTCCATCGGCTTCGCCGACCCGGAGTGCGGGATGAGCTTCGGCTATGTGATGAACCGGATGGGGCCGGGGATCCTGCTCAACGACCGCGGGCAGAGCCTGGTGGACGCGGCGTACCGGTGCGCGGGGTATCGGTCGGATGTGTCCGGGGTTTGGGCGCGATAAGGGCGATCTCCCCTCAGCCGGCTCCCTGCTCCACCGGCGTCACCCGAACCCCCGCCGCCTCAGCCGTGACCTCGAACACCAGCGGCGGACGGATCGGACCGCCGTTGGAGTTCACCGCCGAGGCGTTGCCCAACCAGCGGTCGCCCTGTTGCTCCACGCCGTAGGAGGCGTGGGTGTGGCCGAAGACGTGGAGCTTGTGGTCGAGCTGCGGAAGGCGCGCGGCCAGCGCTCGGCAGCCGAGGTGGATTCCTCGGCGGTTCTGGTCGAGGCAGCCCCGGGGCGGGGTGTGGGTGATGAGCACGTCGGTCGTCTTCCGGGATCATCGCCCAGCGCCGCGCCATCTCCGCGTCGGGGAGGTAGTGGGCCCAGGCGGGGAGATCGGGGGTCCAGGGCGCGCCGTAGAACCGCACGCCCTCGACGGTGACGCCGCTGTCCTCGAGGCACACGGCGTTGGTCAAGGGGACCCGGCCGCCGCGGACCCGCGCCTGGAGGGCGAAGTCCCAGTTGCCGCCGATGGCGAGCACGAGGCTGAAGTCCTGGCGACCGAACCAGGCGTCGAGCGCGTCCAGCGCCCCCTCGTCCGTCTCCTCCTCGGGCGAGAAGCCGGCCATGTCGCCGCAGTGGATCAGGACGTCGCCGCTCAAGGGCCCGTAGGACTCGTGCAACCCGTGGGTATCGCTGATGACGACCAGTCTCATGGCTCAGCTCGCATTGCCGACAGATAACGATGACCTGGAAAGCAAGCGAGACCCCAAGTCCGCTCGCGACCGACGCGATCGCGTTCCGACGCCTCGGCCAGACATTGCGAGCGTGCGCTCGATGCCTATTGTCGAACGACCGATGTGAGCGACGGTCGTAATGTCTCTTCGGCTGAAGCGCCTAAGATCATCTCCCGATGTCGAACGGCTGGAGGTCGGTGGAGTGAACGTCGGCGAGGGCCCAAGAGGATGAACAAGGCTGTCGCGTTTACATGGCTTCTGGCCGCGACGTTCCTGTCCGCGCCGACCTGGGCGCAAGAGTCTATCGATGGCGATTGGGACGGCGCCCTGAGCGTGCCGGCGGGCATCAAAGTGCCTCTGACCCTCCATATCACCGACAAAGGCTCTACCCTCGATAGCCCGGACCAGAACGCTCGCGGCGTGCCTGTAAGCGTCACCCGGCAGGGGCGAGAGGTGGAGGTCGATATCGCCGGGTCGAAGGCGCGCTTCACCGGCGCGCTCTCGGCCGACGGGCGGACGATGGAGGGTCCGTTCGCGCAAGGGGGCATGACCCTGTCCGCCCGCTTCGTCCTGCGCGCGGCCGGCGCTCCCCCGCCCGAGCCAGACCGGCCGCAAACGCCCAAGCCGCCCTTTCCCTACGTGACGCGGGACGTGAGCTTCCCCGGTGGCGGGCCTGGGGTGACCCTCGCCGGGACACTCAGCTTGCCGAAAGGCGCTGGGCCGTTCCCCGCCTTGGTGATGATTGCCGGCTCGGGGCCGCAGAACCGTGATGAGACGGTCGACGGGCACAAGCTCTTCCTGGTGATCGCCGACCGCCTGACGCGCGAGGGGATCGCGGTGCTTCGCTACGACAAGCGCGGGGTCGGCGCCTCGACCGGCAGCTATGGTCGCGCCACCGAAAACGACTTCGTCGCGGACGCTCAGGCCGCCTTCAGTTGGTTGTCCCTCCAGCCGGAGATCGCCAAGGCGAAGGTCGGGCTCATCGGCCACAGCGAGGGGGCCGAGGTCGCGCCGAGGGTGATCGACCAGGACCCCCGCGTCGGCTTCGCCGTGCTGCTCTCCACCCCCGCCCTCCCCGGCGTCGAGACCATCGTGGACCAGCAGCACGCCATCGCGCTCGCCTCCGGAGCCGGCGCCGCCCAGGCCGAGGCCGAAAGCCGACTGGAACGCCAGGTGCTGGAGGCGGTGCGCGCCGCACCGGACGAAGCCGCCGCCGAAAGCGCGGCCGAGGGGCTGCTGGTGAAGGCGAACGTGCCGGCCGCTCGCGCAAAGGCCGAGGCGCATGAGATGGCCTCGCCCTGGTATCGCGAGTTCCTCGACGACGACCCGGCGCCCGCCCTGCGAAAGCTGCGCCTGCCCGTGCTGGTGGTCGCGGGGTCGAAAGACCTGCAAGTCCTGCCCGACGCCAATCTGCCGATCATCAGAGCGGCCTTGGCGGACGATCCCCACGCGAAGATCGTCGAGCTGAACGGGTTGAACCACCTGCTCCAGCCGGCCCGCACCGGAACCCCGCAGGAGTATGGGGAGATCCCGATCACGATCGCGCCCGCCGCTTTGGACCTGATCGCCAGTTGGGTGAAGGACGAGACGGCGACCTCAACCTCGCCCAGCAGACCGTAGGAGCCGGGTTCGTCCAGGCGCGATCGCCGCCGCGCCCGCTCGGCGACCTTGCCGACATCCAATCCACCGCCGGTTGACGAGGGTGACACCCGTCGGCGATCGGGCGAGATTGGCGACTCAGATGTGACTTCCCGCGAGACATCGATGTTTCGAAACGCCGCCCTCGTCGTCCTGGTGGGTCTCCTGAGCGCCGCGGCCCAGGCGCAGACCCCGGCGCCGCCGCCGATCGATCTGGCCAAGGCGCGCGCCTATTTCGCCGAGGACAAGGCGGTGACCGACAAGGACGGCGGTCGCCTGTGGGGACGTCGGCCTTATGGCGCGACCTTCTTCGTCGATCCCGAAACGCGCTTCACCGTGGCGAACGAGGCCGACCCGCAGGGCGTGCTGCACGCCGACGGCGACCTGTTCGTGGGGACGCTGCCGCAAAGCGTGATCATCTCCAACGCGCCGGTGGAGTGGGAAGGCAAGCGCTGGACCATGCTGATGTGGCCCTACATGCCCGACGACACCAACGTGCGGCGGATCATGTTCGCTCACGAATCCTTCCATCGGATCCAGCCCGAGCTTGGACTGACGGCGCCGGACACGCCGAGCCTGCACCTCGATACCGTCGAGGGTCGCGTCTGGCTCCAGCTCGAGTGGCGCGCCCTGGCCGCGGCGCTGGTCGAGACCGGTCCGGCGCAGACCCGGGCGATCCGCGATGCGCTGCTGTTCCGGGCTCACCGGCGGGCGCTGTTTCCCGGCTCGCGGGAGATCGAGGACGGGCAGGAGATCGCCGAGGGCGTTCCCGAATACACCGGCGCTGTCATGGGATCGCCCGATCTGGCCTCGGCGCGGTGGCGCGCGGTCGGGCGGCTGACCGATCCCGACCAGACCGGCACCTTCATCCGCTACTTCGCCTATCTGTCCGGGCCGCCCTACGGCATGCTGCTCGACGAGCGGCTGCCGGGATGGCGCGCCAAACTGAACGCCCATTCGGATCTGGGCGACCTGCTCGCCTCCACGCTGCGCGGCGGAGAGACGGAGCCGGCGGAGGCGCGCGCGCTGGTCTATGGCGCGGCGGCCTTGCGGATCTCCGAAGCCGATCGCGCGGCGAAACTGCAGGCGGAGACGGCGCGGTGGCGCGCCCTGCTGGTCGACGGGCCGACGCTGCTGTTGCCCAAGGCGGGCAAGTTCGCGTTCAGCTTCAACCCGAGCACGCTCGTCTCGCTGGGCGACGCCGGCACCGTCTATCCCACCTTCCACGTGGTTTCCGGCTGGGGGACGCTCGATGTCAAAGCCGGCGTCCTCGTCCCGACCGATTTCAGCCGCGCGACCGTGGCGGCGGCCAAGGCCATGAAGGGGCCTCACGTGGAGGGTCCCGGCTGGACGCTGGATCTGGCGCCGGGCTGGTCGATCGTGGCCGGGGAGAAGCCCGGGAGCTACACCGTGACGCGGCGCTAGGGCCGTGCTCGACCTAGATCCCCAAGCCGAAGGTCATCACCTTCGATTGCTACGGGACGCTGGTGCAGTGGCACGCGGCGCTGCGCACGGCCGTCGGCGCGGTGCTCGCGGGGCATGGCGCGGACGAGGGTCTGGTCGCGGAGACGGTCGAGGCGCTCCGCGTCGGTGACGATGGAGCAGCAGCAGCGTCCGCCGTACCGCGACTACAAGAGCCTCCTGCAGTCCGGCTTGGCGCAGGTGATGGCGGCGAGGGGTTGGTCGCCACGCGCCGAGGATGGACCGACGCTCCTGTCCTTGCTGCGCGAGATCCCGCCTCATCCGGAAACGCCGGAGGTGCTGCGGCGCCTGCGCGCCCGGTTCCGGCTGGCGATCATCAGCAACACGGACGACGACCTGATCGCCGGGACGGTCGCCGGCATCGGCGCTCCGATCGATGTCGTGATCACCGCCCAGCAGGCGCGCGCCTACAAGCCCGATCACCGGCTGTTCCGAACACGCCCACGCGGTCATCGGCGTCTCACCGGAGGACACCGTGCACGTCGGCATGGGGCAGGTCACCGACCTGAAGGTCTGTCACGAGATGGGAATCCGGGTGGTGTGGATCGACCGGCTAGGCGAGGCGCTCAACCCGGAGTGGACGCCGAACGCCGTGCTGCCGGACCTGACGGGCTTGCCCGAACTGCTGAGCTGATCCTCTCAGGCGCCGCTTCCAAGCTGGCGCGCCGCGGCGTCGGCGGTGTCTTCCGGCCTGGTGTTGAAGGCGATGGCCGCGCCGGGCGCCGCCTTGTGGACGATGTTCACCACCGCCTCGAACAAAGCCAGGCCCTTGGGCGGAAGCCGCAGGCCGCCGCCGATCACCACGCAGTCATAGGCGGCGCTCCTCAACTGCTTCTCGAGCATCGCTTGACCGGCGTCGTCGGGGGTGATCATGCAGGTATCTCCCTGCCAGCCCCGCTCCGCGATCTTGTCGACGGCGATGGCGATGCCGGCGTTGATCTTCTCCGCGTTGAAGCCGGGCGGCAGCGACGGGTCGGAGAAGTCGACGGTTTCCGGCTTCTGGCCGACGAAGAGAATGCGGGTCATCGAAGAGCGCGGTCCTTTGTCGTTGGCGTGTCGCGAAAGGCCGGCTCAGGGAGGGGAGCGCCGGGCCTGAGCTTCCAGGGCCATCTCCTGCCGCGCCCAGGCCAGGCGTTCCGCCGCCGGCGCTCCGGGTGGGGGTGGGGGTGTGATGAACCGTCTTGCCCCGCGCGGCCTACACCCCCCCGGGAAGACCACGAGAGCGGTTGGCGCGGCAGTGTTCCGCGATTGCGGTTTGGAGCGGGCGTGAGCGTCCCTTGTCCAATCATGCTGTTGTAGATGTTGGGGCTCATGGTCTGAGCGCACGCCGGCTGCGACCCGAACTCGCCGGACGCGATAAGACCGATGCACGAAAAAATCGTGATCGTGCTGGACCGGTTCATCGCCGAACGGCCCCCCGCGCGCCAGACTTCCTCATTGCCATCGTTCTCCACAAAGCGCCGTCCTCGAGCCGATTGCGGGACCTGGACGGAGCCTCCAGCGCTGGATCAGCGCCCTTGTCGATTGGCGGCCGCTTCACGAATCATTTCCTGCCGCGCCCAGGCGGCCCGTTCCTCGTAGGAAGCACCCGGCGGAGGCGGAGGCGTGAGCGTCCGATAGGCGCGGACAGGTCGATCGCGCGAGACACTGGACGGAGTGAACTGACCGTTTCGGCGAGCGATCGCGGCGCGCTGGCGGGCCAGGGTCGAGGCGCCGAGGTTGGCTCCGCCCCAGGATGTCCAGCCAGGCTGGAAGCTTTGCGCCTGCGCCGCCAAGGGCACGGACAACAAAGCGCCGGCGACCGCGATCTTGCAGAGACGATTCATGACACCTTCTCCCGTTTGACCTGTAGGGCGAGACGCTAGCCAATTTCGTACACCCGCCCTGAAACGCGGATGAACGAAATCGGCGCCCGGCTTGTGGCCGAGCGCCGAACCGTCTTGGGCCGGGGAGGCTTTCGCCTCCCGGAGCCTTAGTCCTTCTTGGCCATCGTCGAACCCGCGTCGCCGATCGACTTGATCGAGTTGTTCACGGCGCTGGCCAACATGCTCAGCTCCTGGCTCTCGGCCTGGATCATGGACGAGAGCTTGCCGTATTGAGAGCTCTGGGTATCGGTCGAACCGAGCTGCTTGGCCATGCTCGCCATGTCGTTCAGCTTCTCATCCATCTGCCCGCCCATGGCGAAAGCGATAGCCTCCAGCACGCTCATGCCGCCGTGCCGCCCTTGCCGTGCGACCTTCGTGCCGCTGGGGAATTCTGGCTGGCCTCCTGCAGACCTTGCTGCAGCATCTGAGAGATCGCGTTCTTCGCTTCTTGCGCGGTGTTGGCCAAGCCCGGCTTGATCGGAAGGGGAGAAGCCGAGTTGCGTACCCGCGCTCGTCGCGGTGTCCACGGCGGACGCGCCCGGATCGAAGCCCGCCGCGCTCAGGATGTCGCTGGTCTGGCCCGAATCCAGCCCGAGTTGGCCGCCGAGTTGGCTGAGGCCTTCGCTCATGGCCGACTGCATGACTTGGCCGGCGAGTTCCTCGACGGCCAGACCGGCGCCGCCGGTGAGGGCGCCAACCGCCACGTCCTCGACGACGTTCACGGCGATGCTGCTCAAGAAAGACATGGGTTCACACTCCTGTTGCGCTTCGATTGCCGATCTCTGGCGAGCTGGAGTGTTCGACCAGCCCGACATCGACAGTAGAACGTCGAACGGCGCTTTTCGGGTATTGGGGTCGTTCCCTAGCTAGGGTTCTCCTGTACGCGCCGGCTCGATCGGCCGGCGATCGACCACCGACACCGAGCCCGCGGTGACGCCGAGCAGCAGGGTCTCGCCGCGCCATTCGACCACCACCAGGCGCTCTCTTGGACCAAGCGGCAGGGCGCGCACGAAGCGCAGGTCGGAGGCGGCGCCCGCCCCCCTGGCGAAGCTGGCCAGCTGGAAGCGCTTCATGAGCCAGATGGCCAGCCAGGCCAGGGCCAGCACCGCCGCCAGAGCGACGCCAAGGCCGAGCAGCTGTTGGAGAAGATCGATCACGCCATGGGCTCGGCGACGGCCTCGTCTTCGGCCCGCTCGGCGGCCTTCGCCTGGGCGTCCGCGCGCATCCGCCGGGCGAACACGATCACCTCGGCGACCGCCGCGAACAGGTCGGAGGGAATGACATCGTCGAGCGAGGCGCGCGCATTGAGGGCGCGGGCCACGGTCACGTTCTGAATCACCGGGACGCCCTCCTCCTCGGCGGCGGCGCGCATCTGCAGAGCGAGGCTGCCCATGCCCTTGGCCGTCACCACGGGCGCGGGATGCTCCTCCGGATCGTAGGCCAGGGCGACGGCGATGTGCGTCGGGTTCATCACCAGCGCGGTGGCGCCGCGCGCCGCCTGGACCACGTTGCGCGACGCCCACTCCTGATGGAGCTGCCGGCGGCGGCCCCTCAGCATCGGGTCGCCTTCCATGTCCTTCATTTCCTGGCGGATCTCCCGCTTCGACATGCGCATCTTCTTGGCGAAGGAGAACCGCTGGTAGGCAATGTCGGCGGAGGAGACGAGGGCGAACACCACGATCGTGGTCACGAGAAGTTGAACAAGAGCGCCGCCGATGGCGTGCATCGCTCCCGAAGGCCCGCCGTCGGGCAGCGCGGTCAACTTCCGGAACTGGCCGCCCACCACGATCCAGACGATGAGGCCGACCGCCGCGGCCTTCAGGATCGACTTGCCGACCTCGAACAGGTTGTCGGTGGAGAACATCCGCTTGAGGCCCGTGGCGGGGTTCAGGTGGTCGAGGTTGGGCTTCATCTTCTCGGTGGTCAGGATCGGCCCGGCCTGAACGAACTCGGTGAGGAGGCCGATCACCGCGATCGGCGCGATCACCATGAGCGTGACGAGAACGAACGCCTTCAGGGCGGAGAGCCCGACCGCCTGCATCTGGTAGATGGAGGGATCGCGAACGGCCTCGAGCGCCGCGGCGAAGGGCGCATTGAGGCTGGCGAACGCCGGCTTCCAGAGCATCAGCCCGATCACCAGCCAGGCAGCCAAGGTCAGGGTCGCGGTCAGGTCCTTGGACTTGGCGACATCGCCCTTTTTACGCGACTCCCGAAGGCGCTTGGGCGTCGCCTTTTCGGTCTGGTCGCCCGACTTGCTCTTGTCCGCCATGAGAACCGCCCGCGGCTGAAGCTATCGAAATTCAGGGAGACGACGTCGCGCCGCCTTAATCAGGAACGTCTGTACGGTCGTTGGCGTTTCTAGATCGACGGGTGGGCTGTGATCATTCGTCGACGGGGCTTTTGGGGGCGCATTCCGCCAAGAAAGTGTCGTTGTTGGATTCCTAAGGTTCTCCTGGGTCGTCGGTATGACGGCCTTGTAAAGCTTCGGGTGACGAATGGCTTTGAGACGGGCTATGGCGACCGCCGCACCGCTTCTCCTGTTCGCGCCCTCCGTGTGCCATGCGCTCCAATGCCGAACGGTGACGGGCGACACCGTGGTCGCCGCGGCCGGCGCCCCGTTCACCCTGGCGACCTCCGGGTGTGTGGAGAAGGCGGCGTCGCCGCCGGCGCGTGCGCCCCTCTCGCCGCTTCTTCAGCTCTATGAGCGGCCGAACGCCTCCGCGGACATCATCCTGCACACGCGGCGCGCTCCGCCCACGCGATCCACCCGTGCGGCTCGCGCGAACGGTGCGCCGGCGCGGATCCACGTCGCGCCGGCGCCGCGGCTGATCCAGGCGCCGCCCGCGCCCGCCGCCAAGTTCATCCAGACCCGCGGTTCGGCCTCGCGCGGGCTGCCGAAAGCCGCCGCCTACGCGCCCGCCGTCCTGGCCGTCGCTCGGGCCTACAACATCGATCCGGCGTTCATGGGCGCGGTCGCCCGCCGCGGAGTCGGGACTGAACCCCGCCGCCCGCTCGCCCAAAGGCGCTGTCGGGATCATGCAGGTGATGCCGACCACCGCCGCGCGCCTCGGCGCCGCCCCGCGCACGATCTCCGATCCGGTGGTGAACCTTTCGCTCGGCGCGATCTACCTGAAGACCCTGCAGCGTCGCTACGGCAACAACCTGCCCCTGATCCTGTCGGCCTATAACGCCGGCGAAGGCGCGGTGGACCGGCACGGGCGCCGCATTCCGCCCTATCGCGAGACCCAGGCCTATGTGGCCGGCATCCTGAACGACTACGCCAGCGCGCTTCACCGCCGCCAGACGAGCTTCAGGTAGGGCCGTGAGCGTCGAGCACTACCTCCAGAAGCTGAACGTCCGCCGGCGAACCAGCCTGGCCTCGCGCTTCAGCGACGTGGCGCTCGTCCTGGGGGTGGCGGCGATCATCGCGCTGATGATCCTGCCGCTGCCGCCGCTCGCGCTGGATTGCCTGATCGCCTGCAACATCAGCTTCGGCATCCTGATGCTGATGGTCTCGCTCTACATCGCCTCTCCGATCGAGTTCTCGGTCTTCCCGTCCCTGCTGCTGATCACCACGCTCTATCGGCTGTCGCTGTCGATCGCCGCGACGCGGATGATCCTGCTGGAGGGGCACGCCGGGCGGATCATCGACACCTTCGGCCGCCTCGTGGCCGGCGGAAATCTGGTGGTCGGACTGGTGGTGTTCGTCATCATCACCGTCGTCCAGTTCATCGTCATCGCCAAGGGCGCCGAGCGCGTCGCGGAGGTCGCGGCGCGGTTCAGCCTGGACGCCATGCCGGGCAAGCAGCTCTCCATCGACAGCGACCTTCGCTCCGGCCTGATCGACAAGGACGAGGCGCGACGGCGGCGTCGAACCCTCGAGCTGGAAAGCAAGCTGCACGGCTCGCTCGATGGCGCGATGAAGTTCGTCAAGGGCGATGCGATGGCGGGGATCATCATCGTCATCGTCAACATCGTCGGCGGCCTGGCCGTGGGCGTGCTCCAGCAGCACCTCTCGTTCGGCGACGCGATCCAGACCTACTCGATCCTCACCATCGGCGACGGTCTGGTGACCCAGATCCCGGCGTTGCTGGGCGCGATGGCGGCGGGCCTGATCGTCACCCGCACCACCGACGAGGAACGGGAGAAGCACCTGGGCGACGCCGTGCGTCTCCAGTTCTCCCGCCAGCCGCGCGTGTTCCTGATGGCGGGCGGCCTGTTGCTGATCATGACGCTGGTGCCGGGTTTCCCCTGGCCGGTGTTCCTCATTCTCGGCCTGGCCGCGCTCACTCTGGGCGTCATGCTCGAGCCGAAGCTGCGCGAGCCGATCGCCGTCAGGCTGCGACCGGTCCGAGCCGCGTTCGGGCGGGACCGGCCCGTTCCGCTGCAGGCGGCCTCGACCAAGGCGCTCGAGGCGCGGCCCATGGTGCCGCTCCTGATCGACCTCTCGGGGCGCGGCGTGCAGGCGATCGAACTCGGCGCGCCTCACCGCCGCTCTGGAGCATGTGCTGGACCACTTCGACCTGGAGCTGGGCCTCAGCCTCCCCCGCCTCAGCGTGCACGCCGCCAATTCAGACGATCCGCCGTCCTGGCGCTTCCTGGCCTATGAGGCGCCGATCGCCGCCGACGACCTGCCCGAGGGCGATCCCATCGACACCCTGCCCGAGCTGGTGCGCGAGGCTCTGCGGCGGCACCTCGGCTTGTTCATGGGCATCCAGGAAACCTCGAACATGCTCAACCGCATCGGGGCGGAGTACCCCGAGGTGGTCAAGGAAGCCGGCCGCGCCCTGCCCGTGGCGCGCATGGCCGAGGTGCTCCGCCGGATGGTCGAGGAGGAGGTGTCCCTGCGCAATCTGCGCGACATCCTCGAAGCCTTGGCCGACGCCGGCCAGCGCGAGAAGGACCCCTTCAACCTCACCGAGTTCGCCCGCGTGGCGCTGCGGCGCCAGCTGAGCCACCGCTACGCGCCGACCGGCCGGCTGCGTGCGCTGACGCTGTCTCCGGCGCTGGAGCAGCGCCTGCGCGACGCGGTGCGCTCCAACGCCGGGGCGCCGCAGCTGGCGCTGGAGCCGGCCGAAGCGGCCAGGGCCCTGGACGCCTTCATCTCCGCCGTCCGCGCGCACGAGGTGAGCGTGATCCTCGCGCCCATCGATCTTCGCCGCCACGTCCGCAAGCTGATCGAGCCGGACCTGTTCGACGTGGCGGTCCTCTCGTTCCACGAACTGATCCCGACCTTGAAACTCGACATCGTCGACCGCGTCGCAATCGGCGGCCCAGTGGCGGGTCTGCTGCAGGAGGCGCAATGACGGCGAGCGTTAAGTACCGGTGGCTGGGCGGCGTCCTGGCGGCGGGAGCCATGACCCTGGGCGCCATAGCGCTCACGCCCGAGGGCGCGACCGCCGCCGCCCCGCCGTTCGGCGCCTCGACGGTCAACATCACGGCTCGCGAGGAACCGATCGGCGCCTTCCTCCAGGACCTGTTCAGTCAGGCGGGTCTGACGGTGGTTCTCAGTCCGGACCTCAAAGGGACGGTGAACGGCGCCTTCACGGGACCCGCGAGCCGCGTCTATGGCGGCATCACCCGCGCCTTCAACCTGCTCACCTACTACGACGGGGTGGCGGTCTATGTTTACCCGAGCGCGGAGGTCTCCACGCGCGCGGTGAACGCGGACGTCGCCGACGCGCCGAAGATCGAAGCCAGCCTGCGCAGCCTCGGCCTTCCCGACACGCAGAACCAGGTGCGGGTCTCCAACCGCATGCTGGTGGCGACGGGTTCGCGGCGTTTCCTCGACCAGGTGGACGAGATCGCCCACAGCAACGGTCCGACGGCCGGCGAGGCCGGCGGCTATGGCGCCCGCTCCGCCCCGCCCGCGCGAGCCGCGGCGCTGCAGTATCGCGTCTACTATCTCCGCTACGCCTGGGCCGAGGACGTGACCGTCACGTTCAGCGGCCGGCAGGTCACCCTGCCGGGGGTCGCCTCGATCCTCCGCACACTGATGACCGAGGGGAACGGCGGCGCGCCGCTGGCTCAGCGGACCGAAACCGCCTCCTCGTCGGCGATGGGCGGCCTCAAGGGTCAGGGGCTCAACCCCAACGCCGGCCGGGACCTCGGGCACCCTGGGCTTCATGGCCAGCGCGAACATGCCCCAGGCGCAGAATGCCGCCGCCTGGAACGCGATCGGGGGATCCGGCGGCGGCGGGTCCGGCGGAGACCTCGTCGGCGTCGCCGCCTCGCCCGGAGACTCGATCCGCGTGGTGGCCGACAACCGGCTGAACGCGGTCATCATCCGTGACACGGCCGAGCGGCTCGCGGCCTACGACCAGCTGATCCGGGCCCTGGATGTGGAGCCGCAGCTCGTCCAGATCGACGCGACGGTGATCGACATCGACACCGACAAGATCAAGGAACTGGGCGGCGGCCTCGGCCTGTTCGATTCGACCGGCCACTACGCCTTCAACCTCGGCGTCGGGAACGGCGGATCCTTCAATCCGGCGCCGAACACCTCCCTGACCAACGGCGGCGGCGGGGTCTTCAACGGCACCGTGACGCTGGGCACCTTCAGCCTGCAGGTCAATCTCCAGGCGCTGGTGCAGAAGGGCTACGCGCGCGTCGTCGCCCAGCCGGAGGTGCTCACCCTCTCGGACGTGGAGGCGGTGTTCGACAACAGCCGCACCTTCTATGTCCGGGTGCCGGGCTACGCCGCCAGCGACCTCTACAACATCACCGCCGGCCTCACCTTGCGTGTCACGCCGCACGTGACCCGCGACGCCGGCCAGACGCGCATGCGCCTGCTGGTGGCGGTGCAGGACGGCAATGTCACCGGCAACACCGTCGATCGCATCCCGATCGTGCAGAACTCCGGGATCAACACCCAGGCCCTGCTGGTCGAGGGCCAGAGCCTGCTGCTGGGCGGCCTGGTCACCCAGTCGGACTCCAAGGTCGAGAACAAGGTGCCGATCCTGGGCGACATCCCGGTCATCGACCTGTTCTTCAAGAACTCGCGCAAGGAGCAGGAGCACACCGAACGCCTGTTCCTGATCACCCCGCATCTCGTCTCCACCGGCGCCGCCAACGCCCTGCCGGCGACCTCGATCGCCCCACCGATGTACGCGCCCACGCCGGCCCCGACCGGATATGCGCCCACGCCGCCCCCGCCGCCGCCGAGCGTCCCGCCCAAGGCGTCGACGCGGCGCGTGAGACCTGGCGAAGGCTGACCTCATGGCGGACGGGGCGACAGGGGCTCTCTCCCCGGAAACGACCGCCGGCGCGCTGCGAGCTGCGCATTCTCGCCGGACGCTCGGCGGGAGCCTCGGCGGCGATCGAGATGGGCCGTTGGATCGAGGTCGGCCATGCCTTCACCAACGACATCGTGCTGCGCGACGCCTCCACGCGCGGCGTCCGGTTCCGCCTGCGCGCCGGCGAGGGATCCGCGGAACTGGACCTTGTCGAAGGCGAGGTGAGTTTCCTGGGCCACGTGGCGAGCGCGCCCTCCCGCGCCATCCTCCCCGCCTATGCGCCCCTGATCCTGGGCGACAGCGCCCTGGCCATCGGGGAGCCGGGCAGCGCCCGCTGGGCCGACGCCGAACGACTGCTGGCGGTGAGCCGAGGCGACGCGCCCGCCGCCGCGGAGGCCGACGGGTCCGAAGCGCTTCCGCCGTGGCGCGTGCTGTCGCCCATGGTCGCCGCCTTGCCGAGGTTCGCGCCTGTCCTGCCGATCGCCGGTGGAGCGCTCGCCGCGGTCCTGGTGCTGGCGCTGATCTGGGGCGGGGTTTCCCGCCTGCTCTCCAGCGCTCCGACGCCGTCGGCGGCCCAGGCGGCCCTGGTCCGCGACGGGTTCAAGACGGTGCAGGTCGAAGCCGGCGGCCAGGGACTGCTGGTGAAAGGCTTGTTGCCGCACGAACGGGACCTCGCGCGTCTCAAGTCGGATGTCGCCGGGCGAGGCTGGCCGGCGCTCGTCGCCGTGCGCACCAACGATACGCTCGTGCGCAATGTGGCCGATGTGATGCGGACCAACGGCTTCGAGGGCGAGGCGAAGGCGATCGGACTGGGCGTAGTCGCCGTGTCGCTGAAGAGCGGCGCCGACGATCCGGCCCGCCTCGAGCTGCTGCGCCGGCGGATTCTCCAGGACGCGCCGGGTCTGCGCCAGTTGGCGATCGAGGGCGAGGCTGGTGGAGACGCAGATCTTCTCGGTTCGGATCCGAACAAAAAGGTGGTTTCGGTCGTTGGAGGAGATGAGGGTTACGTTCAGACCGCTGACGGGGCCCGCTATTTTGTCGGAGCGGTATTGCCGACAGGCCACACGATTACCGCGATCGATGGCCAGTCTGTCACCGTTCAGAAGGACGGAAGAACCACGCAACTCGCCTTTTAAGCCAGGTGGAAAGGAACTTCTCCCCATGACCGACTCCCCTTCGGTGAACAGCAATCAACAGCAACTGGACGTGCTCGCTCTCGGGCCCAGTCCGACCCCCAGCAACGGCAAGGGCCGGACGAGCGGCGGCGCGGGATCCTGGTTCGAGGCGGTCGCCGAGGCCTGGGGTTCGACCGCTGGACAACGAGGCGCAGAAGATCACCTCGATGAGCGACCAGATCGGCGACGGCAACGAGCAGCCGTCGCAGTTGGCGATGCTCTCGGCCGAGTCCATGCGCATGAACTTCATGGCGAACAGCGAGCAGACCTCGACCTCGTCCATCGGGCAGTCGCTCGAGACGATGGCCCGCAAGTCATAGTGGGGGCGGCTCATGACCGACGCTTCCGCCGCTCTGCTCGCGGCCCCGCCTGAGGCTTCTCAGAACCTCCAGGCGGGCTATGGCGCCTCGCTAGGGCAGTCGAACCAGTTCGAACAAGCTCTCGGAGCCGCTCAAGCCAACGGGACGCAAGGGCTGGAAGGCGCTTCCCCCACGGGCGGCGTCGACGCCTTGAAGCCCGCGATGAAGGCGCTGATGGGCACCGTCGAGTCGGTGAATGGCGAGGCCGCGGATCTCGCCCAGGTCGCCAGCTCCCTCAAGGCCAAGGGGGGCGCGCTGTCGCCGGGCGACATGGTCATGCTGACGGTGCGCTGTCAGGAGTTCATGTTCCACTGCGATCTCACCTCCAACATCGCCAACCGCACGTCGGACGGCCTTCAACAGCTGTTCCGCCAGCAAGGATAAGGCTCGTGGCGGGGCTGAGCAGGAGGCCGGTGGGTTGGAGCCGGTCGGCGTGGCGCGCCGTCGCGGTCGCACTGGCGACAGCGGCCCTGGCGGGCTGCGGCAACCGGGCCGAGCTGTACACGGGGCTCGACGAGCACGAGGCCAACGAGATGGTGGCCATCGTTCACGGCCAGGGGTTCACCGCCACCAAGAGCACCAAGGACAACGGCAAGACCTGGACCCTGTCCGCGCCCAAGGACCAACTCGCGCCGGAGGTCGCCCTGTTGCAGGCGCGCGGCTATCCCCGCGACCACTACGAGAGCCTGGGCGACGTCTTCAAGAAGCAGGGGTTCGTCTCCTCGCCCACGGAGGAGCGGGCGCGGATGATGTATGGCCTCAGCCAGGAGATCGCCCACACCCTGACCGAGATCGACGGGGTGGTCGATGCGCGGGTCCACATCGCCATGCCGGAGGACGATCCGCTGGCCGAAACGCCAAAGCCGTCGTCCGCGTCGGTCCTCATCAAGTACGATCCTTCCTACGACCTCAACAGCCAGGTCGGCTCGATCAAAGCCCTGGTGGTCAACAGCGTCGAGGGCCTGCCCTACGACAAGGTGACGGTCCTCCTGACGCCGGTGCACATTCCGACGGCCGCGCCGCCGAGCCGCAACGCGGCCTCGCTGGAGCTTCCGGCGATCCTGCTTGTGGCCGCCCTCGGCGGGGCCGGCGGCTTCACCCTCTGGCGACGGCAACGGCGCAAAACGCCCACGGGCCGGGAGGTTGCTCCTTGACCGCCGCGCGCCAAGCGCTCTGGCATGAAGCCCGCCGTTGGTCCGAGATGGCCGGCCCGACCCTGTCGCCGCGACTGCGGCGCTGGGCGGTTCGCGACGACCCCGCTCTGACCCTGTCCGACCTGTCCGCCCCGCCCGCGTGGGCGACCGCGCCTCGCGAAGACCGCGACCGCCTCGCCCGCCTCACCGGCGCGGTGCTGGTCTCCCGCGCCTGGCGGGGGGCGATCTCGGGGACGGTGCTCGGCCGCGCCGCGGCGGCGGTCGGCGAGGACGCGCTCGACGCTCTGATCAACCTGCCCGAGGTGGTGACGCCCGAGGTCGCCGACCCGAACGCCGTCGCCGGCGATCCCGTCGCGCTGGATCGACTTGGCGCCGACGCCCTGCTGTCGGCCTCCGGCGTCGGCGGCGCGGCGCGATCGCGGCTCGGCCGGCTGTTTCCTTCCGGCGCCGGCGACCGTGTCGAGATGATCGACGCTCTCACCGCGCAACGCTCGGCCGAGGGCGTGGCCATGACGGTCGATGCGGCTCAGCGAGCGGCGCCATGAGCTATGTCGTCGTCCAGGGCGCGAAAGATGTGGCGCTGCTGGCGAGCGGCTGGCGGATCCCCGCCGCCGACGTCGCGCGCCTGACGGACGCCACGGCGCTCACCACCGATCTCGCCCGGCGCGCGGAAGCGGTCGAGGCGAGGGCCCGTCTGGCCGAGGAACGCGGCCGGGACGCGGGCTACCAGGCGGGCCTCGAGGAAGGCCGCCGCGCCGGCGCCGCCGACGCCCAACAGGCGCTCGCCGACCTGATCAAGGACACCCGCGCCGCGCAGGCGACCCTGCGGGCCGAGCTTGGCCGACTCTCGCTCGAGGTGACCCGCCGTGTGGCCTCCGACCTGGGCCCCCAGGCCATGCTGGAGGCGGTGACCGAACGCGCGGTTCGCGAGGTTCTGGCCGACCAGCCGCTGATCGTGCGGGTCGCGCCGGGCGCGGCGCCGGGCGTCGCCCAGCGCCTGTGGCCCCTCAACGCCGAGGTGGAAGTGGCGCCCGATCCGACCGTGGGCGAGGGCGATTGCGTCATCGTCAGTCGCCAGGGCTCGGCTCACGCCGGCTTGATGGTGCAGCTCGCCGCGCTGGAACGCGCCTTCCGCGAGGCGGCCTAGATGAGCGCCGCCTCGGGCGAGGTCGACACCCGGTTGCGCGAGGCGCTCGCGCGCACCCGCACGCTGGAAAAGCGTGGCCGGGTGGTGCAGGCCTTCGGCACCACCATCCACGCGAGCGGGCTGGACGTGCGCATCGGCCAGGGCGTGGAGATCGTGGATCCCGTCAGCGGCGCGCGTCTCCCCGCCGAGGTGATCGGCCTTTCCGCGGGGTTGGCGATCCTCACGCCCCTGCGCCCGCTCACCGGGTTGTCGTCGGAAGCGGAAGTGATCGCCGGACCGGCGCGCAGCGAGGTCATGGTCGGTCCAGGACTGCTCGGGCGCGTCATCGACGCCCACGGCGAGCCGCTCGACGGCAAGGGCGAGATCAAGGGGCCGCTCGTCGCCCAACCCGTCTACGCCGAGGCGCCCAATCCCCTCGAGCGCACCCCGATCTCCGAGCCCTTCCCCACCGGCGTGCGGGTGATCGACACCCTGCTCACCCTCGGCAGGGGCCAACGGATGGGTGTCTTCGCGGCGGCCGGCGGCGGCAAGTCCACCCTGCTCGGCATGCTCGCGCGCCATTGCGAGGCGCAGGTCAACGTCATCGCCCTGATCGGCGAGCGAGGGCGGGAAGTGCGGGAGTTTCTGGAGGACGCGCTGGGCGAGGAGGGCCTGGCCCGTTCCGTGGTCGTCGTCTCCACGTCCGACCGGCCGGCGATGGAGCGGGTTCGCGCGGCGCATGCCGCCTGCGCCGTGGCCGAATACTTCCGCGACGCCTCCAACCCGGACGGTTCGGGCGTGCTGCTGATGATGGACAGCGTCACCCGCTTCGCCCGGGCGCTTCGCGAGGTCGGCCTTTCGGTGGGCGAGCCGGCGGTGCGCCGGGGATTTCCACCTTCGGTGTTCGCCGAGCTGCCGCGCCTGTTCGAACGGGCCGGCCCCGCCGCCAAGGGCGCGATCACCGCCATCTACACCGTGCTGCTCGAGGACGAGGACGCCACGGATCCGGTCGGCGAGGAGGTGCGCTCGATCCTCGACGGTCACATCGTGCTGTCGCGCAAGCTGGGCGAGGCGGGCCGCTACCCCGCGGTGGATCTGCTCGCCTCCTTGAGCCGCCTCTATCCGCGGGTGACGGACGCCGGGCAGAGGGCCTCGGCGACCAAGGTGCGCGCCTGGCTCGCCAAGTACGCCGAGATCGAGTTCATGCTCCAGATCGGCGAGTACAAGCCCGGGGGCGACGCCCTCGCCGATGAAGCGATCGCCAGGCAGGCGGCGCTCGAGCGGCTGCTGCGGCAGGCGCCGGAAGACGGCGAGCCCTTCGCCTCTGGCGCTCCAGAAGCTGACGGAGACGGTCTCGTGAGCGCCGACGCCGCGCGCCGTCTCACCGCGCTGACGCGGATCGAACGGCTGCGTGAGCGACGTGTCCGCGCCGCCGAACTGGAGCTGATCCAGCTTCGCGCCGAACGAGACCGCCGCGCCGAGGCGCTCGCCGCGTGCGAGCGGGCGATCGCGCGCATCGACATCGATCGCGCCGCCCTGGATTCGTGGTTCGATCGCGCGCCCGAACCGCGTCATATCCAGAGCGCCCTCGCGCGTCGCGACGCGCTTGCGCGGGCCCGCCTCGAGGCCATGGCCGAACTCGACGCCGCCGCGACGGCGCTGGAGTCCGCCGAAGCCGAGCGGGCGGACGCGGCCCGGCGACTCGCGCGCCTCAAGGCGCGGCTGGACGTGGTCTCCGGACAACTCGCGGCGGCACGACGCGTCGACGGTGTCCGTCGCGAAGGCCTGGCCGAGATCGAGCAGGAGGAGCGGCTTGGCCCAGGCTCGCGCTTACCGTTGGAGAGGGCTTTCGCATGAGCGACGCACCGAACTGGCCGAGCAGCCAACCTCCGCCCGCCGCCCCGTCCCCCTCATGGACCTACGCGAACGCGACCAGCCCCAGCGACAACGGCGCGTTCGACGCGGCCCTGCGCGACGCCGGCGGCGACGACCGCACCGAAGACAGCCGCTCGACCGACACGCGTCGCGCCGATCGGCGCGACGACGAGGACCGCCGCAAGCGCCGCAAGGGCGGCGATGGCGATCGTTCGGCGACCAACCCGCCGCCGACCGCCGCGGCGGCGCGACAGTCCTCGGGATCACCGCGCGCGCTCCAGGACAAGAAGGGCGCGCTCGACATCCTCAGCGGCCTTGCGCAGCATCCCGCCGCCAATGCGCCGGCGGAGAGCCCCGAAGCGACGGGGCCGGACTTCGACTTCACCGCCTTCCAGGCCGCTCTCGAGCAGGCCGCCGCCCGAGCCGATGCGGTCCGGCCCGACCAGACGCTCAAGATCCTCTTCAACGACAGCGGAGGCGCGCTTCAGAGCGTGCAGATCACCCGAGCAGCCGACGGCGCCATTTCCCTCCGTCTGGCGACCGACGCCGACGCCGTTCCCGAAGTGAGCCGCAGCCTCGAAGCTTTGCGGCGACGGCTGGAGGCGCGAGGCTTCACGCTCGGCGGCCTCGAACTCGACACGGAATCCAGTCCGGTGAAGGTGGCAGGATCGTCCGCCGGCTAACGCCGTCCCCTACAGCTTCGCGCGTCTACGGACGCGCTCACCGCATCGGCAGGGAGGCGAACGGATCGCGGCGAAGTTCGCGCCGCGCGGCCGCGGCGACAGCCTCCGGGGAGGCTCCGCTCTCCCAACTCTCGAGCAGGGCCCGGACCATGGCCCGGCTGTCGCGGTCGTGCAGACCCTCCAGCGGGCTTTCGGCGTCGTTGGAGAGCTTCGCCTGGTAGAGCACCGCCGCGCGGGGCGAGGCCTCGAACAGCCGCACCAGCCAGGCCATGGCGGTCTCGAAGGTCTCGGGCTCGAGGGGTTCGCCGGCGATGTCGCGGAACACCCACAGGCAGAGAAACTCGATGGGTCCGACCGCGCGACGGTGGGTGAGCAGGCCGCCGGAGAGCGCCTGAAGACCCGTGGATCCCCCGTACGCGGGCACGAACACCGAGGGCGCCTTGGAGGTGGCGAGCGCATCGGCGAAGGCGTCGGCCACCAACTTGCGCGCGGATGCGTCGCCGAACCGAGCCACAGCCGCCAAGAGCTTGATGTAGGCTGGGTAGATCTGATCGCCCAAGGCGTCGCGCACCGCCTCGAGGACTTCGACGCGCCCTTCGGCGTGAGGCTGGGCTTCGAGAGCGGAGACGAGATCCTGCGCGGCGCCGATCCAGTCGGGATCCGCCTTGAGCACCGGCAACGAAGATCAGGCCTCGATCAGGTGATCCGCCACCAGTCGGGCGGCGTGACCGGTGTCGATGGAGGAGCGGGCGCGACCCAATCCGACCTGGTTTTCCCCACCCGCCTGAAAGGCCGAGAAATCGCCGAACGCCTCGGAGGTCGAGCCGACGCCGGAGCGAAGTTCAGCCGCAACCGTCTGCGCCCGGTAGGACGGAGCGACGGAAGCGGCGGCGGAGAATGAGGTGGTCGGCATGTCGAGACGCTGAGGCTTGATCCGAAGGCGGCTGAGAGTGGATCTAGGTCGCGAGGACACCGTGCGCCATCGGGGTTTTCCCTAGCAGCGGAGGGCGGCGGATCGCGACGTCGCGCGTTATAGTGACGTTCGCTCACCACTGCCGAGGTTGGACGTTGACGGAGATCGCCGAGACGCCGTCGATCGAAGGCGCCCTGGAGGCCTTGTGCGTCCGGGTGGCCACGGCGTCCCGGTCCGGCCGCATGCTCTGGCGGTCCGGGGGTTTCGCCGCCGCCTTGCCGGGCGTGGACGATCTCACCGACCCGGTCGGCGTGGAAGGATTGGCGGAGGCCTTCGCCGATTGCGCCGTCAGCGGTCGACCGGTCGCCGCGCTGGTGACGGCGAAGGGCCGAAAGGGCGTCTACGACGCGCGCCTCGCGCCATCGGCGGACGGCGCAAGCATCCACATCGAGCTGCAGGACGCCGCCAGCCGGCGTGTCGAGGAGCGCCGACGGCTCGAGGATCGCGAGCGGCTGCTGCTCACCTCACGCGTGCTGTCGGTGGGGGAGATGGCTTCGATGATCGCCCACGAGCTCAACCAGCCGATCGGCTCGGTGGTCAATCTGCTGCGCGGGCTCAAAGCCAAGCTGGCTCGCGGAGCCCTGGACGCCGAAGAAGGGCAGCGCGCCTTGGACCGCGGCATCGACCAGGCGCTCTATGCGTCCGGCGTCATCCAGAGGGTGCGAACCTTCGTCGACCAGCGTCAGCCCCAGGTCGCGCCCCTCGACCTCGCCAAGCTGGCCCGCGACACCATCGGCCTGCTCGATTGGGAGATCCAACGCGATCATGTGGACACCGAAAGCGCCGTGCCGGAGAGCCTGCCGCCGGTGCTGGGCGATCCGGTGATGATCCAGCAGGTGCTGGTCAACATCGCTCGGAACGCCATCGAAGCGATGCGGGGCGAGACCGGTCGTGCGGCGCCTTCGCGTCTCGGCGCAGTCCGGAGCCAAGGAGGTGGAGATCCGCATCCGCGACTCCGGCCCGGGCGTCGACGAAGCCACGGCCGCCCGCATGTTCCAACCCTTCTACTCCACCAAGGCCGAGGGCATGGGTGTCGGACTGGGCGTATGTCGCTCGGTCGTCGAACTGCACGGCGGCCGCCTGTGGCACTCTTCGCCGGACGATGGCGGCTCGATCTTCCACATGGCGCTGCCCCGAGCGGCGGCGCCGCGGCGTGAGCGCGATGAGCGACTCGGCGGGGCGCATCTGGCTGGTGGACGACAATGCCGATTTCCGGGAGAGCGCCGCCTGGTGGCTCGAGGGCTTGGGCTACGAGGTGACGGCGTTCGCGGCGCCGGACGATTGCCTCGCCGCGCTCGAGAACCAGGGCGGACCCGCTTGCCTGCTGCTTGATGTTCGGATGCCCCAGATGAGCGGGCTGCAGCTGCTCGACGCGCTCCGCGACCAGGGGGTGCGCTGGCCGGTGATCTTCATGACGGGCCACGGCGATGTGCCTCTCGCGGTCGAGGCCATGCGCAAGGGCGCCCTCACCTTCCTGGAAAAGCCGTTCCAGGAGGCGGCCTTGGAAGAGGCGCTCGCCCAGGCCTTCTCGGCGGAGGCTCAATCGGAGGCTGCCGAGGGTGAGGCACAGGAGAGCGGGGTCGAGGCGGCGTTGCAGGCCCGCCTCGACAACCTGACGCCGCGCGAACGGGAGGTGATGAATCTCGTCGTCGAGGGGCACCCGAACAAGGTGGTCGCGTTCAAGCTTGGCATTAGTCCCAAGACGGTGGAGCTGCACCGCTCGCGGGTCATGTCCAAGATGGAGGCGACCTCGCTGACCCAACTGGTGCGCATGACCCTGAGCGGGCGGGTGGATGGCGCTGTCTGACGCCCAGCGCGCACCCGATCTGCGCGCTCGACTGCCGCGGGTCGACGCGAAGGCCGCCGCCTTGGGCAACGTCTTGCTCGCCGCCCTGAATGGCGCAACAAGCGGGGCGGGGGTGCTGTCGGCCCGGATCGAACCGACGCCGGCTGGCGAGGTAGCGTTTCGGTTTGTCGGGGGTCTGGCGGTTCGGCCGCTCATCGCCGATGGCGCACCGACCCTCTGGACGCCGGCCGAAGCCGCACCGGAGCTGCCCGAGGCGCTCCTGGAGCTCAGCCGGCTGGAGCCGTTGTTGGCGGGCGTCGAGCAGGCCCTGGGTCTCGCGCTCGAGCCGGAGCGGCTCGAGCGGTGGGCCTCGCCGACCGGCGGCCTGGCGCTTCGCGTCGCGGTGCGAGAGGGCTCGGGTCGTGAACTCCACGCGGTGCGCCTGTTCGCTCCACCGGATGTGATGATCGCCCCGCCGCCGCGTTCGCGGGTGTCCGCGCGTTGCGCCGGGGCAGCGTCCCTGGCCCGGGTTCCCCTGCGGCTTGTCGCCGAGGGGCCTTCCGCTCCGGTGAAGGAACTCGGCCTGCTCGCGCCCGGCGATCTCATCCCGACCGGCGGCGCGAACGGCCTGCAAGCCCGCCTGATCGGGGCGCCGCACATCTTTGCCTTTGGCCGGTGGCGGCCTGGGGAGCGTCAATTCATCTGCGAGGGGAGCATGGACGAAACGAACAAGCCCGATCCGCCGGCCGCCGAGAGCGGTCTTCCCGCCGAGCTGACCGTTCGCCTGAACCTGGAACTCGGCGGCGTCCAGGTGACGCTGGGCGAGCTGGCGGCGCTCGCGCCGGGCGCGGTGCTCAAGGTCGAGGTCTCGGGCGATGCGCCTCGCGTGGAGATCACGGCCGGCGGCGCGCATCTCGCTGTCGGACGGCTGGTCGCGCTCGGCGAGGCGTATGGCGTGCTGATCGACGAGGTCCACGAGAACATTCCGGCGGCCGCGGCGGAGGGGGCATGAACCTTTCCACCTTCACTCCGGGGTCGGCGCTCCTCACCGTCGTCTTCCTGGCGCTGGCGCCGTTCGTGGCGGTGATGGTGACCTCGTTCACCAAGATCGTGGTCACGCTTTCGCCTCCTGCGCAACGCCCTCGGCTTGCAGCAGACCCCGCCCAACGTGGTGATCAACGGCCTGGCGCTGATCCTGACGCTCTATGTGATGTACCCGGTCGGCCTGCAGATGCAGGCGCGGATGCACGAGGCGCCCGCAAGCTCGGCCCCCGCCAGCGACACCAGCAAGATGATGGGCTACGCCGAGGCGGCGAAGGAGCCGTTGCGCGCCTTCCTGATGAAGCATTCGAGCGCTCGGGAACGCGGCTTCTTCCTGCGCACGGCGCAGCGGGTGATCCCGCCGGCCAAGGCTCAGACGATGACCGATCGCGACTTCATCGTCGTCATTCCGGCCTTCACCGTGAGCGAACTCACCACCGCCTTCCAGATCGGCTTCCTCATCTTCCTGCCGTTCCTGGTCATCGACCTGGTGGTGTCCAACATCCTCCTCGCCATGGGCATGATGATGCTCTCGCCCACCACCGTCTCCCTGCCGTTCAAGTTGCTGTTGTTCGTGTTGATCGACGGCTGGGTGAAGCTCGCCCACGGCCTGGTGCTGTCATACCAGTGAAGGAGACGCGCCGATGATGAACAGTCAGGCCATCCAGCTGATGAACCAGGCGCTCTGGCTGGTTCTGATCCTCTCCGGACCTCCGATCCTCGCCGCCGCGGTCGTGGGTCTGCTGATCGCGGTGCTCCAATCCGCGACCCAGCTCCAGGAGCAGACGCTGCAGTACGCCGCCAAGTTCGTGGCCATCGTGCTGACGCTCTTCGTCACCGCCGCCCTGCTCGGCGGCGCCCTCTACGACTTCGGCAACCGGGTCTTCACCCAGTTTCCCGCCCTGACGCGGAGCTGACCGTCGTGGAAGCGGGCGGCGTCATCGGCGGGTTCTTCGATCAGGCCCTGGTGCTCGCCATCGGGATCACGCGGGTCGCCGCCGCCTTCACCCTGTTGCCGATCTTCACGCCGGACCTGGTGCCGGCGCATGGTGCGCAACAGCCTGTTCGTCGGCTTCTCGCTGATCGTCATCGCGCTCCAGCCCGATCTGGCAAATATGCGCCTCACCATGCCCGGCTGGATCGGCCTGTTCGCTCGCGAGGCGGTGATCGGGCTGGTGATCGGCTTCTTCTTCGCCACCATCCTGTGGGCGTTCGAGGCGGCCGGTTCGGTGATCGACGCCAAGTCGGGCGCCACCATGGCCCAGATCGTCGATCCGCTCTCCGGCCAGAACACCACGCTCAACGGCGCCTTCCTCGGTCGTCTCGCCAACTTCGTGTTCATGTTCTCGGGCGGGCTTCTGCTGCTGGTGAACGTGCTGCTCCAGAGCTACGCGATCTTCCCGATCGCGCCGTCGGCCCCCAGGCTCGAACTGCATGGCGCGGCCCTGTTCGAAGGCGAGTTCGGTCGCTTCATGAGCCTGACGGTCGCCTTCGCCGCCCCGGCGCTGGTGATCCTCACCGTCGTCGAGGGGGGACTTGGCATTCTCAACCGCTTCGCCCCCCAGCTGAACGTCTTCACCTTGTCGCTGGCGGTGAAGTCGTGGCTGGCGGTGCTGATCGTGCTCGCCACCTCCGGCCTGCTGATCCAGACACTGATCTCGGAGATCGCGGAGCGCCCGGCCGTGGTGATGGAAGTGCTTCGCAGCCTCGCCCGCGCGCCCGATCTGTCGCGCTAGGGAAGACCCTAGGTAGGGTTCGACCTAGCTGGCGCTCCTCGCGCGCGAAGCCAAGATCGGGAGTCTCTGATTGGAGGATCTCTCGATGCTTATCGGTCCCGACGGCGGCGGCGTTTCGAGCAGCCCGGCGCCCAGCACGACACCAAGCGCCGCCACGTCCTCGACGGGGGGTGTCCACCTGTCCGATCAGCAGGTTCAGAGCACGGCCCATCACATCCTGAGCGTTGGCGACCGGACCCTCTGGACCGATGACTACGACGCCCGGATGAAGGCCTTCGCCCAGGAGATGGGCACGCTCGACGCGAACTCGGCCCAGCGTCTGCTCAGCCAGGTGATGAAGGACGACTCGGGGGCGACTCAGAGCTGGCTGCAGGGCGATCGCCTGCTGAACGACGTCAGCGATCCGACCCAGCGCGCCGCCGTGGTGGACGCCTTCTCGGCCGATTATGTGAGCGGCAAGACCAGCGACGCGACCAACGTCCAGCAGGCTCTGGACTTCATGACCGGCGGGTCAGGATATTCGCTCACCCAGGGGGCGATGGGGGTGATGAGCGGCGGCCTGCAGAAGCTGGACGCCTTCCTCAACGCCGGCGATACGCAGGCGACCGACGGCCTTCGGCAGAAGCTCGGCGAGCAGCTGTTCCAGGTGGCGACCACCAGCCGCCAGACGGACTTCAATCCCAGCGCCGCCGCCTTGGGCGTTCACATCATGAGCGGGTCCAGCGATCCGGGGATGGCGGCGCGGGTCTACGGGGAACTCTCCGCCTCCGATCGGTCGACGGTTTTCGACCAGGTCAGCACCTTCGGCAACGTCTACGCCCGCATGGGCCAGAGCGACGCGTTGAGCCAGCTGGTCTCGTCGGTGGACTACGAGAGCACCTTTCCCATGGCCAAGACGTCCAACGGCAACGAGAGCTACCAGGATGTCGGCGTGGACCTGATCCGCCAGGCCTACAAGGACAAGGCGCTCTATCCCGATCCGGACAACAACACGGCCGTGGATCCCGGCCGCGCGACCGCGTTCTCTTCCCTCTTCATCGACAACCAGAGTCACGTCCTGAACACTATGCTGGATGTCAGGAACACCACCGACGATCCCACGGTGACCGCCGGCTCCAATCCCGTGACCTACGAAGGCGAGGACGGCGCGGCGCTCGCGAACCTGTTCCGCGCCACCGCGCTCGAGAGCAAGAATCCCCTGCAGAGCTCGATGCTGAGTTCGCTCTCGAGCTACATCAGCAGCGAGAAGGCCAACGCGCGGTCGAGCGATCCGAACGTCCAGGCCTCCGCCTATATGCACCTGGGCGCGCTCTCGGCGGTCTCGGAGAACGCCGTGAGCCAACTCCAGGGCGACATCAACGCGGACGCGGCCAGCCAGAAGGCATTCATCTCCTTCATCGTCGACACCGCCTTCTCCGCCCTGCCCGCCGGCGACCTCGCCAAGGCCGGCGCCACCTCGGTGATCGAGAACGTGTTCGGCTCCAAGGTCGCCCAGGACCTGGCGAACAACGTTTCCGGCAGCCTGATCGACACCGCCACGGGAACCCTGACCGACAAGGCGAAGGATACGCTCGCCAAGCTTCTCGGCCCCGGCGGCGAGGATGTCGCGAGCAAGATCACCTACTCCAACGACATCAAGAACATGATCTTCGCCGGGGTCGGCGACGCGGCGGTCGAACGGCTCGACAACACCTACACCGACTACCAGGTCGCCATCACCAGCGCCGAAGCGGTCCTTGGCAGCGGCTCAGGCAACTGACACGAGCCTTCGCTTCGCGAAAGCCGATAGCGGCGCGGAACGGCGATGACCGATCTTTCCGGCGTTGTCGGCGAGCCCTTCGCGCTCGTGGGGAGCGCGCTCGGTCTCGCGGACCAGGCGGCGACCTACGTCGTCCAGCCGGGCGAGACCCTGACGAGCATCGCCGCTGGCCAGGGCGTCACCGTACCCGCCCTGCTCGACGCCAATCCCCAGATCCTGCACGCCGATCTCGTACAGCCGGGAGACCAGATCAGCCTGCCTCAGAGCGGGAGCGCTCAGGATGGGACCGGGATTGCCCAGGGCGCCGCAGCGGATGTCGGCGTCGCGGTGCCGGCTCCAGCGGAACTCGCCGCCACGCCCGGTCCCGGTTCGGAAGCTCTGCCGCTCGCCGGCCTGGCGCCGCCCTCGGTCGGTCAAGCGGGCGCAAGTCTTCCCACGACTGTCGCCTCGGCCGTTCTCGCCCAGGCGGCGGGCGCTGAGCAGGCGCAAGCCACCGATATGCCGCTCGCTCCGCCGGCGCTCCTCGCCGGCGATGCAGCCGTCGCTTTGGACGGCCCGAACAGGGGCGATCCACCCGCCCTGACTCTGCTTCAAGCCATGGCCTTGCTCGAGCCCGACCTGGCCCAACTCGTCTCGATGACGCTGGCGGGCGGCACGCGTTCCATCGCTCTGGCCGCCATCTCCGAACGCCTTTCCATCCCGCTGGCGAGCCTGACGGAGAACGTCGAGAACGCCGCCTACCTCGCCCTGACAGTCGAGGACCGGGCGAGCGCCCCGTCAGCCTCCCTCGCCGACACCCTGGGGTCGCAAATCACGCCGCCCGGCGTCGATCTTCCGGTCGAGCGACGCGAGATCGGCTTTGGCGTTTCGTCGCGCCAGGCGCGCGCTGGGCGGGACGCAGGTCGCGGCGCCCCCGCAATCCCCCGCAGTCCTCAACGTCTCTGGATCGAGCGCGCCTTGCCGGCGGCGCAGTCGGTGAAAACGAGATGGGGCGTGCCGATCGCGGTGACCCTGGCCCACGGAGCGCTCGCCTCGGACTGGGGCCGGATGGCTCGAAACAACGATTATTTCGGCCTGCTCGAGACCGCGTCCTGCTCGGCAAGCCGCGCCCTCGTTCCGGTCCCGATCCTCGCCGAGCACGGCCGTAACGGCTTCGACGATCTTCTGGACGCCGCCGATGCGTTCGGCGCGGCCCTGCGAGGCGATCCCCGTTTCGCGCGCGCTTTTCGGGTGGGCGATCCCGGCGCGTTCGTCACGCGTCTGGCGGAGACGGGGGCGCCGCGACGTTACGCCGAGGCGATGATGTCGATCATCGCGTTGAACGGACTCGAAGCGTTCGACGGCTAGAACTTCACGAGAGTTTGGCTGGGGATCGTCGCGGGCGAACGTCACATCCCGTGGATGTGGTAAGGGTCGGTTCAGAAGACGAGTCAAACCATCGGGAGGACGACTGATGCGGTTTTCGAAGACTCTGGGAGTCGCGCTCGCGGCCGGCCTCATGGCCTGCTCGGCCTCGGCTCAGACGGCGAGCCAGCCGCCGGAAGCGGATCGAAGCGACGCTCTCACCAGCCCCGCGCTCAAAGGCCCCGAAGTGATCGCCTTCATCGGGCTCAAGCCGGGCGACAAGGTCGCGGATATCGTGGCCGGACGCTTCGTCCGCGCCTTTTCACAAGCGGTAGGTCCCAAGGGCGTGGTCTACGCCGTTCAGCCGGACGAGATGGTGAAACGGCACCCCATGCTGATCACCTTGATCCAGGGCATGGCGGCCGCCAACCCCAATGTGAAGCTGGTGACCGGGCCGATCAACGCGCCGAACCTGCCGCCGGGTCTCGACGCCGTCTTCATCCGCCAGGACTACCACGACCTGCACGACGCCTTCATGGGCCCGGCGGACGTGGGGGCGTTCAACCGGGCGGTGTTCGCGGCGCTGAAGCCCGGCGGCGTCTATGTCGTGCTCGACCACGCCGCGGCGAAGGGCTCCGGCCTCTCCGCCACCGAGACGCTGCACCGGATCGATCCGGCGGCGGCGAAGGCGGAGATCGAGGCGGCGGGCTTCAAGTTCAACGGGGCCAGCCCGGCCTTCGTCAACCCCGCCGACCCGCACGACAAGAACGTGTTCGACCCCTCCATCCGGGGCCACACCGACCAGTTCATGTATCGCTTCCGCAAGCCGGCTTAGACGTCAGCTTCCGCCCTTCGCCGATACGTCCACCGCGGCTGCGACGTCGAGATTCCGCCACCTCGCTCGATGGTGCGCTGAGCCCGCGAGCTGGGCGTTGATGATCCTGGGCTTCGGCCTGGTCGGCGGCGCGGTGCGCAGCCGGACCTTCGGCGAGGCGATCAAAGCCGCGCGTTGAGGACGCGCACGATAGCCCGGCGCGTCCGGGCTATCGTGCCGCGAGCGGCTACTGGGCCGAGGCCCCGGCCTGCCGCTCCTTGCGCGCCTCGCCAAGGATGTAGGCGCGGATGTCCTCCGCCTGGGCCGGGGTTATCCAGCGGGCGAAACTCACCATGCCTTGCGAGGCGAGCGCGCCGTCGATCACCACGCTCTTGAACGACTCCGGCGTGGTGAGCAGGGGCGAGGCGCGGAGGTTGGGCAGGTAGCGGCCGCTGGCGTTGGCGCTGTGGCAGACCGAGCAGTTGGACTGGAACAGGCGGAAGCCCGCGCCCGCATCGCCGCGGCTTGCGACCTGGGTGAGGTCGGCGCCCGCGCCCTCCGGCTTCGGATATGGCGGCAGTCGGGTGGCGCCGCCGAGCTTGTACACCAGCAGCCGGCCAGGCAGCCTCGGCCGCTGCGGCAGGGCGTAGTGGGCGGCGAGCGGCGCGGCGCCGCCCTCCCCGGCCATGATCGCCACGTACTGGACCCCGTCGAGGGAATAGGTCGAGGCGCCGGCGATGACGCCGTTGCCGACATCGCCCCGCCACAGCTCCTTGCCCGTCCCCGAATCGTAGGCGGCGAAGGCGCCGGTGGCGTCGCCCTGGAACACCAGCCCGCCGGCGGTGGCGAGCACCCCGGCGTTCCAGAAGAACGGGTGCTGGACGGTCCAGCGCGCCTTCTGCTCCACCGGATCCCAGGCGATCAGCTCGCCTTTCAGCAGGGCGCGCAGGGCGGCGAGCTGGGCCTTGTCGTCGGGCAGGGCGGCGAGGGTCATGTCCAGCGCCGGGTTCCAGGCCCCGTCGCGCACCTTGAAGTTGGGGTCGTTGCCGAACTGGTAGGGCAGCTCCATCGCCGGGATGAACACGAGCCGCCGCACCGGATCGAACGCCATCGGCTGCCAGTTGTGGCCGCCATAGGGGCTGGGCTGAACCAGCGCCGGCTTGTCGGTGTAGCGCGCCTCGCGGTTCTCGATCGGGCGACCGGTGGCGGGATCGATGCCCGTCGCCCAGGTGGTGGTCACGAAGTTCTTGGCGCTGATCAGGTGGCCGTTGGCGCGGTCCAGCACATAGAAGAACCCGTTCTTGTCGGCCTGCATCACCACCTTGCGGGTGACCCCGCCGATGGGCAGATCGGCCAGCATCAGGTGCTGGGTGGCGTCGTAATCCCAGGTCTCGTCGGGCGTGGTCTGGTAGTGCCAGACATACTTCCCGGTGTCGGCGTTCACCGCCACGATCGAGGCCAGGAACAGGTTGTCGGACTTGCCGTCGGAGCGATGGGCGGCGTTCCAGGGCGAGCCGTTGCCGACGCCGAAGAGGACGAGGTTGGTCTCCGGATCGTAGGTGATCGACTCCCACACCGTGCCGCCGCCGCCGCTGGCCGGCACGCCGCCGCCCCAGGTCTTGCGGGCGATCTGCGCGAGCGGCGCGTCACTCACGGCGCCATCGCCGCCGCCCTTGGGGTTGGGCGTGGTGTAGAACCGCCAGACCAGCTTGCCGCTCTTGGCGTCGTAGGCCGAGAGATAGCCGCGCACGCCGTACTCGGAGCCGCCGTTGCCGATCAGCACCTTGCCGTTCACGATCCGCGGCGCGCCGGTGATGGTGTAGGGCTGCGACTGATCGACGGTGACGATGCTCCAGACCGGCTGCCCGGTCTTGCCGTCCAGCGCGATCAGCCGGCCGTCGAGCGCGGCGACATAGACCTTGCCCTCCAACAGGGCGACGCCGCGATTGACCACGTCGCAGCAGGCGGAGAAGCCGCGCCGGCGGTCGACCTTGGGATCGAAGGACCACAACAGGCGGCCGTCGCGGGCGTCGAAGGCGTAGACCTTCGACCAGGTGGTGGTGGTGTAGAGCACGCCGTCGGCTTCCACCGGCGTCGCTTCCTGGCCGCGGTCGGTGTCGAACTCATGCCACCAGGCGAGGCCCAGCTTGCCGACGGTCGCGGTGTTGATCTGGGTGAGCGGGCTGTAGCGCTGATCGCGATAGCTGCGGCCGGTGAGCAGCCAGTCGTTGGTGTCCTCGCCCGCGGCGAGCAGGCGCCGGCCATCCACGTCGGCGAACTTCGCCGCGCCGGCGGCTCCCATCAGCGCCACGGCCACGGCCGCCAGCGCGAATCTCCACCTCTTCACCACGGCTCCTCCCGACGTCTTCTTGCTGCTCATGGGCCATGGCGGACGGCGATTGTCAAAGCCGGTGGAGCTAGATGTTCTGCTCGCCGCGCAGGCTGGCTTCCAGGAGGCTCGGCCGCGCCGACTTGAGCACCTGACCGCACAGACTCAGGCGCTGATCGTTCCGCTTCCGCATCGCCGCGAAATAGCTCTCGACCACCACCGCCTGCTGCTCGAAGCCAAGGCCGTTGAAGCGCGAGCCGAGATGGACGCCGGAGATGTCATAGGCCTTGTCCGTCCCGCCCTTGAACAACGACTGGCAGGCGATGAGCCCCGGCCCGATGAAGCCGCCGGGCAGGGTGTTGACGTACTGCCAGATGTGGGTGGTCTCGTGCGCCAGCAGGACCATGTCCGCGCTGAAATCGTCGCGATAGACATCCGGGCGCATGTAGATGGTGGAGCCGAGCGTAATGGCGGGCGTCCGGTTGGCGAAGGCCACCGCCGCGATTGGATTACGCCCCGGGCCACAGCGGATCGCCACGCGCTCATAGTCGATGGTGTCGCCGAACACGACGCGCAGGCGCGATCGTTCGCCTTGAGTGTAGGCGCGCACGCTCCGGGCCGGACGACCTGTTTTCACCAAACGACACGCGACAATATTCATATCCCTCGCTGACGGGCGCTATCATAACGGCCTTGAGAGCGAAGGCGGCCAGCCGGTGGAGGAAAGCGCATGACATCCTACGACCTGATCATCATCGGCGGCGGGATTGGCGGTTCGGCCCTGGCCACGGTGATGGCGCGCGCGGGCGCTTCGGTGCTGCTGCTGGAGCGGACCGAGGTCTACGAGGATCACGTCCGGGGCGAGTGGATCGCACCTTGGGGGGTGCTCGAGGTCAAGCGGGTGGGCCTCTACGACACCCTGATGGGCGCGGGCGGCCACCACCTCACGCGTCACGTGACCTACGACGAGACGCTGCCGCCGGAAGCCGCCGAGCAATCGCCGCTGCCGCTCGGGATCTTCGCCGAGGGCGTTCCCGGACCGCTGTGCCTTGGACATCCCCGGCACTGCCAGGTGCTCTTCGACGCGGCCCGCGCGGCCGGCGCCGACGCCCTGCGCGGGGTGGATGTCGAAACCCTGGAGTTCGGCGCATCGCCGCGCGTGGTCTTCACCGCCGGCGGGGAGCGGATCGAGGCAAGCGCGCGTCTCATCGTCGGGGCCGACGGGCGGGCGAGCCGGGTCCGCGAGGAAGCCGGCATCCACCTGCACCAGGACAAACCGCACCATTGGTTCGCCGGCCTGCTGGTGGAAGGCGCGAACGACTGGTCCGAAGATGTCCAGGCCATCGGCACCGAGGAGGATTTCGCCTTCCTGGCCTTCCCGCAAGGGGATGGCCGTGTGCGGGTTTATGGCGGCTACGCGCTCGATCAGGCGCGGCGATTCCACGGACCGGACGGGGCCCGGCGCTTCCTGGATGCGTTCGCCATGCGCTGCAGCCCCAAGAACCGGGACCTCGTCGCCGGTCGCCCCGCGGGGCCGCTGATGAGCTACATCAACGCCGACTCCTGGACCGACGAGCCCTTCGCGCCGGGGGTGGCGCTGGTGGGCGACGCGGCGGGTTGGAACGATCCGATCATCGGCCTGGGACTGTCGATCACCTACCGCGACGTGCGGATCGTGAGCGACCTGTTGAAGAGCGCGCAGGACTGGTCGGCTCCCGGGCTGTTCGCACCCTACGCGGAGGAGCGGGCCGAGCGGATGCGGCGGCTGCGCTTCACCGCCAAGCTCCAGGCCGCGCTCGACATGGAGTTCGGCCAGGCCGCGCGCGAGCGGCGCCACAGCCTGTTCGAGCGTTCGGCGGAAGACCAGTCGCTGCGCGCCCACATGTTCGCGGTGATGGCCGGCCCGGAGAGCCTGCCACCCGAGGTGTTCACCGAAGCTCACCGCGACAAGGTGCTCGGGACCGCGACGGCCGAGGCGGCGTGAGCGCGAAAGCCGCGCCGGACATCCGCCCACCCGGGGCGATCGACGCCGCGTGGCTCACCGCGGTGCTGCGCACCGGCGGCGTCGAGGCGGAGGTCGCGGACTTCACCGCCAAGCCGATCGGCACCGGCCAGATCGGCGACAGCGTGCGGTTCACCTTGAACTATCGCGGAGATCCCGGCCCGGCCCCCGCCTCCCTGGTTGGCAAGTTCCCCGCGGCGGGAGAGGTGAGCCGCCAGACCGGGGTGGCGCTCGGCAATTACCTGCGGGAGGTGCGCTTCTATCAGCACCTCGCGCCCACCGCCCTCGTCCGCACCCCCCGTTGCTGGTTGGCCGACGTCGACGAGGCCACGCACGACTTCGTGCTGATGATGGACGACCTCGCGCCCGCCGAGCCCGGCGATCAGTTGCGCGGCGTCACGCTCGACCAGGCGCGGGCGGTGATGGTCGAGGCCGGCAAGCTGCACGCCTCGCACTGGGGCGACGAGGGCCTGCACGCCCTGCCCTTCGTCTCCGGTTCCAGGGCCGCCCCGGCCAGCGCCGTCACCAACGACAGCGTCGCCGCGCTATGGGAGGGCTTCAAGGATCGCTACCGCGACCGGCTCGAGCGGCCCTGGATCGAGATCGGCGACCGCCTGACCGCCGACTACGGAGCGGTCGCCGATCCGGGCGACCATCCGCGTTGCCTCACCCACAACGACTTCCGACCCGACAACATGATGTTCGCCACTCCGCGCGGCGGGGCGCCGGTGACCGTGCTGGACTGGCAGTCGTACGCGCTCGGCGTCGGCCCGACGGACGTCGCCTATTTCCTGGCGGGCGCGCTGGCGCCGGAGACGCGGCGCGGCGCAGAGGACGAGTTGCTCGGCCTCTATCATCGCACCCTCGTCGAGCACGGGGTGCGCGACTACGATCCCGAGCGTCTGCGCGCCGCCTACGCCAAGGGCGGCTACCTGCTGTTCCTCACCGCCTTCTTCGCCGCCATGATCGTCAACCAGACCGCGCGCGGCGACGACATGTTCATCCAGATGCTGAGCTCGGCGGCGGAACACATGATCGAGCACGGCGCGCTGGACGCCTGATCGGGATCAGAGCTTGAGCTCCATCCACGCCCCCACCCTCGAGTAGGGCGAGGGAAGCCGCTCCTCCGGCGGCAGGTGCCGGAAGCCGAACCGCTCGTAGAGACCGATGGCCGGCTTCAGGGCGAGGTTCGAACTCCAGATAGAGCCTCGGCGCGCCGAGCGCCCGCGCCCGTTCGATGCAGGCGGTCATCAGGGCCGCGCCCAGGCCCGTTCCCCGCCGCGACTCGGCGACCGCCATCTTGGCGATCTCGAACCCGCCGTCTTCGAGGGCGACCAGGGCCACGCACGCCACCGGCTCCTCGCCCTCGACCCCGATCAGGACCACGCCGCCCTTGGCGATCACCTCGCCTTCCGGATCGCCGAGCACGCGCTCGTCGGACGGCTCCAGGGCGAAGTGCCGCGTGATCCACGCCTCGTTCAGCGCCTTGAAAGCGGCCGCGTCGCGCGGGCTCGAAGTCGCGGATGTCCATCGGTGAAGGCGCCTGGGCTGTTGGCGGGAAGCTGTTTCTGTGTAGACGGCTTCAGGCTTTCCTAGAACACGCGCGCCATGCCCAACCCGATCTACGCCGCCATGCCGACCACCATCTTCACGGTGATGAGCGGGCTCGCCCGCGAGCACGGGGCGATCAACCTCGGCCAGGGGTTCCCCGACGATCCCGGACCGGAGGCGATCCGCGCCAAGGCGGCCGACGCGGTGCTCAACGGCGACAACCAGTACCCGCCCAGCTTCGGCCTGCCGGAACTACGCTCCGCCGTCGCCCGGCACTACGCGCGGACGCAGGGACTGGAGTTCGACTGGAGCCGCGGAGGTGACCATCACCTCGGGCGCGACCGAGGCTCTGGCCTGCGCCTTCCTGGCCCTGCTCGGCGACGGCGACGAGGCGATCCTGTTCGCGCCCGACCTACGACTTCTACGCCCCCATGGTGCGCCGGGCGGGTGGGACCCCTCGGTTCGTGCGCCTCGCCCCGCCCGACTTCCGCATCGACATCGCCGCGGTGGAAGCGCTGGTCACGCCGCGCACCCGCGTGATCGTGCTCAACGATCCCCAGAACCCCACCGCCACGCGGGCTCACCCGGAGGACCTCGCCGCCCTCGCCCGGCTCTGCGTGGAGCGCGACCTGATCGCCGTGTGCGACGAGGTTTGGGAGCAGGTGGTGTTCGACGGCGCCCGTCACCGCTCGCTGATCGACTATCCCGGCATGCGCGAGCGCACGGTGAAGATCGGTTCGGCCGGCAAGATGTTCGGCCTCACCGGGTGGAAGATCGGCTTCATCTGCGCCGCCCCGGCGCTCACGGGCGTGCTGGCCAAGGCGCACCAGTTCCTGTGCTTCACCACCCCGCCCAACCTGCAGGTCGCGGTCGCCTGGGGGCTCGACAATTTCGGCGCGGGTTTCGAGGCGTTGCGCGACGGCTACCAGCGCGCGCGGGACCGCCTCGCGACCGCCCTGACGGCCGAGGGCTTCGCGGCCCTTCCGAGCGCCGGCACCTACTTCCTCAACGTGGACCTGTCCCGATCCGGGATCGGCCAGCCGGATCAGGAATTCTGCCTGCGCGCCGTCAAGGAGGCCGGGGTCGCCGCCATCCCGCTCTCCCCCTTCTACGAGGAGGATGCGCCGACCAGCGTCATCCGCCTGTGCTTCGCCAAGCAGGACGCCGTGCTGGACGAGGCCGTGCGCCGCCTGGCGAAAGCCCGGGCGCTGGCGGAGACGCGGGCTGCCTGATTTCGCCGGGACCGCGGCGAGGCGCGCCTGGTCCAGCCTCGTCACCTGGCCGAGCCTTTCGCAGTGGATGCTGAGCGCGGCGATCGGGCTCGGCGCCTTGGCGATGCTCGCCGCCATCGGCTTCGGCACCGGTCTCTACCACCTCACCGCGCCCGCGCTCGACGGCCTGCCGTTGCGGCTGGCGGAGACCCTGATCGCGCCGGCCATCGGCGAGGAGCTGACGTTCCGGGGCCTGTTGATCCCCGACCGTTCCGAGCGGACGCCGTTCCTGCCCGCGCTGGCGATCTCCGAGGCGCTGTTCGTCGCCTGGCATGTGGTGGAGGCGGAGATCATCCTGCCCGCGCGCGAGGCCGATGTTCCTGCGGCCGGATTTCCTGCTCATCGCCGCCCTGCTCGGCCTCGCCTGCGCGATCCTGCGGCGGATCACCGGCTCGTTGTGGCCGGCCGTGGTCCTGCATTGGGTGATGGTCACCCTCTGGCAAACCTTCGCCGGCGGCTTTCGAGTTCTGACGGCTTGGATCGGAGCGGGGCCGAGAACGTTCTGGCCTGGGGTTCCCTCAACATCCGGAGTTTGAACATGGGCGACGAAACACTCGGCGATAAGCTGAAGCATGCGGTGGAGAAGGTCGAAGACGCCTTCGAACCCGGTCCCAACACCGACAAGGGCGGCGTGCATGGTCGCGACGTCGGCGAGCACAAGGCCGAGCCCGACCGCGATGTCGGCGGCGTGCACGGCCGGGACGAGAGCGCGGTCGAGCCCGGTCCCGACAAGGATCTGGGCGGCGTGCACGGCCGCGACGTCGGCGAACACTGACGACATCGTCGCCAGCCCCGCCGTCCCTCGCTCGGTTGATGGGCGAGGCGGCGGCGCTGGACTTTCTCGACCGTAGCTTTGGACGGGCGGCGTGGATCGGCAGGACCGATCCCGCCCTCGCTCCATTGTTCGGTTGGAACGAGCTCAATCGCGTTCTCGCCGACCATCAGCTGGACGCGAGCCGCCTTCGACTTGAACGCGGCGGGGTCGGCGATATCGGGGTGGCGCGACCGCGCCGGAGCCCCGAAACCGGAGCGGTTTCTGGCCGAGCTTCGCGACGGCGCGACCCTGATTCTCAACGGAGTGCAGGAGACGAGCGCGCCGTTGCGGGCGCTGAACGCCGCCTTCGCCGCCGACTTCACCTGCCACTGCCAGACCAACCTCTACGCCGCGTTCGGCACGACCCAGGGCTTCGACGTGCACTGGGACGATCACGAGGTGTTCGTCGTCCAGATCGCCGGCCGCAAGCTGTGGCGGCTCTACGGGATCACGCGCGAGGCGCCGGTCATCCGCGCCGATCCGCAAGGACCACGTCGCGCCGCCGGAGCCTGTCGACGAACGCACGCTGGAAGCCGGCGACCTGCTCTACCTGCCGCGCGGCTACTGGCACGCGGCCGTGGGGATCGGCGAGCCGAGCCTTCACCTCACCATCGGCCTTACCCGGCGCACCGGCTCCGAATTCCTGCACTGGCTCGCCGATCACCTGCTGAGCGAGCCCGACCTCCGCCGCGACCTGCCGTTCGAGGCGGGGGATGAGGCCGTGGCGGAACGGCTGTCGGGCTTGCTGTCCAGCCTCGGCGACCGCGACGCGGCGGCGCTCGCCCGTCAGTACCGGCGCTCGGTCGAGTCCACCCTCGCCTTTCGACCAGAGCTCTCTCTGCCGTCACTGGGCGGCGCCGAGACGACCTTTGCGCCGCGACGACATCCTGCGACTCGCCGCCGGCGCGGCGCGGCTGGAGCCCGGGCCGACCGCCGAAAGCCTGATCCTGAGCTGGCGCGGCGCGCGCTACACCCTCGCCGCCAGCCTCGACGCCCCGCTTCGCGTGCTTGTGGCCGGCGAAAACGTGCCGGTCCGCGCCTTCGATCAGGCGGGGCGGCCAGACCAGGTGGCCGAACTGCTCCGGGACCTCATCGCCGACGGCCTCCTCGTCCATCAGCCCTCGACGAGTTAAGCGCCGGAAACAACATGAGGAAGGGGACCCCGATGCGGACAGCAACACGAGCGATCTCGGCGTTGGTCCTGGCCATGGTCGCGTCAATGGCTCGGGCGGAGCCCGCGCCGCAGACCGAGGCCGACGCCTACACCCGCTACGAACTGCTCAAGCCCGGCTCGGCTGCGTTCCGCATCACCTACGAGATCACCGCCACCACGCCTGGGGCCACCGTCTACGACAACCCCCTCCGGCGGGGCTCCGACGCTTCGGACGAGTCGGTGATCGACCGAGCCACGGGACGGCCGCTCGCCCACGAGACGGTCTCGGCCGAGGCGGCGCGGGCGGACGGGGTGACCGGCGACGCGGCCGACCAGTACCTGCGCGTCCACCTCGCGCGACCGGTGCCGCCGGGCGGCGGCGGGCGGATCCTGATCCTGAAGACCTATGCCGACCCCAAGAGCTATCGGGTCGAGGCGGACGGGACGATCGTCTTCGCCCGCGGCCTCGGCATCCGCCGCAACACCGTGGTCCTGCCGGCGGGCTATGAACTGGTCTCGTGCAATCAGCCGAGCCAGGTGCTCCGCGACCCGGACGGGCGGGTTCGCATCAGCTTCTGGCAGGACGCGCCCGGACCGACGCCGCTGGAGCTTCGCGCCCGCCCGGCGACGGCGCCCCTGCCCGCGCCCGGCCCGGCGACCACCGCGATCCCCGACCGCGCGAGCCAGACGCGGGACATCGTCTACGACCTGCAGCCGCCGGAGACGCACGCCTTCAGCCTCTACCACGACTACACCGAGACCAAGGCCGGGACCGACCACTACGTGAACGTGGTGCGCACCGGCAGCACGGTGCGCGAGCCCAGCGGCCGGGACCTCGATACCGGCGAAGCCCTGCGGACGGAGGTGCTCAAGGGCGAGGCCGATCACCCGCGCCGGGATCAGCGAGCCCGACCTCAAGGTGACGCCCGACACCGAGGTGGTGGTGTTCCGCTATCCGGCGATCCCCGACCGGCGGCTCCAAGCGCCTGCGCATGAGCGAGACCTATGTCGACGCCGAGCGCTACCGCATCGAGAACGGCGAACTGGTCTGGCGCCGCGCGCTCGGCCGCGCCCACAATGTGATCCGGCTGCCGGCGGGCTGGGCGCTCAGCGCCAGCTCCATGCCCGCGGTGGTGACCACCGAAGCCGGCGGCCGCGTCCGGCTCGAGTTCACCAACCCCCGCCCCGACGAGATCGACACGGTGATCACCGCCCACCCCGCCGGCTGACGTTCAGAGGCTCCGAAGCCAGCTCACCAGTCGCTCGTTCACCTCGGCCGGCCGCTCCTGCTGGGTCCAGTGGCCGCAGCCGGGCAGGATGTCCGCGCCGCGCAGATCGGTGAGCTGGGTCTTCATCAAGGCGATGAAATCCACGCGGCCGAACATGGTGAGCACCAGGTCGCGCTCGCCGCCGATGAACAGGGAGGGCTGGTCGATGGTCTTTCCCGCGAACCCACTCAGCCAGGCGAAGTCCCGGTCATGGTTGCGGTAGCGGTTGATCGGCCCGCGGAAGCCCGAGCGCTCGAACTCGGCGGTGTAGTAATCCAGGTCCGTGTCGGAGAGCCACGCGGGGAACGGCTCGGGGTCGGGTAGGCGGTGCAGAAGCGAGTCGCCGACCACCTTGTCGGTCGGCCAGGTCCCGTCCGGGCGCATCGCCGCTGATGGCGTAATAGAACCGTCGCAGGGCGCCGCGCACGTCGGCCTCCATCTCCGCTTCCGCCACGCCCTCGTCCTGGAAGTAGTGCTGGTAGAAGAACCGGCCCCGACTGGTGAACACCTCGGCGATCATCTCGCTCATCGAGCGCGCCGGCACGCCCATGTAGGGCACCGAAAGGCCGGCCACGGCGCGCACCTTGTCCGGTCGGGTGAGGGCGGTGTTCCAGACGATGGGCGCGCCCCAGTCGTGGCCGACGATCACCGCCGGCGCGCCGGGCTGGAGCGCCTCGATGGCTCCGACCACGTCGCCGACCATCCGCTCCATGGCGTAGGCCTCGACCGGGTGCGGCTTGTCCGAGCCGCCATAGCCGCGCACGTCGACCGCCGCCGCGGTGAAGCCAGCCTCGGCGATCGGCCCGAGCTGATGGCGCCAGGAGTACCAGGACTCCGGAAAGCCGTGGACCATCAGCACCAGCGGCCCCTCCCCCTCCACGGCCACGCGCAGGGAGAGCTCGCCGACGTCGATGGTGCGGAACTCAGGCATGGCGCTCAGCTCGTCGCGCCGCCGTCGACGACGATGGTCTGGCCCGTCGTCCACGCCCCGGCCCTCGAGGCGAGGAACACCGCGGCGCCGGCGATGTCGTCGGGTTCGCCCAGGCGGCGCAGCGGGGTGCCGCTCGACGAGCGCTTCTCGGCTTCCGGCGTGTCCCACAAGGCGCGGGCGAAGTCGGTCTTCACCAGGCCCGGCGCGATGCAGTTGACCCGGATGTTGTCGGGCGAGAGCTCCTGGGCGAGGTTGCGGGCGAGCTGCATGTCGGCCGCCTTGGAGATGGCGTAGGCGCCCAGCACGCCGCTGCCGCGCAGGCCGCCGATGGAGCTGACGACGATGATCGCCCCGTCGCGGCGCTCCTTCATCTCCGGCGCGACCATGTGGATCAGCCAGTGATTGGAGACGATGTTGTTGTCGAGGATCTTGCGGAACGCCTCGTCCGACAGCCCGCTCATCGGCCCGTAATAGGGGTTGGACGCGGCGTTGCAGACCAGGATGTCGATCTTGCCGAAGGCGCGACGCGTCTCGTCCACCAGGCGCTGGAGATCGTCCTTCGAGGAGATGTTGGCCGGGACGGCGATGGCCGCGCCCGGATGCTGGGCGTCGATCTCGGCGGCGACCTTCTCGCAGGCCTCGGCCTTGCGCGAGGAGATGGCGACCTTGGCCCCGTGCTCGGCCAGCCGCTCGGCGATCGCCTTGCCGATGCCCTTGGTCGAGCCGGTGACGATGGCGACCTTGCCGGTGAGATCGAACAGATTGGCCATGAGCGCGCGTTTCCTCGTTGATTGTTGAGGGGCTTGTCCGGCGGGCGCGGGCGAGGGTCAAGGCAAAGACGCGGTTGCGCGAGCGGGCGCGGGCGCCCACAACCGGGCCCGTGGACGACACCGACCTTCGCCCCAGACGCGCGCCCCGCTTCGGCGAGGGGTTCGTCACCGACGCCTGGTACCTTGTTGCCATGTCGGCGGAGCTGCGCCCCGGGCGGCTGATCCGGCGGCGACTGGCCGGGCGACCCGCTCGTGCTCGGCCGCGACGCCGCCGGCGCGCCCTTCGCCCTGCTCGACGTCTGCCCCCATCGCGCCGCGCCGCTGTCCGCCGGCCGGCTCCTGGAGAGCGGCGGCGAGGCGCAGGTCGAGTGCCCCTATCACGGCTGGCGTTTCGGCGCGGACGGGCGCTGCCGCGCCATCCCCTCGCTCACCGAAGGTCAGGCCTTCGACGTCTCGCGCGTGCGGGTTCGGCGCTATCCGGCGGCGGAGAGCCAGGGGATGGTGTTCGTCTGGCTGGGTGCGGAGACCCGGGAGGACGCCGATCCCGACGAGCCGCCGCCCGTCTTTCCGGGCGTGGTCGGCGCGCCCAAGCTCGTGCTGCACGACGTCTTCGACGCCCACATCGACCACGCGGTGGTCGGTCTGATGGACCCCGCCCACGGCCCCTTCGTGCACCAGCAGTGGTGGTGGCGCAGCGGCGAGTCAAAGCACGCCAAAACCAAGCGCTTCGAACCCTCCCCGCTCGGCTTCACCATGGCGAGGCACGCGCCGTCATCCAACTCCCGCGCCTACGCCCTGCTGGGCGGCGCGCCGACCACCGAGATCGTCTTCCGCCTGCCCGCCTACCGTTGGGAGCATGTCCAGCGTCGGCGAGCGGCAGTTGATGACCCTCACCGCGCTGACGCCCACCAGCGAGACGACGACGGCCGTGACCCAGATCCTGTGGTCGGACCACCTCGCCGCCAGCCTGCTCAAGCCCCTGGTGCGGCTCGGCGCGCGCCGCTTCCTCGCCCAGGACCGCGCCATGATCGATCTGCAGAAGGAGGGCCTCGCCCGAGGCGGCGCCCTGCTCTGGCTCGACGACGCCGACCGTCCCGCCAAGTGGTACCAGGCGCTCAAGCGCGAATGGTTCGCCAGCCGCGCCGAAGGGCGGCCGTTCGCGAACCCGGTGGAGCCCGCGACGCTGGAGTGGGTGAGCTGAAGAGAAAGAGGCCGGCGGGGCGCCGGCCTCTTACAGCTCCGCCAGCTCCCTCAAGGTGCTGTTGGCGATGGTGAGCTTGGCGAAGGTCCAGCCGCCGGGGGATTTCTCGATGCGCTCGAGCTCTTCGCGCGCCTTGCGCACCGGCTCGGAATGGAGCGCGGCCCAGGCGTTCACCGCATAGGCGTCGCGCTCGGGGTGGGCGGCGTGGAACCGGCGCGGCCATGGCCATGACCTTGCCCGCGAGCGCGGCCTGTTCGTCGAGCATGTCCTCGATCAGCCGGCGCATGGCGAGCCGCTCATAGGGATCGCCGCCGCTCTTCAGTCCGGCGGCCGCGCGCAGCCGGTCGAAGCCGAAGACCCCGCCGACCTTGTGGTAGACGAAGGCGGTGTTGGCCGCCGGCCAGCCATGCTCCAGCGCCAGGTGCGTGAGGGTCGGCGCGAGGGTGAGCGGGCGCATCAGGGCGATGCGGTGAGCCAGCTCCTTGGGCGCGCCCAGCTTGACCCAGCCCCGCGCCCGCGCCGCCGCGGCCCGGCGTTCGAACGGCGACAAGACCGCGGGGGAGGCCTGTTCGATGGTCTTCACCGCCGGACCGTAGGTCTCCGTCAGCGCGCCGATGTCGAGCCCGCCGCGCATGGCCCGGCGCGCGAGCCAATAGGTCTGGCCCCGCAGCACGAAGTCCAGTTCCGCGAACAGGGCGAGCTGGCCCTGGGGGGCGATCTTCCCGTCGAGCCGTTCCACGGCGCGCCAGACATCGGAGAAGCCCAGGACGCGGCGCGCGGCCTCGAAGGCGGCGACGAGGGCGCGGGTGTCGCAGGCGGCGGCGGCGCGCAGGCGGCCGGCGAAGGTCGGGCCGCAGAGGTTCACGATCGTGTTGCCGACGACGGTGGCGATGATCTCGCGCCGCAGCGGGTGGCGCTCGCGGTCCTCGCGATAGGGGCCCAGCGCCCTTGGGAAGTAGCCCTTGAGCGTCTCCAGCAGGGCCGGGTCGTCGGGGGCGGGCGACGCGATGATGTCGTCGAACAGGTCGAGCTTGCCATAGGCGAGCAGCACGCTCAGCTCCGGGCGGGTGAGCCCCTTGCCGAGGGCCTGACGCTCGGCGATCGCGATGTGATCGGGCAGGCCCTCGATCGCGCGGTCCAGCCGTCCGCGCCGCTCCAGATCGTCCAGGTACTCGCCCTGGGCTTCCAGATCCTCCGCCGCTTCGGCCTGCATCAGCGAGAGGACGAGGGTCTGGTCGTAGTTGTCGGCCAGGACGTGAGCGGCGATCTCGTCCGTCATGGAGGCGAGCAGCGGGTCGCGGTCGGCGGGGTGGAGACGCCCGGAGCGTTCGGCCAGCCCGGTGAGGATCTTGATGTTCACCTCGTGGTCGGAGGTGTCGACGCCGGCGGAATTGTCGATGGCGTCGGTATCGATGCGCCCACCGTTCATGGCGAACTCGATCCGGCCCGCCTGAGTGAAACCGAGGTTCGCCCCCTCGCCCACCACATGGCAGCGCAGGTCGCGGCCGTTCACCCGCACCGCGTCGTTGGCCTTGTCGCCGACGTCGAGGTTGCTCTCCTGCGACGCCTTCACATAGGTGCCGATGCCGCCCAGGTAGAGCAGGTCCGCCCGCGACTTCAGGATCGCGGCGATCAGGTCGGCGGGCGAGAGCGCCTCGGCGCTCACATCCAGCAGATCGCGAATCTCCTTGCCGATCGGAATGGACTTGAGCGTGCGCGGCCAGACCCCTCCGCCCGCGGAGATCACGCTGCGATCGTAGTCGTCCCAGGACGAACGCGGCAGGTCGAACAGCCGCTTGCGCTCGGCCCAGCTCGCCGCCGGATCGGGATCGGGATCGATGAAGATGTGCCGATGGTCGAAGGCCGCGCGCAGGCGCAGCGTCTTCGACAGCAGCATGCCGTTGCCGAACACGTCGCCCGACATGTCGCCGACGCCGATCACCGTGGTGGGTTGGCGCTGGATGTCGCGGCCCATCTCGCGGAAGTGGCGCTTGACGCCTTCCCAGGCGCCGCGGGCGGTGATGCCCATGGCCTTGTGGTCGTAGCCGGCCGAACCGCCGGAGGCGAAGGCGTCGTCGAGCCAGAAGCCGTAGTCCTTGGCGATCCCGTTGGCGATGTCGGAGAAGGTCGCCGTCCCCTTGTCGGCCGCCACCACGAGATAGGGATCGTCGGCGTCGTGGATGACGACGTCCGCCGGGTGGGTGACCGAGCCGTCGGCGGCGTAGTTGTCGGTGAGATCGAGCAGACCGCGCAGGAAGGTCTTGTAGGCCTCCACCGCCTCGGCGCGCACCGCCTCCGGCGTGCCTCCGCGCGGCAGGCGCTTGGGGAAGAAGCCGCCCTTGGAGCCCACCGGAACGATCACGGCGTTCTTGACCTGCTGCGCCTTGACCAGGCCGAGCACCTCGGTGCGGAAGTCGTCGCGCCGGTCGCTCCAGCGCAGGCCGCCACGCGCCACCGGGCCCATGCGCAGGTGCACGCCCTCCACGGTCGGTCCGGAGACGAAGATCTCGCGGAACGGCTTGGGCGAGGGCAGATCCTTCAGTTCCCGGCTCGCCACCTTGAAGCTGATGTATGGCTTGGGGCAGCCGTCCGCGGCGAGCTGGTAGTAGTTGGTCCGGGTGATCGCCCCGACCAGGGCGGCGATCCGCCGTAGGACTCGATCGTCGTCCAGCGCCTCGACGCCCTGCAGCGCCTCCTCGATCCGGGCCTCGATGTTGCGGGCCCGCTCCGCCCGCGCCTCGATGGTCGCGGTGGAGGCCGGGTCGAACCGCGCCCGGAACAGCTGGAGGATCAGGCGCACGACGTCCGGGTACCCAGCCAAGGCGCCCTGCTGGACCACCGGCGTCGGATCGAGGCCTGACTGGACCCGGTAGCGCGCCAGTGCACGGACGAGCGCCGCCTCGCGCCAATCGGCCCCCAGTTCCAGGATCAGCCTGTTGAAGCCGTCGCTCTCCAGCCGGCCGTCCCACACCGCGCGGAACGCGGCCTCGAACGGAGCCTGGATGGACTGGAAGGGGAGATCGGCGCCGTTCTCGTCCTCGAGCAGGAATTCGTGCACCCAGACGGTGCGATTGTCTCCATGAGGCGCTTTCGGCGTAACGGGGTAGCCTTCCTCCGCCACCGCGGAGAGACCCATGTCGGCGAGGATCGGGCTCACTCTGGAGAGGCGGGCCGGCGCGGTCCCGGACCGATAGAGCTTGAAGCGGAACTGCAACGGGGTGTCGTTCGGCCCCCGATAGGCGCGCACCGCGATGTCGTCTTCGCCACCGAGGCGTTCGATCATCGTCAGGTCTTGCCAACGCTTCCGCGGCTCGGTATCGGTCGCGGTAGCCGACCGGAAACGCATCGCACCACGCCGCCAGGATCCCGGGCGCCCGCCCGGCGTCGCGTTCCCGCACCACCGCCTCGAAGTCGTCGCTCCAGGTGCGGGCGATCCGGGCGATCCGGCTTTCGAGCTCTCCGAGATCGGGGTGGGGGTGGGCGCCGGGCGTCACGCCGATGATGAAGTGAACCCGCGCCAGAGGGGACTCGGCGAAGCTCGGGAAATACGCCGAGACATGCCCGTCGTAGGCCCGGGACAGGATCTCCCCCGCCCGCGCGCGCAGACGTGAGTCATACCGCTCGCGCGGCACGTAGAGGAGGATCGAGACGAACCGATCGAACGGGTCGGCGCGGCCGAACAGCTTCACCTTGGGGCGGTCGAGCAGGTGCAGGATGTTCGCGGCGATCCCCCGCAGCTCCTCCACGCCGATCTGGAACAGTTCGTCCCGAGGATAGGCCTCGATGATCGCGGCCAGCCGCACGGCGTTGTGCGAGCCTTTGGGGAATGCCGCATCGCGCAGCACGGCCGCCATCTTGCGCCGCAACAAGGGTATGTCTCGGATGGGCTCGTAATAGGCGTCGTGGGTGAACAGGCCGACGAAGCGCACCTCCCCACAGGGCCGCCCGTCCGCGCCGAAGCGCCGGACACCGACATAGTCCATGTAGGACCGACGGTGGACGCGCGAGCGCAGGTTCGATTTCGCGATCACCACCGGCTCGCCGACCTCGAGCCGCCGGCGGAGAGCCGCGGAAAGCACCGAGGGCTCGTTGCTGCGCCGAAGCACCGTGCGGGTGGCGTCACGCAGCACCCCGAGCGATCCGTCGGGCGGGTAGATGCGGCTCTTCGGCCGCATACGACCCGTCGGGTGTTCGCGGATATTCGTAGAGACGCGACGCCCAGGAACACGAAGTGGTTGTCCTCGAGCCAGCGGAGCAGAGCCAGCTCCTCGCTCCAGGCGCCAGGCTGGGGCTCCGCCCCCTTCAATTCCTCGATGGCCTGCCTGAGCAGCGCACGCATGGCCGGGAAGTCGGCGACCGCCTCCGCGACATCGCGCAACACGGCGTGGATCGACTCAACCAGCGACTCGCGCCGGTCCTCCGGCACCGGCTCCAGCCACACCTGGATCAGCGAGCGCCGCCGAGCGCCCCCGTTCACGATCGGGTGGAACATCGCCTTGACGTGCAAACCCTCGTCGCCGAGTTCGCCCATGACGCTGTCGACCAGGAAGGGGGCGTCCGGCTCGGCGATTTCGAGCAGGTCCAGGCTCTCGGCCCGCACCAGACGCACGCGGGTTTCCCGCGCCGGACCCTCGACGCCCCAGCGCCAGAAGTCGGCCACCCGCTCGGCGAAGACCTCCGGCGAGACGTCCGGAAGCTCCTCGGGCCGATAATCCTCGAGCACGCGGTCAATGAATTCCGCGAGGCCTTCCGGCTCGCCCTGGCCCTTGAAGGCGGCCTTGAGCGCGGCGTCGACGATCATTGAGAAGCAACTCCTTGCGGCAGGGGCGGTTCGGCGGCCTCGGCTGGCGAGTGCTCGAAGCCTCGGCCCAGCTTGAGCGGATCGCCGTCCGCCGAGAGCAGGATCGCGATCCAGTGCGTGCTCTGGAACTGGGCCAGCACCACCATGGCGAGCACCGTGAGCGGGGTGGACAGGAACATGCCGGTGAGGCCGAACAATGCGCCCCAGAAGGCGAGCGAAAGGAGCACCACCAGCGGATCGACGTTCAGGCTGTCGCCCTGCATCCGCGGATAGATGACGTTGCCGACCACGAAGGTGATCGCCCAAAGGGCGGCGAGAATGATCACGGCGCGCGTGTAGCCGTCGAACTGGACCAGAGCGAACACCGCCGGCAGGACAATTCCAGCCGTCGCTCCGAAGATCGGCACATAATTCACGATGAAGATCAGAAAGGCCCAGAAGAGCGCGTTCTCCAGGCCCGCGGCGAGCATGACCAGCCAGGAAGCCGCGGCGATCATCACCCCGGTGACCGTCTGGATCCACAGGTAGCGCTCCACGCCATCGCGGATGCGCAGGAACATGGTGAGCGCCTCGTGCCGCTCCTCGCGCGTGCGGAACAGCCGGACGGCCTTGCGTTCCATGGCGCGGCGCGAGGCGATCAGGAAGCCGAGATAGACCAGGACGAACAAGGCGCTGGTGGCGAACCCCTGAACCGCCACCGCGATCGAGGGGAGATAGCGGGCCGGGTCCGCCTTGGTGAGGATCTGCGCCAGGGTGCGCGGCCCCTTCAGGTGAAAGTCGTGATGGACCTTGAGGATCAGCTGGTTGAAGCGCGGCTCGGCCTTGACCAGAGTGGCCGCGAAGCCGCCCGCCTGATCGGCCATCACGAACACGGTGCCGGCGAACAGGGCGGTCGAAAGCAGGATGGCGCCGGCCATGGCGACGGCGGGCGGGGCGCTGGGGAAACGACCGCGGATGACGCGAGCGAAGCCATCCACCATCACAGCCAGGAAGATGGCCATCAGCAGCGGCGTCAGGATGTCGGCCATCCAGCGCATGGCGCCGCCGACCAGCACCACCGCCACCACCACCAGCGCATTGCGCGCCGCCGTGGAGGTCGGAACCTGGGAGGCCATGCTTGTCCTTGCACCGAACGCGGCCTTCGGGTGGCCGCCGACTTCAAACCCTCTCCTTAGGTCATGGCGAGCGCGGGCTCCACCTCGCGCGGGACTGGCGAACGGGGAAACGTCGGCCTAAAGCCCGCGCGTGATCGCCTTCCTGACGACGACGGACCGGGTGAAGTTGTCGGCGGTTCAGGCCGTGCTCGCCCAGGCGGGACTGAACCCGCGTGTGTTCGACCAGGCGATGAGCGGGCTCTACGGCCGCGCGGTGCCCCTCCGGCTGATGCTGGAGGAGCATGAAGCGGTTGCAGCCCGCCTCGCGATGCGCGGGGCGGGCTTCGCCGAAGCCGCGGACGGCGACTGGGATCTGGTTCGCTAGAAACCCCGTGTTCAGGCGCGAGCGGTCCGAACCGACCGGCGACGCAACACCGCGCCCAAGCCGCCGAAGCCGACCAGCATCAGCGCCCAGCTGGCCGGTTCCGGCGTGGCGATGACGAAGCCCTGGCTGGCGCCATCGGTCGCGTAGAGCGCGGTGACCGGTCCGCCGTAGTTGGGATCGGCGGCGGCGACATAGGACGCGATCAGCGACGAGAGCGCCGGATCGGCCGCGGTGATCGAACGGCTCGGGTATTCGACGGTCCAGATCGCACCCTGAATGGCCGCGAGGTTCTCGGAAAGCGCGGCGCCGTCGAACGACTGGCCGTGGGACTGGCGATAGAGATCGCCGTAGATCAACGCCCCACCCATGTGCGCGAGGTCCCCGATCTGGGCGATCTGCGCACCGCTCAGCGGCGTTCCGGTCCCGGAGAAGGCTCCGCTGGAGTCGGTGAGCAGCGCGGCGGTCTGGTAGTGCAGGGTTTGTCCGTACTGGTTGTTGCCCTGGGCCGTGACGATATCGGTGGTCCCTGGCGAGTTGATCAGGATCTCATGCGAGAGATCGACACAGAACGCATACAGCGAACGCGGCGTCTGAGCTTGGCCCGACAGGACTGTGAGATCGATGGCGCTCGCCCACTCGTTACCGAACCCGGAGACGTTGACCGTTTCGGGAGCGTAGGCGCCGCTGCTGCTGATGGTCACCGGAGCGCCCGCAAAGGCTTGGCTCGCGCCAAAGCTTAATGTAATCGCCGCCGCCGTAGCCGCGACCTTCATAAGATTTAACATTACAAACTGATCCAATCTGAAACATGAAGACTTGTGGGGCCGCCCATTGCGACCACACTGACTTCACGCCGCAGTAATCGAGGCCAACTTCCGCCTCAATCCCTACAATCGGTTCAGCTCGTCAAGGATTGTAAGGGAATAGCCCTTACCTGGCGGCATCGCGCCCAGGCGGCGCCGTCAGGATTTACATTTAGCGCCGCCTAGAAGATGGCGTAGCCACCATCTATAACAAACGTATCGCCGGAGTGGTAACGCGAGGCGTCGGAGGCGAGGTAGACCGCGACGCCGCCGAAATCCTCCGGCTCGCCCCAGCGCCTCGCCGGCACGCGCGGGATCACCTTCTCGGCAAAGGCGGGGCTCGACTGCGCTCCGGCGGTCATGTCGGTGGCGATCCAACCGGGCAGGATGGCGTTGGCGCGGACGCCATAGCGCGCGTGCTCCACGGCGATGGACTTCATCATCGAGATCACCCCGCCCTTGGTGGCGGCGTAGGCTTCGTTGCGGGCCGCGCCTTCGATCGCCGCGAGCGAGGCGGTGACCACGATCGAGCCGCCCGGATCGCCCTTGCCGGCGCGCTCCACGATGTGCCGGCACGCCTCGCGGCAGGTGAAGAACACCCCTTCGAGATTCACCGACATCACCCGCCGCCAGGTCTCGATCGACATCTCGGAAAACGACCGCGCGCCGGCGCCGATGCCGGCGTTGGCGATCACCGTGTCGACCCGCCCGAGCGTCTCGACCAGCTCCTTCATCGCGGAGACCACCGCCGCTTCGTCGGCGACGTCGACCCGCTGCACCAGCACCCGTCGGCCACGCGCCTCGAGGTCCGTCTTGGCCTTGGCGTTGTGCGCCTCGTTCGTGCCCCAGATCGCCACGTCTGCGCCGGCGTCGGCAAGGGCCTGCGCCATGCCGAGGCCGATGCCCCGGTTTCCGCCGGTGACGAGGGCGACCTTCCCGGACAGGTCGAAGGGAGCGTAGGGCATGGGTGGTCCTCCAGTCAGGCGGCGGGGCGAACGAAGTTGAACTCGGTGTCCGTGGAGGACGCCGCGTCGAAGCGGTAGCCCTCCAGGTCGAAGGCCTTCAACCCCTCGCGATCGTCGATGCGGTGGTCGAGGGCGAAGCGGGCCATCAGGCCGCGCGCCTTCTTGGCGAAGAAGCTCACCATCCGCGTCTCGCCGTCGTGCTCCTCGCGGAAGTGGCAGGCGATCATCGGCCGGGCGAGCGCGGCGGGATCGATGGCGCGGGCGTACTCCTGGCTGGCGAGGTTGATCACCACCGGATCGGCGTGGCCGGCGAGATCGGCCTGCAGCGCCTCGGCGATCTTCGTCGCCCCAGAAGCGCGTAGAGGTCCGCGCCGCGCCGGGTCTTCAGCCGCGAGCCCATCTCGAGCCGATAGGGCTGGATGGCGTCGAACGGGCGCAGCAGCCCGTAGAGACCGGAGAGGATGCGCAGGCGGTCGCCGGCGAAGCGCAGAGTCTCCCGATTGAACTCGCGGGCGCGCAGGCCCTTGTAGACGTCGCCGTTGAAGGCGAACGCCGCCTGCAGGCCGTCCTCGGTGTCGAGGTCGAAGGCGGCGAAGCGCTCGCGGTTGAGCTTGGCCAGGCTGTCGGAGATCGACATCAGCCCCTTGAGATCGCGCAGGGTGAGCCGCCGCGCGGCGCGCACCAGCGTCGCGGTTTCCTCGGAAAATTGCGGGTGGGTGAGCGGCGCTCCAGGCGGCGCTGCGGAGAAGTCGAGCGCCTTGGCCGGCGAGAGGACGAGGAGCATGGCGAAGCGCTCTAAGCGGGAACGCGCGAGCGGCGCTAGAACAGCACCCGGGGGTTCATGATCCGCTTGGGGTCGAGCGCCTGGCGGATCGCGCGCAGGGCGGCGAGCTCGGCGGGCGGCTTGTGGGCGGCGGCTTCGGCGGTCTTCATCGTTCCCAGCCCATGCTCGGCGCTGATCGAGCCGCCGAGGCTTCGCACCAGATCGTGCACCAGACCTGAGCCCTCGTCGCGGCGGGCGGCGTGAGCGGCGAAGTCGCCGCCGAGCGGCGGCAAGGCGTCGAAGTGGATGTTGCCGTCGCCCATGTGGCCGAAGGCGACCACCCGCACGCCGGGAAAGCGGCGCTCAAGCTCCGCCGTGGCGGTGTCGATGAACTCGCGGGATCGCCGAGAGCGGCACGGACACGTCGTGCTTCCAGGCGGGACCCTCCGGCTTCTGGGCGGCGGACTGGCCTTCGCGCAGAGCCCAGAACGCCTTGGCCTGGGTCTCGCTCTGGGCGATGGCGGCGTCCTGGACGAGGCCGCGCTCCACCGCCGCCGACAGCACCTGCTCCATCACAGCTTCGGCCTCGCCCTCTCGCGCGGTGGCGATCTCGATCAGCACGTACCAGGGCTGTGCGGCGGCCAGGGGATCGCGCATGTCGGGCAGGTTGCGCAGGGCGAACTCGAGCCCGTTGCGCTTGATCAGCTCGAAGGCCTCGATCTCCATCCCGGCGGTCTCGCGCGCCAGGCGCAGCAGCGCGCTGGCGTCGGCGACGCTGGCGAGGCCGACGAAGGCGACCGCGCGGGACTTCAGGATCGGGAACAGCTTCAGGGCCGCGGCGGTGACGATCCCCAGCGTACCCTCGGCCCCGATCAGCAGCTGCTTGAGGTCATAGCCGGTGTTGTCCTTGCGCAGGCGCTTGAGGCCGTTCCAGACCTGCCCGTCCGGCAGCACCGCCTCGAGCCCCAGCACCAGCTCGCGCGTCATGCCGTAGCGCAGCACCGCGGTGCCGCCGGCGTTGGTGGAGACGACGCCGCCGATGGTGGCCGAGCCTTCCGAGGCGAGGTCGAGCGGGAAACGGCGTCCCGCCGACAGCGCCGCGTCGTGGGCCTCCGCCAGCGTGACGCCGGCCTCGACCACCATCGCCTCGTCCGCCGCGTTCACCTCGCGCACGGCGCGCAGGCGCTCGGTGGAGAGCAGGATCTCGCCTTGCGGGATCTGGCCGCCGACAAGGCCGGTGTTGCCGCCCTGGGGCGTGATCGCCACGCCGGCCTCGGCGCACACCCGGACCACGGCGGCGACCTCCGGCGGTGGTGCGCGGCAGCAGCAGCAGCGGGGTCTCGCCGCGCCAGCGGTCGCGCCATTCCACCAGCTTGGGGGCGAGGCGGTCGGGATCCTCGCTCCAGCCGCCCTCCCCCACCGCGGCTTTCAGGCGGGCAAGCACCTCCGGCGCGATCATCCGACGAACCCCGCGGCCCGGTTGAGCCGGTCGTTGATCGCTTCGCCCAGGCCGGTCGTCGGCACAGGAGCCACCGCGATCGCTCGTCGCGCCCCGCGCGTCGGCGGCGCGCAGCACGGCGAACAGGCGCGCCGCCGCCTCGCGCAGATCGCCGCTCGGGCTGAGGTTCAGGTCCGCCTCGCCGAACGGACCGAAGCCGATGAACACCTCCCCGTCCTCCGCCCGCTCCGCATCGAGCCGCAGCGGCGTCTCCGGCGCGTAGTGGCGGGCCAGCCGCCCCGGCGAGCGCTTCGCGTCGACCTCCGCCTCGGCCAGCGGTCCGATGACCGACTCGATGTCGGCGCGCGGAATCGCGCCCGGACGCAAGAGGCGCGGGGGACCGTCCAGGAGCGAGACCACGGTGGACTCCAGGCCGACGGCGCAGGGGCCGCCGTCCAGCGCGGCCGCCGCGCTCTGTCCCGTCTCGGCCACGGCGTCGGCGAGGGTCGTCGGGCTGGGTCGGCCCGAGCGATTGGCCGAAGGGGCGACGATCGGCTCGCCCAGGGCCTCGATCAACGCGCGCGCCACGGGATGCGCGGGCGCGCGGATGGCGACGGTGTCGAGCCCGGCGCGGGCGAGATCGCACACCGCCTGCGGTCCGCGATCGGCGCGACCAGGGTGAGCCCGCCCGGCCAGAACGCCGCCATCAGCGCCTCGGCGCGCGCATCCAGCCGGGCGATGGCCCGCGCCGTTTCGGACGAGGTGACATGGGCGATCAGTGGGTTGAAGCTCGGCCGGCCCTTGGCGTCGTACAGCCGCGCGACGGCGGCGGGGTCGGCGGCGCGGGCGGCCAGGCCGTAGACCGTCTCGGTGGGAACGATGACCAGCGCGCCCTCGCTGCAGCGCCCGCGCCGCCGCCTCGATCTCGCGCGGGCCGGCGCAGCTCAACGGGCGGGCGCCCTCAGGAACGGGACCATCCGGCCCATGACGCCGTCGCGCAGCAGCAGCCAATGGCGCAGGGCCGCCGCGACGTGCAGCACGATCAGGGCGTAGGCGAGCTTGGCGCCCAGGCCGTGCAGTTGGTTGAAGCTCTTGCCCACGGCCTTGGCCTGGTCGGCCGGCAGGTGGGAGATGGCGCCGATCTGCGGCCAGTGGATCGAGCCGTAGAGGATGATCGGCCGCGCCGGGTTGGCCGAACTCATCGCCCAGCCGGTGAGCGGCATGCCGATCATGATCACGTAGAAGCCGACATAGACCACGCCGGAGGCGACCCGCTCCCAGGTCCTGGCCGTCGCCGGCAGGGGCGGCGGACGCGCCACCAGCCGCCAGGCCAGCCGCAGCACGCTGAGCAGCAGCACGGTGATGCCGATCGACTTGTGCCACATGATGGGCGCGCCCTTGGCGGCGCCCTGCAGGGTGTTGAAGTACCAGGCGAGGCCGATGTTGGTGATGATCAGCAGAGCGATGACCCAGTGCAGGGTCATGGCCAGGCCGTTGTAACGCTGGGCGGAGGCTCGCGGCATTGGGGGGCTCCGGACGCGGCGCGGGGTTGACGCTCGACTCCCTGTTAGCCCATCGGCGGAATTGATCTAAGAGGGCCCCGCCCTTCAACCGCGCAAAGGACCCCGCATGACGTACAAGGCGCCCGTTCGCGACATCCGCTTCTCGCTCGAGGCGGCGGCCGACTACTCGCGCCTCGCCGCCCTGTTCCCCGCCGCCGACGACGAGACGGTCGGGCGCGGTGCTGGAGGGCGCCGGCGCCCTGGCGGCCGACGTCCTCGCGCCCATCAACCACGAGGGCGACAAGGTCGGCGCGCGGCTGGAGAACGGCCAGGTGCGGACCGCGCCCGGCTTCGCCGACGCCTACCGCCAGTTCGCGCAAGGGGGCTGGAACGGCCTTTCCGCCCATCCGGACCACGGCGGCCAGGGCCTGCCCCGCGCCCTCGAGGCGGCGGTGTTCGAGATGATCCAGGGGGCCAACATGGCCTTCGGCCTGTGCCCGATGCTGACCCTGGCGGCGATCGAGGCGCTGTCGCTGCACGGCACCGACCGGCAGAAGGCGCTCTATCTGCCCAAGCTGGTCTCCGGCGAGTGGACCGGGGTGATGGTGCTCACCGAGCCCCAGGCCGGCTCCGACCTCGGCGCGATCACCACCCGCGCCGAGCCCGACGGCCAGGGCGGCTACCGCCTCACCGGCGAGAAGATCTACATCACCTGGGGCGACCACGACGTCGCCGAGAACATCGTCCACCTGGTGCTGGCGCGCCTGCCCGACGCGCCGCCCGGCTCGCGGGGCCTGAGCCTGTTCCTCACCTCCAAGCGGCGGGTGGGCGAGGACGGCGCGCTCGGCGTCGCCAACGCGCTGCGGCCGGCGAGCCTGGAGCACAAGCTCGGCGTCCACGCCTCCCCCACCTGCGTCATGCTCTACGAGGGCGCGACGGCGGAACTGGTCGGCGCCCCGCACCAGGGCCTCGCCAACATGTTCGTGATGATGAACGCCGCGCGCCTGCAGGTGGGCGTCCAGGGCGTGGGCCTCGCCGAGCGCGCCTACCAGGCGGCGCTGGCCTTCTCGCTGGAGCGCAAGCAGGGCCGCTCGGCCTGGACCGGCGCCCTGCCCTCGCGCCTGTTCGACCACCCGGACGTGCGCCGCACCCTGATGCTGATGAAGGCGAAGATCGAGGCGGCGCGCGGGCATCTGCCTCTCCACCGCCGTCGCCGGCGACCTCGCCCGCGGCGCCGGCAACCCGCTGGACCGCGAGACCGCCCGGATGCGCGAGGACCTGCTCACGCCGCTCGCCAAGGCGTGGTCCACCGACATGGCCGTGGAGGTCGCCTCGGCGGCCCTGCAGGTGCACGGCGGCATGGGCTTCATCGAGGAGACCGGCGCGGCGCAGTACTACCGCGACGCCCGCATCCTGCCGATCTACGAGGGCACCAACGGCATCCAGGCCATCGACCTGATGGGCCGCAAGCTGGCCATCGGCAAGGGCCAGGCGGTGCGCGAACTGGTGGCCGAGATCATGCCCACCGCCGCCGAGCTGAAGACCGCCGACGACGCCTGGCTGCACACCGTCGGCGCCCGGCTGGAGGCCGGCCTCGCCGCCGTGCAGAGCGCCACCGGCTGGCTGATCGAGCGGCGCGGCCACGCCCAGCCCGACGCCCTGGCCGGCGCGACCCCCTACCTGCAACTGATGGGCGACGTGGTCGGCGGCTGGATGCTGGGCAAGCAGGCGCTGGTCGCCTCGACCAAGCTGGCGCTGGGCGAGGGCCCGCCGGACTACTGGCGCACCAAGATCGGCCTCGCCCGGGTGTTCGCCGAACAGGTCCTGAGCGGCGCCCCGGCCCTGGCCGGCGCGGTGAGCCAAGGCGCCATCGACCTGTTCCGGGCCACGCCGGAGTCGCTGGGCGCCTGAGGCGAGGCGGCGGCCTGGCCGGGGAGAAATGGCAGGTCGGGCGTGTCGTCCGGGAGATGGGGCGTGAGCTCAGGGGCTTCAGAGACTTCGGCTTTTTCCGGTGCGCGGCTCGGCTCGACGGCTAGGAAATGGCAGGTCTAGGGCAGGGTTTCAGGCGGGGTTTGGTCGGAGTTGTGCGCGCGAACGCGACCGTTTCAGGCGCTTTCCGACGCGCCTAGCCAAAGCAGCTTCCATTTCGCGCCCTTCACTCCGGACGGGCGCGCCTCTGGAGGCGCGTCGGCAGCCTTCCGGTGGAAGAACGTTTTCGGCAGTCGCACCATATTGCATTATGCAGATTTGTTCGTCAAGGGGAATAGGATCTTATTCGTCCCGCGCGGTGGCGAAGCGCCCGATCGCCGGCGGCGAACGGGCGGTCCGCTCACGGGCCAAGTCAGATTTTCCGGTTCGGCGGCGAGCCAGGAAACAGCCGAGTCAGACCTCCTGACGAGCGTCATACGATACAAAACTGGCGCCGCGAACTCTTAGGTGGCGTGGTTGGGCACAACCGTCTCCACGCGCCTGGTGTTGGCCCAATGAGGAAGATTAAATCTCGCTTCGGCCCGTCTCAGAGCAGCACGCAAGGCAGCCCAGTTCGGGCCTCGGCGAGCGCGGCGTGGTACTTGCCTCTCGAGCCTCCCCAGTCCCCCTACCGGGCAAGGGCGTCGCCCCACAGCTTCAGAGGGTCCGCGTAGTGAGGTCCAAGCTGTGGGCGCGGCGGACGTCCTCCATAGCGCCGTCGACATTGTTCCACGACAGGCGCGCCTCCGCGCGATCAATGAGGCCAGGGGCAGATCCGGGGCCTGGCGGATCGCCGGCGAACCAGCGCTCCGCTTGGCCCCGGTCCCCGCTCAGACCCGCGATGATGCCCCGGTCGTCGACGCACTCGTAGCAGTCGAGCGGTGTCGGATCGATGAGCCCCTTGGCGGCGGCCGCGTCACCGAAGCGAGCCTCCGCGACAGCGAGGGGGGGTTGAGAGTTGCGCAGACTACATACCGGCCGTTGGCGCCCGCCATCTCCGTCGTCAGCGCCTTCTGAAGCAAGCCGAGCGCGGAGCGATCGTGATCCTCGAGGGCGGCCCATCGAAGGCGTACCAGCGGATTGCATTATCAAGAGGAAGATTGGCCGCCCATGCACGGGCTGCTTTGAGGTCATGGTCTGAGACAAGGGACAAGGCCAGGTAATTGGGCACATCAGCGTAGAAATGAGCCAGCGGTGAGCTTCGCAGTTTGAGTATTTCGTGGATTGCCGCCCTGAAGTCGCCTTGATATGCCGCCAGGTTGTACCTCATTCCGGCCAAGAGATACGGGTAATAGTCATCGGAAACCTGATCGGGATGAGCCTGCCCGGTCCGAAGTGCGACCTGGTCCAGGTGAAACGCCACGTCGTCGTGGCCCTGCATACTCTCCGTGTCGGATAGGCGGTCGAGCGCCGGATAAAAGGATGGATACTCGCTCAGGGCGCTTCTCAATTGCCGGGCGTAAGACGAGAGGCTCCTTTCGCTCTTCACCTTCGTACACACCGAGCCCAAGGTGCGCCCAGGCGCGCTCCACCGGACGCGGGTCATGGGTCAGGCGCGCCAGCACGGCCATCGCTTCCGGGAGCCGTTTCTGTTGTGCCAGGTACATCGCGAAGCGATAGGGCTGCGTCTGTTCGTACACCGACTCCGCAGACTGCCGGATCAGGGTGTCGATGGCGGCATCCGATCCGCTGGAACTCTTGGCCGCGCCGTCTTCTGCCCGCGCTGTGACGGTCAGTCCGCCAGCGGTGTGAACCACCTCGCCGGTCACGTGCGTTTCGTGACCGAGCCAAGCGTGCAGGTACTGCCGAAGCTCCCCCAGCGAGACGCCGGTCTCCGGTATCTCGACCTTGAGTTCCGCGCCCCAATTGTTCTTGTAGCTGCCGGCCGCACGCATGGTCTGGGTGAGCGCCTGCATCTCGGTGAGCTTGTCGAGCACCTGTTTGGCGACGACCTGGCCGGTGAGCCCGCGCTGGGCGAGATCCGGCGGCACGCTGAACGCTCGACCACCAGGCTATGATCATGGGCGGCGTCCCAGGTCATCACCGCCAGGGTCACGACCGCTCCGGTGGCGAGCATCGCGACGAACAAGGAGAGGCCATTGCGCAGGCGGTCGCCGAAGCGTTTGCGTTTGGCGGCCTCGATGCCGAGCCGGTGTTCCAGGTCGAAGTGGCGAAGTTCGAGATCGGCGAGGCGTTACTGCTTCTCGACCAGCCCGGAGTTATCGCTCCAGATAGTCGCCCGTGTGGCGAGCCAGAGACCGGATCGTCATGGGCGCGCCCTATCGCCAGCGTCATTGCGAGCGGGTCCGCCCCGAGGGGACGGCGCTCCGCTCCCGGTCCTTTTCCTCGCGCTCTTCGAATACGCCTTTGAGCGGACCGCCTTCCGCCATGAGGCCCCGCTCTTCAGCCCGACGGCTGGACCGTAGAACAAAGCGCCCATGTTACAAGACGGAGTAGGGCGAGCGCTTCACCATCCGTAGCTACGCGGCTACAACCCTGGTTTCCGTGGCTGTTGCGAATGCCCTAAGACGGAAGTGGGCGCGGTTGGGGACCGCTGTCCACCCTTAGCGGCCCTTAAGGCCGTCCGCTCCAGGGTAGGTCCTCAGCGCCGCTCCGAAGGTGGCGACGATACAGGGACAGGAGCTTCAGCACCGGCGCGACAGTCGCCATCGCGTCGTCACGGGGGGCGAGATATGTTCGTCAAGGGTTGATCAGCGACGCGGCCCAAGTCGAGCCAACTGGTTAAGCTTAAGGGGCCCAGGGAACGTCAGTCGCGGCCGCTTGCATCCTGCAACCGCCTCCACCTTACCTTGACGCTGGGCGGCCGCGGCGGCCTACAGTGGCGGGAATATCCGCCGACGAAATTTGAGCCACGCGATGCCGGTTCGAACGGGCGACCTCAAGATCGGACGGGAGGTGCTTCGTCACCTCGTCGCCGACAACTACCCGGCGGTCGCCCGCAATCTGCTGCGCCCCTTGCTGCACCTTCTCAACCTCTCGCGGGCCGCCTGCGGTGGCGATGTCGACAAGTTCCTGATCATGCTTGTGATTGCGATGCGCACGACGGAGCACGAAGGGTTCGCCCGATACAGTCAGGCGCAGCTTCTCAGCGGCGAGGTCCCCATCTTTCCCTCGCTCGGCACCAATGTGAGGTCCGTCGCCGAGTCGACCGGGACGCCCAGGGAAACCGTTCGGCGCAAGGTCGGCGAACTGGTCGAGGCGGGCTGGATATCCCGAAAGGGCAACGATCTGCGGTTCACGGTGCTGGCCTATCAGGAGTTGGCCGGCGTTCGCGTCGCGATCGAGGATCTCGCCGTCAGCAACTTCGAGGTCGTGGCGGACCTGGCTCGCAAACGGCTCGCGGAGTTGCCCGACCCTCAAGGTGGCGGCGGCTAGAGCCCGCCAGCCGCCAGGCTGGCCACATTGGCCAGGAGCCTGTCCGCCGGGACCGGCTTCTCCAGGGTGAGGTTGGCGCCGAGCTCGCTGGCGAGGTCGAGCAGATCCAGGGCGCCCAGAAGGCGACGTTCGCTGACGGCGATGACGCGCACGGTGGGGAAGGCGTCCCTCACCGCGGTGATCAGTTCGATCCCGTCGCCATCGGGCATGAGGATATCGGTGATCAAGACGTCGGGCGGGTTCGCCATGATCTGCTCCAGCGCCCCTCGCCCATTCATCGCCTCGGTCACGGCATAGCCCGCCGCCCCCAGCACCTTCCTTGCACACGCCACGGAGGCGATATCGTCGTCCACCACCAACACCGACACAGCCGTCATAAGCACCTCGTTTTTCGCGGCCTCGCCTAGGGCGGCGCGAGGCAACGCGGCTATGGCGGGTGGGCCCAAAACGGGTTTCCGGGACGAATCCGGAGCGCTGGTTGCACTGGGGAACGCCACTGGGACGCGGCCGATAGGTCCGCCTTTGGAAGGGATGCTTGAGGAGGCGGATCGACCGAAGCGTGGCGATCTTGGCGCAGCCGGCGCTGTCCTTAAGTCCGTCCACGGAGGGCTCGCGCGGAGCCAGGCTCCAGCGCCTCCGGATCCGCGGCGACCGTCGATTCGCGCCTAGCTCAGCCACCAGTTGCGCGTGGCGTGGCACGCCTCGAGCGCGCGCCGGTAACCCTCGCGCTCGCGCAGCCTCGCCATGTACGACAACTCGGCGGCCCCGAACGCAAAGCCGATGTTCTTGCGCGCCATCTCCAAGGCGTAGCCGACCGAGATGTCCGCGGCGGTGAAGGCCTCACCGGCCATGTAGGGCGCACTCGCCAGGCGGCTCGTCACCAGCGTCAGCCGGGTGGTGAACACCGCCATCGCCTGGCGCGCGCTCCAGTTGTTCCGCTCACCTTCGGGCGCGATGTTGCGGGCGCCGGAGACGAAATAGACCGAGGCGGCGAGGCCGGCTTCGCCCAGGTGCAGGAACTGCTGATAGGCGGGAAAGGCGGCGTCCCGCGCGCTTGGCGCCAGGGGGGTCGGCCCGTAGCGCGCCAGGAGATATTCCAGGATGGCGATGGACTCGACCATGACGACATCGCCATCGACGAGCGCGGGGATGAAGCCGGCGGGGTTGATGGCGAGGAACTCGGCGTCGGTCTCGACCCCGGCCAGGAGGTCCACGTCACGCAGCCGGTACGGCAGCCCCATCTCCTCCAGGAGCCAGACCACCCGGAAGCCCCGGCCCTCTCCGAATACGGTGATCATGTCGCCCGATCGACGCCCTTTGGGTGAGTGTTCGGAGATCGGCACACGGTTGAGATTGTGTCCAGCCGTCGATGGCGTTCCATCCTCGCGGGCGGCGACGGACCGTCCGATTGCCGGACGCGAACTGACGACGGCTTCCGACCCGTAGCGGACTTCAAGTCTCTGGCATGTCCAGCACACGATCGAGCAGAGGCGTCTCGCGCTTCCGCTTCTTAGCGCGCCAAGCTCGCGGCTCTGAGACTCGCGTCGATGATTTGCGACCGCAATTGGCACGCTCTCGAACTCGTCCCGATCGAGTTGCGGCTGTTCGATCGATCCAATCTGGAATGCTCGATGCACATCAGCTGGGTTCGACTGCACGGTCGATCATGCCTCGCTGTGCTGCAAGCCAAACAACCAGGTGCGCGAGACGTACCGTCCGTCAACCAGAAGATACATGCCAGATGTTTACGTTCGCGAGCTAATCGATCGACGCTGAGCCGCCTCTCCAAGATGATGTAGGTAGCGAGTCGGCTGCTCTCGACCCTCAGCGGCCCTTCAGCCCGCCGCTTAAGGGTACGGATCTCAGTGCCGCTCCGAAGCTGGCATTCTGGCAGCGCTCTACGGGTCAACGCAACAGAGTCACCGTTCTCGACGGTAGTGCGTACGTCCGGATCACAGTGCGCAATGATCTGCCATCGGACGAGTTCTCGACACGGCGATCAGGTGCTTCAGACGATACGGCTTGACCGCTTCGGCACTCGTCCGGACTGACTTTCGTCGAAGGTGGAGCGTATTGCTCCGTTAGCGCTGCCACGTACGCGAGACGTCCGCTTTCCACCCTTAGCGGCCCTTAAGGCCGTCCGCTTCAGGGTAGGACCTCAGCGCCGCTCCGAAGGTGGCATTCTGGAAGCCGGGTCAACGGACGGTCACGACCCATTGCCGACATCGGCTCACGGTCGCAATCTGGCGTTATGGATTTAGCCGGCGCCATCCTGATCCTGACGGGCCCGCCCGGTTCCGGGAAGACGACGACCTCGCGCTCCCTGGCCTCTCAACCGGGATCACCGAAGGTGCATCTTCACGCCGACGACTTCTGGCATTTCATCAAGAACGGCGCGATTCCGCCTTACCTTCCGAGCGCCCATGATCAGAACGGCGTCGTCATGCGCGCCCTCGCGAACGCCTCCGAGGCCTACGCCGCAGGCGGCTATCTGGTGATCGTGGATGGGATCATCGGGCCGTGGTTCCTCCCGGCCTTCCAAGACCTCGACCGGCCGGTCCACTATGTCGTGCTGCGACCGCCGTTGGACATCGCGATCCAGCGATGCCGCGACCGTGGTGGAGAGACTCTTTCAGATGCGGGCGTGATCACGTCCCTGCACGAGCAGTTCTCTGATTTGGGCAGTTTCGAAGCTCACGTGATCACCACCGAAGATCACGGCCCTGATCAGATCCTCAGTGACGTCGCCCAGGCCTTGCTCGGCGGCCGGCATCTGCTTCAGTCGCGAGCTGCGGGCTCCTGAACCCCATGATGCGCACAAGGTTCGGATATTCCACCCTAGGATGGTGCGCCGGCTGATCCTTGCCCCAAGGCGTGCGTGACGAGTTCCTCGATCACGGCGAGATCCACGTCCTCTACGGATTTGAACCGAATGCAATATCCGGTGATCTTCGCCTTGCCGAGCCGCGATCCATAGGTCCGCGATCAGGTAGGTCTTGTCGTTGAGGCCCATGACATAGAGCGATATCCCCGAGGTGTTGGCGCTCAAGCCGAGCTTGTAGAACTCTCGGGACTTGCCATCAGCGTAGTTCAAGGTTTCCGATCCATAGCCGATACTCGGATTGGAAACGATCTTACCCTCGTCGTTCCTCCCATCCAGGAACCAGAGATCGGCGTCGGGAGACATCGCCAGGATACGTCGATGCAGATCCAGCAAGCCCTCGCTCTTCGCCGGAGCCTGATCGCGGATGTAGGCGTCAATCTGCTCACGTACGCTCATGCAAGGTTTGCTCCCGCGCTGGCTCTCGACCATGCCATCATGAACCACGGACCGTGCGCCCCTCCAGAAGCGGCGCATAGCCGGCGAGCCGGTGGGACACGAACTCCGTGAAGAGCCGGACTCGCTCGGTCTTGCGGGTCTCCCCTTGCGTGAGAAGCCAGACGGTTCCGTAGAGGTGCAGGTCCGTGCCCGGCGCCCTCGCCAGCAGGGGGTCGGCGTCGCCGACGAAGCACGGCAGGGTCGTGATGCCGAGCCCTTGCCGGACGGCGGCGATCTGCGCCGCGGCCTCGGTGGTCCGGAAAGGAACCTCCGTGGCGCGGACCTCGCCTTCCCTCGCCCACTCCGGAATTCCAAAAGGGTCCGCGACGATCCACCGAACGGAGTCGTGGGCGCCCGCGCGCCACGCGGCCAGCCGATCGCGGGCGATGTAGACGCCGCCGAACAGCTCCGGCCCTTTGAGGCCGTGAAGGTTGAGCGGCAGGGTCTTGCGGTCGTAGACGACGCGGATCGCCACGTCGGCGTCCCGGTTGGTCAGGTTCGCCAGCTCGCCCGACGATAGGACCACCATCTCGATATCCGGATGCAGGCGCGCGAAGTCGGCGAAGTCCGGCATGAGCAGGTGGGTGACGAGGGGCGGCGCCAGCGTCACCCGCAGGAGCCCGCGCACGCTCTGGTCGCGCCCGAAGACGCGGGTCTCCAGCTGGTGCGACGAGGCTTCCATCTGGCTGGCGAGTTCGAGCACCTCCTCGCCCGCGGGCGTCAGGCGGTAGCCCGAAGGCAGCTTCTCGAACATGCGCGCGCCGAGGCGGTCCTCGAGCTGGGCGATGCGTCGCAGCACGGTGGCGTGGTTGACGCCGAGGCGCTTGGCGGCGGCCCGCACCGAGCCGTCGCGCGCCACGGCGAGAAAGTAGCGGACGTCGTCCCAGTCGATCATGGTGCAATCCCGCGCCGCCGGCCGCGCCTTCCGAAGCCCTGCTTTAGCATAGCGGCCTGAACTTCCCCGATCGCTAAGCTGAGGCCGCTCGTCCGGCCGGATCGAAATCGCACCACCGATGTGCGCGCTCGCGGACTGCACCCCTGACCTCCGCGGACCCATCTGGGGCGTCTCGGCGAGCCAATCGGGCCGCCGGAGACCTTGAGACGCCCAAGCCAGGAGACCGTCGTGACCCGACTGAATGGAAAGACCGCCGTGATCACCGGGGGCGCGACCGGCATCGGCCTCGCCTCGGCGAAGCGGTTCATCGAGGAAGGCGCCTTCGTCTTCATCTTCGGCCGGCGGCAGGACGCGATCGACGCGGCGGTGGCCGAGCTCGGATCCAACGCTCGAGCGGTGAAGGGCTCGGTCTCGGACGAGGCCGACCTCGACCGGCTCTACGCGGCGGTGAAGGCCGAGCGCGGAACCCTCGACATCGTCTTCGCCAATGCCGGGGCGGGAAGCCCGCTCAAGCTCGGCGAGATCACCGCCCAGCACATCGACGAGACCTTCGACGTCAACGTGAAGGGCACGATCTTCACCGTGCAAAAGGCGCTGCCGCTGATGGGCGAAGGCGGTTCGATCATCCTCACCGGATCGAGCGCCGGAACGACGGGCGCGCCGGGCATGAGCGCCTACAGCGCGAGCAAGGCGGCCGTGCGCAACCTCGCGCGGACCTGGGCGGAGGACCTGAAGGGCACCGGCATCCGGGTCAACGTGCTGTCGCCCGGGGCGACGGCGACGGACCTCGCCAAGGACGCGCTCGGTGAGGAGGGCCAGAAGGCCTACGCCGCGATGACTCCGCTCCAGCGCATGGCCGATCCGGCGGAGATCGCGGCCGCGGCCGCCTTCCTCGCCTCGTCGGACAGCAGCTTCATGACCGCCAGCGAAGTCGCCGTCGACGGCGGCCTGGCGCAGCTCTGAGCCGGCGCGATCCCGCGCCTAGTCCACCCACAACGAAGGATAAGACCATGAACACGCTGGACGGAAAGGTCGCGGTCATCACCGGCGGCAGCAGCGGCATCGGGCTGGCCACGGCCAAGCGCTTCGTGGACGAAGGCGCGCAGGTCGTGATCAGCGGCCGGCGCGAGAAGGAGCTGAGCGAGGCCGCGTCCCTCATCGGCGGAAACGTCACGACGGTCGTCGGCGACGTGTCGCGCCTGGACGACCTCGACCGGCTCTATGCTGTGGTGAGAGAGAAACATGGGCACATCGATATTCTTTTCGCGAACGCCGGCGCGGGAACCATCGCGCCGCTCGAGGCGGCGACCGAGGCCCACTTCGACCAGACCTTCGACGTCAATGTGAAGGGGCTGTTCTTCTACGGTGCAGAAGGCCCTTCCGCTGTTCAACGACGGCGGTTCGATCATCCTGACCTCGTCGGTGTCGAACGTCCTGGGGCTGCCAGGATTCAGCGCCTACGCGGCGAGCAAGGCGGCGGTGCGTAGCTTCGCGCGGGCCTGGACGCTGGAGCTGAAGGATCGCGGAATCCGCGTGAATTCGCTGAGCCCCGGCCCGATCGACACCCCGGCGCTGGCGACAACGACGGGCCTTACCCCGGAGCAGGCCGAGCAAGCGGCCGCGCAGTTCGCCACCCAGATTCCCATGGGCCGCCGAGGCACGCCGGAGGAGATCGCGGACGCGGTCACCTTCCTCGCCTCCGACGAGAGTTCCTTCATCACCGGCGTCGATCTCGCGGTCGACGGAGGCATGGCTCAAGTCTGAACCCGACCTCACATCCTAGCGGAGAACCATCATGACCTACGCAATCATCGGCTTCGGCAAGATCGGCCAGGCCCTCGCCAAGGCGTTCGCCCGCAAGGGCGTCGACGTCTCCGTGGCCGCCACGCGCGACCCGGCAAGCTTCGCCGCCGACGCCGCCGCGATCGGGCCCACGATCAGCGCCAAGACACTGGCGGACGCCGTCAAGGCGGACGTGATCTTCCTGGCGGTCGGCTTCGGGGCGCACCCGGACGTGGCGAAGGCGCTGCCCAGCTGGCGAGGGCAAGACCATCGTCGATGTGACCAACGCCTACGGCGTGCCCGTTGAAGACCTGGGAGGACAGCCGTCTTCCAAGGTCGTCGCCGAGGCCTTCGCCGGCGCGAGGCTGGTCAAGGGCTTCAACCATCTGGGCGCCGCCGTCCTCGCCCAGGATCCGGCGGTGCATGGCGGCCGGAGGGTCGTGTTCCTGGCGAGCGACGACGACGCCGCCGCGGACGAGATCGGCGCGCTCGCGGAAAATCTCGGCTTTTCGCCGGTCAAGCTTGGCGGGCTGTCCGAAGGCGGGCTGCTGGTGCAGGCGCGCGGAAACAGCTGGGGCCGGCTGATCTTCAAGGACCTGGTCAAGTTCGACTAGCGCACGGGACGCATCCCGTAGGTCACAATCCCAAGCAAAGCGGAGACATTTCAATGAGTATCGAGAACAACATCCAGACCGTGAAGGACTTCTTCGCCGCGATCGGCCGCGGCGACAAAGGGGCTCTGCTGGCGCTGGCCGCGGAAGATATCGAGTGGATCATTCCGGGCGAGGACTGGCCCTTGGCCGGAACGCGCCACGGACACGCCGGGCTGGCGGATCTGCTCGAGACGGCGTCCAAGTCGATCGAAACGTCCACGGAGCCCCGCGAATTCGTCGCGCAGGGAGACCGGGTCTTCGTCGTCGGTTTCGCCTCGGGAAAGATCAAGGCGACGAACAAGCCGTTCGAGGACAACTTCATCTTCGCCATCACGGTCCGGGACGGCAAGCTGGCCAGCATCCGCGAGTATGTCGACACCCAGGCCCTGGCGCGCGCCGCCAGCGCCTCGAACCCCTAATCGCAACGGAGATCCCGATGTACGACCAGTCCACGCAATCCGAGCTGATCCGGTTCGCCGGCGTCGATGCGGGCTCCACCGTCATCGACGTCTACCCCGGCGAGGGCGAGTGGACCCGTCTCTTCTCCGACGTCGTGGGACCCGAAGGACGGGTCTACAGCTTCGTGCCGGCGGAAGTCGCCCACTTCAAGAACGATCCGGTCGGCCTCATGGGCACGCTGGCGAAGGAGCCGGGGCGAGAGAACGTCGAAGCCGTCACGGCGGACCTGGTCGCGATGCCGCAGGTCACTCAAGCCGCGGACGTCGTGTGGATCCACCTGTTCTACCACGATCTTCATACCGCCCTGATCCAGGCCAAGGGCGCGACGGCGGCCGAGTTCAACCGCGCCGTCTTCGAGCGGATCAAGCCCGGCGGGTCCTACGTCATCGTCGACCACGCCGCCGCCGCCGGGTCGGGCGCGAGCGACACCCAGGACCTGCACCGGATCGATCCGGCGACCGTCCGCGAGGAGGTCGAAGCGGCCGGCTTCGTCCTGGACGGGGAAAGCCGCCTGCTCGCGAACCCCGACGATCCTCACGCGCTCAAGGTGTTCGATCCCGCGATCAAGGGCCAGACGGACCGCTTCGCTTATCGCTTCGTCCGGCGCTGACGGCGGCCCAGCCGCCGAAGACGATCACCCCGCGATCGTCACGCCCGCCCGGGCTCCCATCCCGGATAGCGCGGCGCGTCGTCGGGGCCGGCCCAGGCCGGGGCGCCTTCGGTGTGGATGTGGGCCTCCACGGTAAGGCTGTCGGGCGGGTTGTCCAGGCTGCCCAGGCGGAGCCGCAAGGCTTCCGGCTTGTCGTCGCGCCGCGAATAGAGCGGCGATCCGCAACGGGTGCAGAAGGCGCGCTTCTTGCCGGGCGAGGAACTCGTATTCGCGGATCAGGTCGTCTCCCGCCGTCACCGCGAAACCGTCCGCCCACGCCGGAGCGACTCCCGCGGCGTAGCCGTGCGCCTTGCGACAGGAGGCGCAGTGGCAGACCGTCACCGAGCCAGCGGTTCCGCCGAGTTCGCCCTCGTAGGTGTAGCGCACGCCGCCGCAGAGGCAGCCGCCGGTGAGGCTCGTCATGTCTGGTCGCCAGATTTGGAACGATGGGAGTTCCCGATCTAGGCGGTCCGCATCGCCTCGACCAGCGTCTCGTCGGGGCCACCAGGACGGTCGCGCGCGCGGCTCGGATTGTCGGGCCAGCGATGCGGCGCCAAGATGGTGTGTTGCGCGATGGCGCGCGGGGATAGCCCGGTGATTACAATCACGTGCGCTTGTGGCGCGGTATGCCTCGAAGCGGTCGGCGCTCCGATGATGAGCGTGATCTGCAGTTGTACGAGCTGTCGTACCGCCGGGCGCGCTTTGGACGTCGGATCACCCGTCGCGCCGATCGTCGATGGCGCCGGCGGAACGCCCGTGGTGCTGTGGCGCAAGGATCAGCTGAGATGCGTCCGCGGAGGCGATCGGCTGGAAGCTCATCGACTTGCGCCGGAGTCGCCATCGCGCCGGATGGTCGCGTCGTGCTGCGGAACGCCGATGTTCGGCGACTTCACCAAGGGCTTCTGGGTCTCGATCTACCGCGATCGGATCAAGGACGCGCCCAAGCCGTCCATGCGGGTCATGACGCGAGACCTCCCGGACCAGGCGGCGCTTCCTCAAGATGGGCTGCCGAGCTTCCCCGGGCGGCCAGCGAGTTTCATGCTCAAGTTGCTGACGACCTGGGTGAGCCTGGGATTTCGCACGCCCAGCATCGTGGGCGTTGCCGACTGATCGGCCGCCGCAGAGGCGGACACGTCATCGAACCGTCTCCTTCTCCCGGGGCGCGGAGACGCGGCGCGTCTTGGCCTCCGCCTTGGGCTTGGGCAGGAGGCGGAAGCGCGACTGGCACCATCCCCAGTCGACACCGACATCGAGCAGGGCGTCGGAGCGTCCGCAGGGACAGGCGAACTCCATGACCGCCGCGACGCGGTAGGTCTCCCCCGCCTTCAAGGGCACCGGCCGGCCCGTGACGTGGTTGGGCGCGGCGTTGACGCACAGAACGAGATCGCCGGGGCCGACAGCGTCACTCATGGCTTCCATCCATTAGGCTGACGGAAAAATGAGGCTCCGAGCGTCGAGGAGCAAGGGCTCGTAAGGGTCTCGGGCCCCTAAGGGCCCTACTTCGGGATCGGCATCAGATCGAGCGCGGCGCCGATGGCGACGATCGAGGCCACCCCGACGACTTCCAGCCGATGGCCGCTGAAGTCCCACCCCGTGACGGTGGCGTAGATCGCACCGAGAGACGCCAGGAAGGTGACGGGCGCGAACAGGTTGCGCATTTCGGGAGCTCCGTCCGACGCGGGGCCCCAGGCTCTGTCAGAGCCGACATCCGGAACGCCCCAGTTCGTGGATGAACGCGCGAATACGGCGCCTTTGGGAACAAACCGCCCCGCCTGGCCGCGATTTGACTAAGCTTTGAAATCTACTTGTGTTGAGCAGCGGGTTGCGGTGTTTCCGACTTGCGGGCGCGCTGGCCCGACACAATCGCGTGAGGTAAGCTCGCCCGATGTCGGTGGGAGGCGAAACGCGGCCGAGGGCGGGACAAAAACCCGCGCGCCGAAACTGGGCGCGCGTCGTCGCCTCGTGGTTCGTCGTGTTCTTCATCGTCGCGTCCTGGTCGGTCCTGTTCCGCACCTTCAGCCCCCTGCTGTTCGGCGGCGGTCACCATCGCGAGATGGTGCTCTCCATGTCCGGCGACGGTCACGGCGACCTGTGCATCATTCCCCTGGGGGCCGGTCTGGATCGGGCGCTCGCCGAGGGCCGCAGCTGCGACGTGGTGTTCACGGCGTCCTAGCCGCCAAACCGCTTCCGCTTCGATCCCGACGGGGCGGAGGAAATCAGTTCGCCGTCGCGCTGGGCCCCGAGCCCGCGACCGTGAGCACGGCCAGGCTCATGGCCTCGACGCCGGTTCGAATCGTGGGTTCGGGCACGGGCGCATAGTAGGGCGAGTGGTTCACCGGCAGGGCCGGGCCACCCGCGTTCGCGGCCGCGACCCGCGCCGGATCGTAGACGCCGATGTTGAAGTACAGCGAGTGGGTCGCCCCGGCGTTGACGAAGGCCGAGTAGTCCTCGCTGGCGTATCCGGGACGCGCCTCCTCCGTCGCCTTGTCGCCGAACGCGGCCTTGAACACCGGCCCGACCCGCGCGGCCAGCGCCGGATCGTTGATCACCGCGTCGGCGTGCTCGGCGCTGAGCTCGATGTCGGGCGCCGGCGCGCCGGCCATGGCCGCCTCGGCGCGGGCGACGCGCTCGATGCCCGCCTTGAGTTTGGCGCGAACGGCCGGGTCGTAGCTGCGGATCGTGCCGCGCACGACGACGTGGTCGGGAATGATGTTCCCCGCGCTGCCGCCCTCGATGGCCCCGATGGTGACCACGCCGGCCTCCTGCGGGTCCTTCTCACGGCTGACGACCGATTGGACGTCGACGACGAAGCGGGCGGCGATCAGCACCGGATCGAGGGCGAGGTGCGGCATGGAGCCGTGGCCGCCGACGCCGTGGAAGGTGATCTGCAAGCTGTCGCTGTTGGAGTTGTAGACCCCGCCCTTGTAGGCGACCGTGCCGTAGGCCGCCGGCCCGGTGTGCAGGGCGAAGGCGTAGTCCGGCTTGGCGAAGCGGGTGAAGAGGCCGTCCTTGACCATCGCGGGGCCGCCGCCGACGATCTCTTCCGCCGGCTGGCCGATGAACATCAAGGTCCCATGCCAGCGGTCCTTCAAGGCGACCAGCGTGCGCGCCGTCCCGACCCAGATCGCCATGTGCGCGTCGTGGCCGCAGGCGTGATCGACGAAGGTGGTGTGGCCGCGCCAGTCGGCCTGGACCTTGGAGGCGTAGGGTAGCCCGGTCTTCTCCTCCACGGGCAAGGCGTCGAGTTCGGTGCGGACCATCACCACCGGGCCCGCGCCGTTGTGATAGATCGCGACGATGCCGGTGCCGCCGACGCCCTCGGTGACGGTGAAGCCGAGCTTGCGCATCTCCCCGGCGAGCAGGGCCGCGGTGCGCGTCTCGTGGAAGCCGAGCTCCGGGTGGGCGTGGATGTCCTTGTAGAGGGCGTCGAGTTGCGGGTAGCCGCCGTCGAGCGAACGATCGACCGCCGCCTTTTCAGACGCCACATCGCCCGCGACAGCGGGAAACGCCAACGCCAGAACAGCGGTGGCCAGCAGAGACTTGATCAACATCCGCAAAGCCTAGCCGCTCGACGAGCGGCGAGGCAAGGCGAGCGTCCGGCCGAGGCTTTGCTCAGAACCGCTCGCCGACCATTTCCTCGCTCTTCGCCCACAGCGCCTTGGCGCGGTCGGGATCGACAGCGTAGGGGCGCACGCCGCTTCGAGCATCGGGCTGCTCGGTGATCTCCGCGACGTGGCAATCTTCGCAGTAACGGCCGCCGACCCCATCGGCCGGGGCGACGAAGCCGGCCCAGACGCTGGTCGCCGCACCCTGCGGGATGGTCTTCCACTCGAAGGCCGGCGCGTTCGCCGCCTGGTTGGCGGCGTTGATGTTGGCGATCAGCGCCTCGCGCACCTCATCGGTCATGTACCGGCCGAGCTCGGTCTGGATGCCGCCCGGATGGACGGCGGTCGCTCTAACGCCCTGCGGCTTGTGCCGGCGGTCGAACTCCACGGCGAAGAGGATGTTGGCGGTCTTGGAGCGGCCGTAGGCGACGAACTCGCCGTAGGGCGTATGGTCGAAGTTGGGATCCTCGAGGTCGACGTCCGAAAACCGGTGACCCGCCGAGGAGAGGTTCACCAGCCGCCCACCGGATTTGATCAGGCCGGCGATGCGGTTGACCAGCACGAAGTGGCCCAGATGGTTGGTGCCGAACTGCGTCTCGAACCCGTCCGCCGTCTTGCCGAAGGGCGTCGCCATCACGCCGGCGTTGGCGATGACCACGTCGAACGGCTTTCCGGCGGCGAGCAGGGCGTCGGCGCAGGCCCGCACGCTGGACAGGCTGGCGAGGTCCAGCTCCACCAGTTCAAGGCCGCCGCCGTTCGCCGCTTGCTCCCGGACCGCGGCCGTGGCCCGCTCAGCCTTGCCGAGGTCGCGCGCGGCCCCCACCACCTGAGCGCCGTGGGCGGCCAGGGCGCGCGCGGTCTCCGCGCCCAATCCCGCCGAAACCCCCGTCACCAGGACGCGCTTGCCGCTGAGGTCGACGCCCTCGAGAACGTCGTCGGTGGTGGACGTGGCGCCGAAGGGTCCGGTCATGAGGGGGCTCTTTCGATCAGAGCTGGGCCAGCATGTATTCGGCGGAGGAGACCTTGAATTCACCGCCCTGCTCGACGTTCAGGTCTTTGACGACGCCATCCTTGACGACGACCGAGTAGCGCTGGGATCGCTCGCCCATCCCGAACTTCGAGCCGTCGAGAGTGAGGCCGAGCGCGCGGGTGAAATCGCCGTTGCCGTCGGCCAGCATCAGCACGTCGTCGCCTACGCCCTGACTGTCGCCCCAGGCCTTCATCACGAAGATATCGTTGACCGAGACGCAGGCGATCTGGTCGACGCCCTTGGCCTTCAGCGCGGCGGCGTTCTGCTTGAAGCCCGGCAGGTGCTTGGCCGAGCAGGTGGGGGTGAAGGCGCCGGGCACGGCGAACAGGGCCACCGTCTTGCCGGCGAACAGCTCGTCGGTGGAGACCGGCTCGGGGCCGCTGGCCCCCCATTTGGTCAGGCTCGCGCTGGGAACCTTGTCGCCGACTTCGATGGTCATGATCGCTCCTCGTCCTTGGGCAGGCCCCGCCGACATAGAGGCTGTCGTTCCGAACGCCAACCCGGGTTGAAACGGCGGCGGTCATGGTCGATGTTGGCTCCATGGCGCCCAGCCCCAGCCACGCGCTCACCGGCCAGTTGCTGGTGGCCATGCCCGGCATCGGCGACCCCCGCTTCGAGCGCGCGGTGATCCTGATCATCGCCCACGACGGCAAGCACGCCATGGGGCTCACCGTGAACCGGCCGGTGGACGGGCTCACGCTCACCCATCTCCTGACCCAACTCGGAGTCTCCGCCGCGCCGAGCACGCCCGAGGAGCTGGTGCTGATGGGCGGCCCGGTCGAGCCGGAGCGCGGCTTCGTGCTCCACACCGACGACTATGCGGGCGAAGGCGCCACCGTCGAGGTCGGAGGCGGCGTGGCCCTCACCGCGACCCGTGAAATCCTGGAGGCCCTGGCCGGCAACACCCAGAGGCCCAGGCGCGCGGTCCTGGCCCTGGGCTATGCCGGGTGGGGCGAGGGACAGCTGGAGGGCGAGATCCGCGACAGCGTCTGGCTCACCTGCGACGCGGACGAGGAGCTGCTGTTCGGCGACGATCACGAGCACAAGTGGGGCCGGGCCCTGGCCAAGATCGGCGTGGCGGCCGAGCAGCTCTCGTCCATGGGCGGCCGCGCCTAGAACGCGCCTTCAGGTAAGGCTAAGCTCCGGTCAACCGATCTGGAGTCTGAATTCGCCCATGACCTTGCGCCTCGCGCTTTCGATGCTCGCCGCCCTCGCGGTCACCCCGGCCTGCGGCGCCGAGGTGCGCGCCCAGATCAACATGGTCGGGCTGGACGGCGTAGGCGCCAAGGTCGGCGAGGTCGTGTTCCGCGACACCAGCGGCGGCGCGGCGATCGAGACCAAGTTCGACGGCCTGCCACCCGGCGTCCACGGCTTCCACGTGCACGAGAAGGGCTCCTGCGGCGTCGGGCCGGACAAGTCCGGGAAGGTGGTGCCGGCGGGCGCGGCCGGCGGTCACCTCGACCCGGCCACGACCGGTCATCACGAAGGGCCGATGGGCCACGGGCACCTGGGCGACCTGCCCGCCCTCACCGTCGCGCAGGACGGGACCGCCAAGGAGACGCTCACCGCGCCGCGCATCACCGACGTGACCACGCTCAAGGGTCACACGATCATGATCCATGTCGGCGGCGACAACTACAGCGACACGCCCGCGCCCCTGGGCGGCGGCGGCGCGCGGATGGCCTGCGGGGTGATCGGCTGAGGCTCGGCGCTCAGCCGCTCGCCGACCGGTCGGCGAGCCGCGCGAACAGCAGGTGGTCGCGCCAGCGGCCGTCGATCTTCAGATAGGCCTTGGCGTAGCCTTCCTGCTCGAAGCCGGCCTTGGCGAGCACGGCGCGGGAGCCGGCGTTCTCCGGCAGGCAGGCGGCCTCGATCCGATGCAGCCCCAGCCGGCCGAAGGCGAAGTCGAGCACGGTGCGCGCGGCGCCCACGGCGTAACCGCGCCGCACGAACGGCTCGCCGACCCAGTAGCCGATCGACCCCATCTGGGCGACGCCGCGACGGATGTGGCGCAGGGTGATCCCGCCGACCATGGCGTTGGCGCCGGTTTCGAAGATCAGAAAGGCGTAGGCCTCGCCCCGCTCCTGATCCTGGGCGTAAGCCGCCAAGCGGCGGCGGAAGGCCACGCGGGTGAGGTCGTCCGAGGGCCAGGTCGGCTCCCACGGCTGGAGGAAGGCGCGTGAGCGCTCGCGCAGGGCGGACCATTCCAGGTAGTCGGACGCGCGATAGGGGCGCAGACGTACGCCCTCGCCCTCGAGGCGAAGGTCGCCGTCCTGAGCCATCCAGTCGAGCAGCGCCATGGCGTCCGAGTCCATGGCGCCGTTCCGCCCGCCCGACAATGCCTTGACGGGCGCCGCCGCGCGGCCGAGGTCCGATCGATGACCGTCCGCTCGCTCGGGTTCGCCGACCTGTTCCTCTACGCCATGGCCATGGCGCTCTCCATCCGGTGGATCAGCGTCGCGGCGGCGGCGGGGCCGTCGGCCCTGCCGATCTGGGCGCTGGCGATCGTCCTGTTCTCGGTTCCGCTGACGCTCGCCAGCGCGGAGCTCACCGGGCGCTTCCCCGGCGAGGGCGGGGTTTATGCCTGGACGGCCGATACGTTCGGGCCATTCTGGGGGTTCCTGGCGGGCTGGATCTACTGGGCCTGCAACCTGCCGTTCTTCGCCGGGCTGCTGGTGTTCATCGTCAATCTCCTGGCCATGGCGCTCGGGCCCTGGGGCAAGCCGATCCTCGATCAGCCGGCGCTGTTCATGGCCCTCACCGCCGGATTCGCCATCGGCATCGGGGCCTTGCACTACCGCGGGCTCGGCGCGGGAAAGTGGATCTCGAACCTCGGCGGGGCCTCGAACCTGATCCTGGTCGCGTTGTTGGCCCTGTGCGCGTGGGGCGTGTGGCGGGTGCAAGGCTCGGCCACCGAATTCCGTCACGCCGCCGCCTACGCGCCGCCGCTCACCGCCGACACGGCCATCCTGTGGGCGACCACGGTGTTCGCGGTGGGTGGGGCCGAGGCGCTCGCCTTTTTGCGCAACGACGTGCGCGGCGGGATGCGGACGATCTTCGCGGTGCTCGCCTGCGTGGCGGTGGTGCAGCTGGTGTTCTACGGCGCGGGCACGGGAGCGATGCTGGTGATCCTGTCGCCGGCGGCGGCGACACGCCTCTCCGGGCTGCCCGACGCGCTGGTGCTGGCGCTCGGCAAGCTGGGGTTGGCCCCCCTCGCGCCGGCGGTGCTGGGGGCGGCCTTCCTGTGCATCCTGGGAAGCTATTCGAGCTGGTTCGGGGTCGCCGCGCGCCTGCCCTTCGCCGCCGGGATCGACGCCTATCTTCCGCCGGTGTTCGGCCGCCGCGACCCCAAGACCGGCGCGCCGGTGGCCGCCGTGCTGGTGCAGACGGTGATCGTGGTCGCGCTGGTGCTGCTGTCCCAGGCCGGCGCGAGCCTCAAGGCGGCCTACGACTTCCTGGTGGCGATGAGCGTGCTCTCCTACACCCTGCCCTTCCTGTTCCTGTTCGCGGTGTTCCTGAAGGTGGCCCGGCGCCCGTCGGAGACGGGCGCCTGGCGCTCGCCGGGCGGGGCGACGGGACGGCTCGCGGTGGGCTCGCTCGGCCTGGCCGTCACCCTCAGCGCCGTGGCCTGCACCCTGGTCCCCAGCCCCGACGCCAAGAACCCGGTGGGCGAGGTGGTCAAGCTGCTGATCGCCTCCGCCGTGCTGCTGGGTTCTGGATCGCTGTTCTACGCGGCGCGTCGGGGGCGGCGCGCGCCGGCGCTGGCGAGCCCCTAGGCGAAGACCGCCTTCAGGAAGCGCTCGGGCGCGCTCTGGGCGCCGCGGCCGGCGAGCACGCCGGCGACGGCCCGTCGCGGCGCGAGCAGGCGTTCTCCCAGCGCGGCGACGTCGCGCGAGGTGACCGCGTCGATCCCGGCGGCGATCTCGGCGGTGGAGAGGAGACGACCGAGCGCGAGATATTGCGCCGCCGCTTGCTCGGCGCGTGAAGAGAGGCTTTCGCGGGCCATGAACAGAGCCCCCTTGAGCTGGGCCTTGGCGCGAGCGAGCTCCACATCGGAAACCTTATCGGCCATGCCCCGGACCTGTTCGCCGACCACCGTGGCGAGCTGGCCGGCGTTGGCCGCTTCGCAGCCGGCGTAGACGCCGACGACGCCGATATCCTTGTAGGTTTCGGCATAGGAGTCGATGGCGTAGGCGAGGCCGCGCTTCTCGCGCGCCTCCTGGAAAAGCCGCGACGACATCCCGCCGCCGAGGATCTCCGAGAACAGCCGGACAGCCCAGTAGGCCGGGTCCGACACGCCGACGGTGGGCAGCAGGAAGACGAGGTGCGCCTGCTCCAGGCGCCGGCGCTCGCGCATCACCCCGCCGACGAAGTCCGCGTCCGCGAGCTCGGGGGCCGGCGCAGTCGTGGGCGAGGCGGGAAAATGCCGCTCGGCCAGGTGGAGCAATTGGTCCTCGTCGATGGCGCCCGAGGCGCTCACCACCAGCCGATCGTGGCCGTAGAGCGCGCCGCGCCAGGCGCCGAGGCTGATCGGATCGGCGCCGGCCAGGCTCTCGGTCGTGCCGAGGATGGAGCGGCCGAGCGGCTGGTCCGGGAAGGCGGCGGACTGGGCGAGCTCGAAGACGTGGTCGTCCGGCGTATCGGCGGCCTCGGCGATCTCCTGGCCGATGACCCCCTTCTCGCGCTCGAGGTCCTCGGCATCGAGGGTCGGGCGCAGAACGAGGTCGGCGGTCACCTCCATGGCCAGCGGCAGGCCGCCTTGGAGAGCGCGGACCTGGAAGCTGGTGCGCTCGTAGCCGGTGGCGGCGTTGATCTGGCCGCCCTCGCTCTCGATGGCTTCGACGAGCTCCAGAGCCGAGCGCTCGCCCGCGCCCTTGAACACCATGTGCTCCAAGAGGTGGGACCAGCCGGCGCGCCCCGGATCCTCGGCGCGTGCACCCCGGCCGGCGACGACGCTGAGGGCCAGGGTCTCGAACCCGGGAACCGGATCGCAGATCACCGTGAGGCCGCCGCTCAGGCGATGGACGCGGGGCAGGCTCAAGCGGTCACTCCGGCCACGCGGCGTAGATAGGCCTTGAGCGTGGCGAGGTCGGCCGGAAGGGGGTCGATGACCTCAGCCCGGCCCGCGCGGGCGGCCACGGCGGCGGGCGGCGGCGAAGCCACGCCGCTGGCCGCCTCCACCGCGTCCGGGAACTTGGCGGGGTGAGCGGTGGAAAGCACCACGGTGGGCATGGGCGACGCCGCTTTGATCGACCCCGCCAACGCCACGGCGGTGTGCGGATCGACCAGGAGGCCGCCGGCCTCGTAGGCGGCGCGGATCGTGGCCGAGGTCTCCGCCTCGCTGACCGACACGCCGTCCAGCAGGCCGCGCAGCCGCGACAAGGCTTGGTCGTCGAGGCGGATCACGCCGTCTCGCGCGAAGGCCTCGAACGCGGCGGCGACCGCCGGCCCGCTTTGGCCCGTGCAATCGTACAGCAGGCGTTCGAAATTGGAGGCGACCTGGATGTCCATGGCCGGGCTCTGGGTCGCGAGGGTCGCGCCGCGCCGGTAGACGCCGGTGGCGATCGCCTCGGCGACGATGGCGTTGCTGTTGGTGGCGACGACGAGGCGCGCGATCGGCAGGCCCATGGCCCGCGCCGCCCATCCCGCATAGGCGTCGCCGAGGTTGCCGGTCGGGACCACGAACGACACCGGGCGGGCCGGCGCGCCCAGCGCTACGGCGGCGGTGAAATAGTAGACGATCTGGGCGATGACCCGGGCGATGTTGATCGAGTTCACCGCCGCCAGGCCGATCTCGCCGGCGAGCGCGCGGTCGGCGAACAGCGCCTTGAGCAGGGCTTGGCAAAGGTCGAAGTCGCCCTCCACCGATACCGCCCGCACATTGTCCGCTCCGGTGGCGGTCATGAAGCGGCGCTGCACCGCGGAAATCCGGCCCTCGGGATAGAGGCAGACGAGGTCGATGTTGTCGCGGCCGGCGAAGGCCTCGGCGGCCGCCCCGCCGGTGTCGCCCGAGGTGGCGCAGACGATGGTGAGCCGCTCGCCCCGCCGCTCGAGACCGTGCTCGTAGAGCCGGGCGAGCAGCTGCATGGCGACGTCCTTGAACGCCAGCGTCGGGCCGTGGAACAGCTCGAGCAGGAAGCGGCGCTCGTCGATCTGTCTGAGCGGCGCGACCGCGGGATGGTGGAAGGTCGCGTAGGCCGCCTCGCACAACTGGCGGACGCGTCTCGGCCGGGATCTCGTCTCCGGTGAAGCGGCCCAGGATGTCGGCGGCGACCTCGGCGTACGGCCGGCCGGCGAAGGCTGCGATCTCCCCGTCCGAGAGGCGCGGCCAGGCTTCCGGCACATAGAGGCCGCCGTCCGGCGCGAGGCCCGCGAACAGCGCCTCCATGAAGCCGACCGGCGGGGCCGCTCCGCGTGTGGAGACGAACCTCACGCCGCCCCTCCCCGCCTGCGCAGCATGGCCACGTAGAAGATCAGGAGAATGGCGGCGAGGGAGAACCAGGTGATGGCGTAGTACAGGCAGTTGTTGACGATCGTCGCCGGCAAGGGGACGGCGGTGAGGCCGGGCGGGCTCGGCGCCTCGACCTCCGTCGCCAGATAAAGCGGCGCCGGGCGGCTCAGCCCCGAGCGATGGGCGAAGGCGAGCAGGCCGGCGCGATCGAGCAGCCGCACGGTGTCGACGCCATTGGTGGGGATGATCCCGGCGCCCCCCAGCCAGGCCTTGGACCCGGGCTGACGCAATACGCCTTGGACCCGCGACGGCGGCGCAACGCTGACCGGCGCGGGCGCGGTCTCGCCGACGAAGCGATCCACCACGCCGCGGTCGACGACGATCCCGTCGAAGCCGCCGCTGGAGGCTGGATCGAGGCGGCATATGGTCATCAGGCGCCAGGCGATCTGTTCGTCCCGTTCGGCGAAACGGAACAGGGTCGGGGCGGGCTGCCGCGACGCGCCGCAGAGCACCTGGGCGCGCCGGTATTCGATCTTCCCACCCGTCGCCAGATCAGCCAGCAGGGCGCCAAGCGGCGCGGCGGGGGCGTGCTGGAGCGCGTCGATGTGAGCCTGTTCCGCCAGCTTGAACCGCCACCGCTCCACCTGCCAGACGCCGAGCGCGCAGAGCAGGAGGACGGCGACGGCCGACACCACCGTCAGCCCGATGGGAAATCGCCTCACGCTGTGGACTCCAGGCGCGCCGGCGAGCGGCGGAGCGCTGAAGCTCCCCCTAGCCGTGATGGCCCCAGCCGGCGCCGAAGATCACGTAGAGGAAGGTGAAGAGGAACAGCCAGACCACGTCGACGAAGTGCCAGTACCAGGCCGCCGCCTCGAAGCCGAAGTGCTGCTTGGGGGTGAAGGCCCCGTTCATCAGCCGGATCAGGCACACGGCGAGGAAGATGGTGCCGATGATCACGTGGAAGCCGTGGAAGCCGGTCGCCATGAAGAAGGACGAGCCGTAGAGCCCCGCGTTGGCCGCTTCCGGCGAGTAGAACAGGTGCTCGGAGAGGATGTGGTTGTACTCGTAGCCCTGGACCAGGGTGAACATGACGCCGAGCGCGATGGTGCAGGCGAGCCCGATCTTGGCGCCCCGCCGGTCGCCGACCTGCAGGCAGTGGTGGGCCCAGGTGACCGTGGTGCCGGACAGCAGGAGCGTGAGGGTGTTGACCAGCGGCAGCTGGAAGGCCGGGACGGTCTCGACGCCTTTCGGCGGCCAGGTGGCCCAGGCGGTGCGCACGTCGTCGATGCTGGAAGCGGCGCGGACGCCGTGGAACAGCGCCATCTCGAAGAAGATCCAGAACCACGCGACGAAGAACATGATCTCCGAGGCGATGAACAGGATCATGCCGTAGCGCAGGCCCAGGGACACGACGGGCGTGTGGTCGCCCTCGTTGGCCTCGCGGACCACCTGGGTCCACCAGCCGATCATGGTGACGATCACCCCGGCGAGGCCAAGGCCCATGAGCCACCAGCTGCCCTTGGGCAGGCCGAAGATGCCCTTCATGCCGGCGACGAGGCCGATGGCCAGCACCACGGCGGCCGCGGAGCCGATGAACGGCCACGGGCTCGGGTTTACGAGGTGGTAGTCGTGTTTGACGTCGGTACTGGCCATATCGCGGTGTGTTTGATCTTCCCTGCCGCTTACGCGCGGATTCGCCTCGCTATAGCCTCGCACCTGCGGCGCCGCCAAGGGGCGCTGTGGTCAGCCGCCCGTCACGGCCGGGAAGAAGGTGTAGGAGAGGGTGATCTCCTTCTGGTCGCGGGTGTCGCGGTCCTTCGCGTACGCGGGATCGACCGTGTAGACGACGGGCATCTCGGCGGTCTCGCCGGGCTTCAGCGTCTGGTTGCGGAAGCAGAAGCACTCCAGCTTGGAGAAATACGACCCCGCCGTCTCCGGCAGCACGTTGTAGAGCGCGCGGCCGGTGATCGTCTGGTTCGAATTGTTGGTGGCGCGGAAGAAGGCGAGCTTGTGCTCGCCCAGGTGCACGACCTGACTGGGCTGTTCCGGCTTGAACGTCCACGGCAGCCCACGGCGGGTGTTGGTGTCGAACCGCACGATCACCGTCTGGGCCGAGACCGGACGTCGCCGCGGCGGCCGCCTGCCCCACCTTGGGGATGCCGTTGAAGCCCGGTCGCCTGGCAGAAGGCGCGGTAGAAGGGCACGGCGGCGAAGGCGACGCCGACCATGGCGACGAACACCACAACGAGGATCGCGGCCAGGCGGGTGTTCCGATCCATGAACCCTTAGTGGCCCCTGATCTTCAGCACGGTGACGATGAAAACGATCACCACGAAGGCGACCAGGGCGAGCGCCAGCGCCAGGTTGCGACCCCTGCGGGCGCGCATGGCGGCCGCGTCTTCGCCGTTGGGATCGCTCATCGCAGGTGCTCCACCAGCAGCGCCGCGAACACGGCGAACAGGTAGAAGATCGAAAAGGCGAACAGATCGCGCGCGGGGGCGATGGCGCGGGGCCCATGATAGAGGTCGCTGGCCTGGTCCACGGTATCCTCCCCCGAGTGGCTGAGGGCGAGACGCGCGGCCAGGGCCACGAACACCAGGCCGCCGACGCCGGACACGCCCAGGTAGATGAGACCGCCCAGGCCGGTGAAGGCCGGGGCCAGTCCGGCGAGCGCCAGGATCACCGAATAGGCCAGGATCTGACGGCGCGTGCTCGCCGCGCCCTTGACCACAGGCATCATCGGCACGCCGGCGGCGGTGTAGTCGCCCCGGGTGTAGAGCGACAGGGCCCAGAAATGGGGCGGGGTCCACAGGAAGATGATGGCCACCATCAGCCAGGCGTTGAGCGGCGCCGTGCCGCTCGCCGCCGCCCAGCCGACGACCGGCGGCAAGGCGCCCGCGAGACCGCCGATGACGATGTTCTGGGCGGTCCGGCGCTTGAGCCAGAGGGTGTAGACGATCGCGTAGAAGGCGATGGTGAAGGCGAGCAGGCCGGCCGCCACCCAGTTGGTGGCGAGGCCGAGCACCATCACCGAGAACAGCGACAGCGCCACCCCCAGGCCGAGCGCGTCGGCGGACTGGATCCGTCCCGCGGGGACCGGCCGATGGCGGGTGCGGCGCATGCGGGCGTCGATGTCGCCGTCATAGGCCATGTTGAGCGCGCCCGATCCGCCCGCGCCCACGGCGATGGCCAGGATCGCGATGGCGGCGAGACCGGGGCTCATCGGCTTGCCGGCGCAGACCAGGCCTGTCGCCGCGGTGAACACCACCAGCGACATGACGCGGGGTTTCATGAGGGCGACGAAGTCGCGCCAACCGGCGACCCGGGGCGGGGAGCTGACGTCGAGGATGGAGTGGGCCATGGGCCTCGCTAAAGTAAGGGGCCGCGCCGGCGGGCGCGACCCCTTGGTCGATTTGTGATGGTCCGCCGATCAGTGGGCGTCGGCGTGGATCACCGGCAGTTCGTTGAACTGGTGGAAAGGCGGAGGCGAAGGCAGCGTCCACTCGAGAGTGGTGGCGCCCGGTCCCCACGGATTGGCCCGCGCAGGTCGGCGACGAACCGCCGCTTCGACCAGGATCACGATGAACACCCCAAGACCCACGAGCGTGATGGCGTAGCCGATGGAGGAGAGGTGGTTCCAGTAGGAGAAGGCGCGGGGGTAGTCGATGCTCCGCCGCGGCATGCCCTGGAGTCCGAGGAAGTGCTGCGGGAAGAAGATCAGGTTCACGCCGACAAACATGATCCAGAACTGAACAGCGCCCAGGATCTCGTTGTAGCGCACGCCCCACATCTTCTCGAACCAGTAGAAGAAGCCGCCGAAGATGGCGAACACGGCGCCGAGGCTGAGCACGTAATGGAAGTGGGCCACCACGTAGTAGCTGTCGTGCAGGGAGTAATCGATGCCGGCGTTCGCGAGGACGACGCCGGTGACGCCGCCGACGGTGAACAGGAAGATGAAGCCGATGGCCCAGAGCATGGGCGTCTTGAAGTCGAGCGACCCCTGCCACATCGTCGCGATCCAGGAGAACACCTTCACCCCGGTCGGCACGGCGATGACCATGGTCGCGGCCACGAAGTAGGCCTGCAGGTTCACCTCCATGCCGGTGGTGAACATGTGGTGGGCCCAGACGATGAAGCCCAGGAAGCCGATGGCGACCATGGCGTAGGCCATGGCGAGGTAGCCGAACACCGGCTTGTTGGAGAAGGTCGCCACGATGTGGCTGATGATGCCGAAGCCCGGCAGGATCAGGATGTAGACCTCGGGGTGGCCGAAGAACCAGAACAGGTGCTGGAACATGATCGGGTCGCCGCCGCCGGCCGCGTCGAAGAAGTGGGTGCCGAAGTTGCGGTCGGTGAGCAGCATGGTGATCGCGCCGGCCAGCACGGGCAGGCTGAGCAGCAGGAGGAACACCGTCACCAGGATCGACCACACGAACAGCGGCATCCGGTGCAGGGTCATGCCCGGCGCGCGCATGTTGAAGATGGTGGTGATGAAGTTGATGGCGCCCAGGATCGAGCTGGCGCCGGCGAGGTGGATCGCGAGGATGGCGCAATCGAACGCCGGCCCGGTGTGACCGATCGTCGATAGCGGTGGATACATGGTCCAACCGCCGCCGAAGCCCTTGCCCGGACCACCATCGATGGTGGTCGAGATCAGCAGCATTATCCAGGACGAGACCAACAGCCAGAAGCTGATGTTGTTCATGCGCGGGAAGGCCATGTCCGGCGCGCCGATCATCAGCGGCACGAACCAGTTGCCGAACCCGCCGATCATCGCCGGCATGACCATGAAGAAGATCATCACCAGGGCGTGGGCGGTCACCGCGACGTAGTAGCCGTGCTTCGAGGCCTCCGGCACGCCGGGCAGGCCGAGCTTGGAGAGTTGGTCGAGCCACGAGCCGTGGACGAAGATCTGGATCCCCGGCTCGGCCAGCTCCCAGCGGATCAGACCCGACAGCAGCGCGCCGACGATCCCCGCCTGGATGGCGAAGATGATGTAGAGGGTGCCGATGTCCTTGTGATTGGTCGACAGGAACCAGCGGGTGAAGAACCCCGGTTTGTGATCGTGCGCGCCGTGCGCGTGGCCGGCGGCTTCGGCGTGCAGGTCCCGCCCGTGGGCGTCGGCGATGATGTCGGCCATCTTCAGGGTACTCTCTTCTCGTACTCTATCACGTCTTTGCGGCCGCGGGAGCCGCTGGCGGCGCCTGGGCCGCGGGCTGCGGGGCGGACGCCGGCGGCGGCGCCTGCTGGCCGACGGCCGAGGCGGGCTGGGACGCCGGCGGAGCGGCCGCGGGCTTGGGCGCGTTGCGCGCCACCCAGGCGTCGAACTCCGGCTGGGTCACCACCCGCACCTCGATCGGCATGTAGCTGTGGTTGATGCCGCAGAGCTGCGAGCACTGGCCATAATAGGTGCCGACCTTGTCGGCCTTGAACCAGGTCTGGTTGAGCCGGCCGGGCACGGCGTCGATCTTGATGCCGAAGGCCGGAACGCTCCAGTCGTGGATCACGTCCTCCGCGGTCACTTCCACGCGGACCACCTTGCCGACCGGCGCGTACAGCGGCTTGTCGACGGCCAGGAGGTAGGGGCGATGCTGGGCGTTGGCGTCCGCCTCCTCCAACGGCACGGAGGTGTAGGCGGCGATCTTCTGGTCGGGGAGCTCGTAGTCCCAGTTCCACTGCCGGCCGGTGACCTTCACGGTCATGTAGGGCCGCGGCATGTCGTGCTCTTCGTAGAGCAGGCGGAACGAGAAGATGGCGATGAAGGCCAGGATCAGGATCGGCGCCACCGTCCAGATCAGCTCGATGGTGGTGTTGTGGCTGAAGCGCGCCGGCTCGGGATTGGCCCTCTTGTTGAAGCGCACGATCACCACAATCAGCAGCGCCAACACCAGCAGGGTGATGCCGGTGATGATCGGCAGCAGAATGTGATCGTGGAAGCCGATCACGTCGGCGCGGATCTGGGATCCCTCGGGCTGAAGTCCGATGGCTTTATTGACGGGCTGACCGACGATCTGGTCGGCCCAGGCTAACGATGATGCGAAACTCCAAAGCACGCCCGCCGACGCGAGCCGGCCAAACCGCAACAACCGTGACTTCATCTCGACCGTGGCCCGTCCTTCATAAAGCGCTGATCCGCCCCTGGCGGATGAGGGCGCACGCGGGGCGCCGCACCCGCGAAAAACTGGCGGGTGCATACGCGAGGCGCTTCGGCTTGCCAAGACGCGCGCTCATGACGCTTTCGCCGCCCAGTTTCGCGCGGGCCTTCGAAACCCTATGTCACAAAGCCTCCAATCCCCGTACCGAAGTTGCTCATGAACGCTCACGTCCCCTCCCCGTCCATTCTCGAATCCGCCGGCGTCTCGCCGGAAAGCGCCGTGGGCGTTCTGGGCGAGGCCTTGAAAGGGGCGGACGACGGCGAGGTGTTCGCCGAGCGCTCGCACAGCGAGTTCTTCCTGTTCGACGACGGGCGGCTGAAGAGCGCCTCCTATGATTCCACGGAAGGCTTCGGCCTGCGCGTGGTGGCCGGCGAATCGGTCGGCTACGCCCACGCCAGCGAAGTCACCGAGGGCGCGCTGAAGCGCGCGGCCGCGTCCGCTGCCTTGGCCAAGCGCGGCTACACCGGGGTGAGCGCCGAAGGGCCCCGGCCGACCAACCGCCGAGCTCTACGGCGACGACGATCCGCTCGACTCCCCGAGCTTCGCCGAGAAGGTCGCCCTGCTCCAGGAGATCGACGCCTTCGCCCGGGCCCGCGACCCCCGCGTCGCCCAGGTGGCCTGCTCGATGGCCGGCGAGCGACGCGTGGTGGAGATCCTTCGCCCCGACGGCGCGCTGATTCGCGACATCCGCCCGCTCGCGCGGCTCAACGTGCAGATCACGGTCGAGAAGGACGGGCGCCGCGAGAACGGCAGCTCCGGAGAGGGCGGCCGCGCCGGGTTCGAGGCCTGGATCACCCCCGACCGCTGGCGCGCCCAGGTCGACGAGGCGCTGCGCCAGGCGCTGGTGAACCTCGAGTCCGTGGAATGTCCCGCGGGTGAGATGGACGTGGTGCTGGGGCCCGGCTGGAACGGCGTGCTGCTGCACGAGGCGGTCGGCCACGGCCTGGAAGGCGACTTCAACCGCAAGGGCTCATCGGCCTTCTCCGGGCGGATCGGCGAGCGGGTGGCCGCGCGCGGGGTGACCGTGTTCGACGACGGCTCCCTCGAGGGCCGCCGCGGATCGCTGAGCGTCGACGACGAGGGCACGCCGACCGAACGGACCATCCTGATCGAGGACGGCATCCTCGTCGGCTACATGCAGGACCGCCAGAACGCGCGGCTGATGGGGATGAAGCCCACCGGCAACGGACGGCGACAATCCTATGCCCACATTCCCATGCCGCGCATGACCAACACCGCCATGCTGGCCGGAACCGCCAAGCGCGAGGAGATGATCACCTCGACCAAGCGCGGGCTCTATTGCGCCAACTTCGGCGGCGGCCAGGTGGACATCACCAACGGCAAGTTCGTGTTCCAGTGCACCGAGGCCTACCTGATCGAAAACGGCAAGATCACCGCGCCGGTGAAGGGCGCGACCCTGATCGGCGATGGGCCCTCGGCCCTGACGCGGGTGTCGATGATCGGCGACGACTTCGCCTTCGATCCCGGCATCGGCGTTTGCGGAAAGGCGGGCCAGGGCGTGCCGGTAGGCGTGGGTCAACCCTCGCTGAAGATCACCGGCCTGACGGTGGGCGGGACCGGCGTTTGACGCGCCGGGGTTCACCGGTCGGCCGGCCGGGATAGCGGCGAAGCCTCGACGTGCCCCGCCGCCTTCGCCCCACCCGACTGGAGCACGTGGTCGATGGCCATCGGCTGCGCGCACAGCTCTCGGCCGCGGCGCTGGATGCGGTAGGCGATGAGACGGAGCAACGGCGCCGCGCCATCGAGATCCTGAAAGGCGCGCTGTTCCGTGGACGGATGATCGCCAAGGAGCGGCTCGAATCCGGCGCGGGCGGCGCGGAGACCGCTCGCCTGCTCGCGGCCATCACCGACGAGGTGATCCGCGTCCTCTACGACTTCACCACCGTCCACATGATCCGGGCCCGCAACCCCACCGCGGGCGAGCGGATCGCCCTGCTCGCGGTCGGCGGCTACGGTCGGGGGGCGCTCGCGCCGTTCTCGGACATCGATCTCTTGTTCCTGCGCCCCTACAAGGAGACGGCGCACACCGAGAGCGTGATCGAGTTCATGCTCTATGCGCTGTGGGATCTCGGCTTCAAGGTCGGCCACGCCTCGCGCACCGTCGGCGAGTGCCTGAAGCTGGCGCGGGCCGACATGACCATCCGCACCACCCTGCTCGAGGCCCGGCTGCTCACCGGCGACGAAGGCCTCGCCGGCGACCTGATCAAGCGCTTCCGCGACGAGGTGGTGAAGGGCACGGGCGCCGAGTTCGTCGCCGCCAAGCTCAAGGAGCGCGACGAGCGGCATTCCAAGGCGGGGTCCAGCCGCTTCATGGTCGAGCCGAACGTCAAGGAGGGCAAGGGCGGCCTTCGCGACCTGCACACCCTGTTCTGGATCGCGCGCTATCTGCATCCCACCGACAGCATCGAGGCGGCGATGCGGATGGAGCTGTTCGACGCGCGGGAGACGCGGGCCTTCCTGCGCGCCTTCGACTTCCTGGAGGCCGTGCGCGCGCATCTGCACTTCGCCACCGGCCGGCCGGAGGAGCGGCTCACCTTCGACATCCAGCCCGAGGTCGCCGCGCGCATGGGCTACCACGATCGGCCGCGCGCCGACGGCGACAACACGCCGGCGGTGGAGCGCTTCATGAAGCGCTACTTCCTGATCGCCAAGGAGGTCGGCCTGCTCACCCGCGCCTTCTCGGCCAAGCTGGAGGCGGAGCACCTCAAGGCCGCGCCCAAGGGGCTCACCCGCTACCTGCCGGGCAAGAGTCCGCGCCCGGCGCCGATCGAGCCCGGCTTCGTGCTGGACGGGGGGCGGCTCTCCGTGCCCGGCCCCGAGACCTTCGAGCGCGATCCCGTGAACCTGCTGCGGCTGTTCCAGATCGCCGACGCGCGCGATGTCGACCTGCACCCGGACGCGCTCACCTGGGCGGCGCGGCGTCTGGCGCTGATCACCAACGCGGTCCGGCGGGATCCGGCGGCGGCGCGCGTGTTCCTCGACATCCTCGCCAAGGGCCGCAAGCCGCGGCGCACCCTGGAGCTGATGAACGAGGCCGGCGTGCTCGGCCGCTTCATCCCGGAGTTCGGGCACGTGGTCGCCCAGATGCAGTTCAACATGTACCACGCCTACACCGTGGACGAGCACTCGCTGCGGGCGGTGGGGATCATCAACGACATCGACGAGGGCCGCTTCTCCGAGGCCCATCCGCTGTGCACCGTCGTCATGCCGCTGATCGAGGACCGAGAGGCGCTCTACCTGGCCATGCTGCTGCACGACACCGGCAAGGGCCTGGTCGGCGGCCAGCTGATCGCCGGCGAAAAGACCGCGCGCGCGGCCTGCGAGCGGCTGGGCCTGGAGCGTAGCCGGGTCGATCTCGTCGCCTGGCTGGTCGAGCACCACCTGATGATGAGCGACTACGCGCAGAAGCGCGACGTGAGCGATCCGGCCACCGTGGCGACCTTCGCCGGCGTGGTGGAGACGCCGGAGCGCCTGCGCCTGCTGCTGATCATGACCGTGGCCGACATCCGCGCCGTCGCCCCCGACGTTTGGAACGGCTGGAAGGGCCAGCTCCTGCGCGAGCTCTACGCCGCGACCGAGACCCTGTTCCGGGGCGGCCGGATCAGCGACGCCGCCGGCATGGCCAAGCGCCGCCAGGAGGCGGTGGCCCACGACGCCCGCGTGGCGCTCACCGCCGCCGAGCCCGATGCGCGCGCCTGGGCCATGGGCATGGAGGACGCCTACTTCGCCGCCTTCGGCCCGGACGAACAACGCGCCCACTTCGAACTCGCCCGCCAGGCGGAGGCGCAGGGCGGCGCGGCGGCGCGCCTCGAGCGCCGGTCCGAGTTCGCCGCCGAGCTGCTGGTGACCGCCAAGGACCGGCGGGGCCTGTTCGCCGATCTCGCCCAGACCATCGCCGCCCTCGGCGGAAACGTGATGGGCGCGCGCATCTTCACCACCCGGAGTGGGGCGGCGCTCGACATCTTCTACGTCCAGGACGCGTCGGGACGCCCCTTCGCCAACGAGTCCGCTCGCCTGGCCGAGCGCCTCACCGCCGCCCTGGAAGAGGCCGCCGGCGGCGGCCCGCCGCCGGCGGCGCCCGCTCCGCGCTATGACGCGCGCCGCTTCGCCGCCTTCGACATCACGCCGACCGTCACCATCGACAACGAGGCGTCGGCGGAGACCACCGTGATCGAAGCCTCGGGCGGCGATCGACCCGGCCTGCTGGCGGCCCTGGCTCGGGCCCTCGCCGACGCCGACCTCTCGATCCAGTCGGCGCACATCGACGGGCGCGGCGAGCGGGCGGTGGACGTGTTCTATGTGGTCGATGCGCGCGGCGGGAAGGTTCTCGATTCGACGCGGATCGCGAGCGTGCGCGATGCCCTGCTGGCGGCGTTCGCCGACGACGAAGCGCCAGCGTCGGGACGAACGGTCTCCCGCGCGCGCGCCAGCGTCGGACGCTGAGGCCGGCGATTGCAGGCTTCCGGCCGCTCCTGTATCGGCGGCTGGATGATCCGGCGGACCTCAGCGACGAGGCGATGGCGCGGGCGCTGACCGCCCCTCGAGCCCGGCCTACTCCGTTTCCGAAGAGATCGATCCCATCATGACCGACCCCGTTCCCGCGCACCCGCCGCGCGTCTTCTCCGGCGTTCAGCCCTCCGGCGACCTGCATCTTGGCAACTACCTCGGCGCGCTCAAGAAGTTCGTGGCGCTCCAGCACGACATGCCCTGCCTGTTCTGCGTGGTGGACCTGCACGCGATCACCGCCTGGCAGGATCCGGCCAAGCTTGCCGGCCAGACCCGCGAAATCGCCGCTGCCTACATGGCCGCGGGGGTCGATCCGAAGACGGCGATCATCTTCCCGCAGTCGGCGGTGAGCGGTCATGCCGAGCTCGCCTGGCTGTTCAACTGCGTGGCGCGGGTCGGCTGGCTCGACCGGATGACGCAGTTCAAGGACAAGACCGGCAAGGACAAGGAAGGCGCCAGCGTCGGGCTCTACGACTATCCCGTGCTCCAGGCCGCCGACATCCTGCTCTACAAGGCGACGCATGTTCCGGTCGGCGACGACCAGCGCCAGCACCTGGAGCTCACGCGCGACATCGCCGCCAAGTTCAACCACGACTTCGTCGCGCCCGACTTCTTCCCCCTTCCCGACGCCCTGACCCAGGGACCGGGCGCACGGGTGATGTCGTTGCGGGACGGCTCGGCGAAGATGAGCAAGTCCGATCCTTCGGACCAGGCGCGGATCAACCTCACCGACGACGCCGACGCCATCGCGCTCAAGATCCGCCGGGCCAAGACCGATCCCGAGCCGCTGCCGGACAATGCCGAAGCGCTGAAGGGGCGGCCCGAAGCGGAGAACCTGGTCGGGATCTACGCGGCGCTTTCGGGAGAGAGCGCCGAGGCGGTGCTGGCGCGCTTCGCCGGCAAGGGCTTCGGCGCCTTCAAGCCGGCGCTCGCGGAGGTGGTCGCGACAGCTCTATCGCCGATCAGCGAGGCCTACCGCCGCCTGATGGGCGATCCCGCCGAGATCGACCGCGTGCTTGGCGAGGGCGCGGATCGGGCCCGCGAAATCGCCGAGCCGATCCTGGACGAGACTCGCCGCGTGATGGGCTTCTGGCGCCGCGGATAGCGGCCTAGACCAGTGTCCCGTGGCAGTGCTTGAACTTGCGGCCGGAGCCGCAGGGACAGGGCGCGTTGCGGGGCGTGCGCTCGAAGCCGGCCGGCAGGGCGGAGGCGGGTAGGGCCGCGCGTTGCTCGGGCGAGGCGCCGGCCATCGCTCCCGCGCCGGCGAACTCCAGCGCGCGCTCGTTCTCGCCGGTGAGCGGGTCCATGTGGAACTCGAACATCGGCGGCGGGGTGACCGGCTCGGGATCGGCGAACTGGATCTCCACCGTCATCAGCCAGGTGGTGACGCTCTGGCGCAGGTTGACGATCAACCCCTCGAACAGGGTGAAGGCCTCGGTCTTGTACTCGTTGAGCGGGTCGCGCTGGCCATAGCCGCGCAGGCCGATGACGTTGCGCAGGTGGTCCAGGTGCGTGAGGTGCTCGCGCCACTGGGTGTCGACCATCTGGAGCAGGAAGTTCTTCTCCAGGTGGCGCATCTGCTGGGGCGAGATCAGCGTCTCGCGCTCGGCGAAGCGCGCGTCGGCGGCGGCGTTGATCCGCTCGCGCATCTCCTCGTCGGCGATCCCCTCCTCCGCCGCCCATTCGGCGATCGGCAGATCGAGGCCGAGCATGGCGCGCACCCGCTCGTCGAGGCCGGCGACGTCCCACTGCTCGGCGTAAGCCTTGGGCGGCAGGTGGCGGGCGACGAGGTCGTCGATGGTGTCGCGGCGCATCTCGGTCACGACGGACGAGAGGTCCTCGCTCTCCATGAACTCGCGGCGCTGCTCGAAGACGGCCTTGCGCTGGTCGTTCACCACGTCGTCGTACTTGAGCAGGTTCTTGCGGATCTCGTAGTTGCGCTGCTCGACGCGCTTCTGGGCGGTGGCGATGGCGCTGTTCAACCACTTGTGGGTGATCGCCTCGCCTTCCTCGACGCCGAAGGTGCGCATGATCGCGTCCAGCCGGTCGCCGGCGAAGATCCGCAGGAGGTCGTCCTCGCACGACAGGAAGAACTTGGAGGCGCCGGGGTCGCCCTGACGGCCGGTGCGGCCGCGTAGCTGGTTGTCGATCCGCCGGCTCTCGTGGCGCTCGGTGCCGAGCACGAACAGGCCGCCGGCGGCGAGCGCCTGCAGCTTCAAGTCGGCGATTTCGGCCTCGATGCGGGCCTTCTCGGCGACCCGCTCCTCGCCGCTGGGCTCGAGGCCCAGGCCTTCCTGTTCGCTCACCCAGTTGGCCAGGCGCATGTCGACGCTGCCGCCGAGCTGGATGTCGGTGCCGCGGCCGGCCATGTTGGTGGCGATGGTGATCGCGCCGGGCGCGCCGGCGTCGGCGACGATGCGCGCTTCCTGCTCGTGGTAGCGCGCGTTGAGCACGCTGTGCGGAAGGCCGACGATGGTCTTGCCGTCCTTCTCCCACCGGTGCTGCTTGAGCAGCTCGGCGAGCAGTTCGGACTTCTCGATGGAGACGGTGCCGACCAGGATCGGCTGGCCGCGACGGTGGCAGTCCTCGATCTGGGTGATGATCGCCGCGTTCTTCTCGACCGTCGTGCGATAGACCTCGTCGTCCGCGTCCTTGCGCATGATGGGACGGTTGGTCGGGATATCGGCCACGTCCATCTTGTAGATCTCGAGGAACTCCTGGGCTTCCGTGGCGGCGGTGCCGGTCATGCCGGAGAGCTTTTCGTAGAGGCGGAAGTAGTTCTGGATGGTCACCGAGGCCAGGGTCTGGTTCTCGGGCTGGATGTCGGCGCCTTCCTTGGCCTCGATGGCCTGGTGAAGGCCTTCCGACAGACGTCGGCCGTGCATCATCCGGCCGGTGAACTCGTCGATCAGCATCACCTCGCCGTCGCGGACGATGTAATCCTTCTCGCGCTGGTAGAGCACATTGGCGCGCAGGGCCTGGTTGACGTGGTGCACCACCGAGACGTTGGCCGGGTCGTAGAGATCGACCGAACCGTCGGCGAGGTGGCCGGCGTCGTGCAGGCGTTGCTCGATGGTCTCCGAGCCCTTCTCGGTGAGCAGCGCCTGACGTTGCTTCTCGTCGTGCTCGAAGGTTTCCGGATCGAGGATCAGGTCCTTCACGTAGGCGTCGATGGTCCGGTAGAAATCGGAGCGGTCCTCGGTCGGCCCGGAAATGATCAAGGGCGTGCGCGCCTCGTCGATCAGGATCGAGTCGACCTCGTCGACGATGGCGAAGTGGTGCCCGCGCTGGACCATCTCCCCGGCGTCGTAGACCAGGTTGTCGCGCAGGTAGTCGAAACCGAACTCGTTGTTGGTGCCGTAGGTGATGTCGGAGCGGTAGGACTTCTGGCGCTCGCCTTGGCTCAGGCCGTTGACGATGGTGCCGACCGACAAGCCGAGGAACTTGTAGACCCGTCCCATCCACTCGGCGTCGCGCGAGGCGAGGTAGTCGTTGACCGTGATCAGGTGGACGCCCTTGCCGGCCAGGGCGTTCAGATAGACCGGCAGGGTGGCGACCAGCGTCTTGCCCTCGCCGGTGCGCATCTCGGCGATGCCGCCTTTGTGCAGCACCATGCCGCCGACCATCTGCACATCGTAGTGGCGTTGCCCGAGCGTGCGCTTGGCGCCTTCCCGCACGACGGCGAAAGCCTCCGGCAGAATGGAGTCCAGGCTCTCGCCACGCGAGATCCGCTCACGGAAGGCGGCGGTCTCGCCGCGCAGCTCGTCGTCGGACAGAGCGGCGAACTTCGGCTCCAGGGCGTTGATCGATGGCACTCGGCCCAGCATCTGCTTGACCTTGCGGTCATTGGGGGAGCCGAACAGCTTCTTGAGGTCAAGCATGCGTCGTATTGGGTTCCGAGGGCCTGTCTGGCGCTATAGCGCGATCGGTCGCTGTGGGCCGATCACGGCTTGACGAACCCGGCGCTTGGTTGTGGCTGACTTAGGGAGAGCCCCCGCTCAAGTCAACGAATGCGGTGTGCGCGATGGGGTCGCGCGGCGAGAACAGGAGATGGCCGTGACGAACCGTTACTGGACGCTCTCCGACAAGCCGCTGCCGGCTTGGCCGGAGGCCGACACCTTCGAGCTGCGCGAGAGTGCGATCCCCCGACCGGGTTCTGGGCAGGCGCTCACGCGAACCCTCTACATCTCCCTCGATCCCTACCAGTGGGGCTACAAGCGGCGAGGCGCGGATAAGCCCGGCGCGCCCTGCCACGCCCGAACCGTCGCGCAAGTCGTGGAAAGCCAAATGGACGGCTTCGAGCCTGGCGATCTGGTGTTCAACACCAACGGCTGGGCCGAATACGCCCTGATGGGCGAGGGCGTCGCGCGTCCGACCTACATGATTCCGCGCAAGCTCGACCCGTCGCGCGGACCGATTTCCTACGCCGTCGGCGTGCTGGGGATGCTGGGCCTCACCGCCTACGCCGGCATGCTGCTGATGGCCGAGCCCCGGGCCGGCGAAACGGTCGTGGTCTCCGCCGCGTCCGGAGGCGTGGGGCAGATCGCCGGGCAACTGGCGAGGCTTCGCGGCGCGCGGGTGGTGGGCGTCGCGGGCCGCGACGAGAAGCTTCGTTATGTGGTCGACGAGCTGCGCTTCGACGCCTGCGTCTCGCACCTGAGCCCGACCTTCCCGGCCGACCTCGCCCACGCCTGCCCGGATGGGATCGACGTCTACTTCGAAAACGTCGGCGGCGCGGTGTTCGAGGCGGTTCTCCCGCTGTTCAACCCGCACGCGCGGATGACGATCTGCGGGCTGATCGCTCACTATGGCGATGCGGACGGCACGGACGCCCGTGCGGCTCTGATGCGGCTCGGCGAGCCGGTGTTCCGCGATCGCGGCGTGACCGTGCGCGACCTGTTCGTGGGCGACTTCGTCGCCGAGCACGAGGCGCGCTTCCTTCACGAGATGAGCGCCTGGGTGGCCGCGGGCGAGGTGATCTATCGCGAAGACGTGCGACGCGGCCTCGAGACCGTCCCGCAGGCCTTCTCGGACATGCTGCGTGGCGCCAATTTCGGAAAGACCCTGGTCCAGATCGCGCCGGATCCGACCTTGAAGGACGGGTGGAAGGGTCAACGTTCGCCAAGCCGAACCTGAGTTCATGACAATTGATTACATAGATCGATGAACGGGTGTCTCAATTAGATTGACGCCCATCGCCCGACTTCTATGGGTTATCGAGAGTTGGCGCTGAGCGGAATCCGCAAACCTCCGGGACTGCTCAGGGTAACAAATGTAACTTCGGGGCTTTGAAATGAAGAACGTCTCAGCGGCTCTCGCCGTGCTCGGCCTTTCGCTTGGCCTCTCGACCATCGCCCAAGCGAACATCGTCTATACGATCGACCAGACCAGCACGACGCCGGAAGTCCCTGGCGAGCTTTCGCCGCTCTCGGACACCGTCATCGGCACCATCACCACGGACGGGACGATCGGCGCCCTGCAGTCGAGCAACATCCTGAGCTACAATCTCCAGCTGATCGACAACTACCGGCCGGGCTACGATTTCGACCTGACGCCGCTGAACTCGGGCATCTGGTTCGATACCGGAAACGGACTTTCCGCGAGCGCCACCGGCCTGTCGTTCGACTTCAGCGACGCCGGCGCCGTTTTCATCATCCAGGGCACGACGCCCCACGGCTTCTCCTCTGGGTTCAACTACTTCTGCCTTCAGGCAACGACCGGCCCGTGCATCCAGGGCGAGACGATCGTCCCCGACTACTATGCCGTGGACGGGGTCTCGGCGACGGGCCTGACCGGCTCGATGCCCCTGGGCGCCCCCGAGCCGTCGACCTGGGCGCTCATGCTGCTGGCGTTCAGCGGATCTGGGCGCGGCGATGCGTTCTCAGCGCCGAACGGCGATCGCCCGCGCCTGATCAAGCGGATGAACGCTGTGGGCGGCGGGTGACGCCCCGCCGTCGTCATCGCGTCAGGGCGCTTTGGGCTGCCAGAGTTCGATCTTGGTTCCGTCGGGATCGAGGATCCAGGCAAACTTGCCGGTGTCGTCGGACTGTTCCTTCAGGATCGCCACGCCCTTGCTCTTGAGGCGCGCCACCAAGGCGTCCAGGTCATCGACGGCGAAGTTGATCATGAACTCCCGCTTGGACGGCTCGAAGTAGTCGGACGGGGCCTTGAACGCGTTCCACACGACCATCGGCGGGTGGCCGGGCGCGTCGTAGCGGAGCATCGCGCCGCCCCAGGACTCGACGGAGATGCCGAGCACGTCGCGGTACCAGGCCGCGAGCGCCTTGGGGTCGGGGCTCGAGACGAAGATCCCGCCCACACCCGTGATCCGGCCCGGGGTTTGCGGCTGCGCTGAAGCGGTCATGCCGGCGATTGCAGCAGACGCCGCCAGAGTTGTCCAGAAGATGAGACGCCGCATTCTACTTTCCCCTCCCAGCTTCTCGAAGGCCGCCCCTAAGCGGGTTCTCCTCGGCCACCGAGCGCCAGCCGAACAGCGCCGTCGAGGCTGGAGCGAACGCCAACCCCACCAGCAGCCGAACACGCGGGACACGCCCGCTGGTGCTTAGGCGCTCGCGCTGGCGCTCGGCCGGGCTTTCACCCGTTCGAACCAGGCGACGATGTTCTTGTTGCCGGTGTTGAGCGGCTGTCCGACCTGTTCGCCGAACGCCAGAAAGCAGTAGAGCAGGACGTCGGCCAGGGTGAAGCGATCGCCGCAGATCCACTGGCGGCCGGCGATCAGCCCGTCCAGCCAGGTGAGCTTCTCCTGGGCGATCGCCTTCAGGTCGTCGGCCGCCTGCGGGATGCAGTGGACGCGATCCTGGAACATCGCCAGGCCCAACGAATAGCGGAAGCCGTTGGCCATCGGCTCGACGATGCCCAGATCGATGCGGCGCACCCACATCCTCGTCGCCGCGCGCTCTTCCGGGGTGGTCCCGATCAGCGGCGGGTCGGGGTGAAGCTCGTCGATGTATTCGCAGATGGCGGTGATTTCGGCGAGGACCTCGCCGTTGTCGAGTTCCAGCGCGGGCGTGTTCCCCGACGGGTTCTTGGCCTTGTAGGCGTCCTGCCGGTTTTCACCGCCCATGAGGTCGATCTGGACGCGCTCGAAGTCGATCCCCTTCTCGGCGAGGAACATGTTGACGACCCGCGGATTGGGTCCGATCGAATTGTAGAGCTTGGGCATGAGCCCTCCCTTGCCTTGACGCGCTGGGGCCCCGCGGGCCATGCGCGTCGGTTCCTTTGAAAGCGCGCGGCGGGTTTGGATGGAGTTCACGCACAAGGCAAGGCCGCGCGTCCTCCCGCTGCTGGCGGCGTTCGTGGTTCTCACCATGGCGGCGGCGGCCTGCCAACAGAAGGCGGCGCCGACGAAGATCGTGGGCCGCGTCGACCCGGTGGTGTCGCGCGTCAACGGCTTTCCGATCTTTCGCTCGGACGTGGAGCGCGAGGCGCGCGGGCGCGGCCTCGACCCGCTGGCCTCCGCCCCCGGCTCGACCGCCTACGCCGTGGTGCTCGACGAGCTGATCGACCGCAAGCTGCTGGCCCAGGAGGCGGCGCGCGAAGGGCTGGACCACACGCTGGACGGCCGACGCCGACTGGAGGCCGCGCGCGAGCAGGTGCTGAGCAACCTGATGCTCGAAAGCCGTCTGCGCGGCGCGGTCACGGAGGCGCGGGTGGACGGGCTCTATGCCGAGATGGTCAAGGCGCGCGGGCCGAGCGCTCCGCCGGAGACGCTGGACCAGGCGCGGCCACGGATCATCCGCTTCCTCACCTTCGACCGGATCAAGGATCTGGTGCTCGACCTGCGGCACAAGGCCAAGATCTTCCCGCCGCCCGCTCCCATCCCCGCGACACCCCCCACCTCGATCGGCTCGCCGAAATCATGACCGGACCCCTGCCCGTCTCGCCGTTGGCGGTTCCCTTTCCCGAGATCCCGCCGGTGGCCGGTGTCGAGATCGCCGTCGGCCGCGCCGGCTTCTACAAGCACGAGCGCGACGACCTGCTGCTGATGCGCTTTGCGCCCGGTACGGCCTGCGCGGGGGTCTACACCCGTCACAAGGTCGGCTCCGCGCCGGTGGACTGGTGCCGGGCTCACCTCAAGGAGAGCGGCGGGCGCGCCCGCGCTCTGGTGGTCAACGCCGGCTGCGCCAACGCCTTTACCGGCGACCCCGGCTACGCCGCGTCGACGCGCGTAGCCGACCTGGCCGCCAAGGCGACCGGCTGCGCCGCGGACGAGGTGTTCATGGCCTCCACCGGGGTGATCGGGGTGCTGCTGGACGACGTCAAAGGTCGCCGCAGCCATGCCGGCGCTCGAGGCGCGGCTCGGCCAGGACGATCTGGCCGCGGCCGCTCGCGCGATCTCCACCACCGACACCTTCCCGAAGGGGGCGTTCGCCGAGACCGAGATCGGCGGGACGCCGGTGCGGATCGCCGGGATCGCCAAGGGCTCAGGCATGGTCGCGCCGAACATGGCCACGGTGCTCGCCTTCGTGGTCACCGACGCGGCGGTCTCGCCCTCGGCCTTGCAGCGGCTGCTCACGCGCCAGGCTGCGCGGACGTTCAACGCCGTGACCGTCGACGGCGACCGCTCGACCAACGACACCCTGATGCTGTTCGCCACCGGCGCGGCGGCCAATGCCGTGGTCACGCGCGTCACCGACAAGCGTCTGGCCGCGTTCGCCGGCGCGCTGGACCGGGTGCTCACCGACCTCGCCCAACAGCTCGCCCGCGACGGCGAAGGCGCCAGCAAGTTCATCACCGTCAAGGTGCGCGGCGCGGCCACCAACCGCTCGGCGGCCAAGATCGCCCGCACCATCGCCGAGAGCCCGCTGGTCAAGACCGCCTTCGCCGGCGAGGACGCCAACTGGGGCCGCATCGTCATGGCCGTGGGCCGCGCCGACGAGCCGGTCCGGCGCGACCGACTCTGCGTGAGCTTCGGCGCCCTCGCCGCCGCCCGCGACGGCAAGATCGCGCACGACTACTCGGAGGCGGCGATGAGCGCCTACATGAAGGGCGCCGAGCTGGAGGTCAGCGTCGACGTCGGCGTCGGCCCGGGCGCCGCGACCATGTGGACCTGCGACCTCACCAAGCAGTATGTCGCGATCAACGGGGATTATCGCAGCTAGGCTTCTTAAAGTGAATCAACACGTCCATTAGACTGAACCTGTCGCGTCGGGGGGCCTCATGGAAGCGTCGACGAACGCCCAGGCGCTCTACTGTTTCGGCCGCTTCACGGTGGATCCCGTAAAACGGCTGCTCAGCCGCGATGGAACGCTGGTGCCCCTGCGGCCCACGGTGTTCGAGACCTTGCTCTACCTGCTCGACAATCCTGGGCGAGTGGTGACCAAGGCCGAACTCTTCGAAGCGGTCTGGCCAGGCAGGATTGTCGAAGAATCGAACATCAGTCAGACGATGTTTCTGCTGCGCACCGCGCTCGACGACAAGCGGCTGATCGTCACCGCGCCCGGTCGCGGCTATCAGTTCACAGCGGCGGTCCGACGCGAGGATGTCGCTGTCGAAACGCCGCGCAGGCCGGCTCGCGCCAACGCGAGGAGAGCCTTCCGGCCGCGCCGTTGGATCGGTTGGGCGCTGGTGGCGACGACAGCGATCTACGTTCTCTATCGAATCGTTCAACCCTGGGACGTGACCATCGCACCCTTGAGAGACGCCCGCGGATTGGTTGTCCTCGCCGACTTTCAGAATCTCACGAACCAGCCGGCTCTGGGCAAGACCTTGATGACCGCGAGCGAAGCCGATCTGAGGGCAATCCCAGGTCTGTCGATCCTCGACGAGGAACACGTTCAAGCGGCCTTGACCAGCCTCGGCGAAGCCACCGATCGGTCTTGAGCCCCGGGCTCGCGCGTCGGGTCTGCGTACACGGCCAGGGGCGGCATGTGCTCCGGGGTTCGGTTTCGCAGGTGGGCAGCCGGTATCTCCTGGCCATGACCGCCACCCGTTGCGCAGACGACAAGGTCGTGGGCAACGAAGCAACCACAGTCGACAGCGCCGACGACCTGCTGCCCGCCCTCGAGCGCGTGGTCGACCGCCTACGCTACGATCTCGGCGCCAGCGACGGTCGGCGCGGCGGCTGAGAGCGCGATCGAAGTTCATTCCTTTCGAAGGCTTGATCAACGTTGAGAAACGTTGATGGCGACCTTGAGGACGCGGTCCGGCCCGAACCTCCACAGGGCATCGGCCTCGCTTCAGGGGCCTCGGGGCCCGCGAGCAAACGGGGGCGCCGATCAAACGCTTCGGAGATCAACATGTCAGCCACCATCCATCACTCACCCCGCTCGCGAGCGACCCTCTTCGCGGCGGCCGCCTCGGCGACGCTTTTGGCCGGCGCCGCGAGGGCGACCATCATCTACGACAATGCCGGCGCGGCCACGAAGGCGAGCGATCCCGTCGCCTTCGCCGGTCCGCTCTACGACTCGTTCACGACGGGAGCCGGTCCCGTCCGCCTCGACTTCATCGGCGCGGTGCTGTCCGCCCTTCCCAGCGCGACGGGAGGGCTCGGATACATCAACGTCGACCTTCTCACGGACAACGACGGCAAGCCGGGCGGCAGCATCGGAGGCGCGGGCGTGAGCCTGTTCGATTCCGATCTCACCCCGATCCCGTTCGAACACCTCGTTCCGATTTCCGGGCAGATCCTCAAGGCTCACACGCGGTACTGGCTGGAGATGTATTCTCCCGACGGCTCGTCCATGGCGCAGTGGGGCTTTTCCGACGACACCGACGGGGTCGGCGTGGTCAAGGAGTACTTCGAAAACTCCACCGGCCTGTTCGCCAACGCGGAGTTCTGACCCCTACCAGATGGAGATCGGCGTCTCGCCGGCCGGGGTTCCCGAAGTCGGAACCTGGGCTGTCATGCTGGTGGGACTGGGCCTGCTCGGCGCCACGATGCGCGGGCGTCGTCCGACTTTGTCCCAATCGGCCGCGCGCCCTTCAACCTGACAGAGAACCGGGACGCCCGCCTCGCCGGTGCGTTCGATGGAAGCCTGGGCCTCGCTCGACTGAGCGGGGCCCTTTTTCGTTCTCCGATGGAGCGGTGGCGACCCCTCCTGGATTCCGCGCCCAGACCGGGCGACTTCGCGGCTCGAGCCTGATCCAGACGATCAGTCGCCGGAACCGCTTTCCCCCATCGCTGCGATCATCGCGTTCGAGAGAGCCGTGTAGGCGCGGAGCCAGGCCGTCTTGGCATGCGGCGTGAACTCGTCGCCGAGACCGGTCTCCAGCGTGGCGATGAGGGCTTCGCCGACCGTGACGAAGTGTTCCGGCTTGACGTGATAGTCGACGTGACGCTCGGCCAGGGCGTGGACCTCCAAAGCCATGGCGGCCGGGTCCTCAAGCGAGGAGACGACGCTGCCCAGAGCGGCCATCAGGTGCGCCGCCTGCGCGTTCATGTCGTCGGCAAACAGGTCCCGAAGCGTCGGATCGATGGCGAACATCCGCCGGTAGAGGGCGAGACCAACCTCCTGGCCGATCGCTCCGACCACGGCATAGTCGGCTCGTACCCGAGCGATCTCCTTGTCGGTGAGGATCTCGTTCCGGTCGTCTGGCGGTTCATCCACTGGCCGGTCCCTTCAGAAACGCGCCGGAGCAACTTGGCCCAGTCGTGGGGTCATGTCTTCCCCGCCGGGCCTCAATTGCTCTCATCTTTGGTCGCGCGGTTAGACTGATGAAAGCCAGCAACGCGACAGCCGACGCCGACGCGGTTCCGCCGCTGGCGGTACTCTTCCTGCAGAGATTTCCCAAGCGGCCTCAGTGACTTGAGGAACGTTGAGAAAGCTTGAGCGCCCGGTTGAGGACGCGCCTGACCCTCATCCTTCAACAGCGCGGCCGGCCTCGCTTCCGAGGTCGACGGTCCGTCCGAGCGACGGCGCCGATCACGCCTTGGAGTTCGCCATGTCCCTCTCCCCCGTCCCTGAGACCGTCGCCTCGCGCCTCATCGCGCAATGGGTGCTGGAGCCCGTCCCGACATCTTCGGCCGACCGCGTCTTGGAACCGTTGCGCGAGCGCGCCGTCCTCACCTTGCCCGGCCCCAGTCGCGGCGAACGTCGCCGCGCGATCTCCATTCTACGCCTCGCCTACCGTACGTTGGGGGTCGCCCGAAATCGTGTGGGCCTCGGTCCCCTGACGACGGCCGGCCTCGCCGGCGCGTGCATCGGCTTCGGCTTGGCGCTGATCCCGTCGAGCGGAGCCTTCGCGCAATACGTGGGCGGCGGCCCTGCCGCCGGCAGCAATGCGAGCGCGACGGGCCTCGTCTCGGTGGCGATCAGCACCGCCGGAGGCAACCCCGCCAGTGCGGCCGGATCGGACACCGTCGCCATCGGCGACGGGGCGAACGCAGCGGGTGACAACAGCACCGCCCTGGGCGCGGGAGCCAACTCCGGCGGCGGTGGCAGCGTGGCCCTCGGGACCGATTCCTCGGCGAGTTTCAACTTTTCGGTGGCGCTCGGCGATCTGGCCCAAGCGAATGGCGATTTTGCCATCGCGAGCGGCTTCTTTTCGGCGGCGAACGGAGCCGGCGCGATCAGCATCGGGCCGCACGCGGCATCCTCCGGCCAATCGGCGATCGCGGTCGGAAGCGGATCGACGGCGACCGGTCTCTCCAGCCTCGCGTTCGGCGACACCACAGTCGCGAACTCGGCCGGCGCCACCGCGATCGGCGCCTCTAGTCAGGTGATCGGCACCGCCTCGACTGGAGTCGGTTTTCAGGTCCTGGCCGGAGGCCAGTACTCCCTCGCCGCGGGCTATCAGGCCACCACGTTGAACGATCAGGCGATCGCACTTGGAGCGGTCGCGACAGCCAACGGAACCTCGAGCATATCGATCGGAGAAGGGGCTTACACCTTCTCGCTCGACGACATTGCGTTGGGTCACAGCGCGGTCGCCGGCTCAGCCGGCGGGCCGCCATCCTACAATGTCGCCATCGGGTCGAACGCGGAAGCCAAGGGGTCATCGGCGCTCGCGGTGGGGGCCTTCGCCAACGCGAGCGGTGCGGCCAACGCGGCCTTCGGCGACAGCGCGAATGCGGTGGGCCAACAGAGCCTGGCGCTGGGCGCCTTCGCGACGGCCAACAACGACTTCAGCGTCGCCCTGGGCGCCGGTTCGGTCACGGGGGCGGTGGTTTCGACGACTGGCGTCACGCTGAACGGGACATCCTACACCTACGCCGGCGGAGCGCCTCTCGCCACGCTGAGCATCGGCAACCTCGGCGGATCCGGCCAATTCCGGACCCTCACCAACCTCGCCGCCGGACAGGTGAACGGGTCGAGCACCGACGCGGTGAACGGCTCCCAACTGTTTGCGACGGACCAGGCGTTGACCGCGCTCGGCAGCGAGGTCGCGGGCCTCGGCGGCGGCGGCTCGACCTACCTGGCGGTCAATTCCCTCTTACCCGGAGCAACGGCGACGGGGATCAACGCGGTGGCGCTCGGTCCTCAGACGACCGCTTCAGGCGATGGTTCGGTGGCCGCCGGTCTCGGGGTCACCGCAGCGGGCGAGGGATCCGTGGCGCTCGGCGACCCGAGCATCGCCACGGGCCTCGGGGCCGTGGCCATTGGCGCCAACGACACGGCGAACGGCCAAGGGTCCGTCACCATCGGCAACGCGAACACGGCCATCGGCATCGGCTCGACCGCGATCGGCGATCAGGCCGACGCCGGCGCATACGCCATCGCTTTAGGTGAAAGCGCCAGCGCGTTGAACACCGCGGGCGTCGCCATCGGCGCCTTTTCCGTTGCAGCAAATCCGTTCGACGTCGCCCTGGGCGCCTCGTCGGTGACCGGAACGACGGTCCAGACTTCCGGCGTCGCCATCAATGGCGTCAACTACGTCTTCGCCGGCAACAATCCGATCAGCACGCTCAGTATCGGCAATCCCGCCGGGACTGGGATCGTGCGCACGATCACCAACTTGGCGGCCGGCCAGATCAACGCCGGCAGCACCGACGCGGTGAACGGATCGGAGCTCTTCGCCACGGATCAGGCGCTCACCACCCTGGGCGGCGTGGTCGCAACCCTCGGTGGTCCGGGTTCTCCCTACTTCGCAGTGAACTCGGTCCAGGTGGGCGCCAATTCCACCGGCGCGGACGCCATCGCGATTGGTCCGGAGGCGACCGCCTCGGGCGGCAACGCCTTCGCGGCCGGCTACGGCGTCACCGCCAATGGCCTAGGTTCGATCGCCATCGGCTTCAACACCGTCGCTTCGGCTGCGGACGGTGTCGCCATCGGCGACAGCGCGAATGCCCCCACGGCCAAGGGAACCGCTCTCGGCGCGAACGCGCTGGCGACGAACCCCTATGACGTCGCCCTAGGCGCGGGCTCGACCACCGACGTCGCCGTGGCGACCTCGGGGACCACGATCAACGGTGTCGCCTACGCCTTTTCGGGGATCAGCCCTTTCAGCACCGTCAGCATCGGTTCGCCCTCGGGACTGGGAATCTATCGAACGTTGACCAACCTGGCGGCGGGACAGATCTCCGCGGGCAGCACCGACGCCATCAACGGCTCCGAACTTTTCGCCACCAACGCGGCGCTCGGCGCTCTCGGCTTGAAAGTGGCCGGCCTCGGCGGAGCAAGTTCTCCCTACCTGGCGGTGAACTCGACGGGGCCGGGCGCCACGGCCACCGGCTTGGACTCCGTCGCGATTGGCTCGAACACGGTCGCTACGAACGCCGACGACGTCGCGCTGGGCGCCGGCAGCGTCACCGACGCGCCGAGCACGGGGCCGACCGACATCACCGGGGGCGTCGCCGCCGGTGGGTCCAAGGCCAACGGCGTCGTCTCGGTGGGCGCGCCCGGAGCGGAGCGCCAAATTCAGAATGTAGGAGCCGGCTCGGTCGCCGCGACGTCCACAGACGCGGTCAACGGCTCCCAGCTTTACAGCGTGGCCAGGGCGGATGCGGCAACCTCGACCAGCGTCGCCGCCGCGCTCGGCGGCGGGGCGGTCGCGACGCCGGGCAAGGGCGTGTCGGCTCCGGCCTACGCCGTCTATGGGGCCACCCAGACCAGCGTCGGGGGCGCCATCGCGGCCCTCCAGGCTAAGGCGCCGGTGCAGTATTCCACCGCCGCTGCGCCGACCACCCCCGGCGGGGCGCCCAGCAACGACACAACGCTCGTCGGGACCAACACCTCAACGCCGGTCGCGCTGCACAACCTGGCGGCGGGCGTAAATCCCACCGACGCGATCAACTTCAGCCAGCTCAAGGCTTTGCAAGACGCCACCAACGCGGCGTTCAGCGGGCTCAGGGCCCAGGTCAACCAGAATAATCGCGTCGCTCTGGGCGGGATCGCGGTGACCTCGGCCATGGCCAACATCCCGACCATCGAACCGGGACATCGCATCGGACTGGGCGTCGGCGTCGGCGACTACGCCGGTACGACAGGGTTCGCGGTGAAGCTCAGCGCGCGGCTCGCCGAGCGAGTGCTGGTCAGCGCCAGCGTGGGGGCCGCCAACGGCCAGGTCACCTCGGGCGGCGGCGCGATGATCGAGTGGTGATGGGTAGGCGGGGACGGCCTCCGGCCCCGCCGCTCGCGCCCGCGAGACCCTCCCGTTCGATCGACAAGGACTTCAAGACAATGAAACAGCTCGCCCGCCCAAATCAATGCGCCGCGACCCTGGCGAACGCGGCCCTGGAGACCGCGCTCCGGGCGTCCACCGTCCGTCTGGCCGCACCGCCCCGAGCGATCGCGCATCTGGGCGGTTTGGGCCAGGAGATGGCCGAAAGCCGTCGCGCCGCGGAATGCACGACAACGGATTGGCGGGAGGGGGCGCTTTGGACCGAATGGATTACCGAAGCCGCGGGCTTTCTGATCGCGCTCGGCAGGGAGATCGGCGTGATCTCCCGCCTCGATCTGAAGATCGAGATCACCGCCCCAGCCTCCGGCGGTCTGAGGTTCCGCGTGCGCCCGACGGGATCCAGCGACGACGCGGCCGGGGAGCGGCCGCAGTGACCAGGCCGCGGAGACCAGATCGGGTTTCGATCGTCTCGATCGGCGGCTACCTTGCGATATGGATGGCTGCGACGGCCATCCTGGCGCGGAACGCCTCGGAGCAACCGAGCCAAGCCGCGGCGATGCTCGTCGTCTTCGGCGTTCTCTTCACCGGGATCGCCATCCTCACCACGAGGGGCGCGACGAGAGGCGGGATAGCGGTTCGACGGCCGGTTCGGGGATCGGTTCTGATCCTGATTTATCTGTGCGTCTACGCGGTGGGCTTCGCGGGCTACGGGCTCACCGCGTTCCACGCGGCGGTCGCGCCGGGGCGCGTCGAGAGCTGCCTGCTTATCGCCCTGAAGCTGGCCATTCACGTCGCGCTGCCCTGCCTTCTTCTGGCCTGGAGCGGCGAGACGCCGCGAGGGTTCTTCACGGCATCGGTTCGCGGTCGCGCCTTCTGGCTCACCCTTACCGTTCTCGGCGTCGCCAGCCTTACGCTTCTTTCGGTGATCAGCCCGAGCCTGAAGCAGATCTCGGAGCTCGGCCTTGCGCCGTCCTCGCTAATGCTCGCCACCTTGGGCGCGTTCGGCTGGATCGCCGTGGAAGCGGGACTTTGCGAGGAGTTTCTGTTCCGCTCGGTCCTGCAATCGCATCTCTCGGCCGCACTCCAGAGTCCCATTGCCGCCGTGCTCTTGAGCTCTCTCATTTTCGCGTTGGCGCATGGACCCGGCCTGTATCTCCGAGGCGATCCGGGCGACCAAGGCCAATCGAAATCTCTGCTCGAGGTGCTGGCCTACACCGTCGCCGTCCTATCCCCCGCAGGCGTTTTCCTGGGGGTCGTCTGGTGGCGAACGCGAAATCTACTTCTGGTCGTTCTGCTCCACGCCTGCATCGACGTGTTGCCGTTCCTCCCGAAATTTGCCGGGATGTGGTTCTGAACGCCAGGGCCCCAGCCCTCCACGCCTATAACAGCGCGATGGGCCGAGTTCCTTGGCGGAGGGGAGCTTAAGCGACCGGCTGAGAGAACGGGCGGGTCGAGGCGACGGACGAGCGCGGGGCCGATGACGGCTGCCCCTGGCCGCCGGGCTTGCGGCCGCGGTTCTTGCCGCCGCCGTTACCTTGACCACCCCCACGTCCGCCGGCGTGAGCCTTCGGCTTGCCGCCGTTCCGCTGCTGGCCGCGGCGCGCGTCCTGCCTGGGCTCGAAGGCCGCCTTCGGCTCGACCGCCACCAGGGCGCCCAGCACCTTGTCGTTGCGTCGATCGAACGAGGGGATCGACTGGCGGGTGAGCTTCTCGATGTCCTTGAGCAAGCCGCGCTCGTCGTTGGAGACGAGGCTGATGGCGCTGCCGTCGGCGCCCGCCCGCGCGGTGCGGCCGATGCGGTGGACGTAGCTTTCCGGCACGTTGGGCAGGTCGACGTTGACCACATGGCTCACCGCGTCGACGTCGATGCCGCGCGCGGCGATGTCGGTGGCGACCAGCGCCCTAACATTGCCGGCCTTGAACGCCGCCAGGGCGCGCTCGCGCTGGCCCTGAGACTTGTCGCCGTGGATGGCCTGGGCGTCGATGCCCGCGTGCTCGAGGTACTTGGCCACGCGGTCGGCGCCGCGCTTGGTGCGGGTGAAGACCAGGGTGCGGGTCATCTTCGGATCGCTCAGCAGCTCGGCGAGAAGCGCCCGCTTGCGCTCGGTCTCCACGAACAGCACCTGCTGGCGGATACGCTCGACCGTGGTCGCCTGGGGCGCGACCGAGACCTTGGCCGGATCGCGCAGCAACTCGGAGACGAGCTTGCCGATCTCGGTCGGCATGGTGGCGGAGAAGAACAGCGTCTGACGCTGCTTCGGAATGGCGGCGATGATGCGCCGGATCGGCGGCAGGAAGCCGAGATCGAGCATCTGGTCGGCCTCGTCGAGCACGAAGATCTCGACGCTGCCGAGAACGGCGACCTTCTCCTGCATGTGGTCCAGCAGGCGGCCGGGCGTGGCGACCAGGATATCGACACCGGCGGCCAGCGCCTTGACCTGGGCGCCGTACTTCACGCCGCCGAACACGACGGCGACGCTGAAGCCCATGTGGCGGCCGTAGGAGCGGAAGCTCTCGCCGATCTGGGTGGCGAGCTCGCGGGTCGGCGCCAGGATCAGCGCGCGGCAGCCGCGGCGCGGCGCGGGTTTGCGGTCTTCCGCGAGCCTTTGGAGGATCGGCAGGGCGAAGGCGGCGGTCTTGCCGGTGCCGGTCTGGGCGATGCCCAGGATGTCGCGCCCGGCCAGGGCGGCGGGGATGGCCTGCGCCTGGATCGGCGTCGGCGTGTCATAGCCCTCTTCGGCCAGGGCCTTCAGCAGCGGCTTGACGAGGGAGAGTTCGGTGAACTTGGTCACGAGTGGGGGTGTCTTTCAGGATGCGCCGAACGCGCGTCGGCCAGAACGGCGACGCGGAGGGAGCGTTGGATTAAGTGGGAGCCCCGCGTGGCCGGGCGACCGGATGATATCTCCGACCGGGCTCTACAGGCGGACCGCAAACCTTGCGATCCTCACGCGACTGGAGCACCGATGACGCCGCGTTTGATCGCGGTGTGCGCCGCAAGTCGTCGTTCCGGATCGCATTGTCAAGTCTTGGGGACGGAATGGACACCCTGCTCGTCGCCGCCTGCGCCCTGGTCGACATCGACGGCCGCGTGCTGATCGGTAAGCGGCCCGAGGGCAAGCAACTCGCCGGCCTGTGGGAATTTCCGGGCGGCAAGGTCGAGCCCGGAGAGACGCCCGAGGCCTGCCTGATCCGCGAACTGAAGGAGGAACTGGGCATCGAGGTCACCCACGCCTGCCTTGCCCCCTTCGTCTTCGCCAGCCACCCTCTGGAGAGCGGCCGCCACCTGCTGATGCCGCTCTTCCTCTGCCGCCGCTGGACCGGCTTTCCCCAGCCGCTCGAGCACAGCGCGCTCGCCTGGGTGAAGCCGGAGCGGATGGGCGAATACCCGATGCCTCCGGCGGACGCGCCCCTGGTCGCCTGGCTGCGGGACGTCTTGTGAAATCCGCGTGCGAGGGGCGGCGGCCCCGCGCTACGTGTAGGACATGAAGGTCGTGACCGCCCGAGACGCGAATCAAAACTTCTCCCGCTGGCTGAGCGCTGCGGAGGCTGGAGAAACGGTGCTGATCACCAAGAACGGCAAGGCGGTGGCTGAGCTGCGCCCCAGACGCCCCGCTAAACGCGATGACCCCGATTGGATCGCGGCCCATGACGAGATGCTCCAGATGATGGAGGCGACCCCGATCACAGGCTTCCGCGTCGGCGCGATCAGCATCGATGACAAGTACGCCGACGCGCCCTAGATGCGGGTTCGCGCGACTCTCGACAGCAATATCCTCGTCTATGCCGAACTCGAGCCGGAGAGCCCCAAGGGGCAGCGCGCGCGACAGCTGATCTCCGCGGCGGCGGCGGAGGGGGTGCTGACGGTTCAGGCCGCTGCTCGACTTCATCGCCGTCATCCGCCGGAAGCGTCCCGAGAGCCTGGACAGCGCGGTCGCCAAGGCGGAGATCTGGTCGCGCGTGTTCGATGTCGCCGCGACAAGCTCCGCCTCGGCTTTGGCCGCGATCACGCTGTCCCGCGAACACGGGCTTCAGGTCTGGGACGCCGTGATCTGGTGCGCGGCGAGCGAGGCGGGCGCCGTTTTGTTCCTGAGCGAGGACCTGCAGGACGGCCGGACAATTGATCACATGCGTGCGGTCAACCCGTTCACGCTCAGCGATGAAGCCTTCGAGCGCCTGATATCCGATGGACGGCGCCCTTAACGGACCCCTGCCCCAGCGCCGACGCCGGGCTATATTGCCATCTCCATGGACGACTCCCCCAATCTTCCTGAGGTCTCGGGCCTTCCCGAAGCTCCCGCCCTAACCGGTCGCGCGCTGATCCGCGACAACGTGCGGCGGCTGCCGGACGCGCCGGGCGTCTACCGGATGTTCGGCGAGGGCGGCGAGGCGCTCTATGTCGGCAAGGCGCGCAGCTTGAAGAAGCGGGTCTCGCAGTACGCCAGCGGCAAGGTGCACCAGAGCCGGCTGATGCTGATGATCGACCTCACCCGGTCGATGGAGTTCACCACCACCCGCACCGAGACCGACGCCCTCCTCCTCGAGATCAACCTGATCAAGTCGCTCAAGCCGCGCTTCAACGTGCTGCTGCGCGACGACAAGAGCTTCCCCGAGATCGTCATCCGCCGCGAGCATCCGGCGGCGCAGCTGCGCAAGCACCGGGGCGCGCACTCGATCAAGGGCGACTACTTCGGCCCCTTCGCCAGCGCCTGGGCGGTGAACCGCACGCTGAACACCCTGCAGAAGGCCTTCCTGCTGCGCTCGTGCTCGGACAGCGTCTACGAGACGCGCACCCGCCCCTGCATGCTCCACCAGATCCGCCGCTGCAGCGCCCCCTGCACGGGCCTGATCAGCCTGGAGGACTACTCGGGGCTCGTCGGCGAGGCGGAGGCCTTCCTGCGCGGCAAGAGTCGGGCGGTGATGGGTCGCATGGCCTCCGACATGCAGGCCGCCAGCGACAACCTCGAGTTCGAGCGCGCCGCCCGCCTGCGCGACCGCATCCGCGCGCTCAGCTCGATCGCCCAGGAAACCCAGATCAATCCGGAGAGCGTCGACGAGGCCGACGTCTTCGCCCTGCACGCCGAGGGCGGCCAGGCCTGCGTCCAGGTGTTCTTCTTCCGCGCCGGCCAGAACTGGGGCAACCGCGCCTACTTCCCGCGCGTGGACCGCCAGGACGAGACGCCCGAGATCATGGCGGCCTTCCTCGGCCAGTTCTACGAAGACCGGCCGATCCCCAAGCTCGTGCTGCTCAACCTCGAGCCGGCGGACAAGGACCTGCTGTGCGAGGCGTTCCGCCTCAAGGCCGGGCGCAAGGTGGAGCTCTCGGTTCCCCTGCGCGGCGAGAAGCGCGGCTTGGTCGACCACGCCCTGAACAACGCCCGCGAGGCGCTGGGCCGGCGCATGGCGGAGAGCTCGGCCCAGACCAAGCTCCTGGCCGGGGTCTGCGAGGCCTTCGGCCTGGAGGGCCAGCCGGAACGGATCGAGGTCTACGACAACTCCCACATCATGGGCACCAACGCCGTGGGCGGCATGATCGTGGCCGGGCCGGACGGCTTCCAGAAGAACCAGTACCGCAAGTTCAACATCCGCGATTCCGAGCTCACCCCCGGCGACGACTACGGCATGATGCGCGAGGTGCTGCGCCGCCGCTTCGCCCGCCTGGTGAAGGAGGAGGAGGCCGGCGAGGCCCCGCCCCGCCCCGACCTGGTGCTGATCGACGGCGGCGCCGGCCAGCTCGCCGCCGCGACCGAGATCATGGCCGACCTGGGCGTGGACGACATCGCCGTGGTCGGCGTCGCCAAGGGCCCGGACCGCGACGCCGGCCTGGAGCGGTTCTTCATTCCGGGCAAGCCGCCGTTCATGCTCGAGCCCAAGAGCCCGGTGCTCTACTACCTCCAGCGCCTGCGCGACGAAGCCCACCGCTTCGCCATCGGCAGCCACCGCACCCGCCGCGCCATCGACATGAAGAAGAACCCGCTCGACGAGATCGAGGGCGTCGGACCGGCGCGGAAGAAGGCGCTGCTGCACGCCTTCGGCTCGGCGCGCGGGGTGAGCCGCGCCAGCGTCGAGGATCTCGCCAAGGTCGAGGGGGTGAACGAGGCGCTGGCGGGACGGATCTGGGGGTATTTCCGGAAGAGCGCCTAGAGCCCCTACGCTGCGACGGGGCGGCCCTTCCGCCAGCGGAGCGCGGCTCCAAGACTACCCAGTCCGAGCAGAAGGATGGTCCAGGTGGAGGGCTCGGGAACGGCGCCGCCCACGGCGACGAAGGTCGGCGTGTAGCTCTCGATCACGCTGAGGGTGTCGCCCTCGAAGTCGTCGATGGCGATGAAGTTCGAGGGATCGTCGGGCCCGATCGGACTGTTGATGATGATCTGACCGGCGCAGACGAAGCCGCAACCCGCGACCGTGCTTGGAAACCCGAACCGGAAATCCAGCACCGAGAAGGTCGAACCGTCGGCGGAGCGCGTGCCGAACAGCTGGACCGGCCCCGGCGCGATGTCCGCCTGCACGTCGGCGAGGTCGCCGACGATGCCCCCGTAGTCGAGCGTGAGCGCCGTCACCGAGGACGCGCCGAAGCTCTGGCCCGGCAGGATCGCATCGTCCAGGGTGATGGACCCGGTAATGGTCGGCGTCGCGAAAAGCGGAGCGGGCTCGTCGATGACGATATCGCTTCCCGTCAGCTGGAACACGGTGGCGTCCGCCAAACCCGGCGCGCCGAGCAGAGCCAAGAACGCAAGTTCGGCAAGGTGGCGCATGTCGATGTCTCGAAGGGTGAGGGCGTGCTCGTTCTGGGCTGTACGCTCGTCAGCGGCGATTGGATGTCACGCCTGACGGCGAGTTGTTCTAGCGGTCGTGTTTCGCTTATCCGAACTAAACCCCCGCGCCAGTCAGGAGACACTCCCCTTGCCCACCCTTTTCGACCCCATCCGCCTGGGCGATCTCGACTGTCCGAACCGCGTGTTCATGGCGCCGCTGACCCGGATGCGGGCCGATCCGGTGACGCGCGCGCCGGGGCCGCTCAACGTCGAGTATTACGTCCAGCGGGCCTCCGCCGGCCTGATCCTGGCCGAGGCGACCAGCGTGGAGCCCATGGGCGTGGGCTATCCTGGGACGCCGGGCGTTTGGTCGCAGGCGCAGGTCGCCGGCTGGTCGCAGGTCACCAAGGCCGTCCACGCCGCCGGCGGGCGCATTGCGCTGCAGCTCTGGCATGTGGGCCGGATCTCCGAACCCGGCGTGCTGGACGGCGCCGATCCGGTTTCGGCCAGCGCCATCGCCGCGGCCGGCCACATCAGCCATGTGCGGCCCAAGCGCCCCTTCCCCACGCCGCGCGCGCTGGAGACCGAAGAGGTGTGGAAGGTGGTCGAGGCATTCCGCCAGGGAGCCCGCAACGCCAAGGCCGCAGGCTTCGACGGGGTCGAGATCCATGGCGCCAACGGCTACCTGCTGGACCAATTCCTCCAGGACAAGGCCAACCGGCGAGAGGACGAGTTCGGCGGCCCGGTGGAGAACCGCGCGCGACTGCACCTGGCCATCGCCGACGCCTGCATCGAGGTTTGGGGACCCGAGCGGGTGGGCATGCACCTGGCCCCTCGTGGCGATTCCCACGACATGGGCGACTCCGATCCGGCGGCGACGTTCGGCTACCTCGCCCGCGAGCTGGGGCGCCGGAACCTGGCCTATCTGTTCCTGCGCGAGCACGTGGGGCCGGACCGGCTGGCGCCGCAGCTGAAGGCGGCGTTCGGCGGGCCGGTGATCGTCAACGAGCAGTACACCCTGGAGCAGTCGCCTGGCGGATCTGCGCGAGGGCGTCGCCGACGCGGTGGGATTTGGCCGGCTCTTCATCGCCAACCCCGATCTTCCCGAGCGCCTGCGCACGGGCGCGCCGCTGAACGCCTTGGACGCCGAGAACATCTACACGCCCGGCCCGCGCGGCTACACGGACTACCCGTCTCTGGAGACGGAGGCGGCGTGAGGACCCGAGCCGCGCCGGTTCGGAGGCTTATGACCGGGCGGATAGAACCTTGCGCAACGAAGCTTCGATCTCGCCGCCGCAGTAGGTCTCGCCGTAGTCCTCCCGCGCTTTAGCGGCCAGCTTCGCCAGCGCGGGAATGGCGGCGATCCGGCGGGACAGCGCGGCCGTCATGGGCGCGGTCTTGGCGAGCATCTCGCCAAGAGTTGCGAACCGGTCGGTCATCGTCGTCCACAGCGTGGAGGTGACGACGTCCGCGACGCCCGGCGCCTCGCCGCCCAGCAGGTGCCCGGAGTTCGAGCGTGAGCCCGTGGCGGCGCCCGGTCTCCTCCCAGAACGACATCCACTTCTCGAGGCGCGGGACGAAGTCGCGCCAGCGCTCGGCGGTCCACATCTGTCGGCCGCCGTCGAGCGTGAGTTCGTCGATCACGTCGTTGGCGTCGCCGACCACCTTCAGGGTCATCGCCCGGCCGGCGGCGTCCTTGGGCAGGAGGTCCAGGCTCTCGCCGAGATAGAGGATGATGGCGGGCATCTGGGCGATGGCGACGCCCGACTTGCGGTCGATGAGCAGCGGCGGCCCCATGAACGGGACCGGCATGTCGGCGACCGCTCCCTCCATCAGCTTGCCGATCGCCTCGTCGCCGGCTTCGCTCCAGGACTTCCCGGCGAAAGCCAGCAGGGCGCGCACGAACTGTCCGCGGAACGGGACGGACCAGTAGAAGAGTTCGTAGTCGGATGCGGCTGGCTTGGGTGTGGTGGTCATCGATCGATAACGCCGGCGCCCGCGAGGTGTTCAGGATCGACGCCCGATCCGGAAGCCCTCCCGCCGCCGTTGACGCCGCCCGCCCCCTCCCCTATCAACCCCGCCTTCGCGCGGAGCGCCATTCGCGGGTGTAGCTCAGTTGGTTAGAGCGCCGGCCTGTCACGCCGGAGGCCGCGGGTTCAAGTCCCGTCACTCGCGCCACTTTCCATCGATGTAGGCCTCAGGCCGGCGCGCCGTTTCGAGCGAGCGCGGCGCCGGACCACTTCATCGACCCGGTGATCTCCTCCGTGGTCCAGATCGGCGGGGTGAAGGCGCGGACCGCCTCCAGGCTCGCGGCTTCGAATTCGACGATGGCCAGACCCGCAAGAGCGTCCTCGAACAGGTCGACGGCGAAAAACTCGTCGGGCGGCGCGGCGGCGAGGGTGTAGCGGGTCTTGGCGAGGCCACAGCCGGGCAGGCGCCGGAGAGTCTCGTACTCGGTCTCATCGAGGTAGAGGTTGACGATCGGCTGGCGCAGGCCTTCCGGCGAGCCATACTTCTTGCACAGCTTCCAGGTCGGCTCCGGCCCGATGCCGCTCACCCGCCGCAGGCGCAGGTGCGAGTTGTCGAGGTACCAATCCTCGATCCGGCAGCTCGGATAGGCGGCGAGCTCCGGGAGCCCGTCGACGCGGACAAGCCAGCGGCGCTCGTTCTCGTAGAGGGCATACCTCGGGAGCGCCGCTTCGCCCGCGTCAGCCAAAGCCGACCGCGTCCGCGACCGCCTTGTAGGTGATATGGCCGCCCTGGACGTTCAGCCCCTCGGCGAAGCCAGGATCCTCGGCCAGCGCCTGCTCGACGCCCTTCTTGGCCAGGGCCGAGATGTAGGGCGCGGTGGCGGCGGAGAGGGCGTAGGTGCTGGTGAGCGGGGCGGCGCCCGGCATGTTGGCGACGCAGTAGTGGATCACCCCGTCGACGACGAACGTCGGCTCGGCGTGATTGGTCGGATGGCTGGTCTCGAAGCAGCCGCCCTGGTCGATGGCGACGTCCACCAGCACCGCTCCATCGCGCATCAGGCTCAGGTCGGCTCGCGTCACCAGCTTCGGCGCGGCGGCTCCTGGGATCAGCACGCAGCCGATGACGAGGTCGGCGGTGGGCAGCATCTCGGCCACGAGGTCGTGCGTCGAGTAGCAGGTCTTCACCCGGCCGCCGAACTGGTCGTCGAGCTGCTCCAGGCGCGCGGCCGAGATGTCGAACAGGGTGACATCGGCTCCGTGGCCGATGGCCATCTCCGCGGCGTGCTTGCCGGAGACGCCGCCGCCCAGGATCAGCACCTTGGCCGGCAGCACGCCCGGTACGCCGCCCAGCAGCATGCCGCGCCCGCCCTGGGGCTTCTGCAGGTGGTAGGCGCCCACGTCGACCGCCATGCGCCCGGCCACCTGGCTCATCGGCGCCAGCAGGGGCAGCCGGCCCCAGCGGTCGGTGATGGTTTCGTAGGCGATGGCGGTGCAGCCGGAGTTCATCAGTCCCCGCGCCTGCTCCGGATCGGCGGCGAGGTGCAGATAGGTGAACAGGATGTGGCGAGGCTTCAACCGGGCGATCTCCACCGCCTGCGGCTCCTTGACCTTCACGATCATGTCCGCCGCCTCGAACACCTGGTCGGCGTCGGGGAGGATCGTCGCGCCGACGTCGCGATAGGCTTGATCCTTCAGGCCGATGCCCGCGCCCGCGCCCTGCTCGACGAAGACCTCGTGCCCCTCGCGGCACAGCCGCTGGACCACGCCCGGCGTCGCGCCGATGCGGAACTCGAGCGTCTTGATCTCTTTGGGGACGCCGATGCGCATGTCGCGCTCCTCCTCTTTCGCGTTTCGGGCCGCGCCCTAGCACGCCCGCCTTACCTAGCGCGACACCGGCGCCATTGTTGCGCGTCCGCAAAGCAGAGTTGCGAACGCGGCCGTTCTCCCGGGCGGCGCCTCTAGCCACTTTCACCAGGCGCATCGGGCGCGGCCAATTGGAGACGAAGCCTCAATGAGCGGTAAACGCACCCCGCAGGACAGCATCATCATGCTGGTCGATCATCAGACCGGAACCGTCGGCTGGGTGAAGAGCATCCCTCAGCAGACCGTGGTCACCGGCTGCCGCGTGCTCGCGCGCATGGCGACCAGCTTCGACATCCCGCTGATCCTCACCACCACCATGGAGGAGCAGGTCGGGCCGACCATCGAAGACCTGCAACAGCTTGCTCCCGACGCCTACGCCGCGCGCTACGCTCGCGGCGGCCAGCTCGATTGCTGGGACGACGATCGCCTGAAGCAAGGCGTGGCGCGGCTGGGCCGACGCCGGTTGATCCTGGCGGGGTTGACCAGCGACATCTGTCTCTATTGGGCGGCCAGCACGGCGCTCGATCTGCACTACGACGTGCTGGTGGTGGCCGACGCCTGCGGGACGACCAGCCCGATGGGCGACGAGATGACCTGGGCGCGGCTGCGAAAGGCGGGCGCGGAGATCACGGTCGTCAACCAGGTGGTCACCGAACTCGCCAACGACTTCAGCGTGCCCGCGAACCAGGTCGCCCAGCAGATCATGGCGGAGGAGATCATCTCCAAGCTTTGAGCGGCGCCCTTGCGTCGCCGGAGAGCCGCGCCTTTAAGCGGGGCCATGGAGCGTCTCAGCGACATGGCCCTGTTCGTTGAGGTGGCGCGTCGGAAGAGCTTCAGCCGGGCGGCGGAAGCCCTGGCGATCTCGACCTCGCAGGTTTCCCGGCGGATCGGCGCCCTGGAGCAGTCCATCGGCGTCGCGCTCCTGAACCGCACGACGCGCCGCCTCGAACTCACCGAAGCGGGCGAGGTCTACTTCCAGCGGACCTCCGAACTGGTCGACGCCGCCGCCGCGGCCCACGAACACCTCACCAGCTTCGTGAGCCAGCCGCGCGGGCGCTTGCGACTCTCGACGACCGTGGAGATCGCGCGCCTGGCGATCAGCGAAGCCGTCGCTCTGTTCGTCGAGCGTCATCCGGCGGTGGAGGTGGAACTCGACCTCTCCTCGCGTCGGGTCGATCTGATCGCCGACGGATACGACGCGGCCATCCGCGTTGGCGAGCAGCCGGACTCCGGCCTGATCTCTCGGCGCATCGGCTCGATGCGGCTGGGGCTGTTCGCGAGCCCGGCTTTCCTGGCGGCTCACGGTTCGATCGACGAACCCTCCGATCTCGCCTCGCGTCCGGTCGTCCGCAACCCGAGCGTCGGCGAGCCGGACGTGTGGACCCTGTCGCGGGACGGCGCGCACGTGAGCGTCACCGTCTCGGGGCCGGTCGCCACCAACAACTTCGGCGTGATGCGGCAGCTGGCCTTGCGGGGCGTCGGGGTCGCGGGCCTGCACGAACCGATGGTGGGGTCCGACCTCGCCAGCGGGCGACTGGTCCGGGTGCTGCCGGGATGGGTGGGCGGAGAGAAGCCGGTGGTCCTCCTGACGCCCAGTCGCCTCCTGCCGGCGAAGACGCGTCTTTTCATCGAACTCGCCGGCGAGCTCTGCGCCGAGCGTCTGGCCTGAACGCTCAGGCGACCGTCCGCCGGTGACGGGGCTCCTCCACGACCGTCAGCAGCATCAGCAGCGAGGCGCCCAGCAGGCCGAGGGAGACCCCGAACAGCACCTCGTAACCCAGCGTCGCGGCGATGGCGCCGCCCGCCAGGGGCCCGATGGCGTTCATCACGCCCTGGCTGGTCGCTGTGAGCGCGAGGCGCATGGGCATATCGTGGCGCGGGCCGAACTCCAGGACCATGGTCTGCGAACTCATCAGGAAGCCTGACTGAGCCGCGCCCAGGCCGAAGAAGGCAACGAACAGGAAGGTGAAGACGCCCGCGCCGTGGCCGGCCAGCGCCGGCGCGGCCATGAGCAGGCCGGTGGCCGCGACCCAGGTGACCAGGGAGGCGACGAAGGCCGCGCGGAAGCCGAACTTGTCCCCCGTCAGCCCCCAGGCGAGATTGGTCAGGGTGTCGGCGCCGAGAAACGCCAGCGAAAGCAGGCCGATCGTCTCGCCCGTCAGCTTCACCGAGTGCCCGGCGTAGAGGATGTAGAACGGCGCCGCCACCCGCCCCGCCGTCGCCAGGGTCTGGGCGATCCAGAAGAACATATAGCCCCGGTCCTCGGCCAGCAGCTTGGGGAAATCGCGGACGCGCTGCATCAGGCGCGAGCGTTCGCGCACCGTGGGCGATTCCGGCTCGACCATCAGCAGGCCGAGCGCGCTCAGGCCCAGGGTGGTGAGCACCACCGCCAGCAGGAAGGTCGTCGCATAGCCGTTGGAGAAGCCGCTCCAGACGCCGGAGAGCACGTGCCTCTCGATCAGATACTTGCCCGCGAAAAAGGCGAGCCCGGCCGAGACCGCCCCGCCCAGAGTGTTCCGCAGGGCCTGGAGCCGCCCCCGCCGGGCGATGGGGATCACCTTCGCGAGCAGCAGCTGGAAGGCGACCTGCTGCGCGCCCGAGAACAGCCCGAGCAGGAACAGGAACCCCAGGGTGACGATGATCAACGCCCGGCCATGAAGGTAGAAGCCGGCAATGGCGACGCCCAGCATCTGCACCCGCATCAGGGTGCCCATGATCATGGAGGCGGGCAGCACCTTGCGCCGGTGCTCGATGGCCGTCGCGCCCACCACCGGCGAGACGACCCCGCCCAGCTGCTGCAGCGATTGGCCGAGTCCCACCAGCAGGTCCGAGCCGGTGATCAGGTGCAGGTAGGCCGGCAGGAAGGTGGGCGCGTTGAACAGGCGGAAGCCGGTCATGCCCAGCATGCCGTGCATGAAGTGGCCGGCGAAGTTGCGCGGCAGGTTCTTCCACACGAACCGCTCGTAAGCCGCCTCGGCCTCGGCGTCGGGGACGGTCGGCGAGGCGGGGGCAAGCGACTCTGTGGCGGACATTGGGTCCTGTATAAGCAGGCCGCGCGGGCCGCGTCAGGCGCCGCGCTCCGGGGAGGGAGAAAACAGCATGCTCATCACCACCACCAACGACGTCCAGGGCCGCCGGATCGTGCGACAGATCGGGATCGTGCGCGGGATCACCGTCCGGTCCCGCAACGTGCTGGGCAACATCGCCGGCGGCCTGCAGTCGATCTTCGGCGGCCGGCTGGACGCCTTCGTCAAGCTGGCCGAGACGGCGCGGCAGGAGGCGCTCGACCACCTGATCGCCAACGCCGCCCAGGCCGGAGCCAATGCGGTCATCGCCATGCGCTACGACGCCAACGAGATCATGGACGGCATCACCGAGGTGCTGGCGTACGGGACGGCGGTCGTTCTGGAGGACTCGACTCCGCGGCCGGATGCGGGCATTGTCGTCGATCGGATGACCGACACAGCGACATCGGCGGCGGCCCCGCGCGGACGCCCGAAAGACCCCGGCAAGCGGGAGGCCCTGCTCGCGGCCGCGCGCCGCCTGTTCATCGCCCATGGACTCGGCGAGGTGACCGTCGACGATGTGATCGCCGAAGCCGGCGTGTCCCGCGCCACCTTCTACACCCACTTCCCCGACAAGGGCTCGCTGCTGGAAGCGATGTGCGCGCGCGAGTCGCGGCGATTGATCGCCGACGGTTGGCTCGAGGAGAGCATCGGTACGGACCTTCAGACGGCTTTGACCTCGTTCGGCGAGCGCTTCCTCACCTTCCTCTCCGACCCGGACATGCTCGGTCTGGAGCGTTTGGTGATGGCGGTCACCGAGAGCCATCCCGACCTCGCGCCGCGTCTGTTCGCGGCAGGTCCCGGGCGCGGGCGCGGGATCCTCGGGCAGGTCATCGCGAACGCCCAGGCTCAGGGGCGATTGGTCGACGCCGACCCGGATCAGGCGGTCTCCGATCTCATGGGCTTGTGGCAGGGCATGCTGCGCGTCGAACTCAACTTCGGCTTTCGCGGCCCCCCCGATCCCGAGGAGCTCACTGAACGGGCGCGGCACGGTGTGCGGCAGTTTCTGCGGCTCTACGGCCGGATGGCCTGATCACGGCCGCGGAAGAATTTCGCTGGATCGGTATTTACCAGACGCTCTCGTCTGATATATCTCGGTCTTCGCCGGGACGCGGAGCACGACTGATGGCCAAAGGGGACGAGCAGCCGTCGCCGGACGATGACAAGGGCAAGGCGCCGGAGGCGGACGCTTCCGAGGGGAAGGCCGGGGACGACTCCAAGACGGACAAGCCGAAGCCGAAGGGCAAGCGGCGGATCATCATCCCGATCGTCGGCGGGATCGTGCTTCTGGCGGTGATCATCGGCGGCCTGCTGTACTGGCTGCACGCCCGACACTACGTCACCACCGACGACGCCTACATCGACACCACCGTGACCAACGTCGCGCCGCGCGCCGGCGGGCAGATCACGGCGGTCTATGTGACCGATAACCAGCCGGTGCACGCCGGCCAGCTCCTCGCCCAGATCGACGACTCCACCGCCCGGGCCCAGCTCGCCCAGGCGACCGCCACGCGCGCGCAGGCCCTCGCGCAGATCGCCCAGGCCCGCGCCCAGATCACAGTGGCGGGCGCTCAGGTCGAGCAGGCCCGGGCCAACACCGAGGCGCCGGCCGCCCAGGCGCGCAACGCGGAGCGCGATCTTCAGCGCTACCTCGCGGTCCAGGCCTCGACGCCCGCGGCGGTCTCGCGCCAGCAGGTGGATCAGGCGCGGACGACGGCGCTGGCCAACGCCGGGCAGGCGGCCGCCGCGGCCAAACAGGTGAAGATCGCCGCCGCTCAGCAGAACTCCGCCCGAACCCAGGTCGCGGCCGGAGAAGCGCAGCGGCAGGCCGCCGAGGCGCAGATGTCGCAATCGAACCTGCAGATCGGCTACGGCCGCATCCTCGCCGACGTCACCGGCCGCATCGCCCACAAGACCTTGACGGTGGGGGATTACGTCCAGCCGGGCCAGAACGTGATGTCCATCGTTCCGAACCGAGGTCTGGGTCACCGCGAACTTCAAGGAGACCCAGCTGCGCCGAATGCGGATCGGCCAGCATGTCGACCTCAAGATCGACGCCTATCCGGACCTGAAGGTCGAGGGGCACATCGACTCCATCCAGCCGGGCGCCGGCCAGGCGTTCGCGGTGCTTCCGGCGCAGAACGCCACCGGCAACTTCGTCAAGGTGGTGCAGCGGGTGCCGGTGAAGATCGTCATCGACCATCCCGAGCGGATCCACCGCGTGCTGGGCCCCGGCATGTCGGTCGTGCCTCACGTGCGGATCGACTGAGCATGGCCGAGGCCGGCGGCAATGGAGGCGGCTGGAGCGACGCCCGCTCGGCGGCGGGGAACCGCTCGCCGTGGCTCATCGCCGGCGTCGTCTCCCTGGCGACCTTCATGGAGGTGCTCGACATCTCCATCGCCAACGTGTCGCTGGACCACATCGCCGGGGAGCTCTCCGCCTCCTACGACGAGACCACCTGGGTGCTCACCAGCTACCTGATCGCCAACGCCATCGCCGTGCCGATCTCCGGCTGGCTGTCCAAGGTGGTCGGCCGCAAGCGCTTCTACATGGCGTGCGTGGCGCTGTTCACCATCTCGAGCCTGTTCTGCGGCCTGGCCCCCAGCCTTCCCCTGCTGATCATCGCCCGGGTGTTCCAGGGGATCGGCGGCGGCGGGCTCGCCCCATCCGAGCAGTCCATCCTCACCGAGACCTTCCCGCCGGCCAAGCGCGGGGGCGCGTTCGCCATCTATGGCCTGACGGTGATCACGGCGCCGATCCTCGGCCCGACGCTCGGTGGTCTGATCACCGACCAGACCTCCTGGCATTGGATCTTCTTCCTCAACGTGCCGATCGGGCTGCTGTCGCTGTTCCTGGTTCACACCTTCGTGGTCGATCCGCCGCTCCTGGAGGAGGAACGCAAGAAGCGGCTGTCCGGCGGCCTGAAGGTGGACGTCCTGGGCATCCTCTTCCTAGTCGCCTGGCTGGGCTGCCAGGAGTACGCCCTCGATCGCGGCCAGCGGCTCGACTGGCTGCAGAGCGGCTCGATCCGGCTCGCCGCGATCGTCGCCGCGGTTTCCGCGATCGGGCTTGTCGTCTGGGAGTGGCGGCACAAGGACCCGGTGTTCGACGTGCGCCTGCTCTTCCGCCGCTCCTACTTCCTGTCGATCCTCGCCATGCTCACGACCGGGGCGGTGCTGTTGAGCACCACCCAGATGATCCCGCAGTTCCTGCAGCAGGCCCTCGGCTACACCGCCACGGACGCGGGGCTCGCCATGACCTTCGGCGGTCTGGTCACGATCGTGATGATGCCGATCGCCGGCTTCGCGGTCAGCCGGGTGCAGCCCAAATACCTGATGATGGGCGCTCTCGCCTCCGAGGTTGTCGCCCTGTTCCTGTTCACCCGGCTGGACGCCCAGGTGAATTGGTGGTGGGCGGCGTTCGCCCGCATGGGGCTCGCCTTCGGCCTGCCGTTCCTGTTCCTGCCGATCAGCACCTCGGCCTATGCGGACGTCCCGCCGGAGAAGATCCCGGAGGCCTCCTCCCAGATCAACCTCGCCCGCAACCTCGGCGGCAGCATCGCCATCTCCATCGCCCAGGCGGTGTTCGAACAGCGTTCGCAGTATCATCAGGCGCGCCTGGTGGAGACCGTCGCCCCGGGCACGCCGAACGACGCGACCTGGACCTTCGAAGCCGGTCGCGCCTTTGCCGCCCAGGGCGCCTCGGCCGCCCAGGCCGCCACCGCGCAGCTCTACCAGGTGATCCAGAAGCAGGCCGAAGTCCTGGCCTACGTCGACGTGTTCTGGGTGCTCACGATCGGGGTGGCGATCGTCACCCCCCTGCTGATCTTCCTGAAGAAGGTCCCGCTCGGCGCGGGCGCCCAGGCCCACTGAAGGAAGCGTGATGCGCAAGCTGGCCCGCTCCGGCCTCCTCCCTCTCCTGCTGCTGGGCGCCTGCGCCGTCGGGCCTCACTACGCCGCCCCGACCCCGCCCGCCGCGCCGGGACTGGCCAGCAACAACGCGCCCGCCTCGGCGACCCCGCTCAGCCGCGTCGACGAAACCCCAGTCGACCTGGCGACCTGGTGGCGCGCGTTTCGCGATCCGCGGCTCGACAGCCTGGTCGACCGGGCCCTCGCCGCCAACCTCGACCGGCGCACGGCGGCGTCCCGGGTGCGCGAGGCCCGAGCGGCGACAGCGGAAACGCGCGCCGGCCTGTTTCCTTCGGTGAACGGCCAGGTCGACTACAACCACACCCACATCAGCCAGAACGCCGGCCTCTCCAGCATCGGCAAGCTGATCGGCGGAGGGGGAAGCTCCGGCGGGAGCGGCGGCAATCCCGGTCGCCACGGCCGGCTTCCCCGGCCTGGAGTTCGACACCTACACCCTGGGTCTCTCCGCCCAATGGAACCCCGACCTGTTCGGCGGAACCACGGCGGCGACGCGGGCGGCGCGCGAGCGCGAACAGGCGCAGGCATGGTCGGCGCGCGACACCGACGTGACCGTCGTCTCCGAGCTGGCCCAGGACTACTTCGGCCTGCGCGAGGACCAGGCCCGCATCGCCGTGCTCCAGGCCAACGCCAAGGCGCAATCCGACCTGCTGAACCTGATCTCCGCGCGGGTCCAGGGCGGCCTCGCCACCGACGTCGACACCACCCAGCAACGTAGCCAGCTCGCCTCGACCCTGGCGCAGGTTCCGGCCCTGGAGGCGGACGCGGCGGCCCGCGTGCACGCCATCGGCCTGCTGCTCGACCTGACGCCCGACGCGTTGTCCGCCGAGCTCGGACCCGCGGCCGATCCCGTGGCCGCCCTGCCCCCGGCCATGCCGGTGGTGCCGATCGGGCTCACCTCGGACCTCCTCCAGCGGCGGCCGGATGTGCGCCAGGCGGAGCGCCAGCTGGCCGCCTCGGTGGCCGACGTCGACCAGGCGACGGCGGCGCTCTATCCGCAGCTTCAGATCACCGGCTCGTTCGATCTCGTCTCGACCACGCTCAAGCATCTGCTGGATTGGGCCAGCCGCAACTACACGCCGGGCGCCTCGCTGGTGGAGCCGCTGTTCGACGCCGGCAAGCTCCGCGCCCAGAAGCACCAGAGCGAGGAACGCGCGATCCAGGCGGCGCTCACCTATCGCAAGACGGCGCTGACGGCCCTGCAGCAGACCGCCGACGCCCTCGCCCGCTACGCCGCCGACCAGCGCCAGCTCCAGAGCCTGCAGACCGCCTACGCCAACGCCGCCCAGTCCGCGGCCCTGGATCGCGCCCAGTATCTCGGCGGGATCAGCGACCTCACCGCCACCCTGCGCGCCCAGGCCGTCGCCCGGCAGACCCAGGATCAGCTGACCCAGGCGAGAGCCCAGCTCAGCCTCGACCTCGTCTCGCTCTACAAGGCGCTTGGCGGGGGGTGGTCCGACGCGCCGAGGCTGGCGAGCAAGGAGCCCTAACGCAGCCTTTCCGAGGTTGCGGCATGAGGCGCTGTGAGATGCTCCCGAAAGTGTGAATGCGGGTAGATTGCTGCGCCGCAGCATCATTCCCACATCTTGTCCGGCCGCTCATCCATGGGGCGATAAACGCCTGCAGGCGGCCGAACGGGGCCTATAATGTCATCGCTACTCGTGTTCTGGCCGATCCTCGGCTGGACGCTGCTCGCCGTCGTCCTGACGGCGCTGTTCGTGCGCGTGTCGGGCGCGATCCGCTACATCCCGAACAACCGCATCGCCGTGGTCGAGAAACTGTGGAGCGGGCGCGGCTCGATCCGCTCCGGCCTGATCGCCCTCCACAAGGAAGCCGGCTTCCAGCCGGAGGTGCTGCGCGGCGGCGTGCACGCCTTCACGCCGTTCCAGTACCGGCTGCACATCGAGCCGCTGGTCACCATCCCGCAGGGTCGGATCGGCTATGTGTTCGCCCGCGACGGCCTGCCGCTCGACCCGGACCAGGCGCTGGCCGCCAACCCCGCCGGAGCCGACTTCCAGGACGTGCGCGCCTTCCTCGACGGCGGCGGCCAGAAGGGCCCGCAACGCCGGGTGCTGCGCGAGGGCGCCTACGCCATCAACCTCGCCCAGTTCGTGGTCGTGACCAAGGACCGGGTGTTCGCCCTCGCGCTGGAGCGCCCAGAGGCGGACCTGCTCGCGCAGATGGCGGAGGTGATCGAGCGCCGCGGCGGTTTCGAGCCGGTGGTGATCAAGGACGCGGACGATCAGATCGGCGTCGTGACCATCCACGACGGCCCGGCACTGGCCGAGGGTGAGATCATCGCCCCGACCGTGGGCGTCGATCCGGCCGAACCCGCCACCTTCCACAACTCGTTCCAGGACGCGGAGAAGTTCCTCGCCGCCGGCGGGCGCAAGGGCCGTCAGCTGCAGGTGCTGGTCGAGGGGACCTACTACCTGAACCGGCTGTTCGCGACCGTGGAGCGGATCGACAAGACCGTGGTCGAGGTCGGCCAGGTCGGAGTGGTGGTCTCCTACACCGGCTCGGTCGGGCGTCGATCAGTCCGGCGAGGCCTATCGGCATGGCGAGCTGGTCGAGACCGGCCAGCGGGGCGTGTGGCGCGACCCGCTCCTGCCCGGCAAGTACGCCTTCAACACCTACGCCGGCCGCGTCACCATGGTGCCGACCACCAACTTCATCCTGAAGTGGGAGGCCTCCATCACCGGCTCACACCGGTTCGACGAGAACCTGGCCGAGGTGTCGCTGATCACCCGCGACGCCTTCGAGCCCACCCTGCCCGTCTCGGTCGTGGTGCACATCGACTATCGCAAGGCGCCGCTCGTCATCCAGCGCTTCGGCGACATCAAGAAGCTGGTGGAGCAGACGCTGGATCCGATGGTCTCGGCCTACTTCAAGAACGTCGGCCAGACCCGCACCCTGATCGAGCTGCTGCAGGACCGCAGCGCCATCCAGGACCAGTCGAGCCAGGAGATGCGGGCCAAGTTCGCCCTCTATTCCCTCGAGCTGCAGGAGGTGCTGATCGGCACGCCCCGTCCGGCCAAGGGTGGCGACGACCAGATCGAGCGCATCCTCACCCAGCTGCGCCAGCGTCAGATCGCGGACGAGCAGGTCGGCACCTACGCCCGCCAGAAGCTCGCCGCCGACAAGGAACGCGAGCTGCGCGAAGCCCAGGCCCGGGCCGAGCAGCAGACCGCCATCACCCAGTCGGAACTCTCGATCCAGGTGCAGCAGAACGCCGGCAAGGCCAACCTCGCCCGCTCGGAACAGGAGGCCGACCAGACCCGCACCCTCGCCCGGGCGCAGGCCGACCAGATGAAGCTGCTGGGCGAAGGCGAGGCCCGCCGCGTGGTGTCTCTGGCCGCCGCCGAGGCCGAGAAGGTGCGCACCGTCGGCCTCGCCCAGGCCGAGGCGATCCGCAGCCAGGTCGAAGCCTCCGGCGGCGCCCGCTACCAGCTCACCCGCCAGGTGGCCGAGCGCTTCGCCCAGGCGCTGGAGACCTCCGGCGTCGACGTGGTGCCGAAGGTGCAGATCACCGGCGGCGAAGCGGGCGCCGGCGCGCCCGGCGGCGGCGTGATGCAGGCCCTGCTCACCCTGCTGATGAGCGACCGCCTCGGCCTGCCGGTAGATGAGCAGGAGAACCGGACTCGCCGGGCGGCTTGAGCAATGAGGGCGGGGCATCGAGCCCCGCCCTCATCTAGTTGTTACGCCCGGAGCGGGCGAGAGGGTGGTCGCGGGCGTGTCGGTCATGGCGCTGTCCTTCGGCAATTGCCCTATCCCGGCGGACTTCCGCAGCCAGCCCCCGGCCTAGTTCACTCCGGAACCGAGACCGACGTCAGGTCGTCGCCAAGGACGATCTCCCCTGCGAAACGGCTCGCCGCCAAGGCGCGCCATTCCTCTTCCTGCCCCGGTTGCAGCGGCGGGACGTAATGGGTGAGCATCAAGGTCTTCACCCCGCAGCGCGCGGCCGTCTCGCCCGCCTGCTCGACCGTGGAGTGGTAGTCGAGGATGTCCTGGAAGCGGGGCGACGGCACGCGGCGGACGAGGTCTTCGCGGATCACGGTCTGGACGTAGACGTCGGCGTCTTGGCAGATCGCGTCGAGGCCCGGGCAGGGCACGGTGTCGCCGGCGATGGCCCGACCGCGGCTCTGCCGCGCGCGACCCGATAGCCGAGCGTCGGCTGCACCGGCGAGTGCTCGGTCGCTTCGGCGGTCAGATGGCAGTCGCCGATGGCGACGGTGTCGCCCGGCTTCAGCTCGGTGACGTTCACCTGCGGCGGCGCGTTCAGGTCGCCGTGATGAGCGATCCGGTAGCCGATGTCGAAGCTGAGCATGGCCAGGGTGGCGTCGACCAACGCCGCCGTTCCCTTCGGGCCGTAAACCGCCAGGGGCGTCCCGGGCGGCGACATCACCCACTGGCTGGTGATGACGTCGTTGAGGTCGGTGATGTGGTCCGAATGCATGTGCGTGAGCACGACGGCGGTCAGGCTGGCCGGCGCCGCGCCGGCGGCCGCCAGTCGCATCAGCACGCCGCGGCCGCAGTCGAACAGGATCCGGGTCGCTCCCGACCGCACCAAGGTCGCCGGCCCGGCCCGACGCGGGTCGACGATCGGCGAACCGGTTCCAAGAAGAACGACGTCCATGCTGCAAGCCCCCGCTTTCCCGCCACCATCGGCGAGATCATCGACGATGGGTATGGACCCGCGCGCCTGCGGTTTCGACTCCGCCGCAGGTTCCGCATCGTCGATTTCGGACCCTCTTGAAGCGCCCTCGCCGCTTCGACGTTCAAGCCTCAGGACGGGCCGCCAAGCGGCGCGCCTTCCCACACCACGGAGACTGGCATGAGCGTTGCGGAATCGATCCACGAGGAGTTCGGCGGCCCGGCGGCCGCGGTGCGCGAGCCCCGCTCGGCCCAGATCTCGGCCATCGAGAACTTCCTGAGATCGCCCCACATGTCGATCCCGAGGATGGGTCGCCCGCCGATCCGCCTGGCCACCAACTCCGTGCGCGCCGCGCCCGACCCCTCGGCGACGGTCTCGCAGATGATCGGCATGACCGCCTCGGCCCTGGGGCTCTGGGGTCTGCTGTTCCCGCATTCGGTGAAGCGCACCCTGGGCGTGAGGGCGCCGCCCGGCGTCATCCGCGCCGTGTTCGGGGCCCGAGAGCTGTGGTCGGGAGTCAACCTGTCGTCGGACCCCACGAGGACCGAGATTCTCTGGGCGCGCGTGGCGGCCGACGTCTTCGACATCGCCGCGCTCAAGGGGCTCTCGAGGCCCACCAATCCCCGCAGCGGCGCGGCGCGGTTCGCGCTCGGCGCCGTCCTGGCGATCACCGCGCTCGATCTGATCACGGCCGCGCGGATGAGCACCGTGCGCCGCAACCGCCCCTGACGCTGGGCCCTTAGGAGGAACGCGCCATGAAGGCGATCTGCTGGCAAGGCAAGAAAGACATGCGCTGCGAGAGCGTGCCCGATCCCAAGATCGAGGACCCGCGCGACGCGATCATCAAGGTCAGCACGACCTGCATCTGCGGCTCGGACCTGCACCTCTACGACGGGCTGGTGCCGACCATGTGCCTGGGCGACGTCATGGGCCACGAGACCATGGGCGAGGTGGTCGAGGTCGGCCCCGAAGCCAAGGCCAAGGGCCTGTCGGTCGGCGACCGCGTGGTCGTGCCGTTCCAGATGACCTGCGGCGAGTGCGAGCAGTGCCTCAAGCAGAACTTCTCCGCCTGCCAGACCACCAACCGCAACGCGGACCTGGCCAAGACCTTCTTCGGCGACACCGTCGCCGGCCTCTACGGCTACTCGCACATCACCGGCGGCTACGCCGGCGGCCAGGCCGAGTACCTGCGCACGCCGTTCGCGGCGACCAGCCTCGTCAAGCTCCCCAAGGAGGGCGCCGACGAGAAGTACGTCTTCCTGAGCGACATCCTGCCGACGGGTTGGCAGGCCGCCGCCCAGGCCGACGTCGGGCCGGAGAGCGTGGTCGCCGTCTGGGGCTGCGGTCCCGTCGGCCTGTTCGCCATCCACTCGGCGATCGTGCTGGGCGCCAAGCGGGTGATCGCCATCGACGACATCGACGAGCGGCTGGCGCTGGCCGCCTCCAAGGGCGCGGAGATCCTCGACCGGCGCAAGGTCGACAATGTGCTGATGGCGCTCAAGGACATGACCGACGGTCACGGCCCCGACGTGTGCATCGACGCCGTCGGCATGGAGGCCCACGGGCCCAACTGGCTGCTCGACAAGGTCGACCGGGTGCAGACCGCGCTCAAGCTCGAGACCGAACGGCCGGCGGCGCTGCGCGAGGCGATCATGGCCTGCAAGACCTGCGGCACGGTCTCGATCCCCGGGGTCTACGGCGGGCTGTCGAACTCGATCCCCATGGGCGCCCTGATGAACAAGGGGCTCACCATCAGGACCGGCCAGACCCACGTGCGCAAGTGGACCGACGACCTGCTGCGCCGGATCGGCGAGGGCGAGATCGACCCCGAGTTCGTCATCACCCACAGCGTGCCGCTCGGCCGGGCGCCGGAGATGTACAAGACCTTCCGCGACAAGAAGGACGGGTGCGTCAAGGTGCTGCTGAAGCCGTAGGTGCGCGGAGGCGCCTGCCCGGTTCGGGGGCGTCGCTAGCTCTCAAGGCTTTGACGGCATGAGGTAATTTCCCGCGTCTTGGGGCAGGGAAATGGCAGGCTTCGGGCGGGGTTTCGAACGCGTTCGAGGCTTCGTTTGATGTCGACTTACGCCTGTTTCGGCTAGATCGACCCGCAGTTGCGCCGTCCCCCCACCCCGCTCGCGACCTGCAGGTCGCGAGTCGCCCTCCCCACTTCGGGGGAGGGAGGGTGCGGAACGCGCCGAACCCATCCCTCCCCCTCGAGTGGGGAGGGCGACTCAGGCGCTGCGGCGCCTGAGCGGGGTGGGGGGAAGCTCGACGCCTCGCCTAGATCCAAACTTGTCTGAGTTTGCAATGTGCGATGCGCGGAGTCAACGCCCCTCCCCTACCCCGCCGCCACCACCAACCGCTCCAGCCCCCGGAAGAACGGCAGCCGGCGCCATTCCGGCGCGTCGGCCTCGGCCAACCTCAGCGTCGGGAATCGCTCGAACAGCTTCAGCAAGGCGACCTGGGCTTCCAGCCTGGCGAGCGGGGCGCCGATGCAGATGTGGGCGCCGCCGCCGAAGGCCACGTGCGGCGCGCGCTTCACCCCGATCCTGAACGCGTGCGGCGCCTCGAACGCCTCCGGGTCGCGATTGGCGGCGCGCAGGGACAGGGTGAGCGGGTCGCTCGCCTTCATCGGACAGCCGCCGACCTCCATGGCGTGCGAGGCGATGCGGCCGGTGATGTCGACCGGCCCCTCGTAGCGCAGCGTCTCCTCCACCACCGAGTTGATCAGGCCGGGATCGGCCCGCAGCTTCTCCAGCTCGGCGGGATGCAGGAGCAGCAGCCGCACGGCGTTGCCGATCAGGTCGGTGGTGGTGAGGTTGCCGCCGACCAGCAGCGCGCCGAGGTTGATGCGCAGCTCCGTGTCGTTGATCTCCGCCCCCGCGGCCTGGAGCTTCGTCATGTCCGAGATCAGGTCGTCCCGCGGCGCGGCCCGGCGGGCGGCGATGGTCTGAAGGAAGTAGGCGGTGAGCTTCTCGCCGCATCGCTCCATCTCGGCGGTCTGCGCCTCGGTGCGGAACGGGTTCAGGCCGTGGATCACCGCCTCGGACCACTCGCGGAACTCCGGCAGCCGCTCGGGATCGACCCCGAGGATGGAGGCGATGGCGTCGATCGGGATCGGCACGCAGAAGCTCGCCATCAGGTCGAACGGCGCGGCGGCGTCGATCCGGTCCAGCGTCGCCTCGACGATCGCCTCGAACGCCGGCCGGAACTTCGCCACCCGGGCATAGAAGGCCTGCACCAGCGGGCCGCGGATGCGCTGATGGTCCGGATCGTCCAGATGCAGGATGCTGGTGGTCTCCCCCCGAGGCAGGCTCCGGTCGAGATCCCGAAGCTGCATCTTCATCATGTTGGACTCCGGGTCCGCCCGCAGCGGATCGCGCCACAGCGTGCGATCCGACACCACCCCCCGCACGTCGGCATAGCGGGTGAGCACGAAGCTGCCCCCCATGGGATCGTGATGCACCGGACACCGCGCGCGCAGGTCGTCCAGCACGCGGTGGGGATCGGTGCGGTAGGCCTCGTTGAGCGGGGTGAGGTCGAGCATGTTGGGGAGGGGGGCGTTGGTCATGGGGGGGCTCGTGGGGAGTTCTGGGTGGGTGGTCGGCGCGGCGGAGGGAGGGCAATGCCGGATAGCATTGAAGGACAATGGGTTGCGTGGAAACCAATGCTGCCCGCGTGGCGCCTTTCTGGATCAACCTCCGGGACAGGTACTCCTGTCACTCGGTTTCAAATCAGGCGTAAAGCGCGCGAGACCTTCTGGGACGAGTCGGCGGCGTCCTTGGCCCCGGCCAGCGCCTGCGGCGGCCCGGTCTCGGGCTGCCAGTACTCATCCGCCAGGATCTCCTCCACCGCGTGCGCGGCGGCGATGGACGCTGTGGCGTAGGCCCGGGAGACCACCATCCTCTCTGCGTCAGCCGACCCAATTCGGCGAGCTGCTCCTCGACCACCGCGAGGGTGGGGGTCGGGGGTGGGCGGGAGGGAGGCGTTGGCCGCTGTAACGCGCAAATGGTTGCATATTGCGACGAAAATGTCAAACGCGGAGCTTTGCTTCCGTTCGGGGCTGCGCACGTAATGAAGTACGTCAACGCGGGGGTTCATCCCACAGCAGCACGATGGGGACCGGATCGCACCCGAAGCGATCATAACCGTCCACTGGCACTGGTCGTTGAGCTGCTCTGAGGACCGATTTTGCACACTTCGAGCGTCGCCAAGCCTCTCGAAATCATTTGACTTTTTATTTTCCGCTAATTTTCCTTTCTGGCAAAGTCATTGTTTTTATTGTCGTTTCCGTCCGCGAAGTTTGAGATTCAAAAAGCACCCTTCGGGAACGGTATAGTGCACCAGATGAAAACCGGGAGGCCAATGTGAAAAAGCTTGAGCTTGAGGTGGCGCTCGCGAAGGCGCAGGGTAAGGTCGAGAGGCTCACGAAAGCCGTAAAAAAGCGTTCAGCTCAGATCGAGGACCTTAGGGCAAAGGTAGAGCGGCAGGCGGAGGAGATACTGGAATACGAGCAAGGGTGGGAAGAATGGGAGAATAGCAGCGAAACCGCAGTAGAAACGAATGACCGCCTGCGGCAAAAGCTCAAAGAGATGGAACGGAAGCTTATACAGGCACGTGCTCAGTCAAGTGTCGCACACCTGTCACCGCGCTCCTCTCAACATGACGACGAAGATAGAGTGAGCAAGTTGAAGACCGCCCTTCTAAGAGAGCGAGAGCAGACTGCCTTGCTACAAGCCGAGCTCGCCCACTACCGAGCGACGTATGTCAGCAATTCTGAACCCGTCGCGGAGCCCACAACCATTGATTGACCGGAAGGAGGATCCCCGGACCTAAACCGCCGCTAACTGGCAGCTCTATCTTGCTGACGACCACTGCACGCATTCATCAAGTCATATTTCCTTATTTCGGCGACGATGATCGGGCGCTCCAATTGGCCGCAGGCGCTTCGATGCACACGTTGTCTGGGAGATTGATTGATTTGGCTGCCGATCCCGCCGGTTTGTTCGACGTCGTTTGCCCCGCCTGACCTATATCAACGCCTGCGGCGATGATGATGAATTGGCCCCGCCCAGATGCGATCGAACTAGGTAGCACCGGCCACAGCTCTAGGGCCGAAATCGGAGACAGGCAGAACGCCCTAACTTCGACCGGTCCCTTTCTAATCAATGTAAAACGACAGCGCTGCTGGAACTGGCAATACCCGCTAGTCACACTCCTCCATATCTTCGGATTCGACTTCGGCGAGCTTAATAGCGCAAGCTTCTAATTGCAAAGGTACCTGCCGAACAAACTCTAGTGCTTTGCGGTACGTCGCGTAGACTTCTTCGAACGTCTTCTCAACAGTATAAGTGCTATAGTCACCGTGAACTAGTTTATTACGTTCTCGGCCTAGTTCCATAAAGGCGCTAATCTGGTCTTCCAGATCCGCGTTTTCTTTAAGGACTCGGTTCATATGCGATTTGAAGTCCGGGCCAAACATCGAAAAGAATGTTCCGGCTCCATTTGATTCCACGAGAACCATGTATGGTACTGTCGATTGATAGCTTTATTTTCCACGAGAAGAGGCACGAGTGTGTTCTTTCCACTACTCTTTCGGCAGAACTCGGCAACAGCTGTAGAAAGAGTCGCCTCGAAGTAACTGGCTGCGGACACCAAGACCGCTTTGCGGGCTGTGTCTCAAAGGCTGTCAGCAGCGAGGGTTCACGTGCATCCGCGAGCATCTTTGCAATATCGACGAAGCGCTCGTAGAGCTCGCGTATTGCAACGCTCTCCATCGTTAGACGGCCGGAATGAGCGCTCGGGCACGCTTCAAACGGGCCGCTACATTCGATGTGTTGGTTGTGCCCTCAACGGCTGCTGTGTTGAAATCCTGGTCGGTGGCAAGTGAGTTGATGGGATCGGCCGTGAGTTTCCCACGCAAGGGTCGCCGTTCGGCGAACGCATTTGTGCTTGCAGCCGTGAAAACAGCTTCAAACAAGGCGAGATTAAACCGATTGTTCTTTTCGTTTATGAAAATATCCTCCGGGACCTCAGAGACGGCATCGACAAAGGATAAGAAAAGGCTTTTCAGATAAGCGTTTTGTTCATTACTGTTAGCTTCGCTCTTCCGAGAAAACTGGTTGAGGAATCTCACCATCGATGGTGAATAACTCTTCCCATCGATCAGCATGGCAAAACCGCGCAGTAAGATTTCTATGTCTTTCATATGCAAGTCAGGAACTTCTGAACCGAGGATTTTCCTCCAGCCGGTCTCCTGATTAATTTGGTACAGCATGTCATAGAACGGGGAATGATACATGCTAGTCCGGATTTCCTGGGGCCTAAGATTAACTCCCCCAGTATTTAGACGGTTAAACACCTCATACATTGAAGAGTCGCCGTCAGAAGGGCTATTTTGCTTAACAACTATGTTTCTTATAGGCCTCAGGTCTAATTGTGTTCTATACTCTTGAAGCGTATCGTAGCTCAAGCCGTTGAACTTGTTTACATGATTCGGTAAAGATCCTGGCAAATGTAGGGAAAAGTCCTCGAAGTAGAAATCGTCTCGCAAGATATGTGTGGGTATAGTCCCATGCTCGTCGTATATGGCGCGCAATTCGGTTCGCTTTTCCTTACGCGGAAAACGCCTTTTTATAAAGTAGTAGACAGACATAAGACGTTGTTGCCCATCGATGACGAGAAACTTGTTTCGGGCTTGTTCGTAGAGAAATAGCTGCGGGACCGGTATTCCGATTATGAGAGACTCGATCAGCTTTGAAGAACGATGGCGATCCCAAACAAAGTTCCGCTGAAAACCGGGAATCTTAACTGCTCCTGACTCGATGAAATTGAACAGCGTTATGACGTTGAAGTCATTTGGGCTGGATGTGATATCGTATTCATCGATTTGGGCTTCTTGTTCGTCGTCGGCATAGTCTTCAAACCAGCTTTCGGCTGTGTCGTCACTCATTGGCGTCCCTCGTTGCCCGGGCACGCTGGTCCAAAAAGTGGCCGGACGCAATGCTCGAGCAAAGTCTAGCGCAACTCCCCCCCGCATACGGAAGAGGGGTCCGGAAAAGCGCTTCTTGGCCCTCTCGCCGTATAGCTACACTGGTGGCCAGTCGCATGATGGCCAAGGCTCTAGGGCCGAACTGCGAGCCTTTGGCTCCGTATTAATTCCGCGCCCCGAACGGCCGCTTACACCCCGCCCCCGCCCGGCCGCCCTCCCGGCCTCGCCCCTTCGCGGGCGTAGGCGGCGATCAGGGCCGGGTACTCGTTCATGTCGGGGAAGCGCTCGAAGCGGCGCTTCGCGCCCGTGGAGGCCCAGGGCAGCGCCTCGGCGAGATAGGAGTCCACGAACGGCTCGAACCAGGCGTGGTCGTCGAGCATGGTCGGGCGGAGGTTTATGAGGTCCATCTCCCGGATGCGGGTGAACATCCAGGTCATGCACTCTGGGCAGAAGTGATGCATGTCGCGGTTCAGGCCGCCGGGCGCGGGCTCGCCCTTGGTCACCTCGAACCCCGAGGCGGGGAGCGTCAGGGTGAGGGAGAAGGCGCTGGACGACATCGACTGGCAGCCGGCGCAGTGGCAGGCGCTGGCCAGCAGCGGCGGCTGCGGTGACCCGCAGGCGGACGGCGCCGCAGCGGCAGCCGCCGTCCCAGGGGAGGCGCCAGCTTTCTTCGCTGGGGGGGGATGTGGGCATGCGCGGAGCTTAGGGCGGGGTGGGTTGGGAGGGAAACGGCGGGCGTCGCGCTTCCCCCCACCCCGCTCGCGAACCGCAGTTCGCGAGTCGCCCTCCCCACTCGAGGGGGAGGGACGATTTTAGGATGGGCGGCGCGTCCCGGCTCTACGCCGCTGCGCGGCTTCGGCCGGGATGACAAAGCTGATCACCTCGGGCGGTCCTTGGCTCTACGACCCGGCTTCCACCGGAGCTTCGGCCGGGATGACAAAGCCAGTCCCCGAGACCGGCGCGCTGCTATATCGGTCGGGGCGGCGATCGGCGGCCTGGGCGTGTGGGGAGGGACATCGATGAAGAGGCTGTTCGTCGGGTTGGCGGCGTCGCTCGCTGTGGTCGGCTCCGCCGGGCGCTCAGGAGATGGAGCATCACCATCCGGCGCCGGAGCATCTGGGCACGGTCCAGTTCGCGACGAGCTGCGCGCCGGCTGTGTCCGCGGCCTTCGATCGCGCCGTCGCGCTGCTCCATTCCTTCGCCTACGACGAGGCCGACAAGGGGTTCGCCGAGGTCGCGGCGCGCGATCCGACCTGCGCCATGGCGCATTGGGGCCGGGCGATGACCCACTACCACCAGCTGTGGGAGACGCCCGCGGGCGCGGCGCTCGCCGCCGGCGCCGACGAGATCGGCCGCGCCCAGGCCATCGGAGGGGGCACGCCCCGCGAGCGGCGGATCATCGCCGCCCTCGCCGTCTACTATAAGGACGCCGACCATCTGCCCGCCGACCGCCGCGCCCGGCTCTACTCCGACGCCATGGCCGAGGTTTCGCGCGACGATCCGGCCGACGACGAGATCGCCACCTTCTATGCCCTGTCGCTGGTGGCCACGGCCTCGCCGACCGACCGGACGCACGCGCGGCAGAAGCGCGCCGCCGAGATCCTCGAGCCGATCTGGAAGCGACAGCCGGACCATCCCGGCGTGCCGCACTACCTGATCCACGCCTACGACAGCCCGGAGCTGGCGAAGCTCGGCCTGCCCGCCGCGCGCGCCTATGCGAAGATCGCGCCGGCCGCGCCGCACGCCCTGCACATGCCCTCGCACATCTTCACCCGGCTCGGGCTGTGGGACGACTCCATCGCCTCCAACATCCAGGCGCGCGACGCCGCGCGGGCGCAGGGCGATGTGGGCGAGCAACTGCACGCCATGGACTATCTGACCTACGCCTATCTTCAGCGCGGCCGGACCGACGCCGCGGCGCAGCAGGTCGCCGATTTGGCGGCGCTGACCCAGGTCTCCGGGCTCGGCTTCAAGATCGGCTATGCGCGAAACGCCATGCCGGTGCGCCTGGCGGTCGAGTCGAAGGACTGGTCGGCGGCGGCGCGGATCGCGCCCGACCGCGGGCCTGCCGCCTCAGATCGCGGCGATCGTCTGGTGGGGCAGAGCGCTCGGCAAGCTCCGCGCCGCCGTCCCGACGAGCGCCGACGACGATATCGCCCAACTGCAGGCCTGTCGCGAGGCGCTGCGCGCGGCGGGCGACGACTACTGGATGACGCAGACCGACTCCCTGCTGAAGTCCGCGCAAGGCTGGCGTTTCGCGGCGGCCGGCCAAGGCGCCGCGGCGGTGGCGAGGCTCACCGAGGCGGCGAACGAGGAGGACGCGCTCGAGAAACTCCCGCTCACGCCGGGTCCGATCGTGCCGGCTCGGGAACAGCTCGGCGAGATGCTGCTCGGGCTGGGACGGCCGAAGGAGGCGCGCGACGCGTTCGCCGTCGCCTTGAGCCAGGCGCCCGGCCGGCGGGGCGCGCTGCTGGGCATGGCCGAGGCCGAGCGGAAGCTCCACGGAGCTTAGCCGTCCTTATTCTCCTCACCCGT
>CAVTAH010000006.1:0-21672 GCA_963732685.1 uncultured Alphaproteobacteria bacterium
ACATCAACAGATAAGACAGGAGCCCGGGATAAGCGGGCTGGAGCTTAAGAGACATGGGCAAAGCAAAGTTCGAACGGAATAAGCCGCATTGCAACATCGGCACCATCGGCCACGTCGATCATGGCAAGACCACGCTCACCGCGGCGATCACCATGACGCTGGCCAAGCAGGGCGGGGCGAAGGCCATGAACTATGACGACATCGACGCCGCGCCGGAAGAAAAGGCGCGCGGCATCACGATCAACACCGCGCACGTCGAATACGAGACGGCCAACCGCCACTACGCCCATGTCGATTGCCCGGGTCACGCCGATTACGTGAAGAACATGATCACGGGCGCGGCCCAGATGGACGGCGCGATTCTGCTGGTGTCGGCCGCCAAGGCCCGATGCCCCAGACCCGAGAGCACATCCTGCTCGCCCGTCAGGTCGGCGTGCCGGCGCTGGTCGTGTTCATGAACAAGGTCGACCTGGTCGATGACGAGGAACTGCTCGAGCTCGTCGAGATGGAGGTGCGCGAGCTCCTTTCGTCCTATGAGTTCCCGGGCGACGACATCCCGATCGTCAAGGGCTCCGCGGTGGCGGCGGTTGAAGGCCGCAATCCGGAAATCGGCGAGCAGCGCGTGCTTGAGCTGATGGAAAAGGTCGACGAGTACATCCCGCAGCCGAAGCGCCCGGTGGACCTGCCGTTCATGATGGCGGTGGAAGACGTGTTCTCCATCTCCGGCCGCGGCACCGTGGTCACCGGCCGTATTGACCGTGGCGTGATCAAGGTCGGCGAGGAAGTCGAGATTGTCGGACTTCGTCCGACGCAGAAGACGACCTGCACCGGCGTCGAGATGTTCCGCAAGCTGCTCGATCAGGGCGAGGCGGGCGACAACGTGGGCGTGCTGCTGCGCGGCACCAAGCGCGAGGACGTGGAGCGCGGCCAGGTGCTGTGCAAGCCGGGTTCGATCACCCCGCACACCAAGTTCGTCGCCGAGGCCTACATCCTGACCAAGGAAGAAGGCGGTCGCCACACCCCGTTCTTCAGCAACTACCGGCCTCAGTTCTACTTCCGGACCACGGACGTCACCGGCGTGATCACGCTGCGCGAAGGCGTGGAAATGATCATGCCTGGAGACAACACCGAGCTGGACGTCGAGTTGATCACGCCGATCGCCATGGAGGAGAGGCTGCGCTTCGCCATCCGTGAAGGCGGTCGCACCGTGGGTTCGGGCGTCGTCACCAAGATCGTCGCGTAGTCTCGCACGACGGGGACCTTCTGAGAATCGCGGGGGCCGGCCCGGCCTCCGCGATTTTCTTTTTCCCGGCTGGCGCGGGAGCGACTATATGAAGTCCGTCGTCCGGCCGCGCCGTGCGATAGGAGTGTAGCTCAGCTGGTAGAGCATCGGTCTCCAAAACCGAGGGTCGTGGGTTCGAGTCCCCCCACTCCTGCCATGGCATTGAACGGTAAGAGAAAGTCGAAGGCCCGATGGCCAAGGATCAGATCGTCGCCAGTCCGCCGTTTGGTCGCCGCGCGCCCGCGACGCGTCCGTCCGGCGACGAGGCGCCGCCCAACCGCAACAGCTTCGGACAGATCATCCGCAATCTGCCGCAGTTCCTCCGCGAGGTTCGCCAGGAGGCCCGCAAGGTCACCTGGACGAGCTGGAAGGAGACCTGGATCACCTCGGTGATGGTCGGCATCATGGTCATCCTCACCGCCTTCTTCTTCTTCGGCGTGGACGCCCTTCTGCACGGCGTCGTCGGCGCGCTGCTCAAGCTGGCCAACGCGGGCTGAAGAACCAATAGACATGTCAGACGTCGTCACGCACACCAACCACAAGTGGTACATCGTCCACGCCTACTCGAACTTCGAGAAAAAGGTGGCCGAGAGCATCCGCGAGCAGGCCCGCAACCAGGGCCTCGAAGACGCCTTCAGCGAAATTCTGGTGCCCACCGAGGACGTCGTCGAGATCCGGCGTGGCCGCAAGATCAACGCCGAGCGTAAGTTCTTCCCCGGCTACGTGCTGGTGAAGATGGACCTCACCGATCAGGCCTATCACCTGATCAAGAACACCCCGAAGGTCACCGGCTTCCTCGGCAGCGGCAGCAAGCCCATGCCGGTGTCCGAACGCGAGGTCGCGCGGATCATCGGCGCCATCGAAGAGGGTGTCGAGCGGCCGAAGCCGACGATCACCTTCGAGATCGGCGAACAGGTGCGCGTCACCGACGGTCCCTTCGCCAGCTTCAACGGCACCGTGGAGCAGGTCGACGAAGATCGCGCCCGCCTGCGCGTCACCGTCTCCATCTTTGGCCGGGCGACGCCGGTCGAGCTGGAATACGCCCAGGTCGAAAAGACCAGCTGACCCTCGAGCGACGCTAGCGACCCGATGCGAGTTGGGGTCGCCACGGCTTGCTGTTCCTGCGGCGCATAACAAGAGCGCGGCGACCCGAGGAACATTGATGTTCGCTCCCCAGGCTCTAAAGAGAAGCCGTGGTGGGCGACGGCAAGATCAAGATCGCGATCATCGGCGGAGGCTGCGCTTCCATTGCCGCCGCGTGGGAGCTGTCCAAGCCAGAACACGCCGGCCGCTACGAGATCACCGTCTATCAGGAAGGCTGGCGCCTCGGGGGCAAGGGCGCGTCGGGCCGAGGCGTGAACGGGCGGATCGAGGAACACGGCCTGCACATCTGGCTGGGCTTCTACGACAACGCCTTCCGCATGATGCGCCAATGCCACGCCGAGCTCGAGGGCGCCGGACTTGGCGATCTCTACGGCGATTGGCGAGACGCCTGGACCCCCGAGAACGACATCGCGCTCTACTCGGCGGCCGAAGCCGGCGGGTTCGAGCGGTGGGACGCGCACATGCCGCCGCGCCCAGGCTTGCCGGGCGATCCCTTGCCGGCGGGTGAGGTGTTCACCGTGCCCTACTACATGGCGCGCGCCTTCGACCTGTTCCGCGCCCTGATCCTCGACACCCAGGTCAACGATCGCGGCCTCATGGACGAGTTCGCCGAGCCCGACGACCTGGCCGGGCGCATCGGCCGGATCGCCCGCCTGGCGACCTTCGCCACCGCCACGGCGCTTTCCGAGGCGCTGAGCCTGCTTTCCGTCACCTTGCGCACGATCTCAGGCGCGGCGCCGAGCGGACTGGTCGACGCCGCCGAGGCGGTCTGCGAGCGGCTGCGCGATTGGCTGGAGCAGCGGTTCCTGGCCAACGACGAGCACCGCTTCCTCTGGGAAGTGGCCGATCTCACCTTGGCGACCATGGTCGGTCTCATCCGCTTCGGCGTGATGCTGGATCCGCGCGGCTTCGATGTGATCGACGACTACGAGTGCCGAGAGTTCCTGGCGCTTAACGGCGCCTCGGTGCGCGCTCTGCAGTCGCCGTTCCTGCGCGGCCTGTTCGACCTGTCCATGGGCTATGTCGGCGGCGACCTCGAGCAGCCGAGCCTTTCGGCAGGGCAGGGGCTGCGCGGCACCGTCCGCACCTTCTTCGGCTATCGCGGCGCCTTCATGTGGCGGATGCGCGCGGGGATGGGCGATGTGGTGTTCGCCCCGCTCTACAGCGCGCTCAAGCGCCGGGGCGTGCGTTTTGCCTTCTTCCACCGACTCACCAACGTCGCGCTCGCCGGCGCTCCTGACGAGGCGGGACGCGATCACGTCAGAGCCTTGCGCTTTGACGTCCAGGCCAAGGTCGCGGGCGGCGGCGACTACGACCCCTTGGTGGAGGTGAGCGGAAGGCCGTGCTGGCCGTCGATCCCGAATTTCGATCAGCTCCAGGATGGCGCGCGGCTGCGGGCGGAGGGCTGGAACCTCGAATCGCACTGGGACCGTCGGCGCGCGGGCGAGATCACGCTAGAGGTCGGCGTCGACTTCGACCTCGTGGTGCTGGGCGTCGGCGTCGGAGCGATCCCGCACGTTTGTCCCGAGATCGTGGGGAGCAATCCTCGCTGGCGCGACATGTGCGAGGCGGTCACCACCGTCGCCTCCCAAGCCTTTCAGGTGTGGCTCACCGCCGACCTGGAGAGCCTCGGCTGGGACGGACCGGCCTACATCACCGGCGCGTTCGCCAAGCCGTTCGATACCTGGTGCGACATGGCTCACGTCGTCCCGGAGGAGGCTTGGCCGGAGCGGCCGCGCACGGCGGTCTACTTCTGCGCCGTCTTGCCCGATCCGCCGACGCCGCCGGCCGACGACGACCGCGACTACCCCGCACGGCGCGCCGCCGAAGTGCGCGCCAACGCCGAGGCTTTTCTCGAAGGTCCGATCCAAGAGGCTTGGCCCGGAGCGTTCCAAGCAGACGGTCGTTTCCGCTGGGAACTCCTGGCGAGCGGCCCCGACGATCACCGCGACGGCCGCGCCCGCTTTTCTGCCCAATATTGGCGCGCGAACGTGAACCCCAGTGATCGTTACGTAATCCACACGCCCGGAAGCTTTCGTTACCGCATCTCTCCGTTGGACATGACCTACGACAATTTGACCATCGCCGGGGATTGGACTGATAGTGGCTTCCACTCAGGATGCGTCGAGGGGGCGGTCATGTCTGGCTTGCTTGCCGCCCACGCCTTGAGCGGGTCGCCGAAACTCGAGGACATTATCGCCTATGACCACCCCTGAGGGTGCGAACCCGCCGACGCCCAAGCGCCCTCGCGTGAAACGGCCCGATCCCGGTCGCGCCGGACCGAACCGCGCGCGCCAGGGGAACCCCGCCGATCCCGCTCCAGACGTCGCCAGCCTGAGCGACGAGGTCGCCCACGCGGTGAAGGAGGGCTACGACGTCATCGCCGAAAACCTGAAGCAAGGTCGGATCGCCGCGTCGCGCTTCCGACAGGGCAATTACAACATCCGCGACGTTCCCGGCGACCTGGAGGACGTGGGCCTGCGCATGGTGCGTCTCGCCCGTGAACTCAGCAACACCACCTTCGACATCTGCGAGCGGTTGCTGAAGGAGCTTGGCCCGGCGGCCGCCGGCAAGGATCGCGCCCAGGACCTCCCGGCGTTCCGCCCGACGGTCGCGAAGGCGGGCTCCTCCGCGGCCAAGGCCGCCGACCCGGCGCTCAAGCTGACGGTCAGATTTCCCGACGGGGTGAAGGCGGTCGCCCACACCCTGTCGCTGGCGAGGCCGACCCAGCCCACCGCGCCCGAGGAGATTTCCGCCGCCCCGCTCACCGCGAGGTCCGGCGCCGGCGCGCCGATCTCGGCGGTGACCTTCCAGGCCGACGTCGCCCAGGGGGGCTTGATCGCTCTGGTGACGCCGCCCGCCGGCCAATCGGCCGGCGTCTACTCCGGTCTCGTCCACGCCGGAAACGAGCCGGTTCCGCTGGGTGTGCTCACCATCGAGATCCTGGCGTGAGCCTCTCCGAGGCGCAGCTCGATCCCTTCGAGCCCGCCTCCCTGGCCGCGATCAACGCCGATCTGGCCGAGCATGGCCGCGCGGCGCGGGCCGAACTCGCCCGCTACCTGCCATCCGACACCGGCGCGCCCTATCTGGACGACCTGCTCGCCGACTATCCCTCGCGAGGGGGCAAGATGATGCGGCCGGCCATCTGCATCGCCGCCGCCCTGGCCTTCGGCGGCGAGCCGAGAAGCGCGGCGCGCTGCGCGGCCGCGATCGAGATCCTACACAACGGACTGCTGATCCACGACGACATCCAGGACCACAGCGAACTCAGACGCGGGCGACCCACCCTGCACGAACTTCACGGCGTACCCCTGGCGATCAATGCCGGTGACGCGCTGATGTTCACCGCCCTTCGCCCTCTGATCGACGCCTTCCGCTATCTGGGCGGCGACGCCGCCGAGCAGGCCCTGGACGTCACCCTGACCATGGCGCGCGAAACCGCCGAGGGGCAGGCGCTCGAACTCGGCTGGCGCGACCGCAACATCAGCGACCTCAGCGAGGCCGACTACCTGCGGATGGCGCTCAAGAAGACCGCCTGGCTCGGCACGATCTGGCCGGTCCGACTGGGCGCGATCCTAGGCTCGCGCGGCCGGTGCGATGACGAGCAACTGACGCGCTGGGGTTACTTCCTCGGGGTCGCCTTCCAGATCGAGGACGACCTGCGCAATCTTTCCGCCGATCCCGGATACGGCAAGGAGCGTAACGGCGACCTTTACGAGGGCAAGCGCACCCTCATGCTGATCCACGTCCGCCGCAACTGCCCGCCGGCGGATCGGGCGAGGCTCGACGCTTTTCTGGCGAGCGCGCGCGAGGCGCGTTCGACGAACGAGGTGCTGTGGCTGGCCGGCCTGATGGAGGCGTGCGGCTCGATCCGGCACGCCCGGCGCGTCGCCGGAGCCATGGGCGGGGCCGCGATGCACGAGTTCGCCCAGGCCTTCGCCGGCCTGCCGCCTTCGCGTGACCTGTCGTTCCTGGCGGGCCTCGCCAACTGGGTGTTCGAACGCCCGTGAGCGGGCGTGCGCTCCTCTACGGGGCCACCGGCTTCACCGGCCGAGAGATCGCTCGCGCGCTGGCGGGAACAAGCCTGGTGTTGGCCGGACGCGACGCCGCGCGGTTGCGAGCCTTGGCTGAACCGCTCGGCCTCGAATGGCGGGCCGCCCCACTCGACGATCCGCGGGCGCTCGCCGCGGCTCTGGAGGATGTCAGCCTGGTCCTGCATGCGGCGGGACCGTTTGCTGTGACCGCCGCGCCAATGGTTCAGGCCTGCCTTCGGGCCGGGGTCCACTATTTGGACCTCAACGGCGAATGGCCGGTGTTCCTGGACCTGATGGCGCTCGACGCCGAGGCCGAAGCTGCGGGCGTCATGGTCATGCCCGGCGTCGGGCTCACCATCGCCGCTACCGATGGACTGCTGGCCATGGCCAAGAACCGCTGGCCGGACACCGTGCGCCTGCGGCTCGGCGTCTCACGGCCGCAGGTGATCACCGGCGGCTCTATCGCCAGCGCCGCTCGCCTGCTCAGTCCCGAGGTCCTGATCCGCCGCGGCGGAAAGCTCGTGACCGTGCCCTCGGGCAGTCTGGTGCACGCCTTCGATTTCGGCGACGGCCTGCGTGAGACAACGGCCATGAGTTGGGCCGACGTGGTGACCGGCCAGGTCACGACGGAAGTCGAGAACATCGAAGTCTATTCCGAGATCGGCTGGCCGATGCGCGCCAGCTACCGCGCCTCGGGCGTCGCCATGGGCCTGACGGGCGTGGGCCCCTGGCGAGCCGCCGGGCAGGCGCTGGGCGCCCTCTGGCCCGGGGAGCCCTCGCGCGCGGCGCAGGACAAGGCCCGGTTCGTGATGGCGGTCGAGGCGCTGGACGCCTGGCGCCGTCCCCGTCGCCTGCGTCTGATCACCTACGACGGCTACACCACCAGCGTGCTCACCGCGGTGGAGGCGATCCGGCGGGTCCTCGCCGGAACCTGGGAGGCGGGATTCCAGACGCCCTCGCGGGTCTTCGGTGCGCAATTCGTGATCGAGGCCGGCGCGGCGGTGCTCGAGGAGACGGGCGCGCGCGTGGAGGCGGCGGCATGATCCTCTACGGTCAGTCGTCGGCCAGCCTCGAGGTGCCGCCGCCCTATCAGTTCCCGGGCGTGACGGTGAACGCCTTCCTGTGGCCGGCGCGGATGAAGCCGATCCAGGATTACTGCGACACGATGTTCAACATCGGCTCCGACCAGGAGCGGGGCTTCGTCTACAAGGCCGCGCCGTTTTTCCCCTACGCCACGCTGCTGTTCATCGACTATCCGGTGATGATCCCGTCAAGCCGGGCGCCCCAGAACATCGGCGACCAGACACCCTATTCAGACCGCGGCGTACTCACGCAAAGGGAGGTGTTCGTCGCGGTGCCGGTGGTCCGTTACGGCCTGGGTCCCGCCAGTTTCGTGGTGAACACGACCTTGGAGTGGGCTCTTCCCTTCATCGTGGTCAATTCGCCCGGCTCAGCGGTCTGCGGCCGCGAGATGCTGGGCATGGGCAAAATCGTGGCCGACATCGACCTAGACGTCGGCAAGTTCCCCGAGAGTTTCAGCGGAACCGTCGACCTCCTCGGATGGCCGTCTTTCGAACCGGGCGTCATGCTGGCGAAGCGGCAGTTCCTCAACGTCGAGACGATGCCCGTGCTTCCCACGTTTCGCGGCAGCGCCCAGCAGGAGTCGCCCTGGACACTGTTCCAGAGCCGGGAAGCGGGCTGGGCGTTCGACGAGATGGCCAGCGTCAGCAACTTCATCGACAAGGCGTCCATCGGCCTCTTGCCCACCACCATGCGAACCGTGGGCCTCAAGCAGTTTCGCGACGCCGTCCGGCCCGACAAGGCGCTTTACCAGGCGCTGGTGACCATCCGCTCGGAATACTCGAACATCAGCAACGTCAAGCTTTACAATGAGAAGGACGTTACGATCACCTTCAATCCGACGGGAAGTTTCCTCGACATCCTGAAGGTCTTTCTCGACCCGCCGGACGCGCCGTTCCAACCCATCGCCGCCATGCGCTTCAACGCCGACATCAACTTCGACGAGATGCGGACCATCCATACCTTCTCTGTCGACCGGGGGCCCGGGCTGAAACCTGTCCCGGCGAGCAGCGACCTGATCTCCCGTGCGTTCAGACCCTGGCGAGGGTTCTTCTTCGGCGGGTCCGAATGACCGCCTTCATCGAGTCGTTCTTCAGCAAGCAGCTTCTTCCGCCATGGAAGTCCGAAGGCTGTAAGATCTGGGGCTTTGTCGTTCGTGTCGATAATAAGTGCTTCCAAAACTATCTCGACAACTACCTGAACGGAGCCTATCCCGACCAGGCGCCTTATCGGTACTCGTTGTTGCCAGGTCAGCAGTTTGGCTTGTTCAACGTCGCCTTCCATCCCAAGGTGTACAGCGCGTTTCCCGGCAATCCGATCGGCTGGGATACCGTGTCGCATACCGAAATCTATTGGACCTTCCCCGTGCGGCGACACCGGATCACGCCAGACAATCTCCTGGTGGAGCCGCGCACCGTCTGGGTGCAGCCCTTCGCCTTCGACGACAACCCGATGGTCGTGTTCGGGAGCCGCGAGATCTGGGGCAGCGACTCCGTAGTCGCCAACATCATTCGCCAGGACCTGCCGCCCGGTCAGCTCCATGTGGACGTCGCGGTTCAGGGCTTCCGACACTTCTCCCCGAGTTCGGTCATGCAGCCCCTGGCCTGCGTCCACTTCGCCGTGGACCCGGACGCCACGATCGATGGAACCGAGGCTCTGGCCGCCAATTCCGAACTGTCAAACCTCGCCGCCCTTCTTTGGCAAAGCGGGTTGTTTGTCGGTCAGACCACGGCGCCGCCGGGATCGGACGCCGAAGAGGGGGTGGAGCTCGACAACCTGAAGCAGTTCCGCGCGGTGGATAACTGGGGGGAGGCTGTCTATCGGGCGATCGTCGCCTCGCGCACGTCTCACACCGAGGTCGACAACGTCACCTTCTACAGACCGGGAAGGTGCACGTCGATCTTCTGTGGTCGGACTCGATGGCCGAGACCCTACAGGATCTGTTCGGGGTGGATGGGAGCAGCCTTCAGGCCGAATCCGCACCCGAGCACCTCAATGCACCCGTCCCCGACGAGAACGGCGTCTATTGGGATCTGCCGCGCGCGCCCTTGATCGTGGAACTCGCCTATTCCTTCACCTCGAATGTGAGCTTCGAAGCGGTCGAGACGCTTTACACCTACGGCGGCTAGGCCGTGGCCCCGACGATCCGGCGCGTCTCGGCCTTGAAGTCGTAAGGCGTCCAGGCGACGCAATCGGGCCAGTGGTCGTTTTCCACCCAGTACGCGCACAGTCCCAGCCGGTCGCACAGCTCGATGAAGCGCGGCGTTTTGTTGAGCGCGCTCCACGGGCTCATGATCACGCCCGGGTAGATGCCGACGGGCTGGGGCGCCAACGGGTTGAAGACGTCGTACTTGCTCTTGAGAGCGAGCTCCATCGCTTCCTCGCCGAAGCCAAGCTGGCTCAACGATTCGACAAGGTTGAGCGGCAGGAAGCCCACGCTATCGAACAGATTGGTGTAGTTCTTCAGCCGCTTCTCGCGGAACTCCTTGTCCCGGTAGCGGACCCCTTGAGCGAAGGTGCGGGCCGCCGAAAGCCACCGCAGCTGCGGTTCTTCGAAGTCGGAAATCCTCTTGGCCGCTTCGTCGAACGCGTCCCAGAACCCGCCCGAAGCCGCGCAATTGAGCAGGGAGAGCAGACTGGCCGCGTTCTTCGGCCAGCGCTCGACCAGGTCCTGATGCATTCGGACCGAACCCCGGTAGTCGCCGATATAGTAGCGAAGCTCGACCATGTGCAGCAGGGCCGAAGGCATCATCGGATTGATGTCGCAGGCCTTTTCCGCAAAGGCGAGGGCGTCGCGGAAACGACCGACGCTCCAGTAGAAGGAGCTCATCTCGGTGAGGGCGCCCGGGTCGTTGGGGGCCACGCGTAGCGCCTCCCGCAGAAGCTTCTCCCGGGCGCCATAGGCGCCCCAGGGCTCCAGCATCGAGAGCGCCACATAGGCGCCGCCGCGCTTGGGATCGAGAATGAGCGCCCGGTCGACGGCGGCCAGGGCGCTGGACCGCTTCTCCTCATCGCCGCTGCCGGGCATGGCGGATCGCAACGACCACGCGTGCGACAGCCCCAGCAGCTCCCAGCCCGGCGCGTAGTCGGGGGCGGCCGCGACCACCTGTTCGAGCAGGGGCGTGGCTTCCGGGGCCACGTCGCCGAACATTCGCGTGCCCTCGGTGAACATGCCCCGGGCGCGGAGGAACAGCTCGTAGATGTCGGGCGCCAACGGCGCGACCTCGGCCGTGGTGGACAGCGTGACCTCGAGCGCCTTGGCGACCGCCTGGGCGATGCGATCCTGCAGCGCGAACACGTCTTCCAGATCGCCGTCGAAACGGCTGGCCCACAGGGTGCTGCCGCCTTCGCATTCGACGAGTTGGGCGCTGATGCGCACGCGCGAGCCGCTGCGACGCACTGAGCCGTCGAGCAGGTGGGTGGCTCGCAAGGCCGAGGCGACCTTGTCCACCGCCTTGTCCGCGCCGCGGAACTGGAAGCTCGAGGATCGTGCGACCACCTTCAGGCCCGAACCCTGGGCCACGGTTTGCTGGATCTCCTCCGAGACCCCGTCGCAGAAGTCGACCATCTCGGCGTCAGCCGACAGGTTGTCGAACGCCAACACCGCCAGAAGACGCTCGCGCTCCGAGGCGACCACGCGGTTGGTTGTCAATCGCGCGCCTTGAGGACGCTCTTCGTCCCTCGTCGAGCGCACCAGGGCGGCGATGCTGTGCCTCACCTTGCCCCAGGCCGGCGCATTGGTGTCGCCGGACCAACCCGCCGCGGTTTCGCAATGCAGCCGATTGAAAGGGAAGGGCGGGGGCGCCCCGTCGAGGCTCAGCTGCACCAGGGTTCCGCGCTCGTGCGCCACATCCGCTTCCGCCGGCACCCAGCGCGAGGCCCGCGCCTCCGCCGACCATAGAACCAGCACCGCCTTGGCGGCGCGCAGGTTCTCCTCGATGACGCTCGCGAACTCGCGATGCAGCGGCAGGGCGTCGTCGACCCAGACGCTGTAGCCTTCGTCCCGCAAGGTGCGGGCGATCAGCTGCGCCACCTCCGCGGTCGCGCGCGCATAGGAGATGAAGACGTCGGCCACAGGTCGGCGCCTTAGACCGGTGCGGGCGGGGTGATCAACCTTGCTGCACGTCCGGTTCGGGAAAGCGCGACGCGCCCTTTCAGGCGGCGCGGGCGGGCGCCAACAGGCTCAGCTCGGAAAGCAGGGTCGCGAAGGTGGTCGGGCGAAGGGCGAGCGCGCCCTCGAAGGGGTAGTCGAGCATGCGCACCGCCACCAGGACGAGGGCGATAGAGCCGGCGAAGATCGAGACGAACAACAGCCGTCCTCCGCGCTCGAGGCCCGAGAAGGCCACGAACAGGACCAGCACCGTCGAGATCGCGATCAGCATCGACCAGAGGAAGGTTGGCAGCGCCTGGGTCATCTGGAACAGGCGCGTCTCGCGGGCCGCGTGGGCGGTGGCGAGCAGCGACATGATCTGGGACTTCAATGCCTCGTCGGACGGGCTGCCGATCTCCAGTCGCGCGGTGTCGGCGACCAGGACCTGGGTGGCGGCAAGAGCGGCCGAACTCCGATGCCGCTCGCTCATCAGCGGCCACTCGTTCGCGATCACCTCCTGCGTGTAGTGCTCGATCGCAGCCACCACCGCCTGACCCCGGTCGTCGGGCAAGGACTTGGCGAGCATCGCCGCGCCGTGGAGGGCTCCGCACTCGTCGCTGATCGCCTGCGCCGCCGTGTTGTACTCGCCCCAGACATCGCTGAAGACGAAGGCCAACAGGATCGAGAACATCACCCCGACCTGGTTGAACACCGGTCCGCCGACCTCGTGATGACGCTGGCGTTGCTCGATGGAGAGCCGATCCGCGGCGATCAGGCTGACAGCAATGGCTGCGATGATCGCCAGCAGCACGAGGGAGAGGGCGCCCAGGTAGGTCAAAGCACGGCCATTGCTCCATGAAGCCGCGCACAATGGCAACAGCCGCCGCCGGGCGCCGTCAATCCGCCGCCGCGTGGCCTCCGCCGCCGAGCGCCTTGCGTGTCAGCCAGATGCAGGGCGTCAGCGCGAACATCAGCCAGGCGGAAACACGGAAGAAGTCGAGGCTCGCCATGAGATAGGCCTGCGACACGAACTGTTGGGTGATCGCGCCGGCCGCGTGCAGGCTGTCGAGCCCAGCATGTTGAAGTGCGTTCACCGCGCCGATCCACGCCTGACCCGTCGCGGGGGCGGCCTCCGCCAGACGCGTCTGGTGCAGCGCCTCCGAGCGGTCCCACACTGTCGTGGTCATGGAGGCGGCGAAGCTGCCCGCCGTGATCCGCGCGAAGTTCGACAGGCCGGTGGCGCTCGGGATCTGCTGGGCGGGAACTCCATTCAGCGCCAGGGTGATGGTCGAGACGAAGAAGCCGCTCATCGCCACGCCCTGCACCAGCATGGGCACGATCAGCACGCCGAAACTCGCGTCCGGCGGATACAGCGAGCGCATCCAGAACGAGACGCCAAAGGCGGCGATGGCGATCGTGGCGGTCCAGCGCGCGTCGACCTTGGCCATCAACCGGGCCGCGAACGGCGTGAGGGCGACAGCCACCACCCCGCTCGGCGCGGCCACCAGTCCCGCCCAGGTCGCGGTGTAGCCGAAGCGCGTCTGCAGCCAGAGCGGCAGCAGCACATTGTTCCCGAAGAAAACCCCGTAGCCGACGCACATGATCGCCACGCCGAAAGCGAAGTTCCGCGACTTGAACAGGGACAGGTCGACGATCGGCGTCTTCTCCGTCAGCTCCCAGATCAGCCAGGCGATGAAGCCGATCAGCGCCACGAGGCTCAGGACCACGATCGCCGGCGAGGAGAACCAGTCGGCGTCCTTGCCCGTGTCGAGCATCACCTGCAGCGAGCCCACCCAAAGCACCAGGAGCGAGAAGCCCACCGTGTCGACCTTGAGCTTGCGCGTCGGCGTCTCGCGGCTCTTCATGTTGGTCCAGCACAGGAAGGCGCAGAGCGCCCCCACCGGCAGATTGATCAGGAAGATCCACGGCCAACTGTAGTTGTCGGAAATGTAGCCGCCCAGCATCGGCCCGCAGATCGGCGCCACCAGGGTGGTCATCGACCAGATCGCCAGGGCCGCGCCCCGGCGGTTCGGCGGGAAGATCGAGATCAGCAACGCCTGCGAGCCTGGGATCATCGGTCCCGAGACCGCCCCCTGGAGCACGCGGAACAGGATCAAGGTGGGCAGGTTCCAGGCCACGCCGCAGAGGAAGGAGGCGATGGTGAAGAGAACAACGGAGGTCACGAAGGTGCGCACCACGCCGTAGCGACCCATCAGCCAGCCGGTGAGCGGCACCGACACGCCGTTGGCCACGGCGAAGGAGGTGATCACCCAGGTGCCCTGATCCGAGCTCACGCCGAGATTGCCGGCGATGGTGGGGATCGAGACGTTGGCGATGGAGGTATCGAGCACCTGCATGAAGGTGCCGAGCGCCAGGGCGACGGAAACGACAGCCAGGCGCGGGCCCGCAAGCGGCGTTGGTCCGGCCGCCGCAGCGGTCGCCCCGGTGGGGTTGGCGTCTCGCGGCACGACCCGGCTCAGCGGTTCGCGGTGTCGATGCTGGCCTTCATCGAAAGGCCGACACGCAACGGATGGCGGGCGAGCTCGTCGGGATCCAGGTTGATTCGCACCGGCAGGCGCTGGACGATCTTGATCCAGTTGCCGGACGCATTCTGCGCCGGGATCAGGGAGAAGGCCGAGCCGGTGCCGCCGGAAAGACCCCTGACGCGGCCGTGGAATTTCACGGAGCCGCCGTAGAGGTCGCTGGTGAGCGTCACCGGCTGGCCGACGCGCACCTTCGCCAGCTGCACCTCCTTGAAGTTGGCGTCGACGTACATCTGGCGTGTCGGCACGATCTGCATGGTCACCGTCCCCGGCTGGACCTGCTGTCCGACCTCCACCGCCTTCTTGGTGACCACGCCGTCCAGCGGCGCGGCGATCACCGTGCGCGTCAGCGCCAGCTGGGCTGCCGCCAACCGGGCGCGCGCCGCGAGCACGTCGGGATTGTCGGCGAGGGAGGTCCCGGCGATCAGGGCTTGGTTAACCTGGCGCGAACCGCTGGCCTGGGCCACGCCGGCTTGCGCCGACGCGCGGCTGGCCTGGGCGGCGGCGAGCGCGGCCTGCGCTTCGGTGAAGCGGTTCTGGGCCTGGGTGAGTTCGTCGCCGGAGACCGCGCCCGAGGCCGAGAGCGCCTGGCGTCGGGAAAGGTCGGTGCGAGCGCGCTCGAGATCAGAGCGGGCGCTGGCGATCTGGGCGTCGGCCTGGGCGATCGTCGCCCGGCGCGCGGAGACCTGGGCGGCGAGGGCGGTGTCGTTGGCGAAGTAGCCTTGAACCTGACGTTGGGCTTGGGCCAGCGCGGCGCTCGCCTGGTCGACGGCGATGCGCGCGTCGGCGGGGTCGAGGATCACCAGCGGCTGCCCCCGCCGCACGGTTTCAGTCTCCACCACCGGGATGGCCTGCACCTGGCCGCTCACCAGAGGCGTCACCTCCGCCACGTCAGCGCCGACATAGGCGTTGTCGGTGGTCACGTAGCGCGAGCCGATGAGCAGGGCGTACAGCCCGTAGCCGATCGCTCCGACCAGGACGGCCACCGCGAGCAGCGTCAGCAGCAGCCGGCGACGGCTCGTGGGCTTCTTCGCGCGGCCGATCGGCGGCAGGGTGCGGGCCGGCGCTGCGGCTTCAGTGTCGATGGCTTCACCGGAATCGGGCATGGGCAATCAATCTTGTCTAAAGCGTCAGCCGCGCGGATCGGCTGGGGACTGTCTGAATCCGCCGCCCAGGGCGCGAACCAGGGCGATGTCGAGGGCGAAGGCCCGGCTCTCCAGGTCGCTGACGATCCGGCGCTGGGCGAGCACCGCATCCTCCGCCAGGAGAACCGACTGATAGGTCGAGAGCCCTCCGGCGTAGCGCAGTCGCGCCACGCGATAAGCGCCCTCGTAGCCAGTGAGCGCGGCGTTCGCCTCACGCAGCTGGTCAACCAGGCTTCGCTCGCTGGCGGCGGCGTCGGCGGTCTGGTGCAACGCCTCGGTGACCGCGGCGTCGTACGCCGCGACGGCCTCGTTGCGGTCGGCTTCGGCGCCCCGCAGGTTCGCCCGCAGCCGACCGCCCTGGAAGATCGGCAGATTGAGCGCCGGGCCGACGGAGCCGATGCCCGAGCCGGCGGCGAACAGCTTGTCCAGATGCAGCGACTGCTGGCCGACGTAGGCGGCGAGGTTGATGTCCGGATAGAACTCGGCCTTCGCCTCGCGCACCGAGTGTTCGGCGGCCTCGGCCCGCCAGCGCGCGGCGACCACGTCAGGCCGGCGGCCGATGAGGTTGGCGCGAAGGTCCGTGGGCAGGCCGAAGTCGGCGATCCGCGGCTTCGCCGGCAAGGAAATGGCGAGGCCGCGATCCGGGCCTTCGCCGGCGAGGGCGGCGAGCGCGTTGCGGGTGAGCGCGATCTGCTCATCCAGCGCGGCCAGGGTGGCCCGGGTGGCCGGAGCGCCGGCCTGGGCCTGCTTCAGCTCGGCCTGGGTGTCGAGCCCGTTGCTCACCCGCTGAGTCACGAGGTTCGCCGTCTCCTCGCGGACGCGCACCGCTTGCGCCTCGACCTCGCGGTCGGCGGCGAGTTGGGCGAGGGTGGCGTAGGTGGAGGCGATCGAGGTGGCGAGCACCAGGCGGGCTTCCGCCTGGTCGGCGGCGGCGGCCCGGGATTGCGACGAGGCGGCCTGCACCGCCTGGCGGTAGCGGCCCCAGAAATCCAACTCCCACGAGAAGTTCAGCGTGACCTGCCCGTAGTCCTGGTACCCCTTCGGCAGATAGGCCAGCGGGAACAGGTAGTTGTAGCTCTGCTTGATCTCCTGCGCGCTCGCTTGCCCGTTGACCATGGGCAGGAGAGCCGAGGCGGCCACCGCGCGGGTGGCCTGCGCTCTCGCCAGCCGGGCCTGCGCTTGCGCGAGCGTCGGCGAACCGGCGAGGGCCTCGTCCATGAGCGCGTCAAGCTGGCTGTCGCCGTAGCGGATCCACCACTTGTCGGTCGGCCAGTCCGCGGCCGGGGCGGTGAAGCTCTGGCTGGTCGCGTAGCTGTCGAGCGGCTTGGCGATGCGCGCTGCCTGGCGCGTCGGGAGGCTGGCGCACCCCGCGAGCAGGGCGGCGAGCGCACCGGCCGCCAAAACTCTTCCCTTGCTCGACATGACCCTCGACACGCGCTTGATATGACCGTACGGTACGGTCAGAAACTACGGACGCGGTCGATCACTGTCAAGGCTGAGGTGGTCACGCTAGGGAGAGAAAATGTCGACGGACCTTAAGCCCCGCGCAAGGCTCGACCCCGACGAGCGCCGCGAAGCGATCCTGGATGTCGCGGCCGAAGTGTTCATGGAGGAGGGCTTCGCCGCCGCCTCGATGTCGACGATCGCCGCTCGGCTCGGGGGGTCGAAGGGGACGCTCTACAACTACTTCAAGAGCAAGGAGGAGCTCTTCACCGCCCATGTGCGGCGCCACTGCGCCTGGCAGCAGGACGAGATGCAGGCCGCCGCCCACGACCCCTCGCTCGATATCGAGGAGGCGCTTCACCGGGCCGGCCGCAACCTTCTGCGGGTGATCCTGACCGACTTTGGACTGCGTAACTTCGTTCTGGTGGTCTCCGAGGCGTCGCGGTCGCCGGAGATCGGGCGGGCCTTCTACGAAGCGGGCCCGGCGACAGGCATCCGCATGCTGGTCGAACCGATCGCCCGAGCCGTGGAGCGCGGCAGGCTAAGGACGTGCGACGTCGAGATGGCCGCTTACCAGTTCGTGGGTCTCTGCCAGAACCGGATGCTCAAGGCCCGCCTGTGCAACGCCCTTCCTGAACCGAGTCCCGCCGAGATCGAGGCCGAGGTGAGCGCGGCGGTCGCGACCTTCATGGCGGCGTTCGGCGGCGGGCGTCCCGACCGCTGAGCTCGCACAGCGTTCAAGGACTGAGCGCTCTGGGGCCGCTCACGAACCGATTGCCTCGAGCGTAGAACCGCCACGGCCGCTCTGTTTCGCGCGAGAGGCCGATACGCGCGCTCGCGCCGATCACCGGGGTTTCGCCGCCGTCTCGCGCGATCCACAGGGGTCCCTCCCGGCAAAGGTCCAGTCCGTCCAAGCGACGATCGATGTCGAAGGCTTGGGCCAGGCGCCCGGGGCCTCGCGCGAGATCTCGTTCCGCTTCGGTGTGTCGGCGCCGCCGCATTATCCCCGCCCCCTCGAGCGGCTCCACCGCGCGGATCAACGCCCCGCCGCCCACGCCCACCGCCTCGCTGGAGACGTTGAGCAGGTAGGAGAGACCGTAGGCGAGATAGACGTAGGCGTAGCCCCGGCGAAGGAAGAGCGAGCGGTTCCGGGCCGTCTCTCCGCGAAACGCGTGACCCGCGGCGTCGCCGATCGGGTAGGCCTCCGTCTCCACAATGCGACCGCTCGAGACGCCGTCGGAGCTCTCACGCACCAGGACCTTGCCGATCAGAAAGCGCGCGAGCTCGACGGTATCCTCCGGCAGCTCTTGCCAGGCGAGCACACGCCGCCGATCCGCTCCCGCGAGCAGGCTTTCGCTCATCGGCCCCGGAGCTCCATCGTTCGAGAAGGCCGCACCCGTATATAGACGCGCCGAGAAGGTTGAACCCGAGGATGTCAGGAGGCGAATGTGGCCGACAAAGTGCTGGTGTTCTACGGATCCTACCGTCGCGATCGCGTCGGGATCCGCATGGCGGATTTCGCGGTCAAGGAACTCCAGGCGCGCGGCGACACGCCGGAGTTGATCGATGCGCGGGCTGTCGGCCTGCCGATCATCGACCGCATGTACAAGGAATACGCGCCCGGTGACGCGCCGCCCGCGATGGCGGAGCTCGCCGGCAAGATCCGGGCCGCGGACGCCTTCCTGTTCGTGGTGGGCGAGTACAATTGGGGTCCGCAACCCGGGCTCAAGAACCTCACCGATCATTTCCTGGAGGAATGGTTCTGGAGGCCGGCGGCGATCGTCAGCTACTCGCCGGGGCGCCTTTCGGGGGCGCGCGCCAGCACGGCCTGGCATCCGATCCTGTCCGAAATGGGCATGGTGGTGGTCTCCAGCACTGTCGCGGTGGGGCCGATTGCCGAGACCTTCGATGAGCAGGGTGAGCCGACCGGTCACGCGGGCGACTTGGCCCGCAAGGCGTTCGGCCGCGTCGCCGACGACCTCGCGTGGTGGGCCTCGGCCGCTCGCGAACAGCGCTTGCGACAGGCGCCGCCGTACTAGAGTGCGTTCCGCGTCCGGGGACACTTCAAGCGAGCGAGAGGAACGATCTTGAAGAGAACGCTCATCCTTTCCGTCATCGGCCGGGACCGCCCGGGCCTGACGCGCGTGATCGCCGACGCGGTGCTGGCCGCCGGCGGCAACTGGATGGAAAGCCAACTCGCGCGCATGGGCGGGCGCTATGTCGGCGCCATCCTCGTCTCGCTGCCGGCGGAGAACGCGGCGAAGCTGGAAACGACGATCCGAGCCATCGACCCGGCGGGTCTCACCGTTTCGGTGGCGCCGGCCGACGACGAGGATCGCGCGCCCGCCACGGGTCGGGATGTCCAGCTCGAACTCCTCGGCCAGGACCGGCCTGGGATCGTGCGCGAGGTGAGCGCGGTGCTGGCCGACCTCGGGGTCAATATCACGTCGCTCGAGACGGGAGTCGAACCGGCGGCCTGGTCCGGCGGCGACCTGTTCCGCGCCCGCGCCGACCTGGTGCTGCCCGACGGCCTGTCGGACCAGGCCCTTTCCGAAGCGCTCGAAACCATATCGGCCGAGATCCAGGTCGACATCGACCTTCGCGCCGCGGTGAAACCTTGAAGCCGGACTGGCCGCGGGCGCGGTGACGACCTCCATGCTTCCCGATCGATCGTTCAGGTTCTGCGTGGCCCCGATGATGGACTGGACGGAAATCTCAACGGAATCAGTAGGTTGCGAGCACGCGTGTGCACGTTTCGGGCAGTGATGTTCGCCTACTCTTTCCCTTTCGTTCACGCGACAGGCTACGCTACAGCGCGATTCTGGAACGTCCGATCGGTGACCGTAGGCGAGGGGTGATCCGACGCCCCCGCGGCAAAGGTTCAGGGTCGATATCCCTGCGGATCCGCGATCCAGGCGTTGATTGCGGACTCGTGCCAGCCGGCGGAGTGCTGGCCGAGCTTGAGCTGCTTGGGGAAGGAGCCCTCGGCCATCTTGCGGTAGAGGGTCGAGCGGCTGAGCCCGGTGCGGGCGAGCACGGTCTTGATACGGATGATGCGTTCGGTCTCAGGCACGACGACGATCCTGGCGTGTGCCGATGGTGTCTCGCCCTTAACGCTCGGTCTCAACGGCTCTCGTCGGTGCATCGCGCTCTGGGGTGCAGATCGGACGCTCTCACTCCGTTCCGGGCGGCTCCGATCCGGCTGCGGTGCTCTTCAGGTTGGCTTCCGCTTCGAACGCGCGCCGGCCGCGCCGACGCCAGAGTTCGAGCCGTTCTGGAGCTTGGTCGTCCTTCAGCAAGCCGGCGACATTGAGCAGGGCGCCATAGATCGCCGCGCGGTCGTCTTTCGCGAGTTCGACCACGCCGGCCTTCGCCACCAATCCGCCGAGCTCGATCAACTGGCGCGTGCGCTCGCGGCGGCTCACGCTCCAGGCCGCTGATCGGTCCTGGCCCGCGCTCGCCTCGAGCCGGTTCCGCGCCGTTCTCAGACGTTGAAGAGCCTGATTCGTGGCTTTCAGATCCGTTCGCGCGCGAGCGTTCCTGAAAAAGCCTTTCTCCCCCGCTTCCCAGCTCTCCTTGCGGGCCGGGTCGGTGACCTCCCGAGCGCCAGGAGCGCGCCGGCCAGGGTTTCGGGATCGAGCGCATCCGCCCCGGTGGCGAGCACGAGTTCGCCGAGCTGACGTAGCTTGCGCTCCTTCACGTCCGCGCCCTCTCGTTCAGGCTCTTCAGCTCTGCGTCATAGTCGCGGGGCTTGCGCATGTTGTTCTCTCGTGAGGTGATGCGCGCAGTGTAGATCGCGCCCTGTGCCAATGGCTCTGCGGGTCGTCGGAGCGGGCTAGGACGGGGTGGTCCCGAGCGAGAATTTTTCTCGTGAGGGCGCGCTTATACGTCGTGCCGACGTAGCGCTTGGGGCGTAGCTGCTCGCGATCGCGATGGCGATCTACCACTTCAGCGCCAAGGTGATCGGACGGGCGAGCGGATCGAGCGCCCTGGCCGCGGCGGCCTATCGCTCGGCGTCGCGGCTGGAGGACGAGCGGCTCGGGCGGGCGCACGACTTCACCCACAAGGCCGGGCGTGATCCACTCCGAGGTGCTGCTGCCCGAGCACGCGCCCCCCGAGTTCGCCGACCGCGAGCGGCTGTGGAACGCGGTCGAGGCCGGCGAAGTCCGCAAGGACGCCCAGCTCGCCCGCGAGGTGGAGATGGCGATCCCCCGGGAGCTGGACCCAGGCGCAAGGCATCGCGCTGGTCCGCGACTTCGTGCAGCACGAGTTCGTCGATCGCGGCATGATCGCCGACCTGAACGTGCACTGGGACATCGGCGCGGATGGCCAGGCGCGGCCGCACGCGCACGTCATGCTCAGTCTCCGGTCGGTGGACGAGGAGGGCTTCGGGGCCAAGCAGCGCGACTGGAACCGCACCGAGCTGCTGAAGGACTGGCGCGAGGCGTGGGCGACCCACGTCAACCAGCGCCTGGCCGAACTCGACATCGACGCCCGCGTGGATCACCGCAGCTTCGAGGATCGCGGCATCGAGCTGGAGCCGCAGCACAAGATCGGGGCGGCCGGCGCGCGACGGCTGGAGCGGGGCGAGGACGCCGAGCGGGCGGAGGATCACCGCCGCATCGCGCGGCGAGAACGGCGAGCAGATCATCGCCGAGCCGAGGATCGCGCTGGACGCGATCACCCACCAGCAAGCGACCTTCACCGCCCGGGACTTGCAGCTGTTCCTCCACCGGCACAGCGACGGCAAGGAGCAGTTCGACCGGGCCTTCAGCGCCGTGCGCACCTCACCCGAGCTGATCGCGCTCGGCGAGGATGGCAAAGGCGTTCCCCGCTACACCTCGCGCGAGATGATCGCTGTCGAGCAGCGGCTCGAGCGCGCCTCGCTGGAGATGGCCGGGGATGCGGGACGTGCGGTTGGTCCGGGACGGAAGGAGGAAGCCTTGGAGGC
>CAVTAH010000007.1:0-53337 GCA_963732685.1 uncultured Alphaproteobacteria bacterium
ACGGCTCGCGCGGGGTCGGCGTTTCGGCCGCCGCCGCGAGGGTCTGGGACGCGGGTTCGAGTTCGCTCTCGGTCACCGGCGCGTCGGCGTCGATCTCTAGAACGTCTGACATGGGTTTTGTTGATCTACTTCGTGTGGGGAGGGAGGGTCCGATCTTCAGATCGGCTTTGCGTCGCGCGGCGAGAGACCCTGAGCGGAAACTCGTGACGATAGGTGATGTTCAAGAATCTGGACCGCCAATGCGTCTCGAGCTTGAGACGCCACGATCCACTTGGGCGGGGAGACACGCGGTTTTGGAAGACCCCCGCGCATCTGACGCAGACGGAAACACAAGCTCCGTGCGGCGTCAAGCGTTCGCCGACTGCGCATATGGGGCGTGGCGAAGCGTGTTTGAAGAGGAGGCGCAACCTGGCCTCGCTGGTTTCAAGCGCCCCACTTGGTGGTGACCGAGAGTACGATAACGACGGCGGCGAGGAACGGCAGTTCGTTGGTCATGCGCCAGAAGCGCTCCGAACGCGGGCGGTCGCCCCGGGCGAAGGCCTTGCGGGCGCGGGACAGGTAGGCCTGCCAGACGTAGAGGAAGGCGACGAAGGCCAGCTTGGTCATCATCCACGGCTGCTTGAGGATCCCGGCGCCGTCGATCGACACCAGCCAGACGCCGAACACCAGCACGGCGATGGACGCCGGCCCGATGATGATCCGCGAGAGCTTCACCTCCATGGTCTGGAAGGTCTCGTCCATCTCCGAGCCGACCGCGGCGCGCGAGTGGTAGGCGAACAGGCGCGGCAGGTAGAGCAGCCCCGCCATGAAGGCGATCACCGACAGGATGTGGAGGCCTTTGACGACACCGTACATCAGACGCGCGCTCCACACCGGGCGAATTCCGGAGGACAAGGCTCGCCGTCCGGATGCGGGCCTTTCCGGGCGAGCGAGCGCTCGACGGCGGCGGCGAGGCCCTCGATGAAGGCGTCCTCCACCCCCACCGCCGGCGCCCTCAGATAAGGCGTGAGGTTCAGCTCGCGGGCGAGCTCGGCGTATTCGTGGTCCAGCTCCACCAGGGTCTCCACATGTTCGGATACGAAGGCGACAGGGTCGATGAGCACGCCGACGCCATCGCGCGCCGCCTGCTCGATGGCTTCGGAGGTCGAGGGGCCGATCCACTCCAGAGGTCCGACCCGGCTCTGAAAGCTCAAGGTCCAGTCCCATCCCGGGCCGAGCCGGGCGGCGATGGCGGCGCAGGACTGCTCGATCTGCCAGCGGTAGGGATCGCCCGCATCGGAGGTTCGCTTGGGCAGACCGTGGGCGGAGAAGATCAGCCGCACGCGCGGCTCGCCGGCCGCGGCCCATGTCTCCTGGATGCGGCGCACGTGGGCCTCGATGAGCCCGGTGTTGCCGTACCAGCAGCAGATCGATGAGCAGAGATCGCCGAAGCGGGCGCGCCACTCCTTGAGCGAGGAGGCGGTCGTGGTGGTGGAATACTGCGGATAGAGCGGCGCCAGGACGACATGGTCCGGACCGTAGTCGCGCACGGCCCGCGCCGTCTCGCCTGCCCGGGGGTTCCAGTAGCGCATGGCGATGAAGACGCGGGTCTCGTCGGCCGGGCGCCGCCGGACGAGCGCGGCCTCAAGGGCGTCCGCCTGGGCTTGCGTCTCCTTCAGGATCGGCGATCCGCCGCCCATGATGGCGTAGTTGGCCTTCGCCGTTCCCTCGCGGGTGCGGGAGATGAGCTCGGCCAGCGGCAGTCGGACCAGAGCCGGCGCGGCGATGATCGCCGGATCGGAGAAGAGGTTGCGCAGGAAGGGCCGCACGGCCGCCGGGCCGTCCGGGCCGCCGAGGTTGAACAACACCACGGCGATACGGCTCACGTCCCCGTCACTCGCGACACCACCCGCCCGATGTTCTCGAACGGGGTGTCCGGCAGCACCCCGTGGCCCAGGTTGAAGATCCAGGGGCCGCCCGACCACTGCGCCAGCAGCTGGTCCACCCGGGCGTCCAAGGCCGAACCGCCGGCGCGCAGCAGGATGGGATCGAGAGCGCCCTGGATCGTCACGTGCTGCTGGATCCTCCGGCCCATGGCCGCCGGCGCCTGGACGTCCAGTCCCACCGCCTGCACGCCGGCGGCTTCCGCATACCCTTCGGCCAAGGCGCCGCAGCCGCGGGGAAAGCCGATGATCGGGGTCTCGATCCCGGCCGCGCGCAGCCGGTCGACGATCCGCCGATGCGGGCGGGTCACCAGCCGTTCGAAATCGTTCTCCGGCAGGAGCTCGGCCCAGGATTCGAACAGCTGCAGGGCGTCGGCGCCGGCCGCGACCTGCATCGCCAGGTAGTCGACGGTGGCGTCGACCAGGATATCGATGAGCGCGTCCACATGTTCGGGCTGCTCCACCGCGAGCCGGCGCGCGTCGTCGCGATCGCCGCCACGACCCTGCAGCATATAGGTCGCCACCGTCCAAGGCGCGCCCGCGAAGCCGATCAGAGCCCGCTCGGGCTCGAGCGCCGCACGGACGCGACGGATGGTTTCGGCCACCGGCGCGAGCCGTTCCGGGACCGCGCCGATGTTCGCGATTAGGCTCTGGAGTTCTGGAAGCGGCCCGAGCCGTGGTCCCTCACCCGCCTCGAACCAGACCCGCTGGCCCAGCGCCTGGGGGATGACGAGAATGTCGGTGAAGGTGATCGCCGCGTCGAACGCAAACCGGCGCATGGGCTGAAGCGTGACTTCCGTCGCCGCGTCGGGATTGAGGAAGAACGACATCGCGTCCGGCGCCTTGGCTCTCAGCGCCCGGTACTCGGGCAGCGAGCGGCCCGCCTGGCGCATGAACCAGATCGGCGGCCGGTCAAGCGGCTCCCGGGCCAGGGCGCGAAGCAGTCGGGGAGCCGGACTTGAGGTCATGATCGCCTTAGAGCCTCATCGACGGCCCAAGCTCAAGCCGTCCATCCCGTCCCTCTTCCCTTGTTAAGAGTCTCTTAAGGATTGAAGGTTGAAGAGGGTTGGTGCGGGGACGGCGGGGACAAGCCGACCCGTCCCCTGTCCCTCAAGGCCTCATCGGCGCCTGTTCACCTTCACGCCTAGAGCGGAGACCGGCGTGAGTGTGGCTGTGACCATCCTCTAACAGCTTGAGTTCGCGGCACAAATTCACTGCCCTGGCTGTGGACGATCTGTGTGTTCGCCGTGGGTGGAAAAACCGGTGGACGAGGTTGCGACCGATCGCCGCCGCCCTTTAAGGACCTGTTAACCTTTGGGGGGACGACCGGGCGGTTGCCCACCGCCGGGTGGCGAGCCCGCCAGAAACGGGCGATTTGGCCACAGGCGGAGGACCGTGGAGGCCAACCGGTTAAGAAGATGTTAACGGGAGCTCCCCCCTTTCCGTTGCAACGCTCCCCGTCCATCAGAAGCGATGACCGCGACCAGGCCCGCCACCTACTTCCACATCCACCTGGTCTCCGACTCCACCGGGGAGACCTTGAACGCCATGGCTCGGGCGGTGTGCGCGAGGTTCAGCAATGTGCTGCCGATCGAGCACATCTATGCCTTGGTCCGCTCGGTGCGGCAGCTCGACCGGGTGCTGGTCGAGATCGCCGATGCACCGGGCGTGGTGCTCCACACCATCGTCGACGAGAAGCTGCGCGGCGCGCTGGAGACCGGCTGCCAGAAGCTGGAGATGCCGTGCTTCGGGGCGCTCGATCCCCTGGTCTCGGCGCTCTCCTGGTACCTCGGCGCGCCGCTGTCCAAGCGGGTCGGCGCGCAGTATTCCCTCGACAACGACTACTTCAACCGCATCGACGCCCTGACCTACGCGCTGGGGCACGACGACGGTCAGGGTGGCCAGGATCTGAGCATCGCCGACGTGATCCTGGTGGGGGTCTCGCGATCCTCCAAGACGCCGACCTGCATCTATCTGGCCCATCGCGGGATCCGCGCGGCCAATGTGCCGCTGGTGCCCTCCATGGGCGTGCCTGCCGCCCTCAAGGCCTTGAAGAATCCCTGCATCGTCGGCCTCACCCTCTCGCCCGACCGCCTGCTCCAGATCCGCCGCAACCGGCTGCGCAGCCTCGGGCAGAACAGCGAGAGCGCCTATGTCGACGCCGAGGCGGTGCGCGCCGAGATCATCGCCGCCCGGCGGCTGTTCGAGCGCGAGGGCTGGCCGATGATCGACGTCACCCGCCGCTCGGTCGAGGAGACCGCCGCGGCCGTCATCAACATCCTCACCAGCGGCCACGGCCAGGTCGAGGTGTTGGGGTGATCATCCTCGCCTCGGCGAGCTCCAGCCGGGCCAAGGTGCTGACCGCCGCCGGCGTACCGTTCACCGTCGAACCCGCGCCCGACCATATCGAGGAGCCGCTCAAGGCGAGATTGATGGCGGAAGGGACTTCGCCGGCGGAATTGGCCCGCGAACTGGCCCTGGCCAAGGCGCGCGCGGTGCGGGAGCGGCGCGGCGGGATCGTGATCGGAGCGGACCAGACCTTGGAGTTCGAGGGCGCGCTGCTCCACAAGGCGGAGACGCTGGAGATCGCCCGCGAACGGCTCGCGGCCTTCCGCGGCCGCAGCCACACGCTGCACGCCGCCGTGGCGGTGGTGGGTGACGAGGCCTGGAGCGTGGTCGAGACGGCGACGCTGACGATGCGCGCCTTTTCCGACGCCTTCCTCGACGACTATCTGGCGCGCAACGCCGAGGCGGCGCGGTTCAGCCTGGGCTGCTACTACTACGAGGGCGAGGGGGCGCAGCTGTTCGAGCGGGTGGAGGGGGATTTCTTCGCGGTCCTGGGCCTGCCCCTGCTGCCGCTCCTGCAGCGGCTGCGAGAGTTGGGAGAGCTCCCCGCGTGACGGCGCGCATCACCGGTCGAACCCTCGTGGCGGGGGTGGTCGGATCGCCGATCACCCACTCGCTGAGCCCCACCCTGCACAACGCCTGGCTCGTCGCCGCGGGGATCGACGGCGTCTACACGCCCTTCGCGCCGACGCCGGAGCGGATCGCCGCCTTTCTGGAGGGGATGCGCGGCGGCGTGGTGCGGGGGCTGAACGTCACCGCGCCGTTCAAGCTCGCGGCGCTCGAGGCTGCCGACGAGGCGAGCGCGCGCGCGACGCGAGGCGGGCGCCGCCAACATGCTGATCTTCCACGCCGATGGGACCATCGTGGCGGATAATACCGACGGGGAAGGACTGCTGGCGGCGTTCGCCGAGCAGGCGAGCGGGTTCGATCCCTCGGCGGCCCCGGCGGCCATCCTGGGCGCGGGCGGCGCGGCACGGGGCGCGGCGGCGGCCTTTCTCGACGCCGGCGCGCCTGAGGTCCGGTTGCTGGCGCGGGACCGGGGCAAGGCGCAGGCGTTGGCGGAAACTCTGGGCGAGCGCGTTACGGCCTATGCTCTGGACGAGCGCAGCGCGCTTGCGGATATCGGCGCGATGATCAACGCGACCCCCCAAGGCCAGGGCGGCGGTCCGGGCCCCGCCGTCGACCTGGGCGCGCTCCCCGGCGGCGCCGTCGTCATGGACATGGTCTACCGTCCGCTGGAGACCGATCTGTTGGCGAGGGCGCGGTCGCGAGGTCTGCGCACCGTCGACGGACTCGCCATGTTGATCGGGCAGGCGCGGCCGAGCTTTCAGGCCTTCTTCGGCTCGCCCCCGCCGGCGGATCTGGACGTTCGGGCTCTGGCCCTGGCGGAACTGGAGGGGCGATGATCCTGGTCGGTCTCACCGGCTCCATCGGCATGGGCAAGTCGACCACCGCCCAGATGTTCGCCGACGCGGGCGCCCACGTCTATGACGCCGACGCCGAAGTGCGCCGGCTCTACGCCCCCGGCGGCGCGGCGGTGGCTCCCGTGGAGTCCGCCTTTCCGGGCGTGGTGGTGGAGGGGGCGGTGGATCGTGATCGGCTCGCCAAGCGCGTGCTGGGCGATCCCGAGGCGCTCAAGCGCCTGAACGGCATCGTCTGGCCGCTCATGGGCGAGGCGCGCGCCGCCTTCCTGGAACGCGCCCGGCGCGAGGCCGAGGTGGCGGTGCTCGACATTCCCCTGCTGTTCGAGACCGGCGGGGAGCGCAACGTCGACGTCACGGTGGTGGCCTCGGCGCCCGGCGAGTTGCAGCGGGAGCGGGTGCTCGCCCGACCGGGAATGACTCCGGAAAAGTTCGCCGCCATCTCCGCCGCCCAGGCGCCGGACGCCGAAAAGCGCGCCAAGGCGGACTTCGTGGTCGACACCTCACGCGGGCTGGACGCGGCGCGCGAGCAGGTCGCGACGATCATGACGCAGTTGCGGGCGCGGGCGAACGCGGCGAAAAACGACGCCGCATGATCCGGGAAATCGTCCTCGACACCGAGACCACCGGCCTCGATCCGCGCAGCGGTCATCGGCTGGTCGAGATCGCCTGCGTGGAGCTGGTCGACTACCTGCCGACCGGGCGCCACTTCCACCGCTACGTCGACCCCGAGCGCGACATCGATCCCGACGCCGAGCGGGTTCACGGCCTCTCGCGGTCGTTCCTGACCGGCAAGCCGTGCTTCGCCGAGGCCGAGGTGAGCGAGGCCTTCCTGGAGTTCGTCGCCGACGCGGAGCTCATCGCCCACAACGCCCCCTTCGACCGCGGCTTCATCAACACCGAGCTGGAGATGGCGGGCTTTCCCACCATCCACGAGACGCGCTGGATCGACACCTACACCCTGGCGGCCAAGCGCTATCCGGGGATGTACAACTCGCTGGACGCGCTCTGTAAGCGCTTCCGCATCTCGCTCGCCGAGCGGGAGAAGCACGGCGCGCTGATCGACGCGAAGCTTCTGGCCGAGGTCTATCTGGAGCTGCGGGGCGGTCGCGAAGCCAAGCTCGATCTTGCGGCGGCGGCGACCGTGGGTGTCGCCCAGATGGTCGCCCAGGCGAATTACGGCCCGCGTCCGCGCCCGCTCGCCTCGCGGGTCACCGCGGCCGAGGCCGAGGCTCACGCCGCTTTCGTGGCGGGGGAGCTGAAGAATGCGCTGTGGCTGCGGCTTGATCCCTGACAGGGATCGTCGAAGATCGACGGAGGAGGCCCTGCCCATGCCGTCTAAATCTCGCATTATTGCCGCCGCCCTGGCGCTGCTCCCGGCGAGCGCCGCCTTCCCGCAGGAGAGAGCCGCCGCGGGGCCCGCGCCGATCGTCTTCTTCGACATCGCCGGGCCGGACGCGACCCGTCAGGGCGCCTTCTACGACAAGGTGTTCGGCTGGAAAGCCGGCCCGGGCGGTCTGCTCTCGGTCCCGGTGAGCGGCCCACGGCTGGACGGCGCGCTCAGAGCCGATCCCGCCCAGAAGATCATCTACATCGGCGTGCCGGATGTGGCGGCGTCGCTCCAGAGCGTGGTCGCCAACGGCGGCAAGATCGTTCGGCCGCGCTTCGAGGTGAAGGGCGTGGTGGTGCTGGGCCTGTTCACCGACCCCGCCGGCAACGCCATGGGTCTGGTCGAGCTGGGCGCGGACGGGAAGCCCAAGATCCCCTGAGCCTCACGCGCTCTCGATCAGGATGGCGCGGAAGTCCGAGACGTTGGTCCGGGTCGGACCGGTGACCAGGGCGTCGCCCAAGCTCGCGAACACCGGCCCGCTGTCGTGCGCGGCGAGGGCGGATCGCAGGTCGAGGCCGAGGATCGCGGCGCGGGCCAGAGTGCCCGGGGCGACATAGGCGCCCGCCGCGTCGGGCGAGCCGTCGATGCCGTCGGTGTCGGCGGCCAGGGCGTGGATTCCGGCTGCGCCGTTCAGCGCCAGGGCCAAGCTGAGGGCGTACTCGCGATTGGGGCCGCCGCGCCCCGTTCCTGAGTGGGTGACCGTGAGTTCTCCGCCGGAGAGGATCAGCGTCGGACCGGACTGTGCCCTGGCGAGGGCCGCGTGGGCGCGAGCGACCTCGGCCGCTTCGCCTTCCACGCGATCCCCCAGGTCGAGGACAGCGAGGCCCGCTCGGCGCGCGGCGTCGGCGGCTCCATCGAGCGCGTCACGGGGCGTGCCGACCAGGGTGAAGCGCGATCGCCCGAGACGCGGATCTCCAGGCTTGGGCGTTTCGGAGAGTATCGGCGGCGGGTCGAGACCGCAGCGCTGGAGAATGGCCTGGGCGGCGTCCAGGGTGGTCGGGTCGGCGACGGTGGGGCCGGAGGCGATCGCCGCCGGATCGTCGCCCACGACGTCGGAGAGGGCGAAGGTCTCGATCCGAGCCGGCCAGGCGGCGAGGGCCAGGCGGCCGCCCTTGATCGCGCTCAGATGCTTGCGGACGGCATTGAGCTCGGCGACGCTCGCCCCGCTGGCCAGCAGGCGACGCGTGAGCGCCTGGAGCGCTTCCAGCGTCAGCCCAGGAAGCGGCTGTTCCATCAGCGCCGAACCGCCGCCGGAGAGCAGGCAGATAACCAGATCCCCGACCTGGAGTCCGCTCACCGCGTCGAGGACCGCCCGACCCGCCGCCAGGGAGTCGGCGCCTGGAACGGGGTGGCTGGCTTCGAGGATGCGGATGTCACCGGCGTCCTCGCCCTGGCGAAGTCCATAGCCGTAAGGCGCGACCACAACGCCGTTCGCCCGCGGGCCGTAGCGCCGGGCCGCGACCAGCGCCATGGGCGCGGCGGCCTTACCCGCGCCGACGATCACCAGCCGGCCCGCGTCCGGTGGATCGGGCAGCAAGGGCGCCAGCCGATCGCGCGGGTCGACCGCCGCGAGCGCCGCGTCGAAGAGGCTTCGCAGGAAGGCCCTGGCGTCCGTCACGCAGCGCCTAGGGCGCGCGGAACAGCGGCGTCATCGCCTCCACGCCGCGATCGTTGTCGTTGGCGTGGCCGAGATGTTCCGAGACGCCGAACGCATCCTCGATCGTCCGCAGCAGCGCATAGTGGTTGTAGGGCGTGCCGTCCTTCATGCCGTGCGGCCCATGATTGGTGATCACCACCGTGGGGATGTGGCCGCCGCCGTCGTTGGGGGCGGAGCCGCAGCAGCCTTCCGCGCCCCGGTTGGCGCCCTCGTCGAAGGTGATGACGATGGCGACGTTGTCGGCGCTCTTCCACGCGGGCGTCGCCTGGATCGCCGCGACCAGACGGCCGACCTCGGCGTCGCCGCGCCGGATCAGGCCCGGGAGATTGGTCTTGCCGTCGCAATCCTGCGGCACGCCAGGCCCATGCAGGCCATGCATCTCGTTGCACTGGTTGGGAACGATGAGGGCGAAGTTCGGCAGGTCGCCGGATCTCAGGTCTTTCTCGAGCTGATCGAAGCCCACCAGCCGGCGTCCGCGCTTCGGATCCCGTTGGGTGGAGAGAAAGTTCACGAACCCCGCGTGCTTGGAAGCGTAGACCGCCGCCTTCGGGTCTCCCGGCACGACCTTGGGATCGCCGCCGCGATAGGCCAGCGAGCCGGGCTTGGGCAGGCTTTCCAGATACGCCTTCCAGGAGAGACCCGCCTTCGCCAGCTGGTCGCCCAGATGTGGCGTGGTCACCGTGTGGTCGGGATAGGCGGGATTGCCGGCGTTCAGGCACTCGGGCTTCACTAAGCCGGGCTTGCAGAACCAGGCGTCGTCGTCGCGGATGTTGTTGGTCGAACCCCCGAGCAGCGCCACGTAATTGCCCTCGCTGGGGTGGGTCTCGCCATAGAAGTGGGTGGCGTCGCCGTAGTCGCGGGCGAGGCCGGCGATGTGGGGCGCCGCGGCCGGATTCATGATCTGATCGTAGTCCTTGTTCTCTTCGAGGATGACGAAGACGTGCTTGTAGCGCGGTACGCCCTCCAATTCGGCGGGAGAGCCCTGGGCGAATGCGGGGCGGGCGAGGATGAGGGCGAGGAGCAGGACGAGCACGCGCTGGATCATGGCGGCGAGCCTCTAACCGGTTTCGCCGACGGTTGCATGACGCGTTAGGGGCTTGCGACGACCAAGTCCGGCGGCTCGGCTTGCGCGGTGGGCAAGGCAGGGTTAAGAGCCGCGCCCTTCAGGCTGGCCCTGATCCTCGGTAGCTCAGTTGGTAGAGCAGGCGGCTGTTAACCGCCGGGTCGCAGGTTCGAGTCCTGCCCGGGGAGCCAGGGCCATGGGCCAAGAGAGTCGCAGACCTTGGTTTCCAGCCGATGAGCCTGAGCCGCGCCTACAACATCGCGGACCTTCGGCGCGCGGCCCAGCGCACCCTTCCCTTGCCGATCTTCGACTACATGGACGGCGGGGCGGACGATGAGCGGACGCTGCGGCGCAACGCCGCCGCCTTCTCCGACTATGAGCTGATCCCCGACGTGCTGGTCGACGTCGCCAGCCCGCGGACGGAGACCACCGTTTTCGGCAAGCCGGCGCGGTGGCCGCTGCTGCTGGCGCCCACCGGCCTCACCCGCATGTTCCACAACGACGCCGAAGCCGCCGTCGCCAAGGCCGCGGCCGCCGAGGGTCTGCCGTACGCCCTCTCGACCATGGGCACGACGCGGATCGAGGACTTCGCCCGACTGGGCGACTTTCCCAAGGCGTTCCAGATCTACATCTTCAAGGATCGGGGGCTCACCGCCGAGTTCGTCGAGCGCTGCAAGGCTTCCGCGATCGACGCCCTCATCCTCACCGTCGACACGCCGGTGGCCGGCAATCGCGAGCGCGACCGGCGCAGCGGCCTCAGCCTGCCGCCACGTCTCACCCTGGCGAGCATGCTCAGTTTCGCCGCCCATCCGGGCTGGTCGCTCCCGGCGCTCACCGGCCGCAAGTTCGAGATCGCCAATGTCAGCCATCGCACCGACGCCCTCGCCAGCGGCGGAAGCTCGCTGTTCGACTACATCGGCCGGCAATTCGACCGCGCGTTGGGCTGGGCCGACGTGGAGCGGCTGGCGGCGCAGTGGGGCGGGCCGCTGCTGATCAAGGGGGTGATGACTCCGGAAGACGCCCGCCGCGCGCTCGCCTCCGGCGCGACGGCGTGATGATCTCCAACCACGGCGGACGCCAGCTCGAGGGCGCGCCGGCCCCTGTCGACCAGATCGCGGCGGTGGCCGAAGCGGTGGGCGGACGCATGGAGATCCTCTGCGACGGCGGGATCCGTCGTGGCTCCGACATGGTGACCGCGCTGGCGCTCGGCGCCACCGCCTGCTCCGTCGGCCGACCCTACCTCTACGGCCTGGCGGCCGGCGGATCGGCCGGCGTGGCCCGCGCCCTCGGTCTCCTGCGCGCCGAGTTCGAACTCACCCTGGCGCTGTTGGGGGTCAACGACGTGGCCAAGCTCGAAAGCCGGCACGTCCGGCTCGCCCGCTCCGCTTTCGGAGCGCGCTAGATCGAGCGCCAGGCGCTCACCAGCTCGACGGCCCGGCCGTGGACGACCTCGGCCGTATCCCCCGGCTTGTACAGCGAGCCGCCGACGCCGATCCCCTCGGCGCCCGCGTCCAGCCACGCCCCGAGGGTCGAGGCGCTCGCGCCGCCCACGGCCCACAGACCCACGCCGGCCGGAAGCACCTCGCGGATCGCCCGCAGGTGCGCGGGGCCGAGCGTGGAGCCGGGAAACAGCTTCAGCCGGCGGGCCCCGGCGCCCAGCGCCGCGAACGCTTCGGTGGGGGTGGCGAAGCCCGGCAGGACGTCGAGCCCGCGCTCGACCGCCCGCGCGATCACGCGCTTATCGGTGTTGGGCGAGACGATCAGCCGCCCGCCCGCTCCCGCGACCCCATCCACCTGGTCGGGCTCCAGCACCGTCCCGCCGCCGATCAGAGCGTCGTCGGAAAGCTGGGCGCACAGCCGCTCGATGCTCTCGAGCGGCTGTGGCGAGTTGAGCGGGACCTCGATCAGCCGAACGCCGGCGTCGACCAGCGCCTGGCCGATGGCGAGCGCCTCTTCCGGCCGAACGCCGCGCAGGATGGCGACGATGGGCGGCGTTCCTGGGCGAGCTGTTGGTCGAGGCTCATCATGTCCGTTCCTCCGCGCGGGTGATCGCGTGCAGGCCGGCGAGGACGCAGTCATCGCCGCTCAGCCATCTCGTCTTCTGGCCGCGACGCTCGAACGCCTCGCGGTAGAGCGACCACAGCGCCGGCTCGCCCAGGACCACGACCTCGCTGGGCGTAACGCCCGAGAGCCGCAGCGCCTCGCGCACTTCGCCGCCGATCAGCAGGCCCGAGATGAAGCCCGTCGCCCAGGCGCGGCTCTTGCCGTCGATCAGCTGCGCGGCGCGGGCGGTGAACAGGGCGGAAAGCGGCTCGGCGGTCTCCGCCCGCTCCAGGCCGTCTCGGAAGCCGTCGTGGTCCGCGTCGACCTTTTCGGCGCCGGGCAGCAGGGTCGTGCCGGCGCGGAGGCGGGCGAAGAGTTCTCCGGTGAAGACGGTGTGGAAACGCTCGACGCCGCCGTCCTGGAGGCGAGTCCATTTGCCGTGGGTGCCGGGGTGGACGATCAGGCGCTCGCCACGCGCCAGCTCCGGATCGAGCTCGAGCGCTCCGAGCATCTGGGTCTCCTCGCCGCGCATGACGTCGGGATCGCCGCTGAAGTTCCGGCAGCTCAGGCCAGGGACGATGCGAGCCCGAATGTCGCCGACCTGCACGGTGACGGCCTCGCGCCAGAGATCGGCGAGCGGCGCCGGGCAGGGCAGATAGGGCGCGGAGACCAGGCCCAGGGTCGATCCCGCCATGCCGCACAAGGTCACCGTTGAGCCCGAGGCCTCGACCATCCAGGGCCGCAACGTCTCCAGCAAGGTCTGAGCCGCCGACGTCGTGAGCGCGCCGACGCCTGGACCATGCAGCCGGTCCACAACCTGTCCGTGCTCCAGACGAAACAGCCGAAGCTGGCTCGTGCCCCAGTCGCCAACGATCACCCTTGAAGCTCCTGCCGCCTGACGAGCCGCCTCCGTAGCGCCCCATCGCTTCCAGTTCACGTCCGCCTGGCTCGCGCGGGGGCCGACGCCTCGTTATGTCTGCATCCGGTGGGTGAACGGGAGGGGATCGCGTGAACGACTTCGAGATCCTCGATCCCCGGTTCTCCACCTATGTCCTGTTCAACGCGCCGGTGGAGCGTCTGGCGAGCGGCTTCCGCTGGACCGAGGGGCCGGTGTGGTTCGGCGATGCGGGCGCCCTGCTGTTCAGCGACATCCCCAATGATCGCATCCTGCGCTGGATCGAGGGCGTAGGCGTCTCGGTATTCCGCCAGCCGTCGCAATTCGCCAACGGAAACACCCGCGACCGGGAGGGGCGGCTGATCACCTGCTCGCATGGCGCGCGGGCGGTGTTGCGGACGGAGCTGGACGGCGCGGTCACCACCCTCGCCGACCGCTACCAGGGCCGCCGGCTCAACTCGCCCAACGATGTGGTGGTGAAGTCCGACGGCACGATCTGGTTCACCGACCCGCACTACGGCATCCGCGTCGACTACGAGGGAGAGCGGGCGGAGCAGGAGCTGCCGTGCCACGTCTATCGCCTCGATCCGGCGTCCGGCGATCTGCGCGTGGTCGCCGACGACTTCGGCGGCCCCAATGGCCTCGCCTTCTCGCCGGACGAGCGGACGCTCTACGTCTCCGACACCGGCGCCCTGCACGACGCGGCCGCCGCGCGACACATCCGCGCTTTCGACGTGGACGAGGCCGGTCGGCTTGGCGGCTCGCGCGTGTTCCATACCGTCGAGCCTGGCGTGGCCGACGGCTTCCGCTGCGACGAGGACGGCAACCTCTGGACCAGCGCCGGCGATGGCGTGCACTGCCTCGCGCCGGACGGAACCCTGCTCGGCAAGATCCGCATCCCCGAGATCGTGAGCAACGTGACGTTCGGCGGCCGGCGCAAGAGCCGCCTGTTCATCTGCGCCGCGACCTCGCTGTATGCCGTCTATCTGAACCGGCGGGGCATCCAGCATCCCTGAAGCGTGCTCACTGCCCTTAGGTCGGACCGCGAGAGCGTGGCGCACGCCGCCGAGCGGGCTTTCCGAGCTCAGCCCTCCATGGCCTCCAGTTCCCGGCCGCGCGTCTCCCGCACCGCCGAGCGGACGATGAAGAAGGAGACGAAGGCGGCGGCGGCGTAGAAGCCATAGGTCGCCGGCAGGCCGAGGTGTTCGGCCGCCCACGGGAAGCTGGCGCTGATGGCGAAGTTGGCGATCCACTGGCCGAAGCCGGCCACCGCCAGCGCCGAGCCGCGGATCTGGTTGGGGAACATCTCGCCCAGCATCACCCACATCACCGGGCCCCAGCTGAAGTTGAACAGCGCGGCGTAGGCGTTGGCGGCGATGAAGGCCAAGGTCCCCATGCCCGGCGGCAGCTGCAGCTTGCCGTTCACCAGCGCGCCCGTGGAGAAGGCGTAGGCGACCAGCGCCAGGGCGATCGCCATGCCCGCCGAGCCGATCAGCAGCATCGGCTTGCGACCGATGCGGTCGATCACCGAGATCGCGACCAGGCAGGCCACGATGGAGAGCGTGCCGGAGAGGATGTTGGTGGCGAGCGCGTCGTGCTCGGAGAACCCCACCGCCTGCCACAGGGTCGCGCCGTAGTAGAAGACGATGTTGATGCCGACGAGCTGCTGGAACACGGCCAGGGCCAGGCCGGTCCAGACGATGGTGCGAACCCGCCCCTTGGCCGGATCGATGAGGTCCGAGAACCGCGGCCGGTGATCCTGGGTGAGCGAAGCGCGGATCTGCTCGATCATGCGCGGCGCCTCGCTCGCGCCGAACAGGCGGCCGAGCACGGCCCTGGCTTCGTCGTCGCGGCGCCGGGCGACGAGGAACCTCGGGCTCTCCGGGATCGCCAGCAGGCTGAACAGGAAGACGCCGGCCGGGATCACCTGAACCCAGAACATCCACCGCCAGGCCGGGAAGCCGGCGAGCTCGGCGGTGGTCCGCCCGGCGACGCGAGCCAGGATGTAGTTGACCAGGAAGGCGCCGGTGAGCCCGATGATGATCATGATCTGCTGGACGCTGATCAGCCGCCCGCGGATGTGCGCCGGGGTCACCTCGCCGATGTAGGCCGGCGACAGCACGCTGGCGGCGCCCACGCCCAGGCCGCCGATGAAGCGGGCGATCACGAACACCGTCGAGCTGGGCGCCGCGCCGGCCCCGAGCGCGCTCAGGATGAACAGGATCGCCGAGACGATCATGGTGTTGCGGCGGCCCAGCCGGTCGGCCAGGCCGCCGGCGAGGAAGGCGCCCGCCGCGCAGCCCAGCAGGATCGCCGCCGACGTTCAGGCCGGCGCCGATCTTGGTGAGGCGGAAGGTCTGCTCCAGCCCCTCCTGGGTGCCGTTGATGACCCCGCTGTCGTAGCCGAACATGAAGCCGCCGATGGTCGCCACCGCGACGATCAGGCTGATGAAGCCGAGGTTCACCCGCCCCCCATCGGTCGCCAGGCTCTCGCCGCCCGCTCCGCTCACGCCCAGCGCCATGCCGTTTCCTCTAGGTTTACCGTGGTCGCGACGCGCACGCGGAGCCGTCGCCGTACTTGGAGAGAAGCGCGAGCGTGACCCCGTTGGTCCAGCCGAAACCGTCCTGCGTCGGGTACTCGCCGCCGCCGCCCGGCGCGCGCTCCTCGACGTCGTACTTCTCCAGCAGCTTGCCGGTGTCCAGATACGTCCGGCAGACGGTGGCGATCCATCGCTCGGCGATGTCGCGGGCGAGACCGTCCTCGCCGTAGTGCGACAGCCCGGTCACCGCGATCCATTGCAGCGGCGCCCAGCCGTTGGGCTCGTCCCACTGCTGGCCGGTGCGCGCCGTGGTGGTGCGCAGGCCGCCCTGCGCCAGCAGGCGTTCGCGGACGACCACAGCGACGCGGCGCGCCTGGTCCTTCGACGCGACGCCGACGAACAGCGGATAGAGCATGGCCGCGCTTGGATGGTCGGTCCGGGCGCCGGCGCGCCAATCGTAGTCGAGGTATTCGCCCTTCGCCTCGTCCCAAAGATGCCGATCCATGGCCTGCACGACGGCGATCGGCCCGCTGTTGGAACTCGTTCTCGCAGGAAGCATCGCCGGCGCGGTCGCAAGCCTCGGCGATGGCGAGCTCCAGCCCGAACAGCAGGCTGTTCAGATCGACCGGCGCGATCGACGTCGTCTCCAGGCTCGCCAAGGACCGGCCGTCCGACATCCACCGCGAACTGAAATCCCACCCGCTCTCGGCGGCGGATCGGATCTCGCGATACAGCTCCGGCGCGGGGCGGCCGGAACGCGCCGCCAGGGTGACATCCTCGCGATAGGACTCATCGCGCGGCGCGTCCGAGGCATCCCAATAGCGATTGAGGATCGAGCCATCCGCCAAGCGAACCACGTGGCCGACCGCCTGGCCCGGCCTCACCTGATCCTCGCCCGCCATCCAGAACCGGTACTCCTCGCGCAGGGCGGCGAGGTAGCGGGGATGGCCGGCGGCGAGATCCTCGCGCCGGAGAAGGCCGGTCATCAGGAAGAAGACCGGCGGCTGCGAGCGGCTCAGGTAATAGGTTCGCGAGCCGTTGGGCACATGCCCGTAGCGCGTGATCAGGTCGGCGAAGTTGTCGACGAGGCCTTGCGCCAGGTCGCGCCGTCCATCCCGGATCAGCCCCAGCAGGGTGAAGTAGGAGTCCCAGTAATAGAGCTCGCGGAAACGGCCGCCGGGAACAACGTAGGGGTAGTGGAGGGCAAGGCGTGAGCCTTCAGCCGCTCCAGAGTCCGGCGCGTCGCGCGAGCACCGGCCAGAGGTCCGCGATGTGGGTGGCGAGCGGTGCGCGCTTCGTACTCGGCGGGGGAGTCGGCCGGGGTCTGGGGAACGGTCGAAGTCGCGTAGCACCAGCGCTCGCAACGCCTCGGTGGACAGGCCGGGCCGATAGTCCTTCAGGATCGCCGCGGGTGACTTGAGAGGCGTGGCGTCGGCGAACGTCTTGCTGTCGGGGAAGACCCGCTTCATCTCCACGTCGACGTAGAGCGGGCCGAACACCGCCGAGGGCGGCGCCGGCGCCGCCTCCCGCGCCAGGACCGGCGCCGCGAACGCCAGGCCGGCGACGGCGAGAACACCCGCGATAAAGCGCGGCACGGCCTAGCGCGCCGTCCCGGGCGGCGGAATGGCGAGGAAGACGGTGCTCCAGAGCTGGGCGGCGTTGGACTCGTCGGCGTCGCCGGCCGACGCGCCGAACGGCGCCACGCGGTACGCCCCGTCCTTGTAGGTCCACGACCACAGTTCGGAGTTCCGGTAGGCCCGCGTGGCGTCGATCGCCGTCCAGAGCCGGCGCCTGGGCGCCCCGGAGCGCGGCCCGCACGTCGGGCGGCAGGTCCGTGCGGCGGAGCTGCCGCTCCAGCCCGGCGGCGAACATCGCCTGCTGCCAGGACCAGACCACCGCGCCATGGTAGGCGTTCGGCGTCAGCACGGTCTGCAGCCCAGGCGCATGGGCGGGGTTGGCCACCACCAGGCCAACTCCGGTCAACAGCCCCGCGGGGAACGGTCGGGTCAAGGTCGCCACCGTCCGCGCCAGCTCACGCGGCTCGGGGTTTCCGAAGAGCAGGGCGAAGCCGAAGTCGGAGTTCATGACCGGGATCGGCGCGCCGTCCGCGCTCAGCGACAGGGCCGGGAAATCGATCCCGTCGCGCAGCGCTATCGCCGGCCGAAGCGGGCGCGCCGACACGTTGGGCGTAAGCCTGGATGTCGCTGGCGGCCGCTTCGCCCGTCACGTGGACGCGGAACAGGCCCGGGGCCGTCTCACGCCACACCTTCGCGATCGCGTCCGCCTGGGAGAAACGAGCCGCATCGTCCGGCTTGAGATAGGGTGAAAGCAGGCCCGAACGGTAGAGGCGGAAAGCGGCCTCGGCGGCGGCCGGGACCAGGATGGCGTTCACGTCGTAGGGATATCGGCCGCGTCCCAGGCCATCGCCGCTGTCGCGCCAATCGCCGACCGTATAGCCGTCCTTGAGCGGGATCAGCCGGTCGAAGGTCGGGTGGTCCGCGAACGGCGCGGCGCGGCTAAGCACATAGCGCAGATTGTCCGTCAGATCCGCGCCTCGGGAGCGGCCGCCGTCGCCGGGGCGCCCGTCGCCACCGGCCAGGTAGGCGGCGGCCCGCGACTTGGCCCTCGGATCGTCCAGCAGCCAGGCGCTCGCCACCGGCGCGAGCAGGAAGCTGCTGTCGATCATCTTGTAATCGTAGACGGGCGCGTCGTTCGCCGGCTGGCCCGCCTTGAGGTGCTCGACGATGGCGCCCTCGCCGATGTCCTCCTCATGAGCCACCTCGCCGTCGGGCGAGAGGCGGGCGAGCACCGAGGAGAGGCCGCTCTCCACCGCGGGCGGGGAGAGCGCCGGCATCAGGAGCCGCACGGAGATCAGGGTGTCGCGGCCGAAGTAGGTGTTGAACCGCCAGGAGCCGGCGAGGAACTTCTCGCGATAGCTCAAAAAGGCGAGCGTGCGCCGGGCCGCCGGATCGTTCAGCGCGCGGGGACTCAGCAGGTCGTCGAAGGGGGTGAGCGGAGGATCGCCGGTCAGCGCCGTGACGCGCAAGCGGATGGCGCCATCCGCGCCGGCCTCGATCACATCGCCCTTCAGGGACCCGTCGGTCACCGTGAGGGTGAGGCGATAGCCGGCGTGGCCGTCGAGCCGGTCGCGGCGCCAGGCGACGGCCTCCCCTCTGGTCACAGCCTGCGTCATCACACCGGCGGGCGTGGGGACGCGGTATTCCTCGTCACGCAGCACGCGGACGCTGGAGAGCAGCGCCTTGGCGATCTCCAGGCGTGGCGTGGCGATGCGCGCCTCCGCCGTCTCGCCCAGCAGCGGCCGGCCCTTCTCGTCCTTGGCGGAGACGCTCACCGGAGCGGTGACGAGGGTCCAGCTCGCGGGCGCGGCCAGCGGCTTGAACCACACCGCCACGCCGCTGTTGCCGGCCGGAAAGGCGACCAGCAGGCGCGGCTTGGTTCCACCCCGCATCACCAGATGGGCCGCCACTGCGCCGTCCTGAAGGAAGGCGTTGTCGTTCAGCCCCTCTTTGACCTCGTAGACGAGCGGAGCGGCCTTCGACGGTGGGCCGACGAGGACGAAGGCCGCCGCCAGGGCGGAAAGGACTCCCGACGAGAACGGTTTGCGCACCCCTCAGGCCGCCGCCAAGGCGGGGGCGGCGCGGTGCTGGCGGATGAAGGCCTCATGGGTCGGGAAGCGTTCCGCCGTCGCGCGGATCGCCTGCCGGACGCGCTCGAGGTGGGCGCGGTTGTCGGCGTCGGAGACGATGTCGACCAGGGGATTGTAGTCGGTGGGGTGGACGCCCTGCCCCATCATCACCGCGAACCAGCTCGCATCGCGGAACAGCTCGTCGCTGGAGAGCACCAGTCGGCCCGTGCGGCGGAACTGCTCCTCGCGATAGACCAGGCTCTCAGGCAGCGGCATGTGGCGGCGCTCGGTCCACAGCGCCTCCGGCTTGTCGGCGTTCGCGTGGTAGTGGAGCGTGATGAAGTCGCGGATGCCGTCGATGTCGTGGTTGAACACGGTGTTGAACTGCTGGGCGACCAACGGATCGCAGTCGCGGGTCGGGAACAGGGCCAGGAGCTTGGCGATCCCGCTCTGGATCAGGTGGATCGAGGTCGACTCGAGCGGCTCGAGGAACCCGCCGGAGAGGCCGATGGCGACGACGTTCTTCTCCCACACCCGCTCGCGCCGGCCGGCCGACGAAGCGGATCGGCCGGGGATCGGCGAGGGGCTTGCCCTCCAGCTTGGCCAGCAGGGTCGCGGCCGCCTCGTCGTCCGAGATGAAGCGGCTGCAATAGACATAGCCGTTTCCGGTCCGGTGCTGCAGCGGGATGCGCCAGCGCCAGCCCGGCCTTGTCGGCGGTGGAGCGGGTGAAGGGGTGCGGCGGGCCGACGTTCTCGCTGGGCACGGCCAGCGCCCGGTCGCACGGCAGCCAATGCGACCAGTCCTCGTAGCGGACGCCCATCGTGTCGCCGATCAGCAGGGCGCGCATGCCCGAGCAGTCGATGAAGAGGTCGCCCTCCAGCCGCTCGCCCTTGTCGGTGTTCAGCGCGGTGACGAATCCGCTCAGCGGATCGCGCTCGATCCTGGTGACCTTGCCTTCGTGGCGGGTCGCGCCCCGCGCCTCGGAGAGCCGGCGAAGATGGCGCGCATAGAGCGAGGCGTCGAAGTGGAAGGCGTGCCCCAGGGTCGAGGGCCAGGTCTTCGGGTCGCCCGACGGCAGCGCGAAACGGCCGAGCCGCGCGGCGACGGTGGCGAGGGAGTACTCCTCGAACGAACCGCCTTGCCCCGCCAGCCAGTTGCGGATGAAGCGATGGAGGAACATCGGCCCCTCGCCCGGCGAGCCGTAGGAGCCGAACGGGTGGAAGTAGCGGTGCCCCGGCCGCGCCCAATCCACGAACTCGATGCCGAGCTTGTAGGTCGCCTGGGTGGCGCGCATCAGCTCGCTCTCGTCCAGACCGACGAGCTGGTTGAACCAATGGATGGTGGGGATGGTGGCTTCGCCCACCCCGATCGTGCCGATCTCCTCGGATTCGACCAGGTCGATGGCGAACAGCCGTCCTTCGCTGGCCTTGGTGAGGGCGGCGGCCGTCATCCAGCCCGCCGTGCCCCCGCCCAGGATGACGACCTTGCGGATCCTTCGATCGTTCATGTCCACCATACCCGACCGACCGCGCGTGGGGGCGCGGCCGGTCGAAAGAGCTAGAACTTGTAGGTGAGCGAGGCCAGGACGTTGGTGCCGATGATGCCCCGGCCATAGAAGTAACCGTTGACCACCTGCTGGGTGAAGCCCTGCCTTGGGTTGCCTTCGGTGAGGCCCAGCTGGTTGGTGATGTTGTCCACGCTGACGTTGAGCAACATCCTCGGACCCACGTTGATCAGGGCGCCCGCCGAGAGGATCCCGTAAGCGGGCAGGGACACCTGGTCGCCGTCGTCGGCGTAGATCTGCCCAATGTACTTGTAGCGGACGTAGAGGTTACCCCAGTTGTGCGGGAGGTCGTACTGGGGCGTGATGGTGAACAGGATCTTCGGCGTCCGTCCAGGCCGAAGACCGTTATAGTAGGAGGCGATCTGAGGACTGATGTTCTGACCGTTGACGTCGATCTCCGTGAGGAAGACGTTCGACAACTTGGGGTCCTGGTAGGTGAACTGGGCGTGCACCGAGAACGGGCGTAGCGGATCGAACGTCGGCCTGTAGAAGGCGTCGACGTCGACCCCGTTGGTGATCACGTCGGCCTGGAAGCCGTGCTGGAAATTCGGGTTGTCGGGAATGACCCCGCCGCCGGAGTTGTAGTTGCTGTACTCCGTGCGGAAACCGCGGATCGAGCCGTTCAGACCGTAGTTGGAGTAGGTGACGCCCGCCTCGTAGAGTGCAATCCCGGTCGGCGGATTGAAGCCGTTGGTCTGGTAAGCCTTGGCGTAGCGCGCATAGACGGAAAGTCGCGAGCTGATCGTGTAGTTGGCGCCCACCGTGTAGTTGATCGGGTCCTGATGGCCGAGCGCGACGGAGTAGGTCCCGTTGAATGCGTTGGGGTTCGTCTGCACGATCCCTCCGGTGCCGGGCGGCACCGGCGCCGGACTGCTGTTGCCGCCGAAGGAAATCTGGTTGATCCGCTCGTACCGGAGCCCCGCGTCCAGGTGCAGCCTGTTCGCGTAGGTGAACTCGTCGTTGAAGTAGAGCGAGTAGGAATCCGTTTCGGTGTGGCTGATGCCCGCGCCCCAGTTGCCGTAGGAGATCAGGCCGTTGTTGCTGAGCGTTCCCACCACCCCGCCGGCGGCGTCGAGCGCGACGATGTCGTAGATGCTGGACTGATCCTTGACGTCGTTGACGACCGTCGAGGTGCCCGACTGATCGTTGTAAAGCTTCTGGGCATAGATCATGCCGCCGAGCGTCAGGCTGTTCGACCAGTTTCCGCCGTTGGCGTTCCAACGCGCGCCGAAATCGCTGCCCCAGTCCCGGATCTTGATGAGCTGGTGGTTGAGAACGGTCTGCTCAAGCAAGCCATTGCCGTTCAAAGCATTCAACGTCGCCGTTGCGGAGCCCGGGATGATCTGGCCGTTTTGGAGGCTGCGAATGCCGAACTGAGTCGCCGTCGGGAAGGCGGCAAGGCCTTGGCCGAGAAAGTCGTTGATCGGGGAGACGGGCGTTATGCCCGGTCCCGGAGGGGTATAGGTCAGATAGTCGACCGCCGGCGCGAGCCCCCCGTTCCCGGTGCCGCTGCCGGCGAAGACGCCGTTGAAGTCCCAATTGGTCTGCGTGTACCGGACGTGGGCGAAGGCGGAGATGCCGTCGCCCAGCGGCTTTTCCGCGTCCAGTCGGTAGACGTTCCCGGTGGAATGGATGCCCTGCAACTCGCTGAAATTCCGATAGCACTCATTGGCGGCGCAAGAGTCAGGGACGGTGATGCTGCCGAAACCCGGGCCGATGATGCTCCCGAACTGAGTACCGAGTGACGGCACGCCGCCGATCACGCCGTTGTTCACGGAATAGGGTTGGTCGGCGTAGTAGGGATCGTGCTCGTCCCAGCGCTTGTACGTCAATCGAACGTAGCCGCCGTCGTCGAATTGCTTCTCCAACTGCGTCTTGAAGTGATAGGTCTTGTAGTTGAACGGCGAGTGACGTGTGCCGGGGTTGCTGTCGATGTACCCGCTGACCGAGAAGGCGACGCCCTTTCCGAGGAAGGGCAGAGGCGCCGAGTACCACAGGTCGCCGCGCACATCGCCGTAGGAGGCGCCGCCGATCTTGAAGATCCCACCCGCTTCGTCGAAGTTCAATTTCCGGGAGATGAAATTGATCGAGGCGCCGGCGGCGTTGATCGCGAGTATCCCAGAGGTTCCACCCTCGATCGCCTCGACGTGGTCGATGGACTGGTCGAACTGGAACACCTCGTCGTCGTTCAAGCCCCCATAGATCTGGGGCATGCCGTCTTCCAGAAGACGAACGAACTGCTGGCCGCCGCCGGGGAGGCCACGCACCGAGTAGTTGTTCGACACCGGTCCAGCCGTGCTTTCGACGAAGATGCCGGGGACGGTCTCCAGGATGTCGGCCGTGTTGCGGGGCGCCCGCTGCTGTAACTCGACCTGATTGACCGCGGTGATCGCCACGGACGCGTTCAACAGGGTGCGGCGGCTGGTGGAGCCGGTGACCACCACCTCGGAGACGCTGGGGGCGGTTTCCGACGTCGCCTGGGCGTCCGGCGTCGTCGTCGCAACGGGGGGCGCGGCCTGTTGCGCGTAGGCCGAATGGACGCCGAGCACCGAGGTGGCGGCGATGATCGCGAGGCTCGAAACCGAGCCCCGCAAGGTGAGGGTGGGACGAATCAAGGCAGTTCCCCTGTACTGGAGGCGTTCTGGTTCTGGTTTGACGGCAAGCGTTTGGGCGGAGCGGTCGCGTGCGAAGAACGCGCCGGCGGCGCGACTCACATTCATCAACCTCTCCCCGTCATCGGCAGACTAACGTCCGACCGTTTCTTGGCCCGTCTGGTGACATGCGGAACTATCGATTGCAACTCACCGCGATTGTCCGAAAACCGACGGTTCCGCCCTGTTCGATCTTCGGCAAAGCTTCGTGGCTTCGAACGCGCCCGGGCGCTCAGGCCCGCGGCGAGGCGCCGTCGCGGCGGCCGTGCACGAAGAGGTTGGCGGTGAGTCGTCCCCGCCGGGGATCGGTCTCGAGCGGCGCGTCCGGGAGGATGATCCCGGAGTGCAGCAGGCAACCCCGGTAGACGATCAGCCGGTCCGGCGCGGCCTCCACCGCCCCGATCTGTTCGAAGGCGGCGTTCGATCCTTGGATATAGCCCGACGCGGTGATCGTCTCGCGTTGCGCCGCTTCGACGAAGCGCGCCAGGCTCGCCGCCGAGACCTGCTCGATGCCGGTGGAGCGCTGACGATAGAAGGCCGTCCCCGTCCCCGGCGTGGCCGAAAGGTAGTGGAGCACGGCCAGATAGTCTGGATCGGGCGAGTCGAAGTGTGGGGCGCGCTGCGGCGGGGAGAGTCGTTCCGGCGGGGTCGTCACCATCGAGAAGCTGGCTTCGAGGAGCCGGAATCCGGAGAGGCCGAACACCTGGCAGAGCCGCGGGCCGATGCTCCTCAGCAATCGCGCGACATAGGCCATGGCGGCGACGTCGCCGCTCCTGATCACGCGCCGGAGGCCTGGGTAGAAGTTGGCGGCCGCCGGATAGGGCGCGAGGGCGGCGGCCGTATCGACGATGGCCGCGGGATCGCCGCTCGCCGCTTCGAACACCAGCACCGGCGAGCGCTCGGCGCCGATGTGGAGAAGGTCGCCCTGGGTCACGCGGCGACGGCGCCGGCCGCGCGCCTCGGCTGTCGGATTGCGCGGGCGTTCAGAAGTTCGACAACCATGGGGACGTCGCGGACCATCAGGGCGCGCCAGGAGTTCCTGCCGAAGCCCTGGTGGAGCCGAGGGGAGTCGAACCCCTGACCTCCTCATTGCGAACGAGGCGCTCTACCAACTGAGCTACGGCCCCTTTTTTGGGCGGGCGGACTTAAAGAGGCAGGCAGCGGCGAAGTCAACCGGAGACGATCGTCCGGTGGCCGCCTTGCGTGAAGCTTCACCAGCGGTCTAGGAGCGGCCCATGATCCCCGTGCTGAATTTCATCGAGTTCGTCCTCCAGGCGCTTCTCACGCTCTCGGTGTGGGTGGTGATCCTCTACGCCGTGCTGAGCTGGCTGGTGGGCTTCAACGTCATCAACATGCGCAATCGGGCGGTCTATCAGATCACCCAGGCGCTCGAGCGGGTCGCGCGCCCGCTTCTCGCCCCGTTCCAGCGGTTCCTGCCGAGTTTCGGCGGCATGGACTTCTCGCCGATCGTCTACATCATCATCGTCGAGGGCGTTCAGCGCTTCCTGATCCCGCCGATGTTCGACGGTTTGAGGGGCCTGTTCGGCGGGGCCTACACGGTCTGATCAGGCGGCTGGTCGGAACGGCGCTCGGAGCCTTTCCGTCGGCGGCGACGTTTCAGGCGGTCCGGAAACCGCTTGAAGGGTCGCCTTGACCGTCGCCGAGATCGATCGCCCACCCGCCAGGGAGCGCCGCCCGCGTCGACACATCGGCGCGATGATCGGCGGCCTGATCGTGCTCGCGATCGTGGTGTTCCTGATCCTGTTCCGATGGGATTGGCTGCGCCCGCCGCTCGCCAGCATCCTCTCCGCCCGCCTCCACCGACAGGTCCGGATCCTTGGCCACCTCGAGGTGCATCCCTGGTCCTGGGCGCCCCGGGCGACGGTGAACGGCGTTCAGATCGCCGACGCGCCGTGGACCGGCCAGACCACGCCGATGATCACCCTGCCGCGCACCACGGTGCAGATCCGGCTGCTGCCGCTGCTCTCCGGCAAGGTGATCCTGCCGCTGGTGTCCTCCGAGCACCCCACGGTCCGACTGCTGAGCGACGCCCAGGGGCGCTACAACTGGCAGTTCGGCCCCAAGAAGCTGCATCCCAAGCCGCTGAAGCTGCCGGTGATCAACAACCTGATCGTCGACCGGCGGACAGCTCAGCTTCAAGGACGTGAAGCGACACATCGACTTCGCCGGGACCGTGACCACCGACGAGCAGGTCGCCGGCTATGGAAGCGGCAGCTTCCTTTTGGATGGCAAGGGACGGCTGAACGGGGAGGCGTTCCAGGCCCATGTCACCGGCGGTCCGCTGATCAACGTCGACCCGAACCGGCCCTACCCGTTCGACGCCCGCCTCGAGTCGGGCCCGACCCGCGTGCGGCTCGACGGTCACATCGCCCATCCCTTCAACTTCGGCCAACTCAACGGCGTCTTCAATGTGACCGGCCCGGACCTGGCCGATCTCTACGATTTCACCGGCCTCGTCTTCCCGAACAGCCCGCCCTACGCGCTCACCGCCGGCTTCGGCCGCGATCAGAACGTCTACGCCCTGCGTCACATGCGAGGCCGTCTGGGCGGCAGCGACCTGGAAGGCGCGCTCACCATCGACAACACCAGCGGCCGGCCGTTCGTTAAGGGCGATCTGTCGTCGCGCCTGGTGCGGCTGGACGACCTCACCGCCATCGTCGGCGGGGCGCCGCGCCGGGGTCACGCCCAGGGCGGCCTCTCGCCGCTTCAACAGAAGGTCTCGGCCAAGCTCGCCGCCGAGCACAGCCTCTTCCCCGACACCCACCTCGACGTGACCCGCGTTCGGGTCATGGACGCCCAGGTGCGCTATCGGGCGGCCAGCGTCGCGATGGGCAAGCTCCCGGTCAAAAGCCTGTCGATGGATGTGAAGCTGGACCACGGCGTGCTCGACCTCGATCCCCTCGACCTCACCCTGCCGCAGGGGCGCCTCACGGGGACGGTGCGCGTGGACGCGCGGCGGGATACCCCGTCCGAGGCGATCGACCTCAAACTGCTGAACGCCCGCGTGGAGAACCTCGTCGTCAGCAAGAAGCCCGGCGGCGGTCCTCCGATCGACGGTTCGCTGGCGGCGCGGATCAAGGTTTCCAGCCACGGTGATTCGGTGCGCGCCACCGCCCATAACGCCGACGGCGCGGCGACCTTCGTGGTGACCCGCGGAGCCATGCGGCAGTCGCTGGCGGAGCTGCTCGGCATCAACGCCGTCAATGGGCTCGTCCTGTTGCTGGAGAAGAGCAAGCAGGAGACGCCGCTCAACTGCGCCGTGCTCGACATGCGCGCCCGCAACGGCGTCTTCACCGCCGACCGTCTCGTGCTCGACACCGGGGTCACCCTGGTCAACGGCCAGGGCGACATCGACCTTCGCCAGGAGCGGATGGATTTCGTCCTGAACGGCAAGCCGAAGAAGTTCCGCATCCTTCGGATCGCCGCGCCGATCACGGTGCGCGGGCCGCTCACCGGACCCAAGGTCGGCGTGCAGGTCGGCAAGGCCCTGCCCCAGGTGGCGGGCGCCGTGGCGCTCGGGGTGGTCGCCGCGCCGGTGGCGGCGATCCTGCCCCTGGTCGGCCTGGGCGGCGCCCACAGCGCCGACTGCGCGGGACTGGTTTCGGGGGCTGACGCCGGTCCGGCCGCGGTGAAGGCCAAGTCTCCGACCCCCGCGCCGCCGCCGGCGAAAAAGCGTTTCCTCGGCATCTTCTGAGCGCGTCAGAGGCGGCGGGCGCGCAGGGCGGCGCTGATCTCGTCGTGGCGGCGGCGGTTCACCGCGTAGAAGGCGAGCAGCACCATCGAGAACAGGCTCACGAACGCCGGCAGCGGACCCCAGCCCAGGATCAGCTTGTTGAGCAGGGTTGTGGATGTGGCCAGCGCCGGGTGCGCCTTGGGATCGTGGGGAAAGCCGATCAGGTCGTCGAGAGCGAGGCCGCCCAGCAGGGTGCCAAGGCCGCTGGCCGCCTTTCCGGCGAAGCCGAGGCCAGCGAAATAGAGCCCCTCGCGACGGTGGCCGAACAGCAGTTCGTGCTCGTCGGCGGCGTCGGCCATCATCGAGGGATAGGCGATCACCGCCAGGCCGATCCCCACCCCCGCGAAGATCGACTGAGCGATGAGCGGCCCCATCACCTGCGCGCCGACGCCCTGGAACAGGCCGAGGACGCGAAGCACCGGGGTGACCGTCCAGGCGACCAGGATCATGCCGACGCCGATGATCACCAGCGCCTTCTTCTCCATCACCTTCTGCAGGGGGCTCGCCAGCGGCACGCCGAGCAGGACCCCGAACAACACGGACAAGGCGAGGAGCTGGAGCATGGGCGCGCTGAGGCGCCAGACGAAGACATTGGCGTGGGATCCCAACGCCGAGTTGGTCCCGATCGCGACGTAGAAGATCACCGCCGAGATGAACAGCAGGCGGAACGAGCGGTTGCCGAAGATCTCCGCCAGCTCTCCGGGCAGGCGGCGGACCATGGAGGCCGGCCGCTCGGTCGGGCTCGGCAAGGCCGCCGCGTAGCGACGAAGGCAGACGCAGCAGAGCACCGTGCCGGCGACCATATAGGCCGCGACCGCCATGCCCAGCGGGGCGTACCCGGCGCGGTGCTGGAGCCCCTCCTTTCCGGTGAGGAAGACGTTGAAGGCGAGCGTCACCACGAAGACGTTGGAGAGGATGCCGACCAGGGTGCGCCAGGCGACCACCCGGGAGCGCTCGGCGTAACCGTCCGCCAGTTCGGCGCCCAGGGCGGTATAGGGGACGGCGAAGAGGGAGATGGCGCTGCGGGTGGCGGTGGCGGTGAGCGCCAGCCAGGCGAACAGGGCGCCGTCCCTCAAGCCCGGCGGCGGCGCGAACAGCAGCGCCATGGAGATCGCCATCAGCGGAATGGCCGCGATCATCACCGGCAGCCGGCGGCCGAGACGGGTTCGCAGCGCATCCGACATCGAGCCGACCAGGGGATCGACCACGGCGTCGACGGCGAGGCTGATCGACAGGGCGAGCCCCACCTCCGCCCCCGAAAGTCCCAGCACCGCGGTGTAGTAGAAGAAGACGAAGCCGAGGGCCGCCTCGAAGCCGCCGCTGTAGGCGGTCTGGCCGAGCGCATAGGCCGCCTTGATGCGGCGGGAGGGAACGATCATCGGGCGTGGGTCGAGCGCCGGGGCGTCGACCGGCGCCAGGGTCTCCGCCGCGCTCACCCGTTGGGCCGCGCGGCGGCTGTGCTGGTATGCGGCCCGACGTCCCCGGCCACATAGGCGCCGGCGCAGGCGGCGATCGACAGGCAGGCCCCCAACAGGCCGAGCAGCCGTCCGAGACGCATCAGGCGCCTCGGTTGAGGAAGCCGCCCAGCATGCCCATCAGTCCGCCCGCCGGTCCCGCCGAGGGCGCGCCCTCGGCCCCGCCGAAATGGCTCTCCAGCATCGGCAGCACATGGGGCAGGATCTGGCTGACGATGGACGGGTCCACCCCCGCGCGCTGGGCGACGGATTCCACGATGTTCTCCATCCCCCCGCCCTCGTCCACATGCGCGAGCGCACCTTGGACCACGTCCTGCGTCTCCCCGGGCGTCGCGCCGGCGTTGTCGGCGGCGCGATTGAGAAGGCCCGACGACTGGACCGCGTTGAGGATGCCTTGGATATCCATGTTCGACCTCGTCCCTCTCTAAAGAAGCGCCCGCCGTTCAGTCGGCGTTAAGCCCTGAGCGGCCATAGGCGGGCATTATGACCGAATCCGAACGGATAAGTCGAAGGTTGTTGATCGCCGCAGCCCTCGCCGGCCTGGCCGACGCCGCCCGCGCGCAGGACGAGCCTCCGCCACCCCCTCCGCCGCCGCCTCCGCCGACCTACAGCACCGGCGATTCCCAGGCGGCGACCTTCAGCGACGACGAGATCGTCAACCGCGTCTCGGACTTTCTGGGCGTCACCGCCGAGAGCGCCGGCGCGGTGGTGGAGCGCACCTTCAAGGACAACGGCCGTCCCACCGCCTACATCGCCGGCGAGGAGGGCTCGGGCGCCTTCGTCTTCGGCCTGCGCTATGGCCGCGGGCTGGTCTACATGAAGAATCGCGCGGCCCAGAAGGTCTACTGGCAGGGGCCCTCGGTGGGCTTCGACGCCGGCGGCAACCTCTCGCGCACCTTCACCCTGGTCTATGGGCTTCAGTACCCCGACGCCATCTTCCGGCGCTTTCCCGGCGTCGAGGGCTCGGCCTACTTCATCGCCGGCGTCGGCGTGAACTACCTGCGGGCCGACGGCATCACCCTCGCCCCGATGCGCGCGGGCGTCGGCCTGCGCCTGGGCGCGAGCGTCGGCTACCTGGCGTTCAGCCGGCAACGGAACATCATCCCGCTTTAGGAGGCGGCGGTGACTCACTCCCCCTTAGGGAACACTAGGGGGAGGGGGACCCCGAAGGGGTGAAGGGGGCGGCGAGCGGCGGAACGGCCGTGTGTTGGAGCGGCGCGCCGGCGTTGTGAACTGGATGGCGATCGAGCGCTGGGCTTGGCCGCCCCCTCCACCGCTTCGCGGTCCCCCTCCCCCGCCTCTTCGGGCGGGTGAGGAATGGATTTCGCGCCCTCGCCGGCCACAACGTCTTCGATCGACAGGCCAAGATCGTACCGGATCGCCTCCACGCCGGCCTCGAACGGCAGGTCCAGAAAGGCCTCTTCGTCCTCACGGTCGATCAGGTGTTCGCGAAGCGCGCCAGGTCCCTCGCCGGCGGACTCCCGGCGATCGGCCGCCGGGGACAGCCCGCGCGATGCGGGACGCGCGGCTCCGGCCCACCCCAGCGGAACGCGACCGTTGCGCAGCGCAAGAATATGAGCGTCGTTCCGGGCCTCCATGGCCAGGGTGAGGCGCACCGCGCGCGAGACGGTGGCGAAGGCCCGAGTGGGATCGCCGCCATTGTCCTCATTGATCGCCGACATCGCCGCCGCCGCATGCGCGCCGACGTCCCGGGCGAGGTTCATCCCGATCTCCGCCAGCTCCTGCAGCATGGCCCGTCGGCGCTCGGCCTGGGCGAGGGCGTCGGCGAGGTGGGGATCGTCGGTGGTGTCACAGGACATGCCGGAAGTGTTGCATAACGCAAACTCAAGGTCAAGGACAACGGACTTCTCCTCCCCCGCCCGCAGAGGCGGGGGAGGGGGACCACCGAAGGTGGTGGAGGGGGCGCTAAGCCGCTTCAACGGGCGCTCGTTGCATGGGGCCTTACGCCCCCTCCGTCCGGCCGCTTCGCGCCCGGCCACCTCCCCCGCCTCTGCGGGCGGGGGAGGAGAAGACAGCGCGACGGCGTTTCATTCAGCCTGTACAAGACGGTATTCAAGCCACCACCCAACCCGGAGCTCCGGCCATGTTCGTCGAAATCGCGGTGGCGGCGGTGATCACCGCTGTCGTGCTCGGCGTGGGCGGGGCGATGACCAGCATCGGGCCGTGGTACCGCGAGCTGAACAAGCCGACCTGGACGCCGCCGAACTGGCTGTTCGGGCCGGCGTGGACGGTGATCCTGGGCCTCGCCGCCTGGGCCGGCGTCCTGGCCTGGCGCCACGCCGCGACCCCCGGCGCCCACCTCGAGATCGCCGTGCTCTACGGCGTGAACATCGCCCTGCACATGCTGTGGAGCCCCCTGTTCTTCAATCGCCGCCGCCCGGACCTGGCGCTGATCGAGATCCCGTTTCTGTGGTTCTCGATCCTGGCGCTGATCCTGGGGCTCAGCCCTTACGCGCCGCTCAGCGGCTGGCTGCTCGCGCCCTACCTGCTGTGGGTGTCGTTCGCCTCGGTCCTGAACTTCGCCATCGTGCGGCTGAACGCGCCGTTCGGGCGCAAGGCGGCGGCAAGCGTGACCAACGCCGCCTGATCGCGGCGCGGGGGCTCAAGACAAGCTCGCGAGCGCCACTCCGCCGTCCACGACGATGGTCTCGCCGACCACGTAGTCGCCCGCGCGCGAGGCGAGATAGATCGCCGCGCCCGGCCATGTCGTCGGCGCGGCCGATGCGCCGGGACGGGATGCTTTGCGCGATCTGATCTCCACGATCGCGGGCGTCCCGGTTCATGTCGGAGGCGAACGCCCCGGGCGCGATCGCGCTGACCACGATCCCGTCCTGGATCAGTCGCGCGGCGATCCGGCGCGTCAGGAAGATCAGGCCGGACTTGGAGGCGTGGTAGGAATAGGTGTCCTGCGGATTGAGCCTGATCCCGTCGATCGAGCAGATGTTGATGACCTTGGCCGGGCGCTCGGGGCTCGCCGCGGCGGCCAGCGTCTTGTGCAGCGCCTGGGTGAGGAAGAACGGCGACTTGAGGTTGAGGTCGAGCACCTTGTCCCAGCCGCTCTCCGGGAAATCCTCGAACGGCGCGCCCCAGGCCGCTCCGGCGTTGTTGACCAGGATGTCGAGGCGGGGCTCGCGCGCCGCATAGGCCTCCGCCAGCGCGCGGCAGCCTTCCACGGTGGAGACGTCCTGCGCCAGGGGGATGCACCGCCCGCCGCCGGCCGACAGCTCGGCCGCCGTCCGTTCGCAGGCCTCGGCCTTGCGCGAGGAGATGTAGACGGTCGCGCCCTGGGCGATGAAGCCCTCGGCGATCATGCGCCCGATGCCCCGCGAGCCGCCGGTGACCAGGGCCGTGCGGCCTTCGAGCGAGAATAGATCGTTCACGAGCAACCTCCACCTTCAAAGGGCGGAGCATAACCTAGCGACGCCGGATCGCTATTGCTGCCGGTGTCTGGGCGCCGTCGACCCGCTGCGGGAAAGACGGAAATCTCTGCCGTCCCGGGGACGGCGACGCCTGGCGTCGGCGACGAAAAAGCCCGGCGTCCTTGAGGGGACGCCGGGCTGATCAGGGATGAGCTTTAAGCTCAGGCCGTGGCGACGAGGCGACGCCGACGGGCGATGAGGCCGAGGCCGCCGAACCCCGCAAGCATCAAGATCCAGGCTTGCGGCTCGGGAACGGAGCCGCCGTTCAGCGCGCCACCGATTGTGAACGACCCACCTTCAGCGGCGTTCAGCGCCGAGAGCGCCGCGCCGTCGAGGGTGATTCCGACCTGCGTGCCGTTGTCGGAGAATCCCACCGCCGTGGAAGCGTATTGGGCGCCGGATCCGAGGTCGGCATAGGCCGCGAGAGAGCCGGTTTCCAATTCGCCGACGGAGGTCGTGACGTCCCAGCTGGTGTAGGTCGCCGGGCTGCCGTTGAAGCCGGTGCTGCCATTGCCAAGGCTCAGGGACGCGGAGGTGATCGGCCCGGACACGCCGCTGAGATCGAAGACGAAGTAATCGCGATATTCGCCGTCGGTCCCGTTGCAACCGGACACGGCGCAGTTGCCCACGATGTAGTTGCCGCTGCCGCCGTTGCCGGCTCCGGTATCGTCGATCCACCCCTCAACCGAGGCCTGGATCACATAGGCTCCCCCGTTGAGGACGAGGTCCTGCGAGCCGGACGGGCTGTACGCGAACATGTAGCTGTCTACCGCACCGGCCGCGGAGGCCGAAAACACGGCGGCGCCGGCCAGAGCGAGAAGAGATTTAAATTTCATGAGTTCAGCCCCATCAAGATTTTGCCGCAGCGGCGTCCCGCTATGGACCATATTTATTGCCGACCATCAAGAGACTCCCTCACGGGCTTGGCGGCGCTCTGAGGTCGTCTCAGGTATTCACAACACTCTTTTTCCGCGTCTTCGATGCGCACGCCGGGGGTTGTTTATGACGGCGTCTCAAGCCTGAAACGCGGCTCTAAGCGTCGCCGGCGCGAATTTCTTTATGCGCAACGCTCACCGACTTCAGCGCCGCCGCGGTCGCGCGGGCGAGCGAGCGGATTTGGGCACGATCGGTGCGGTGTCCCAGGACGACGAGTTGCCAATAGAGGGGTCCAATCAGAAGGTTGGCCGCCTGGCGCGGGTCGATTTCGGCGGAGAGCTCACCACGGGCGATCGCTCGATCAATCACCATCCTGACCTTTGCTCCGCGCGCCGCCTCGCCGGGGCGCAGCGCCGCCGCGAGCGCGGGCTCGCGGTGGAGAGCGGCGTAGAGGTCCGGCATGATGCGGCGCACTAGGGGATCACGCATCATGCGTGCGCCCACCAGCAGCATGGCGTGCAGGTCGGCCTCCAGCGATCCGCGGTCGTTACCGGCGAGTTGCGCGGGCGCAACGGCCGCGATCTGCTTGACGAGGTCGCTCGCCATGTCGGCCTTGGAGCGCCATCGGCGATAGAGGGCGGCTTTTCCAACCCCCGCTTTGCGCGCCACGGTTTCCAGACTCAGAGCGCCGTATCCCACCCGCGCCCACTCTTCGAAAAAAGTGCGCGTAAGGGCATCGGTGACCCGCGGGCGTTTGACGGCCGCCCCGCTTAGACGGTCGGCGGGCGACGCCGACGAAACGGAACGGTTGCGTTCCGTTTTCGAAGCGGCTACCTCGTCGATACGATCGCGTTCCATCGACGGAGACTTACCCCATGACCACGCCGCAGCCAATCGCCGGGCCGACGGTTGCCGCCGGAGCCGATGCCAGGGTCGTGACCGTCGTTGGGGCGACCGGACACCTCGGCGGCTATATCGTCGAGGCGTTGATCAAGCGCGGCGTCCACGTGCGCGCCATGGTCCGCGCGACCAGCAACAGGACTTCGCTGCGGGCGCTCGGCATCACCGATTTCGTTGTCGGCGACCTAAACGACGCAGCGTCGCTGCAGTCGGCTATGAGAGCCGAGCCGCGTGCAGCTGCTGTGATCGCCAGCGCGGCGGGCTTTTCCGCCCACTCCGCCAAGACCAAGGCCGACAACTCCAAGGCGGACACTGAAGGCTACAGGAACTTGATCGACGCCACGAAGGCGGCCGGTGTGCCGCGCTTCATCCTCATCTCGATCTTGGGCTGCGATCGCGCGCCGAACGTCCCGCATTTCAGCCAGAAGTACGAGGCCGAGAAGCACCTGAAAGCGATCGGGCAACCCTACCTCTCGCTGCGCGCAGGCGCCTTCATCGACCGTTCGCGCGACATCGTGCCGGAGAATATCGCCAAGGGCGTGTTCCCCGACATCATGCCGGGCGCTCCCATGGCGCTGTTGTATGCCCGCGACCTGGCCCGCTACGCCGCGATCGCTGCTCTCGACCTGCCGGCCTCGGCGATGAACGGCAGCGTAGACGTCGGCTCGGAGGCGCCAGGGACGGGCGACAAGGTGGCCGCCGCCTTTGCGGAAGTGCTGGGACGGCCTATTCGCGCCAAGCCGGTGTTCCCCGCCTGGCTCACTCCACTGCTGCCGTTGGTCACCCTGTTTTCACCCCGTCTCCGCGACCAGCTCATCGTGATGCGGTGGGTTCGCCAGGGCGGCTATGTCAGCCGCGAACCGCACAAGCAGAAGGCGCTGTTTGGCGAGGCGCCGACAGTCGAGGAAACCGTAGCCCGATACGCCCGCGACAAGGGACTGGTCGGTCAAGGCTAGGCGGCTTCAGCTTCCGTTTCCCACCCAGCTCCGACCTTCGCAGATTCCGTTTTCTGGCATGACGCACGAATGTCCTCTCCCGGAGCGGACGGCAAAGACCGCTTCCGACCCAACGGCGACCCTCGCCGACGACGATGGCGTCAGCCTGGGGGCCACCAGACTGCTTCCAATGCCCCTGGCGATCTGCCGGCAATAACCGCTGCTGGCAGGTTCTCGCTAGTCAGAACAACAAGTCTTCCGATCGTATCGGCCATCCACCCCATTAAGTCCGCAAGCGCCGCCAACTGGATGTCGCCCGTGACATCCCGTGGGTCCAGGTCCAGCTCGATCTCATCGGCCGAAAAGAAGTGGCAGTTGAGCCGAACGTCGCCAGCTTGGAACGACAGCAGGGGAGAAGCGGTTTGTCGACACGCTAGGGCCTCTTCCGCCAGGATAGGCAGGTCAGCGGCTTCCTTGTCGATCGTGAATGTGAAGCTTGGCGCTATGCGACGCAGCGCGTCCAGAAAGTGCTGCCAGTCGGCGACGGATGTGCCCGGAACACGGATCTCCCTAAGCGACCCGTCCCATTTAAAATCTGATGCGATCTGCGCCCAATCCACTCGATCAAGAACCATAGCAAGGGCAGGTCAAGCAATGTCGCCTTTCCACCCCCAAGTGGACGATCGCCAGAGATGCTGCCAGCCGAGTTGTCGCTCTTAGCGTCACAGCTTCGATGCGCTGAAGGCCACCAATGCTAGCCAAGCACCGGCTATCGCTGCAAACACCCACACGGGCGTCCAGTCCCGCTCGCGAAGCGCCTTGCGGGCGGTGAACGCCAGCCATCCCACGTTTAGGGCCATTGAAGGTCCAACAATATAAAGCACGAAAAGAGCGAACACAAAGACGCTGCCCCCCGAAGCTCCCGGCTCATCCTTCAATTCGGGTTCGATCCACTGACCAGACGTCAAAGCCAGGAAGATCAGCGCAACGACGACATTGAGGCCGAGCCACACGCCGTCTCGCACCGCTCTAAGTTGCATATTCGCCTCACGGCTTACGACAAGGTGCAACCTCGTCTAGACGCCGCAGAGCGTCAACGGCAGCTCTCCACCCATCTCGGACCTTCAGAGAGTCCGCTTTTCGGGATGGCCGAAGCTGACGGTCGACTAGCTCCAACTCATGCTCCGCAGCCCACCCCCCACGGCCCTGCGGGGTGTCCGGTCAGGGGGACCGCAGCTGCAAGGTTCTGAGGGCCCCTCAGACCTGGAGTTCCGCTTTCAGGTCCGCTGGCGCCACCCCTTCCCCTCGTAGCCCCATCAGCGTCTCCCCCTCGTCCCGCTTGGCGAAGCGCTTGCCGTCCGGCCGCAGCAGCAGCGGGTGGTGGCGGTAGATCGGCGTCGGCAGGTCCAGCAGGGCCTGGAGCAGGCGGTGGACGTGGGCGGCGTCCTTCAGGTCCTCGCCGCGGATGACGTGGGTGACGCCTTGGAGCGCGTCGTCCCAGACCGAGGCGAGGTGGTAGCTCACGCCGACGTCCTTGCGGCCGAGGATGACGTCGCCGATGCGGGCCGGATCGACGAAGATCTCACCATGATCCAGGTCGACGAAGGCGAGGCGGTCGATTCCGCCCACGGCGCGGTCGGCGGCGGCGAGGTCCAGGCGCCAGGCGACCGGGGCGCCTTCGCCGTCTCGGATGTCCGCAGCGTCGCCCGCCTGGGGCGCGCCGGCGCTGGCGGCGAGCGCTTCGCGTCGGGTGCGGGCGCAGGGGTAGACCAGGCCCTGGCGCTTCAGGGTCTCAAGCGCGGCGCGGTATTCCGGGATGTGCTCGGACTGGCGGCGGACGGGCTGTTCCCAGGCGAGGCCGAGCCAAGCCAGGTCCTCCAGGATGCCGGCCTCGTATTCGGGCCGGCAGCGGGTCTCGTCGATGTCCTCGATGCGCAGGAGGAAGCGGCCGTTGGCGTCTTGCGCGGCCCGCCAGGCGGTGAGGGCGGAAAAGGCGTGACCGCGGTGCAGGCGGCCGGTGGGGGAGGGGGCGAAGCGGGTGACGAGGCTCAGGCGATGGGGCTCAGTCGTGCTTGCGGGGAACGTAGGTGCCGCCGTGTTTCAAGACGGCGCGGATGAAGGCGACTTCGCCGCCGAGTTCGGCCTTGAGCGCGTCGAATTCCCGGAACGCGGTCATCTCGGCCAGGCCGTGGGCCATGCACCACGCGGAGATGGTGGCCAGTTCGATGTCCTTGGCGGCGTTCGGATCGTAACCGGCGGAGATCAGGGCCTCGGTGACGTGGCGCCAGCCGCTGCCTTCCTTCTCGGAGCCTTCCAGCATGGTCTCGCGATCGCAGGCCTGGTCGTACATGATGCGATAGAGGGCGGGGTGCTCGCGGGCGAAGCAGACGTAGGCGACGCCGATCTCGGTCATCTCCTCGGCCGGTGAGGCGGCCCTGGCGCGCGACGCCTTGATCGCATCGCCCAGCTCCATCCAGCCTTCGCGGGCCACGGCCAGCAGCAGTTCGCCCTTGTCCTTGAAGTGGTGGTAGGGCGCGGCCGGGCTTACCCCCGCCTCCCGGGCGACAGCGCGCAGGGACAAGGCCGCCGGTCCCTGGGTCTCGAGGATCTCTCGTCCGGCGAGCACCAGGGCCCGGGACAGATCCCCGTGATGGTAGGGCTTGGGCGAGCCTTCGGCGAGATGGTGCTTCTCGAGAACGGCGGCGGCGTCGTCGGCTGGGCTCATGGCGTCCTCTCCCTGAGAAATAATTTGAGCGGCGTCAAGATCGAACTTGACACCGCTTAGATGGGGATCTATCTAATCACTGTCCAGATCGGACACGCCTTCCGTCGGGGAGGTTCACACAAAATGCGGAAGTCTGTCATGTCCAATTCCACGATCAACACGGTGCAACGGTTCCTCGATAGCTCGGTTGCCCTGGTCCTGCTCGCCCTCGGCGGCGTCATGGCCGGCGCGGTGGCTCTGGTCGGCGCGTGATCGCCGGCCGGCCCGCGGCTCGCCTCCACGCCCTTCATCCGGCGCAAGCCCTTGTCATCCCGGAGCGCGCCACGCGCGACGGCCGGGGTGACAAGGAGTTCTTCCCTCGTCGATCCCACGTTCGCTGAACCCACTCGGCCCGTCATCAAGCCGTCGCCGAGGGACGGGTATCTTCGGGCTTGACGTTCCGAGGCGATTCGCCTCTTCCATCGGAGCCTCAAGAGGAGCGTTCGCCTTCAGTCCAAGCCCGCGGAACATCCTTTCGGCCCTGAACTGCACGGAGCGGTCCGATGCAGGTTCTTAGCCGTCCGCCGTCCGGGGCGCCCGCCCTGGTGCTGAACGCCGACTTCCGTCCCCTGTCCTACTACCCGCTGTCGCTCTGGCCCTGGCAGGAGACGATCAAGGCCGTGTTCCTCGGCCGGGTCGATGTGGTCTCCACCTACGACACCCTGATCCACTCCCCCAGCTTCTCGATGAAGCTGCCGAGCGTGGTCTCGCTGAAAAGCTATGTGGCCCAGGATCGGCCGCCGGCGTTCACCCGCTTCAACCTGTTCCTGCGCGATTCCTTCGCCTGCCAGTACTGCGGGCGGGCGGAGGACCTGACCTTCGACCACGTGTTGCCAAGGTCCAAGGGCGGCCGCACGACGTGGGAGAACATCGTCACCGCCTGCGCTCCCTGCAACCTCACCAAGGGCGGGCGCACGCCCAAGGAAGCGGCCATGACGCCGCGCCGCATCCCGCGCCGCCCGACGATGTACGAGCTGCAGGACCACGGCCGGCGGTTCCCGCCCAACCACCTGCACGAAAGCTGGATCGACTATCTCTACTGGGACATCGAGCTGGAGGCTTGAGGCCCTAGAACGGCACGTCGCTCTTGACCGGCGGGGGGGCTTCGTCGGCGGGCGGCTTGACGGCCGGCGGCGGCTTCTCGGTCTTGGAGGTGAGGATCTCGTCGATGTCGCCGGCCGGCTTGGCGGTGTCGGACTGCACCGCCTGGGCGGCGGCGGACTTGGCGGAGATCGAATTGTTGGCCACGGCCTGATCGGTGGCCGCGTCATCGGCGGCGTCCTTGGCCGCCTGATCGGGTTCCGGGGCGGTGACCGGGGCCGGCAGCTCGACGATCGGCTTGGCCGTCATCGTCGTGTCGTCGGCGGCCGCCGAGGAATCCGCGCGGGCGTCGGGCGCGCCGGCCTGGCGCTGCGCCGCCTGGAAGCCCAGGCCCACGCCGGCGGCCCCCATGAGGACGATCGCCAGGGCGGCGGCGTAGGTGAGGCCGCGGGGCGGCAGGGAAACGGGTCCGTCGGCGATCCAGGCGGCCATGGCCAAGTCCTTCTCCTTCAGCGTCGGCGAGTTTAGGCGCGAGTTGTCCGCCTCGTAAGGGGCGTCCGCGTCAGCTCTTGGCCTTGGCGCGGTGTACGGCGAGTTCCGCCGACGCCTTGGCCAGGGTCGCGTCGAGCTGCTTCTTCGCCGCGGTCCAGATCTTGTCGTCGACGGCGCCGGCGCAGGCCAGGTCCGCCTTGCGGGCCTCGGACGTCGCCGCCGCGCCGGCGGCCGCGAGGTCGATCTCGGCGGCGTCGAGGGTCCGTCGCGCCACATCGGCGATGAGGCTGGCGCCCAGGATCAGCGACCAGAACACCGGCCGGCGCTGCGGCGGCAGGCCATCCAAGGCGTCGGTCAGGGGCTCCAGCGCCGCGTGCGGCGGTCGCCGGCCGCTCATCAAGGCGTCGAATTCGCCAAAGCGCATCACCCGCGCCGGGGGCGTATCCGCCCCGTGCGGAGGCTCGACGATGAGGATCTCGGCGATGGCGTCGCGCTCCCCCGCGTTCAGGCCCTGGCGCGCGTCGACGCCCTGTGGATCGAGCGACGGCCGTTTCGGAAACGGCTTGTAGGCGCCCGCTCCATAAATGGTTTCGGCGAAGGTGAAGTCGCTTCGCCAGACCATGGCGTAGTCCGAGAGCAGGCTCAGCACGACGGCGACCCGAGCGTCGAGCGAGACGTCGAACAGGTTCAAGCGCCGCTGCATCAGCAGGTAGTAGGCGATCGGCGACATCAGCCGGTGGATGGTGGCGCGCCGATAATAGGGATCCTGGATCCAGTTGTCGGGGCCCGGATCGAGATCGCCGCTCCGGGCGGCCCGGGCGAGATTCTGGGTGTGGTCCACCATCTGTTGCAGCGGTCCGCGCAGCTGGAAGAGGAGCGGCTGGACCTCCTCATAGAGGTGCTTGAGGGCGTCGTAGCGATAGTCGCGGAAGGCGTTCTTCTCGGCGGTTTCGTCCTGGAGGCGCGCCTTCAGCGCCTCCAGGGCGTCCGCGTTCTGGCTGGCGCTTTGCGCCGCCCGCTGAGCGAAGACCGCGGTCACCACGGCGATGACCACCGAGGTCGCCGAGGCGAGGATCGGGATCCAGGCCGGGCCGGGCGCATCGCTCATCGGACTTCCCCCTCCATGGCGCGCGACGATCTAGCCGATGGAGCTCGACGGAGTCTCGGACGGCGGCGCGGCATCCGGCGGCGGCGCCGCATCGGGGCTCGTCGGCGCCGCGGGCGCCGGCGCGGGCGCGGGTTCGTCCGTCGGAGCGGGGGCGGTCATGTCGGGCGCTTCGTCCACCGGCGCGGGCGTGTCGGTCGGCGGGGGACTGGCCACGGCGTCCTGATCGGTCGCGTCCACCGGTTCGGGAACGGGCGTCGGCTCCGGCTGGAGCCAGGCGAAGTCCTGCGGCGGCTTGCCCGCTTCGGCGACGAGCATGAAACGCTTCCAGATCGAGGTCGGGATCTCGCCGCCGGTGACGCCGGCCATGGGCGAGCCGTTGTCGTTGCCGACCCACACGGCGGCGAGCAGGTCGGGGGTGAAGCCGACGAACCAGGCGTCGCGCCAGTGCTGGCTGGTGCCGGTCTTGCCCGCCGCCGGCCGGCCGATGGCCGCGCCGGTCCCGGTGCCGCCGGTGATCACCCCTTCCATCATCCGCACCATGCGCGAGGCGGAGAGCGGATCGAGCGCCGTGCCGGAGGGCTGGACGCCCCGGGTGAACAGCACCCGGCCGCCGGTGTCGTCGATCTCGGAGATCAGGTAGGGCGAGGTGGTCCGCCCGCCGGTCTGGAACACCTGATAGCCGGTCGCGAGCTGCAGCGGCGTCACCTCGTAGGCGCCGAGCGCGATCGAGGCGCCGGGATTGGAGGGGATCGTCGTCAGCCCGCAGCGGCGCGCGAAGGTCGCCACACCCGCCGGCGTCACCTCCAGGGTGAGGCGCACCGCGACGCTGTTCAGCGACAGGGCGAAGGCCTTGGCCAGGGTGACCTTGCCGGAGAAGCGCCGGCCGTAGTTCTCCGGGGTCCAGGCGCCGACGTTGATCGCCGCGTCCTGGCGCGTGTCGTCGGGCTTGAGGCCGGTCTCCATCGCCGCGCCGAAGACGAAGGCCTTGAACGCCGAGCCGGGCTGGCGATGGGCCTGGGTGACGCGGTTGTAGGCGCTCTTGGTCGCATCGACCCCGCCGACCATGGCGCGGATCGCCCCGTCGGGGGCGAGGGCCACCAGCGCGCCTTGCGTCACGTTGCGCCGCCGACCCTCGCCGTCGACCCCCGCGCGCAGGGCGGCCGCGCCCGCGGCCTGGAGCTTGCCGTCGACGGTGAGGTGCACGATCAGGTCGTGCGCGGAGTTGCCGACAAGGCTCACGGCCTGGGACTGGGCCTGGTCGAGGGCGTAGCTCCAGTCGCCCTCGCCGCCGCGGGACGGGGCGAGCGCGGGCGGGGCGGCGGCGGCCTGGGCTTCTTCGTCGGAGGTTATCCAGCCTTCCTGGGCCATGGCGGCGAGCACGCGGCGGGCGCGGGTCCAGGCGGCGCCCATGTCGTTGAGCGGCGACAGACGGGTCGGGGCGTTGACCACGGCGGCGAGGAGCGCGGCTTCGGGCAGGGTGAGCTGGCCGGCGCTCTTGCCGAAATAGGTGCGGGCGGCGGAGTCCAGGCCATAGGCGCCGGCGCCGAAGTAGGCGCGGTTCAAGTAGAGCTCGAGCACGCCGTCCTTGCCGAGCTCGTCCTCGAGCCGCCCGGCGAGGATCGCCTCCTGCACCTTGCGGCGCAGGGTGTGCTCGCGGCCGAGGAACAGGGTGCGGGCGAGCTGCTGGGCGATGGTCGAGCCGCCCTCCGCCGCCCGGCCAAGCGCTACGTCGCGTCGCGCCGCGCGCAAGCAGGCCGTGAAGGTCCACCCCGCCGTGCTGGTAGAAGCGGCGATCCTCGGCGGCGAGGAAGGCGCGCGGCGTGTCATCCGGCAGACCCTTCAGGTGAACGCGATCGCCGTAGCGCGCGCCACGGGTGGCGACCGTCGCGCCGGCGTCGTCGACGAAGCGCATGCCCGGCGAGCGGCGCATCGCCCACAGGGCGTCGGCGTCGGGAATGGCCGGCGTTTCGGAACGCCAGATCATCAGCAACACGACGAGCGCCACGAGGAGCACGCCCGCGGCGCCCAGCGCGACGACGCCGGCGACGCGCCACCCGCTCCAGCGGGGCCTGTCGGGAAGGAGGGGCGGATCGCTCATGGTCCAGCGGCGACCCTAGCGGACAAGATGCGGGCCGGGTGCATCCTTTCGCTGACCCCGGGCATTTGTGCACCGCCTTTCAACCCCCTTTTCAGGAGCGCCCGCCATGGCCAACACCAAGAAGACCCTGTCCACCTTCCGCGTGGTGAAAGCCGGCGAAGGCTACAGCCTGCACATCGAGGACGACGCCGGCGAGACCATCGAGTTCGAAGCCACCGCCGACCAGCTCGACATCATCGCCGAGGCGCTCGAGGACCTGCTCGAGTCCGACGACTCCGAAGACGAGGAAGACGAAGAGGCTTAGTCGCCCTACGCCGGACGCGCTGCGGGTCGTCGCCTCAGGCGGCGGCCTGCAGATCGCCCAGCTTGATCTGCACGAGCATCGACAGCTCGTCGTAGACCACCCACTCGTCGATGATCTTGCCGTCGACGATGTGGAAGTGGGTCATGCCCATGATCACCAGTTTGCGGCCGGTGGGCGGGCCGAGCGCGCCGTAGCCCAGGTGGTGGCCCTCCATCACCCAGCGCACCGCGACCTTGACCCCGCCTTCTTCGCTTTCGTTGGAGCAGATGTGCTGGGGCACGAAGGCGCAGTCGGGGACGAGCGCCACCAGCCGCATGGTCTGCTGCAACACCGCCGCCGAGCCGTAGAGTTCGCGCATCAGCGGGCCGTGCCACTGGCAGTGGCCGGCGTAGATCTCGCCGATCTTGCCGAACATCCGCTTGTTGTAGATGTGGTGCAGCCAGCGCAGCACCTCGGCCTCGACGTCGTTATGCGCGAGGCTGAGGTCCGCTTCCGCCTCGGGCGGGTTCTGCCCCAGCAGCCGGCGGTTCTCGGCGACCTCGAGCACGCTCTCGCCGCGCTCGAACTTCTGCTGGGCGAGGGTCTGGGCGTAGGCGTGCGGATCGACGCCGAGCTGGACCAGCAGGCCCAGATTGTCGCGCACCACCCACTCCCGATAGATCTTGTTCTCCAGGATCATGCAGTCGGCGACGGTGCGGGTGACGAACGGCCGGCCGGTGGGCTTGCCCCACATGCCGTACTCGGTGTGGCGGCCGACGCCGTGGGTCATGTGCGAGGTGTAGAAGCCGTCGACGTCGTCGCCGCGCCAGATCACCTGGGTGGCCATGCCGCGGCGGTCGGGCAGCTCGACGACCCGCTGGATGGTTTCGCGCACGATGCTCTCGCGATCGTACATCGTGCCCAGCACGCCGTAGATGACGCAGTTGTGGGTGTAGTGGCTGTAGATCAGCCCGACATCGCGCTCGTCCCAGATGCGGTGGGTGCAGCGGACGATGTAGTCGACGATGTCGGTGTAGATCGGGTCGAAGCCGCGCAGGCTCTGAGCGCGCGGCCGGTCGTTGGGGACGAGATCGACATAGTCGCGCCGCTCGACTTGGAGCACCTTCGGCGCGGCTGTCTCGGTCTTCGGCGCGGCGTGACCGCTGGTCGTCACGCGTCCGCCGCCCTGGTCGTCCGCCATGTGCTGGTCCTTAAAGAGTGTCGCGCGTGAGCTTCAGGCCGACCGCGCGCGCCGGTCAAGGCGGATGGCGGCGGCGTTCCTGTGGCCCTCCAGCCCCTCGCTCTCGCTCTGGCGGACCGCCGGGTGCGCCACCAGAGGGATCGCCTGGTCGTCGAGCCACTGGTGGGTGGCGATCTTGACGTAGGAGCCGACCCACAGCCCGCCGGTGTAGCGGCCCGCGCCCATGGTCGGCAGGGTGTGGTTGGTGCCGACGTTCTTGTCCGAATAGACCACGCTGGCGTTCTCGCCGATGAACAGCGAACCGTAGTTGCGCAGGCGGTGGGAGAAGGCCTGCGGGTCGCGGGTGTGGACCTGAAGGTGTTCGGCGGCGATGTGGTCCGAGTAGTCGATCATCGCCTGCTCGTCGCGGCAGACCACCACTTCACCGTAGTTTTCCCAGCTCTCCCGGGCGACGGCGCTGGTGGAGAGGGTCTGAAGTTGCCGCTCCACCTCCTTCACCGTCGCCTCGGCCAGCGCCTGATCGGTGGTGATCAAGCCGACGCGCGTGCGCACGTCGTGCTCGGCCTGGCCGAGCAGGTCGGTGGCGATCAGCTCGGCGTCGCCCGTCTCGTCGGCGACGATGAAGATTTCCGAGGGACCGGCCAGCTGGTCGATCCCCACGGGGCCGAACACCTGCCGCTTGGCTTCGTTGACGAAGGCGTTGCCCGGCCCGACGATCTTGTCGACGCGGGGAACGCTCTGGGTGCCGAAGGCCATCGCGGCGATCGCCTGCGCCCCGCCGATGCGGAAGATGCGGTCCGCGCCCGACATGTGGCAGCCCGCGATCATGGCCGGATGCGCGGTCGGCGGCAGGCAGGCGACCACCTCTTCGCAGCCGGCGACCTTGCCGGGCACGATGGTCATGATCGGCGCCGAGAGCAGCGGATAGCGGCCCCCGGGCACATAGGCGCCGACCTTCTGGATCGGGATCACGCGGTGGCCCAGATGCAGGCCTGGCATCGGCTCCACCTCGAGCGGGAGGATGGTGGCGAGCTGCGCCTGCGCGAACCGGCGGACGTTCTCGATGGCGAACTCGGTGTCGGCCCGAGTTTGAGGATCCAGGGCGGCCACGGCGGCGCGGCGATCTTCGAGGCTGATCTCGAACGGATCGACATCGATCTTGTCGAAGCGGCGGCTGTATTCGTGCACGGCTTCGTCGCCGCGGCGACGAACGTTGTCGATGATCTCGGAAACCAGTTCGAAGACATTGCCCGCGTCGCCGTGCGAGTCGCGCCCCGGCGCCTTCACGAACCGGTATTCACCGCCGCCCGCGGCTGCTGAGCCGGTCGACAAAGCCTCGGTCACGCGCGTCATCCTCAACTCTCCACGAACCCGACCTCGGCAAGCGCGTCGAACAAACGCCAAGTCTCTGACGGCCTTATTGTCGATCCATCGAGCTATCCCCGCGGCGCGGACCCGGCAACACCGCGGCGACCGATCACCGGAGGCTGGTGAGTATCTTAGACCCTGAGGAGCCCAAAACGCCGGCTCCGGCCGCTCAGTAGGTCGGCGGCGTGACGGCGCTCACGATATGGCTCACCTCGTCGGTAGCGTTGGCGAAGCAGTGCGGCAGGCGGCTGTCGAAGTAGTATCCCTCACCCTCGCGCAGGATTTTGGTCTCGCCGTCGACCGTGAGTTCGATGGCGCCGGATGTGACGATCCCCGCCTCCTGGGCGAGGTGCGACAGGCCGGCGCTGGTCTTCGACCCCGGCTGGTAGGTCTCCCACAGCATCAGCATCTGGCGATCGTCCTGGTTAACACCAAGCATGCGGTAGGAGATGGACTCGGTGTTGCCGATCTCCACGAAGTCGTCTCTGGCGTAGAACGGAGACTTCTCCCCGCGCCGATCCAGGTCGCTGAAGAAGCTGGCCATGGTGGTGCCGAGCACATCCAGCAGCGCCAGCAGGGTGTCGATCGACGGACTGATCATGTCCCGCTCGACCAGGGAGATCGTCGAATGCGAGATGCCCGAGCGCAGGGCCAGCTCGCGAAGGGCGAGGTCACGCCGGCGGCGAAGTTCGCGCAGTTTCGAGCCGATCAGCGCCACGGGATCCTCCTTCTTCGGTGAGTGGTCAGCATGAGCGATCCCGGAGTTCGCGTCTAGGATAATGAACGCTGAGCGGTTGGGAGGGGCCGTTCCGGTGATCCGTCGTTGACGGGGCCTCTGGTACGCACACAGATGAAGGCCAAGCTCAAAGCCGGCGAACCCATGCGAGTCGCGGTGAAAATAGTCAATAAGGGGTCGACCATGTCCACCGTCATCAACGCCTGCACTGAACGCGCCGGCGCATCGCTTGATTCCAGCGGGTCAACGAAAGACTTCGCTCGACGCTTTATCGGACGAACACTGTTGATGGGCGCCTCCGCTCTTGCGGGATTGTCGGCGTCGGTCGTGGCCGCCCATGCCGCCGACGCGGCCCCCGACACCACGTCCGGCGCGAGCGTCGCCGAGGTCATCGTGACCGCCCAGCGGCGCGAGGAGCGTCTGCAGGACGTCCCGATCTCGGTCACGGCGGTCACCAGCCAGGACCTGGCCCGCAATCGCATCGACGATCCGAGCCGCCTCCAACTGCTCACCCCCGGCTTCACCTGGGGCTCGCAAGGCTCCGACTCCTTCCCGGCCATCCGCGGGGTGCGCACCTCGCTGGTGAGCGCGCAGAACGACCCGGTCATCGGCTTCTACATCGACGGCATCTACCAGAGCCGCACGCAGCAGCAGAGCATTCCGCTGTTCGACCTGGCGCGGGTCGAGATCCAGCGCGGCCCGCAGGGCACGCTCTATGGCCGCAACACCTTCGGCGGCAACATCAGCGTCATCACCCAGGAGCCGACCCGGGATTTCGGCGGCCATCTTGCGGTCGAGGGCGGCAACTACAGCTACTTCAAAGCCGACGGCGCGGTGAACCTGCCGATCACCGACACCCTGCAGCTCCGCCTCGCCGCCGTGCATATCCAGCACGACGGCTACGTCCATTCGACCACGCCGGGCGTGTACCTGGACGACCAGAACGAGACCGCCAGCCGCATCGGCCTGAAGTGGACGCCGACCAGCAAGCTCGAAGTGCTGCTCCACGCCGGCAGCTGGGAGCGCAACGACTTCGGCGCCGGCTCCTACGGCTACAAGGTCGCCGGCACCCTGATCGACCCCACGACCGGCCTCCAGTCGGTGACCGGCGTTCCGTATGCGGTCAATCCGTCGGTGGGCAATCCCAACAGCATCCAGCCGAACAGCGTCTATGTCGCCGGCCGTCCGATCGGCATCCCGGTGACCGGCGGTCCGTACACCAACGATTGGAACTACGAGCCCTTCGAGCACATCGTCGAGACCTATGTGTCGGGGTCGATCTCCTATGACTTCGGTCCGGCGGTGTTGAAGTCGATCACCGGCTACACCCGCTTCCACGCTCACCGCAGCGCCGACAACGACCAGAGCTCGGCGATCTTCGAGGCCCCGGCCGAGGGCTTCGGCTCCGGGTATCAGGAGCCGAATACGGTCGACGGCACGCTCAGCGAAGAGCTTCAGCTGGCCTCGCAGCAAAGCGGCCGCTTCCAGTGGATCGTCGGCCTCTTCGGCCTGCACGACAACATCAAGGAAAGCTATTCGCAGAAAGCGACCAACCCCGGCACCACGATCCCGAGCTACATCGAGACCACGGGCCTGCAGACCAACGCCTACGCCGCCTATGCGCAGGCCTCCTATTTCGTCGTTCCCGAGAAGCTGCGGGTGATCGGCGGCATCCGCTACTCGCACGAGACCAAGAAGTTCGGGTTCGCCGACTACTTCGGCGGAGTGCCCGGCACCTATGACGTGGGCCCGCCCTACAGCGTCACCGGCGGCGCGCCGAGCTTCAGCAAGGTCACCTATCGGGCCGGGCTCGAGTACACGCCGACGCGGAACACCACGGCCTACGCCACGGTGTCGAGCGGTTTCGAATCCGGCGGCGTGAACGACACCGGCGGCAATCCGGCCATCCCGAGCTCCTATGCGCCGCAGACCGTCACCGCCTACGAAGTCGGCTTGAAGAACAGGTTCTTCGAGGGCCGGGTGCAGACCGCGCTCAGCGTGTTCGACAACGAGTTCAGCGGCCTGCAGATCAACGTCTACACCCCGCAGGTCTCGTACTTCGGCAGCGCCGGCAAGGCCTACAGCCGCGGCGCGGAGTTCCAGCTGCAGACCCTGCCCTTCCAGGATTTCCACATCGACGGGACCCTGGCCTATCTGCGGGCGCGCTACACCCAGTACATCAGCGGCAACAACTTCGCCGGCGGCCTGGGCGAGGGACCGGCGTCGGTCGACCTGTCCGGCAAGCAGATCCCGCAATCGCCCGAGTTCAAGGCGACCCTGGCCGCCTATTACGACTACAAGATCAGCGGCTTCGGCACGGTCTCGCCGTACGTCTCCTTCCTCTACTCGAGCTCGTACTACACCACCGACTTCAACACCGTTCTCGACCGGCAGAAGTCCTACGCCCAGTTCGACCTGGCCCTTCGCTGGACCGAGCCGCAAGGCAAGTTCTACGTCGAAGGCTTCGGCCAGAACGTCGGCAATACGGCGGTGCTCTACAGCGCCGTGGTCGGCCGCGACGAGCGGATCCAGGTCTCCTACGGACCGCCGGCGACCTACGGCGTGCGCTTCGGCCTGAACTTCTGATCATCGGAGAGGCGCGCCGGCCCGCCCGGCGCGCCCGACCCCCTGCCTGGACGCGAGCGCCGGGTCGGTCCAGGCTCGACACCCAAGCCGCTTTGAGGAAGCCGAAGGCGTGAACCAGACGGTCAGCCAGGATTCCGAGGACGGGGTCGAAGCGGTCCTCGACCTGCCGCTGTGGCGGCGGTTCCTGATCCTGGGCCTGCTGCTGTGCAGCGAGTTCCTCTACGGTTGGGCCTGGAACACGGTGGACGTGCTGCGGCCGTTCTTCCGCGCGACGATCCATCTTACCCTGCTGCAGGCCGGTTCGGCCTATTCGGCGCAGGGCGCGGGGGCGCTGATCGGGGCGCTGATCCTCGGGCAACTCGCCGATCGTTTCGGCCGCCGCAACGTGCTGGCCGGACTGATCTTCGGCTATGGCGTCTCCCTGCTCGCGGGCGTGCTGGTCGGCTCCTATCCGGAGCTGCTCGCGCAGCGGTTCGTCCTCGGCCTGTTCATGGGCGGCGTGTTCCCGGTGGGCGTCTCGATCTACGTCAACCTGTTCCACGCCAAGTTCCGCGGGCGCGTGGCGGCGACCCTGAACGTCGCCTTCAGCGGCTCGATCGTGATGCTGGGGCTGGCGCTCAGCGTCGTCGGCGGCCACGCCTGGCGCGAGCTGCTGCTGATCGGCGGCATCCCGCCGCTGATCCTGGCCCCGCTCGCCTGGTTGATCATTCCGAAATCGACGGAGAAGAGCGCCGCTCGTCGAGGGCTGCCCGTCGGCGAGCTGTTCGCGCCGGGGCTTCGTGTGCGCACCGTGTTGCTGGCCGCCATGACCGGGCTGAACTTCTTCGGCTATCAGGCCTACAGCGGCTGGCTGACGACCTATCTCACCGAGGTGCGCGGGCTGTCGGCCGGAGTCGCGGGGGGACTCGTGGCGGGTGTCTTCGCCGCCAACATCATTGGCGGCTTCGTGTGGGGCTGGGCGGCCGACCGGTTTGGGCGGCGCTTCAACGCGCTCGGCTTCATCATCACCGCCCTGGCGGTCGCCGCCTACATCGCCGCGCCGGCGGATGTCGGACTCCTGAGGCTGCTCGGCATCGTCTACGGCGGCGCGGTCTGTTCGAGCGTGATCTGGGGCGTGTGGCTGGCCGAGCTCTATCCGGCGCACCTGCGCGCCACGGCGGCGTCGATCTTCCAGTGGGGCCGGGTGGTGAGCTTCTTCGCGCCGCTGATCACCGCGGGCGTGGCGGGCCGCTTCGGCCTCTCGGCCGCCATGCTCCTGGCCAGCGGCAGTTTCGCCATCGCCGCGGTGATCTGGTTGCTCCAGCCGGAGACCTTGGCCAAACGTCCGCTGGGCGCGCCCGCCCTGGCATGAGGCCGGCGGCGCGCGAGGGGGGTCGACGCCGCCAGTGACCGCGATCACGCATCAGACGCCAGGCGCGATGGAGGTGCGGATCGTGCGCTACGCCGATCTCGTTCCGTGGCCGCTCGCGTCGGGGGCGGAGAACGGCGAGCGCTTCGCCATCCTCGGGGCCGGCGATCCGCCCGCGCATATCCCCGAGAACATTAGCTTCGAGATCGGCGGGCGCCGCCAACGCACGGGCGGCGGGGAGACGCCGGATAGCCGGGACCGCGTGGAAGTGGTGATCGTCCACGGCGGTCGCTGGCGCGTCGCCCTCGGGTCCCACGGGGAGGCGGGCGGCGTCGACCTGAGCCCCGGCGACGTCGCGGCCGTGCCACCTCATCGTCTTCGCCGCGTGGAGTTGATGGGCGATGGGCCGGGGTTTGTGTGGACCATTCTCGGCGGCGCCGAGGCCGCGTTCAGCGTCGATCCCCTGCGCGATGCTGGTCTGCCCGATGCGCGCCGCGCCTGGAGGATCGACACCTCGTCGGGAAGCTATGAGCTCAAGTCTGTCGAGCCGGTCGGGGAAGAGGAGCCGCCGGGGGCGGGAAGATTCGATGCGGCCAAGGGGGAGCCATGGTCGTCGGACGGCTTGGCGACGGCCGAAAGCTTCATCGCCAATTCGCGCTCGTCGCTGGCTTTCGAGGGCGTGGAGGAGGCGGGCGTCGTCTCGTCCCGTGCGACCCGCGACGGCTTCGAGCCCGGACCGATCGGGGGCGCCGGGCTCCAGGCCTTCAGTCTGCGCCGGCTGCGCCTGGCCTCGGGCGCCTACCTTCCGATGCACGTCCGCGACGAGGCGGAGGTGTTGCTGATCCAGGAGGGCGCGCTCGAGGCGCGCTGGCCGGAGGGTTCGGCGATCCTGGCGGCGGGCGACGCGGCGCTCTTCCCCAAGGGGCTGCCCCGCGCGTTCCGCAACACCTCGTCCGCCGTCGCCACCGCCTTCGTGGTGCGCGGAACGGACGATCCCGCGCCGCCGCTGTTCCTAGGCGCGCCTTCCACCTGAGGCCGCCTGTCGCGCGAGGGCCTCGAGGTCGGGCGTGAACCGCCGCCCAGCGACCGCGTCCACCGCCTCCGCCAGCGCCAGAAGGGCGAAATCTCCGCCGGCGTGGCCCAGCAGCTCCAGTCCGATGGGAACGCCGCTTCTCGCCTGGCCGACCGGCAGGCTGATGGCCGGCCGGCCGCTGCACGCGGCCAGCTCCGGCGCCCAACCACCGCGCGGATTGGCGAGGGAGGTCGGGACGACGGCCGAGGTGGGGTAGAGGAGCGCATCCAGCCGGTGGTGGTCGAACAGAGCCTGCAGCGCGTGCGTGAGGCGCCGGTGGAAGGCGAGGATGCCCTGGTAGGTGTCGCCCTCGAGGTCCCGGTTGGCCGCCCGGGCCAGCAGCGTCGGTTCGTACTCCTCGAGGTAGTCGCCCGAGGCGATGATCGCCGCCAGCGAAGCGGGCGCGCCAGCCTGGAAATTGGTCGCCAGATAGCGGTCGAAGGCCGAGGCGAACTCCCAGTCGACGATGTGGTCGCGCGCGACCGGCAGGACATCCTCGGGCAAGGCGACCGGCTCGATCAGGGTCGCGCCCGCCGCCCGCAGCGACGCCAGGGCCTCATCGACCGCGCCGCGCACCTCCGCATCGAAGCCGATGGCCTGGTGGAGCACGCCCAGCCTGATCGTTCCGATGTCGATCGTGCGAGGCTCGGCGTCCTCGTTCGAGGAGCACGCCGAGGAGGAGCCGGGCGTCGGGAACGGTCCTGGCGAGCACGCCGACGGTGTCGGTGCTCGGCGCGAGCGGCGCCACGCCCGCCATGTCGATCCGGCCCCAGGTCGGGCGCAGGCCGATGAGGCCGTTGTAGGCGGCGGGCGTGCGGATCGAGCCGCCGGTGTCGGTGCCGATCGCCGCCGGCGCGAACCCCGCCGCCACCGCCGCCGCCGCCCCGCCGCTGGACCCGCCGGCCGTCACGCCCAGGTTGAACGGATTGAGCACGTCGCCGCCGATGGAGCTCCGCGACCGGATCTCGAAGGAGAACTCCGACAGGTTGGTCTTGCCGAGGATGATGGCGCCGGCGGCCTTCAGCGCGCGAACCACGGCGGCGTCGCCTTTCGGCATCGCGTGCGCGAGGGCCAAGCAGCCGGAGGTGGTCGGCAGACCGGCGACGTCGATGTTGTCCTTGAGCAGGATCGGGACGCCATGCAGCGGGCCGCGCTGAGGTTCGGGCGCGCCATCGGCCAGTCTGGCCTGATCGAGCGCCCGCGGATTTAGGCATCGAACGGCGGAGATCGCCGGATCGACAGCGTCGATGGTCCGCATGAACATCTCGCAGAGACCTTCGGCGCTCGTTTCACCGGCATTGAGCCGCCTTTGCAGCTCGTCGATGGTCGCGAGGTGGGGCGGCGGCGAATCGGCCATGACGTGGCGTCCCGTACAGGACTCGAACCTGTGACCCCCGGTTTAGGAAACCGTCGCCGCAGCGGGCTTACCCTTTGCCGCGTCTAAGCTTTTCGTCAATCTCAACTTCGGCTTCGGGACTATTCCGGGGGAGGTCTGCAAGCGCAGCCCGCATCTGGGTCTCGGCGAGGTGGGCGTAGCGCATCGTCGACTTGATGTCGGCGTGGCCCAAGAGGCCCTGCGCCAGCTTGAGGTTGCCCGTCTCCCGGAGGATCGCCGTCCCGGCGTGGTGGCGTGTCCCGTGGATGATGCGGCCTGGCGAGACGCCGGCGCGCTCGGCCGCATGCAGAAGGCGGGACTTCAAGCCGTGATAGGTGATCGGCTGAAGCTCGCCGCGATCGTCGGCGGCGAACCAGATGTGCTCGAGCTCGGCTGCCCGGGCCCGGCCGACGCGCGCGGCTATGGCTCGGCCGTCGTCCTCCCGAAGGGGAAGGCTCAACGGCACGTCGCGCTTGCGCTTGCGGATCGCCAGCCGCGGGCCTTCCGGATCGAAGGCGTCGAGGTCGAAGAACAGCTCGCCAAAGCGCATGCCGTAGGTGAGCAAGAGGCGAAGGGCGAGGGCCGCCGCCGGGCCACATTCGGCGAGCCATGCCGCCTGCTCCGCCTCCGAGTAGAAGCGGACGGCGCCCGCCGGCTCCGCCAGGCGCAACTCTTTCCACTTGATCACCGGAAGGCCCTTCGCCTCCCAATGCGTCTCGGCGCGCCGGAGGATCGGGCGAAGCGTCTCGATGACGTCCCTGTTCACCGTGGCGTTGGACGGAAGGCGCTTCGCGGATCCCTTGCCGCCGCGCTGGTAGGTCATGCCCCGGCGCTTCTGGATGGCGGTCGAGACGGTTGCGGTGCTGATGTCGGCGAGGCGCGTGTTGCGCCCGATGAGCGAGATGAGGACTGTCAGGCGCCGCTCGACGTCGGCGGCGTCGCCTCTTTCCTTTCCGACCTCCAGCCACCACTTGCCGGCCGCTTGGTCCAGGGTGAGGGCGCTCGCCTCGCCTAGCTTGCCTTCAGCCGCCTCGATGCGGAGCCGGCGCTCGGCCGCCTCGGCGGCGCGTCTCGTCTCTTGTCCAGTTGATCCGTGAAAGCGACGACGCGCGATAACGAAGTCGTATTGGAAGAACCGGGTCGACCTCGGCTTGTAGACGGACATGGGGCCTCCACGGGGGCGGCGAGGAAGGCGCGCACGTCCGCCTCTCGATAGCGGTGCGTGCTCTCCCCGACGATCACCGCCCCGATAGCGCCCCGCTGGGTCATGGAGCGCAAGGTCTTTTCGTCGAGGCCCAGCAGCTGGGCCGTGGATTTCGCGGTGAGGAGGAGCGCCTGGGCGAAGG
>CAVTAH010000008.1:0-859821 GCA_963732685.1 uncultured Alphaproteobacteria bacterium
GTGGAGGGGACCGTTCCTGGCATGCGTTTGCTCGAGCGCGCGAGGGTTCAGGGAGTCCGGACAGCCCGAATGGCGTCGTCGAGGGACTCGATGTTCTCGCGGAACGCCTCCACCAGGGCGGTCAAACCGACCTCCCCGGCCCGGAGCCGCCTGACGATCTGCTCGATCGTCTCGGTCGTGGCGGGCGAGGTCAGGGGGCTCGGCGCTCGGGGACCGCTCCGTCCTGGCTGATCCGTCCGGTCACCTGACGATGGCGAGCCCAGGCGGTCGACCCCAGCGCCAGGAAGGGCACGCCACGGGATCAGGCGGCGAAGATCGTCCGGGGGCGGCACGAAGCGCACGGGTACGGTGACCGTGGATAGAATCGGACCCGATGCTAGTCATCGCCGGCCTGAATCGAAACGAGCGCGACATGCGGATGGCCACGGCCCCGAAGTCGAACCCTGCAGGCGACTCGGACTGGGTCCGGCAGAGTTCAACGAGGCCATCCGGACCGATGCGACAGTCGATCACGGCTCGGCCGCCGATCCCGAGATCATTGGCGAGTTCGGGATAGAAGTTGTCGACCGTCGCCGGGGAAGGTGTCGTCAGCCAATCCGGCGGCGTCGCCGTCTTCGGCAGGTCGAGGAATAGCGGATAGGCCGCCGCCGCGCCTGCCGACAGGATGAAGGCGGCCGCTACAAGCGTCATCCGCATGACCTTGGCCCCCTCGTCTGGCGTCCCGTACAGGACTATCGAACCTGTGACCCCCGGTTTAGGAAACCGATGCTCTATCCGGCTGAGCTAACGGGACTTTCGCCTGGAGCCTCGTCATAAGGGCGAAGCGCCCCTGGCACAACGCGGAGACCCCACCCTGCGCTTCCTTCGCCCACTGTACATGCAGGTTCTGATCGGGGTGGCGCTGGGCGTCTTGGTCGGCGCGCTCTGGCCTCATCTGGGGGTGGCGCTGAAGCCGCTCGGCGACGGCTTCGTCAAGCTGATCAAGATGCTGATCGCGCCCATCGTGTTCTGCACCGTGGCCGGCGGCGTCGCGCGGATGAACGATGCGCGCAGCGTCGGGCGCATCGGCGGCAAGGCGCTGATCTACTTCGAAGCGGTCTCGACTCTGGCCTTGCTGGCGGGCCTGGCGGTGGTGATGATCGCCCGGCCCGGCGCGGGCTTCCACGTCAACCCGGCCGCGCTCGATCCCAAGGCGGTGGCGGCCTACGCCAGCCAGGCGCAGAAGACCGGGTCGGTCGCCGACTATCTGCTGCACCTGATCCCCGACACCTTCGTCTCCGCCTTCGCCAACGGCGACATCCTCCAGGTGCTGCTGCTGGCCCTGCTCAGCGGGTTCGCCATGGCGGCGGTGGAGCGGGCCGGCGTCCCGGTGGCCGCCGGGGTGGAGAAGGTCGGGGCGGTGTTCTTCGCCATCGTCGGCATCGTGGTGCGCGTCGCGCCGATCGGCGCCTTCGGGGCCATGGCCTTCACCGTGGGCGCCTATGGGCTCGCCTCGCTGTTGAAGCTCGGCGCCCTGCTGGCCTGCGTCTACGGCGCCTCGATCCTGTTCGTGGCCGTGGTGCTGGGCGCCATCGCCCGGGCGGTCGGCTTCTCCATCTGGCGCTTCCTGCTCTACATCCGCGAGGAGCTGCTGATCGTGCTGGGGGCCTCGTCCTCCGAGGCGGTGCTGCCCCAGATCATGGTCAAGCTCGAGCGGCTGGGCGCCAGCCGCGAGGTGGTGGGGCTGGTGGTGCCCGCCGGCTATTCGTTCAATCTCGACGGCACCAACCTCTACATGACCGCGGCCATCCTGTTCCTGGCCCAGGCGACCGACACGGTGCTCTCGGCCACTCAATTGGTGGTGATCCTGGCCGTCTCCATGCTCACCTCAAAAGGCGCCAGCGGGGTGACGGGGGCCGGCTTCGTGGTGCTCGCCCTCACCTTGAGCGCCGTGGGCACGATCCCGGTGGCGGCGATCGCCCTGATCCTCGGGCGTGGACCGCTTCATGAGCGCCCAGCGCGCCCTGGTGAACGTGATCGGCAACGGCGTCGGAACCCTGGCTGATCGCCCGCTGGGAAGGGGCGCTGGATCGGGAGCGGTTGAGGGCGGAGCTCGCGGCCGGACCCCTGGCGCGGGCGCCGGCGGCGGCCTAGAATCCCCGCATGCCGCGCGCATCCCTCAGCCTGGTCCTCGCCGCCCTGGCCCTGCTGTCGGCGTGCGCGAAGAGCTCCGGATCGAGCCTGCCCTCGACCCAGCTCGACCAGGCCATCGGCGGGGCCATCGGCGATCCCACCACCTGCGTGCTGATCGCCGACAAGGCCAGCGGCAAGGTGCTCTATCGCTATGGCCAGCTGTTCAACTGCCGCCGCGGCTTGCCGCCGTGCGACCGTCCCGGCTCGATGAGCGCGCAAGGAGCGCTGGCGCTGGCGGCGGTCCCGGCGCGCGGCCAGAGCTGCCCCTCCAACGCCCAGGCCTCGCGCCAGGTGGGCTGGGCCGAGGGGGTGATCGGCGGCGCCTCGGGAACCCTGATCTACTCGGCGGTGATGGAGGGCGACCGCGCCCTGCCCGGCCACGAGATGAACGTCCGCCTCTACGACGTGTGGACCAAGACCGGCTTGGCGCGCTAGGCAGCGCCGTCCCCTAAGGGGGCCCGTAGCTCAATGGTTAGAGCGGGCCGCTCATAACGGTCTGGTTGTAGGTTCGAGTCCTACCGGGCCTACCAGCCTTCGCGCCTCCGGCGCTTCGGCTAGGCAAGCCAGGGATGTGCCTCGAGCTTAAGGCCGCGCCTCCAGCACCATGTTGAACGGTCCTTCCGTCGCCCGGCGCACGTTCGAGAAGCCGGCGGCGGTGATGGTTTCGGTGAGCTGCTTCTCCCCCGCCTGTGCCCCCAGAGCCGCGCCGACTTCCTGGGCGAGCGAGGTGGGGACGCAGATCATGGTCGAGGCGTTGTAGAACAGGCGGCCGACGGGGCTGGCGATGTTCTCCTCCGGCCGGTCGCGACGCGTTGGGCTCGACCAGCATCCAGGCGCCGCCGGGCTTGAGCAGCTGGCGCATGTGGGCGGCGCAACCGCGCGGGTCGCCCATGTCGTGCAGGCAGTCGAACATGGTCACCAGATCGAAGTCCCGCTCGGCGATGGCCTTGGCCGGAGAGACCTGGAAACTCACCCGATCCGCCAAGCCGTGCTCGGCGGCGTGCTGGTTGGCCGTCGCCACCGAGGGCTCGTGGAAATCGAAGCCGATGAAGGTCGACTTCGGATAGGCCTGCGCCATCAACAGGGTGGAGAAGCCGACGCCGCAGCCCACGTCGGCGACCTTGGCGCCCGCCTCCAGCTTGCCCACCACGCCGTCGAGCGCCGGGAGCCAGTTCTGGACGATGTTGTTGACATAGCCGGGACGGAAGAAGGCGCCGACGGCGCAGAACAGGCAGCCCGAACTCTCGCCCCAGGTCACGCCCTCGCCGGTGCGGAAGCCCGCCTCCACCTTCGGCTCGCTCTCGATCATGGCGGGCACCATGTCGAAGGCGCCGGCGAGATAGACCGGGCTGTCCTTCACGGCGAAGACCATCGCCTGTTCGGGATTGATGGAGAACCGCGCGCCCTCGGCCTCGTAGTCGATGTAGCCGTTGGCGGCCTGGGCCAGCGCCCACTCCCGGACGTAGCGTTCAGCCAGGCCCTTGCGCGCGGCGAGTTCGGCGGCGGTGGCGGGACCGCCTTCGTTCAGCGCGTCGAACAAGCCGAGGCGAAGGCCGATCCGCACCGTCGGCACGGCCATCGCGGCCCCGAGGTCGCCCGAGCATCTTGCCGACGAACGCCTGCAGCCGGTCCATATCGACGTCGGCCATTCTTCACTCCCACCCCATTCGTTAGGCGTGGGCGTTACGCTTGGAATGTATGCGCCACAAGATGGATCGAGCTAACGAGTAGTCAAAGCTCTGTTACGAGACGCCGACAGAATCCCGCCAGACCAGGCCGTCGGGATTGCAAACCCACCGACCGAGACGACGCAGATCCTTGTCATCCCTTATCTGATTGAACGGCAGGAGTTCACTGACGGCGGCTTCCACGTACTGAAAGGCGTCGCCGGACCGCTTACGGGCGAATTGCAGCAGCTCGCCCTGAGCCCAGGCGATGGCGGCCTGGTCGCCCGGCAACCGGGCCTTGAGCGGTTCCAGGCGGTTGTCCGGGGTGCCGTTCAGTTTGCGCTTGGAGCGGGCGTGCCGCAGTTCCAGATTGTAGGTCTTCAGCTCGCCGAGCTTGCTCATCACCGCCTCCCTGTCACGCTTGATTGCTGCGATGCAGCATGAAAATAGGCCCAAGCGTCGTCAGGTTCCAGGGCTCAATTGTATAAAATAATTATCAAAGAAGATTCGATGTCATCCGATCAGAAACGAGAACTCTACGGCGAGGCGTCAGCCGCAATCTTGTCGGTGCTCGACGGTGAGGTCGACCCGATTGCCCGCATGGCGAGCACCGCCTCCGTTCTGGCCGCCTACTTTCCAAGCTTTTCCTGGGTCGGCTTCTATCGCGTCGATCCGACTCGCGAGCGCGAGCTGGTGGTCGGACCCTACCAGGGGCCGCTCGGCTGCCTGAGAATTCCATTCGACCAGGGGGTGTGCGGCGCGGCGGCGCGCCAACGCGAGACCGTGCTCGTGGAGGACGTGCACGCCTTCGACGGGCACATCGCCTGCGACGCCGGCGCACGCAGCGAGATCGTGGTCCCGGTGCTGGACGCGCAGGGGAAGCTCGCGGCCGTGCTCGACGTGGACTCCCATGCGCCGGCGAACTTCGACGCGATCGACCAGGAACAGCTCGAGGCGATCGCCGCCCGCGTGCTCGCCGGCTAGGGCGTCAGGCCGCGCAGCAGCAGGGGCAGATCGCCCACCGCGCCGCCCGCTTCCGACATGAAGAAGCGCCGCGCCGGGCCCGAGCGGTTGACGAGAGCAAGGCCCGCTCTCCGCCCCGCTCGCAACAATCGGCTCTCGTTGGAGAACAGGCGGGTGAAGGCGTCGGTGGCGACCGTCACCGCGAGATTGTCCACCCGCCGCCAGCGCGCGTAGCGCTCGAGCACGCTTTCGGCGCCCAGGTCCTCGCCGAGCCGAGCCGCATCCACCAGCACCTGGGCGAGGGCGGCGACGTCCTTCAGCCCCATGTTCAGGCCCTGGCCGGCGATGGGATGCACCGCGTGGGCCGCGTCGCCCACCAGCGCCAGGCGTGGGGCGACGATCCGCTCCGCCAGGCTGAGCTCCAGGGGATAGAGGAAGCGCGGCCCCTCGACCTCGACCTCGCCCAGAAAGGTCCCGAACCGTCGGCGGAGAAGCGAGATGAACGCCTCGGGCGAGGCGTCCACCAAGGCCCGCGCGCGCTCCGCGCCTTCGGTCCACACCAGGTTCACCCGCCGATCGGTGAGCGGGAGGATGGCGAAGGGGCCGGAGGGCAGGAAGTGCTCGTAGGCGACCCCGCCGTGGTCGTGCTCGACGCGCAAGGTGGCGACCACCGCCGCCTGGGGGTAGCGCCAGGAAACGACATCGATGCCGGCGTCCGCGCGCAGGGACGAACGCTTGCCATCGGCGGCGACCACCAGCGGCGCGGTCGAGGAACCGGCCGTCGGCCAGCGCGACTCGCGCCGACCCGCTCCGCTCCACGCTGGCGACCTTGGCGGGGGCGAGCACCGGAACGCCGGCTTCCCGTACCGCCGCCGCCAGAGCCGCGCGGATGTGACGGTTCTCGATCAGGTAGCCCAGCGGCTCGCCGTCCGATCGGTCGGCGATCTCGGCCGCCTCGAAGCGCATGAACACCGGGCTGGGCGCGCGGGCGGCGGCGCCCGGCGCGCGGCCGTCGGTGACCAGGATCTCGCGGATCGGCTGGGCGTCGGCCTCGAGCCGTTCACCGACGCCGAGCGCCCGCCACTGGCGGAAACAGGCGAAGGAGACGGCGCTCGCCCGCCCGTCGAACGTCGGCGCGAGCTGCGCCTCGAAGGGCTGCGGATCGACCAGCGCGACCTCCAGCCCGCCGGCTTTGAGCGCGAGAGCCAGCGTCGCACCCGCGATCCCCGCGCCCGCGATGACGACGTCGAGCGATTCCGATCCGGCTTCGGCGTTCATCGGCGAGGTCCTGGCCGGCGAGGCGCCGGCGGTCCGGCCGTTCCAAGGGCGCCCAGCTCAGGCGGCCGGCGCGCAGGGCTGGATGGGATCGACGTGGGCCGGACCGCCGGCGCCTCGCCGGCCGATCATGACTCCTCGTCCTCCGACGGCAGGCCCATCATGTGGAAGCCCGCATCGACGTGCACCACCTCGCCGGTGGTCGAGCGGCCGAGGTCGGAGAGCAGCCAGAGGGCGGCCCCGGCGACGCCCTCCATGGAGGTGTCTTCCTTGAGCGCGGAGAGCTTGCGGCCCTGGGCGAGCATGCCGCGGCCGCCGGAAATGCCGGCGAGCGAGAGGGTGCGCATGGCGCCGGCGGAGAGGGCGTTGACGCGGATGCCCGACGGTCCGAGGTCGCGGGCGATGTAGCGGGTCGCCGCCTCCAGCGCCGCCTTGGCGACGCCCATGGTGTTGTAGTTGGGGATCGCCCGCTCGGAGCCGAGATAGGTGAGGGTGATGATCGAGCCGCCGGGCTTCATCAGCGTCGCGGCCCGGCGCGAGGCGTCGACGAAGCTGAAGCACGAGATGTCCATCGCCTGGAGGAACCCCTCCCGCGTGGCGTTCTCCACGAACGAGCCCTTGATCTGGTCGCGTCCGGCGTAGGCGATGGCGTGGACCAGGAAGTCGAGCCCGCCCCAGGCCTGCTCGAGCTGATCGAAACAGGCTGTCATCGAGGCGTCGTCCGAGACGTCCACGGTCGAGAACAGCTTGGTCCCGATCTTCTCGCCCAACGGTCGCACGCGCTTCTCGTTGGCTTCCATGTAGGCGAGGGCCACCTCGCCACCCTGGGCGGCGATCTGGGCGGCGATGCCGTAGGCGATGGAGTTCTTGTTGGCGACGCCCATCACCAGGCCCCGCTTGCCGGCCATCAACGCGCCTTTGGGCAGGTCGTAATCGTCGTCCATTCTCGGCAACCCTCCGGTTTACGGCGCCCGTGCCTATCAGCGACGAAGGCCCCGCGCCACCGGAGGGCCGTCGTAGGGTTTGCCGTCTTCGCTCAGCAGCACGGCGATCCAACGCACGGCCGGGAACTCGGCGCAGACCGCCATTACGATCACCGTCAGCGGCGTGGAGAGGAAGGCGCCGGCGAGGCCGAAGATGACGCCCCAGAAGGCCAGGGAGAGCAGAACCACGATCGGGTCCATATTCAGGCTCTCGCCCTGGAGCCTGGGCTGGACCACGTGGCTGACGCTGAAGTGCACCGCCTCGAACAGCACCAGCATCACGATCGGCTTCCACAGGGCGTCGAGCTCGACCAGCCCGTAGATCGGCGGCAGCAGCACGCCGATCGCCGCGCCGATCGCCGGGATGTAGTTGGCGAGGAAGATCAGGAACGACCAGAACCAGATGTGCGACAGGCCCATGGGCCACATGATCAGGGCCGACAGTCCGGCGATGATGAAGCCCACCACCGTCTGCACCCAGATATAGCTCTCCACCCCGTGCTGGATGCGCTGGAAGACGGTCAGCGCCTCCTGCTCTCCGTCCTCGAACAGCTCGTTGAGCTTGTTGGAGAAGCTCTTCCGCGAGGCGAGCATGAAGCCCAGGTAGATCAGCACGAACACCGCGGCTTCGAGGATGTGGCCGACGCTGGTCGCCGCCACGCGGAAGTATTTGCCCGGGTCGATCTGATGAAAGAGGCTGTCGATGGTCGGCGCCGCCTGCAGCCCGAGCCGAGCGGACGCCATCTGCAGCAGGCGGTTCAGCCGCTCCACATAGCCGCTGCTCTCGGCGACGAGATGGGCGGCGTTGGTCGCGATCGTCCAAACCGCGAAGCCGAAGAACCCCACCACCAGCAGGATGGCGGCGGGAAGCGCCAGCCGCTTGGGCACGTGAGCGCGCTTGGTGAGCGCCTCCTCGAGGCCGCCGATCAGCAGCAGCAGGAACACCGCCAGTACGAACGGCGTGAGGATATGGCGCAACGCCCACATGGCGAACGCCGCCAGGATGATGGCGATCACGCCCACGCCGGCCTTCAGGGAGGCCAACCGATCGGCGCGGCCGCTCATGACACGCTCCTTGGATCGCCTGAACGAGAGGAAAGGGTTGGAGGCCTGGGCCGGAATTGAACCGGCGTACACGGATTTGCAGTCCGCTGCGTCACCACTCCGCCACCAGGCCGAAGGCGCGGTGACTATCAGAGCGGCGCAGCGGCTTCAATGAGCGGCGGCCGGCGCCCCGCCTAGCCGCGCCCGATCGCCTCGAACCGTTCCGCCCGCTGGGTGCGCAGGGCCTCGGGTGTGAGCGGCGCCAGAGCGGCCAGCTCCACCTCGAGCGCATCGCCGACCCGGGAGATCATCATCTGCGGATCGGAGTGGCCGCCGCCCACCGGCTCCTCGACGATGCGATCGACGATGCGGAACCGCAGCAGGTCGTCGGCGGTGATCTTCATGGCCTTCGCCGCCCCTTCCGCCTGGCCCCGGTCCCGCACCAGGATCGAGGCGCAGCCTTCCGGCGAGATCACCGCATAGATGGAGTGCTGCAGGATGAGCACGCGGTTGGCGGCGGCGATGCCGATGGCGCCGCCGCTCATGCCTTCGCCGGTGATCACCGCGATCATCGGCACTCCCAAGGTCAGGCAGCGTTCCGTCGCCCGGGCGATGGCCTCGGCGACGCCCCGCTCCTCACTGTCGATCCCCGGATAGGCGCCCCCGGTATCCACCAGGGAGATCACCGGCAGGCCGAATTGGTCGGCGAGATCCATCAGCCGGATCGCCTTGCGATAGCCCTCGGCGCGCGCGAGCCCGAAGTTGTGCCGAAGGCGGCTGTCGACGTCGGCGCCCTTCTCCTGGCCGATGACCACCACGCCCTGGCCCCGGAAACGGCCGAGGCCGCCGATCATCGCCTGGTCGTCGGCGAACTTGCGGTCTCCGCGCAGCTCGGTGAAATCGGAGATCAGCCCTCGCACATAGTCGACGAAGTGCGGCCGTTCCGGGTGGCGGGCGATCTGGGCCTTCTGCCAGGGATCGAGGTGGGCGTAGGTGTTGGCCCGGCGGTCGGCCACGCGGCGGCGCAGAGCCGCGATCTCCTGGTTGAAGGCGCCCGGCGCCTGCGCCTCGGAAGCCTTCGACAAGTCTTCGAGCTTGGCCTCGAGATCGGCGATCGGCTTTTCGAACGGGAGGTAGTGCGTCGCCATGGCGTCCTGCGCATCGCGCCTCGCGCGGCAAGCGGCGTCGTTTACGGGCAAGCTTCCGGTGCGGCAAGGCTGATGCTCTTGCGTTCGCCGTCGGCAAGGCGGAGCTTCATTCCGGGAGGACCTCCACATGACACGTCTGACGACTCTGGCGCTGCTCGCCGCCTTGCTTGCCGGACCGGCGTTCGCCGGCGACAAGGAGACGATCCAGGCGCTGGACGACACGTTCTCGGCGGCCGTCAACCGAGGCGACACCGCCGCCGTCGCCGCCCTGTACGCGCCGGACGCGACGATCCTGCCGCCGGGCTCCGATCCCGTTCCGCAGTCCGCCGCCAAGGCCATGTTCGACGGCATGGTCAAGACGGTGGGCCACTTCCAGCTCACCGCCGGCCAGGTCGTCCGGCTCTCGCCCGACTACATCCGCGAGATCGGGACCTACACCCTGCAGACCCGGGCTTCACCGCCGCAGTCCCAGACCGCGACCTATGTCGTCGTCTGGAAGCGGGTCGACGGACAATGGAAGCTGTGGACCGACATCTTCCACTAGGCGCGCGCCACGAGGTCCGAAAACCGCGAGAACGTCGTGCGGCCGTTAGGTAAAGACAACCTCCAACCTCGGAGGTCCTTCCCATGTCCTACAAAGTCCGCGGCCTCGCGCCGGAACCGTTCGAAGCTCTCTATGGGTTGGACGACGCCGCGCTCGCCGCCCACGGCGCGATCCGCGTCATCGCCGACGCCAAGCCCGGTTATCCGGACCGCGTCACCCTGCGCGATGCCGAACCAGGAGAGGCGCTCCTGCTGCTGAACCACGAACATCAGCCGGCGGAGACGCCGTATCGTTCGAGCCACGCCATCTTCGTGCTCGAGGGCGCGACAGACGCCGCTGAATTCGTCGACGAACTGCCGCCCGTGTTCGCCACCCGAACCCTGTCCCTCCGCGCGTTCGACGAAGCGGGAATGATGGTGGACGCCGGGCTGGCCAGCGGCGAGGCCATCGAACCGCTCATCGAGCGCCTGCTCGAGCGGGAGGACACCGCTTATGTCCACGCTCACAACGCGGGACGGGGCTGCTTCGCGGCGCTTATCGAGCGGGCCTAGGTCGTCCTGGTCGCGCGAGGGGGTGCTTGGTCTCGACCACCTCGCGCAGCCGCGCCTCGGTGACATGGGTGTAGATCTGGGTCGTGCCGATGTCGGCGTGGCCGAGCAGGGTCTGCACGACCCGCAGATCGGCGCCGCCCTCCAGCAGGTGGGTGGCGAAGGCGTGGCGCAGCACGTGCGGACTGACGCGGGCGGGATCGACGCCCGCCACGATCGCGGTCTCCTCGAGCATCTGGGCCAAACGTCGAGGGGTGAGGCGGCCTGACTTCCCGCTGGAGGGGAACAGCCAGGGATTGTCCTTGGCGCCCTTGGGCAGGAACACCGCCCTGAACGGCAGATAGGCCTTGATCGCGGTCCGCGCCGCCGAGCCGAGTGGCGCGAGCCGTTCCTTGCCGCCCTTGCCCTTGACCATGATGAAGGCCGGATCGCGCGCCACCGCCGACAGCGGCAGCGCCGCCAGTTCCGAAACGCGCAGTCCCGAGGCGTAGAGAATCTCCAGCATGGCCGCGAGCCGCGCCCCCGCCGCGCCGTCGCGCGCGCTCGCCGCCGCGATCAGGCGCTCGATCTCCTCCCGCGACAGCGTCTTGGGCAGCGGCCGCCGGGCGCGGGGCGCCTCCAGCCGGGCCGTGGGATCGTCGCCGCGCCAGTTTTCGCCCAGAACGAACCTGTAGAACTGCCGGGCCGCCGATCTTCGGCGCGCGGCGGTGGCGGGAGACAGGCCGCGCGTGGCCTGGGCGGCGTACCAGGCCTCCACATCCTCACGTTCCGCCGAGACGAGGTCGCGCCCGCGAGCCGTCAGGTGGCCGCTCAGGTCCTCGAGGTCCTTCCGATAGGCGAGCAGGGTCGGACGCGCGGCGTTGCGCTCGACCGCCATCATCTCCAGAAAGGTTTCGACCCACCCCTCGCCGGTCGGTGCGCTCATGGCGCAAGTTTGGCGTAAATCCGCCTGCTCGTGTAGAGATTCGCATTGACGGCCATGACCGCCCCTCCGCCCCCGATCACCCGAACGATCGCCCTTGTGGGCCTGATGGGCGTGGGCAAATCCTCCATCGGGCGGCGCCTCGCCGCGCGCCTCGGCCTCGCCTTCCGAGACGCCGACGCCGAGATCGAGGCGGCCGCGGGCCGCTCGATTTCCGAGATCTTCGCGGATTTCGGGGAGGCGGAGTTCCGCAGCGGCGAGCGGCGCGTGATCGCCCGCCTGCTGGACGACCCGCCTCACGTGCTGGCCACCGGCGGCGGCGCGCTCACCGATCCGGAGACCCGCGCCCTGCTGAAAACCAAGGCGACCACCGTCTGGCTTCGCGCCGACCTGGAGGTGCTGGCCAATCGCATCGCCCGCCGCGACCATCGGCCCCTGCTGAAGGACCGTGACCCGATGGAGGTGCTTCGCGCCCAGGCCGCGGCGCGCGAGCCGTTCTTCGCGGAAGCCGACGTCGTGGTCGAGAGCGGCGAGAGCCTTCACCATGTGGCGGTCGAGGCGGTGGTGCGCGCGCTCGCCGAACACCTGGCCGCCGCGTCATGACGCACGCGGTGGCCGTGGATCTCGCCGGGCGATCCTACGAGGTGGTGATCGGCCGTGGCCTGATCGAACAGGCGGGCCAGCGCTTGAAGCCGCTGCTGCGCCGCGCGTTCGTGGTGGTGGTGATGGACGAGACGGTGCGGGACCTCTGGGGCGACGCGCTGCTGGACGGCCTGGCGCTGGAAGGCGTCCGGGCCGAGACGATCGTCATCCCGCCGGGCGAGCAGGAGAAGAGCTTCGCCGGCCTCGAAAGCGTCTGCGACGCCCTGCTGGCGCTGGGCTTAGAGCGCGGCGACCTGATCGTGGCGTTCGGCGGCGGGGTGGTCGGCGACCTCGCCGGCTTCGCGGCGGCCATCCTCAAGCGCGGCGTCGACTTCGTGCAGATCCCCACCACCCTGCTCGCCCAGGTGGACTCCTCGGTGGGAGGCAAGACCGCCATCGACACCCCGCGCGGCAAGAACCTGATCGGCGCCTTCCACCAGCCGCGCCTGGTCCTGGCCGACCTCGCCGCCCTGGACACCCTGCCCGAGCGCGAACTGGTCTGCGGCCTCGCCGAGGTGATCAAGTACGGATTGTTGGGCGATGCGGCGTTCTTCGACTGGCTCGAGGCGAAGACCCCGGCCCTGCTGACCCGTGACGAGGCCGCGCTCAAGGGCGCCATCACCCGTTCGGTGGAGATGAAGGCGGCGATCGTCGCCGAGGACGAACGGGAGGGGGGCGTGCGCGCCCTGCTCAACCTCGGCCACACCTTCGGCCACGCCATCGAGGCGGAGACCGGTTTCAGCGACGCGCTCAAGCACGGCGAAGCCGTGGGGCTGGGTTGCGCGCTGGCCTTCCGCTTCTCCGCCGCGCTTGACGCCTGCAGCTTCGCCGAGGCCGAGCGCGTGGAGCGCGCCTTGACCGCCCTGGGCCTGCCGACCCGGCTTCAGGCGGTCGCCGAGGTGCCGTTCTCGGCCGAGGAACTCCTGGCCCACATGCGCCAGGACAAGAAGGCGAGCGGGGGCGAGATCACCCTGGTGCTGGCGCGGGGTATCGGCGAGGCGTTCGTCGCCAAGACCGTGGACCCCGAGCGCCTGCGCGCCTTCCTGATCGCCGAGGGCGCCGCGCCATGATCGCCGCCGCCCTGATCTTCGGCGTGATCATCGTCGCCCTGCTGGCGGTGTCGGCGGTCTTCTCGGCGGCGGAGACGGCGCTCACCCGCGTCAGCCGCGGCCGCATGCACCAGCTCGAGCGAGAGGGCGATCCCGGCGCCCGGCGGGTCAACCGTCTGCTCTCGGACCAGGAGACCATGATCGGCGCGGTGCTGATCGGCTACAACGTGCTGAACATCCTCTGTTCGGCCCTGGCGACCGAGTTCTTCACCCGTCTCACGCCGGGCGCGGAAGGCGTGGTGATCGCCACCGTGATCATGACCGTGCTGGTCGTCGTGTTCGTCGAGGTCCTGCCCAAGACCCTGGCCATCATCCACGCCGACGACGTGGCCCGCTCGGTTTCCGGCCCCATGCTGATCGTGGCGCGCGTGCTCGGGCCGATCTTGCGGGGCGTGCAGTGGATCGTGCGGCTCACTCTGCGCGTCTTCGGCGTGGACCTGGATCCTGAGACCGACGCCTCCGCCGCGCACGAGGAGATCCGCGGCGCGGTCAACTTCCATCACGCCGAGGGCGCGGTGGAGAGCGAGGATCGGCGGATGCTGGGCGGTGTTCTCGACCTCGCGGAGATCGATGTCGGGGAGCTGATGGTCCACCGGCGAGCCATGGTCATGATCGACGCCGACCTTCCCCCGCGCGAGATCGTCCAGGGGGTGCTCGACGCCGAACACACGCGCCTGCCGCTCTATCGCGGGGAGCCGGAGAACATCGTGGGCGTGCTTCACGCCAAGGACCTGCTGCGGGCGCTGGCCGAGGCCGAGGGCCGGGTGGACGAACTCGACATCGCCGGCATCGCCCGCGAGCCCTGGTTCATTCCGGAGACCACCTCGGCTCGCGACCAACTCGAGTCGTTCCGCAAGCGGCGCAATCACTTCGCCCTGGTCGTGGACGAGTACGGCGCCCTGGAGGGGCTGGTCACCCTCGAAGACATCCTCGAGGAGATCGTCGGCGAGATCGAGGACGAGCATGACGAAGCCATCGAAGGCGTCCGTCGGCAACCGGACGGTTCGGTCGATGTCGACGGCGACGTCACGGTGCGCGATCTCAACCGGTACATGGACTGGGATCTGCCGGACGAGCACGCGGTGACGGTGGCGGGTCTTCTGATCCACGAAGCCCGCGCCCTGCCGGAAGTGGGGCAGAACTTCGTCTTTCACCGGCATCGGTTCGAGGTTCTGGGGCGCGAACGCAACCAGATCACGGCGCTCCGCATCGGCCCGCCGCTGCCCGGGCTTGACGAATCCTGACCTTAAGGAGGATTGCCTTATCTTAGTACCTTCTTAAACCGGCCGTGACCCTGGCGAGATCGTGAGTGCAGATGAACGGCGAGACATCCCTTCGGGGTCGGCGCGTCCTGGTGGTGGAGGACGAGATGATGATCGCCATGCTCGCCCAGGATATGCTGGAAGAGTTCGAATGCGTGGTCGTCGGCCCCGCGCACACCGTGGATTCGGCGCTCACGCTCGCCCATGGCGACGGGATCGACATCGCCCTGCTGGACGTGAACCTTTCTGGCCAGCCGGTGCACCAGGTCGCCGACGCCCTTCGTGACAAGGGCGTGCCGATGGTCTTCTCGACCGGTTATGGGGAGCAGGGGCTGAGGCCCCAGGACCGCGGCTCCCCCGTGCTCCAGAAGCCCTTCCGCAGCGCCGATCTGGCGGTGGCGCTACAAGAGGCGCTCAAGCCCCGCTGATCAGTCTCCGGGCGCCAGGGCGGTGATCGCCAGGGCGTGAACCGGACCGGCGAGCTCGTCGGCCAGCAGGCGGTGCACCAGTCGCTGGCGCTCGATCCGGGAGAGTCCCTCGAAGCGCTCGGACTGGACGGTGACCCGAAAATGGCTCTCCCCCGTTTCGCGCGCGCCGGCGTGCCCCGCATGGCGCGACGACTCGTCCTCCAGCTCCAATCGGCTCGGGGAAAGCCCCTCTTCCAGGCGCGCCCTGAGCCGCTCCGCGATCACGCCCATGCCGTTTGCCATTTCGTCACCTGTCAATCCTTGAACTGCGGCTGCCCCGCCTCTTAACTGGTCGCGATGGCCACCGCCTTCCAGTATCGCCCGCGCTTCCGCGACATCCGCGTGAAGCCGCCCGTCGAAGGCGAGGCGGACGTCAACGCCGTCCACGCGGGCGAGCGGCGCTGCGACAGCCCGGACTGCCTGCGGACGGCGACGGCGAGGGCGCCCAAGTCGCGGGACCTGCTCTCGGAACACTACTGGTTCTGCCAGCCTCACGCGGCGGAGTATAACCGCCGCTGGAATTTCTTCGCCGGACTTTCCGAATCCGAGGTGCGCGAGCGGGTCGAGACCGAAACCCTCACCGGCGGCCGGCCGACCTGGTCGATGAAGGGCGGGGGGCGCAATCGCGAAGCCGCCGGCACCCGCGGGGTGTTCCGCGACGCCTTCGGCATGTTCGGCGCCGGCGGTCCTCCGAATGCCGCGCCCACGCCCGACCGGCGGATCGGACGGCTGGAGCGCAACGCGCTGAACGATCTCGACCTCGAGCCCGGCGTTCAGGGGCCGGCGATCCGCGAACGCTACCTGGAACTGGTGAAGCTCTGCCATCCCGACGCCAACGGCGGGGATCGCTCGGCCGAGTCCCGGCTGCAGCGGGTGATCAAGGCCTACAAGACCCTGCAGAAAGCCAAGCTCGTCTAGAGCGCTCGGCGCCGTTTGCGTCGCTCCCTCCCCGCGTCTAGTGACATCCCCGATATGGCCCTCGACATCGACATCAACGAAGACACGCTCCTGAACCTGCGGCCCGACCTCGAGGTCTCCATCCGCGAGATGTTCGGCGTCGACTCCGACATGAAGGTTCCGGCCTTCAGCGCCCGCGACAGCCACGTGCCGGATCTGGACGAAGCCTACCGCTTCGATCCCCAGACGACGCTGGCGATCTGCGCCGGTTTCGCCTTCGATCGCCGGGTGATGATCCAGGGCTATCACGGCACCGGCAAGTCGACCCACATCGAGCAGGTCGCCGCGCGGCTCAACTGGCCGCTGATCCGGGTGAACCTCGACAGCCACGTCAGCCGCATCGACCTCGTCGGCAAGGACGCCATCGTCCTGCGCGAGGGCAAGCAGGTCACCGAATTCCGTGAGGGCATGCTGCCGTGGTGCCTGCAGCGCCCGATGGCGCTGGTGTTCGACGAGTACGACGCGGGCCGCCCGGACGTGATGTTCGTGATCCAGCGGGTGCTGGAGGCGCAAGGCAAGCTCACCCTGCTCGACCAGAACCGGGTGATCCGGCCAAACCCCTATTTCCGCCTGTTCTCGACGACCAACACCATCGGCCTGGGCGACACGACCGGGCTCTACCACGGCACCCAGCAGATCAATCAGGGGCAGATGGACCGGTGGAGCGTGGTCGCCACGCTCAACTACCTCAGCCACGACGTCGAGGCGGAGATCGTGCTGGCCAAGGCGCCGACCTACAACACGCCGGAAGGCAAGCGGAAGATCGCCGCCATGGTCCGCGTGGCCGACATGACCCGCAACGCCTTCATGAACGGCGACATCTCCACGGTGATGAGCCCGCGCACGGTGATCACCTGGGCGCAGAACGCCGACATCTTCGGCGGCGACCTCGGCCTCGCCTTCCGCATGACCTTCCTGAACAAGTGCGACGAGCTCGAGCGGCCGACCGTGGCCGAATTCTACCAGCGCGCCTTCGGCGGGGACCTTCCCGAGAGCGCGGCGCGGGTTAAGGTGGCCTGAAGAGGAAACCGTCCGTCGGAGGGGTGAGATGAAGATCGCCTGGGCTGCTCTGTTCGCGATCGGCGGTCTTTGGCTGGCGGGTTCGGTCCAGGCCCAGACGGCGCCGCCGCCCAACGATTACTCCGACCGCGGCAATTGGGCGTGCTTTCCCGGCGCGACGCCGAACGCCTGCCAGACCGAGCTGGACACGACCTTCATCTCCGCCGATGGCCGCACGCGGGTGGAGGCGTTCAAGCCCGATCCGGATCCCAAGATCGACTGCTTCTACGTCTACCCCACCGTCTCCACCGACCCGGGCCTGCTGGCGACGATGAAGCTGGAGCGCGAGGAGCGGGCGGTGGTCGCCCAGCAGTTCGCCCGCTTCGGATCGGTCTGCCGGCTCTATGCGCCGCTCTACCGCCAGTTCACGATCACGGCGCTGCGGGCGGCCATGACGGGCCATCCGCTCGAAGGGTCGAACCCGCGGCCGCTCACCCCCTATTTCGACGTTCGCGACGCCTGGAAGTGGTACCTCGCCCACGAGAACCACGGGCGTGGCGTGGTCCTGATCGGCCACTCCCAGGGCTCGGCCATCCTGACGCCGCTCATCGCCCACGACATCGAGGGCCAGCCCAGCCAGAAGCTGATCGTCTCGGCCATCCTGATGGGAACGGGCCTCGGCGTGCCCAAGGGCGCCGATGTCGGTGGAGACTTCAAATCGCTCCCGCTTTGCCACAGCGCGCGGCAGCTCGGTTGCGTCATCGCCTACGCCTCGTTCCGTGACGACAGCCCGCCGCCGGCGAACTCCCGCTTCGGCAAGCCGCGCAATCCGGGTCCGGGCCTCGTCGCGGCTTGCGTCAATCCCGCCAACCTCGCCGGGCGGCGTCGGCGCGCTGCAGGAGCTATTTCTCCACCGGACGCGACATCGTCGCCGACTCCGCGTCGCCTCGCCCTTGGGTGGCGGGCGTCAGCATCGAAACCCCTTACGTCAGCACGCCCGGCCTGCTCACCGCGCAGTGTGTCTCGCAGAACGGCTTCGACTATCTCGCCATCCACGTGAACAAGGACGAGCCCGGCCCGCGCGCCCACGACATCCAGGGCGACGTCGTGGTCGGCGGGGTGGTGCTCAAGGATTGGGGCCTGCACCTGATCGACGCCAACCTCGCCATGGGGAACCTGATCGACATCGTGCGTGAGGAAGGCCGCGCCTGGACGGCCGCGCACTGAGGCTTCTCCTCCTCGGCCGCCGGGGGAGCATCAACCATTGGCTGGAGGACGCGGCTCACGCCTTCCACGCCGCCGGGCACGCGGTCACGTGCGCCTACAGTCGGGGCGGATCCCTGGCCCGGGCGGCGCGGGCGCTCACACATGGACCCCTCGAAGATGACGTCGCCCGACAACTCGACCGGCGCCGGTTCGATCTGGTGCTGGCGATCGGCGGCTTTCACGAGCGCCGCGGGCTTCTGGAGGCGATCCGCGCGCGTCCCGACCGGCCGCCGATCGTCGCCTGGGTGGGCGACGCCTTCGACGAGCAGGCGGCGCCGCTGGCGGGGCTCTACGATCTCGTCGGCCACACCGACAGTGCGCTGCTCGCTCGCCACACCGCGCTCGGCTTCGCCTCGCCGGCGATCTTCCTGCCACACGCCGCCGACCGCTCCCGTCGAACGCCGCGCATGTCCCGCTCCGATCGGATGGTGTTCATCGGGGCCGCCTCGCCCGAGCGCGAGGCCGTGCTCGGGTCTGTTCGCCAGGCGCTGGACGTACACGGTCCTGGGTGGCGGCGAGATCCGGCCTCGCCACACCGCATCCATGCTCGCCGAATCCCGCACGCCGCCACGCCACGGCTCTACGCGGGCGCGCTCGCCGCCCTGAACATCCGCAACGCCCGCAACGTCGTCGCCGGGCTCAACCAGCGGAACTTCGACCCGTACCTCTTCGGCGCGCCGGTGCTGAGCGACCCTCAGCCGGACCTGGAGCGCTGCTTCGAGATCGGCACGGAAGTGCTCGTCTGGCGCGACGCCGAGGCGCTGAACGACGCCTATGCCCGTCTGCGTCGCGATCCCGGTCTGGCGAGGCGGGTCGCAAGCGCTCGGTCTGAGGCGGATCCTCGCCGAACACACCTTCGAGCACAGGCTCGCCGCGATCGGTCGCGCGCTCTAGACCCCGGTCCTCGCCGGCCGGTATCGTGGCGAGGTGATGGGCCAGATGAGACTGCCGAGCTGGAGCCTCTGGCTCTGCATCGCCCTCGGTCTGGGTCTTGCCGCGGTGTGGACCATCCCGACGCCCGCGCCGCGGGGTCCGAACGCCCCGGCCACGAGCTTCTCCGCCGCGCGCGCATTCCCGATCATCCAGCAGTTCGCCTCGGCGCCCCATCCCCTCGGCTCGCCCGAACACGACCGGGTGCGCGACGGCCTGCTTGCCCGCATGGCCGCCTTGGGTCTGAACCCTCAGGTGGAGGAGGGCGTAGGCGTCTATCGCGGACGTCACGCCGGCGGCGAGGTCTCGGCGGGTCGCGTCCAGAACCTGATCGGCGTGCTTCCGGGGACGGACCCCTCGGCGCCGGCGGTCCTGCTGATGGCCCACTACGACAGCGTGCCGCTCTCGCCCGGCGCCGCCGACGACATGACCGGGGTCGCCAGCCTGCTGGAGACGGTGCGCGCACTGGAAGCCGCCGGGCCCCACCGGCGGGACGTCATCGTCGCCTTGACGGACGGCGAGGAGGCGGGCCTTCTCGGCGCCGAGCTCTTCTTTCGTGAGAACCCGCTGGCCAGCCGCGCCGGGGTGGTCATCAACGCCGAAGCCCGAGGCGACGCCGGCCGGGTTTCCATGTTCCAGACCGGGCCGGGCAACGGAGACATGGTGCGTCTGTTCGCCCGCGCCGCCGAGCGCCCGTTCGGCAACTCCGTGACCGGCTTCGTCTACGCCCTGCTGCCCAACGACACCGATTTCACCCACGTGGTCCGGCGCGGCACGCCGGGGCTGAACTTCGCCTTCATCGGCGACGAGCTCGCCTATCACACCGCGCTCTCGACTCCTTCGCACCTGGATCGGGGCAGCCTGCAGCACATGGGCGTTCAGATCCTGGGCGTGACCCGGGCGCTGGCCGATGCGCCGGTCCTGCCGCGGCGCACCGCCGACGTCGCCTACAGCGACATCGCGCCGGGCCTGCCGATGCTGGTCTATCCGTTCTGGGCGGGGTGGATCGTGATCGTCGCGGCGGCCCTGCTGCTCACCGTCGGCGCGCTCGCGGGCCGCGAGCGGCCGAGCCTCTGGAGCATGGCGGGCGGGGTGGGCGTGGCGGTCGGCGCGACGGCGCTCGCCGGCCTCGCCCTGGTGGCGACCGGCTTGGCGGTCGGCGCGGGCATGTCGAGCGCAGTCCAGCTCTACCGGCTGCTCCGATCCTACACGCCGCTGTTCGCGGGAGAGACGCTGATCGCCCTGGCCGTGGTCCTGGGCGTCTACCGGCTGGTCAAGCGCCTGGATATCCGATCCGCCTGGATCGGCGCGGTGAAGCTCGGCTTGGTGCTGGCGATTATCGTCCAGGTTCTCGCCCCGCCGGCGGCGATCCTGTTCGCCTGGCCCGCGCTGGTCGGGGCCCTGTCGCTGGTGATCGGCCGCTTCGGCGGCCGCATCGGCGCGGTGGCGAGCGCTGCGGTCGCCGTGCTGATGCTGGCGATCCTCGCCGCGTGGGCGACGCAGCTCTACGCCGCGCTCGGACCGCCGATGCCGGTCCTGCTGACCCTGTTCGTCCCGCTGTTGCTTCCCAGCTTCGCGCCTCTTGTGGCGCTCTGGAGCCGGAACCGACGCGCGGGCCTCGCCGGGCTCGCTGTTCTGGGGATCGGCGTCTTGGCCGTGGCGGTGGCGGCGCTCGCCACGCCGTGACCGACGCCGACACCGGCGACGGCCCTCCGACGAGGCCGAACAACCTTATACCATCGACCGGTCGGACCTGACCCTGATCGTCGGACGCCCGCTGTCAGTGGGCTGAGCCGGGCAGCCCTTTGAGGATCGCGGCCTGCACCTGCTGCTGCTTGGGCGTGCAGTGTTGTTGCGTGCAGAGGGAGGTGGCCGACTTGCGCAGGATGGAGGGCAGGGCCTGGTTGACGATCGGAAGGATGGCGGCGGAGGTCATCTTCGCCACCACCGGCGTCTTCTCGCGGATGCTGCGGCCGCTCGGGCTCTCGCCAAAGGCGATCAGGTCCTTCAGCTCCTGGGTGGTGTACTCGGTCGCGTAGACCCTGACCGCCGCGTTCACCGCCTGGGGGGAGAGGCTCTGCACCTGGGCGCGGGCGCTGCCGACGAACTTGGAGACGATGGCCTTCACCTCGGGATCGTTCGGCACCCGCAGATTGCGCATGGAAGACTGCAGTCCGAAATCCATGAAGCGGGAGACGCCCTCGGCGCCCTCGTTCAAATCGAAGGCTCGTCGCGCCAGGGCGAGCTTGGCGGCGTCGGGGGGCGGCCCCGCGGCCTGGCCCATGGCGGGGCCGACGATCACGAGCGCGAGCAGCGCGGCTAATCCATAACGCAAGGCGACTTTCCTCTCGAACAGCTTGCGACCACCGTAGGCGTTCGCCATCTTCCCCGCCACCCATGACCCTCGTCCTCGACAAAGCGCGTGACGCGAGCGCCGTCCTCCCGAACCTCGCCGGCGCCACGCGCGCCGAGCTGGCGGCGGCGCTCGTGGAGCACGGCGCTGTTACGCCGGCCGCCGCCAAGATGCGCGCCGAGCAGGTCTGGCGCTGGGTGCAGGGTCGCGGCGTCACCGACTTCTCGGCCATGACCAACATCGCCAAGGAGACCCGCGCCGCCCTCGCCGAGCGGTTCGTGCTGCGACGTCCGGAGGTGGTCGATCGCCAGCAGAGCGCCGATGGGGTGATCAAGTGGCTGATCCGCTTCTCCCAGGGCGCGGAGGCGGAGACCGTGTTCATTCCGGATGTCGGCCGCTCCGGCGCGCTTTGCGTCTCCAGTCAGGTGGGCTGCACGCTCAACTGCACCTTCTGCCACACCGGCACCCAAGGCTTGGTGCGCAACCTCACCGCCGCCGAGATCGTCGCCCAGGTGCAGGTCGCTCGTGACGACCTAGAGGAGTGGGGCGCTCGGGAGGGCGAGCGGCGGCTCACCAACATCGTGTTCATGGGCATGGGCGAGCCGCTCTACAATCTGGACGGGGTGGCCACGGCGCTGGACATCATCGGCGACAACGAGGGCATCGGCATCTCGAAACGGCGGATCACGGTCTCGACCTCGGGCGTCGTTCCCGAGCTCAGGCCGCTGGGCGAGCGCACCGGGGCCATGCTGGCGGTGAGCCTGCACGCGACCAACGACGCCCTTCGCGACGAGCTGGTGCCGATCAACCGCAAGTATCCGATCGCCGAGCTGATGGACGCGGTGCGCGCCTATCCCGGCCTCTCCAACGCCCGCCGCGTGACGTTCGAGTACGTGATGCTCAAGGGCGTCAACGACAGCCCCGCAGATGCTCGCGCGCTGGTGAAGCTGCTCGCCGGCGTGCCCGCCAAGATCAACCTGATCCCGTTCAACCCCTGGCCGGGCGCGCCCTACGAGTGCTCCAGCGGGAATGTGATCCACGCCTTCGCCGACATCGTGAACCGCGCCGGCTACGCCTCGCCCATCCGCAGACCTCGCGGCCGCGACATCCTCGCCGCCTGTGGGCAGCTCAAGAGCGAAAGCGAGAAGGTGCGGGCGAGCGCGCGCCGGAAGGCCGCCGCACTCTCGGACTAACGCCGTTCACCCTTGTTTCACGTGAAACAAAGAGGGAACGGCGGTGGTCTCTCAGGCCGCCTTTTGAAGCGACTTGTGCAGCAGGGTGATCGCGGCGTCGCGGTCGATCTGCTCGATGGCCGCCACTTCGCGAGCCATCCGGTCCAGTGCGCTCTCATAGAGCTGCCGCTCCGAATAGGATTGCTCGGGCTGGGTCTCGTTGCGATGCAGGTCGCGCACGACCTCGGCGATCGAGACCAGATCTCCGGAGTTGATCTTGGCTTCGTACTCCTGCGCCCGGCGGCTCCACATCGTCCGCTTGACCCGGGCGCGGCCCTTGAGGGTGGTGAGCGCGCGGGAAACGACGTTGTTCTCGGCGAGCGCGCGGAGACCGGCGGTCTTGGCCTTCTTGGTCGGGACCCGGAGCGTCATCTTCTCATGGTCGAAGGTGATGACGTACAGTTCCATCAAGGTGCCCACCACCTCCTGCTTCTCGATGGCCTGGACAACCCCCACCCCATGCGCCGGATAGACGACATGGTCGCCGACGCGGAACTCGTTTTCTGACTTTTCGGGCATGGCGGTGCTACGCATCCTCGTTCAACTCACGCCGAGCGCCACCTTCTCCGCAAAGTCCGTGCGGGCTGCGTTGGAAAAGGCTTGTGGCGCGCTTTCGCTGACGGGAGGCGAGATTAACACTCCCGCGCCGGCGGAGGCCGATCCTGTAGCATAAAAACGCGCTCAACGAAAGGCTTGCGCGCGACCGTCCAGGGAACGGCGAAGAGAGCCGTACGTCAGGAACCCTGGCCGGGTTTCTCGCTGAAGTACTTCTCGAACTTTCCCGTCTCGCGCTCGTACTGCTCGGCGTCCGCGGGCGGCTCGCCCTTCACGGTGATGTTTGGCCAAACCTTGGCGTAGTCGGTATTCACCCGCAGCCACTTGCCGTCCGGATCGTCTTCGGTGTCGGGCTTGATCGCGTCGACAGGACATTCCGGCTCGCACACTCCACAGTCGATGCACTCTTCTGGGTGAATGACCAGGAAGTTCTCGCCCTCATAGAAGCAGTCGACGGGACACACCTCGACGCAGTCCATGAACTTGCATTTAACGCAGGCGTCGGTGACGATGTAGGTCAACTGAAGCTCTAAAGTAGCGTGGGGGCAAGGCGCACGCGAAAGGCCCGCGGACGGCGGGCGTCTTTGTCAGGCCCGCCCCCCGCTTGTCAATGGCGGGGCGACGAGCGTCCCGCGCGCTCAGCCCGCGCCAGAGATCAGCCGGTTGCGAGACCTCGTCGACGCAGGGCGCCCCCGATGGCGCCGAAACCCAGCAGCATCAGCGCCCACGCCGCGGGCTCCGGAGCCGGCGAGATCTCACCGAACAGGCCGTGCGCCTCGTCCACGATCCCCGCGGTGAAGTAGACCGCTCCCGCATCGCCGCCGGCGCCGCCGTTGCCGTTGATCAGGCCCCACAGGTCGCCCAGGTGCAGCGGAACGCCGCCTGGTCCTGAAAGCATGCCCAGGAAGCCGCCGCTCGTCGGGTCGAAGACGCTGATCGTTCCGTCACCGAAGTTGCCGACCAGCAGGTCGTTGGCGAAGGCGCCGAAGTCGCTCGGCGCGATGTCGAGACCCCAAGGCGAGTTCACCTGCGCTCCCTTCGAAACGATCCGGCGCTCGAAAGTCCCGTTCAGGCTGAAGGCGTCGACATAGCCGTTGCCCGCGCCGGCCACGTCGTCGTGCTTGGCCGCGTCCTGAAGCGCGAAAGACACATAGAGGGTGTCGCCGATATCCTGGACGTTGAACGGGGCGTAGCCCGCCGCCACGGTCGGATCGGTGAAGCTTCCGATCAGGTTGAAGTGGCTGTCGTACATCTCGACGTCGCCCGCACGGAAGTTCGAGGCGTAGATGTACTGATTGCCACCCAAGGTCCCGATGGCGAGCCCCTTGTAGACCGCGCCGGCGTTGGAGTGGTCGACGGCAAGGTAAGACTGCGTCGGCCCGAGACTGGGCGCCCATCCGGAGATGGTCCCGTCCTCGGTGTCGAAAATGAAGGCGGCGGCCGCGGAGCTCGACCCGTTCGACACCATGAAGTCGGTCGAGGAGCCGTTGAACACCTGCCCCGTGGGCGCGGAGCCCGAGCCGCCCGCGGGTGGGGCGACGTTGACGGTGAGGGGGATCTTGGCGCCGGAGCTGTCGTACAGGGTCGAAAGTCCGGTTCCGTTGTCGGACAGCCAGAAGGGGCCGGTCGGCGAATAGGAGATGCCCCAAGGATTGACCAGGCCAGGGTCGATGGTGGGCGCGGCGACGAAGCCATCGGAGACCAGCGGAGTCACCCTGAAGCCGGAGGCGGCGTCAGCCGGGGCGGGAAACCCGAGCGCGAAGGCGGTGAAGACGGCGGAGGTTGCGGCGAGCGAGCGGAGCATGGGACCTCTCTGAGGGAACGTTTCGGATCGGGTGCGGGCGCGTTTCGCCCGGCCATGAATGGCTCGCCGGCGACCAGGCGTTCAAAGCGGCCGGAAAGAAATCCGTCGTCAGAAGGCGCGGGTCAGGGTGACCGCCACGGCGGTGCGCGGGCCGCCGGCGCGTAAGGCGGTGGGCGATACCGAGGTGACTTCCGCGCGCAGGCCGAACCCCGCCAGATGCGTGGCCGCCCCCACTCCGAAGTCGGCCCTCACCCCCGCCGAATACGGCTCCCCCGCGACTTGCGAGAGCAGGCCGGCGCGAGCGAACAGCCGCAGCCGCTCCGACAGCCGATAGGACGCGGAGGTTTCCACATAGAGGGTCTGGGCCCCCCGGGCGAAGTAGTCCGGCGAGTAGCTTGCGTAGAGCGCGAGCCCGCCACGTCGCAGGCCGAGGTAGACCTCCGGAGCGGCGTGAACGGCGCCGGACGAGGGCGCCCGAACGGTGGTCACCGCGAGCCCTCCATCGAGCGTGGTCCCCGCCCCGATCGGCCGCGCCAAGCCTCCGACCACCCGCTCGGCCGAGGCGACGAGGCGGTCGTTCGGATCGGGCGCGATCGCGGCGAGGCCGCTGGCGTACAGGCCGGACCGCGCGTCGAGGTCCAGGCCGACCAGCGCCGTGGGCCGCCCGTCGGTCAGAGACACGCCGCGATAGCGGTAGTCGTTGGCGATGGAGATCTCGGCGCCGATTCCGGCTCGCGCCATGGGGGCCGCAAGCAGCCCGGCCAGGATCAGCATCACTCCCCGCGGACATCGGCGCCCGCGTCGCACGGTCAGCGCAATCCGCCCCCCGGGCCCGCCCCGGTTGCGCAGACGCACACGCAGGTGCGGGCGAACCGCGCAAGGCTGGCGCACGCGTCGACCGAGCCGTCATTGGCGGCGAGCACGATGTCGGCGGCGGTCATGGTCCTGGACGAGCGCTCCCCCAGCAGCGCGAACAACCCGCTGACGTGGGCGGCGGCGTAGGAGTCGCCGCTCACCAAGAACCAATGACCGCCGGGTGCGGTGGTGGGGATGTCGCGGCCGGGCGCGATCACCGCATGAGGGGCGGCCCCGGTCGCCGGCCCAGACTCCGCCACCGCCACCACGCCCGGATGAGAGGCGGGGAACCCGCCGCGCGGCGCGCCGCGATCCACGGCGGCGACCACCGTCCCGCCGCCCCTCAGCGCGAGGTCGATCAGCTTGGCGAGGAGGGGGTCGTCCGGCCCGCTGAGGCTGAGGTTGATCACCCGCGCCCGACGTTCCATCGCGAATTGCAGCGCGCGGGCGAGGCTCAGGGAGTCGCACAAGGTGGGCGCCTGAAGGGACGGCCCCATCTGCCGACAGGCGCGCACGGCAAGAAGGCGGGCGTCGGGCGCGACGCCCATCGCCCCTCCCGTATCGCGACGGGCGGCGACGATCCCGGCGACCGCGGTGCCGTGACGCTCCGGCGCCGTCGCGACGGGTCGGGCGAAGTCGGCCTCGCCCACGATGGCGCCGAGCAGCGCCGGGTGGTGGTCGTCGATCCGACTGTCGATCACCGCGACCCTCACGCCCCGTCCTGTCGCCACCCGTCTCAACTCAGGCAGACGCCAGGCGCGCGTGGCGGGCTGGGCGGGATCGAGCGGATCGCCGCCGCCGCCCTGGGTATGGAAGGCGTTGAGCGGCTGGGCCCAGGCGACGTCCGGCGCGGAGGCGAGCGCGGCCGCGGCCTCGGTCGGCGTCTCGCGCGCGGGGACGACCATGACGAAACAATCGACGCCCAGGATCGGCATCGGCCAGTCGCTCTCGACGGTCAGGCCCTGGCGCCTCGCGAGGCGGTCGGCGAGGCGCCGACGGGCCGCCCGATCCGCGCCGTCGTCGTAGGCGTCGCCGCCGACGGAGCCGGCGCGTGCGTGCTCGGGCGGGAGGCGGAGCATGACCAGGATCTTGTGCGCGGACGGTGTGACCGGCTCAGCGGCCCGTGCGCCGACGCCCCACGAGAGGGCCAGAGCAAGCCGGCGATCGCCGCGAGCGGCGACGAACGCTTCACCGCGCCTCGCCCGGGTCGAGCGGTTGGGCGAGGGTGACGTCGGCGTCCCGGGTGAGCGCCGCCAGGGCCTGTTTCCGCTCGGCAGGCGGCGCCGAGAGTAGATAGGCGTCGGCCTCCGTCGGTCCATCCACCATGCGCGCGCCGGCGGCGCGCAGCGCCGTGCGGATCCCCGCTTCCGTCGTCGCCGGACGGAACATGACCAGGATGTTGGCCGAACGCGGGGCGGAGCTCGCGCCGAGGACGTGGAAGGTCGCCGGGCGCGGCGCGCGGACGATGGCCGCGCCGCCGATCAGCAGCAGGACCTGTGCGGCGATGGCCCAGCCCACCCAGGTTCGAGGGGAGCGCCGGGCTCGACGGCTCTCGAGCTTCGACTGGAAATTGCGCCAAGCCACATCGGTTTCGGCCGGAAGCGTGGCGACCGCCTGCCGGAGGCGTTGCTCGAGCTCGTACTCCCCCTGGCAGCTCGGGCAGACGTCGAGATGCGCGCGCGCCCGTGCTTCCTCGACCGGCGTCAGGCCGCCGGAGACCAGCCAGGGCATGAGGTCCTGGGTCTCGGCGCATCCACCGTCGCGAAGAGGGATGATCCGTCCGCTCATCGACGCCTCACAGCCAATCTTCCCTTCTACCCGACAACGCCTGCTTGAGGCGACGGCGGGCGTGAAACATCCGGGTCTTCACCGTGTCGACCGGGCAGCTCATGATCTCGGCGATCTCGCGGTAGCCGGCGCCATGGAAATAGGTGAGGTCCACCACGGTGCGGTGGTCGGGACTGAGGCCGGCGATGGCGCGGTGCAGCCGTCCGTGCGCCTGGTTGTCGCCCAGCACGACCTCCGGATCGGGATCATCGCTCGGCTGTTCGGCGACGTGCGAGTCGTCGACCGGTTCGTCCTTGCGCCGGCGCGCGGAGAGGCCCTTGCGATAGGCGATGCCGAAGATCCAGGTCGAGACCTTGCTCGTCCCGTTGAACCGATCGGCACGCTCCCACACGGTCATCATGGTGTCGTTCAGCACCTCTTCGACCACCGCCGGACTATGGCCGAGACCGGCCAGGAACCGCGACAATCGCGGATGGTAGATGCGAAACAGCGCCTCGAACGCGGCGAGATCGCGTCGCACCACACGGGCGATCAGGCGCGGCTCGTCCGGACCGTCGGCGCGGCCGCCGGCCGTCTCGATCGTGATCGGCCGACTCTCGGCCATGCGCCGCCCTCCGCCTTGCGCGGGGTGAATGTCGCGCGAACGGCCGAAGGTTCAAAGCGGTTGGTGATCGGCCGAACGATTCTCCAGCCGGTGGCCCGAGCAGGCTTTGATTTGGTCGCGCCGTGAGCCAAGACGACCCGACCTTCGAGGAGTGAGACCGAGCCGTCGTGCCAGAAGCCCGTATCCTGCGCCCGACGCCGTGGTGGATCATGTTCCTCTTCGTCGCCGTGGGCGGACTGCTCTACGTGAAGTGGCTTCCCTATTGGGATCGCGCCTTCGTCGCGGCGGCCCATCACTCGATCGGCCAGTCGATCCTCATGGGCAAGGCTGCCCATACGCCCCCGGCGTCGTGGCAGGCGGCGCTCGCCTACGCGCTCGCCTACGGCAAGGCGATCTGGAAGGCGTTGGTCCTGGGCCTTCTGCTCGGTTCCGGCGTCCAGGCGCTGCTGCCGGCGGACTGGGTGTGGCGGGTGCTCGGGCCACGCCGGTTCGGCAGCGCACTGGCGGGCGGCCTGCTTTCCGTGCCCGGGATGATGTGCACCTGCTGCGCGGCGCCGGTGGTGGTGGGCTTGCGTCGGCAGCGCGCCTCGGCGGGCGGCGCCATCGCCTTCTGGCTCGGGAATTCGGTGCTCAATCCGGCGACCCTGGTGTTCATGGGCTTCGTCCTGGGCTGGCGCTGGGCCGGGCTCCGGCTGGTGCTCGGCGCGGTGATGGTGTTCGGCCTCGGCTATCTCGCCAATCGACTCACCTCGGCGCGAGAAGCCGATGACGTCGAGCGCGCGCTCCCGGAACTGGCGTCGACCCCGCCGGATCAGCCCCTGCGCCGATGGCTGCTGATCCTGGGTCGCATGACCGTGCGGCTGGTTCCGGAATACGTGATCCTGGTCCTGCTGCTGGGCGCCGCGCGCGCATGGCTGTTCCCGACGATCGGTCCGCACATCGGCAACCAGCTCCAGTGGATCGTGGCGTTCGCGGTCGCCGGCGCGCTGTTCGTGATCCCCACCGCCGGCGAGGTGCCGATCGTCCAGGCCATGCTCTCGCTGGGGCTGGGCGCGGGACCGGCGGGCGCGCTCCTCATGACCCTGCCGCCCATCAGCCTGCCGTCGATGGCGATGCTGTCGCGATCCTTCCCGCCGCGAACCCTGGCGGCGGTGGCGGCGGCCGTCGTTCTGTTCGGCGTGATCGGCGGCGTCCTGGCGGCGGCGCTCAGGCTTTAGAAGCGCGGCCTCTAGTTGATCTCGGCCTTCTTCGGCGGTTCCGGCGGCAGGGGCGCGACCTGGACGCCGTCTTCGACCAGCGACTTCACCTCGGCCTTGGTCGCCTCGCCATAGATGCCGCGCTCCTCGGAGCGGCCCTCGTGGATGGCCCGGGCCTCGCGAGCGAAGGTATCGCCGACGTAGTCGAAGTTGTCCTTCACGTGCGAGCGCACGCGGCTCATCATCTCCATCATCATCGCCCGCTTGCCGGCGTCCATGGCCGGTTCGACATCGCGCTTGGTCGACCCCGCGACGGCTGGGGCCATGATCTGCTTGCGGACCTCTGGGGAGGCGCAGATCGGACATTCGAGCAGCCCGCGCGCCCGCTGGTCGTCGAAATCGCCGGACGAGCCGAACCAGCCTTCGAACTCGTGGCCGTGGTCGCAGGCCAGGGCGTAGCGGATCATGGGCCGGTGAACGCCCGCGCATTGGCGAGCGCCGGAATCGCCGAACGCGCCTTGGCGACCTCGGAGAGGTCGAGGTCGGCGACGACGAAGCCCGGCTCGTCGTCGTCCTTCAGGGCGAGCACCTCGCCCCACGGCGCGACGATCATCGATCGGCCCCAGGTGCCGCGCCCATCCTCGTGGAAACCGCCCTGGGCGGCGGCGAGCACGAAGGCGCCGGTCTCGATCGCCCGGGCGCGCAGCAGCACCTGCCAGTGCGCCTCGCCGGTCGGACGGGTGAAGCAGGCGGGAATGGTGAGGATCTCCGCGCCGGCCACGGCCAGGGCGCGGTAGAGCGCCGGGAAGCGCACGTCATAGCAGATCGAGAGGCCAAGCCGGGCCCCATCGACCTCGGCGGTGACGGCGCGGTCGCCCGGCTCGTAGGCGCTGGACTCGCGGTGCCGCTCGCCGGTGGGCAGGTCCACGTCGAACATGTGCAGCTTGTCGTAGGCCGCGACGATCTCGCCGGCTGGCGAGACGACCAGCTGGCGATTGGCGGCCTTCTCGGCCTCGCCCTTCACCAGCGCCGAGCCGATCACCAGCCACACGTTAAGTTCGCCCGCGAGAGCACGCAGTCCCTGCACGAACGAGTTGTCCTCGGCGGCGGTCAGCAGCGGGAAGAGCTTGGCGCGGTCGCGCTGGACAATGTTGGAGCACTCGGGCGTCACGATCAGGCGGGCCCCGTCGGCCGCCGCGGCGCGGATCAGCGGCGTGGCGTGGGCGAGAGCGGCGGCCTTGTCGGCCGGCGTGCGCAGCTGAACGACGGCGGCGCGCAGCACCCGCTTCAATCCGCCAGCAGCGGGTCGAGCTTGCCCGCGCGTTCCAGCGCCAGCAGTTCGTCGCAGCCGCCGATGTGCCGCTCGCCGATGAAGATCTGCGGAAAGGTGGTCCGTCCCGACCGCTGCATCATCTCGGCGCGCAGGCCCGGATCGAAACCGGCTTCGATCTCCTCGAAAGCCGCGCCTTTCTCGCGAAGCAGCCGCAGGGCCTCGGCGCAGAAGCCGCAGAAAGGTCGGGTGTAGATAACGACGGAGGCCATGCTGATCTCAACCGGGGTCTGAGCGCGTTCTGGGGTGCGCCGGGCTCATATAGGGGCTTGTCGCATTCCGCTAACCCTGGCGATCACGGCGACGTCCACGCTGGCCGCGCCGGCGGCTTTCAAGGCTCGGGCGCAACCCTCCGCGGTCGAGCCGGTGGTGAGCACGTCGTCCACCAGCAGGATGCGGCGACCCTCGATCCGCGACCGCCGGCCTCTCGGCACGGCGAACACGCCGGCGACGTTGCGGCGGCGGCCAAGGCGCGAGCGCCCGCCTTGGGTTTCGGTGGCGCGGGTGCGGACGATGGCGTCGGGCAGGTAGGCGAGGCTGCGGTCGTGGGCGAGCGCCCGGGCGATCTCGGCCGCCTGGTTGTAGCGTCGTCGCAGCAGCCGCCAGCGGTGCAGGGGCACCGGGACCACGGCGTCCACCTCTCCCACCCGATCGGCGATCGCGCGGCTGAGCCACCGCGCCAGCAGGCCGGAGAGATCGGTCCGATCCGCATGTTTGAGCTTCAGGATCAGGTCGCGCGAGTGTTCGTCGTAGAGACAGGCGGCCCGCGCGCGATCGAACGCCATCGGCTTCGCCTGGCACGAGGGGCATCGAACCCCGGCGCCGGGGTCGACTTCGAACGGGTCGCCGCAGCCGTCGCAGAACGGCGCGTCGATGAAGCGCACCCGCGCCCACGCGTTCGCCGACAGCCCAACCTGCTGCACCGCTTCGAGGTCGCGCCCGCCCTCGTCGAGCGGTCGCGGCGGGAACAGGAGGTCGAGGACGCGTCCGGCGCGGGCGAGAGCGGGCGAGGGGCTCATGCGGCGCAGCTTGGCGCCTTGGCGACTTCGTTGATAGCGCGAGGATCATGTCCGCTCCGCCTCGCGTCTTCGATCGCTCTCTGCACGCCCGTCGGCTCGCCCGCGCGGCGTCGCGCTTCGAGGCCGCCGACTTCCTGCACCGGCGCGCCAGCGAGGATCTCGCGGACCGGCTCGAGGCGGTGACACGGACGTTCGAGCGCGCGCTGGTTCTCGGCGCCCGACGTGGAGCGCTCGCCGGCGCGCTGGATCGGAGCCGGGTCGAATGGGTGGTGGAGGCGGACCTCTCGGCCTCGATGTTGGCGGGGCGAGCGGGGTCTCGGGTGGTGCTGGACGAAGAGCGCCTGCCGTTCGGCGAGGCGAGCTTCGACCTGGTGATCGCGCCCCTGTCGCTGCATTGGGTCAACGATCTGGTGGGCGCGCTGGTCCAGATCCGGCGCGCGCTGACGCCGGGAGGGTTGTTCCTGGGCGCCCTGCTCGGCGGCGCGAGTCTGATCGAACTGCGCGAGTGTCTGACGGTGGCCGAGATCGAGCGACGTGGCGGGGCGGGGATGCGCGTCTCGCCCATGCTGCGCCTCTCCGACGCGCCCGGGCTGCTGCAGCGGGCCGGCTTCGCCGATCCCGTAGCCGACTCCGACGCCCTCACCGTGCGCTACGCCCATCCCCTCGCCTTGCTGAAGGACCTGCGCGACATGGGGGAGGCGAGCGCCCTGGTCGATCGGCCGGCGGCTCCGCTGGACAAGGTCCTGTTGGACGACGCGATGCGCCTCTACGGCGAGCGCTTTTCGGACCCGGATGGCCGTGTGCGCGCCACCTTCGAGTTCGTGAACCTCACCGGATGGCGACACCCGACCTGAGTAAGCCCTCAGGCGCGGAGCAGACGCAGCTCGAGAAGGTCGTCGTCGTCGTCTCCGAGGCAGCGATACCGCTCCTCTACTGACAAACGCTCGGCCGGAGATCTGGCCTTCCAGAGTTCGTAAGCCATGCGCTCTTGAGAAACGAGTTCCTGCACGCCGCCCTCCCCAGGGTCTCCAAGCTTTCGGGTCATCGTTCCACGACAACCTCGCGATGGGCTCTTTGTGCTCATGATTTATGTTCCACCGTCAACGAGCTCGGCTGTGTGGCCGATTGTCGCTCGGGGGCTCAGTCGGCCAGGCGAAGCTTCCGCGCCGCCCTTCCGGCCCACAGCGCCAGAGCGATAGTCGGCGCGGTGATCGCCGCGGCCAGCCAGAACGGTCCGTTGACGCTCTTCTCCGCGAACACGAGTCCGGCGGTGAATGGACCCGTCACCCGCGCGAGGGCGCCCGCCGCGTTGTTCAGGCCCATGATCTGACCTTGGTTCTCCTCGTCCGTGCTGCGGCTGAGCAGAGCGCCGGCGTTGGGGAAGGCGACCGACGAACACACGGCGGTGACCGCCATCAGCGCGATGGTCGAGATCCCGCCATCGCTGAACGGCTGCAGGGCGATGGCGATCGCCATGCCGGCCATGCCGGTCGCCAGCATCTGCGCCTCTCCGAATCGGCGCGACAGGGGTCCGGTGAGGAAGAACTGGGTGGGCGCGGAGACCAGGCCGGCGATGCCGAAGCACCAGCTCACGTCCCTGGGTTGCCAGTGGAACCGATGTTGGCCCCAGAGGCCGAAGGTCGAACTCGATCCCGGTGAAGGCGAAGCCGACCAGGAAGGACACCAGGATGACGCGGCTGATCACCGGGTGGCTCGCCGCATAGCCCACCATCGCCCAGCGGCTCTTCTGCGGCCCGCGGACGCCGCGCACCCGGCTTTCCCGCACCACCAGCAGGACGCCCAGCGCCGACATCAGGGAGAATCCGGAGGCGGCCAGCAGGGGAATCTGGAACCCGATCGGGCCGGCGGACGGCTTGGCCAGCATGCCGCCGATGAAGGGCCCGAGGATGAAGCCGATATTGTAGGCGGCGCCGAGCTTCGACATCTGGCCGGCGCGCTGGTCCTGTGGAGTCACATCCGCGAGGTAGCCCTGCACCACCGAGTTGTTCCCGGCCGCCATGCCGCCCGCCATGCGGATCAGGAACGCCACGTAGATGTTGGGCGCGAAGGCCAGGGCGCCGTAGCAGGCGCAATTGGCCAGCAGCGTCGAGATCAGGATCGGCTTGCGGCCGATGCGGTCCGACAGCCGGCCCCAGAACGGCTCGCCAAAGAAGGTGCCCACCGAATAGGCGGAGAAGATCAGGGCGATCTGCCAGGGCGCGGCGTGGAACGATTGGCCATAGAACGGCAGCAGCGGCACCACGATGCCAAAGCCCATGGTGTTGATGAACATCACCGACAGCAGGCTGTAGAGCGCCGCGGACGACCCGCGTGGGCTCGCGCCGTCGCCCCGCTCGGGCGCGGTGGATGTCGGATCTGCCTGGGACATGAGCGCCGAGCCTTTAGCCCGGCGCGAGCACGCGCGCGAGCCTCAGTCGGCCGCGCCCCCTTCGCTTAGCCTCGATCAGCGAGGCGCGAGGATCATCACCATCTGACGGCCTTCCATGCGCGGCTCGTACTCGACCTTGGCGAGCTCGTCGAAGTCGACCTTGACCTTCTGGAGCAGCTTCATGCCGAGTTCCGGGTGCCGCATCTCGCCGCCGCGGAAGCGCAGCGTCACCTTGACCTTGTCGCCTTCCTCGAAGAAGCGATGCATGGCCCTGGTCTTCACCTCGTAATCGTGAATGTCGATGTTGGGACGAAGCTTGATTTCTTTGACTTCGACCAACTTCTGACGCTTGCGGGCTTCGTTCTTCTTCTTCTGTTCCTGGAATTTGAACTTGCCGAAGTCGAGGATCTTGCACACCGGCGGATCGGCGCCGGGCGAGACTTCCACCAGATCGAGGCCCGCCTCCTGGGCGGCTTCCAGAGCCGCCGATGTCGGCATGATCCCTTGTTTCTCTCCGTCTTGATCGATCAGGAGAACGCGGGGAACGCGGATATCTTCGTTTATACGAGGGCCGTCTTTCGACGGCGGGGCGGGCATCGGGCGGCGAATAGGCTTGACCTCACAAGGCTGTTTCAGATGCGAACGCCGGCCCGGAGTGGGCCGCACATTCGACCACGACATATGAACAGCGCGGCGCGTTTCTTCAAGGCGGCGAATGAAACACGCTGCATCTAATCTTGATCGATGAGGCTTTGCACCGTGGCCCAGACGGTCTCCACCGGAAGGTCCGCGAGGTTGGGCGACCTGAGAATCTTCACCCGTCCGCGCGGGGCCGAAAGCGCGGGATCCGAGTCGGCGGAGAACAGGCTCACCGTCGGCGCGCCCGCGGCGGCGGCGAGGTGCGCGGGTCCCGTGTCGTTGGCGACCACCAGCCCGGCTTGCGCGCCGAGTCGGGCGATGTCGGCGAAGCCGGTCCTGCCGGTGAGATCGCGAACGGTGGGGACGCGCGCGAGGATCGTCTCGGCGATCGGACGCTCCTGCTCCGAGCCGATCACCGCCACCGTCCAGCCCTCGGCGGCGAGCCGTTCCGCGATCGACGCGTAGAACTCGGCGGGCCAGCGCTTGGCCGGCCGACGCGCCGCCGCCCCGGGGATCAAGAGCGCGAGGCGCTCGCGCGTGGGCGGCTCTCCGACCAGCCAGGAGACATCGGGCGGCGGCGCGGAGCCGGGCGCGATGGGGGCATTCGGCCAGATGCCGGCCGCCCGCAGCTGGGCGGCGTGTCGTTCGAGGCTGTGCCGGCTGCATCCGCTCGGGGTCGCGGTCGGGCAGAGCGCAGCCGGCGGCGGTCCCCGACCATGCCGGCGGAAATGGGCGCAGGGCCTGAAAGATCAGGTTGGTGCGATCGTTGGTCTGCAGGTCGTAGACGCGGGCGAAGCGAGCTGCACGTAGACGAACGACGAGGCGCAGCCATTCCCAAAGATTTCGCGGCCGCCCGTCGGTCCAGACCCGGTCGAACCAGGGGCTGGACTTGGCGAGATCCTCGTACGGCGGCGTCGTCAGGAGGGTGATCGGCGCGTTGGGGTGAGCGGCGCGGATCCGCGCGAACGCCGGCATGGCCAGGACCATGTCGCCCAGGGCCGACAGCTTGATCACCAGGATATCCCGACGGCGGCTCATCGGGCGTCCAGCACCGCGCGGTAGGCCTCGAACGTCGCCCGCGTCATGGCTCGGATGTCGTAGTCGGCCACGGCTCGCGTCCGCGCCGCCGCACCTATCCGCGCGCGCTGCTCTGGCCCCAGGGACAAGGCGGCGTCGATGGCCGAGGCCCAGGCCGCCACATCGCCGGGCGCGATAAGCCAGCCGCTTTGGCCCTGCTGGACGGTTTCCTGGTGCGCGCCGAGATTTGAAGCGACCACGATCCGGCCCATGGCCATCGCCTCGACGACGCCTCGTCCGAACGACTTCGGCTTGAGGGAGGGCGCAAGCACGAGGTCGGCCGCTCCGAGCACGGCGGGCATGTCGTTCATCGCCCCGGCGAACCGGACTCGGCCAAAGACGCCGAGCCGCTCCGCTAGCGCGCGCAACGATCGCTGATATTCGGCGCTCTCGGTTCCGCCGGCCAGCACCAGCACGGGCGCGGGTTCGGAGCGCAGTCTCGCCAGGGCTTCAATGGCGAGCGCCTGTCCCTTCCAGCTCGTCAGGCGCGCGGCCACGAGCAGGACGGGGCGGCGATCGTTTTCGAGACCCAGCCGATGCCGTGCATCGGAGATCCGCTCCGGATCGATGCGGCTTGGATCGAAGCCGTCGGTATCGATCCCCTCAGGGATCACCACCACGCGCGATGGGTCCGGAGCATGCTCGGCCATCAAGTGGCGGCGGGTGAAGTCAGAGTTGGCGAGGACCAGGTCGCCTCGGGTCATCACCCCATTGTACCAGCGCTTCAGCGCGCCGCCCGAGCCGTAGATGCCGTGGTAGGTGGTCGCCACCGGGACCCGGGTCCATCGTCCGGCGAGCAGGGCGCTGAACGCCGGAGCCCGCGAACGCGCGTGGATCAGGGTCACCCGTTCTCGTCGAACCACACGGGCGAGCCGGACGGCGTTGGCGAGGAGGCTGGCGGGATCGCGGGCCTGGACCGGCACGCGAACAAGCTCGCCGCCGCCGGCCTTCAGCTCCGCCTCCAACCGCCCGCCGCGCGAGGCCACCAGTGACCGGCCGCCGGCCAGCGCCACCTGACGCGAGACATCCAGCGTCGCCCGCTCGACCCCGCCGCCTTCCAGGCGCGGCGTGACTTGCAACAGGGTGAAGCCGGGCGGCAGGGTCTGGTCCACGGCAGCCGGTCATAAGGCGCCGCTCCGGAGGACGCGAATGGTCGAAGAGGCAGGCCGGCTCATCGTCGACGGTGTCGAGATCGCCTGGCGCCTTGCGCCCGGCTCCGGCCCGACGGTGGTCTGGCTGGGCGGTTTCCACTCCGAAATGATCGGGACCAAGGCGCAGGCTCTCGCCGAATGGGCGGCGGCGCGAGGGCGAGGCTTCCTGCGGTTCGACTACGCCGGCCACGGCGAGTCCGGCGGCGCCTTCGAGCACGGGACGATCACCCGGTGGCGCGGAGACGTCCTGGCTGTGATCGACCAGCTCACCGACGGTCCGCTGGTGCTGGTCGGCTCCTCCATGGGCGGCTGGCTCGCCTGCCTGGCGGCGCTCGCGCGGCCGGACCGGGTGCGCGCCTTGGTGCTGATCGCCCCCGCCGCCGATTTCACCAGCGCGCTCCTTGAACCGAGCCTGAGCGCGGCCGCCCGCGCGGCGTTGAAGCGCGATGGGATGTGGCGGGCGCCAAGCGCCTACGGCGACGACGGCTATCCGATTACCCGCGCGCTTCTTGAGGACGGTGCGCGCTGGACGATCCTGCCGGGACCGATATCGATCAAGGCGCCGACGCGCATCCTGCAGGGCGGCGGCGATGCGGAAGTCCCCTGGCGCCACGCCCTGGAGCTGAGCCTCGCCCTCGAAAGTGATGGATGTGGTGTTCAGCCTGATCCGCGACGGCGATCATCGCCTTTCCCGCGCGCAGGATCTCGCCCGCTTGATCGCCGCCGTGGAGGAACTCGGCTAGGCGGCCCGCGGCTCGTAGTGGAACGCCACCAGGTAGATGTTCTGGCCCGAGCCGTGCTTCGCGGTCTTCAGCAGGTCCACCACCCCTTCGAAGCCCGATCGGCGCGCGAGCTCGCCGGTCACGTCGGCAAGCTCGATACGGCTGATCGAGTCCACCACCACGTGCCCAGCTTCCAAAGGATACCGGCCGCCGACCTTCACCCGGGGCGACTGCCAGATCCTCACCGAACAGGTGATCTCGCCGGCGCGGATGCGGTCGCGCAGCCGCTTGGTGAAGATCACCGCGTCACCCCAGCACGCAACGCCGCCAGTCCGCCGCGGGCCACCGTGCCGCTCCGAGCCCCGATCCGTCCGGTCCTGCGCCGCACATAGGCGCCGGGATGCGCCGCGCTCCATTTGAGCGGGCTGGGGATGATGGCGGCGAGGCGGTCGGCTTCGGCGGGGGCGAGCTCGTCCGCGTCGACGCCGAAGTAGCGCCGGCTGGCGCTCTCCACGCCGTAGATCCCGGGCCCGAACTCGATGGTGTTGAGGTAGACCTCCATGATCCGGCGCTTGCCCCAGATCGCCTCGATGAGAACGGTGAAGTAGGCCTCGGCCCCTTTGCGCACCCAGGATCTTTGCGGCCACAGGAAGACGTTCTTGGCCGTCTGCTGGCTGATGGTCGAGCCGCCGCGCAGGCGACCGGGCTTCTTCGCGTTGTGGCGGATGGCGGCTTCGATCGCCCGCTCGTCGAAACCATGATGGGAACAGAAGCCGCTGTCTTCGGAGGCGACCACCGCGCGCACCATCGCTGGGCTGATCTCCGATAGCGGTCGCCACCGATGGTCGATGCCGTGACCCTCGAACAGGCGCTCGACCATCAGGATGGTGATCGGCGGCGGTACGAAGCGATAGACCAGCACGGCCAACGGCGGCCCGAGGATCACCAGGGCGAGCAGCCAGGCGATCAGCCGCCGGACGAAGCCTCCCCCCGTTCGCTTGGTCCGCGCGCGTCGCGCCATCGATCCTCGCCTTGCCTAGCCGTGGGCGGGGCTTAAACGGACCAGGGTTGAATCTTCGTCAAGCGTGAGAACCCGTCATGGACGTGACCGAAGCCGTGAGCCGCCGATATTCGTGCCGCTCCTTTCTGCCAGACCCGGTGGACGGCGCGCTGGTGCGGGAGATCCTGGAGGCGGCGCACCGCGCCCCCTCCGGCGGCAACCTCCAGCCATGGCGGGTCTACGCTCTGGCCGGCGCGGCGCTGGACGAGTTCAAGGCGGTGATCGCCGCCACGCCGATGGAGGAGCCTGAATACCCGGTCTACCCGGAGAACCTGTGGGAGCCCTTCCGCACCCGGCGGTTCGAATGCGGCGAGGACCTCTACGCCTCGATCGGCATCCCGCGGGAGGATCGGCCGGCGCGGCTGAGGCAACTGACCAACAACCTCAACTTCTTCGGCGCGCCGGTGGGCCTGTTCTTCTGCCTGGAGCGCAAGCTCGGCTCGGCCCAATGGTCGGACGTCGGCATGTACATGCAGTCGGTGATGCTGCTCGCCGTCGAACGCGGGCTGGACACCTGCGCCCAGGAGTTCTGGGCGCGTTACCCGCGCACCGTGGCGAAGTTCCTGAACCTCCCCGACGACCAGATGGTGTTCAGCGGCATGGCGCTCGGCCGCGCCGATCCCGCCGCGCCCATCAACCAGTGGCGCACCCGGCGCGATCCCTTTGACGCCTACGCGGAGCTGCGGGGTTTCTAGGCGCCGGCAAATTTCGAGGCGACACCGCGCGTTTGATCGCGCGGGGAGCTCAGCCTAGGCGCAGAGCGTGCGTGCGCGTGGTTGGTGACGAAAGGCCGATGCGGCCCGGAGACGAAGTCGAGTGAAGCAGCCGCCGCCTCAGCAGCACCCCGAACCGCCTCGCGCCATCGGCGCGGCCGGCCTGGGCGCCGCGGTGTTCAACATGGTCGTGGGCGCGGGGATCTTCGTCCTGCCGGCGGCCCTGGCGCGAGAGGTCGGGGCCGCCGCCCCGTTCGCCTATCTCGCCTGCGTGGTCACCGTCGGCGCGGTGGTGATCTGCTTCGCCGCCGCCAGCAGCCGGGTGGCGGCCAGCGGAGGGCCGTACGCCTTCGTCCACGCGGCGCTGGGGCCCGGAGCGGGCTTCCTCGCCGGGGTTCTCGTGTGGTTGGGCTCGGTGCTGGCGGCCGCAGGCATCGGCGCCGCGTTGATCGACGCGCTCAAGGAATTCTTCCCGGTGCTGGACGGCGCCCTGCCGCGCGCCGCCGGGCTGATCGTCCTCTATGCGGCCCTCGCGGCGGTGAACCTGAGGGGCGGCGCGAGCGGATCTCGGCTCTCCGGCGTGCTCACCCTCGCCAAGCTGGCGCCGATCGCGGTTCTGCTGGGCGTCGGCGCCTTCCATGTCCAGGCGCGCAACTTCAGCCTCGCGGCGCCCGATCCCAAGGCCTTCGGCCGCGCGGTGCTGCTGGCGACCTTCGCCTTTCAGGGGATGGAAGGCGCGCTCGGCGTCAGCGGTGAGGTGCGGCGGCCGGAGCGCAACGTCCCGCTTGGACTTCTCGGCGCGATGGGCGTGATCGCCTGCCTGTACCTGGCCATCCAGGTGGTGGTTCAAGGGGTCCTCGGCCCGGCCCTCGCCCATTCATCGTCTCCCCTCACCGACGCGATGCGCGCCGCCGCGCCGACCTTGGCGCCGCTGATCGCGGTCGGGGCGGCGGTCTCGATGCTCGGCTATCTATCCGGCGACACCCTGAGCGCGCCGCGCGTGATCTACGCCTTTGCGCGGGACGGCTTCCTGCCGCGAGGCCTTGGCAGCGTCGTGGGGCCGGCGCGAGCGCCGGCCGCGGCCATCATCCTGCACGTGGTGGTGGCGGCGGTGCTGGCCATCACCGGGGCCTTCGTGCAGCTGGCGGTGCTCTCAACCCTGGCGATCGCCTGCGTCTACCTGGTCGGCTGCGTCTCGGCGGTGATCCTTCAGCGGCGCGGGATCGCGCTCGCCGGTCCGCCCTTGACCCTCAGGGGACTGGAGGTCGCCGCGACCGTCGGCGTGGTGGGGGTCGCCTGGATCGCGTCTCACGCGACGAGGCAGGAGGCGCTGGCCGGCGCGATCGCGCTTGCGGTGAGCCTGGTCTGGTACCTCCTCGTCCGTCGCCGTCGGCTCGCCATGGTCGCGCCCGCTGCTTGATCGACATTGGAGCCGACGCCACGCCGTCGTCGTGGGCACAGACTCGATGACAGCCCCGCCTTCCGCGCGCTAAGCGGGCGGCGAAGAGAACGCCGTTTTAGGGAGCCGCTTACACGCATGACCGACCAACCCGCCTGGCCCGCCATGAGCGTCAAGGACGCCTACCGTCTGATGACCGCGCCCGGCTCTCCGCTCGAGATGGAGGAGGCGACCATCCACGGCGTGACCCTCCGCGTGTGGAAGAACGCGCCGCCGACTCTGCGCTCGGTGGTCCAGGCGGGCCGCGCGCACGGGGAGAAGATCTTCCTGGTGCACGAGGACGAGCGGGTGAGCTTCGAGGCCTTCCACCGTGCGGTGGCGGCGCTCGCGGCGGAGCTGGCGCAAGCGGGCGTGGAGAAGGGCGACCGCGTCGCCATCGTCATGCGCAACATCCCCGAGTGGCCGGTCGCCTTCTACGCCGCCGCTTCGCTGGGGGCGATCGTCACGCCGCTCAACGCCTGGTGGACCGGCGCGGAGCTCGAGTACGGCCTTGTCGACTCCGGGTCCAAGGTGGTCCTGGTGGACTCCGAACGGCTGGAGCGGCTCTCCGAGCATCTCTCCGCCTGCCCGGACCTGAAGCGCGTTTATGTGGCGCGCCATTCGGAAGACCTCTCGAACCCGCTGATCCACAAGCTGGAGCCGGTGATCGGCCCGCCCGAGTCGTGGAGCCGTCTGCCGGACACGCCCCTGCCGACCACCCCGATCGACACCGACGACGACGCGACGATCTTCTACACCTCCGGCACCACGGGTAAGCCCAAGGGCGCCATCGCCAGCCAGCGGAACGTCAACTCCAACATCATGGCCCAGGGCGCCTCGGCGGCCCGGTCGTTCCTGCGTCGCGGCGAGGCGCCGCCCACGCCGGATCCGAGCGCGCCTCAACGCGCCTCGCTGATCAGCGTGCCCTTCTTCCACGCCACCGGTTGCTTCGCGATCCTCAATCCGAGCCTGTTCGCCGGGGCCAAGATCGTGATGATGCGCAAGTGGGACCCGGTCCGCGCCTTCGAGCTGATCGAGCGCGAGCGGATCAATTCGGTGGGCGGGGTGCCGACCATCGCCTGGCAGCTCATCGAGCACCCGCTGCGCAAGAACTACGACCTCTCCTCGCTGGAGAGCGTGGCCTATGGCGGGGCGCCCTCCGCCCCCGAGCTGGTGCGGCTGATCAAGGAGACATTCCCCAAGAGCCAGCCGGGCAACGGCTGGGGCATGACCGAGACCAGCGCCACCGCCAGCTCCAACAGCGCCGAGGATTACGAGCACCGTCCGGACAGCTGCGGACCCGCGGTGCCGGTCACCGACCTCAAGATCATGAGCCTGGACGGAACCCAGGAGCTGCCGATCGGCGAGGTCGGCGAGCTGTGGTGCAAGGGCCCTCAGGTGGTGCGCGGCTACTGGAACAAGCCCGAGGAGACGGCCAAGACCTTCGTCGACGGCTGGGTGAAGACCGGCGATCTCGCGCGCCTCGACGAGGAGGGCTTCTGCTTCATCATCGACCGCGCCAAGGACATGCTGATCCGGGGCGGCGAGAACATCTACTGCATCGAGGTCGAGAACGTCCTCTACGACCATCCGGCGGTGATGGACGCGGCGCTGGTGGGCATCCCGCACAAGACGCTGGGCGAGGAGCCCGCCGCGGTGGTGACGCTCAAGCCGAACGCCCAGGCCACCGAGGCCGAGCTGCGCGCTTTCGTCGCCCAGCGCCTGGCGGCGTTCAAGGTGCCGGTGCGCATCCTGTTCTGGCCCGAGACCCTGCCCCGCAACGCCAACGGCAAGATCGAGAAGGTGAAGCTGCGCGAGTTGTTCAAGGAAGAGGCGCTCGCTTCGTGAGCGAGGGGATTTTGGCGCGTCGCGCCGCGCTGGTCGGCGTCGCCCTCCTTCTTGCCGGCGGTTTCGGCGCGGCGTCGGCGCGGGCCCAGACCCTGTCCGCTCCGGACGCCGCTTCGGTGCAGCGCGCCGTGGCCTATCTCGACGGTCTCGCCACCGCCAGCGGGCGCTTCAGCCAGACCAATGCGCGAGGCCAGACGCTCACCGGGACCTTCACCCTGCAGCGGCCGGGAAAGGCGAGGTTCGATTACGACCCGCCATCCGGACTGGTCATCGCCTCGGACGGCGGCCGGGTGGTGGTGGTCGACAACCGGCTCAAGACGATCCGCGCGACGCCGCTCGCCTTCACGCCGCTCGGGTTGTTCCTCAGCCGTCACATCCGCCTCGATCGCGGCGTCCGGGCCACGCGAGTGGAGCGAACCGCCAACGGTTTCAGCGTGACCGCCCAGGAGGTCGCCCACCCGAACCGAGGCCAAATCACCCTGGACTTCCTGGAGACTCCGCTTCGCCTCTCCGGGTGGGCGATCACCGAAGCGGGCGGCGGGGTCACCCGGGTGCGGCTCGCGAACCTTTCGCCGACATCACCCAAGCCGGCGAGCTTCTTTGTCCTGAAAGATCCGAAGCCCGTCGCCGCCCAGCCTTGATCATGACTCCCGTCGTCACTGAAGCTTCATTGGCGAATACCTGACGCGCGAAGTACACGCCCAGGGCAGGCAGACCGGGAGGAAACGATGAGCGAGGCCGTCGAGACGGGCCGGAGACCACGGGTTCTCTCAGGGCCGATCTTCTCCCAACCGCAGCCCACGCCGGACCCCACCGTGTTCAAGGTGGTCCATCCGTCGGACAACGCCGCCTACAAGATCATCGACGAGCTCAACAAGGAGGGGAAGCTCCACGCCCTGCCGTTCCCCCCGCCGCGCGGAGGCGTCGAGCCGATCCTGACGCTGCAGGACGTCTTGGGCGGCAACGCCACGGCCATCGCCAACATCACCGCCAATGGACAGATCGTCTTTCACGCCACGGGCGATTGCGGCAGCACGAAAGGGCCGACGACGCAGAACGAGGTCACCGACAAGATGATCGGCGATTTCGACGAGACCCATGCGATGGAGCTGCCGCAGTTCGCTTTTCTGCTCGGCGACATCGTCTACAACTTCGGCGAGACGCAGTACTACTACGACCAGTTCTACGAGCCGTATCGCAACTACCACGCGCCGGTGATCGCCGCCGCCGGCAACCACGACGGCATGCTCTCGCCGCTGGCCCACGCCACGAGCCTCGACGCCTACCTGCGCAACTTCTGCTCCGATCCGGCGAACGGATTTGTGGTGACGCCGGAAGCCGGTGGCCTGTCGCGCACCGCGCAGATCCAGCCGGGCGTGTTCTTCACCCTGGAAGCGCCGTTCGTCCGGATCCTGACGTTCTACTCCAACACTCTGGAAGACCCGGGCGTGATCTCCGATCCGAACACCGGCGATTCACAGATCCAGTATCTCGACGCGGCGCTCGCGCGGGTGAAGGCGGAAAACTTCCAGGGGGCTCTGCTCGTCGCGCATCACCACCCGCAATACGCGATCGGCGGGCAGCACTCCTCGAGCACCGCTCTGCGGGCCCAGATGGACGCCGCCTTCGAGAAGGCCGGCGTGTGGCCGCACGCCTTCCTGGCTGGCCACGCCCATTCCTATCAGCGCTTTACCCGCGCGCGCCCGGACGGGACGGAGGTCCCCTACGTGATCTGCGGGAACGGCGGGCATAACGTGCAAAAGCTGCAGATGGTGAACGGCGTCCCGATCCGCACGCCACAGATCATCAGCCAGCCGACGGGCGAGGATCCGGTCACCTTCGAGAACTACGACGACCAGGACTACGGCTATCTCCGGATCATCGTCGATCCCAAGCAGCTGCGCATCGAATATCATCCGGCCACGGACGGCAAGTCGGCCAAGACCCCCGACGACAGCGTCACCATCGATCTCGCCACCCACAAGCGCACGACCTACACGCCCAACGACCTCGGCTTTCCCGCCGCCTCCGCGGCAATCCAGCGCCTGGTCCAGCCCGGACGCTGAACCCTCAGCCCTTGGTTCGCTTCAGCGCCACATAGAGCGCGCCCTCGCCGCCGTGGCGGCGGTGGGCTTCGGAAAGGCCGGCGATCAACGGACGCAGCGGAGGCTCGGACAGCCATTCTGGCGTCCGACGGCGGAGCACGCCGTCGCCCATGGTCCCCTTGCCCGTGATCACCAGCACCGCCCGCTCCCCGTCGGCGTAGGCGCGCAGGATGAAGGCGGTGAGCGCGGCCCGACCGCGGTCCTGGTCGTAGCCGTGCAGGTCGATCACCGCCTCCGCCGGTCGCGGCGACCGGGCGATGCGGCGGTGTCGGTTGGGCTCGATGGCGTCGAGCGGGCGGGGTTGCGGCTTGGGGCCGGTCTTTGGCCGAGGCGCGGCGAGCGCGGTGCGGAGCGGCGGCAAGGGCGGGGCCGGGCTGGGCGGCGGCTCGGGTTCGGGAAGGGCGCGTCCCGGCAGCGGCCGCACGGTCGCCGCCACCACGCTCCACAGGCGGCGCGACTCGGCGTCGAGCCGGTTCACGGCGTAGGCGCCAGCCGCCACAGCCGCAGCGTGTGGCGCACGTGGCCGGCTTCGGCCCCGGCGGCGTCGCCGCGCCCGGTGTAGAGATCGGCGCGGACCTCGCCCTTGATCGCCGCGCCGGTGTCGAGCGCGACGGCGAGGCGGCGGTAGGCGACGGGGGCGCCGGACAGCGCCGGCGCCGTGGCCTCGATCCACAGCAGCTCGCCCATGGCGTGCCGCTGCGGGTCGACCGCCAGCGATCGGCCCGGGACCAGCGGCCGTCCCGCGGCGCCGGCGGGTTCGGCGTCGTTGTCCGGGACCAGGCGGAAGAAGACATAGCGCGTGTCCTGGTCCATCAGCGCCTGGGCGTCCGGCCCACGATGGTTCGCCAGCCACGTCTTGATGTCGCCGGCGTCGGTGCGACGATCCGGGAGCAGGCCGGCGGCGCGCATCGGGGCGGCGATCCCCACGAACGGCAGCCCATTGGAGCCGTCGAACACCGCGCGCTCGCGGGCGCCATCCTCCAGCACCAGCACGCCGGAGCCCTGGATCTGCAGGAAGAACAGGTCCTCGGGCCGCATCCAGGCGAGGGCGTCCGGCGCGGGCTGAGCTTCGATGGCGGCGCGGTCGGGCCAGGCGCCCGGCGGCGGATTGCGCGGCAGGTCCGCCGGGCGCGGCCTGAGGGGCGCGGAGAACTCGCCGTCGGGCCGGCGGCGGGCGGGATAGACAGGTGAGAAGTAGGCCGTGAGCAGGCCCTCGCCCTCGATCCGTTCGGGTGTCGAAGTGGGTCTCGAAGAAGCGTCGGGCGGTCTCCTCGTCGACCGGTCCCGCCGCGCGCGCCTCCGCGCAGATGCGACCCATCCCCGAGACCACCGGGGCCGCGGCGGCGGCGGGGCCGTAGCTGCCGAAGCCGTGGCTGTCGCGCGCCCCGCTCCCGGGATCACAGGTTTGGGTAAACGCCTGGAATGCGGCGACGTGATCCTCGCGGGTCCACCCCGGCAAGTCTGCGAAACTCGCCGGCGCGGTCCTCGGCGGAGCCAGAGGCGCGGTGGGCGTCGTTACCGGGGGAGTGGGCCGCAGTGGCGGGGGTTCAAGCGGGAGCGGCTTGGTGGCGCACGCCGCCGTCAGCAAGACGAGGCCCAGCGCCGCGCCGGCGCGCGCAAGCCCGTACCCCGCCCCCGGACTCACGCCTCGGCGGGATCGACGTGGATCAGGGTCCAGTTCGGGTTGCGGCTCTTCAGGTCCCGCTCGAACGTCCAGACCTCGGCCGTGCGGCGTGTGTCGGTCTGCTCGCCGTCCGGACTCTTGGTCCAGGCGCGCAGCTCGGCGAGAAAGCGCACCGCGGCCCGGGCGATGTCGCCGGACAGGTTGGCGCTCTCGAAGTCGGCCCTCGGCGGATGGACGAACTCCACGCCTTCTTCCCGTCCGGCGCTCTCGCGCTCGGCGATCGACTGCTCGAAGCTGCTCATCACCGTCGGCGACAGCAGGGGTCGCAGCGCCTCGCGGTCGCCTTTGGCGTAGGCCGTCACGATCATCTGGTAGGCGGCTTTCGCGCCGGCCAGGAAGTGGCCCACGTCGAAGCTGGGGTCGCGCGCTTTCAGAGCGGCGAGCGGGCTGAGCGGCGCGGCCGTCTCGCCGGTAGGAGTCGCCGGGGCGGCTCCCGTTTTAAGCAGCGGGGTGCGCGCGGCCTCTTCGGCGCCCCGTCCCACGCGGCGGCCCAGCACGGCGTAGAGCTGGAACAGCACCACCGCCGCCAGCGCCGCCAGAATAACGAGTTCTAAAACCTGCAAGGTCAGCACCTCGCGCTTTCGATAAGAGAGCGAATGATCCGAAACACCCATATAGGGCGAATGATCCGCCGCGTCAGCAGGCGCTTGGATTGATCCGGAGCGCATGTTAGGCGCCGGCATGACCGATCAGCCCCCCTCCACCCCGCCCTCCACGCCTCAGTCCAACGGCGAAGGCGGCTTCGACCCCAACACCGCGCCTGGGATCCGCATCCTGGCCCAGTTCATCCGCGACCTTTCCTTCGAGAATCCGCGTGCGCCGGACTCGCTCCGGGCGGGCACCGAGCCGCCCCAGATCGAGCTCGGCGTGGAGCTCGGCGCCCAGGCGCGCGAGGGCGGCGTGTTCCAGGTCGATCTCAAGATGACCGCCAAGGCCCGCCGCGCCGCCGACACGGTTTTCCAGGTGGAAATCGTCTACGCCGGCATTTTCCAGGTGGTCGGGGTCGAGCAGGAGGATCTGGAGCAGGTCCTGATGATCGAATGCCCGCGCTATCTCTTCCCGTTCGCGCGGCGAATGATCAGCGACCTCACCGCCGAAGGCGGCTTCCCCCCGCTCCAGCTCGAGCCCATCGACTTCGCCCAGATCTATCTGGCGCGGAAGGCGCAGGCGCCACAGCCCGTCGGCAACGCCTGACAGACGTGGCGGGACCTCTGCTCCCGAGACCGGCTCGTCGCCAGCCATGATCCCGGAAGAGGTCCACGCCCACCGTCACCATCCGACGGGTCATCGCTGGCTGGATCTCATCCTGGGCGGCTCGGCCCTGCTGATCTCGTGCGTTTCGCTGTTCGTGGCGGTGGAGCACGGTCACACGATGAAGAAGCTGGTTGAGGCCAACAGCTGGCCGAACCTGACGCTGGCCAATTCGCTTCAGCCGGACACCAAGACCGAGGGTCTCGTTTGGGAGATCGCCTTCCGCAACAACGGGATTGGTCCGGCGCGCCTTCGGACGCTGGAGATCTGGGACGGGCAGACGCCTCTGCACAATTTCCATGAACTCGCGCGCGAACTGCGGTCATCCCTCGGACTTCCCGTGGGCGCTCTGAACGCGAACACGGAGTCGGTCGTTGGCGATGTGATCGGAGCAAACGAGAAAGTCGTCATGCTCGGCCTGCCGTTTCCGGAACTGAAGCCGGGTGACTCTCTGCGTCTGGGTTCGCGCCTCAGCGCGCTCCGTGAGCGCTACTGCTTCTGTTCGGTGTTCGAGGATTGCTTCGTGGTCGATAGCGCCGTCTCCCGCGAGTCGCGGAAGGTGAACGCCTGCCCCAAGCCGAAGGTGATGTTCGACGACGACATCATGACGGCCTCAGGCGACGAGCGGAACCCCTAGCCACTCCGGCGGGAGCGGTCGCCAAGTCCCGGCGGTCCGGGTGCGTTCGCCGTCCAGTCGATCCAGCCGCAGGAGGGCCATGGCGCGTTCCGCGCCGACACTGGTGATCGCGCCGGCGCGCAGGGACCCGCACAGCAACTCCTCGCCCGGACTCGGCGGCGGCCCGTCCCAGGCGACCGGCGCCATTCGGCTCTTGACCGCGCCGCGGCGCTTCATCCGCGAGGTCGTTTCCTGGCCGACGAAACAGCCTTTGTGAAAATCGATGCCGTTGAGGAGATCGAGGTTGGCCTCGATGGGATAGCTCGCCTCGTCGGCGAAGTCGGCGCTCGTCGGGATGCCGAGCGAGAGGCGATGGGCGTCGTAGTCGCCGCCCGTTTCAACCATCGCCTCGTAGGCGCGGAATCCCAGGGCCGGCAGACGCGGATCGGCGATCCAGGGCGCAGGCGCGGTTTCCGCACCCCAGCCTGCGAACACCCGCGCGTCGCCTGCTTCGATCGAGACCTTGGCGCGGAGGCGGTAGATCGACAGACGCCCCGTCAGCGCCTCGCGTCGATCGGCGTCGCAGTCGATGAGCACGCCGTCGGGTTCACCTTTGAGGAACAGGTCGAACAGCAGCCGCCCTTGCGGCGTGAGCAGGGCGCCGTAGCGGACCTCGCCCGGCGCGAGCGTCTCGACGTCCTGGGTCAGCAGGCCTTGCAGGAAGCTCCGCCAGTCCTCGCCCGAGACGCGGATCGTGGCGCGGTCGGCGAGATGGACGACGTTAGGCGGCGCGGCTGTCATGCGCCTGATGTGGCGCTTCAGGGCGGCGAGCGCAAAGGCCCCAATACGAGGACTTAAGCCGCCGCCTTGATCCGCTCCAGGAGCTGGGGATGCAGGTCCGGATTGCCGGCGCAGATGGAGCCTTTGGTCAGCACCTCGTCGCCGCCGTCGGCGTCGGTGGCGACGCCCCCCGCCTCGGTGACGATCAGGATGCCGGCGGCGAGGTCCCAGGGCGAGAGATCGCGCTCCCAGAAGCCGTCGAAGCGCCCCGCGGCGACCCAGGCGAGGTCGAGGGCGGCCGAGCCGAAGCGCCGGACGCCGGAGACGCGCTGGGAGATCTGGTGAAGCTCCTTCAGGAACTTGGCGTGCTGGCCGTGGCCCAGGAACGGAATGCCGGTGGCGAACACCGCGTCCTCCATCCGCGTCCGCGCCGCCACCCTAAGGCGCCGATCGTTGAGGAAGGCGCCCTTGCCGCGCTCGGCCCAGAACAGGTCGCCGTTGGCCGGGTTGTAGGTCACGCCGGCGACGACCTTGCCCTCGCGTTGCAGGGCGATGTTGACGGCGAAGTGGGGCATCGCATGGAGGAAATTGGTGGTGCCGTCGAGCGGATCGACGACCCAGGTATGGGTCTTGTCGGTGCCCTCGATCATTCCGCGCTCCTCGCCCAGGAAGCCGTAGCCGGGGCGAGCCTTGGAGAGCACCTCGAACACCGTCTGTTCGGCCTTGAGATCTGCGGCGCTGACGTAGTCTGCCGCGCCCTTGCGAGAGACCTGAAGCTCAGACACTTCGCCGAAGTCCCGCGCCAAACCACGCCCGGCCTTGCGGGCCGCGTCGATCATCACCTTCACCAGCGGCGAGGTCGGAACGGGCATTAGAGCGGCCTCGCGCGAGCGTTGGGCGGCATGCGCTGTCTTCACTTTCGTCGGATTGGAAGGTGTCGAGGGTAGTCGAGGGGGCGGGGGAACTCAAGGCGGCCGTGGCCCGCGCGCCACAGGCGGTGCGACATCTTTCATCGGGGCGGCCGTAAACGGCGGCGGCGGCGGCGCGGCGCTTGACGATCGTTTTGCGACAGCGAAGGTTCCCGCCAAAGAACTCGCGGGGGCGAGAAACAAGAGGGGTCTTCTCGTCATGCTACGGACATCCAGCGCGTTCCGCCCCACGGCGATCGCCCTCCTGCTCGCCGGCAGCGCTCTGGGAAGCGCCGCTCACGCCGCCGGGACCCAGACCCAGGCTCAAGCCCAGGCCGACCAGGGCAACGCCGTGGCGGAAGTGATCGTCACTGCGGAGAAGCGGTCCGAGAACGTGCAGAATGTCGCGGCGGTGGTCGACGTGCTCGAACTCTCGCGCGCTCGAGCGGCTGAACGTCAACGGCTTCGAGGACTACACCAAGTACCTGCCGAACGTGACGTTCCAGACGCTCGGCCCCGACACGACCAGCGTCTACATCCGCGGTGTCTCCAGCGGCGACAACGCCAACCACTCGGGTCCCCTGCCGACCGTCGGCGTCTATCTCGACGAGCAGCCGATCACCACCATCGGCGGCACGCTCGACGTGCACATCTACGACATCGCCCGGGTGGAAGTGCTCGAGGGGCCGCAAGGCACGCTCTACGGCGCGAGCTCCGAGGCGGGCACCCTGCGCATCATCACCAACCAGCCGTCGACGGCGGGCTTCAAGGCGGGGTTCGACCTGCAGGGCGATTACACCGCCCACGGTGGGCCGGGCTATGTGGCGGAGGGCTTCGTCAACATCCCGATCACCGACAAGATCGCCGTGCGCCTGGTCGGCTTCGACGAGTACGACCACGGCTTCATCGACAATGTTCCCGGTTCCCGGCCGTTCGCGACGTCCGGCAACATCCTGTCGAACAGCCGGTTCGTCGCCAACAGCATCAACAAGGTCGAGAACTACGGCGGTCGCGCCGCGGTTCGGTTCGACATCAATGACAGCTGGAACATCACCCCGACGGTGATCGCCCAGGACCTGCGCTCGCCTGGCGTGTTCGGCTTCGATCCTTACGTCGGCGACCTCAAGGTCCAGCGGTTCGCGCCGGACAGCTTCCACGATCGGTGGCTGCAGACCGCCTTGACGATCAACGGCAAGATCGGCCGCTTCGACCTCACCTACAGCGGTGGCTACTTCAACCGGAAGGTCAACTCGCTCAGCGACTACACCGACTATTCCGTCGCCTACGACCAGGCCTACGGCTCCGGAGCCAACTGGCAGGACTCGACCGGAACGCCCCTGCCGTATCCCCAGCAGGAGATCGTCGGGCGGGATCGCTTCGAGAAGGGCAGCAACGAACTGCGCATAGCCTCGCCGTCGAGCGACCGCTTCCGCTTCGTCGCCGGTTTGTTCCAGGAGCGGCAGAGCCACTGGATCATCCAGGATTACCAGATCCAGGGCTTCGGCCCTCAGATCGCGGTGCCCGGCTGGCCGAACACCATCTGGCTCACCGACCAGGACCGGGTGGACCGCGACGAGGCCGTGTTCGCCGAGGCCTCGTTCGACGTGACGCCGAAGATCACCATCACCGGCGGCATCCGCGGCTACCACTACAAGAACAGCCTGTACGGCTTCTTCGGGTTCAGCGCGAATTACGACGCGTTGACCGGGTTCAGCTCCGGCATGGGAGTGGACAACAGCAACTGCCTGCCGGGTCAGTCCTTCCGCAACGCACCCTGCGTGAACCTCAACAAGGTCATTTCGGACTCCGGCGAAACCCATCGGGTCAACGCCAGCTACAAGTTCGACTCCGACCGGATGATTTACTTCACCTACTCGACGGGCTTCCGGCCGGGCGGCGTGAACCGCAACGGCGGCGGGGCGGTGCCGCCCTATTCGGCCGATACCCTCGATAACTACGAGGTGGGCTGGAAGACGCGCTGGTTCGACCGCAGCCTGACGTGGAACGGCGCCGTCTACGATGAGGAGTGGAACAAGTTTCAGTTCTCCTTCCTCGGCCTCAACAGCCTCACCATCGTCGACAACGCGCCCCAGGCGCGCATCCTCGGCATCGAGTCCAACGTCGAGTGGCGCGCCACGTCCCAACTCACCCTTTCGGCGGCGGGCGCCTACAACCGCGCCTATCTCACCCAGGTGTTCTGCGGCGCCAATCCGGACACGGGCCAGGTCATTACAGGCTGCACCGAGACCGATCCCGCGGTGGCCGGACAGGTCGCGTACAAGGGCACGCAACTGCCCTACACGCCAAGGTTCAAGGGCAACATCACCGCCCGCTACACCTGGAACGTCGGCCCCTGGAGCGCGCACGCCCAGGGCGCGGTGTTCTACCAGTCGCGGGAGAACGTCGGCCTGCGCAAATCGGACATCGACGCCCTGGGCGAGATTCCCGGTTACGCGACCGCCGACTTCTCGGTGGGGGCGGAGCGGGGACGAACCAGCCTCGAGCTGTTCATCAAGAACGCGTTCGACACCCGCGGCCAGTTGAACCGCTTCACGCCCTGTACGGTGAGCGTCTGCGCCTCGGCCTATCCGAACGCGGCCCCCAGCGGATTCGTGAGCCCGGCGCTCTACGAGGTGCCGATCCATCCCCTGACAGTGGGGATCAAGCTCGGCGAGACCTTCTAAACTCGGCGGCCGCTTGATCCTTTAAGCCGAAGCCCATGGCTTCGGACGCGCCGGTCGCCTCCCTGGACGCCGCGCTCGCGCGCGCCGCCAACCTGATGGACAGCCGCCCCGCGCTCGCAGAGCGACAGGCGCGGGAAATCTTGCGCGTGGCGCCCCGCGATCCACGGGCGCTTAACCTTCTCGGCGCGGCTCTTTGGCGCCAAGGCCAGGCGAACGCCGCGCTGGAAATCCTCGGACCTCTAGCGGCGCAGCAACCGAATGCGCCCCAGGTGCACATCGAGCTGGCCTCGGCCTGCGCGGCCATCGGCGACGCGGGCGGCGCGATCTCGGCCTGTCGCCGCGCCCTGGTTCTGAAGCCCGACAGGCCCGATCTGTGGCGAGCACTTGGCGATCTGCTGGAGGGGCAGGGCGACGAGGATGGCGCCGGGCGCGCGCGCGCCGAGTCGATCGCTCGCTCCACCACCGACCCGGTGCTGATCCAGGCCGCGCTCGCGCTTCGTGACGACAACCTCTCCGTCGCCGAGCATCTGCTGCGCGAGCGCCTCCGCGCCGAGCCGACCGACGCCGCCGCGCTGCGGATGCTGGGTGAGGCCGGCATGCGCCTGGGCCGTTACGGCGAAGCCGAAGCGATGTTCGAACACTGTCTGGAGCTTTCGCCCAGCTTCACCGGCGCGCGGCACGGCCTGGCCGTGGCCCTGTTCCGGCAGCAGAAGGGGGCCGAGGCGCTGGCGCAGATCCACAAGCTGCTGGAGGAGAGCCCGGGCGAGGGCGGCTATCTGGCGCTCCTCGCCGGCGCTCAGAGCCTGGTCGGCGAGTACGCCTCCGCGATCCAGACCTACGCCGACCTCCTGGCGCGCCAGCCCGGCCAGCCCAAGCTGTGGCTGAGCCAGGGCCACGCCCTGCGCACCGCCGGCCGTCGCGAGGAGGCCATCGCCGCCTATCGCAAGAGCCTGGAGCTGGCGCCGGGTCTCGGCGAAAGCTGGTGGAGCCTCGCCAACCTCAAGACGCGCCGGTTCGAGATCGAGGAAGTCGGGGCCATGGAGGCTCAGCTCGGCCGCCGCGAGCTCAGCAACGACGACCGGCTGAATCGTCCATTACGCTCTCGGCAAGGCGTTCGAGGACGAGGGCGCCTGGGCCAAGTCCGTTGACCACTACCTGGAAGGCGCGCGCCTTCGGCGTGTCGAGCTTCCGTATGAAGCGGGGGAGACCACGCGGGCGGTGGATCGGTCCGTGGCCCTGCTCCAGTCCGACCTGTTCGACCGCGAACCGGCGGGCGCCGACGACCGCGCGCCCATCTTCATCCTCGGCCTGCCGCGCTCAGGTTCGACCCTGCTCGAGCAGATCCTCGCCAGCCACTCGCAGGTCGAAGGCACCATCGAACTGCCGGACATCGCCCGGTTGGCGCGCGAGACGGCCGCGCGGGGCGGCAAGGGCGCCGACTACCGCGAGGTGCTCGCCACGCTCACGGCCGCCGACCTCCATGCGCTGGGCGAGACCTACCTCGAGCGCACGAGGATCCACCGCAAGTCGGGCCGGCCGCTGTTCATCGACAAGATGCCGAACAACTGGCTGCACGCGCCCTTCATCCACCTGATCCTGCCGGGTGCGACCATCATCGATGCGCGGCGTGGCCCGATGGCGGCGGGGTTCTCCTGCTTCAAGCAGCACTTCGCGCGCGGTCAGGCGTTCTCCTACGACCTCGCCGACATTGGGCTCTACTACCGCGACTACCTGCGGCTCATGCGCGCCCTGGACGCCCGCCTGCCGGGCCGCGCGCACCTGGCGATCTACGAGGATGTGGTGGCGGACACCGAAGGGCAGGTCCGCCGCTTGCTGGACCACTGCGGCCTGCCGTTCGAGGACGCCTGCCTGCGTTTCCACGAAACGGCTCGCGCCGTGCGCACCGCCAGCTCCGAACAGGTCCGCCGCCCCATCTTCCGCGAGGGATTGGACCAGTGGCGGCATTACGAGCCCTGGCTGGGACCGCTCAGGGACGCGCTCGGCGAGGCCGAGGTGGACTGGCGCTAGACGAGTTCGCCCGCGAGCGCGCCTTGCATCAGGGCGATCGTCTCGGGGAGGCCGAAGATCGCGGCGAAGGAGCCGAAGCGGGGTCCCTGGGGTTGGCCCAGGAGCACCTCGTAGAGCGCCGAGAACCAGGCGCGCAGGGGCTCGAAGCCGGCGTCCTTGCCGGCGGCGTAGACTTCGTTCTGGATGACCTCGCCGTCGCGTGTATCGGGCGGCAGGGCGCGGAGGCGGGCGAGCAGATCCTCCATCGCCGCGCGTTCATGATCCGTAGGCGGACGAAACCGCTTCGAGGGTCTGACGAAATCTTCGTAGTAGTTCAGGGCGTAGCCGGTCATCCGCGCCAGCAGCGGCTCGCTCTCGGGCGTCGCGTGCGGGAACTGCCTTTGGATGAAGCCCCAGAGGATGCTCTCGTCCGAGGCGTTGGCCGCCGAAACCAGGTTCAGCAGCAGGCTGAAGGACACGGGCGAGCCGGCCTTCGGCGGATCGCCGCCGTGGACGCTCCACACCGGATTATCGAGCGGCGAAGTCGCGCGGTTGTCGCCCTCCGCGGGTGGACGATTGTAGGCGTCGAGCTGTTGGAGATACTCGTCCATCGCCTTCGGGATGACGTCGAAATAGAGCTTCCTGGCCGCGCGCGGCGACTGGAACAGATAATAGACCAGGCTCTCGGGGGCGCCGTAACGCCGCCATTCCTCGAGCGACAGGCCGTTGCCCTTGGACTTGCTGATCTTCTGGTTGTGCTCGTCCAGGAACAGTCCGTAGTTGAAGCCTTCCGGCGGCGTGCCGCCAAGAAGGGTGCAGATCCGGCCCGACTGCTTGACCGAGTCGATCAGGTCGGCGCCCGCCATCTCGTAGTCGACGTGAAGCGCGGTCCAGCGGCAGGCCCAGTCCGGCTTCCACTGCAGCTTCACCGCGCCGCCGGTGACGGGAACCTCGCGCCGGGTTCCGTCCTCGTCCTCGAACGCGATGGTTCCGGCCGCCACGTTCCGCTCCAGCACCGGGACCTGCAGGACCCGACCCGTGGAGGGGCTGATCGGCAGGAACGGAGAGTAGGTGGCGCGCCGTTCCTCGCCGAGCGTGGGCAGCATGACGCCCATGATCTGGTCGTAGCGCTCGAGCACCTTGAGCAGGGTCTCGTCGAAGCGGCCCGAGCGGTAGCATTCGGTGGCCGAGTAGAATTCGTAATCGAAGCCGTGCTCGTCGAGGAACGCGCGCATGCGGGCGTTGTTGTGCGCCCCAAAGCTCGCGTGCTCGCCGAAGGGATCGCGGACGACCGTGAGCGGCTTGCCCAGGTCCTCGATCAGCAGCTCGCGGTTGGGGACGTTCTCGGGCGCCTTCCGCAGGCCGTCCATGTCGTCGGAGAAGCAGATCTGGCGCGTCGGGATCCGATCCTCGGTGAGCGCGCGAAAGGCGCTGCGCACCATGGCGGTGCGGGCGGTCTCGAGGAAGGTGCCGATGTGCGGCAGGCCGCTCGCGCCATAGCCGGTCTGCAGGATCACCGGGGCGCGCAGGGCGGGCAGCGTTTCCAGCGCTTCGCCGATCTTGCCCTGAGCGATCAGGGCGGAGGCGAGGTCGCGCTCCTCCTCAGTGAGTCGCACGCGCGACAGTCGGGCAAGCAGGTTGCGGGCCTGCTCGAACGGCCAGGCGCGCGCCTCGCGGGCTTGAGGAGAGAGACCGGTGAGCATGGCCACCGCTTATGGAGACCCGGACGCGTGGGTCAATCACAGGAACGTGTCCAAGACGGCTGGGCGCGGCGCCCCGACGGGGCTAGATCGCTCGCCGGAGACGATCAGAGGGAGTGCGATCCATGGGCGAGATGATCCAGATCGAGGGCGCCGACGGCTTCCACTTCGACGCCTACCACGCTCTGCCGCCCGGCCCGTGCAAGGGCGGGGTGATCGTGCTGCAGGAGATCTTCGGCATCGACGAGCACGTCCGCCGCGACGTCGATCGCTGGGCCGAGCTGGGCTTCGAGGCGGTCGCGCCCTCGCTCTACGATCGCCGCGAACGCGGCTTCACCGCCATGCACGACGCGGCCGGGATGCAGGCTGGCGTCGGCCACGCCCGGGCGACGCCGCTCGACCAGGCCATGGGCGATATCGCCGCCTGCCGCGACTACCTGAAGAAGGATGGGAAGGTGTTCGTGGTCGGCTACTGCTACGGCGGCTCGCTCGCCTGGCTGGCGGCGTCCAAGGTGCCGGGCCTCTCCGGCGCGTCGAGCTATTACGGCAGCCTCGTCAAGGACAACGCCGGGCTGGAGCTCCACTGCCCGGTGATCGTCCACCTCGGCCGCAAGGACCAGGGCATCCCCGCCGACGAGGTGAAAGCCGCCGTGACCGCCGCCCACCCCGACACGCCGGTCTTCATCTACGAAGACGCCGGCCACGGCTTCAACAACGAGGACCCGGAGCGCTGGAACCGCGAGGCGGCGGAACTGGCGCGCGATCGGACCTTGAAGCTGTTCGGCGGATGAAGCAGACCTTCACTTCGTTCCAAACGCGGTGAGTCGCCAAAAGCGCGCCGTCATCAGCACGGCCGCCGCCGCGAGCCCGATCGCCAGGCCGATCCAGATCCCCAGGCCTCCAAGGCCGAGCCATAGGCCCAGGCCGAGACAGGCGGGAGCCCCGATGAGCCAGTAGCTCACTCCGGCCAGAACCATCGGCGCCCGCGCGTCTTTCAGCCCCCGAAGGGATTGGGCGCCGACGACCTGGATCGAGTCGAACACCTGGAAGGCCGCCGCGACCTTCAGGAATAGAGCGGCGAGACCGATGGTCGCCAGATCGCCCGCGCCGCGTCCACCCAGATAGAGCCCGGCGATCTCGCGCCCGAACAGCGCCATGGCGATGGCCGAGACCAGGGCGAAGACAAAGGCGAGCGCGAACGCCACCAGACCCGCGCGCCGCGCCCCCTCGGCATCGCCCGCTCCCATGGCGAGGCCGACCCGCACGGTGGAGGCCATCCCGATCCCCAGCGGGACCATGAAGGTGATCGAAGCGAAGTTGAGCGCGATCTGGTGCGCGGCCAGCGCCCCCGACCCGAAGCGGCCCATCACCAGGGTCATGGTGTTGAACAGCATCGCCTCGAAGATCATCGTCGCCCCGATGGGCATGCCTAACCGAAACACTTCGCTGAGCTTGGCGGGCACGGGCTTGTGCGCGCGCCGGAACACCCGATAGGCGGCGAGCTTCGGCGTCGCGCGCACGATCACCAGCATGGCGACGAAGCTGAACACCGACGACAGGCTCGTCGCCAGGCCCGAGCCGACGATGCCGAGCCGGGGCGCGCCGAAGTGGCCGAAGATCAGCGTCCAGCCCGCCAGGGCGTTGAACACGATGGTGGCCAACATCACCCACAAGCCCGCGCGGGGATGGTCGAGCGCGTTGGCGAAGCTGCGGAGCGCGGACGTCGCCAGGGTGAAGGGCAGGCCGAAAGACAGCATGAACACGAACCGCCCCGCGTCGTCGGCGAGGCTGGGTTCCTGTCCGAACAGGTGCAGCAACGGTCCCGCGAACCAGAGCAGCACCATGAGCGGCGCCGAGACGATGAGGACCGACCACAGGCTCATGCGGATCGCCGCGCGCACACCGCCTCGCGACCTCGGCCGCGCGCCGATCAGCTGGGCGACCATGGGCGAAACGGCGAAGGCGGGACCCGCGCCCACCATCCAGGCGAAGAACGAGATGGTGTTGCCGATGGCGGCGGCGGCCAGCGCATGCTGGCTGAACCGGCCGAGCAGCAGCACGTCGGTGGTCATCACCGCCATCTGCGCGAGCTGAGCGCCGGCGAGCGGAAGCGCAAGGCGGATCAGGGCGCGCGCTTCCGCGGTCCAGATGGACCGGTCGGCGCGGGAAAAAGAAGCAGGGGGAGAAAGGGCGGTCACGGCGGTCATGGCTGTCTTCGGAAGGGGAAGGACGGCGCGCCGGACAATAAAAAACCCTCCGGAGCGCGGCGGGCTCGGGAGGGCGGAACGGGCCTGGACGAAAAAGGGTGTGCGTCTAGGCGGCGATCTCCTCGCGAGCGTTGATGAGGGCGGAAAACGAAGTCATGGGTCGGCTCGCGTTTAGAACGGGGCTCTGGCTAGGCTCCGGACGCGCCCAAGTCAACGACCAGGAGATCACGATGAGCGATGCAGCCCCCTCTGGCCTCGACGGCCCGCGCGTGGCCCCGGCGGCCGGCGGACCCGCTCGCTCGCTGATCATCTTCCTCCATGGCTACGGCTCGAACGGCGAGGACCTGATCTCGCTGTCGCAGTACTGGCGCGGGCTCCTGCCCCATGCGGCGTTCGTCTCGCCGAACGCGCCGCAGATGGTGCCGGGGATGGCCAACGCCTATCAATGGTGGGCGATCACCAGCCTCGATCCCGGTCAGCGCGGGGCCGGCGCGGCCCAGGCCGCCCCGATCCTGCAAGCCTTCATCGACGAGGAGCTGGCCAAGCACGGGCTCGACGAAAGCCGCATAGCCCTGGTCGGCTTCAGCCAGGGAACGATGATGTCGCTGCACGCCGCCGCCTCGCGCGCGCGGCCCGTGGCGGGCGTGGTCGGATTCTCCGGCATGGTTGCGGACGATGCCGTGATCGCCGCGGCCCGTTCGAAGCCTCCGGTGCTGCTCATCCACGGCGACGCCGATCCGATGATCCCCATCCAGGCGTTCCAGCGCGCCAAGGCGACCCTGGAAGGCGCGGGCTTCCCCCTCGCCACGCATGTCTCGCAGGGCCTCGTCCACAGCATCGACGCCGCCGGCCTGCACCTCGCGGGCGGGTTTCTGGCGCGGTCGTTGAGCGGCGCGGCGGCCTAGAGGGCGAGGTCCAGGCTCACCGGCGCGTGGTCGCTGGGTTGCTCCCAGCCTCGGACGTGATCGTGGACGCGGGCTGAAACCGATCCCGAGCGCCACGCGGCCTCCCGCAGCCCGGGCGTGATCCACAGGTGATCGAGGCGCAGGCCGCGATTGGAGCGGCGGAAGTCCTCGGCGCGATAGCTCCACCACGAGAACAGCTTGGCGGGATCGGGGACGGCGGCGCGCACCGTGTCGATGAAGCCGGCGCTCCGCCGCAACGTCTCCATCGCCGCCACCTCGATCGGCGTGTGGCTGACGATCTTCGACATGTACCGATGACTCCACACGTCATGCTCGCCCGGCGCGACGTTGAGGTCTCCAGTGAGCAGCAGGGGCGATTTGCGCTCGCGGCGCGACATCTCGGCGGCGAGCTTCTCGTAGAAGTCGAGCTTGTGATCGAACTTGGGGTTAGCTTCCCGGTCCGGGGTGTCGCCCCCGGCGGGAATGTAGAGATTCACGATCTCCACGCCCTCGACCTTGGCCGTGACGCATCGCGCGTGGCCTTCTCGGCAGAGATCGAGCGGGGCGACGCGCTCCAGCGGCAGGCGCGAGGCGATGGCCACGCCATGCCAGCCTTTCTGGCCATTGATCGCCAGGTGCGGAAGGCCGGCTTCGGCGAGCGCCGCGACCGGGAACTCGCCCTCGCGGCACTTGATCTCCTGCAGGCAGACGACATCCACCGCCTGCTCGGCCACGAAGCGAGCGACCTGCGGCGCGCGCAGGCGCACCGAATTGATGTTCCAGGTGGCGATCCGCAGGCGCATCAGACGGAGGGCAAGGTCTCGAGAAAGCGCACCGGCTCGCCCGCATGGGGCAGCACGACCTCGTCCTCCCGCATCACTGTCCGGCCACGAACGATCGTCGCCACCGGCCAGCCCTTGGCTTCGAAGCCGTCGAACGGCGTCCAGCCCGCGCGTGTGGCCATGTCGGCGTGGGCAATGGTCCGACGCGCGCCGAGGTCGACGATGGTGAGGTCGGCGTCGAAGCCTTCCGCCAGCCGCCCCTTGTCGGCCATGCCGAAGATTCGCTGCGGGCCGTGGCTGGTGAGGTCGACCAGCCGCTCGAGCGTCAGCCGTCCTTCCGCGACATGGGTCAGCATGATGGGCAGCAGCGTCTGCACCCCCGGCATTCCCGAGGGCGACGCGGGGTAGGGCCGGGCTTTTTCCTCGGCGGTGTGCGGGGCGTGGTCGGAGCCCAGCACGTCGGCGACGCCCGGTCGCCAGCCCCCGCCACAGCGCGGCGCGGTGGACCGCCTCGCGGATGGGCGGGTTCATCTGGGCGTAGCCCTTGAGCCGCTCGTAGGCTTCCGGCGCCTCCAGCGTCAGGTGCTGGGGGGTGAGCTCGACGCTGGCCACGTCCTTGTGGTCGGAAAGGAAGTCGATCTCCTCGGCGGTGGTCACGTGCAGGACGTGGATGCGCTTGCCGAGCCGCTTGGCGAGGCCGACCAGCCGGCGGGTGGAGCGGAAGGCGGCTTCGGCGTCGCGCACCTCCGGGTGACTGGTCCAGTCGCCGGTGCGGGCGAGCGGTCGGCGTTCCACCAGGCGGTACTCGTCCTCGGAATGGAAGGCGGCGCGGCGGTTGATGTGCCGCAGGATGGCTTCGACGCCCGGATCGTCCGGCACCAGCAGCGAACCGGTGGAGGCGCCCATGAACACCTTGACCCCGCAGCAGCCGGGCAGGCGCTCGAGTTCGCCGAGGAACGTCGCGTTCTCGTGGGTGCCGCCGATGTAGAAGGCGTGGTCGGTGTGCATGCGGCCCTTGGCGCGGGCGAGCTTGTCGGCCAGGGCGTCCGCGTCGGTGGTGGTCGGCTCGGTGTTGGGCATCTCGAATACGGTGGTCACCCCGCCGAGCACCGCGCCGCGCGAGCCGCTCTCGAGGTCTTCCTTCCACTCCAGCCCCGGTTCGCGGAAATGCACCTGGCTGTCGATCACGCCAGGCAGGATGGTCAGGCCGCGCGCATCGAACACCTCGCCGGCGCTGGCCTGCCCCAGGTCGCCGACGAAGGCGACCTTGCCGCCCCGCACGCCGATGTCCGCGAGGCCGCGACCGTCCTGGTTCACCACCTCGCCGCCCCGCACGATCAGGTCGAAGGTCTCAGGCATGGACGGGCTCCGAGGTGGCGAGAAGGTCTCTGGCCGCGCGGAGCACGGCGGACGCGGAAAGGTCGGTCATATGGCACACGCGCTGGTCGAGTCGGGGATCCTGGGCCTTGATCTGGGCGAAGCCGCGGGGCCCGCGAGCCACGGCGACGTGCTCGCCCCAGGGCGCGTAGAGCGTCTCGTCGGATGGCCCAAACAGCCCCAGGGTCGGCGCGCTCATGGCTGCCGACAGGTGCATCAATCCGGAATCGTTGCCGATGAACAGGCGCGCCCGGGCGAGCGCGGCGGCGACGGTGAGCAGGGGCGCGGTGTCAACGAGGTCGATCCGGCGATCCTTCGGCAGCGCGCTCAACAGCGTCCCGGCCACCGCGCGGTCTCCGGGTCCGCCCACCACCATCAGCCGGCCGCCCTCCAACTCACCGCCCGGGCCGAGAAGGGCGCGCGCCACCTGGGCGAAACGCTCCGCCGGCCACATCTTGCCCACCCAATTGGCCGCCGGGGCGAGCGCCAGGATCGGCCCCTCGCCCGCCGTGAGCGTCGCCGCCGCGACCCGGTGTCGCTCGCTAAGATAGATGTGCGGCCAGGGCGGGTCCTGCTCCTGGTGAAGCAGCCGCGCCGCCTCGACCACCTTGTGCGTCTTGGGGCCGCCCTTGCGCCAAACCGCGCGTCGCTTTCGGGCGAGGAAGCCCGAGATCGGCGAGCCGCGCAGGTCCACGATCAGACCCCAGGCGGACTGGCGAACGTCGTTCCACAAGGCGGGCCAGTGCAGGCCGAGCGGGCGCTTCTCCATGACGATCAGCCGTTCCAGGCCGGGCGCTTCGGTGAACAGGGGCGCGGTCAAGGCGCTGGCGACGATAGTGAAGCGGGCGTTTTCCACGTTCTCGTACAGCGCGCGGATCAGCCCCGACGACAGCACCGCGTCTCCCAGTCGGCTCGCGGTGATGAACAGGATGCGAAACGGGCGCGGCGCCATGCGCGGGTGTTACACGAACCTAGCGCTTTATCCGAGACAGCGGCGATTCTCGTGTTCCTATTTCGTTCTAATCGCCGTAACGGTGGTCCATGTCGTCGGTTCGGCAGCCACAGGCGAGAGGACGGGGCGCGGTCAGCAACGCCAGCGGCCGTTACGAATCCCGCACGTCCGAGACCTTCGACGACGGCTGGAGCGAGGCGGACGAAACGCCGAAGCCGCTGCGGACGACGCTGACGCCCGAGAAGGCGCGGGTGATCATCACCCGCAACGACAGTCCGGACGTGAGTTTCGACCGCTCGATCAATCCCTATCGAGGGTGCGAGCATGGCTGCATCTACTGCTACGCGCGTCCGGCGCACGCCTACATGGGCCTCTCCCCGGGTCTCGATTTCGAGAGCAAGCTGTTCTTCAAGCCCGAGGGAGGCCGGCTGCTCGAGCGGGAGCTCAGCAAGACGGGCTATGCCCCGGCCACGATCCACATCGGCGGCAACACCGATCCATATCAGCCGCAGGAGCGCCGCCTGCGCGTGACGCGCGAGGTGATCGCGGTGCTGTCGCGCTTCCGCCACCCGTTCTCGGTGATCAGCAAGTCGAACCTGATCATGCGGGATCTCGACCTGATCGGTCCCATGGGACAGGCCGGGCTGGCGCGCGCGGCGATCTCGATCACGACCCTCGACCGGAAGCTCGCCCGGGTCATGGAGCCGCGCGCCGCCACGCCCGAGCGCCGGTTGGAGGCCGTCCGCGCACTCGCCGAAGCGGGCGTGCCGACGGTCGTCATGTTCGCGCCGGTGATCCCCGGCCTGAACGACCACGAGCTGGAGGCGGTGCTCCAGCGCGCCGCTGAAGCGGGCGCCTCGACCGCCGCCTACGTCGCCTTGCGCCTGCCGCTGGAGATCAAGGATCTGTTCCGCGAGTGGCTGGAGGCGAATGTTCCCGACCGCGCGAGCCGGGTGATGTCGCTGGTGCGCCAGATGCGCGGCGGCCGGGACTACGATCCGCAGTGGGGGAAGCGGATGAAGGGCGAAGGGCCGATCGCCGATCTGCTGTCGCGACGGTTCGCCATCGCCCAGCGCCGCTTTGGTTTGGATCGGCCCCTGCCGCCGCTCGATCTCTCCCAGTTCAAGCCGCCGGCGGCGGCAAATCCTCAGGGGGACCTGTTCGGATAGGGTTCCGGGGCGCCGACCAATCGACAGCTTCATCAAGAGCTTGGCGGCCGGGCCAGGCGGTCGAAAAGGACCGTACAATTCGTTTGACATCCAAGAGCGTCAAGTTAGTCTGACACTTCGGACCACGAGGCACGAGACCTCGTCCGGAGGACCGGCATGAACGCCACACTGATCGTGAACAAACGCCTTCGTGAAGAGGCCGCCGTGCCGCCCGACCCGCCGGCTACGGGCCCGGTGACGAAAGAAACCCAGATCATCGCCATCTATGGCAAGGGCGGGAGCGGGAAGAGCTTCGCCCTCTCCAATCTCAGCTACATGATGGCCCAGCAGGGCAAACGCGTGCTGCTGATCGGCTGCGACCCCAAGAGCGACACGACGTCGTTGCTGTTCGGCGGTCGCTCCTCGCCCACCATCATCGAGACCTCCTCACGCAAGAAGCTGGCCGGCGAGGAGGTGCGGATCGAGGACGTGTGCTTCACCCGCGATGGCGTATTCGCCATGGAGCTCGGCGGGCCCGAGGTCGGCCGCGGCTGCGGCGGACGCGGCATCATCCACGGCTTCGAATTGCTCGAGAAGCTTGGTTTTCACGAGTGGGGCTTCGACTACGTGCTCCTGGACTTCCTGGGCGACGTGGTGTGCGGCGGCTTCGGCCTGCCGATCGCCCGCGACATGTGCCAGAAGGTCATCGTCGTCGGCTCGAACGACCTCCAGTCGCTCTATGTGGCCAACAACGTCTGTTCGGCCGTGGAGTACTTCCGCAAGCTCGGCGGCAACGTCGGCGTGGCCGGCATGCTCATCAACAAGGACGACGGCACAGGCGAAGCGCAGGCTTTCGCGGATGCCGTGGGCATTCCGGTGCTGGCCGCGATCCCGGCCGACGAGGACATCCGCCGCAAGTCGGCCAACTATCAGATCATCGGCAAGCCGGGGGATCGCTGGGCGCCGCTGTTCGAGGGCTTGGCCCAGAACGTCGCCGACGCACCGCCGGTGCGGCCAAATCCGCTGACCCAGGACGGGCTGCTCGGCCTGTTCTCTCCGGACCAGACCGGCGCGGCCTACACCCTGACGCCGGCGACCCAGGCGGACATGCGCGGCGGCGTCTTCGTCGAGAAGCCGTCGCTCGAAGTCCACTACGAGGCGGCCTGAGGCGGGGATGGACGACGCGCCGCACATCGACCTAGCCGCCGCGACTCCCCAAGAGGGATCCGGCTGCCACGGCGGGGCCGAGCAGATGCGCGAGGCCGCCGCCGCCGCGGGCAAGTCGGCGGTTCTGGAGCGTTACGCGGCCGACTATCCCAAGGGTCCGCACGACCAGCCGCAGAGCATGTGCCCGGCGTTCGGCTCCCTGCGCGTCGGCCTCAGGATGCGGCGGACGGCGACGGTGCTCTCGGGCAGCGCCTGTTGCGTCTACGGCCTAACCTTCACCTCCCATTTCTACGGCGCCCGGCGGACCGTGGGCTATGTGCCCTTCAGCTCCGAAACCCTGGTCACGGGCAAGCTGTTCGAGGACATCCGCGAGGCGGTCTTCAAGCTCGCCGATCCGGCGCTCTACGACACGGTGATCGTCACCAATCTTTGCGTGCCGACCGCCTCGGGCGTGCCGCTGCAATTGCTCCCCAAGGAGATCAACGGGGTGCGGATCATCGGCATCGACGTGCCGGGGTTCGGCGTGCCGACACATGCGGAGGCCAAGGACGTGCTGGCCGGAGCCATGCTGTCCTATGCCCGTGCGGAGGCCGAGCAGGGGCCGGTCGCCGCGCCGCGTCAGCGGTCGGATCGGCCCACCATCACCCTGCTGGGCGAGATGTTCCCCGCCGACCCGGTCGGGATCGGCATGATGCTCGAGCCGCTCGGCCTTGCCGCGGGACCGGTCGTGCCGACTCGCGAGTGGCGCGAGCTTTATGCCGCGCTGGATTGCGCCGCCGTGGCCGCGATCCACCCCTTCTACACCGCCTCGGTGCGCGAGTTCATGTCCGCCGGCCGGCCGGTGGTCGGCTCCGCGCCTGTCGGCCGCGACGGCACCGCGGCCTGGCTCGACACTGTCGGCATGGTCTGCGGCGTGGCGCAAAGCCAGGTCGACGAGGCCAAGAACCGCTTTCTGCCGGCCATCGCCGGCGCCCTCGCCGCCGCCCCGATCAAGGGCCGCATCACGGTCAGCGGCTACGAAGGCTCCGAGCTGCTGGTCGCGCGCCTGCTCGTCGAGAGCGGCGCCGATGTGCCTTACGTGGGCACCGCCTGCCCACGCACCGTCTGGTCGGACCCGGACCGTGAGTGGCTGGAGGCCAAGGGCGTGCGCGTCCAGTACCGCGCCTCGCTGGAACAGGATATCGCCGCCTTCGAGGAGTTCGGGCCGGACCTCGCCATCGGAACCACGCCGGTTGTGCAGCACGCGAAGCAGCGCTCCACGCCCGCGCTCTACTTCACCAATCTGATCTCCGCCCGACCGCTGATGGGGCCGGCCGGCGCGGGCTCCCTCGCCCAGGTCGTCAACGCCGCGCTCGCCAACCGCGAGCGGTTCGACCGCATGACCGAATTCTTCGACGGCGTCGGGACCGGCGATACGGCGGGCGTTTGGTCCAAGACGCCGGTCGCCCGGCCCGAGTTCAAGGCCCGCTACGCCAAGGCCGCCGCCGCCCAGCGCGCCCAGGCGGAGGCGGTGGGCACGTGACCCTCGTCCTCGATCATGACCGCGCCGGCGGCTACTGGGGCGCTGTCTACGCCTTCACCGCCATCAAGGGCCTGCAGGTGATCATCGATGGGCCGGTGGGGTGTGAGAACCTGCCCGTCACCTCGGTGCTGCACTACACCGACGCCCTGCCGCCGCACGAACTGCCGATCGTCGTCACCGGCCTCGGTGAAGAGGAGCTGGGCAAGACCGGCACCGAGGGCGCGATGAAGCGCGCCTGGCGCACGCTCGACCCCGACCTGCCGGCGGTGGTGGTCACCGGCTCCATCGCCGAGATGATCGGCGGCGGGGTGACGCCGGAAGGCACCAACATCCAGCGTTTCCTGCCGCGCACCATCGACGAGGACCAGTGGCAGAGCGCCGACCGCGCCCTGGCCTGGCTGTGGACCCAGTTCGGGCCGAAGAAAACGCCGAAGGCGAAGCCGCGCGCGGAGGGGGCCAAGCCGAAGGTCAACATCATCGGCGCCACCTACGGCATGTTCAACCAGCCCTCGGACCTCGCCGAGATCCGACGTCTGGTCGAGGGGATCGGGGCCGAGGTCAACGCGGAGTTCCCGCTCGGCAGCCACCTCGCCGATATTCGCCAATTGGCGGAGGGCGAGGTCAACGTCTGCCTCTATCGGGAGTTCGGCCGCGGCCTCTGCGAGGCGTTGGAGCGGCCCTATCTGCAGGCGCCCATCGGCCTGAATTCCACGACCTTGTTCCTGCGCTCGCTGGGCGAACTGCTGGGCCTCGATCCCGAGCCCTTCATCGCCCGCGAGAAGCACACGACGATCAAGCCGATCTGGGACCTGTGGCGCTCGGTGACCCAGGACTTCTTCGGCACCGCCAGCTTCGGGATCGTCGCCAACGAGACCTACGCCCGGGGCGTTCGGCGCTTCCTCGAGGACGACCTTGGTCTTCCCTGCAACTTCGCCGTTTCCCGCTGCGCCGGGGCCAAGACCGACAACGAGGCGGTGCGGCGCATGATCCGCGAGACGCCGCCGCTGGTCGTCTTCGGCAGCTTCAACGAGCGGATGTACATGGCGGAGGCGGGCGCCCGCGCCGCCTACATCCCGGCGTCCTTCCCCGGAGCCTTGATCCGCCGGCACACCGGCACGCCGTTCATGGGCTACGCCGGCGCGACCTACCTCGTGCAGGAGGTGTGCAACGCCCTGTTCGACGCCCTCTTCCACATCCTTCCCCTCGCCAGCCAGCTGGACCAGGTCGAGGCGACGCCGGCCCGGCTCCACGCCGAGCTGCCTTGGGATCCCGACGCCAAGGCGCGGCTGGACAGCCTCGTCGAGGCCCAGCCCGTGCTGGTCAGAATTTCCGCGGCCAAGCGGCTGCGCGACGCGGCCGAGCGAGCCGCGCGCGCCGCCGGCGAAGGCCGGGTGAACGCCGAGCGCGTGGGCCTCGCCCACGCGGGCCTGCTGGAGGGTCAATCGGCATGAGAATTAGGACCGCGTTCGCGCGCCCTAAGAGCGGTTCGGCAGCCTCTGTTCGGCGACGGCCCGCGTGCGAGTGGGGCCTCTTTAACCGGCCCAGAACAGGCGTCGCGATGATGGTCGTCGCGGCTGGTGACGCTGTGGACATATCGGCCATCGGCTGAGCAGCGAGATCGGAGGAGAGGTAATGGTAGAAAGAGATGTTGGATCAGGCAGTTTATCCGGCCTGACCGAGGCGGAAGCCAAGGAATTCCACCGAATATTCATGGGCAGCTTCATCGCGTTCACAGTGATCGCGATCATCGCCCACGTTCTCGTGTGGAACTGGCGTCCGTGGCTCCCGAGCGAACATGGCTACGCCATGATCACCGAGCCCGCGAAAATGGCCGCGAACGCGGTCATGGCCCACTTTAGCTAGGGGAACGACACCATGTGGAGAATATGGCTGCTGTTCGACCCCCGGCGGGTGCTGGTCGCGCTCTTCGCCTTCCTGTTTGTGCTCGCGTTGCTGATTCACTTCATCCTGCTCAGCACCTCGCGCTTCAACTGGATCGAAGGTCCCGGTCACAAGGCCACCGCGCCGGCGACGGCGATGCAGACCCTCAACCCAGGCCCGGCGAGTTCGTCGGTCCTGTCGTCCTGAGGTCTGGATCGCTCACGGAGTGATCCTCGACTTGGGGGCGCGGACGGTCGCCACGACTGTCCGCGCCCCTTTCCGGGGCTCCACGCGTCGACGTCCGGCTCAAACCCGTTCGAAGGATAAGAATTCATGTCTCTTCTGAGCTATGAGCGAAAGTACCGGGTAAGGGGCGGCACCCTGCTGGGCGGCGACCTGTTCGACTTCTGGGTCGGACCCTTCTACGTCGGCTTCTTCGGAGTGACCTCGGTCTTCTTCGCGGCGCTCGGCACCGCCTTGATCGTCTACGCCGCGGCCATCGGGCCGACGTGGAACATCTGGCGCATCAACATCTCGCCACCGGACGTCAGCTACGGCATGGCGCTGGCCCCGCTGCTCGCGGGCGGCCTGTGGCAGGCGATCACCGTCTGCGCCCTGGGCGCCTTCAGTTCCTGGGCGCTGCGCGAGGTCGAGATCGCGCGAAAGCTCGGCATCGGCCTGCACGTGCCCATCGCCTTCGGGGTGGCGATCTTCGCCTACTTCACCCTCCAGGTTGTCCGCCCGGCGCTGCTGGGCGCCTGGGGCTACGCCTTTCCGTACGGGATCTTCAGCCACCTCGAGTGGGTGTCGAACACCGGCTATCGATACATCAACTTCCACTACAATCCGGCGCACATGATCGCCGTCTCGTTCTTCTTCGCGACGACCTTCGCCCTCTCTCTGCACGGCTCGCTGATCCTGTCGGCGGTCAATCCGGGCAAGGGCCAGACGGTGAAGTCGCCGGAGCACGAGGACACCTTCTTCCGCGACTTCATCGGCTACTCGATCGGCACCCTCGGCATCCACCGCCTGGGACTGCTCCTCGCCCTGTCGGCGGGGTTCTGGAGCGCGGTCTGCATCGTGATCAGCGGACCCGTCTGGTCACAGGGCTGGCCGGAGTGGTGGAACTGGTGGCGCAACCTGCCGATCTGGGGCTGAGGGGAAGCAACGCACATGGCCGACTATCAGAACATCTTCACCCAGGTCCAAGTTCGCGGACCCGTCGACTACGGCGTCGCCCTGCCGCCCGGCTCGCTCGGGCGGGACGGCCGCGGCGGCTTCTCCCGCCTGCTCGGCCTCATCGGCAACGCGCAGGTCGGGCCGATCTACCTCGGATATCTGGGGGTGATCTCGCTTCTCTGCGGGTTCCTGGCTTTCGAGATCATCGGGCTCAACATGTTCGCCTCGGTGGGTTGGAACCCGGTGGAGTTCGTGCGCCAGTTGCCCTGGCTCTCGCTCCAGCCTCCGGCGCCCGAATACGGCCTACAGATCTTCCCGCCCCTCGATCAGGGCGGCTGGTGGCTGATGGCGGGCTTCTTTCTCACCACCTCGGTCATCCTGTGGTGGGTCAGGACGTTCACCCGGGCGCGGGCGCTCGGTCTAGGCACCCACACCGCCTGGGCGTTCGCCGCCGCGATCTGGCTGTACCTGGTGCTGGGCTTCATTCGCCCGCTGCTGATGGGCAGCTGGAGCGAGGCGGTGCCCTTCGGCATCTTCCCGCACCTCGACTGGGTGGGCTCATTCTCGATCCGCTACGGCAACCTGTTCTACAATCCCTTCCACTGCTTCTCGATCGCCTTCCTCTATGGCTCGACCCTGCTGTTCGCCATGCACGGCGCGACCATCCTGGCGGTGAGCCGCTACGGCGGGGAGCGGGAGCTGGAGCAGATCACCGACCGCGGCACGGCTCTCGAACGCGCCGCGCTCTTCTGGCGCTGGACCATGGGCTTCAACGCCACCATGGAGTCGATCCACCGCTGGGCCTGGTGGTTCGCGGTGCTCACCCCGCTCAGCGGCGGGATCGGCATCCTGATCACCGGCACGCTGGTCGACGACTGGCACGCCTGGGCGGTGGCTCACCACTACGCCTACTCGCTGAGCTAGCCGGCGCGGAGCCGGACCTCATCAGGGTCCGGCTCCCGTCACGCGCCGCAGGGCGCCCGCGCCGGGGACCATTCACGATCGTTCGAGCGGGAAGGCCACGCTGACGGACCATGGCGCCGCAAATCGAAGCTGAAGACGCCGTGCAGGGCCGCTTCTTGGCGGACGTCCTCGCGACAACCCTTGAGGAAGACGCGGACCTCGCCGGGGTGATCCTGGCGTTGGCAGAGGCCGCCAAGGGCATTTCCCGGTTGCTCAAGCGCGGTCCGCTCGCCGGCAGCCTCGGCGCGGAGACTTCCAAGCCGGAATCGGGCGGCGACAAGCAGAAGCGCCTCGACCTCGTGGCCAACGACGAAATCCATCGCGCCTTGGAGAGCGCCTCCGTCGCCTATCTCGCCTCCGAGGAGGAGGACGAGGTGGTGGCGATCGCCACGGGAGGGCGATACGCCGTCGCGGTCGATCCCCTGGACGGCTCGTCCAACATCGATATCGACGCCGCGATCGGCACCATCTTCACGGTTTTCCGAGCCTCGCCGGAGGGGCCGGAGGCCTCGTTCTTCCGCTCCGGGCGCGATCAGGTCGCCGCCGGCTACTTTGTCTATGGTCCCCACACCGACCTGGTGTTCACCACCGGCGACGGGGTGAGCCTGTTTGTCCTCGATCCGGAAACGGATCGGTTCGTCGGCGTACGCTCGCCGGTGCGGATTCCGCCGCACGCCTATGAGTTCGCGATCAACGCCTCGAACTACCGCCACTGGTTCGACCCCATCCGCAACTTCGTCGAGGAGTGCCTGGCGGGATCCGACGGCTCGCGCGGGGTCGACTTCAACATGCGCTGGCCGGCGGCGATGGTGGTCGACGCTCACCGCATCCTGACTCGCGGCGGCGTCTACCTCTACCCGGCCGATCGCCGGCGCGGTTACGAAGAAGGGCGACTGCGACTGCTCTATGAGGCCTTCCCCATCGCCCTGCTCATGGAGCAGGCGGGCGGGCGGGCGACCGACGGAATCGAGCCGATCCTCGACAGGGCCCTGGTCGCGCTTCACCAGCGCACGCCCCTGATCTTCGGCTCCGCCCGCGACGTGGTGATCGTCGGCGGCTTCCACGACGACCCACCCCGGAATCTCGAGACGGCGCCGTTGTTCGGCCGTCGCGGCTTGTTCCGGGAATAGCGCCCGTGTCGGTGAAGCACCCGATCATCTCCGTCGTCGGCTCCTCGGGCGCGGGGACGAGCACGGTCAAGCACACCTTCGAACAGATTTTCCGGCGTGAGAGCGTCGAAGCGGTGGCGATCGAGGGCGACGCCTTCCACCGCTTCGATCGCGCGGCGATGCAGGCGGAGATGACCCGCCGCCTGGACGCCGGCGACCACACCTTCAGTCATTTCTCCGTCGAAGCGAACCTGCTCGGAGAGATCGAAGCCACGTTCAGGACCTTCGCCGAGACCGGCCGTTGCCGCACCCGCAGCTATGTCCACACCGACGAAGAAGCCGAAGCCCAAGGCGTTCAGCCGGGCGGCTTCACCGAGTGGCGCGAGGTCGGGCCGGGCGCCGACCTGCTGTTCTACGAGGGCCTGCATGGCGCGGTGAACACCGACGACTTCAAGATTGCGCCCTATGCCGACCTGAAGATCGGCGTGGTGCCGGTGATCAACTTGGAGTGGATCCAGAAGATCCATCGTGATCGCTCGCACCGGGGCTACACCACCGAGGGGGTCACCGACGTGATCCTGCGGCGGATGCACGACTACGTGAACGTGATCTGCCCCCAGTTCACCGAGACCGACATCAACTTCCAGCGGGTGCCGATGGTGGACACCTCGAACCCCTTCGTCGCGCGCTGGATTCCCACGGCGGGGGAATCCATGGTGGTGATCCGCTTCCGCGACCCCCGCGGGATCGACTTCGCCTACCTCGTGGCGATGATCCAGAATAGCTGGATGAGCCGGGCCAACTCCATCGTCGTGCCCGGCGATAAGGTCGACCTCGCCATGCAGCTCATCCTGACGCCCATGATCCACCGGCTGGTCGAGCGCAGTCGGCGGGCGCGGGCGGGAACGCCCTGATCAGAGCCGCGCGGAGGCGCCCTCGACAAGGCGGCCGGCAAACAGCCGATGTTCGGCGGCGAGCTCCGGCTGCTCGATCCGCTCGATCAGCATCGCCACCGCCGCTTCGGTCATCCGGTCCACCGGCTGGCGGATGGTGGTGAGGGCGTAGCTGGACCAGGTCGCCGGCTCCACGCCGTCGAACCCGACGATCGACAGGTCTTGGGGAACTTGCCGCCCCAGGGTTCGGGCCCGGTCCATCGCGCCCATGGCCATGGTGTCGTTGGCGCAGACCACCGCGTCGAGGCCGCCGCGCGCTTGCTCCAGCAACCGCGCCAGACCTTCCGCGCCGCTCTCGTAGTCGAAGCGACCCGCGACGGTTTCGAACGTCAGACCCAGCCCGCGAAGATGACCCACAGCCGATCCGACCCGCTCCTGGCTCACCGCATTGTCGGCCGGACCGCTGATGATCCCGAAGCGCTGGTGGCCGCTGGCGATGAGCCGGTCGATGAGCAGGCGCTCGCCCGCCACGTGATCGCAAGACACGCTCGCCGCCCCGCCGGCCAACGACCGGCGGTTATAGAGCACCACCGGCACGCCCCGCGCCGCGAAGCGCTCCAGCGCCTCTTCCGAAAGCTGGGCCGCGGCGATCACGCCGTCGACGCGATAGCGCAGCACTTGCGAGAGCACCTCGCCGGCGTCGGACTCGGCATGGAGGGTGAACAGCAGCAGCCGAACGCCCCGTTCCGACAGCCGTTCGGTGAGCTGCGACAGCACTTCTGGATAGATGAGATTGGTGAGGCTGGAGATCAGCACCGCCACCATGTTCGAGCGCCGCGTGATCAGCCCCTGGGCGATCGCGTTCGGCGCATAGCCCAGCGCTTCGGCGGCGGCCAGGATGCGCGCGCGGGTCGCCGGCGCGACGCTGGCGCCCGGCTTGAAGCATCTCGACACCGCGGACTGAGAGACGCCCGCGCGCCGGGCGACGTCATAAGAGGTCGCCGCGCCCGCCGGCCTCTCGTCCGCGATCCGTCCCCCGTCTTCCTCATCCGGCAGCCTCCTTAATCCCGCCCTTGCGATCTTCTGCATTCGAAGTCAAAACGCCGGTCAGGAGGATCCCAGACATGGCGGACTATCTGAAGCGCGGCGCGACCGCTCAGGCGCGGGCCGACGCGGACCGCAAGGTGCGCGACACCGTGGAGGGGATCCTGGCGGACATCGCCGCCCGCGGCGACGACGCGGTTCGTGAGCTTTCCATCCGCTTCGACAGCTGGGACCGCGACGAGTACCGGCTGAGCGACGCCGAGATCCAGGCCTGTATCGACCAGCTCAGCGCCCGCGACCTGAAGGACATCGAGTTCGCCCAGACCCAGGTGCGCGGCTTCGCCCAGATCCAGCGCGACTCGATGAAGGACGTCGAGGTCGAGACCCTGCCCGGCGTGATCCTCGGCCACCGCAACATCCCGGTGAATGCGGCCGGCTGCTATGTGCCCGGCGGCAAATATCCGCTGCTCGCCTCCGCCCATATGAGCGTGATCACCGCCAAGGTGGCCGGGGTGCCGCGCGTGGTCACCTGCGCGCCGCCCTACCAGGGCAAGCCGGCGCCGGCGATCGTCGCGGCCCAGGCCATGGCCGGGGCGGACGAGATCTGGTGCCTGGGCGGCATCCAGGCGGTCGGCGCCATGGGTATCGGCACCCAATCGATGAAGCCGGTCGACATGCTGGTGGGGCCCGGCAACGCCTTCGTCGCCGAAGCCAAGCGCCAGCTCTACGGCAAGGTCGGCATCGACCTGTTCGCCGGCCCGACCGAGACCCTGGTCATCGCCGACGAGCACGGCGCCGACGGCGAGCTCTGCGCCACCGATCTCCTGGGCCAGGCGGAGCATGGCCCCGACAGCCCCGCCATCCTGCTCACCACCTCGCGCAAGCTGGCGGAGGACACCATGCGGGAGGTCGAGCGCCTGCTCCTCATCCTGCCCACCGCCGAGATCGCGCGCCGGGCCTGGGAGAGCTTCGGCGAGGTGATCGTGGCCGAGGACGACGCCGAGATGGTGCGCATCGCCGACGAGATCGCCTCCGAGCACGTGCAGGTGATGACCCGCGATCCGGACTATTTCCTCAACCACATGACCAACTACGGCGCCCTGTTCCTCGGCGCGCGCACCAATGTCAGCTTCGGCGACAAGGTGATCGGCACCAACCACACCCTGCCGACGAAGAAGGCCGCGCGCTACACCGGCGGCTTGTGGGTCGGCAAGTTCCTCAAGACCTGCACCTACCAGAAGGTGCTGACCGACGAGGCCTCGGCCATGGTCGGCGAGTATTGCAGCCGCCTCTGCGCGCTCGAGGGCTTCTCCGGGCACGGCGAGCAGGCCAACATCCGCGTGCGCCGCTATGGCGGCCGCAACGTGCCCTACGCCGGGAAGGTCGAGGCGGCGGCTTGACGCTGCCGCGCACCCCCAGCTTCCGCCTGGACGGCCGCCGCGCCCTGGTCACCGGCGCGGGCCGGGGCATCGGCCTCGCCGCCGCCGCGGCCCTGGCCGAAGCCGGCGCCAAGGTCACGCTGGCGGCGCGGACGGGCAGCGAGGTCGAAGCGGCCGCCGCCGAGATCGACGGCGCCGAGGCGGCCGTGCTCGACGTCACCCAGGTCCAAGCGGTGCGCGGCTTCTTCGAGGCGCGTCCGGCCTTCGACATCCTGGTCAACAACGCCGGGACCAATCGGCCCAAGCCGATGCAGGCCGTCACCGAGGACGACTACGACGCCGTCTTCGACCTGAACGTGAAGGCCGCCTTCTTCGTCGCCCAATCCTGCGCCGCGCGAATGATCGCCGAAGGGGTGAAGGGCAGCCTGATCCACATGGGCAGCCAGATGGGCCACGTCGGCGGGCTGAACCGCTCGCTCTACTGCGGCTCCAAATGGGCGCTGGAAGGGATGAACAAGGCGTTTGCCCTCGACCTTGCCGCCCATGGCATCCGCTCCAACACGATCGCGCCCACCTTCGTCGAGACGCCGATGACCGCGCCCATGCTGGCGGACGAGAGCTTCCGCGCCTCCGTGCTCGCCAAGATCAAGCTCGGTCGCTTGGGCCGGGTGGAGGACCTGATGGGCGCGGTGGTCTTCCTCGCATCCGACGCCTCCGCCCTGGTCACCGGCACGAGCCTCGTGGTCGATGGCGGCTGGACCGCCGATTAAACCAACCCGCTTCCTCGGAGACCGCCCATGAGCCTTGGCCGTATCGCCACCACCCATGTCGGCTCCCTGCCGCGCGGGCCGGAGGTCACCGACCTCATCTTTGCGAAGGAGCGGGGCGAGGCGATCGACGAGGCGCGCTTTTCGGCCGTGACCGCCGCGGCGGTGGACGAGACCGTGGCGCGTCAGGTCGCCGCCGGGATCGATCTCGTCAGCGACGGCGAGATGAGCAAGATCTCCTACGCCACCTACATCAAGGACCGGATCACCGGCTTCGAGGGCAACTCCCCACGCAGCCCGCCCTCCGACCTCGAAGCCTTTCCGAGCTTCCTCGAACGTCAGGCGAAGGGCGGGGGCACGCCCACCTACCGCCGTCCCAAGTGCGTCGCCGAGGTGAAGCCGAAGACGCTCGCGCCGCTCGACGAGGACATCGCCCACTTGAAGGCCGCGCTCGCCGCGCACCCGCCGGCTGTCGGCGCGTTCATGAACGCCGCTTCCCCCGGCGTGATCGCGCTCTTCCAGCCCAACGAGTACTACCCGACCCGCGAGGCCTATCTGGAGGCGCTGGCCGAGGCCATGCGGCCGGAATACGAGGCGATCGTCGCCGCGGGCCTGATCCTGCAGCTCGACAGTCCCGATCTCGGGCTCGGCAAACACATGATGTACAAGGATCGTCCGGAGGCGGACTATCTCGGTCTTGTCGGCGCCCACGTCGAGGCGCTCAATCACGCCCTGCGCAACATCCCCGCCGATCGGGTGCGGATGCACGTCTGCTGGGGCAACTACGAGGGGCCGCACCATCACGATGTGGAGATGGAGACGATCCTGCCCCTGCTGATGCGGGCCAAGCCGGCGGGGCTCCTGTTCGAAACCTCGAACCCCCGCCACCAACACGACTGGGCCGCCTTCGAGGCGTTCCAGGCGCACATCCCCGAGGACAAGGTGCTCATCCCCGGCGTGCTCGACTCCACGACGAACTTCATTGAGCACCCCAAGGTGGTGGCCCAGCGGATCGAGACCTTCGCCAACATCGTCGGCCGAGACCGGGTGATCGCCGGGACGGACTGCGGCTTCTCCACCTTCGCCGGGTTCGGCGCGGTGGATCCGGAGATCGTCTGGGCCAAGCTCGCCGCCTTGAGCGAGGGCGCGGCGATCGCCTCCGAACGGCTGTGGCGCGTGGCGGCCTAGGCGTCCAGGGTCGCCGGCGCGGGCGCATCCCCGCCGCGCGTCACCAGAGCGACGACCGGCGCGGGTCCCGAGTTGAAGCGCCGCCGCGCGCCGATCGGCGTGCTGAAGACGTCGCCCGGCCCTAGGGTGATGGTCTCGTCCTCGACATCGACGGTGAGTTCGCCCTCGTGCACGAACAGCACCTCCGGCTCGGCTCGGCGGTGCCACGGGGAGGCGGCGTTCGGCGCAAGGGTGAGGGCGCGCGTCACATAGCCGTGCGCCCAGTCCAGCTTGCCCGCGGGCGCGCCCTCGGCGGGATTGGCGGGACCCAGCAGCGCCGCTTCCACCACGCCGGGCGCGCTGATCGCCGAGGCGAACGGCCGCGCTTCCGCGAGGCTGACGATGACGCGCTCGATCGCCGCCGAGTCCAGATGGACCACGGTCCGGTTCAGGAGGTCTCGGCTGGCCGGCGCCTGAACCCGATCGGCGGCGGACGGCTTCTGACCGGCGGCGGTGTCGACCAGCCGCCCGTTCTCCATCAGCAGCAGGCCATGGGCGCTCGCCCGTTCCAGCACGTCGGGCGCCCAGGTGACGCGGCCCGGGTCGTCGCCGCCCAGCATGAAGTAGAGGAAGCCGGTGTCGTCGCCGATGTTCTCGAAGCCGCGGAAGGCATGCACCGGCACCGAGACCAGCGATCCACGCGGCAGTTCGGCCCGACCCTCTTCGGCGTGTTCCCCGGTGGTCACCGCCCATCGCCCGCTGTGGGCGAAGAAGGCCTCGGCGGTCTCATGGTAGTGCTGCGAGTTGACGCAGTGCGGCGGCTGGCGAGCCCCGCCGATATTGAAACCGTGGGGTTCGGGGATGTGGACGTGCTGATCCGGGTTCTCGGCCACCCCGGGGCCGATGATGGTGAAGTTCTCCTTGCGGTCGGAGCCCGGCGTCCGCGCGTCGATGAAAGCGGTCCGGCAGGGGGCGAGTTCAGCGTAGCGCACGAGTCGCTCGCGCAGGGCGGAAAGGCCCGCTTTTGATACGTTCTGGGCCAGCTGCATCAGAGCCTCGCAATCCGCCTGCTCGAGGCAAGCTCGGTCATTTTGTGCATTCGAATGCACGGCGTCGAGTCTTAACCGTCAGGAGGAACACGGATCAAGCTCGCTTGAGTTTGCCAGCCCTCGGCGTCGGCTGGGAACCAGGAGACAATGCCTCATGAACAGCGAAGAGCATGCCGAGGTGATCGTGGTGGGTTTGGGCGCTGTCGGTTCGGCGACCCTCTACCAGCTGGCGCGGAGCGGGGTCCGGGCCATTGGCGTCGATCGCTTCCGCCCGCCTCATGATCAGGGCTCCAGCCACGGGGAGACGCGCATCACCCGCTTGGGGATCGGCGAGGGAGAGGCGTACGTGCCTCTGGCCGTCCGAAGCCACGCGATCTGGCGGGAGCTGGAAGCGGAGACGGGCTCCACCCTTCTGCTCGCCTGCGGTTTCGCGCTGATCGATAGTTCGGGAGGATCGGCGGTCATGCACGGCAAGGCGGCCTTCGCGGAACGCACGTTCGCGGCCGCCCGAAAGTTCGGCATCGCGCATGAGCGCCTCACGGCGGCCGATCTCGCGAGCCGGTTTCCGGCGTTCGTTCTTCGCGGCGACGAGCAGATCTACTTCGAGCCCGAGGGTGGGCTGGTCTATCCGGAACGTTGCATCTCCGCCCAGCTCGACCGTGCCCGCGCCCTGGGGGCGGGCGTCCGTGTCGATGAGCCGGTCAGGGACGTGCGTCCTCACGCCAGTGGCGTCTCGGTTGTGACCGATCGAACATGTCTTCACGCCGACCGTGTGATCGTCGCCGCCGGCGGCTGGACGCCCGCGCTCGCGGGCGGCCCCTTTGCGGGCTTGCGCCTGCTGCGGCAGGTCCTCCACTGGATCGAACCGACGGATCCCGAGCTCTTCTCACCCGGCAGGTTTCCGAGCTTCATCTGGACGCACGGTCCACGAGCCGTGGACACCTTCTACGGCTTCCCCATCGTCCCCGGAGGAACTGCGGGCGCGAAGATGGCGACGGAACAGTATGCCGTCGCGCTTGACCGCCCTGGTGCGCTCGAGCGCCGCGTGGAGCCGGCGGAGTTCACAGCCCTTCTGAAGGACCACGTTCATGGTCGGGTCGGCGGCCTCTCCGATCGCGCCGTCCGGTCCGAAGCGTGCTTCTACACGAGCGCGAAGGATGGGGACTTCGTGATCGGTCACGCGCCGGATAGCGATCGGGTCCTGGTCGCCTCGGCGTGCTCCGGACACGGATTCAAGCACTCCGCCGCGCTGGGCGAGCATCTCGCGAGGGTCTCCGGCGGCATCGATCCGCTGACGGCGCAGTTCTCAGCCGACCGCCTCTCACCGTGACGTCCGGTGTGAAGGCTCGAAGACGCCTCCGAGGGTGACGCGTCGAAGCTAGTAGGCGCTGCGCGTCGTGACGGCGCCGTGCGCCGGGACTACGGTCGCGACATCCAGACCCCAGGGGCTGAAGCTCACGGGTTCGGGCTTCGGTCCGGACGCCGCGTGAGCCAGAATGACGCGCGGGGCTCGCCCCCTGATTGTCGGGCGCGAGGCGCTCTCCACACCGGCATAGGCGGCGGTGAGCACGCGCGCGGAGCCGAGCGATCCCGGCATTCGGTAGAACACCTGGGTGCCGATCCGTCCTGTCTCCACCAGAGAGGACCGCCAGTAGGGCCGCGCCCAGCCCGCGTGATAATGCGTCGAAGCGCCCGCGCGGGTCGCCACGTGGCCGCTCAGGGCCGCCGCCGCCACCTCTTCGGCCGACCGCCAGAGTTCAGGGACCGGCGCCCGCGCCATGGACCCGTCGCAAGCGAAGCTGAACTGACAGGCGGCGCCGGTCCCGACGCCCTGATAGACCACGCCGCACACGGACTTGGGGAAGCTCGGATGACGCACGCGGTTGAGGACGACCTGGGCCACGGCTTCCTTGCCGTCGCGGGTCTCGGTGGCTGCCTCATAGTAGACGGCGTCCGTGAGGCAGGACACAGCGCGCTGGCCCGCCTCACTGGCGAGATCGACGACGAATGGCGCGACCGAGCCGCTGGCGATCGCGGACGGCGTGGTCTCCAGAGGCGCCCACACCGGCAGCACGGGGGTTTCGTCGGCGTGCGCGCGAACGCCCAGACCGGCGAGAGCTAAGATGACGGAGGACGGCTCTCCGCCAGCGACGCGAGGCGGTCGGCGGCCCAGACGCGGATCGGCGCGCGTCGGAAGGTTTCGACTGAAGGAATGTTTGACCCACACTTGACCCTAGCCCGCCGTCTGATGGTGGCCAAGGCGATGCGGTGATCGGTCTCAGCGCCGCGCTTCTCGCCCTTGGAGCCGCCGTGGCGGCGGGCGTCGGTCTCGCGGCGTGGTCGCCATGCGGTACGCCGGCGCGCGCAGCCCCTCGCTTGCGATCTTCATCCTGCTCCAGCTCGGAGTGGCGCTCTCCGCCAACTGCGCGGCCCCGGCCGACCGGCTCGCCGTGTCCCTGGTTCTCGGATTTTCGCTCGTCCTCCTGGCGGTGATCGACGCCCTGGTGCTGAGACTGCCCGACGCCATCACCCTTCCCCTCATTGCGCTCGGGCTCTTGGTCACGGCGCTTCACGACCGCGCCGACCTGGTCGCCCATTTGATCGGCGCCGTGGCGGGATACGCCGTTCTCGCCATCGCAGCGGCGGCCTATGCGCGGGTGCGATCTCGCGAGGGGTTGGGACTCGGCGACGCCAAGCTGATGGCCTGCGCCGGCGCCTGGCTCGGGTGGTCGCCGCTGCCCCTGGTGCTGCTCGCCGCGGCCGTGGGCGGGATCGTCTGGGTGGCGGTTGCGCGGCTGCGTCAAGGCCCAACGGCCTGGGCTCAGCCCGCCCCCTTCGGCGTCCCGCTGGCGCTCGCGACCTGGGTGGCGTGGTTGGTTGCCGTCGGAGGGGTCGCGCTCTAGACGACTCTGGTCGGCCAAGTCGGCCGAGAGTGGAGTTGAAACGTGGACGGATCCTCCACGCCGACCCTGTTTCATCCGGATCTCGCGACCCTCCTGGCGAGCCGGGGCGTGCTCGCGCCCGAGACCCTGTCGCGCGCCCGCCTGGTGAGAGCGGAGACCGGCGAGCGGCTGGACTCGGTGCTTACGCGCCTCGGCCTCGTCTCCGAACAGGCCCTCGCCCAGTCGATCGCCGACGCGACCGGCCTGCCGATCGCCGCGCCGGAAGCCTATCCCGTCGAGGCCGGCCCGAACGCCCTCGTCTCCGAACGCTTCCTGCGGGACGCCAAGGCGATCATCCTGCGGGAAACCCCGGAAGACTGCGAGGTGGCCCTCGTCGATCCGATCGATCCCTATCCGGCGGAGGCGCTCAGGCTTGCGCTCGGCAAGCCGGTGCGGGTGAACGTCGCGCGGGGCGGGGACCTCGAGGCCGCGCTCGACCGCATCTTCGGCGATCGTCCGCTCACCGCCGAGGAGGACGATCCGCTCGTCGGTGAGGGCGATCTGGAGCGCCTGCGGGAGTCCTCCAGCGATGCGCCGGCGATCCGCGCCATCAACCGGCTGATCGCGCTCGCCGTCGCCGAGCGCGCCTCCGACATCCATCTTGAGGCGATCGAGGATGGCCTCGCCGTTCGGCTGCGGGTCGACGGCGAGATGCGCGCCCTGGAGCCGTTCCCGCTACAGATGCGCGGCCCCTTGGTGTCGCGGATCAAGGTCATGGCCGGGCTGAATATCGCCGAGCGGCGCATTCCGCAGGACGGCCGGATGCGCCTGGCGGTCCGTGGCCACGACATCGATCTGCGGGTGGTGACCTCGCCCTCGATGAACGGCGAAGGCGCGGTGCTGCGCCTGTTGGATCGCAGCAATCTGACTTTGGATTTCCAGGCGCTCGGTTTCGACGACGCCACCCTGCACCGCCTGCGCCAGACGCTCAGCCTGCCCCACGGGATCGTCCTCGTCACCGGACCGACGGGCAGCGGCAAGACCACCACCCTCTACGCCGCCTTGGCCGAGCTGAACGCGCCGGAGCGCAAGATCCTGACCATCGAGGATCCGATCGAGTACCGGCTGCCGGGCGTGAACCAGACCCAGGTGAACCCGCAGATCGGCCTCACCTTCGCCGCCGCCCTGCGCTCGTTCCTGCGCCAGGACCCGGACATCATGATGGTGGGGGAGATCCGCGACCTCGAGACCGCACAGGTGGCGGTGCAGGCCTCGCTGACCGGACACCTGATCCTCTCGACCCTGCACACCAACACGGCGGCGAGCGCGGTGACCCGCCTGCTCGACATGGGCATCGAGCCGTTCCTGATCACCTCGACCATCACCGGGGTGCTTGCCCAGCGGCTGGTGCGGCGGCTCTGCCCGGTCTGTCGGGAGCCTTACGAGCCGCCGCCGGGCGCGATTCCCGCTTCGAGCGCCACCCGCCAGGCGAGCTCGGGCGAGGCGGAGCGCCTGTACCATGCGCGCGGCTGTCCGGCCTGCGAGGAGACCGGCTACCGGGGACGCATCGCCCTCCTGGAGTTCATGCCGCTGGACGAGCGCCTGGCGGCCCTGGTGCTCCGGCGCGGCGAGGCCCGGGAACTCGAGCAGGCGGCCATCGCCGGCGGCCTGCGCACCATGTTCGAGGACGGCCTCGTCAAGGCGCGGGCGGGCCTGACCACGATCGAGGAAGTCCTGCGCGTCACCCGGGACGTCTGAGGTGGCCGCCTTCCGCTACCGCGCGTTGACGTCGGCCGGCGCGGCCCGCTCCGGAATCGTCGAGGAGGCGAGCGTCACGGCGGCGCTGGAGTCCCTGCGCCGGTCCGGTCTGTCGCCGGTCGAGGTGAAGGAAACGCGCGAGCGCCAGCGCGTCGAGGGCAAGGCGCGCTGGGGCGCGTCCAGCCGCCGGATCATGGCGCAGGCGATGTCGGAGCTCGCCGTCCTGCTCGGCGCCGGCCTCACCCTCGATCGGGCCCTCGGGGTCATCGAGGAGACGGTCGCGCCGGCGAAAGAGCGGAAGATGTTCGCCCTGCTGCGTCAGCGCGTCATCGAGGGCGCGCCGCTCTCGCGCGCCATGGCCGAATCCGACGGCTTCTTCCCCCCGCTCGCCTCGGCCATGGCCGAGGCCGGCGAGTTCGACGGGCGGCTAGACCGCGCCCTCGCCAGGCTGGGCGATACCCTCGAGCGCAACGAGGCGCTGCGTCAGACCATCTCCGCCGCCATGGTCTATCCGGCGCTGCTCCTGGTCATCGCCATCGGGGTGATCCTGATGATGCTGCTTTGGGTGATCCCGCAGTTCGAGGGCTTGTTCGACACGGCCGGCGCGCGCCTGCCGCCCACCACCCGCTTTGTCATGGCGCTCAGCGACGGCGCCCGCCGCTACGGCCTGCTGATTCTGGCGGTGCTCGTCGGGGGCGGGTTCGCGGCCAGCGCGGCCCTGCGGCGACCAGCCGCGCGCGCCGCCTTCGACCGTCGGATCCTGCGGGCGCCGGCGGTCGGGCCCGTGGTGCTGAAGTCGGAGATCGCCCGGTTCGCGCGGGTTCTCGGCAGCCTGCTGGAAGGCGGCGTGCCCCTGCCCGAAGCCGTGCTCGTGGCGCGCGCAACCTTGGGCAACATCGATCTCGCCGAGCGGCTGGGCCGCGTGGCGGAGGCGCTGCGGCAAGGAAGGGGGCTCACGGTGGCGCTCACGCGGGAGGCGGTCTTCCCCGCTCAGGCGCTGAGCTTCGTCCGCACCGGCGAGGAAACCGCCACCCTCGGCTCGATGCTGGGCCGCCTTGCCGATGGCCTCGACCGGGACGTCCGCATGGGCGTCGAGCGCCTGATCGCGGTGCTCACCCCATTGATTACGGTGGTGCTGGGGGGCATGGTCGCCGCCGTTATCGCCTCCGTCATGACGGCGATCCTCGGGTTCAACGATCTGGCTTTGTCTCAATGACCACCGCGCCGCCAGTTGAGGCGCCGAAACCCGCCCGGCTCCTGCGACGTCTTCGCCTAGGCCGGGACGGGGGCTTCACTCTTCTCGAACTGCTCGTCGTGCTGGCCATTCTCGGCCTGCTCGCCGCGATCGTCGCGCCGCAGGTTCTGCGCTATCTCGGCACCTCCCGGACCCAGACCGCCAAGGTTCAGATCGAGAACGTCGTCGCCGCCCTCGATCAGTATCAGCTGGATGTCGGCCACTATCCGAGCGAGCAGGAGGGATTGGACGCCCTCGTCACGACGCCCGCCGGAGCGACCAATTGGAACGGGCCCTATCTGAAGCGGCCCTCCGCCCTGACCGACCCCTGGGGAACGAAGTATCTCTACAAGAACCCCGGCAAGCACGGCGAGGTGGACGTCTATTCCCTCGGCTCCGATCATGCCGAGGGCGGGACCGGCGAGGCCAAGGATGTCGGCAACTGGTGATCGGGCCGCCCCCGACAGCGGCGCCACCCTCATCGAGATGCTGGTCGTCGTCGGCGTCATGGGCCTGATCGCCGGGCTCGTGTTTCCCGACTTCACCCACGCGACCCGGACGGCGACCTTCGAGCGCACCGCCGAACGCCTGAACGGCGACCTGCGGGTCGCTCGGGCGATGGCCGGACGCGAAGGCCACGCCACGCTCGTCGAGCTCAGTTCCGACGGGGCCAGCTATGCGGGTCCCAACGGGACGGTGACGTTGCAGCAGCCCTTGAGGATCGAGGCGGAAGACCGCGCGATCCAATTCTTCGCCGACGGATCCTCCTCCGGCGGCCGCTGGCGCCTGGTCGACGGCGGGCGCGAAGCCGTCGTCACCGTGGACGACGTGACCGGGAGTGGCGACATCCGCGCCCCGATGACCGCCGAGCGGTTCATCCTCACCGCGCGACCGCGGATCGATGCTCGTCGAGGCGATGGCGGCGCTCGCCGTGGTCGCGCTGGTGATGGCCATGGGGTTTCGCGCCATCGGTGAGAGCGCCGCTCGCGTGCGCGCGGCCAACGCGGAGGTCCGCGCCCTGATGATCGCGCGCACGCGGCTCGACAGCGTGGGCGCCGACATCCCGCTCGCCGATGGGGACACCGAGGGCCGCGACGGCGACTTCGACTGGCGGGTCACCGTCACCCCGGAGCCGTCCGTCGCCAGCGCGGCCGGCGCGTTGTGGCGCGCGCGGGTGGTGGTGTTCCAGGGCCGCGTGCGCCGGGCGGGTCTCGACAGCCTTCGTCTCGGCCCGGAAACGTGAGCGGTCATGGCGCGCCGCGACGGCGGGTTCACCCTCGTGGAGATGCTCGTCAGCCTGGTGGTGCTCGGCCTGCTGGCGGTGCTGATCGTGCAGGGCGTCGGGACGGGGACTCGGGTCTGGCGGCATTCCCGCGACAGCGTCGGCGCGGTGGAGCGCGTGGAGGCGGCGCAAACCTTGCTGCGTGACCGCATCGAGCGCCTGCGCCCCGTCACCCGGTTCGAGGGCAACACCCCCGTGTCCGATCTCGGCGGCGACGCGCAGTCCTTCAGCTTCGTCTCCCTGCCGCTCGATTCCGAACGCCCGGCCCGCGCCCGCCACTACACCGTGCTGCGCAACGGCGATGGCGATCTCGTGCTGCGCTGGAGCCTGGACGACGGCTCGCCTGAGCCGGAGGAAACCGACGAGGTCCTGCTCAAGGGCGTGGACGATCTGGAGATCGCCTATCTGGATTCCGGCGCGGACGGAGCTCCAGCCTGGCGCGCGGACTGGTTCCATCAGGCCGCGCCACCACGCGCGGTACGACTTCGGGTCGAATTCCCGGAAGGCGACCCGCGGGTCTGGCCCGAGATGATCGTTCGCCCCGCCGCGCGCGTCGACACCCTCTGCATCCTCGAGCCCGCCACCGGCCTCTGCCGAGGCCGCCAGTGACGACGACCGACATCCTCAACACCGAAGTCGAAGACCTTTGGCCCCTGGTGCGCCGCGGCTTCGCGTGGTGGACCTCGGAACTGGCCGATCTCGTTCCGCGTCGCTGGCGACCCGCCGGGGGGGCGACGCCGGCGCTCCACGCAGAGCCGACCGCGGACGGCGGGTACCGGTTCACGCGCGACGGCAGTCCCGTCGCCTCACCGGCCGGCGGCCCCGCGCCCAAGGTGACCCTGCTTCTGTCGCCGGACCAGGCGTTGGTGCGCGGGGTCGATCTGCCGGCCGCGTCCGATCGGGACACCCGCCGCTTGCTGGCCCTCGACATCGACCGCCTGACACCGTTCACGGCCGAGTCGGTGTTCACCGCCATCGGCGTCGCGGAGCCCGAAGCGAATGGACGGCGGCGTGCGGTGATCGCCGCCGCGCCTCGCGGCCCGGTGCTCGAGGCGCTGGACCGGGCGAGGGCGGCGGGGCTCGATCCGCGCGCCGTCGTGCCGCGCGCCGTCGATCCCGAGGTCGGCCCGCTCGACTTCATGCCCAGCATCCGCCAAGCGGTGGGCGCGAGCGTCGATAGCCGGAAACGTCTTTGGCCCTGGATCGCGGTGGGCGTCCTGGCGCTCGCCAATCTCGCCGCCCTGATCGGTCGCGACATGAGCGACATCGCCCACCGTCGTTCACGCCTCGCGCAGGAGCAGCCAACCTTCGACCGTGCTCTCCGCATCCGGAGCCGGGTTGTGGCCGAGGAGCGTCGCCGGGCCCTGAACGTGGCGGCGCGCGCCCGAGGGGAGCCGCTTCGCGTGCTGGTCGCCGTGACCGAAGCGACGCCGACGAGCGCCTGGGTGCAGCGGTTCGCCTGGAACGGCGACGCCGTGCGGCTTGCGGGTTTCGAGACCGAGGCCACCGACATCGCCGGCGCGCTGCGGCGGGCGCCGCTGCTGCGGCGGGTGCGGAACAGCCTCACCGAGGCTTCGCCCAAGGCGACTGCGGGTCAGGCCTTCGACGTCACCGCCGATGTCGCGCCGCCGCCCACGCAGGCCCCGCCATGAACCTCACCGTGCGAGAACGGAAGCTGGTCGCGGTGGGCATCCTCGTGCTGCTGATCGCGGCGGTGTGGCTGGGCGTGGTTCGGCCCATCGTCGGCGGCTTCCACGCGCGGGCGGACGAGCGCGATCGGCTGGTCCGGGAGCAGACCCGGGGCGAGCGGATCCTGGCCCAGCTTCCCTACTGGCGTGCGCGAGATGCCGCCTTGAGGGTCGACGCGCCTGCCTTCGCCCTGCCCATTCGGCAGCCCGCTCTGGCCGGCGAGGCGGCTGTCGAGTTGGTCTCGACTGCCGTGACGCGGACCGGCGGGGAGGTTCGCGCAATCCGCGAGCAGTCGGCGGCGGACGGGCTGGCGAAGATCCACGCCGACCTCCGCCTCAATTTGACGCAGCTCACCGGGCTTCTAAAGCTCCTAGAGGATCAACGCCCCTTCGCCATCGTCCAGACCCTCACGATCGCGGCGGACCCCGCGACCAGCGCCGGACGGCTCTCCACCCTCGATGTCGGGATCGATCTTGCCATTCCGTACGCCGTCACGAATGGCTGAGTTTTCCCCGGCGCCCCTGGCCCTGATCTTCGCGCTCGCCTGCCTGCTCGTGCTGCAGCTGGTCCTCCCGCGCGAGCAGGCCGCGTCGCCATTGCTGCAGACCCGACCGTCGAGCCCGCCGCCCGTGGTGATCGCGCCCACGCCGCTGTCGCCGATCATCGTCCAGCGACCCCTGTTCACGCCGACGCGCAGCCCCGGCGGCGTCGGGCCCGCGCCTGAGTCCGAACCGCAGTTCACCGACTACAGCCTGGTCGGTGTGACCCGCGCCCGCGGCTTCGCCTCGGCGACCCTGAGCGGGCCGGGCGGACGCCTCGTGAACCTTCGTCCCGGGCAGAGCCTGTTCGGCTGGCGGCTCGAGGCGGTCAGCGCCGACGCCGCGATCTTCGCCTTGAACGGCCAGCAGCGGCGCCTCACCGCGTCGGGCTCGCCCGCCGCCCCTGCGAGTCTGGTCCATTGAGTCGCCGTATTCACCGTCTGCTTCTGAGCCTGACCCTCGTGGTCGCCGGCGCGCTTCCCGGGTTTGTCGCGGCGCAGCCCTCCTCTCCCTTCGGCGACCGCTCGGTGAGCGCCACCATCGTGCCGGGGGCGGCCGCGCCCCCGCCCGCGACCCCGCTCGCGCCTCCGAAGCTGCTCCGCTCCGGCGATGTCAGCCTGAACTATCCCAACGCCGACGCCCGCGCCGTGGCCAAGGCGGTGCTGGGCGACCTGCTCGGCCTGCCCTTCACCATCGGACCCGATGTCCACGTCAGCGTCTCGGTCGTCACGCCGCGACCCATCGCCCGCGCCGACGTGCTCACCTTCGTCGAAGCGGCGTTCGCCACATCCGGGCTCGCGGTCGCCAATCGGGAGGGCGTCCTCGTCATTCTGCCGACCGACCAGGCGCGCGCCGTCGCGCCCGCCGAGGTCTCCAGCGGACAGCCGGGGTTCGCGACCGAGACCATCCCGCTACGGTTCGTGAACGCCGACGAGTTCCGGCGCCTGATCGACCCGGTGCTGCCGGGCGTCATCGTCCAGGCCGACCCGGGCCGGAACGTGATCGTCATCGCCGGCGCCTCCGGCCAGCGCGCCGCGCTGCGCGACCTGGTGCGTCAGTTCGACGTGGACTGGCTGCGGAACATGTCGTTCGCGCTGTTCGTGCCTCAGCGCACCGACAGCCGCCTGATCGTCCCGGAGCTCGACAAGCTGATCAACGCCAACGGGGCGCCAACCAAGGGCATGGTGCGCCTCATCGCCATGGACCGGCTGAACGGCATTCTCGCCATCACCACCCAGCGCCAGTACCTCGCGGACGTCCAACGCTGGGTGGAGGTCTTGGATCGCGAAGGCGAGTCCAGCGAGCGGCGCATCTATGTCTACCGCGTCCAGAACGGTCGCTCGGCCGACCTCGCCAAGGTGCTCGCGAACGCTTTCGCCGGGCGGAGCCCCGACAACGGCCGCAACGACCGGGGCGCGAACGCGGTCTCCCGCGACGACCTCAACCTTCCGCCGACCGCGCCCCCGAGCCAGAGCGGGATGGCGACGGCGGCTCCGACGAGCAACCTTCCCACGCCGCCTGGACAGCTCTCGCCGGTCGGCGGCTCGTTCAGCAGCGAAACCTCGACGCCGAATGGCGCGAGCTCTGGCCAACCGGTGAGCGTCGACATCGCCACCGACGGGCTGCACGCCAAGATCAGCAGCGACGAGACCAACAACGCCATCATCGTCTATGCGACGCCGCGCGACTACGCCGTCGTCGAGGACGCGCTGCGCCGGCTCGACGTGGTGCCCACCCAGGTGCTGATCGAAGCGGCGATCGTCGAGGTCACGCTGAACGACAACCTGCGGTACGGCGTGCAGTGGAGCTTCAACACCTCCAAGACCAATTCGACCCTCTCGCAAGACGCCACGGGCGCCTTGACCCGGAACTTCCCCGGATTTTCGTTCCTCTACGCCAATGGAAACTCGATCCAGGCGACGGTGGACGCGCTGGAGAACCTCACCAAGATCAAGGTGGTCTCGGCCCCAAAGCTGACGGTGCTCAACAACCAGACCGCCTCCCTGCAAGTCGGGGACCAGGTGCCGATCATCGCGGCGTCCGCGATCAGCACGGTCGGCACCAATGCGCCGATCATCAACCAGATCGACTACCACGACATCGGCATCATCCTGAAGATCACGCCGCGCGTGAACAGCAGCGGGGCGGTTCTTCTCGACATGTCGCAGGAAGTCAGCGACGTCATCCCGCCGCTCTCTTCGGGGATCAACTCGCCGTCGTTCTCGACGCGACGCATCGCGACGTCCGTGTCGGTGCAAGACGGCCAGATGGTCGCCCTCGGCGGCCTGTTCAGCAACTCGACGACCAAGGGCAAAAGCGGGCTCCCGTACATCAGTCGTATCCCGGTCCTTGGCGCTCTCTTCGGCAACGTCGACAATACCGGCGCCCGGACCGAGTTGATCGTCCTGCTGCAGCCGCATGTCCTGCGCGGTCCAAGCGACGACAAGGCGATGACGGACGAGCTTCGCGAGAAGCTCAAGTCGTTGCGAGAACTGCTTCCGACCTCGGGGATGCCCTGACGACGCCAAGCCAGTCGGGGCCTGACGGCGGCTACGCCATGATCGCGGCGGTGACCGCGATGGCGGTGTTCGCCTTTCTGGCGCTGGAATCGACAAACGAAGCGCGCGTGGCCTTGATCGGCGCGTCCGCTCGAGCCAGCCGGGCGCGGTTGAGCGCGGAGGCGGACGCGGGCTTCGCCTTGGCCGAGCACGGCCTGGCGATCACCGATCCCGCCGCGAGGTGGAACGCCTCGGGCGACCTCCGCACGGTGGATTTCGACGGCGACGTGCTCACCATCGGGGTCGAGAACGAGAGCGGGAAGATCCCGCTCAACCTGATCCAGGCGCCGCAGGCCAAGACCATGTTCCAGTTGGCCGGCGCTTCGCCGGAACTGGCCGACAAGCTGACGGCCGAGTTCATCGCCATGCGCGAGGGGCCGCCCCGGGCCGGACCGGGTGGGCCCGCGCGCGGCTCACCCCTGACCACCATCGACCAACTCGCGTTGCTGGAGGGGATGACGCCGGCGCTCTACGCCCGCATTGCTCCCGAGGTCACCCTGGATGCGCCCACGCTCAGCTTCGATCCCGTGGCGGCCAGGCCGCTCGCGAAATCCGTCATGGCGCCCGACTATCAACCCTCGCAGGGCGTCTCCGCGCCCACCCCCCTCCAGGGCCGGGCGTTCACGATCCGGGTGGATGTAGCCGATGGACGCGGCGCTCAGCTTCGCCGCAGCGCGATCGTCGAGTTCACCGGCGCGCCGTCCAGCCCCGTGGTCGTTCGCCGCCTCGACTAAAGCTTTGTAGATGTGTCAAAAAACGGCCAAATGATGGGCGGTCGCTTGCGCCTTTCGGGGGCCCAGCGTAACGTTTTCAAGTTGAGGGGCGATAGGCGCTCCGATCTTTTTATTACGGGGCTTTCCCTTAAATGACTCTTCGACAATTGGCCGGGACGCTGCTCGTCTCGACCGCGCTTGCGACTGGCGGTTTCGCGGCTTCCGCGAGCGCCACCACCTCGGTAAATGCGACGCCCGCCTCCCAAACCGTCCAGTTTTCCGTCTATCTGCCGCTCCGTAACAAGGCCGGCATGCAGACCACGCTCGCGGGTCTGACGACGAAGGGGTCCCCGACCTATCACCAGTGGCTGACGCCCGCCCAGGTCGCCGCCCAGTTCGGACCGACGCCCGCGACCTTCGCCGCGGCGCAATCCGCGCTGCAGGCGGCCGGCTTCACCGTCGTCGAGACGCACATGCGCTCGTTGAAGGTCAGCGGCACCGCCGCCCAGGTGAACGCCGCCCTGAAGGTCAACCTGAAGACGATCGTCGACGCGAACGGCACGCGCACCGTGGCTCTGCAGCGCCCAGCGCTGCCGGCGGCCCTGGCGGCGCTCGGCGCTCTGGTGCCCGATTTCGCCCCCGTGCAGCCGCACCACGTCAACTCGGTGAAGCTGACGCCGACCGGCGATCAGAACCGCCGCAGCCCCGACGGCGGCTACTACTACAACGACCTGAAGCAGGCCTATGACTACCCGTCGTACCAGTCCCTCGACGGCACCGGCGCCAATGTCGCCATCGTCATGGAAAGCGGCATCCTGCAGTCGGACATCGTGGCGATGTTCAACCACGAGAGCTACACCGCTCACACTGGGAAGCTCCCCCCGGTGGTGCAGGTCGTTCCGATCGACGGCGGCGGCTCGTTCGGCGACGCCACCGGCGGCACCGACGAAGCGGAACTCGACACTCAGCAGGTCACGGGCGGCGCTCCCGGCGCGACCACGACGCTGGTGAACATTCCGAACCTGTCCGACCAAGCGATCATGGACGCGTACAACTACATCAACGAGTCCAACAAGTACGATGTCGTGACTTCCTCGTTTGGCGGCCCGGAACTCGGCTATTTCCCGCAGTACAACAACGGCTACGACTTCAGGTACGTCCTCGACCAATACGACGAGATCTTCTTCATCGGCGCGCTCGAGGGAATCAGCTATCTCGCCAGCTCCGGCGACGAGGGCGGTCTCGCCTTGCCGGCCATTCCGTACTTCATCAGCCAGCCGAACCAGCCGTTCGTCAAAGGTGTGGACACGCCCGCGGTCGACCCGTTCGTGACGGGTGTCGGCGGCACCAACCTTGTGACGACCTTCGTTGGGCCCTACACGCCCCCGGGCTTCATCCCGCAGCCCTCGATCTACGTCGGGGAAAATGGCTACGGCGACCCCGAGGTCCCGCACGATCCCTACGGTTACGGGGTGAACGCGACCGGCGGCTATTGGGGCGCCGGCGGCGGCATCAGCTCCTATTGGGCTCGACCGGCCTATCAGACGCTGGTGAACACCAAGTCGAGCTTCCGGACGGTGCCGGACGTCGGCATGCAGGTCGGCGGTTGCCCTGGCGGCCTGTCGGTCCTGCCCTGCGGTCCTGACCGCAGCAGCGTCATCGTCTTCATCCAGGCCGACCCCACCGGGGCGACTGGACGATACGGCCTGATCGGCACCTCGGTCGCCTCTCCCGAGTTCGCCGGTGCGGTGGCTCTGGCGGTGCAATACTACGGCGGACGCCTTGGCCCGCTGAACTACACCGGTCTGTATCAAGCCGGACACGATCAGATCGCGGCCGGAGGATATCAGGCTCCGGCAGCCAAGCAGTACTATCACATGAATATTTCGGGGTTTGACGGCGCCTACTACACGTCGCCGACCACCGGCTATAACTACATCACGGGTAACGGTACTCCGGACGTGCGTAATCTCTTTGGGATGACGTCTCTCCCGGCGGCGGGCGACCCGCAATCGGCCAGCAACCCCTAAGAGGGGGTCTTTATCGACATTGAAAGGGCGGCCGGAAACGGCCGCCCTTTTTTTGTTTTGTCGCGACGGCCCTGGCCAAGCGCGATCCGCGGCTGAACTCAAGCCTGCGGATGATCAGAAGCGACGCTCGGCGCGCGACTTGGGCTGCGACGCTGAACCATCGGAGCTGATCTCGTAGATCCGCCCGGCAGGTTGGTCCGCCAGCCTCTTTCACGGGGAGTCGATCTCCCTCGACGGCAACGAAAAAGGGCCGCCTCGCGGCGGCCCTTTCTGCTGTTCGAGTCCGACGTTGTCGGAGGGAGAGCCTAGGCGGCAGCCCTCGCATGACGGCGGCGAGCCGCGAAGCCCACGGCGGCGAAGCCGACGAGCATCAGGCCCCAGGTCGCCGGCTCGGGAACCCTCGCCGGGAGCACTCCCAACGAGAAAGCGCCCGCGCCCGCGCCGTACGGCGACTGCAGCATGTAGGCTTGAACGTCATAGGTTCCGGGACCCAGATCGTATGAGGCGTGACTGAAGTTCGAGCTCTCGAACGCGTTCGTCCACGCGTCGCCGATGTAGGTCGTCGCGAACGTCGGCGTCGAGGTCGCGCCTTGGTCGATCCCATTGATGATCACATCGAACTGGTCGCCGTCGAAGTAGCCGTCGGTGATGCGCAGGGTGCTGGAGGACGTGAGGGTGAAGGTGAAGTCGATGTTGTTCTGCTGATCGAAGACGGCGGAGCCGACGCCGCCGAACTCGAAAACGTCCCAGCCGCCATCCTGCACGATCGTGTCCGCCACCGCCGGCGCGGCCGCGAGGCCCAGCGCTGCAACCGCGGCGGTCGCCGCCAAAACGCTACTTACACGAAACATGCGTCGTCCCTCTAAATGTGATCGCATCACGACAATGCCGCATTTTCGGTAGCATCGTGTCGTGATTGGGACAACGATTTTCGCGGCCGCTTCAACGATTTGCAGGATTTAACCGTCGCGATTCGCCGTCGCGAGGATTGTCGCTCCAGCACTGCGGACCGCGTCCCTCCAGCCGGCGGCTGCGACACCCAACCTCGACCTTGCCGGTTGATTTCTGGGCCCCCTTGCCGCCTTGCTCATCAAGAGCCCGATGAGCAGCCGCTGATGCGAGTGGCCGAACCGATCCCCCAAAAAGGCCTGACGGAACGATGGTGCAGAACTGGAAAGAGGTCGGACCGAACCGTTACCGCGAGACCTTCGGGCGCTACTTCGAGGATTTCGCGGTCGGCGACGTCTATGAGCACCGACCGGGGAAGACGGTGACCGAGTACGACAACCACCTGTTCACCCTGCTCACCTTGAATACGCATCCCCTGCATTTCGACGCGGAATACGGCCGCGCGACGGAGTTCGGCCAGAACCTGATTGTGAGCACCTACACCCTCTCCCTGCTGATCGGCATGAGCGTGAGCGACGTCTCGCAGAAGACCATCGCCAACCTGGGCATGGACGAGGTGAAGTTCACCGCGCCGGTGTTCGCCGGCGACACGCTTTATGCGGAAAGCCAGGTGCTCGATAAGCGCGAGTCCAAGTCCCGCCCCGGCCAGGGGATCGTCACCGTCCGCACCACCGGCAAGAACCAACGCGGCGAGACGGTTTGCGCCTTCAAGCGCAGCATGCTCATCCCGGCCAGGGGGCATGCGGTCGAGGACAGGATCGGAACCTACTAGCCATGGATGGAAGCCAGTCGCCCCACGACGCCGACGAGCGCCAGATCCTCGATTCGATCGACCGCTGGGTCGAGAAGAAGGTCGCCCCCGTGGCCATGAAGCTGGAACACGACGATGTCTGGCCGGCGGAGCTGGTGGACGACATGGTCGAGCTCGGCCTGTTCGGCGCTCTGATCGCGCCGGAGTACGGCGGTCTCGGTCTCTCGGCGCTCACCTACAGTCGGATCGTGACTCGCATCAGCCAGGAGTGGATGAGCCTCACAGGCATCTTCAACTCGCACCTGATGATGGCGCTCGTCGTGCAGCGCTTCGGGACCGAGGCGCAGAAGGCCTATTGGCTGCCGAAGTTCGCCAGCGCGGAGCTGCGCGGGGGGATCGCCCTTACCGAGCCGGACGCCGGCACCGATCTCCAGGGTATCCGAACCACGGCGCGTCGGGACGGCGACGCCTATGTCGTCAATGGCGCCAAGACCTGGATCAGCAACGCCATCGAAGGCCAGGTCGTCGCCCTCTTGGTGAAAACCGACCCGGACGCTCAGCCGCGTCACAAGGGCATGACGATGCTGATCGCGCCGAAGATCGACCCGGCGACGGGCGCGGCCCTTCCGGGCGTCTCCACCGGCCGCAAGCTGGAGAAGCTGGGCTACAAGGGCATCGATTCCGGCGAGCTGGTGTTCGACGACTACCGCTGCTCGGCCGAGCTGTCCCTGGTCGGCGGCGAGGAGGGCCGGGGTTTTCTCATGGCCACCGGCGGGCTGGAGATCGGCCGCGTCAACGTCGCCGCCCGCGCCGTGGGCGTGGCGCAACGGGCGTTGATGGAGAGCGTGCGCTACGCCCAGGTCCGTAAGACCATGGGCAAGCCCATCGCCGAGCATCAGGCGATCCAGCTCAAGCTCGGCGAGATGGCCGCAAAGACCCGGGCGGCCGAGCTGCTGGTGGAGGACGCGGCCCGCGCCTACGACCGCGGCGGCCGGATCGACATGGAGGCCGGCATGGCCAAATGGTTCGCGTCCGAGACCGCTCTCGAATGCGCCACCGAGGCCATGCGCATCCACGGCGCCTATGGCTATTCGAAGGAGTACGTGATCGAGCGGCTCTACCGCGACGCCCCGCTGATGTGCATCGGCGAGGGCACCAACGAGATGCAGCGCATCATCATCGCTCGCCAACTGGTGGCGCGGAACAAGGTTTGATGAGCGCGCCCAAGCCGGCGTTGACGATCAGATACGGCTCCCAAGCCAGCGACGGCTCGGCCGGTTCAAAATGGAGCGGGCGAGGCGATTCGAACGCCCGACCCCAACCTTGGCAAGGTTGTGCTCTACCCCTGAGCTACGCCCGCACTCCACCCGAGGGGTCCCCTCGGAAGGCGGGGCTTATGGCAGAGGGGCCCGCGGCTGACAAGCGGGTTCGGCCGTTCAGAACGAGCCGCCTTCCGCGACGAACGTCGCCTCCTCTGCCGTCGAGGCGCGGCCGAGAACGGGGTTGCGATGCGGGAAGCGGCCGAAGCGGTCGATGATCGCCTTGTGGCGCCGCGCGAAGTCCAGTTCCCTCGGCTGGTCGAGGGTGGCGAACAGTTGGACGCATCGCGCCTGAACCGTGCGGCTCTCGCTGTGCATGAAGGGCGTGAACAGGAACTGCCGTTCCGCGCCCTCGAGATTGGCGTCGAAGCCGGCGTCGATCGCCGCCTCGGCCCGGGCGAGGGCTGGCGTGTCGTAGGCGAACGCCTCCGCCGTTCCCCGGAAGATGTTCCGCGAGAACTGGTCCAGCACGATCACGCCCGCGAGCGCCTCACGGGCATCCGCGGCCATCGGCGAGAGCCCGCGGATGCGCTCGTGGAGGTCGCCGAAGCGGACGCGGATCTCGTCGTCGAGGGCGGTATCGACCTTGAACCATTGGGCCGGGCGCAGCGTCTCGAACCAGAAGCGATGCACGGCGTCCGACCAGCCGGACTCCCCGGACATCGTCATCCGCGAAGTTGGACCGAGGCGAGGCGGCGTTTGTTCACGTGCTCCTTGGGCGAGGGGCCGGTGTCGGCCGGCATTTCACCCTTGAAGTAGTAACGCTGCCAAGCCTCCTTGATGGTCGCCGGGTCGCGCTTGAACAGGCGGGCGTTGAAGTCGTCGCGGCGCGCGCGCCAGGCCTCGTACTGGCCATGCAGGTCGGCGTCGCGGGTGAGCGACTTCTGCACCAGCTCGAACTGCTCGAGCGGCCGATCCTGAGCCAGGGTGATGAAGCAGAAGGGCTCGCCCTTGGCGAACTTGACCCGGCCGGGACGGGTGAAGATCCAGTTCATGGTGAACGGAAAGGGCAGCCAGTCGGTCTCCACCAGGCCGACCAGCGGCTGGATGCCGTCCTTGACGTGGTTCGGCGGCCCCTCCGCCCACATCGACCAGCCGTCGGGCGTGCGGAACAGGTAACCGGGATGGAAGGTGATCACCCCGTGGCTGAAGTGGCTCTTCACGAAATCGTGGAAATCCGGAAAGGGGTGATCCGGGGTGAGTTTGATATCGGTCTGCTCGCGCCCGCCATTCCACTCCGCGGTAAAGCCGACGGGGCAGAGGATCTCCCAGCCGGTGGAGTTGGCCATGGTCATCGGCAGGCAGCGATAGGGATGCCGGTCATGGAAGGCGTCCATCCACGCGCGGCGGGGGCGGCCCGGGACGATGTCCGGCGGGCGCTGCGACATGGGGAAGGCTTCGAGCTGCATAGGTGGTCTTCTAACCCATGGCGCCCCGCCCTCAAGGCTGGTTAGAGGCCGCGCATGGCCAGCCCGGACGAGCTCTTCGCCTTTCTCGACGCGAACGGCGTCGCCCACGAGACGGTTTGGCACGAGGCGGTGTTCCGCGTCGGCGAGGGCGAGGACATCGCCAGGCTTCCCGGCGCCCACACCAAGAACCTGTTCCTCAAGGACGCCAAGGGGCAGCTGTGGCTGATCTCGGCCCGCGACCGGGCCGCCATCGACCTGAAGCGCCTGCCGGGGCGCATCGGCTCGGCGCGGCTGTCGTTCGGCTCGGCGGAGCGGATGGCCGAGGCGCTGGGCGTGACTCCCGGATCGGTCACCGCCTTCGCCCTGATCAACGACAAGGCCCACGCCGTGCGCTTCGTGCTCGACCGCGCCCTGTGGGAGGCGGAGGCGGTGAACTTCCATCCGCTGGTGAACACCGGCACGACCCGGGTCTCACGGGAAGGGCTGCGAGCGTTTCTCGCGGCGTTGGGCGTCGAGCCGCTGATCGTCGACTTCGACGCGGACCCTAATCCAGCACCGTGAAAGCGCGGGCCGGTGGCGCGTAGTGGAACAGCCGGCCCTTGGCGGGATAGAGCGTCATCGCCGCCTCCCCCGCGAACCCACCCCACCAGGAGAAGGTGGAGTTGGTGAGGATCAGGGCGCGGGCCCGCAGCATCAGCGCCATGTCGCTCCACATCGAGCCGCCCGTCACCGGCGTCACGCCCGCGCCGGCCGGTCCCATCCAGGCGAGCGCCGTCGCGGGATCGTCGGAGATCAGCGCCGCGTCGGAGAGATCGAAGCCGGCCGCGCGGAGATGCTCCAGCCCACGTTCGAACCACGCCGCGTCCGGCGCCGCGCGGCGCTCCGGCCGCACCTCTTCCTGATAGGTGCGGTAGTGGATCACCAGCCCGTGGGAGGCCGTGTCCGGGGCCTTGGCCAGCAGGTGCTCGCGCACCGTCTCTCGAAAGCCCGGCCGAAGCCACGCCTCGTTCTGCCAATAGCCGTTGAAGTAGCGACCATGCCGAAGCCGTTGCTCGATAAGCTTCGAGGACGTGGGCGGCGGTCCATCGCTCACATAGGCTGCGTTCGGCGCTCGCCGCATCAGCGCGGTGACCAGGCGCGAGGAGGCGATCGGCCGGCGGGTGAAGGTGAGGCCGAGCCGCTCGGCCAAGGGCGCCAGCTCGAAGCCGTGGCCGTAGCGGTCGGAGGCGAAGGAGGCGAGATCGAGGGCGACCGGTTCGCCGGTCACCGCCCTCACCCGATCGGCCAACCCCAGGCAGAACAGCTGATTGCCCAGGCCGCCCTGCATCTTCACCGTTCTCATCGACGCAGCACCCGCTCGTAGGCGAACCGCGCCGCACTCTCCGCGCTGAGCACGCCGGCGCGCGCCGTCGAGGCGGCCAGCGCCCGAGCCAGGCCGATCCGGCCGATCCGGCGCTTCAGCTCGAACAACTCCATCTCCGAGGCGAGGTTGTGCAGGCCCGAGCGCCGCGCGTGGAAGTCGCCGCCGAGACGGGCGCGCACCAGCGGCGGCGCGAGATTGGCGAACACCCGGCCACGCGCGATCAGGGTGAGCCAGAGGGCGTAATCCTCCTTGCGGGGCACGTCGGGGTAGCCGCCCGCCTCCAGCACGGCCTCCAGACGGAAGAACGCGGTCATGTGGTTGATCGGATTGCGCCACGCCGCTTCGCCAACGATGTCCGAGTGGGTGAGGGGCATCCGCTTCACCCGCTCGCGACCCTCTTCGTCGAACTCGACGATCGCGCCGCCGAGCACGGCGATGTCGGGGTTCTCGCGCAGGAAGCGCGTCTGCTGATCGAACCGATCGGGCAGGTTCAGGTCGTCGGCGTCGAAGCGCGCCACCCAGGGTGTCCGCACCGCGCTCAGCGCGTGATTGAGATTGTGGTGCAGGCCACGGGACCCGGGGTTGATCACCCGCCGCGCGCCGGCCTGGATCCCCTCCCGAATGGCAGTTTCCAGCCCGAGTGGAACGTCGCCATCCTGGGCGATGATCACTTCGGTGGGTCGAAGCCGTGACCGCGCCACGCTCGCCAGCGCTTCGGCGAAGTGCGCCGGATGGTCGCCGGCCCAGGCGGGGATGAGGCAGGTGAAAGGCAGGCCGCCGGCGATCGCGGGTTCGGTTAGCGCGTCCATCGGCGCGCCCGCGTGGCGATCCGGGCGAGGGCCTTGGACGCGGGGCCGATGGGCAGCCGATCGATCTCGCCAAGGGCGATCGCAACCGGATCGATGCCGGCCGTGATCTGCGCCGCGTGATAGCCCCTCGATCCGACGCAGGGTTCGGACAGCAGGGCGCAGCGGCCCTCCCTCAGCCGCCGGATGTAGAAGTCCACGTCCACCAGCTGCACCAGCGTCGGGTCGAACCTGGCCGGTCCTCGGAACGCGAACGCCGCGGTCGGTCCGATCCAGTTCACCAGCGGCAGCAGCGCCGAGCGGCCGGGCAGGCGCCGCGCGATGGCCGAAACCCGGTTGAAGCGCGAGGGTCGCACCCCGCCGCTCACCACCGTCCGACCGATCACCGCGCTCACCCTCGGGTCGGAGAAGGCGTCGACCGCGCGCCGCAGATAAAGCGGGTCGATCAGCCACTCGTCCTGGTGGACGAGCAGGCGGATCTCCGCCGCGGCGTGGTTGAGGCCGTGGTTCCAGTTGTCGACCGGGTTGCCGGTGCGGGCGCCGTCGATGAGCCGAAAGCAGGACGAGCCGATGGTCCGGCGGATGGCGTCGGTGCGGGAGTCGTCGCTCACGATCACGTCGGCCCGCACCTCGCGCTGGCGGGCGATCGAGGCGAGACAGTCGCTCATCAGTTCGGCGTTCTCGTAGGCCGGGATCACCACGCTGATCTCGGGAGCGCTCATCCGGGGCGGGAGCGGGGCGCGACCAGCAGGGCGCACAGGAAGGCGAACAGGCAGGCGAGGGTCTCGGTCCGCAGCGGGTAGTCGACGCTCGACATGGCCAGCAGACTGGCGATCGAGACGGTGGCGGCGCGGGCGAGGTCCGATCCGTCGCGCGACCACGCCCTCCGCGCCTGGACCGCGAACCAGGCGAGGACGGCGAGCCCGGCGACCACCGCCAGCCAGCCGCCCTCCAGGAACGCCTCCAGAAAATCGTTGTGGGCGTGGTTGAAGAACTTCGGCCCGACCAGGCTGAGCGGCTCGGCGGCGCGGAACACGCGATCGAAGGCGCCCACCCCCGCGCCGAAGGGCAGGTGGCGCAAGGCCTCGGCCCAGATCACCGGCCACGCCTCCAGGCGGAACTCCGGCTGGCCGCCGTCGAACCGGTTGAGAAGCGGGGTGAGGGCGAACATGGTCACCGCCGCGATCGACAGCGCCGCCACGCCCAGGAACGCCAGCGGCGCCCAGCGGCCGAGGCCGCCGCGCCGGCCCCGCTGCAGCACCGCGAAACTCCCCAGCACGACCGGCGCGGCAATGATCACCCCGGCGCGTGACTTGTCCGCGGCGAGCGCCACCAGCGCGAGCAGCAGCAACGGCCCGGCGGCCCAACGCGTCCAGCCCGGCCGAGGCAGCAGCGCGGCGGCGAGCGGGGTCAAGGCCAACAGCAAGGCCGCCTCGTGGTTGCGGTTGGCGAACCAGCCCACCAGAGAGCCGGCGTTGGTCTCGGTGTAGGGATAGGCCCAGCCGCCCTGCGCCTGGGTGAGCTGGACGAGCCCCAGCATCACGCCCGCGAGGGCGACCAGGATCCACACCCCCGCGAGCGTGCGCCGGCCGGCGTCGGGGATGACGAGGCCGGCCAGCAGCAAGGCGAGCGGCGGAACCAGGGCGGCCAGGCAGACTCGGGTGGCGCCGGGATCCAGGCTGATCGGCTCCCAGCCGAGGTCGAGGCCGGAGAGCACATAGGCGGCGTAGCGCGGCGACTGCCCGGGCAGGCTCGTCCAGATCGCGGGCGGCAGGGGAATGGACTGGATAAGCGGGATGGCGGCGACCAGGGCGGCCAACACGATCGGCGCCCGCGCCTCGCGCCATGTGCCCTTCAGCGCCATCTCGCGCGCCGCGAGGGCCATCACGGGAATGGACGCCAGCTCCACCACCAGAAGCGGGGTGCGGGCGTTCCAGCTGGAGCCGCCGGCGAGGGCCGCGATGGCCACGAACAGCATGACGATCGTGAGCACCGCCGTCGGCGCCCGAACGCGCCGGTCGCTCGCGAACGCTACCCCCTCGGCCATCGCGCGATCCTCTTCAGATCCCCGAATGGCTAACAGCGCCCGCGTGGAGGATCAAACATTCAGCCAAGGTGGTTTAGAACGGGGCTCCCGGCGACTCGCCGGTGATGGAGGGAACCATGAAACGCCTGCCCATCCTGGTCCTGATCGGCCTCGCCTTGACCCTGACCGCCTGCGTCGCCGGCTCGGCGGACGCCAGCAAGGCCGCCAGCGGCGGTCTCGTCTCCGAGCTGGTGCTCGGCTTCTGGCACGGGATCATCGCGCCGCTCACCTTGCTGGTCGAGGTGGTGAAAGCGCTGCTGCCCAGCGTCGTCCCGGTGGACTGGCACATGCTGGAGACCGGACGTCCGAGCGTGCCTTATGACGTCGGCTTCTATTTCGGGATCACCAGTGGTCCCACCGTGTTCTGGAGCCGCCGCCGCTTCCGTTGACCCCGCCGCTTTCGCTTCCCCCCTCCACCTCGCTTCCCCGGCGCCTGCTGCTCAAGCTGGCGGGAACGGGCCTTGCGGCCGCGCCCCTGCCCGCGCTCGCGGCGTCGGAAGGCACCGCGTCCGCCCCGCCACCGAAACCGGCCGCCGAGGTGTGGACCGAGTTCTTCAAGGGCCAGCGGATCTGGGCCTACGTCGACCGTCACTCCATCCGACCCGGCGAGGGCTTCAACGTCATGGCCGCGGGCGGGCCGGGACAGCCGAGCCGGCGCGCGCGGCTGGAGGTGTTTCGGGTCGGCGCGACCGATCCGACGCCGGTGTGGCAGAGCGAGTTCGTGGACGTCGCCTATCGCGGTCCCACCGCTTCGGGCGCGGCGATCGGCCCCGGCTGGCCGCCCACCTGGGCCGTGAGCGGCACGGCCGGCTGGCGGCCCGGCTGCTACTATGCCGACATCGTCGAGCAGACGACCGCCACGCGCGACGTCAAGGCGGTGTTCTTCGTGGTGACCAACCCCGCGCGTTCGGGGCGGGTGCTGCTGAAGCTCGGGACCAACACCTATCAGGCCTACAACGCCTGGGGCGGCCACTCGATCTATCCCAACGACGACGACGAAGCGCGGGGCCTGATCGTCAGCTTCGACCGGCCGCTGGGGCCGGCGTTCTTCGAGTACGACGTCTTCCTGGTGCAGTGGCTGGAGGGCTTGGCGAACTCGCTGGGCGGCGTGGACTACGCCACCAACTTCGACGTCCATCAGGACGCCGGGATCATCGCCCGCTACCCGCTGGTGCTCTGCAGCGCCCACGACGAATATTGGACCAAGGAGGAGTTCGACGCCTTCGAGCGGCGCATCTTCCGGGGCGGCAAGAACGTCGCCTTCCTGGGCGCCGACACCGCCTACTGCCAGATCCGCTTCGGCGATTTGAACGCCCCGCCGGGCGCCGCGTCGATGGGCCGACAGCTCGTCTGCTACAAGACCAGCTTCGATCCGGTGCAGGCGCGCATCGCCGACGCGAGCCTGCTCACCACCAACAACTTCCGAACCGGCGGACGGCGACCGGAGACCGGCCTGCTCGGCGGCGCCTTTCAGAACTGGTTTGAGGCCGCCAGCCCGGACAAGGTCCCGCTCAAGGTGGCGCGCGCCGACCTGCCGTTCTTCGAAGGCGTCGGCTGGAAGGTCGGGGACGTGGCCGCCAATGTGGTCGGCTACGAGTGGGACAACCGCGATCCGAACGGAGACGGGAAGCGCCTCTTCACCGGCGCCGCCCAGCCGCCGGTCCCTGCCAGCGCCGTCCAGGTGCTGTTCTCCGGCGAGGCGCGCGGCGCCGACGGACGGCCCGGCGTGGCGGAGAGCACCCTCTACACCGCGCCGTCAGGGGCGAAGGTGTTCAACGCGGGCGTGGTGCGCTGGGCTTGGGGGCTAGGGAAAGCGGGGTTCGCGGACGCGAAGTTCCAGAAGTTCAACGAGAACCTGGTGAGAGCGCTGAGCCGCTAAGCCGTCGCCAGCGTCCGCGCGGGCGTCACGTCCCGCGCTTGGATCGGCCCCTCCAGCTTCCGATCGATCGCCGCCACCACCAGCTTGGCGGCCCAGCGGTGGGTGGTGAAGAGGTCGGCGGCGAGCGCGCCGGCGATGGGGACGGCGGTGATCACCGTGCGGCTGGCCATGAGCGCGCCGGCAACGCCCAGCACGCCGGCCGGTACGCCCGCTCGGACGCCCTGCGCCAGGATGAAGGTCGCCGCGCCGGCGCTGTAGATCTCGCCGACGCCCGGCACCCAGGCCAGCATGCCGTCGAGGCCGAGCCGCAACGGGCCGACGCGCAGCAGGCCGTCGGAGAGTTCGACCGATCTTGGCGACGCTGTCGCGGATGGCTCGGAGTTCGGAGTCGGAGCGCATCGCGCCCTCCTGTTCTGCACACGAATACACACTTGATATGGGGCGCTCGTGGATGTTGGCAAGGGAGGCCTCGCTGTCTGCGCTTGGGCCGGACCGCCGGCGCCTCGCCGGCTAATCGGGTGCGAGCCTAACTTGCGGTGCTACTTGGCCGGCGAGGCGCCGGCGGTCCGGCCGTGTTGAGCGCTTCCCGCTCCGCCGGTGTGTTCGCCCCTTTCAGCCGAGCGCTGGCTTTTGGCGGAGGGAACTTCGCCAGTCCCGCGCAAGAAATCAGCCGGCGAATGGACCAGCCCGCCTCGGCTTCTTTGGAAATCGAGCCCAGATGCAGAGACATGGGGAGGGGAAAGCCGTCGTAGGCGGCGCCCGGGGGCGGCGCATCCAGCAACGGCCGAAGGTCGTCGAGCGTCAGGGTCGGTGCGTCCACCGCCAACACAAGCGCGCGATCGCACCCGGCGCTTTGCAGAATGTCGGCGCCGGCTATGATGCCGCCCACCGGTCCCGCGAGAGGTTGGGCGTCCACCACGTGCGGGTGACCGTATCCAGGCCCCCCAACGGTGAACACCGGGTCAGCCCCCAGAGCCCGCGCGAGGGCGACGAGGCGATCCACCGCTCGCACGCCGCCCCAGTCCTGCAGCGCCTTGTCCTCGCCCATGCGCGAGGACGCGCCGCCGGTGAGGATGAGCGCGCCCAAGCTCATCGGTCGAAGGCGATCCGGCGCGGGTGAGTGAAGACTTCGAAGCCGTCGGCCCGCGCCACGGCGACCAGGGTGAGGTTCGCGGCCTCGGCCGTCTGCACGGCCAGGGCTGTCGGGGCGGAGACGGCGCAGAGCACGGGCGCGCCGAGCACCGCCGCCTTCTGAACCATCTCCACCGAGACGCGGCTGGTGAGCAACAGCACGCCTTCGCCGTTCGGCAAGCCGGGTCCGCGAGCCAGGGCGCCGACCAGCTTGTCGAGCGCGTTGTGCCGGCCGACGTCCTCGCGCACCGCCAACAGGACGCCGTCGCGCCAGAAGCCGGCGGCGTGGACGGCCCGGGTCTGCGCGCCGAGCGGCTGGGCGGCCGACAACGCTTCGATCGCCTCCAGCAAGACGCCGGGACGAATCCGAAACGCCGACTCCGCGAGGCGAGGGAAGGCGCGCCGCGCTTCCTCGAGGCTGTCGATCCCGCACAGGCCGCATCCGGTCGGTCCCGCCAGGTGACGCCGCCGCGCCGCAAGACGCTGGCCGGCCGGGACCACGAGCCACATCCGCACCTCGATCCCGAGCCCGGTCTCGACGACCTCCAGGTCGCGGATCCCGGCGGCGTCCTCCACCACGCCTTCGGTCAGGCTGAAACCGACGGCGAAGTCCTCGAGGTCCGAGGGCGTCGCCATCATCACCGCCGTGGTCCCGCCGTCGTGGACCAGGGCTATTGGGGTCTCCGCCGGCGTGATCCGATCGCCGTGCTCGACCTCGCCGGAGCGCCTCCAGCGGAGCCGGTCGAGCGCTTTCGAAGCGGCCCCGCTCATGGTCCGGTTTCCTTGCATCGCGGCGTTCGGTCCCGGAGTTTAGAAGCTGGGGCGGCAACCCGGAGTGGATCATGGTCGAGCGGACCAAGCGAACGCGCATCGCCCCCTATCGGAAGCCCGCCGGCGGCTACGGCTCCCTGGACTCGGTCGCCGACATCCTCCTGCGCGAGGGGCTGCCGGTCGAGGGCTCCGACCTGATCACCAAGCAGAACAAACACGACGGCTTCATGTGCGTGAGCTGCGCCTGGGGCAAGCCGGCCAAGCCGCACCCGCTCGAGGTGTGCGAGAACGGGGTCAAGGCCACCGCTTGGGAAGTGACCAAGCGCCGGGCCGGCCCCGACTTCTTCGCCGCGCACACGCTGACCGAGCTGGAGAGCTGGGGCGATCACGAGTTGGAGCAGATCGGCCGCCTCACCCACCCGATGAAGTGGGACGCGGAGAGCGACCGCTACCTTCCCATCGACTGGGACCAGGCGTTCCTAGAGATCGGCGCCCAGCTGAAGGCGCTCCAGTCGGACCCCGACCAGGCGGTGTTCTACGTCAGCGGCCGGGCGAGCCTCGAGGCCAGCTACATGTGGCAGCTGCTGGCCCGGATGTATGGGACCAACAACATCCCCGACAGCTCCAACATGTGCCACGAGAGCACCTCCGTGGCGCTGCCCGAGAGCATCGGCGTCTCGGTCGGCACGGCGACCCTGCAGGACTTCGAGATGTGCGATCTCATGCTCTACTGGGCGCACAACCCGGGCACCTCCTCGCCGCGCATCCTTCATCAGTTGCGCGACGCGGCCAAGCGGGGCTGCAAGATCATCGGCGTCAATCCGCTCAAGGAGCGCGGGCTGGAGCGGTTCAAGGCTCCGCAGAGCCCGATCGAGATGCTCACCACCAAGGAGACGCAGATCGCCTCGGAGATCCTGCAGGTGCGCGTCGGCGGCGACACCGCGCTGATCGCGGGCGTGTGCAAGGCGCTGATCGAATGGGACGACGCTCTCGCCGCCCGGGGCGAGGCGCATGCAACCGACCGCCAGGCTCTGCTCGATGAGACCGACAGCGACGCCGGTTTTTCGATCAAGGCCGCGGCGGCGGCGAGCGAGAGCCGCGCCATCCTCGATCACGACTTCATCGCCGAGCATACCCACGGTTACGAAGCGTTCGCCGATTGGTGCCGGGCGGCGGACTGGGCCGAGATCGAGACGGTCGCGGGTCTCTCGCGCGCCACGATCGAAGACTTCGCCGCGACCTATTCGAAGGCCAACGCCGTGCTGGCGATCTACGGCATGGGCCTCACCCAGCACGTGGCCGGGGTGCAGAACATCCAGATGCTGGTGAACCTGCTGCTGCTGCGCGGCAACATCGGCAAGCCGGGCGCCCAGCTCTGCCCGGTGCGGGGTCACTCCAACGTCCAGGGCCAGCGCACGGTCGGGATCACCGAGAAGCCGGAACTCGCCCCGCTCGACAAGCTGAAGGAGTTCTACGGCTTCGAGCCGCCGCGCCAGGAGGGCCTCACCACGGTGAAGGCCTGCGAGGCGATGATCTCGGGCGAGGTGAAGGCGTTCGTCGCGCTTGGCGGCAACTTCCCGCGCGCCACGCCAGACATCCCGCGCGTCGAAGCGGCCTGGCGCGAGCTTTCGCTGACGGTGAGCATCGCCACCAAGCTCAACCGCAGCCATGTGGTCCACGGCAAGGCGGCCTATCTGCTGCCGTGCCTGGGCCGGATCGAGATCGATCACCAGGCCAGCGGCAAGCAGGCGGTTTCGATGGAAAGCAGCCTCGCCCACTTCCACGGCTCGCGGGGACAGGTCGAGCCCGCCAGCCCGCATCTCAAGTCCGAACACGCCATCATCGCCGGCATCGCCAAGGCGACCCTCGAGCCCAACCCCAAGGTTCCGTGGGATGCGTGGGTCGGCGACTACGCCAAGGTGCGCCACGCCATCGAGGAGACCTGGCCGGCGACCTTCAAGGGTTTGAACGAGAAGATGTTTCAGCCCGGCGGGATCACCCGCCCGCTCGCCGCCCGCGAGCGCAAGTGGAACACGCGGACCGGCAAAGCCAATTTCATCACGCCCCACCAGATGTTCGCCGGCGATGCGGCGACCTTCGGCCAGGACGGTGTGCTTCAGCTCGTCACCCTGCGCAGCAACGGCCAGTTCAACACCACGGTGTACAGCTACCGCGACCGCTTCCGCGGCGTGGAGGGCACGCGCATGGTCGCCTTCATGAACCCCGCCGATATCGCCGCCTCGGGCTCGCTGAGGGCGAGACAATCGATCTGGTCACCGCCATGGACGAGGGGACGCCGCGCCGCGTCGATGGTTTCCGCGTGACGGCCTTCGACATCCCGGAGGGCTGCCTCGGCGCCTACTACCCCGAAGCCAATCCCCTGGTGCCGCTCGGCCACCACGACACCCAGGCCCACACGCCGGCCTACAAGGCGACGCCGATCAGGGTGGTGCGGAGCGCGTCAGCTCAAGCTTAGGTTCGATCAACTCAGCGCGTGCGCATCGAGGCCGATCTCGGCCACGAGCTTCGTCGCCTGTTTGTCGAAAGAAACGAAGGTCGCGCCGCCCAGGCGACGATCCTTCGACAGCGATCACGGCGTCCGCGAAGTCCCCGCCCGACCTCAAGACGGCCAGCCCGGCTGAGACGGACGAGGATCGTCCATGAAGACCTTGGGCGGTTCCTCAGCCCTCGATGGCGAGCTCGACCTGTTCTCGCGAACGCCGATAGGCTCGGCTCAGCACCCAGACCATCTCACAAGGCGCCAGTGTGGGAACCGCAATGATGCTCGGCGTTGCGCAAGGCTGTCGGCGGCGCGGCGGGCTTCTTCGGGAACGTCGTTCGTCGCCAGGCGAACGAGAACGTTGGTGTCGACCGTGATCCTCACTTACGGCGCGCCCAAGCATCCGCGATCGCGGCCTTGATTTCCGCTTGGGTGAGGACTGGGCCATCCCGATCTTCAACGCAGCCGATAAAATCATCCAGCGACCCGTTTCTGGCCGCCGCCTTCAAGAGTGGTCCGTCCGCCCGCGCAGATCTCCACCTCGATCTTGTCCCCGGGCTTGACGCCCATATGGCTGAGCACCTCCTTCTTGAGCGTCACTTGGCCCTTCGTCGTGACGGTGAGCGTCGTCATCAGCGCCATCCTTTTAGTAAGGCGATTATACCTTACCAGACGGTTGAGCGATCAACGCCTCGGCATGGCGCGCGATCGGTCAACACACGCGATCATCGGCGCCGCATGAGCGCCCCGATTCGCATCCTCGGACTGGATCCCGGTCTCCGTCGTACCGGATGGGGCGTGGTTCGGATCGAGGGGTCTCGGCTTTCGCACGTGGCGCACGGCGTGATCTCGCCGCCGGACAAGCTGGCCTTAGCCGAGAGACTGCTGATCCTGTTCGAGGCCATCGAGGCGGTGATCGCCGAGCACGCGCCAGATGAGGCGGCGGTGGAGGAGACCTTCGTCACGGCGAACGGCGCCTCATCGCTGAAGCTCGGCCATGCGCGGGCGGCGGCGATGATCGCGCCGGCGCGGGCCGGGCTCCTGGTCGCCGAGTATGCGGCGACGGTGGTCAAGAAGGCGGTGGTCGGCGCCGGCGGAGCGGACAAGCGGCAGGTGGCCTTCATGATCGCGCGCCTCCTGCCCACGGCCGGCGCGCCCACCGCCGACGCCGCCGATGCGCTCGCCGTCGCCATCACCCATGCTCACGCCCGCCGTCTGCGGAGTCTCGCGGCGTGATCGGCCGCCTGCGCGGGCTCGTCGCCGAGATCGGCGAAGAGGACGCTCTGATCGACGTCGCCGGAGTCGGCTATGTTGTCCGCTGCGGCTCACGGACCCTCCAGCGCCTGCCCGCGCTCGGCGAGGAGGCCTTGGTGCACGTGGAGACCCAATGGGCGGAGGGAACGGGCGCGCGGCTCTACGGCTTCCTGAGCCGCGAGGAGCGGGCGGCCTTCGTCACGCTCCAGGGCGTGCAGGGCGTGGGACCGAAGGCGGCGCTGGGCGTGCTCGACGTGCTGCCGCCGGCTGAATTGGCCGGCGCGGTGGCCCGGGAGGACCGAGCCGCCGTCGGTCGGGCGAACGGCGTCGGCGCAAAGCTGGCGGCGCGCATCGTGGCCGAGCTCAAGGGCAAGCCGCTGGGCGGCGCGGGCGCCGCCCTGGCCGCCGCGACGCCGCGCGAGCCTGAGCCGCCGTCCGCGGCCGGGTCGGCCGTGGCGGCGCTGATGGGCCTGGGCTTCGCCGAGATCGCCGCCCGGCGGGTCGTCGATCAGGCGGCGCTGCGACTGGGCGACGCCGCCACCGAGAGCGCGCTGATCAAGGCGGCGCTGCGGGAGCTCGATCAGTGACCCGGCTGGTGTCGCCGACACCCGAGCCGGCGGAGGCGCCCGACAAGGCGTTGCGGCCGCAGACGCTCGGCGAGTTCGTCGGTCAGGCCGAGATCAAGGCCAACCTCAAGGTGTTCATCGACGCGGCGCGCGCGCGGGCCGAGGCGCTCGACCACGTGCTGCTGTTCGGGCCGCCGGGGCTGGGCAAGACGACGCTCGCCCAGATCGTCGCTCGCGAACTCGGGGTCGGCTTTCGGGCCACCTCGGGTCCGGTTCTGGCCAAGGCCGGCGACTTGGCCGCCATCCTCACCAATCTCGAACCCCGCGATGTGCTCTTCATCGACGAGATCCACCGCCTGCCGGCGACGGTGGAGGAGATCCTCTATCCGGCGATGGAGGACCACGCCCTCGACCTCGTCATCGGCGAGGGGCCGTCGGCGCGCTCGGTGCGCATCGAGCTTTCGCCCTTCACCCTCGTCGCCGCCACCACCCGCGCCGGCCTGCTCGCCAACCCGTTGCGCGACCGCTTCGGCATTCCCCTGCGGCTCGACTTCTACAAACCCGAGGAGCTCGAGGCGGTGCTGCGCCAGGCGGCGCGGAAGATGGGCTTGGTGCTCGAGGCCGAGGGGGCTGCCGAGATCGCGATGCGCTCGCGGGGGACACCGCGCGTGGCCGGCCGCCTGCTGCGCCGGGTGCGCGACTTCGCGGCCGCGGAGGGCGCCGCCGCGATCGACCGCGCCTGCGCCGCCCGCGCCCTGGCCCGCTTGGAGGTCGACCCGCTCGGTCTCGACGCCCTCGACCGCCGCTATCTCACGGCGCTCATCGAGAACTACGGCGGCGGCCCGGCCGGGGTGGAGACGCTGAGCTACGCCATCGCCGAGGCCCGCGACGCCGTGGAGGACGTTATCGAACCCTTCCTCCTGCAGCAGGGCTTCATCCAGCGGACGCCGAGGGGGCGCGTCGCCTGCGCCAGGGCCTATGAGCACCTGGGGCTGAAGCCGCCGCCGAGCCCCGGGCAGGGCAGTCTGTTCGAGGGGTGAGGCGCGCCGATCAGGTCCGGAACGTCGCGCCCTCGTGCTCGAGCAGCCACTTCTTGCGGTGCAGGCCGCCGCCGTAGCCGGTGAGGGTTCCGTTGGCGCCGATCACGCGATGGCACGGCACAACAAGGCCGTTCGGATTGGCGCCGTTGGCGAGCCCCACCGCGCGCACCGCCTTGGGCTTGCCGATGCGGCGGGCGAGCTCGGCGTACGAGATCGTCTCTCCCACTGGGATGTCGCACAGGGCGCGCCAGACCTCGCGCTGGAAGTCGGTGCCCGCCGCGCGCCAGGTGAGGCCCTTGAGGGCGTGGACGTCGCCGGCGAAGTAGGCCTCGAGCGCGGTGCGGATCGCGGGCGGCGCTGGGCCAGCCTTGATCTGGGCGCTGGGGTAGTAGCGCCGCATCAGCTTGCGCAGGCGCTCGGCGTCGCCGTGCCAGTCGAAGCCGCGCAGGGCGCCGTCCTCGTCGGTGACGATGTGCGCCTCGCCGACCGGCGTCTCCATGGTGTCGAGCGTCAGGCGTTCAGGCGGCTTGTCGGTCATCGGTCTCTCCTTGTACCGGGGCGAGGCTCGCCCAGAGATGGAAGCAGGCGTAGGCCCGCCACGGTCGCCAGGCTTCCGCGCGGGCCAGCACCTCGGCGGCGGAAGGGCGGGATCCTCCGGGCGGGGTGAGCGCGCGCATCAGGCCGACATCGGCGGCCGGGAAAGCGTCGGGTTCGCGCAGCGAGCGCATGGCGATGTACTGGGCCGTCCACTCGCCGATGCCCGGAAGCGCCTTCAGCTTGGTGATCGCCTCGGCGAGGTCGCGCCCAAGGCCGAGCAGGTCCGGCTCGGCGGCGAGAGCCGCCGCCAGGGATCCGAGCGCCCGGGAGCGGGCGCGCGGCATGGGCAGCGTCGAAAGATCCACACCTGTCAGATCGTTCGCCGACGGGAAGACGTGCGTCACCCCCTCGATCGCGCCGGCGAGTTCAGGCGGCAGCGGCGCGCCGTGGTCGGCGGCAAGGCGTGTGGCCAAGCGTCTCGCCGCCTCCACCGTGATCTGCTGGCCGAGGATCGCCCGTGTCGCGAGTTCGAAGCCGTCCCAGGCGCCGGGCGCGCGCAGTCCCGGCCGCGCGGCGATCAGCGGGGCGAGGTGTGCATCACGGCCGAGATGGGCGGCGATGGCGGCCGGATCGGCGGCGAGGTCGAAGACTCGTCGCACGCGGGCGATGATCGCGGGCAAGGCCGTGAGATCGGCCGTCTTCACGCCCACCGCCAAGCTGTCGCCGGCCCCCGCTTCGACGGTCACCAAGGCGACGGCTGGCCCGATCCGAAGCGACCGGGCGTAACGGGCGGGCGTGACCGTCTCCACCCCGTCAATGGCGCGGCTCGCCAGGAAGCCGAGAAGCCCCTGGAAATCATAGGGCGGACGGTAGGGCAGGCTCAGCCGGATCCAGTCCCCGGCGCTCGGGCGCTCCGGCGCGCCCGCGCGGCGCAACCGAAGGGGCGGCCGATCGTAGAGCGCCTGGAAGGTCTCGTTGAACCGGCGCACGCTGCCGAAGCCGGACGCCAGCGCCACTTCCGTCATCGGCAGCCGCGTCTGGTGGATCAGCTGCTTGGCGAGCAGCACCCGCCGGGTCTGGGCGACGGCGACGGGCGAAACGCCGAGATGCTGGCGAAACAGCCGGCGAAGCTGCCGCTCCCCCATCCCCAATCGCGCGGCGAGCGCGTCGACGTCGTCGTTGTCCAACGCGCCCAGTTCGATCAGGGCCAGCGCCCGGGACACCGTGTTCGAGGTGCCCTTCCAAGCGCCGAGGTCCGGGGAGGATTCCGGACGGCAGCGCAGGCAGGGGCGGAAGCCCGCCTCCTGCGCCTGCGCCGCACTGTCGAAGAAGCGCACGTTCTGGCGCAGCGGCGTGCGCGCCGGGCAGATCGGCCGGCAATAGATCCCGGTGGTCTTCACCCCGGTGAAGAACCGCCCGTCGAAACGGGCGTCGCGGGTGGTCAGCGCCCGGTAGCGCGCGTCATCATCGAAGTCGTCCATACGGGAGTTTTGCGCCGGCTCGCCAATGAAGTCTCGCGGTTTTCGGACATCAACGCCGCAGCCCGTTCGGCATGAACCTTGGTGTTCGGTTCTCTTGATGCTTCAAGCGCGCGCCATGGCCTATTCCGATCTCCGCGCCTTCATCGCCGCTCTGGAAGCCGAAGGCGAACTGGTGAGGGTGCGCGAGCCGGTCTCCACCGTGCTGGAGATGACCGAAATCTGCCGCCGCCTGGTGGCGAGCGGCGGACCGGCGGTGCTGTTCGAGCGGCCGGTGCGGGCGGATGGCCAGCCCTCGCCGATCCCCTGCCTCGCCAACCTGTTCGGCACGGTGAAGCGCGTGGCCATGGGCGTGACGCTGGAGGGCAAGCGGCGCTCCACGGCCGCGGAGTTGCGCGAGGTTGGCGAACTGCTGGCCTTCCTGAAGAACCCCGAGCCGCCGCGCGGTCTCAAGGAAGCCTGGGACATGGTCCCGCTCGCGCGCACGGTGCTCGGCATGCGCCCGCGGACCGTCTCACGCGCGCCGTGCCAGGAGGTGGTGCTCACCGGCGCCGACATCGATCTCGGGCGACTGCCGGTCCAGACCTGCTGGCCGGGCGAGCCGGCGCCGCTCATCACCTGGCCGCTGGTGGTGACCAAGGGACCGTCGGCGACTCGCGAGGACGACTACAACCTCGGCATCTACCGCATGCAGGTCATCGGCCCCGACCGGACGATCATGCGCTGGCTCGCCCATCGCGGCGGCGCCCAGCACCACGCGCGGTGGAAGGCGGCGGGAAAGCCGGACGCCCTGCCGGCCTGCGCGGTGATCGGGGCCGATCCCGGAACGATCCTGGCGGCGGTCACCCCGGTCCCGGACACCCTGTCGGAGTACCAGTTCGCCGGCCTGCTGCGCGGGGCCAAGCTCGATCTGGTTCCGGCGAAAACCCAGCCGCTGCTCGTGCCGGCGAACGCCGAGATCGTCATCGAGGGCGAGGTGCGGCTGGACGAGACGGCGGAGGAGGGGCCGTACGGCGACCACACCGGCTACTACAACAGCGTCGAGCCGTTCCCGGTCTTTCGCGTGACGGCGATCACCATGCGGCGCGATCCGATCTATCTCACCACCCACACCGGCCGGCCGCCGGACGAGCCCTCGGTGCTCGGCGAGGCGCTGAACGAGGTGTTCGTCCCGCTGTTCAGGTCGCAGTTCCCGGAGATCGTGGACTTCTGGTTACCGCCGGAGGGCTGCAGCTACCGCGTCGCCGTCGTCAGCATGAAGAAGGCCTATCCGGGGCACGCCAAGCGGGTGATGATGGCGGTCTGGAGCTACCTGCGGCAGTTCATGTACACCAAGTGGGTGATCGTCGTGGACGACGACATCGACGCTCGGAGCTGGAAGGACGTCGTGTGGGCGCTCTCCACCCGCATGGATCCGGCGCGCGACGTCACCCTTATCGAGAATACCCCGATCGACTACCTGGATTTCGCCTCGCCGGTGAGCGGACTGGGGTCGAAGATCGGGCTGGACGCCACCAACAAGTGGCCGGGCGAGACCACGCGCGAGTGGGGGCGGGAACTGTCGATGGACCGGGCGGTGGTCGAGGCGGTCACCGCGAAATGGGCCAAGTTGGGATTGCCCGACGGTCCGGCGTGAAACCGAACCCGCGCCGCCGCTAAACGCTCGCGCGTTCTGTCGCGCGCCGGCGACGAACCGCGCCGATCGCGCCGAAACCGATCAACATCAAGACCCACGCGCCGGGCTCGGGCACCGCGAACGGCAGGCCGATCCCGCCATTGCCGCCGCTTCCAGGTCCGACAACCGGCGGCGGCTGCGACGGAGGCTGGCCGCCATCGCCTCCAGATCCGCTGCCCGGGGCTCCTCCAGGGCCGTCACCGCCACCGGTGGCGGGCGGAGGGATGAGAATTACGGGCGGGTTGGGCGGGAAATAGTACCCCGATCCGTAGTACGATCCGGAGGAATAGCCCAAAGCGCCGAACGGGTTCGAACGTCTGCAGGCTCGAAGATTCGCTCGAGGCGTAGCTGGCGAGCGTCTTGACCTCGCCGGTCGCCCCGCCGGCGCCCTGGAGCAGATCGCAGCTGGAGGTGCATGAGACCGCGCTGCCGTTGATCGCCACCATCGTGGAGGTGGCGTCGTAGACCGAGGGCACGAGCGCTGCCGAGCCGGCGCTGTAGACGCCGGACGCCGCCTCATCGAGCTGAGCGGCATCGCTGTCGTCGCCGTCGCGTTGCAGCAGCACGCCGGAGAGAGTCACCACCGTGCCGCCGGCAACCTCCTGGGTGTATTCCAGGACGTTTTGATCCAGGAACTGATAATTTCGGGAGACGTCCTGGCCGTCGCTGGCGTCGACCACGCCCCCTGAAGCGTCGGGCGCGTCGGCATAGGTCAAACCCGCGCTGGAGGCGACGCCCCACCCTGAACTCGGTGAATTCGAATCGGCGGCGACCACCGGCATACCGCCACCGGAGTCGTCACCATCCGCTATGGCCGAAGTGGCGAGCCCCGCCCCCAGGATCGCGACCGCGGCGGCTACAACCGCCCTCACCGATATTTCTCCAACTCTACAGATCAAGGCGACCACATGGCAGAAATTTGCGCCATTGTGAATATGATCTGATCGATTTGCCGACCAAAGTGTCAATCAAATGGCCACGACGTTCGTCAGCACACCGCCCGCGAACACGATAGGTTCCAAAGACAGTCCGATAAGGCACGAAATCAAGGCAGTGAACGCCGCGGGCGCCGCCGAGATCGGGTCGGTTTCGCCGTCGCAAAGGGTAGCGCAGGCTCGACAATCCACTCGTCTTCCTCTATCCGCGCGCCTTTGCCGCACCTCCAGGCGTTCGATCCGCCGGTGCGCCAGGTCCTTCCCAGAGTCCCGTTCATGCCCGCCCGACATTCCGCCCGCCGGCAGGCCGCCGCCGGGCCCTCGCAACGACAATTGCGCGCCGGCGAACTCGTGCGGCACGCGTTGGTCGACATCCTGCGACAGGAGAGCCTGAACGATCCGGCGCTTGGCGGCGCTTCGGTCACCGTGAGCGAGGTGCGGATGAGCCCGGATCTGAGGCACGCGATGTGCTTCGTCGAGCCGCTTGGCGGCGAACACGCGCCGGAAGTGATCGCCGCCCTGAACAAATCGGCCCGGTTCCTGCGCGGTCGCCTGGGTCACGCGATCGAAATGAAGTTCACCCCGGACCTCAAGTTCGTCCACGACGACAGCTTCGACGCCGCTGAACACATCGCGCGGTTGCTGGACGATCCCAGGGTGCGCCGCGATCTCGAGCCCCACGAATGAGCCGCCGCCGCAAGGGCGAGGCGGTCAGCGGCTGGATCAATCTCGACAAGCCGTACGATCTCGGGTCGACCCAGGCCGTCTCGCGGGTCCGGCGCGCGTTCAACGCCCAGAAGGCCGGCCATGCGGGAACGCTCGATCCGTTGGCCACCGGCGTCCTTCCGATCGCGCTGGGGGAAGCCACCAAGACCGTCCCCTTCCTGATGGACGCGGAGAAGACCTACCGCTTCACCGTGCGATGGGGCGTGGAGACCGCCACCTTCGACCGCGAAGGCGCGGTGACGGCGGAAAGCAACGTGCGCCCGGCCCCCGGCGAGGTCGCGGCCGCCCTGGCCGGGTTCATTGGCGAGATCCAGCAGATCCCGCCCGCCTACTCGGCGGTGAAGGTGGATGGCGAACGGGCCTACGACTTGGCGCGGGCCGGCGAGACGGTCACGCTGGAGGCTCGCGCCGTGACCATCCACGACCTCGTCCTCGAGGAGACGCCGGACCTCGACCACAGTGTATTGCTGATGACCTGTGGCAAGGGCGCCTATGTCCGCGCGATCGCCCGGGACTTGGCGGAAGCGCTCGGAACTCGAGCCCACGTCTCCGACCTTCGCCGAACCCGGGTCGGCGGCTTTTCCGATCAATCGGCCATGAGCCTGGAAAAGCTTGAGGCGTTGTGCCATACTCCCGCAAGCACTGGAGGCGCTCCTTCCGGTCGAGACCGCCCTGGACGACATCCCGGAGCTGGCCGTGACCACCGAAGACGCCTTCCGGCTAACGCAGGGACGCTCCGTCGTTCTGCTTCCCCGGCAGGTAGAAACCCTGAAGGCGGCCGTTGGGCCCGACCGGATCGTTTCCGCCCATGACGGGACGCGGATCGTCGCGCTCTGCGAGATGCGGGCGGGACGGCTCAATCCCACGCGCGTCTTTCATCTCTAGCCTGAGCGGAAAGAACAAAACACGATGTCGATCGCCGCGGAACGCAAGACCGAACTCATCCGAACGCACGCCCGAAGCGAGGGCGACACCGGCTCGGCGGAAGTCCAGGTGGCCATTCTCTCCGAGAGGATCGCCAACCTCACCGAGCACTTCAAGACTCACAAGAAGGACCACCACTCCCGGCGGGGCCTTCTGAACCTGGTCTCACAGCGACGTTCGCTGCTCGACCACCTCAAGACATCCGACGAAGGCCGCTACACCGCATTGATCGGTACGCTGGGCCTGCGCCGGTAACCACCAAGTCGGCGGGCCAGACGCCCGCCCGCTTGCGGCGATGTTCAAGTGAACACGCCGCGCGACGTCGCCCGTCATAGGATCGGGCCGTCCAATGCTCCCTTCAGGGAATCCGCCCGGGGAGACCTCATGAAAGAACCACCCGAAATGTTCGACATTCGACGCAAGTCCATAGAGTGGGGCGGGCGTAAGCTCACCCTGGAAACCGGCCGCATCGCCCGTCAAGCCGACGGCGCCGTGCTGGCGACCTATGGCGAGACCACCGTGCTGGCCGCCGTGGTCTTCGACAAGCACCCCAAGCCGGGCCTCGACTTCTTCCCGCTCACCGTGAACTACCAGGAGAAGACCTTCGCCGCCGGCAAGATCCCCGGCGGGTTCTTCAAGCGCGAGGGCCGTCCCTCCGAGAAGGAGACCCTGGTCTCCCGCCTGATCGACCGTCCGATCCGCCCGCTCTTCGTCAAGGGCTTCAAGCATGAGACGCAGGTCGTCTGCACCGTGCTCAGCCATGACCTGGAGAACGATCCCGACATCGTCGCCATGGTCGCCGCCAGCGCGGCCCTGACCCTCTCCGGCGTTCCCGTTCATGGGCCCGATCGGCGCGGCGCGGGTCGGCTACATCAACGGCGAATATGTGCTGAACCCCACCCTCGATCAGGTGAAGAGCCCTGACGCCAGGCTCGACCTGGTGGTCGCGGGCACCGACGACGCAGTGATGATGGTCGAGTCCGAAATTCAGGAACTCGACGAAGACGTCATGCTGGGCGCGGTGATGTTCGCCCATCGCGGTTACCAGCCGGTGATCCAGGCGATCATCGAGCTCGCCGAACACTCCGCCAAGGAGCCCTTCGACTTCACGCCGGAGGATACCGACGCCCTTCAGAGCCAGGTGCAGGCGCTGGTCGGCGAAGACATCAAGGCCGCCTACGCCATCACCGCCAAGGGCGATCGTCACGACGCCGTCATGGCCGCCAAGCGCAAGGTCATGGCCGAGATGGCGAAGTCCGACGAGAAGCCCGACGGCCACGAACCCGCCAAGCTCTCCGGCGTGTTCAAGGCTTGCGAGGCGCACGTCGTGCGTCGCGCCATCCTGGAAACCGGCAAGCGCATCGACGGCCGCACCGTCGACACCGTGCGCCCGATCGTATCCGAAGTGTCGATCCTGCCGCGCACCCACGGCTCGGCCCTGTTCACCCGGGGCGAGACCCAGGCGTTGGTGGTGGCCACCCTCGGCACCGGCGACGACGAGCAGTTCATCGACGCGCTGGAAGGCACCTACAAGGAGCCCTTCCTGCTCCACTACAACTTCCCTCCCTACTCGGTGGGAGAGACGGGTCGGATGAACGCCCCGGGACGTCGCGAGATCGGCCACGGCAAGCTCGCCTGGCGCGCGCTTCGCCCGATGCTGCCGGCCAAGGAGGACTTCCCCTACACGGTGCGCCTCGTCTCCGAGATCACCGAGAGCAACGGCTCCTCCTCCATGGCCTCGGTCTGCGGCGGCTCGCTCGCCCTGATGGACGCCGGCGTGCCCCTGAAGAAGCCGGTCTCCGGCATCGCCATGGGCCTCATCCTGGAGAAGGACGGCTTCGCGGTGCTCAGCGACATCCTCGGTGACGAGGACCACCTGGGCGACATGGACTTCAAGGTCGCCGGCACCGCCGACGGCATCACCTCGCTGCAGATGGACATCAAGATCCCCGGCATCACCGAGGCGATCATGAAGCAGGCTCTCGAGCAGGCGAAGGGCGGCCGACTGCACATCCTGGGCGAGATGGCCAAGGCCATCGACGGCGCCCGGACCGAGGTCGGCGAGTACGCGCCGCGCATCGAGACGATCACCATCCCCACCGACAAGATCCGGGAAGTGATCGGCACCGGCGGCAAGGTGATCCGCGAGATCGTCGCCACCACCGGAGCCAAGGTCGACGTCAACGACGACGGCGTGGTCAAGGTGAGCGCGGCCGATGGGGCCAAGATCAAGGCCGCCATCGACTGGATCCGCTCGCTCACCTCCGAGCCCGAGATCAATCAGATCTACGAGGGCAAGGTCGTGAAGGTGGTCGATTTCGGCGCCTTCGTGAACTTCTTCGGCGCCAAGGACGGCCTGGTCCACGTCAGCCAGATCGCCGACAAGCGCGTGGAGAAGGTCTCCGACGTTCTCTCCGAAGGCCAGATGGTCAAGGTGAAGCTCCTCGGCTTCGACGACCGCGGCAAGACCCGGCTCTCGATGAAGGTCGTCGACCAGGAAACCGGCGAAGACCTCTCGGCGAAGAAGGAAAAGGAAGCCGCGACGGCGGAGGCGTAAGCGCCTCCTCCCGACGCTAAGCTTCAAGGGCCGGCGATCCCCTCGCCGGCCCTTTTTCTTTGCGTCTCGCTCAGGGCCCCGCGACGCGGCCGACGGTATAGATCACCAGCCCCACCAGCCCGCCCACCAGCGTGCCGTTGATGCGGATGTACTGGAGGTCGCGGCCGACCTGGAGTTCGAGCTTCTCCACCGCTTCCCGGGCGTCCCAGCCGGAGACCACGCCCGAGACGAAGTCGCCGATCCCTCGGCGGCGGGGCGAGAGCGCGCGCCGGGCGGCGATGCGCAGCCAGAGGTCCAGGCGCGCGCGGGCGCCGGCATCCTCCGACAGCCATCTCGCCAAGGCGCGCAAGGCGCGCTCCGCCAGATGCTCCATCAGCCGTGGGTCTCCCGAGAGCCGGCCGGTGATCTCGGTCCAGAGCGCGCTCGCCTGCCGCGCCACGGCAGGGTCGGTGAGCAGGCGGGCCTTGAACGCCTCGACCCGCCCGATCAGCGCCGGGTCATTATCGAGGTCGTCGATGAAGCGCTCGATGTTCGCGTCCAGCTCCCGCCGCCAGGGGTGGGCCGGATCGCGCAGTTCGCCGGCCGCGCTCACCAGGCCCTTGGCCAAGCGCTCGGCGAGGAGTTCGTCGATGAGCTTGGGCATCCAGGTCCAGGTTCGCCCGCTCATCTGGCCGCGCAGATCCGCCTCGCGCGCGGCCACCAGGTCGGCCAGGGCGGCGATGGCCCGGTCCAGCAGCCGGCGCGCCGCCGGGTCGCTCCACAGGAACCGCAGCACCCGCGCCAGGGTCGGCGCCGCGGGGCCCTTGGCGAGCCGCGCCGCCAGGTCCGAGGCCAAGCCCTTGAGCGTGTCGCCGCTGGGCGCGAGGTCCGGGGCGAGGTTGGCGATGCGCGGGGCGAGGGACTCCACCCGCCCGGGCGTGGCGAGCCAGGCGGCGAGGCGCTCGGCCGGGGCGAAGGCGCGCAGGCGCTCGTCCATCAGCCGGGGCGTGAGCAGTTCGCCGCCGATGAAGTCGCCCAGCGCCCGGCCGATCCGATCCTTGTTGCGCGGAATGATCGCGGTGTGCGGGATGGGCAGGCCGAACGGACGACGGAACAGGGCCGTCACGGCGAACCAGTCGGCGCAGGCGCCCACCATCGCCGCCTCGGTGAAGGCCGTGAGGTACGGCGGCCATCCCCAGCGGACCGGCAGCAGCCGGGCGACCAGGAACAGAGCCGTCATCAGCACCAACAGCCCGGTCGCCAGCGCGCGCATCCGCGCGAGCTCCGCCCGGCGCTGGTCGTCCGCCGGAAGCCGCGCCCTTGGCTGCGTCAAGGCGAGCCGGCCGGGCGCGGCTTCAGGAATGCAGGTCGTCCCGCGGCGCGCCCTGCTTGCGCTTGGCCATGGCCGCGGAGACGCTGTCGGCGGCCTTCTGGATGCGGTCGAACACCCGCTGGTCGAGATCGACCACGCCGCGGCTGAAGGCGCTGTCGGGGCCGAGGGCCTCGTTCAGCCTCTTGCCGATGGTGGACAGCTCTTCCTGGATCCGCTTGCCGGTGACGTCCCAGTCGACGTTCGACCGATAGGCGTTCTCGCCCAGCGCGCGGCGGGCGGCCTGGGCCAGGAAACCGGACCTCGTCATGCCGCTTGATTGGGCCGCCGCGTCGATGCGCTTGAGCAGCTGTTCGCCGATGGAGATGTTCACCCGGGTGGGCGGATCGTCGACCTCGATGTCGATGAGCAGCACTCCGCCGGCTCCGGCCGCCGCGCGGGCCTGCTCGATCGACGAGGCCTGCGGCCAGGCTTCGCCCTGATCGGCCAGGGCCTTCAAAGCGGTGGTGAGGCGGGAGCGGGCGTCGGCCAGCAGTTCGCTCATGTCCGGTCCATGGGCGACGCAGCCGGGCAGGTCGGGGAAGGTCGCTTGGTAGCCGGCCGAAGCGATGGTCTCGACAATGGCGGGAAAGACGATGGTGGTCATGAGGGAAGCTCCTTCTCCCCATCATATTGTGTACTTGTGTGGGGTTGCCAAGGGGTTGGGGAGAGAGCGCCCACGCCGTATGTCGTTAAGACAAGACACGGAGGACAACGCATGCCCAAGGCCAAGGCCAACGGAATCGAACTCGAGTACGAGAGCCGGGGCGATCCGGCTCGCGAAACCATCCTTCTGATCATGGGCCTGGGCGCCCAGATGATCCGCTGGCCACTGGCGCTGATCGATCGGCTGGTGGACGCGGGCTATCGCGTGGTGTGGTTCGACAATCGCGACGTCGGTCTCTCATCCAAGATCGACCACGCGGGCGCCCCCGACTTCGGCGAGGTGCTCGCCGCCCTGCAGAAGGGCGCGAAGCCGCCGGTCGCCTATGATCTGTCCGACATGGCTAAAGACGCCGTCGGCCTGCTCGATGCGCTGGGCATCCCCAAGGCGCACATCGTCGGCGCCTCGATGGGCGGCATGATCGCCCAGCTGGTCGCCATCGAGCATCCGGAGAAGGTGCTCTCGCTCACCTCGATCATGTCGACCACCGGGCACCCGGACCTCGACCGCGCCACGCCCGAAGCCATGGAAGTCCTCAACGTCCGGCCCCCGCCGCTCGACGAGGACCGCGAGGGTTTCCTCGCCCACGCGGTCCGCTCGGCGAAGGCGATCGGTTCGCCGGGCTATCCGCCGGACGAAGCCGAGACGCGGGCCAACGCCGTCGCCTACGCCGAGCGCAGCACCTATCCCGTCGGCTTCTCGCGCCAGTACGCGGCGATCATGGGCTCTCCGCACCGCAGGGACCTGCTCGCCTCGGTCAAGGCGCCCACGGTCGTCATCCACGGCGAGGACGATCCCCTGGTTCCGGTGAGCGGTGGCCGCGATACGGCCAAGGCGGTGCGCGGCGCCGAACTCATCACCATATCGGGCATGGGCCACGACATCCCGGCCCCGCTGATCGGCCAGATCGCCGACGGCATCCTGCGCGCCGCGGCGCGCGCGAAGACGGAGCACGCATGAGCGACAAGACCATACTGATCGTGGGCGCCTCCCGGGGCATCGGCCTCGGGCTCGTCGAAGCTTTCGCCAAGGACGGCTGGCGGGTGATCGCCACGGTCCGCGACAAGGCCAAGGCGGCCGACCTCGCCAAGCTGGGCGACAAGGTTCGGGTCGAGACGGTGGACACCGCGGACGCCAAGTCGGTGGAGGCGCTGGGCCATACGTTGGAGGGCGAGACCCTCGACGTTCTCGTCGTCAACGCCGGCGTGGGCGGTCCGCGCGAAAACCTCAAGGCGGTGAGCAACGCCGACTTCAGCGACCTGATGGTCACCAACACCCTCGCGCCCGTACGCCTGGCCGAGGTGTTCGCCGACCGGGTCAAGCCGAAGACCGGCGTGATCGGCCTGATGACCTCGCAGCTCGGCAGTGTCGCCGGAGCGTCCCAGGGCGGGTTCGATCTCTATCGCGCCAGCAAGGCGGGCCTGAACGCCCTCACCCGCGCCTTCGAGGCGAAGCACAAGGACAAGGGTTTCGCCGTCCTCTCCCTGCACCCCGGCTGGGTGCGGACCGATATGGGCGGACCCAACGCCGACATCGACGTCGAGACCAGCACCTCCGGCCTCAAGCGCGTGATCGAGCGCGCCGAGCAGGACCGCAAGAGCGGCTACTTCGACTACAAGGGCGACACCCTGCCCTGGTGATGGGCCGAGCGACTTTCGAGGGACATCCATGACAGAGACCACGACCGAGTACGTCCCGCCCAAGGTGTGGACGTGGAACAAGGAAAGCGGCGGCCGCTTCGCCAGCATCAACCGGCCGATCGCCGGGCCGACGCACGACAAGGCGCTGCCGATCGGCAAGCACCCCCTGCAACTCTATTCGCTGGGCACGCCCAATGGGGTGAAGGTCACGGTGATGCTCGAGGAGCTGCTCGCCGCCGGTCACACCGGCGCCGAATACGACGCCTGGCTGATCAATATCGGCCAGGGGGACCAGTTCAGTAGCGGCTTCGTCTCCGCCAACCCGAACTCGAAGATCCCGGCGATGGTCGACCGCTCGGGGCCCGAGCCGATCCGCATCTTCGAGTCCGGGGCGATCCTCGTGCACCTTGCCGAGAAGTTCGGCGCCTTCCTGCCCACGGAGGCGGCCGCCCGCGCGGAAACCCTCTCCTGGCTGTTCTGGCAGGTGGGGGCCACGCCGTACCTCGGCGGCGGCTTCGGCCACTTCTACGCCTATGCGCCGACCAAGATCGAATACGCCATCGATCGCTTCGCCATGGAGGTGAAGCGCCAACTCGACGTGCTCGATCGGCGTCTCGGCGAGGCGGAGTTCCTGGCCGGTCCTGAGTACACGATCGCCGATATGGCCGTCTGGCCCTGGTACGGCGCGCTGGTGAAGGGCCTGGTCTACGAGGGCGGCGAGTTCCTCTCCGTGCAGGACTACAAGAATGTCCAACGCTGGACCGACCAGATCGCCGAACGACCGGCGGTGAAGCGCGGCCGGATGGTGAACCGCGTCCAGGGCGAGCCCTCGAGCCAGCTCCACGAGCGCCACGACGCCAGCGACTTCGACCTGCGCACAGCGGATAAGCTCGCCTCGGCGGCCGCCTAGCCCAGCCGCTCCAGGGCCCAGCGCGCGGCCTCGCGGACGGTCTCGTCGGCGTCGTTCAACCGAGCGGCGGCCGCGCCGGCCAGTGACGGGTTTTTGGAGTTGCCGATCGCGTAGAGGACGTTGCGCACGAAGCGGTTTCGGCCGATGCGCTTGATCGGGCTGGCGGTGAACAGCGCCCGGAACGCGGCGTCGTCCAGCGCCGCGAGGTCGGCGAGGGCCGGCGCGCGCAGGGCTTCGCGGGCGTGCAGGCCCGCCTCGCGCGCGGTTCGGGCAAACTTGTTCCAGGGGCAGACCGCCAGGCAGTCGTCGCAGCCGTAGATGCGGTTGCCCATCGCCGCGCGGTAGCGCTCCGGGATGGGGCCGTCGTGCTCGATGGTGAGGTAGGAGAGGCAGGCGCGCGCATCGAGCTGATAGGGCGCGGGGAACGCGTTCGTCGGGCAGATGTCGAGGCAGGCGCGGCAGGCGCCGCAGTGGTCCTCCGAGGGCGGGTCCGGCGCGATCTCGAGCGTCGTCAGGATGGCGCCCAGGAACAGCCAGGAGCCGAAGTCACGGGAGACAAGGTTGGTGTGCTTGCCCTGCCAGCCGATGCCGGCGCGCTGGGCGAGCGGCTTTTCCATCAGCGGCGCGGTGTCGACGAAGACCTTCACCTCGGCCTCGAAGCGGCGCGCGAGGTCGCTGGCGAGCCGCTTCAGCCGGCCCTTGATCAGGTCGTGGTAGTCGCGGCCCTGGGCGTAGACGCTGATCGCGCCGCGATCCCTGTGCTCGAGGATCGCCAGCGGGTCGTCGTCGGGGCCGTAGTTCATCCCCAGCACGACCGCCGAGCGCGCCTCCGGCCACAGAAGCCCGTGGGTGGGACCGGCGCTCCGCCGTGGTCTCCAGCCAACCCATGCTGCCGTGCCGGCCTTCCGCCACGAACTGCGCCAGCCGCGCGCCCGCCGGCCAGGGCGCCTCGGCCGACGCGAAGCCGCAGGCGTCGAAACCGACCTCGGCCGCGCAGCGCCGGATCAGGGCCTTGTCGACGGGCTCAGAAGTCGAGGTCGTCATAGTAGCTGGCGGGCGCGAGGCCGGGCCAGCGGTCGCCCAGCAGGGGGCGGAAGGACGGGCGCGACTTGATCCGCATGTACCAGGTCTTCAGCGCCGGGAAGTCGCGCCAGGGGATGTCGCCGAAATAGTCCAGCACCGAGATGTTCGCCCCGGCCGCGAAGTCGGCGAGTGAGAGGCGTCGGCCCGCGATCCAGTCCCGCGCCTGCAGCAGGCGCTCGATGTAGATCAGGTGCATGCGCAGGGCGTCGCGTCCCTCGCGCATGGCGTAGAGGTCCGGCGCGCCGAGCTTCAGCAGCCGCTTCTCCAGCTTCTCGTGCAGCAGGTAGCCGTTGACCTCGTTGTCGAACTTGCGGTCGAACCACTGCAGGATGCGCCGCGCCTCCGCGCGCTCGGCCGGGGTTCGTCCCAGCAGGTCCGGCTCGGGGCAGACCTCCTCCAGGTGCTCGATGATCGCGCGGCTCTCGCAGATCACCACCCGCTCGTCGCCGGTCTGCTCCACCAGCACCGGCGTCAGCCCCGCCGGGTTCAGCGCCAGGAACCCCGGCGGCCGCTCCCAGTAGCGCACCTCCTGCAGCTCGAAGGGCAGCTTCTTCTCGGCGAGCGCCAGCCGCGCCTGACGGGACGCGGGGTCGAGCGGGAAATGGTGGAGGGTGCGGACAAGGCTCATGGCGATCGAAGGAGCCTATAGCGGGATGCGGACCTCGCGCGGAAGCGTCTCCGCGCGCGTCACATCAGCTTGTCGAGGGTAATCGGCAGATCCAGCACCCGCTTGCCGGTCGCGTTATAGACCGCGTTGGCCACGGCCGCGCCTACACCGGTGATGCCGATCTCGCCGATGCCGCGCCCGCCCATCGGGGTATGGGGATCCGGGATGTCGGTCCACATCACCTCGATCGGCGGCACGTCCATGTGCACGGGGACATGGTAGGCGGCCAGGCTGGCGTTGGCGATGCGGCCCTTCCGCTCGTCGAACTGGGTCTCCTCCATCAAGGCGAGACCCAGGCCCATGATGATCCCGCCGCGGAACTGGCTGGCCGCCGTCTTGGGATTGAGGATCCGGCCGCAGTCGAAGGAGCCGAGGAAGCGGCTCACCCGGACCTCGCCGGTCACCGCGTTCACCCGCACTTCGGCGAACTGCGCGCCGTGGGAGTGCATCGACCAGTGCTCCAGTTCGAGCGGTGGCGGAGCGTCCGCTTCGACGGTGACCTCCTCGCGCTGCGCCCGGCCGAGGATGTCGGCGTAGGTCTCGAACCGCTCGGGTTCGTCCAGCTTGGCGAGGCCGCCGTCGCGACCGCCGACCTCGTCCGGCTTGAGGCCCGCGAGCGGCGAGGTGTTGCCGGCCAGCTTCAGGAGCTCGGTCACCAGCGCCCGCTGCGCCGCCATCACCGCCCCGCCCACGGATGCGGTCTGGGACGAGCCGCCGGCGATGAAGGCGCCCGGGAAATCGGAGTCGCCATAGGCGATCTCGACGCGATCGATGTCGAGGCCGAGGCGGTCGGACGTGGCCTGCGCCTGGGCCGTGGCGGTGCCCATGCCCATCTCGTGGCCGGGAAAGGCGACCCGCGCCCGCCCGTCGCGGCTCAGGGTGATCCGCGCCGCGCCGCCCGGCATCCGGTAGTAGGGATAGGTGGCGCCGGCGCAGCCCAGGCCGATCAGCCATTCGCCCTCCCGGCGCGCGCCGGGTTTCGTCTCCCGGCGCGACCAGCCGAAACGCTCGGCCCCGTCACGCCAGGCCTTGGCGGATTCGCGGGAGGAGAAGGGCAGGCCGGAGGTCGGGTCCTTGTCGGGTTCGTTGCGTAGCCGCAGCTCGATGGGGTCGATCCCCATCCGCTCGGCCAGGACGTCGATGGCGCTCTCCAGGGCGAAGGTGCCGATGGACTCGCCGGGCGCGCGCATGAAGGTGTTGGCCAGCATGTCCATGTCGGCCACGCGCTGGGCGACCTTGATCGCCTTGGCCGCATAGGTGTGCCGCGCCGGGAAGGTGAACTGCTCGGGGCAGCTGTTGTGCGCGGTCATCGCCGCCACGCCCTCGTGGATCAGGGCGGTGAAGCGGCCTTCGTCGTCCGCGCCGATGGCGACCCGCTGCTCGGTGGTGGTGCGCCCGCCGACGATGCGGAACACGCCCTCGCGGGAGAGAGTCAGCCTCACCGGCCGACCGGCGACGCGCGAGGCGGCGGCGGCGAGCACGTGGTGGTTCCACAGGGTCTTGCCGCCGAATCCGCCGCCGACATAGGGCGAGGTCACGCGCACCTGCTTCTCGTGCAGGCCGAACACCTCGGAGAGGGTCCAGGCCGCCTGGACCACGGCCTGGCTGGCGTCGTGCACCATCAGGGTGTCGCCATTCCACGCGACGGTCACGGCGTGGAGCTCGATGGCGTTGTGGTTGTGACGCGGGGTGGTGAAGGTGAGATCGACCTTGTGCGGCGCGGCCGAGAGCGCCGCCTCGGCGTCGTCGTGGTCGAAGGACGCCGGCTCGCCGAGCACATTGTCGGGCTCGCGCGACTTGGCCTTGGCCTCGTCGAAGACGGTGACCGCCGACGCGGCGTCGTAGGTGACCCGGATCAGGGACTTGGCGTGATCGGCCTGCTCCTGGGTCTCCGCCAGCACCAGGGCGACGGGCTGGCCGTTCCAGTGGATCTCCGCGTCCTGCATGATCGGCAGGTCGTCCGGGCCGGCGGCCTTGGGCTGGCTGTTGAACAGCGGCGTCGGCTTGAGCTTGGGCGCGTTCTCGTGGGTCATCACCAGCGCCACGCCCGGCGCGGCGCGCGCGGCTTCGGTGTCGATCGAGGCGATCCGGCCCTTGGCGATGGTGCTGTAGACCAGCGCCGCATAAGCGAGCCCGTCCAGGGGGAACTCGGCGGCGAAGCGGGCGGCGCCCTCGACCTTCAGCCGGCCGTCGAGGCGTGAGACCGGCGCACCGATCGAGCCGTGCTTGTGCTGGATCAGCGGATCGGGCTTGCCGCCGGGCAGGAAGCTTTCCGGCGCGAGCGCCACCAGCGTCTTCATCGCCGCGGACGCCGCATCCTTGATCGCGTTCATCGGCTCATGCTCCCCGTAAGGTCTTCCAGGACCGCCACCAGGGTCCGCGTGGCGAGCTCGATCTTGAACCCGTTGTGGCTGAGCGGCTGGGCTGCGGCGAGTTCCGCCTCGGCGGCCGCTCGGAACGCCTCCGTCGTCGCCGGCTGGCCTCGCAGGAGCTCTTCCGCCATCTCCGCCCGCCACGGCTTGTGCGCCACGCCGCCCAACGCCAGCCGGACGTCCTTCACCACGCCATTCTCGACCTCCAGGGCGGCGGCGACCGAGATCAGGGCGAAGGCGTAGCTCGCCCGGTCCCGGACCTTGCGGTACGTCGAACGCCGGGTGAGCGCCGATGCGGGCGGCAGCTCCACGGCTGTGATCAACTCGCCTGGTTCGAGCACCGTCTCGACTTCAGGGTGCTCGCCCGGCAGGCGGTGGAACGCCACCAGCGGGAGGGTGCGCTCGCCCTTGGGGCCGGAGAGGCGGACCTCGGCGTCCAGAGCCGCGAGCGCGACCGCCATGTCCGAGGGATGGGTGGCCACGCAGGCTGGCGAGGCGCCCAGGATCGCGTGCTCGCGGTTGAAGCCGCCGATCGCGTCGCAGCCGTCGCCGGGTCGGCGCTTGTTACAGCGCGACCCGTCGTCGTCGTAGAAGTAGGTGCAGCGGGTGCGCTGGAGCAGGTTGCCGCCGACCGTCGCCATGTTGCGGATCTGCGCCGAGGCGCCGGCCAGGATGGCGCGGGCGAGCACCGGATAATCCGCCCGCACCGTGCGATGCTCGGCCACAGCGGTGTTGCGCGCCGCCGCGCCGATGCGAAGCCCGCCGTCCGGGCGCGCCTCGATCACGCCCTCGAGGCCGGTCACGTCCACCAGCGAGCTTGGCCGCTCGATGGTCTCGCGCATCAGGTCGACGAGGTTGGTGCCGCCGCCCAGGTATTTGGCCGCCTGGGCGCCGGCGAGACGGATCGCGTCGTCGCGACTGCTCGCGCGGGCATAGGTGAAGGGGGTCACGCGGCGAGGCTCCCATGGGTTTCCAGGATCGCCTCGACGATCCCGTTGTAGGCGCCGCAGCGACACAGGTTGCCGCTCATCCGCTCGCGCAGTTCGTCGCGGCTGAGGGCGATGTCCTCGGATTGAAGATCGGCGGTCACGTGGCTGGGCACGCCGCGCTCCAGCTCCGCGGCCATGCCGATCGCCGAACAGATCTGGCCGGGCGTGCAGTAGCCGCACTGGAACCCGTCGTGCTCGATGAACGCGGCCTGCAGTGGATGCGGGGCGCCGTCCGTCGCCAGGCCTTCGACCGTGGTGATCTCGCGGCCCTCGTACTGGACCGCCAGCGCCAGGCAGGAGAGCACCCGCTCTCCGTCCGCCAAGACGGTGCAGGCGCCGCACGCGCCCTGGTTGCAGCCCTTCTTCGTCCCGAAAAGCCCGAGCTCCTCCCGGAGGAAGTCGAGGAGGGAGACTCGCGGATCGGAGGGCGCCGACTTCGGCGCGCCGTTGACGATGAGCGGCATGAGGGTCCCCTCCGCAGAGATTGAGAATCAGGGTGTGGCGCGCTCAGCGGGCTGCGCCAACGGCCTCAACGCACAAACCTTCAGCCAGCGCCGATGAGCTCCAGCTTTTTCCGGTAACGTCTCCGTGACGCGGTGCGCGAGGCCGCTGTCAGACGTCGCCGCGCACCTCGACCGGAGCCGGGTTCCAGTCGCCGCCCACGTAGCGATAGACGGCTCCCGCGCCGAGAGCGCCCAGGATCGGGGCCACCCAGAACAGCCAAAGCTGCTGCACGGCCCAGCCGCCGACGAACACCGCCGGCCCCAGGCTGCGCGCCGGGTTCACCGAGGTATTGGTCACCGGGATGCTGATCAGGTGGATGAGCGTCAGCGCCAGACCGATGGCGATCGGGGCGAAGCCCTTGGGCGCGTTGCCGTGGGTCGCGCCCAGAATCACGATGAGGAAGCCGAAGGTCATCACCACCTCGGTGACGAGGCAGGACAGCAAGGGGTACTTGCCAGGCGAGTGGTCGGCGTAGCCGTTGGAGGCGAAGCCGCCCGCCAGGCTGAAGTCGGGGGAGCCGCTGGCGATGATGTAGAGAATGCCCGCTCCCGCCAGGGCGCCGACGCATTGGGCGACCACATAAAGCGGGATCTCCCGCGCCGGGAACCGTCCGCCGGCCCAAAGCCCGATGGTCACCGCTGGATTGAAATGCGCGCCCGAGACGTGACCCAGGGCGTAGGCCATGGTGAGCACCGTGAGGCCGAATGCGAGCGAGACGCCCGCGAACCCAATGCCGAGACTGGGGAAGGCCGCGGCCAGCACCGCCGAGCCGCACCCTCCGAGGACTAGCCACAGCGTTCCGATGAACTCGGCCGCGAGCCTCTGGCCCATGCTCATGACTGAAAGTCTCCCCGACAGACAATGGTGGAGCTTGTCATATCGTCAGGGATCGTAAAACCCCCCGTCGATCACGGCTTGCGGAGCGCCGCATCAACAACGGCCTTCCCGGGAAGCGCGCCAAGTCATATCGGTCGCCCGAAAGATCAGGAGCCTTTCATGCCGCTCGACACTGGCCAGACCGCGAAGACCTTCCGCTGGGACGATCCGCTCGATCTCGCCTCGCGCTTCACCGAGGAGGAGCGGCTCGTCTGGGAAACCGCTCGCTCCTACGCCCGTGAGCGACTGCTGCCGCGGGTGGTGAGCGCCTATGCCGAGGAGCGGTTCGACCGCGAGATCATGACGGAGCTGGGCGAACTCGGCTTCCTGGGCGCGACCCTGCCCGAGGAGTACGGCTGCGCGGGCGTGAGCCACGTCGCCTATGGCCTGATCGCCCGCGAGATCGAGGCGATCGACAGCGGCTATCGCTCCGCCATGAGCGTGCAGTCCTCGCTGGTCATGTACCCGATCCACGCCTTCGGCTCGGAAGCGCAGCGGCGGCGCTGGCTGCCGGGGATGGCCAAGGGCGAGATCGTCGGCTGTTTCGGGCTCACCGAGGCGGACGGCGGTTCCGATCCGGCGTCGATGCGCACGGTGGCGAAACCCGCGCCGGGCGGCTTCGTCCTTAACGGGGCCAAGATGTGGATCACCAACGCGCCCATCGCCGACGTCGCCTTGGTCTGGGCCAAGCTCGACGGTGAGATCCGCGGCTTCCTGGTCGAGCGGGGATCCAAGGGGCTGGAGACGCCGAAGATCCTGAACAAGCTCTCCCTGCGCGCCTCGGTCACCGGCGAGATCAGCCTGTCGGACGTGTTCGTGCCGGAGGAGAACCTGCTGCCGAACGTCAAAGGCCTGCGCGGGCCGTTCTCCTGCCTGAACAAGGCGCGCTACGGCATCAGCTGGGGGGCGATGGGCGCGGCGGAATTCTGCCTGCACGCCAGCCGCGACTACGTCGCCAGCCGCAAGGTGTTCGGAAAGCCGCTCGCCGCTCGTCAGCTGGTGCAGAAGAAGCTGGCCGACATGGCGACGGAGATCGCGCTCGGCTTCGAAGGCGCCCTCGCGCTCGGCCGGCTGCTCGACGAGGGCGCCTGGGTTCCCGAAGCGATCAGCCTGATGAAGCGCAACAACTGCGGCAAGGCGCTGGATATCGCCCGAGCCGCCCGCGACATCCACGGCGGCAACGGCATAAGCGGCGAGTACCATGTGATGCGTCACGCCGCGAACCTGGAGACGGTCAACACCTACGAAGGCGCCCACGACGTCCACGCCCTGATCATCGGCCGGGCGATCACCGGCGAGAACGCGTTCTAGGCGGGAGCCCAGCGTGGGGGTGAGGTCCGGCCCGGCGGGCACGGCCTCGTTGCACTAATCCGAGACCAGGCCGCAGATCACGACGCGGAAGGCTGTCGCGATCAGCCTGGACTCGGGCCTCGCGCCGGCAAACTGTCGGAAACGATAGTTGTCGCTCGAGGGCCGCCCACGGCTAGGCGATGGTCGTACATCTCCGAGGGAGGCCGTCATGGCGCGGATGGGAAACAAAGTGGCGATGGTCACGGGGGGCGCGTCCGACCCGGGCCTGGGCTTCAGCACCGCCATCACTCTGGCGCGGGAGGGCGCTCGGGTGGTGGTGACCGACATCGACGCAGCCGGCGCCGAACGCTGCGCCGAGGCCATCCGCCAGGCCGGCGGAGAGGCGCTCGCGTTCCACCACGACGTTACCGATGAAGCCGCGTGGAGCGCGGCCATGACCCGCGCGGTCGAGGCCTATGGGCGACTGGACGTGCTGGTGAACAACGCCGGCATCGCGGTTCTCAAGCCGTTGCTGGAGCTCTCGCTCGCCGATTGGAACCGGCAGATCACGGTGAACCTCACGAGCGTGTTTCTCGGCTGCAAGAGCGCCGCGGCGGAGATGAAGAAGACCGGTGGCGGCTCGATCGTGAACCTCTCGTCGGTGGCGGGGCTGATCGGCCTGCCCAACTGCTCGGCCTATGCGGCCTCCAAGGGCGGCGTCCGCCTGATGACCAAGGCGCTGGCCGCCGAACTCGGCCCTCAGGGCATCCGCTGCAACTCGGTCCACCCCGGAGTCATCTGGACCAATATGCAATCGCAAGCGGGCGCAGGCCGTCGGGAAACGGCGGACCGCATGACCGCCGGCTTGCCGCTGGGCCGGGTCGGGGAGGCGCAGGACATCGCCAATATGGTCCTGTATCTCGCCTCGGACGAGTCGAACTATGTCACCGGGGCGGAGTTCGTGGTCGACGCCGGGATGACGGCGGTCTGACGGACCGGCGCTCAGTCAAGGTGTTGACCTCGGCGCGGCGCTGTCGGACCTCTGAAGCCGAGCCGAATCCCCGGAAGTCGAGATCCACCCGTTCCATGACCGCCGTCGCGCCCGCTGTGAACACCGACCCGCGCGCGCCCTCGCTCGCCACCATCGTCGGCGCTTCCGCGCTCGGCGCGACGTTCGAGTGGTACGACTTCTTCGTCTTCGGCGCGCTCACCCCGGTCATCGCCAAGAACTTCTTCGCCGGGCTCGACCCCACCAGCGGCCTCTTGGCGGCGCTGGGGCTGTTCGGGGCGGGGTTCTTCTTCCGGCCGATCGGGGCGCTGATCTTCGGGCGGATCGGCGACCGCGTCGGGCGCAAGGGCACCTTCCTGGCGACCGTGATCCTGATGGGGGGGTCGACCTTCGCCATCGGCATCCTGCCCACCTGGAAGCAGGCGGGGATCATCGCGCCGATCCTGCTGATCCTGTTGCGGATTCTCCAGGGCACGGCGCTGGGCGGCGAGTACGGCGGCGCGGCGACTTTCGTGGCCGAGCATGCGCCCGCCAATCGCCGCGGGTATGCGACCTCGTGGGTTCAGGCGAGCGCCGCCTTCGGGCTCGTGGGCGCTCTGCTCATGATCTATTTCGCTCGCCAGTGGCGCGGCGAGGCGGCGTTCGAGGCCGCCGACTGGACCGGCCTGTGGCGCGTGCCGTTCCTGGTCTCCGCGGCCCTGCTGGCGGTCTCGGTGTGGATGCGGCTGAAGCTCACCGAGAGCCCGGCGTTCGAAGAGGTGAAGGCCGCCGGCGCCCAGTCGCGCAACCCCTACGCCGAGGCCTTCGCCCGCTGGGACAACCTGAAGATCGTGCTGGTCGCCCTGATCGGCATCATGAGCGCCCAGGGCGCCGCCTGGTACACCCTGTTCTTCTATGCCGAGCAGGTGTTCCTCGAGCGGTTCATGAAGATCGATCCGTCGACGGGCACAGGCCTGTTGCTGGCGATCTCGGCCGCCTCGGCCCCGCTCTACATCTTCTTTGCCTGGCTGTCGGACAAGGTCGGCCGCAAGTGGGTGATGTGGGGCGGGATGACCCTGGCGCTGATCGCCTTCTTCCCCGGCTTCCGGGCCCTGGCGCATTACTCCAATCCGGAGTTGGCGGCCGCCCAGGCGCGCACGCCGGTGGTGGTCTACGCCGACCCCGCCCACTGCTCGGTGCAGTTCGACCTCACCGGCAAGGCGCGGTTCGACACCGCCTGCGACATCGCCAAGGCGACCCTGGCCAACGCCGGTGTATCCTACCGCAACCACGGCGCGCCCTTCGGAACGCCGGCGGAGGTGCGGATCGGCGCATTCACCGTCATCTCGCGCGACGCGGCCGGCCTTCCCGAGCCACAGCGCAAGGCGGTGGTCGCCGATGTGAAGGCGCGCATCCAGTCGGCGCTGAAGGCCGCCGGCTATCCATCCAAGGCCGATCCGGCGAAGGTGAATGTCTTCGGCCTGTTCGCCGTGCTGATGGTGTTCGTCGTCGCCTGCACGGCTCTGTTCGGTCCGATCGCGGCGACGCTCGTCGAGCTGTTCCCGACCCGCATCCGCTACACCGCGATGAGCCTGCCCTATCACATCGGCACCGGCTGGGTCGGTGGCTTCATGCCGGTCACCGCCTTCTTCATCGTCACCGCGACCGGGGATATCTACGCCGGTCTCTGGTATCCGGTGATCTTCACCGGCCTGTCGGTGCTCACCTTGCCGCTTCTGCTTCGCGAGACGAAGGGACGGTCTCTGACCGCCTGAGCGCCGAGGAGACGCGCTCGGAGACGAACACCGCCGCGAACGCCAGGATCGCCGCCACCGCGCACAACCCCGCCGCCCGCGCCTCGGAGCCGGAGGTCTGGGTCGCCTGCCAGATGTCGCTCGGGAGGGTGAGGGTCTGGCCCGGAATGGCGGCGACGAAGGTGATGGTCGCGCCGAACTCGCCCAGCGCCTTGGCGAAGCCCAGGACCAGGCCGGCGACGATTCCGCGCAACGCCAGGGGAATCACCACCCGGACGAGGCGGGTCGCGGCCGAGGCGCCTAGGGTGCGCGCGGCCTCCAGCGCCTCGGGATCGATCGCCTCGATGGCCAGCCGCATGGGCCGGACCATCAGAGGAAAGGCCATCACCGCCCCGGCCACCGCCGCGCCGGTCCAATGGAAGGCGAGCACGATCCCGACCTTGGCCAGCGCCGCGCCGATCACGCCCTTGCGGCCGAGCAGGAGCAACAGGATGTAGCCGGTCGCCACCGGCGGCAGGACCAGCGGCAGGAACGCCACCGCCTCCAGCGCGGTGCGGCCGAAGAAGCGCCGTCGGGCCAGCAGGTAGGCGATCCCGAAGGCGAGCGGACCGCCCAGGACCACGGCCGCGCCCGCCACCTTCAAGGAGAGGACGATCGCGGCGAGGTCGTCCGCGTCGAGGAGGTTCACGCGCCGGGCGCGGAGGGCAGAACCACCGCCATATCGCCAAGGTCCTCGAGGAGCCCGGCGGACGGAGCTGGACCCACCACCGCAAGGTTCACGCCCTCGCGAGCCGCCGCGACGATCCACGCCGGCGGCGCTTCGTCCGGCGAGCGCCGCTCCGCGTCCCGGCGCGCATGGCGCTCGACCATGGCCGATGAGGGTTCGGCGACGATGACGTCGGCGGTGGCGAGCGCCCGCACCGCGCGGACGGAGATGAGATCAGCGTCGCCCGGCGCGAGGACGAAGCTCACGCGCCCGCCGGGCGGCGCGCCGTGCCCGATGGCGGCGTCGAGCCGAGCGGCGGCTTCGCTTCGCGACCGCTGGGCCGCCTCGGTCATGCCGGTCGACAGGACGCTGCGGAAGAAGGCGCGCCGCAGGGCAAGATCGGGGAAGGCCGCGCGGATCGCGGCGCGACGTTCGCCCAGCAGTTCCGAAAGGGGCGCCAGGCCCGGCGAGAGGCGGGCCTCGAGTTCCGAGCGGAGCAGGCTGGCGAGCACCGGCGCCACGCCGGTCGTGCCGATCGCCGCGACCACCGCGCCGCGATCCACGATCGCCGGCGTGTGGAAATCGGACAGTTCCGGCCGGTCGACCACATTGAGCGGCGCCCCGCAGGCGCGCGCCGCCCCCGCCGCGCGGTCCGCGAACACGCGATCGAAGCTCGCGACGAACACGAGGTCCGCGCCGGCATAGGCGGCAGGGTCGAAGGCGGCCTCACCCTCCAGTCGCACGAGCGCCGCCGGCGAACCCGCGAACAGCCGCGCCTTGGCCTCCGCCGGCTCGCCCGTCCCGGCGATCACCACGCGCTTGCCGGCGAGGGGGAAGAAGGCGGGGAACGTCTCCACGTCGGTGAGCTTAACCCAACGCGGCGGGCTTTCCACGCGCGAACCCCTGGGCGTGGCGGACCCGCGTCCCTATTCTCATCGGAGCCATGGCGCCTTTCGACACCTTCCCGCTTCCCGCGCCCCTGGGCGACCGCGCCCTGGTGGACGGGTTCGGCCGCGCGGTGACCTATCTGCGCCTGTCCGTGACCGACCGCTGCGACCTGCGCTGCGTCTACTGCATGCCCGAGCGCATGACCTTCCTTCCAAAGGCGGAGGTGCTCAGCCTGGAGGAGCTCGAACGCGTGGCGGGCGCCTTCATTGCCCTGGGGGTGCGGAAGATCCGGATCACCGGCGGCGAACCCCTGGTCCGCAAGGGCGTGATGGGGCTGATCGAGTCGCTGTCGCGGCAACTCGGCGCGGGTCTGGACGAGCTGGCGCTCTCGACCAACGCCACCAGGCTCGCCGAGACCGCGGCCGAGCTCGCCCGCCTTGGCGTCCGGCGCGTGAACGTCTCCATGGATACGCTCGACCCGGTGAAGTTCCGCCGGCTTACCCGGGGCGGCGACCTCGCTCGCGTCCAGTCCGGGATCGACGCCGCGCTCGCGGCGGGGCTGGCGGTGAAGATCAACGTCGTGGCGCTGGACCACGACAACGCCGCGGAGATCCCCGACCTGATCGCCTGGGCTCACGCGCGCGGCTGCGACCTGACCCTGATCGAGGCCATGCCCATGGGCGAGGTCGAGGCGGACCGGACCGACCAGTTCCTCTCCCTCGCCGCCGTGCGGCGCGAGCTGGAGAGCTTTTGGACCCTCGCGGACCTGCCGCTCTCCACCGGGGGTCCGGCGCGCTACGTCCAGGTCGCCGAGACCGGCGGGCGGCTCGGCTTCATCACCCCGCTCAGCCACAATTTCTGCGAGGGTTGCAACCGTGTGCGCGTGACCTGCACCGGGACGATGCATACCTGCCTGGGCCAGGAGGACGCCGTCGATCTACGCGCCGTCCTGCGCGGGGGCGACGAGGCGGACTTGATCGCCGCGATCCGCGCCGGCGTGCGGGACAAGCCCAAGGGTCACGACTTCCAGATCGCGCGCGGCTCGGCGCCGGCGGTCGGCCGTGTCATGGCGATGACGGGCGGCTGATGGCCCGGGTGCTGCTCTTCGGCCGACTCGCCGATCTCGCCGGATGGCGCGAGCGCGACGCTCCCGAAGCGCGCGACCTCGGCGGCCTCAAAGCCTGGCTCGCCGGACTGGATCCCGGCCTGGCCACGGCGCTCGCCGGTCCGGGCGTGCAGGTCGCGGTCGACCGCACCCTGGTTCGCGGCGAAGCGGCGATTGGACCCAAGTCCGAAGTCGCGTTCATGCCGCCGATGAGCGGCGGATGACGGTCGCGCTGATGACCGGATCGCTCGATCCGGCTGACGAGCTCAGCCGCTTCTGCGCCGGCCGGACAACCACCGGCGCGGTGGCGAGCTTCGTCGGCTTGGCGCGCGGCGACCGCTCCGGCGACTTGGCGCTGGAGCTCGAGACCTATGCCGGGTTCGCCGAGGCGCGCCTCGAGGAACTGGTCGCCTCGGCGATCGCGCGTTTCGGATTGGACGATGCGCGGGTGGTCCACCGGCACGGCGTGATCTTGGTTGGCGAGCCGATCGTTTTGGTGCTCACCGCCGCGCGCCACCGCCGCGCCGCGTTCGACGCCTGCGACTTCCTCATGGACCACCTCAAGTCCGACGCGCCGATCTGGAAGAAAGAAGGCGCCGCGTGGATCGAGCCCACCGACGCCGACCGCGCCAGTCTGAAACGTTGGGAGACCGCATGACCCTGCAGCCGGGCGGCAAGTATATCGAGGGCGAGTCGACCGCCGTGCGGGTGGCCGTGCTCACCATCTCGGACACGCGCGACGAGGAGAGCGACACCTCGGGATCCTTGCTGGCGGAGCGGGTCACGGGCGCCGGCCACGAGCTCGCCGACCGGCGCATTGTCCGCGACGACGTGGGCGAGATCCGCGCCGTGGTCGAGGGATGGGCGCGTTCCGGCGAGGTCGAGGTGATCGTCACCACCGGCGGCACCGGCCTCACCGGCCGCGACGTCACCCCCGAAGCCATCGAGCCGCTGTTCGACAAGCGCATCGAAGGCTTCTCGATCGTCTTCCACCTTGTGAGCTACCAAAGCGTCGGACTTTCCACGCTCCAGTCGCGGGCGCTGGCGGGGATCGTGAACGGCGTGTTCGTGTTCTGCCTGCCCGGCTCGAACGGCGCGGTGAAGGACGGCTGGGACAAGGTCATCGCGCCCCAGCTCGACAGCCGCCACCGCCCCTGCAACTTCGTCGAGTTGATGCCCCGGCTCATGGAGACATGAGCGGACTCACTCATCTTGACGCCGAGGGGCGGGCGCGGATGGTCGATGTCTCGGCCAAGGCGGTCACCACCCGTGAGGCGGTCGCCGAGGGCCATGTGCGGATGACCGCCGCGACGCGGGCGCTCGCCCTCTCGGGGGCGGCCAAGAAGGGCGACGTGCGGGCGACCGCCGAGATCGCCGGGATCATGGCCGCCAAGCGCACCAGCGAACTGATCCCGCTCTGCCATTCCCTGCCGCTCGCCAAGGTCGAGGTGGTCGTCGAGGCCGAGGAGACCGGGCTGAAGGTCACCGCCCGGGCCGCCACCACGGCGCAGACGGGGGTGGAGATGGAGGCGCTGACGGCCGCGAGCGTGGCCTGCCTCACCCTCTACGACATGCTCAAGGCGGCCGAGCGCGGCATGGTCATCGAGGGGGTGCGTCTCCTCTCCAAGTCGGGCGGCGCCTCGGGGGATTGGACCGCGTCGTGAAGCTGATGAGCGTCGAGGCCGCGCGCGCGGCCATGCTCGCCAGCGTCCCGCCGCCGACGCCGGAGATGGCGCCGCTGCCGCAAGCGCTGAACCGCACCCTGGCGGAGGACGTGGTGGCCGTTCGTGACCAGCCGCCGTTCGACGCCTCGGCCATGGACGGCTGGGCGGTTCGCTCGGGTGACGGCGCGGGACCCCGACGGATCCTGGGCGAGAGCGCCGCCGGGCGCGGTTATGAGGGCGCGCTCGGCGCCGGCGAGGCGCTGCGGATCTTCACCGGCGCGCCGCTGCCGGCCGGCGCCGACGCGATCGTGATCCAGGAGGATGCGGCGAGGGATGGCGACAACGTCGTCGTTCCTCAGCCGGAGATGGGGCGTCACATCCGACGCGCCGGAATGGACTTCGGCAAGGGCGAGCGCCTGCTGTCGGCGGGCGAGCGGCTCGACCCTTGGCGACTGTCCCTGGCCGCCGCGGCCGGAAGAGGCGAGGTCGTCGTTGCGCGGCGACCGAAGGTCGCGATCCTGGGCGGCGGCGACGAGATCGTGCCGGCGGGCGCGACGCCCGGGCCGCACCAGATCTTCGACTCCGGCGGACCGGCGCTCCTGGCCCTGGTCGAAAGCTGGGGCGGCGTGGCGACAGGCGGGCCGCCGCTTCCGGACGACCTCGATCGGATCGAAGCGGCGGTGAAGGACATCGGCGGCGACCTGATCGTCACCGTGGGGGGCGCCTCGGTGGGCGATCACGACCTGATCAAGCCCGCCCTCGCGCGGCTCGGGCTGGAGATCATCGTCGAGAGCATCGCCATGCGACCGGGCAAGCCCACTTGGTTCGGCCGCCTCGCCGACGGTCGTCGCGTGCTGGGGCTGCCGGGCAACCCCGCCTCGGCCCTGGCGGCGGCCGAGCTGTTCCTGAAGCCCCTGATCCTGGCCGCATTGGGCGAGGACCCGGAGCCGCGCCTGTGGGCGGCCCGCTGCGCGAGCGCCCTGCCGGCCAACGGACCACGCGAACACTGGATGCGCGCCGATCTGACGTTGGACGAAGCCGGGGTCCTGTCGGCAAAGCCGTTCGCCGACCAGGACTCGGGACGGATCTCGGTGTTCGCGAACGCCAACGCTTTGCTCCGGCGCCGCGCCGGCGCGGAGGCGCAAGTCGAGGGCGCCCTGGTCGATGTACTCGCTTTGCCGAGAGCCGCGGGTCTCGCCCGTTAACTTCGGCGCAACGGCTTCCACACCGCTTCTTTACGCCTGCCCCGTTAAGCCTTCTCACGGTTTCGTGTTTGAAGGGCTGTCAGGGCATGCATTCTGCGGTGGCGAGGCTTGGCCTGGGGGTCGCTCAGTTCGGCCTGGACGGCGGGGGACGATCGACCGGGCGACCGGCGCAGACCGAGGTGCGCGAGATGCTGCACCTCGCGGCGCGGTCCGGCATCCGCGTGCTCGACGCGGGCGCGGCCTCCAACCACGGTGAGACCGTGATCGGGGCTTTGGCGCCGGTCAGCAATCCATTCTCCATCGTGGTGAAGGCGGCGCGCTGCGACCGGGGCGCGGATCACGTCGAGGCCGAAGCCCGCGCCAGCCTCAAGCGGCTGGGGCTGGAGCGCGCCGACGCCATCGTCATCCAGTCGGCGGGCGATCTCTTCGCCACTCATGGGGAGGACACCTGGGACCGGCTGCGCCGGCTTCGGGCGGCGGGTCTGTTCACCAAGATCGGCATCTCGGCTTACGTCTCCGACGACCCGGTGGGCCTCGCGCGTCGCTACAAGCCGGACCTGATCCAGGCTCCGGCGTCCTTGCTCGACCAGCGATTGCTGGCCGACGGCAGCCTGGCGCGGATCCGCGAGATGGGTGTCGAGGTCCATCTGCGCTCGATCTTCCTGAATGGCATCCTGTTCCTGCCGCCCGACCGCGCGGGCGATCGGACGCATGGGCCAACGGCCAAGCTGTTCCGGGCCCGCCGGCTGATCGCCGAGGGTCGCAGCGATCCGCTGCAGGCCGCGCTCGGCTTCGCGCTGTCGCGGCCCGAGGCCAACGCCGTCATCGTCGGGGCCGCCACCGCTTCGGAGCTCTCGGCGGTGATCGCCGCCGCCTCGCGCCCCCCGCCGGACCTCGACTGGGACGACATGGCCCTCCCCGAGCCGGAACTGTTCGACCGCCGCGTCGGGGATCGCCGGCAGCTCGCCCTATTCTGAACCGCCGAGGCGCGCCTTCAACCCGGCAAAGGCGCCAAGGCCCGGCCGTTGGAAGCCGGTCGGATCCTCGTAGCGCCGGTCGAGCAGGTTATCGATCCGGCCGAACACGGCCAGCCGCTTGGTGAGCGCGTACTCCCCAGCGACCCCGAACACCGCGTAGGGGCCGGCGGTGAGGCGGGGGATGGAGAAGTCGCGGTTCCCGTCGACCCGCGCGCCGACATAGAGGCCGGTCATCGACAGCGTGAGCCGATCGGTAGGCCGCCACACCGCCGTTCCATTGATCCGGGTCTTGGGCCGACGCAGCAGCTCCTGCCGGGCGACGTCGTCGCGGGCGACGAGGTAGGTGTAGTCCACGCGGAGGGAGAGCTGGTGGCTCGGCTGGAACGCCACGAAGGTCTCGGCCCCATAGGTCGTCGCCCGGCCGATGTTGACGTAGCTGGTGAAGGTCTCGTTGTCCTCGATCAGGTTGCGGATGCGTTCGTGGAAGCCGGTCGCGCCGACCCGAACCTTGCCCCCGGCGAAGGGCTGCTCGAAACCCGCGTCGAAACCCTCGCTGGTCTCCGGCCTGAGGTCCGGGTTGGCGAAGAAGTCGAAGCTTGGAAAACTGACGAACAGCTGGGTGAGGGTCGGGGCCTTGAACCCGGTTCCGTAGCTCGCGCGCAGGAGCGTCCCGGTGGCGGCGACGGTGTAGGCCGGGGCGATCCGCCAGGTGAGCTTGTCGCCGAAGCGGTCGTCCGAGTCGTAGCGCAGGCTCGCGGCGAGGCTAAGGTCCTTGACGGGGTTGGATTGAAGCTCGGCGTAGCCGGCCCGGTCGGTGTCAGAATAGTCGCCCGGCGCGTCGAACACCCGCTCGCGCCGATCCTCCGCGCCTAGGACCAGGGTCTCGCCCTTGGCGAGCTGGATCACCCCGCGCCAGTCGAGCTTCAGTCGGTCGCCGAAGTCGACTGTCGGGGCGGGGAGGCCGAAGCCGTCGTCCGGCGCTTGGATGGTGGTCTCATCGTCGGTGTAGCCGAGCCCGAACACGTTGGCGAAGCGGCCGCCGAACAGGTCCAGCCGAGCCTCGCCCCGCACATAGGTCTGATGCACCTTCTGCTCGGTTTGGGACGCGTCGGGGATGTCGGGCGCGGGGTAGAGGTCGTAGTTCTCGCCGGTGGTCTTCAGGTCCGAGTCGACGTGGCGGACCACCAGGCCAAGATCGAGGATCGGGCTCACCCGGAAACCGAACTTGCCGCTCACCGTCAGATTGTCGTTGTAGTCGTCGTGGCGGCGTTCGCCCGGCGCCAGGAGGTCGAGGGGAGTCACCGGCGTCGCTCCGACATGCACGTGACCGAGGTCGACGGCGTACCGAAAGCCGCGCTCGGAACCGCTCAGCGCCAGATCCTGGTTGAAGGTCGAGAACGAGCCGCCTTCGAGCCGCGCGTCGAGGCGAGGAGCGCCTGCGCCGTCCGGCGTGACGATGTTCACCACGCCACCCAGCGCATCGGAGCCATAGAGGCTGCTCTGCGGCCCGCGCAGCACCTCGATCCGCCCCACGCCAGCCGTGAGCGCCTGTCCGAAATCGAAGGAGTCGTTGCTGCTGGGATCGTTCACCTCGATCCCGTCGATCAGCACCTTGGTGTGGTTGGAATTGGCGCCGCGGATGAACACCGAGGTCACCCCGCCCGGGCCGCCCGTCTGGACCACGCTCAGGCCGGGAACCTGCTGGAGCGCGGAAGGAACGTCGCGCCACTGGTGGGCTTCGATCGATGCCGCGTCGATCACCGTGATGCTGCTGCCGACCTCGGTGATCGGCGTCGGGGTGAGGGTGGCGGTCACCACGACCGGCGAGACCACGTCCGGCGTCTGCGCCCATGCGCCGCTCGCGCCAGGGCTCGCGCCCAGCGCCGTCCCCGCCGCCAGCAGGGCCTTCCAGGAGTTCGTCATTGTGCCGTTCCGCGTTCAGCGGCCCGCGCGGGCGGAACCGACGCGGGTTGGACCCACGTCGTCTCACAGCGACCCGACACACCCCGTCCGGACCGACCCGCGTTCAGACCCACGCGTTCGTGGCAGGTCTCCTGGCTTGCGGGTCGTCGCTTCGAGAGGGCCTTCCCAGGGCGATCGGGCCCCAGTGGCGATAACCTCGCGAAACTCGCCGCTCACAGTTGCGGGGGCAGCCGCGGAGTCGCGTCGTTGCCGACACTCACCGGCGTTCCCTTTTGATCCCTTTCGGGAACCACGAACGGTCCAGGGTGTGAGCCGGCGCGGCGCTCGGGTCAACCCGAGGCGAGCGCCCGCAGCGCCTCGCCGCTCAGGCGACGGGTCAGCCATTCGCCCAACGTCTCCGCGCCGAGGCGGTCATAGAAGCCGATCGCCGGCGCGTTCCAATCGAGCACCCGCCATTCGAGCCTGGCGAGATCCTCGACGACGCAGCGTTCCGCGAGACGCTTCAGGAGCGCCTTGCCGACGCCGGCTCCGCGAGCCGCCGGCGTCACATAGAGGTCTTCCAGAAAGATGCCGGCGCGACCCTCCCAAGTGGAGAGGCTGTAGAACCAGAGCATGAAACCGACGGCTTCACCCTCGAGACTCCGCGATCTCGCAACAGGCTTTGGGCGATGGTCCGAAGAGCAGGTTGATCAGGTCCGCCTCGCTGGCGCGCACCTGTTCAAGCGCCCGCTCGTACTCCGCGAGTTCGCGGATGAAGCGCAGGATCAGGGCGGCGTCCTTCGGTTCGGCAGGGCGTATGGCGATGGTCATGAGCGCCTTCTTTCCAGCCGCGCGTCGCCTTTCCAAGAGGCGTTTCGACCGGTTTGGCGCCTTGACCTCGCCGCGTTCGGCGAGCAATGGCCCGCGCTAACAAAATCTTTGGGAGATGCTCCGCATGCGGCTGCTTGGAATGGCTTTGGCGATCGTGCTGGCGGCTGTCGGGACGGCGCCCAACGCCTTCGCCGCCAAGGGAACCGAGATTCCGAAAGAGGCCCGGACCAAGGGCATGGCGGCCGCGCCGGGCCTGGTCTCGTCGGCCGGTCTCGATTGTCAGGTCTCCGACGCCCGCCTGGTGGGCGAGGGTACGGACGCCAAGACCAAAGCCAAGACCGCGCTCTACGAGATCGCCTGCACCAACAGCGAAGGCTACCTCCTTCAGCAGTCCGGCGCGGAAGCGCCGGCCGCCTTCACCTGCCTCCAGGTCGCGCAGTCGGCCGCGAGCGGAAAGGGCGCCTCCGCCAATACCTGTGAGCTGCCGGGAAACAGCGACCCGAAGGCCGGGCTCGCCGCCTTCGTCGCCAAGTCGGGTGTGGCTTGCACGCCGGTGAACGTGCGCGCGATCGGCGCCTCGCCCAGCAACACCTTCTTCGAGCTCGCCTGTCAGGAACAGAACGGCGGCTTTATCCTGCAGACCGCCAACCCGCCGCGGCTCGATAAGCCGATCTCGGCCAATCCCTGTTTGGCGGTGCCCGAAACCAGCAACCTGAAGTGCATCCTGACTCCACGCGACGCGCAATTGGCGGTCGTCGACAAGCTGGCGACGAGCATCGGCAAGCCGTGCGCGGTGAAGGATCGTCGCTTCATTGGCGTCACCCAGGGCGGCGAGGCGCTCTACGAAGTCGCCTGTCAGGCCGGCAACGGCTACGTGATCGAGGCAAAAGCGAGCGGCGCCTTCGACAAGGCGATCGATTGCGCGACCGCCGACAGCGTGGCGGGCGGTTGCACTCTGACCGACTCGCGTCAGGCGAAGACCGAGCAGGCCAGCCTCTATACCCAGCTGTCCAAGAAGGCAGGTTACGACTGCGCGGTGTCGGGCTACGCCCCGCTGCCGGCCAGCGCCGACATGCCCCCGCAGTCCGAGGCGGTGGAGCTGAAGTGCTCGAACCGGCCCGACGGCGCCATCGCCATCTTCCCGGCCAATGGCGCGGGCCACGCCTATGACTGCGCGCACTCCGAGCTGATCGGTTATCGTTGCAGCCTCACCAAGGCTCCGGCGGCCTACGACAAGCTCACCGGCGATCTGAAAGCCCTGGGCAAGACGAGCTGCCAGGTTTCGAACGCCCGGGTCGTCGGGCTCACGGCCGACAAGAAGGGGTATATCGAGGTCGCCTGCTCCGACGGTCTTCAGGGCTACATGATCGAGTACAGCCTCAACCCGCTGAAGCCCGCGACCACGCTGGTCTGCACCCAGGCCACGGGCATCGGCGGCGGTTGCAGCCTGCCGGGCAACAAGAAGAGCTGATCCGGACGCCGGGCGGGCGCGGCCCTCAGGCCGCGCCCCGCGCCAGGAACGGCCCGTTGGCGAAGCCCTCCGCCGCCTTCCCATAAAGGAACGGCGCGCCTTCCGGGGTGGTGAGCCGCCCGCCGGCGGCGGCGAGGACCGCATGCCCCGCGGCGATGTCCCACTCCATGGTGCGTCCGCCCCTCGCGTAGAGATCGGCCGAGCCTTCGGCGATACGGCAGAGCTTGATCGACGAATCCATCGGCTGGTGCTGGGCGAAGGGATGGCGCGAGCGGAGCGCCTCCAGCCCCTCCGGTTTCATGGTGTGGCTGACCAGCGCCAGGCCGCCGTCCGCCGGCGCGGCGCGCGCGCTCACCGTGGTCTTGTGTTCCGAGCCGCTCCGCTTCCAGGCTCCGTTTTCGTCCGCCCACCACGTCTCGTTCAGCGCGGGCGCCGCGACGGCCCCGGCGACGGGACGGCCGGCTTCCACCAGGCCGATATTGACGGTGAAGTTGGGATCGCCGCGGATGAAAGCCTTGGTGCCGTCGAGCGGGTCGACCAGGAAGAACCGGTCGGCGATCGCCTCAGGCACGCCGCTGTCGCTCGCCGCCTCCTCGGAGATGATGGGGATCTCCGGAAACGCGGCGGTGAGGCGCATCAGGATCAGGGTCTCGGCCCGTCGATCGGCTTCCGTCACCGGGCTGTCGTCCGACTTGGTGTGAACCGTCAGACCCGCGCGCCAGAGCGGAAGGATCAACGCCGCCGCCTCGTCCACGATCTCGGCCAGCCGCCGCCCGATGCTCATGATGCCCTGTCCCGTCGATTGGATTGAGACGGGCTGCTTACGGCGATCAGGGCGTTTGCCAAAGCTGGAACATCGGCACTAGCGAAAGGGCATGGCTTCAAACCCAACCCCATCGGCCGATCTCGCCGCCGCGCTCGCCGGACGCGTTCTGCACGACCTCGCCGGCCAGGCGAGCGGACTGATCGCCGCCTTCGATCTGTTGGCCGCCCCCGGAGCGGCCGGAATGCGGGAGGAGGCGCTGGCGCTGGCCGAACAGAGCGCCCGTAAACTCGCGCGCAGCCTCACCCTTCAGCGCGCGGTGCTCGGCCGCGGGGAGCCGGTGGCCCGGTCGGCGCTGGAAATGGCCGCGCGCGAGGTTTTTGCCGACTCCCGGAGCACTCTGGAGGTTCGCATATCCGAAGCCGAGCCAGACCCCGTGGCGGCTCGCGTGCTGCTCGGACTGCTTCAGGTGGTGGCCGGCTCATCGAGTGGCGGCGTCGTGTCGGCGTCGCTCAGCGGCGAGGCCGGCGAAAGTCGGGTGCTGGTGGAGGCGCGCGGCCCGCGTTCTCGACTGCGCGACGAAGAGGCTCGCGGACTGTCGGGCGATGGCCCAGGTGACGGGCAGCCGCATCGCTGGGCCTTGGCGTTCTGGCTGGCGCGACTGGTGAAGGAGTCCGGCGGCGCGCTTCGGATTCACGCCGACACGGCGGGCTTCACCATCGAGGCGAGCGTCGCGCGAGAGTCAAAGTGAGCGCTGCGTGCTTGCTGTAACGGAAAACTCCGGCGACGGATCAGCGCACGACGGCGCTGCCGATCGGTCTAGCGAAACGCCGAGAGATGCGACACGGCCCCTGCCTTCGCGCCCAGGCCGGTGAAGAAACACCGGCGCGCCAACCAGGGCGCGCCGGCGCTGAAAGATCAAGCTTAGTGGGGCTTGGCGTCGTTCGCGGTGTCGGTCACGGCGTGACCCGCGGAAGAGACGTCCTTGCCGGCGCCGCCGATGGTGTTGCAGGCGGTGGTAGCCAAGCTGGCGGCGAGGACCGCCAGCACGATGATCTTGCGCATTCTTGAGAGTCTCCAGGATTGGCAAAGCTATGCAGTCCGACGAACGTCCGTCGATCGTCACGGTTCCGTGACGATCGATCAAGCTTCCGCTGACGCGGCGGGTGTGGGGAAGACCAGCCTCGTGGTCAAGCCCCCGTTGGCGTTGGGCTCCAGGGTTGCTTCACCCTGTAGCTGCCGCGCGAAGGCGGTCATCAAGGTCCGCCCGACGCCCTTGCCCATCGCCTCGGCGTCCACGACGCCAGGTCCGGCCCCGCTGTCGCTGATTTCCAACACCGCGCGAGAACCCTCGACGGTAAGGTGGATCACGAGCAAACCGCCCTCCACCAGCCCGTGCTTGCGGGCGTTGGTGATCGCCTCGACGGCGAACAGCGCCAGGGGCGCCAACCGGTCGGGATCGATGGTCAGCGGATCGAGCTTCAGCTCGGTGCGGATGGAAACGCCGCGTCCGGATTCGGCGAGCAATTGGCCGGTAAGTTCCTCGAGGAACTCGCCCAGGTCCACGCGCCGCAGATCGGCCCCCTGGTAGAGCGCGCGATAGATCAGGGCGAGAGCTGAGATCCGCTGCCGAGTGTCGAAGATCGCCGCTCTGGCCGAAGGATCGACCAGGTTACGCTGCTGCATGTTGAGCAGGGACGAGATGACCTGAAGGTTGTTCTTCACGCGATGGTGGATCTCGCGCATCATCACGTCCTTGTGGGCCAGGGTTTCCTTGACGATGGCGTCGCGGCTCGCGATCGCGGTCGCCATGCCGTCGAGGCTCTGGGCGAGTTCACGGATCTCGGGCGGGGCGTAAGCGGCGCGCACGGGATGCACCCCGAAGCGGCCTCGCGCATACAGACCGGCAATCCGCCTCAGGTAGGCGATCCAGCGCACCACCTCGCTATCGGCGACCATCCACACCGCGCCGAGCGCGAGTCCGAAGGCCAAGATCGGCAACAGCAGGGCCGAGATCGGGTTCAGCCAAGCCCAGGCGACGACTGTCTCGGATGGCGCCGAAAGCAGCACCCAGACCTCGTTACCCACGAGCGGGGCGGCGGTGAAGGCGCGGGCTTCACCACGGCGATCATGGGCGAACCACAGCAGCGGAGGCGCGTTCGGAGCGGTCGGCCGCAGCGGCGCGACCGTGGGCGGGAAGCTCTTAGGATCGGTGCTCGACAGGAAACGGCCGTGACTGTCGATCAGGGCGACCTGCGACTTGGGCGGCAGCGAGGAGTCGGCCGCGCCGGGGCGCAGGCTCGCGAGCGTCATCACCGCGCTCACCGCGCCCGTGAAATTTCCGGAGGCGTCGGTGGAGCGCGCGCTGGCCAGGAGCGAGGGTGCGGAGGCGTAGCGCACGCCGTCGTCGCTGGCGATCACCGTATCGGCGCCCGCCGCCAGGCTCTGGAACCAGGGTCGGCTGCCGCGCAAGGGATCCTCCGGCGTCGCCGACGCCGCACAAAGCACGCGGCCATCGGCGTCGAAGCGCACGAGGTTCGCGAAGCTCGGAACACGCTCGCGGATCTCCGCCAGCCGGGCCGCGCAGCGCCCGCCGACGTCCGACGGCGCCAAGGATTGCACCAGCGCCTCCCCCGCCTCCATGCGGAAGCGCACCGCCTCGGCTCCCCGCCGCGCCGCGGTGATGAGCTGGAGGCGCTCGCTCACCGCCTGCTGCCGATAGGATAGCGCCGATTGGCCCATGCTGAGGATCAGCACCGGCGCCAGCGCAGCCGCCAGAGCCCAGCCCAGGCGGACGCGAAGGGACGCGCCGCTCCACCAGCGCCCAAGGCTAGTGAGACCGCTCACCGGGCGCGGCTTAGACGCTCCGCGTGAGCCAGGATCGAACCCATGGCCTCGCCGGCCGCCGCCCCGTCCCGGTCATAGGCCCCTTTGTCGAGAATCGCCTGAAGCGCTCGTCTCGCCCGGCTCACCCGACTCTTCACCGTTCCCACCGCGCAGTTGCAGATCTCGGCCGCCTCCTCGTAGGCGAAGCCGCCGGCCCCCACGAGAACCAGCGCCTCGCGTTGTTCGGAGGGCAGCATCGCCAAGCCGAGACGCAGTTCGTCGAGCTGGACCGGCGCTGATGGATCGTCGATCGCCACCAGCGTCCGCTCGGCAGCCTCCTGGTCCAACTGCGTCTGCCGCCACGAGCGGCGCTTTTCCGAGTAGAACTGGTTGCGGAGGATCATGAAGGTCCAGGCCTTCATGTTGGTGCCCATCTCAAAGCTGGCCCGCGCGTCCCAGGCCTTCATCATCGCGTCCTGAGCGAGGTCGTCGGCGGCCGTCGCATCGCCGGTCAGCGTGCGGGCGAAGGCGCGCAGATGCGGGATCAGCGTGACGAGCCCCTCCTTGAAGGCCTTGTCGCGCGCGGGATCGGCCGGGTGGTTGCGCCAAGCGGCGCCGGTCATGAACCTTCCTCCGGGCCACGCGCTTCCGGCTCACGGGCGTCCGCGGCTTTCAAGATATCCAAGAAGTCGTCGGGCACGGGCTCACTCACCACTTCATCGAACATCTGGCGGAGCTTGGCGCCGATCGCCTGCTGGCGAAGGCGCGCCTCGTCCAGCGGGGAGGGTCGGTCGGAACGAGGAGTCATCAGAGTGCGGCTCGAGGTCCTATTCAAGGGGGTAGCGCCAGCGGTCGGCTTACGGACGCAGCCGAGATCTGGTTGCGGGACGGCCGCAAACGGAGCGATAACGCAAGAGCTTGGCCAGGGTTGCCGAAAAGATGCAGAAACCCTGGAACCCCCGCGCGCCCTTGCGCGTTTTGGGGGTGGCTCGCGAACGTCGGCGCTCGGCGCGCCCGCGCGAGCCTTTCACAAATTCGGAGGGGATTACCCGTTGAGTCTCGTAGCCAAGCTTGCGCCTCACCTGCCATACGTTCGTCGATACGCGCGCGCCCTCACCGGCGATCAGTCCACCGGCGACCAATATGTGCGGGTGACGCTGGAGGCGCTAGCCAGCGGCGACCGGTCCCTCGACCAGCGAATGACGCCCCGGGTGGCGCTCTATCACGTCTTCCACTCCATCTGGTGCGCCACCGGCGCTCAGCTCGAGCCGCGATCCCTGGGGGGATTGTCGGAGGCCGACGGGGCCGAACGCCGCCTGATGCGGATCGCTCCGCGCTCCCGCCAGGCGTTTCTTCTGACCGCGGTCGAGGGTTTCACCCCTAGCGAGACGGCCCAGGTGCTCGACACGGATTTTAGCGACGTGGAGGCGCTGATCGCCGAAGCCCAGAGCGAGATCGACGCCGAACTCGCCACCGACGTGCTGATCATCGAGGATGAACCGGTGATCGCCGCGGACATCGAAGCGCTGGTCAAGGAACTCGGACACAAGGTGAGTGGGCTCGCGGCTACCCGCGACGAGGCCAAGGCGGCGGTGGCAAAAGCCAAGCCCGGCCTGGTGCTCGCCGACATCCAGCTCGCCGACGGCAGTTCAGGGATCGACGCGGTCAAGGATATCCTCGCCAGCCAGGACGTTCCGGTGATCTTCATCACCGCCTTCCCCGAGCGGCTTCTCACGGGCGAGCGGCCGGAGCCGACCTTCCTGATCACCAAACCCTTCCAGCCGGAGACGGTGAAGGCGGCCATCGGGCAAGCGCTCTTCTTCCATCCCGGCCGCGCGACGGACTGACCGCGAAGGTCCAGGCGCGCCTGGACCCCGTGTCGGCGATCCGTGCGCGGCGGCCTTTAACCGCGCGGCGCGGCGAGGTGGAAGGTCACCACCGCGCGGCGCCGCACCGGGCGGATCTGACCCCCTGGCGTCGTGGCCATCGACGAGCCCACGCCCTTCACATCGATGTCGACCTGGTCGAAGCCCTTGGCGTGCAGTTCGGTGCGAACCGCGTCGGCGCGACGCTCCGACAGCGCTTGGTTGGCGTCTGGAGTGCCCGGACCGTCGGCGAGTCCCACGATCGAGACGCCGGTCACCGTACAGCCCCGGGTCCGCGCGACGGCGGCGGTGATCAGGTGATCGGCTTGGTGGGAGATCGTGGCTTGGCCGCCTTCGAAATAGATGGTCTGGCTGAAGTCGGCGCAACGGAACGGACTGGCGATCAGGGGGCCATGGTACTTCTGAGCGGGCGCCTTGTCCTGCTGGCACGCGGCGAGGAGCGTCAGGCCGGAGCCCAGGACGACGAGGGTTGAACCGAACGTTCGAGCCATGGGCGACGTCTCTCCAGAAGCGACCTTAACATTCAACACCAAGGAAAGGTCCCGCGCCAAGCGCGATCAAGGAACCGACGGCTTGGCCATTCCGTTTGTAGCGCGTCCGCAGAATGGGGAGGTCCGCTCATGGCGACGTTGTTCCACCGGGATGAACCCGTCGATCCCGCGCTCGGCGAGAGCGAGAACGCGGCTTACGAGAAGGGTCGACTGGACGAACGCCGGCGGCTCGAGCGCGAAACCGTCGCGCCGGTCACCGCTCGAGCCGACGAGGACCGCGCCTATGCCGCCGGTCGACGAGATCAGAGAGTGCGTCGTCGTGGCGGCTCGCCGTTGCTTACCCTTCTGCTGCTCGTCGTGGTCGCGATCGGCGCGGTGATGATCTATCTCGCCATCCAGAACGGATCGTTCAGCGCGGGAGGCGCGGTCGTCGACCACAGCCTCTCGTCGGCCAAGAACACGGTGACCGCTCCAGTGCGAGGCGCTGCCGACCAAGCGGGCGATGCGCTGCAGAACGCAGGCGCGAACCTGAAGCAGAAGGCTGGGGACGGCGGTTCCTGATCGGCCGTCTTCACCCGTTTCAGACAAGGTAGAGAGGGCGTGCCCCGGATCGCCCACCTCTCGGACATCCATTTCGGGGGAGAGAACGTCGACGCGGTCGCCGCAGTCCGGGAATGGCTGTCCGTCAAATCCCGTCGACCTGACGGTCATCAGCGGCGACCTCACCCGTTTCGGCCACCCGCCTGAATTCGACGCCGCCGCGGCGTTCGTCAGCTCCCTCGATGGTCCGAAATTCCTCACCCCCGGCAACCATGACACGCCTTGGGCGGGGATCCTGCAGCGGCTCACCGCCCCTTTTGGTGACTACGAACAGCGATTTGGGACGGTCTCGGGCGGAAGCTGGTCCGGGCCGGGCATGTCGCTGGTCGGCGTGAACACCGCGCGCGGGATGCAGATCCGGCTCAATTGGTCGAAGGGTGAAATCGGGGCTCGGCAGGCGTCCGAGGCGCTGGCGACCCTCTCCGCTCGGCCGACGGAAGCACTGGGCGTTCTCGTCTGCCATCATCCGCTGGTCGAAATGGCCGGCGGTCCGATGACCGCGCGTGTGAGAGGGGGAGCGAAGGCCGCTCAACGCTTTGCCGAGGGCGGGGTCGATCTGATCCTCACGGGCCACATCCACGCGCCGTTCGCGATGGCTTTTCCCTACGGTGACGGCAAAACCTACGCCATCGGCGCGGGCACCTTGTCGGTGCGCGAGCGGGGCGCGCCTGCGGGATTCAACCTGATCGAGTTCGACGACACCGAGATCAAGGTGACGTCGCTGGCCTGGAGTGGGGCCAACTTCGCCGACTGGCGGAACTGGACCTTCGAGCGCCGGCGCTAGTCGAATTCGGCGCCCGCCGCGAATTTCCGAATGGCTGAGGCGAGACGGTCGGGATTGCGCACCGCGAGCACACCCGCCGCGACCGCGGTCGAGATTGCCGCCACCGGACGATCGCGCACCAGTTCGGCAAATCGGTCGGCGACATCCATCACCGGCATCTCCGTGGCGCGCTTCTTCTGGCTGCCCTTGGCCATCGCCGACGCCACCATCGCGGCGGCTCCGAACGTCGCTGCCAAAATCGCGAAGAGCGCCGCCCAGCCGCCAGCGGGACCGAGCCAGCCCTCGAAAACCGAATGCAAGGCGAAAACCATGGCGCAGAGAACGGTGATCGCGCTCACCGCCAGGCCGCCGATCACGGCCCCAAGCAGGATCAGCCGCCTGAGGATCACTTGGTGCGGCTGGCGATCAGAAGCCCGATGAGCAGGCCAAGGCCGAGACCGGTGAGCGTCGCCGTGACCGGCCGCTCCTTCACCCGCTCCAACATGTAGGCGGAGGCGTCCTCGAAATTGTCGCCGGCTTCCTCGCCATAATCCTGGGCGCGGGCGCGCGCTCCGTCGAGGCTGTCCTTCAGGGTGCGCTCGGCGCTGCGCGCCGCTTCCGAGATCGCCTTCTCGGCTGCCGCGACGATCTCGCTGATCGCCTTCTGGCCGTGCTCCACCAAGCCTGAGCCGGCCGAGCGGGCCTCGCTCGCGGCTTTATCCAATCGGGACATCGAGGCGGTCTCCATGAGTATGGGTTCGGGCGGGCGCGACGGCCCGCATGGATGGCAGGCGGTGAACGTGACGTCCATTCCTTCGGTTCCGGCGCTCCGGCGTTCACGCGTTTGCGATGATGGTCCCCGACGATCGTGCTTTTGACTTTCGCCCAAGTCGTGCGACAGAGCGCCGCATGCTGAATAAGCCTAGCCCGGCCCCCGTCCCGCCGGCGCCAGCGACGCAGCCGGAAAAGGCCCGCGCCGCTCTTGCGCTCAGCGCGGCGGGTTTTTCAGAGTATGAGTGGGACCTCGCGCGTGACACGCTCCATGTCAGCGAGGGGTTGGCCAAGATCACGGGCGGCCGCGCGGGCGAAGTCCCAGCCCGACGGGGCGAGGCTTTGCTGGATCCGGTTCTCGAAATGGATCGACCCAAGCTTCGCGGGCTCATCAACACCGCCCGCGCCGGAGGCCAGGGGCGCTCTGAAATCCGTTATCGCATCGTCACGCCGGCCGGCGATGTCCGCTGGGTGTTCGACGCCTCGCTCCTGATCTGTGGGTCGTCGCCGCGGTTGGTGGGCGCGGTGCGCGACTTCACCGCCCGCAAGGCCGAGGACGACGAGCGCGAGGCGCTGGTGGCCGAACTCGACCATCGGGTGAAAAACGTCCTCGCCTCGGTTCAGTCGCTGGCCTCGCAATCGGCGCGCCGGACGGTCTCGCTGGAGGCGTTCCTGAAGACGTTCGGCGGGCGCCTGGAGGCGATGGCCGCCGCCCACACCCTGCTCACCACCACCCGCTGGCGCGGCGCGGACATCGGCCACATCGCCGCCGCCGAGCTGGGCGGCCTCGCCTTCGGCCAGGCGCGTTGGGAGGGTCCCGAGATCGTGCTCAATCCCCGCGCGACCGGCGCTCTCACCCTGGCGCTGCACGAGCTCGGCAGCAACGCCATGAAGTACGGCGCGCTTTCCACCGAATCCGGACGGGTGGATGTGCGCTGGCGCCGGGAGCCGGACGGCGGCTTCACCCTGCTGTGGACCGAGAGCAACGGCCCCTGCGTCAGCACGCCGGCCCGGCGCGGCTTCGGCCACGATCTTCTCGAGCGGGTCACCGGCCGTGAACTGGGAGGAAACGTCGAAGTGGAATTCCACCCCGGCGGTCTGCGCGCCGTCGTGAGAGCCGACGCGACCGCGCTCGCCGCGTCCGTCGCTGCTGAACCCGCGCCGCACGCGCCCGCCAAGACTGCCGCGCCGGTGCTTGGCGAATCTGTCGGCGAATCCAGCGGCGAGGCTATTCGCGGTCGGCGGGTGCTGATCGTCGAGGACGCCGTGCTGTTGGCGCTGGAACTGGAGTCCGGTCTCACCGAAATGGGCGCCGAGGTCATCGGTGTCGCCTCCGACCTGGAGGAGGCGCACAAGATGGCCGATCTGAACTTCGACGTGGCGGTGCTTGACGCCAACCTCAACGGGCGCTCCGTCGTGCCGGTGGCGCGCCTGCTCGCCAGCCGGGGCGTGCCGTTCATCTTCGCCACCGGCTACGACGAGGCCGGGGTCGCTCCGGAGGGCTTCGCCGCCCCTGTCGTGCGCAAGCCCTACAACGTGCGTCAGATCGCGGCCGCCCTGGTCCAGTCCATGGGGCGTTAGGAAGCGTACCGACCGGAACTCCTCACGAGCCCGTGATGTTCTTTTCGAGAACTTCACCAGGGGATTTCCAGCCATGAAAACGTCTCTCTTGCTTACGGCGGCGGCCGTGACCGCTCTCAGCGTCGCGGCCTGCTCCAAGCCGGCCAGTTCGGCCGACAGCGCGGCGGCCAACACGTCGGACGCCACCGCGGCCGCCACGCCCGCCGCGGCCTCATCACCGAACGTCGCCGGATCGCCCGCGGCCTCCGCCGCCGCGGCGCCGCTGCCGACCACCGCCGCCGATTTCGTGAACACCGCGGCCGCCAGCGACATGTTCGAGATTACCGAGGCGAAGATCGCCGAACAGAAGTCTTCGAACGCGCAGGTGAAGGCCTTCGCGAAGATGATGATCACCGACCACACCAAGTCGACGGCGAACCTGAAGGCGGCGATCGCCAAGTCGGGTCAGTCGATCACGCCGCCGACGGCGCTTCCGGCCGATAAGCAGGCCCTGGTGGACGCCCTGAACGGCGCAACCGGCGCGGACTTCGACAAGACCTACATGACCCAGCAGGTCGACGCCCACACCCAGACGCTGGCGGCGATGCAGGCCTACGCCTCGGGCGGCGACACTCCGGCGCTGAAGGACTTCGCCACGAGCACGGCGAAGGTTGTCCAGATGCACCTCGACAAGGCTAAATCCATTCAGTCCAGCTTGAAGTAGAACCCGCGCCAACAGGGGGGCGCGCCGGGTGCTGAAACTTTATTCCATGTGGAGGGCCACCGCACCCTATCGGGTGCGGATCGGCCTCTCCCTCAAGGGGCTACCTTACGACTACGCGCCGCTGGACTTTGCCGGTGGCGAACAGCGAGGCGAGGCCTATCGCGCCGTGAATCCACAGGCGCTGTCCCCCACGCTGGAAGCCGATGGCGAGCGGCTCACCCAGAGCCTCGCCATCCTGGAATGGCTCGAGGAGACCCACCCCGATCCCGCGCTCCTGCCGCGCTCGCCGAGAGACCGGGCGACGGTGCGGGCGATGGCGCAGGTGGTGGCCTGCGATATCCATCCGCTCAACAATCTCCGGGTCCTGCAGGCGCTGGACGGCATGGGCCACCCGCTCGGCGGCGCCGAACAGCTCGCCTGGGCGCAGCGCTGGATAGTCGACGGCTTCACCGCCCTGGAGCCAATGGTGGCGAGGCACGGCGCCGGATTCGCCTTCGGCGACGCTCCGACGCTGGCCGACTGCGTCATCACCCCTCAGCTCTGGGCGTGCGAGCGGTGGAAGGTCGATCTTGGCCGGTTCCCCGCGCTCGCGAGCGTCTATGCGCGCACCCTCGAACACCCTGCGTTTCAGGCGGCCCGACCGGAGCGCCAACCGGACGCGCCGAAGGCCTGATCGAGGCGGGCGTTCTTCCGCGAATCGTCGCAGCCTAACGGCGTCTTAACCGGTGTTCGCGAAAGCTGGCGACGCGGTTCAAAACGAAGAGGCGGCAATGGTGGCAGCGATAAGAGGGCGGGGATTTGCGCCGCGATTCCGCTTGCGCGCGCCGAGATTGCCCAGGAGCCTTCCGGTCCGTCTGCGGGGCTCAGCCATGGCCATCGTCGGGATCGGCCTGGCCCTGGCGCTGGCGAGCTATCACGCCAGCGATCCCAGCTTCGATGCGAGCACGACGGGCGCGCCGCTCAACTGGCTTGGGGCGCCCGGCGCCCTGGTCGCCGACCTCGCCACCCAGGCCATCGGCCTGTCGGCCCTGGTGATCGCGCTCACGCTGACGGCGATCGGGCTCTCCGGCCTGCTTCGCCCGTCGCTGTCGAAGCCGCGCGGCGGCGTCTGGCGCGCGCTGTTGTTCGTCATTGGTCTCGCCTGCCTGTGCGGCGCCCTGGCCGCGCCGGCGGCCCCCAACGCCTGGCCGCTGGACGCGGGCCTGGGCGGCGCCGCGGGCGACACCCTGTTGGCGCTCGCCATGCAGCCGCTGACGCTCTATGGCGCGGCCGAACCTCGCCTGATGGCCGGCGGCGGCTTCGGCTTGGTGGCGTTGTGCGCTTTCGCCCTGACGCTCCCGCTACGTGGCGCCGCGCGCAAAGCCGCCGAGGATCTTGCGCCGGTCCGCAAGGCTCCGGTCGAGCGCGAGCCCGCGCTGCGGCGCGAGCGGCGTCCCGCGCCCGACCCGGAGCCGGAGATCGAATCCGACGGCGCCCCCTTCTCCGAGACGGGAGAGCCGGCCTCGAGCCTCGCCATCAAGCCGCCGCGCGCGCCCACCCGTGTCTCGGGCCGGGAAGCGCGCGAGCTCCAACCCGCGCTGCCGTTCGAGGAGCCCGGCGTCTTCCGCCTGCCTGAGCTCTCCCTGCTGAACCGCCCGCCACCCCGTAGCGAAGGCGTCGACGAGGAGTCGGTCCGCCAGAACGCGCAGCTGCTCGAAGGCGTGCTGGGCGAGTTCGGCGTGCGGGGCAGCATCGACCAGATCCGCGCCGGCCCGGTGGTCACCCTCTATGAGCTGGTCCCCGCGCCCGGCGTGAAGTCGGCCCGGGTCATCGCCCTCGCCGACGATATCGCCCGCTCGATGAGCGTGGCCGCATGTCGGGTGAGCGTGGTCTCCGGCCGTAACGCCATCGGCATCGAGTTGCCCAACGCCAAGCGCGACATGGTCTCGCTGCGCGCCATGCTTTCCTCGCCGGAGTACGAAAAGGCCGGCCAGATCCTGCCGCTCGCTCTGGGCGAGACCATCGGCGGCGAGCCCTACATCGTCGATCTCGCCAAGATGCCCCACCTGCTGATCGCCGGCACCACCGGCTCGGGCAAGTCGGTGGGGGTCAACGCCATGATCCTCTCGATCCTCTACCGGCTGACGCCCGACGACGTGCGCTTCATCATGATCGACCCCAAGATGCTGGAGCTGTCGGCCTACGACGGCATCCCGCACCTGCTGGCGCCGGTGGTGACCGAGCCGAAGAAGGCGATCGTCGCGCTGAAGTGGACCGTGCGCGAGATGGAGGACCGCTATCGGCGCATGTCGAAGATCGGCGTACGCAACGTAGCCGGCTACAACGAGCGCGCCCGCGAGGCGCTCAGCAAGGGCGAGCACTTCGTCCGCACCATTCAGACCGGCTTCGACGACAAGGGCCGTCCGGTTTACGAGGAGGAGAAGCTCCGCCCCGAGCCCATGCCCTATCTTGTGGTGGTGATCGACGAGGTCGCCGACCTGATGATGGTCGCCGGCAAGGACATCGAAGGCGCCGTCCAGCGCCTGGCGCAGATGGCGCGCGCCGCCGGCATTCACCTGATCATGGCGACCCAGCGCCCCAGCGTCGACGTCATCACCGGCACCATCAAGGCGAACTTCCCGACCCGCATCGCCTTCCAGGTCACCTCCAAGATCGACGCCCGCACCATCATGCAGGAGCAGGGCGCCGAGCAGCTGCTGGGCATGGGCGACATGCTCTACATGGCCGGCGGCGGGCGGGTGACGCGTCTTCACGGCCCCTTCGTCTCCGACGGCGAGGTCGAGCGGGTGGCCAAGTTCCTGCGCGCCCAGGGCGAGCCGGAATACCTCGACGACGTCACCGCCGCGCCGGACGAGGACGAGGGCGGCGATCTCGACCTCGGGGGTGGCGGGGGCGGCGAGAGCGCTGACCTCTACGACCAGGCCGTCGCCGTGGTGACGCGCGACCGCAAGGCTTCCACCAGCTACATCCAGCGCCGCCTGCAGATCGGCTACAACCGCGCCGCGTCCCTGATCGAGCGGATGGAGAAGGAGGGCGTGGTCGGCCAGGCCAACCATGCCGGCAAGCGCGAGGTGCTGGCGCCGCCGCCGCCTCCGCCGGTGTGACTTATTCTGGGTGCGGCAACCCGGTAGGATCGGTCATGGCCGCGCCCGCCCCCGAGATCCTCGAGATCGTCCGCGTCGGCGCCCAAGGGGACGGCGTCACCGCCGATGGCCGGTTCGTCGCCTTCACCCTGCCCGGCGAGCGGGTGCTGGCGAGCGGCGCGGGCGAGGCGCTCACCCTCGATGAGATCGTCGAGACCAGCGACGAGCGGGTCTCCCCGCCCTGTCCGCACTTCGGACCTTGCGGCGGCTGCGCCCTGCAGCACTGGCGGCTGGACGCCTACCGCGCCTGGAAGGTCGAGCAGGTGCGCGGGATGCTGGAGCGGGCGCGACTGGCCGCGCTCGGTCTCGCTTGCCTTCGCCGCCGAGCCGCGCTCGCGCCGGCGACTCGCCCTCCACGCGCGGCGCGGAAAGGGCGGCGCGGCCATCGGCTTCAAGCAGCGGCGCTCCTGGAGCCTGACGCCGATCGAGGTGTGCCCGATCAGCGACCCGCGGATCGAGGCGGCGTTCCCGGCCTTGCGCCGCCTGGCGCAGCCCTGCCTCGAGCATCCCAAGTCGGCGCCGATCCTGCACGTCACCCTCACCGACGCCGGTCTCGACGTCGATGTCACCGGAGTGATGCGAGACACCCTGCGCGCCGACGCCCGGCTGAAGCTCGCGGAGATCGCGCAACAGGCCGACGTCGCGCGGGTGACGGTGGCGGGCGAGATCGCCTATCAGGCCCGCGCGCCGGGCGTGCGCTTCGGCGCGGCGCGCGTGGCGCTGCCGCCCGGCGGGTTCCTGCAGGCCGTCCAGGGGGCCGAGCGAGCGATGGCCGACCTGGTGGTGGAGGCCGTCGCCGGCGCGCAGCGGGTCGCCGACCTCTACTGCGGCGCGGGCGCCTTCACCTTCCGCTTGGCGGAACACGCCAGCGTGGTGGCGGCGGACGCCTCTGTGGAAGCGATCGCGGCGTTGCGGTCGGCCCAATCCACCGCGCCGGGCCTCAAGGCGATCGCGGCGGAGGCGCGGGATCTCGACCGCCGGCCGCTGCTCGTCAGCGAACTGGCGAAGGTCGAGGCGGTGGTGTTCGATCCACCCCGAGCCGGCGCGGCGGCTCAGTCCGCGCAGATCGCCGCGTCCAAGGTTCCCGTGGTGGTGGCGGTGTCCTGCAATCCCGCGACCTTCGTGCGAGATGCCGAAACCCTGGTCGCCGGCGGCTATCGGCTGGATTGGGTGCGGGTGGTGGATCAGTTCCTGTGGTCGCCCCATATCGAACTGGTCGCCCGGTTCGTGCGGGCGGACGGAGGTCACGGGTGAATATGGAGCAACAGGCGGTGCGGCGGGCCTTCGCCTCGGATCGACGGCGGCATGTGAGCCGCGCCGGCGTTCGCGCGGCGCTGTGGGCGGCGACCGCCGTCGGACTTCGCGCGGCCACCCGGCCGGGCGCCCCCGCCCGTCCGGTCCCGATCACCGCCGACCCCCCGCCCAAGGGGTTCTTCCGCAAAGCCTGGTCGGAGGCCTTCGCGAAGGACGCGGCCGACGTCGCCGCGGGCCTCTATCCGCCCATGGACGACGGCTTCGATCGCCCGCTCGACGCCCTGCGCCGCACTGCCGACCTGTTCGCAGACGCGGCGGCGGTCGACGCCCGGCGTCGACGCGGAGACGGCGTGGAGGCGCGCGCCGAGGCCGATCCGCATGCCTATCCCGCCTACTATCGACAGAACTTCCACTACCAGAGCGGCGGCTGGTTCACGGCGGAAAGCGCGCGACGCTACGAGGGACAGGTCGAGACCCTGTTCGCGGGCGCCGCCGGGCCCATGCGCCGCCGCGCCTTGTCGCTGCTGGCGCGACATCTCAAGGGCGCGGACCAGCGGGCGCTGAGCCTCGCCGACCTCGCCTGCGGCTCGGGCGCGTTCCTGGGCAATCTCGAGCGCGCCTTTCCGCGGGCGAGACTCGCGGGGGTGGATCTCTCGGCGCCCTATCTCGCGGAGGCGGGCCGGCGCGCGGAATCGGCGATGTTGATCCAGGCGAACATCGAGCGCCTGCCCTTCGGCGACGGCGCGCTGGACGCGGCGAGCTGCGTGTTCCTGTTCCACGAACTGCCGCCGGTGGTGCGAACCAAGGTGGCGCGCGAGATCGCGCGGGTGCTGAAGCCCGGCGGCGTGTTGGCCTTCGCCAACTCCATCCAGCCGGTGGACGAGCCGCGCCTCGCCCGGCTTCTCGAGGCGTTCCCCGCCTATTTTCACGAGCCGTTCTACCGGAGCTATTCCGAAACCGATCTGGACGCCTTGTTCGGCGCGGCCGGGCTCGAGCGGATCGCCGACGACCGCGCCTTCCTCACCAAGGCGGTGCTCTTCCGCCGCGCGGGTTCGGCCGATTGACGGCTCCGCTTCCAACGGCGAAGTGACGCGGGGCGGCGCGGGGAGCCGCCTCTCCATGAGATCGAGGGCGGCGTGGAGCTGGGGATAGAGGCCGAGGATCTGATCGACCTGCGCCACGCGCCGGAGTTCACCCTGGCCGATGTGCGCTTCCACCCCTCCCGGCTCGAAGCGGCCTGGGACGGCGGCAAGGAAAGCGTCCAGCCGCGCGTGATGCAGGCGCTCATCTGCCTGGCCCAGGCGCAGGGCGCGGTGGTGTCGCGCGATGATCTCATCCGCCGCTGCTGGGGCGGGCGGGTGCTGAGCGACGACGCCGTCAACCGTTGCATCGCCAAGGTGCGGCAGCTCGCCGGTTTAGGTGGGGCGGCCCGCTTCGAGATCGAGACCATTCCCCGTATCGGCTATCGCCTGGCGCTCGACCCCCCACCCGTCGCCTCGGCGTCGCCGGACCCGGCCGCCGAAGCTCTCGAGACCGCGCTGGATGGCGCCGGCCTGGCGGTCCTCCCCTTCGCCAATCTCTCGGGCGATCCGGCGCAGGCGTACTTCTCGGACGGCCTCGCCGAGGAGCTGCGCGCCATCCTCTCGCGCGCGCCGTCGCTGAAGGTGATCGGCCGCACCTCCTGCGAGCGGTTTCGCGACGCCGACGCGGTCGCCGCCGCGCGGGCGCTGGGAGTCGGCAGCGTGTTGACCGGAAGCGTGCGGCGGTCGGCGAGCACGATCCGGGTGTCCGCCGAGCTGGTGAGCGGGGCGGACGGTTTTGCGTTCTGGAGCGACACCTTCGACGAGACGCTGGGCGACGACCTCGAAGCCCAGACCCAGGTCGGGCGGCGCATGGCCGCGGCGCTGCTTCCCCAGCTCGCGCCGGCGCACCCGGCGACGCTCCTGCAGCGCGGCGCCGTCAACGCCCGTGCGCACGACCTCCTGCTGAGGGCCGGTCCACTTTGGCGCGCGCAAGACGCGGCCTCCCTCCATGAGGCGCTGGGTCTGGTGGAGGAGGCGATCGATGCCTCCAACACCTTCGCCGAGGCCCTGGCGCGCAAGGCGCTGATCCTGTCGCGGCTGGTCGATTTCACCGCCGAGCGGGCGCAAGAGGACCGGCTGCTGGCGGACGCTCTGGACGCGGCTCGGAAGGCCGCGGCGCTCGACCCGCTCTCCGGCTTGTCGCACGCGGCTCTCGGCGAGGTTCATGTCCGTCGCCTGGAGTTCTCGCAGGCTCTGGTCGCCACCAGTCGCGCGTCCGATCTTTCGCCCACCGACCCCGACGTGCTTGCCGACCACGCCGAGGTGCTGCTCGCCTTCGGCCTCTCGGGAGAGGCGCTCGCGGTCGTCGAACGCGCGGTCGAGCTGGATCCGCTCTCCGCCGAGGCCTTGAGCCTCAAGGCGCGGTGCTTCCTGGCGCTGGGCCGCATCGCCGACGGACTCTCGGCCGCGACCGCGGCGGCTTCGGCGGGCCCCGGTGATCCCGACGCGCTAGCGGTGCTGGGCGACGCGCGGCTGCTGGCGGGCGACACGATGATGGCGCGTGATACCTACAAGGCCATCGACATCGATTGGCGGCGGCTCGCCGGCCTCGCGCTGCTCGAGGCCCGCGCGGGGGACCGGGAGGACGCCGACCGCGCCCTCGCCACCCTGGTCTCGGCTTTCCCCTCCGGCATCGGCCACGCCCTGGCGCAGGTCCACGCCCAGCGCGGGGAGGGCGAGCGCGCCTTCGCCGCCCTGGACCGCGCGGTCGCCGATCGGGATCCCGGACTGCACGGCCTGGCGAGCGATTACTGGCTCTATCCGCTGCACGGCTATGCCCGCTATCGCGCCCTGGCGCGCCGACTGGGCCTGTCCTGATGGCTTGAACGGCCGAACACCCTCCCGGCGGGGAAGCCGGAAGGGCGTCGAACCTGTCCCCTGGGCGCGTCGGCCGTCTTCAGCGTCCCGGGGCCACGTCGGCGGAGATGTCCGCCACCGAGGTCGTCATCACGGACTTGAGCTGGCCATCGAGGCTCGACCGAGCCGCCTTCTGGCAGGACTGGAACGAATGCACGCTGTCCAGGTCGGCCAGGGAGGGGTGCTCGCCGCAGACCCGATCGACCGCGCGGGAGACCCGCTGTTCGAGGGCTTGGCGGCCGCTGATCGAAGCCAGGTTCAGGTCGGCGTAGGCGACGCGGACGCTGGTTTGACCGGCGCTCTCCGCATGGACCGCGGGAGCCGCGGCGGCCAGGGCGAAGAGGGCGGAAGCAACAGTGAGGAAACGGTTCATGGTCTTTCTCCGGTTTGCTTGTCGGTCCGGGAGGCATTCCCTTTCGACACCGGTATAAGACTGCATCTCTGCTTCGACTTCTGGACCGATCGCCGACTTCGCGCCGACATCTTCCCGACCGGCAGCCGACCCTTTGCCGACTTTGATCTGGATCAGCGACAGACGAACAAGGCGGCGAGCTTATGGTTCAAGAGCCGATCCGTCGCGTCAGGCGGTCACCACCGCCCCCTCCTCAAGTCGTACCGGCCAGGACGCCAGGCCCTTGCCGGCGCAGGGGCCGGCGACACACGCCCCATCGTCCAGCCGAAAGAGGGCGCCATGGGTGGAGCAGAGGATCAGGTCCCCCTCGCGCGTCAGGTAGCGGTCCGGCGTGAGCGCCAGGGGAAAGCCGGCGTGGGGACAGCGGTCCACGAAGCCGTTCACCGCCGCTCCGCGACGCACCACCACGCCCAGGAACAGCGCCTCGCCCTCGCGGAACATGAAGCCCTTCGCGCCGGGATCGCGGATTTCGTCCAGCGCGCAGAGGCGATGTCCGGGCGGCGGCCGGGCCGGGTTCAAGGATCGCCCACCGTCTGACGCCAGCGGAGAATCTCCACCTGCCCGAACAGGCCGGCCCGGGCGTACGGATCCTGGGCGTGAAAGGCGCGGACGGCGTCCTCGCTCTCCGCCTCGAGGATGAACAGCGAGCCTGCCATGGCGCCCGCCTCGTCCACGATCGGCCCGGCGCGGCGCACGACGTCGCGATGCTCGGCGACCCAGGCGAGATGGGCCTCTCGCGTCGCCATGCGCACCGACAAGGCGTCAGGACGGTCGCGGCAGATGAGGACGAAGCCGGCCATGGTTCAGCTCTCCGCTTTGAGGGGCCGGGCCAGCAGGCCGGCGATGACCACGTCGATGTCCGCCTCGCCAGAGAGGATGGCGTTCACCGCCTCGCAGATCGGCACCTCGACCCCCAGCTTCTCCGCCAGGGCGACGACCGCGGGGGCGGACTGCAGCCCCTCGGCAACGGTGAGCCGCCCGGCGAGGTAGTCGGCGAGCGCCTCGCCCCGTCCGAGCGCGATGCCCAGGCTCATGTTGCGCGACTGAAGCGAGGAGCAGGTGAGGACGAGGTCGCCCAGCCCGCACAGGCCCGCGACCGTCTCGGCCTGTCCCCCCAGGGCCACGGCCAGGCGGGTGAGTTCGGCGAATCCTCGGGTGATCAGGGCGGCGTGGGCGCTGCGGCCGAGGCCGCGTCCCTCCACCACGCCGCAGGCGATGGCGAGAACGTTCTTCACCGAGCCGCCGGCCTCCGCGCCCACCATGTCGTCGCTGAGGTAGGGCCGGAAGATCGGGGTGGCGATCGCGCGGGCGATGTCCTCGGCCATGGCCACGTCGGCGGCGGCGAGGGTGACGGCGGTGGGCAGCCCGCGCGCCACTTCGCCGGCGAAGCTGGGCCCGGAAAGAACGGCGGGCTCCGCGGCGGGGATGGTCTCCGCGAGCACCTGCGACATCAGCTTCAGCGAGCCCTGCTCGACACCCTTGGCGCAAAGAACCACCGGCGCGCCTGTCCGCGCGTAGGGCGCGAACGCGGCGAGGCTCGATCTCAGGTGCTGGGCCGGGGCCACGGCGAAGACGAGGTCGGATCCGGCGAGGTCCGCCGGCTCGGCCGTCGCGCGGATCGACGGGTCGAGCGGCACGCCCGGAAGGAACACCGGGTTTTCGTTGTTCGCGTTGATGGCGTCGACCACCTCGCGCTCCCGCGCCAGGAGCATGGTCTCCAGTCCGGCCCGCGCGCAGACCTGGGCGAGCGCCGTGCCCCAGGCGCCGCCGCCGATCACGCCCGCGCGCTTCACGCCTTGGCGCCTTTTCGGCCGGGAATATGGGTGGGGTTGGCGAGGGCGGCGGCCTCGTCCAGCGGCCAGCGCGGACGGGCCGGAGCGTCCAGATCGTCGGCGAGGCCCAGCGCCAGCCGCTCGGCGCCGGCCAGCGCAATCATCGCCGCGTTGTCGGTGCAGTAGGCGAGCGGCGGGGCGACGAAACGGAAGTCGTGCCGACTGGCGACCTCGGCCAGGGCGGTGCGAACCGCGCCGTTGGCCGCCACCCCGCCGGCGACCACCAGCCGCCGCGCCGCTCCGCCATGCGCGTCCAGATAGACCTGGATCGCGCGTTCGGTGCGCTCGGCGAGCTGGCGGGCGATGGCGCCTTGGACCGCCGCCGCGAGATCGCGTCGCTGCGTCTCGGTGCGCGCGCCCTCGGCGAGCCGGGCGGCCGCGGTCTTCAGGCCCGAAAAGGAGAAATCGCATCCGGCGCGCCCGAGCAGGGCGCGGGGCAGGGGATACTGCGTCGGATCGCCGCCCTCGGCCAGTCGCTCCAAGGCCGGGCCGGCGGGATAGGCGAGGCCGAGCGCCACGCCGATCTTGTCGAAAGCCTCGCCCGCCGCGTCGTCGATGGTCGAGCCGAGCCGCCGCGCGTCGCCCACGCCCCGGACATCCAGGAGCTGGCAATGGCCGCCGCTCACCAGCAGCAGGAGGAAAGGATAGGGGACGTCCTCGGCCAGACGCGCGGACAGCGCGTGGCCCTCCAGGTGGTTCACGGCGGCGAGCGGCTTGTCCAGCGCCAGCGCCATGGCCTTGCCGAACGACAGCCCGACCATCACGCCGCCGACCAGACCCGGTCCGGCGGTGGCGGCGATCCCGTCGAGGTCGGCCGCGCTTAGGTGCGCCTCGGCGAGCGCCTGGGCGGCGATCGCCTCGATCACCTCGACATGGGCGCGGGCGGCGATCTCCGGCACGACGCCGCCGTAGGGCGCGTGACGTTCGATCTGGCTGGCGACGACAGAGGAGAGCACGTGGGCGCGGCCGTCCGTCAGCCGCACCACGGCCGCGGCGGTCTCGTCGCAGCTCGTCTCGAGCCCGAGAACAGTGAGGGAGGACAGCACGGCGCGTTTCGCTTAAAGCCCCACCCCATGACGGCGCAACCAATCCGTATCGGCACTCGCGGCAGCAAGCTGGCCCTGACTCAGGCGGAGACGGTGCGAGCCGCCATCGCCCGCGCCCTCGGCGGCGACGATCGCGCGGTGCTGGAAGTCATCTCCACCACCGGCGACCGCATCCAGGACCGGACCCTCACCGAGATCGGCGGCAAGGGCCTGTTCACCCTGGAGATCGAGACCGCCCTCCTCGAGGGCCGCATCGACGCGGCGATCCATTCGCTGAAGGACATGCCGGCCGAGAGCCCCGAGGGGCTGTCGATCGCCGCCATCCCCGAGCGGGAGGATCCGCGCGACGCCTTCGTGTCGATCAAATGGGCCAGCCTCGCCGAGTTGCCGCAGGGCGCGCGGCTCGGCACCGCCTCCCTCCGCCGCCAGGCCCAGTCGCTCGGCGCGCGACCCGACCTTCAGGTGTTCCCGTTGCGCGGCAATGTCGACACGCGCCTCGCCAAGCTGGCGGCGGAGGAGGCGGACGCGATCCTGCTCGCTCTGGCCGGCCTGAAGCGCCTGGGGCTGCAGGCCCACGCCCGCGGCGCCATCGATCCTATCCTCGCGCCGCCCGCCCCAGGGCAAGGCGCTCTGGCGATCCAGACGCGAACCGACATGACGACCTCGCCCTGGCTCGCGCCCCTTCGCCACGAAGCCACGACCCTGGCGGTCACCGCCGAGCGAGGCGCGCTGTCCGCCCTCGAAGGCTCCTGCCGCACCGCCATCGGCGCCTACGCCACGATCCAGGACGGCCAGGTGAAGCTGGTGGTCGAGGCGCTCACGCCGAGCGGCGAGCAACGTTTCCGCCGCGAGGGCCAGGCGCGGAGCGAAGCCGCGGCCGCCGTCGACCTGGGCTTCGAACTGGGCGAGGCGATCCGCGCCGAAGCGGGGGACGCGCTCTTCGCGTGACCGCCTCGGTCTGGGTCACGCGCGCCCGGCCAGGGGCTGAAGCGACCGCCCAGCGGGTGCATGACGTGGGCCTTCGCCCCTTCGTCTCTCCGCTCCTGGAAGTGGCCGATCGACCGGTCGGCGCGGATCTGGCGGGCGTCGCGGCCCTGGCCTTCACCAGCGCCAACGCCGTGCGGGCGTTCGAGGTCGATCCCGCGCATCGGAGCCTGCCAGTGTTCGCCGTGGGCGACGCCACGGCCCGCGCCGCGCGGGAGGCGGGCTTCTCAAACGTGCACGTGGGCGCCGGCGATGTCGCCGCCCTGGCCGAGACCATCGCCTCGGCCTGTCTCGCCGGCGTGGTGCTCCATCCCCGAGCGGCACAGACGGCCCATGACCTTGTCGCCATCCTCGCCCAGGAAGGCGTGTCGGCGCGCGACCTGGTGGTCTATCGCACCGACGTCGCGGCGCTCGGCGGGGCCGACCTGGACGCGGCGCGGGCCTGCGACTTCGTCCTGCTGCAGTCGGCCAAGGCGGCGCGCGCCCTCCGCCACCTGGACATCCGCGGACCCCGCCCGGTGTGTCAGTCCGTGGCCATCGCCGACGCGCTCGGCGATCCGCGCGCGCGGGTGGCGAGCCTGCCCAACGAAGACGCGCTCATCGCCGCCCTCCTGGCGGCGACCCGATGAGCGGCGACAAGGACGATCCGCCTCGCCCCGTGATGAGCGCCGGCTTCTGGGCCATGCTGGGCTTGGCGGCGATGAGCGTCGCCGGGTCGCTGTTCTTCTACCTGGCGTTCCACCATAGGCCTAGAGTCTTCCAAGAGATGAGTAAAAAAGTAAATTGGAAGAATGGATTTTGGGCTGGAGTATACGGATTTGGAATTCGCTGTGGTTTGGTTCTAAGATTCAACCATCTCTCAGCAACTTTGTTTCCTGGTGGGAGGGGTGGACATGAGCGACGCCGCGCGCGACCCGGACCTGATACCGGGCTTGAGCTGAGCGCCAGGAAGGATAGAGGCTGAAGCGAGGAGAACGACGAGGTTTTCAGGGCGGGGATAGACGCCTTCCGCGCGGCGACGGGGAACTCGTTCAGCGCCTGCTGGGCGACCTCAAGCTCGGGCGAGAGCGAGGTCCTGTACCGCTGGGTGAGCGCCAAGGAAGGCTGATAGAGAACGCCGCCCCGGAGAGCCGTGACCTCGCCGTAAGCGGCGCATTGCGATGCGATGGTGGAGATCACCGGCGACGAGGATCTCAACGAGCAATTGGCGGACGCGGTGACCGACCGCGACCGGCCGCCTTCTACCGGCTTGCCAAGCACAGGTGGGGATAGGGCGTTCTGCTCTGCTCTGCTATGGGCGACGAGCATCGTTCCCGCCTGATCTGCGAGGTGGTATGCGACCGCAACGGCGGTGCGTCGGCATTTCATCGCCGAGCTGGGGCGCGCGGGCGAGGCCAGTAGGCGCCTGCTCGAGACGACGGATATCTTAGACCAGGTGGTCGAAGCCGGGATCGGCGGGCAATTGCGAGGTGCTCTACAGAGTGCTGGAAGGCGGCCAGTGTGAGATGATCTGCGAGTGGATCTGCAGCTGGCGATGCGTGCTCGTCTGCCTGTGGCTATGCCGTCGTTACCGGAGGCGCTGGACACCTCGATCGAAGAGGAGCGGGCCTTAGCTCAGGCCGCGGCCGCCTCGCGGGCCGTAGAGCGGCGCATTCGTAATGCGTAGGTCGAGGTGTTCGAGCGAAAGAAACCTTACAGGCGCTGCTCAAAGAATACGACTGGGCGTTCTGCGTCAGCTCTGTCACTGGATCTGCTTCGAGATCTGCGTCGGTTCTGCATCTGCGTCTGCCCGCCGGCGGACGTGATCCCGCTGTTCACCAAGGTCGGCAGCTACCGGGTGGACCCGATCTGGGGCGACTTCACCGCCGACGGGACCACGACCAGCGGAGGTTACGCCTTCACCAGCGAGATCCGGCTGATCGGCATCATCCGGAACGGCGGATTCGCAGAACTCCGATCAGTACAGGTCCAGGTCGAGACGTATCCGCTAGGCGGGGGCCGGCCTCTCTCAACGCCGGCAAGATCCTGCCGACCATCATCGGGCGAGCTGCGAGTATCTGGCGCTGGGATGGCACGGACTGGGTGCCAGCCTCGGCCGACTATTGGGTCAACAACGCAAATCCGGCGACCAACACTATCTCGATCGAACAGCAGTTCGGCGCGCCGCTGGTGGTGCTGGTCAACAAGACAATCGCGCCGGAAGGCTGGATCGACGTTCCGCGCGAGAACGCCTTGTTGCAGGGCGGGATCGGCGGTCCATCGGCGGCGCCAGGGATGTGTTGGCGAACTCGACACGACCACCCTCACCAAGGAAACCTTCGACCTGACAGTCGCGGTCCGCGCCGCTGCCGCTCAACGCGGGCGACTGTGTGCGCGCGGCTCAGCAGTGGGAGAGGCCGCACTTCAAGATCTATTTCGAGGCGCGCAACGCGACGACCCTGGCGTCGGTCCGGCGCCAACGACCTCGACAAGATCGCTCTCTCGACCAGCCCGACATCTACCGCGGGAAGCACTGGGCGGGAAGCATGTGACACCACCCGGTCGTCTCGATCGAGATTGCGTGGAGCTGAAGGCGGGTGGCAGTTGCAATCCGCTGAAGAGCAGAATGCCGCAGTTCACCTGCGGCAACGAGTCGCGCCTGAGGGCCGTGAGACGGCGGTCTTAGCCGGGAAGAGTTCGAGGAGCGCCGCTTCGCTGTGACGGTCTGATCGCCGAGAGAGAGGCTCCGGCGAGGCCGTCGCGGAGGTCTCCCTATGCTTCAGCAACTCGCTCCCGCCGGAACGGACGGGTCCGGCGCCTACAAGGTTGATATCAGCCAAGGCCAGCGGATAGGTCGCGTTTCGTCCGAGTGGTTCTCGCGGCCAGATGACGAGCGCTATCTCTCGTTAAGCACCCTGCACGCTGCCGTTCGCGCCCGGACCGAGCGGGCGAGCACTCACGTTGTGGAGTCAGCCGCGATCCGGGTCCAAGCGAACCGTGCGGACTCGGAACCCCTGACTCTCATCGCCCCCGGGCAGAATGGCTCGATCGCCCCGACTCACTGGTCCTTCGGCCAGCTGTGCGGGCTCGCAGGAGCTCCCGCCGGCTATCTGCGCGAGCTTCCCGCGCCTATCGCCGCCATCAACCTCCAGCACGGACTGGTGTCGAACCGCTCCGAGCAGGTGAAGCTGCTAACCGCGGAGGGGGATCGCATCGAGCTGCGCGCGGCCACCGGACCGGACTACGGTCGGATCTGGGACCATGAGCTGGTCGAGGCGGTGATGCGCATCGCGGGGAACGGGACGGGCGATACCCGCTGGAAGGTGCCGGGCCTGCTCGACTGGTCCTCCATGACCCATAACCCGTTCGTGGAGGTCACCATGGACACCACCACCCTCTACGCCTCGGATCGAGACGTCTTCCTGTTCCTGGTCGACGACGCCCACCCCATCGAGGCCGGTCGGCTGCCCAACGGCGATCCGGATCTCTACTTTCGGGGTTTCTACTGCTGGAACAGCGAGGTCGGCTCCAAGACCCTGGGCATCGCCAGCTTCTATCTCCGGGCCGTGTGCATGAACCGCAACATCTGGGGCGCTGAGAACTTCGAGGAGATCAGCATCCGCCACTCCAAGTTCGCCGCGCATCGCTTCGCCCACCAAGCCGCGCCGGCGCTCACCCGCTTCGCCGACTCGTCCCCGTCCGGCTTCGTGAGCGGGATCCGAGCCGCGCGCCAGCGCATCGTGGCGCGCGACGATGAGGATCGGCAGAGTTTCCTTCGCCAGCGCGGCTTTACCAAGGGCGAGACGGAGACGGTGATCGCCACCGCGCTTCGCGAGGAGGGCCGCCCGCCGGAGTCGGTGTTCGACTTCGTCCAGGGGATCACGGCCGTGGCTCGCTCCCGGGGGCGGCAGGACGCCCGGCTCGATCTGGAGGGGCGGGCGGCGCGGCTGCTGGCAGCGGTCTAGAGGAAGAGGGTCGCGGTCGTCTCGCGACGAGGGGAAGGGCTGGAGAAGAGTCTCTCAGTCCGCCTCGTCGGAGATGAAGACCGTGACCCAACCCAAGATCGCCCTGTCGTCCTCGCGCGACATCCTCTTCAACCAGCTGGTGTTGAGCCAGGCCAACGTGCGCCGGGTGAAGGCCGGCGTCTCCATCGAGGAACTGGCCGAGGACATCGCGCGTCGCACCCTGCTCCAAAGCCTTACCGTCCGCGCCGTGGTGGGCGAGGATGGCGCCCCGACCGGCCTGTATGAGATCCCCGCCGGCGGGCGGCGTTACCGCGCACTCGACCTGCTCGTGAAGCAGAAGCGGCTCAGCAAGACCGCGCCCGTGCCCTGCGTGATCCGCGAGGGCGGCATCGCCGAGGAGGACAGCTTGGCGGAGAACATCCAGCGCGCGCCGCTCCATCCCCTCGACCAGTTCCGCGCCTTCCTCGCTCTTCGCGAGAAGGGCCAGTCGGAGGAGGAGATCGCCGCCGCCTTCTTCGTCTCGGTGTCAGTGGTGCGCCAGCGGCTGAAGCTCGCGTCGGTCTCGCCAAAGCTGCTGGACGCCTACGCCGAGGATCAGCTCACGCTGGACCAGCTGATGGCCTTCACCGTCAACGGCGACCACGAGCGCCAGGAGCAGGTGTTCGAGCGGCTGAACACCAGCTACTCGAACGAGCCCTACGCGATCCGGCGCATGCTCACCCAAAGCGCGATCCGCGCCTGCGACAAGCGCGTCCAGTTCATCGGCGTCGAGGCTTACATCGAGGCCGGCGGGACGGTGCTGCACGACCTGTTCCAGGGCGACGATGGCGGCTGGCTGCAGGATGTCGCCCTGGTCGAGCGGCTCACTGCCGAGAAGCTGGAGCGGGAGGCCGAGGCGATCCGGGCCGAGGGCTGGAAGTGGACGCAGGTTGCAGTGGACCTGCCCTACGACCACGCTTTTGGCCTGCGCCGAGTGCGGGGCGAGCAGCCTCCCCTCTCGGACGAGCAGGCGGCCGGCCGTCAGGCCCTGGTCGACCAGCTAGAGGCGCTGGAAGCCAGGTACGCCCAGGTCGAGGAGTTGCCGGAGGACATCGACCAGCGCTTCGCCGAGCTGGAGACGGCGATTGCCGCCATCGATGATCGGCCCGTCGCGTTCGATCCGGAAGAGGTCGCGCGCGCTGGAGTCTTCGTCAGCCTCGATCCCTCGGGCGGTTTGAGGGTCGAGCGCGGGTTCGTCCGGCCCGAAGATGAGGCCCCGGTCCAAGTCGAGCCTGAAGTCTTCGATCCGGGCGAGGCGGTCTCCACGGATGCGATGCATGACCAGGCGTTCGAGTCCGCCCCGGTCGAGACGGAGGACGAGGACGACGCCATGCGGCCGATCCCCGACCGGCTCATGTCGGAGCTCACCGGCTTCCGCACCCTGGCCCTGCGCCGGGCGGTGGGCGAGCGGCCGGACATCGCCTTCCTCGCCGTCCTGCACGCCTTCATTCTGGCCGCCTTCTACCGCTACGCCCAGGACAGCTGCCTCGAGCTGAGCGTCAAGCTCGTCACCCTCACCACCCAGCCGCCCGGGCTGGCGGACAGTCCGCTGGCCACGGCTCTCGCCGAGCGGCACGAACGCTTCGCCGGGATGCTCCCGCGCGAGCCGGAGGATCTGTGGGCGGCGATCGGCGCCATGACCGACGAGATAAGGCATGGGCTATTCGCCCACTGCGTCGCGCTCTCGATCAACGCCGTGCGGGAGCCGTGGAACAGCCGTCCGCGGGCCCTGGCCCATGCCGACCAGATCGCCCAGGCAGTGGACCTGGACATTGCCGCCGAGGGCTGGACGCCCACCGTCCACAGCTACCTTGGCCGGGTCACCAAGGCGCGGATCGCGGCGGCGGTTCGTGAAGCCAAGGGGGAGGGAGCGGCCGAGCGCATCTCCGGTTTCAAGAAGGCGCAGATGGCGGACGAGGCGCAGGGCCTGCTCGCTGGATCGGGCTGGCTCCCCGAGCCGCTGCGCACGCCCGGGCTGCCTGTCGTCGCATTGGCCGAGCCGGACACCGCGGTCGCGCAATCGGACACCGCCGAAAGCGAACCGGTCGTGGCGGAAACCGACGACGAGGCGGAACCTGAGCCCGTGCTGGCAGCGCCCGTCCTGATCGCCGCCGAGTAGCCGTCCTGGCCCGTCGCTTCCGCAGCCGCTCTCGCGAAGAGCGAAGCGGCGGGCCTTTTTACGGGAGTCGTCTCATGCGGGAGTCCGCCTCCGCCCTTGCGCGCCGGCTCGCGGACAACGCCGAGAGCGTCTGTCGGCGCTACCTTTCCAACGGCCGCCGCGAGGGCTGCTACTGGTCCGTCGGCGATCTCGCCAATACGCCGGGCCGCAGTCTCTATGTCCGTCTGCACGGCTCGTCCGATGGCCGCCTCGCGGCCGGCAAATGGACGGACGCGGCGACCGGCGAACACGGGGATCTGCTCGACTTGATCGCCGCCGTCGAAGGGCACGCCAACCTGGCGCAGACCCTCGAAGAGGCGCGGCGGTTCCTGGGTGTGGTGGACCTCGCTCCCCGGGGTGAGCGTGTTCAAGCAGGCGGATCGGCGGCGGAGCGTCTCTTCGAAGCCTCGCGCCCGATCGCCGGTACGCTCGTGGAGACGTATCTGGGCGCGCGTGGTCTCGCCCTGCCCGATGACACCAGTGCCCTCCGCTTCCATCCGCGCTGTTACTACTGGCCCGAGATCGGCTCAGAGCCCCAGGCCTGGCCCGCGATGATCGCCGCGGTGACGGACGACCAGGGCCGGATGCTCGGGGTGCACCGGACCTGGCTCGCTCGCGACGGCCAAGCCAAGGCGCCGCTTGAGACGCCGAGACGAGCGATGGGACGGATCCTTGGCGGCGCGGTGCGGTTCGGAACGGCGAGCGACCGTCTGATCGTAGGCGAGGGGATCGAGACCGTGCTGTCGGTCCAGGCGGTGTTCGACATTCCCGCCGCCGCGGCGCTCTCGGCCGCGCATCTTGCCGCGTTCGCCGTCCCGCCGAGCGTGAAACGGCTCTACGTTGCCCGGGACAACGATCAGGCCGGCGCACGAGCAAGTCGGACCTTGGCTCATCGCGTTGCGACCGCAGGGATCGAGGCCGTCGTGCTCTCGCCGAGACTGAAGGACTTCAACGACGATCTTGGCGCCTTCGGCACGCTGGCGCTTGCGGCCCATCTTGGTCCGCAAGTGTCGCCTGAGGACGCCGATCTGCTGGTTCGTCCGCCTGCGGAGGATCAGTCTCGGAGCCGACTCGCCGTCGGACCAGGTCACTGATCGCTTAAGGCCCGCGCGCGCGGCGAGAGGGCGACGTTTTGCGGCGGAACGGGCTGGAGCCGCAACGGCGGGGCGCGGCGATTTTCCGCCGCGCGCGAGCGCGCTTTGCATCGCGAGGTCAAAATCGCCGCGCCCCGCCGTCCTCCGCTCTGCTTCGGCCGCGTCTCGCTGCGCGTGCGCGGTGCGGCCCCGACCCGCCCGCCGCCTCAGGTCGCCACGCCGCGACGGGCGCGGTCTCCAGCAGAAGCGAACCGATCATGACCGACGACTTCGAACCTTTCCACGCCGCCTCGCCCACGGAGCGGATCTGCCAGGATCTGGAACTGCACGGCTATCACCCGGCGATAGGTGAACCGGACTCCCAGCCCGCACCGGAGGACAAGGCGCTCCTTGTCGCCACCCAGGACATCTTCGACGCCCTGGTCTCATCCGCCACCGACACCCTGATCGAGCCCGACCTGGACGATCTGTTGTGGGGTGCGGTCCACCTTCTCCATCGCACGCTCGGTAAGATCGAGCGCCGGCTCGACGACAACGAGCAGGCGCAGAAGCGAAGCCAACGCGAACAGGACGGATCGGAAGTCCGCTCGGTCGAACTCGAGCACCTTCTCATGGAAGGCGAGACTCTACTCGCACGCCGCGACGCTCTCGAGGCGTTCCGCGATCATGCAGCCGAGGCCTTCGAGCGCCACACCCACACGGCCTGGCGGCCGCTCTCCGGATCCCGGACCAGTCGCCGAGCCCTGACCTCCGCCCTTCTCGACAGCCGCGAATTTCTGGCGGCGAAACGCCGGGCGGAGATCGAGCCCCTGACGCCCGCAGGACCCAAGGTCGCCTTCACCGGCGGCCCTGAGTTCAACGATCACCGCCTGATCTGGGACAAGCTTGATCAGGTCCACGCCAAGCATCCGGACATGGTCCTGCTCCATGGCGGCACGCCCAAGGGCGCCGAGCTCATCGCAGCCAAGTGGGCCGACGCTCGCAAGATCGCCCAGATCGCGTTCAAGCCCGACTGGACGCGCCACGCCAAGGCCGCCCCCTTCAAGCGCAATGACCTGATGCTGGACACCCTCCCGATCGGCGTCGTCGTCTTCCCAGGCACCGGCATCCAGGACAACTTGGCCGACAAGGCGCGCAAGCTCGGCATTCCGGTCTGGCGTTTTGGGCCGTGACGCGGGATCGCCATCGGTCGCGGCGCTCAGAAGCGCTGGGCGCCGCAAATCGGTGTGCTAGGCTCGGATCTGCGCCGTGGCGGTGGTGGAGGCGCAACTCACATCCTGGAGTGCGCCACCATGCTCGTCTTCGGTCTCGGCCTCAGTCTTCTGGGCGTCGGCCTCTTCTGCTCGCTTCTCTTCAAGCTCTCGACCTACGCACTGCCGGCCACCGCTGGACTGACGTCCGGGTTCGCGGCGGCCCACGCCGGCGCACCCGGGCTTGCCGCTTTGGCGGTCGGCGTTTTCGTCGCGCTCGCCACACTGGCTCTGGGCTGGTTCGCGGTCGCGGTCACTCGCTCCACGGCGCTCAAGGCGGCGATCGCTCTGACCTTCGCCGCGCCGGCGGCCCTCGCCGGCTATCACGTGGCAGTGGGACTTGGCGGGATCGGACTGCCTCAGGGGCTCTGGATCCAGGCTCTGGGCCTTCTCGGCGCCGCCGCCGCGGGCGTGACCGCTTGGCTCCGGACGACCCAGTTCAACCCCCTCCAGGAGCGAGCGCCGTCCTAGTCGACCTCACCGGAGACGGTTGGGATGCGTTCTGCAGAAGATCGGCGGCGCGATCTGGGCCGTGCACCGCAAGGACCTCGAAGGTCTTCCCCTTGAGCGCGTTGTAGTTGACCCAGAACTGGGTGAGGTGGTCGAGAAACGGCTCGCCCATCTCGGTCACCTCGGCGATGCGCTCGTAATGGTGCGAGGACGTGCTCACCGCCAGAAGCCGGTCGTTCCTGACCGTATTCCCCTCCTCGGTCTGCTCGGCCTCGATCACGCCAATGAGGCGGACGCTCACCAGGGCCCCTACAGGGATTGGCTCGTCGTGCAAAACGAGCACGTCCAAGGGGTCTCCGTCCTCGGCCTTCGTGGAAGGAAAGAACCCGAAATCCAGCGGAAAACTCATGCCCTCGGGCAGAAGGCCCGCGAGCCGGAACAGCCCGCTGTCTTCGTCGTAGTCGAACTTGGATCGCGAGCCCTTCGGCGTCTCAATGACGGCCCGACAGATCATCGTCTTGCGATCGAGCTCGTGAGGCAGTTTGGCCGCGTTCGCCATGGGATCGGTGTCTCCGTGAAGCCAGAGGAACGCGCGTGGGTCGCGTCTGGGTGGCTATCGCCCGCTGTTGATCGAGGATGCCGGCCGGTGGCGCTCGGCGCTGCGCTCGGTCGATGGGCCCGGACGATCAACGAAGGGGTGAGGGCCCGTGGGAACACGAGGTCGTGGGACCAGGCCGTCCGATCTGAACGCCAGGGCGGCCGAGAGCCCGCTTTCGTGCGGCGGCGGCTTGCACGTGTCTCGGTGTAGGCTTGGGGCTTGCTCATGGCGTGTCCAAGGGTCCGCGACACCACGGCCTCTCATGGCTCGATCGACGCCGGAGGTCGGCTGCGCCTCGATCGCCTGGCCGCAACGAAGGGCCGGTCGACTTTCTTCCCCTGCGCCGTCCACCCCACGCGGCGCGGCGCGCGGGGACCCCGGAACGCGCGCATTCCTCGCGAGACAAGAAAGCCGCCGGCCCTCCGTCCTCCGCTGCGCTTCGGCCGTCCCGGTGCGGCGTCGATCGCCTCCGGCCTTCTGATCGCCATCGAGGCCGCGGTGGTCGCGGCCCGAGAACCCTGAAGGAGAGACCCCAATGGCCAACATCGGCAGCTTCAAGAAGAGCGGCGCGGAATACCAGGGCGAGATCGTCACCCTGAGCGTCCAGGCCAAGAACGTCCGCCTGGTCCCCGAGACCAACCGTTCCAACGACAACGCCCCCAGCCACCGCGCCTTCGTCGGCCGGGCCGAGATCGGAGCGGCCTGGGCCAAGCGCTCCAGCGAAGGGCGCGACTACCTCTCGGTCAAGCTGGACGACCCGTCCTTCAACGCCCCGATCTACGCCAACCTCTTCGCCGACGAGGACGGTGAGAACCACACCCTGATCTGGTCCCGCGGGCGCAAGGCCAGCGACTAAACTAGCCGAACGAGACCCCGCCCGGTCCGCCGGGCGGGGTTCTCCCGTTCTCCGGTCTCCTCAACCTTACGGCGGCTTGAGCAGGTCCGGCGCAGCGACGCCGAGCGCCTTTGCAAGACGCTCGAGCTTATCGATACTCGCGGCGTAAACCTGACGCTCCAGGGCGCTGATGTAGGTGCGGTCGATCCCGGCTCGATGGGCCAACTCTTCCTGCGACAGACCCCGGTCCAGCCGTAGTCGCCTCAGGTTCAGCGCCAGCACCTCGCGGATCTCCATCCGAGGGAGGGCGTCGTCTTGTCGAGGATTCCACCACGGAGTATTCTCAACAAGCTGTCCGAGCGGGGACGATCCGTAGCCGGACAGGGGCGCGTCGAACGCCAACGGGGCGCGTACAGGCAAGACAAGTCGCGCTCACGCAACGAAAAATTCAGCACCCGTCGTTACCGAGGCTGTCCCATGCCGCCCGCCGAACCGACGCCCGTTCGTGACGCCGCTCCGAACGACCAGATCCTCACCGGCTACGACCGGCAGCATCTCGTAACCTATCTCCGCCTGCTCGACGCCGAGGAGGACAAGGCCGACTGGCGCGAAGTGGCGAGGATCGTGCTGGGACTCGATCCCTGCCAGGAGGCCGAGCGGGCTCACGAAGTCTGGAGAAGCCACCTGGAGCGCGCGCACTGGATGGTGCGCGCTGGCTACCGGCACCTCCTTCAGGGCGGCGCGCCCAACTAAACCTTTTGAAACGAGGTCCAGTTTCGGACGCTCCCTGAACCAGTCCGAAGTTCTGGAAGATTTGCGCGTTCAGGCCGCGAGGGTGCGATTTATTGAGTACGAAAGAGGCGCCCATGACTGGGCCGAACTGGAGAGACCCCAAAGACTACCCCGCCCTGGACTCCCACGACGCCCCGGCTTTCGCCTGGGAGTTCCTGAAGCGCGACCCGGAATTCAGGGCGGACCAGGAGAGACTCGAACAGGCCGCCAGGCGCCGGCGCGCTCACCCCGGAGGACGCCCGTCGCTTCGCCAAGCGATGGGGCGTCCGGTTCCGGCAGCGGCTCCGAAGAGGTTGTCACGGGCGAGACGGATGTGACCTGGACGCCGGAGGCGCTGCCTTCGGTCGTGCGGCTGACGACTATGCCGGACCTAGCTATCGCTGCCCATGGGTCGCCCATGGTGACCCTGAAGGGGTTCTCTGGGGGCGGCGACTTTAGCTTCCGCTATCAGGGCGAGACATTCCGGTTCCATTTGCCGGCAACGGGAGGATCGCCCGTCACCGCCCTTCTCTTGTTTGATGATCTCTTAGACGTTCGAGCAATGGCTGCCGCGAGGCTGCGCCGCGCACTGGCCGGCAAGCCCGTCGGCAAGAACCCCGCCGTCTTAACGAAAGAGCGGCAGGCGCGCCTCGTGCTGGCGCTCCGCGCGCTTGACGCCAAGCTCGAGGGCGTCACCAACCGGGAGATCGCCGCGGGGCTGTTCCCGCACATCCACGTCGCCCCAGATGCCTGGATCTCCCACGACTTACGGGATCGGACGGCCCGGCTTGTCCGCCTTGGGGTGAGATCGATGCGGGGCGGCTATCGGCAGCTGCTTCTCTATCCCCATCGCGCGAGAACAATCGCTTAAGCGCGCTGTCGGCAGGGGGGCTGCGTTTACGCGGTCCCATACCTCGCGGATTAGGTAGCCGGCCGAACCTCGAACCGATGTGGGCGAATGGCGGCGAGGAGTTCGCCCGCATCCCGCGATGGATCCAGCCACAGACCCCAGTCCTCCTGGTCCAGCACCACCGGCGCGCGGGAATGGTAGTCCGCAAGGCGGCCAGCCGACGGGCCGGTCATAACCGTGAAGCTCGCGATCTCCCCCGCATCGGACGCCGTGCACCGATCCCACAGGCCCGCGAACCACAGGGGCTTGCCGTCAGCCCGCGCGAAGCGATGCTTCACCTTCCCGCCCTGCTCGTCGGTCCACTCGTACCAGCCCGAGGCGGGAACAATGCAGCGCCGCCGAGAGAAGGCGCTCTTGAAGGTGCTGGCGGTGGAGCAGGTTTCGACCCGGCAATTGAAGGTCGTCAGCTTGAAGCCGTCACCCGCGCCCTTGGCGGTGTCCTTCAGCGGCTTGCCGTTGCGCCAGAACGGCACCAAGCCCCAGCGCATCGGCTCGACCGTCCATCCATCCGTATCCAGCCGCGCCGTGAGCTGAAGGGTGGTGGGGCGGACATCCGGATGCGGCCTCACGACCGCCTGGGACTTTACCGGAATGAGTGAGTCGAGGGCGTCGTGGATCTCCGCCCAGGTAAGGTGAGAGGTGTCGAACCGGCCGCACATGTCCTCGCCTATAGCATGGCCCCGCCTGGGAGACCGATGCGAGGGCGAACGGCATGCCGATTGCTCTCCACGAATCGAGGCCGAGCCGTCTCACTGACACCCCGTCTGTGGGTTGCTCAACTTCGGCTTCGCGCCACGAGCGAGGGCTAAGTCAACTGTTCCAGAGCATTTCGAGAGGTACCGTTCCCTAATCACATCGCGGGATGCGGCGTCCGTGTCTTGGCGGACCCTGCCCGAACCGGCGCAGGAACAAGGTCCAGCGTCGTCTGGCCACCTTTGGGCGGCTCAAGGTAGGCCTTCGCATCAACGCCAAGATCCTTCAGAAACGGAGCGTCCCGCAGTTTGTCGCGCAGACCCAACATTCGCTTCTCCGCCCGACGGATAAACACGTTGTAAGACATCGGAATGATGGTCACTCGCCCGTTCCACTCGGTGCGTTCTCCCGTTTCGGTCGGGTCGACGCGCGACCCCAACACGTAACAGGTGACAGTCGACGCCCCGGTTACAAGGCCCTTTTCAATTAATTCCTTCACATAACGCCAGGGCTGTTCTTTTTCTTTGGACCCGACGATGACGTTGACCTTTTTGATCTCCGCGATGATCAGGCGCGAAACACCGTCAACCTCGTGGCCGAGGTCATGGGAGTCGCGGCTATAAAGGCCAGCGCTGCCGTCGGGCAGCATCACGAAATCCGGCCGCTGCTTCGTGCCCGCTACGTCCTTGCCAAAGATTTTGCGGATCACCTCCGTCATGCCGCGGTTGCTGGTGAACTCCAGGCTCTCGAACTCGGGACCGAACACCCAGAGGCTCCGTTCGAACAGCGGCTGGAGATCGCCGACCTCTGCCAGAGTCTCGTCCCGCAGCTTCTGGTCCAACTCCTCAATCAGCTTTAGCCGGCTTTGCACCTCGTCGAGCGCGATTTTGGCGGTTCGCACTGTCCAGTCGGTAAGAAGGCCGTGGAGTTCATCGAGGTCGCCAGTATTCATGACGTGAAGCTGCTGGATGAGGCCAAACTTCGAGTCCGCCAGCTCAAGCTTCGCAAGAACTCTCGCGACCTGTTCGACCTCGTCTGCAGAGATGCTGGGGCATGTATCGACGACCGCGTCGACGAAGTCGTTCCAGCGGTCTCGACTAGCCGGAGCCAACCGGGCAACGGCGCCACTCAGGCTGTCCCTGATGGCGGCCTTTGTCTCGCCGCGGCGCTCGGCGCTAAACCCCGCCAGAAATTCGCGGATCTTGGCGAACACGGCCTCTCGCGTTGATCGCCAAGCTATGCTGCGAGGATCGAAGCCCGACCAGTCTGGCAAGGTCGCGGCCGCCTCAGCCAGGAAGTCGGCGCTGACGATGAACTGGAACCGCTTGGCTTCGTTGGTGCGACCGTCGAGATCGAAGTTAGTCCATCCTGGCTGCCCGACCAATCGGTTATCGACCCACCAGGCAATCCCGTGCTGTCGAGTCGTCCGATCCGCCTTTTGAGTGTCGATCACGATGAGCTGGGCAACGCCGAACCCCGTGACCTCGACATCGAATTCGCGAAGCTTGCCGGTTGGCACATCCTCGAAGGTGACCTTAGTGCCGTCGACGATCACCTCGAAATTCGGATCGGCCAGGAATTGGGTGCCGATCACCTCGCGTACCTGCTGCGCTGTCATGTTCACGCCGCCAGGCGCGGAGATTTCCGTGCCGTGGCCGAGAACCCCGTCGCGCTCATCAACCAGCTTCAAGTCGAACGGAACATTGAGGCCGCGCTGGATCTCGTAGGTGACCTCATGGCCGTCGCACCAAGTACGCACGAGGTAGGGGTCGCCGAACCGGAAAGCCGCATGTCGCCCCTTGCCGTTCCGGCCATAGGTCCGGCGAGGCCCAAACTGATTCAGCTCTTCCGGCGGGGTCGCCGCTGCGCCCTCTTCTGTCAACTTGTTGTAGTCCAAGGTCCGCCATCGACGCTCGAAATGCGCCTTGGACATGCCTTTGCCGTTGTCGGTGATTGAAAAGACCTGCTCGTTTCCGCGTTCGGCCCACCGAATATCAACCCGGGTCGCCCAGGCGTCCCAGGCGTTCGCCACAAGCTCGACTATGGCAACTTCCGGATCACGGATGATCTCGCCCGCATGGCGTTCCAGGAAGCGCTCGTCAAACAGCGCGCCTTGCGACTCAGCCACTGCACCCCCAGCCACCGCGAATAGTTCGGCCTCCCACACGGGCACGGAACGGTCAAGTTCAGCTCCAGGCGGGGCCGCGGACAAGGTTGTAGGCGAATGCATGCTACCATCCCTAGCAGCTCGGGAACATATAGTGAACGATCTACCGTCCGCACAGGCCAATGCGCTGGCACCGAATGAGCCCCAGTAACCGGACTGTGCGAAGGTCTACTCAGAGTTGTCCAAGATGCCGTGGACCTGGGCTGTAGATATCACCGCTATGACCCCGACGCGCGCCGAAGCCACTCGCTGTTTGCGCTCGGCCAGAGCACGTCCACTTGCCAGTCCCGCTTGCGACACTGCTTGCAGGGCCCCTTCACCCGGCCGGCGACCTCGCTGGTGAGCGGGCTGTCGTCGGGCTTGTCGGTCACGACCTTGCGCCAGAGCGCCTCGGGCGTGGCGACCCGGAAGAACCCGCACCCGCCGCACTTCACCCGGATCCGCACGTGCGACACGCCAAACAGTGCTTTGAGCGGCAGACCGGCGCGATGATCCTCGCGGAAGTCGAGACCGCATCCGGTGAGGTTCTGGCATCGGAGAAAGCGCTTCACCTGGTCGAGTGGGAGCGCGCCAAATCCCCGCCGAGCCAGGCGCTCCAAGTCCACCGTGCACCGGCGCTTGCAATCCCGCTGCCCACAGACGCCGGTCACCTCCTGCCCGCGGGCCAGATAGCCGGCCACGCTCGTGTCTGGCTGTAGGAGCCCGTTGCAGGCGAGCCATCCGGCTGGGATCTGGTCGGCGGCGGCCATGCGTCATGCGTGAACGAAGCGGGAACGACTCGCAAGCGTCGGCGGTGCCGCGCCCTCGACCCGGATTGCCTTCAGAGCGAGAAGCTTCCCGTGTGCGCATCGCGACCTTCAACATCAACGGCGTGAACAAGCGGTTGGAAAACCTGCTCGCCTGGCTGGGCGAGACCACGCCCGACGTGGTCTGTCTCCAGGAGCTGAAAGCGGAGGACCGGGCCTTCCCGCTCGCCGAGGTCGAGGCCGCCGGTTACGGCGCTGCCTGGCATGGTCAGCGATCTTGGAACGGCGTGGCGATCCTGGCCAGAGACGCCCAGCCCGTGATCACCCGCAACGCGCTTCCCGGAGATCCCATGGACGCTCAGGCGCGGTATCTGGAAGCGGCGGTGGGCGGCGTCCTGATCGCCTCGATCTACGCTCCCAACGGCAATCCGAACCCCGGCTCGAAGTTCGACTACAAGCTGGCCTGGCTCCGGCGGCTGAACGCCCACGCCGCGAGCCTGATCGCCGCAGAGATCCCTGTCGTCCTGGCCGGGGACTACAACGTGGTCCCGACCGAGGCCGACATCTACCAGCCGAACAAATGGGCCGGTGACGCCCTCGTGGATCCAGCCGCACGCGAACTGTTCGCGGAGCTACTGAGCCAGGGCTGGATCGACGCTCTCCGCGCGGCTCACCCGAGTTCGGCCCCTTGGACCTTCTGGTCCTACCTTCGCCAACGCTGGCCCAACGACAAGGGATTGCGCATCGATCACCTTCTCCTCTCACCGGCGCTCGCGGACAGGCTCGCGGGTGCTGGGGTCGATCGTGCAGTCCGCGGCGAGCCGGGGGCCAGCGATCATGCTCCCGCTTGGATTGAGCTTGCCGGCCGCTAGATGTGCCAAAGTGGTCGAGCGTGGGTCTGCTGCTCGGTCAGCTCGCGGCGTTCTCGCCAAGTCACGGACGCCGCGAAATAGCGGGGCTCCCGTACGTCAGCTGGGCAGCCGATCAACGGCTCTTTGGCGCCAGGACCGGACTCCAGCACGGTGCCGGAAACACGACGTTCAGCACGGGGTGTTGAAGGTCTGGTGTGCGGCGTCGTGGGCGTGACCGCTCCCGACCCCAGTCGGACTCGGCATAAGCATGGCTAAGCTACCTAAAGTCGTTCAGCTGTTCATCCGGATTGACCCCATCGGCTGAAGGTACGGCGACGCACGTTCCGTATCGTCTTCTCAGGCCGTCGAGAATGTGTCGGCCTGGCGCGGTCGGCACCCCCATGTGGTAAGTCTCCAGGCCGAAGAACTGTTTGCGCGACAGGAGGGCCATCGTGCGATTGTCCTCACGCAGGCGCTGAATGGCGCCGAGCACAACCTCTTCCTGTGGTTGCGTGAGGTGACCTGAGCCCGCGCGGGTGGGTCTCAGCAACATCAGGTCGCCCCGTTCTTGAGCGTTTACTGCCGCGAGATCGCCAAGGGTGCGGTAGGGCTTGGACCAGTCGGACATCTGCTCGGCCGAGACGTGCGATCCAAAATCGGAGGCGATCACAGCCTTCCATGCATCTGAATCCCACGTGCGGAAGGGCGGTCTGTAGGCTGCGGCCAACCGGGCGATATCCTGGCGATCTTTGCCGGATTCGACTGCAGCCTGAATCCCGTCAAGCTGTGCTGAGAAGCAGGGCTCTACAGCGATGCGGACAAAGCCCTGTGGTCCGTCGTCGTCGCGCAGCTCTAGGCGCATGGCTTCGACAGCTTGATGGATTTTGTGGCGCCAGTGCAGTGCATCGACCACCTGCTCGGCGCCCAGTGCGATCAAAACACCCAGGACGACGACGCCGATTTCCGAGAGGAATTCACGGAAACTATGCGTTCGTTTTGGCTTGTGAATGTCCATCGGCCCGCCCTAGTGGCGGTGAGCCTACGGGGCTTGAGCAGGCAAGGCTAGCGTCGGGTGCGTTACCTGCCAAAGGCCGCTGCCCACCCCTGAGCGACATCAACGGGGTCTGCTTCCCGGCGGAAAGCCTCAACCTCCGCTTGCCGGATCGCAGACAAGGGAACTCTCGACCCTAAGCCGAAGCTCGCAGTGTCTGCTCTGGGAACGAGATGCTCGGTCGCATTGACGAGCCGGACCGGAAATTGCAACGGTCGGCTCTCGTGCGATGGAGAATTCTGTTGAGCATCACTGGTGGGTGCCAGTGCGGGGCGGTGCGGTTTCGCGTCGAAGGCGAGCTTGGCGAGGCATCGATCTGCCACTGCCGCATGTGCCAGAAGGCTACCGGAGGTTTGTTCGGCCCTTTTGTAGGTACACCGCCTGGCGCGCTATTTTGGACTCGCGGTCAGCGAAAGCGCTTCCAGAGTTCGAACAATGTTCAGCGCGGCTTCTGCGGGGACTGCGGCACTCCGCTGACCTTTGAGTACGGCGATAGTCATATCGGACTAGCAGTCGGAGCGCTTGATCGGCCCCAAGAAGTGAACTTCATCGAGCAGCTCGCCTCTTCCGCGCGCCTACCATACTTCGAAGCACTTGCAGCGTTGCCGGTGCACCCAATGGACGAGCCCCGGGCGGCGGCTCACTTGGCCAGCATCATCTCGCACCAACACCCTGATCACGACACTACCGGCTGGCCACGTGAACCTTAAAACGTCTGACTGCTCACCACCCACGCACCCCTTCGGAGCGCCAGCTCTGCCGGAAAACCTCGAATATCGCGAGCCAAGGTCAAACTCACGAAGTGTGGGGGCCAGCACGAACTCCCAACTCTAGGCGGAATTGGCGAATTGCTTGCGTTTGCTGGCGGGGGCGCTACGGCAGGAGCATGTCAGAGACTGTTGGAACCCGCTGAGCGTCTCGATCTAGCGAGACACGTCGCAGCAGATGTGAGGGCCGCCCTAACCGCGGCGCCCGGTCGGCTGTCTTCTCAGGGCTTTTTACAGGCAATCGGCATGCAAATTCGACTAGAGCGTCCGAACGACGCAACGACCATCCACGCCCTCACTGACACCGCCTTCAGAGGACGGCCGTACAGCGATGGAACCGAAGCCCAGGTCATTGATGCATTGCGCGCGGCAGGTGCGTTGACCCTCTCCCTCGTGGCGATTGATGGCGACAATATCGTCGGCCATGTCGCCTTTTCGCCGGTCATGATCAATGGAGAAGAAGGCAACTGGTACGGGCTTGGGCCGGTTTCGGTGTGGCCCGACCGCCAGCGGAAGGGCACGGGCCAGGCCTTGGTCCGCGAGGGGCTGCGGCGCCTCCAAGCCCGTGGCGCTGGTGGATGCGTTCTCCTTGGCGACCCGGCCTACTACGCTCGCTTTGGGTTTGAGAACCATCCAAATCTTCGCCACGCCGGCGCGCCGGCGTGGGCTTTCCAGTGCCTCACCCTCAACGGCCTTCGGCCTGCGGGAGAGGTCAACTTTCACTCCGGCTTCGATCTTTCATAGGGCAAAGGAGAGCGCCTCTTAGTGGGGGTGCTCTCCACCCTTGAGCGACATCAACGCGGTCTGCTTCCCGGCGGAAAGCCTCAAGGTCCGCTTGCCGGATCGGAGACAAGGGCGACTCTCGACCCTCAGCAGACCTCTACGGCGTGTGGGCTATCCCGCCCATCGGAGAGTGACCCACACCAACAAAATCGCCATAGCAATGTGGAGAAGGACATTGATTGCCTCGACCGCGAGCCACGTCCAGAACCGTCGCGGCGCTTCCAATCGCCGAACGATTGCGCCGCTAATCTTTAGAACTCCGCCACGCAACGTCTGGCAAAGCCTCACTGCTCCCGGCAGGGCGCCCTCCATTGCCGTGATGGCCAGGTAACCGAGAAAAAGGCGGGGAGCGCGCTGCATATGCCCGAAGCCGTAGGCGAGCACGCACGCAAGCGCGACAAAGGGGATCAGGAGGCCGAGCCCGCCCGCCAAACTCGAGGCGAGATACACAAGTTGGAGCGCTCGCCTATCGCTACCGGCTGTCATGGGCTCGGTTGCAGTGTTGAGCCGCCGGAAATCGGCCTGTCTTGAAAGGACTCCGTCACGCTACGGATATGCATGAGCGGTTTCCGCCTGTCATCATCGGCGGAATTCGCTTTCCGGGCGTAGCCGCAACTTGGGTGAAGGGCAGGTTCCCGGCCGGGTGCTCAGGACAGTTCGCGACCCTTAGCCGTCGCTTCAGACACGGCGCGGCTCGGTGCCTGGAAGCAGACCTTCCAAGGGTCGCCTAAGAGCCCAACCGAGGCTCAACGCCAGCGACGGTCGGCGTTGAGAGCGCCGGGCGGTCGTGCTCGGTCCCGCGCGCGAGCGCGCTCCTGCGGGCCCGACCCGAGTGGGCGCTGGCGCGCCGCCCGGCGCTCGCGGCGCGTCCCGGCCGCACGCGGCCTCCCTGCAGCCGCACCCTTACCTTTGCTCCCGCTTGCGCTCACGAGGAGGGTCTGGCGGCGACCGATGAGCCGTTCGGATCGGAGCCGTTAACCAACGCCCCCGAGCGACTGGGGCGATTTCGACCGGCGCCCAGATCGCCCTACCTCGCACCCCTGCCGCTTCGTCATCCGTGATCCACGACAGCCGCCGATCTCCGGCGGCGAGCCACAGGATCAGAGAAGCCGATCATGCCCGCCAACCCCGCCGAAACGTCGCCGCGGTATCTGCGCACGCCCGAGGCCGCCCGCATCGTCGGGCTCTCGTTGAGGACGCTGGAGAAACACCGGATCTACGGCACTGGCCCGCGCTACTCGAAAATCGGGGGCCGGGTAGTTTATCGCCAGGACGACCTGCACGCCTGGGTCGAGGCCGGTGCCAAGGCCTCGACCTCCGATCCGGGCTTTACGCGCGTGCTGCCCGCCAAGCGCCACTCGGCCAGCGCGCTGGCGAGCGCCGGTCTGCCGCGCCGCTGATTCACGGGTGATCTCTCCCATGCGCCGACGCGCCGCCTCGGAGCGCGATCAGCTGCCGCTGTTCCGCGCCTTGCCGGGAGATCTCGCCCCGCGAGACGCCCAGGATCTCATGGCCTATCCGTTCTTCAGCCTGGCCAAGAGCCATCGCACCACGCCAATCGACTATCGCCTGAACGAGGTAATGATCCGCGTCGAGGCGGTTCCCGAGCACGGCATGGCCACCATCTGGGACGCCGACGTGCTCATCTGGGCCGCCAGCCAGATCGTCGAGGCCAGGGATGCGGGCCTGCGCACCTCGCGGCTGATGGCCGCCACGCCGCACGAGGTACTGAGGTTCATCGGCCGCGGGACTGGCGCGCGCGACTATCAGCGCCTGAAGGCGGCGCTGGACCGCCTGCAGTCCACCACGGTTGCGACCAGCCTGCGCCAGGTCGGCGAGCGGCGCATGCACCGCTTCTCCTGGATCAACGAATGGACCGAGCGGGCGGACGCCTCGGGGAGGGCCGAAGGGGTCGAGCTCATCGTGCCCGACTGGTTCTACAGGGCTGTGCTGGACGACGCGCTCGTGCTCACGATCGACCGCGCCTACTTTGGGCTGACCGGCGGTCTCGAGCGCTGGCTGTACCGCCTCGTGCGCAAGCATGGCGGTCGCCAGAGCGCCGGTTGGCGGTTCGAGCTCAAGCACCTGCACCTGAAGTCGGCGAGCCTCTCGCCGTATAAGCGGTTCGCCTTCGAGCTGCGCGACATCGTCCGTCGCCAGCCGCTTCCGGGGTACCGCCTGGCCATCGACGGAGCCGCGGGTCGCGAGCGACTCGCTTTCGCGCCGGCCCCGTCACTCACAACAGCCTGTGGACAACCTGTGAATGCGCACGTGCTATCGGGAACCCGAGGACTCGTGCCATCGGGAACCGGGCGCACGTGCCATCAGGAACCCGAACCGGCGTTTTTCGCGGCCGGTTCAAGAGCTTCCGAGCCGCTTAACTTAGATTTTAACCTAAGAGAGTTCTAACGACTCTGTAGAGGGACCTCCGCCCGCCGGTGGACGGCGCGGAGTTGGACCGTGACGGCTCGGGCGGATGCGCTCACCCGGGTCGAGCTGATCTGGTTCGAGAAGCGGATCGAGCACTGGATCCGCTTCGGTCGTTCGGTGGCCGAAGAGATCCTGGACCGGAGGCGGCGCGTGTTGAGCTTCGCCCCTGGAACGGTCTTCGCCTACATGCGGTGGGCGTCCAACGACTACGGCACGGCGGTCTCACGGCTGGACGTGCTCCGAGCCGTGACCCCAGGCGAGGCCTATTCGACGGTTCCGTATGTGAGGCCGGGCGGCGAGATCCTTCTGCGGGCCTCCGGCTGGCCGAAGGTACAGCGCGCGCTGGAAGCGATCGACACCGTCGAGCGGCTGGTCGATCCCGCGCTGGCCTGTCCCGACCATTGGCGGCACGTCCACAACCGCCTGACCGCGGGCCAGGAGCCGCGCGCCTACACCGCCGATCGCCATCGCGCGTGGCTCAAGCGGCAAAGGCTCGGCGAATGACGCGCTCAATCTGGGTTGCCGCGACGGTCCTCGGCGTCAGCCTTGTCGCGCTAGGCGCGTTTGCGGACAGGCGGCCGGTTCTGGTCTGGAACGCCAGCCCGAGCGTCCCGGTGGGTCTCTACGTCGTCGCCCCCGTGCGCGCTCTGGCGGTGGGCGAGCTGGTCGTGATCCGCCCCCCGCCGGCGTTGGCGGTTTGGCTCGCCGGGCGTCGCTACCTCGCGCTCGGCGTTCCGCTGCTCAAGCACGTGGCGGCGCTGCCGGGACAGCGCGTGTGCCGGATCGGGCGCGCAATCCTGATCCAGGGCGCACCGTCTGGATTGGCGCTCGATGGCGACCGGCGCGGGCGGCCGCTGCCGGTGTGGAGAGGCTGCCAGCTCGTCTCCTCGCCAACGGTCTTGGTGATGAACGCCGCTCCGGACTCGCTCGACGGCCGTTACTTCGGCCCTTTGCCGCGCGCCGGGATTGTCGGTCGCGCGCTGCCGCTGTGGACGCTAGGGCGGCCATGAGCGCGAGAAGTTGGAAGTTCCCCCGGGCGCTCGCCGGCGCGCTCTGCGCCGCACTCGTGGTCCCTGTGAGGTCCCTGAGCGCCGAGCCGAGGACGCCCATCGTCCCCGGCGAACCCTCTACCAATGTCGCGGAACTGATCGCTGAATCCGCCGCGCGGTTCGGCTTGCCGGCCCCTTGGCTCGCGGCCGTGATGCGGGTCGAGAGCGCCGGCCGGCCTCGCGCTGTGTCGCCCAAGGGGGCCATCGGCCTCATGCAACTCATGCCGCGAACCTGGTCCGCCTTGCGTCTTCGTTACGGTCTCGGCCCAGATCCGTTCGATCCCCGGGACAACATTCTGGCCGGCGCGGCGTACCTGCGGGAACTCTACGACCGCTACGGACCGGACGGTTTCCTGGCGGCCTACAACGCGGGCCCGGGGCGCTTCGAGCGAGCCCTGGGCGCGGTTCAGTCTCTTCCGGCCGAGACGCTCGCCTACGTCGCGAGAGTGCGCGCGACCATCGATGGACGAGACCAGGAGAACGCCGTCGGCGTCACGCCGCAGCTTGTCTCGTGGCGAGCGGCTGCTCTGTTCACGAGCGGCTCCTCCTCCGTTCCGGTCCCATCTTCCGCGCCCGTCGCTCCCCGTCTCCCGCAAGGCCGACACAACCCCGACCTACGAGGGATCAGCAGTCTCGTGCCCACTTCGGCCGGTCTCTTCGTGACGGCTGGCCGATGACTTGGGGCGGCGATGACGTCTTGGGGCTTCCGCTCGCTCTGGCGGGTGTTGGCGGAGTTGCGTGCAAAAACAGGCCGGGAGGGAGGAACGAGGAAGTTCGATGGCAAGATAAAAGCGCCGCCGTCGGCTTGGCGCATGTGGTTGGGGGAGCTCGGGATTTTCGGCGGCTCACAGGCAGAGCTTGCCGGCGGTTTTCCAGATTGCCGAGCAAGAACAAGGTCCCGCGCGCCAGCCGCCCTCCGGCCAGGTCCCGGCCGCCATGACAGACGACGAACACGAGTTCCGGGTTCGCCCCGGTCGCATCCGGCAGGACGCGCGCGGCTCGAAGCGGCTGCGCAGCTTCATCGGCGAGGTTACGCGGGCGGCCAGGGCCGCCGGCCACACCGGCAAGACCTTCGGGAGCCGCTCACGAGCCGGTCGGTCCACCTTCGGCCGGGGTCGGCGCGCGGCCATGGCGCTTAGCCGTTCCTCGCGCCGGGTTGCGGTGAAGGCGCGGGTGGTCCGGCACGGCGGCGCGAAGATTCGCGCTGCGTCCCTGGTCCTGCATCTCGCCTATCTCAGCCGCGATGGGGTAACCCGCGATGGCCAGGATGCGCGCCTCTTCGACGCCCGTTCGGAGGCGGCCGACGAACGCGCCTTCGCCGGGCGCTGCGAGGACGACCGACACCACTTCCGCTTCATCGTCTCGCCCGAAGATGCGGCCCAGCTGGAAAATCTGCGAACCTTCACCCGGGAGCTGATGGCCGACGCCGAACGCGATCTCGGGACCCGGCTCGACTGGGTCGCCGTCGACCACTGGAACACCGACAACCCGCACGTGCACGTCCTCGTGCGCGGGCGGGCGGATGATGGCGAGGACCTGGTCATCAGCCGCGACTACATCAGCCGGGGCCTCCGCGGCCGGGCCGAGGCGCGGGTCTCGTTGGAACTGGGCCCGAAGTCCGAACTGGAGATCGCCTCGGCGCTGAGGGCCGAGGTGGAGGCCGAGCGCTGGACCGGGCTCGACCGGACTTTGCGCGTCCTCGCGGACGAGAATGCCGGGATCGTCGATCTTCGGCCCGGTTCGGTTGGGGATGCCCCGGAGACGCGATCGCTCCTGCTGGGTAGGGCCGGCAAGCTGGAGCGGTTGGGATTGGCGGCGCGGGTCGCGCCGGCTTGCTGGACGCTGACGCCGGAACTCGAGCCGACGTTGCGCGCCCTCGCCGACCGCAACGATGTGATCCGCACCATGCACAAGGCGCTCGCCCGAAACGGCAACGATCCCGACGTGGGCGCCTTTGCCCTGCAGGGCGACCACCCGTCGGACCCGGTGCTTGGCCGCCTCGCAGCGCGCGGACTCGATGACGAGCTCAAAGGGACCGCGTACGCCATCATCGAAGGCGTGGACGGCCGGTCTCATCACCTGCGGTTCGCGAGTCTCGAGATGACCGGCGACGGCGAGGTCGGCGCGATCGTCGAGGCCCGCGCCTACGCCGACGCGAGCGATCGCAGGCGATTGGCGCTCGCGGTCCGGTCCGATCTTGCGCTCCAGGCGCAAGTTCCGGCGCAAGGCGCGACTTGGCTGGACCGTCAGCTGCTCGCGCGCGAGCCGGCCATCGCCGAGATGGGTTTCGGGTCGGAGGTCCGCGACGCCCTAGCGCGCCGCGCCAAGCACCTGGAAGCGGCAGGGACTCGCGCGCCGACAAGGCCAGCGGTGGGTCTTCCCCAAGGACCTGCTGGCCACCCTGCGGGAACGGGAGTTTGCTTCAGTCGCGAGGCGAGTGGCCGAGGACACGGGCCTAGCGCATCGACCAGCCGCCGAGGGCGAGCACGTGGCGGGCGTCTACCGCGGGCGAGTGACCCTCGCTTCGGGACGGTTGGCCATGATCGACGACGGACTCGGGTTCCAGCTCGTGCCCTGGCGACCGGCCCTGGAGCCGCACCTCGGGCGGCAGGTGAGCGGCGTCATGGCCCCGAACGGCGGTGTGGACTGGAGCTTCGGGCGGCGGCGCGGCGTCGAGCTATAGCATCCGATGTCTGCGCCAGAGGCTCCGGCGCTCTCACCCCGCCCAGGTTGGGCTTGTCCCGCGGGTTTCGTGGCGGATGATCCGCTCCGATGAACGCGACCAAGATCCTCTGGGGCCAGGTGCTCGCCGTGGGCGCTGTTACCCTCGTTTTCGTCTGGGCGGCCACGGAGTGGACCGCTTGGCGCCTCGCCTTCCAGCCGGAGCTTGGAGCCCCGTGGTTCCAACTTCTGCACTGGCCGGTCTACCAGCCGCCGGCGTTCTTCTGGTGGTGGTTCGCCTTCGACGCCTATGCGCCAAGCGTGTTCGCCCACGGCGCGGTGATTGCCGCTTCGGGCGCCTTGGCCGCCATAGTCGTCGCCGTGGCGCTCGCCGTCTGGCGGGCGCGGGAAGCGAAGCGGGTCACGACCTATGGCTCGGCGCGGTGGGCCGGGACGAAGGAGGTGCACGCGGCCGGGCTCCTGGGCGGGGAGGGCGTGGTCCTCGGCCGGTGGAAGTCCGATTACCTGCGTCACGACGGGCCGGAGCATGTGCTGTGCTTCGCCCCGACCCGCAGCGGCAAGGGCGTTGGCCTGGTCATCCCGACCCTGCTCGCCTGGCCGGGCTCGGCCATCGTCCACGACATCAAGGGGGAAAACTTCGAGCTCACCGCTGGCTGGCGGGCCCGCTTCGGGCGGGTGCTGCGGTTCGATCCCACTTGCGCGGCCAGCGCCCCCTACAACCCGCTGCTGGAGGTCCGCCGCGGCGAGAAGGAAGTCCGCGACGTCCAGAACATCGCCGATGTCCTGGTCGACCCGGAAGGCGCCCTCGAGCGCCGCAACCATTGGGAGAAGACCAGCCACTCCCTCCTGGTCGGGGCCATCCTCCACGTCCTCTATGCCGAGCCGGACAAGACGCTCGCGGGGGTCGCGAGCTTCCTCTCCGATCCGCGTCGGCCGATTGAGACCACGCTTCGGGCTATGATGACCACGCCGCATCTTGGCGAGGCTGGGCCCCATCCGGTGGTCGCCAGCGCGGCTAGGGAGTTGCTGAACAAGAGTGAGAACGAGCGCTCCGGCGTGCTCTCCACCGCCATGTCCTTCCTCGGCCTCTACCGCGATCCGGTGGTGGCCAAGGTGACTAGTTGCTGCGACTGGCGCATCGCCGACCTGGTGGAGGGGACCAGGCCCGTCACCCTCTACCTGGTCGTTCCGCCCTCGGACATCAGCCGCACCAAGCCCCTCGTGCGCCTGATCCTCAACCAGGTCGGTCGGAGACTCACTGAGGACCTGGACGCCAAGTCGCGCCGGCATCGGCTGCTCCTGATGCTGGACGAGTTCCCGGCGCTCGGCCGGCTCGACTTCTTCGAAAGCGCCCTGGCGTTCATGGCCGGCTACGGCCTGAAAGCCTTCCTCATCGCCCAGTCGCTGAACCAGATCGAGAAGGCCTATGGGGCGAACAACGCGATCCTCGACAACTGCCATGTGCGGGTGAGTTTCGCGACCAACGACGAGCGCACCGCTAAGCGCGTGTCCGACGCGCTCGGCACCGCAACCGAGCTGCGGGCGATGAAGAACTACGCCGGCCATCGCTTAAGCCCCTGGCTCGGTCACCTGATGGTCTCGCGCCAGGAAACCGCGCGCGCCCTGCTCACCCCCGGGGAAGTGATGCAGCTGCCTCCGGGGGACGAACTGGTGCTCGTCTCCGGGTGTCATCCGATCCGGGCGAAGAAGGCGCGCTACTACGAGGATAGGCAGCTGAAGGCTCGGGTCCTGCCGCCGCCCGCGCTGGGACCGGATCACATCGTGAGGATCGATGCCGGAGGCAGCGAGCCCGTCGGCGAGTGGTCTGCCGTGGTGGCCGCTACGGAGACAGCGGCCGGCGATCCCGCGAACGGCGGCATCCGTCGCCAGCCCGAACTCGGCGCGGAGCAGGACATCGCGGTGCCGGCGGGGGCGGAGCCGATGCGGGAGTTTGAATTCAGGGATGAGCCCGCGATCGACAGTGCGCGGCTGAGCGCATTCCAGCGGAATGCGCGCGTGACGGCCCGGCAAGTGGTGATGGATCCTGCGGATGGGATGCAGCTGTGAGCGGCCTTCGCACCAAGCACACTTTCCGCTTGCCCTCCGAGCTGGCCGGCAAGCTCGCCGACTACGCAGCCCGAAAGCGGGTGCCGCAGGCGCTGGTCGTCGAAACTGCCTTGGCGTCGTTCCTGTCGCCCGATGGAGCCGACCGGCTCGAGGCGGCGCTCGGTCGTCGATTGGACCGCATGAGCCGGCATCTCGAACGGCTGGAGCGGCATCTGGCGATCACCAGCGAAGCGCTGGCGTTGTTCGTGCGGTTTTGGCTGACCAGCACGCCGGCCGCGCCGGACAGCACCGGAGCCGCAGCTCAGGCCAAGGGACGGGAGCGGTATGCGGGGTTTGTGGAATCGTTGGGAAGACGGCTCGCGGAGGGTGGCTCGTTGACGCGTGAGGTCAGTGACGAGCGGGGAACCTATTAGCTACCGAGGGAATGCACCGCCCGAGATGGCTCATTGCGGGTGTTGGGAAGTCTCACTGTCAGATCCGAACCTGTCATCGTCTTCGACGCCTTGCTGCTGGTGGAACTCGCCCGCAGGGTATGAGTTCTAGTGATTCCAGCACCTGGTCGTCGGTAAAGACTCTGGCCCAGCTTACTGCGGACACCTCCGGAGTGAGTCGCTCCAAAACATGCGGCAATCATCCGCGCTCGAAATCACACCGGCAAGACGGTTTCTGCTGCTCTCGGCTATCACTCGCAAACACCTCATTTCGGCGGGCTTCCCTGCCACGAACCTGTGACGTCCCTGTCCTGGCGTTCCGCTCCTTGCGATCCGAGAACCCGATGTTCAGAGCTTACAAGACCCTCTCTCCCGATCGGGAAGCCGAGGGCCTGGGCGGTCAGATCGAACTGACGCCGCGTTCGTCCAAAGCGCTCAGCACCTCCTTCCTTAACCTGGATCTCGGTTGGGGGTATGAGCCTCTCCACGATCACACCGGACCCTTCACCGCGTCTATCGCGGCGGGCGTCCAATTCGGCTTCGGAGACGGTCACCTTCTGGTTGCCGGGGATGGGCGCCCCGAGCCGGTGCTTTCCGGTTTCATCCAGAACCCGACCCCCTTCGCCCTGGTGATCACCGGCTCGCGCAAGGACGATAGGCGCGCCGTGGACGACACCGAGCCAAGCTACGCGAACGACGGGTCCACCTGCGGTTTCCTGGCCAACGGTCAGTGCGACCATGTGCTCGGACGCACCGACCTGCGGTACTACGACTATCATCGCCGCCGTTTCGGCTACGGCGCCAACTTCGACTTCACGCCCAACGACGATCACAGCTGGTACATCCGAGCGGATGTGGCCGGCTATAAGGAGCGGTCGCACAAGAACCATCTGTACCTGCAGTGGGACGGCAGCCCCGCGCCGGCCTCGGACGGGTTCGTTACCGACGGCTTCCAACCCCAGGTTGACGTCGTGGATCTCACCGAGACTCATCGCAACACTGTCGCGGCTATCGGCGGCCAGGACCGATTCGGGCCACTGCAGATCGACTATCGAGCCGCGTACAGTCGCGCGACCTACCTGGAAAACTATTACTATGAGGCCAGATTTTACGGCACGGACACCTATACGGGGCAGTACAATACGTCAGATCCGTTGCATTTCCAGTATCGCTTGTTCGACGACGCGGCGATGACAACACCCTTCGTTTCGACGCTGGCTTCGCAATATGGCAGCCCGCCGCTCTACCGCAGCCGTGGCAACCCTGCGCTCAGCAACTTTTTCGAAAGCGACGTGGACGAGGAATACAGCGGCGTGTTCAACGCCAAGTATTCGGTGCACCTGTTCGGATACGACGGACAGTTCAAAGCCGGAGTTAGCATCCGACAGCGTCGTAAGGTGGTGAACGATTTCGCCGGCTTCGGGGACGCTTCCGATCAGGCTAACCTTTCGGCGTTCGCGCCGAACGCTGGGCCCGACACCAACTATTACATGGGCTATTTCCCCAAGGCTCCGTACGCGAATATCGGGGCCACCGACGCCTATGTCTTCGCGCACACGACGCTGAGCCCATCAATCGGCCGCGACTTCAACGACCAGGAAAACGTTTACGCCGGCTACGTCATGTACACGACGGACATCGGCAACCTTGGCGTGCTTACGGGGGTCCGCGTCGAGGGCACGGACACGCGCTATGGAAACTACCTGACGACGACCGATCCGTCGGGAAACTCCACGACGAACTTCGTCAATAATAACACTAGCTATGTAAACGCCTTCCCGACCGTGCAGTTGAAGTACCGCTTTACGCCGTCGCTGCAAGTTCGCGCCACCTACTCCACGGGCATCGCGAGACCTGGCTTTACTCAGGCGGGCGGCAACGCCGGGGTGGACTTCACCACCTCGCCCCGTCCCCAGTACACCGCCGGCAACCCTAGCCTACAGCCGACCACTGGAAACAACTTCGACTTCGACATCGAGTATTACTTTCCGAACGGCGGGATCATGCAGGCAGGCGTGTTCGACAAAGAGTTCAAGAACTACATCTTCCGGTCGGGACGCATCAATGTCACCGACCCGATCTTCCAGGGACAGGCAGGAGACATCTTCACCTTCGTCAATGAAGACGCCTACGCCCGAGGCGTCGAGCTCGCCTACCATCAGAAGTTCACCTTCCTGCCCAGCATCTTGAAGGGCCTCGGCGCGGAGGGGAACATCACCTGGGTCGACTCTCGGTTCAAGGAATACAGTGCGCTCACGAGCGGCCAGGGTGTGGACGAATATAGCCGTCTGCCGGGCACCTCCCACGTAACCTGGAATGCGGCGGCGTTTTACGAGGATCGCGGCGTGGCCCTTCGCTTGGCGGCGGAGTACGTCGGGGCCAGCCTGTTCAGCCTCAATGGCGACCGGACGGTCGACACCATCCAGGATCGCCGATTGAATCTGGATTTCTTTTCGAGCTACCAGTTCACGAAGCACCTGCAGGGATGTTTCCAGGTGAAGAACCTGCTGAACACGCCGCTTCGTTATAATGACGGCATCGATCGAAGTCGAATCCAGCAGCTTGAGTACTACGGACAGACCTACGAATTCGGCATACGCGCCGCCTTCTGATCGCTGCCGGACGCCTCCGGCCAAATCGTCGAAAGTGGACAGATATTCCAGAACGTATTCCACCCTCGGAGGACACTGCGACGAGCCGGGTTGCTCTGGCTTGCCTGGCTTGCCTGGCCTGCCGTTAGCCTTGCCCAGTCCTCTTCCTCAACCGCGGTCCCGCCTACGGTTCACGAGGTGCTGGTCACGTCCGGGGCGCCCACGGCCCACACTATCCTGGACCGCAAGGTCTTCACCGTCACCGGTTCGAACGCGGGCGACCGGTCCCCAACTCGAGGACGATTGCGTACGCCGCCAATTGGGGCAGGTGTTGCTCGCGGGGCTGGTGCTGAACTTCGGCGTTTAGAAGAAGGAGAGGCCGGCGAGCTTCGATTACGAGCAGTGAGCGCGCGTCCAGGCGCGGGGTGATGAGAGCGGCAGAGGACACGTGATGTTCAGTTTCATTGCCGCCCTGATCCAGAAGACCGGCGTGCTCGGGGTCGGCCTTCTCATGCTCCTGGAGAATATCGTTCCGGTCATTCCTTCAGAGTTGATCATGCCGATGGCCGGATTCGAGGCTGAGCGTGGCGCGCTCAGCCTTCCGCTTGCGGTACTGGCCGGAACGGTCGGATCGATAGTTGGAGGCACGGCGTGGTACGGCGTGGGTCGCGCCCTCGGGCTCGAACGGTTGTCCCGGTGGACCGCTCGTGGCGGCCGGTGGCTGACGCTTTCGCCCGAGGACGTGGTTCGCGGCCAGGCGTGGTTCCAGCGCTGGGGGCGCGCCGCGGTCTGTGTCGGCCGCGCCCTGCCGGGGGTGCGGGGCGTCATCTGTATTCCGGCCGGGATCGTAAGGATGCCGTTCTGGAGGTTTCTGCTCTGGTCCTCTGTCGGCGCGGCTCTATGGACCACGATGCTGACGGGCGCGGGTTATGTTCTGGCAGAGCGCTACACTCAGGTCGAGAAATGGCTGAACCCCGTGACGGACCTGTTAGTGGCGGCCTGCGTCGCTGTTTATGCCCTACGTGTGCTCCGATACCGCTCCCAACACTGAAGGCGCTTGGGGTCGCGAAAACCGGTTGCAGTGTTTCGCGACCTATGTAGACTTAGGGCATGGAGCGCAATCGAGCCTTGTCGCCGCAAGCGCGGAGCGTTCTCGCCATGTTTGTCGGCGACCCATCGGCATGGCGCCACGGCTACGATCTGGCCAAGAGGGCAGCCTTGAGTTCTGGGACTCTTTATCCGCTTCTGATCCGCCTTCACGAGCGCGGCTGGCTGGAGGCGCGCTGGGAGGAGGCTGACCGACCTGGAAAACCCGCCCGGCATGTCTATCGCCTCACCGCGGCGGGGCTTGCCCGCGCCTGTGAAAACGAAAGCGGTCCTCTGCCGCATCAAGCCCAGCCCTCGACGACAGTCGCATGAACGCCGCTGAATGGCTCGCAAAAGGCTGTACGAGGCTGGCGATCAGGCGACTGGACCGTCGGTTCTCCGATTGGGGAGCGGCGCTCGCCGCCGAGCAGGATGCGATCTCTTGCCCATGGCGGAAAGTGCTTTGGGCGTTCGGCGCGGTGCGCGCCAGTCTTCAGGTTGAGCCACCCGACTTGCTCTATCCCGTTGCTCTTCTGCTCGGGGTTAGCGCCATGGGTCTATACCAATGGGGCGCGGACGAGAGTCTCATCACATTACTTTTGCTGGTCGTTTTGGCGGCCACTCTCGGCTTTGTCCGTCCGGCCCACTATCTCGCCTCGGGCTTGACTATCGGGTTGGTTGTCGCTGGCGTCACCGGCTTCGAGGCGCTCAGCGGAATTCGGCCCGCCTACGAAGCCCACGTTCACAATCTCGTCCACTGTTTGCGGTGGCTAGCCCTGGCGGGCCCCGCGATCCTCGGTTCGGCGCTGGGACGAAGTCTGAAGAATACGATCCTGGATGTTGCTGGAGATATGGTCTGATGGGTTTGGTTTCCTTGCTCGCCGCGGCTGCGGCTGCGGCTGCCACGGCGTCGCCTGGCTATATTCCCGCCGGGGCGGTTCCACTCGGAGCGCCCGATCGTTGGGACTATGTGGTTGTCGATCGTGACAGTGGTCGCGTCTATGTGGCGCACGGGGATCGGGTCACGGTTGTGGACGGCCGCAGAGGCGCGGTGATTGGCCAAGTGGAGGGAATCGCCGGCGGAACCCACGGTACAGGGCTGTCCCCCGAGACCGGCCAAGGTTTCACGGACGACGGCCGCTACGGCCTCGCTATCGCCTTCGACCTCAAGACGCTCAAGGTCGTGAAGCAGATACCCGCTGACAAAGATGCGGACGCCATCGCCGTCGACAAGGCGAGTGGAGATATATTCGTCGTCGAAGGAGACTCCCACGCGATCTCCGTCATCGACCCGAAAACCGACGCGTCCATCGCCACGATCCAGGTCGGGGAGGGGCTCGAGTACGCCGCCGGTGACAATCGCGGGTCCCTCTTTGTCGCCGGTGCTGAGAAGAAGGATTTGATCAAGATCAACACACGCAGCCATGCGGTGGTCGCGCGCTGGCCGACACCCGACTGCACCAGCCCACACGGCTTGGCTTACGATCCCGCTACGCGTCGAGTGTTCATGGGCTGCCTGAACGCAAAGCTGATCGTGGTGGACGCCGGGACCGGAAAGGTGGTCGCCGAACTGCCGATCGGGCGCGGCAACGACGCTGTCGCGTTCGATCCGGTGCGCAAGCGTGTGTTCAGCTCCAACGGAGTGGACGGGACGATCAGCGTTTTCCAGCAGCGCTCAGCGGATAGCTACCAGGCGCTTCCACTCGTAACCACGCAAGTGAGCGGACGCACGATGGATGTCGATCCGAAAACCGGGCGCCTTTTCGTCGCCGCGGCTGAGACCGACCCTCCGGTATCGCCTGGAGCACGGCCACGTCCCCGTGCGGGCACCCTGAAGCTGCTGATGTTCGACCCGGCTCCGTGAACGGTAGCCGCATAGCGAGGCACGAGTTCGCGCGCGGCGCAGAATGAAACCCCAATTCTGGCGCGCCCTGGGGCAACCTAGCGCTCTGACGCCGGTGTGGATCGGGGCTGTCTCGGCCATCCTGGCGGCGTGCGCTGGTCCACAGCTTGGACTGGACGGCGTGGACGCCACTCTCGCTGTTCCAGACCGGGCGCAGGTAGCCGCCCTGGCGTCCCGGCTCGACCACCCTCGTCTCAAGCCGATCGCGATCGACTTCTCTCGGCCGCTCACCCCCTTGGAGCTCGCCGTCATGGCGGTCGTGTCCAACCCCGATCTCAAGGCGGCCCGGGCCAAGGCTCGGGTGGCGGACGCCCAGGTTTTCAACGCCGGCCTGCTGCCCGATCCGCAGGTGAACTTCACGCGCAACCAGCGCCTGTCCGGCCCCGATCCCTTCAACGGCTACGCTTTCGCGGTAGTCTATGAGCTGAACGCCCTGCGCGAGCGCCACGTCCTGCTTGAGGGCCAGCGAGCCGCGGCCCGCCAGACACGGCTCGACCTGGAATGGCAGGAACTGCAGACGGCGGGGCAGGCCGAACTTCTCGCCGCCCGCGTCGCGGGGCTCACCCGGGCGCTGGATTTCGCGCGCGCCACCCGGACCTCCACCGACGCAGGGCTGCGGGTCGCCCTGATCGCACAGGCCCGCGGCGATATCCGAGGTGACGAGGTGGAGACGCGACGGCTGGCAGCGGCGGACGCGGCGAGCAACGAGCGGGCAGCGGAGATCGCGCTAAACACCGCCTGGGCCGATCTGGATAAGCTGCTCGGCCTACCCCCGGAGACGCGACTGCCGATTGGGCTGCCCTCCACGGCGGAGCCGCCGGCGTCGGCAGAGAGCCTGTTCGTGCGGGCCAGGACCGAGCGACTCGATCTGGCGGCCCTGCGCGCCGGCTACAACTCGCAGAACGCCCAGGTGCGCAAGGCAATCATGGACGCCTTCCCGTCCCTTCAGATCACGCTTGGACGCGGCCGCGACACGGCCAACAACATCACCTTCGATACGGGGGTGAATTTCACCCTGCCGGTGTTTAACCAGAACCGGGGCGGCGTTGCGGTGGCGAAGGCGACGCGCGACCAGCTCCGGGCCGAGTACGGCGCACGCCTGTTCACGGCGCGGGCCGACATCGCCGAACTCGTCTCGCAACTTACGCTCGAGGCGCGCCAGCGCGCCGAGATCGCCGCCCAGGTCGAACCCACAACGCGCATCGTCCAGGCCAGCGAGACGGCGGCGGCGCGGGGCGATATATCCCGCTCGGCCGCACAGTCCGCGCGCCAGAGCCTCGCCGACAAACAGCTCGCCCTTTCCAACCTGGACCAAGCCATGGCCGAGCAGAGAGTTACCCTCGCGCTCGCCGTGGGCGGTCCGCTCACGGATTGACGACCAACCGCTGATGCCAATCGCCCGTTCCGCAAGCTCGATCCTCCTTGCCACGCTCCTCGCCGTTTCCGCCTGCGCCAAGAAGGCGGCGGATGACGGCGACGTGAAAAGTGTTGCGGCGGTGACCACCGCCGTAGCCGCGTCGGGCGTCGTGGACGAGACCGTCACCGGATACGGGGCCGTCGAGTTCGCGCCCGGCGCTGAACGAACGCTGGCCGCCCCGATGGAGGCGAAGGTCGATTCCGTGCTGGCGGGCGCCGGGGCGCGGGTCGGGCGCGGTCAAACACTGGTGGCCTTGAGTCCTAGCGCTCAGTCGCAGGCGGATGCTCAGAAAGCCGCCGCCGATTCGACAGCGGCCAAGGAGGCCTACGCCAGAGCCCTGCGCCTGCAGGCGCAAGGCCTGAACAGCAACGCCGACGTGGAGACCGCCCGTTCAGCCAGTGAAACTGCGGATGCGACCCTGCGCGCCATACGCCTGAAGCAGGCGGGCCTGAAGGTGACCAGCCCGGTATCGGGAGTCGTGGAGACGATCACGGCCTCGCCAGGCGATCTGGCCGCCGGCGGCGCGAGCCTCGGGAAGGTGGGCGACATCTCCGCGCTCCGGCTGCGGCTGGGAGTCGATCCGGTCGAACTCAAGCGCGTGCAGCCGGGCCAGAGCGTCACGCTTCAGGCGCTCTCGGGCGGGGCCGTCGTCAGCGGCCGTGTTGCTTCGGTCGACCCGCGCGAGGATCTCCAAACCCATCAGGCGAGCGTGATCGTCGCACCCTCGAGCGCTGCCGCGTTCTCCCCCGGGCTCCCGGTAAAGGGAAGCATCGTCGTGGGTCACGCGAGCGGGGCCGGCATCCCCCGGGAAGCAGTCTACTACGACCAGGACGAGCCCTATGTGCTGGTGGTCCAGAAGGGTGTCGCCCACAAGCGCAACGTCAAGCTCGGACCGACGCAGGGAGACACCACCGAAATCGCCAGCGGGCTAAATCCGGGCGAGCGGGTCGTGAGCGTCGGCGGCTCGGCGCTCGATGACGGGACCGCTGTGCGCGAGGCGCCCGCGCCTGCCCCGACCGCCGAGGACAAGGGAGGATGACCGGCTGGATCGCGGGCCATTCCCGCTCGGTCCTCTTCGCCTTCATCCTTCTCGTCCTGGGCGGCGTCGGCGCGGCGCTGAAGCTGCCTGTCGCCCTCTTCCCGCAAATTTCCTTCCCCCGCGTCGTCGTCTCGGTCGACGCCGGTGAGAAGGCCGCCGATCAGGTTGAAGTGCAGATCACCCGTCCGCTGGAACAGGCGCTGCGCGCCGTGCCCGGCGTCCAGGAGATCCGCTCGACCACCAGCCGGGGCGCCGCTGACTTGGCCCTCACCTTCAGTTGGGGTCAGAACATGACCACGGCGACGCTGCAGGCGGAATCCGCTGCCACCGCCGCGCTACCGGACCTGCCCGCCGGCACGCGGTTCGAGGTCAAGCGGATGGACCCGACCATCTATCCGATCTTCGGGTTGGCGCTCACGTCGGCCAAGCGCGATCCGGCCTCCCTGCGCCGCTTCGCCGAGCTTCAGCTTCGGCCGTTGATCCTGGCAACGCCGGGCGTGGCGGCTGTCGAGGTGCTGGGGGGCGAGACATCAGAGTACCAGGTGATGGTCGATCCCGCGCGCTTGGCGGCGTACGGCCTATCCATCGACGATGTCTCCAAGTCGTTGGCCGACGCTAATGTGATCAGTTCGGCCGGCCGTTTTGAGGACCGCCACAAGCTCTACATCACCCTCTTCGGGAACCGGCTCGCGACGCCCGACGACCTGCGGGCCGTGGTGCTCAAGGGGGGCCAGAGCGCCGCCGCGGGTCTCGTCACCTTGGGCCAAGTGGCGCGGGTCCAGACAGCGCCTGAGCCGCAGTACATCAAGGTCACGGCCCAGGGCCGACAGGCGGTGCTGATCAACGTTCGCCAGTCGCCCGGGGCGGACAGCGTGGCGATGGTCAACGCGGTCAAAGCCAAGCTGAAGGGATACCGGTCGCAGACGCCAGCCGACATCAAGAACGCCGTCTATTACGACCAGTCCGAACTCGTCTCCGGGGCGGCGGCCGGGGTGCGCGACGCGATCCTGATCGGCGCGCTTCTGGCCGGCGCGGTGCTCTTCCTATTCCTGCGCTCCTTTCGCCTGATGGCGGTGACCGCGATCATGCTGCCGGCCGTGCTCGCCTCGTCGTGCCTGCTCCTGTTCGTCCTCGGCATGAGCTTCAACATGATGACCTTGGGGGGCTTGGCCGCGGCCGTGGGCCTCGTCGTTGACGACGTGGTTGTCATGCTGGAGCACCTCATGCGCCGGCTTCAGGAATTCCACTCCCAGTCTCCAGAGGCTCCGCGCGTGGAGCTCCGCGCCAAGGTGCTGGCGGCGGCGCACGAGATGTACCGTGCGCTGATCGGCTCCACTTCGGCCACTCTGGTGGTGTTCGCGCCCCTCGCCTTCCTCGGCGGGGTGACAGGGGGGTTCTTCAAGGCTTTGGCGGTGACCATGTCCACCGCGCTCATCATCTCACTACTGTTCGCGGTGATCGTCGCGCCCCTTTTGTCGGAGGAGTGGCTGAGGCTCAAGGACGTGGAGCAGGCCAACAAATCCGAAAAGATGATGGGCGGGCTGCAACGCGGCTACCAGCGCATCATGACGCGCGGCCTCGCCCGGCCCGGACTGGTGCTGGCCGTGGTCGTTGCCGTGATCGCGATCGCGGGCGGCCTCTCGTACAGCCGGCTCGGCTCCGGTTTCTTGCCGCATATGGACGAGGGCGGGTTCGTCCTGGACTACAAGGCCAAGCCCGGCGCCGCGCTCAGCGACACTGACGCCCTGCTGAGGCAAGCCGAAGCGATCATCCGCGCCAATCCGAACGTCGACAGCTACTCGCGGCGCACGGGAACGCAGCTGGGCGGGGGCGTGACAGAGTCCGACGAAGGCGACTTCTTCATTCACCTAAAGTCCGGCAAGCGGGCTCCTATCGACGACGTGATGGCGGACGTCCGGAAGGACATCCAGGCCCATGTCCCAGGCCTCGACGTTGAGACCGCCCAGCTGATGGAGGACTCAATCGGCGACCTGACCGCCGTGCCCCAACCGATTGAGGTCAAGCTCTTCGGAACCGACCCGGCGGCGCTGAATCAAAGCGCCCAACGCGTCGCGGACGCGATCAGCAAGATCCAGGGGGTGGTGGAGGTTCAAAACGGACTGCGCCCGACGGGCGACGCCGTGATGATCCAGGTGAACCAAGCCGCCGCCGAACTGAACGGTCTGGACCCCGGCCAGGTGGCCGCCCAGGCGCAAGCGGCGATCGAAGGCAGTGTCGCGACCCAGGTCCAGGTAGGCGAGACCAATTACGGGGTGCGAGTCTGGACCCCTCCAGAGCTGCGGGACCGCGTGGAGCTGATCAGCCAGCTTTCCCTGCGCGCGCCCGACGGTCACCTCGTCCCCCTCGGGCAAATCGCCAGCGTCTCGGTGCAGGGCGGGCAACAGCAGATCACCCGCGAGAACCTGCAGCCCTTCGTGGGCGTCACCGCGCGCCTGGAGCACCGAGACCTGGGGTCGGCCATGGCTCAGGTGAAGAAGACGGTGGCCGGGCTCGGGCTGCCCGGCGGGGTGCGCGTGGAGTACGGCGGCCTCTATTCTCAGCAGCAGTCCTCGTTCGTCGGGCTGGCGATCGTCTTCGCCTCGGCGCTGCTCCTCGTAACCCTGCTGCTGCTCTACCTTTTCGAGCGGATCACTGTCGTGGCCTCCATCCTCGTTACCGTGCTTTCGGCGGCCGCGGCGGTGTTTGTGGGCCTGTTCCTCACTGGGACGGAGCTGAACATCTCGGCCCTGATGGGACTCACGATGATCGTGGGCATTATCACCGAGCTGGCGATCTTCTACTTCGCCGAAGTTGACCTCCCCGCTTGGCCGACAGATGCGGAAGCCCGGAGGGAGACCGTATTGGGGGCCGGCGTATCGCGCCTCCGGCCGATCCTAATGTCCGCACTTATCGCCGTGTTGGCGCTCTCGCCCCTCGCGCTCGGCATAGGCCGGGGCTCCGGTCTCCAGAAGCCCCTCGCCATTGCCATTATTTCAGGCCTGATCGCCGGCGCGCCTCTGGTGCTGTTTCTACTGCCGACAACTTTCCTTGTTCTTGAACGACGATCAGGTCCCCCAACCGACGAACTTGCCCCACAAGAGGTGTGATCGGCGTGATGAAAGCCAAACCCGTCAACGGCAAAGGCGCTAAACTGTGGGTCGGCGTGGGGTCGAAACGCCGTGAGATCATTGATGTGAATCAATTTATCCTGATAGCGGCCCTGTACTCCTTATCGTCCGGAGCGCTGGCTCAGGGCCTGTCCCCAGAGGGTCGCGCTGCCTTCCGCGGGGCCGTCGAGGACTACCAGATATTCGTCGTTGAACATTGCGCCCCAGACGATGTTCGCGCCTACGTCCGTGCTCGGGCAGGTCGAGATCAAGCTTTCGTTCGGTCGTTGAGCAAGACCAAATTGAAATCGGATTACGACAAAGCGGTCGCCGATCGAGCGGCGAGGGACAGTCACAGCGTGTACGAGTGCACCGGCCCGCCGCCGCCGCCTGGTTCAGCACCGCCGGACGCAGCCCAAACTCGCCTTGAACATGAAAAGGCGCTGTCTGCACATTTCGAGTACGGTGACCGGCAGTTTGCGAAGATGGTGCAGCTTCGAGACAGGTTGATTGGTTCAGCGAGACGGTAGGCGATGGCCGCTCACCACCCTTCTCGGACCTTGCACGCGCCCGCTCTCGGGCGACCCGCTCCGGGTCAGCTTAGCGGCGGGGCGGGGCAAGCGGCTTTCAACCCCTGTCAGACACTCAACCTCATCCGACGCGATTACGGAAACGGGCTCGTTTGGTACCTTCGGAAGGTCAGCTCGGAGACGCCGGGTGCGCGTCCCGACCCGCGATCTTCGTCGAGCGTGAGCCCACTCCTTGGCCGACGATTGAAGCGCTCTGTTCCGCCTGCCGCTAGTCGATCTTTACCCGCACGAACCCCATAGCGCCCCATTGGTCGCCGCCGTAGGCGGCCGAGAGAACCTGCCCGACGAAGTTTCTCGCTCCTTGGGCCCCGATGCCGAGTTTGATGTGGTCGGCAACACGGAAGTTCCGGATCGCGCCGAGTTCGAGCTTGCCGACCGTGATCGGCGGCCCGTTGTGGTAAAAGACGTTGGCGAGCAACTCGTCGTTGTCGATCCGTTCGGCGCGGCCGTAGATAGTCCAGCGCGCGTTGGGATGCACCGCGCTCTCCAGAATCCAGGCTTCTAGAGCGGGGCCGAGGCCCTCCGGCGCGCCGAACGCTCGTCGTTGCGCCCAGATCGCGGTCGTCGACCAGAAGCCCTCCGCGCCGATCGGCGCCGTGTAGATCGCGCTCGCGGACCAACGCCGTTCGTTGACCTGAGGGTCGAGCTGTTCGGGCGATATCTGACGGGCCCAGCTCACCTGCAGAGCAAGGCGCGAGGTCGGGTTCAGGCTGGCGCGGATAGCAACCGAGTCTAGCTTCGGTCTCTCGATGTCGTAGCGGTGCTGGTCGGGCTCGCGGCCCCTGAAGCCCGAAGCTTCGAGCTTGAACGCGCCATAGACCACGCCCCCGGTGACAACGCCTTCAGTGACGTGCATCGAGTCGACCCAGTGATGGCTAATGGGCGCCTCGGGAGAGTCCAGGATTGAGAGCCGGTGCATGAACGCCGGAGGTCCGAAGGCGGGCTCGCCCGGCAGGCCGGCATAGAGGAACGCGCTCGCCTTGTCGGTCAGCCGATAGCTGTAGCTGGCGCTCAGCTCCATGAAGAGGTCGTGCGGGTGCTGCCGGTCGACCAGCGGCGTACGTCCGTTCGCGGTCTCCCCGGTTGCGAGCAGCAGCGGATAGCCGTCCGCCCCCATGAATGGGTCGGGCGACAGCATCGCGCGTAGCTGAAGGCGGCCACGGTCACCCACGTCCCGGGAGGCCATGCCCATGAGCATGCCGGAAACAAACGTCTTGTCGCCCCCGCGCGGCCCGCTCTGGGCGTCATAGACGCCGTTTAGAATGCCGTGGAACATCAGCGCCCAGTCGCCCGCCATGACGTAGATCGCTTGAAGCGGCGACACGTCCGGCTGCCAACTGGTCCCTGACGCCTCTCGGTTCATCGGATAGGGGCCGAGCGCGGCGGGCATCTGGGCCATGTCCATGCCGGCCATGGCGCCGTCTTTCATCATCGTGACAGGCTTATCCGGCACCGTCCCGCTCGGAGCGGCTGCCGGGGGCGGCGAGGCGGATGGCGAAGCCGGCATGTCCATGCCCGGCATGGACCCGGAGCCCTGCATCGGGGCGGCCTGTGCGAGCGCGCGCCCGCACAGAAACAGGGCCGCGTTGGCGGCGAGGAGCATCGACGTTTGCATCCGCGCCCTATCATCCCCACCTCCGAGTTTTGTCAACATACCCCCCCAGGGTATGAGGTCGGCTCTGGAGGCGAGAATGGCGGACACCACAAGGAGCGCGGTTCTGTATCGGATGGTGATGCCGGAGCATGTTTGCCCTTACGGGCTCAAGGCGCGCGATCTGCTTCAGCGACGAGGCTATGCCGTGGAGGACCGCTGGCTCGCGACCCGCGCCGAGGTCGACGCCTTCAAGCGGGAGCACGACGTCACGACGACGCCGCAGATCTTCATCGGCGAACGCAGAGTGGGCGGCTACGATGACCTGCGCCGCTTCTTCGGCTTGCGCGTGCGTGATCCGAACGCGGTCACTTACCGGCCGGTCATCGCGGTGTTCGTTGCCGCCGCGCTGATGGCGCTCGCCGCGACCTGGGCGGCGGACGGCACGATCCTGTCTTGGCGGTCACCCGAGTGGTTCATCGCGTTCGGCATGTGCATCCTTGCTCTGCTCAAGCTGCAGGACGTCGAGAGCTTCGCGACGATGTTCCTCAATTACGATCTGCTCGCTCGTCGCTGGACGCCCTACGGATACATCTACCCGTTCGCCGAGCTGCTGGCCGGAGTGCTGATGATCTCGGGCATGCTGACGTGGCTGTCGATCCCGGTCGCCGCGTTCATTGGCGGGATCGGGGCTGTGTCGGTGTTCAAGGCCGTGTACGTCGACAAGCACGAGCTGAAGTGCGCGTGCGTCGGCGGGGCAAGCAAGGTGCCGCTCGGTTTCGTGTCGCTGACGGAGAACGTGATGATGGTGGGAATGGCGGGGTGGATGCTGTGGCGGCACGTCTGAGCGAGCCCGGGCAGCACGCGGATCACTCCCGCCAGCTTCCGCGCCTGCGCCGTGTCGAAGGCCAGGTGCGTGGTATCGCCGCGATGATCGAGAGCGGCCGCTACTGCGTCGACATCCTGACTCAGCTACAGGCGGCGCGCGCGGCGCTGGCTAAGATCGAGCGCGAGATCCTGGACGCGCACGCCGGGGCCTGCGTCGCAGGCGCGGTCGCCTCGGGGGATGTCGAAGATCAGCGCGCCAAGCTCGCCGAATTGACGGCGTTGCTACACCGGGCGATCCGGTAGCGAGCGTGCGGAACTACCTCGAGTGGAGAGATTGGCCGTGGTGACCATCAATTCCTCCAACGCCGCCGCGCATGAACACGTCTTCCTGGGTGCGGGCCATGAACGCGCGGAACGGCGCACTTGGGCCGTGATCATCCTCTGCGGCGCCATGATGGTGCTCGAGATCGTCGGCGGCCTCATGTTCGGCTCCATCGCGCTGGTGGCGGACGGGCTGCACATGAGCACGCATGCGGGCGCCCTCCTTCTCGCGGCGCTCGCTTACAGCTTCGCCCGACGGTATGCGCGTGATTCCCGGTTCACCTTCGGAACCGGCAAGCTCGGCGACCTCGCCGGGTTCACGAGCGCGATCATCCTAGCGATGATCGCCCTGTTGATCGCTTTCGAGGCTGTCAGCCGCGTCTTCCATCCGGTGCCGATCCACTTCGCCGAGGCAATCCCGATCGCGGCGCTCGGCCTTGGGGTGAACATCGCTAGCGCATGGTTGCTAAGTGGCGGTGGTCAGCACCACCATCATGGGCATGGGCATGGGCATGGGCATGGGCATGGGCACGGGCACGGGCACGGGCATTCTCACCATGAGGATCATCCCCACGAGGCGCACGATCATGACGAGGCGCACCGGATAGAGAGAGCCGCCGGTCCGCTCTTGTTGAGAATTCACGAGGACGGCGTACCGCCGGTCTTTCGCCTGCAGACCGCTGGCGGCTCAATGCCACCGGCCGAGGAAGTTCGGATCGAGACCGTGCGGGCGAATGGCGCTCGCCAGATTTTCGGCATGGCTGACCGTGGCGAGTGTCTTGAGAGCGTCGAAGCCATCCCCGAGCCGCACGCTTTTATCGCGCATCTGCACCTGGATGGGCACGAGATCCCGGTTCTGTTCGAAGAGCATGGGCGCGACGTGCACGGGGTCGCTCATCGGGACAACAACATGCGAGCGGCCGTGATCCACGTTATGGCTGACGCCGCAGTGTCGGTGCTCGTTATCGTCGGCTTGATTTTGGCGCGCGCCTTCGGTTGGCTCTGGATGGACCCGCTCGCGGGCGTCGTCGGGGCAGTCGTCATCGCGAGCTGGTCGTGGGGGCTGGTGCGCGACACGGGATCGATCCTGCTCGACATGGTTCCGGACCGAAAGGTCGCCGAAGGCGTTCGCCGGACCGTGGAAGCGGAGGGCGACCACCTGAATGATCTACACCTCTGGCGTCTCGGCCCTGGTCACCTCGGCGCGATCGTCGCGGTTAGCACGGCCCAGGAGCGCGGGCCCGACTACTACCGCGATCGCCTCGCCCGCTTCCCGGCGCTCTCACACGTGACGGTGGAGGTGCAGCGCCTCCCGGCTTAGCATCGCCGACTTGGAGGGGTAGATCCGCGGCCGCGCCGTGCCCCTGACGACGCATCCGCGTAATGCCTTCGGTTTGGACATGGCACGTCTCTAGCAGATCGGCACACGACCCCGCGATATCGTGAACCTAGACCGCCGTGAGGGTTTCGCTTCTGGCGCCAAGGCAACGCAAGAAGCGGGCACGACGTGGTGCTTTCCGCACGCCCTACCGTGTCGCTCAAGAAGCCCCATGGTCCGCGGCTTCTGCAATCCGGAGGGAGCAGGAGTGGTGTGCCGGGACATCGACGGCGCCCGATCCGAGCAAGTTCGTCGCCCCGCTGATCCAAGGCGAACGCCTCGGACGTACCGCCTGGCTTCCACCGAGCGCCCGGGTCCGAATCGTCCACTTTCCGGACTTAAGCCAACTCGGCTACGGGCGCTTAGCAGGCCTCTACCAGGATCCTGCATTGGGGACCGACCTCGGCGCAAGTCATCGCACGCCGGATCCCTCCCGAGCCGAGTCCATTGTTGCCGATCGTGTGATCCTGCCCTCTCTGCAAGACCGCGCTGACTGAGGCCTGAGTTCCAGGCGAGCGGCGCGGAGTTTGCGCCAGTGTCGCTCGTCCCCTTCCGCGCCGAGTCTGCCCTTCGCGGCGCGCGTATGCTTCGCACCGCCCTTGGGGCCGAGATTGCCGCTCACCTGGAGGACGCGAGCCTCTCCGAGATCATGCTCAACCCGGACGGTAGGCTTTGGATCGACCGGCTGTCGGGCGGCCTAGAGCCGACAGGGACGCGCATCGGACCGAGTGACGCCGAACGCATTATCCGCCTCGTCGCGCACCACATCGGCGTCGAGGTCCACGCGAGCGCACCCCGGATCTCCGCCGAGCTTCCGGAAACCGGCGAGCGCTTCGAGGGCCTCCTCCCGCCGGTGGCGGCAGCGCCGTGCTTCTCCATCCGCCGGGCGGCCGTCGCTGTGTTCACTCTCGACGACTACGCCTCCCGCGGCGTGATGACCGCCGGCCAGGCCGAAGCGCTCCGCGCCGCCGTTCAGGCGCGCAAGAACATCCTGATCGCCGGCGGCACGTCGACCGGCAAGACGACGCTGGTGAACGCGCTGCTAGCCGAGGTCGCCAAGACCGCCGATCGCGTGGTGCTGATCGAGGACACCCGTGAGCTGCAGTGCGCCTCACCGAACCTCGTCGCTCTACGCACCAAGGATGGCGCTGCATCGCTCACGGACCTGGTGCGCTCCGCCCTTCGATTCCGCCCCGACCGCATTCCCATCGGCGAGGTGCGCGGACCCGAGGCGCTCGACCTGATTAAGGCCTGGGGCACCGGCCACCCCGGCGGGCTCGGAACCATCCACGCCGGCTCCGCGATCGGCGCGCTGCGCCGGCTGGAGCAGTTGATCCAGGAAGCCGTGGTCACAGTCCCGCGCGCCCTGATAGCCGAGACGATCGACGTCATCGCCGTCCTGGACGGCCGAGGCGCCGCGCGCCGCCTCGTCGAGCTTTCCGCCGTCGAGGGGCTCGGCCCTCACGGCGACTACCGCGTCATCTCCTTTGGAGTTTGTTGATGTCCCGCTTCCCCTTGCGCCGGCCTCTCGCCCGCGCCTTCGCCACGCTCGCGCTCGCAGCCCTGGGGGCGCCGGCGCACGCGTCTGGCTCGAGCATGCCCTGGGAGCAGCCGCTCAACCAGATCCTGCAGTCGATCCAGGGACCGGTGGCCAAGGCGATCTCGGTGATCATCATCATCATCACCGGCCTAACCCTCGCCTTCGGCGAGACCTCGGGCGGCTTTCGGCGGCTGATCCAGATCGTCTTTGGTCTGTCGATCGCCTTCGCGGCTTCGAGCTTCTTCCTTTCGTTCTTCTCCTTTGGCGGCGGGGCCGTCGTCTGATGGAGGAGACCCCCGGCTTCTACGCCCCCGTGCGGCGGTCGCTAACCGAGCCGATCCTTCTGGCCGGCGCGCCGCGCTCGGTCGCCATCCTCAATGGCACCCTGGCCGCAGCGCTGGGCCTGGGGCTGCGGCTGTGGATCGCTGGGCTGGGCTTGTGGCTCGTCGGGCACCTCGCGGCGGTGTGGGCGGCCAAGCGTGATCCAGCTTTCGTGGAGGTGGTCCGCCGCCACCTCCGCTACCCGCCCCACTTAGCCCCGTGAGGACGCCGTGCTGAACCTCGCCGAGTACAGGCCCAGGGCGAAACACCTCGCCGACTACCTCCCCTGGGCGGCCCTGGTTGCCCCGGGCGTGGTGCTCAACAAGGACGGGAACTTCCAGCGTAGCGCCCGCTTCCGAGGTCCCGACCTGGACTCCTCCACCGAGGCCGAGTTGGTCGCGGTCGCCGGCCGGCTCAACAACGCTCTGCGCCGCCTAGGCTCAGGCTGGGCGATCTTCGTCGAGGCCCAGCGAACCGCGGCCAGCGGCCATCCCCGATCCGAGTTCGTCGACGCCGCTTCCCGGCTGGTGGATGACGAACGCCGGGCCCAGTTCGAGGCCGAAGGGGCTCACTTCGAGAGCCGGTACTGTCTCACGCTGGTCTGGCTTCCGCCGGCTGAGGAAGCCGCGCGCGCGGAGTCCTGGCTCTACGAGGGGCGCTCGAACCAGGGTGTGGACTGGCGGGCGGCGCTCGCCGTGTTCGTTGACCGCACGGATCGGCTCCTCACCCTGGTCGAGGGCTTCATGCCGGAGGCGGCCTGGCTTGATGACGGCGAGACGCTCTCGTTCCTGCACAGCTGCATCTCGACCAAGGTTCAGCGGGTCCGGGCGCCCGAGACCCCGATGTACCTGGACGCGTTCCTCGCCGACCAAGACCTCGCCTGCGGGCTCGAGCCCAGGCTCGGCGACTCCCACCTGCGCACCCTAACGGTGATGGGCTTTCCGAGCCGCACCTGGCCCGGGCTGTTGGACGATCTGAACCGGCTCGCCTTCCCCTATCGCTGGTCGACCCGCGCCATCTGCCTGGACAAGACCGACGCAGCCAAGGTGCTCACCCGCGTGCGCCGCCAGTGGTTCGCCAAGCGCAAGTCGATCGCCGCCATCCTCAAGGAGGTGATGACCAACGAGGCTTCGACGCTGATGGACAGCGACGCGGCCAACAAGGCCGCCGACGCCGACCTCGCTCTCCAGGAGCTCGGCTCCGACCTGGTCGGCGAAGCCTATGTCACCGCCACGGTCACCGTGTGGGATCCCGATGCGCGCATCGCCGACGAGCGCCTGAGACTTGTGGAGAAGGTCATCCAGGGCCGGGACTTCACCGTCATGCGCGAAAGCGTGAACGCGGTGGAGGCCTGGCTCGGAAGCTTGCCCGGCCACGTCTACGCCAACGTCCGCACGCCCCCGATCTCGACCCTGAACCTCGCCCACATGGCCCCGCTCTCGGCGGTGTGGGCGGGGGACGAGCGCGACGAGCACCTGCAAGGCCCGCCGCTGTTCTTCGCCCGGACCGAGGGCTCCACGCCCTTCCGCTTCTCACTCCACGTGGGGGATGTCGGCCATACCCTCATCGTGGGCCCGACCGGGGCGGGCAAGAGCGTGCTCCTGGCCTTCATGGCCCTCCAGTTCCGCCGCTACGCCGGCGCCCAGGTGTTCGCCTTCGACTTCGGCGGCTCGATCCGGGCCGCCGCGCTCGGAATGGGCGGGGACTGGCAGGACCTCGGCGGAGACGGCGAGGTCGCCCTGCAACCGCTCGCGCGGATCGACGATCCGGCCGAACGGGCCTGGGCCGCCGAGTGGCTCGCCGCGATCCTCGGGCGGGAGAAGGTCCAGGTCACCCCGGAGTTGAAGGAACACCTGTGGTCGGCGCTGACCTCTTTGGCCTCGGCTCCTGAAGCCGAGCGCACCCTCACCGGCCTCGCCGTGGTGCTCCAGTCCAACGCGCTGAAGGCGGCGCTTCGCCCCTACACCCTGGACGGGCCGTTCGGCCGTCTGCTGGACGCTGAGGCCGAACGTCTTGATGACACCGAAGTCCAGGCCTTCGAGACCGAAGGCCTGATCGGCTCCAGCGCCGCCCCGGCGGTCCTGGCCTATCTGTTCCATCGGTTGGAGGCGCGGATCGACGGCCGGCCGACCCTGCTGATCATCGACGAGGGTTGGCTGGCGCTCGACGACGCCGCCTTCGCCGGCCAGCTGCGCGAGTGGCTCAAGACCTTGCGCAAGAAGAACGCCTCCGTGGTGTTCGCCACACAATCCCTGGCCGACATCGACGGATCGCCGATCGCCCCGGCGATCATCGAGAGCTGCCCGACGCGGATCTTCCTACCCAACGAGCGCGCGCTCGAGCCGCAGATCGCGGCCATGTACCGCCGCTTCGGCCTGAACGACCGGCAGACGGAGATCCTCTCTCAGGCGAGCCCCAAGCGCGACTACTACGTCCAGAGCCGGCGCGGGAACCGTCTCATCGACCTTGGCCTCTCCGAAGTCGCGCTCGCCTTCACCGCCGCCTCGTCCAAGGCCGACCAGGCGGCGATCGATAAGGTGCTCGCCGAGGCCGGAGGCGACGGGTTCGCGGCCGCCTGGCTGCGCCGCAAGGGACTCCCCTGGGCCGCCGACCTCCTCACCCCCGCAACTCGGAAGCTGTTTCCATGATCACCCTTCGTCGCCACGGCTCGCGCCGCATCGCCGGCCTCCCGGTTGGCTTCGCCCTCGCCCTCCTCGGCCCTGCGTCTCAGGCTCAGATCACCGTCTATGACCCTGCGATCCATGTGCAGGCGGTGCTCACCGCCGCGCGCGAGTTGCAGCAGGTGAACAACGAGATCGCGTCGCTGGAGAACCAGGCGACCATGCTGGTGAACGAGGCCCGGAACCTCGCCAGCCTGCCGTACTCCGCGATCGCGCCACTACTCGACCAGATCCAGCGCACCGAGCAGCTTCTCACCCAGGCCCAGCGCATCGCCTACAGCGTCACGACCATCGACCAGGCGTTCACCCGCACCTACCCGGCCAGCTACGCCGGCGCGGGCTCGTCCCAGATGCTGACGGACGCCGACACGCGCTGGGCCAACGCCCGCGTGGGGTTCCAGGACGCGATGCGGGTCCAGGCCGGAGCAGTGCAGAACCTGGACGGGGCGCGGATCCAGCTCCGGGCGCTGGTCGGCGTCAGCCAATCGGCCACGGGCGCCCTTCAGGCCTCCCAGGCGGGCAATCAGCTCGTCGCCCTCCAGGCGCGCCAACTCGCCGACCTCACCGCTGTTATGGCCGCGATCGGCCGCGCCCAGGCCCTGGAAGCGTCGCGTCAGGTCGAGTCCGTCGAGCAGGGCAGGGCGCAGACGGCAAACTTCCTCAACTACGGCGCGGGGTACGTCCCCGGCTCGGCGCAGGAGTTCCACTGATGCGGCGGCAACGACCGCGCGCGCGATACCTGAACCGCACGGCTGTGCGCCGCGCGTTCGGCATTCTGGCCGCCGGCCTGCTTGTAGCCGTCGCCGCCTGGAAGGTGGCGCACGCCCAAGCGCCAGGGACGCCCTCTACTCTGGCCTCGATCCTGATCGAGGACGAAGCGTAAGCGCCATGCAGGGCTCCGGCGTCATCGACACCTTCCTGGGCACCTTCACCCGCTATATCGACAGCGGCTTCGGCCTGGTATCCGGCGATGTTCACGGGCTCGCGGCCGTGCTCATCGGCATCGACGTGACCCTCGCGGCCCTGATGTGGACGCTGGCTGAAGGCGAGGACATCCTCGCCCGGGTGATCAAGAAGACGCTCTACATTGGCGCCTTCGCCTTCATTATCGGCAACTTCAACGGCCTGGCGAAGATCGTCTTCGAGAGCTTCGCCGGCCTCGGCCTCAAAGCCGGCGGGGGCTCGTTGAGCACCGCCCAGCTCCTTCAGCCGGGAAAGCTCGCCCAGGTCGGCATAGATGCGGCCAAGCCGATCCTGGATGCGGTGGCCAAGCTCTCCGGCTTCCCGCAGGTGTTCGACAATCTCACCCAGGTGGCCGTGCTGCTAATCGCCTGGCTCATCGTGATCGTCGCCTTCTTCGTCATGGCCATCCAGCTGTTCGTGAGCCTGATCGAGTTCAAGCTCACCACGCTGGCCGGCTTCGTCCTGGTCCCCTTCGGCCTCTTCGGCCGCACCGCCTTCCTCGCCGAGAAGGTGCTGGGCAATGTCGCCGCCTCCGGGGTCAAGGTTCTGGTCCTCGCCGTGATCGTCGGCATCGGCTCGACCCTGTTCGGCCAGTTCACCCAAGGGTTCAGCGATCCGCCGACCATCGACAACGCTCTGACGATCGTCCTCGCGTCGCTGTCGCTGTTGGGTCTGACAATTTTCGGTCCGGGGATCGCCAATGGCCTCATCGCCGGCGGTCCTCAGCTCGGCGCGGGCGCGGCGGTCGGCACGGGCCTGGCGGTCGCCGGCGTCGGCGCGGCCGGCGCGGCCCTGGCCGGCGGCGGCCTCGCGGTCGCGGGCGGTGCGGCGCGCCTTGGCGCCTCCGTCGCCGGCACCGCCTCGGCGGCTTACCGCTCCGGCGGTCTGGCGGGCGTTGCCCAGGCGGCGAGCTCCGCCGCGACGAGCCCGCTGCGGCCCGCGGCCGCGAGCGGCGGTGCGGCCGGAGCGTCCTCCACCTCGGCCGCATCCGAACCGCCCGGTTGGGCGCGGCGGCTTCGGCGCACCCAGCAGGTCGATCAGGGCGTTGCCGCCGCCGGCCAGGCGCTGCGCTCGGGCGACGCCGGCGGCGGTGGGCACGCCGCCGACCTCAGGCAAGGAGACTAGATGTTCAAGCGATCCACTATAGCCTACGGCGTAACCCCACAGCCGCAGACGCCGTACCAGCGAGCCGGCCAGGTCTGGGACGAGCGGATCGGCTCGGCCCGAGTCCAGGCGCGCAACTGGCGGCTGGCCTGCTTCGCCGCCCTGGCCTTGAGCGGCGGCCTCGCCGGCGGGCTGGTCTGGGAGTCCGCCCGGGGCACGGTCACCCCGTGGGTGGTCGAGGTGGACCGGTTGGGCGAGGCGCGCGCCATCGCCCCGGCCGAGCGCGGCTACCATCCCTCCGACGCGCAGATCGCCTGGCACCTGGCCCGCTTCATCGAGGAGGTGCGGGGCATCCCCGCCGACCCGATCGTGCTGCGCCGCCAGTGGCTCGACGCCTACCACTACGTCACTGACAAGGGCGCGTTGGCGCTCAACGACTACGCCCGGGTCAACGACCCATTCGCCAAGATCGGCCAAGAGCAGGTCTCGGTGGAGATCTCCAGCGTGGTCCGCGCCTCGCCGTCCAGCTTCCGCGTGGCCTGGGTCGAGACCCGCTACGTGGATGGCGCGCTCGCCTCCACCGAGCGCTGGAGCGCCATTCTCACCGTCGTCCTGCAGCCGCCCACCGACCCCGAGCGGCTCAAGCTCAACCCGCTCGGGGTCTACGTCCACGCCCTCGCCTGGTCGAAAGAACTTTAGGCATGAAGGTCATCCTAGCCGCAGCGCTCGCCGCAACGCCGGTTTTCGCAACAGCCGCGATCCCAGTTGCGCCGCCGCAGGCCATCACGCCGGCTCTCGCTAGTCCGTCTTCATCCGCTCCGGCGATGATCTCGTCCTTCAAGAGCAAGCCGGCCGTGATCAGGCCCAGGCTCCGACGGAGCGTGGGCCATCGTGGAGTCCGATCAGAGAGCGCGCGCCAGGTCGCCGAGGCCAACGCGGCAGCCCGCCTGCAGCCGAGCCGCGCCGGGTTCTTGGGCGCCATGCAGATGTACCCCTACTCCGATGGCGCCCTCTTCCAGGTCTACGCCGCACCTGGCGAGGTCACCGATATTGCGCTCGAGCCCGGCGAGAGCCTGGCGGGCTCGGGACCGGTGGCCGCCGGCGACACCGTGCGCTGGATCATCGGCGACACCGCGAGCGGCTCGGGCGAGACGCGCCGCGTGCACATCCTGGTCAAGCCGACCGCCCCGGATCTGTCCACCAACCTCGTCATCAACACCGACCGGCGCACCTATCACCTGGAGTTGGCGACGGCGGCGACCTACATGGCCGAAGTCTCCTTCCGCTACCCCCGGGACGCGCTGATCGCCATCCGCGCGCCGGCTTCGGGCAGCGCCGGTTCGGGTCCGGAGAAGGACATCGCTTCCGCCGGCTCCACTGCGGCCCTCAATATCGACGCCCTGAACTTCCGTTACCGGATAACTGGCGACAAGCCGTCCTGGCGGCCGTTGCGGGCCTTCGACGACGGCCGGCGCGTCTACATCCAGTTCCCGCCGAACGTTTCCACCGGAGAGATGCCGCCGCTGTGGGTCACCGGCGCGGACCACAAGCCCGAGCTGGTCAACTACCGCGTCCAGGGCGCGCACCTGGTGGTGGATCGCCTGTTCACCGCCGCCGAGCTGCGGCTGGGCGGCAAGCACCAGGTGCGGGTGCGGATCGTCCGCGACGATCGGGCGCCCGCATGAGCAACGACAACAGTCCTCCATGTACGGAGGAAGCCCCGCGCCCGCTCTCCGAGATGCGCCTGCGCGGCTTGCGCCCGCCCGTGACCCGACTCTCGCGCAAGGTGCTTCTGACGTTGGGCGTGGTGGCGGCGGTCGCGCTCGGCGGCGCGGTGATGGTCGCGCTGCGCCCGACCGGACGGACCGGCCACGCCGAGCTCTACAACACCGACAGCCATCCCGCCCCGGACGCCTTGGCCCGCCTGCCCAGGGACTACGCCGGTCTGCCGCCCCCGAGCGGATGGGTCCCGAAGCTCGGGCCGCCGATGCCGGGAGACCTCGGGCGGCCGTTCCTCGCGGCGGGCGCGACCCCGCCGCCGATAGGGCCGCAGGCCACGGGCGAGAATGTCGCCACGACCCCTCCACCCAACCCCGAGATCGAGCGGGTCGCCCAGGAGCACGAGGCGGCGCGCACCAGCCGGCTATTCTCCGAGACCGGGCGTTCCGCCGAGAGCGCGACGCCGAGTTTGGCTTCGTTCGGAGCGGGGGAGGGCGCCGGCACGACGGTCGCTCCGGCGGCCCCCTCGAACACTGAAGGCGAGAAGGAAGCTTTTCTCGCGCGAACGTTTGAGGAGCACACGGTGAGCGCCAACCGCCTCGAGCCGCCGGCGAGCGCCGACGTGCTCCAGGCGGGATCGATCATCCCGGCCGCGCTCATCACCGGACTGCGCTCCGACCTGCCCGGCATGGTCACCGCTCAGGTCACCGAGGATGTTTACGATACCCCCACCGGCAAGCGCCGGCTGATCCCGCAGGGGTCCAAGCTCATCGGCCAATACGACGCCCAGGTGAGCTTCGGACAATCCTGCGCCCTTCTGGTCTGGACGCGGCTGATCCTGCCCAACGGCAAGTCCATCGTCCTGGAACGGCAACCGGCCACCGACCCGGCGGGCTACGCCGGTCTCCAGGACCGGGTGAACAACCACTGGGGAACGCTTCTCTCCTCCGCGCTCCTCTCGACGGTGCTCAGCGTGGGGGCCGAGGCCGGCGCTGGTTCAAACGACAGCGCTCTCGTCCAGGCCTTGCGCCAGGGCGCGGGGCAGGGGATCAACCAAGCAGGCCAGCAGGTGGTGAGCCGCTCGCTCAACGTGGCGCCCACGCTCACCATCCGTCCGGGCTACCCGGTCCGCGTCTTGGTCACGCGCGACCTCGTGCTCGAACTGTACGACCGATGAGCATGCCATGGCCAAGTTGAGGATTGGCGCCATCGAGGACGACAAGCCGGTGAGGATCACCGTCGAGCTCACCGCGGCCGTGCACCGCGACCTTGTCGCCTACGGCGAGGCGCTCGGGCGCGAGACCGGGGGCGACCCCGTCCCGCCGGCCAAGCTCATCGGGCCCATGCTCGCGCGGTTCATGGTTGCGGATCGGGGGTTTGCGCGGGCGAAGCGGGGCGATTGACCACGCCTGGTCTGCCTGCCCTCTCGGCCGCGATCTCCATCGTCATAGACATTCCGGCGTCGCGGCCTTTGAGGCGCTCTCGCCGCGACGGGGCGGTTCCGGGTTGGGCTCAAGGCGGAAGTTCGGAAAGTCTGCTTATCGGCCCCCGGACCGACGGTGTGTTCTTGCGGAGTATCTTCGAGGAATTTCGCGTCACTTTCGTCGGAGGCTCTCACAGGTTCCGTAGGGAGGGGTGAGCTGCCGTCCCGATCACCCTTTCGGTCGACACGTGACCCGTTAGCCCAGGAGCACACCGAACTCTCAAGCCAAGCGCCAGCGGGGCCTCTATTCACACTTCTATCGGGACCAGAGCAGCCGACCGCCGCCGGCGTGTGACTCCGCCCAAAAGGCCGAAGCCAGCCAGCATCAGCGTCCAGGCCGCGGGTTCTGGCACCGCGAGGCGGCTGGGGCTCACGCTGACGTCGTCGATGAAAAAGTTCGGACTGTTCTGGGCGCCGAAGGTGATGGTGTCGCTTCCGGTGCCGACAAACGAGAACGTCTCCTGAGTGTAGGGGGCGAACACGTCAGCTACCCTGACCTTGGTGGTTCCATCGATGGACACGTATAGAGACGCGGCAGGATCTTGGATCGCGTCCCTGACCAGGGCGTAGAAGCTTCCCACGTAAGTAACGCCGACGGTGTCCGAAAAAGACTGGCTGAAGGTGGGGACGGAATATCCGGGCAAAGTCCCGACCTCGAGCCCGAAATGACCGGAGTGGGGGAAGGCAAGCTCGAGACGATCGTAGTCAAAGCCTGGATACGTGGTGACGGCGGTGTTCGGCGTCCAATCAAGGGGGACGTTGAAACCGTCGACAGAGTAGGTTCCGTCCTCGAAGCCGCCGTTGGCAATCAAGTTGGTGGCGTGGGCGCCGCCGCCCGCCGCCGCTAGCGCTGCGGACAAGGCGGCAGAGGCGAACAGTTGGTTTATGTTCATGGTTGCGTTCCAGTTTTCCGGGCTTCGGGGGACTGACTGGGATTAAGGTGGAGAGGGCTCGAACATTGGTCATCATCAGAACTGATGAAGGCTGCAGGAGCCCGTCGGCCGCAGCTTGGCGCGCGGCCCTTTCGGCATGCGCGAATTGCAGCTGGCCGCCGCCCTTCACCCACACTTGATCCGGGCCTTCCACCTTGATGCGAAGGTTGCGAAGGCGCGGCTCCAAACCATGCTGAGCGAAGCCGTCGCCCCTCGGCAGGTCTCGCCAACAGTGAGAGGAGGAATTAATTGCGTAGGAATGCCGCCCTACACCCTCAGGTTGTGGATACACGCGCGAGAAACATCTCTCCGGATAGGGCACGGCACGTTCGGGTTTGATGCTGAAGACGATGCGGCTGCAATCGACCACGTGAAGACCACCTGGCCAGAGAAGTTGATCGATCCACTCTGCGGCGAGGTGTTCGACCTCAACGGGGGGCTCGTCTGGGAAAGCCGAGCCGACTGAGGGCCGCCTGAACGGGTCAATAAGCCTAAATGATGTGTCGCTATGGGGCGTGCGGAAGCTTAAGCTGAGTGGCGTCAACTTCTTCCGGGGTTCTGCCAAAGGCTAGCCTCAGGGAAACGTCGAGTTTTAAATTCACGATGATGAATCAGCCAAACCAGCGACAATCGTCTTTATGGTGAAGATCTCGTACGTGCGCGCGAACGCGTGGAAACCCTTCTGGGTAAATTACATAGCATCGGGGGGTCGAAATCTGTCACGGCGTCAAGACGATTTGACGCAACGGAATTCTGAACGGCGACATGTTGGCTCCGGCACGCCAGAGACTTGGGGGAAACGCTAAACCCCTTCTTTCTATGCGGGTGAGGGAGCCATTTGACCCGGTCATTCCCGCGAGGTTCTCGCCATCTGACAGTCTCCGCGCCGGAACGAGGCGCTTAGAGATGCTTTGGACTCTCCGACGCTGCTCAGGATGGTGCGAATGTCGGGCGGGGTTCTAGTCGTCGACGAAGCCTTGATTGCTGAGGCGGTAGAGGAGGCCCTGACAGAGGCGGGGTACGAGGTGTGCGGAGTTGCCGATTCTCAAGCAGAGCCGCCGTTGGAGCCGCGCCGGAAAGTGGACCTCAAAATCAGGCTCGGAGTGTCTGGTTCCCGGATGGACGCTCGTGCCCCCTATTGGCGCATCATGGTCGGCGACAGCGGGTAACTTCGTTGCAACCCCTTGTGAGATCTCGCACCTGATGAGCAATGGTGATGGATGACTTCCAGTGAGACACGTTGATGAACCGCGCCATGCTTGCGCTCCTTGTTGCGACGGCGGCTTCCAGCCTCATGCCGGGGATCTCGTTTGCTGTAGACGACGATAAGACAGCCGCGGCGATCCGCGCCGCCAGTGCGGCAGAGGTCAGTGCCATTTTAGCGGCGGATGAGAGCAAGCTCACCAGCTTGTGGGCCGAGACTTTCGTTGTCACCAACCCCTTCAACAAGTTGGTCACCAAGGCTCAGGTTTTCGGGCTGATGCGATCGGGCGTCTTCCGATTTTCTTCGCTGGAGCGCGAAGTCGAGTACCTCCACGCTTATGGCGACGTCGCTGTTGTGGCAGGCTCAGAAACGGGAGTTTGGGCGGGTAGGTCGCCGATGACTGGCAAGGTTTCGCACTTCAGATTCACGTCTGTATGGCGGCGAGCACCGAGCGGGTGGGTGGAGGTCGCGCGACACGCAAACATCGTGCCGAACATCGACCCGCCCTCCCCATAGGCCACGCCGAGGCTGGGCCCAGTGGGGTGGCCTACCAATCTAAGGCGTCGATAATCACCGAGGTGACGGATGCCATGGTCTCGGTCGAGGGGGAAGCGCTACGCGGCATGACCTGGGTCAAGATCAACGAGGTCGAAGGCGGCGACTGGGCCATCTGCGGGCAGGTGCTCCAGGCCGCCGACGTCCGAAAAATGGCCGCAGGCTAAATGCCGGACGTGATCGACGTCGGCGCAGAACGGTCCGAATCAACGTCGAGCGTCGAGCGCCCAGCTCGAGTCCGCTCGTCGCGCCAAGCGGCCGCCCTGTTCGCCCTTCTCTTAAGCGGAAGCATTGACCGCGGCTGATGGCGGGGAGTTGCTGTTGCGGCTCCTGCCTCTTCGAGACATGGTACACTGCTCAGCGGAGGCGGCGCGCATGGCCAAACTTGGCTTCGGCATGAACCAATCTTTGGACGGCTATGTCGACCATGAGGCGTTCATGCCCGACCCTGTGCTCTTTCGTCATTTTATAGAGCAAATGAGGGGCCTGACCGGCTGCTTGTACGGCCGCCGTCTCTACGAAATCATGCGCTACTGGGACGACGACGATCCTGACTGGGATCGGGCGGAACGTGAGTTCGCCGAGGTGTGGCGCCGCCAGCCAAAGTGGGTCGTGTCGCGCTCGCTCAAGTCGGCCGGGCCCAATGCGATCCTTGTGGAAGACGACCTCGAGACCGTCGCGCTTAGGCTGAAGAGCGACCTTACGGGAGAGATCGACGTGGGCGGTCCGGTCCTGGCGGGCAGCCTTACCGAACTCGGCCTGATCGACGAATACCGCCTTTATCTCCACCCGGTCGTTCTGGGACGCGGCAATCCCTTCTTCGCCGGTCCCCGGCCGCCGCTTCGTCTCGCGGCCACCCAACCGATTGGTGTAACCGCGATCCGGCTGACGTACGTTCCGGCCTGATCCGCTTCACCCGAAAAGCATGCTGCTAAGACCTCGCCTCTAAGTCGGGGGCCGCCCCAAAGGGTTACGACCGAGAGCGGACCTTCCTGCCTTGACTGCACCTCTTTTGTCGTCAGTAGCAGCGGTTGACCTCAAGGGATCTTCGGCTTGCCTCCCTGCATCTCGACGAGCCCCATACTGTTTCCCGCCGGATCGGTAAAAAGCCCAAGCACCGCAACGCCCTTCACCTCGAAGCGAGGCTAAACGACCTTGCCGCCGTGCGCCACCACTCGAGCTAGGCTCTCGGTCACGTCATCGACACCTAAATAGATGATCTTGTTTGCAGGATCGCTGCGGAGCGCGCCCGCAAGAACCGGACCCGCGATAGGAATCCTAAGGGTCGAACCTGGGCCGGTTTTCCATCCAAACACGTCTTCATAGAACGCCGCTTGCTTCGACCCATCAGGCCCGGCGATGTCGAAGAAGACAATCGGGGCAGGCATCGGTGCTCCCTGAACGGTCGTAGCTTCAATCGACACAGCCAACGCGGCGAGCGCTGCGCGCGAGGCTTTTGTCAGGGTGGAACGCCTGTGACGAAGAGGAACGATCATACGGCCACGCTACTGCCAATCCGCTTCACGTCAATGTCGTCGTTGAGTCGCTGACGTCGGGAACCGACCCACGCCTCGACCACCCTCGGGCGTTCAGACGGGGCTGAGGCCGGCCACTTTGCGTCGACGGGCCGAGGTCGGCTCGTGGCGCAAACCGGATGGGACCGACTCTCAAGCGGCGTGGTTGGCGTTCAGAAACGATCCTATCGCCGCCGCCAGGACGCCGAGCCCATTTCCGCATGAGCGACCGAGCTGCTTTCATTGCGTCGGCCGCCTTGCCGTTCACAAAGCGACCATTCGCAGTCGAGCGCCACCTTCGCTTTGAAACGGACGCGACAGCAGTGGCAGCTTCCATCGTAGACAGCCCTCGCGTCTCGTCGTTCAAAGCATCGCTGTCGCGCAGCAGACGTCGCTAGCGGTCGGGCTGGATCGAACCTACCCGATAGCCTCGCGCCGAGAAGTGGATCCTGCGGGCCACTCCTGTGGCGAACTGAAAGCAGATGCTCACCATTTCCCGGAGGACGGCGTTAGCCGGCGTCGTCGGCTTACCTGTTCTCAAGTCTGCGTTCATCATACCGTCGAGCAAGCGCGCGTTGCATCTTCAACTAATCGGTAGTCAAACCCTGCGGGTCACGCGTGCGCGGAGCGCGAGAAGCTGAAGGATAGTGCCGGCAAGTCCTGCGGTGCAGACAACCAACGTCGGCAGGGCTTTGAAGGCATCGCGGCGACGCCAACCCCCAACAGTACGCAACGGCAAACGTCGAACACGCCTGAACAGGCTAAGGGGGCACGAAAGCCGGGGTGAGACGCCGCCAACGCGGCGCTATGTTTGATGTGGGGCGCACCAACAACCATCTCTGCTTCCGCATTAGAGCGTGATTGCCGACCTTCGCCACGGCCGTCGACATCGAGATACGTGCTGGCACGCGTCACCCGATATGGAGCGTTCAGTTGCACGTCGATCAAAAATAGCAAAGAGGTCAGCCGCAGCAGCGTCACGCGACAACCTCCGTTGCGGCGGCTCTCGAGCGGCGACCCGACGAGCTTCAGCGGCGCGTGTAGAGGTAGGCCGCAATATTCCGAGCCTCCTTTTCTGTGACTCCCTCGTTTGGCATCGCGGCCGCCGGGTCCATAGCTTTCGGCTCTCGGATCCACCGAACCAGGGTATCCGGATCGTTCTTGAAGCGCCCGTCGATGGATTGGCGGAAGGCAATCTTGTCGAGCGGGGGCCCGACCGAACCTCTGGCGTCTGAGACGCCGGAGACCAGATGGCAGGCCCCGCAGCGATAGCGCTTGATGGCCGTCTCGCCGGCGGACGCGTTTCCGTGGGCCAGCGGCTCGGCGAAGAGCCGGGTGCTGATCTGGGTCTGACGGTACTGGGCCGCCATGCTCGCCACAGCCGCAAGGAAGGCGCAGGCGAACAGGACGGCGACGAAGCGGAGGCTATAGGGCATGGGCCCTCCGCGCCGAGGTCGGCTCGCGCAGGGCGGCGGCGAGGATCGCCAGGGCCGCGCCGGCGTGCACCAGACCGCCGGGGATCCACATGATCAGCCCCGCCATCTGCTGGTCCTCGGCGGGGGTGAGGCCGAAACTGGCGAGGCCGAGCCGGGCGTAGCCAGCGTACCAGGGGCTGCCGCTGAAGGCCATAAAGGCGCCGAGCGCACCGGAGATCATGGCGGTGGCGAACAGGCACAGAGGCTCCGGCCCGAGCCCCGCGCCGTGGCGGCGCGTGAGCATGGCGCTCCAGAACAACAGCGCCGTGACCAGAAAGCAGAGGTGCTGGACGGCGTGCCAGAAGGGGTCCGCCAGAGCCGTGTCGAACAGGACCGGCGCGTGCCAACCCCAAAGCGCAAGCGCCTGGAGCAGAGTGGCGACGATGGGGTCGGTGAGCGTGCGCCAAAGGCTCTTCAGCGACGGAACCCTCGCGACGGGACCGAGCGCTTGGCGTCCGGCCGCCGGAAAGCCCCACAGGAACACCGGCATCGGTCTGCCCAGCACCAGCAGCGGGGCGGCGGCCAGCATCAGCAGCTCGTGTTCGGCCATGTGGAAGGTGAACGAGCGCTCGCCTGCCTGATGCAGCGGCGAGACGAGCGCCGCGACCAGCAGCGACCAGCCGGCGAGGAACAGGACCATTCCGCGCCGCATCGACCCGGCGTTACGCGCCGATCGCCCGGCCAACTTTCGCCAGCCGATCAGGTACAGGCCCAGCGAGAGGACCAGAGGAACCGTGATCACCGGATCCAGGGTCCAGCCTGGGCGCGTCCAAGGCTGGCCGCCGCCGTGCGCCAGCGCCGCCGCGGGCGCCGCCAGCAGCGCCGCCAAGGTGAGCTTCGCCGCCCTCACGCCCAGCATGACGGGATCAAGCTCCCGGCCAGGAGGTGGTAGGCCAGCGCCAGGCTGAACAGACCGGAGTCGCCGATGGCGCACCAGGCGATCGACCGCGTGGGCTCATCCGCCCGTCGCAGCGGCCAAGCGACCACGGCGCCAGCCCAGCAGAGCAGCAGGGTCGCCACCCCGATCGCGAGGCCGAGAGTCCCCTCCCGGCAGGCAAGACGGGCCGCCTGTCCCCAGCTCTGTTGTCCCAAGAACCAGGCGAACGGCGGGAGCATCATGGCCGCCCAGGCGCGTTGAGCGACGGGCTTCATAGGCGGGGGGACCAGTAGACGAGCAAATAGATCGGCAGCCACGTCAGGATGACGAAATCCCAATAGGAGGCGTTGTCGACCACATCGCTATATTGGCTGTCCCCCACCTTGTGGGTGCAGAGCCAGACGAGAATCACCAGGCTGTCGCCGAGGTCCGTCAGCACATGGCTGGTGTGCAGGATCATCAGCATCCAGAGCGCCGAGGCATAGGCGTCGTCGCTCCAGCGGACATTGAGATGCGCCAGCTCGACGCCGCGCAGAACGAGCAGGGCCACGCCCATCACCGACATCAGGGCCAAGCCCCAGCGCGTCGCCTTTTCGTCCCCCTTGCGCGCCCGGCGGGCCAGCCAGCGGTTCGGGATTTCGCTCAGCACCAGAAGGGCGGTGAACAGCCCGCTCCAGAGGAGCGCCGGAGGCGCATCACCGCGCGGCGGCCACGGGTGGGATTGAGTTGCAAGGTAGATATAGGCGGCTGCGGCGAGGGCGAACCCGGAGCCCTCGATCATCATGAAGTTGAGCGTGCCCCATCCGACGACGCTCTTCAGCCCGAAGGCGGTGGTCGGCAGGTTCGAGAGATCGCCGACGACCCGTGTTTGACCAGCGTCGCTCATGGTCGTGACCAATCGAACAGCCGACCGATGGGCTTGGCCCACCGAAATCCTTCCGACACCTCGCGCGAAGGCCAAAACCAAGCCGCCAGGGCAAGGCCGAGCAGCGGCGTTCCCCACACCAGCGCCCACGGCGAGAATATCGCACCGATGAACATCACACTGGTGGCGAGCGCGGTAATCAACGGCCACCAGCTCGGACGCGGACTGCGCTGCCGGTACTGCGGCTCGGCGAGCGTCGCGGAAGTGACCAGCACCTCGCGGTAGTCCTCGGCGAGCCCGGTCATCACGCCGACACCGCCCTCGTCCCAGAGCGGCGTGAGGCTGTCCACCACCGGCGGGTTGTCGAGGTTGTGGGGCGGGGGCGGCGATAGGGTAAGCCACTCGAGCGTCGCCCCGCCCCAAGGATCTGGCCCGGCCGGTTCGCCCTTGAAAAAGCTCCAGGCGGCATTGCCGACGTAGAGGAAAGCGCCGGCGAAGGCGACGAGCACGCCAAAGGTCGCCAGCTGGTTGAGCGGCGCCCAGCCCATCGCCTCGCCATAGGTGTAGATCCGACGCGGCATGCCCATCAGCCCCAGGATGTGCATCGGGAAAAAGCCGAGGTTGAAGCCGCCGATCACCAGCAGCGCGGCGCGCTTGCCCCACCGCTCCGACATCATCCGCCCGGTCGCCTTGGGGTACCAGTAGGCGAAGGCGCCGAAGAGCGGGAAGAAAGCTCCGCCGATCAGGACATAGTGCAGGTGGGCGACGACGAAATAGGTCTGGGTGAGCTGCAGGTCGAGCGGCGCGGAGGCGACCATCACGCCCGTGAGCCCACCGATGACGAAGGTGACGATGAAGCCGACCACCCAGATCATCGGCGTCTTCATCTGCGCTCGGCCGAGCGCGATCGTGGCGATCCAGCAGAACATCTGCAGCCCGATCGGCAGGGCGACGGCCATGCTCGCCGCCGTATAGAAGCTCATCCCGAGCCGGGGCAGGCCTACGGCAAACATGTGGTGCACCCACAGCCCGAAGGCGAGCAGGGCGGTAGCCACGAGAGTCAGGACCATCAGGGTGTGGCCGAACACCGGCCGCTTGCTGAACGCCTCGACAATGGCGGAGACGAAGCCGACGGCCGGCAGGAAGATCAGATAGACCTCCGGATGGCCGAAGAACCAGAACAGGTGCTGGAACAGCAACACGTCGCCTCCGCCCGAGGGGGTGAAGAACCGTGTCCCCACCATGCGGTCGGCGATCAGCATGCTGGTGGCCAGCATCACCGCCGGCAACGCGAACATGGTCATCAGCGAACTGATGAGGTTGCCCCACAGGAACAGAGGCATCCGCGCCAGCGTCATGCCCGGCGGCCGCATCTTAATGATGGTCGCCACCAGATTGGCCGAGGCGGCGAGCGCGGCCACCTCGGTGAAGGTGATCATCTGCGCCCAGATATCCGGCCGGTGACCGGGCCCGTAGGCAGGGCCGGAGAGCGGCGGATACTCGAACCAGCCGAGATCGGGCGTCGCATTGAGCGCGTGCGAGATCCACAGCATCAGCACGCCGCCGAGGTAGAGCCAGTAGCTGTAGGCGGCGAGGCGCGGGAAGGCGAGGTTGCGCTGCCCCAGCATCAGGGGCGTGATCCACAGTCCGATCGCCTCCATCACCGGCACCGCGACCAGGAACATCATGGTCGAGCCGTGCAGGGTGAAAGCCTCGTTGTAGGCCTGCGGGCTCAGGCGGTTCATGTTCGGGGCCGACAACTGGAGACGCATATCCAGGCCGAGTGTCCCGGCCAGGAACAACAGGCCGATGGCGGTCACGATGTAGCGGCCGGCGATCCGCTTATGGTCCACCGTCGTGAAGAAGCCCACCCAGCCCGGCTTGTCGGCCCAGGTCTCGGCGAGGCTCATTTCAGGCTCTCCAGCCAGGCGGCGGCGGCTTCGCGGTCGGATGGCGAGAGCGCGACGGGCGGCATGTTGGCGCCCGGCTTGGCGCTCTGTGGATCGGCGATCCAGCCCTCAAGGGCGCCCCGTGTGTTGGGCAACTCGCCCGCCGCCAGCATCCGGCGGGAACCGACGTGCGTGAGATCCGGCCCGACCCGGCCGTGGGCGTTGGTCCCGCGCACCGTGTGGCATTCGGCGCATTGCCCGCCGGTCACCACCTGAGCGCCCGCCCCACCCGCCGTGGCGGGCCTCGCCTGCGCCGCCAGCCAGGCGTCGAAATCGGCGGGGCGGTCGACCTTCACGTCGAGCGCCATTTTCGCGTGCTGCAACCCGCAGAACTCGGCGCACTGGCCGCGTGTCCAGCCGAGCTCGCGCGGGGTGACGTCGAGCACGTTCAGCTTTCCTGGAATGGCGTCCATCTTCCCGCTCACGCGCGGAACCCAGAAGGAGTGAATCACGTCCGAAGAGGCGAGCTCGATCCGCGCGGTATGGCCCATAGGAAGATGCAGCTCGTTGGCGGTCTCGATCCACGCGCCGCTCGCGGGATCTCGATAGGCGATGCGCCACCACCACTGGTGCGCCGTGACCCGCACCCGCAGCGCCTCGCGATCGCGGGCGGCCGCCATCGAGCGATCCACCAGGAAACTCGCGGTGGTGAGCACCGTCAGGCCAACGATGATGAATGCCGACCAGGCGATCAGACCGCCGCGAACCGGCCCCTCGCCGCCATTTGCCCCGCCCGAGGCGAACCTCGCCCGAGATCGCCAGACGGCGAAGGCGAGAAACGCCAGCACCAGGACGTAAGCCACACCGCAGATCACCATCATCAGACCGAACAGGTCGAGTTGCCAGCGGGCCTGGTCGCCGATCGGAGCCAGGGCGGACTGGCGAATCGGCGGAATGAAACGCGGCAGGTTCACGTTACCGGCCCCGCCCAGGTCCCGTTCGTCGGCTCCCCCTCCTGATCGAGGTCCTGACGCGTTCGCTTGGTGATCTTCAGGGTCCGCAGAGATCGGACGTACGCGGTGATCTGCCAGATCTGCTCGGTCGGGATCCGCTGGCCGTAGGCCGGCATGGCCCCATGGCCCTCATGGATAATCCGGTAGAGGGCCTCGAAACCGACATCGCGTCCGCCGTGGAAGCTGATCTCGGGCCGAGCGGCGCCCGGCTGGTGACACTCGCCGCAGCTATAGTGAGTATATTGCAACCCGCCTTGCGACACCTGCCAGGCATTCTTGTCGTAGAAGCGGATACGAGGATCCGCGGCGCTCACCGGGTCCGAAAGCGGCCGATCCGGCCCGATCGGCCGATGCTCATAGCCACAGGCGCAAAGGGCCGCCGTCGCGGCGATCAGGCCAATGCTTTGTCCCCTGCTCAACCGTGGCCCCGGTTCTGTCCTTGTGCCGCGGCAAGAGGCTTAGCCGCCCAGCGACAACAACGCATAAAAGCGTGTCGTCGATGCTTCGTCCGATGTCGCACGCAGGGAAACCAGTTGGCTATCTCTATCCCGTACGGTCACGGCAAGGCTTGCCGTCATTCCTACAAGGGCGGCCCATAGCGGGATGAAGCGACGCTATCACGGGGTCAGGAGTTCGCAACGTGTTAGCAGACGGTGCTGCGCAGTCGAATATCCCGTCCCTGTACTGGCGTCGGCGATTAGCTTCGGAACGAGCCGGCGAAGAGTGGACCGTTCCGACGTCTGGAGAGGGTCGGAAGCGGACTATCAGCTGAGGAGCGTTCGGTCCGCCGACGCGAGCAGGCGCGAGAGCTTCGGCTGTTGACTAGAAACTTCGTATCATCACCGCCTTGAACAGCACGGGGGCGACGAGCTGGTTGCCGTTGGTGCGCTGGTACACGGGAACCTCCACGTCGCCGTAGAGGGTCCATTTGCCGGTGGTCACGCTCGCCCCTGGTGAGATCAGTAGGCGCTCGTAGCCGCTGTTGGGGCGGTCCGCCTCCAATCCGGAGTCCTTCGAGCGAACCGAGGTGATCAGCTGGAGCAGCGGGGTGAACTTCACCCGGTCGGTGTCCCGGCCGATCCCGCCATAGGAGACGCCGACCGCTGCGTCCGCCTCCTGGCCTGGGCGGTACCCGGAACGCTCGTTCAACGGAAGCTCGGCCCGCCCTTGGATGAACCACTTCCACCGCTCGGCCTTGTCCAGCGAGCCGAGGTGGTAGCCGCCGAACAGCAGGTCGGTCGTGCCGGTGCCGATCGAGGTGTCGCGGTCGAATCCGGGATAGGTCCAGTCGCCGGTGGGGAGCTTCACGCCCAGGGTCAGCCCGGTAGACATGTCCTTCGACAACCCGGTCCAGACGCCCATCAGCCGGATGTCGCCCAGCGCCGCGTGGTGGAACCGGTCGACGCCCGTGCCGTCGTCGTTTTCCGTCTTGAACACCCGGTCCCAGATCGGGACCTCCACCATCACGCCCAGCGTCGGCGTGATCATCGCCTGGCCGCCGACGGTGATGAAATCGGTCCGGATCTCCTTGTCGTCGTTGTCGCCGGCCGGAGCGCGGCCGGTCCCGTTCCAGTTCTGGTTCTGATCCATGAAGTCGTTTTCGATGTAGATGGACGCGCGCTCGGTCTGGGGAATCAGGCTGCCGGCGCCGACGCCGAAGACGCCGCAACCACAGGCGCAGGCGAGGGCGGGTAGGGGCGCGGCCAGGGCCGCGAAGGCCGCAGCGACGGAAAAGCTTTTCATTCGAACATCCAAACCGCCGGACGCCTTCGAGGCGTCGGGACGGTGTGAGAACAGAGGCCAGCGCGAGGAACGCGCGGGCGAGCGGACAGATCAGGTCTGGAGCGCTGGGGGTCCGATGGCGGGCGGTGGAGGGGCGGCGAGGCGCACCCCTCGACGGGATTCGGCTCGAGGCGCCTCCGTTCGAACGGGCGTCCAGGTGATCGGGAATGCCACCTTCGTCACAAGCGGCGCGGAGGCCGTCCCCGCATGGGCGGCGAAGGCGCAGTCGCCGTAGGTCTTGGCCTTGCCCGGCGCGGGATCGGGCGCGGACATCGGGCCGTGCCCGGTGCAGATCACCAAGATGGCCCCCCGACCAGTGTCGGCCACCATCGTGCCAGGCGGAGCAACAATCCGGAAAAGCAACGCCACCGCGGCGAGCACGAGGCAAGCACGTCGCCAGAGTGCTGACTTATGAAGCCTCTGTCGCATCAGGTGTGCCAGCACCCCATGGTTCGGGCGAGCCTAAGTCTCACGGCGGGACAAGAGATGGTTAGTTGCTGCGAACAGCCGCATTCGTCTAGGTGCGAAATGCCGTGGTGGCAATGTTCGCAATTGCGCGTGAGCGTCCGTTGACCCGGCTTCCCGAACGCGACCCTTCGAAGCGGCGCTGAGGTCTTACCCTGAAGCGGATGGCCTAAAGGGCCGCTGGGCGTGGGGAGCGGACTTCAAGCGAGTCGCGCCTCCACGGACGTTTCGATTGTCGAGGACCTCACGAGTGCTCTGGGGCTCCCGTTACCGGCTAAGCGCCAGATCGACACCCTCTCGTCACGTTGCAGCGTCGGTCGCGCCTGTGGCTAGCGTTCTCCTCCGCTACCCCTCGACCATGCGCAGGTCATCTCTGACGCGCTCCTGCTCAGGTCCCCGTGGGCCCGCCTTCGCTCGCGCCAGTATCCTCTCCCGTCAGCGCCCGTCGCAAGCTGGGCGTTCTCGCCTCCGTGCGGTCAAGGGCGGCTTGCGGAACGTCACTCCTGCCAGCGCTTTTCGCTATTGGGGCTGTTCAGGATGGTGTGGATGCCCAGGAAGGTGTTGATCGTCGCAGACGATGCATTGATCGCCGAAGCTGTATCGGACGCTCTGTCAGAGGCGGGCTATGAGGTTTGTGGAGTGGCGTCCTCCGAAGCGGAAGCGATGCAGATCGCCCGGCACACTCGGCCTGAACTCGCCGTCGTCGATGTGCGGCTCGCACCCGGTAGTGGCCGCAACGTTGCCAAAGAACTCGCCGATCGCTTCATGACCACGGTCTTGATGGCCACAGCCGAGGGTGCGGACTCGCTTCAGGACATCGGCGCGCAAGGCGTTATCCCAAAGCCTTACAGCCCATCTCTCATTCCGCCGGCCCTGGACGCTGCCCAGAGTCTGTCGGAGGGGAAAGACCCTGGCCGACTGCCAGACCACATGGTGCGGCTTCGTCCCGGCTGAGGACGCGCTAGGGGCCCCGACCTGGGCGATCGTGTGGAGCGATAGGGGCGGCGGGCGCCGGAAGTCCGTCACCCGTCCTTGACGGGGTCGGGTGATATGCCAGCCCGTCTGCTGTCTTTTCGGTCTGGCGCTCAGTCTTCGCGGAACATGCGAAGAGCAGGGCGCAGCCCAGAGAGAAGAGAGCCGTTCTCATAACGGACGCACGTAGGCTGGCTAGCGTAGCCGCACAAGCTCGGCGGTGATGCGCCTGCTGCTGTCGACGAGACCTGTCGTTGTTTGTCGGGTAGACGACATAGCGTTGATCCAGCTCTTACACACTGCGGACGCATCGTGCGGAGCCTCTCTCTCTGACGGTCGTCTCATTGTCCAAGGTGACGCTTTCGGGGTAAGAACATCTATCCCAAGGCGACTGCACATGGACTGGCGGACCTGGCTCCCAAACGAAAAGCCAAATCTGACGCGTGCTGTCGTGATCGGATTGGGCAGCGGCGTGTTGGCGGGACTTCTTCGACTCCCGTTGCAGTTGGTTCTCCAAAACGATTTGCCCTTTGTGACCTTCTTCCCCGCATTGCTCGCGGCTGGCCTATGGGGCGGGATCGCAGCCGGGCTGATTTGCCTGAGCCTGGGCTGCGCTCTGTCGGTCGCCTTCTTTCTACCGCGCGCCGACATCACGCACGTGGCTTGGGCTTTCTTCGCTTTCCTGATGTCGGGCGGGTTGCTCCTGCTCGCGGGCAGCGCTGTCGCTTCCGCTATCCGGGAGCTTCGAGAAAGTCAGCGACGCATGGAAGCCGCCGAGGCGCAGATGAAAACCCTGGTTGGGGAACTCGCGCATCGAAGCCGCAACGGCCTGACGGTGATCATGTCGATCATCAGCCAAAGCGCTCGAAACGCACAAGACCGCTGGATGAACTGACTGAGGTCGTCAACGCGAGACTAGGCGCCATGGCGCACGCGCAGGACGCGGTGGTCCAGGGCGGGGGCGATACAGCGGGGCTCGCGAGCTTGCTTGAACGGACGCTCACGCCGTTCGATCTGGGACGCTTCAGCTTCCAACCCTCTCCGGAATTACAGGTGGTTCGTGAGACGGCCACCGCCTTGGCGCTGCTGACGCACGAACTCGCGACCAACGCGGTGAAACATGGCGCGCTGGCGTCTCCGAGCGGGAGGGTCGAGGTCGGCTGGAACACGACTGGCGGGTCGGTCCGGATGCTGTGGCGGGAGCGCGGAGGCCCCCCGGCGCCCAAGTCCAACGGCAGGGGCTTCGGCACACGTCTGCTGGACAGCGCACTCGCTCCGCACGGCGGTCGAGCGGAGCGGAGGTTCGAACCTGACGGCATGGTCTGCGAGATCGACTTCCCCCATGCGGCGCCGTCTTGAGCGGCCCACCATCACGGCTCGGCTACGGCGATTTCCATTCCGGTGATTCACGGTCGACTGTCAGGAGGCAATCCACTGAGTAACGAGAACGCCGATTGGCGCCCGGTAGGCGCGCGTAGCAACCTGCCGCAACAAGCTTTCTCCGGGTTGGCGCGTAGGTCGCCACCAGACAACAACCTGCTTCTGCAAGGCCTCTCGCCTTCGGACTTCGCCACGTTGAAGCCCGAACTGCGAGATGTGCGCCTTCCGGCGGGCCAGACGTGGGAGGAGGCAAATGAGCGCGTCCGGGAGGTCTGCTTTCCAGACAACGGCGTACTATCCACGGTATCGCAAGGAGGCAGCGGGCGCAGCATCGAGGTCGCCCCCGTCGGTTTCGAGGGAATGACGGGTCTGCCGGTCATTATGGGCGCCGCGAGTTGGCCCAACGAGACCTATGTTCAAGTCGCGGGTTATGGCCGAGCGATCGAAACCAGCGCCTTTCAAAAGGCGATTGCGGCTTCGCCCAGCATGCGCGCACATTTCCTGCGCTATGTGCAGGCGTTTATCGTGCTCAGCCTAAACACGGCGGCAGCCAACGCGTCGTTCACAATTGGGGAGCGAGTCGCTCGGTTGCTCCTGATGATCTCCGACAGAATGCGACGGGAAGACCTACCCCTGACTCACGTAGTCCTTTGTCGCGCGCTGGGCATACGCCGTCCGAGCGTCACGGAGGCGTTGCATCGATTGGAAGCGGACCAACTCGTCCGCGCTCGCCGCGGCCACATCCTCATACGGGATCGTGGGGGCTTGGAACGGGCGACCAACGGGTCTTACGGCGTTGCGGAAGCCGAGTACCGCCGCCTTTTAGGTTAAAGGCCGATCGCAGCTTGGGGAGAGCCGGCCAGGTTGAGATGACCCTGGCGGCTCTGCTCGCCTGACCTCGGAGGGTCGTTTGCCCGGCGCGCAGATTAAGCAGAGGTGGACTCGAGGGCGGGGGCACCACAAGCGATGATGGCGGGAATTCTATTGGGGCTCGGATCTCCGAAACCACGGTGATTTAAACTTGAGCAACTTGGCAGTCATATCCTGCGGGTCGCGCGTGAGCGGAGCGCGAGAAGCTGAAGGGCGAAGCCGGCAAGTCCTGCGGTGCAGATAACCAACATGGGCAGGGCTTTAGACGCATAGCGGCTACGCCAACCGCCCGACACCGCGAACTTGTCTCGGAGCGGGTGAAAAACATTTCCCTCCGTCGCGCCGGCGGAGGCATGGCCAATCTCCATCAGGCGAATCGCGAACCCGGTGAATGCCTCCGCGAGAGACGGCGCAAGAAGCTTGCCCGCAAAGGTGAGGTAACCAAAGCCTCTGCCGGCCAGCCGTTCGCGCCTGGGTCGGTCTGCGAGATGAACATAGGCGCGAGCCACGACCCGAGCGGGGTAGAGCAGCCGGATCGGAAGCAGCTCACGGCCCATGTAGTTGGCCGCTCGCTGGTAGATCGGTGTATCAATCGCAGCGGGTAATACCGTGCAAACGTGGATGTTACGTTCGCCCTGCACCTCCTGGCGAAGGCACTCAGATAGGCCTCGGATGGCGAATTTTGTCGAGACGTAAGCAGCGGAGAAGGGTTGGCCTACGACTCCCAATACTGAGCCGGTGTTAATCAGGATGCCTCGGCCCTGGGTGCGGAAATGCTGGAGCGCGGCCTGCGCGCAATATAAGTGGCCGGTAAGGTTTGTCTGAACAATTTGTGCTAGCACCTCCGGCGGAGTGTTTTCGACCCTCCCGAAAGACATTACCGCTGCAGCGTTGATCCACACGTCGAAGCCCCCGAAGGTTCGTTTCGCCGCTTCCGCCAGCGCGCCTACTTGTTCCGGATGCGTGACGTCGGTTTGGACGCCGACAGCCCTAGCGCCACGTTCGCCGCACTCCCGAACAACCTGATCGAGCACCTCGGCGCGACGTGCTGCCAGAACGAGATCCGCCCCGTGGGCCGCGAAGGCGTGGGCCGTGGCGCGGCCTATCCCGCTGGAAGCGCCAACGATCACGACGACCTGGGGCCTTTGTTCATTGCAGTTCACCATTAGGTCCTACAGCGAGACAGATCGAACTTGCGTCGACATAACAGCTCTTCGGTCCCCCGCCGGGGAAGCTGTTACCCGATAGGCGCGTGCCTCAGAGGGAAGGATAGGTTCCTCGACCGGGCAAGCAATGTCGGCTTTCAGGAAGCGGGCGGAGGTCCGGAAATGGCGCATCTGCGACATCGGCCAGCGTCGCGGGAGGGCTCTTAGCGGACGTTCCTGACGGTCGCTCTTGGAACTGCAAGGCCGTTCGGACCGGCCTTTCTCCTTAGGGCGCACTTCTCTGAAGAGAGGCATTGTGCCGGCAGCCTCCCCATGGATGCCGCTGCACCCGCGCCTAGATTCAGCTCTCGGCCTGCTCCAGAACGAAGGTTCAGCACCGTAGGCACGGCAACTCGTCCTTCACGTCCGAAGGCTCCCAAATTCAGCTGATCAAGGCTGATCGCCTGACATTCACCCTTCCCCGAGCCTAGGGCTGAACGCCACTTCAGATACGATGCGTTTGCCCTGTCGGCGGGAGAGCTGCACCGCAACGTCGACCACACCGTCGACATAGGCCACGATTTCGGAACGCGAGAGATTGGCGCCAGCTTGGATCACCATCAGCGCGATCTGGTCCACCGCAGCGCGGGGACTGTCGGCGTGGACCGTAGTGATCGATCCCGGGTGGCCGGAATTGACCGCGCGCAGAAAGCTATACGCCTCGGGTCCGCGCAACTCCCCCAGCAAAATCCGGTCTGGACGCATGCGCAACGAGGCTTGAAGCAGGTCTTCGACGTTCACTCGTGCTTCGCCAAGTGTTCCGCGTGCCGCGACGAGGCCGATGGCGTTGGGATGCTCGATCCGGATCTCAGGCGTGTCCTCGATGATGATCAAACGCTCGCCGCGGGGAATCTCCTTTACCAAGGCGTTGAGGAAGGTAGTCTTTCCGCTCGAGGTGCCACCCGACACGATGATATTCTTCCGCATCTGGACCGCTTGGCGAAGGAAGCCCGGCATGTCTCCGGCGTGGAGGGTCTCCTTCAGCAGTTGATCGTCTTCGGAGCGCTGGCTCAGGCTGACTCCACGTGCGGTCGCGAAGGCACCGTTGGCGGCGTAGTCATCGAGGCCCAGATCAGTCATCACGTGCTTGCGGATTGCGATTGCCATTGCGCCGCGCGTTGCGGGAGGCGCGACGATCTGCACGCGCGCGCCGCCCGGCAGCGTAGCGGCGAGCAGCGGGTGCTCCCGGCTCACGCCCTGGTTTGTCGAGGCGGCGATCTGGGTTGCTAGGCGCCATAGCACGGTGTCGTTGAGCTCCGGCGCTGCATGCCGCTCCATCTCCCCGCCGATGCTCTCGACCCAGACCTCGCCGACGTCGTTGATCAAGATGTCGGTGACGTCGGGCTGGCCCAGCCACTCCGCCAGCGGGCGCAGGTACGCGTCGAGGTAGGCTCGCGGTCCGAGAACCGGCGGAATGGCGAGGCGGATTGTCATGGTTCCGACCTCTGGACCGTCGAGAAATCGAGATCTCGCGCGACGAAGATGCGGATCGGCGCGCCTTGTCTGACCTTGATCGTCGGCGGGATCGCTGCCGGAACAAGGGCGGACAGACTGGCGGTCGCGGCGTCGCCGCTGGAGCCGATGACGATCGAGGTGCTGTTACTCCGGTTGGCGAGGTTCTCCACGCCGGCATCAATCACCGACAGCAGGATCGCACCGGAGAATCGTTCGATGAAGTGGTTGTTGACCTTTCCCGCGAGACCGGCGCGGCCGAGAGGGTCCGTTCCCGACGAGGCAATCTGAATCGAGACGCCGTCCGGGCGGATCACCCGCGTCCAAACGACGAAGGCTCTGGTCTGGCCCTGCGCCGCGGCGCTCTTGTATTCGCCGATCACGCGGCTGCCGCGCGGAATCAGGATTTCCGAGCCGTCGAAGCCGCGCACCTCACGACTCACGACTGCGCGGGCGTAGCCTGGCAGGTCGAAGTCGAGCGCTGTCTCGAGCACCCCTGTAATCGTTGTTCCCTGCGGAATCAGCGTCGCGCGATGGTGGAGCTGGGTTGCCTGGGCGTGTTCCGGCTCCTGCGCGGCGACCCGGGTGGCGAACTGCTCGTCCGGATTGAGGCCGTTCGCGCCAGGAGTCCCGACTTTGCCGGGTGGCCCCGCCGCCGCCATGGCGGCCGGCGGCCCAGCAGGTGTCGTGCCCCCCCCGGCGGCGGCAACACCTTCGCCTTGCGAAAGGTCGACCACCAGCGTCGGCGCACGGATCCCGGAGGTGAGGGAACTGTTGGGACCGACGTCCACGTGTTGCGGCTCGACAACCATCGGTGGCGACGGCGTGGCGACGAAAGTCGGCCCCGCTATCGGGCCGACCGGAACACCCCCACGGCCAGCGGCCTCCTCATAGGCGAGCTCGGCTGGCGGCGCCGCGGCGGCGACGCTCTCGCGCGCGCCTACCGATCCAACGCTGGGCAGCGCGCGATTTTCGGCACGATAATCCCGGCTGGCGAACAACCAAACGAAGGTGAGGACCCCCAAAGCCGCCGCGCCGCTGCCGATGAGCCAGAGCCCACCTTGGGCCCGCGCCGCAGCCACTGCGGGGCGGGCATCTTCCAGGCGATCGAGCGGCGCGGCGTCGTCCGCGGGCAGCGGCCGTGGATCGGTCAGACGATCGCTCATCGAGGGAAAGCCTCGTCCCTTATGGCGTCGAGCGCCCCGGCCCTTAATGCTTCCTTCTCCGTTTTCCTGTCGTGTGGTCGCGGCGCGTAAGGACCGGCGCCCGGTTCGCGCCAAGCATCGTTTATGACATAGGTCACCTCCTTGCCGTTCCGTAGAACGAAGCGAGGCGCGATCTGCTCGACAATTTGGTAGCCGTCGCGAACGCCATAGTTGGCGAGACTTTCCGATCCATCCGCGGCGACAAGGAAGAGAGCGGGCGTCGCCGTGTTCTCGGGCCACCTGAAATAGGTAAACCGGCCGTCGTCGAACACCAGTGCGGGTAGAGACTCGCGCGAACCGGTGTAGCTGTAGGCGCGGTTTTTCATAACCGGCGGTCCGGGCGGCGGCGGAGCGGGTGGGGGCGGTGGCGGCGGAGGTTCGGGCGGGTAAAGGAAGCGGACCACATAGGCCATCTCTCGACTGGGCGATGCACGCCGCGCCGAGAGCTGGAAACTGTAGCGCCGACGGTCGGTGATCACCGTCATGTTGGTGACCGCGCCTCGCGCCATCGGCTTAAGAAAAAGCAGCGTGGCTTTCTTGTTCGGCGTGACCTGCCAGCCGAGCGAATCGCCGATGGCGACGTTCTCGATCTTCTCGTCCTCGCTGAATTCGAGGGTCATCTGGTAGCCGAGGTCGCCTTTGAGCAGCACGACTTGGTTCGGATCGTAGAACACCGTTCGAATGCGGGGATCTAGCGCTCCGGGCAGCGGTGACTGCGCGGCCGACAACGCGGTGGCCGCGGCGAGCGCTACGACGACCAACGGAACGACCCTCGCGCAAATCATCGGATTGGACTGCCCGTTCCGGGGACTTGGCTGAGGGTCGCGTTGGCTCCCGGAGACGGCGACGGAGGCGGGGTGAATGACGGCGTCGGCGTTGTCGGGCCCAGGCGTGGTGCGGATGCGGCCAGGCCCCCGCCGTACGCGCCCATCGCGCCGCCCGCCGGCACATTGTCGCTGTCGCGGCGGTAGCTGACGACCTGAAACCCGAGTGGATTGAGGAAGCGGTCTTCCATCCGCATCGGCGCGCCGGTGTAGCGGAACGCCATCACCGCGACAAAGGCGCCTTGCGGCGAGATCGCACCGCCACTGTCCCGGCGCACGGTTTCAAAGCGCACAAGCGCCGTCGTCGGCGTGAGCAGCGAGACGCTGTCGATCGTGGTGCTGACGATGGTTGTGGGCGTGTAAAGATTGAGCGGACTGGACGGATTGGTCTTCTGTAGATCGTTCTCGTAGCTGTTCCGCGCGGAGCCAGCGGACCACAGGGTCACCTTGCGGTAGTTCTCGCGCAGATCGGCGGCGTCGAAAGTCTCGCGAGCAATCACATATTGCACAAGGAAGGATTGCGTGACCGCTGCGGTTTCGCTCAACGGCCCGGGCTGCAGTCCCTTGACCAATTGAACATAACCGGTCTGACGATCGACCTCGATAGTATAGGGGACAACAGTCTTCAATGGAGCGAGGCCCGCCAGTGCGACAGCTTCCAGGACAGCGACCGCTCCCGCGGCCGAAGCCACTATCCAAGCAATGCGGCGCGATGCACGCAGGGAGCCATGAACATCAGCCGCCCACGACGCCGCGGCCTGGTACTTCGCATCTCGGCTGTTCGCTGGCCGCCTGAGATCCAGATCGTTCATCGTAGACCTCCAGCCGCGCCGGGTGCGGCGCGAGTCGCCCGTGGTCCGGAGGCGCGACGCGCCTGTTGGCCTAGTCGCGTCGTGGCCGCGGCGGACCTGCCGTCCGGGGCGCCTCGCTCACCGCCACTGCCGACGCCGCCGAACGTCACACGCCGCTCGATCAAGCTCGTTTCGGGGCCGCTATCGGCCGAGCTGAAGACCCTCGAGTCGCGGCGCTCCATCGCCACGGCCGCAGCGGTACGCGCGGCGCGCGACGGCGCGGAGCTCTCGCGTTGGGCGAGAACCGCGTTCGTGCGTCCACCGTCTGCGGCCTCCGGCAAGGCGCGTGCCCGACTTGGCAGGTGGAAGCCGCGCGCGATGACACCCACGGCGATCAGGGCGCCCGACATCACGCCGACGAACACCAGGATCAGGACGATCACGCTGTAGGTCGGGGCGAGGATGTAGACGCCAGCCGCGCTCTGCTGTTCAATCTGGCTTAGGCTCGGCTCTAGGATCACCAGCATGACGCCGAGGAGCAGGATCGCGAGCAAAGGCACGAACGCGAAGGCGAGCGACGCGCGCAGCCAGCCTTCGAATAGGCCCCGCGTCGCGTCGAACAGGAATAGAACGATAAACAGAGGTCCTAGGCCCAGCAGCACACCCAGAACGATCTTGCACGCAAGTATTACGCCCAGGCTAGACAGCAGTAACGTCGATCCCGCCGCGGTCAGCAGAAGGGCCCCCAGGCTGGTCCCCCCCATGAGCGGGTTGGCATTGACCGGCGCATGTAAGGCGTAGCCGTTGGCGAAGCCGGTCAGGTCGTCGAAGGCCCGCTGCAGGCCGTCGAAAACGTCGCCGCGAAAGATTGATTGCGGTGGCTGGATTCCGGAGAGCACCGCGGTCGCAATCTCCCGAGGTCCGTCGAACAAGAGATGATAAACCACGCCCTGATAGGCATCCCACTGCGTCGCCAGCGCCAACACCGCTCCGAGGCTCACGGCCTTGAACGCGAAATCAGAGATCCGCAGCTGCGAGCGGCCGAGCATAAGCTGATAACCGAGCAGGGCGACCCAAATCGTGAGGCCAATTGTCAGCACGCTGCCGAAGCCGCCCGATCCGGCGAAGAGGGTCGCGTAGCCGTCGTGCGCCAGGGTCTGAACATTGCAATCAACCCCAACCAGCAACTGGCGGACAATGGGGTCATATGCGCCGGGCGCGGGGCAGGCCATCAAGTGTGCTCGAGCAGTCGCGGCAACCAGGCGCTTGGGTCGTCGCCGACCTCCGCGCGCAACGCGTCGAGCCGTCGCACGCTGCTTTCCCGACCTGACAGCACGGTCAGCAGGTCAGGCATTCCCGAGAGGTTCAAGCGCACGACCACGCTGTCGGCGCCGTGCTTAACCAGAAAGCAGTGTGCCGAGTCCGGCAAGGTCCGCACCAAGTCAAACTCGTGAGACGTGAGGCCGAAGCCGTCGCGATAATCCTCCTCGCGCGCCTGGGGATTGACCATGAAGATCTGCGTAGCGGCCTGCTCGATGATCGCGCTGGAGATCTTGCTCGCCAGGGCGTCCTGAGCACTCTGGGTCGCGAAGCCGACAATGCCATTGCGCTTACGGATCGTCTTTTCCCAATCCTTGATCCGCTGGACAAAGACGTCGTCGTCGAGCGCTTTCCAGCCCTCGTCGATGACGATGATCGTGGGTTCGCCGTCCAGGCGTTGCTCGACGCGATGAAAAAGGTACATCATCGCCGGTGTCCGGGCCGTCGGGTCATCGAGGATGGTAGTCATATCGAAGCCGAGTGTCTGAACGTCGAGATCGAGTCCGTCCTCGGCGTTGTCGAACAACCAGGCGTAGTCTCCGCCGGAATGCCACGGCGCTAGGCGCGCCGCGAGATCAGCGTTGGACGGCCGTTGGCTGCCCCGGAAAAGTTCGGCGAAGTGACGCAGCCGACGGTATTGTGCTGGCTGGGCGTAGTTGGCGTCGACCGCGTCGGCAATGCGCGCGATGTCCTCGGCGCCCAGCGGCGCGCCCTGGGCCGAGACTAGTCTGGCGGTCCAGTCCGCCAGAAATCTCCTGTTCGCGGGCTCGTCCGGCAACAGCAGAGGGTTCAGTCGCGTCGGGTCGCCGGGCCGCAGCACGTCATAGCTGCCTCCGATGGCGCGCAGAAAAATCTCGGCGCCCCGATCCTTGTCGAAGAACACCGTACGCGGAGCAACCTTTTGAGCCTGAGCCAAGAGGAAACCGAGCACCACGGTCTTACCTGACCCTGAAGGCCCGATCACCGTAAAGTTGCCCAAGTCGCCGCGATGGAAATTGAAGTAGTACGGACCTGCCGAGGTGGTCTCCAGCACTGTGATTGCCGGCCCCCAGTGGTTGCCTTCGGCTTGTCCAACCGGGAAGTTGTGGCAGCTCGCCAGTCCCGCGAAGTTGCCGCTGGAGATCAGTGCTCGCCGCGCGATGTCCTTAAAATTGCCGGGAAACTGTGCCCAGAACGCTGCTTCTTGGTTAACGTCCTCGCGAACGGCGATGACGCCTAATTCGGTGAATGCCGACTGCACGTCGGCCGCCGCCTGATCGAGGGCGACCATGGTCTGGGCTTTGACCATGACTGTGAGGTGGTGCTCGCCGAAGGACGAACGGCCGGCCGCCACGTCGTCCTTGGCGACCCCGAGATCGCGGCGCAGGCTCATCGCCTCGTCATCCGCCGCGCGCATCCGCCGGAGGGCGAGGTTCATCCGGTCCAAGGTCTGCTGGCGGTCGACGAAGCCGAAGCTCTCGGTCAACACCATTTCAACCGGCAGGCGCATCAGGTCGTCGAGTACGCCGGGCGCGGTCTGGCCAGGATAGTCCTTGACCGAAACCATCGCGCCGAAAGAGCGGTCGAGAGTTCCTGTCGACGCCAGCTCGATCGCCCGCGCCCCAAAACTGATCCGGCGATAGGGCAGGTAGAGGCCGAGGTCGGCCTCGGGAATTCGCACGGGCCGCAACTCGCCGTTGAACAGGAGAGAGAGAAACTCCAGCTGTTCGGAGCAGTCGCCCTGCGGTCCGCTATAGGCGGTCAGAAGGCGGGCGTCGTACGGTGCCAGCGCCGAGAGCAGGCCGTCGCGAGCGGCGCTCAGCGCGCCAATCTCTTGGGCGAGGCTGGCGGCGGCCTCGTGGCGGTCACTTGCCCCCCGCGCTATGCGGAAGATGTCTTCGAGCAGGCCGACGCGCCCGCCGAGTGGCCTGCGCACTAGTGTCAGGAAGAGGTCGTTGATATAGAGCCTGCGTGTAGCGAGCCGAGCGCGCCACGCAGCGTCGAGCGCGTGAGCGAACCCATTTTTCGATATGTCCCCGGCGACGGTCGGCGATGTCTCCCGCCGGACGATGTGATGATAAAGCGCGAACCTTGAATTAGCGATGCCGCGCAACATCGTCTCGCGCACGGTCTTGCGATAGTTCAACTCCTCGGTGTCGGCTGTCTCGAAAGGGAATCCCTTCAGGTGCAGCACCTGAAGCAGCCGGCCATCCCGCGTCTCGATAGTGGAGTCGTCGATGTGCCGGGCGTAGGGGAGGCGCGCGCCCGCCGCCTGTTCTCGGGAAGGCTTGAGCATCGGCGGAGCGCCGGTCACGGGACCGCGCTCACGCCGAGTATGAGTTACAGCGCCAGAACCGGCTATTCTTGACGGGAGGACAGCGGCTCACCTTGACTATCCACAAATCGAAGAACCGCGGCTCACGCAGACATCCGATATATCCGACGACGTGGAGCACCAGAGCAAGCAAAAGGACAAAAAAGTTCTTAGTGATCAGAAACAGCTCCACGGTCACGATCGCGTTGAACACGAACCAGCTGTAGGTGACGCCAGCGAACATCTGCGGCCGGGTCAAAGCCGTGAACACCGGGTCCCGCTCGAGTTGGCTGGCCATCGCTTAGACGCCCGCCGATATGGAGCGAATTCCCGCAACGATCGCCGCCGCGCCAAAAACGATGAAACAGCCCAGGATCACCATCGCGCCGCGCCTCCAGTCAATGCGGCCCGTCAGCATCATCAGTCCGGTGGCGCCGACGGCGATAACGGCAAGTGCGGTGGCGACATTTCCCAAAAGGGTGCCCTGCAGCCACATTACGGCGCTTAGGATCGGGTTTGAGCCCGCCGGATCAAGATTGACCGACTGAGCCCTGGCGGCCCCCCCAACGCTCGCCAGCAAGCCGCCTAGAGGCGCCCAATGCGACGGCGCCCCGGTTGTGGGCTTGTGGTCCGACATTCCAGCTACCTTTGCGATCTCGTCGATCTTTCTACGGCGCGCGCGCCCAACCGGTTCATGACGGCGGCCACATAGGCCTGGGTTTCCCGGTATGGCGGAACACCTCCAAACCGATCAACTGCTGTCGGGCCGGCATTGTAGGCCGCCAATGCGCGAATCAAATCACCGTCGTAGCGGCGCACCAGACCGCCGAGATAGGCCGCCCCGCCCCTGAGGTTGTCGCGGGTGCTCCAGGGATTGACCCCGAGCGCGCGGGCCGTCGCCGGCATGAGTTGCATCTCGCCGATAGCGCCGGCCGAGGAGACAATTCCGCCCCGCAACCGCAATTCCTGCCACGCCACCGCCTCGACAAGGTCGGGGCTCAGCGCGGCACCTTCGGCCGCCTCGCCAAGCGCCACGCCCGTCTCCGCGGATGGCGCTCGCACCCGCCTCCTTGTGTGAGACGCCCCGGTGGACTGGGCTTGAATCGCCGCTGCGCCGGTGGCGGTGAACACGGTGGGCCGGTCATAGATCGTGACGGCGCCCCCCTCCCCGATCTCTAGCACTTGCGCGCCCGCTGCATGGGTTGAAAGGGCCGCCGTTGCCGCCAGCACCACAGCGATTCCCCTCATCGCGACGTCAACCGCGAGCCGGAGTAACCAAAGGTCAGGCTGGAAAAGGTCGTCTCGAAGTCGGCGTTCGGATTGCCTTTGATCGGCCGTGTCCAGATCACATTGAGCAGCCAGTCTCCGGTCCGTGGGATTTCGAACTGCGCTTTACCGGATGCGTCGGTGACATGCATAGACACCGGACGCACGTCGAACTCCAGATTGGTTAGTTTTACCAATGCTCCAGCTAGTGGATGGCCCATGTAGAGCACCTGTACGGGTAGCAACTGTCTAGGCTTCAAGGCGTACGGGCTGATTGCCGGAACGATTTCCAGAGTGAATCCCACCGGCTGGGTAATCGCGACATTTGGCTTGCCGCCTGCGCCGACGTTGATTAGCGCCTTGCAACGGCGGCTGTAACTCTCGCGACCGTTGGCCTCAGTCTGGCCGGTTCTAGCGCGATAAGCCAGGGCCGGGGTAAGCCCCTCGACCTTGGCGTAGTCGTTGTAGCGGATCGACGGCAGGTTGCTCAGCGCATCGGTGGACTCGAAGAGCAGCATCTGCGTGCCGGGAGCCGAAAACGACAGAATCGCATCCTGATCGGGGGTTGGACGCAAGTCGGGCCGCAAGTCGACTGTCGCGGAGGGCGCGACGTTGCGGAACAGAACCACCCGGTCAAGCGCGCCCGACCAGCGCGAGCGGAACGGCCCGTGCCCAACCTCGATCGTCACCGGCTCCGGCTGCCCGACTGCCGGATTGAAGCTTCTAGGTTGAACCCAGAAATCGTGCGCGCTCGCTCCGGTGGCTCCGATGAGGCCGGCCAGGATCAATCCAAATCGACGCAATCTACCTACTAGGCTCCAGATGACGGCGACGCCGGACCAAGGGTACAGCTCGACCATGATCCAAGCGCGGCCGCCAAGACAACCCAAATCGCCTTACGGTCGATCAGCGACCTTGCTGGCCGCCGCCGTCATTTCGATTGGAACACCTGTTCTCGCACACACAGGCACTGGCTTGCCCGGCGGGTTCGCGTCCGGATTTTACCATCCCCTGTCAGGCTTCGATCATTTGCTCGCGATGGTCTCGGTCGGCCTGTGGGGCGCCTTTCTCGGTCGTCCGCTGATTGTCGCGCTGCCGGTTATTTTTCCGACGGTGATGGTCGTAGGTGCAGGCTTGGCGATGGCCGCCGTGCCGGCGCCGCCGACCGAGATCGGCATTGCACTTTCGGTGCTGCTTCTCGGAGCGGCGATTGCGGCTGCGTGGCGGGCCCCCGTGTGGGCGGCGTGCGTCGTTGTCGGCGTCTTCGCGCTTTTCCACGGCTATGCTCACGGCAAGGAGCTTCCTTCCGCAGCCGACCCGATCGGCTACGCCGCGGGCTTTGTGCTGGCGACAGGCCTTCTGCACGTCTGCGGCATCGGCATCGGATTGATCAACAATCGACCGGGGGGAGTTATGGTGACCCGCTTTATGGGTGCCGGCGTCGCCGTCGCGGGGCTCTTCTTTCTGTACTTGGCGCTGAGATGAGGGGCGGCGCGCTTCCACCAGCTTTGCTGTTCGCGGCGCTGGGCTTGGCTCTCTCTTTCGCGCCGCGCCGGATAATCGGGCCGTCCGCAGTCCTAGCGATTCTGGCTGCGATCGGCGCAAGCTTCCTGCGCGTCGCGACAGTGTGGGAGGATCCAATTTTCCTCGGTTGCTGGGTCGGCGTCGCCCTTACGGCGGCGTCGGTGCATCTGCCGGGGGGCCTCAAGCCAGCGTGGGCGCTGATCCTCGCCCTCAACAATGGATTGTGGGCCGGAGCGGTGATCGCTGCGGCGGCGCCGAAGCACGATCTTCTGATCGCCCCGCTCGCTCTGCTCCTCTGCATTCCGGGGGCTTGGTTGGTTGGGACCGGACGCGGCATCGCGATCAAGGTCGCCGCGAGCTGGCTTATAGCCATCGGCGTCCTGTCGCTTTGTCTTCAGCTCGCCCCAACCACGCCGGGATACAAGCCGGACCACATGGATTGATCCTGCTTAGAAGTAGGCGGTGGCACGGAGCGCCAAGTCGATCAACCGGCGCATCGTCCCTCGTGTGCAGAACATGTGTTCTTCGCCTACAAACGGCTACGCGGATCGGATGCTGGATTGTTGGAGAATTCCCCCCCCCATAGCGTCCATTTTGGCGCGTTGAACCTGAACTTCGTTGACGTGGGTGACCATCGCCCCAACGCGGGAAGTCACCACACCGGCCACGGTCATTTCTCCGCCAAGCTGGGATAGAACCGCAAGGGTTGTTCGTGCGTACAGAGTTTCATGTCCTTCGCCCTGACCAATGCGCGCAAAGGAACTGGGGTCACAGCGTCACGTCAGCGGCTCGTCGCGGTTGGATTCGCCGTTGCGCTCCATCTCGCGGTGCTCGTTCTGTTCCTACACAGCCACCCGCGCGTTCGCGCCATCGACGGCCTTGGCCTAGGCACGATGAACGTCTCCCTCGCGAGCTTGTCACGCGCTCGAGCGTCGTCGTCTGCAGCCCGCGTGGCGAGCGTCCGTGCGGCGGCGCCTGCCAAGCCCGCGCCGACCGCCCCTGCCGATGCGACCAAGCCGCGCACCGTTCTCCAGATCGTCTCCGACATTGTCGCCATCCCGCGGCCCGGACATCCGGTGACCCCCACGCCCCAGCCGCCTGTGAACGCGCCCACGTCAGAGGTCGCTCTGGCCGAAGCAACGCCGTCGGGTTCACCCAACGCGGGGTGCGATATCGGTGGCGCGGTGCAGACGGCCTTGCGGTCGGATCCCGCGGCTCACCGCGCCATCCAACTCATAACTATGCGCGAGCGGTCCGCGGCTAACGCGATGATCGTCTGGAACGGCCAGTGGGTCAGCCCGGCGGACATCGGCGAGGTCACTCCGTTCGGCATCCTCCGAACCGTCATCCGCCAGGTCGTCGTTTCCGTTTCACCCGATTGCCGCGAACAGGTGATCGTCGGCCCGAGGTTCATGCTGATCCCGGACTTGGAGGTCACGATCGTGGTCGTCGTTGGGGACGCGTCTTGGCGATGGTCCGATCTGCTGGTCGATCGAGAAACGTCAGCCCAACCGTCCGCTACTGTACCATAGGCATAAAACTTGTCCGCACATGGCGCGCCGATGATCCAACCTGGAGTTGGGCCGTAGTGAGATTGGACCGAAATGCGGCTGGATCGGCCGTAAGGGGTGAAAGATGGCGAAAATGGCGAGTTTCAACGGTACGGCGTTGGCGGCGGTCTTGGCCGTTTCCGCGGGGTTCGGCGCCGGAGGAGCGCTGGCATCCAGTCACCGGGAGGCGCCCGGCATAACCAAGATGCCTAAAGTCGACGGGACTGACTTCTACATGTTTCGCAGTTATGAACCCGGCCGCGCCGCCTATGTGACTTTTCTTGCCAACTACCAGGGTCTCCAGGGGCCCGGCGACGGTCCGAACTATTACACGCTCGACCCGGATGCGATTTACGAGATCTCTATCGACAATGTCGGGGACGGCCAGGAACACCTCACCTTTCAATTCAAATTGAGCAACTCGCTCACGAGCGGAACTGGTATCCAACTTAATATCGGCGGGAAGACCCAATCGATCCCCTTACGCGCTATCCCGACGGTATCGGGGGCGAATACCAACGTCGCCGAGAACGAGAGTTACACTCTCAACGTCATCACCGGAAACCGGCGCACGGGCTCATCGGCGGCCGTGACCAACGCCAGTGGCGGCGGCACATCCTTCGTCAAGCCCATCGACAACATCGGCAATAAAACGGTTCCGAACTACCCAGCCTACGCCAACCAGTTCATCTACACGATCAACATTCCGGGATGCTCGACACCGGGCCGGGTGTTCGTTGGGCAGCGCGCCGATGCGTTCGCGGTAAATTTGGGGGGTGCGTTCGACTCGGTCAATTTCGTCCCAATCGAAGGCGACAGCGCTCCTGGGGTCGGCGACGGCAAGGGTTTTCCGGGAGGAATCACCCAGAGCCACGTCAACGATGAGATCATGGGAAAGAAGAATGTGGACACCTTTGCGCTGGAGGTGCCGATCTCCTGCCTCGTCCCTAGCGGCGGCAACGGGGTCATCGGCGCCTGGACAACATCGAGCCTACCTCAGGCTCGTCTGCTCAACCCAGCCCCCAACTACACGAACATAAATCTGCAGGGCGGCGCTTACACCCAGGTCTCTCGTCTCGCGAATCCGCTCGTCAATGAGCTGGTGATCGGTCTGCCCGACAAGGATGCGTTCAATGCCTCGATGCCGAAGAACGACGCCACCTTCCTAAACTACGTCACCAACCCGACGTTTCCGGAAGTTCTCAACCTGCTCTTTTTAGCCCCTGTCAACGCCACGCTGGGAACCAACTTCTCTGACCTTGCGCCGAACAATTTCCCGCGCAACGATCTCGTGGCCGTTTTCCTCACGGGGATTGCGACGTTGAACCAGCTCAATACGGTGACGCCGTCGGAGATGATGCGCCTGAACACGGGAGTCGCGCCGGTGCCGCAAGGATCGCAGAGTACCTTCGGCGTCGCCGGGGGCGACCTCGCCGGTTATCCCAACGGTCGACGTCCCGGTGACGATGCGGTGGATATCACGCTAAGAGTGGCGATGGGCGCGCTTTGTTATCCGGTGAGCATCAGCGGGAATCCGACCAACCTCGGCTTTTGCACGCCGGCGAACGCTCCGGTCGGCAACGTCCAGTTTACCGATGGCGCGCCGGTCCACGACACCGATCTTCTGAACGCCTTCCCTTACCTTAACTCGCCGCTGCCCGGATCCCCCGGCCACGGAGCCCGCCTCGGTGTTCCCAACGATCCCAAGGGTCTGTCCCAATGATCTCCAATCGTACCATTGTTCGCCTTGCCATCTTCGCCGCGGTCGGCGGCGCGCTGTCGGCGTGTGGCGGAGGCGGATCCAAGACGGTGACTCCGCCTCCTCAGGCGTCCTTCGCCTCGATGTTCGGCAGCGGATTCGGAACCGACTTTGGGGCGTCCTCCAACTCGACGCCTGCGCTCCTTGCGGGCAACGAACTCAACCCCGTGAGCCTTTCGGCTACGCCAATTCCCTTTCCAACGGGCACTGTTGGTACGAACTGACGGGTCGAAGTCTGTCTTAGAGGAGTTCTCGTGCTCGGCATCGCGTAAAGATGCTAACCGAGTTCGACGGCGAGGTGGAAGGTCTCGGAGTCGTGCGATTGCGCTTCGGACAATCTGAACATGCGAGTAATCCACACGTGGAAGTGCAAGTTCAAATCGGGACCGTCCCAATATGTCCGTTTCGGGCAGAGAGCCGCCGTTGGAACCACGCCCGAGAGCGGACCTCGGCGCGAGACTTGGAATGTCCTTCTTCTCGATAGACGCTTGTGTCCTCTGTTGGCGCTTGGCCGCCTCCGCACCCGCGCATGCGACGTTCGGCGGGGGACGCCTCAGCCGGAACGTACCAGGCCACAGGTCGACCTTTTCCGCTCACCTGCTCGCCCCTAGACCACGGGGCGCATCGTTGGGGCCAAGCCGCCGTTCAAACCTAAACATGTCTGGGCCATTCGCCAGCAGCTAAAGGCGAACGGCCGGATCCGCGACCTCGCCCTGTTCGACTGTGCGATCGACGCCAAACTACGAGGATGCGATATGGTGAAGTTGCGCGTGAGCGACGTGGCGCCCGGAGGATCCCTGCGACAACGCGCTACGGTGATCCAGCAGAAGACAAGGCGTCCCGCGCCGTTGGAGATCACCGATACGACGAGAGACGCCTTCAACGCTTGGCTCGCGCTCCGCGGATGTCGCGATTACAACTCGCTGTTTCCCGACACGCAGTCGACCAGGGAGCACATCGGCACGCGCCAGGACGACCGCTTGGTGGACCGCTGGGTGTCGATGATAGAGGTTGAGCCTCACGCCTAAGGCACGCATCGTTTGAGGCGGACCAAGGTCGCGCCGGCCTACAAGAAGACGGGCAACCTTCGCGCGTGCCAACTCCTGCTCGGCCATCGCAAACTCGAGAGCACTGTGCGGTACCTTCTGGTATCGAAGTAGACGGCGCGCTCAACTATCCGAGCAGTTGGAACTCTGACCTACCGCCCCGGTCGCCAACAGCCGACCTGGGCAACGTCATCCATGGGTGGAAATTGGCCGTCGTGCGCGCGCCACACGCTCAGGACGCTCTGAGGCCGCGCGCGTGCCATGCGAGGCTGCAAGAATCACCCAGCCCGAGGCGAGAGGTGCGCGTGGCAATTGTGGCTATGGGAGGAGTGGTCGCCGTGATCATCGTGCGCGTCTACGCCAATCAGATTGAGCTTCCCGAAACGCACGCCCCGCTCGGCGCGGATGCTGTCCGCGAATGCCCGGACCCGGCGGGGCTCGCCTTTGAGCATTACCGTTTCCAGCGTGTGCTCGTGATCGAGCGGGATTCCCGTGGAGGTCACCACCAAGTCGTGGTTGTCGTGTTGTAGTTCCGAGAGACGTTGCGCCAGAAGTCGGGTTTTCCGATTGTAGACGTAGGAGAGATTCGCGACACATTGAGCGCCGTGGACATGCTCGTCCCGCCAGCCCGATATCGTCTCGCGCACAGCATCGCGCACCGCCTCCGACCGGCTCTGATAGCCGCGCGCGCGCAGCATGACATCGAAGTCAGTCGCCAACTCCTCGTCAAGCGATACCGTAACCCGCTGCATCTCCCGCCTCCATTGAGAGCCGAGACATAAACGAAACTCATTCATCCAACGACGCGATTTGCACGTATGAGGTTTCGTTAGAAATGTCATAAGGACCGGGGGCGGGCATGTCCAATCGCATTTCTTGGGTCGGTGTGACTTGGATCCTGTCGGCGGCGGCTCCGCTCGTCGCAATCGCCGCTCCGGATCCCGATGCTGTGCGAAGCGCGGACCCCACGGACCGCCCGATAGCCACCGCTCCCAGCGCCGAGGTCGGCGCGGTTTACGTGTTCGGTAAACGGCTGGAGGGGGTGGGGACATCGGTCGCGGCTAGCGAAGGGGCGGTGTCCTTCGCGAAGTTCGAGGATCGCCCCCTGCTTCGACCAGGGGAGCTTGTGGAAGTGATCCCCGGCATGGCGGCGACGCAGCACTCGGGGAACACCAAGGCCAACCAGTACTTTCTTCGCGGCTTCAACCTCGACCATGGCACTGACTTCTCCGTCCGCTTGGACGGCGTGCCCCTGAACCTCCGAACTCATGCCCACGGCCAAGGCTATCTCGACCTCAATGGGATAATTCCGGAGGTTATCGAATCCATCAAATACCAGAAAGGTCCGTATTATGCGGACAACGGTGATTTCTCAAACGCCGGCGCGGCGCAGTTCGCGACGTTTTCTGGTCAGGCTCCTTCCTACATCGAGTTGACCGGGGGTTTGGACGCTTATGGGCGCGCCTTGGCGGTTAAGAGCTTCGGCGACACGAGCTTTCTTGCTGGGGAGGTCGACACCTATCGCGGCCCGTATGACCACCCTGACGACTTTCGGAAGGTCGATGTAATCGGTCGCCTCGGGCTTGGCGATTGGTCGCTCACCGGGCTCGCCTACGCCGCGAAAACCAACTCCAACGATCAGATCCCACAGCGCGCGGTAGATGAGGGATTAATCACCAGCCTCGGCGCGCTCGACCCCTCCGACGGCGCGCGGACATCTCGCTTCATACTGTCATTGCAGCGCACGAAGAACGACGGCTGGTACGTCAACGCCTACGCGCAAAAATACTATCTCGCTCTCTATTCCAATTTTACCTACTTCCTGCGCGATCCGGTCAACGGCGACCAGTTCGAGCAACTCGACGACCGCTATACCTTTGGCGGTTCGGTCATCAGGACCTTCCCCCACCCCCTCTTCGGGGCAGTGGTGCGCGCCGGTCTCGAAGTGCGAGATGATGTCATCCCGAAGATCGGTCTCTTCTACACCCATCAGCGCGCCTACCTCTCGACGGTGCGCCAGGATCGGGTAAATGAATACTCTGGCAACGTTTGGACGGATGCGACCCGCGCCTTCGGACCCGTGCGAGTCACGGCGGGCCTGCGGTTCGACGACATCGGCGGCGACGTCACGTCGAGCGACCCGCGCAACAGTGGTGCGGCCAACGCCGCCCTCGTCAGTCCCAAGTTAACAGTAGCGTGGCGTGTAGCGCCCACGCTCGAACTCTACGCCGATGCAGGGCAGGGCTTTCACTCGAACGATTTTCGCGGCGCGACGGAAACCATCGTGCCCGGAACGAATGATCCGGCGACCCGAGTGCCGATCATCTCCGCCTCACAAGGCGCTGAGATCGGCGCGCGCTATCAGCGTGGCGGTCTGACCACCACCCTAACGCTATTCACGCTCCATCTCGATTCGGAACTCGTCTACAACGGCGACGGCGGCGACACTTCGAGCACCAGCGCCACGCAGCGGCGCGGTGTCGAATTTCTGGTCGACTACGCGCCGTCGCGGAACTTCGATTTCAACTTCAGCGCCGCCTCGTCCGACGCTCACTACGTCGACAACCCCGCCGGGCCACGGGTGCCTAACGCTCTGGAATACGTCCTGACCGGCGGCGCAACCGCCAGAATAACCCGGCACGCCACCGTCACCTTCACGGGCCGTCGGCTCGGCCCTGCGCCGCTGATCGAAGATAATTCGGCCCGGTCAAAACCAGCGACCCTCTTCAACGGTCTGGTCGACTACGACTTCGGACGCTTTCGCCTAAAGTTGGAGATGCTCAACCTCCTCAACAGTAACGATGACGAGATCCAATATTACTATACGTCACGCCTTCCCGGCGAATCCGCGGAGGGCGTCAACGACTACCACTTCCACCAATTCGAACCCCGCACGGTGCGCGCGGTCGTTCAGATTCCAATAAGTTGAACGCCCTGAGAAGCGGACCCTGGTGTCCGGTTGGATCGGGAGCGGTCACGTTCACGCCCATGACGCTGCACACCCGACCTTCAACACCCGTGCTGAACGTCGTGTTTTCGGAGCCGTGGTGGAGTCCGCTGCTGGCGCGGAGCAGCCGTAAGCGGCTCATCTCAGCCATGCTCCAACTGGCGGTCCCGTCCAATTCGCGCTGGGTGGTAGTTGGTCTTTGAACTCCGCCGAAGGCGCAGGATTCTCGAGCCGAGATGGACTGACGCAAAGGGTTTGACTACCCCTGCGGGCGAACTAATTTGATCCTATTCCAGGGGAGCTTGCGATGGCTGTGTCGGGCATAGGAGGCGTATTCTTCCGCTCCAAAGACCCTGCCGCCCTCACCCAATGGTATCGGACCCACTTTGCCGTCACCATGGAGGGTTACGAGCCTTGGCAGCAGGAGGCCGGCCCGACCGTATTCATGCCATTCGCGAGCAACACGGACCATTGGCCGGATACCACACAGTGGATGATCAATCTGCGAGTGACCGACCTCGACGATCTTTTATCCAAACTGCGCCAAGCCGGGATCGCCGTGAAGACCGATCCGAACTGGGATTCGACTGAGGCCGGGCGCTTTGCACGCGTTGAAGACCCTGAGGGGAATCCGATCGAGTTGTGGGAGCCTCCCGCCGACTAAGAACGTTCGTCGCCCGGGCTCTGGCTTCGAGCCGCTCTCAAGGAGCCGCCTCCCTTCAACTCCACGGGCCTGCGACGGCCGATGGGGAGGGGCGTCCGTCTACGTTGATCTCATTCTAATTCCCCTTGTGACGAAGCCGATGCCCGCCCCGGCGCGTGGCCTAGACATCCGTTGCTGTCTAACGAAGCGCGAGAGCGCGCCAGCCGAGTTTCCGCGGCGCATGCCCCGAATTGGTCGTGGGCTGCCCGGGGCTAAACCCCCAACCAGACCTTCCGCGCCGGCTTGGGAACTTCCACTTCCTGGCGCTAAGTCGACGTCCACTCCTGGCGCTTGTTAGCCCCAAGAGAGGGTGGGATTGGATCACATCCGCCACCGTCGCCGACGGGGTTCGGGCGGCTGTACCGGTTCGAACCAAAGTGTCCGGTGGCCCAGTGTCGTTTCCGGCTCAAAATCGTCGTCGGGCGATCGAAAGCTCAATGCTCCGGCGGGCGCGACGGCCAGAATAGGCCAGCGCTCGGCATCACCCTCGGTGGGTTGTTCGTTTCCTGCGTCGTTTACGGTGAAGCCATAGCCCGCGACCATGAGCTCGTTTAGGCGGGCATTGTTGAGTGCGGCGTGCGGCGCGTACTTGCCTCGCCACTCCCGGCTGGTGTGCAGATGCGCGCGCTCTGCTGTCGGCGGTGGTTGATGAACGCGCTCTCGCCCCATCTCACCCGCGAAGCGGGTGCAGACCAAGGCGTTGTACGCATCATCGTCGCTGGCGGCGTAGAGGTATTCGAGGTCGCGCATATCGATCATGCGCTCGCCCACCGCCGACAGGATCTCGACGCGTGACGTCGCCAGCCCTTCGTGCCTAGCCGGTCTCAAGGCATCGAACGACGGATCGACGAGCATCGAAGGCACGCCCAGCTCGCGAAGTGCCTTGGCGAGCCCAATCGTCCAGGGCGAGGCGCCGACGATCAGAACGCCCGCGGGCGCCGTCGACGCCAATTTAAGGAGACGCGCGAGAGGCGCGAGGCTTAGCCCTTGCAACACGACGCTGGCGGCGATGACGCAAAACACCATGGGCAGCACGAGTGCGCCGTCGCGGTAGCCAGCCTGGGTCAGATGCTCGCCCGCCAGCCCCGCCACGGCGGCGGCCACAACGCCGCGCGGACCGATCCATCCGACAAGCAACCGCTCACGCCACGTCATGCGCGCGCCGATCGTCGCCAGACCGATCGCGGCCGGGCGCACGAAGAAGATGATGGCCAGGGTCGTCAGAACGATCGGCCAGGAGACGCGCCGCACGACTGCGGGATCAATGTCGGCGGTGAGGAGAATGAACAACCCGGACACTAAAAAGACGGTGAGACTCTCCTTGAAGCGGCGCAGTTCTTGCAGCCCGGTCACATCGATATTGGCCAGCACGACGCCGAACAAGGTGGCGCCCACCAAGCCTGTTTCAGGCTGGATCGCTTCGCCCGCCGCGTAAACGCCCAGCGCTCCGGCGAGTAAAATAGGTGTCTTGAGGTACTCGGGAACGAGGTCCCGACGAAAGGCGTAGCGCAGGCAGTAAGGGAGGCAGAACCCCAGCGCCGCGGCGACCAAGGCCCCCAACACGGCGCGTCCAGCCAAGCCGGACATCGAGCCGAGGTCGTGGCCGCGAGTGCGCAACGCGACGAGGAAGCTTAGGATGAGAAGCGTAAGCGTGGCGCCGATAGGGTCGTTGACGATCCCTTCCCATTTCAAGAAAGCGCTTGTCCGGGGCTCGAGCTTGGCTTGCCGCAACAGCGGCATGATCACTGTCGGCCCGGTGACCACCAAGATGGAGCCGAACAACAGCGCGACCGACCAGGCGAGGCCACCAACGTAGTGCCCGGCCAATGTCCCCAGAGCCCAGTTAAACGGCAAAGCTAGAAACACCAGCCGCGTCACGCCGGAACCGGCGCTGCGCAACTCGCGAAGGTTGAGGTTGAGACCGCCTTCGAAAACGATGATGGCCACGGCCATGCCGATCGCCGGGCCGAGAATTTGGCCCAGGATCTGCGATGGCTTGACCCAACCAAGGCCCGGCCCGATCAACAGCCCAATGCCGAGAAGCGCCAGGATGGATGGGATTCGAAAGCGCCACCCCAGCCATTGCGCGACAACGCCGGCGACGGCGACGCCGGCTATCAACAGCAAAATGGCGTGTTCCAAGGGGTGACGTCCAACAAACGAGTTACGAAACAGTCCCTTACCATGAAGCCGGGAGCGTTAGGTGCTGAACTTCCTCCGGGTACGGACAGAAGATGGGGTCGGATGCGATCTTAGCCTGGGAAACGATGTTTGGCGCGTTTGCTGACTATGCCCCACGCGCGTCGCGATGACCCGCCAGCCAAAAGGATTTAACACCCATCAGGGTCGTCTCGTGCGAACACGTTCAGCCTTGCTCTCGGCTATCGCCACAGATCAACGGAGAGTTACGGGAGCCGAGCTAACTTCGGCTCCTGGCGCAAAGGCGAACTAACCTGAAATCCCGGTTCGGGTGGATCTCCGACCTAAGCCTCAAACTCCGGGAACCAGATGCGATTGCCATCGATGTCTTCGACCGTGAGGATTTCGTACCCCCACCAAGCGCGTTTCGCTTCAACACCGCGCTCATTGAGTTCTTGCCGGACAGATGAAAATTCGGGAGGTTCGAGGGAGACAAAAATTAACCCCCGCCCGGCCTCTTCAGGCCATTGGTCTGAGAGGATGAGCTCACATCCCTGACGGGAGACCTGCACGACGCGCAGACGGCTCTCTTCCTCGTACCTCCAGTCTTCACTGAAACCGAGCTTGAGAGCATAGAATTCGAGCGCCATTGGCGTATTGCGCACTGCGAGAACTGGACGAGTGTACCAATCTCCGCTCACGACAGCCTCCTCGCGCCTCAATTGAGAAGACGAATATGCGCCGCGTTTCAGCCCCGAGCTAGCGGCTTACCGGTGTGGGCTGGACTCCGACTTGGGTCGAGGGCCGCCTTCCAGGCCGTGCCCGTGAACCGACGTTGGTTGCCGACCGCCCGACGTCCGGAACATGGAACAACTCACGAGTCCGCTCCTGGCGCCACTTAGCCATTCCAGAGGCGTCCACGAACACGGGTTCAGGCGAGCCCGCCACGGGCTCTCAACGAGATCGGCCTGATGGTAACCCTTCGACGCCGGCTCTCTGAAGATCAAGCCGCTGCGTGGCTCCTCTCCCTCCAGGCTAGACAGTCGGCCATAGCGGGGGCGTAGGCACGCCGGGTGTGTGGATCGCGGATGTTGCGGGGAAAGGACCCCAAGGCGCGCAGTCGCGCCCGTCCTCCAGCGGCAGTGACGATCTCCAGCAAAGTCTCGCCACCCACGGCAGAGACAGGCGGAGTCAAGAGCCTCTAACCCCGGGTGCAGTTCCGGTTATTGCAGCCGCTCTCGCGCGGGCCCACTCCTCGTTTCGGTCTTTAGGGAGACCTTCAGCCGTTCGTATAAGGCATCGATCTGTGCCGACGTCGGCGGTGCGTGGCCAACGAGCAGATATTCTAGGTCTTCATGAATGTCGTAGAGCCGCGCCAGCATCATTCGCGCCCGTACCCACCACTAGGAGCTGGAAGGCCTCCCAGGTGACAATGGCCGACAAGCAAGCGCTCGCCAGGAGGGCCGCCATCGAAAGCTGATCGGCGAACGGCGCGAAAACCCTCTACTGTTTGACGCCCAATATGACGGTGGTTGCCAGCCCGAGCAGAATCGTTGCGCCACGCAAGGTGAAGGTCGCCGCCCGCGTTCGGTTTCCCTTGGTCTTGAACGTCTTTACGTGTTCAGCCAACTCCCGCCGCAGGAACTGAACGCGGGGGTCGACGGAGGCTTGGCCGGATTGCTGGGCGGTTTGAAATTCCTCCATGCTCCCCTCCTAGTTTGTGACTAATGCCGTTCCCTGCGGAGCTTCGTCACCTACGGAAGCACCTCCCGCCTCGCCGCCTAGTCCCTCGTCCTTTGTGCCGAAGGACTTGAGAACCTCGCCCTGGTGAGCGACGGCTCCCCAAAAGGAGCGCATCTCCCCATTGAGATCTCGACGTAGCCCGCGTCGAGATACCCTTTCAAGTGCGCGTAAGCTTGTCCTCTCATCGCGAAGCGGCCGTTGAACCTTCCTCATCCAGAGTTCGGCTTCTGGAGCCACGACGGGGTCCACATATAGAGCCGAGCGGTCCATGTCAGCTAAGCAACCGGAGCTTAGCGAACCAACCAGCGTAGGGAGTGTTCGCCACCAGGTGCCGGTTCAAGTCGGGCATGCCGTCCGTCCACCACACCGCGCCGCGCTCGCCCAACGCTCGCTTTGCGGCGTCGACCTCGGCACGAGCACTCTGGAGATCCGCGCCCCCGGCAGCCTTGGCCTTACGGACGTCGCGGCGCGCAGTCATCAGCCTTTGCACAAGGGCTAAGCGTTGGACATCTGGAATACTTGGGTTGCTACAACGCCAAAGCCTGCCACGCACGACGAAGTATCGGCCATCCGGCGTGACCGGGTACGGGAGCGCGCGTTTCGACGGCTTATCTTCTGCCCTCGTCAAACAAGAAGCCCTTGCACGTCAGGTTTCGGATAAATCTCCGCAGCTTCGCCTCGACGCCGCAGTTCGTGCAGTGCGCTGAAGCGGCAATCTGGATCCCTTTCCTGGGCGAAGGTCTGCAGGTCATCTAGCCTAAGCTCAGTCCAAGCCTTCCCACGACAGGGGCCGGCTGGTACCCGCGGAAGTAACCCAGGTTCCCGGCTCCACGCGAGAAGCTGTTCAACCGAAGCTTCGTTCAACATGTCGCGGAGATGGTGAGCCGTGACGTAGGCGTCTGGCATCGCGCGGTGGGCCGGCAAGCCGACTTCGTGAACAAGCCCCTGGGGCATGCGCTCGTAGCGGAGTCGCTGGGTCGAAAAGCTGGCTAAGTGGGGCCAGACGCGCAGAGCGCACTTCCACGTGCAGATCCAGTCTGCGCCGCCGGTAAGCGCGGGCCGGCAGTAGCGCTGCTCGAAGGCGGCTCTGTGGGCCGCCAACGCCAGCACTCCACCCGCCGGGCGAAGCACCTCTGGAGCGACCACCTTCCAGAATGGAGCGACGGCGACTTGCGCATCCAGGATGTGATGAACTGCCATGGTTTCAGGCGAGATCGGGCGGCCCGGATTGACGAAGACGGCGCCCCGGTGGTCATCCAGCCGCCACTGGCCATCAGCGGTTTGAACAACGTCCTGCCAGCCGATCTCGCAGACGTCGTTGGGCCCATTACCCGCTGTCTCCAGGTCGATGACGCGGATCCGGATCGGAGGCGAAGCAAGCGACATCATCTCAATCGCCACTTGGGATGGGCGACCGCACAATCAAGCCAATGGCGAGATGACGTAAACGTCCAGGGGGCGGTGGCCAACCCCGACGACGCGAACCATCGACAGCTCGGGTCATGATGGATCAGCTTGGCCGTAAGGCATTACCGTCATCGGCGCTGGAAGGTTGAAGGTGAGGCTCGCAAGCCGTGACTGCGCCGAATGCTTTGGAAAACGGCTACCCGCCTTCCACAGATCTGCAACGGTATATCGATCAACCCGTGCTCACCCGATCCTACCTGCGGGTTAGAAGGGCCGGGTGGAGGCGATCATGGCAACGCTGCCAACTGTGCGCCTTCAAAGCTCGTTGTGGCGCGACCCCGTGCTCTTATGTGCTTGCCGGCCCACGGCAGCTTTCCACCCAATTCGTTCATTCCACAAAGTCCGCGGGAGCCGCTCCTAGTCGGCTCGCGGGATCGCCTGCAGCGTAGTTTTCGATCGGACGGCGAGGCCGCTCACCAAAAGGCGTGCGGAAGCTCGAACAGTCATCGCCGTTGGTTAGTCGTCATGGTTGCCGTTCGTCGCCTCGCCCGCTTTGCGGTCGCCTGGGTCGGGGCGACTTCCGGCTCCGGTTGTGTAAGCCGTCCGCCCCGGCCAAGGCCCATGGCCCTGGCCATGATCGACCGGCTTTCGGTGTAGTTGGGCGCGACCATAGGGTAGTCCGGCCGGAGCCTCCACTTGGCGCGGTAGGCGGCCGGGTCGAGGTCATGCTCGGCGCGGAGATGCCGCTTCAACGACTTGAACTTCTTGCCGTCCTCAAGGCAGATCAGGTGATCTGGGGTGATCGATCGGCGGATGGGAACCGCTGGCTTGGAGGAGAGTATCGGCTCGTCGGGCGGCGCGCTCGGATCCGCCGCTTCGGTCAGCGCGCTGTGTACAGACTGAATGACTTTGGGAAGGTCGCTCGATGCGACGGCGTTGTGACTGAGGAAGGCCTTAACGATCTCGGCTGTCTGCGGAAGCGTCTCATCGTTCATGGGCTATTCCTCGAAGCGCGCTGAACCGTGCTCTTGCCGGGTTTTCTGCTCGCTGTCGACAATGTCGCCTTTCGGGAAGCGGGCACATGTCCGGAAGTGGCGCAAAGCGGTTAAGAATTGTCCAGGGCACCGTCGGATTGCGTAGATCCCCTCTTCGCAACGCTAAGTAAGCGTTACAGATCTTGGCCGCGTATCCATCCTCAATTCTGTAGTCGGCAGCAGTTCGGCGGTTCAAGCTTCCTGCGGCTTAGAATTTTGCGTATTGATAATCTCTTGGAACTTGACAGAGCAAACCGTTCGTGGTTGCGATTTTCGCTCTCAAGCCGTTCTGGTAAATTCTTGGCAGGCGGACGGGAGTCTTCCGACACGACCTGCTGGTAAGAAAGACCCTTTCGCCGGTGGTGTTCCCGATCTCAAGATTGGACAATTCAAGCTTGCCGAGGTCGCTAATGGGGGAAAATATGAGGATAGAAGCGCCCCGCATGTCAAGCATGCTCGTCATGAGGTGATCGGCTGTCACGTCTGCCACTACGATATGCTTTAGGCCTAGCCAATATTCGCCGGGCAGGGGAGATCGGGGCTCGCTGAGTTCATACTTGTTGAATCGTGCGTAGACCGTTACTAACATGTTGCACTGCTGAACGAAGTCGTCCTTGATGAACAGGTCTTTCTCCTCCAGCCGTCGGACGATGCAGATCGTTAGATCTATAGTGTTGTCCGGCTTGAAAATGGACCTAGGCTCATCGGCGACCATCAACTCCATTGTCGCAAGTGGGAGTTTGCAGAATTCGGAAGGCGCCTCCGAACGGCATTGGACCTTGAAGGTCATTGAGATGTCGGGTTTTCCGATTGGCACGAGGGATCTCTGCACATCACTCAACACGGCTCGGGTCTGGGTGAGGTTACGAGCGGCGCCCCTCGCCACCGTCGCCGCCGTGCTCCGTTCTAGGTCTTCTTGCCTCTTCGCCTCCTGCAGAAGACTGATCTGCCGTTCTTGGGCGGAGAGGCCCTGATCAATCATGTCGGCTCGACGTTCCTGTTCTCGACGCTGTTCGAGGTTGGCCTGCCGCAGAGCGCTAGCGCTGCTCTCGGCAGTTTCGAAGCCGTAGGACGCGACGCCGATCAGGGTGGACATGCCGATTAACGCCAGTGTGACGTGCCCAGCAGCGGTGAGCCGCCTGCGTCCCGAGTCGTCTTCGAAGGTCGTTTTGGCCGTCAGGCCCCACACGGCGGAAACCGCCGTGACCGCGAAGCTAGCGTATTTCAGCAACCCGAGAATTTGAACTGCGTTCATTGCGCCTCGCCCCGCGCTCTAGCGCGGGCGACGCGGCGCCGACGCCATTAGCTACAGAAATCCTTTTCCCGGTCCGGCTAAGCCGCAGTTACAGGCACTGTCGCCTTCGTCGGTCGCGTGCAGCCTTATATCAAAGCGGTCGTTTCTGCCGCAGGGTGCCGCCTAGCGAGTGTCTTCTTTCCGGAGCGAAGCTAGTGACGATTGCTGGCGCGGAGCCGCCGTAGGCTCCCCGCTCGACGACGCGCGCTCCGCTCGCGTACCCTAAGGTCGCCCGAGTGGGTGCGTAGGATCGATCTGCCTGAGTGACCACTCAGCTCGTCGTATTTTCCTGGCGAGCCGGACCGGCTGAGCTAGTCCTCTAGCGCGGCAGCAAGGAATGGCAGCATCTTCGCGGTAATGCGGCCCGGCACCCCGCTGTTGTGGTCGCCGTCATACAGACCGAACTGGTGAGGGATCGCCAGCGCGGTCAACTCGCGGTCCAGGTCAGCCTCGCCAAGCGGAACGTGGGTGAATGGGTCCTGACGTCCCGCATCGAAGCCGATCGCCCGAAGTCGGCGCAGATTGCCGATGCCGAACTGCGCGGCCGGCACGATCATGTGGTCGCGCCATCGCTGGACGATCCTTGGCCGGGGAACGATGGCCCCGACGCCGACAAGGACCGGCAGATCGGCTCCAAGAGGTGTCGAGGCGGCGTCCGGCGACCACGCGATCGCCATCCCAGCCAGCGCCTGAGCCAGATAGTGATCGTCCCGCTGGAACGCCTCGAACCCACGAAACCCAGCGGTCGTGCGCCACTCAGGAGAATCGAGCGACAGGTCGCCGACGAACTCCAGGCAACACGGGCTCAAGGCATAGGCAGACCCGAACACGTCCGGGTGCCGGAACGAGATGTACAGCGCGCCGTAACCCCCCATCGAGTGGCCGGAGATGGCCCGAGAAGAGGCGCGCCGGAATGTCCGGAACTGTCCGTCGATGCTCCGCACGAGATCGTGGACGATGAAGTCTTCCCAGCGGCCGTCCGCCGACGAGTTGACGTAGAAGCTGCCGCCCGCGCGCGTGTGGGCGTCGGGCATCACCACGATCATGGGCTTCAGTCCGCCCGCGATCGCCTTGTCCATCTCCGTTTGAATGTTCCAGTCCTTGTCACTGGTCCATTGATCCGCCGCGCCCTTGTAGCCGTGCAGCAGGTAGATCACCGGAAAGCGCCGGGTGGAGGTCGCATACGCTTCAGGGAGGTAGACGATGACCTTCCGCGTTGCGTCGTCGCCGGTGGAGGACCGCTCGAGGCCCGGGCCGTGCACCATGATCGTCACGAGCCGACCGCGCGCCTGAGCGCCGGCAGCGAGCACCATGAGCAGGACAATGGTGGCGAACAGTCTGATCATGGCGGAGAGCTGAGACCGCGATCCCGCGCGAGTCACGTTTCAGTTCTGTCAGGTTGATCCAGCGCATCGGCATTTCAGGCGCTCGCCTTTTCAGCCGCGGTTCGCCCTGATCTCACCGTCGGCTTCAGCGGACGAGGTCAGGCTCGACCTCGATTACCTTCACCAAAAGACCGTCCGTCGTCTGGAGTTTCAGCATGCGCCCGAAGGCCTCATCGGCGACACCGCGCTCGATGAAACGCGGATCCACGGCGCGCATCCGATCTTCGACCTCCTCCAAGGGGCGTCCGCTGGTGAACTGCAGTTCGACCGTCTCCTTTTTGCCGTCCCCCGGAGGATGGGCGAGGAGCCCGATGCGCTGGCCGCCGAAATCGAGAAGCGCCCAATCTCCGTCGCGGCTGCCGATCATCAGCTTGGCGCCGAGCCCTTCGTAGAAGCGGACCGCGTCGGGCATGCTCTCCACGTGCACCATCGGCTGCGGACGCAAACCGAGGTCGTTCACCATCTCAGCTTCCATGACTTCCTCCATCAAGATACTGCTTCAAGGCTTGTTCGACGAGATCAGACAGCGAGGTCTGTTCATCCAAGGCGCGATACTTCGCTCTCCTGATGAGATCAGGGGGAAGGTAAACGTTGAACTGGCGACGCGCGGGCTCGCTTGGATTTTCCTCGCTTCTGTTCTCGCCGGTAGACATGGATCAACGGCTCCGACCGACACGCCGCGATCGGGCGGCCCTCGACAACGCGACCTTCATACCAAAATGCTAGCAAGATAGCAAGCTATGGCTTTCGCCTTGATTGGCCCGCTAAGTCGGCGTCCGTCTCGGCAGGTTCGCGACCGTGGCCAGCGCGCGGTCGATCAACCGCTTCAGATCCGCATCGTCCTCCACGTTCTCCGGCGCCACGCGCACGTAACCGACCGGGCGGCGGCCGCCCATTTCCAGCGGGGTGACGTGAGGCTCGCCCAGGGCGGCGGCATGGGCGTCGCGCTCCACCCGAACCATCAACTGCCCGCGCGAAATCCCGCCGGCCATGTGCCCGCTGACCATGAAGCAGACTCCGCCCATCATGCGTCGCTCGATCACCGGCCCATGCTCGGCAAAGACGGCGCGCACCCGGTCCAGTAGGACTTCAGGATTGGTCAAGGTCGCTTCCTGTGGCTCGCGATCGTTCATCCGGCAGCGAGTTTGGCGGGGCGGGACGCGTCTCACAGTGGCGCTGTCGAATCCGCTCCCCTTCACACGTCTTTCGGTCGAGGCTGCGCGCAACGCGCAGTCGAAGGAGAACGACAATGCAGTATCTGATGGCGATCTACGAGGACGAGAGCGTCTATGGAACGGACAAGGCGGGAGAGGCTATGAACCAGGTGGTCGCGGGTCACATGGCCTTGAGCCAGTCGTTAGGATCCAAGCGGCTCGGCGGGGCGGGGTTGCAGAACACGCACACGGCTACGACGGTTCGCACCGCCGCGGATGGGACGAAGACCCTGCACGACGGCCCGTTCGCAGAAACGAAGGAACAATTGGGCGGCTTCTACCTCATTGAGGCGGATGACCTGGACGACGCGATCTCGATTGCCAAGCGCATCCCCGTGTATTGCGAGGGCGCCATCGAGATTCGGCCGCTGCTCGGCCAGGGACAGCGCAAGGTCGGCTGAGCGTGACAGAGGCGCTGGATAGCGCCGTAAGGGCGGCGGCGGGGCGAGTCACCGCCGCGCTCGCCGCCCGGTTTCGCGACCTCGATCTCGCCGAGGAGGCCTTCGCAGAAGCCTGCGCAGTGGCGGCGCGGACCTGGATTGCTGCGGGAGCTCCCGCCGATCCCGCCGGCTGGCTGTATCGAGTCGCCTTGCGACAGGCGATCGACGCGCTACGCCGACGCGGGGTGCGCGAGCGTTTCAAGCCCGAGCCGCCGGACCCTGAGCCCACCGCTGAAGACCAGTTGGCGAGCGACACGCGCGTCATTCCCGACGACCGACTGCGGTTGATCTTTGTCTGCTGCCACCCGGCGATGGCGCCTGACGCCCGGGCCGCCCTCACTCTACGACTTGTGTGCGGTCTCTCGGCGGAGGAAATCGCCGCCGCCTTCCTTGTCCCCACCCCAACGCTGTTGCAGCGGCTCACCCGCGCCAAACGGAAGATCGCCGCGGCGGGCGTGCCTTTCGAGGTTCCCGGGCCGCACGCATGGCCTGAGCGACTTGAGGCGGTGCTGACGACGCTGGAAGTGGCTTACGCAAAAGCGCACGAGGACGCCGCCGGTGAAAGCGCGCACGCCGGCTTTGCCCAAGAAATAATGGGGCTGACCGCGCTTTTGGCGGAGTTGATGCCGCAGGAGGGCGAGGTTCTCGGTTTCGCCGCTCTGGTTTGCTACGCAGAAGCGCGTCGGCCCGCCCGCTTATCGTCCGAGAAGCGGATGGTGCCTCTGTCCGAGCAGGACCCCTCCTTGTGGAGCCGGAGCCTCATCCATGACGGCGACCGCTATCTCCACCGGGCCCACAATCTCGGGGCTTTCGGCTCACGCGCGCTCAGCGCCGCGATCCACGGGGTTTGGTGTTCCAGGCGAAGCTTGGATGACCCGGCCCCTTGGCCGGCAATCCTTCGCCTGTACGACGCCATGCTGGCGGAGCGTGACGACGTGATCGTGCGCCTGAACCGGGCGGTTGCGATGGCCGAAGTCGCGGGACCTCAGGCCGCTCTCGACGAAATCAACTCCATGCCGACCCGAACGGTTGAGCCCTTTCAGCCCTGGCACGCGGTTCGAGCGGACTTGCTGCGCCGTCTTGGGCGGCGGACCGAGAGCCGCGATGCTTACGATCGTGCGATCGCACTCGCGCCGGGTCCGGCTGAACGCGCATGGTTGATCGACCGACGCCCTTAAGGCAGCAGCGATCGCCACTACGCGAACAGCCGCCGTCTGCTCCTGGCGCCAAGTGGCCGGGCTATTCGCCTCAGCGACTTTCCCAGCGGAAGCACCGACCGCGGTGACTTGCTGTTGCGGCTGCTGCCTCTTCCAAGCATGGTACAGTGCTCAGCAGAGGCAGCGCGCATGGCCAAGCTTGTCTTCGGCATGAACCAATCTTTGGACGGCTATGTCGACCATGAGGCGTTCATGCCCGACCCTTTGCTCTTCCGTCACTTTATAGAGCAAATGGGGGGGCTGACCGGCTGCTTGTACGGCCGTCGTCTCTACGAAATCATGCGCTACTGGGACGATGACGATCCTGACTGGGATCGGGCGGAACGAGAGTTCGCCGAGGTGTGGCGCCGCCAGCGGAAGTGGGTCGTGTCGCGCTCGCTGAAGTCGGCCGGGCCCAATGCGATCCTTGTGGAGGACGACCTAGCGACTTTCGTGCGCAGGCTGAAGAGCGACCTTACGGGAGAGATCGACGTGGGCGGTCCGGTCCTGGCGGGCAGCCTTACCGAACTCGGCCTGATCGACGAATACCGCCTTTATCTCCACCCGGTCGTTCTGGGACGCGGCAATCCCTTCTTCGCCGGTCCCCGGCCGCCGCTTCGTCTCGCGGCCACCCAACCGATTGGTGTAACCGCGATCCGGCTGACGTACGTTCCCGCCTGATCCGCTACATCCGAAAAGCATGCTGCTCCGACGTGGCTAATGTCGGAGGCCGGCCCAAAGGGTTACGACCGAGAGCGGACCTTCCTGCCTTGACTGCACCTCTTTTGTCGTCAGTAGCAGCGGTTGACCTCAAGGGATCTTCGGCTTGCCTCCCTGCAGCTCGACGAGCCCCATACTGTTTCCTGCCGGATCGGTAAAAAGCCCAAGGACGGCAACGCCCTTCACCTCAAAGCGAGGCTGAACGACCTTGCCGCCGTGCGCCACCACTTGAGCTAGGCTCTCGGTCACGTCGTCCACGCCCAAATAGATGATCTTGTTTGCAGGATCGCTGCGTAGCGCGCCCGCGAGAACTGGACCCGCGATAGGAACGCTGAGGGTCGAACCTGGGCCGGTTTCCCATCCGAAGACGTCTTTATAGAACGCGGCTTGCTTCGACCCATCAGGCCCGGCGATGTCGAAGAACACAATCGGCGCAGGCATGGGTGCTCCCTCGACGGTCGCAGCTTCACCCGACACGGCAAGCGCGGCGAGCAGTACACGCGACGCTTTCGTCAGCGCGGACCGCCTGTGACGAAGAGGAACCATCATAAGGCCACGCTACCGCCAATCCGCTCCACGTCAATATCGTCGGTGGGTGGCCAGGGTGGCAAGCCGCCCCAAGCCCTCGACCGACGCTCGGACGTTCACACGAGGGTGCGAGCGTCCAGTTTGCGGAGACGAGCCAAGTCGGTTCTTGGCACAACCCTGCATCATTTCTGATCCGCTGAATTGCCCCGAAGGTCCCATGCTCCAGTATGACGTCACAAGGCTCCGCTCAGCCACGTTTCCGGCAGCCCATCACTCGAAAGGCGAAGCGCGATCCGGTTTGAGGAGGCGTTTGTCGACTTGCTACCTGCAGCATGAGGCGGCAACTTCGGAAGGTGGGATTGGGGCGCGCAACGACATGGACCAGATCACGCCAGAACCGGACGACCTCGCCACGTCGCACATCCTCGCTTTCGCGGGCGCCAGCGTCGGGGTGGTTGAAGTCGCAGGGGCGCGGGAGCGATGGATCGCGCCCGCGTTGCTGCATGAGTGCTCCACAGGCATCGAAGAATCGACTTGGGCGATCGCGCCCGAGACCGTGATAGGCCTCCGGCTGCACGGGGCGGCCGTCGAGGATCACAACGGCGCCGCCCGCCGAACGAGCGGACCCGGCCGGCAGTTCACTCTGCGACCCAAGGGCGCCGAGATGCGCTACCTCGCCCACGGGAGCATCAAGTTTGGTCAGGTCTTCCTGCCCGAGGGCCTGCTCGACAGAGTATCCGACGCGGAAAACGTCTCCGGCTTCGGCTATCGCCTGCGTGACGACCTGTCGTTCGTCACGGAGACAACGCTCCACAGCCTGACGGCCGATTATCTCCGCCGTGCATTCGACGTCCGGATCCCCGCCACTTCGCTCGAGATGGAAGGTCGCGCGCTCCTGCTGGTCGACTGGCTCTTGCGGCTTCACCACCCCCTGCGCAAGGCGCCGACGCGCAGATCCGGGGGCCTATCGCGACGGCATCTGCGCCGCACCTGCGATTTCATTGCCGAACACCTGGCAGATGACATCGCCCTTGACGATCTGGCCGACCTGACCGGACTCACCGCGAAGCATTTTGCGCGCGCGTTCAAGCAGTCGACAGGATCCCCGCCACACCAGTACTTGCTCATCCAGCGGATCGAGGCCGCCAAGCGCCAGTTGCTGGACCCCCGGACCAGCCTCGCGCAGATCGCGCTGGACTGCGGCTTCGCCGATCAGAGCCATTTCACCGCCGCGTTCCGCAAGGTTGTCGGCGCTCCGCCTGGGGCCTGGCGCCTCAGTCAGATGAACTGAACCCCAGAGCGCAAAGCTCCGTCGTCCGCTCCAGCTCGCGCGGGAGACCTGTCCTAGCCGAACGCTGAGTATCCGGAGCGAACACCGGCGCATCCAGGTTGCGAGGGTTTTTCAACATCCGCGCGGAAAATCCACAAGAGATCGTGGACGTAGATTGTAGCTATGCTCGTACGTGTTCTTCACCCGAGGCGGAAAACTAAATACGAAATTTGGAGAATACGCCGTTCGGGGAATTATAGGAGGGTGATGCGCTTGGGATACCAGCCTCTAGTATCGGTCATGCGCCGCTGACAGACCGTCTGATACTTGGGACCGTGTCGGAAACACACAGGGAAAACTATGCGCATTGCGCTAGCTATCGCAGTTTTTACAGGAACCATGTTGATGAGCGACGCAGCCAGGGCCGCACCAGTCGACCCCGCCAACGATCCGCGCATCGATCCGCAGGTGCGAGCGTTCCTGGCCCAGGTCAACAAGGCCCCGACCCCGTTCTGGGAAGAGCCCCAGCCAGCGCCTCAAGAGGTGATCGACGGACTTCAAAGCCAGACGCCCGTCGACATGTCCGGCGTCAAGACCGTCGAAAGGACCATTGTGCAAGACGGCCGCACATTGAAGCTGTACGTCATGACTCCCGAGCATCTCACCGGCAGGCCCGGTGTTCTGCTCTTCATCCACGGTGGGGTGTGGATCGTCGGCAACTTCAAGAATCACGGGCGTCTGTTGCGGGACCTCGTGGTCGGTTCCGGCCAGGTCGGTGTGTTTGTCGAATACACGCCGTTACCCGCTGCCAGGTTCCCAACTCAGCTCGAGGAGTCCTATGCAGCCCTCAAATGGGCGTCTGAACACGCTGGCGAGTTCGGCGCCGATGGCACCCGCATCGCCGTGGCCGGCAACTCCGTCGGAGGGGACATGAGCGCGGCGCTGACGCTGATGACCAAGGACCGGGCGGGCCCTAAGATCAGCTATCAAGTGCTTTTCATTCCGGCGACGGACGCCAGCGTGGACAGTGCATCCTACCACGAGTTCGCCACCGGGCGGTTCCTGGCGCGCAGCTTCATGAAATACGGCTGGGACCTCTACGTCCCGGACGCAAAGGATCGCAATAACCCCTACGTCTCCCCGCTGCGGGCGACGCATGCACAGCTGGCGGGCTTGCCTCCGGCTCTGGTCATCACGGCGGAGAACGATCCGCTGCGCGACGAAGGGGAAGCGTACGCGCACAAGCTCTCCGAGGCCGGAGTGGCCGTCACGGCTGTTCGCTACAACGGAACCATCCACGACTTCGTCTTCCTCAACGCCCTTCGCCCCCTTGCGTCGACAGAGAGTGCGATCCGGATGGCGAGCGACGGCATTCGCGAGCACATCGGGCAACGATAGCCGCCGGCGACGGTCCGGCGGCTCTGGGAGGGCGACAATGACGGGATCGACGGCTGGGTGTCTTCCACGAATTCTGGTGCTCGGAGCGACGGGCGCCATGGGCGGTGCGATCGCCGACGCGTTGGATCGCAATCCCGCCGTGACGCCGGTACGGGCTGTGCGAAGTGCTCAGGCGCTCGCCAGATTCGAGGCTGCTGGGGAACAGGCCGTTCTGCTGGACTTGAACGAGCCTGCGACCTTCCCCGCGGCGCTGCAAGGTGTCGACCGGCTGTTCATCGCCACCGGCTACACGATCGATATGGTGCATCAGGTGAAGACGATCGTGGACGCGGCGGTCGATGCGGGGGTCACTTTCATCGTGCACCTGGGCGTGTTCGGGAACGGCCGATCGACCGACCCGCACTTCGCGTGGCACGAACTCGTCGAGCGCTACATTGCCGGTAGCGGGGTCGCCTGGTGCAATCTTCATCCGCACATGTTCATGGAGAACCTGCTCACGGTCATGCGCCTGAGTGACGACGTGCTGGTCTGGCCGCTCGGAGACAAGGCCGTCGGCTGGATCGCGGGCGACGATATCGCCGCCGTCGGCGCGCTCGTCCTGGTGGAAGGCCCGGATCGCCACGCCGGCCGCGATCTCTTCCTGTCGACCGAGCTGATGAACGGGGTTCAGGCGGCCGAGGTGCTCACCGACGCACTCGGGCGGCCGATCACCGCCATGGTGCGAACCCCGGACGAGTTGGCGGCCGGCGTAGCGGCCGGCGCGGTGCAGTTGCCGCCCAATGTCGACGCGCACTATGGCGCGAGCATGATCGAGTGGGCGCGTCAGACCTACGATGGGCGCATGGACTACAGCGCCGTGACGACGGAGACCGTCGAGCGCTTACTTTCACGGCCGCCGACCACCCTGGCCGAGTGGGCGTATCGCCACCGCGACGTTCTATAACCGGGCTGCGACACGTCTCCGCAGCAGCCGAAATCCCCAAGGCGCGAGCCCACGGCGCAGAACGACGCGACCTGAAGTCAACGTGGGCGGGTATGCTTGGCGTTCCCTCGCGCATCGAAGACGGCGCGGGCGCCGACGACCTCGTGGATGCTGTCCGCCGACCAGATGCGCAGCGCGTCCAGAGTCTTCGCCAGTGTCTCGCCCATTGGGGTAATCGCGTGCTCCACAGTCACTGGCACGGTTGGGAAGGCGGTTCGCGAGATCAGGCCGTCACGTTCCAGGCTGCGCACGGTTTTCGACAGCATCCTCTGCGAGACGCCGCCGACCGTGCGCTTGAGGCCTCCGTCGCCGCGTTCTTCGAGGCCGTCGGCGCTTTCGACCACCTGGTCTTCACAGCCGGCGACTGGGGCCACATGTTCGGCGCCACCCGGGACCTGGACGTCGAGGCCAGTAAGGCCCGCATGGAAGTGCGTTTCTGGGGCGCAGCGCGCGCCGCGAAATACGCAACCCGTCAGGTCGCCAAGTAAGGCTCGATCACGCTCACCGGCGGCATGCTGGCGCACCGGCCCGTGCCGGGCGCGCCCCTGACCACCGCCTCCGCGAAGACCACTGAAGGGCTAACTGTCGGTCTCGCGCGCGACCTGGTGCCCATCCGCGTCAACGCGGTGTGCCTCGGCCTGATCATGAGCGAGCAGGTGCAGAACATGGGCGAGGCCATGATCACGCGCTTCACCGCCAACCTGCCTCTGCCGCGCGCCGGCTCCGTCGAAGACGCGGCCGAGGCCTGCCTCTACCTCATGCGGGCCACGTGCGTGACTGGGCAGGTCGTCCGGCTCGATGGCGGCGGGAGTATTGTATGAGGTACGGCGCGTACCTCTCATGAGCAGCGGTTGACCGGTTGACCTCCGTGGCTTCGCGAGTGTCCGCTCCTGGGCTGAGCGCCAACTTCCGCTGTGGCGCCTCTCGGCTGCGGACGCCGAGCCCCGGAACGACGCAGAGGCAGCCGATCCTTAAAGGGCCTTTCGTCCAACCTGAGTGCAGTTGTGGACACCGGGTCCAAGCCCTTCGTCGCCTCTCATCGCCGGGTGGAGGCGTCCTGAGGCGGTTCCGCGCGCGCCTTGGAAATGATCTGGATGATCGCCAACCGGATTCCACTTTCGGCTAGTCCCATGTCGGTCAGCTCGCCTTCGGCGATGGCGTCGAGGAGCCTCTCAAGCGAAAGCAGCGTCAGGGCCAGATCCTCAAGACGCGCCTCGGGCCGATCCGTCCAGACGCGGATCTGCTCGAGCTGGCGCAAACGGCTCTCGGCCCGCGCCTTGCGAATGGCGGTGTTCTCTAGAGCTTGGTGGCGGAGGTTGCGGCGGAATAGGAGGTATCTGCGGTGGTGCTTGATGAGCGCGTCCGCGTAGGCCTCTGGAGGGGCTGGCCGCTCGGCGAGGCGGCGGAGCGCCTCGATCTCCTCATCCTCCCAGATTCGGTAGCAAGCAATGAAGACGGCGATCTTGTCCTTGTACCAACGATAGAACGTCTGGGGCGCAAACCCGGCGCGTCGGGCAATCTTATTGCTGTCAGCGCTCGTGAACGACGTTTCGTTGAACAGTGCCAGCGCCGCCTGGGCGAGAGCTGCAGCCGTCGGATGGGGAGGATTGTCCACGCTGGATTGCTCGCCTCTTGTTGCAACAGAAGATAGTGATACAAGTATCACCCAACCCCTTGGGCGAGAGGCAAATTCAGATGACCGATCGCGGGGACATGGGTGTGCCTCCCGGCTCGATCGAGGTCGAGGTCGATGGAGTGAGGCTGGCTGTTGCGCGTGAAGGCCAGGGTCCCTTGGTTGTCTGCCTACATGCGGCCGGTCACGGCGCCAGGGATTATGAGGCGTTTGCCGCCCTGATGACACCGGCGTTTGAGATCTTGCGCATCGACTGGCCGGGGCATGGCCGGTCCGGAGAGGACATGCGCGAAGACGCGAGCGCCGGGCGGTATGCGGATCTGCTCACGGGGCTCCTCGCAAAACTCGAAATCGAGCGTCCAATCATCGTCGGCAATTCGATCGGCGGAGCGGCCGCAATCATTCATGCGGCGCGTTCGCAGGTGCGTGCACTCGTGCTGTGCGACCCAGGCGGCCTCGTGCCTGCAGGTCCTTTATCGAGAGTCTACTGCTCCGCATTCCGCCGCTTCTTTCAAGCCGGCGTCCGCGACGCCAAGTGGTACGGACCGGCGTTCAGGCTCTACTACCACATTGTTCTTCCATCGCTCGCGGCGGTTGCGCAGCGCAACCGGATCATCGCCAACGCCTATCAGTCCGCGCCCCTGCTCGAGCAGGTGTGGCGGAGCTTCTCGAGGCCCAACGCCGATATTCGGGTGCTCGCCGCCGTGCTCACGGCCCCGATCTGGGTGGCGTGGGCCAGATCCGACCGGGTGATCCCAGCCCGCCTGTGCATGCCGACGGTCCGTCGACTACGGCACGCCGAGCTCAGCTTCTTCGCAGGCGGCCACGCGCCTTTCCTTGAACAACCCGAAGCGTTCGCGACAGCCTTCGAGGCTTTCATCGGCCGTTTGGAGCTTGTTGATGGCATAGCGGGCGGGGTTCCGGTTCGGGAGTCGCTGTCTGCCAAGTAGACCTGCGCATACCAACGCTGAATGTCTCGTTTCCAGAACGTCGCTGGAATCCGCAACTAGCGCAGGGCAAGCACCGCTGCATAGTGGCAAATCGATGGGACTTTAACGCTCCAAAGCCCCCTTGCCCGCGATGATTCTTTCCCGGAACTTCTCGATTCTGGCCACGCGCGTCGCTGATTGTTTGGCTTGGTTTAGGTTGAACATATAGCTTCTCTGTCGGCCCGGTGTCAGCGCGTGGAAGGCTTCTGCAAGCTCTGGATCGGTGTCGAGAGCCTCAATCAACTCGTGGGGCACATCGATCTTCCGCTCCACCTTGTACGGCTTAGCCCCTGCCTCGGCGTGATCAATTAGCTGCTTCAGATAGGACCGGATAATGGGCTCCAGCTTGTTCACCTGCTCTGCTGCGGTGAAGCGCATCACGCTCGGCGTCAAACTATTGGGGCCTTGCCGTTCCAGCACGCCCTCGCTGTCGATCAGAAGCCGCGGGTTCATGAAGCTGAGACGGTAATCCCCGCGGAAAGCTGTTACGATCGCGATGTTTCGCCCGTCGTGCGTGTAGCAGGGGTGAGCCCATTTCACCGTTTCCTCCAAACCTACATCGAGAAGGATCCGTCGCAGGCGGTCCAGGCCATGGTTCCACATCCTGGCCGAGCAATCTGGGGTTGCGAATCGGTCACACCGGCCGCAGCCCTTGATGAAGAAATCACTGGGGTCTGTGATCATCGCCATAGTCGGGCTCGCTGCAGCTCTCATCTGTAGAGAACCGACCGATACAGAACCAGATAAACACGGGAGGTGGGTTATGCGACATTAATCCAGCCGGTCTCCAGCGCCAGGGCGGTACCATGCCTACGACTGGTACGATCGGGGTCCCATGGTGATGGTCGCGCCGAACGCTTAGGTGCGTCGGGAACCGCTCGAAGGCTTAAGCCAAGTTAGATTCTTTGAGCCCTGATGGGAACGTCCGGTCTTCGGAGCTGCGCCAACAGCCGCTGGTGGCGCATCATGGTCGGCGACGCAGGCAAGCTTCGTTGCACACCTTGTGAGATGGCGCACTGATGAGCAATGGTGATAGGTGACTTCCAGCGGGACAAGCCAATGAAACGCGCCATGCTTGCGGTTCTTGTTGCGGCGGCGGCTTCCGGCATCATGCCGGGAGCCGCAGTTGCTATGGAGGACGAGAATACAGCCGGGGCGATCCGCGCCGCCAGCGGGGCCGAGGTCATTGCCATTTTAGCGGGGGACGAGAGCAAGCTCACCAGCCTATGGGCCGAGACGTTCGTCGTCACCAATCCATTCAACAAGCTGGTCACCAAGCATCAGGTCCTCGGCCTTATGCGATCCGGCGTCTTCCGATTTTCTTCTCTGGAGCGCGAAATCGAGTACCTCCACGCTTATGGCGACGTCGCTGTTGTGGCAGGCTCAGAAACGGGAGTTTGGGCGGGTAGGTCGCCGATGACTGGCAAGGTTTCGCACTTCCGATTCACGTCTGTATGGCGGCGAGCACCGAGCGGGTGGGTGGAGGTCGCGCGACACGCAAACATCGTGCCAAACGCCGATCCGCGCTCCCCATAGGCGTCGCCGATCCACCCTTGTCCTTACTACTCTGGGCACACTGTCAGGGCGTCGGGCCGGGGCTCTGCGGCGGGGGCTCTTCATTCCGCCTCTCGGCTCTGGGGAAGGCCGGGAGTCCATCACCCGTCTTGCAGGGGTTCGGGATGGCACACCAGGCCGTCGGCTGTCTTAGCGGCGCTCAGTCTTCGCGGAACAGGCTAACACCAGTGCAGGCGCCAGCTCGAGAAGGATCACCTTCATGGTTGATCTTGCGGCTAGGGGTCGAGGACCAACGAGGTGACCAACAGCGACAGGGAGGCCCGAAGAAGCGCCGCTCCACCGTCCCCGCGCACGACGGCGAGGAAGGTCCGGGATTCCCCGTCCGGCCGTTTATCGCGAGCCATGTCAGGGGAGCGCTTCGACCGCGGCCGTCTTAGCGGCTTCCAGGTCCGCGAACTCGTATCCACTCTCGTCGCGGATGAAATTGTCCTGATTCGAGGTGCCTATGTAGAACCGGGGGCAAATGCATCCCCCTTGGCCGCTCGGAGCGGACAGCCATCCGACGTGCTGCACTCGAAGGCAGCCCGCAACCGGCTACTCGACACTGTCGTTTCTCGCCAAGCCCGCGTTGAAATGAAGGATCTCCGCGGGCCCGCTTAGGGTGGGAGCGATCACACGCGCACCACCGCATCCCGACCCTTAAGCACCCCATGCAGAACGTCATGTTGGCGGCACCGTGCTGGAGTCCGCATCTGGCGCGAACCGGAAGCGAACGGTCACGGCCGGCAAAAAGCCGATAAGCGGACCTCGCGAGATTCGCCCATGGGTGGTTTGCAGTCATTCCGTCTCAGCCGCCCCCACACCGTGTCCGGCGAAGCAGAGAAGGTTGCCGTCCGGATCACGCACGATAAAGGTGCGCGCTCCCCAGGGCTCAGTCCTGAGAGACTGATGGAATTCCACGCCGGCCTGCCGCATCTCCAAGAACAGCGGCTTGGCATCTTCCAAGGTCAGGATCGCTGCTAGGATGTCAGGGTCGCGCTCGCGCAAGGTCTCGGCATATATCGGACCATGAACGAGACGCAGGTTGATCCGACCGCCGCCCCTCGCGATCTGCGCATAGAATGGCGGTTCGCCATAAGAAAAGACGACCTGAAAGCCTAGCTTGCCAGTATAAAATCGGAGCGAAGTGGGGATATCGCTGACCAGAAGCATGGGTTCAGCGGCAGTGATCCCGCCCTTGAAACTGGAGCTTTCGGGTTTGGAGTTGGGCATGGTTCTTGCGTCCTTGAGGAGCGCTGACCAACTTTCCCATCCCTCCTTACGGGCCACCAACTCCTGGGCATCGGCGAGCCTGAAGGCCGCCCCCAAGATTTCGGTATCGCTGAGGTGAAGGAAGCCAAGAAGCCGCCTGATCTGTGCAGCAACAGGCGTGTGCCCGTCGCGATGCCAGCGCAAATATGTCTTAGCTTGCTTCCGGAGGTGTTCGAGATTGGCCACGAGCGCACGACAATTGAAAGGTCGTAGGCGGGCTTAGCCCCTCCGGCCGAAGCCGATACGCCCTACAATCGCGCCCGAGACGTAGACCCAACGCTTATCAGGATCAAGGGCGGCGCTCGCTTAAGGTCCGACAAGGGTCGTGAGCTGCCGCAGGCTTCACCCCGGTAATCAGACGTTCGGCGTGCGACCGCGGACGTCCGGATTCCGGAGCCGCGGTCGAGTCCGCTCATGGCGCCGAGCTGACCCCGACCGGAGCGGTCAGGCCAATCACCGGCAAGCTGACGTTCCGAACGACGTTGAAAGGTGGGAAGCCGCCTTCTTGTGTGAGCGGTGTCGGTTATCGCCCCAGAAAGTCCGAACGACTCAGCGAAGCCCAGCACCGAGTTGACTTCGGCGTTCGTGTATGCGTCACTGCTGCAAAACGGCAGGAGCCAGCCCCATAGCTCGATCCACGCGGCCTACCCTGCGTGCGTGATAAGCTCCCATACTGCGGTTGATTTTGACGGGACATCTCCATGGAGGTCGATTCGGCACTTAATGGCGAGGTCCTGGAGTTCGGGGAATTCCAGTTGCTGCCCGGTCGAAGAGCACTTTCGCATCGGGGCGCGCCTGTTGCCCTTGGAACTCGCGCACTCGACATTCTCATCGTTCTCGCGAGGCGGGCGGGCGACGTTGTCAGCAAGGGGGAGCTTTTCGCCCTGGCCTGGCCCGATGTTTTGGTTTCCGACGGCACTCTGAGAGTCCAGGTCGCGGGCCTGCGCAAGGCGCTCGGCGATGACGGAAATGGCAGCCGGTACATCGCTAACATCCCAGGTCGGGGGTACTGCCTCACTGCCCCTGTTCGGCGCGCCGTAGCAGCTCCCGCTGCGCTTTCCCCTGCGCCGACGGCAAACAATCTGCCGCCGCTGCTGACGCAGATCGTTGGCCGAGACGAAGTCATCGAGCGGCTTATCGAAAGCGTTCCTCGGCAGCGCCTGACCACGATCGTAGGCGCCGGCGGCATGGGGAAGACGACCGTCGCGCTGGCAGTCGCAAACGCGCTACGACCGACGTATCCAGACGGCGTGCTGCTTGTTGATCTAGCGAGGCTTACCGATCCGTCGCTCGTCGCTAGCAGCCTCGCACTCGTCCTTGGTCTTTCGGCAAATACCGACGACCCGATGCGAGATGTACTCAAAGCCCTTAATACGAAGAAGATACTGCTCCTGTGTGACAACTGCGAGCACGTGCTTGCAGAGGCCGCACAGGTCGCCCTCGCGATAATCGGCGGTTCCGAAGGGGTCGCGATTTTGGCGACAAGTCGTGAGGCGATTAGAGTTCGCGGAGAGCATGTTCAGCCGCTCGGTGCACTAAAAGCGCCGCCGGCAGGTCTTGGATCAGCGCCTGTCGATCCGAAGACCTATCCGGCGTTCAAAATGTTCCTCAATTGTGTCGGCAGACGGGTCGGAGCCTTCGAGCCGTCTGCCGCCGAGGTCATCCTGATTGGCGAAATCTGCCGTCGCCTAGACGGCATTGCGCTGGCGATCGAATTGGCTGCCGGCCAGGTTTCAGCGCTTGGCCTGGGTGGCGTCGCCAGCAATCTGGACGACCGGTTCCGGTACCTCACACATGGTGATCGAACCGCCTTGCCGCACCAGCAGACACTCCTAGCGACCTATGATTGGAGCTACGACTATCTGCCAACCCTCTCCCAAACTGCGTTGCGACATCTCTCAGTATTCGCCGGGCAGTTTTCTCTAGAGGACGCATCCGTGGTTCTAGACGGCGGCGAAGAACGGCGAACAGTCTATCAGCAGCTAACGTCTTTGGTCGCCGCCTCGATGATCGCCTCCATGGAGTCGGGGGGAAAGACCTACTTCTCACTCCTCGAGACAACCAGATCGTACGCCCTCGAAAAACTCGCTGGCACGGGAGAGCGCAACAGCGTCTTCCTGCTCCACGCGAGGTTTGTGCTGGCGCGGGTGCAGGCGGCAGAGTCTGCGCTTTTGATCGCGTCGGGAGCGACGCTGCGGCCCGAACTTCTTGGGTTGCTAAACGAGATCAGGACCTCACTCGATTGGTGTCTTTCGCCGGGTGGCGATCCGTCGCTCGGCCTCTACATTACGGCGTCATCCATCCCGCTTTGGCTTCATCTCTCGCTGAGAGAGGAATGTCGACGCCGGGTCGTTTCGGCAATTGCCCTATTGGACGTTGGGACTTCCGGCGGACCCGGCGACAGCGACGAGGCTTCGCGCCGCGCTCGCCATAACCCACCGTTACAACGGCCGCCTCGATTCGCGACGCCTCTGGTCGGATGCCCTTATCGCCGCCGAAAAGGCGGCGGACCTGGAGGGACGCGTTCTCGCGCTGCGCGGCGAAATGACAGCAATGCTCAGCAACGGAGACTTAGCGGGCGCGGCCGTATTGCAACCTGACCTGGCGAGGGCGGCCGACGATGCAGGGCGCGACCACCTCCGCGCCCGCGTTACCCAAATGCAAGCGGCCCTTCATTTTTGGTCGGGAGAACTCAAACAAAGCACGGTGATATTGAAGCAACTGGTCTCTGCGAACTGCTACGATAACTCGGGAGACAAGCTTGAACTCATCGATGAGCGATTTGCTGATCTGGTCCTCTTATCGAAGTGCCAGTGGATGTTGGGCTCGGTCGATGACGCCATCAGCACTTGCGCCGAATGTTGTGAAGGCGCGTCTCGGGCGAGGCATAAGATCTCGCTCGCCTATAGCCTGAGCTACGCGGGCTGCAGACTGGCAATTTTGACGGGAGATTTCGCGCTAGCGGAGCAGCGGCTCGACGACCTCAGTGAGCAGGCTTCGCTCGATCCCGGCGGGCAATGGGGCTTGATGAAACAGTGCTGGGAGGGCGTTCTGCGAAACCGGCAGGGGGATGCTGAATTGGCGATGTCCCTTCTCGGGCCTGCACTTGAAGTCATCCCCACAGGCTCGTTCGCGCTGCATCAGACGCGATTTCTGGGGGAGTATGCGCTCGCCCGAGCCCGCAGCGGCGATGCGGTAGAAGGTGCTCGCCTGGTGCGCGCAGCGCTCGCCACCTGCGCCCGCACAGGCGAGCGTTGGTTCTTGTCCGAGCTGTTACGAATAAAGGGCGAGATCGCTCTCCTAACGGGTTGCTTAGGCTCTGTGTCGGCTGCGCGCGCGGATTTCGAGAGCGCGCTCGAGATGGGGCGGCAACAGCACGCACTTTCCAGCCAGCTCCGCGCGGCGAATAGCATCGTCAAAATCGCACGAGGACCCGAGGAAGCTGCATTGGCCGCCGAGAATTTGGCGCGAGTCTACGATCGCTTCACCCAAGGGTTTCTCCACTGTGGATCTTCAAGAAGCACAACGCGTGCTGGGATCGGACATTGCGTAGAACGCCCGTCGTCAGGTGATCTGACCCTAAGCCGGCTGGGAGAGCTGGAGGGTCGATATAGGCTTGACCGCTGCCTTCGCGCCGACGAGTTCGGCTCTGCCTCTGACCTGCCAAAGCGTCTGGCGGATGCGCCGCGCCTAATCTACGTCAGGCGTGGGCGACGAACCCGCGCCTCTGCTCTCGCCAGGCACGGGGCGTCTGGCCGAAGTTTCTCGAGAAAAGGCGGGAAAAATCCGCGTGAGCCCCAAACCCGCACGACGGGGCGATCTGGCACAACGGCCGGTCGGTCGTGAGCATCATGATGCAGGCCAGGTTCAGTCGGCGCAGTTCAATGAAGCCCCGAACAGACACCCCGAAGCTTTGCTTGAAGGCCTTGGAGAAAGTGCTGTTGGTCAAACATGCCAGCGCGGCCAGGTCCGCCAACCGGATCGGCGCATCGATATGGGCGCTGACATAGGCGGCGACGCGGCGAACCTGCCAAGACGCCAGCACCTGCCGCTGCTTGCCCAGGTTAAACTCGGCGCAGTGATGCTCTGCGCGGCTACGCTCACTTTCGAGCAGCGCTGACGCGCGGTCCAAATGGGCACGGGCCGCGCAGGCGTCGCGATCGACCAGGCGGCTTGTCTCCTGCAACAGTCTAAGAAGAATGCCCGCGTTATCGGCGTCGAGGGCTTTCGGGGAAGGGGCTTCCCAGGAGCGTTCCTCAAACATCACACCCTCAGCGTTCCAAGACCTGCGCCGGCCGCAGGCACGTGGTGATTGTCGCAAAGGCGGCCTGTTCAGGGCGAGTGAGCCGATGCAAGGACCTGTGAGGTGAAGGCGTCCTGAGCTGAACAAGCGTCAACCCCAGAAGGGGCGTTAGGAGGATCTGATCCCGGTAGACCACCGTACGAGCAAGGCCGCTACCACTGGCAACAGCAAAATCGGCGCGACAAGGCACCAGAAACCGAAGGCAGCGAAGCCAAGGACCGCCGCGGCGGCACCCAAGGCGAAGGCAAAAATTGGAACCCATGCCCCGACCAGTCGCTGGACCGCGCATCCCCGATCCACGGCCGAGCCAACAATGACGTCGACGAAATCCATCGTTGCTTCAGTGAGGTTGCCGGTCATCGACGTGGTCGGGGAGAGGCCTTTGAAAAGCGGCAGGTGTCCAAGGGCGTTTTGCAGCCCCATGGCGAAGACTCCCATGAGTGCGACGGTCAGCAGCCCCCGAGAGTGGGCGCTTACCAGGGGTTCTGCCCGCACCGCGACCGCCATAGATCCGATGAGCAGGACCGTCTCGGCCCCGAGCAGGACCAGCGCGGCACGCCGAGGGCTATTAGGATGGCCAAGATTGATCAATTGAGCTAATGCGACTGCGGCGACGAAGACGGGCAAGGCAAGGAGCTTTGCCGGCAACTGTTGGACCTGACCCAGCAGCGCGGCGGCAACGACCACGAGGTTGCCGGTCACATGCGCAATGAACAACGAGAAGAGTCCGACGAAGCTTACGGTGTCGACGTAGCTCGCGAAAAAAGCCAACAGCGCCGACGTGCTAATCGGCGCAACTGCGCCGGTGACCTGGGCCATCTTGAGCGATTTATAGTAAATCCGTTTTGAAGGGCCGCTGTGGACCTGCTTCCAGTGAGTTCAGTGATCGGGGCAGGACAGACCAAAAGACAAGTGTCGTCGCGTTAGGAGTTGCGAGATTGTGCGGCGATGCAGCACGAGGCCGTCCCACCCATTTCGGCCGGACTGCGCTGACGCCCCCTTTAAGCCTCCTCGAGCGCTTCTGGGCGCGCCCCGGCCACGGTCCAACCTTACCCCCCAGCACCCTGTCCGAAGCCTCATTTGCGGTTGGCGCCGAGGTCTACCGTAAACTGTCGTTAGATCATGCGAGCTCTTGTTGGCAAGCGCGCCAGCGACACCGGATCGGTACTAATTGTGCCTCTTCGATCACTGACGAGGCCTCTATGAACACTTATGACAAAGTCCCAGCGTTCTTGGTAAGAGCCAACTACGCGATCGATCCCGCCGATACGGCGGCGTTTAAGGCTCTCGTAACGCGCATGGCGAAGGGCGCCACGCAGCACGAAGGCTGCTGCTTTCTCAACGCCGCGCAGGACGTTATCGACCCAAACATATTCCACCTAATTGAAGGTTGGGAGAGCCGGGAGGCGTTCAGCCGGCTCGGCGCCAGCCCCGACTTTCAAGCGGTGCTCAAGGCGGCGCTCGCCCTGAAGGTCGTCGACCGGTCAGGCACGCTTTACTTCGTGTCGGAAACGCAAGCGCTGCAGATGCCGACCTAACACTGCGTGCGCGCCGCGCAACTCGGACCGCCTACTTGGGTGAGCCAGCCCTGGACGTACGAGCGTTCTGTGTCCGACCGGCCGCGGGTGCGGATTGCACCAAGGCGGCCTCCGGCGCCGCAACCAACAGGCTTCGCGAAGCAAGGTCTAGCGCGAGGCGAGTTCGAGCGCTTGCGCATGGATGGAAAAATGCCCGCCCACGGATTTGACTACGTCATTGGCGGCACCGGGTCGGCGGGCTGCGTAGTCGCAAATCGACTGAGCGCCAAAGCGCACGTCCTGCTGATTGAGGCAGGCCCTTTCGCAGTGATCTCGACACCAGATCGCCATGTGACTGGCCCGTCCTTTCTGGCGCCGCGCCATTGCGGAGAGATGCTCGGACTGGGTGCTGGGCGAGCCGCACTCACAGTGACGCCAAGCCTCATGAGGTGAAAGCGACGGTTGGAAGGCGGGCCGCAGGGTGTCGGGATCAAAAGCACGGCTCTCGCTGGATTGCGTGCGAACGTGAAAGCCTCGCTCTCACACCCCATGCCACCGTGCCGCCAGCAACAAGGAGATGGCGATGGCTAAGATAGCGCCGACAGATCCATTCGCGGATGTCGTCCTGGCGACTGGTGAGCGAGAACGCTTTGCCCCTGGCGACAGGGTGCGGGTGAACGACCGCAAGCCCGTCGGCCACTATCGGGTCCCGACCTATCTACGCGGCAAGGCCGCCATCGTCGAGCGCATCTACCAGCCGGTCCAATTGGACAATGAGGACGAAGGCTTCGGTCGCAACGCGGGCATCAAGCGGCACTATTACCGGATCGGCCTGCCGATGATCGAGATCTGGCCGGGGTATGTGGGCTCGTCTCACGACAGCCTGCGCATCGAAGTTTTTGAAAGCTGGCTCGAAAGGATCGAGGCATGAGCGGGACCCATGGACCTCACGACCACGACCATGGCCACGACGACCAAGCGCCGATCTCCAGTGACCGGCGGCCGGGCTACTTCGAGATTATGGAGACCGCCATCCGCGAGCTTCTCATCGAACGCGGTCACTTCAAGGCGGCGGAGATACATCGGCAAATCGACGTGCTGGATTCCCGCACGCCGGCTCTGGGCGCGGCGATCGTGGCGCGCGCCTGGACCGATCCGCTCTTCAAAGCGCGCTTGCTGGCGGATGGTCGTGGAACGATCGAGGAGCTTGGCATCAGCTTCTACGACGACACCGGCCTCATCGTTCTCGAGAACACGCCACAGGTGCACAACCTGATCGTCTGCACGCTGTGCTCTTGCTACCCCCGACCCGTGCTCGGCCTGCCGCCCGAATGGTACAAGCTGAAGCCTTACCGAGCCCGCGCCGTCTCCGAACCGCGCGCGGTGCTCGCCGAGTTCGGAACCGTGCTGCCAGACGACGTGGAGATCTGCGTCAGCGATTCCACCTCGATGGCTCGCTACCTTGTCCTGCCGTGTCGCCCGGAAGGTTCAGACCACTTCAGCGAGGCAGAGTTGGCAACGCTGGTGACGCGTGACGCCATGATCGGGGTTCGTCTCGTCGAGCTGCCGCAAGGAGACCCAACATGAGCGAAGCTCTCATTACCCGACTCCCAAACGACCTGGGCGGGCTGCCCGCCGCACCTATCGAGCAGACCGAACATGTCCTGGCTCCGTGGGAAAAGCGCTGTCACGCCCTCGCTGACGTTCTCGACTTCCACAAGCTGATCAACACTGAGGAGAAGCGGCGAGGCGTCGAGGCCCTAGGCGCTGAGGTCATCGGCAAGCTCAGCTACTATGAGCGTTGGATCGTGGCGTTCGCGAATATTCTTTTTCAAAAGGGCGTGTTCACGCCCGAAGACCTCGCAAACCGAATGCGCGAAGTGGAAATCCGCGTCGGACCCAATGGCGAAGCCAGCTCCGCAGGGATGGCCCAGCGATGAACGACGGGCTCGTCACATTGCCAAGTCCGGTCACGGCGCAGGAAACGCTTAGCCGCCTGCTGTCGGCTATCGCGGACCGTGGTCTGGCAGTGTTCGCGACAATCGACCATGCCTACGCCGCCAGACAGGCAGGGCTAGAGATGAGGCCGGCCAGCCTGGTGTTGTTCGGGAGCCCCAAGGCGGGCACGCCCTTGATGCAAATCGCGCCCACGTTGGCGATCGATCTGCCTCTGAAGGCGCTCGTCTGGGAAGATGATGAGGGTAACGCGTGGCTCACCTACAATGCACCGTCCTGGGTTGCCCGCCGACACAGCCTGTCGATCGAAGACGTTGCTGAGGAGTCGTGGGAGTCCGAAGGCGGCGCGGTCGACACAGACCCCCGTCATCTCGGCTTAGCCGCCCCCATCGAACTTGACCGGGCCGCCGGGCCCCTCATCACGGGCATGGCCGTGGCGTTAGCCGAAATCGCCCGGAGCGTCTTACGAACCAACCCGGCGCGATGACGCTTCGCGATCGTGTGATCTTCACCTTCGGTCTGCTGTCCGTCCTCAACGTCGGGGCGTGGTTATGCGCGGCCATCGCGTTTCACGACCGCCTGGTGCTGCTAGGCGTCGCGTTCGTGATCTACGGACTAGGGCTTCGCCATGCGGTCGACGCAGACCACATCGCGGCGATCGACAACGTCACTCGCAAGCTCTTGAACGTGAACCTTCCCTTCTCCGCCATCATGGTGTTCCCGGTGCTTTTCGCGGCTGGCATGTCCTTGGTCGACACGGCTGACGGAGTGCTAATGCTGGGGGCTTACGACTGGGCGTTCGTGAAGCCGATCCGCAAGCTCTATTACAACATGACCATCACGCTGGTTTCCGTGGTCATCGCCGTGCTCATCGAGGGCATCGAGGCATTGGGTCTCATAAGCAGGTGCCTCGACTGCCACGGCGGCGCCTGGGAAGTCATCCGCACACTGGCCGACAACATGAACCTGCTCGGTTTCCTCTTGATCGGCCTCTTCGCCGTCGACTGGGCGGTGTCTATTGCGATATACAAGGCCAAGCACTTGGATACGGTGGACGCGCAGCTGATCAGATTGAGCTGAGCGCGGACCGGTGCTGTTCGCCAAACGTCCCACAAACCCGCCGGCCATCGCGGACCTCGCTAGAAAAGCGGGTCAGCCTTCTTCAAGCGAATGTCGATTTCGCGGTCCATGAAGCGCCACTCCGGCGTCGCCCGCAGCAGAGCGAGCATCTCCTCGAAGGCGCCGTCATCCTCCGGAGCGTAGTCGAGCCACCCGATGAAATCGAAAGGCTCGCCTGTGCCGAAGTCGCGGCAATGAAGCAGTCGGCGCGCGACGGCGGGAAGGTAGCGTAAGCCGATGGCAATGTGATGCGACTGCTCTTCGAGGATTGCGCGACGCTCGTCCTGCGCTAGGCCCCACCACGCGGCCGATTTGCGGAGCAAGATCAATGCAGCGCGCGTGGATGGCTCGCGGCCGATCGGCGCCTGACGTGCTATCAGCTCGGCTTTCTCAGTGGCTGTGGTGTATCTGTCGTTGGTTGCGGCCCCGCGCATCATCCACGCCGCCCCGATCGGGGTTTCGGGCAGTGCGCCTGATACCATAGCGACCCGTGACGCTGTGGCGATCGGCTCTCCAGACAAGGTGTGATGTGAGGCGATCAACCAGCTGCCGGCGGTTCCGCCGACGAAGCTGAAGGCCCTCGGGTTCGGAACGTCGTTCATCTGGGAATCTCCCGGTAGGCAGGAGTCATTGGCCGCAGCCTGGCAGATTGAGGATGACCGTTGTCCCCTCACCTAGGTGGCTTTCGATCGCGACGGTCCCGCCAACGCGCCGGACAAACTCCGCGACTATAGGCAGTCCGAGCCCCGTGCCACGTCCGACCGGCTTGGTGGAAAAGAAGGGCTCGAACACTCGGTTCAGGACGTCGCTCGTCATCCCGCACCCGGTATCGCCCACCTTAAGGATGAGCCGTGGAGGCGTGGCGAGAATAAAACCGTCGCCTTGGCATGGGTCGCTACACTCTAAGGTCAAGCTGAGGCGGCCTCCGATCGACATAGCGTCGCGGGCGTTGACGACCAGATTGAGAATGGCGTTTTCCAGCTCCTGGGCATCGCAGATTACGCCTGGTGCGCCCGCCGCGCAGTTGATGTCCAGACAGATGTCTGGGCCCAACGTCAGTTCGATTAGTCCCTTCAACGAAGAAATCACGGCCACTGGGTCTACCCGCTGAAAGTGAGTAGGCTCAACCCGAGCAAGATCGAGCATCTGAGCGCGGAGCGTAACGATGCGGTCCACGGCGGTCCGCGCATTTTGGCAAAGGGTCTGAACCCCGGCGGGCTCTGCCCGCATCACGCTGCGATCGATAAGGCTCAGCGCACCCGCCACGACCTGAAGAAGGTTTCCCATGTCATGGGCCAGGCAGGCCGACGTGAGGCCTAAGCTAGCGAGGCGATGAAGGGCCTCAGGACCCAGGCCGCCGGCCGGCAGATCGAGTTGTCCTCCGGTGGGGTCTGCCGCCCTCGCGTCCAGGGCCTCGCGCCCGGATTTCGGAGGTGGATAGCCGATCCTGCCTGTCATCTGTGTCGCCCCGACTAAACTCCTTGGCCTGGTGAAACACCGGGCTAGCGCGGGATCTGAGCCGGGTGGCCCGGGCTGTCTTGCGAATTTGAACGAACAGCCCCGTCCAGCCTCTCAGTCTTATGACAACTCACGGGAGCGCGCCGGGCCTAACGGGTCCGTCGATCAAGCGGCGCCTACAAGAGCGTGATCGCTGACATTGGCCGAGCCGGGCCGCTTGTCGATCGCAGCCGAGGAGCTTTCATGGCGCCCGACAGTCCAACCGACAAAGTGGCCTGGCGCGGACAGCCGCAGAACCCCGCGGCGGCGACGCCAGCGCTGCCACCCGAAGCGCGTGTCAGACCCCTTCCGCAGTGGCGTCTTGAGCGCGTTCAGGCCCTGGTTGAGAACCACTGCGACGAAGCGTTGTCGCTCGCCGACCTCGCCGCCGCAGCCGGTGTTTCCCGTATGCACTTCGCTGCGCAGTTCCGCGCCGCGACGGGCATGCGACCGCATCATTACCTTTTGGCGCGGCGGGTTTTTCACGCCATCGCCCAACTAGAGACGGGAGACGCGGCTCTCGCCGATCTGGCGCTCGCCGTCGGATTTCAGTCCCAAAGCCACTTCACAACTGTGTTCAAACGACTGACGGGAACGACGCCAGCGGCTTGGCGCAGCAGCGGGCGGCAGACTGCTCACCTCGCTTGACGATGGCAACCTTTCAGCCACCGGTCCGCGTCTTCTCACACCACCTAACTGTAACTTGCTGGGGTTTCCCGGCCTCATCGCGCAATCCTGAAGTCAGCCAAAGCGTCGGCAAGCGCAGCGGCCAGGCCCGGATCCCCGGTCCTGCCTCAGACCTGGAAGGGTGAACGATGACTATCCACGACAAACCTTCTTCGGCCTCACGGCGGGCGGTCCTCGCGACCGGCTTGGCGGCAACCACAGCGCTTTGCCTCTCTACGGCCGCACCGGCGGCGGACCGCCCCGTCCCGCCCGTCACAACCCCCCAACAAAGAGGCCAGACCATGGGCATGCTCAAGACCAAAGATGGAACCGAGATCTTCTACAAGGACTGGGGCCCGCGGGACGGCCAGGTGATCGCCTTCCATCACGGATGGCCTTTGTCCTCGGACGATTGGGACAACCAGATGATGTTCTTCCTGGCGCAGGGCTACCGCGTCGTCGCCCACGATCGCCGTGGCCACGGGCGTTCCACGCAAACTGACGTCGGCTCCGACATGGACATCTACGCCGCCGATTGCGCCGAACTGGCCAGCCACCTCAATCTGAAGAACGCGATCCACGTCGGTCACTCGACCGGGGGCGGGGAAGTCACGCGCTACGTCGCGCGCTACGGCGGCGGCGGACGGGTGTCCAAGGCGGTCCTGATCAGCGCGATCCCGCCGCTGATGCTGAAAACTCCGGCCAACCCCACCGGGACGCCCATCGAGGTGTTCGATGGCCTTCGGAAGGGCCTCGCGGCCAACCGCTCCCAGTTCTACATCGATGTCGCCTCGGGGCCTTTCTACGGCTTCAACCGGCCCGGCGTGAAGACAATCAAGGGCTGCGTCGACAATTGGTGGCGCCAGGGCATGATGGGTGCGGCTCAGGCCCACTACGACTGCATCAAGGTCTTCTCCGAAACGGATCTCACCGAAGATCTCAAGAAAATCGAAGTCCCCGTCCTGGTGCTGCACAGCGAGGACGACCAGATCGTCCCGTTCGCCAACTCCGGGCCGCTGGCGGCGAAGCTGCTGAAGCATCCGAAGTTCAAGTCCTACAAGGACTTCCCGCACGGCATGCCGACGACCCAAGCTGACGTCATCAACGCCGACATCATGGCGTTCCTGAAGGCCTAGTCGTCGGCGCCGCCGCACCCTCCTCCCAGGTGCGGCGCCCGCCTCATCTCCGCTTTCACTTAACCCAGGCGCGCCTGCATCTGCGGCGGCTTGCCCATGGATCCCTCATGACCAAAAACCTCACTCGGGCCGTCGCTCTCGCGGGCCAGATTGCCGCCGGCCTCGCCAACGCCGCCGCCGCCAGCCCCTATTCCGATATCAACGCCGCGGCCGCCGCCAGCCAGATCACGACCCACCACGTCCGTGGCAATGTGAGCATGCTTGATGGCTCTGGTGGCGAGATGACCGTCCTGTCGGGACCTGAGGGTCTCCTGATGGTCGATGCAGGGATCGCGGTATCTCAGAAGAAGATCGAGGCCGCCCTGCATGCGCTCAATCCAGGAAAGCTGCGCTACGTAGTGGTGACCCACTGGCACTGGGACCATGCCGACGGCGATTCCTGGGCCCGGCGCGCCGGAGCGGATATTATCGCCGATCAGAAGACGGTAAAAAGGCTTAAACAGACCATCCGGATCGTCGAGTGGGAGCACACCTTTACACCAGTTCCGAAGGCGGAGCTGCCCAACAAGATCCTCACCGGCGACAAGACCATGATCTTCGCCGGTGAGACAGTGCAAATACGTCATTACCGGCCCGGCCACACCGACGGCGATCTTTCCGTCTATTTCCAGAAGGCGGATGTGCTTTCGACCGGCGACACCTTCTGGAACGGCATGTATCCCTTCATCGACTACGTCACAGGCGGCAGCATCGACGGGGCGATTTCCGCCGCGAACATGAACCTCGCCATGGCAAAGCCACAGACCCTCGTGGTTCCCGGGCACGGACCGCTTGGCGACCGCGACCAGCTCGTCGCGTTCCGCGACATGCTGGTTTCGATTCGGGGCAAGGTCGCGGCCTTGAAGGCCAAAGGCCTGACCGCGGATCAAGTCGTCGGGGCAAAGCCCACTGCGGCCTTCGACGCCAAGTGGGGACAGTCGGTGATCAACGGCGCCTTGTTCACCCGCCTCGTTTACCGCGGAGTCTGACGCCGTGTCTCTTGTCGGCGCCGCGCTCCCGCGTGGCTGCCGCCTGGGCGGAGGAGCATCCCTATGGAAAATCTTCCAGAGCGCCTGGCCGACAATCGATAACACTTCAGCCGCCCCCGCTGCCCCCTTCACGCGCCAATCGGCGATCAACAAGGTGAGGCTGGCCGAGGACGGATGGAACACGCGCGACCCGCGCCTTCGTGGCGCTCGCCTATCCACCAATACCCGGTGGCGTAACCAATCCTAGTCTGCGTTCGGCCGGCAAGAGGCGGCGCTCTTCTACGCCGCAAATGGATTCGTGAGCTCAACGACCGGCTAATCAAGGAGCTTTGGGCATTTGAAGGCCGCCGGATCGCAGTGCGTTTCGCATACGAATACCGTGCCGACAGGGGCACCTGGTTCCGGGCCTTATGGCAACGACAACTGGTACTTCGAGTCCGGCGGCCTCATGAGCCACCGCCAAGCCAGCATCAACGAACACCCTATTGCGGAGGCCGAGCGCCGATTCGAATGGCCGCTTGGGCCCCGCGCGGACGACCATCCCGGCCGTGCGGACTTCAGGTCTCAATCCCGAGGTCGCTCCCCGGGGCACGTTTGTTCCCCAATGCTGAACCAAGAGTACGCCGGCCGGTCCACCATGGACCGGCCGGCCTGATTCGGGCTCCCACCGTGTGGAGGCTACGGGGCAGGTTCAGACTTGAGCAGATCCGCCGTCAGCGAAAAGCTCGACACCGTTGACGTAGCTGCTGTCGCTCGTCGCGAAAAACAGAGCGACGCGGGCGATCTCCTCCGGCTCCGCGAGGCGGCCCAGCGGGGTGGCGTCGCGGGCCATCTTCTGCATGAGGTCGTTAACCTCGGCCGAGGGAGCCAGGGCGTGCCACCCCGGAGTGGACGTGTTGCCGGGGGATAGGACGTTGACGCGGATTTTGCGCGGGGCGAGCTCGAGAATCCAAGTGCGCGCGAAATTGCGGATCGCGGCCTTGCTGGCGCTGTAGACGCTGAACGACGGGGTGCCAGTCGATGTGGTGGTCGAGCCGGTGAGGATGACCGAGGCGCCGTCGCATAATAGTGGCAGCGCTTTTTGCACTGTGAACAGCGTACCTTTCACGTTGGTATCGAAGGTCTCCGAATAGTGGGCTTCGTCGATCGCCTCGAGCGCGCGAAAGCTGCCGCCGCCCGCGTTGGCGAACAGCACGTCGACCCTGCCTACTTCGGCCCGGACGATGTCGAAGATCGCATCGATGTCCGCCAAGTCAGAAATGTCGCCGCGAATCCCGCGCGCAAGGGACCCGATCGACTTGACCGCGGCATCCAGTTCGGCTTGGCGACGGCCGGTCACGAAGACCTGAGCCCCTTCCTGCGCAAACAATTTCGCGGACGCGAGCCCAATGCCGGTGCTCCCTCCGGTGACCACGGCGACCTTGCCCTCAAGCTTGCCCATAACGTCTCTCCTGTGTTCGGATGGTGGGGTATGAAGCGTCGGGCGATTGTCGGGTGATGACCTGCGCCAAACCCCGTGACCCTGCCCCAGCCGGACGTCTAAACGCAGTGAGTTGCCGTTAACGGCCGCGAGCATCCATGAGTGGCCCTGTTCCACGTTTGCCAGGGTTAATTGAACAGTCTGATGGCCGTGCTGGCGATCAGCTCGCCTTGGTGGCCGGCGCCGGCGAGGTCGATTGCGGTGGGCTGGCGCGATAGGAGCTCGGGGCGCGGAGGAAGAGCGAGGTGGCGTGAGATCCTGCGAAGCTTCATAACGTCACTAGGACATGTCAGGCCACTACGACGCTTTTCGCGTCGCGTTATGCGCTCGGAGCCGGCGTAGCCGACCGGCAACTACAGTTTATAGCTGATGGATACGCCGAAAGTTCTGGGCTGTCCCGGGTACTGGACGACGTAGTTGAACGGCAGCTTCTGCGTGTCGGAAAGGAATGCCCTGTCCAGCACATTGTCGACATAGGCCCGCAGTCGCGTCCGAGCGTGGGTGTAGGTCAGGCTCGCGTCGAGAAGCCCATAGCCCGCCTGTGTCGTCATCGGGATCGCCGCCCCATAAAGTGCGCTGCCCCCGCCGGGTTCGAAGAACACCCGACTACGATAGCTCCAATCGACCCTGTAGGTCAGAGTGTCATTGTTCCGCACAGCCGTGTCGTACTGGGCTCCAAGATGCGCCGAGCTTCTCGGTGACCGCATCAGCGGGGTGTGCGCAAAGTCAGTGGCGGGCGTCAGCGGCTGGCCGGGGGCGTTGGTGTGGAACTGGATAAATTGGGCATCAAGATAGCTGTAGGAGCCGTCGACCGTCAGCCCCGGCACTACGCGCAAGCTGGCGTCGAGGTCGACGCCATTCACGGCGCTCTGTTCGGCGTTGTTGGTGACGATGGCGATACTGCCATTGACCAGGGTGGTGCTGCGCTGAGTCTGCAAATCTCGGATGTCGTAGTGGAACGCAGAGAAGTTCAGAGTCGCCCGCGACTCCCAAAACTGAGTTTTCAGCCCCGTCTCGTAGGCGTCGGATTTCTCCGGCCGAAAGGTGGTGGCGGCCGCCGCAGCGCTGGTCGGGATATATTGGAAGCCTCCGCCCTTAAAGCCCCGATTGAAGCTGGCGTAGGCCAGGGTGTTCTCCGAAAGGCGGTAGGACGCCAAGACTTTTGGGGTCCAAGCGTCGTCATTACGCGGGATGTCCGGCACGCTGAAGTTGGCCCCGATAAAGCCCGCGCCCGGCGAGGTCGCCTTGTCGGTTTGGTCGAGGCGCTTGCGATCCTCCGTGTAGCGGACGCCTGCCGCCAGGGAGAAGCGGTCGTTAATCTTGAGCGTCGCCTCGCCGAACGACGCCCAGCTGCGCGTCTGGTAGCGTCCCCCAAATAGGTCCGTCTGCGGTGACCCTGTGCGGATAGCGCTGATGCTCGCCGGGCCAAAGTCGAACTCGTCTGTTCGATTAGTGTTGTCCGCGTAGAAGAACACGCCAGCCATCCACTGCAGGAGGCCGCCAGCCGACAGGGTGCCGCCGTCGAGCGAGGTGAAGCGAAATTCTTGCGTGGCTTGGTGTGAGTGCTCCGAGATGACCTGCCCCACCGCATCGAGCGACGTTGCGTCGAAGTCTCTCGCCTCTAGCAGTGAGCTACCCCGGTAGGCAGATATGCTGGTTAGGGTTCCCGCTGGCGTGTCGTATTCAATCTTGCCACTCACGGTCTCCGTATGCCGATGGAGCGTGGGATCGCGGTTGTAGTAATCGGCGAAACGGTCGGCCACTGCGATGGGTTTTGGCGCGCCGGCGACGCCGATCGTCGTCCCCGAAAAGAATGTTCCGCCCGGGTCCGTCGGGCTGCCGATGGACTTGCCTCCCACCGACGAGCCGTCGCTGCGTTCCAGATCGGCGGTCAAGGTGATCCGGAGGTTTGGCGACGGTTTGCCGAGCAGGATTGCGCGGCCGCCCCAATTGTCGACGCCCAGCGGTTGGCCGCTCGTCGCGAGGTTGCGGACAAAGCCGCCTCCGCTGCTGTCGTAGGCCATCACGCGGCCTACGAGCTTCTCGCTCCCGAGCGGCCCAGACACCGCGACGAACAGGTCGCGCGCGCCGTAGGTTCCAACGCCGGCGGTTGCCTCGAGGCCGAAGTTGTCGCTCGGCGGCTTACTCAACACATTGATGGCGCCCCCGATGGTGTTGCGCGGATAAATCGTCGCCTGTGGACCTTTGAGGACCTCCACACGCTCGATGTCGTGCATCGTCGAGAGCACGTTGCTGATCCGGCCGATATAGACGTCGTCGACAAACACGCCGACGGAGGCCTCAGCGCCAGGGTCGTACTCCCGGGTCCCCAACCCCCGTATGTAGAGCCGAGGCCGGATATCGCCGAGTTTAGTGACGAAAAATCCCGGGGTCAGGTCGGCCACCTGGTCGAGGGACTTGGTTCCCGTCGTCACCAGGGTCCCAGCCGTGAGCGCTGTGATGGTGGCGGGCACGGTTTGCAGGCGTTCATCGCGGCGCATCGCGTGGACGATGACTTCGGAGGGAAGAGTCGGCCCGTTTGACGGCGCCGGGCCCTTGTCGCCTCTGGCGCCCGCCGTCTGGGCCGCGGCGGGGGCGCCTACGGCGACTGCGATCGCGAGGCCCAGGGCGACGCCCCCCAGGGTGGGCGTCGGGTCGTGTACAGCCCTGCCACTTGTGGCCACTAGCCTTCTCCAGGAGAGGCGGAAGGCGCGCTACCAACCGCAGAAATCTCTCGGATCAGGAGCCTCGCCGCTGTCACGTCTTCCGTCTCGTACCCCTCGTCGAATTGTCCATAGAGGGCGGCGAGCCGCGCTGGTGAGGGGGTCTCCCCATTCGCCTGTTGAACCCGGGCCAGGGACATGGCCGTTCGCAACTCCCAGGAAATTGCGCTCTGCCGGCGCGCGAGATCGAGGGCGCCTAAGAGAAACTCTTCGCCTCCCGCGGCGTCACCGAGCGCCGCTGTGACCAGTCCCTTGACCCTGAGCACCTCTGGGCTGTCTGCGCTGGCGAACGCCGGTCCGAGCGTCATCATCGCACTGTCGATGACGCCGCGGGCCTCGCCGGGGCGACCGACGGCCACCAGGCCCTCCGCCAGGGCGGACTGCATCAGCGGCACCAGGATCAGGTGGCGGTCCTCGATGAGCGTCTCGAGCCCTCGCCGCAGCGCCATAAGGTTATCGGCGGTGCCGTCGCGCCGGAATGTCAGCTTAGCCTGCAGAGCTTCGCCAATGTGCCGGTAAACGAGCGAGCCGGAGTTCCGCCAGTAGCCGGCCGATGGCGACCTCCGCCGAAGCCCAGTCGCTGCACCAGATGAACACCGTCGAGGCATAGACCAGCACCACCAGCCGGCTAACCGGATGGGTGAGTTGGTCGACGGCCTGGATGGCGAAATGGGCGGCCGCTGCGGCGCGATCGGGATAGCCGCGCAACCAGAGCGCACGCGCCTGAGCGACCAGCGCGCGCCCCCGGTAGTCGTAGCCATAGGCGGCAATATTGCGGGTATAGGGCGAGCGCGAGAGCGGCGCCGTTGCGCTGGCGCAGTACTGTTCGACTACGGCTTGGTGGCCGACGAGATGGTGAGCGACGCCCAGCGCCCATTCCGACAAAACGATCAGCGACGGGTCTGCGGTTTCATGGGCGACGGCGGAGGCCTGTTCGGCCAGATCAAGACAGCCCTGAAAGTCGCACCGCCGGCCTACCACAAAGCTGAGGCCGTTCAGGAGCCTAAGCCGCTGATGGGCGTCCGGTTGCTCGTCGGTGATCTCGAGCCCGCGTACAAAGGCGTTGTTCACCGTGTCGACGTCTCCGGCGGAGAACATGGCCGACCAGCCTAGCGAGGTCTGCAGTTCCAGCTCCTGCCAGCCGCCTCGCTGATCATCGGCCAGATTGGCCAAGGCCAGTTTCGTCCAGCGTTCGCATTCCGCGCAGAGTGATAGTTCCAGCAGCGGTGTCGCAGCCGCCGTCGCCAAGCCGACCCCGGCGGCCGCGTCGCCATCTTCCAGGAAGCACCAGGTCAGAGCGGCCCGCACATCGGCGAGGTTGTCGATGAAGGCGTCAGAGACGCCTCCGTCCTCCGCCGATTGCCTGACCTCTGAGGCAAGAAATAGGGCGTGGCGGCGCGCGACGTCGGCGAAGTCACCCCGAGCCCGCAATTTCTGGAGCGCGTACGTGCGGGTCGTGTCCAGCAGACGGTAGCGGTAGGGGCTCCGTCCGGGGACAGGTGCCACCAGGGACTTGGCGATTAGGCTGCCGATCAGGCCGAGGACTGCGACCCCGCCGATCTCGTCACTCGCTGCGGTGGCCTCGGCCGCCTGCAAGGTGAAGGGAGCTGCAAAGACCGCAAGGCGCGCGAAAACGGTTTGCTCTGCCGCCTCCAACAGCTCGTAGCTCCAGTCTAACGTGGCCTGCAGGGTCTGATGGCGCAGCGGTGCGGTGCGCCGCCCTTTGCCTAAGAGCCCGAGCCGGCGTTCGAGGAGATTGGCGGTGCCTGCGAGGCCGTAGGCCTCGACACAGCCGGCACCCAGTTCAATCGCCAGAGGAATGCCGTCGAGCTTGCGGCAGATGGCAGCCACGGACAGGGCGTTCTCGTCGGTGAGTTCGAAGTCAGCGATGCTGGACGAGACGCGGTCGACAAAGAGCTCGACGGCCGGAAACGCCAAGCAGGCCGAGGCTGTCAGGGAGTAGAACACCGGGGGGCAGGCCAGCGCCTCTAGCCGAACGACCTGTTCGCCATCCACCCGCAACGGCTCCCGCGTTGTCATCAACAAGTGCGCGGACGTCTCGGTGAAGATCCGTTCGGCAAGCGCGGCGACCGGCTCCACCAGATGCTCGCAGCTATCGAGAACGAGGAGGCAATGGTCTCGCTTCAGGAACTCAAGGATCGTCGAAACCGGATCGCCGACACCGGTGTTCACGCCGAGGATCGAGGCGATCGTTTCCTGCACTAGGGCGGGGTCCGCGATAACGCTGAGATTGATGAAATGGATGTCGTCGTGAAAGGCCGATTGCAAAAGGTGCGAGGCCTTCACCGCTACGGTCGTCTTGCCGATCCCACCAGGCCCGACCAGGCTTACGAACCGCGAATCCAGGACCTGTGCGGCGAGCGTCTGCGCCACCTGGTCCCGGCCTATCGTCCGGCCGAGTGACGGTGGGACTCTGGCCGGACGATCGGGGGAAAGCGCCCCGCCTGTTGCGCCTGCCGGCCCGGCCACGGGCGCCACGAAGACATAACCCTGGCCCGGTACGTTGTTGATGTAGCGCGCGCCGTCCTGGCCATCGCCGAGCGTCTTGCGCAGGCTGTTGACGTGCACCCTTAGGGTGCCCTCGTCCACCGAAACACCCCGCCAGACCTGTTCGAGGAGGTCCCGCTTGGTTACGACCTCGCCGGCGTTTCGCACCAGGGCGATCAGGAGGTCGAGCGGGCGGCCGCCGATTTGGACCGGCTCGCCGTCGCGGAGCAACCGCCGCTCCGCTGTCGCGACAGAGAAAGGTCCGAACGAAAAGCGTTCGGGCGGCAGTGAGTGGCTTTGATCCCTTTTCATCACGGCGAGGACCAGCTTTCGGGGCGGTTACTAAGGCGGTTCGACCACCGAGGCGGCTTCAGTTGAGGGTATGCCCGGCCACGGTTGGCGTTGCCGAGAGTCTCCATAGAGGACGCCGTAACCAGGTGTGAAGCTCGTTCCGGCGCGATTTAACGCCGTTGAACACCGCATAACTTTGCACGCGGCTAGGCCCGTTCCAAGCTGGCTTGTCTGGAGCTGGCAACTAAGCAGCCGTTAGACGTGTTTGAATAGATGAACCGCTCCTCTTTGGAGGCCTGTTCAGCTGAAGGGTGCGAGATGGACAGTTCAGCAACTTCCCCACAGCCTACTGAGGAAGTCCCTCTGGGGGCGGTGGCGCATTCGACATTGTCGTCGCAGGGTCAGTTCTCGTTTGGAAGATTCACGGCCGTTCCGAGCGCCCGGACGCTGTTGCGCGACGGCATCCCAGTCGACATTGGCGCCCGAGCATTTGATCTCCTGATCATCCTTCTCCGCTCGCGGGGGAGGGTTGTAGCGAAGCAAGCCATCGTCAGCCATGTCTGGCCGACGACCACGGTCGACGAGAGCAATCTACGGTTCCAGATGACCGTGCTGCGCAAGGCGCTCGGCCCCAGCCGGGAGCTCATCAAAACCATTCCAGGCCGCGGCTACCTACTCGCCATTGACGCTGGCGAGGACGCGCCGGACGACGACCGGCCGGTTCCGATCGAACCGTTTAGGGCGGACAGCCTGGAGAGCCAGCGCCTGGTGTGTGACGCGTTCTGCACCCTGCTGCTGGCATTCGGCCCTCGGCCGGACACCGTTGCCTCCTTGAAGGCGCTCTTGTCGGCCCGGTTGTCAGGGTTGGCGGGGCGTCCACAGCTGGCTGAACCCACGGGGTAATCATGCTTTCCGCCGGGCCCGTCGTAGCTCGACTTGAGAATCGGGCCGCGCATTTGCACTGTTCATCTATCCCGACCGGCGACCGCCCCCATCCTCCTGCCCAATCAACGGATCTCTACCTAAGCCTCGTTTCGTCACGGCATCCGAGATCGCCAGCACGGCGGCGCGAACCCGCGTTCTAGGCAGTGGCACACCGAGTCGCGCACCGGCTCGCCAGTACACGTGGCCCGCAGCTGTCCGCAGCGGCAGGTCGCGATCCGCTCGTTCATCATTTAACCCATGGTGGCGCACGTCAAACCTGCAGGCCTCCTGAACATCTCGCTCATGGGCTGAGCCTCACGGCAACTCCGGGGCTTAAGCCATCGCGCCTTGCCCAACTCGAGAACCTTCTTGGGAGCCCCAATCAAACACGAGCGCCTGCAGCGGCCGCGCAAAAGGCGTCCGCGAAAATGCGGGCGACGAGAGCCGTCCTGAGGAGGCGCAACGTGTCATAGCGCGTCCTATGATGCGTCTAGACGGTTCGACCTCTGATCCAACTCATAGCCAGCTTTGGCGCATTCTCCGCGCTGGCGGAAGGATCGGATTCTTCCTCGCCGCGTGGGCGGCTACCTCGACGCCGGCCTTCTTTGTCGCGATCGCGCTCGGCAAGGTCCACGGTTTCGATGGCCTTCCGCGCTTCATAGGCGATGTGGGCGCGGCCGCAGCCATGGTGCTCGCAACCTGGGTGACGCTTCGGATCTTGGACAAGGCGCGCCTGTTCGACTCTACCCTGGGCAGGCCTCTGTCACTCGGCATTCTCATCTCCGGAGCACTGCTGGGCATCTTGATCATGGCCATCGCGTGCGCGGTCGAGGTCCTGTCGGGCGCCGCGGGGACAGGCGGGCTTGCCCTGGCGAACGCAAGCCTCCTCGGCCTGACATCGGTCGGCCTGGTTGCGAACGTGTTCCTGCAGGAGGCACTCTTTAGGGGGTACATCTTCCAGGTCGTGCGGCGCCTCTGGTCACCCGCCTGGGCGGTTATGATGACGACGGCGCTGTTCGTCGCGGCCCACGGGGTGGTCTACAGCGGGGTCCCAGACGCGTTGTGGGGCGGCTTAAACCTTGCGACGGCGGGCATCCTCCTGGGGCTCTCAGTGGCTTGGACCGGATCGATCTGGTTCGCGTTCGCCACCCACTTGGCATGGAACTGGCTGCAAGCGCCCCTCTTCGGTCAGGAGGGCGCGGGGTACATCTCCGGGCTCCACGGAGCCTTGTTCAAGCTTTCGGAAGGACACGGGGTGGAGACGACGCCAGCCGGCCTCGCCGGGCCGATCGCCGGATTAGGCTTGTTGCTCCTTTGGCGCGTGGCGTCCCCCAAGGCGGCAGGCTCGACAAGGATCACCCCCTCAATCCCAGGTAACTGAAAGGATCGGTGAGGCGCAGAGCGGCTCCCGTACAACTCGGTTGTTCTCGAGCAGGCCCTGCATATCCCACTGGGACGGCTAACCTAGCCGCCGGATTTTTGCGGTGCTACCGAGTGATTCCTGAACGAGGCCTTGCGTTTATGCGGTATCCACTCGACTGGAACGACCTTCGGTATTTCCTGGCGGTCGCCCGAACCGGGACGCTCTCGGCGGCCTCGCGCGAGTTGAAGGTCGACGCCGGGACGGTGTCCCGCCGAGTGTTGGCCATGGAAACGGCGCTGGGGGCGCGATGCTTCGAGCGCAGGCCGGACGGCTATCCGTTGACCGAACAGGGCGCTCTGCTCCTGGAGCATGCAGAGCGGGTCGAGCAGGAGATCGTGTCACTGGATCGCGCTGTGGACGCGGGTGACAAACAGGTGAGCGGGTTGGTGGCGATCACCGCTGTGGAGTCGGTGTCGCACGGTTTTCTGTTGCCCGCTCTCACGACGCTGAAGGCAATCCATCCGAACCTGCGGATCGATCTGGTGGTCGACAACCGGGTCCTAAGCCTGGGTCGGCGCGAGGTGGACATCGCCCTGCGGATGGCGCGCGCCGAGCAGGGAGAGCTGCTCTCAAGGCGCATAGGCGTGATGGGCTTTGGCCTCTACGCTTCCCGTGAGTACCTCGACGCGCACGGCGTTCCGGACCAGGTCGAGGACCTCGCGCGGCACAGCCTGATCGACTACCTCGGCGAATATCCTCGATCACCGCCGGCCGCGTGGTTCCGCGAGATCACCTCCCGCTTCCCTGCGTTTCTGAGAGTCAGCGGCGCGGCCGACCGGGCGCGCGCCGCGGAGCTCGGCCTCGGCGTAACGCCCTTACCTTTCCTGGTCGCTCGAGACACGCGCCTGGTGCGGGTTCTCGCCCACGTGACGGTCCCGCAACTGGAGATGTGGCTGCTCGCTCATCCGGAGGCCGCCCGCATCACACGCGTGCGCACCGTCATGGATTTCCTGGCCCAAACCGCAATCTGCCAATCGAAGACCTTTACCGCGCCGCCGGTCAGCCAAACCGAACGGTTCGTCTTCGCAGCTCAATAGGGCGTTCCGTCCTTATGTTCGTATCGGCGCTTCCCGTCCGGGCCCGGAGCAACCCGTAGGTCGTCGTCTGGATAGAACACCTCGTCGCCCGCGCTTCGGTCGCCAATCTCGAGATAGGCCGCGGGCGCCGCGTCACGGTTAACCAGGTGATGGCTTCCCCGACCCGCGGGGAAGCCGGCGCACATGCCGGGGGCGAGTTCATATTCGGCGTCGTCCAGCAGTAGCGTCGGATGGCCTTCGACAACGTAGATGAACTCGTCCTGGGCGGAATGGCGATGCTTCAGCCCTGACTGGGCGCCGGGCTCCAGGCGGGTGAGATTGACCCCGAAGTTCCGCAACCCGAACCGCTCGCCGAGAGTCCTCTTCTCGCGACCGCGCATGCGATCGACGAACGGCGCCGGATAGAGGGTGGCCTGCGCTCGTGGCGGAGTCTCGGACGCAACAAACGGCTGGGCATGGTCTCCCTGGGACGGTTCGGCCATTCACTCTTTCCTCGCACTGATCTCGCCAGCGCGTCGGTATCCGAACGGGAGGCAGGCGGAGCGACGGAAAATCGGCAGGACAGAGTGGCGGAAATGCATGTAGCGGCCGAGGCTCCGCGACACGCAAGTCTTGAACAACATCCGAGGGAGCGTCGATGACTTACAACCGGTCGCGAGGGATCACGGCGGCCTGCATCATGTTCGCGGTCGCGGGTTGCACGACGGCGATGGCCGAGACGCAAACCGCCAGCTGTGGACGCGTGGAGGTGCTGGCGAGCTACCCTAACGGGACCTGGCTCGAGAACCTCACCCGCACGAGCGAGGGACGGTTGTACTACTCCGTCACCACGGACAAGCGGATCGACATCTACGAGCCGGGGCATGGCGTGCGTCGCTTCACCGAGCTTCCGGTCTACCCGATGGGTATCGTGCGGGTGGGAGACACGTTCGTGATCGCGGGAAATACAAGGGCTCTGAGCGACGTCCCCGCCCGCTATGCGACCAACGCCATCGTCGAAGTGGACCTGCACGGGCGACTGCTCCGGCAGGTGATGGTACCGGACGCCAAAATGCTGAACGGGGCCGTCCTGTTGAACAGCGGGACAGTCCTCGTGGCCGATTCCCTCACTGGCAAAATCTTCGAATACCAGCCGGGCGCGGCGAAGGTGAGCATCTGGCTCGCCGCCGATCTGATTGGCCCTCCCCAAGGCGGCGGGCCGCTCGCCGTCGGCGCCAACGGCCTGAAGCTCAGCGGGCGCGACCTGCTCGTGTCGGTCAGCTCAAAGAAAACGATCGTCCAGATCCCCATCGAGCCGTCCGGTCGTCCAGCGGGACCGCCGACGGTGCGGTTCTCGCCGGGAATAGTTGACGACTTCACCGTCGCGCCGGGAGGTGATTTGTATGCCGCGCCTTACACGACCACGATCGATCGGATCGGCTCTGATGGCGTTGCGGTCCCCATCATCCCCGGGGGCGCGGACGGCGCGACGGCCGTGACGATGGCTGGCCCTGGGGCGATCTATGCGCTCACCACCGGCAATCTTCTCGTGGGCGGCAAAGGTCCTGCGGAGCTACTGAAGATTTCTCTCCCGAGAGGAACCGGCGCCTGCGCGCCGGCAGCCCGCTAGGATCTTCCGGGACGAGGCGCTGATCATGAAAGAACACCGCTATACGCACCAACTCGTGTGGACCGGAAACACAGGATCGGGAACATCAAGCTATCGCGCTTACGATCGCGCGCACTCGGTCGAGATCGCCGGAAAGCCTACGATTTTGGGGTCGTCCGATGCTCTCTTTCGAGGAGACTCAACGCGGCACAACCCGGAAGATTTGTTCGTGGCTTCGATCTCCACCTGCCACATGCTCTGGTACTTGGGCCTTTGCTCCACCGCTGGGGTGACCGTGATCGAGTACGAAGATATAGCCGACGGTGTCATGGTCGAGGAGAACGATGGAGCGGGGCGGTTCACGCGCGTCGTTCTGCGGCCCCGCGTCAAGATCCTCCCGGGATCGGATAAGAGCACCGCGGAACGCCTGCACCATGAAGCGCACCAGAAATGTTTCATCGCCAACTCCCTCAACTTCTCGGTTGAGGTGGAGCCGCTGATTACGATCATCGATCCGGAAATGGCCTCGCCCAGTAACCTGGACGGTGGCCTCCCCGATCGGCATTGATGACTTCATCTTTCATGGAGTTGGGTGGAGGTCATCGAGGTGGACGAAGCCAGCATAGTCGCCGTCGATCTCTTTCGTGACGGCTTGGCCGGCGCGCGTACCTGATCCATCAAAGGACAAGGTCGGCGCCCCATAAAGTTGCCAGCCGAGGTTGAGCAATCGCTCGACACGTTCGCAGAACTTGGCGTCATCCGGTCCGGATATGAGTCTGTAGAGCTGCATGCTGTCCTGTCTAAAGTACTTCCTGACCGCGTCAATCTTTAATCACAATCCTAAGAAATCTCAAAGCCAAACGGTTGTCGAGTAGTTCTAACCACACCTTGATCGTAAATGTCTAGAGCGGGCCACTGCGGATTTGGCGATGAGGATTGGCGGTTAGGGCCGGGCCGAATGGCCTGCAAGAAAAAGCCCTCCGATATAGCACAGGGTCGTTTTCCAGACGCCGGTGAACTAAATATGATCGAGCCTCGTATAGAGAACAATTCAGAACCGAGGTGCAAATGCGTGATTTGAAGCCCGTAGCCAGCGGCGTGGCGTCGTTGTTTGTGCTTGTCTCTGTATCTTCGGCGAGAGCGAACCTGGTTGTCGATGGAGGCTTCGAGCAGGACGCCTCGGGTAACTACTCGGCCGCCAGCTATCCCTTCCCCCTCGGCCCGAGCACATTCGGGCCCTGGACCGTCAACAACGGTTTTGTCTACGTCGATGGATTTGCGATCCAGTCTCATAGCGGTACGAGCGCTTTGAATTTAACGCCCGGCCTGTTCGCCTCGAACGTATCTCAAAGCCTACCCACGGTTTTAGGCGAGACCTACCAGCTTACGTTCTTTGCCGCTGCGCACTCAGCTAACACATTCCTTGTCGACTGGAATGGCATTGCGGTCACCGGCGCTCCGACTATCCTGCCGGACACGATCCCGCAGGGCGCCTACGACTTCACCGGAGATTACCGGCGTTACAGCTTCGACCTCACGGCGACCGGCACCTCCTCAGTCTTGGCTTTCGGCGGGACGAACCCGGACACGCCCGGGATGGGACCAAACGTCATCATGATCGACGATGTCAGCGTAACCGCTGTCCCTGAACCGGCGACATGGGCGCTTATGCTCGTGGGATTTGCAGGCCTCGGCGCCATATCCCGTATGGCTCGTCGGCGCTTAGCCATCGCTTGATGTGTCCGCCGCTTCGGCGGCCAGCTGCTTTTCGACCGGCGGGCAGTGTCAAAGCAAACGTACCATCTGCCCGAATTTAGCATCTGTTAGGCGGAAGCGAGTCAGAGAAAGGTGTTCAGTCGCCGCCGGTCGCCCTGTGTTCGTTGGACAATTGGATAACCGCTGCCCGGAACCGGATCGCAGCGGCGGGGAAGCCGGCCCTTGTACAGTTGCGCTAACAACGCCCGGGCGCGCGGAGATCGGGCGCGGAGCGGGTATTTGGGGGTGGGGCTACTTCAGGGGTCCGCCTCGAGACGCCACCAACATCGTCCGACACGTCCGGGTCGGGTCGTATGCCGCCGATGGCACCGCGCCCGAGAGCGGACTTCGGCACCGGGGTCCGAGTGTCTGGTTTCCAGGAGAACACTCGTGGCCGCTCCTGGCGCATTCCGACGGCGCCAGAGAAAATCCGGGGATTCGGAGCGTGACCTTCGCACCCTGTCCGGGCTGCCTGCTAGGCCGCTAGCTTTCTCTGTCGCCGCGACCCGCGCAACAGACCGACCATTCGCTCCGAGGTCTCGTCCGCCGCCACCACCAAAGCTTTGTCCAGATGGATGTATCGTTGGGTGACACCCATAGCGGCGTGGCCGAGTAGGCCGGCGATCGTCAGCTCAGAGTACCCCAGATCTCCCGCGATGCTCGCGAAGGTATGTCTGAGAGTGTGTGGCGTCACCCCCTCAAGTCGCGCCACGGAGCACGCGCGACGGAGTGTCTTTTCGACACACACCAGGTGTCCTTCGCAGCGATCGCTTGGGAAAACCCAGATTTGATCAGGGCAAGCAAACTGGGCCTTGATCAGCAGAACGGCCTCCTTCCCGATCCCACGGGTCTGCGGACCACTCTTGGTGTCGGGGAAGTTGATCGCGCTCTTGCCCACCCATTGAGCTTTGAGCCCAAGCACCTCCATCCGACGGAAGCCGGTGAGCAACATCAATTCCAAAGCCGCTAGGGCAACCGGTGACTCCCCCGCTCGCGCACAGACTCTCAGGCCCTCGCCAAGTGCGACGATTTCTTCCTCCGAGAGCCGCCGCGTCCGTTTCTGACTGGCGAGCTGTCGGACCCCGATCGCGGGATTCTCATCGATCATGCGCAGCCGCCTCGCATGGCCAAACACGGCGCGAAGCGTTGCGACAGTTCGAGCAGCAGCGCCTTCTCCGCCCTTGAGACAGCCACCCCGCCGGCCCGAACGGGTCTTTGCCGTCTTTCCAGCCGCGATTTGGGACTGCATTCGCTCGATATCGGCAAGGGTTAGGCTTCTCACCGCCCGCGAGCCGAGCAACGGCTTGATGTGGTGCTCGATACGTCCCCGGTCACTCTTGAGGGATGAGGGCTTGATCGGCCTTCGGCTGCGCCCCAGCAAACGGCCGGCCCCCGCCTCGTCAAGGTACCAGTCACACGCTTCGCCGACGGTGATGGCCGCGCGCACGGCGTGTCTTTCGGCGGACGGGTCGGCTCCCGCGGACACTGCGGCCAGCTTCTGAATGGCGATCTTGCGCGCCTGCTCCGGGGCGAGCACCCCATGTTTGCCGATCACCAAGCGCCGCGTAAGCCCTTCGGCATTTCGGTACTGCACAAAGTAGGTTTTCACGCCCGTCCGTTTGAGGCGCAATCCGAAGCCGCGCAGCTCATCGTCCCAGATGAAGCGCTCCCCATCCGAATCGGGCCGGAGGCTATCGACTAACCGCTTGTTAAGCTTGGGCATTCGCGCGATCCAAGGGCTATTCTGCTTCCCCGAGTGCGCCCGATTGGGTCGGGGAAGCACGGGGGAAGCAAATGGCGTCAGGTTCTGGGACCTCGAAGCGTGCTACGCGGAGGAAGGATACTCAAGCGAAACAATCACTTGGCGGGCTACGGCGCGCGATGGGATAGGCCCGGCATACCCCTTCAGGACCGTTCGTAATGCGTAGGTCAGGTGTTCGAGTCACCTAGGCGGCACCGGGTTACCGTTCGGAGCGAGGCTCCGCGTGGTTGATCTTCGCTCAGTCGTCCACCGGGACCGTGTAGTTCAGCGCCATGCGGCCGCCGTCGGCGTAGAGGATCTGGCCGGTGATGTAGGACGACTCGGCCGTGGCCAGGAACAGGGCGATCGAGGCGACCTCCTCTGGCTCGCCGGCGCGACCCAGCGGGGTGCGCGACATCACCGAGCGCCGCGCCTCGTCGGAGGTGAAGATCGAGCGCCGCACGAGATCGGTGAGGATGGTGCCCGGGCCGATCGCGTTCACCCGGATGCCGTGCGAGGCCAGGGCGATGGCGGCGTTGCGGGTGAGCTGGTTCAGCGCGCCCTTCGACATGTTGTAGGCGGCGATGTGCGGGATCGCCATGACCGCGTTCACCGAAGACATGTTGATGATCGAGCCCTTCACTCCGTCGGCGATCATCCGCCGCGCGACGATCTGGGTGGCGGCGAAAGCCGACTTGAGGTTCACCGCCATCGTCTGATCGAACTCCTCGTCGGTGAGCTCGAGGATCGTCTTGGAAATGGCGATGCCGGCGTTGTTGACCAGCACATCGGCGGCGCCGCGCTCCAGCGCCTGGTCGACGAAGCCCCGCACCTGGCCGACGTCGCCGCAATCCACCTTTGAGAAGCGTGTCTGCCCGCCGAGTTGGCTTTGCAGCGCGGTCCCGGCGTCCTCGTCGATATCGCAGAACTCGATCTGGGCGCCTTCGCGGGAGAAGCGCTCGACGATGGAGCGGCCGATGCCGTTGGCCGCCGCGGTGACGATGACCCGCTTACCTTCGAGTGCGCCCATGTCAGCTCCTTGGCGATGCGTTGCTCCGGCCTGCCTTGCCCGCGCGAAGGCGCCGGGTGCAAGCCTTGGGCGTCAGCCGCCTTGGATCAGGAGCCGCCGCAAGCCTTGCTCGGGGCCGGCATCGGAGGCGAGACGAGCCCCACGTTCCAGTTCCAGCCCAGCTTGCCGTTCTCACGGCGGCGGCACACCGTCTCCTCCATCAGCGCGTACATGCCGGGCAGGAGGTGATCGGCCGGATGCGGCGCGTCGGTGATGTCCAGATAGGCCTCCGACGAGCCGAACCTCGGCCATGCCGGAACGCCCGAGGCGGTCGGCGCGCCTGAGCGCGCGAAGCTCGTCCAGTACTCGATCATATCGTCGGAGAGCGCCGTCTCAGCCGCCGTTTGCGGGATCTTCGGCCACGCGGGCGGCAGCCGGTCGGCGGTGCCGAACACGAACGGCAGTTCGCTGCCGTGGAAGGCGTGCAGGCCCGCCTGGTCGGCGGCCGGATAACCATGGTCGAAGAGATAGAGATACGCCGGCTGGCCGATCGCCGTCTGGCTGCGCACGAGCCGTTCGGCCGTCCAGCCGTAGAGGGCGTCGCGGGTGGTCGCGATGATGCTCTCTTCCAGGTTCGAGCTCGGGTACTGCTTCAGGAAGGACTCGGCGAGATCGCCGTAGCGCGCGCGGATCGTGCTTTCGTAGGCCGTCGCGCTGGCCGGGACCTTGGGCGCGAGCCCTCTCAAGGAACGGACCTCGCCGCTGTTGAAGCCCGCCAGGATCGGGACCGGCGCCTGCTCGCCCTTGTCGAAGGTGTCGACGAGTTGCCTGGGCAGGACCTTGCCGTCGACCACGCCCAGCGGGAGGAAGCCGGCTCTGGCAGCCGCCAGCGTGAGCGCGCCGGCGTCCATGGCGCGGAGATCGGCAAGGCTTCGCGCGCCCACTTGCCCTGCAAGCCCCGCGCCGACGGTTTCCGCCGCGGGCGTCCCGAACCGGGGCCGCTTCAGCTCCGGCATGGAGATCATGTAGGCGCTCTCGGCCACCGCCTTGTCGAACAGCCCGCGCGCCGCGGGGGACGCCATCAGGTAGACGACGCTGAGGCCGCCGGCGGACTCCCCGGCGATGGTGACGTTGGCGGGATCGCCGCCGAACGCCGCGATGTTGCGCTTCACCCAGCGGAGCGCCTCGATCTGGTCCAGGATCCCGTAGTTGCCGGAGACGTGGTCCTTCGATTCCGCGCTGAGCTCGGGGTGGGCCAGGAAGCCGAGCACGCCCAGGCGATAGTTGATCGTCACCACCACCACGCCGCGCGCCGCGAGCCGGGCGCCGTCGTAGACCCCCTGGCTGGAGGCGCCGCCCGAGAAAGCGCCGCCATGGATCCAGACGAACACCGGCGCGGCCTTGGCTGCCTTCGGAGTCCAGATGTTGAGCGTGAGGCAGTCCTCGCTCATGGCGGGCGGCGGATCGGCGTAGATGTTTCCGGGCGGGGACGGGAGCTGGACACAGGCCGGCCCAAAGCGCGTGGTTTGAAGCCCTTTCCACGGCGCGGCCGGCTGCGGCGGAGCCCAGCGCAGGCGACCGACCGGCGGCTTGGCGTAGGGGATGCCCTTGAACACCCGCAGGTCGCCCTCCTCGATGCCGAGCACCGCGCCGGCCGGGGCCTGGACCACCGGACCCTCCACGGCCTGAGCGGTTCGGGCGAAGCCGAGCAGCAGCGCGGTGGCCAAGATCAGACGGCGAGTGCGGGTCATCGCGAACTTTCGGAGCTAGAGGGGCGGGCCTCTCGCCTGAGCACCCGCGCCAGGGCCAGGAACAGCAGCACGGCGATGGCGTAGAAGGGCAGCAGGCACAGGAAGGCGATCTGCAGCGAGTTGTGAGGGTGGCTTGCCCGGAACAGGTCGCTGAGGGCGCCGACCAGCGTCGGTCCCAGGCCCAGGCCCAGCAGATTCATCACCAGCAGCAGCAGGGCGCCGCACAGGACGCGCTGGTCCGGCCGGACCTCCTCCTGGACGAGCGCCACGGCGGAGGAGAGATAGAAGTAGTTGAGGAGCATCGCGCCCGTCCAGAACGCCAGCGCCACCGGCCAGGTCGGCGCGAGGACGAAGCCGAGGAAGAACGGCGCGGCTCCCGTCAGGGACATCGCCGGGATCAGGGCGTAGGCCGGTTTGTAGCGGTGGACGAAGCGGTCGATGACCCGGCCGGACACGAAGATCCCGCCGCCCATGCCGATCGCGACCGCCAGCGATGAATAGAGCGCGACCTCGTTCAAGCTCATGCCCTTCTCCCGCATCAGGAGAAGGGTGGAGAAGTTGCCGGCTCCGTAGGTGACGATCTGGGTCGCCCCGCTGGCGAGCGCGGCCAGGCGCAGCGCCGGATGGCGGAAGAACATCGCCATCGTCTCGCGAAAGCCCGCTTTTGGCGGCTCGGGTCCCACCTGGCCGATCGCGCGGTCCAGGCCGCCGCGCGGGGGCTCGCGGACCGCGAGGAGCACGGTCAGGGCGGCGACAAGCCCCGCCGCTCCGAGAACGACGAAGGAGTCGCGCCAGCTGTAGGCGGCGGCGATGGAAGCGCCCAGCGCCACGCCGAACGCCTGGCCGATCGGCGGGCCGAGATTGAACAGGCCGAGCGCGGTTCCACGCCGCCCCGGCGGGAAGTAGTCGGAGATGATGGCGTAGGACGGCGGCACGCCCCCCGCCTCGCCCACACCCACCGCCATGCGCGCGGCGACCAGCTGCGGATAGTTCACCGAGAGGCCGCAGGCCATGGTGGCCGCGCTCCACAAGGCGCAGGCGAGGGCGAGGATCCGGGAGCGATTGCCCTTGTCCGCCAGCCAGCCCACCGGGATCGAGATCAGGCAGTAGAACAGGGCGAAGTACAGTCCGCCGATGCGGCCGAGCTGACCGTCGGTGATGTGCAGGCTGTCCTGGATCGGCTTGGCCAGGATCGACAGCAGCTGGCGGTCGAGGAAGTTGAGGACATAGACGAGGCAGAGGACGCTAAGGCTGATCCAGGCGCGGGCGCCGGGTCTCGCCAACCGCGCGTCCGCGATCGCCTCAGTCGCCATCGCGGTCCCGTTCGGCGCTGATGGCGAGGAAGCCGGCGGCCATGAAGCGCGCCATGCGAGCCTTCACCGCCCCGAGATCCTCGGATTGGCAGAGGCCGTCCGACAGGCGATCGAGCCGTCCGGTCCGCGCCAGGGTGTTCATCAGGGCCCCGGTGACGAAGTGGTAGCCCCAGAAGATGTCCTCCGGCGGCGTGTTCGGCATGGCGCGCTTGAGGATCGAGACCAGCTTGAGCACCACGGCGTCGAACAGCACGTCCATCATCGCCGCGCCCTCGGGCGTGTTGCTGACGCGGGCGCCGAAGGCTCCGTAATTCCGCCAAGCCTCGCCGCCTTGCATGTAGAGGTCGAGGTCGGTGTCGAGGAAGGCGTGCAGGGCGCCCTCCACGGTCGGACGGTCGCCGGCCTCCGCTTCGTAGCGTTCCAGCGCCTCCATCCGGCGCCCGACGGTGACGCCCGCGCGGCGGGCGAAGACGGCTTCGAACAGGCTCAGTTTGTCATCGAAGTAGTAGTGGAGAAGCGTGGTGTGCACGCCGACGCGACGGGCGACGTCGCGCAGCGTCACGCCGTGGAGGCCGTGCTGCGAGAACAGATACTCGGCCGCGTCCAGGATCTGCTCGAGCGTCTCGGCCCGCTGCTCCGCCTTGGTACGACGGGCCTTCGACGGCTTGGCGACGTCCGACATCGATCCGACTCTCCGGTCTTGGACGGCGGACCAACGAGACGCCCTAGAACGCCTTCAGCACGCTCACCCCGAATTGCCGCGGCGCGCCGGCGATTCGGATCGGCGGCAGCAGCGCGCTGATGTACTGCTGGTTCGTCAGATTGTAGCCGTAGGCCGTGGCGGTGAAGCCGCCATGAGTCCAGGCCAGGGATGCGCCCAGGATGTTGCGCGGCGTGAGATAGTCCCCCACCGCCGCGTCGTTGAAGAGGCTACCGTATTGGCCGGAGATGTGGCTGAAGGTGATCGCCGGGGTGAGCGTATCGCCGTTGCCCATCTTGAAGTCGTACTGCGCCTGGACGTTGAAGGTGAAGTTCGGCGCGTAGGTCTGGCTGCGACCCTTGAGGTCGATACAGGTGGCGCTCGCTGGTCCCGTGTTCGGGTCACAGACGCCGCTCACGGGCAGACGGGGATCCTGCGCGTAGAAGGTGCCCAGCGAGCTGTGGGAGATGGCGACGCCCGTGTTCAGCGAGAAGTCGCCGAAGACTGCCTGGGCCGTCGCTTCGAACCCGTAGAGTTTGGTTGAATCGGCGACGTTACCCTCGGTGCTCAACAGCGGGTTGTTGGCCAGAGGAATGATGACCTGGAAGTGCCTGAAGTTGTCGTAGTAACCGCCGATCTGAGTACGCAGGTGGTTGTCGAACAGCGTCGACTTCCAGCCGATCTCGTAGTCGGTGACATACTCCTGCCGGAAGGGCGGCGGGATCGGCACTTGAGGGAAGGCGTAGAGCGAGACGTTCAACCCGCCCGGTTTCGCGCCGGTGGCGACGAACGCGTAGAGGAAATTTTTGGCGTTCAAGTTCCAGTTGAGGGCGACCTTACCGGTGAGGTTGTTCCCCTGATACCGCTCGTTCTGTGGTTGGTTCAGTAAGGGAGCGAATTCCGGCACGAAGTAGAGCGTGCGGTTTGTGGTGTCCCAGAAGGTGTAGCGCAGCCCGGCCTGAACCTGGAACCCGGCCGGCAGGTTGAAGCTCACCTGACCGAAGCCGGCGTAGGTGTGGGTCAGGTTGGTCCCGATCAGGTCCTCGTCGAAGCCGCCGGGCGGCACGCCGATCTGGAAGTTGGGCGGGAACAGGTAGTTGTTGCTGTTGTAGTAGGCGCCGAGAACCCAGGTCACCGGACCGGTGCTGGGGGAGATCAGGTTCAGTTCCTGGGACCAGAGGGTCTCGTTGCCCCGCTCGGCGATGATGTAGTTCGGGGCCGGCAGGTTGGTGCCGTCGATGTCGCCCTTCCAGGCGGTGACGCCCTGCTGATAACCGGTCACCGAGCGCAGGATGATCCCATCGGGCAGGGTGTAGTCGATGCGCAGCGCCGAGCGAACGAACTGGTCCGTCGCATAGGTCTCGTAGTTATTGGCGAAGTTGAAGAGGTTGGTGGTCGGGTTCGGCTTGCCGGTCAGCGGATTGATGATGGCGTCGCCGAAGTAACCGCCGTTTTGCAGGTAGTTGTAGTCGGTCTTCAGCGAAATGCGGAGCGCCGGGGTTGGCGTCCACAGCAGCGAGATCCGCGCGCTGCCCCACTTCAGGCTGGGATCTCCGGTCAATCCGCTGATGTGATAGAAGCTGTCGCGGTAATCGGTGTTGATGGCGATCCGCGCGGCGAAGGTGTCGCTGATCGGCAGGTTCAAGGCGCCTTGCACGCCGGTGTCGTTGTAGTTGCCGTAATGGGCGAAGACATAGCCGTGGTTGCCGCCGCCGATCACCGGATCCTGAGTGTTGACGATCACCGCGCCGCCGGTGGAGTTCTGCCCGCTGAAGGTGCCCTGCGGCCCCCTGAGCACCTGCACGCTGGCGACGTCGTAGTATGGCTCTTCCTGGAAGTACCCAGGGAAGGTCGCGACGCTGTCGCGGTAGGTCACCACGCCGGTGCCGGTTTGGGTGTTGTGCTCGCCCTTGCCGATACCGCGGATATCGACGTCGTTGCCCTGGCCGAAGTTGTTGACGGTCAGCGACGGGCTGACGAACTGCAGCTGGTCGATGGTGGTGATGCCGTTCTTCACCAGATCCTTCTGGTTGAACACCGTCGCGGCGATGGCTGTCTTCTGCAGGTTGGTCGAGCGCCGCTCTGCCGTGACCACGACCTCGCTCAAGCTCGTCGTGACGCCCGGCGCCGCGCCGTTGGCGGGCGGAGTGGCGCCGGCGGTCTGCGCCGCGGCGGCGCCGCACCAGGCGATGGCCACGATCGATGCGCTGCATCCCAGGACGCGAATGGTCATTGTTTCCTCCACAGCCAGAACCGGCGGCGCGATCTTGACGTCGCGACACCCCGAAGCTGCGGCTCCGCCCGGTTTCCGTCAACATTAATTCTCGCGTGAGCGAATATCTTGAGGGCAGGGTGAGGCGCGCTTGCAACACCGCCCTCCGGCGTGATCCGACAAACAGTCGAGCCGCATTCAACCACGCCGTGGCGACCACGACGCGCTAGGCTCCGCCGGAAGATGAACACTGATCTGCCGATCGCCGAGGCGCTCCCGGCGCTGAAGGCTGCGCTCCGGGCCCGCAACAGCGCGGTGCTGGTCGCGCCGCCGGGCGCGGGCAAGACCACGGTCGTCCCGCTCGCCCTGCTTGGCGAGCCCTGGGTCGGCGGCCGCAAGCTGATCGTGCTCGAACCCCGTCGGCTCGCCGCGCGCGCGGCGGCGGAGCGGATGGCCTCGACTCTCGGCGAAGCGGTCGGGCGCACCGTCGGCTATCGCGTGCGGCTGGCCTCCCGCGTGTCGGCGGAGACGCGGATCGAGGTGGTCACCGAAGGGGTGTTCACCCGCATGATCCTGGACGATCCCGGCCTGGACGGGATCGCGGCGGTGCTGTTCGACGAGTTCCACGAGCGCAGCCTCGACGCCGACCTCGGCCTCGCCTTCGCCACGGACGCGCAAGCCGTGCTGCGCGAGGACCTGCGCCTGCTGGTGATGTCGGCGACCCTCGACGGCGCGGCGATCGCCGGCCGGCTCGGCGGCGCGCCGGTCATCGAAAGCCAGGGCCGCGCCTTTCCGGTCGAGACCCGCTACCTGGGCCGGGACGCGGCGCTGCCCTTCGACGCCCAGATGGAGCGCGCGATCTGGAAGGCCCTGGCGGAAGAGGCTGGCGGCGTGCTCGCCTTCCTGCCGGGCAGCGGCGGAGATCCGCCGGGTGGAGGCGCGGTTGGCCGAACGGCTGGCCGGGCGGCACGACGTGATCCTCGCTCCGCTGTTCGGCGCGCTCGGCCCGGGCGAGCAGGATCGGGCTATTGCGCCGGCGCCGCCTGGAAAGCGCAAGGTGGTGCTGGCTACCTCGATCGCCGAGACCAGCCTCACTCTGGAGGGCGTCCGGGTGGTGGTGGACGGCGGCCTTTCCCGCGGGCCGCGGTTCGATCCGGCCAGCGGCCTGACGCGGCTGGCGACGGTGCGGGTCTCGCGCGCCTCGGCCGACCAGAGGCGCGGGCGGGCGGGCCGGACGCAGCCCGGCGTCTGCTACCGGCTGTGGGACGAGGCCGAGACCCGCGGCCTGATCCCCTTCGCCCGACCCGAGATGCTCGAGAGCGACCTTTCGGGCGTCGCGCTCGCCCTCGCGCGGTGGGGCGCGAAGGACGCCGGAAGCCTGCTCTTCCTCGATCCGCCGCCGGCCGGCGCCTACGCCGAAGCCCGCGCTCTCCTGCAGCGCCTGAACGCGCTGGACGAGAACGGCGCATTAACCGCCCATGGCCTGCGGCTCGCGAACTTCCCTCTGCCGCCGCGACTGGCGCACATGGTGCTCGTCGGCGCGCAGGCGGGTTCGGGCAAGCGCGCGGCGCGGATCGCCGCCCTGCTCACCGAGCCCGGGCTCGGCGGGAGCGATGTCGATCTCGCCGAGCGGCTGCGACGCTTCGAGCGCGACGGGAGCGGACGGGCGCGGGATGCGCGCGCGCTCGCCGAGCGTTGGTCGCGACTGGCGGGCGCCGACACGGGCGACGGGCTCTCCGACGCGCTGCTGCTGGCCGAAGCCTATCCCGAGCGGATCGCCAAGGCGCAGGGGGCTCCCGGGCGCTTCCAACTCGCTGGCGGCCGGGGCGCCGAACTCGACGCGACAGACGCCCTCGCCCGTGAACCCTGGCTTGCCGTGGGCGAGCTCGGCGGCGGCTCGTCGCGCGATCGCATCCGCCTGGCCGCGCCGGTGTCCGAGGCGGAGCTTCGCCACGCCTTCCTGGATCGCTTCACCGTGGAGGAGCGGATCGAGATCGACGCGAGCGGCCGGGCGCGCGCTCGCCGCGTCGAGCGGTTCGATCAGATCGGATTGGGCGAACGGACGCTCGAGCGTCCGGATCCACAACAGGCGGGCGAGGCCCTGGCCGCGTTTGTCCGCGAGCGCGGGCTCGAGGTCCTGCCCTGGAGCGACGCGGCCCGGCGGCTGCGGGCGCGGATCGCGTTCCTGCGACAGATGGACGGCGAGGCCTGGCCGGACGTCTCCGACCCGGCGCTGTTGGCGGACGAGGCGTGGCTCGGCGCTCTGCTCGAGGGGCGCTCGGCCCTGGCGGACCTGACGCCATCCGACCTCGAAGCGGCGATCGCGGGACGTCTCGACCGGCCGCTTGTCCGCCGGCTGGAGATCGAGGCGCCCGACCGCTTCGCGGCGCCTACCGGCACGGCCGCGCCCATCGACTACGCCGCCGAGGGCGGCCCGCGCGCCGAGGTCCGGGTGCAGGAGCTGTTCGGCCTTTCGCGCCATCCCATGCTCGCCGGTGGCCGTGCGCCGCTGGTGCTGGCCCTGCTCTCCCCGGCGAGGCGGCCGGTGCAGGTCACCGCCGACCTGCCCGCCTTCTGGGCCGGGCTCGTGGAAGGCGGTCCGGTCCGAGATGCGCGGCCGCTATCCCCGGCACCCCTGGCCGGAGGACCCCCTCGCCGCGCCGCCCACGATGCGCGCCAAGCCGCGCGGGACGTGAGGGCGCTTCAGACTCCTGACGGGGGCGCCTATGTTCACCGTCCCGCCAGAACCAGGAGCCTCCCGATGACCGTCGACGTGAAATACCGCACCAGCGCCACCGCCCACGGCGGCCGCGACGGAGAAGCCGCGGTGGACAAGGGCGGGTTCTCGGTGAAGCTCGCCACGCCCAAGGAACTGGGCGGCGCGGGCGGGGAGGGCGCCAATCCGGAGCAGCTGTTCGCCGCCGGCTACAGCGCCTGCTTCATCGGCGCGATGAAGGCGGTCGCGCCCTCGCTGCACCTGCGCGTGCCGCCGGAAGCCTCGGTCCAGGCGACGGTCGGTATCGGCCCGCGCTCGGAGGGCGGCTTCGGCATCACCGCCGACCTCGCCGTGCATCTGCCCGGCCTCTCCAAGGAGGACGCCGAGAAGTTGGTCAACGCCGCCCATCAGGTCTGCCCCTACTCCAACGCCACGCGCGGCAATGTCGACGTGGGCCTGGCGGTCGTCTGACGGAGGTCAGGCGAGCTCGGGTTCGGCGGCCATCTGTTCCGCTAGAACCCGGGCCAGCTCCGCTACCTGGGCGCGGATGTCGGGGACGGCGGTGATCTCCCACAGCGCGCCGCGCGTGAGTGGGCCGACGGCGTAGATCGGGTGCGCCGCCGCCCCCGCCGCCCCGATCACTCGCCCTTCGGCCGAGACATCCAATCCCAGCCCGAGCGGGTCGGCGCGTAGCAGTCCGGCGACTTTCAGGCTGCGGAGCAGGGGGTGGGCGAGGTTGTCGAGGTCGAGGCGCGCTCCCGTGCAGTTCACCACCCGGCCCACCACGCGTCGACGCTCGTCGTGGCTGGCTCTCGGACGCCAACGAACCTCCACGAAGCCGGCCACGGGCCTGGCGCCTGTGAGCCGACCGGCGTGGACGTGGATGCGACGCGAGGCGATCTCCCCATCCAGCCAATCGGCGACCTGTGGCGACATCCGGTGGCGGTGAGCCTCCCACCAAGGGCGCAGATGGCGCAGGAAACGCCGTCGCTCCGCCTCGCTGGCGTCGCGCCACAGGCTGGCGGTGAACGGGCGCAAGCCGTCCATGGCCGTGCGCCAGCCCGCCCGCGCCGCCCGCCGCCGCACTTCGGCCAGGCGACGGCTGAGCGGCTCGGGCGGAGGCGCAGGCAGCCCCGAGCCGGCCGCCATCTCGCCCTCGTGCCGGCGCGGGACCAGGCCGCGGCGGGAGAGCACGGTCACTTCTCCGCGATGGCCGCGCGCGTCGAGCGCGAGCGCCGCATCCACCATGGTGAGGCCGGAGCCCAGCAGCAGCACCGGCTCGTCGCGTCCCAGGCCCTCCAGGGCGTCCGCGGCCCAGGGATCGGGGGCGTAGAGCTCGCGCGGCAGCCCCGACAGGTCGGGTCCGGGCGGACTGGCCGGCGGTTGGTGACCGGTCGCGAGGACCACGGCGTCCGCCTCCCAGGCTCGCCCCATGGCGAGCGCGACCCTCAGCCGTCCTCCCGGCGACGGCGTGATGTCGACGACCTCGTCCTGCTCCAGGATAAGTCGTTGCGGACCGTCCACGCGCGATGCGGCATGCTGCAGTTGGGCTGCCAGGTAACGGCCATAAAGCCCCCGGCTGATGAACGGCCCAGCCTCGTCCGGGGCCTCCTCGGCCAGCCATCGCTTGAGGTGGTCCGGGTCGTCGGCCCAGGCCGACATGTTGCCGACGCGCACATTCAGAAGGTGGCGCGGATTGTGGGTGGAGTAGGCGAGCCCGCGCGCAAACGTCGCCGAACGCTCCACCAGCGCCACCTGGCAGTCGCCCGGCCGCTCGAGCAGGTGCAGGGCCAACAAAGTCCCGCTGTAGCCCGCGCCGACAATGGCGATCCTGCGCGTCATCCCGGCTCCGACCTCATCCGAAGGCTCCGACCTATATCCCCATCGAAGCCGGCGCAGGCCAGGAATTCTGGGCGGCGCTCCAGCCGGTGTCGCTAGTAGATCACCACGCTGCGGATGCTCTCGCCCCGGTGCATCAGGTCGAAGGCGTCGTTGATCCGCTCCAGCGGCAGGCGGTGGGTGATCATCGGGTCGATCTGGATCATGCCGTCCATGTACCAGTCGACCACCTTGGGGGTGTCGGTGCGGCCGCGCGCGCCGCCGAAGGCGGTGCCCTTCCACACCCGGCCGGTGACCAGCTGGAAGGGGCGGGTGGCGATCTCCTTGCCGGCTTCCGCCACGCCGATGATGGTCGAGACGCCCCAGCCGCGGTGGCAGCTCTCCAGCGCCTGACGCATCACCGTGGTGTTGCCGGTGCAGTCGAAGGTGTAGTCCGCGCCGCCGTCGGTGAGGGCCACCAGGTGGGCGACGATGTCGCCGGAGACGCTCTTCGGGTTGACGAACTCGGTCATGCCGAACTGGCGGCCCCAGGCTTCCCGGTCCGGATTGATGTCCACGCCGACGATCATGCGGGCGCCGACCAGCTTCAGCCCCTGGATGACGTTGAGGCCGATGCCGCCCAGGCCGAAGACGATCGCCGTGGCGCCCGCCTCGACCTTGGCGGTGTTGACCACCGCGCCGACGCCGGTGGTGACGCCGCAGCCGATGTAGCAGGCGGTGTCGAACGGCGCGTCCTCGCGGATCTTGGCGACCGCGATCTCGGGCAGGACCGTGTGGTTCGAGAAGGTCGAGCAGCCCATGTAGTGGAACAGGGTCTCGCCCTTGTAGGAGAACCGGCTGGTCCCGTCCGGCATCACGCCCTTGCCCTGGGTGGCCCGGATGGCGGTGCACAGGTTGGTCTTGCGGCTGAGGCAGCTTTTGCACTGCCGACATTCGGGTGTGTAGAGCGGGATCACGTGGTCGCCCGGCTTCACGCTGGTCACGCCCGCGCCCACCTCCAGCACCACGCCCGCGCCCTCGTGGCCGAGGATGGAGGGAAACAGGCCTTCGGAGTCCAGGCCGTCCAGGGTGTAGGCGTCGGTGTGGCAGATGCCCGTCGCCTTGATCTCCACCAGCACCTCGCCGGCCTTCGGACCTTCGAGGTCGACCTCGACGATCTCCAGCGGCTGCTTGGGCGCGAAGGCGACGGCGGCTCTGGTCTTCATGGCGGCTTCTCCGCTACCTCGGGTCCAGCGCGGCGCATAACCGGTTTCCGGCCGGCATTGAAACCGTTCGTGCCCTTCGATAGCGCTGACGCCAATGCCGCTCGCCCCCCGTTCCGAAAGCGCCGTGGACCACGCCTTCCGGCTCGCCATGCGGCGGCTGGCGGGCGGAGTCGCCATCGCCACCACCGCCGACGGCGAGCGTCGCTACGGCATGACCATGACCGCGGTGATGTCGCTCTCCATGGAGCCGCCCTCCCTGGTCATGGCGGTGAATCGGACGGCCAGCATCTACCGGCCCCTCAGCGAAGGCTCGCCCTTCTGTGTGAACCTGGTCGGCCAGGAGCACGAGGCCATGGTGCGCGAGTTCTCCGCCCTACCCTCGGAGGAGCGTTTTGGCGTCGGCGACTGGATCGACGGCCCCAACGGCGCGCCCTGCCTTCTGGAGGCGCAGGCCGCCGTCTTCTGCGACGTGAGCGACACGCACCAGTTCGGCTCCCACGCCATCATCATCGGCGTCGTCACCGATGCGCGAGCGCGCGAGGCCATCTCCCCGCTGGTCCACCTGGACGGGCGCTACCAGGGCGTGGCTGAGCTGTAGATCCTCAGGCGGAGACGGTCGATCGAACCGGTCTCGTCGGCGCCACGCCCGGCGTCACCGTCGGCGGCGGGGCGAGGAGGGCGGCGCCCCGCGAGCCGGCGCGGCGCGGGGCTCCTCGTCGAACAGGTTGGCGAGCTGGTCGGTGATCGCGCCGCCGAGCTGCTCCACGTCGACGATGGTCACCGCCTTGCGGTAGTAGCGGGTCACGTCGTGGCCGATGCCGATGGCGATCAGCTCCACCGGCGAGCGGGTCTCGATCTCGGCGATCACCCGGCGCAGGTGGCGCTCCAGGTAGTGCCCGGAGTTCACGCTGAGCGTGGAATCGTCCACCGGAGCGCCGTCGCTGATGACCATCAGGATGCGGCGCTGCTCGGAGCGGCCGATCAGGCGCTGGTGCGCCCACATCAGCGCCTCGCCGTCGATGTTCTCCTTGAGCAGCCCCTCGCGCATCATCAGGCCGAGGTTCTTGCGCGAGCGGCGCCACGGCGCGTCGGCCGACTTGTAGATGATGTGTCGAAGGTCGTTGAGACGCCCGGGCGACGGTGGCTTGCCGGCCTTCAGCCAGGAGTCGCGGCTCTGGCCGCCCTTCCAGGCGCGGGTGGTGAAGCCCAGCACTTCGACCTTGACCGAGCAGCGCTCCAGGGTTCGGGCGAGGATGTCGGCGCACACCGCGGCGACCATGATCGGCCGGCCGCGCATGGAGCCGGAATTGTCGATCAGCAGGGTCACCACCGTGTCGCGGAACTCGGTGTCGGTCTCCTCCTTGAACGACAGGGCCGCCGTGGGGTCGACGATCACCCGGGTAAGGCGAGCGACGTCCAGCAACCCCTCTTCCAGGTCGAAGACCCAGGCGCGGTTCTGCTGCGCCATCAACTTGCGTTGAAGGCGGTTGGCGAGGCGCGAGACGACGTTGGAGAGGCTGTCGAGCTGCTGGTCGAGATAGGCGCGCAGTCGGCCCAGCTCCTCCGGCTCGCACAGCTCTTCGGCCGAGACCACCTCGTCGAAGGCGGTGGTGAACACCTTGTAGGCGGGCTCGGGCGTTCCCGGATCCTTGATGTCGGGTCGGGCCGGGCGCTCGCCCTCGGTCAAGTCGGAGTCGTCGCTGGTGTCCTGCGCGTCCTCGTCCTCGGCGGTGGTGGCCTCGCTCTCGGTGCTTTCGCTCTCCCGCGTGCTCTCCTCGCCCTCCTCGCTGGAGTCGCCCTGCGGCGACATCTCCTCCGCCTCGCCCTCGCCCTGGTCGGAGGCTTCGGGCTCGCCGGGTTCGGGGTTCTCGTCGCCCTCTTCGCCGTCGGAAGGACCCTCGGTCTCCTCGCTCATGTCGAGGTCGCGCACTACGGCTCGGGCGATGCGAGCGAAGGCGATCTGGTCCTCGAGAGCGCCGGTCAGCCGGTCGAGATCGGCGCCGGCCTTGGCTTCGATCTGCGGGCGGAGCGCGTCGACCAGCGCCCGCGCCGTCTCCGGCGGCGGCGCGCCGGTGAGCCGCTCGCGCACTATGAGGGCGACGATATCGGCGATCGGCGCCTTGTCCGGATCGATGGGACGGTTCAGCCCCTTGCGTTGGACGGTGTGATCCCAGACCGCCGAGAGGTTGTCCTTGACCCCGGCCAGGGCGTTCGCGCCGATGGCCTCGATTCGCGCCTGCTCCAGGGCGTCGAACACCTCGCCGCCTTCAGGCGAGCGGGGGCGATTGCGGGCGTGGCGCGCGCCGTCGTGGTGGGCGACGCGCAGCGCCATCTGGTCGGCGAGGCCGCGGATGCGGGTAGTCTCGACCCCGGCGAGATCGCGCGGCGGATGGGGCAGCACGGCGCGGTGTCCGGTGAGCTGAGGCCCGTCGCCGGAGAACACCACCTCGAGGTCCGGCTGCTCCGCCAGGGAGCGCGCGGCGTGCGCCAGGGCGCGCTTGAAGATCTCGGTGGGGGTTTCCTTGCCGGACATGGTCGCAAGGCCTTAACGCGTCCGAGGGACCCTGCGAAAGGGTTGCTGAGGACAAGGAAATTCCTTACCTCCAGCGGGTCCGAGACGTGACGGAGTGGCGACCGTGATCACCAGCAAACTGACGGCCAAGTCGCAGACGACCCTGCCTCGCGCGGTTCGCTCGGCTTTGGGCGTTTCGGCGGGCGATGAGCTCGCCTATCGCATCGATGGCGACGCCGTGGTCCTCACCAAGGCGGCCACGCGCGTCATCGACGACCCGTTCGCGACCTTCTCTGAATGGGATGGAGAGGCGGACAGGCGAGCTTATGGCGAGCTTTAGCCAAGGTGACGTGGTGAGGGTCCCCTTTCCCTACACCGATCAGGAGACGCGCCAGCGACGCCCGGCATTGGTGGTTTCGGATGGAGCGATCGGACGAGACCGGTCGCTACTGTGGGTGGCGATGATCACCAGCGCCGACAACTCGCCCTGGCCGCACGACGTCCCTGTTCTGGAGCTGGACCTCGCCGGCCTGCCCGCGCCGTCCAAGGTGCGCGCGGCCAAGTTGGCGACCATCGAAAGTGGCCACTGCGAACGGCTCGGGTCGCTGGAGACCGCCACCACGAAAGCAGCGTTGGACGCCATTCGAAGGCAGCTCGGCGCGCCCCCAGATCAGTGACGGTCTTCGTTCTCACGCTTGGCATGGACGGCCCGACGTTCGCGCGCCTCGACGCGCTGCGGCGCGCGCATTTCCCGCCCGAGCGCAATGTCATCCCCGCGCACATCAGCTTGTTCCATCAACTCGTGGGTGAGGTGGCGGCGCCGATCGAGGCCGCCGCGGCGCGCGATCCCATTCCCTTGCGCTTCAGCCGCGTCCATCGGCTCGGACGCGGCGCGGCGTTCGCGGTGGAGTCGCCGGAGCTTCAGGCGCTCCACGCGGGCTTGGCGCAGGCCTTCGCCGACCAGCTCGCGCCGCAGGATCGCCAGCCCTTCCGTCCGCACGTGACGATTCAGAACAAGGCCGAGCCGGAGGTCGCAAAGGCGACGTTCGACGCGCTCTCGGCGGGGTTCGAGCCCTGGATGGGGACAGGCGTCGCGCTCCTGCTCTGGCGATACCTCGGCGGGCCTTGGGCGCTGGAGCGGGCGTTCCCGTTCTCGCCCTAGTCGAGAACCGCGACTTCGATCCGGCCGTCGGGGTGGACAGCGGCGCGCTTCATGCCGGCGCTGTTGTAGGGCATGGCGATCTCGCCCGCGGCCGAGAGCGCGATCAAGCCGCCCTCTCCGCCCAGGGTCTGGACCTCCAGCAGGCTCTGCGCGGCGGCGTGGGTCAGGCCTTCGCCGGCGAACCGCATGCGGTGGGCGATCTGGACCGCGGCGGCGGCGCGGATGAAGTACTCGCCGTAGCCTGTGCAGCAGGCGGCGGCGGTAGCGTCAGCCCAGCAGCCGGCGCCGGCGATCGGCGTATCGCCGACCCGCCCGGCGCGCTTGTCCGGTACGCCGCCGGTGGAGGTGGCGGCGGCGAGGCGGCCCTCCTTGTCGAGCGCCACGCAACCGACCGTGCCGGTGAGCTTGGCGTGGTCCACTTCCATGGTCCGAGCCGCGGCGTGAGTGAACCAGGCCGCCTGATCGACGATGCGCTCGAGCCCACGCTGGGCGGCGAACCGCGCGGCGCCGTCGCCGGCGAGAAGGACGTTGGGCGTGGTCTCCATCACCGCCCGGGCGGCCGCGATCGGCGAGGCGAAACCGACCAGGGCGGCCACCGCGCCCACCTTCTGGTCGACGCCGTCCATGACGCAGGCGTCCAGCTCGTACTCGCCGACGTCGTTGGCCGACGCGCCGCGACCGGCGACATAGAGGCCCGACGCTTCCATGTCGGCGACGATCTCGCAGACGACGTCGAGAGCCGAGGCGCCGGCCTCGAGCCGGTCCCGGCCGCGCACGGCCAGCTCGCCCATGTGTGCGCGCTCGGCGCTGTAATCTCTGCCCCTCAGGGCGCCGGCTCCGCCGTGCAGGGCCAGTGCGACACGCCCGTGCGTCATCCGTTTCCTCGCTTCCGCCACATCCCGCGTTCGGATAGCGTCCGCCCGCGCCGACACAAGGGCGCTTTGAAGGAGAACGGTCGGATGAAGGCGCTGCTCAGCAAACAGGTCGGTGGTCCCGAGACCCTGGTGCTGGACGATCTTCCCGACCCCGAGCCGCGCGACGGCCAGGCGGTGGTGCGGGTCAAAGCCTGCGGCGTGAACTACCCCGACGTGCTGATCATCGAAGACAAGTACCAGTTCAAGCCGCCGCGCCCCTTCGCCCCCGGCGGCGAGTTCTCCGGCGTGGTCGACAAGGTCGGCGCGGGGGTGACGAACGTCAAAGCCGGCGACCGGGTGCTGGGCAACCTCGGCAACGGCGGCATGGCCGAGAAGATCGTCGGCGACGCCTCGCGCCTGACGCCGATCCCCGAAGGCATGCCGTTCGACGAGGCGGCCGCTTTCCTGATGACCTATGGCACCTCCTATTACGCGCTCAAGGATCGCGCCTTCTTGAAAGCCGGGCAGAGCCTGCTGGTGCTGGGCGCAGCGGGCGGGGTCGGGCTGGCGGCGGTGGAGCTGGGCAAGGCCATGGGCGCGCGGGTGATCGCCGCCGCCTCGTCACAGGAGAAGGTCGATCTCGCGGTCAAGCACGGCGCCGAAAGCGGCGTCGTCTATCCGCACGGACCGTTCGACCGCGACGGGCAGAAGGCGCTCGCCGACCTGTTCAAACAGGCCTGCGGCAAAGAGGGCGCCGACGTGATCTACGACGGCGTCGGCGGCGACTACGCCGAGGCGTCGCTGCGGGCCATCGCCTGGGAGGGGAAATTCCTGGTGATCGGCTTTCCCGCCGGCATCCCGCGAATTCCCCTCAACCTCGCCCTGCTCAAGAGCTGCGACATCGTCGGCGTGTTCTGGGGCGCGGCGGTGGCCCGCGATCCGGCCGCCCACCAGAAGAACATCGGCGAGCTGCTGGAGCTCTACAAGGCCGGCAAGATCCGCCCCTATGTCTCCGAGCATTTCCCCCTGGAGCGCGGCGGTGACGCGATCGCCCACCTCGCCGGCCGCAAGGCGCTGGGCAAGGTGGTGGTGACCGTGGACTAAACGGGCTCGTCTACTCCCGCCGCCACGGCTGCAAGGCGCGGTACTCGGAGACGTCGGTCGAGCCGCGGCGCGTGATCGAAAGCAGGCCGCGCTGAGCGAGGTGGGCGACGGCTGATTGAACCGACCGCCGCGATAGTCCCGCCTTTTCCGCGAGTTGCCCGTGGCTGGCCGCCAGCCTGCCTCCGGGGCTGGCGGCGACGATCAGATAGACGAGATAGGCGGACGCTCGACGGTCGTGCCCTACGAGGTCGGGCAGCAGCACCTCGACGAGATAGGGATCGACTTCGATCGGGCGACGCGCAGCCATTGCCATAGCATTCGTTGCCGGGCTTCCCGTCCGCAAGTCCTGTTCGCTAGGTCAGCAACCCGGAGGTTGCCCATGCTCAAGCACGTGAAGTTCGTCGGCGTCCCTGTTTCCGATCAGGACGCGGCCCTGGCGTTTTGGACGGAGAAGATCGGCCTGCGGGTCGCCACCGATCAGCCCATGGGACCGGGCAAGCGCTGGATCGAGCTCGCCATTCCCGGCGCCCAGACCGGGATCGTCCTGTTCACCCCGGACGGGCATGAAGACCGGATCGGCACCTTCTTCAACGGCTCGCTCGCTTGCGACGACGTCGAGCACACCTATCGCCAGTTCGTCGAGCGGGGCGTGGAGTTCGTCCAGCCGCCTAAGGTCGAGTCCTGGGGAACTTCGGCGGTCTTCAAGGATCAAGACGGCAACACCTTCGTCCTGTCCAGCGCGCGCTGACGCCAGGGCCGCCGCGCGGTTGCAATTGCCGCCTCGCCCTCTAGACCTCCGCGGAACAACAGGAGGATGCGCGCGTGGCCGGACGTCTGGAAGGCAAGGTCGCCCTGATCACCGGGGGCTGTTCGGGAATCGGCCTGGGCACGGTGGAGCGGTTCGTCGCCGAAGGGGCTCAGGTGGTCGCCGCCGACCTCCAGGACGAAAAGGGCGCGATGCTGGAGCAGCGTTACCCGGACAAGGTCGCCTACGCCCACTGCGACGTGACGGTCGAGGCCGACATCGCCGAGGCGGTGGCCAAGGCCAAGGCGGCGTTCGGCGGCCTCGACGTCCTGTTCAACAACGCCGGCGCGGTCGGCCATTCCGGTGGTCTGGAGACCATGACCGCCGAGGGCTGGGATCGCACCATGGCCCTGCTGCTACGCGGACCGATGCTGGGCATGCTGCACGCCGCGCCGCTGATGAAGCTGCGGGGCGGTGGATCGATCATCAACACCGCCTCCATCGCCGGGCTGCAGGCAGGATGGGGTCCGCTGGCCTATTCCACGGCCAAGGGCGCGGTGATCCACATGAGCCGTTGCGCGGCCGCCGAGCTCTCGCCGCACAAGATCCGGGTCAACGCCATCTGCCCGGGCCTGATCGCCACCTCCATCTTCGGCGGCGCGCTGGGCATGCCCATCGAGGGCGCCGACCAACTCGCCGCCATGGTCGCCGAGCGCGGCGCCGTCGCCCAGCCGATTCCGAAGCCCGGTCTGCCGGAGGACATCGCCGGCGCCGCGCTGTGGCTCGCCAGCGACGACGGGCGCTTCGTCACCGGCACCCACGTCGTGGTCGACGGGGGCATCACCATCGGCGGACGCCATAGCTGGGACCCGCAAGCGGAGAGCCCGTTCGCCGGCATCTTCGGCATGAACAGCGAGGAGCTGCAGGCGCGCGCGGGCCAGAGCGCGCGCTAGGCCGGCGCTGAGTTCCGCGCGAGTTTCGTGCTATATATCGATCGCATGGCAGTGGCGACCCGCGTCAGTCCCAAGGACTTCTTCTCCGCCGATGATTGGCGCGGGCTTTCCGCGCGCTCGTCGTGGCGAGGGCTGGCGCTGGTGGCGCACGGCTGGGCCGTGATCGCCCTGGCGACGGTGGCGACCCTGCGCTGGCCCTGGCTGCTGCCGATCGCCGTTCCGATCATCGGCGCGCGGCAGCTGGGTCTCGAGATCCTGATGCACGACGCCGCGCACGGGGCGCTGCACCCCAACCTCAAGGTCAACGACTGGGTCGCCGATCACCTGTGCCTTGGCGGTGTCGCCGGTTATCGCAAGTACCACCTGCAGCATCACAAGTTCGCCCAGCAGGCGGAGGATCCGGATCTGGTGCTCTCGGCGCCGTTTCCGATCAGCCGGGCCTCATTCCGCCGCAAGGTGGCTCGCGATCTCACCGGGCGCACCTGGTTCAAGTCGCGCTTCGGCCGGCTGCAGGCCAGGCTCAAGGCGCGCGCCAAGGGCGCGCCGGTGTGGCCGATCCTGAAGGAAGAGCTTCGCCGTCAGCGGCGTTGGCTGCTGTGGAACGGCCTGGCGATCGCCGCCTTCACCGCCGCCGGCTACCCGTGGGGTTGGTTCGCCTGCTGGCTGCTGCCGCGCGCGACCTGGTACCAGTTGATCACCCGGCTGCGTAACATCGCCGAGCACGCCCTGGTGGCGAAGGACGAACCCGACCCGCTACGACACGCCCGCTCGACCCGCGCCAATTTCATCGAGCGGGCGCTGATCGCGCCTTACTATGTGAACTATCACGGCGAGCATCACATGTTCATGCACGCGCCGTGCTGGAGCCTGCCGAAAGCGGCGCGGCTGCTGGAGCGCTCGGGTGTCCGCGCTCGAATGGAGACCGCGCCGGGCTACATCGACGTCCTGCGGCGGATCGCGCCGTCGGCTCCCCTGGCCGCATGACGCCGGAAGAGGTCCGCTCCGTCGTTCTCGGCTTTCCGGGCGCCACCGAAGGGACGAGCTACGGCCGACCCTCGTTCAAGGTGAACGACAAGTTCTTCACCCGGCTTCGGGCCGAGGACGAGTCCCTGGTGTTGATGGGGATCGACTTCGACGAGCGCGAGATGCTGATGGAGGCCGAGCCCGGCACCTTCCACATCACGGCGCACTACAAGGACTATCCCAGCGTGCTCGCGCGGATCGAGAGCCTGCACCCGGGCAGCCTGCGCAACTTCCTCGAACGGCGCTGGCGCAAGATCGCGACGCGCGCCATGGTGAAGGCGTTCGACGCCGCCAAGGATAGTCCCGCTTCGTGATCGTCACCGTCCTGCTCGCCGGCCTCGTCGTGATCGGGGCCGCCTTCCTGATCGTCATGGTGCGCACGGCGCTGTCGCGCCACGAGCTGCGCCCGGTCCTGGAATGCATCGGCCTGGGCGCGGTCACCAACTTCTTCGACACCCTGGGGATCGGTTCCTTCGCGCCCAGCACGGCGTGGCTGAAGTTCCGCAAGCTGACGCCCGACGCCTTCTTCCCCGCGACCTTGAACAGCGGCCACGCCCTGCCGTCGATCGCCCAGGCGCTGATCTTCATCAACCTGGTGAAGGTCGACCCCAAGCTCCTGCTGGCCTGCATCGTGGCGGCGGTGCTCGGCGCGATCGTGGGCGCTCCGATCGTCGTGCGACTGCCGGTGCGCGTGGTGCAGACGGTGGTCGGGATCGCGCTGGTCATCGCCGCGGCGCTCTACGCCCTCACCAACCTCAAGCTGATGCCGGGCGGCGGCGCGCTCTTGGCCCTGCCGCCGAACCTGTTCTGGATCGCGGTCGCCGCCCACTTCGTGCTGGGCGCGCTGATGACCGCCGGCATCGGCCTCTACGCGCCGTCCCTGGTGATGATGAGCCTGATGGGCCTCGATCCCAAGGCGGCCTTCCCGATCATGATGGGCGCCTGCGCCTTTCTGATGCCGGTGAGCGGCTTCGGCTTCGTGCGCTCGAAGCGGATCGACCTGCGCGTGGTGCTCGGCATCGCGCTCGGCGGCGTGCCGGCGGTCCTGATCGCCGCGCTGGTCGTCAAGTCCCTGCCGCTGGAGGCGCTGCGCTGGGGCGTGGTGGTCGTGGTCCTCTACGCCGCTTTCGTGCTCCTGCGCGCGGCTTGGTCCGGCCGGGAAGCGGTGGAAGCCGAACCGACGATCGCGCCCGCCGCCTGAGCTCGACCGCCGCCGAGACGCTCAGGCCTGGCGCAGCGCCAGGTCCTGAATCTCGATCAGCCGCGCGATGCCCATCGTTCGCCAGCGAGAACAGGGTTTCGAACTCGGCGCGGGTGAAACCGCGCTTCTCGCCGGTGGCCTGGATCTCGACGATGTCGCCCGATCCGGTGAGGACGAAGTTGGCGTCGGCCTCGGCATTGCTGTCCTCCTCGTATTCGAGGTCGAGCACCGGTACGCCGTTGAACACGCCGCAGGATATGGCCGCCACGTGGTCCAGGATCGGATCGCGCGCGAGCACCTTCTCCTCGACGAGATGCCGGCAGGCGAGCTTCAGCGCTACCCACGCGCCGGTGATCGCCGCCGTGCGCGTGCCGCCGTCGGCCTGGATCACGTCGCAGTCGAGGGTGATCTGGCGCTCGCCCAGCGCCTTCACGTCCACGACCGCGCGCAACGAGCGGCCGATCAGGCGCTGGATCTCCTGGGTGCGGCCGCTCTGCTTTCCCTGAGCGGCTTCGCGGCGGCCGCGGGTGTGCGTGGCGCGCGGCAGCATGCCGTACTCGGCGGTGACCCAGCCCTGGCCTCGCCCGCGCAGGAAGGGTGGCACGGTCTCCTCGAGGCTCGCGACGCACAGCACCCGGGTATGGCCGAACACGGCGAGGCATGAGCCCTCGGCATAGCGGTTGACCCCGGTTTCCAGGGTCACGGGGCGCAGGTCGCCGGGTTGGCGGCCGGATGGGCGCATGAGGGCTCCTTTGGAACGGTCCTCTCGCCTTGCGCGAGAAGGACGGGCGCTTATCCTCCCGCGCGAGACGATGTCCATGACCAACCCACTCATCGGTGTGAACGCGGGCCGGGGCGCCAGCCTCTCGGAACTCGATTCCCGAGCCCGGGAGATCTTCCGCCGTATCGTCGAGACCTATCTCGAAACCGGCGAGCCGGTGGGGTCCCGCACCCTCTCGCGCGGCGGAGTCGCCCTGTCGCCGGCCTCGATCCGCAACACCATGCAGGACCTCTCCGAGTTGGGCCTGCTCGGCGCGCCGCACATCAGCTCGGGCCGGCTGCCGACCCACGCGGGCCTGCGGCTGTTCGTGGACGGCCTGCTCGAGGTCGGCGACGTCGGCGAGGACGATCGGCGCGCGATCGAGGAGCGCCTCGCCTCGCGCGGCCGTTCGTTCGAGGAGGCCTTGGACGAGGCCAGCGCCATCCTCTCCGGTCTCGCCGGCGGCGCCGGCATCGTGGTCACCCCGGTGCGCGACGTGGGCGTCAAGCACGTGGAGTTCGTCCCCCTCGGGACGGACCAGAGCCTCGCCATCCTCGTGTTCGAAGACGGCACGGTGGAGAACCGGCTGATGCGACGGCCGCCGGGCATGACGCCGTCGGCGCTCCAGGAGGCTTCCAACTTCCTCGGGCGCCCGACTGAAGGGCCGCACCCTCGCCGAGGCGCGCCAGGACGTGGCCGCCGAACTGGCGCGCGCGCGCCGGGAGCTGGACGACGCGGCCGCCGGGGTGGTCGAGGATGGGCTCGCGGCCTGGGGCGGCGGCGAGGGAAGCGAGCGGAGCCTCATCGTGCGAGGCCGCGCCAATCTGCTCGGGGATTCGACCGCGCTCGCGGATCTGGAGCGGGTCCGCATGCTGTTCGACGACCTCGAGCAGAAGCAGCAGCTCATCGGGCTCCTTGACGACGTGCGCGCGGCCGAGGGGGTGCGCATCTTCATCGGCGCCGAGACGCGCCTCTTCTCGCTCTCGGGTTCCGCCGTGATCGCGGCGCCCTATATGTCTGACCGACAGAAGGTCCTGGGCGCGATCGGTGTTATCGGTCCCGCGCGTCTGAACTACGCGCGGATCATCCCGTTGGTGGACTACACCGCCAAGGCGCTTGGCCGACTGATGAACGGATAGGATGAGGTTCGATGAGTGACGAAGACGCTCCCGGCGGGCTGAATGGCTCGGGCGCGCCGGACGACGAGGCGGCGACCCGGGATCCGGGCGCCGAGGTCCTGCGCGCCGAAATCGCAGCGCTGAAGGACCAGGCTATGCGCTATGCGGCCGAAGTGGAGAACACCCGCCGCCGCGCGGAACGCGAGGCCAACGACGCGCGCGCCTACGCCATCACCAAGTTCGCCAAGGACCTGCTCGGGGTCGCCGACAATCTCTCCCGAGCCCTGGAGCACGCGCCCAAGGAGGCGAGTGATTCGCCTGCGCGCAGCCTCGCGGTCGGCTTGGAGATGACGGAAAAGGCGCTCCTGGACGCCTTCTCGCGCAACGGTCTCAAGCGCATCCTGCCGGACGCCGGCGAGAAGTTCGATCCGCACCAGCACCAGGCGATGATGGAGCAGACCTCCACCGCGTTCGGGCCCGGATCGGTGCTGCAGACGCTGCAGGCCGGCTATGAGCTGTTCGGCCGCAACATTCGCCCCGCCATGGTGGTCGTCGCCGCCCGCGATTCCACCGGCCGACCCGCCAACACGTTCGACGCCATCGAAGAAGGCGAACAGGAGCTGGAGAACGTCGCGCCGGAAGTGGGACCCACCTGAGCGGGGTTCCGCGCCCGACCCCTTTCTCCCTTCCGCGATTTCGTTAATGTGCATGGTCCCTTTCATGCGCAAGAGAATCGGGGTGTGCCATCCCGCTAGGCGCCTAGGCGGAACGGACACATGAAGCTGACGATCGAACGGGCCGCGCTGATGAAGGCTCTCGGTCACGTGCAGAGTGTCGTGGAACGGCGCAACACGATCCCCATCCTCTCCAACGTCCTGCTGACTGGCGGCGATCAGGGCCTGGCCTTTTCGGCGACCGATCTCGACATGGAGATCATCGACGCCGCGGACGCCCAGGTGGACGGCCCCGGCCAGATCACCGCGCCGGCCCACACCCTCTACGAGATCGTCCGCAAGCTGCCGGAGGGCTCCGAGGTTTCGCTCAGCTACACGGGCGACGATCCGAGACTCCAGGTTCGCGCCGGGCGCTACAAGGTGAACCTGCCCGTCCTACCCGCCGGCGACTTCCCGGTGATGCCGCCCGATGGGCTGTCCGACCGGATCGAGGTCGACACCGTGGGCCTGATGCGGCTCATCGACCGCACCCGCTTCGCCATCTCCACCGAGGAGACGCGCTACTATCTCACGGGCATCTACCTCCACACCCTGGTGGTCGAGGGCCGGCCTACGCTGCGGGCGGTGGCGACCGACGGCCATCGCCTGGCCTTGGCCGATATGCCGGCGCCCGAAGGCTCGTCCAACTCGCCGGGCGTCATCGTGCCGCGCAAGACGGTGCAGGAGGCGCGGCGTCTGATGGAGGATGCGGGCGAGACCATCGACGTCCAGCTCAGCCCCCAAAAGGTGCGCTTCGACTTCGGCCGCGCGGCGCTCACCTCCAAGGTGATCGACGGCTCCTTCCCGGACTACTCCCGCGTGATCCCGCGCGAGAACAACCGGGTGATGATCGTGGACAACGCCCTCTTCGCCCAGGCGGTGGACCGGGTCGCCACGATCAGCTCGGAGAAGAGCCGCTCGGTGAAGCTGTCGGTGGAGACCGGCCGGGTGGTGCTCACCGTGCGCAACATGGAGACCGGACAGGCGGTCGAGGAGCTCGAGGTCGACTACGACGGCGAGCCCTTCGAGATCGGCTTCAACGCCCGTTACCTGCTCGACGTCAGCGCCCAGATCACCGGTGAAACGGCGGAGTTCCGCTTCGCCGATCGCGCCGGCGCCGCCACTATGCTCGACCCGGTCCTGGTGCTCGATCCCACCGACGCGGGCGTGCAGTACGTCCTCATGCCGCTCAGGGCCTGATCCTCGGCCCCGCTCGCTGAACGGGCGGGGAAGGACACTGCCGCATGCGCTCCGTCGTAAGCGCGCTCCAGCTCACCGACTTCCGCTCCTATGGCCGCGCGGTGCTATCCACGGAGGGCGGGTCGTCGCGCTGCACGGGCCGAACGGTTCAGGGAAGACCAATCTGTTGGAGGCGATCAGCCTTCTGTCGCCGGGCCGCGGGCTGCGCGGGGCGGCGATCGCCGAGATTGGGCGAAGGGACGTCGGCGACGCCGTCGGGCGGCCGTGGGCGGTCTCGGCGACCGTGGGCGTCGGCGCCGACGAGCGGTCGCTGGGCACGGGGACGGAGGCGCCGGGCGCCGCCCGGCGCATCGTGCGGTTGGATCGCGAACCCGTCGCGCCCTCCCGCATGGTGGATCTGGTCCGCCCCTTGTGGCTCACGCCGGCCCAGGACCGATTGTTCCTGGAGCCGGCGTCGGAGCGGCGACGGTTCTTCGATCGCCTGGTGTTCGCCGCTCTGCCCGCGCACGCCGCCCAGGTGGTCGCCTACGAGCGGTCGCTCCGCGATCGCAACCGGCTGTTGGCGGATGACGCCTCGGCGGACCCGGCCTGGTTAGACGCGCTGGAAGGCCGGATGGCCGAGGCCGGCGCTCAGATCGCGATCGCCCGCGCCTTGGCCCTGGTCGAGCTGAACGCCGAGATCGCCGCGCGTGGCGATCGGGCCTTTCCCCGCGCCGATCTGTCGCTCTCCGGCCGGTGGGAAGCGGCCGCATCCGGGGGCGCAAGCGCGGAGGCGATCACCGCCGAGCTGTTGAGCGCGCTCGCCGCCTCGCGTGGCCGCGACAAGGCCGCGGGTCGCGCCTTGGAGGGTCCCCACCGAGGCGATCTGGTCGCCGTGCACCATGCGCTCGGCCGTCCGGCCGCCGAATGCTCGACCGGCGAGCAGAAAGCCTTGATCCTCAACCTGGTTCTCGCCCAGGCGGCGCGACTTTCACGTGCAATGTCGTCGCCAAATCCTATATTGTTGTTGGACGAAGTCGCCGCGCATCTGGACGCCGCCCGCCGGGCGGCGCTGTTCGACGAAATCGAGGCGCTCGGGCTGCAGGCTTTCCTCACCGGGACGGACGCGGCGCTGTTCGAGAGCCTCAAGCACCGCGCCCTCCTCGTCCGCGTTGAAGCGGGCGCGCTGAAACCCGAGTGAAAGATCTGAATGAGCGATATCCCGAACGAGCCCGTGAACGCTGAAGAGGATGGCAGCCAGGTCATAGGTCTGCCCGACTCCGTTGACGAACGGGCTTACGGCGCCGAACTCGATCAAGGTGCTGAAGGGTCTGGACGCCGTGCGCAAGCGGCCGGGCATGTACATCGGCGACACCGACGACGGCTCTGGCCTGCACCACATGGTCTACGAGGTGGTGGACAACGCCATCGACGAGGCCCTCGCCGGCTTCGCCACGCGGGTCACGGTGGCGCTGAACGCCGACGGCTCCTGCACCGTAAGCGACGACGGCCGGGGCGTGCCGACCGACATCCACGAAGGCGAGGGCGTCTCCGCGGCCGAGGTCATCATGACCCAGCTGCACGCCGGCGGTAAGTTCGACCAGAACAGCTACAAGGTCTCCGGCGGCCTGCACGGCGTGGGTGTGAGCGTCGTCAACGCGCTCTCCGATTGGCTGCAGCTCAAGATCTGGCGGAACAGCAAGACGCACGAGATGCGCTTCGAGCACGGGGACACCGTGGCCCCGCTGCGGGTGACGGGCGCCGCGCCGGTGCGTGAGAATGGTGAGCCGATGACGGGTACGGAGGTCACCTTCCTGCCGTCGACCGACACCTTCTCGATGATCGAGTTCGATCGGAAGACGCTGGAGCATCGACTGCGCGAGCTGGCGTTCCTGAATTCCGGCGTGGTGATCTACTTCTCCGACTTCCGGGGCGCCGAGCCGTTCGAGGAGACGCTCCATTACGACGGCGGGGTTGAGGCGTTCGTCCGCCATCTGGACAAGGCCAAGACGCCGCTGATCAAGAACCCGATCGTCATCCGCGGCAAGCGCGACAAGGTCGAGATCGACCTCGCCCTGTGGTGGAACGACGGCTACCACGAGACGATGCTGACCTTCACCAACAACATCCCGCAGCGGGATGGGGGCACGCACCTGTCGGCGTTCCGGGGCGCGCTCACCCGGGTGATCACCGGCTATGCCGAGAGCTCCGGCGCCGCCAAGCGCGAGAAGGTCTCGGTGACCGGCGAGGATGGCCGCGAGGGCCTCACCTGCGTGCTGTCGGTGAAGGTGCCCGATCCAAAGTTCAGCTCACAGACGAAGGACAAGCTGGTCTCGTCCGAGGTCCGCCCCGCCGTGGAAGGCCTTGTCGGCGAGGGACTGTCGCAGTGGTTCGAGGAGCACCCGGTCGAGGCGAAGGCCATCGTCCAGAAGATCGCCGAAGCCGCCGCCGCCCGCGAGGCGGCGCGCAAGGCGCGCGAACTCACGCGCCGAAAGTCCGCCCTCGACATCTCCTCGCTGCCCGGCAAGCTCGCCGACTGTTCGGAGCGCGACCCCGCGAAGAGCGAGATCTTCATCGTCGAGGGGGATTCCGCCGGCGGCTCGGCCAAGCAGGCGCGCGACCGGGACAATCAGGCCGTGCTGCCGCTCCGCGGCAAGATCCTCAACGTCGAGCGCGCGCGCTTCGACAAGATGCTGGGTAGCGAACAGATCGGCACCCTGATCACCGCGCTCGGCGCCGGTATCGGTCGCGACGACTTCAACATCGACAAGCTGCGCTATCACCGCGTGGTCATCATGACCGACGCCGATGTTGACGGGGCCCACATTCGGACCCTGCTCTTGACCTTCTTCTATCGTCAGATGCCGGAGCTGATCGAGCGCGGCTACCTCTATGTAGCCCAACCGCCGCTCTACAAGGCGACGAAGGGCAAGAGCACGCGATACCTCAAGGACAACTCGGAGCTGGAGACCTTTCTGGTCGACGAGGGCCTCGATGGCGCCGAACTCGACCTGGGCAACGGCGAGCGGATGATCGGGCGCGACCTCACGGAACTCGTGCAGCTCGCGCGCGGCGCCAAGGCCAACATCGACCGCCTGTCCGCTCGGGCTCCCGCCTTCGCCATCGAGCAGGCCGCCTTGGCGGGGTTGTTCGGCAATTCGGACGATCTCGCGGCCGGCGCCGCCCGGCTCGATCTGTATGCTGAGGATGGCGACGGTCCCTGGTCCGGGGAGACCGCGCATGGCGGCGGCTACCAGTTCCAGCGCACCCGCCGGGGAGTCACCGAGCGGATCGTGCTCGAAGGGCAGATGCTCCACGCCGCCGACGCGCTCCGCCTCGCCGAACGCGCCGCCAAACTGGCGGACGCCTTTGAGAAGCCGGCCGTGTTCCGCCGCAAGGAGCGCACCGCGCGCATCCGCGGGCCGCTCGACCTCGTCGCCCAGGTGTTCGAGGCCGGCCGCCGCGGCCTCGCGATCCAGCGCTACAAAGGCCTTGGCGAGATGAACCCGGAGCAGCTCTGGGAAACGACGCTGGACCGCCACGCCCGCACGCTATTGCAGGTGAGGGTGAATCACGCGGACGACGCCGACGATCTGTTCACGCGATTGATGGGCGATCTGGTCGAACCGCGCCGCGAGTTCATCCAGGAAAACGCGCTCGACGCCGAAGTCGATATCTAGCGCACGCGAACTGGAGACGCGCTGAGTGCGATTGCGTACCCGGGCCTGATTTTCGCTTACGGCGCAATCCTCTAGGGAAAAGAGCGTCTTAGCGGAGGTGGCTGCGTACGATCCGTGACCGGAACAGGCGTGGCCGGGCGGGGTTGATCGTCCATGATCCGCCCCCTGCCCGAAGAGCGACGCGTATGAACCATGCCGGCCCTGGACTTGTGAAACGGCCGGTTCTGGTCTGTTTTTCCCACCTTCGCTGGAACTTCGTGTTTCAGCGTCCGCAGCACCTGATGTCGCGTTTCGCCCGCGATTACAGGGTGTTCTTCTGGGAAGAGCCCATATTCGAGGCGGATCGTCAGCAGCCTATTCTGGATCGCGAGGACGGGGGCTTCGGCGTCACGGTGATGACGCCCCGCCTGCCCGAAGGCCTTGCGTCCGGACCGGTCGAAGCCGTTCTGGAAGGGCTTCTGCGCGACTGCCCCGAGTTTGAGGAGCCGGGGCTGGTGCGGTGGTACTACACGCCCATGATGCTGCCCTTCTCGGGCGGGCTCCCCGCGCAGCGGGTCGTCTACGACTGTATGGACGAGCTTTCCAACTTCCGCTTCGCCCCGCCGGAGCTCCGCGGGCTGGAGCGCGCGCTGATGGAACAGGCCGATGTGGTCTTCACCGGCGGGTTCAGCCTGTGGGAAGCCAAGCGGGATCTGCACCCCAACATCCACCCCTTCCCGTCGTCGGTGGACAAGGCGCACTTCGCCGCCGCGCGATCGCCAAGCGCCGAGCCGGCCGACCAGGCCGATCTGCCCCGGCCCCGGCTCGGTTACTACGGGGTCGTTGACGAGCGTCTAGACACCGAGCTTCTCGCCACGCTTGCGGACGCTCATCCGGAATGGAGCGTGGTGATCGTCGGACCGGTCGTGAAGATCGACCCCGACGCCCTGCCCAAGCGCCCCAACCTCCACTACCTCGGCGGCAAGGACTACCAGGAACTGCCCGCCTATCTCGGCGGCTGGGATGTCGCCCTGTCGCCCTTCGCGGTGAACGAGGCGACCCGCTTCATCAGCCCGACCAAAACGCCGGAATACCTCTCCGGCGGCCGACCGGTGGTGTCGACGGCGATCCGCGACGTCGAGCGGCAGTGGGGCGACAGTCCCGGTGTGATCGTCGCTCAGGATCAGGCCGGCTTCGTCAGCGGCTGCGAGCGGGCGCTGGCGCTTTCGAAAGCGCCGCAGACCTGGCTTCCCGCGGTCGACGCCGCGCTGGCGGACCTCTCCTGGGACAAGACCCAGGCCGCCATGGCCGAGCTCGTGCGAGCCGGCCGGCGATCGCCGAAGACGGTGCTCGCGGCGGGCGACGTGGTCGATCTGCCGAGCCGCGCCTCGAAGCCGCGCCGGCCCTACGACTATCTCATCGTCGGCGCTGGTTTCGCCGGATCGGTGCTGGCCGAGCGGCTGGCGTCAGCGTCCGGAAAGCGGGTGCTTCTCATCGACCGGCGCGATCATGTGGGCGGCAACGCCTACGACCACCGCGACGCGGCCGGCATCCTGATCCACCGCTACGGACCGCACATCTTCCACACCAACTCGGCTGAGATCTTCGACTACCTATCCCGCTTCACCGCCTGGCGACCCTACGAGCACCGGGTGCTCGCCCAGGTGCGGGACAAGCTGGCGCCCATCCCCATCAATCGCACGACCATCAATACGCTCTACGGTTTGGGCCTTCAGACCGAGGCGCAGGCCGAGGCCTTCCTCAAGAGCCGCGCCGAACCGGTGGACCCGATCCGGACCTCGGAGGACGTGGTGGTCTCGACGGTCGGCCGCGAACTCTACGAACTGTTCTTCCGCGGCTATACGCGCAAGCAGTGGGCGCTCGACCCTTCGGAGCTGGATCGGTCGGTGACCGCGCGGATCCCCACCCGCACCAACACCGACGACCGCTACTTCGCCGATCGCTTCCAGGCCATGCCGGCCGAAGGCTACACGGCCATGTTCGAGCGGATGCTGGATCACCCCAACATCGAGGTCCGCACCTCCACCGACTTCGCCGACATCGGCTCGACGCCTTACGAGCACCTGATCTTCTGCGGGCCGATCGACGAGTATTTCGGGCACCGCTTCGGGCGGCTTCCCTACCGCTCACTGCGGTTCGAGCATGAGACGCTCGACCAGGCGGTCTATCAGCCCACCGGCACCGTGAACTATCCGGACGAGGCGGTCCCCTTCACCCGGATCAGCGAATTCAAGCACCTCACCGGGCAGTCCCACGCGAAGACCAGCATCGTGCGCGAATACCCCACGGCCGAGGGCGATCCCTACTATCCGATCCCTCGTCCGGAGAACCAGGCGCTCTACAAGCGCTACGAGGCCCTGGCGCTCACCACGCCCGACGTGACCTTTGCCGGGCGCCTCGCCACTTACCGCTACTACAACATGGACCAGGTGGTCGGTCAGGCGCTCAGCGTCTGGCGGCGGCTCGTGGGCGATGCGGCGCGGACCAGCGAGGCTATGCCACGCTCAGCATGACCTTGCCGATGTGGCCGCCGGCTTCGAGATAGGCCTGGGCGGCGCCGGCCTGCTCGAGCGGAAACACCCGGTCGATGATCGGCTTGACCTTGCCCGCCGCGATCCACGGCCAGACCACCCGCTCGACCTCCCCGGCGAGGCGCGCCTTCTCGTCGGCGGATCTCGGGCGCAGGGTGGAGCCGGTGATGATCAGCCGCTTCTGCATGATGCGGACAATCGGCAGCTCCACCGTCCCGCCCGCCTGGCTGGCGATGTGCACCAGGCGGCCGCCGGTGTTGAGCGCGTCCAGGTTCTTGGGGAAGTAGGGCCCGGCGACCATGTCCAGCACCACGTCGGCGCCGCCCTCGGCGCGGACCACCTCGGCGAAATCCTGAGTCGTCGTGTCCACGGCCACGTCGGCGCCGAGCTCCAGCGCCTTGGCGGCCTTGTCCGCCCCGCGGGCGGTGGCGATCACCCGGGCGCCGGCGGCCTTGCCCATCTGGATCGCCATCACGCCGATGCCCGATGTGGCGCCATGGACCAGCAGGGTCTCGCCGGCTTTCAGCGATCCATGCTCGAAGACGTTGGCGTAGACGGTGAACGCCGTCTCCGGCAGCGCGGCGGATCTCAGCGCATCCAGACCCGCTGGAAACGGCAGGGCGTGGCGCGCATCGCAGACGGCGAGCGTCGCGTAACCGCCGCCCCCCAGCAGGGCGCAGACGTGGTCGCCCGCGCGCCAGCGACCCGCGCCATGGAGCACCTTTCCGGCCACCTCGAGCCCCAGGATGTCCGGCGCGCCCGGCGGCGGCGGATAGAACCCCTGACGCTGGAGCAGGTCCGGACGGTTCACCCCCGCCGCGGCGACCTCGATCAGGATCTGCCCATCGCTTGGCGCTGGATCGGGAACGTCGATCAGCTTCAAGGCCTCGGGCGGGCCCTTGCCGCCGTCGATCGCAATCGCCTTCATCGTTCCTCCAGCTTGCGCGGACCTTGGTCCGTGCTCAGATAGGCCGCTCAAGGAGAGACGTCATCCATGTCGGAAGAACCAGCCGAGGCGCGGCGGGCGCGCGGGCAGGCGTTGGTCGATTTGACGCGCGAGGACCTCGAACTCTTCGGCGCCGACGAACTGCAGGATCGCATCCTGATGCTGGAGACGGAGATCGCGCGCACCAGGATGCAGCTGGCGCGCAAGGACGTCAGCCGCGCGGCCGCGGACGCGATCTTCAAGCTCTAACGCGTGCCTCCGAAGACCTTTGATCTGTCGACACGCCGCGGCCGGCTGCGCGCCGTGCTCGACTACCTCTGGCACGACCATGCCTATCTGAGGCTGGGGTTCCGCAACGCCCACTGGATCTCGGACGAACTCGTTCGCACCAACCAGCCGTGGCCGTTCCAACTGGCGGCGTGGAAACGGGCGGGGATCCGCACGGTGATCAACCTGCGCGGCGGCCGCCACACCAGCTTTCGCGCGCTCGAGGAGTGGGCCTGCGAACGTGAAGGCCTGCAGCTGGTGGACTTTGTCGTCGCCTCGCGTGATGTGCCGACCCGCGAACAGGTCCTGGGTGCGCGCGATCTGTTCGAACGGATCGCCTATCCAGCGGTGATGCACTGCAAGTCGGGCGCCGACCGGGCGGGCATCATGGCGGTGTTCTACATGCACTTCCGGCGCGGCAAGCCGATGAGGGAGGCGATCAAGCAACTCTCGCCGAAGTACCTGCACGTGCGCCAAGGCCTCACCGGCGTGCTCGACTATGTGCTCGAACGCTACCTCGCCGAGGGCGAACCTGCGGGACTGTCGTTCGTCCAGTGGGTCGAGCGGCCGGAGTACGACCCGCCGCGGATGAAAGCCGAGTTCAAGGCTGGTTGGTGGGGGACCCAGCTCACCGAGCGCCTGCTCCGCCGCGAGTAGCGGCCGACTTCATGCCGTCATTGTCCCCGGCTAAGGTCGAGCCTTCTGAAGGGAGGACAAGCCATGGACGCCAAGACGGTCGCCGAGGATTTCACCGCGCTGTGCAAAGCCGGCCAGTTCGAAGAGGCGGGGGACAAGTACTGGTCGCCGGATGTGAAGAGCGTCGAGGCCATGGGCGACAATCCCGTCTCGGACGGGCTCGCCGCGGTGAAGGCCAAGAGCGAGTGGTGGTACGCCAACCACGACGTTCACAGCGTCGGGGTCGAAGGGCCTTACGTGAACGCCGAGCAGTTCGCCCTGCGCTTCGACATGGACATCACCATGAAGGCCAACGGGCAGCGCATGCGGATGGCGGAGATCGGGGTCTATACCGTCAAGGACGGCAAGGTGGTCGAGGAGCGCTTCTTCTACGGGGGCTGAGCGCCCGAGACGGCCTTAGCGTGAGAGCCGGCCGTCGGTGATCGCCGACGGCTCGAAGGGGAACAGCACCTTCGGGTCCGGCGCCTCGATCTTCTTGGCGATATCCGAAGGCGCCAGGGTGCGAAGCAGGTAGCGGATCACGTTCAGGCGCGCCCTCTTCTTGTGGTCGGTGGCGACCACGATCCAGGGCGCGATGTCCGTATGGGTGCGCTCGAACATCTGGTCGCGCGCGGCCGAGTAGGCCGCCCACTTCTTCTGCGCCAAGCCGTCGAGGTCGCTGACCTTGAGCGCCTTTACCGGATCTTTGCGGCGCGCCTCGAGCCGGTCGGCCTGTTCCTCCTTGCTGATGTCGAGCCAGATCTTGATCAGACGGATGCCGGCCTCTTCCAGCATGCGCTCGAAGCCGGGCACATCGCGCAGGAAGTTCTCGTGCTCTTCGGGTGTGCAGAAGCCCATGACCGGTTCGACGCCGGCGCGGTTGTACCAGGAGCGATTGAAGATCACGAACTCGCCGGCGGCCGGCAGATGGGCGACGTAGCGCTGGAAGTACCAGGCCGAACGCTCGCGGTCATTCGGCTTGGGGAGGGAGATCGCGCGGGTTTCGCGCGGGGCAAGGTGGGCGGTGATCCGCCGGATCGCTCCATCTTTGCCCGCCGCATCGCGGCCCTCGAGCACGAGAACCGCCTTGGATCCCTTGGCGATCGCCCACTGCTGATACTTCACCAGCGCGATCTCGAGCGTGCGCAGTTCCTCTCGATAGTCGTCCTTGGCCATGACAGGAGACATAGCGGCTTCGCTCTCCGAGCCCAAACGGTTGGTGAGCGGCGACGCTTGAACTGCCGCCGGTTCCTGGTCCATGGCATTTGGAAATCCGTTGCGGCCCCCCTTGTTCGCCGCTCGATGTCAGTAAGGACCTCACCAACATGATCCGCACCTTTGGAGCCGCCGCTCTGGCGCTCGCGCTCTTGGCGGGCGTCGCCTCTGCGCCCCTCGCCCAGCCTGCCGCCTCCCATCAGCCGAGCCTCGGCGCCTGGGGCTACGATCTGGCCGGCCGCGATCCGGCGGTGAAGCCGGGCGACGACTTCTTCCGCTACGCCAATGGCGCCTATCTGAAGACCCTGGTGATCCCGGCTGATCGCTCGCGCTTCGGCTCGTTCGACCAGCTTTCGGAGCTCTCGCAGAGCCGGGTGCGCGACGTGCTGGTGGCGGCGTCCACCACCCCGCCGCAGAGCCACGACGCCCAGATCATCGGCGCAGCCTACAAGGCCTATCTCGACGAGCCCCGTCTCGAGGCGCTCGACGCCAAGCCGCTCGCGCCCGACCTCGCCGCCGTCCGCGCGGCCGACACCCGCGAGAAGCTGGCCGCGCTCATGGGGCATGCGCCGGAGAGCTACTTCGACTCCATCTTCGACCTGGGCATCGACGCGGACCCCAAGAATCCGGACCGCTACGCCATCACCCTGAGCCAGGGCGGCCTCGGCCTGCCGGACCGCGACTACTACCTGAAGCCCAGCTTCGCGCCGCAGAAGGCCAAGTACCAGGCCTACGTCGCCCAAATGCTGCAGATGGCGGGCTGGCCGAACCCGGAGGCCAACGCCGCCGCCGTCGTCGCCTTCGAGACCCGCATCGCCGAGGCGAGCTGGACCAAGGTCGAGCAGCGCGATCCGGTCAAAGTCTACAATCCCATGACCGTGACCCAGCTCCAGGCGGCGGCGCCGGGGTTCGCCTGGCGGCCCTTCCTCGATGCGGCCGATCTCGCCGGTCGCGACCGCGTGATCGTCGCCGAGAACACGGCCGTGCCCAAGATCGCAGCGATCTTCGCCGAGACGCCGGTCCCGACGCTCCAAGCCTGGGAGGCCTTCGGCGTCATCGACTCGGCCGCCCCATTCCTCTCCAAGCGCTTCGTCGACGCCCGGTACGCCTTCCGGGATAAGATCCTGTCCGGCCAGCTCGAACAGAAGCCCAGGTGGAAGCGCGCCGTCGCCGCGATCGACGGGGCCATGGGCGAGGCGGTGGGCCAGGTCTATGTGGCCAAGTACTTCTCGCCCGAAGCCAAGGCCAAGATCACAACGCTGATCGGCGATCTCAAGACCGCGCTCGGCGGCCGCATCCAGCGGCTCGACTGGATGAGCCCCGAGACCAAGGCCAAGGCGCTCGAGAAGCTGTCGCTGCTGACGGTGAAGGTCGGCTATCCGGACAAGTGGCGCGACTATTCGGCGCTTCAGATCAGTCCGGACGACCTGTTCGGCGACATGGAGCACGCCGAGTCGTTCGAGTGGCGGCGCGAGGTCAACCGCCTCGACCAGCCGGTCGACAAGACCGAGTGGGGCATGAGCCCGCAGACGGTGAACGCCTACTACAATCCGGTGAACAACGAGATCGTCTTCCCGGCCGCCATCCTCCAGCCGCCGTTCTTCGATCCCAACGCCGACGCGGCGGTGAACTTCGGCGGCGTCGGCGCGGTGATCGGCCACGAGATGACGCATGGCTTCGACGACGAGGGGCGGCAGTTCGACGGTCACGGCCGGCTCACCGACTGGTGGACGGCGGCCGACGCGGCCAAGTTCGTCGCCCAGACCAAGCGGCTCAGCGCGCAGTATGGGGCCTTCGAGCCGGTTGCGGGGTCGCACGTGAACGGCGACCTCACCATGGGCGAGAACATCGCCGACCTGGGCGGGATCCTGGTCGCGCTGGACGCCTACCACGTCTCGCTGGGCGGCAAGCCCGCGCCGGTGATCGACGGACTCACCGGCGATCAGCGCTTCTTCCTGGGCTTCGCTCAGATCTGGCGTAGCGCCGCCCGCGACGACGACACGCGCCGCCGCCTAGTCACAGATCCGCACTCTCCGCCGGAGGACAGGGTCAATGGCGTGGTTCGCAACGTGGACGCTTGGTATCGCAGCTTCGACGTGAAGCCCGGCGAGGCGCTCTATGTGGCGCCGGACCAGCGCGTGCGCATCTGGTGAGCGGCGTTTGAGCGCTTAGAGACCCAGCCGCTTCGCCAGCTTCTCCGCCGGCTCGCTGACCGCTTCGAAGACGAAGGCCGGCTGGCTGACGGTGACGGGGCCGACGCCGCTGGCGGCCAGGCGGCGGGTTGCGTCGAACAGGTCGCCGCGGGGTATCAGGGCGCCATTGGCTCCGAAGGTGGCGGCCTCTCCCAAAGCGGGCCGCGCGGCGCGATCCTGCTCGGGCGGCCAGGCGAGGCTGGCGACCGCCTTGCCGCGCGCGCGCGCCTCGATGATCGAGAGGAGGCGGCGGCAGGCGTCCAGGCGCGCCGCGTCCCAGCCCGCCCAAAGGGAGGCGGCGACATGGGCCTCGCTACGCAGGATGACGCCATCGGAGAGCACCTTCAGCCCGTTGGCGGCGAGGGTGGCGCCGCTGCTGGTAATGTCCACCACCAGCTCCGCGGTTCCGGCCGCCGGGGCGCCTTCGGTGGCGCCGCCGCTTTCGGCGAGGCGATAGTCGGCGACGCCGTGACGAGCGAAGAAGCGCCGGGTCTGCAGCAGGTACTTGGTGGCCACCCGGAGGCGCCGCCCGGTGCGGGCGAGGTATTGGTGGGCGACGTCGTCCACGTCGGCCATGGTCTCGACATCGATCCAGCTCTTGGGCGCGGCCACCACCAGGTCGGCGCGGCCGAAGCCGAGCGCGCGGAGCAGCAGCACCCGCGCGTCCATGGCGTGGCCCGCCTCGCGCAGCAGGTCCTCGCCGGTGACCCCCAGGTGGAATTCGCCGGCGATCAGGCCCGAGGCGATGTCGGCCGCCGAGGCCAGCCGGACCTGGATGTCGTCGAAGCCATCGAGGGTGGCGTTGTAGCCGCGCACGCCGCCGGCCACGCGCAGGGTGAGCCCGCAATCCGCCAACCAGGACTCCACCTGGTCCTTGAGTCGTCCCTTCGATGGGACGGCGAAGATGAGTTCGCTCATCGCGCGGCGGCTCCCGCCCAGGCTCGGCCCGGACGGACCATGCAGCCGACCGCGCCGGTGGGGAGCCGCGCGCCCAGCCGGGCGGCGAGGCCGTCGTAGCGACCGCCGGCGGCCACCGGCTGATCCTCGCCCAGGGCCGCGCTGCGCACCTCGAACAGCACCCCGTCGTAGTAGCCGAAGCTGCGTCCGAAGGCGGCGGAGAAGCGCAGTGCGCTCTCGGGGATGCCGCCGGCGACGAGCGCCTCCAGACGTCGCGCCCAGGCCTCGGCGACGCGGCCGATGGCTTCCCCGCCGGCGAGCGCCTTGGCGGAGGCGAGCGCCTTCTCCGGAGAATCGGCGATCGCAAGGAAGCGCTCGATCAGCTCGGCCTGCTCGCGGCTGACGCGCGGCGCGGCGGCCAGCTTGGCGCGCTCGGCGAGGCGGTGCACGATCTCGGCTGTCCCGCGGCCGCCCACCGGCTCGATCCCGGCCAGCGCCCAGATCTCCTCCAGCACCGCGGTGGCGTCCGCCTCGTTGAGGCCGGAGAGCAGGCCGGCCAGGCGCTCGCCCGAGCGGGGAGCGTCTTTCGGCGCGGCGCCCTCCACCTCGGCTCTCAAGCGGCGAGGGTTGGAGAAGGCGCGCTTGAGCCGGTCTCCGAGCGTCGGGGCGAGCCCCAGCCCGTCCACGAAGGCGGAGAACAGGCCGACGTCGCCCAGCAGCAGGGTGAGGTCGTCACGTCCGCCGGCGCACGCCGACCGCCAGGCGAGGGCGGCGACTTCCGCGTCCTGGGCGATGGCGTCGCCCGGCTCGAACACCTCGAGCCCGATCTGGGGAAATTCCTCGGCCCGCCCGCTGCCGGGCGGCGCCACGCGGAAGGCGTGACCGCTGTAGAAATACCGGCCTCGGCCGCGCCCACTCTCGATGTGGGCGCTCACCGCCGAAAGGGTGAAGTCGGTGCGCAGGCAGGTCTCGGCTCCCCCATTTCCCTGCACCACGAACAGGCGTTCGCGCAGCAACTCTCCGGCGAGGTCGAGCAGCAGATTCAGGGGCTGCACCACGGGCGCGTCCAGCCCGTCAGCCTCCATGGCCTCGAAGGGCGCGCGGACGAGCTTGAGAGCCTCGGCCGGGATCGCCGGTTCGAGCTTCAACCCGCCACCTCGAGGATCGCGCCGATGCGGGCGGCCAGCTCGGCGCGGGCGACGGTGACCTGCCCCGGACGCTCGGTGCGCCAGGCTTCGTTGTCGGCGACGCCCGCCGCCAGTCGGCGGCCGAGGTCGAGGTCCTTGATGGTCACGGTTCCGGCCGCGACCTCGTCGGAACCGACGATCACCGCCGCGGGGCTGTTGCGCTTGTCGGCGTACTTCATCTGCGCCCGCATGCCCGAGCCGCCCAGATAGACCTCGGCGGCGATCCCCGCCGCGCGCAGCTCGGCCGCCATCGCCAGGTAGTCACCCATCAGGCTGCGATCGAGCGCCAGCACCACCACCGGGCCGCGCGCCTGGGCGGCCGTCTGGCTCAGGCTGGCCAGCGCCGCCACCAGTCGCGAGACCCCGAAGGAGAAGCCGGTGGCCGGAGTTCGCTCGCCGGTGAAGCGCGCCACCAGGTCGTCGTATCGGCCGCCGCCGCCCACCGAACCGAAACGCGCCCCGCCGCTCGCCTGCAGCTCCGCCTCGAACACCGCGCCGGTGTAGTATTCCAGGCCGCGCACCACGGACGGATCGAACGCGGCCTGCGCCGGCTCCACGCCCAGGCTGTCCAGCGCCGCGCCGATGTCGGCGAGCTCGCGCAGGCCCTCGTCACCCTCCGTCGATCCGCCGACCACGTTGGACAGGGAGTCCAGGGTCGCCGCGCGCTGCTCGCGTCCGGCGGCCAGGAAGGCGAGCACCCGATCCGCCGCCGAGGCGTCCAGCTCCGCGCCTCGGGTGAAGGCGCCGGACTCGTCCAGCCGCCCCTTGCCGAGAAGATCTGCGACGCCGCGCGCGCCCAGGCGATCGAGCTTGTCGACCGCGCGCAGCACCGCCAGCCGCTGGCCCTCGCTCGAGACGCCAGCGGCGGTGAGCAGGCCGTTGAGCAGCTTGCGATTGTTGATCTTGAGCGTGACCGCCCCGGCGGGCAGGCCGGCGGCGGTGAAGCCGGCCACCGCCATGGCGATGATCTCGGCGTCCGCCTCGGGCCGGTCGGAGCCGACGGTGTCGGCGTCGCACTGGGTGAACTCGCGGAAGCGGCCGGGCCCCGGCTTCTCATCGCGCCAAACACTGCCGAAGGCATAGCGGCGGAAGGGTTTTGGCAGGGCGGTTCCCTGCTCGGCCACGAACCGCGCCAGGGGGGCGGTGAGGTCGTAGCGCAGCGCCATCCACTGCTCGTCGTCGTCCTGGAGCGCGAACACCCCCTCGTTGGGGCGGTCGGCGTCGGGCAGGAACTTGCCCAGGGCGTCGGCGTACTCGAAGGCGCTGGTCTCCAGCCGCTCGAAGCCGTGCCGCTCATAGACGGCGGAGACGGCGTCGATGATCCGCCGCTCGGCCAGCAGGCTCGCCGCCCGCCGGTCCTGGAAACCGCGCGGCGCGCGCGCGAGCGGTCGGTTCGGGAGGGGCTCGTTCATGGTCGCGCGGCCTTAGCCTTGGCGGCTGGCGCGGTCCAGGGCGGCGGTGACCGCGCCGGGGGTGAGGATCTGGGGCAGCACCTGGGGCGCGCCGCCGCCCTTGCCGTAGACCAGGTAAAGCGGAACGCCGATCCGGCCCTGGTCCTTGAGCGCCGCGGCGATCGCGCCGTCGCGATTGGTCCAGTCCGCCACCAGGTAGGCGGCGCCGCTACGCCGGAACGCGTCGGCGACCTCGGCTGAGGAAAAGGCGCCGCGCTCGTTCACCTGGCAGGTGACGCACCAGGCGGCGGTGAAGTTGACGAACACCGGCCGTCCGGCGGCGGTGAGGCTCGCGACCTTGTCGGCGCTCCACGGCTCGGCCGAGATGGCCCCGCCCTTGACCTGCCCCGCGGCGGCAGGCGGAGCGAAGGCTGGGACCGTCACCACGGCTAAGCCGAGCGCCAGGGCGGCGGCGGCGAGGCCCCCCCGCACCGGCGCGCGGCCGGACATCAGCCGCCGCTGCTGCCAGGCGCCGAACAGCCACAGCGCCAGGCCGAGAAGCACGGCGGCGGCGAGCGCACGGGCGAGGCCCTCGCTGTCGGTCTGCTGGGCGAGCACCCACAGCAGCCAGGCCGCCGCGCCGTACATCGGGAAGGCCAGGGCGTGCCGGAAGGTCTCCATCCAGGCGCCCGGCCGGGGCAGGCGGCGCATCAGGGCGGGACTGAGGGCCACGATGGTGAACGGCGCGGCGAAGCCGAGGGCGAGGCCCAGGAACACCGCCAGGGCGGCGGCGGGCGTCTGGGTAAGGGCGAAGCCGAGCGCCGGGCCCATGAACGGCGCGGTGCAGGGCGCCGCGACCACCACCGCCAGCACGCCGGTGGCCAGGGAGCCCAGCCAGCCGCCGCGCGCGGCGAGGCCGGAGCCCAGGCCCTGGGCGGAGGTCCCGATCTCGAACAGGCCGGACAGGTTCAGCCCCGCCGCCAGCATCACCAGGCCGAGCACGGCGACGATGCGCGGGTTCTGGAGCTGGAAGCCCCAGCCCACCGCCTGGCCGGCGGCCCGGGCGAGGATCAACGCCAAGGCGAGGGCGAGGAAGCTGGCGATCACGCCGACGAGGAAGCCGAAGGCCTCCCCGCGCGCGTTCTCCCGCTCGTGCCCGGCGAGCGCCGCCGCCTTGAGCGAGAGGATCGGAAAGACGCAGGGCATCAGGTTCAGGATCGCGCCGCCGAGAAAGGCGAACGCGATGGCGCCGACGAGCCCCACGGCCGAGGATTTGCCGAAGCCGTGGCGCGGCGCGCCGAGGCCCGAAGAACCGGCGAGCGGCGGGCCCTGGCTCGCGGCGATCTCATAAGCCTTCCCGTTCACTTCGAGCACGCCGGCGAGCGAGGGCGCGCCGCTCTTGGCGAAGTCGCCCGCCGGGGTGAGGGTGAGCGTCAGTCCACGCGGACCCCGCTCGACCGCCTGGGGCTTGGCGTGGTCGAGCAGGTTGGGATCCTCAGGATAGAAGTAGGCGTCCTGGTCGCCGGCTCCCGCGAGCGGCGCGCCGGCCAGCGAGAGCTTGATCAGGGCGCCGTCCCGTCGCCATGCGCCTTGCACCAGGTCCGGCTTGGGAAGGCTGGCGAGCGTCGCGGCGATCGGGCCGCTCCACTCCGGATCGGCGGCGGGCTGGGCGGTCACCGGAAGAATGAGGCTCACGACGGTGGTGTCGGGAACGCAGACCTCGGCGCAGACCAGGAACTGGATCTTGGCCGTCGCCGTGGCGGTCTGGCCGGGCTTGGCGTTGGCGGGAGCGGTGAAGGTGACGGGCAGGATCAGCCGGCCCTCATAGCCGTAGTTCATGATCGGCCCGACCGGCAGCCGCTTGGGCGCTGGCCACTGGATCGGCCCGGCGGCCCAACCCGGCGGCAGGGTCCACACAACGGTCGCCGCCTCGCCCGCGTCCCCCGGATTGCGCCAGTAGCTGTGCCAGCCCGGCTCATAGCTCTGGACGATCGCGGCCTGGACCGTTCCGCCGGGCGCCACACCCTGGGTCGCGGCCACCAGCTCCGTGGTCGCGTGAGGCGACGCGGTCGGCGCGGCGCGGGCGAACAGCGGCAGCGCGAACGCGATCAGCAGGGCGAGGCGGGCGAACATGGCTTCATTGTAGGGCGGCGAGGTCGCAGCGTCATCCGCGCCGACATGGCGCGCGGTTACAGCGTTGCCGGCGCCTCGCCGGCCTACTTCAGCCCGATCTCTTGCAGCCGCTGCTCCAGGTAGGCGCGCGCCGTGATCGGTTCCCAATAGCGGTTCGGTCGCTCGGGCGAGACGCATTGCGGCAGGGTCTCGATCACGAACTCGGGCCGGAAGTGCAGAAAGAACGGCGTCGAGAAGCGGGCCACGCCGGCGCGCTCGGGCGCGGGATTCACCACCCTGTGCGTGGTCGAGGGCAGGACGTCGTTGGTGAGGCGGGCGAGCATGTCGCCGATGTTCACGACCACGGCGCCGGGCGGCGGATCGACTGGCCGCCAGCCATCCTCCCGGTCGAGGATTTCCAGTCCCGCCTCCTCGGCGCCCAGCAGCAGGGTGATGGCGTTGATGTCCTCGTGCGCGCCGGCGCGGATCGCCTGGCCGGCGAAGTCGGACGGCGGATAGTGCAGCAGGCGCAGGATGGAGTCGCCGCCGCGCACCGCGTCCTGGAGCCTGGCGCGGTCGACGCCGAGGTGGTCGGCGACGGCGCCCATCAGCCTGACGCCGAGATCCTCGAGGGCGTGGAACAGCCACGACATCTCGGCCTGGAAGCCGTCGACCTCCGCCGGCCAGAGGTTTGCGTCCTGTCCGACATGCCAGAACTCCTTGAGGTCGGCGTGGCGGCCGCCCTTGGCGGTCTCGCGGGCGAAAGGCGTGTAGCCACGCTGGCCCGCGCCGTTCGGCACCGCGTAATGCTCCTTCGTCGCCTCGGGCAGGGCGAAGAAGGCCTTGGCCGCGGAGAGGGCCTTGTCGATCCGCGCCGGATCGAGCCCGTGCCCCTCGACCACCGCGAACCCGTGCCGCTCGAAGCTCGCCCCCAGGGCGGCGGCGAAGGCCGGCGTGTCGGTGAGCGGGATGGGCGTCAGGCCCACGGCGGTTGAAGTCGTCACGTCTCCCCGCCTATGGCGTTCGCGAGCGGCGCGCCAGCCCTCTCGCGAACGAGCCCGATGACCGCCACCGTACCCGCCGAATGGGCGCCGCACCGCGCGATGTGGGTCGGCTTTCCGAGCCACGCCGAGCTGTGGGAGGACGACCTCGCGCCGGCTCAGGCGCGAAGTCGCGGCCCTGGCGCGCGCGCTGGCGGGGCCGGGGCGCGAACGGGTCAAGCTGATGGCGCGAGGCGACGCCGCGGTCGTCGCCGCTCGAGACCTGCTGGACGGAGTGTCGGGGGTGGAGATCGTTCCCGGCGTATTCGGCGACGTGTGGCTGCGCGACACCGGGCCCATCTTCCTGTCGGCCGATCACGCGGCGGCCTTTCGCTTCAACGGCTGGGGCGGGAAGTATGTTCTGGAGGGCGACGAGGCGGTGGCCGACCAGATCGCCCGCGCCGAGCACGCCAAGCTTCAGGCGCACGACGTGGTGCTGGAGGGCGGCGCGCTCGACCACGACGGCGCCGGGACGGTGCTCACCACGCGTCAGTGCCTCACCAATCCCAACCGCAACCTGCGCTGGCGGGAGGCCGACGCCGAGGCGGCGCTGGCCGCGAGCCTCGGGGCGCGCAAGGTGGTCTGGCTGGACCAGGGGCTGATGAACGACCACACCGACGGGCATGTCGACAATCTCGCCCGCTTCGTCGCGCCGGGCGTGGTCGCCTGCCCGGTGAGCTTCGGGACGGACGATCCGAACGCCGCCGTCTACGATCGCGCCGCCCAGGCGCTGGCCGCCGCTACCGACGCCGACGGCCGGTCCCTGCGCCTGGTACGCATCCCCTCGCCGGGTCGGCTCATCGACGAGGAGCACCACGTCACGCCCGCGTCCCACATGAACTTCCTGATCGCCAACGGCGCGGTGATCATGCCGACCTATGAGGACGTGGCCTCGCGTTACGCGGTGGAGGCGCTTCAATCGGCGTTCCCTGATCGCGAGGTCGTCGCCCTGCCGTCCGGCGCGCTGTTGACCGGCGGGGGATCGTTCCACTGCATCTCCCAGCAGGTCCCGGCATGACGCGAACGCTCACCGTCGCCGCGCTCCAGAGCGCCTATGGCGAGGATCTCCAGGCCAATATCGCGCGCACGGCCGAGCTGATCCGAGAGGCGGCCGCCTCGGGCGCGAAGGTGATCCTCCCCTCCGAGCTGTTCCAGGGACCCTATTTCTGCGTCACCCAGGAGGAGCGTTGGTTCGCGGAGGCCCATCCGTGGCGCGAGCATCCGTGCCTGACCGCCCTGGCCCCGTTGGCGGCCGAGCTCGGCGTGGTGCTGCCGATCTCGATCTTCGAGCGCGAGGGGCCGCACTACTTCAACAGCCTGGTGATGGTCGGGCCGGACGGCGCGCCGCTCGGGCTGTACCGCAAGAGCCACATTCCGGATGGGCCGGGTTACCAGGAGAAATACTACTTCCGCCCGGGCGACACCGGCTTCCGGGTCTGGGACACGCCGTTCGGGCGGCTGGGCGTCGGCATCTGCTGGGACCAGTGGTACCCCGAGGCGGCCCGCGCGATGATGCTGATGGGAGCGGAGGTGCTGTTCTACCCCACCGCCATCGGCAGCGAGCCGCACGATCCCACCCTCGATACCGCTCTTCCCTGGCGCCGCGCCATGCAGGGCCACGCCGTCTCCAACATCGTGCCGGTGGTGGGCGCGAACCGCACCGGCTTCGAGCCGTGGGACGGCTACCCCAACGGCGGCCAGCGTTTCTATGGCTCGAGCTTCATCTGCGATCATCGCGGCGATCTCGTCGCCGAGCTAGGGCGGGACGACGAGGGCGTCGTCATCGCCGGCTTCGACCTTGATTTCTTGAGCACTCATCGCGCCGCCTGGGGCTTCTTCCGCGATCGTCGCCCGGATCTTTACGGCGCCTTGAGCTCCAGCCGTCCGCTCTAAGTAGTCGGGGCGGATTTAACCTTGATTTGACGTTGGGTGGATTTGCCGGGCCGGGCGCGGCGGTCTAGGTTCCGCTCGTCTTTGACGGGAGGGATTTCCAAGACATGCGCGTCCAAGCTTTCCACGCTCGCCTGCCTCGCCGCGGCCGCCCTGGCCGCCGCCGGTCCGGCGTTCGCCCAGTACGGGATGGACAAGAAGGGGCCGAAGAACGCCGCGACGCCCGAGCTTCCGCAGTGCCAGCGTCCGCTCGGCCGCGCCGCCATCCAGGAGCCGGAGAATCGCTGGTGGGTGGGGCTCGGCCTCTCGTCGCCTGAGTCCCTGATCAAGCTGTTCGCCTCGCGCTCGAACTGCCTGCGCATCGTCGACCGTAACGGCGGGCTGGCCATGCGCAATCAGGAGTTGGCGCTCAACGGTTCGGGCGATCTGCAACGCGGCTCCAACCTCGGTCACGGACAGATCGCCGCCGCCGACTTCTTCATCATCCCCGACATCGCCAACTCCAACCGCAACAGCGGCGGCTCCAACATCGGCGCCCTCGCCGGCAGCTTCCTGCCCGGTGGTTTCGGCGCCCTGGCGGGCGGCATCCACGTCAAGAAGAGCGAGGCGCACACCCTGCTCACCCTCGTCGACGCGCGCACCACCGAGCAGGTCTATGTCGCCGAGGGCGTGGCCCAGAAGAGCGACGTGTCGTTCGGCGGCGGGGCCGGCGGCGGCGGATGGGGTGGTTTCGGCGCCCTGGCCGGCGGCGGCTATTCCGACACCGACATCGGCAAGGTGATCACGGCGGCCTATTTCAACGCCTTCGTCGACCTCGTCCACTACATGCAGAACCAGACGCCGGGCGCGCAGCAGGCGGCGGCGCCGGCCGCCTCGCAACGCACGACCCAGACGGTGCAGGCGCACGTCTCGCCTTCCGGCGCTTCCAAGGTCGCCTACGTTCTTCGACCCGGCGCATCGGTGTATCCCACCGGGCAGCGCAGCGGAGTGTGGATGGAGATCGACGACGAGAACGGCAACCGCGCCTGGGTGCTCTCGACCATGACCAGCTCGCGCTGATTGCGCCTCTCCGCGGAGGCGGGAGGAGCGTTTCAGCGCTGGTGGATCAGCGGGTGTCCCGCGACCGGTGAGCGGGCCTTGAGAACCCAGTTCAGCTGGATCGTGCCGATGTAGAGGTCCTTCAGGTCCGGGCCGCCCCAGGCGACGTTGGTCGGGCTGCGCATGACCTCGCCGGTGGGATCGTGGGCGATGACGACGAGTTCGCCGGCGGGCGTGATCGCCACGATTTTGTTGGCGGCGGGCAGGGTGACCCAGAGGTTGCCTTCCGCGTCCAGGCCGAGCCCATCCGGGTAGCCGAGGTCGCTGGTGTCGTCGCCCGGCTCCCACCGGCTCGACAGCCGGCCGAGGATAGGCCCGTAGGGTTGGGCCTCCGTGGCGGCGAGCCGGCCGCCGGGCAGGATGGGGAAGGCCAGCACGTTGGCCGCGCTGGTCTGGGCGCAGAACAGGGTGCTCTCATCGGCGGACAGCGCCAGGCCGTTCGGGAACTTCAGCCCCTCGGCGACGATCTCCGACGAGCCGTCCGGCCGCAGCACATAGAGGAAGCCGTCCGGCCGGCCGTCCAACGCTTCGGGCCAGGTGTCGGCGTGAGTGGAGTTGGCGCACCAGATGTTCCCGTCCGAGTCCTGGATCGGGTAGTTGGACGAGGTGAGCCGCTTGCCGCCCACTTCGGCGAGCAGGGTCTCGTGCGCGCCGGTGGCGGGATCGAAGCGCTGCAACGGGCCTTCCTCGCGATCGTAGAGGCCGAAGTTGGCGATCAGGATCTTGCCGTCGCGATCGAGGTTGATCCCGTTGGGCGCGCCCCCTTTCGGCCCAAGCCGCTTGAACGAGCCGTCCGGGAAGATCTCGGCCACCGCGCACTGGTGATCGGAGGCGAACACCCGTCCGTCGCGGCCCACGACCACATCCTCCGGCCGGTCGATGCCATCGGCGATCTTGGCAAAGGCGGACAGAGGCAGAGGCTCGAGGGGCATGGCGGGGCTTAGTCTTTCACGGTTCGGGCGGGAGGGCGGTCGAGGCGTTCGGAAAGCAGCAGCAGGTCGCTCCAGGCGGCGCGCTTGGCCGAGGGCTGGCGCAGCAGGAAGCTCGGCGTGAAGGTGGCGAGGGCCGGCAGCTCCAACGCGCCGTCGGCGGACCGCCACTCGAGCCAGCGGCCGCGCAGGGCCGTGATCGGCTCCTCGCGCCTGAGGACTCCGCGGGCCGCGGCGGCGCCCAGCAGGAACAGGGCGCGGGGCGCGGCGAGCTCGATGGCGCGCTCGAGGATTGGCGCCGCCAGCGCCTGGTCCTCCGCGGTCGGCGGACGGTCGCCGGGCAGGCGGTGGAACAGAGTGTTGGTGATCAGCGCCCGTCCGGTGAGGCCGGCGGCGGCGAGCATCCGGTCCAGCAGGCGTCCGGGCGAGCCCAGGAATGGCGCGCCGCCCAGGTCGTCTTCCGCCGTGGGCGCTTCGCCGATCACCGCGACGGTCGGCGTCTCCGACCCGCGCCAGAACACCAGGCGCTCGGAGCCCTGAGTCTCGGCGGCGACAGCCTTGAGCGCCTCCAGCGACTCGGCCTGCCGGGCCCGGGCTCGGATCAACTCCAGGCGCGCCGAGGGCGGTGGAGGCTCGGATCGAGGAGGGGCGACGACCGGAACGGCGAGGGGTTCTCGCTCCACCGGCCGCGGCGCCCGCGCCAGGGTGCGATCCTGGGGCTCGTCGGCCACGGTCGCGTCCACGCCGGCCAGCGCCCAGAAGCCGAGCAGGCTCTCCAGGGCGCGGATACGCTCGCCATCCGGACCGGCCTCGAGCCTCGCCACGCTTTCTCCTTGACCCCTCAGGCGTTTGGCCTCGATTAGGCCTTGCGCCCGGCGCGGACAACTTCAGGGTTTCGTGGAATGAGTGAGGAGAGCGTCGAGGACAGCGGCCGCGAGGCCATGGACTACGATGTGGTGATCGTCGGGGGCGGCCCGTCGGGACTGTCCGCCGCCATCCGCCTTAAACAACTCGCGGCCGAGGCCGGCGCGGAGATCTCCGTCGCCCTGATCGAGAAGGGCTCGGAGGTCGGCGCCCACATCCTGTCGGGCGCGGTGATCGATCCCAAGGCGATCAACGAACTCATCCCCGACTGGAAGGCCAAGGGCGCGCCGCTCGAGACCGCGGTGACCAAGGACCAATTCCTGGCGCTGGGACCGCAGGGCGAACTCGCCATCCCCAACTGGCCGATGCCGGCCTTCATGCACAACCACGGCTGCTACATCGCCTCGCTGGCGAACCTCTGCCGCTGGCTGGCGCAGGAAGCCGAGGCGCTGGGCGTCGAGGTCTATCCCGGCATGGCCGCGTCAGAGTTGGTCACCGACCAAAACGGGGTCGTGCTGGGCGTCGTCGCCGGCGTGTTCGGGATCAACCGCGAGGGCGAGAAGGGGCCGGACTACCAGCCCGGGCTGGAGCTTCGCGCCAAGTACACCCTGCTCGCCGAAGGCGCCCGCGGATCGCTCTCCAAGCAGGTGATCCAGCGCTTCGGCCTGCACACCAACCGCGAGCCGCAGAAGTACGGGATCGGCCTCAAGGAGGTCTGGCAGGTGACGGAGGACCGGTTCGAGCCGGGCCTCGTGCAGCACACCGTCGGCTGGCCGCTGGACGCCAAGACCGGCGGCGGCAGCTTCATGTATCATTTCGGCGATCGCTATGTGGCGCTCGGCTTCGTGGTGCACCTCAACTACGCCAACCCCTGGATCTCGCCCTTCGACGAGTTCCAGCGGATCAAGCACCACCCGGCGATCAGCCGCTATCTCGAGGGCGGCAAGCGCATCGCCTATGGCGCGCGGGCGATCGTCGAGGGCGGCTTCCAGAGCGTCCCCAAGCTGGCGTTTCCCGGTGGAGCGCTCGTCGGCGACTCGGCCGGCTTCGTGAACCTGCCGCGGATCAAGGGCACCCACAACGCCATGAAGACGGGCATGATGGCCGCGGAGGCCGCCTTCGCCGCCGTCCAGGCCGAGCGGGGCGGCGACGAACTGACGGCTTATGAAAGCGCCTACGAGTCGAGCTGGGTGCGCGACGAACTCTACAAGGTGCGGAACGCCAAGCCTCTGTGGTCGCGCCTGGGCACCTGGGTCGGTAGTGCGCTGATCATCGCCGACCTGCACATGACCAGCCTGCTGCGCGGCTTCTCGCTGTTCGGCACGCTGAAGCACGGCAAGAACGACGCGGAGTCCACCGGCCTCGCCAAGGACTTCAAGCCGATCGTCTATCCCAAGCCCGACGGCGTGCTGTCGTTCGATAAGCTCTCCAGCGTGTTCCTGTCGGCCACCAACCACGCCGAGGACCAACCCGCGCACCTGCGGCTGTCGGACCCCGAGCTGCCGATCAAGGTCAACCTGCCGCTCTATGGCGAGCCCGCGCGGCTCTACTGCCCGGCGGGCGTGTACGAGGTGCTGTACGACGAGGCGGGAGCCAATCCGCGGTTCCAGATCAACGCCCAGAACTGCGTCCACTGCAAAACCTGCGACATCAAGGATCCGTCGCAGAATATCACCTGGACCACGCCCGAGGGCGGCGGGGGCCCGAACTATCCGAATATGTGAAGAGCGGCGTAGCCGAGCCGCGAGCGCGCCACACTCATCTGGCTATGAGAGTTCCATGATGCGTTCCGCTCTAACCGTGGCCGTCGCCGCCAGCGTGCTCCTTGCAGGATGCGCGACCAGCTCGCCGCCTGGTCGGGTTGTCGACCTCCGCGCCTCCGGCGCCTGCCGGCGTTGAGCCCGACGCGTCGTCGTACGGCCTGTTCCTGGCCGGAGCTTCCGCCGTGAACCATGGCGACAGCGCCTCCGGGGCGGCGTTCTTCGATCGCGCGGCCGCCGGTGAGGAAGGCGCTCCCGGCTTCGTCGCCGAGCGGGCCTTCACCGCCGCGCTCCTGGCCGGCGACCTGGATCGCGCGGCCCGATCCGCGCCGCGGGGTCCGGACGCGGACGCCTCGTCCCGACACATGGGCTTGCTCGTGCGAGCGGTCGACGCGCTGTCTCGTGGCGATGGACGGACCGCGAAGGCGCTCCTCGCCGGACCCGACGGTCTGTTGTTCGGTGAACCCGCCGCCGCCCTGATCGCTCCCGTTCGCCGCCGCCGCGGCGGGCGACGTGCAGGGCTCGGTGGTCCTGCCGGTGATCGTCGGCGATCCGGTGTCGCAATTCTTCGCCAGTCTCGACCAAGGCCGGCTCTACGAACACGCCCGGCGCTATGGAGAAGCCGAGACGGCTTATCGAGCGTTGATCGGCAAGGGCGACCCTGGCGGCATCGCCAGCCTCGCGCTTGGTGAACTGCTCGAGCGTCGCGGTCGGCGGACCGAGGCAGTCCAGGTCTATGACGCCGCCCTGGCGCGCGGATCGGTCATCGGCGGCGTAGCCGAGGCGCGGGCGCGCGCGGCCGCCAATCGGGCCGCGCCTCCCGAGATGACCCTGAAGACGGCGGCGGCCGAGGCCCTGATCGCGCCCGCCAGCGTGCTCGACTCGCACAAGGAACCGGAGGCGGCGCTCGCCTATCTGCGCCTGGCCCTGAAGCTCGATCCGACGCTTGGCGACGCTCGGGTGATGGTGGGCGACATCCTCACCAGCCTGGGCGACGCCGCCGGAGCGCGCGCGGCCTACGCGCAGGTCCCGCCGAACTCGCCCGCCTATGCGCCCGCCCGCGAGAAGCTCGCCTGGGCGGCCCAGACCGCGGGCGACAAGGACGAAGCGCTTCGCATCGCGCGCGACGTCAACGCAGCCAACCCCAAGGACGTCGACGCGGCGGTGACCCTCGCCGACATTCTGAGGACGGACGAGCGCTACGCGGAGTCGGACAAGATCCTCGATGCGCTGATCGCGCGGCAAGGCGACAAACCGGATTGGCGCCTGCTCTACATGCGCGCCGTCGACGAGCAGGAGATGGACCGCTGGCCGGACGCCGAACGTGACGTCCAAGCCGCGCTCAAGCTGAAGCCCGACGAGCCGGAGCTGCTGAACTTCCTCGGCTTCTCCTGGATCGACCGGGGCGAGAAGATTCCGGCCGCCTTGGCGATGGTGCAGAAGGCCGTCGAGCTCGACCCGAGTTCAGGGGCGATTCTGGATTCCCTCGGCTGGGGCTACTACCGTCTGGGCGCCTATGGAACGGCGGTCCAGAAGCTTGAGGGGGCTGTCATCCTCGAGCCCGCGGATCCGGACATCAACGACCACCTGGGCGACGCCTACTGGCGCGTCGGACGAAAGATCGAGGCGCAGTTCCAGTGGCGGCGGGTGCTCACCCTCGAACCGTCCCCCAAGCTGAAGACCGCGGTGGAAACCAAGCTCGCGCATGGTCTCATCGAGACCCCACCGGTGAAGGTCGCCGGCTCCTGAGGTGATCCGAGAAGCGCTCGCCCCGGCGAAGGTCAACCTCTACCTCCACGTCGGTCCGGTCCAGAACGACGGCTATCATCCGGTGGAGAGCCTGATGGTGTTCGCCGACGTGGGCGACCGGCTACGGCTCGACCCCCGGGGAAACGGCTTCTCGGTTCTGGGCCCCTTCTCCGCCACGCTCGCCCAAGAGACGGACAACCTCGTCACTCGCGCTCGCGACCGTTTTGCGGACATCTTCGGCCAGGCGCCCGTGGGCTTCGAACTGGAGAAGCGCCTTCCGATCGCCGCCGGACTTGGGGGCGGCTCCTCGGACGCCGCCGCCGCCTTGCGATTGCTGGCCGATGAGCGCGGCGTCTCGCACGACGATCCCAGACTGGCGGAGATCGCCCGCGGACTTGGCGCGGATGTTCCCGCCTGCCTCAAGGCGGAGCCCGTTGTCGGTCGGGGGCGTGGCGACGATCTCTCTCCCGCCCCGCCGTTTGCCAGCCTGCCGGCGCTTCTCGTCAATCCGGGCGCGCCTTGCCCGACGGGCGCGGTCTACCGGGCGTTCGACGCCTCGGAGGTCAACCATTCGCTCGAGGCGCCTCTACCTCGGCGATCTCGATGGACCCGTGGAGGTCGCAAGGTGGCTGACGCAAACGCGCAACGATCTGGAGCCGGCCGCGATCGGCTTGACGCCTGTTGTTCGAGAGGTGCTGGAGGCGCTGGCGGCCGAACCCGAAACGCTGCTGGCGCGAATGTCTGGCTCGGGATCAACAGTGTTCGCGATCTTCGCCACGCTCGCGCGGGCCGGAAGCGTCGCTGAACGCCTCAAGCACCGCCATCCGACGTGGTGGATCAAGGCGTGCGCACTTGGCGCGCCCCTCCGTTCCTAGACGGTAGGCGATTGGTCGGCGAAAAACGCCGTGCAAGGCTTGAAAAATAAGCCCGCGATGGACACACTATGTCCGCCGCGAGTTTTCCCCCCATTCTCGCGGTCAGACTGGCCCGGTGGGGTTTCGATCTCACCGGGCATTTTTTCTGAAAACGTGTTTCGTGCAAGCGGTTTGCCGGCGCTTCGCCGAATCGTTTGCGAAGCGTGTCGCAAAAGTCACATCATCGATGCGGTGAGCGCGCGCGGTGAAACCGCCGGATTCCCAGCCGCCAAGCCAAGGCGGAACCCGCGACAGCGATGATCCACGCCGCGAGACGGTCAGGTCTGAACCGTTGGTGCGCGGCGCTCAAAGGAATTCCCGCAGCGTCGCGACGAACGGCTCCAACTGGTCATGGTGCACCCAGTGGCCCGCTCCTGGAAAGCCCATCACCCGCGCGGTCTTGAAGTGGGCGAGACGCCCGTCCTTCTCGGGGTTCGAGGCCCAGCTCTCCTCGCCATAGATCAGCAGCGTCGGACAGGTGATGCGGCCCCACAGGCGCCACACGTCGGCGGTCGGCGTCTGGTCTGGCGCTTCGGACCGAACGTAGTTGTCGAACTTCCAGCTGTAGGTGCCGTCCTCGTTCTGGCTCACGCCATGGACGGTGAGGTGTCGCGCCTGCGTCGGCGACAAGTGGCGGTTCTCCGACTGCATGCGGGCCACGGCCTCCTCGATCGAGGCGTAGCGGCGCGGCAGGCGGCCGGCCAGGGCGCGTTCGTTCGAGATCCAGTTGGCGATCCGCTTCTCGGGCGGCACGCTCGAGCGCCGCGCCTCCATGTCGGGCGAGCGCCCCAGTCCCTCGATCACGGCAAGGCGCGCGACGTTCTCCGGAAACACTCCGGCGTAGCGTAGCGCGATGGCGCCCCCCATGGAGTGGGCGACGATCCGCAAGGGCGCGAGGCCCTGCTGATGGATCAGCTGGGCGATGTCGTAGAGGAAGGCCGCCATCGAGTAGTCGCCGCTGGGCGAGAACGCGCTATCGCCGTGGCCTCGCAGGTCCGGCGCGATCACGTGGAAGTCGTTGCGCAGGCGACGCGCCACCCAGTCCCAGTTGCGGCAGTGATCCCGGCCGCCGTGAATCAGCAACAGAGGCGGAGCGCCGGGATTGCCCCAATCCACGTAGTGCAGCCGGAGCCGTTGCGAGATGTAGCTGTGCGACGCGGGGCCGAGCCCCTCCTGATCAAGCGCATTCTCGTCCATCCGGCCATTAAGCACCGGACGGCCGATCGGTCGACCGCTGCGGCGGCTAGGGCGCGCCCGTCAGGGTTGTCCCGAGCCGGCGCTGGAGCCGTAGACGTTGCCGTTCGCGTAGGAGGCGTCCTCGGCCGCGAGCTGCACGTAGATCGAGGCGAGCTCCACCGGCTGGCCCGGACGGCCGAGCGGGGTCTGGCCGCCGAACTGTTCCAGCTTCTCCTGGCTCGCGCCGCCGCTCACTTGCAGCGGCGTCCAGATCGGGCCCGGCGCGACGCCGTTGACCCGGATGCCCTTGGGCCCGAGCTGCTTGGCCAGCGACTTCACGTAGTTCATCGTCGCCGCCTTGGTCTGGGCATAGTCGTACAGATCGGGGGAGGGGTCGTAGGCCTGTTCCGAGGTGGTGCCGATGATCACCGAGCCGGGCTTCAGGTGCGGCAGCGCCGCCTTGATGATCCAGAACGGCGCATAGATGTTGGTCTTCATCGTCGCGTCGAAGTCTTCGGTGGTGATGTCGGCGATCGAGTCGTGCGCCTGTTGCCGTCCGGCGTTCGAGACCAGGATATCCAGGCCGCCCAGTTCCTGCACGGCGCGAGCCACCAACTCCTGGCAGAACGCCTCCTCGCGGAGGTCTCCGGGGATAGCCACACCCTTGCGGCCCGCCTGCTCGATAAGGTCGATGACCTCGCGCGCGTCCGGCTCTTCGTCCGGATGGTAGTTGATGGCGACGTCGGCGCCTTCGCGGGCGTAGGCGATGGCCGCGGCGCGACCCATGCCGGAGTCGCCGCCGGTGATCAGAGCCTTTCGTCCGGCGAGACGCCCACTACCCTTGTAGCTGGTCTCCCCATGATCGGGCCGCGGGTCCATGTCGCGCGCGAGCCCCGGCCAGGGCTGGAGCTGCCGCTTGAACGGCGGCTTCGGATATTTGCGGGTCGGATCGGTGGGGGTGGTGGTGTCGGACATGCGGCGGTGAACGGGCGCGGCGCATCTTGGTTTCGCTTCGCCGGGAGCTTGGTCCGTCAGGCGCTCCCGCTCAGGCGCGCGAGCATGGGCGCCATGGTTCCGGACCAGACCTCAGGCGTGATCGGTCCGACCTGTTTGTAACGGACCACCCCGGCGCCATCGACGATGAAGGTCTCGGGGGCGCCCGAGACGCCGAGATCGATCCCGGCTCGCCCGCTCGGATCGGAGCCGATGCGCACGTAGGGGTCGCCCTCCTTTGCCAGAAAGCGCGCCGCGTCCTCCGGCTTGTCCTTCCAGTCCAGGCCTTCGATCGGCACGCCTTGCGCCTTCAGCGCGAGCAGCAGTGGGTGCTCCACTCGGCAGGACACGCACCAGGAGGCGAAGACATTGATGATCCGGGGCCGCCCGCCGGGCTCGCGGGACGACAAGCCCTCCGATCCGGAAGACACCGGCCCGAGCGCAAAGGTCGGCAGGGGTTTGCCGATCAGAGTGGAAGGCAGGATGCTGGGGTCGCGCCGGAGACCGACCACGAAGGCCGCGATGACGGCGATCACCGCCAGGAGAGGCAGAACGTAGAAGAGCCGGCGCAGGGTCACGCCGCCTTTACTTCCCTCAGGCCGCGGGCGCGCTCGACTGCTTCGCCTTCACCTGGCGCTTGATCTTGAGCGCGCGCGGGGAAAGGTGCTCGTCCCTGGCCTTCACCAGAAAGGCGTCCAGGCCGCCGCGGAAATCCACCGTCCGCAAGGCGGCGTTGGAGATGCGGAGCTTGAACGTCTGGCCGAGGCTGTCGGACCGCAGGGATGCGGGCGACAAGGCGGGCAGGAACCGCCGCTTGGTCTTGATGTTCGAGTGGCTCACATTGTGGCCGACCATAGGGCCGACGCCGGTGAGTTCGCAGCGGCGAGACATGGCTTCTTTACGACACGTGAGAGTGGGCGCGAGCCATTCGGCCCGACGCGGGAAGGGGCGGCGTATAGAGGAGCAGGCGGCGCGCCGTCAAGGCTGCGATAGGCCACAAGCTTAGCCAGAGGCTCGTGCCGGCGCCCGAAAAGCCGTCGTGTCGGCGTCGCCGGGTCTGTTCACATGGGTTTGATAGGCCAACCTTTAACCGTTTGAGGCATTCAGGTCAGACTTTGGAAGAGGATGGCTGATGCAAGATCAACCCAAGCGCGCCGGCGGCGTCATGGAAAAGCTGTTCGCCGGCGGCTCCGCCGCCGTGTTCGTGGTCCTGATGGGGTCGGTGGGCGAGGCCATCTGGCTGGTCATGCGCTGAACAGCGCTTCGCGGGGGTCAAAAGCCGCCGCCTCTGGTCGAATTGCCGGTGGCGAACGAGAGTCCGTCCCCTTGAAGTCTCTTCTCGTCCTTTTCGCCGCGCTGGCGTTCCTGCCGAACGGATCGTGGGCCAAATCGCCGGATGCGGCGTCCCTGCCCCCGCCGCCCGCGATCCTCGCAGCCGGCGACCGCGCGGCGGCAAGCGACCTCGACGCGGTCGAAGAGGCGATCGACCAGGTCGACGCGGCCTTGAAGGCGTCCTCGATTGGTGACCTCGAGCTCAAGGACAACCAGGCGAAGGTGTCCGGACTCCAGGCCCGCTTGTCGGCCGACCTGGCGGAACTCACCCCCAGCCTGAACGCCACCGACTCGCGTCTCGCCCAACTCGGCCCGGCGCCGAGCGCCGGACAGCCGCCCGAAGACGTCGAAACCGCCGCCACCCGGCGGGACCTGAGCGCCCAGCGCGCGGCCATCGCCGCCGAGGTCACTCAGGGCAAGCTGCTCACCGTCGAGGCGAGCCAGCTGGGCGCCACCTTGTCCGGGCGTTTGCGGGCCAACTTCTCCAGCCGGCTTTCATCGCGCGAGCGGTCGATCCTCGATCCCGTCCTATGGAGAGCCTTCGCCACGGAAGCGCCCGCTGACCTCGCTCGGGCGCGGGCCGGACTTGGAGCGGAGCTTTCCCGTCTGGCGAGCGCCGCGTCGAAGCCGGCGTCCTCCCTGATCCTGTTGGTCGCGCTTGGTCTTGGCCGTGTTGCTTCTGGGGCCGGCGCGGATCGTGCTCAACCGCGTGGCGGAGCGCCGGATCGGGGTGGGCCACGAGCCGACACCGTTGCGCAAGGCGGCGCTCGCCGCGCTCACCGTGATCATCGCCGGCCTCACCCCGGCCATGGCGTGCGGGGTCCTGCACCTGGGATTGGGGGGGATCGGCGGCCTCACGCCGCTGGCCGACGATCTGTTCGCCTCGGCATCGCGCATGATCGTCTTCGCCGCGGTGCTCGAGGGCCTCGGTCGCGCCCTGCTCCAGCCGTGGCGCGCGGAGTGGCGGCTGGCGCCGATGACCGATCGCACCGCAAAGAGACTGGCCGCTTTCCCGGTTCTGATCGGCGTCGCGGTGGGCGTCGCCGGCTTCGTCCGCGCCGCTAACACGACGCTCGGCACCAGCGTCTCCTCCGCCCTCGCCAGCGACACCATCGCCCTCTTGGTGGAACAGGCCATCATCGCCGGCGCCCTGATCGGAGTCGGGCGAGCCCGGGCCGAAGGCCTGGCCGATCGCGACAAGGCGGCCCCTGCCCGCGCGCCGTGGGTGATCACCGCCTTGGCCGCGTGGGCCGCGCTGATCGTCGGCCTGCTCGCCGCGCTGCTGGGCTATCTGAACCTCGCCATCTTCCTCACCCGCGAGACGGTGTGGGTGGCCGAAGTGCTCGCCTTCTTCGTCCTGGGCATCCGCCTCACCGATCAGCTCTTTCCGGCGCTGCTGTCGACCCACACGCCGATCGGTCGATCGATCATGGCGGCGCTGGGGATCTCCCCCCGGGCGCTCAACCAGTTGGGCGTGCTGCTCGCCGGCGTGGCGCGGCTGGGATGGCTGCTGCTGACTTGGCGAGGCCTCGCGGCGCCCTTTGGGGCGAGCACCGACGGACTCTTCGGCCGCCTGGGCTCGCACGCCCTCAGCCTGCATCTCGGCAAGGCCACGATCTCGCCCGGCGCCTTGGTGGAGGCGGGGGTATTCTTCGCCGGCGGCCTCATCTTCACCCGCGCGGTCCGGAGATGGCTGGAAAAATCCTATCTTCCCACCACCCGGCTGGATCGGGGTCTGCGGGCTTCGTTCGCGTCGGGCGTGAGCTACACCGGCGTGCTTCTCGCCATCCTGATCGCCTTCTCCATGCTCGGCCTGTCGGTGAGCCAGATCGCTCTCCTGGCGAGCGCCCTGGGCGTCGGCATCGGCTTCGGCCTGCAGGCGATCATCAGCAACTTCGTCTCGGGGATCATCCTGCTGGCGGAGCGTCCGATCCAGGTCGGCGACTGGATCGCCGTCGGCGACCAGGAAGGCGACGTGCGTCGGATCAGCATCCGCGCCACCGAAATCGAGCTGCAGGATCGCTCCAAGCTGCTCGTCCCCAACTCGGACCTGCTCACCAAGGCGGTGCGGAACGTCACTCAGGGTGGAGCGGTGGGCCGGGTGAAGTTCGCGCTGAAGGTCGAGGACGACATCGATCCCAACGCGGTGCGGGATCTGCTCGTCGAGCGCTTGAGCGCCCACCCCAAGGTGCTGAAGGATCCAGGCTCGGCCGTGTTTCTCACCGACGCGCGTGACGGCGCGCTGGAATTCACCGCCATCGCCTACGTCGCCTCGCCTCGGGAGGTCGTACGGGTGAAGAGCGATCTGCTGCTCGATATCTTCCCGGCGCTGAAGACCATCGAGGCGCGGGTGGCGCGGTCCAGCACCGTGGTCAACGTCAACGTCCCCCCGTCCTCAGCCCTCCCCGCGGAGCACGGCGAACAGGTGGACGCCGGCGGCGATCAGGCCGGTGAAGGCGAGCAGCATCAGGAACCGCCAGGGGGCGAGGCGGACCTCGCCCGGCTTGGCGGGCCGAGCGCCGAGCCAGCCGAACAGCAGGGTGAGCCCAAGCGCGACGACCCCCAACGCGATCGTGGAGGGAAGGCCCACTAGTCGCGTTCCAGCCGGCTCCAGCCGATCGGATGGACCTTGTTCGAACCGAGCACGGCGGCGAGCGGCGGCCGGCTGAGGAACGGCGCGAAGGCGGCGTCGCGCACGTTGAGTCCGCCGGCGTAGGTCCCGAACGCCGGCAGGATCAGCCGCTCCCCGTCGGTCACGAAGCAGCGCCGGCGCACGTTGGCCCCCCGTCCGCGCACCTTGGCGCAGGGGTGGAGGTGGCCGGCGACCTGGAGCCGCGTTCCGCCGGTGGGCTCGTGGACGAAATCCAGCCCGCCCAGGCGGATGGTCCGGGCGGTCTCGCCGGGCAGGCTGGTCGGCGCCGCCGGATCGTGGTTGCCGGCCAGCCAGACCAGGGTCCGACCGCGCGCCAGACGCGCGAGACGATCCCGATCGTCCGCCTCCAGCCGATCCTCGCCGCCGTGGTCGTGGAAGCTGTCGCCGAGGAAGACCACCACCCGCGGCTCGAGGTCGGCGACCTCGAGCGCCAGCCGCCGCAGCGTCTCGCGCGTGTCGTAGGGCGGCAGCATCTGGCCGCGACGCGCGAAGGCCGAGCCCTTCTCCAGGTGGAGGTCGGCGACGACCAGGGCGCGCTCGTCGTCCAGCCACAGGGCGCCGGAGACGCGGCAGGTCGCCTGAGCGGGACCCAAGGTGAGTCGAAGGCCGCCGCACGGTCGGCCCATGAAGACGAAGGTGGAGCTCACGCGACTGGCCTCGGCGATCAGGTCCTCGGCCGCGTCGGCCAGCACCATCTCGCGCGCATCGCCCGGCGAGCGCTGCTTGCCGATCTCCAGGATGATCGAGACGCTGAACGGCGACAAATGGTCCAGGGGCGCGTGCACGATCCGTCCGGAGATCCGTTTCAGCATCAATCCCAGCCGCGCTACGTCGATCATCCCCTCCGCCGCGTCCGCCCGCGCGCATCGCAGCAACAGGTGATCCGGCTGGTGCCGGCGCAGGGCGTCGTAGACCAGGTCGGTGGAGAAGGTCACCTGCCGCCCGCTCTTCTTCTGTTGCGGAAAGCGTCGCTCGATCAGGCCGGAGATCACCGCGCAGCCCTTGAAGGCCTGCTTCATCATCGGGCTCTCGTCCAGCCAGGCCTCGAGGTCGTCGCCCAGCATGTCCTCGGCGAACAGCGCCGTCGAAATCGAGGCCGGCCATGTCCTTCAGCGCCCACACCGCCAGCGCATAGTCGTTGGCGACGAAGCCCAGCGGCCCGACCCCGAGCCGCTCCAGCCGCCGGGTGAGCAGCATGCAGAGCGTGGTGTGGGCGAGGCGGCCCTCGAACGGGTAGCAGACCAGGAAGTGCCGGTGGCCGCTGCGGGAAGGTCTCCAGCAGCATGTCCTCGTAGCCGGGGATCAGCGACCGGTCGCGCTGGAGCTCCAGCCATTCGCGCACGTCGCCGGGCAGGACGGCCCAGGTCGAGGGATCGCTCATCATCCGGCGCACCTTGCCGGCGAGGAAGGTCGAGAGCGCGAACTTGGAGCCGCCCCAGGTGGGCAGCTTCGCCTCCTCGCCGGGGGCGGCGGTCACCAGCACGTCGAGGCCGGTGATCCCTTGCAGCCGCCACACGCCGCCGGCGAAGATGAAGGTGTCGCCGATCTCGAGCAGCTCGAGATAGCCTTCCTCGACCTCGCCGATCTTGCGGCCGGGCTGCCCCTGCCGCCCCACCAGACGCACGTTCATCCGCTCGGCCGAGACGATGGCGCCGACGTTCAGGCGGTGGCGCAGGATGGTCTCCTGGTTGCGCGCCCGCCAGAGCCCGTCCTGACCCTTCACGATGCGCGCGAAGCGGTCGTAGACGCGCAGGGCGTAGCCGCCGGTGGCGACGAAATCGACCACCTGCTCGAAGTCCTCCCAGGACAGCGTCGCGATAGGGGCCGGCCGAGCGGACCTCCTCGTAGAGCGCGACGAGGTCGAACGGCTCGGAGCAGGCGCAGCCCATGACGTGCTGGGCGAGCACGTCGAGCGCGCCGGTCCGCTCCGGGTCGACGTCGAAGGCGTTCTCGGCGATCGCCTCGCGCGCGGCCTGGCACTCCAGCATCTCGAAGCGGTTGGCCGGCACGAACAGGGCGCGGCTCGGCTCGTCCAGCCGGTGGTTGGCGCGGCCGATCCGCTGCACCATGCGCGCTGGCGCCCTTGGGGCTGGCGAGCTGGATGACGAGGTCGACGTCGCCCCAGTCGATGCCGAGGTCGAGCGTGGAGGTGCAGACCACGGCCCGCAGCTCGCCGCGCGCCATCGCCGCCTCGACCTTGCGCCGCTGTTCGGCGGCGAGGGAGCCGTGGTGCAGGGCGATGGGCAGGTTGTCGTCGTTGAGCCGCCACAGCTCCTGGAAGGCGAACTCGGCCTGGAAGCGGGTGTTGACGAAGACCAGCGCGGTCTTCGCCCGGCGGATCTGCTCGTAGACCTCCGGCATGGCGTGCTGGGCGGTGTGGCCGGCCCAGGGCACGCGGCCCTTCGCTCAGCAGCACGTCGACCACCGGCGGCGCGCCGCCGGATCCGCGCACCAGGTCGACGTCCGAGCCGTCGGTGCGGCGAGAGCCAGCGCCGGATCAGCGCCGGGTCCTCGACGGTCGCCGAAAGGCCGACCCGCCGCGCCGCCGGCGCGAACTGGGCGAGACGCGCCAGGCCCAGGCACAGCAGGTCGCCGCGCTTGGACGGCCAGATCGCGTGGACCTCGTCGATGATCGACGCAGGCCAGGTCCTCGAAATAGCGCCGCGCGCCTTCCCAGGCGCAGAACAGGGCCAGCTGCTCGGGCGTGGTGAGCAGGATGTCGGGCGGCTTGATCCGCTGGCGCTGACGCCGGGCGACGCCGGTGTCGCCGGTGCGGCGACTCGATGGCGATGTTCAGCCCCATCTGGGCGACCGGCGCGATCAGGTTGCGCTCGACGTCCACCGCCAGCGCCTTCAGCGGCGAAATGTAGAGGGTGTGCACCCCGCGCGGCGTGTTGGCCGGCGGGCGCGTCGCCAGGTCGATCAGGCTGGGCAGGAATCCCGCCAGGGTCTTGCCGCCGCCGGTGGGCGCGATCAGCAGCGCGTGACGGCCATCCCGCCCCTTGTCGATCATCTCCAGCTGATGGGGGCGAGGCTGCCAGCCACGGGACGAGAACCAGCTGGCGAACGGCTCGGGCAGAGAGGCTGTCTCTTCGAAGCGCAATCGATCGCCCGCGCGAAGATGGGCCTTGGAAGAATCCCCGGAGCCACGCCCCCACGCGTGCCGACCTTCCGGATCCCGCCGACCGATGGTCCGTTCCGTCTCGGAGAGCGGCGGCGGCGCGGGCATCGCCGCTATTTACTCTTGGCCGACCCGCGCGGCAATGTTCCCGTTACGTTTCTAAGCCGACCGCGTGATGTCGGTTCGGGCCGCGTCAGGCGCCCGCAATCAGCCCAAGCTCGCCTTAGTGCTGCTGTCCGTTCGCGACGACGCCGAGACCCGCCACGGCTCCCCGCTTCGCGGGCGTGTGCAGCGGAGTACCAATCTCCGTCACCGGCCCGATTCCAGAGAGGCACGTATGCTGAAACCCGTTGCGCGCCGGATATTGGAGGTGGCGCCGCTCGGCTTCGGCCGAACACTGGGCCGCGCGTTGGGCGGGGGTCGACCCGCTCGGCGAGGTGATCGCAGACTTCTGCAGCTGCGGATTGGGCGCGGGCGGGGAGGTGATGGCCTTCATGCAGCGAGCGATCGAACTGCGCCTCGCCGCGCCGTGCAGACCCACTTTGTCGGCATGGGCGGTGCAGTCGGTCGCCGGTTTGCTGACGGCGGCGTGAGCGCTCATGGGGGCAAGCCCCAGGGTCGACAATGCGGCGATCGCGATAGCCGTGGCTTGAACTTTGGCGCCCATGAGCTGCTCTCCCGTCGATCCGCCGCGTTCCCAAACCGAAGATCCGGCCGAGCCGACAAGCTTCCCGCAGTAACGCCGCCCCGAGGCCGGAGTTCCTCCGGCTTCGTTGAAGATCAGGCCGCCACGGCCGAACGGCTGAGCGCGCAGGCCGACCAAAGTTCGGAGAGCGCGTGCACCAGCCAGGCGATGTCCTCGTCAGTATGGACGGGCGAGGGTGTGATCCGCAGCCGCTCGGTGCCGCGCGGCACGGTCGGGTAGTTGATCGGCTGAATATAGACGCTGTAGCGGTCCAGGAGCCAGTCGCTGATCTTCTTGCACTTGACCGGATCGCCGACCATCACCGGAATGATGTGGCTCTCGTTGTCGAGGAACGGGATGCCGATGGCGCGCAGCTCGCGCCGGACCTTGGCGACGCGGTTCCTGTGACGCGCCCGCTCCATTTCGCTCTGCTTCAGGTGCCGGATGCTCGCCAGCGCTCCGGCGGCGACGCCCGGCGGCAAGGCGGTGGTGAAGATGAACCCCGACGCGAAGCTGCGGATGAAGTCACACATCGCCGCCGATCCGGCGACATAGCCGCCCATCACCCCGAAGGCCTTGGCCAGCGTGCCCTCGATGACCGTGATCCGGTCCATCAGACCTTCGCGCTCGGCGACGCCGCCGCCCCGGGGACCGTAGAGGCCGACCCCGTGCACCTCGTCGAGGTAGGTCATCGCGCCGTATTTGTCGGCCAGGTCGCAGATCTCTTTGATCGGGCCGATGTCCCCATCCATCGAATAGACCGACTCGAAGGCGATCAGCTTAGGGACGCCGGGGTCGGCGGCGGCCAGCTTGCGTTCGAGGTCGGCCATGTCGTTGTGGGCGAAGATGACCCGGGGCGCGCCGCTGTGCCGGATACCCTCGATCATCGAGGCGTGGTTCAGGGCGTCGGAGAAGATCACGCAGCCGGGCATCTTGCCGGCCAAGGTGCTGAGCGCCGACAGATTGGACACGTAGCCCGAGGTGAAGGTGAGGGCCGCCTCCTTGCCGTGCAGATCGGCCAGCTCCTGCTCGAGGAGCACGTGATAGTGGTTGGTGCCGGAGATGTTGCGCGTGCCCCCGGAGCCCGCGCCGCACTGGTCGATGGCCGCGTGCATGGCGGCGATGACGACCGGACTCTGGCCCATGCTCAGATAGTCGTTCGAGCACCAGACGGTGACGTCGCGAACCGCGCCGTCGGCGTGACGCGCCGCCTTGGGAAAAGCCCCGGCCTTGCGCTCGAGGTCGGCGAAGACCCGGTAGCGGCCTTCCCGCTTCAAGCCATCCAGTTGATCGTTGAAGAAGGCTTCGTAATCCATGGCCGGATGTCTCTCTCCCGAGGCGGGTTGTTCTTGTTGTGTGATAAGGTTGAGCATGGGTCTCACCCGTTCTCGCCCTTCGCCGACGCCGGAAGCATCCAGCGCCATAAGGCGGCGTCGGGCAGGGGCACGACCATGAAGGCGTGTTCGATCAGGGCGAGGGTGGTGAGCACCACCAGCAGACCGCCGCCGACCGCCGCGAAGGCGCCGGCGCCCGGCTGAAACGCGGACCAGCCCATGGTCACGGCCAACGCGCCGCCGACCGCGAGCGAGATCGGGAACAGCGCGCTGGCCGGGCTCTTGCGCAGGTAGCTGGTCAGGTAGCGCAGGTGTTCGGGGAAGAACTCGTCGGTGAAGTTCGGCACGCCCAGAAACAGGTTGAGCTTCGCGCTCAAGCGGGCGGCGAACAGGATCAGGAAGGTGAAGGCGCCGATCTGGTTGGGCGTGTTCCAGGTCGCCGCCAGCAGCGCGCCGGCGGTGAGCGCCAGGGCGATCTCGTGGTGGATCAGGGTCGAAGCGGCAAGCTTGAACCGGCGCCAGCCCCGCGCGCCCGGGGGGCAGACGTCCTTGCGCGGTCCAGCGATCGCTCCGGTGAGGAACGCAAGCTCGTGGAAGCCCCAGACGCCGAGCGCGCAGCTGAAGGACAGGATCGCGCCAACCGGCGAGGCGTCTCGCGACGTCGCCACCAGGCCGAAGATGCACGCGAGCGCCACCCCTCCGCCCAGAAGCAGGCTGGTGCGGTAGGTCCCCCGCGGGCGACGATCCAGCCACAGGATCGCGCCCGTCCCGAACCACCAGAGGAAGACGGCGTAGAGCGCGGCGGCAATCACCGGGAGGGTCATGGGCGGCCCGCCTTCACCAAACCGGCGCCAGCCGCACGTTGGCCGGCAGGACGTTGGGCTTGGTGGGAAGCATGTAAAGCCCGGCCAACGTCACGGCCGCCTGAAGGGCGAGCCCAGCCTTCTTCAGCTTGCCGCCCACGCCGCTCTTGGCGCCCGACATCGCCTGGGTGATGCGGGCCAGGCGATCGAAGCCGGTGCGAAAACGCGGGTGCTCGATGTCCAACGTCAGCGGAAACACCTGCTTTGAGATCTCCGAGCAGGTCTCGAAGACGGCGTAGTCGTATTGGCTGGGGTCCAGGCCGAGCGCAGCGTGGAACGCCGGGCGCGCGTGATCGCGGACGTACATGGTCGCGTACACCGAGAGCAGGAAGAAGCGGATCCACAGCTTGTTCGCGCCGCGCAGCAGGCCGGGATCGGCGCGCATCAGCAGGGCGAAGGCTTCGCCGTGGCGGAACTCGTCGGCGCACCACTGCTCGAACCATTTGAAGATCGGGTGGAAGCGGAGCTCCGGGTTCCGCTCCAGCTGCCGATAGATGGTGATGTAGCGCGCGTAGCCGATCTTCTCGGAGAGATAGACGGCGTAGAAGATGAACTTCGGCTTGAAGAAGGTGTACTTCTTGGTCTTGGTCAGGAAGCCCAAGTCCACACCGATGGAGAAGTCCTTCAGGCACTCGTTGATAAAGCCGGCGTGGCGCGCCTCGTCGCGGCTCATGTACTTGAACAGCGCCTTGATGTCGGGGTTCTGAACCCGCTTGACGATCTCGGCATAGAGCACGCAGCCGGAGAACTCAGCGGTGAGCGAGCTCACCAGGAAATCGACGAACTCCTGGCGCAGGCCGGGCTCCAGCGCCTCGAGCGCGACCTCGAACGCCTCGGCGCGCTTGAAGTGGTTGCGGTTGAGGTCGCTCGCCAGCTCGGCGATCAGGCCATCCCATTCCGCGCGGACGCCGCTGACGTCGATGCGGTCCATGGCGGCGAAGTCGGTGGTGTAGAACCTCGGGCTCAGCACCGTGTCCCGCCGGGCCTCGGCGTTGGTGTCGAACACCGCCTCGACGCGCGGCGCGCGACGGGCGGCCGGCCGGGGGAGTGGTCGATCGATGACGGCGGCGGTCATGACAGGCTCCCGGAAGAAAAGCTCACATCGTAGAGTTCATTGAGGATCGAGCGCCCTGTCAGCCTCGTCCATTGACGCTCCAGCCAGCCGGCGCGCTCGATGGTGGCCTCACGGCGCAGCACCAGACGCTCGCCGAAGCGCACGCGGATCGGGTCCCCGTGCACCTTCACCCGGTCCCCCGGCTGGAGCTCGGGCTGGCCGTCGAGATCGAGATGGGCGTGGAGGCTCGCCTCGCTGTGCTCGATCTCGATCGTGCAGCGCACCGGCTGGCGCAGGCGCAGAAGAAAGGGGACGGTGATCACGCGGGCCCACCCTTGGGCAGAAGCGCCACGAACGCGTCCTTGTTGGTGATCCCGAAGGCGTCGAGGTCGATCACCCGGCCCGTCGCCTGATCGGTGAGCGCCAGGCGGCCGCCGCTCCATTGCTGCAGCACGAAGGGCGGCTGCGGACCGATCCCGCGCCGCAGGCGATCATGGGCGAGGCCGCGCATCACCCCCCGGATGAAGCCATTGGTTCCGGGCGCGAGCTGCGCGACCGACGAGCCGTTGTCCGCATTGCGGACCGACACCGAACCATCCGGCTGGTCGAAGAAACGCAGATCGACGGTCCGCGCCGCGGGCGTGGCGCTGATCGGGGCCGGCGGGTGCGGGTTCAGGACCTGCGAGATCCGCGCCGCGGCGGTCACCGCGAGGGACAGGCCCACCACCAGCCCGGCGCCGATCAGGGCGCCGCGAGGAAAGGGTTCATGATCGAGGGTGCTCACGGGATGCTCCGGATCAAGCCGCTACCGCCTGCGGGCCGGCGTGGCTCGCGGGGATAGGGGAGGGTGGGAAGACGACGGGGGTGCGCTCGACGGGCGCCCCGGTCTCGGCGGCCACGGGCTCGACCGCCCGCGCGAGAATGGCGGCGACGCTGGCGACGTCCGCTACCGCGCGCAGAGCGGGTTGCGGCTTCGCCATCCGCCACGGCCGGGCGTGCGGCCAGAGCTGGAGAAAGGCGATCTTGTTGGGCGCCTTCAGCGTAAGCGCGAGATCGCCCCTACCCTTGGGCAGCGTCTTCACGGCGGCGGACTCGATCACCGAGAAGGGCAGGTTGATCGCCTTGGTCACCGCGGCCCCGAAGCGCAGCACCACCCGGCGGTTGGTGATCGTGTAGACCGTCGTGCGGCTGTTCAGCCAGGCGAGGGCGGCGAGGATGCCCAGCGCCAGCAAGGCGATGGGGGTGGCCGAGAGCGTGGCGAGCAAGGCTCGGCCGGGAGACCCGCCGCCCGCCACGTCGCTGATGCCCCGCCAGGCCAGCATGACCGCGAAGTAGGCGCCCACCGCGCGGATGTGGAAGGCCTGCTGCGCGAGCGCGATCCAGGAGGGGGAGCCCTGCCAGAGGACGGTCTCTCCCTCCGGCAGTTCGCCCGGCAGGCCGCGGATCGGTTCGAAATCGTGCTCTCTCACAGGTAGGGCTCCGAACGGGCGGGCGTGGCGTAGAGGTAGCCCGCGCCGAAGTAGGCGACGATCCGCTCCTCCTCGAGGAAGGTGACGACATCGGAGTTGGCGATCGATGGGGCGCCGGCGAACTGCGAGCCCCTGACCGCGTGCACCCGGACCTGGCGACGGCCACGGTCGACGTTGGCCATGACCATCGGCAGCAGCGTCTTGCGGCCGGAGCCGGCGAGCTCCACCTCGAGGTACCGGATCATGTATTCGACCCGGTCGATCCACACGTCGCTGACGACTCCGCCCGCGACGCCGTCGACGCCGACGACGGTCATCCCCCTGGGATCGGCGCTCGCCTTGTCGATGTAGAAGCCGGGCAGCGCGCGCATCGGGCCCATCTTGGGCTCGCCGTGGAAGCTATGATCTGGGCGATCGGCGCGCTGGGCGATGCTGTTCGGGCCAACGCCGGAGGCGAAGGGATCGCCGACGGGCTCGATGGGCGAGCCGGCCGCCCGCGAGGTGCGGCGGGCGTGGGTGATGGCCGGGTCGCGAATGCCGTCGGGCTTGGTGATCCCGCCATCGACACCGGTGACGTTGAAGGTCTTCGGCTTGGCCCAGAAGAAAAGGCCACCGGAGGGTTCGAGCCGCCCGCTGAGTTCGTCCTCGAGTGGATAGCCTTCGCGGCGATCCTCCCGCCGCAGATAGATCACCAGACAGACGAAGAAGGCCACGAACAACTCGGTGACGATCGCCGTGAGGTCGGTGTTCCCAAAGAAAACGAAGTTATGCATGGCGTATCTCCGGAGAGAGCGGGGTCATCGACGCGACTCCGCTCAGGGGGGTCGGCAAAATCGGGATGTCAGCCATGTCGGACGCGCGCGCGCGGGCGAGCGGACCGATGGCGATCAGGGTGCACAGCAGGAGGACCAGCTCGATCACGTACACGGCGGAGTAGCCGGCGGCCGGCCCATCGAGCGCCGCGCCCAGGGCGCCGCTGCGGGCCAGGGTTCCGATGCTGTCGCTGAGCAGGCCGCCGCCGGCGATGGCGACGCCCGCGGCGAGCGCCTGGACCGCACCCCACACGCCCAGCGCCAGACCGGTTGCGTCCGCCCTGGCCATGTTCATCGAGGCGGTGAGGGTGCCATGGGCGAACATGCCCGCGCCAAAGCCGATCAGGGCGACGCCGGTGGCGAACAGTCCGGGCATTCCCGTGGGCGCGGCGAAGATCACGCAGGCGAAGGCGACCAGGCCCGCCACCGCGCCGAAGCCGGCGATGCGATAGGGGTCCGCGCCGCGGCCGAGCGCCCGCGCCGCCAGCCCAAGACCCGAGCCCCCGCCCACGGCGAGCAGCGCGGTGAACAGCGTCGTCATGCCCACGGGCAGGTGCAGCACCTTGCCGCCGTAGGGTTCGAGCAGCACGTCCTGCATGGAAAAGGCGACGGTGCCCAGGCCGATGGCGATCAGCCGCCGCGCCGACTGCCCGGTCGCGGTGTAGGCGGCCCAGGCGTCGCGGAAGCGCGGGGCCGCCACGGCGGCGATCTCGCTCATCCGGCGGCGGGGCTCCTGCTTCCACAGGGCGATGCCGTTCACCACCATGGTCAGGGCCGCCGAGCCTTGCACCACCTGGATCAGGCGCAGTTCGCTGAAGGGCGTCAGCAGCAGGCCGAAGCCCACGGCCGCCAGCACCGAACCCACCAGCAGCATGAGGCAGAGCAGGGCGACCACCTTCGGCCGCACGTGCGCCGGCGCGAGATCGGTGGCCAGCGCCAGGCCGGCGGTCTGGGTGGTGTGCAGCCCCGCGCCCGCCAGCAGGAAGGCGAGGGCCGCGCCGGCTTCGCCCACGATCGGCGGTCCATGCGAGTCGCCCGAGAGCAGCAGCAGGGCGAAGGGCATGATCGCCAGGCCGCCGAACTGCATCAGCGTGCCGAACCAGATGTAGGGCACCCGGCGCCAGCCGAGCACCGAGCGATGGTTGTCGGAGCGATGGCCCACGAGCATCCGCAAGGGCGCGAACACCAGGGGCAGGGAGATCATGGTCGCCACCACCCAGGCCGGGATGCCGAGCTCGACGATCATCACCCGGTTCAGCGTGCCGATCAGCAGCACCGCCGCCATGCCCACCGTGACCTGGAACAGCGAAAGCCGCAGCATCCGGCCCAGCGGAAGTTCGTCCGTCGCGGCGTCCGCGAACGGCAGCCAGCGCAGGCCGACGGCCCGCCACGACCACATCTTCCGAACCTCGGTGAGGCCGAGAGTCACCGCCGAACGAGCTCCATCGCTTGGGACGTGTAGAAGCCGCTGCTGATCCGCTGAGTGCGGCCGATCTTCCAGGAGCCCAGGCCCGCTTCGGCTTCGATCGCCTTGCGCAGGCCGGCTTCCGTCACCGGTTCGATGGCCGGCGCGCGGTCGCCCCGGGGGAACAGCCGCCCCGCGCCCCACATCAGCCACAGCGCCGGAGAGGCGGGCGCGAAGGTGAAGACGATGGAGCGGTGGACCCGCCGCGCCAGCTCCTCGAGCATCTCGACGATGTGCGGCGTCGGATAGTGGATCAGGGAGTCCATCGCCACGACGTGGGTGAAGGCTCCCAGGCGCGGCTGGAGCATGTCGCCCACGCGAAAGTCGATCGAACCGGGATGCAGATCACGCGGCGCACGGTCGGCGGCGACGTCCACGAGGTTCCCCGCCACGTCCACCGCGGTGACCCGCGCGCCGCGACGGGCGGCTTCCACGGACAGCGCGCCCGTGCCGCATCCCGCGTCGAGCAGCGTCTGGCCGGCGAGGTCCGCTGGGAGCCAGGAAAGCAGCGTCGCGCGCATCCGGTCGCGGCCCGCGCGAACCGTCGCCCGAATGCCGCTCACCGGCGCATCGGAGGTGAGCCGCGCCCAGGTCTCCATGGCGGTCGCGTCGAAGTAGGTGGTGAGCTTCTCGCGGCGCTCGTCGTAGGTGGCGGAGGCGGACATTATTCGAACCCCAGGAATTCGAAGACGTCGCGATCCTTCATCGGCATGGCGTCAAAGGTTTTCTTGCCGACCCACAGGCTGGCCGCGAGGCGCATGTATTCGTTCTGGACCGCCTCCAGCTCGGGCGAGGGCTCCATCTCGAACAGGGTGGATTTCTTCAGCCGGCTGCGGCGGATCACGTCGAGATCCGGGAAGTGGGCGAGCCGCTCCAGCCCGACCTTGGCGTTGAAGCGGTCGACCTGGTCGGTGTCGACGCTGCGGTTGCAGATCATTCCGCCCAGCCGCACGTCGTAGTTCTTCGCCTTGGCGCTCACCGCCTGGATGATGCGGTTCATGGCGAAGATGGAGTCGAAGTCGTTGGAGGCGACGATGATCGCCCGCTCGGCGTGCTGCAGGGGCGAGGCGAAGCCGCCGCAGACCACATCGCCCAGCACGTCGAAGATCACCACGTCGGTGTCCTCGAGCAGGTGGTGCTCCTTGAGCAGCTTCACCGTCTGGCCGACCACATAGCCGCCGCAGCCGGTGCCGGCGGGCGGGCCGCCGGCCTCGACGCACATGACGCCGTTGTAGCCCTCGAAGCAGTAGTCCTCGGGGCGCAGCTCCTCGGTGTGGAAGTCGACGCTCTCGAGCACGTCGATCACCGTGGGCGCGAGGCGCTTGGTGAGGGTGAAGGTGCTGTCGTGCTTCGGATCGCAGCCGATCTGCAGCACCCGCTTGCCGAGCCGCGAAAAGGCGGCCGACAGGTTCGACGAGGTGGTGCTCTTGCCGATGCCGCCCTTGCCGTAGACGGCGAACACCTTGGCCGTCTCGATCCGCACGTCGGGGTCGAGCTGCACCTGGACGCTGCCTTCCCCGTCCTGGCGGTTGCGGAGGGTGCGGGGAATGTCGAGGACGGTCATGATCTTTTCACTCTCAACTCAGGCCGCCTCGGCGACCCCCTCGAGGCGATCCTCGAGGCGGTCGTTGGCGTCGTGCAGGGCTTGAAGGGTCTCGGCGTCGGGCGCCCAGTAGTGGCGGTCGCTGGCTTCGATCAGCCGGCGCGTCATGCGCGAGGAGGCGATCGGGTTCAGCGCCGCCAGGCGCTCGCGCATGGCGGGATCGAGGACGAAAGTCTCGCTGATCTTCTGGTAGACCCACGGCGCCACCTGGCCGGTGGTCGCCGACCAGCCCAGGGTGTTGGTGACCTGAGCCTCGATCTGGCGCACGCCCTCGTAGCCGTGTTCGAGCTGACCCTCGTACCAGCGGGGGTTCAGGGTCCGGGTGCGGGTCTCCAGCGAGACCTGCTCGGCCAGCGTCCGCACCTTGGCCGAGCCCGTGGTCTGATCGCCGATGTAAACCGGCGCCTCGACGCCGCCGCGCGCCCGTCGCACCGCCCGGCTGATGCCGCCCAGGGTGTCGACATAGTGGTCGATGGTGGTGACGCCGAGCTCGATGGACTCGAGGTTCTGGTAGGCGAGCTCCACCCGCTTGAGGCTGTCCTGCAGCACCGAGGACTGGCGCACCGCCTTGCCGTTGCGGCCGAAGGCGAAGCACTTGCGGGCCTGATAGGCGTCGGCCAGCTGGTCCTCGTCGGTCCAGGCGCTGGAGTCGATCAGCTGGTTGACGTTCGCCCCGTAGGCCCCTTCCGCGTTGGAGAACACGCGTAGGGCGGCGGTCTCCAGGTCGCAGCCTTCGCTGCGCTGGTAGTCGAGGGCGTGCTTGCGCACGAAGTTCTGTTCGATCGGTTCGTCCGCGCTCGCTGCCAGATAGGCCGCTTCGGCCAGGACGCGGGTCTGCAGCCCGAGCAGGTCGCGGAAGATTCCGGAAAGTGTGATGAAGACGTCGATCCGGGGCCGACCGACCTCGGCGAGGGGGATCAGCTCGGCCCCGCACAGCCGGCCATAGCCGTCGAACCTGGGGCGCGCGCCCATCAGGGCCAGCGCCTGGGCGATCGGACCGCCTTCGCTCTTCAGGTTGTCCGAGCCCCACAGCACCACCGCGATCGATTCCGGCAGGGCGCCGGTCTCGGCGAGGTGGCGCTCCAGCAGCAGGTCGGCGTGATGCGCGCCCGAGCGCAGGGCGTGCGCGCTGGGGATGAGGAAGGGGTCGAAACCGTTCAGGTTGCGGCCGGTGGGCAGCACCGCCGGCGTGCGCACCAGATCCCCGCCGGGAGCCGGACGGATGTAGCCGCCGTCCAGGGCGTGAAGGATCGCCGGCAGTTCGTGGTCTTCACAGAGCAGGGCGTTGCGGCGGGCAAGCTCGCTTAGATTTGCCACGTCCGCCCGGCTCGGCTTCTTGCCGCCGAAGGCCGCGGCCGCTTGCGGGGTGGCGCCATCGACCAGCGCGCGCAGGGCCGCCGGCGAGACCTCGATCCCGTCGGCGTCGGCCATGGCGGCGAGCAGCTCCAGCCGGTCATCCGCGCTCGGCGCCTCGCCGACCACGTGCAGCCCGGTGGGGATCAGCGTGCCTTCCACCTCGAGCACCGCCGACGCGATCGCCTCGATGGCCGCGTCGGAGCCTTTCAGCGGCAGGTCCAGCGCCGCCGCCTGATCGCGGATCAACTCGGCGAGGTCCTCGCGTTCGGCCAAGGCGTTCGGCGGCGTGGCGCGCCACTGGTGCAGCGACGCCTTGAGGTCCAGCAGGCCCTTGTAGAGGCCGGCCTTGGCGACCGGCGGCGTCAGGTAGCTGATCAGGGTCGCGCCGGAGCGCCGCTTGGCCAGGGCGCCTTCCGAAGGGTTGTTGGCGGCGTAGAGGTAATAGTTCGGCAGGGAGCCGATCAGCCGTTCGGGCCAGTCGGCGCCGGAGAGGCCGACCTGCTTGCCGGGCATGAATTCCAGCGCGCCGTGGGTGCCGAAGTGCAGCACCGCGTGGGCCGCGAAGTCTTCGCGCAGGTAGCGGTAGAAGGCGGCGAAGGCGTGGGTGGGGGCGAAGCCGCGCTCGAACAGCAGCCGCATCGGATCGCCTTCGTAGCCGAAGCCGGGCTGCAGGCCGACAAACACATTGCCGAACTGACGGCCGAGGATGAACACCGAGCGGCCGTCGCTCAGCGTCCGGCCGGGCGCCGGGCCCCACTGCCGCTCGATTTCCGCGAGGCCGCGCTGGCGGCGGATGTGGTCGTCGGCGGGGATGCGAGCGTGGACGTTGGCGTCGGTTCCGAAGCGGGCCGAATTGCCTTCGATCAGGCTGAGGCGGAGCGCTTCGGCCGACTCCGGAACCTCGACGGCGTAGCCCGCGGTCTTCAGGCTCTTCAGCGTGTTGTGCAGCGACTGGAACACGGCGAGGTAGGCGGCCGACCCCACCGCGCCGGCGTTCGGCGGGAAGTTGAACAGCACGACGGCGATGCGTCGCTCGGCGCGGCTCGCCCGCCGCAAGGCGATCAGCCGGTCCACCCGATCGGCCAGCGCCTCGGCCCGCTCGGGGCAGGAGAGCATGCGCGGGGCCTCGGGCGCGCTCTGATGCACGCAGTGGCGCTCGCAGCCCTTGGCACGGTTTGCCGGCGCCGTCCGAGCGGCCGCCGAAGACCGTCGGGGCGATGGCGCCGTCGAGCTCCGGGATCGCCACCATGATGGTGGATTCCACCGACGTCAGCCCGGTCGCCGAGCGGCCCCAGCCTTCCAGCGTCTGAAACTCCAGCGGCTGGCCGACGATGTAGGGCACGTCGAGCCGCGAGAGGATGTCCTCGGCGGCGCTCGCGTCGTTGTAGGCGGGCCCGCCCACCAGGGAGAAGCCGGCCAGCGAGACCACCGCGTCGACCACCGGCGCGCCGTCGCGCACGAAATACTTCTCGATCGCCGGCCGCCCGTCGAGGCCGCTGGCGAAGGCCGGCAACACGCGCAGGCCCCGCGCTTCGAGCGCGTCGATCACCCCGTCGTAGTGGCCGGTATCTTCCGAAAGCACGTAGGAGCGCAGCAGGAGCAGGCCGACGACACCCCGCGTGGCCTCGGCCGTCGGCAGCTGCGTCCGCCGCCGACACGATCCGGCGTGGCGCGCGCGGGTGGTAGAGGCCGACGTCCGGATAGTCCTCGGGCTCGTCCGCGCCGACAGCGCCGCGCAGGCCGCGCCGCTCGCCGTCGGCGTAGCGGTCGACCAGGAAGCGGACCATCGCGGCGATGTTCGCCTCGGAGCCCGACAGCCAATATTGCATGGTGAGGAAGTAGTTCCTCAGGTCCTGCGCGGCGCCCGGGATGTACTTGAGGAGCTTGGGAAGACGCCGCAACACGGCCATCTGGCCCGAACCCGACGACGACGACTTGGACCCGCGCAGTTTCTTGAGAGCGGCGAGCGGTCCCTTGTCGGAGCCGTCCATCTTCAGAGCGCCGAGCTTGGTGAGCTTGACCACCTCTCCGGCCGACATGATGCCGACCATGGCGTCGCACTGGTCCCGACGGGCGCGAAGCGCCGGCAGGATCGCGCGGACCTGGTCTTCCATGAACAGCTGGGAGGCGAGGATCACGTCGCCTTGGGCGATGTCGGCGACGCAGGCGGCGAGGGCGGCGGGATCCTCCATCCACTCGGTGGCGGCGTGGACCGCGACATGCAGGCCGGGAACCGCCTCGCCCAGGCGGCCCGACGCCCGCGACAGCACCGCGTTCAGGTGCTTGTCGAGGGTGATGATCACCACCCGCACGGGCGTGGGCGCCACTGGGCGCGCCTTAGCGGGAGAAATGGCTGCGAGCGTCATACAGGGTCTCGAGCTCAATGGTGGCGATGCCGCGACCGGCGGCGAAGGCCTCGGTGTTGCGGCGCGCCTTGCCGCGAACGAAGAAGGGGATCTTGCCGAGTTCGGCCTGGGCCTCGGCGGTCCAGGCGAGGGCGGTGGAGGCCTCGGCTCGGACCGGCTCCGGCGCGGGCGGCGCGGATCCGGCGCCGAGGTGCGAGGGGCCGGCGTCGTCATGGAACTCGAAATCGTCCCGGAACATCGCCAGGAGGTGTTCCTCCAGGCCCATGGTCAGGGGGTGGATCCAGGTGTCGAAGAGCACATTGGCGCCCTCGAAACCCATCTGAGGCGAGTGGCGCGCGGGGTAGTCCTGGACGTGGCAGGGCGCCGAGATCACCGCGCACGGAATGCGCAGGCGCTTGGCGATGTGACGCTCCATCTGGGTGCCGAGCACCAGCTCGGGCTGGAGCTCGGCGATCGCCGCCTCCACCTCCAGGTAGTCGTCGGTGATCAGGGCGGTGAGCCCGTAGTCCTGGGCCGCGGCGCGAACTTCGCGGGCGAACTCGCGGTTGTAGGCGCCCAGGCCCACCACTTCGAACCCCATCTCGTCGCGGGCCACGCGGGCGGCGGCGATGGCGTGGGTGGCGTCGCCGAAGATGAACACCCGCTTGCCGGTGAGGTAGTTGGAGTCCACCGAGCGCGACCACCAGGAGAGCCGCGAGTCGCTTTCCTCCAGCGCCGGCGTGGGATCGACGCCGGCCAACGCCGCAACCTCGGCGACAAAGGCGCGCGTGGCGCCAAGGCCGATGGGGACGGTCTTCACCATCGGCTGGCCGTGAACCCGCTCCAGCCACGCCGCCGCGGCGCCGGCGATCTCGGGATAGAGCACCACGTTGAAATCGGCTTCCGGCAGGCGGCGGAGGTCCGCCGGGGTCGCGCCCAAGGGCGCGGCGACGCTCACTTCGACGCCCAGGCGGTCGAGCAGCCGCGTGACCTCGAGCACGTCGTCCCGATGACGGAAGCCCAGGGCGGTGGCGCCCAGCAGGTTGCAGCGGGGCCGGCCGCCGGGAGCCCGGGCCGCGGGCGCTCCGGCGAAGGCCCGGACCAGCTGGTAGAAGGTCTCCGACGCGCCCCAGGTCTCTTTCTTCTGGTAGGACGGAAGCTCCAGCGGAATGACAGGGATAGGCAGCCCCAAGGCCTTGGCGAGCCCGCCGGGATCGTCCTGGATCAGCTCCGCGGTGCAGGAGGCGCCGACGATCATCGCTTCGGGACGGAAGCGTTCGTAGGCCTCGCGCGCCGAGGTCTTGAACAGCTCGGCGGTGTCGCTGCCGAGGTCACGCGCCTGGAAGGTGGTGTAGGTCACCGGCGGCCGACGGTCGCGGCGCTCGATCATGGTGAACAACAGGTCGGCGTAGGTGTCGCCCTGCGGCGCGTGCAGGACGTAGTGCACGCCCTTCATCGCCGTCGCGATCCGCATGGCGCCGACGTGGGGAGGTCCTTCGTAGGTCCAGACACTGAGCTTCATCGCGTCAGACCTTCAGCACGGCGCGGCGGCGCAGCGGCCGGGCGAAGAGTTCGGCCAGGTCCCCCGCCTGGTCGAAGCCATGGACGGGGGAGAACACCAGTTCGATCGACCACTTGGTGGCGATGCCTTCCGCCTCGAGCGGATTGGCGAGGCCGAGCCCGCACACCACCAGATCCGGCTTCGCCGCGCGGCAGCGGTCCAATTGGCGGTCCACGTCCTGGCCTTCCGAGACGACGGCCTCGCTCGGCAAGGCCTCCAGTTCGCGGCCCATGAGCGCGCGGTTCAGATAGGGCGTGCCGACTTCGGTGAGCGTCATCCCCAGCTCGTTGCCGAGAAATCGGGCCAGCGCCGGCTCCATCTGCGAGTCGGGGAAGAGGAACAGTCGCTTGCCTTCCAGCGTGGCCCGGTGGCGATCGATGGCGCGGCGCGCGCGCGTCTGGCCCGGCGCGACCACCCGCTCGAAGTGCGCCGGGTCGATCCCAAAGGCGTCGGCGGCGGCCTTCAGCCAGCCGGTGGTCCCCTCCGCCCCGAACGGGAACAGGGCCGGAAGCCGGGTCGCTCCGCGATCCTCCAGCCGCAGCGCCGTTTCGCCTAGGAACGGTTGAGCCAGAAGGAACCGCGTCGTTGGCCCGACAGCGGGGATTGCGTCCGAGCGGCGCGGTGGGAAGAAGGCGACATCCTCGATCCCAAGATCGCGGAACAGGCGCGCGAACTGGTCCTCGACGATGTCGGGCAGGGCGCCCACGACCAGGAGCGAGGGCGCCGCACCGGCGGCTGTCTTCGGCGCGGTCTCGACCATCGCCGCCAGACAGGCGTCCTCACCTTGGGTGAAGGTCGTCTCGATGCCGCTGCCCGAATAATTGATTACCCGAAGTGGCGTGTGACGGGCAGCCAGGCGCTGCGCGGCGCGTGACAGGTCGAGCTTGATCACCTCGGATGGGCACGAGCCGACCAGGAACAGCAGGCGGATGTCCGGGCGCCGCGCGATGAGTTGGTCGACCACCCGGTCGAGCTCCTCGTTGGCGTCGGCGAGGCCGGCGAGGTCCCGCTCTTCCATGATGGCGGTGGCGAAACGCGGCTCGGCGAACACCATCACGCCCGCCGCGGACTGGATCAGATGGGCGCAGGTCCGCGACCCCACCACCAGGAAGAAGGCGTCCTGGATCTTGCGGTGAAGCCAGACGATCCCGGTGAGGCCGCAGAAGACCTCCCGCTGGCCGCGCTCGCGGATCATCGGGCGTTCGGGTTCCGCCTGACCCGGCCGACCGGTGGGGAGCGTGATCAGGGTCACGCGGCAGCGGCCCCGTGAGCTGCAGCGCCTACGCCCTGGAGACGCGCGGCGCGCAGTTTCAGCAGGAACTGCGTGGCGTTCACCGCATACGCCGCGTAGGCCGCGACGGCGATCAGCATCTGGTCGCGGGGGCTGCCCCAGCCGGTGAACAGGGCGAACAGGTAAGTCGTCTGCAGGGCGAGGACGAGGATGCTGAACACGTCCTCCCAGAAGAACGCGTGGGCGAAGAGCCAGCGGCCGAACACCTCCTTCTCCCAGATCGAGCCGGTGATCATGATGGCGTAGAGCGCCACGGTCTTGAGCAGGATCGAGCCTGTCGCCAGGGCGTAGCCCTCTCCTGTCGTCAGATACCGGAGCACGAGCCCGAGGCTGACCGCGAAGATCAGGAACTGGATCGGCGCGAGGACACCCTGCACCAGCGTCCAGGGCGAGGCGTCGCGCCGCTCGCGCTCCTCGCGGGTGTAGAGCGTGGGGGCGGTTTGTTTCGCTGGCGGCCCCAAGACGTGTCCGCCCGCCGCCGCGACCCAGGGGCACGGAGCGATCCGGTCGATCATCTGATCGGCCATCGTCCCGAACCGGTGCGGCCAAACGGTGTGACTTTCGGCCGCAGGCAAGCGACTCCGCTCACTGTTCGAGGCCGAACCTCTCCTCCCGACGTCGTTCGCGATGGCGTTCATGGCCTTGCTCCGAAGGTGAAACCCTCTGGCGATCAGGACCGTACGAGCGGGTCGCGGGAGGTGTCAAGCCAGCCTGACGTCTGTTCGTATTGACACATTGGTGTCTTTGTCAGACGGTTCGTCGCCGGCCCGGAACAAAATCGGGCTGGATCGAACCGCCCGGATTGACAGGAGGGGGCGTTGGCTATGACCTACCCTCAGGGAAGTGAAACGCACCGTCCGTCGAGGCTGGGATGAGGCCGGCGACGGGCATGCGCGAACGAGCGGTCCGATCGTCGGAGGAGGGTTCCGTGGAGAGTATCCAGTCCGCAGTGCGGGGGGTCTTCGGGGGCAAGAATTCAGAGACTCAAAGCCGCCCGGCCTTTCCGAAGGCTTGGCCGCTTCTCAAGCTGGTGTCGTCCCATCCGCCGGACCGGGCGCCCGAGAACCTCGGATCGATCATCGAGCGGGAGGTGATCCCCCGGCTGATGGTGGCCCATGGCTCCGCGCCCGTTGCGGTGCAGCCCCTGGTGGACGACCGCGCCGATCAGCACGCGCTCGCGCCCGCCCAGACCATTGAAACCTTTTCACGCCTGACCCTCGCTCGCGGGGCCGATCTGTCGGAAGCGTTCCTGCGCGAGTACGTCCGTCGCGAGGTGCCCGCGGAGACCCTTTATCGCGGCTTGCTCGCGCCGGCCGCCCGGCATCTGATCGGGCTATGGCACCGCGACGCCATCTCCTACGCCGAACTCACCATCGCGCTCGGCCGCTTGCAGCACCTCGTCCGCGAGCTTGATGGGATAACCTCGTTCAACGGCGACGCCGACGCGAACTGCCCGACCGCGTTCTTCGCCACGCGGCCCGGGGAGCAGCAGACCTTCGCCTTCTATGTGATCGAGGAACAGTTCCGCTGGAACGGTTGGCGGACCTGGATCGAGACTCCCACGTCGCGCGACGAGATCACCGCCGGCGTCGGCGACGGCTGGTACGACCTGTTCTGCATGGGCGTGACCCGTCAGGCGCACATCGAGGACGTGTCCGAGACGATCACGGCGGTCCGACGCGCATCGCTTAATCGTGGACTGTTCGTCATCGTCAACGGCAATCCCTTCTCGGAACATCCTGATCTCGTCGGAGCCGTCGGCGCCGATGCGGCGGCCTCCAACGGGGAGGAGGCGCTGGAGGTCATGGACCACGCCAAAAGGAACCCCGCCGCATAAGTTGCGTCGGGCTTAGCCGAATCGGAGTTACGCCCTCTTTCCGATGCCAACTCCGGTCTCCTCTTCCGTCCTGCAACCGCCCGCGGCGCCCGGATTCGCCCGTGGCCGTGTTGGCGACCTGCCGGCTGTGGTCGCCGAACGCGTGGCCGCCGCCGGCGCGGACGTCGCGCTGATCGTCGACAGCGAGGGCGTCATTCGCGACATCGCCTTCGGTGAGGAGGACCTCTCCCGCGAGGGGGCCGACGAATGGCTCGACCATCCCTGGTCCGAGACCGTCACGGTCGACAGCCGCCACAAGATCGAGGCCATGCTCTCGGATGCGCGCCGCGACGGCCAGAGCTCCTGGCGCGAGGTGAACCAGGTCACGTCGAGCGAGACCTCGGTGATCGTCCGCTACCGGGCCGTCCGTTTGTCGCGTGACGGCGCTGTCCTCGCCATCGGCCGGGATGACCGGCGCTCCTATGAGATGCAGCAGCGCCTCGTCGAGGCGCAGCAACTCGTCGATCGCGACTACCTTCGGCTGCGCGACGCCGAGTCCCTTTATCTGGTGCTGTTCCGGACCTCGACGGAGTCGATCGTCCTGGTCGACGTGGCGACGCGCAAGGTGGTGGACGTCAATCCGGAAGCCGAACGGCTCATCGGCGAGCCGAAGGCCCAACTCACCGGCGGCGGCTTCTCGCGGCTGTTTGACGCCGAGTTGCAGGAGCAGGCCGCCGCCCTCCTGATCATCGTCCAGTCGAACCCAGGCCAGTCCGGGTCCGAGATGAAGCTCAAGAGCAAGGGGCGCGAGCTCGTGGCTTCGGCCTCGCTCTTCCGTCAGGGACGCGGGCCGCAGTGTCTGGTCCGCCTGACCGTGCCTCTCGACAAGAGCCAGCGCGCCACCGCGCGCGAGCACCGCGTGTATGAGATGGTCCAGGGCCTGCCCGACGCCTGCCTGGTGGCGGACGACGATCTCAAGATCGAAACCGTAAACGCCGCCTTCCTGGACTTGGCCCGGATCGCCACGGAAGAGCAGGTGGTGGGGCAATCCCTCAACCGCTTCCTCGGCCGCGCGGATCTGGACCGAAATCTGCTGGTGGAGAAGCTTCGCGAGCATGGGTCGGTGCGCAACTACGGCACCATCTTCCGCAACCAGTACGGCGACATGGAAGATGTCGAGGTGTCCGCCGTCTCAGCGGTCCAAGCCGATCAGGACGCCAAGCCCTTCGTCGGCCTGATCATCCGCCGGCTGCGTCGCCAAGCCGCCGCTCCGGGTCGGCCATCGGCCGATCACCGGCGTTCGGTCGAGCAGCTCACGGAGCTGGTCGGCCGGGTGAAGCTAAAGGACCTTGTTCAGGAATCCACCGATCTGGTCGAGAAGCTGTGCATCGAGGCGGCGCTCGAGCTCACCAAGAACAACCGCGCCTCGGCGGCCGACATCCTCGGCCTCAGCCGTCAAAGCCTCTATTCGAAGCTCCACCGGTTCGGGCTCGCGAACACGCCGACGCCCTGACGCGCGGACGAGTGTCAAAGTGAATTGACGCTCTTGAGTGTCAAGTCTACCACTTCCTCATGAGCGCTATCGACGCGACGGTCGGCCCGGCAGCCCCGCGGATGGGAGCGCCAAGGCTCTCGGCTGTTCTCGAACTCCTCAAGCCAATCACCTGGTTTCCGCCGATGTGGGCCTTCCTCTGTGGAGTGGTGTCCTCGGGCGCGCCGCTTGCCGAGAGATGGCCCGTCGCGATTGCGGGCGTGATCCTCGCTGGGCCTCTTCTTTGCGCCACCAGCCAAGCCACGAACGATTGGTTCGACCGTCACGTCGACGCCATCAACGAACCCGGCCGGCCGATCCCGTCGGGCCGGATCCCGGGCAGGTGGGGCCTTTGGATCGCAATGATCTGGACCGCCATCTCGCTCGTCCTGGCGGTGGCGCTCGGCCCCTGGGTCCTCGGCGCCGCCATCCTCGGCCTGATCCTGAGCTGGGCCTACAGCGCTCCGCCTTTGCGCCTGAAAGAGGCGGGCTGGTGGGGGCTGGCGTCGGTGGCGCTCTGCTACGAGGGCTTCGCCTGGTTCACCGGCGCGGCCGTGATGAGGGGCGGGCTGCCGGATGGGCGCGTGATCCTCCTCGCCGGCCTCTACAGTTTCGGCGCCATCGGCATCATGATCCTCAACGACTTCAAAGCGATCGAGGGCGATCGCATCACCGGCGTGCGCTCGATCCCGGTGGAATACGGCGCGAGAAACGCGGCCTGGTTGGCGTGCGTCATCATGGCCGCGCCGCAAGTCGTCGTCGCCGTGCTCCTCGCCTCCTGGGGCCGGCCGTTCCACGCGCTCGCGGTCGCGGCCTCGTTGCTGGCGCAGGGCGCGCTGATGGCGCGCCTCATGCAGGATCCTAAGGGCCGGGCGCCTTGGTACAACGGCACCGGCATTCTTCTCTACGTGCTGGGCATGCTGGTGAGCGGCTTCGCCTTGGGCGGTCTTGGAGGGCCAAGATGAAATCGTCTCCCCTAGGCTGGGCCGGAATCGTCCGGCTCGGGCTGGTCCAAAGCGCGCTCGGGGCCATGGTGGTGTTCGCGACGGGGTCGCTGAACCGGATCATGGTTGTCGAGGAAGCGATGCCCGCGGTCCTCCCGGCCGCCCTAGTGGCTTGGCATTATGTGGTTCAGCTCTCGCGCCCGAGGTGGGGCTACGGCTCCGACGTCGGAACACGGAGAACGCCTTGGATAATCGGCGGGATGGGCGTTCTGGCGCTGGGTCTGGTGATCGCCACCGACGCCGCCGTGATGATGGGCCACTCACCGCTGACCGCCGTCCTCCTGGCGCTGCTCGGATATTCGATGATCGGCGCGGGTGTCGCCGCGTCGGGAACGACGCTTCTGGCCCTGCTCGCCAGCCGGGTGGCGCCGGAGCGGCGCCCGGCCGCCGCCGCGATCACTTGGATCATGATGATTGTCGGCTTCATTATCTGCGCCGCGACCACGGGCGCCCTACTCCAGCCGTTCTCCGCCCAACGCCTGGCCATGCTCGCCTCGGGCGTGGCGGGCGTGGGCTTCCTCGTCAGCATCGCCGCCGTTTGGGGAACCGAGCGAGGCGACGAGGCTATCCCGGAGCCACCGGTTCACGCGCCGCCCCGCCCCTCATTTCAAACCGCGATCGCCGAAATCCGCGCCGATCCGGTGGCGCGCCGCTTCACCCTGTTCATCTTCGCCTCGATGCTGGCCTACAGCGCCCAGGAGCTGATCCTCGAGCCTTTCGCCGGGCTCGTGTTCCACCTGAATCCGGGCCAGTCGGCGTTCCTGAACGCCTTCCAACAAGGCGGCGCCCTGGTTGGCATGATCCTGGTCGGCGCGATCGGCGCCCGGTTCGGCGACCGAAAGTCGCTGTGGATGCGGCGATGGACGGTTCTGGGCTGTGTCGGCTCGGCTCTCGCCCTTTGCGGCCTGGGCGCGGCCAGCGTGGTCGGCCCCGGTTGGCCGCTCCCGCCGACGATGTTGATCCTTGGCCTCGCCAACGGCGTGTTCGCCGTTTCGGCCATCGGCTCGATGATGGGGCTGGCGGGCGCCGGCCGAACCTCGGGAGAGGGTGTACGCATGGGCGTGTGGGGCGCGGCGCAAGCTATCGCCTTCGCCTTCGGCGGCTTCCTCGGCGCCTTTGGTGTCGACGTGTTGCGAGGCGTGCTGCACCAGCCGGCCCCGGCTTTCCTCGTCATCTTCGGCTTGGAGGCGATCATGTTCCTGGTCTCCGCGATCCTCGCCGGAGGCGTGGGCCGCCCGGCGATAGCTGGCGCGGCGCCGGAGCGCGCCGCCAGCCCTAGTCTCGAACTCGAAGGAGCGCCCTTGTGATGTCGATACACGAACAGACCTACGACGCGGTCGTGGTGGGCGGCGGGCCCTCGGGCGCGACCGCGGCCACGGATCTCGCGATCGCCGGCCACTCCGTCCTGCTGCTCGACCGCGCCGGCCGGATCAAACCGTGCGGCGGCGCGATCCCGCCGCGCCTCATCCGCGACTTCGACATCCCCGATCACCTGCTCGTCGCCCGCGCCCGCGCCGCGCGCATGACCGCCCCCTCGGCCCGGCAGGTCGACATGCCCATCGAGGGCGGCTTCGTCGGCATGGTGGATCGCGACGTATTCGACGAGTGGCTGCGCGAACGCGCCACGGCATGCGGCGCCCGGCGTGAAACCGGAACCTTCGAGCGTGTGGACCACGACCCGGATGGCGTGGCGGTGGTGCGCTATCGGCCGAAGGACGGCAAGCCCGACGAACTCGCCGGGGTGCGGGCCAAGGTCGTCATCGGCGCGGACGGCGCCCGCTCCGGCCTCGCCCGACAGACCATCAAGGGCGCGGACAAGACACCCTGCGTCTTCGCCTATCACGAGATCGTCCGGTCACCGAAGAACGGCGCGGACGGCTTCGACGCCGACCGCTGCGACGTCTTCTACCAGGGCGAGTTGTCGCCTGATTTCTACGCCTGGGTGTTCCCGCACGGTGAAACGGCCAGCGTCGGGGTGGGCAGCGCCCGCAAGGGCTTCTCCCTGCGTCAGGCGGTCACCCGGCTGCGCGCCACCGCGGCCCTTAGCGGTTGTGAGACGATACGCCGGGAAGGAGCCCCGATACCGCTCAAACCCCTGCGCCGATGGGACAACGGTCGCGACGTGGTGCTGGCGGGAGACGCCGCCGGGGTGGTGGCGCCGGCTTCGGGAGAGGGAATCTACTACGCCATGATCGGGGGCCGCCACGCCGCCGACGCCGCGAAACGGTTCCTCGCCACCGGCGACGCCCGCGCCCTCGCCGGGGCGCGCCGGGCGTTCATGCGCGCCCACGGCCAGACCTTCTGGGTGCTCGGGATCATGCAGCACTTCTGGTACCGCAGCGACAAGCGACGGGAGCGGTTCGTCTCCATGTGCGCGGATCCCGATGTCCAGCGCCTGACCTGGCAGGCCTACATGAATAAGGAGTTGGTGCGCGCCGACCCCGGCGCCCACGCGCGCATCTTCTTCAAGGACATGGGCCACCTCCTCGGTTTGTCACCCTCTTGAGCGGTGTGGCCGCGGCGCGCTGGCGCGCCGTGCTGGTCGCGGCGGCCGCGGCCCTGGCCGTGGCGGTGATCGGCGGTACGCTCACCGATGTCGGCCCCTGGTACCAGAGCCTTCGCAAGCCGGACTGGAAGCCGCCGGACCTTGCCTTCGGGCCCATCTGGACGGTGATCTTCGCCCTCGCGGCCGCCGCGGGCGTGATCGGCTGGCGCCGGGCGGAGACTCGCTCGCGGCGGGAATGGCTGATCGCCTTGTTCCTGATGAACGGGTTCCTGAATGTGCTGTGGAGCCTGCTGTTCTTCCGTCTGCAGCGGCCGGACTGGGCCCTCACCGAAGTGGCCGCGCTGTGGGTCTCCGTGGCGCTGCTGATCGGGTTCTTCTGGCGTTTCGCCCGGCTCTGCAGCCTGCTCCTGGCGCCCTATCTGTTGTGGGTGTCGATCGCTTCGGCGCTGAACCTCTACGTCGTTCAGGCCAACGCGCCCTTCCGGTGAGTACGACCTTCAGCGCACGCCTGGTCGACGTGGTTCTCGTCTTTATGGCGGTCGAGTTCGTGGTGCTGTGCTGGCGGCGCCATTGGCGTCCGGAATCCGCCCTGACCATCGCGCTGGCCCTCGCCCCTGGCGCGTGCTTCGCGGTGGCGCTGAGAGCGGCGATCGGCGGAGCGGGCTGGCCGGTCATCGCCGCCTGCCTCGCCGCCGCCTTGCCTTGTCACCTCGCCGACCTCTGGAGACGCCGGCTATAGAACCTCAGGTGCGTTGATGGCCTACTTGGTGTTCTCTTGAAGGTAGGCGATCACGTCCGCCCGCTTCTGGTCGTCCTTCACGCCGGTGAAGGTCATGTAAGTGCCGGGAACGTCCTTCTGCGGATCCTTAAGGTAGACATACAGTTCCTGCTCGGTCCAAACCTTGCCGGAATTCTTGTTGGCCGACGAGTAGTTGAAGCCGGGGATCATGCCGGAATGACGGCCGATGATGCCGTGCAGGGATGGCCCGACCTTGTTCACACCGGCCTGGGTGGTGTGGCAGGTCTGGCATTGAACGAACACCGCCTTGCCGGCGACCGGATCGCCCGAAACCGGGTTTCCGGAGGCGTCCTTGATATCGAGCTTGATCGCGCCGGCGGCGGGCGCGGTGGCGGTCGCCGGAGCGGCGGCGGTATCGGCGGACGGAGCCGCGGCAGTGGGAGCGGCGGGGGCGGCCGCCGGCGTGGCGGTGGAAGCGCTGGTGTCGGTCTGCGGTTCGCTCGAGCTGGAGCCCGACTTGGAGCAACCCACGAGGCCCGCGATCGTCATCGCGCCGATGCTGAATAGAAGTGCAGATTTCATCTGTTTAGCGCCCGCTCCCAAGGTGAATCAGCTCAAAAGGCCCGACTTGGTTTAGCAGGGCCGAATGCGTTGTCTATAGCTTCGCCGGAGGGCTTTGGGTTCCATCGAAGGGGCGCGGTTGCAAGGGTTCCGTGCACATCCCGGCGAGGCCTTCCTTGGCATTTGACGGGCGGTCCGGGTTGACGTCAAGCTTTCCCGGTATCTCAGGAGTCTCACTGAAGCGCATGGCCGCCCCCTATCCCTTTTCGGCGATCGTCGGTCAGGACGAGATGAAGCTGGCCCTCACCATTGCCGCGGTGGACCCGACCGTGGGCGGGGTGATGGTGTTCGGCGACCGAGGCACCGGCAAGTCAACGGCCGTCCGCGCCCTGGCGGCCCTGCTCCCGCCGATGCTGGCGATCAAGGACTGCCGCTTCCGCTGCGACCCGGACCTCGAGGCCGGGGTCTGCAAAGGCGAATGCGGCGGCGGTCACGCCGAGGGCTCGCGCGAGATCGAATCGGCCCGCCCACAGGTGGTCGATCTGCCGCTGGGCGCCACGGAGGACCGAGTGGTCGGCGCCCTCGACCTGGAGCGGGCGCTCACCCGCGGCGAGAAGCGGTTCGAGCCGGGGCTGCTCGCCAGGGCTCACCGAGGCTTCCTCTATATCGACGAGGTGAACCTGCTCGAGGACCATCTGGTCGACCTGCTGCTGGATGTCGCCGCCTCGGGTGAGAATGTGGTCGAGCGCGAGGGTCTCAGCGTGCGGCACCCCGCGCGCTTCGTGCTGGTGGGCAGCGGCAATCCCGAGGAGGGCGAGCTGCGCCCACAGCTGCTGGATCGCTTCGGCCTGTCCGTGGAGGTTCGGACGCCCACCGCCATCGCCGACCGGGTGGAGGTCATGCGCCGGCGCGACGCCTTCGATCGCGATCCCAAGGCCTTCGTGGCGCAGTGGGCCAGCGCCGAGGCGGCGATGAGCCGGAAGATCGTGGACGCCCGTTCGCGCCTCGACGCCACCGACGTGCCCGACGCGGTGCTGGAAGCCATCTCCCGCCTGTGCGTCGCCGTGGGATCCGACGGGCTGCGCGGCGAACTCACCATCCTGCGCGCCGCTCGCGCCCAGGCGGCGCTGGACGGCGCGGCGGCGGTCACCGAACGCCACGTGCGCGATGTGGCCCCGCTCGCCCTGCGCCACCGGCTGCGGCGCGATCCACTGGCCGAGACGGGCTCCACGGCGCGCATCGAGCGGGCGAGCCTGGAGCTGTTCGGCGCATGAACCTCGCCCCCCAGGCGCCCTCGCCGGGGGACGACGCGGCTCTCGCGGCCACCTTGTTCGCCATCGATCCGGCGGGCCTGGGGGGCGTGGTGCTGCGCGCATCGCATGGCGAGGAGCGAGACGCCTGGATCGCCGCCCTGCGCGCTCAACTGCCCAAGCCGGCTCCGGTCCGACGGATCCCCGTCGGCATCGAGGACGGACGCCTGCTGGGCGGCCTTGATCTTTCCGCCAGCCTCGCCGCCGGCCGGCCGATCGCCGAGCGGGGCGTTCTGGCCGACAGCGACGGCGGGATCGTCATCCTGCCCTCGGCCGAGCGGATCGAGCCGGCGCTGGCCGCACGCCTCGCCGCCGTCCTCGACCAGGGTGTGGTGGCGGTGGAGCGGGACGGCCTCACCCTTCGCCATCCCGCCCGGATCGGCCTCGTCTTGCTCGACGAGGGCGTCGAAGACGAGGAGCGCGCCCCGGCGGCGCTCGTCGAACGTCTCGCCTTCCACCTCCACGATAGCGCCCTCGACGTCGATATCGCAGGCGATCCAGGACTCGCCGTCGCGGTCGAGCGCGCGCGCGCCAGGCTGGATGCCGTGGCGGCGCCCAGCGCGGAGATCCTGGAGGCGCTGGCCGCCGCGAGCGCCCTGCTGGCAATCCCCTCCCTGCGCGCCACGCTCCTCGCCTTGCGCGCCGCCCGCGCCCACGCCGCTCTAAGCGGACGGTCGGAGATCGGCCCGAAGGACGCCGCCGCGGCGGCGCGGCTCGTCCTGGCGCCGCGCGCCCGAGCCGCTCCCGCCGAAAGCGAAGCCGAGAGCACCGCGCCGCCCGAGCCTCAGCCGCCGGACGAGTCCGCGCCCAGCACGAGCGAGCCGTCCGACGCCGATCTCCTCGTCCAAGCCATCCTCGCCGCCCTGCCCGAGGGTCTAATGGATCAGGTGGAGCGAGCGAGGCGTGAACGCCGCGCCGCCGCTCGGTCGGGCGCCGGCGCCGCGATGCGGTCGAGCCGCCGTGGCCGTCCCGCCGGCTCCCGGGGCGGAACGCCGCCCTCGGGCGCCCGGCTCGATCTGATCGCCACACTTCGCGCGGCCGCGCCCTGGCAGGCGCTGCGCCGCCGTGACGCCGCCGCCGCCCGCATCCAGGTGCGGCGGGAGGACTTCCGCTTCCGCCGATTCGTCCAGCGCCGCGAAGCCACCACCATCTTCGTGGTGGACGCCTCCGGATCCACCGCCCTGCAGCGCCTCGCCGAAGCCAAGGGCGCTGTGGAGCTGCTGCTGGCGAAAGCCTATGTCACCCGCGCCAAGGTCGCCCTGATCGGGTTTCGCGGGACCCGGGCCGACCTCCTCCTGGCCCCGACCCGCTCGCTCACCCGCGCCAAGCGCAGCTTGGCCGACCTTCCCGGCGGCGGCGGCACCCCGCTCGCGGCGGGCATCGACGCCGCCCTCGAACTCGCGCGTGGCGAGGTGGTGCGGGGACAGACTCCCAACCTTGTCTTTCTCACCGACGGCCGCGCCAACATCGGCCGGGACGGCGCTCCCGGACGCGCGGCGGCCGAGCAGGACGCGCTTGAGGCGTCCCGCAAGGTGTCCGAGGCCGGGCTCTCCGCCGTCTATCTCGACACCTCGCCCCGCCCTCAGCCCGGCGGCGACCGCTTCGCCGTCGCGATGAGCGCCGCCTATGCGCCGCTACCCTATGTCGAAGCGACCGCGGTGGTAGGCTTGCTGGACGGACTTCGGTCCTCGTTGGCCTGAGGGGAGCGCGCCACGTCTCGTAAACCCGATTGGCGCGCCGAGGGCCGCGATTGGCCGAACCGCGAGTCGAGCACGTTCGTGCTCGCCGGCGGCTTGCGCTGGCATGTGCAGACGCTGGGCGAGGGACCCGTCCTTCTGCTGCTTCACGGCACCGGCGCCGCCACCCATTCCTGGCGTGACCTCGCGCCCTTGCTGGCGCGGGACTTCAAGGTGATCGCGCCGGACCTGCCGGGCCACGGCTTCACCGATACGCCGCCGGGTTCGGGCCTGTCGCTCGACGGCATGGCGCGAAGTCTCGAGGCGCTCCTCCAGACGCTGGGCGTGGAGCCGGTGATGGCCGTCGGCCATTCGGCCGGCGCGGCGTTGGCCCTCCGGCTGGCGCTCGACGGGAAGATCGGGCCGGGCGGCGTGGTGGCGATCAACGGCGCTCTCGCGCCCTTTCCCGGCTCGGCCGGGCGGCTGTTCCCGGCCATGGCCCAGATCCTGTTCCTCAACCCCTTCGCGATCCAGGCCTTCGCTTGGCGCGCAAGCCGCCCGGGCGCGGTGGAGCGGCTGATCGAGAGCACCGGCTCGCGCATCGATGCGCGTGGCCTCGACCTTTATGGCCGGCTGTTCCGGACCACCGGCCACGTCGCGGGTGCGCTGGGCATGATGGCCAACTGGAGCCTTCAGCCCCTGGTCGAGTCGCTGCCTCGCCTCAAGGCGCCGCTTACGCTCTTAGCCGCCGAAGGCGACCGCGCGGTCCCCGCCCATGTGGCCGCCGATGTGAAGGCCGTCGTTTCCCAAGCCAAGGTGGTACGCCTGGCTCGACTGGGCCATCTCGCCCACGAAGAGTCTCCCGAGGCGATCGCCGAGCTGGTTCGCCAAGCCTTCCCGCCCTCCGCGTAGAGGGCGACGGGCTAGGAATCAGCCTTGCCTCCCGAGGCGAGGTGGCCCTAGTGTCAGGCTATGTTGACACTTGAGCGTCAGCCGTACGTTGACACTTTTCCAGCCGACACCCGGCCGCACGCGCTGGTGATCGGCAGCGGGTTCGGCGGCTTGGCCGCGGCCGTGCGGCTGGGCGCGCGCGGCTACCGCGTCACGGTGCTGGAACGGCTGGACGGCCCTGGTGGCCGCGCCTTTGTCCATCGCCAGGACGGCTTCACCTTCGACGCCGGCCCCACCATCATTACCGCGCCACACCTGTTCGAGGATCTCTGGCGACTTGTGCGGGCGGGAGATGAGCCAGGACGTGGAGCTGCGCCGCGTCGATCCCTACTACCGGCTCGTGTTCGACGACGGCGAGACCTTCGACGCTCATGCCGACACCGCCGCCATGGAGGCCGAGGTGGCGCGCCTCTCTCCAGGCGACCTGGACGGCTACCGACGATTCATGAAGCGGAGCGCCGAGCTCTGCGACCTTGGCTTCGAGCAGATCGGCCACCGCCCGTTCATGTCGCTCGGGGGGATGTTGAAGCGGGCGCCGGACCTCGCCCGATTGGGCGCCCGCTTGAGCGTCTACGGCCTCGTCTCGCGGTTCGTGAAGGACGAGCGCCTGAGAGTGGCGTTGAGCTTCCATCCGCTGTTCGTGGGCGGCAACCCGTTCGACACCACCGCCGTCTATGGCCTGATCTGCGCCTTCGAGCGCCGCTGGGGCGTGCACTTCGCCATGGGCGGCACCGGGGCGCTGGTGCGGGGTCTTGTCGGACTGATCGAACGTCAGGGCGGCGCCGTGCGCTACCGCGCCGACGTGGCCCGGATCGTGGTGGAGGACGGAGCCGCGCGGGGCGTCCGCCTGACCACGGGTGAGACCATCGCCGCCGACATCGTCGTCTCCAACGCCGACGCGGCGACCACCTATCGCGAGCTGGTGCCGTCGGAGGCGCGGGGCCGCTGGACCGAACGGCGCCTCGAGCGGGCCAAGTACTCCATGGGTCTGTTCGTCTGGTACTTCGGCGCCCGCCGGCGCTACCCGGACGTGCCCCACCACACCATCCTGCTCGGCCCACGCTATCGAGGCCTGCTGAGAGACATCTTCGACAAGCAGGTGCTGGCCGAGGACATGAGCCTCTACCTGCACCGCCCGACGGCGACCGACCCGTCGCTGGCGCCCCCCGGTTGCGACGGATTCTACGTCCTCTCGCCGACGCCGAACCTCGACGCCGGCGTCGACTGGGTCGAGCGGGCGGAGCCCTATCGGCGCGCCATCGCGCGCCGGCTGTCCGAGACCCTGCTGCCAGGGCTGGAGGAGGACCTCGTCACCAGCCGGGTGATGACGCCGCTCGATTTCGAGGAGCGCTACCGCGCCTACAAGGGCGCCGCCTTCAGCCTGGCCCCGACGCTCCTGCAGAGCGGCTGGTTTCGGCCCAACAACCGGAGCGAAGATGTGAAGGGTCTCTTTCTCGTCGGCGCCGGCGCCCAGCCCGGCGCCGGGGTTCCTGGCGTGCTTTCCTCGGCGCGCGCGCTCGACGCCCTGGTTCCGGCGCCCGCCCATGTCTGAGGCCGCCCTCGCCCGTCCGGCCGATCTCGCCGCCTGTCGCGAGATGATCCGCACCGGCTCGCGATCGTTCTTCCTCGCCTCCCTGCTGCTGCCGGACGAGGTTCGGAACGCCGCCTATGCTCTCTACGGCTTCTGCCGCCTCTCGGACGATGTGGTGGATGTCGAGGGCGGTCGGACCGATGCGGTCGATCGCCTCCGCCGCCGGCTGGACGGGATTTTTGCCGGCAAGCCCGCGCCGGAGCCGGTGGATCGCGCCTTGGCCGATGCGGTGCGCGAGTTCGGCATTCCCCGCGCGGCGCTCGACGCCCTGCTGGAAGGGCTGGAGTGGGACGCGGTGGGGCGGAACTACGAGACCCTGTCCGAGGTGATGGACTACGCCGCCCGGGTCGCCGGCTCGGTGGGGGTGATGATGGCCGCATTGATGGGCGCGCGCAGCCCAGACCTCGTCGCCAGAGCCTGCGACCTTGGGGTCGCCATGCAGCTCACCAACATCGCCCGCGACGTGGGCGAGGACGCGCGGATCGGCCGGCTCTACCTGCCCCGCGCCTGGCTGCGTGAAGCCGGGATCGACCCTGAGGCTTGGCTCGTGGAGCCCACGTTTCGACCGGAGATCGCGCGGGTCGTGGGTCGGCTGCTGTCGGCGGCGGACGAGCTCTACGCGCGCGCGGATACCGGCATCGCAAACCTCGATCGCAGCTTCCGCCCGGCAATCTTCGCCGCCCGCCGGCTCTATGCGGCGATTGGCGACCAGGTCGCGACCCATGGCTTCGATTCGGTGAGCCGACGCGCCCATGTGGCGCCCTGGCTAAAGGCGGGGCTGCTGGCGCGCGCGGTGGCCGAGGCCGTAAGTCCGGCGCGAACGTCGCCGATCGGCGAAGCGCTGGCGGAAACCCGGTTTCTGGTGGAGGCGGCGGGGGCGAGCGCGGCCTTGAGATCCGCGCGGCCGGTCCGCAAACGCGGCCCGTCCGGCGACCTCGCCTGGACCATCGAGCTCTTTTCCGGCCTTGATCGCCGCACCCCGGCGGCTAGCTAGGCGCTCAGCCGTGAGCGCCCACACCGCGACGATCATCGAGATCGTCCTGGTGGACGGCGCGGCCCTGGCCTTCGGCGTCTGGCAGTACCTGTCGGTTCGGCCGCCCAAGAAGCCTCCAGCCGAGCCGCCGCCCAAGTCACCAGAGGGCGCGGGGCATCCGGAAGGGTAGCATTGCGCTCACCAGCGGCGAGCGAAGGCGGCTCGCCAGCAAGCTCTCATGGACGATCTCGCGCGGTCTCTCCATTGAGGGTGTCGCGCAGGATCGAGCGGGAATAGAACGGCGCATCCTCGAGCGTGCGGACCAGCATCGGAGCGGCGTCGCCCAAGGGTCGAACCGCTCGCGGCGCACGCCACAGCGTCGACGGCAGGGCGACAAAGTCCCGGGCGGTCGTGCGCTCCACCCCGCCGGCATCGTCCATGACCAGCGCCAGGCCGCGCTGCTCGCCGCCCAGCAGGGTCACGTCGTAGAACAGCCGCGTCTCCTTCGGCAGGTGGACGCGCGACCAGGTCCACTCGGCGAAGCGGTCCTGCAACGGCTCGACGCCCGCGTTCCAGTCGAAGTAGCCGCCGCCGCGCCACGACACGCCGGGCTGCGTGAGCGTCACCTCCACCTCCGAACGCGGTCCGATCGGCCGCCAGAGGTGCCGTCCGGCGCCGTCCAGGTCATGCACCTCGCGGAGCACCGCGGCCGGCTTGACCCGGATCCTGCCTCGGATCCGCCGGGGCAGGGGGGCGGCGATCTCGTCGACGTCGATGTCCAGGGCTTCCCCGTCCCAGGCGAGGCGGCTTGGGCCGATGCTGAGGGTGGTCGCGGTCCGCCGCACCGATCCGCGCCCCCGCTCGGTCATCGCCCAGCGGCCGTTCGGGCCGTACAGCGCGACATTGACCGTGCAGTGGTCGAGCGGGTCGGATCGGCCGCTCCAGCCATAGTAGGGCGAAAAGACGCTGCCGATGAAGGCGATCAGGGTGAGCCCGTGACGCCCGTCCGCGCTCAGGGCGTCGACGTACCACCAGGCGTAGCCCCCGGCCGGAACCTCGGCATCGAAGCGCGATCCTTCAAGATCCGCCGCGCCGCCAGTCGGCCCGACAAGGCCGCCATCGGCACGCCCGCTCCCGGATGAGTCGCTCCGCCCGCCAGGTACAGACCCGGCAGCCTCGTCCGAGCGCCCGGCCGTTTGAACGCCGCCGCCCAGCCGTGGGTCGCTCCCCCGTAGAGCGCTCCGCCCGGCCCCGGGAACAAGGCGTTGAATGTCGCCGGCGTCGCCGCCGCCGAGCCGGTCGGCTCCAGCTCCAGGCCCCGGCGGCTCAAGACGTCCAGCGTTCTCGTCCGACATGCCTCTAGTTCCTCTTCGGAGTACGGATCGCGATCGCCATTCGCGGGGGCGTTGATCAGGATCAGCAGCCGCTCCGCGCCGTCCGGCGGCGGCGCGTCCTCGGCGCGGTCCTGGGCGCAGACATAGACGGTCGGCGTGGTCGGAGGCCGTCGGCCTTGGAAGATCTCGCGGAACTCCGCCTGATAGTCGCCCGAGAAGAACACATTGTGCCGCGACAAGGGGAATCCGCTGGTCTTCGCCGTCATCGCCCAGGTGATGGCCGAGAGCGAGCGCTCCGCCGGCCGCCCGTCGGGGCAGGCCCTGGCCGCCTCGGGACCAAACGCGCCCACCGCCACCGCGGTCGGATCGCCGTTGACCACGATCCAGTCGGCTTGCAGCCGCTCGCCGCCCGCCAGGTGCACGCTCGCCGCTCGACCGTTTGCAACGCCGATCCGCTCGGCGTGCGCGCCGTAGCGGAAGGACACGCCGAGTTCGGTCGCCAATCGCGCCATAGCCTCGGCAAGGCGCTGCATGCCGCCCTCGACGAGCCACACGCCCTCCTGCTCCACGTGCGCGACGAGCATCAGGGTGGCGGGCGCCTCGAACGGCGAGGAGCCGCAGTAAGTCGCATAGCGTCCGAACAGCTGCCGAAGCCGGGCATCGGCGAAGTCTTCGCTCAGGGCGCCCCACAGGGTCTGGAACGGGCGGATCGCCATCAGGTCGCCGGATCGCGCGGGCCCGAGCGACATCGCCAGCCCGACGGGGCCTGGATTGGCCACGGTCATGAAGCTGTCGCGCAGAGTCTCATAGGTGCGCCGGGCCTTGCGACGGAAGGTGAGATAACCAGCGGCCTCCCGCGCCCCCGCAAACTCGCCGATCGCTTCGGCCGACTTGGCGTCGTCGGCGAACAGGTCGAGGCGCTCGCCTTCCGACCAGGCGTGCCGGGCGAGGATCGAGGCCGGCGTAAGCCCGACCCGCTCGGCGAGCGAAACGCCCGCGTCCGCGAACAGCGAGTCGAACACCCAGCGCATGGTGAAGACCGTCGGACCCGCATCGATCCGCGCCTCTCCCACCGGCAGCTCGCGCATCTTGCCGCCCGGCGTCGCCGCCCGCTCCACCACCGTCACCGCGAAGCCCTGGCGCGCGAGATCGATGGCGCAGGCCAATCCCCCCACGCCGGCGCCGACGACCACGACCCTCTCGGAATTCAGGCTCAGCTTTTTGCCTCCAGGCGCGATTACACCCTAGCGGGTGTCAACAAAATCATACAGAGTGAGCGTCAACTGAATTGGACATTCCGGTTTGGACCGGAAGGGAGGCGGCCATGAGCGTGCGTCTTCGGCTCGAAAGCGCCCTTGAGGCGGCGATGATCCGAGCCGAATCGGGGCAGCCTCCGCCAAAGCTGGCCGCCGCCATCCGCCACGCCGTCTTTCCCGGCGGCGCAAGGGTTCGTCCCCTCATCTGTCTGGCCGTGGCCGAGGCCTGCGGCGACGCCAGTCCCGGTCTCGCCGACGCCGCCGCCGCGGCGTTGGAGATGCTCCATTGCGCCTCCCTGGTGCATGACGATCTCCCCTGTTTCGACGACGCCGACACTCGGCGAGGGCGGCCGTCCGTGCACGCGGCCTACGGTGAGCCGCTCGCCGTGTTGGCGGGCGACGCCCTGATCGTCATGGCCTTCGAAGCGCTCGCCCGCGCCGGCGCACTCGCCCCCGCTCGCCTCGCTCCGCTCCTCGCCACCGTCGCGCGAGGGGTGGGCATGCCCGGCGGCATCGTCGCCGGACAAGGCTGGGAAAGCGAGCCGCACGTGGCGGTCGACGCCTACCATCGCGCCAAGACCGGCGCGCTCTTTGTCGCGGCGGTTATGGCCGGGGCCGTTGCCGCGGGCGCCAATCCGCTGCCGTGGCAGGCGCTCGGCGAGAAGCTCGGCGAAGCTTACCAGGTCGCCGACGACTTGCTCGATGCGGTGTCGCTCGCCTCGGAAGGGGGCAAGCCGGTCGGCCAGGACGCGGCGCTCGGCCGGCCCAGCGCGGTGCTGGAGCTCGGCGTCGCCGGCGCCGTGGATCGGCTGGAATCGCTTGTTGCTCAGGCCATGGCCGCCATCCCGCCTTGCGAGGGCGACGCCGCTCTGCGCGAACTGGTTCGGATGCAAGCCACCCGCCTCGTTCCCAAACAGCTCGAGCGCGGCGCGGCCTGACCACTCTCCGCGAACGGTGGATCGCGTGGCGCAACCGGCGCCTCTCCGACCCCGGCTTCCAGCGCTGGGCCGCCGGCTTTCCGCTCACACGGCGCATTGCGCGGCGACGCGCCGAGGGCCTGTTCGACCTCGCCGCCGGCTTCGTCTACGCCCAGACTCTGGGCGCCTGCGTCGAGACCGGCCTGCTCGAGCATCTGCGTGACGGCCCGCGCACGGTCGCCGAGATCGCCCGGTCCCTCGACCTGCCCCAGGACGCCGCCGACCGGCTGTTGGGGGCCGCGGCCGCCCTGCGCCTCGCCGAGCGTGTCGGCCAAGGCCGCTACGCCCTGGGCGACCAGGGCGCGGCCCTGCTCGGCAATCCCGGGCTTTCGGAGATGATCGGCCATCATCGTCACTTCTACGCCGACCTCGCCGATACCCCGGCCCTCCTGCGAGGACAGCGGGCGACCGGCGGCCTCGCGGGCTACTGGCCGTACGCCACGACCGCCCAGCCGGGCGGCGCCGGTCCGGAGACGGTCGCGGCTTATTCCGCCCTGATGGCCGCCTCCCAGCCGACGGTCGCGGCCGATGTGCTCGACGCCTACGATGTCTCGCGCCATCGGCGGGTGCTCGACGTGGGCGGCGGGGAGGGGGTGTTCCTCAGCGCGGCGGCCGAGCGGGCTCCGAGGCTCGCCCTCACCCTGTTCGACCTGCCGGCGGTTACCGAGCGCGCCCGCGAGCGTCTGGGCCGAGCCGGCGTGCTGGACCGTGCGGAGATCGTCGAAGGCGACTTCCTAGCCGATCCTCTCCCGCGCGGCGCTGATCTGATCACCCTGGTCCGTATCCTGCATGATCACGACGACGCCGGCGTCGAGCGGCTGCTGCGCTCGGCCCGTGAGGCCATCGCCCGCGGCGGAACCCTGCTGATCGCCGAGCCGATGTCCGCCGCGCCGCGCGCCGACCGCGTCGCCGACGTCTATTTCGCCCTCTACCTGCACGCCATGGGTCGAGGCCGCGCCCGCACCCCGGCCGACCTCATGGCGCGCGTCGAAGCCGCCGGCTTCCAGCGCGCCCGGGTGCTGAAGACCCGCTCGCCCTATCTGCTGAAGGTGATCCTGGCCGATGGATGATCGCGATCCTCCGATGCACACAGCGGCCGTCGTCTTCGACGCTCCCGAGCGGCTCGCCCTGCGCAAGGTCGAGCTGAAGCCCCTCGGCGAGGACGACATCCTGGTCGAGGCGGCGTGGAGCGGGATCAGCACCGGCACCGAGCGACTGCTGTGGACCGGGCGCATGCCCCCGTTCCCCGGCCTCGGCTATCCGTTGGTGCCGGGTTACGAAACCGTCGGCCGGATCGTCGACGCAGGCGACGGCGCGCGCGGCCGGATCGGCGAGACGGTGTTCGTTCCTGGCTCCTCCGGCTTCAAGGACGTGCGTGGCCTATTCGGCGGCGCGGCGCGGCGACTGGTGACCGCCAGCGCTCGCGCGCCCACGATCCCGGAAGCACTTGGTGAACGTGGCGTGCTGATCGCGCTCGCCGCCACCGCGCGCCACGCCATCGCCGGCGGCGATCCACCGGACCTCATCATCGGCCACGGCGTCCTCGGCCGCCTTCTGGCTCGACTGACGCTTGCCGCCGGCGCCGCTGCACCCACGGTGTGGGAGACCAATCCCGCGCGGCGCGCCGGCGCCGAGGGTTACCCCGTCGTCGACCCGGCCTCGGACGACCGCCGCGACTATCGCGCCATCTGCGATGTCAGCGGCGCGGGCGACCTCCTGAACAGTCTGATCGGCCGCCTCGCGAGAGGCGGCGAGGTGGTGCTGGCCGGCTTCTACGAGACGCCGCTCGCCTTCGACTTTCCTCCGGCGTTCATGCGCGAGATCCGCATTCGCGTTGCCGCCGAGTGGTCGCCGCCCGATCTCGAGCACGTGCTGTCGCTGATCGCCTCGGACGGCCTGTCCCTCGAAGGCCTAGTCACCCATCGCTGGCCGGCCGAGCGGGCGCCCGAAGCCTACCCCACTGCGTTCAACGATCCCGCCTGCCTCAAGATGGCGCTGGATTGGCGGGCAGTGGAGTGAACGGTTAGCCCCAAATCGAGCCGGCGCGGGCGCGAGCGATGGCCTCGTGCAGGGCCGAGGCGAACTGCACCCGCTCCGGCCGCGACAGCATCGTCGCCACCGGCAGCCGCTGGTTCGACAGGCGCAGGGTGAGGTCGCCTGGGCTCTCCCCCTCGCCGTTCAGGTCGACGATGGTGAAGGCAGTGGGCGAACTCCACACCATCTGGTCCTCCCCGCTTGGCGCTTCGCGAACCACCCGCACCTCGGCGGCGCTGACCTGAATCCGCTCGCCCCGGCGGCCCGAGCGTCGGCTGAGCGCGAAGGCGACCACCACCGCCAGGAGGTCGAAGCCGAGAAAAAAGGGCACCGGCGCCGCGCCCATCCGCAGGAAGACCGCCGCCGTCGCCACGTTGATCGCCGTCATCACCCCGATCAGCACAATGTAGCCGCGCGACGACATCGAGCGGTTAGGGGTGAGAAGCGCGTCCATGAACAGTGGATCGTCCATCCGCCCTTTCCCTAATCCTACGCGCGGGCTCTTGGCGAGAGCCTCCGGGCTTGGCAGGGGAGAGGATGAGCCGCCGGCTAGGCCCCAAGGAACGCGCGCGGATCGCCGCCATCTTCGACCGCTTGGCCGCGGCGAACCCCGAGCCGCGCGGCGAGCTCAAGAGTCAGAGCCCGTTCCAGTTGCTGGTCGCGGTGGTGCTCTCGGCCCAGGCGACGGACGCGTCGGTGAACCGCGCCACCGCGGCGCTCTATCCGGTCGCCGGAACGCCGGACGCGATCGTTGCGCTCGGCGAAGCAGGGGTCACGCCGTTCATCGCCTCGATCGGCCTCTACCGGACCAAGGCCAAGAACGTCGTCGCTCTCTCGCGCGCCCTGATCGAGCAGTATGGCGGCGAGGTCCCGCTTAACCGCGAGGCTCTGCAGGCGCTCCCCGGCGTCGGCCGCAAGACCGCGAGCGTGGTGCTCAACGAGCTGGGCGCCGAGGCCGCGATCGCCGTCGACACCCACGTCTTCCGCGTCTCCCACCGGCTGAAGCTTTCGGACGGGTCCACGCCGGACAAAGTGGAGGCCGACCTGATGCGCATCGTCCCACCCGAGCGCCGCATCCACGCCCACCACTGGCTCATCTTGCACGGCCGCTACACCTGCGTGGCGCGACGGCCCAAGTGCGAGGTCTGCGTCGTCGCCGACCTCTGCCCCTCGCGCGATCTGTTCCTGTGAGCGGGACGCCGGCAGCCGAGGTGCGGATCGCGCCGGACCTCGTGCGCCGTCTGCTCGCCGAACAGCACCCCGATCTCGCCGATCGTCCGGTCCGGCTCGTCGCCAACGGCTGGGACAACGCCATCTTCCGCCTCGGCGAGGACCTCGCCGCGCGCATGCCGCGACGCGCCATCGGCGCAAAGCTGATCAAGCACGAGCAGCGGTGGATGCCGACGCTCGCTCCGACCCTGCCCCTGCCGATCCCCGCGCCGGTCCGCGTCGGCTGTCCAAGCCTGGACTACCCCTGGCCTTGGAGCGTCATTCCCTGGTTCGAAGGGGAGACCGCCGATCTCGCGCCGCCCGCCCCGGGTGAAGCCGAGATCCTCGGCGGCTTCTTCCGCGCGCTCCATCAGCCCGCCCCGTCGGACGCGCCGCGCAACCCCTATCGCGGTGTGCCGCTCGGCCAGCGTGTGGCCCACTTCGAGGCGCGCCGCCGCAGCCTCGCCGAGCGCGGCGAGCATATCGACCCGGCCCTGCTCGCCATCTGGCGAACGGCCCTGACCGAGCCGGTGGACGCCGCGCCCACATGGCTGCAGGGCGATCCCCACCCTCGCAACGTTCTAGTGCGGGACGGCGAGATCGTCGCCATGATCGACTGGGGCGACCTCTGCGCCGGCGACCGCGCCAGCGACCTGGCCTCGGTGTGGATGCTGTTCTCGGGTGTCCATGACCGAGCGCGGATGATGGAGGCGTGCGGCGACGTCTCGGATTCGACTTGGCGCCGCGCGAGGGGCTGGGCCGTCCACTATGGGGTCATGCTGCTCGATGCGGGGCTGGCGGACGATGAGCGGATGGCGCGGATTGCGCGGCGAACCTTCGCCAACCTGATGGATGGCCCCTAAGGGTGTTGGGCGTCCTTGGCTTTAGCCAGTTCCGCCTCGAACGCCTGCTTCGAACTCAGCGACAATCCTGGGAAGCGCCTCGGGATCGACGAAGGCGCCGCGATCTCCGGCCTGGACCCGCGCCTCGCGCCCCAGGACGTCCGCGATCTCGGGATGACTGGTGAGGACGATGTCGGCCTTCATTTTCGAGAGCTTGGCGAAGGTGGTCTCGAAGTCCGCGACAATCGCGGGGTAGGCGCGATTGCCGACCAGCTTGTTGCCGGCGACCGTGATGCTGCACAGGAACAGCACCCGAAGCGGGCGGCCGCCTTCCTGCACCGTGGTGCTCCAGCTGGTGCATCCCGGCGTGTGACCGGGAGTCAGATGCGCCGTCAGCCTCAAGTCGCCGACGTCGAGGCGCTCTTCGTCTCCGACGACACGATCGACCTTGATCGGCGGAAAGGTATAGTCGCGGGCGTCGTAGGTCATGTCGCCGCGAAGGCTGCCGCGCTCCAGGGCGATGCGATCTTCGGCGCTGGCGGCGAAGTGGGCGCCGCTGTCGGCCTTGATCCGCGCCAAGCGCGCCGACATGGTCGCTGTGCGCGTGGTCGCTCACGATCCATTTCACCGATCGCAACGGAACGCCGACGGAGGCGATGTTGCGCTCGATCAGGGCGGCGTTCTCCTCGAGCGTGCCGTCGATGAGGATCGCGCCGGCGTTGGAGGTGAGCAGATACGCCGACAGGCCCTTGGTCCCGACGTAGTAGACGTGTGGGGCGATCTCGAACGACTTCACGGGCTCGGTCCAGGAGGGCGGTTGGGCCGCCGCCGCGATGGTCGCCAAGCTCATGCCGTAGCTCGCGAGCGCGAGCGATCTCCACGTCCTGAACATCGTTCCTCCCGGTCTTGTCCCCACGGCCTCGCCGCGTGGGCTCCTTGCACAATCGAAAGTCCCTTTGTCGGCGGGGATGATGCGACCACCCGCCGCCCTGCGCGTTCGCTTAACCGCACCTGCGGCCGATCGCCTACCCATGGCCGGCCACCGTCTTTGTCCAAGGAATCCCTAATGAAGTACCGCAAGCTCGGCGCCAGCGACCTCGAGGTCTCGGTGATTTCCCTCGGATCCTGGCTCACCTACGGGGTCGGTGTGGAAGCCGACAAGGCGCGCGCCTGCGTCGACCGCGCCTTCGAGCTCGGGATCAATTTCATCGACACCGCCAACGTCTATGGCCGGGGCGCGGCGGAGACCTTCTTGGGCGAGACGCTCGGCCGTCGGCCGCGCGACAGCTACATCCTCGCGACCAAGCTGTTCTTCCCGATGAGCGCCACGGACAAGGGCCTGTCGCGGGCGCAGGTGCTCAAGCAGATCGACGCCTCGCTCCAGCGGCTGAAGGTCGACTACGTCGACCTCTACCAGTGCCACCGCTACGACGCCGACACGCCGCTCGAGGAAACCATGGAGGCGCTGAGCGAGGTCGTGCGATCGGGCAAGGCGCGCTACATCGGCTTCAGCGAGTGGTCGCCCGACCAGATCGAGGCCGCCTTCGCGATTCCGGGCGTGGAGCGGTTCGTGTCGAGCCAGCCGCAATACTCCCTGCTGCATCGCCGGCCTGAGAAGAAGGTCATCCCGATCTGCCAGGCCAACGGGGTCTCGCAGATCGTCTGGTCCCCGCTCGCCCAGGGCGTGCTCACCGGCAAGTACGCGCCGGGCTCCAAGCCGCCGGCCGACTCCCGCGCCGCCAGCGACTCCATGGGCGGCATGATGCGCGACTGGCTTCGCGACGAGGTGCTCGAGGCGGTGCAGCAGCTCAAGCCGCTCGCTCAGGAGGCCGGCTGCACCCTCTCGCAATTCGCCCTGGCCTGGGTGCTCCGCGAACCCAACGTCGCCTCCGCCATCGTCGGCGCGAGCCGGCCAGAACAACTCGACGACAACGCCGCCGCCGCCGACCTCACGATCGATCCGGCGCTGTTCGCGAAAGCGGAGGCGATCGTCGCGAGCGTGCCGGCCGGCTGAGGAGGCCCTGAAACAGCTCTAGATGTACCCTCGATCAGCCGCCCTTGCGCAGCGTGCCCGTCGCGATGGGGACGAAGCTCGTGCCGCCCGGAGGCGTCATCCCGAACGACACGCCCAGGGTGTCCGGCGCCGTGAGCGTATAGGTGAGCTTGAAGATCGGCGCTCCCGGCGCGCTGGCGCTGGAGAAGGCGACGGACTTCCCGGCCACCACGTCGGCCCGGATGTAATGGATGACGTGCGTTCCATCCGAATAGTCGGCGTGCAGCGTTCCGGCTTCGGGGTAGATCATCATCACCTGATCGAAGCTGCCGCTGGGTTTGCCGCCCTTGTCGAAGAGGTTGGTTCGATCCTGCCGGAGCAGGACCGCTCCGTTGGCGGCCACCCCGATCCGTGACGATCCGGTGGAGGTCCCCCCAGTCTCCGCCACGACGCCCTTTCCTGAGGACCAATCTCCGACCAGGAAGCCAACGCCGGTGAGCTCCGGCTTCAACTCAGGGGCCTGGGCGCGGGCGGCGACGGCGGACCCGGCCAAAGCGGCGACGAACGCGAGATGCTTCACTGATCGACCCCTCATGTGATCAACCATCCTCCGCCACGGCGCTTCGTGGCGCAACGCTTTCACTCGGATTCGCTAGGCCGCCTGCCCGGCGAACACCGGCGCTCGAACTGGCGCCGCCGGCTCTCGGAGCTTTCGCGAGTAGAACGAGGCGTTCTGTTTCCCTGACGCCGCGTCCCTCGCGAAGGTGATCAGGTGGTGGGCGACCACGCCGACCGCGACCACGCGTTCGATGTCCCCGGTCTTGATCAGCGGCCAGGCGAAGCGCCAGAACGCCTTGCGGTAGGGACTGGCGATCCCGGCGTACCAGAGCAGGCGCGAGATCACGCCGACACCGCGTCGGATATCGGCCGCCGTCACCTGCCGGGGCACGTCCAGCCGATTGGAATAAGTCGCCTCGATCTGATGGCGGAAGCGCTCGAACAGGGCGTCGGGCTCATAAGCGCGCGCCATGCAGTCGCGCCACATGTCGACCACCTCGTCATAGGGCATGAGGAAGCTGACGTTGGATTCCAGCCCCTCGTCGTTCTCCACCAGTCGCCCTTCCCTGGCCAGCCGGTCCCACAGCTTGGTTCGGGGCAGGGCCTGAAGCAGGTTGATGGTGAGCAGCGGGATCTGGGAGCCTTCGACGAAGTCCATGATCGCCCCGCCGGTGGCGCGGGTGTCGGTGTCCAGGCCCATGATGATCCCGCTCACCACCTCCATGCCGTGGGCGTTGAGCGCGGCGATCCCCTCGTAGATCGGCACCATCAGGTTGTGCGCCTTGTCCATGGCCTTGAGCGCCGCCGGATCGGGCGTCTCGATTCCGCAGAACACCGTCTCGAACTTCGCCTCCCGCATGGCGGCCAAGAGCTCGGGCCGCTTGGCGATGTTGAGCGTCGCCTCGCAGGCCAGCGTCAGAGGATAACCGTTCTTCTTCTGCCACTCGGTCAGCACGGGCAGCAGCTCGCGCACCGCCTTTCGATTGCCGATGAAGTTGTCGTCGACGAAGTAGACCGCGTCGCGCAGGCCGTGCTCGCGCATCTTGTCCAGCTCGGCGACGATCTGCTGCGGCGTCTTCAGCCGCGGGTTGCGGCCGTAGAGCGCGGGGATGTCGCAGAACTCGCAGTCGTAGGGGCAGCCGCTGGAGAACTGGATCGAGCCCATGAAGTACTGGGAGAGATCGATCAGCTCATAGGCCGGCAGCGGGAAGGCGCTGAGGTCCAGCCGTTCCTTGGTGGTGAAGGTGATCTGCGAGGGCGGGCGTGATGGATCCCGTTCGAGCGCCGCGACCAGGGCGTCGGTGGCGTCGCCCATTTCGCCAACGTGCAGGTAGTCGAACTCCGGATAGTACTCGGGACAGGCCGACACGGAGGGGCCGCCCAGCGCCGCCGTCTTGCCGTGGGCGTGGGCGCGCCGCGCGATGTCGTGGATCTGCTCGCGCTGGATGTGCATCCCGCTGACGAACACCACCTCGGCCCAGTCGAAGTCGCGCCGGGTCGCCGGGCGGATATTCTCGTCGACGAACCGCACCTCCCACGACTTCGGCAGGGCGGAGGCGATGACCAGGAGGCCTTGCGGCGGCATGAACGCCTTGGCCCCGACGATGGGGTAGGCGTACTCGAAGGTGCCGAACGAGGGCGTGTAACGTGGGAAGACCAGGAGGGCGCGGCGCCCGCCGGTCGTTTGCGCGGGGTCTGGCTTGGGGCTCAATGCTCCGATCCTCGTCCTGCCTTCCGCCGCCCCCGGCGACAGAAGAAGCCTTCCACATGGGCTAGGGTTGCGGAATAATCTTGTTGGGGCGGCTTGTTTCTAGGCTGTTTCCGCCCAGGCACGGATGAGCTGGTGAGCGATGGCCATCCCCGGCGGCGCCTTCACCTCGGGATGCGTTCCGGCGAGAATGGCGCGCGCCTCTTCGCGGGTGAACCAGCGCACGGTGTCGATCTCGATCCCGTCCGCGGTCGCCTCGTCACTCTCCACCTCGGCGATCAGCCCGATCATCAGCGACGACGGATAGGGCCAGGGTTGCGTCGAATGGTAGCGCACCCGCACCGCCTTGAGCCTGGCTTCCTCCCACAACTCGCGGGCGCAGCCCTCCTCAATGCTCTCGCCGGGCTCGAGGAACCCCGCGAGCGCCGACATCATCTGCGCCGGCCAGGCCTTTTGCCGTCCCAAAAGACAGCGCTCGCCGTGGACCGGCAACATGATGGTGACTGGGTCTGTGCGCGGGAAATGCTGGGTCCCGCAGGCGCGACACAGCCGCTTCCAACCGCCGTCCATCGTTTCGCTCGGTTGGCCGCAGTTGGCGCAGAACCGGTGCCGTCGCCGCCACTCGAACATCGCCTTGGCGGTGGCGATGATGGCGGCGTCGGCCCCAGGCAGGGTGGCGACGACGGCGCGCAGATCCTCGAAGCGGCCAAGCCCCGACAGCGCCTCGTCCGCCGGATCGGACTCGCTCTCCAGATCGACGGCGAAGACCGCCGTTTCCTTCCACAGCCCTAGGAACAGCAGCCGCTCGGGGCCGCCCGCGATCTCCCCCGCCACGCTCGCCGACAGGTAGGCGAGTTGGGAGCCGCCGTCCTTGGCGCTCTCCAGTAGCGGCTTGCCGTTCCACAAGGCGATGGCGAGCGAGCCGGGCGCCTTGAGCTTCTCCTCGATCCATCCCGCCTCTGAGCGCCGCTCGCTCACCCGGTCGAGCGGATTTCCGGCGAAGGTGTTGGTGAAGGACTGAAGGGGCATGGAGATGGGATAGAGGAGAGCGCGCGCGCCTGGAATAACCCACCGGTCGCGATCTTCAGTGAAGGCGCGACGGCCGCCGGTCTTCTTTCCCAAGGCGACGGTGGCCCCGCCTTGCGCCCCCGCACCGCGCGGGCGATATAGAAAGCGGAGATCGGCGATGGGCGGAGTCCTCGCCAACCCGGTCAGGTCCGGAAGGAAGCAGCCGTAACGAGTTACGCTCCGGGTCGTCTGCCGGTCTCCACCCCTCTATTTCCGCCGGCGAGATGACCGACCTCACGCTCGAAGACGATACCGAAACTCCCGAGCGCGACGAGCTCACGGCCGACATCTTCGGCGCGCCTGCGTCGGCGCCCGCCGCGACCATCGCGGAGCCGCCCGCCGCCTACACCGTCATCGCCCGCAAGTACCGGCCCCGGAACTTCGACGACCTGATCGGCCAGGAGGGCATGGTCCGGACGCTGAAGAACGCCTTCTCGAGCGGCCGCATCGCCCACGCCTTCATGCTCACCGGCGTGCGCGGCGTGGGCAAGACCACAACCGCCCGCCTGCTCGCCCGCGCGCTGAACTACGAGAGCGATACGGTCCACCAGCCGAGCGTTGTCGACCTTGGCGTCGAGGGCCGCCACTGCAAGGCGATCATCGATGGGCGGCACTTGGACGTGCTCGAGCTCGACGCCGCCAGCCGCACCAGCGTCTCCGACATGCGCGAACTGCTCGACGGCGTGCGCTACGGCCCGGCCGAGGCCCGCTACAAAGTCTATGTCATCGACGAGGTGCACATGCTGAGCACGGCGGCGTTCAACGCCCTGCTCAAGACCCTCGAAGAGCCGCCGCCCCACGCCAAGTTCATCTTCGCCACGACCGAGATCCGCAAGGTTCCGGTGACGATCCTCTCGCGCTGCCAGCGCTTCGACCTCAGGCGGGTCGAGCCGGCGGTGATCGCCGCCAACCTCGCCCAAATCGCCACGGCCGAGGGTTTCGCCGTGGACGAGGAGGCGCTCACCCTCATCGCCCGCGCCGCCGAAGGCTCGGTGCGCGACGCCCAGTCGCTGCTCGACCAGGCGCTGGTCCAGGCCGAGCCGGGCGAGAGCGTCTCCGCGGTCCAGGTCCAGGGCATGCTGGGCCTCGCCGACACGCACCAGAGCATCGCCATCTTCGAGTGTGTGGCCAAGGGCGACGCCGCCGGGGCGATCAAGGGTTTCCGCGCGCTCCACGCGGTGGGGGCCGACCCCGCCACCGTGGCCCTCGACCTCCTGGAACACGCCCACGCCGCCTCACTCGCCAAGACTCTTGGGACCGGCGCCCTCACCTTGCCCAAGGATCAGGCGGCGCGTCTGGAGGCGCTCGGCGCGGCGATCCCGGCGTCCGCTCTCTCTCGTCTGTGGCAGATGCTGCTCAAAGGGCACGAGGAAACACGCACCGCTCCTAACCCAGCCGCGGCGGTGGAGATGCTGCTGATACGCCTCGCCTACGCCGCCGATCTGCCGGGTCCCGAAGAGGCGTTGAAGCTGCTCCGCGAGGGCGCGCCCATCCCCGGAAGCTCGCCGGCGCCCGCCGCGCCCAGGCCGGGCGGTGGGGCGAGGGTCGAGCGCCCGCGCCGCGCTGGCGCCGGCCGCGGCCCTGCCGTCCGCCACGCCGATCGCCGCCAACGCGCCGCCCTCGCCCCAGAGTTTCGAGGAGGTTGTCGCGTTGGCCGGCGAGCGTCGCGACATCGCCCTCAAGCTCGATCTCGAGAAGTACGTCCGGCTGGTGAGCTTTCGGCCCGGCGCCATCGAATTCGAGCCGGCCTATGGCGCGCCCGCCAACCTCTCGCATCGCCTCGTCTCGAGGCTGAAGGACTGGACCGGCGAGACCTGGCTCGCCGTGCCGAAGGCCGGGGGCGCCGAGACCCTGGTGGAGCGTCAGGCAAAAGCCCGCAAGGCGGAGTACGCCGAAGCGGTCGCCGACCCTTTCGTGCAGGCGCTGCTCTCGGCCTTCCCGGGCGCGGAAGTCGTGGAGGTGCGCCAGGTCGCCGCCGCGTCCGCGACGGCCATCGACGATGAACCGGGCTCTGAGGAGGACTGACGTGAAGGATCTCGGATCGCTGATGAAGCAGGCGCAAGCCATGCAGCAGAAGCTGCAAGCGGCGCAGGAAAAGCTGGCCCAGAGCGAGGTGGAGGGCGCCGCCGGCGCCGGTATGGTGCGCCTCACCCTCGGTGGAAACGGCGACATGAAGGCCTTGGTCCTCGACCCCGAGCTGCTCAAGGACGGCGACGGCGAGATCATCGCCGACCTCGTCATCGCCGCCCACGCCGACGCCCGCAAGAAGCTGGAAGCCAGTCAGGCGGCGGTGATGAAGGACGTGGCAGGGCCGCTGGCGGGGATGCCGGGCATGCCGAAGTTCTGAGCCGCGAAAGGCCGCCCTTCCTCGGTGGTCGCGTTTGCCTCTAACCTGGGGCCCTGATGGCCACAGGAAACGTCTCAAGGGTTCGCGGAAGGGGCGCCTCCCTCAAGCGCGCGGTGCGGCTTCAGCTCGATCCAAACCTGCAGCGTCGGGGCCTCTCGGTCACCAATCGCCTGATCTGCGCGGTGATCGTCACAGCGGTGGCGGCCGCCGTGCTCGAGACCGAGCCCAAGCTGGCGCTCGCCCATCACACGCTGTTCCGCTCCCTCGAACTGGGCTTCGGCGCGGCGTTTTCGGTGGAGTTCCTGGCCCGCGGTTGGTGCGCGGCCGGTGACGCGCGGACCTTTCGAGAAGCCTGGGCCTCGCGCCTGCGCTGGCTGTTCTCCTTCCCCACCCTGATCGACATCCTGGCGCTGGCCCCGACCTTCTTCGCCACCACTCAGATGCCGACCTTCGGGCTGCGGCTGCTGCGCATGCTGCGCATTCTGCGGATCGCGCGCCTCGGCCGATTCAGCCGCGCCTGGCGGGAACTGGCCTATGTGATCGCCTCGCGACGGGACGAGCTTCTGCTGACCCTGTTCGTGGCGGTGCTGGTGATGCTGGTCTCCTCGACCCTCCTCTATCTGGTGGAAGGGGAGGTCCAGCCCGCCAAGTTCGGCAGCATTCCACGGGCGCTGTGGTGGTCGGTGGTGACGCTCACCACGATCGGCTACGGCGACGTCGCCCCTGTGACGCCCCTCGGCAAGGTGCTGGCCGGCATCACCGCATTCCTGGGAGTCGGCCTGATCGCCGCCCCCGCCGGCATCCTCGCCGCCGCCTTCAGCGAAGTCGGTCGTCGCGACCTCGACAGCAAGGAAGGACCGCCTTGAGCCTCCCCGTCATCGGCTAACGATCACCTGGAACAGCTGCTCATCGCACCACGGACAAGAGCTCGATCTTGAACGCCAGGGTGGCGCCGGGCGGGATCGGGCCGATCCCCTCGTCGCCATAACCGAGGTCCGCGGGCACATAGATCATCCAGGTGTCGCCCGGGTGCATCATCTGCAGGGCTTCGGTCCAGCCCTTGATGACGTGGTCGACCGACAGGGTCGCCGGCTCACCGCGCTGGTAGGTCGAATCGAACACGGTCCCGTCAAGAAGGGCGCCTTCGTAGTTGACCACAACTCGGTCGCTTGGGCCCGGCGGCGTCCCACCGGCGGGTCCAGATTTCAGCACCTTGTATTGCAGTCCGCTGGCGGTGGTCTTCACACCGGGCGCCGCGGCGTTCTTGGCCAGGAACGCAGCCCCCTCGGCCGCCGCGGGAGGGGCCGCCCGCGCGCAGGCGCCCATGGCGAGCGTCAGTAAAGCGCAAAGGGCAAGCACGGCACGCATGGAGTTCGATCTCATTTTTAAATCGGGGCTGTTGGACAAAGGCCTAGACCACCCGGGGCGGATAGCCGCGCTCTCGCAGTGAATCGATGATCTCCTGGGTGTGCTGGGCGTCGCGGGTCTCGACCAGGATGTCGAACTCGGCGCCCTTGGCCGGCACATCGAGCGCCAAACGGTTGTGCGCCACCTCGATGATGTTGCCGCCCAGGTCGCCGATCGCCTTGGAGACGTTGGCCAGCAGCCCGGGACGGTCGTCACCGACGATCTTCATCGACACCAGCCGCTGGGCGCGCACCAGTTCGCGGGTGAGCACCGAGGCCAGCAGGCGCGGATCGATGTTGCCGCCGGTGATGACGAGGCCGCAGACCCGGCCGCGGAAGCGCTCCGGATAGGCGAGCAGGGCGGCGAGGGCGGCGGCGCCCGCTCCTTCCACGACCGTCTTCTCGACGTTGCAGTAGAGGGCGATCGCGCGCTCGAGGTAGGGCTCCTCCACCAGCAGCACCTCGTCGATCAGCGGCCTCGCGACGGCGTAGGTGAGCTTGCCCACGGCCTTGACCGCGATGCCCTCGGCGATGGTCTGGCCGCCCACCGACGCGTTCAGTCCGCGCATGCGGGCGGTGAACGAGGGGTACATCGCCGGTTCGACGCCGACGATCGAGATGTCCGGCTTGATCGTCTTGGCGGCCGTGGCCATTCCGCTGATCAGCCCTCCGCCGCCGATCGGGATCGGCAGCACCTCCAGGTGCGGCGCGTCTTCCAACATCTCCAACGCCACCGTGCCTTGGCCGGCCATGACGTCCTGGTGGTCGAAGGCGCTGACGAACAGCAGTCCCCGCTCTTCGGCCAGCTCCAAGGCGCGTTCGTAGGCGGCGTCGTAGCCCTCGCCGTCGATCACCACGGTGGCGTTGAGCTCGCGGGTCTGGCGCACCTTCACGTCGGGCGTGCCCTGCGGCATGACGATGGTCACCGGCACACCGAGCCGCTGGCCATGGTAGGCGAGGCCCTGGGCGTGGTTTCCGGCGCTGGCCGCGATCACCCCGCGCTTGCGCTCCGCCTCATCGAGGCGGGAAAGCCGGTTCAGCGCCCCCCGCTCCTTGTAGGAGGCGGTAAACTGCAGGTTTTCGAATTTTACCCACACCTCGGCCCCGGTAATCTCGGACAGCGTCCGAGAGTAACGGCAGGGGGTGCGCTCCACCTGGCCGGCGATCCGGCCAGCCGCGGCGCGTATGTCGTCGAGGGAAAGGGTCATGGCTGAAGCGCCGCATCTAACGGCAAAGCGACGCCGTGCGAAGGGCGGCGGTCCGGCGCTCGCCGGGTGTCCTTAAGCCACCCCGGCCCTGAGCAGGTCGTGCATGTGGGCGGCGCCGACGAGGCGGCCGTTCTCGCAGACGAAGATCAGCATGATCGGACGGACGCGCTCGTTCATCAGGCGCAACGCTTCGCTAGCCGACGCTCCCGGCTCGACGAAGACCGGCGAGCGCGACATGTGATCGGCCACGGGCGCCTGGATGCCGATCCGGGCCAGCGCTCGTCGCAGGTCCCCATCGGTGAAGACGCCCACCAGGCGATCGTCCTTGTCGACCACACCCACGCCGCCGCAACGCGTGCGGGTGATCTCCAGGATCGCCTCGGCAATGGTGCAGTCCTGTCCCACGCACGGCAACTGGTCGCCGCGACGCATCAGGTCGCCGACGGTGAGGAGCTGAGCCCCCAGCCGTCCGCCGGGATGGAAGGTGCCGAAATCCTTCGCCGAGAAGCCGCGGCTCTCGAGCAGGGCGATGGCCAAGGCGTCCCCGAACGCCATCTGCATGGTGGTCGACGTGGTGGGCGCCAGCCGATTGGGGCAAGCCTCTTCCGCCTTGGGGAGCACCAGGGCGATGTCCGCCGCCCGTCCCAGGGCGCTCTCCGCGTCGGCGGTGATGGCGATCAGAGGCAGGCCGAAGCGCTTGCAATGGTTTATGACGTCGCGCAGCTCCGGAGTCTCCCCGGACCAGGAGAGGGCGAGCACCGCGTCCCCCTTGGCGACCATGCCGAGATCGCCGTGGCTCGCCTCGGCTGGATGGAGGAAAAAGGCCGGCTGCCCGGTCGAGGCCAGGGTCGAGGCGATCTTCCGGGCGACGTGACCGCTCTTGCCCATACCGGTTACGGCCACGCGCCCCGTGGCCGCGGCGATGACGCTCACCGCCTCGTCGAAGACGGGTCCAAGGCTCGCCTCCAGCGCGGAGTCGAGCGCCTCAAGACCGTCCATTTCGGCGGTTAAGGTTCTCCTGGCCGACGAGACGTGGCTCGAGAGCGACTCCCGCTTCAATTTAATCGATGTGCGCACGCGCCTCTCCGTGCCATGCTTAAGTTCCAGGGTTCTCTATGACCAAGCGACGCCAGCGAACAGCCACCAGCATCGGACGACCCGCCGTTATCCTGGATCGCGACGGGGTGCTGAATCGTGATCATGGCTATGTCGGCGACGCCTCTCGGTTCGAGTGGGTAGATGGCGCGCGCAGAGCTGTACGCCGCCTGAACGAGTCCGGCGTGCTGGCTATTGTCGCCACTAACCAATCCGGCGTGGCCCGCGGCCTGTACGATCTCGATGCGGTGGAGAAGCTTCACCGGCAGATGCAGGCCGACTTGGCCGTCGAGGGCGCGCGGATCGACGCCTTCTATGTCTGTCCCTTCCACATGAATGCGGTCGATCCGGCGTACGCCCATCCCGACCATCCCGACCGTAAGCCCAATCCCGGGCTGCTGCTCAAGGCCATCGACGAATGGTCGATCGACCGCGACCGGTGCCTGATGGTCGGCGACAAGGAGAGCGACCTCGAGGCTGCGCGCCAGGCGGGGGTCGCGGGCGTCCTGTTCGAGGGCGGAGACCTCGACGAATTCCTGACGCCGCTCATCCCTTCGGAAACAAAGGGATACCAGGATTGTGTCGGCGCGGCCGGCGAAGCGGCCTAAAGCCCCCGCCCCATGCTGCCCTTCATCGACCTCGCCGCCCAGCAGGCGAGGATCAAGCCCGCGCTCGACGCCGCCATCGCCCGCGTCCTGGCCCACGGCGCCTATGTCATGGGCCCGGAGGTCGTCGCCTTCGAGACGGCGTTGGCCGCGTTTGGCCAAGCCAGGCTGGCGCTGTCCTGCGCCAATGGAACCGACGCGCTCGCCCTGCCGCTCATGGCCTGGGAGATCGGCGCTGGCGATGCGGTGTTCTGCCCCTCTTTCACCTTCGCCGCGACCTGCGAGGTGATCCCCTGGACCGGGGCGACTCCGGTTTTCGTCGACATCCGGCCCGACACCTACTGCCTCGATCCGGCAAGCCTCGAGGCGGCGATCGCGGACATCAGATTGAAGGGCGTTCTGCGTCCGGCGGCGGTGATCGCGGTCGATCTCTTCGGCCAGCCGGCGGACTACCCCGCCCTCGCCGAGATTTGCCGGCGGGAGGGGATGAAGCTCATCGCCGATTCCGCCCAGGGCTTCGGGTGCACGCTGCACGGCAAGCACCCTCTGCACTGGGCGGACGCGACCACCACCAGCTTCTTCCCGGCCAAGCCGCTCGGCTGCTACGGTGACGGCGGCGCGGTGCTGGTCGACGACGATGCGCTTTGGCGGCGCATGGACTCGCTTCGAGTGCACGGCAAGGCGGTGGCGGGCGATCTCTCCCGGGACGGCCACGATCCCAAATACCTCAACGCCCGCATCGGCATGAACTCGCGCCTGGACGCGCTCCAGGCCGCGATCCTGATGGAAAAGCTGGCGATCTTCGAGGACGAGATCGAAGTTCGTCAGGCCGTCGCCCGGCGCTACGCCGAGGGGCTATCGCGCCATTGCCTAGCGGTTCCCACCGTCATCGAGGGCGGGCGCTCGACCTGGGCCCAGTTCGTGATCGAACACGCGAACCGGGACGGGCTTGCCGCGCATCTGGGGGCGCAAGGTGTTCCGACCGCCGTCTACTACCCGGTGCCGATGCACCTCCAAGGTCCCTATGTCGACTTCCCGCGCGCGCCGGGCGGCCTTCCTGTTTCCGAAGCCAAGGCGGAGGTGGTGCTCGCCCTTCCCATGCACGCCTACCTGGATGCGGCAACCCAGGACCGGGTGATCGGCGCTGTAGCGGGCTTCAGTGTGGAGAAGGCCGCCGCTTGAGCTAAAGCGGATCCGTGCGGCCCACCGACTTCAACTTCCTTTCCGATCTGCCCGCCACCGTCCACCCCTGCGACGAGACGGGGCGGCTGATCGGCGAGGCGCCGCATCTCTACATTCTGCGCGCGCCCGGAACGTTGATCTGCCGCTCGCATGTGGCCGTTCCCGACGACTTGGTGTTCGAGCTGGCGGAGCTTCTGGCGCGGCCGCGCGGCCAGCCGAACGCGTGGGACCGGGAGCTCGGCGATCTCGTAGCCGCTCTGGGCCGGTGGTCGCCGGTCCGATCCATCTTCGCCGGGTCGGTGTATCGCTTCGGCGAGGACCCACCCGACTCGGAGTCGGTGGTGCTCGGACCGAACGACGCCCGGCTGCTTCAGGCCGAAATGCCGGAGTGGGTGGAGCCGCTTGGGCGCGGAACGCCCATGGTCGGCGTTCTCCTGGGCGGACGGGTGATTTCGGTATGCGCGAGCGTCCGGACCTCGTCGACCCTTCACTGCGCCGGGGTCGAAACCGCGCCGCGTCATCGCGGGCAGGGGTACGCCGCCCGTTCGGTCGCGGGTTGGGCGCGGCTCGTGCGCGATCGCGGCGTGGAGCCTTCCTTCGAGACCACATTCGAAAACCTAGCGTCCCAGGCGGTGGCGGCGCGCTTGGGCCTGCGCCCCATCGCGAGCGCCCTGTCGGTTCGCTGCGCGGTCTAACCGGTTACGCGGCGAAGTAGCTCGCGATAATCCGCTCATAGATCCGGCCGAGCGCCTCGATATCTTCAACCGACACCCGCTCGTCGACCTGATGCATGGTCGCGCCGACCAAACCGAACTCCACAACGGGGCTGAGGGCGCGAATGAAACGCGCGTCGGATGTTCCGCCAGTTGTCGAGAGCTCGGGTGCGGCGCCGGTTTCGTCCTCGATCGCCCGGGAGACCAGATCGCTGAAGGGGCCGGCGGGCGTGAGGAAGGCCTCGCCGCTGATCCGGCAGTCCACGCTCACCCGGCCCTCGAAGTCGCGCTCGGCAATCATCGCCTCGGCGGCCAGCCAGTCGGCCAGAGCCTTGCCGGTGTGGGCGGGATTGAAACGGATGTTCAGCCGGGCGGTCGCGCGCGCCGGGATGACGTTGGTCGCCGGGTTGCCGACGTCAATCGTGGTGACCTCGAGGTTGCTCGGCTGGAACGCCTCGAACCCCTCGTCGAGGCGTCGGTCGGTGAGCCGCGCCAGGAGCCGCACGAGGACGGGGATCGGGTTGGCCGCCTTGTCGGGATAAGCCACGTGCCCCTGCCGTCCCTCGACCATGATCATCGCGTTCAGGCTGCCGCGCCGGCCGATCTTGATCATGTCGCCAAGAACGGTGGCCGAGGTGGGTTCGCCGACGATGCAGTGGTCGACCTGTTCACCCTCGGCCATCAATCGGTCCACGACGGCCCGTGTCCCATGCACCGCCTCACCTTCCTCATCCCCGGTGATGAGGAGCGAGAGCGAGCCAGCAGGCGGCGCGCCCCGCTCCAGAAACCGCGCGCAGGCGGCGATCCAGGCGGCAATTGCGCCCTTCATGTCCGCCGCGCCCCGCCCGATCAGCACCCCGGCGCGCACCTCGCCCGCGAACGGCGGGGCGCTCCAGGCCGCCGCGTCGCCCGGCGGAACCACATCGGTGTGGCCGGCGAAGCAGAGGTTCGGACCTTCGGTTCCCAGCCGCGCGTACAGGTTCTCGATCCCGCCGGAAGTCAGGCGCCGGCAGGTGAAGCCGAGATCCGTGAGAGCCGCCTCGACGATCGCCATGGCGCCGGCGTCGGCAGGGGTCACCGACGGACGAGCGATCAGGGCTCGCGCAAGGGCGACGGCGTCGGAAGGGCTGGCGCGCGACATGGGCCGTCCTCTAGGCTGGGCCGCTAAGCGCCGCAAACCGTGGGAGTCTCCGCGCCGTGGGCAAGATCGACGTGAGCCGCGCCCCGTCGAAGCGCGGGTCGGATTACCCTTCGCCGTACGACCAGCCCTGCGCCGATCGCCTGCGTCGACGGCTGGGCGACGCCGGTGGGCTCACCGATTTCGGTGTGAACCAACTCACCTTGCCGCCCGGCGTCTGGTCCAGTCAGCGGCATTGGCACAGCCATGAGGACGAGTTCGTCTTCGTCATCTCGGGCGAAGTGGCGTTGGTGACGGACGCCGGAGAGGAGACGCTCCGGGCCGGCGACTGCGCCGCCTTCAAGGCCGGCGTCGCGGACGGTCACCATCTGATCAACCGCTCGGCGGCCGACGCGGTGGTGCTTGAGATCGGCGGCCGGGATCCCGAGCACGACCGCACCACCTATTCCGACATCGATATGGTCGGCGAACCGGGCGAGTCGGGCTATCGCCGCAAGAGCGGGCAGCCGATCAAACCTGGCGGAAGCGAAAGCTAGATCTTCACCCGCGCCATGCCGGCCGCGGCATAGCGTGGGCCCGCTGTGGCGCCGTTCGGGGCGGCCTCGTCGATCGAGCGCAGATCGTCGTCGCTCAGGGTCACCTCGGGAGCCTTGACGCTGTCGCGCATCGTCTCGAGGCGCTTCACGCCGGGGATCGGCACAATGTCCTGGCCCTGGGCGAGCAGCCAGGCGAGGGCGACCTGGGCGTTGGAGACGCCGTGCCGCTGGGCGATCTTGCCGATAGCGTCGACGACCGCGAGGTTCTTGGGCAGGTTCTCGGCCGAATAGCGCGGGTCGTTGTGGCGCCAATCGTCGGCGGGGAGGTCGGCCAGGGAACGGATGCCGCCGGCCAGGAATCCACGTCCGAGCGGGCTGTAGGGCACAAAGCCGATGCCGTGCTCACGGCAGACGGGCAGGATCTCGTCCTCCACGTCGCGTTCCCAGATCGAGTATTCGGTCTGCAGGGCGGCGATCGGGTGGGTCTTGGCCGCCCGGCGCAGGGTTTCGGGTCCGGCCTCGGAGAGGCCGATGTGGCGGATCTTTCCTTCCTTCACGAGCTCCGCCATCCCGCCGACCGTCTCCTCGATCGGTACGTTCGAGTCGACGCGGTGTTGGTAGAACAGGTCGATGGTCTCGATGCCAAGGCGCTTGAGCGATCCCTCGCAGGCGCGGCGGGCGTTCTCGGGACTGCCATCCAGCCCGACCATCTTGTCGCCGTCCCAACGCATGGCGAACTTGGTGGCGATCACGAGGCCCTCGCGTTTGCCCTTGATCGCTTGGCCGACCAGCTCCTCGTTGGTGAAGGGGCCGTACATCTCGGCGGTGTCGAAGAAGGTGACTCCGAGGTCGATCGCCTCGTGGATCGTGCGGATCGAAACATCGTCATCGGCTTGGCCGTAGATGATGTTGCCGCCGCGGATCATCGGCATGCAGCCGATGCCGATGGCCGAGACTTTGAGCCCTTCACCGAGCGTGCGGTATTTCATGAGTTCGTCTCCGGAAGGGTCAATCGCGCAGCAGTTCGTTGATGCTGGTCTTGGAACGGGTCTGAGCGTCGACCGTCTTGACGATAACCGCGCAGGAGAGGCTCGGTCCCGTTCCGTGAGGGTCGGGGAGGGCGCCGGGCACCACCACCGAATAGGGCGGCACCCGGCCGCGATGGGTCTCACCGGTCTTGCGGTCGATGATGCGCGTGGTGGCGGTGAGGAACACGCCCATGGATAGCACGGCGCCCTCGCCGACGATCACGCCCTCGGCGACCTCGGAGCGCGCGCCGATGAAGCAGCCGTCCTCGATGATGGTCGGCGCGGCCTGGAGCGGCTCCAGAACCCCGCCGATGCCGGCCCCACCCGATAGGTGAACGCCGGCGCCGATCTGCGCGCAGGAGCCGACCGTCGCCCAGGTGTCGACCATGGTCCCCTCGCCGACGTAGGCGCCGATATTGACGAAGCTCGGCATCAGCACGGCGTTGCGGCCGATGAAGGCGCCGCGCCGCACGATCGCGCCCGGCACGGCGCGGAAACCGGCGGCTTCGAAGCGCGCCTCGTCCCAACCCTCGAACTTGCCTGGGACCTTGTCCCACCACGGCCCGAGCTGGGTGTCGAGCGGGGCCGCGCGCATGACGGCGCTGGGGTTGAGGCGGAAGGAGAGCAGGATCGCCTCCTTGAGCCACTGGTGCACCACCCATTGGCCATCGATCTTCTCGGCGACGCGCGCCGCGCCGGAATCCAGCCGCAGCAAAGTCTCCTCCACCGCGGTGCGGATCGGCCCGCGGGTGTCCGCGCCCAGGCGATCGCGCACGGCCCAGCCTGCCTCGATCTCGGTCTTCAGATCATCCAGCGTAAGCTCAGCCATGGCCGCTGCTTAGCCTGGCGGTTTCGAGAAAGGGAACAAGGGCGGCGGCGCGGTGATGCACGAACGAGGCGCGGGAATTATCGGCGTCGGCGCCGACGAGGATGGTGGTCATGCCGATGGCCGCGGCGCCCTCCAGGTTGCGTTCGGTGTCCTCGAAGAAGGCGGCGCTCGCGGGCGTGATCCCGTGGGCGGCGACCAGTCGCGAGAAGCTCTCCGGCGAAGGCTTGGGCCAGTAGTCGGCGGACGCGATGTGGAACACCTCCTCGAACTGGTCCGCGATCCCAAGGCGCGCGAGGACGCGGACGGCGTGCTTGTCATCCGCATTGGTGAACACCAGCCGGCGCCCGGGCAGACGGGCGAGAGCGGCGGTGAGCGCCGGGTCGGGCTTGAGCGCGTCCAACGGCACGTCATGGACGTAGTCGTGGTATTCCTCGGGGTCGGAGCCGTGGTGCAGCATCAACCCGCGAAGGGTGATGCCGTAGTCCATCAGGTAGCGCTTCTGCAGGGCGTGCGCCTCGTCCGCCGGCAGGCCGGTGGCTCTGGCGACCCATTCGGTGATCCGCGCCCCGATCAGTCTCCAGATGCCGGTCTCCTGCGCGTAGAGCGTGTTGTCGAGATCGAACAGCCAGGTGTCGACGTGGCGCAGATCCGCTCCGAGTTCGGTGACCTGAAGTTCGGCGGCGCTCACGCTTTCACCAGGGTTCCGGCGCCGTGCTCGGTGAACAGCTCCACCAGAAGGGCGTGGGGTCGCCGGCCATCGACGATGACCACGCCCTCGACGCCGCCTTCGACCGCGCCGATCGCGGTCTCCAGCTTGGGGATCATGCCGCCGGTGGCGACGCCATCGGCGATCAGCGTCCTTGCTTCGGCCACGGTGAGCTGGCGGACGAGTTCGCCATGACCGTCCAGCACGCCGGCGACGTCGGTGAGCAGCAGCATGCGCTCGGCCTTGAGCGCGCCGGCCAGAGCGCCGGCCAGCGTGTCGGCGTTGATGTTGTAGGTTCGTCCATCCGCGCCAACGCCCACCGGCGCGACCACGGGCACATAGGGCTCGTCCGAGCCGATCAGGGCGTGGAGGATGTGAGGATCGATCCGCGTCGGCTCGCCGACGAAGCCCAGGTCCACCTCACGCTCGATGGAGGAACCCGGATCGGTGGTGCGCCGCACCACCTTCTCGACGGTGACCAGGCCGGCGTCCTTGCCCGACAGCCCCACGCCCCGCACGCCGGCGCCTTCGCCAGCCCGGGTGATCAGGCTGGAAATCTCCTTGTTGATGCCGCCGGAGAGGACCATTTCGACGACCTCCATGGTGGCCTCGTCGGTCACGCGCAGGCCGTCGATGAAGGTCGATTTGACCCCAGCCCGCTCCAGCATGCGCGAGATCTGCGGCCCGCCGCCATGGACCACCACCGGCCGGACGCCGAGCAGGCGCAACAGCACGAGATCCTGGGCGAACAGGCGCGCGGCGGCGTCCTCGCCCATGGCGTGGCCGCCGTACTTGATCACCACCGTCGCTCGGTCGTGCTGCTGGATGTACGGCAGCGCCTCGGCGAGCACCTTGGCGGTGGCCCAGCCGGGCTCGTCGTCGGCGTCGGTGATGGCGCTCGTCATGGCGTCCCTTGAACATCGGGGAGGAAAGCCTGGGCGATCTCCGCCTTTAGCTCGGCAAGGCCATAGCCTTTTTCCGCCGAGGTGGCGACCACGCGCGGGAAGGCGGCCGGGCGCTTGGCGATCTTGGCGAGGGTCTCGGCGACGCGCGCCTCCGCCTCCGCCGGCTTGATCTTGTCGGCCTTGGTGAGGACCAACTGGTAGGAGACCGCCGCCTGGTCGAGGGAGTCCAGGGCCTCGGCGTCGGACGGCTTCAGCCCATGGCGGGCGTCGATCAGCAGGTAGACCCGCTTGAGGCTCGGCCGGCCTCTCAGGTAGTCGCGGCCCAGGTTCTGGAACTTGCGCGCCGCCGTTCGCGACACCTTGGCGAAGCCGTAGCCGGGCAGGTCGACCAGCCGCAGCCGGCCATCCAGCAGGAAGAAGTTGATCTCGCGCGTCCGCCCGGGCTCGGTGGAGGCGCGGGCTAGCCTGTGACGCCCGACGAGGCCGTTGATCAGGCTGGACTTCCCCACATTGGAGCGGCCGGCGAAGGCCACCTCCGGAACATCGTCCGGCGGCAGTTGCGCCATGCTGGTCGCGCCCTGGGTGAACACGCACTCGCGTGCGAAGAGCACGCGGGCGGCTTCGATCTGTTCCGGTGTGAAGACGGGGTCGGTCATGCCGGATCGAGGGCCGACCAGCGCGGGACGCTCACCCCGTCTTCGCGCTGAAGCGGGCCAGGAACTGGTCGATGGGATTGTCGACCTTGAAGCGGCGCATCATGAAATACTGCTGGATGATGGTGATCACGCTGCTCCAGGTCCAGTAGATCAGCAGGCCGACCGAGTACTGAGCAAGAATGAAGGTGAACATCACCGGCATGAACTTGAAGATCGCCTGCTGCGTCGGATCGATGCCCTGTTGCGGGCTGAGCGCCTGGGTCACGAACATCGAGAGCCCATAGAGCAGCGGCCAGACGCCGATGTGCAGCATGCCGCCCAGGATCGCGCCGACCAGCGGCGCGGTGGAGGGATCCCACGGAATCAGCCCGAACAGGTTCCAGATCGTCGTCGGGTCGCGCGCGGAAAGGTCGTGGATCCAGCCGAAGAAGGGCGCGTGCCGCATCTCGATGGTCACGGTGAACAGCTTGGTCAGCGAATAGAACACCGGGATCTGCAGGAACACGGGCAGGCAGCCGGAGACGGGGTTGACCTTCTCCCGCTGATACAGCGCCATCATGTCCTTCTGTTGCTGCTGCGGATTGTCCTTGTTCTTCTTCTGAAGCTCCTGCAGCTCAGGCTGGATCTTCTTCATCTTCACGCCCATCTCGTAGCCGCGATTGGCGAGCGGGAAGGTGATCAGGCGGATGACGACGGTGAGCAGCAGGATGGCCACGCCGAAATTGCCCACGTTCTTGTAGAAGAACTCCAGCAGCCAGAAGATCGGCTTGGTCAGGAACCACAGGTGTCCCCAGTCGATGGCGTCGTCGAAGCGGGGCGCGCCCACGCTGGTCTTGTAGGCGGCGAGCACCGGTTGGACCTTCGCGCCGGCGAACAGGTGGTTCACTTCGATGATGCTGGCGCCCGGCGCTATCACCCGCGAGGACCCGCCATAGGTCGCCTCGTAGATATCGATGCCGCTGGCGTTATCGTGCACCAGGCGGGCCTTGGCCGAAATCGCCTCGGACTGTTCCGGAATGAAGGCGGTCATCCAGTACTTGTCGGTGACCCCGAGCCACCCGCCCTTGGACGGCCAGTCGGTATCGCCCTTCTTCTTCCAGGCCTTGTAGGTGAGCTCGCGCAACTCCGGCTTGTCGGTCCCGAGCACCCCCACGGCGCCTTCATGCACGATGTTGGTGCGGCCGAGGCCCGCGGGCAGGTCCTGCCGCTGGATGGAGACGTAGGGCGCGACCGCGATCGGCGCGGCGCCGGTGTTGGTCACCGTGTCGGCGATGGTGAACATCGACTTGGCGTCCACCGCGATCCGCCGCGTGAAGGTGAGTCCCGACGGGCTCTGGTAGGTAAGGGTCACAGGATTGCCGGGCGAGAGCACCCCGCCGCCGCTCTGGGTCCACACCGTCTGCGCGCCCGGCAAACCGGCGACATTGGCGCCTACCCAGCCGCCTTCCGCGAAATAGGCGTCGGCCATGCCCTCGGGCCGGAGCAACTCGACCAGGGGCGAGGTCTTCGCGACGTCGACGTGGTATTGCCTGAGAAACAGATCGTCGAGCCGCGCACCTTTCAGCGAGATGGATCCGACAAGCGCGGGCGTGTCGATCCGCACTCTGGGGCTGAGCGCCAGCGCCGCGGCGCGATCGAGCCTGGGCTTCAAGGCGCCGGTCGGCGTGACCACCTGGGCCGCCTCGGCATGAGCATGCAGAGCCCGGGCGCGCTTCATCTGCGGCTCCAGGATGAAGAACTGGTAGCCGAGCAGGACGATCGCCGCGATCACGGCGAAGCTGACCAGGTTGCGGTTGTCGCTGTTCATCAGGTCTTTCTGGGCGAAGCGCGGCCCGGCCTCAAAACGTCTTCAAGAGGCGCGGGCGCCGTCGATATCGGCCGCGAGCCTTAGCAGGGCGCTTTTCATGTCGTCCACCAAGGCGGGCCATTCCCGCCGCGCCGTGCCGCCGCGGGCGATGAACACATAGTCGCAGCCGGGCCGGCCATAAAGGGGAAGGGTGATGCGCGCCGCCTCCCGCAGACGGCGTTTGCATCGATTGCGCACCACGGCGCCGCCGATCCTGCGGGTGGCGGTGAAGCCTTCGCGCACCAGCGTTTCGGGGCTCAATCGATCGCGGGCCTGGGCGGCCACCGCGCCACGTGCGCAATGGAACGCCTTGGCTGCGAGGAGGAAGTCCGCGCGCTTCCTCAGGCGCTCGATCTTGAAGGCGGTCTCCCCTGCGGGGGGAGGGGCGTCGGTCAATCGGCCGCTAGGCCGTGAGGCGCTTGCGCCCACGCAGGCGACGACGGGCCACGATCTTTTGCCCGTTCTTGGTCGCCATCCGCGAGCGGAACCCGTGGCGGCGCTTACGCACCAGGCGCGAGGGTTGATAGGTCCGCTTCACGAGGCAGGCTCCAAAGGCTGTCGGCGCGTGACCGGAGGGTCCGCGCAGGAAGGGGCGAGCGCTTAAGCGAGGGCGACCGTGGTGTCAATCATCCGGCGTCGATCCAGCTAGCCCATTTCCATCACGAAGGCGTTCAGCTTGTTCCCGTCGAGGTCACGGAAGTAGCCGGCAAAGAAGCCGGGACTGCGCTCTCCAGGCGCGGCCGTCGAACGGCCTGGTCAAGCCGTCGCCCGCGCCACTGCCCGGGACGCCCCAGGCGATGAACTGGTCGGTTTCCATCATTCTGCCGACGTCGAGCTCCGCAGCGCGCGTTGCTCACATCACGATCACGGCCTTGCCCACCACCTCACGATTCGCCAGCAGGTCGAACGCCTCGCGCCAGCGCTCCAACGGCAGCTCGACATGGACATGCGGCCGGACCTTGCGGTCCTCCGCCAGCCGCCAGATCGCATCGAGGTTCTCGCGGCCGCGCTCGGGGAATTTGCGGCCGTACTCGCCCGCGCGAACACCGACGACGCTGAATCCCTTGATCAGGGGCAGGTTGACGCTGACCGACGGAATGCGGCCGGAGGCGAAGCCGATCACCAGCAGGCGGCCGGCGAACGCGATGCAGCGCAGGCTCTCGTCGAAGACGTCTCCACCCACCGGATCGTAGATCAGGTCGGCGCCGCCGCCGGTGATCGCCTTTACCGCCTCGCGAAACCCTCGGGTGACGTTCACCGTGGCCTCGGGTGCGTAGAGCCGCTCGATCGCCGCCAGCTTGGCGTCGGAGGCCGAGGCGGCGATCACCCGCAGGCCGAGGGCCTTGGCCAGGTCCACGCAGGCGAGTCCCACGCCACCGGCCGCGCCATGGACCAGCACCCACTCGCCCGGCCGCGCCTCGCCGCACCGGACCAGGGCGACATAGGCCGTGAGATACGCCACGCCGAAGGCTGCGGCCTCGGCGAAGCTCATCCGCTCCGGTATCCGCCTCAGCGCCGCGGCCGAGGTCACGGCGAAGTCGGAGAAGCCGCCGACGCGCTTGCCGCCCGCGACCCGGTCACCGACCCGCCAATCGGTGACGCCGTCGCCCAGCGCCTCGATTTCTCCGGCGATCTCCAGGCCGGGTACGAAGGGCAAGGCCGGCTTGTGCTGATGCTCGCCGCGGGTCTGCATCAGGTCGGGGAAGTTCACCCCGGCGGCGCGGACCCGCACCCGCACTTCGCCGGGACCGGGCGTGGGCGTCTCGAACTCCCGGATGGAACAGCCGGCGTAATCCGGCGCAAGGGCGTCCACCACCAGGGCGCGCATGGTCAATCCTTCTTGCGGGGTAAGGCGCCCACGCCGCCGAGGATCAAGCTCGCGACGAACTCGGCGGCGCCCTCGGCGTCCACCGGCCGGCGCCGCAGCATCTCATCGCCGATCTCCCGCGCGACGGCGATCACGGCGGCGGCGAGGTAGTCGAGGTCGACGGCCAACGCCGCGTCGCGCTCCATGACACGATCCAAGGTGGACCGAACCTCGGCGTAGACCGCCTGCATCTCGGGCGTGGTGCGGGTGTGGGGGAAGTCGTCCGGCACACGGCCGGCGAGGAACGCTTCACGGTCCTGGAGCACGAAGTCGTAGTAGGCGCGGACGCCCGCGCGCAGATAGGAGGCGAAGTCGGTGGCCTGGGCGGACTGGGCCTGCAGGATCGGCCGAAACCGCGCCGCGCCCTCGTCGGAGAGGGCGTCGAACACCTCCTCTTTCGACCGGAAGTAATTGTAGAACGCGCCGACCGACAGGGTCGTGCGACGGATGATGTCGCGCACCGTCGCCGCCTCGAAGCCGAGCTCGGCGAAGGTCTCCCGGGCGGCGTCGAGGATGGCCTGGCGATTGGCGAGCTTGGTCTGCTCGCGCTTGCCGGGGGTGAGATAAGCGACCTGGGACATGAGCGATCAAGGATCGCCGAGCGGGGCGGCGAAGTCCACCGCCGCTCACACCGTCCGCTTGGCTCGATCCTTCTCGTTGGCGCCTTGGATCGAGGCCCGGGCGTCGGCCCACTGCTGGTCGGTCCAATCGCCGAGCACGCGGTTGAAGCCGCCACCACCCGCGTTCCAGGCCCCGCCGTCGATGGCGATGGTCTGGCCGTTCACGTACTCGGACAGAGGGTGGAGCAGGTACACCGCGAGGTTGGCCAGCTCCCGCATGTCGCCGACCCGCCCCATGGGATTGCCGGATTGGCTGCGCGATCCTTCGGTGCTCTGCCCGGGCGAGAGCCGCGCCCAGGCGCCCTCGGTCGGGAAGGGCCCCGGCGCGATCGAGTTGAAGCGGATGCCCTTGGGGCCCCACTCCACGGCCAGCGACTGGCCCATCACGTTCAAGCCCGCCTTGCTCATCGCCGACGGCACGGTGAACGGGCCGCCGTTCCACACCCAGGTGGTCAGGATGGAGATCACCGACGCCTTCTTACCCTCGGCGATCCAGCGCTTGCCGGCGTCCAGCGTGACGAAGAACGAGCCACGGAAGACGATGTTGGCGATGGCGTCGAAGGCGCGGGGTGAGAGATCCTCGGTGCGGCTGATGAAGTTGCCCGCCGCGTTGTTGATCAGGCCGGTGAGGGCGCCGCCGTCGGCCCACACCGTATCCATCATGTCATGGATCGCTTCGGGAACGCGGATGTCGCAGGGGACCGGCACCACCTCGCCGCCGTGCGCGCCGGTGAGTTCCTTGGCCGCCTCCTCCAGCACGCCGCCGCGGCGGCCACAGATGTAGACCTTGGCGCCCAGCATCAGGCAGGCCTCGGCCATCACCTTGCCAAGCCCGGTGCCGCCGCCGGTGATGAGAATGCGCTGGCCGTTCATCAGGCCGGGGCGGAACATCAGGTCGTCAGGGGTCATCGGTTTTGTCCTTTGTTCTGGCGTACGGCGGCGGAAGAGATCGGACCGGCAAGAATTGAAAATCCGACTTCCTTACCGTAAGGAATTCTGATGCATCTGGCTCGGCTCACCACCAAAGGTCAAATGACCATTCCCAAGCGCGTCAGAGAGGCGGCCCATCTTTCGGAGGGCGACCTCGTCGCCCTTGAAGTAAAGGGCGATGTGGTGAGCTTTCGCAAGGTGGCGCCCACTGCGGACCCTTACCTTCAGGGACTGGCCGAGACTCTGACGGAATGGGCGGGGCCCGAAGACGACGAGGCGTTCAGCGATCTTTGATCCGTTCGAGATCGTGGTCGTTCCGTTTCCGTTTACCGGACGGGTGGCGACCAAGCGGCGTCCGGCGCTCGTTCTGTCGCAGAGCGAGTTCAACGAGGGTCAGGGGCAGCTCGTGTTGGCGATGGTCACAAGCACCACCGCCCGATGGTCTTCGGACGCTCCGATCACGGATTGGCGTGAAGCAGGGCTCACCCTCGCCTGCCACGTCCGGATGAAGCTGTTTACCCTGGACAGGTCATTGATCGTGTCGCGTCTCGGCGCACTCTCCCATCGGGACAGGCAAGCGGTCGCCTTGAGCTTGACGACCGTCCTCGCGCTCACCTGAGCCGATCGGCCAGCGCCATGGCGGCAGCGGGCGCGCGGATCTTTCCTTCGCTGATGAAGAAGGCGAACACATCGCGCGGAGTCTCCTCCGCGGGCGGGGCGACCAAGGGGAAATCCGGCGGCGAGCCGCCCTCGGCGTAGCGCCGGGCGCGCACCGCCCAGTCGTCGAGCGCGGGGAGCTCATAGCCGGTCTCGATCTCGTCGCGGCCCTTCATCAGGCGGGCGTAGACGAAGTCCGCCGTGACGTCGGCGATGAGCGGGAACTGTTCGCTTTCGGTGAGGCAGATCGCGACCCCCTCGTCCCGCGCGAGCTCGACGAACTCGGCGCAGGCGAAGCTTTCGTGGCGAACCTCGACCGCGTTTAGGATCGGTCGGCCATCGAGTGTGCGGGGCAGCAGCTTCAGGAAGGCGCCGAAGTCCTCGCGATCGAATTTCTTGGTGGCCATGAACTGCCAGAGGATCGGGCCGAGCTTGTCGCCCAGCTCCGACAGGCCCTGGCCCATGAAGCGACCGATCGCCTCACCCGCCTCGGCCAGCACGCGACGATTGGTGCAGAAGCGGGAGCCTTTGACAGTGAAGCGAAAATCATCAGGGGTGGCGGCGCGCCAGGCCGCGAAGCTCTGCGGCTTTTGTAGAGAATAGTAGGTGCCGTTGATCTCGATCGCCCCAAGCTTCGAGGCGGCGTAGGCGAGTTCATCGGCCTGCCGCAGGCCCTTGGGATAGAAGACGCCGCGCCATGGCTCGAACGTCCATCCGCCGATCCCTGTCCGAACCTGTCCGGCCATGCGCAACCTCTCTTCGATCCAGGATCGGTGACGAAAGTTTAATCCCGGATCAACCCTGCCGCCGTTATGGAGCGGTGGCGCGCTCAACTGAACATCGCTAAGCAAAGCGCCCGTCGGGGTAAGCCAGTCGTCACCATGTTTCGCCGCCCAAGGTTCATAGCCGGACTCGCGCTCGCCGCGGGACTGGGCGCCTGCGCGACGACCCATCGCGCGCCGGACGTGCACGTTCCGCAGGCCTATGAGGCGCCCACGACCGGGCCGGCGCTCACGCCCGCCGAACTCGACCACTGGTGGCTGGAGTTCCACGATCCGGCGCTGAACGCGCTGGAGGACGAGGCTTTCCGCAACGGGCCCGACGCGAAGACGGCGGCGGCGCGGATCCTCGAGGCCCGCGCGGTGCGCTCCAGCGCGGTGGCCCAGACCCTTCCGCAGGGCCAGATCCAGGCCAACGCCAGCCGGCAGAGCCAGTCCAACATCGGCCCGCCGGTGTCGTCCCTGTTCCCGATCGGCGGGGTCTACGAAACCGAAACCGCGGCGCTGAACGTCTCCTGGGAACTCGACCTGTTCGGGCGACTAGCCGAGGAGCGGAAGCGGGCGCGGTCCGATTTGCAGGCCGCGCGCTTCAACGTGGAGGGCACGCGGGCGAGCCTCGCGGCCAGCGTCGCCGACACCTATTTCCAGATCGCCGGCCTGAACATCCAGATCGCCGACGCGCGCGAGACAGTTCGCATCCAGCAGCAACTCGCCGATATCACGACGGCGCGCGCCAAGATCGGCATCGCGGCGACCTCGGAGGCGGACCGGGTCTATGGCGACCTCTCCCAGGCGAAGGCCACGGCCGAGGACCTCGAGGGCCAGCTGCATACCGCGCGTCGCGAACTGATGATCCTGATCGGCCGCGGCGTCGCGCCCGTCGAGAGCCTGGCGATCCCGCCCCTGGCCGACGATGCGCCTCCCGTGCCCGCCGCGATTCCGGGGGCGTTGCTCGAACGTCGGCCGGACGTGCGCGAGTCCGAGGCCCGTCTGCGGTCCCAGGCGGCGACCGACCGGCTGCGTCACCTGGCGATCTTCCCGACCTTCACCATCCTGCCGGCGCTCGGCGCGTCGCGGTCGGTGCAGCCGTCGGTGGCCTTCATCCCGCCCGCGACCCTGATCCCCGATCGTCAGACCACGGACATCGGCTACTGGACCGCGGCGGGGAGCGTGACGGTGCCGCTCCTGAACATCCCGCAGATTCTCTACGACGCGCGAGCCGAGGACGCGCGCACCGAACAGGCGGTGATCGCCTATGAGAAGACCGTCCAGTCCGCGTATGGCGACGCGGAGAACGCGCTCGCCAATCTGGCGGCCGGCAAGCAGGCGGTGGCGACGCTCGTCGAAGGCGAGGCCCGCGCCCACCGCGCTTATGACGCCGCCCAAACTCGCTACCGGCTCGGCTTCGACGACCTGACGACCGCCCTCTCGGCCGAAACCGCGTGGCGGGGCACCCGCACGGCGCTCACCAGCGAGCGGGTGCAGGCGCTGCGACGGGCGGTCGTCATGTATAAGGCGCTTGGGGGAGGCTGGGCCTACGCCACGCCGCCCGGGCCGCTCGGCGGCGCCAAGGCCCCGTGATGTTCAAGGACTCCATGACCACAGCTCGTCCCGCTCTCGTCTTCGCGCTCGTCCTGGCGGCGAGCGTCGCCGGCTGCGAGAAGAAGGCCCCCGCAACATCCGCGGCCCAGCAGGCGCGGACGGTGAGTGTGATCACGGTCGCGCCCCACGAGATCATCGGCGGCGTCTCGGCCTCGGGCAACCTCGTTCCCCGTGAGGACACGGCGATCTTCCCGCAGGTGGCGGGCTTTCGCGTCGCCCAGGTGCTGGTGGACGAAGGCTCCTGGGTCAAGGCCGGGCAACCTCTGGCCAAGCTCGACGACACTCTGCTTCGCGCCCAACTCGCTCAACAGCAGGCGTTGCTGTCTGAACAGAAGGTGGCGGCGAGCCGCGCCGAGGCGGAAGCGGGACGCGTAAAAGGGCTGGATACCTCCGGCGTGCTGTCTCTCGAGCAGATCCAGACCCGTCGCTTCGCCGCCCAGACCGCCCAGGCCCAGGTCGTCGCGGCCAATGCGGCGCTGCAGGATGTGAGCACCCGCGAGTCGCTGATGACGGTTCGCGCGCCCTACGCCGGCTTGATCATCGAACGCAACGTGCGCGCGGGCGACCTCGGCGCCACCACCACCCCGTGGTTCCGCATGGCCAAGGATGGGCAGGTCGAACTCGCCGCGGACGTCAGCGAGGACTCGCTCGACAAGCTCAAGGTGGGCGACCCGGCGCGGGTGACGCTGGCCGACGGCTCCGAAGCGCCGGGGATCGTGCGTCTGGTGAGTCCGGGCGTGAACGCCCAGACCAAGCTCGGACGCGTGCGCATCCAGCTCCCGATCCGCCCGGACATCCGCGCCGGCGGCTTCGCCCGCGCGGTGTTCACCGGCTCGACCCGCTCGCATCTGGCGGTTCCCGAGACCGCCGTGCGTTACGACGCCGACGGAGCTTCGGTGATGGTCGTCGGCCCGGACAACAAGCTCTCGCGCGTGGCGGTGACCACCGGCGTGCGCGGCGGCGGGTGGGTGGAGCTGCTCACTGGCCCGGCCGCGGGCGCGCGGGTCGTCTCCAAGGCCTCGTCCATGTTCGTGCCCGGTGATACCGTGCAGCCGGTGGATGCGTCATGAGAGACGAACCTGACCTGAGACCGCCTGAAGGCCCGCCGCGCGCCGGCGCGCTGCGGATCTCGTCGTGGGCGATCAACAACCCCATCCCAGTCGTGGTGCTGTTCCTCGCCGCGGTTCTGGCGGGCCTGCTCTCCTACGGCGCTCTGCCGATCAAGAACTTCCCGAACATCACCTTTCCCTTGGTGGTGGTCGACGTCACCCGCAGCGGCGCCGCGCCCTCGGAGATGGAAACCCAGGTCACGCGACCGATCGAGAACGCCATGGCGGGTCTCGAGAACGTGGAGTCGATCTCCTCCACCGTCACCCAGGGCGACTCCACCACCAGCATCACCTTCCACCTCGGCACCAACCTGCAGAAGGCGACCGAGGACGTGCGCGGCAAGGTGGACGCCACCCGCAACGTGCTGCCGCGAGAGATCGACCCGCCGGTCGTCCAGCAGGTCAACGTCGATGATGAACCGATCATCACCTATGCGGTGTCGGCGCCCGCCATGTCGTCGGCCGAGCTCTCCTGGTTCATCGACGACACTATCGCGCGCACGCTCCAGGCGGAGCAGGGCGTCTCCCAGGTGTTCCGGGTCGGCGGCATCGATCGCGAGATCAACGTCATCGTCGATCCGGAGCGCCTAGCGGCCCAGGGCGTCACCGCCTCCCAGGTCAACGACGCCCTGGCGCAGGTCAACGTCGACGCGCCCGGCGGTCGGGTTCAGATCGGCGGCCGCGAGCAGACCCTTCGGGTGCTCGGCGCCGCGACGACCGTGGAGCAGATCCGCAACATCGCCATTCCGGTGAGTGGCGGCCGCTTCGTGCCCCTGTCCGACGTCGCCGACGTCGGCGACGGGTCGGCCGAAGTCCGCTCCTTCGCCACGCTGAACGGCCGGCCGGTGGTCGGCTTCGAGCTGTCGAAATCGAAGAACGCGAGCGAGGTCAGCACCGAGGACAACGCCGACAAGGCGATCAAGCGCATCGAGCAGGCGAACCCCGGCGTCCACATCACCAAGGTCGTCTCGCGGGTCGATCAGACCCGCGCCAGCTTCTCGGCCACCGAGCACACCCTGATCGAGGGGATGCTGCTGGCGGCGCTGGTGGTCTGGCTGTTCCTGCGCGACTGGCGGGCCACGGCGGTGACCGCGGTCGCCATGCCGGCCTCCCTGATCCCGACCTTCGCCTTCATGCGGCTGGCGGGCTTCAGCCTGAACACGGTGACCCTGCTCGGCCTCACGCTGGTCATCGGTATCCTGGTGGACGACGCCATCGTCGAGATCGAGAACATCGAGAAGCGGGTCGCCGCGGGGATGCGGCCCTACCAGGCCGCGATGGAAGGCGCCGACCAGATCGGCTTGGCGGTTGTCGCGACCACCTTCTCGATCGTGGCGGTGTTCCTGCCGGTGGGGTTCATGCCGGGCATCCCCGGGCAGTTCTTCCGCGAGTTCGGGATCACCGTCTCGGTGGCGGTGCTGTTCTCGCTCGTGGTCGCCCGGCTTCTGACGCCGCTGATGGCCGCCTATTTCCTCAAGGTGAAGCCCGGCAAGCCGCAACCGGGTCTGCCGCGCTTCTACCAGCGCTCGCTGGACTGGGCCCTCGACCACAAGTGGATGTCGATCCTGATCGGCGGGATCATCTTCATCTTGTCGATGAGCCTCGCCATTCCCCTCAAGAAGGGGGTCCAGCCGGAGGGCAACCCGAACTACTACTACGTGAATATCGAGGCCCCGCCCGGCGCGACGGTCGCCGACATGCGTCGCGTGGTGGACCGCGTCGAGGGGCTTCTGGCGAAACAGCCGGAAACCCAATCGGTGTTCGCCGCGGTCGGCGCCGGCGGCTCCAGCGGCGGGCCAGGGGGCGGACTCACCAGCAACGCGGGCATCAACCGCGGCAGCGTCGTGGCGATCCTGAAGCCGAACCGGACGGTCAAGGTCGCCACGATCCGAGACCGGGTCCGACCGCTCCTGCGCGAGATCCCCGACGCGCGGGTGACGTACGACGCCTCGGGGTTCGGCAGCGCCGGAGTCCAGGTGATCCTCACCAGCGAGTCCGGCGAGGGGCTCGATCAGGCGGCGCTGACTCTTCAGCGACAGATGCGCACCATCAAGGGCATCGCCGACCCACGGCCGACCACGCCGCCCAGCGGAGCCGAACTGATCATCCGCCCGCGCGGCCAGGAGGCTTCCCGCCTGGGTGTCTCGGCGCAGACCATCGCCTCGGCCGCTCGGGTCGCCACGGTCGGCGACATCGACGCCAACGTCTCCAAGCTCGATCAGGGCGAGCGCCGGATCCCCATCCGCGTGCGGCTGCCGGAGACGGCGCGCAGCAACCTGGACGTCATCCGCGAACTGCGCCTCCCCACCGCCTCGGGCGAGGAGACAACGCTCGGCAGCGTCGCCGACGTCTACTTCCAGGCCGGTCCCGGTCAGATCGATCGCTACGACCGCAAGCGGAACATCACCATCAACGCCGACACCACCGGCGACACCCAGGTCGGCGACGCGCAGAACAAGGTCAACGCGCTGCCGATCATGAAGCACCTGCCGCCTGGGGTGGCGAAGGCGTCGGAGGGTCAGGAAAAGGCCTACGCCCAGCTGTTCGGCGGCTTCTTCATCGCCATCGGCGCGGCCGTCGGCCTCGTCTACGGCGTGATGGTGCTGCTGTTCCGCAGCTTCTTCAAGCCGCTGATCATCCTCTCCGCCCTTCCCACCGCCATCGGCGGCGCTTTCCTGGCGCTGCTGGTGACCGACCTGTCGCTATCGATCCCGTCGCTGATCGGCTTCCTGATGCTGATGGGGTTGGCCGCGAAAAACTCGATCCTGCTGGTGGAGTACGCCATCGAGCGCGAGCGCGAGGGCTACACCCAGCGGCAGGCGCTGCAGGAGGCGTGCCGCGAGCGGGCGCGGCCCATCGTCATGACCAGTCTCGCGATGATGGCGGGCATGCTCCCCACGGCCATGACCCTCGGCAAGGGTTCGGAGTTCCGCCAGCCCATGGCCGTCGCGGTGATCGGCGGGCTGATCACCTCGACCGTGCTCTCCCTGCTGCTGGTGCCGGTGGTCTACGAGTTCGTCGACAACTTCGAGCGGTGGGTGTCGCCGCGCCTTGGTCGCCTCGTCACCCCGCGAGACGCGCCAACGCGGGAGCCGGTGCCGGCGGAGTAGCCGCCGCGCCGACGCCCAGGGCGAGCAGGCGCGCCACGGCGCGACGGTCCGCCTCCTCCGCCGGCGAGAAGACGATCATGGTGAGCCCCGAAGCGCCCTCGATAGCGAACGCCGCCGCGCTCACGGTGATCGGCCCAACTTCGGGCCGCCACAGCCGCTTCAGGTGTGGGGGCTCGCCCCGGGGGTCGGCCTCGGCCCACAGGCGATCGAACTCCGGACTGGCGGCGCGGAGTTCCGCGATCAGGGCTTCGGCCTCGGCCGTGCGTCCGGCGCGCGCGACATCGATGCGAAACCCGCCGATGGCGTAGCGAGCTCCCGCTTCCCAATCCGCGAAGCCGGCCATCGCCGAGCCGCGCGAGAACATGCGGCGCAAGATGTTGCGCTCCTGAAATTGCGGATCGCCCGGTTCGGCGAGGACAGCGGCCGCCGCCGGGTTCCAGGCGACCACGTCCCAGATCGGCGTGCGCACGAAAGCCGGGCTGAGGTGCAAGGCGGACAAGACGGCCTGGACGGATGTCGGCACCGGAGGCGCCGGCGCGCGTCGCGGCGGCGGCGGCCGCTCGCGACCCAGCAGGAACAGGAGTTCGCGGCCACGACTGTCCAGCTCCAGGGCTCGCGCAAGGCGCTCGAGCACCGCCTCGGATGGCGCTCCGCCTCGTCCCTGCTCCAGCCACGTGTACCAGGTGACGCTGACGCCGGCGCGGGCCGCCACCTCCTCGCGGCGCAATCCCGGCGTCCGGCGACGTCCGCCATCCGACGGCGCCTCCAGGCGCGAGCGGCTGTCGCGCAGGAAGCGGCCGAGGGTTTCACTCGTAGGTTGGAGGGGGGTGGCTGGCATACCCGTATAAGCTCCCGGCTTTTCGGCAAGCGCAAGCCCGGTCAGAGTTGGCTTGTTGTTCCACAGGAGAAGCTCAATGCGCGTGTTCGTAACCGGAGCCACCGGCTTCATCGGGACGGCCCTGATCCCCGAGTTGAAGGCGGCTGGCCACGAGGTGGTCGGCGTGGCCCGCAACGACGAGGGGGCGGCCAAGCTGGAAGCCGCCGGCGTCGCCGTGCATCGCGCCGTCCTCGAGGAGCCGGAGGGTCTTGCCGATGGCGCGCGCGCGAGCGACGGCGTGATCCACCTCGCCTTCGATCACGACTTCTCGCGTTGGATGGAGAACGGGGTGAAGGATCGCCGCGCGGTGGAGGCCATGACCGCCGCCCTGGAAGGCACGGGAAAGCCCTTCGTGGTCACCTCGGGGGTCAACATCGTCGTGGGCAAGGTCGCGGAAGAAACCGATCCGACCCCTCGGGACGGCTTCGGCGTGGTTCGCGGCGCCTCGGAGATCGTCACCCTCGAAGCCGCCGACAAGGGCGTTCGGGGTATGGTGGTTCGCCTGCCTCAGGTGCACGACACCCGCCGCCAAGGGCTGATCAGCCCGATGATCCAGGTGGCGCGCCAGAAGGGGTTCATGGGCTATCTGGGCGACGGCTCGACCGGCTTCTCGGCCGCCCATGTGCGCGATGTAGCGACCCTCTATCGTCTGGCGTTGGAGAAGGGGAAGCCGGGCGCCGTGTTCCACGCCGTGGACGAGGAGCACGTCACGATGAAGGCCATGGCCGAGGCGATCGGCGAGCGTCTGGGCATTCCGGCGCGCAGCCTCGCTCCCGAGGAGGTCGCCGACTACTTCGGGCCGTTCGCCATGTTCGCGGGTATGGACAACTACGCCTCCAGCGCCATCACCCGCGAGACCCTGGGCTGGGCGCCCAAGGAGCGCGGCATCGTCGAGGACCTGCGCGAGTGCGAGCCTGACGCGCCGGTCTAAGCTTTAAGGCCGAGCCAGCGCGTAGATGTAGGCGTCGACCTCGCCCTCCGGCGAGGTGACGCGGATCGCCACGCGCTGGTAACCCTCGCCCTCGAAGGCGTCGAGGCGCGCCCAATGTTCGGGTAGGTCGTCCGACTCGAAGATCTGCACGGCGACCGCCTCTCCCCGCGGGTCGGGCTCGAGCGCCGGATAGCCCAGGGTCGCGCCCCAACCCTCGGGATGCAGCCGCCCGCGCACCATCCCCGGGCGCCACGATCCGCGCAACCCGTCGAGCTGGTGGTGGTTGGGCTTGCCGGGCGCGAGGGTCCCATAGACGGCGAGCCGGGTCTCGGCGGATGACGTCATCGAACCTCCAGGATCGAACCAACCCTCTTCCATCGGCTTATCACCGAGGACGAACGAGGATCGACCATGGCGGATGCCGTCGACAAGAGGCTGAGTGACGCCGAGGGGCGGATCGCGGTGCTGGAGGCGCTGGTCGATCATCTGCTGGGCCTCAGCCACGACCGGCCGGAAACCACCGCCCTGCGCCGCCGGCTCGAGGGGATGCGGGACAACTCGGGCGACGAGAAAGAGCGGGATCTCGCCACACGCGTGCTCGCGCGGCTTGGACCGTGAGAGCCGGGCGGCCGTCGCGTCGTCGCATCCAGCCTAGAAAAGCCCTTCGATGCGGCCTCGCGCGTCCAGGCCGACGGCCTCCGCTCCGGGGGAGCGCGGCAGGCCCGGCATGGTCATGATGTCTCCGCAGATCGCCACCACGAAGCCGGCGCCGGCCGAGAGGCGGACCTCACGAACCGGCAGGATGAAGCCCTCCGGCGCGCCGAGCAGGGCAGGGTCGGCGGAGAAGGAGTAGGGCGTCTTGGCGATGCACACCGGCAGTTCGCCCCAGCCCTCGCGCTCGAACAGAGCCAAGGCCTTTTCGGCGGCGGGCGACAGGGCGATCCCCGCCCCGCGATAGATCTCGCGCGCCACGGTTTCGATCTTCTCGCGGATCGACAGGGACGACGGATAGAGCGGGGCGAAGGACGACGGCTGCTCGGCCAAGGCCACCACGGCCCGCGCCAGGTCCTCGGCGCCCGCGCCACCCTGCGCCCAATGCCGGCAGACGATGGCGTCCACGCCGAACCGTTCGCGGCAGAAAGCGGCGACAGCGGACAACTCGTCTTCGGTGTCGCCGGCGAAGTGGTTGATCGCCACCACCACCGGCGGCCCGAAGCGGCGCAGGTTCTCGATGTGTCGCCCGAGGTTGGCCAAGCCCCGGGCGAGCGCCTCGCCATTGGGTTTGGCGACCGATTTCAGAGTGGCGCCGCCCTGGTATTTGATCGCCCTCAAGGTCGCCACGATCACCGCCGCGCTGGGGGTGAGGCCGGCGCTCCGGCACTTGATGTCGAAGAATTTTTCCGCGCCGAGGTCCGCCCCGAAGCCGGCTTCGGTCACCGCGTACTCCCCGAGCTTCAGCGCCGTGCGCGTGGCGATCACCGAGTTGCAGCCGTGGGCGATATTGGCGAACGGGCCGCCGTGCACGAGGATCGGATTGCCTTCCAGCGTCTGGACCAGGTTGGGCTGGATCGCGTCGCGCAGCAGGGCCGACATGGCGCCGGCCGCCTTCAGCGCGCCCGCGGTGATCGGCCCACCGTCCCGCCGCCTCGCGACCACGATCCGGGCGAGCCGAGCCTGCAGGTCGTCCAGGGTCTCGGCGAGGCAGAACACGGCCATGACCTCGGACGCCACGGTGATGTCGAAGCCGGTCTCGCGCGGCGCGCCGTTGTCGCCATCGCCCAGGCCGACCACGATCCGGCGCAGGGCCCGGTCGTTGATATCCGCCACCCGCCGCCAGGTGATGGCGCGCGGATCGATGTCGAGCGGATTTCCCCAGAAGAGGTGATTGTCGATCATCGCGGCCAGCAGGTTGTGAGCGGCGGTGATGGCGTGGAAATCGCCCGTCAGATGCAGGTTGATCGCCTCCATCGGCGCGGCCTGGGCATGTCCGCCGCCCGTCGCCCCGCCCTTGCGGCCGAACACCGGACCGAGCGACGGCTCGCGCAGGGCGATCACCGCCCGCTTCCCGATGCGGTTCAGCGCGTCGCCGAGGCCGATGGTGGTGGTGGTCTTGCCCTCGCCCGGCGGGGTCGGGTTGACGGCGGTGACCAGGATCAGCTTGCCATCCGGCCGGTCGCCCAGGGAAGCGACATAGTCGAGGTCGAGTTTGGCGAGGTGTTTGCCGTGCGCATAGAGCGCGTCCGCCGGGACGCCCGCCCGCGCCGCCACCTCGACAATTGGCCGCAAAGATACGGCCCGGGCGATTTCGAGATCGGTCGTCATGACGCCCCCGCTGCTTCAGCGCGCGAGGCGCCGGCGGCTCCCCTGATGGCAGATTCCGCCGGGCTTCGGGAGACGGCCCATCACCCTTTCGAACTCGACCTCTTCGCCGGCGCCACGCGGCGGGTGTTCAACCGCGAGGCGTGAACGCAAACATGTCGCCCGATGTCGCCGCGAGCCGCGCCTCGCGGTAGGGCGCATAGTCGGGGTCCGACAGGAAAGCCTCTATCGCCTCCATGGACGGGAACGTGAACAGCACGATGGAATCCGGATCGGCGCCGCCGCCCTCCTGGCGCTTGATGGTTTCCGATACCGCCAGATACTCACCGCCATGCCGGTGGACGAGCGCTGGGACGTTAGCGCTGTAATCTTCGACCCAGGACAGATCGCGGACGTTGATCGTCACCAGCAGATAAGCCGTCATTCCCTCCGCCTTATTCAGCCGCCGCTCCGATTTCGAGTGCGGGGTCAGGCTACCGTGGGCGCTAACATTGGCCATAAGGCAAGTTACGTTTGCAGGCGGCGGGGAACGACCTAGTCGCTCAACCGCGCCATCGGGCCGACCACGTCCGATTATCAAGGGGGCGGGCGGAAGAGGACTTATTCCCAATAAAGCGGATCTGGCCGCCGCCTCTCACCACGTCCCGGCGGCGCCGAGAGACTCGATATTTTCCGATATGCGCCTTCTGGATCGCTCGCGGTGAGTCAAAGAACGAGGAATCCGACACCACGTGTGGCCACACTTCGACCTAAAAGTGTTGAGGGGCGGACAACGGCATGTTGGCGCGCGTCGTCAGATTTAACTTTGTTAAAACGGGCTGTTTTCATCGACTTTTCAGTCCCATAGCCTGGAACTAGTGAGCATCATTGCTGACTTATAAAGTCGGCATAGCTCACCAGTTTTACAAAAATCATCCAACATGCGACAAAAAAGCGACTTGATAAGTTTTGGTCTGATCGCGATTGGGCGTCACGCAAACGTCTGAAGCGACAGCAACCAGGAAAGACTAACGTGAAAATCAAAACCCTTATTAGTGCGGCGGCCCTGATCGGCTCGGCCACGGTCGTGTTGACGAGTGGGCCGGCTAGCGCCTCTCCAATCGTCGGTTCTTACTCGACCGCCTTGGCAGCGAATTTGACTGCGCTCGATCTCGTGAACGTCTCGATCGGTCCGATCGCGTTGGCGTCTGGGGTTGCTCCCGGACCCTACAACGCGAATACCACACTCGCTTCGCTGAATGTGTCCGGCAACCTCATTCTCGGCTCGCTCGGGACCACGACGGGCGTGATCGTCGACACGGCGTCGTCGAACTACCAGCCCATGCTTTCCGGCACGGCGACGTCGACCGTGAACGGTCTCGACATGAACCTGAGCTTGGCCCTACTCGGTTCGTTGCTCGATGTGAGCGCCACAACGCTCACTTCGACGTCGACCGCGAGTTATTTCGGCAGCCCGTTGTACACCGGGTCTAGCGAGATCGAGAATTTGTTCATCTCGGGTACGGCCTTGGGCGGCCCCGGCATCCACGTGAACGCCGGCGGCCTCGCCGCGACGCCCGTTAACGATATCCTGTTGAACCTTGGCGACATCGCGATCGTGGCCAATTATCAGACGCCGTTCTACAATGGCTCCCAGATCGACGGCATCCAGACGGCGGCGCTGGCTATCGGGTTCAACAACTTCGCCTTTGGGACGGGCCTGTTGAGCGGAGAGATCCTGATCGGCGATTCGGCGGCGGCGGTCACGGGCGTTCCCGAACCGGCGAGCTGGGCGCTGATGCTGACGGGTTTCGGGCTTCTAGGCGCGGCCGTCCGCCGTCGTCGGGCTCTCCCCGCGACCACGGTCTAAGAGCTCGCAAAGCCGAAATCCACGTGCCGTTTTCCCTTCCCGAAAGGGAAGGGAATTGGCGCATCAGTCCAGGCTGGCCAAGCGTTCGACCATCGTTTCCAGCCGCGCCTTCGCGCTCTCCGCCTTGGCCAAGCGTTCGCGGTTCTCCTCGACCACCTCCTCCGGCGCACGCGCGACAAAGTCGGGATTGGCGAGCTTCTTGGCTGTGCGCTCGATGTCCGCGGCGTGGGCGGCGATCTCCTTGGCCAGGCGCGACTTTTCCGCCGGCAGGTCGATGAGGTCGGCCACCGCGAGCCCCAGCGTCAGGCCGCCAACCACCAGCGGGATCGCCCCGGCGGGCATCGCGCCTACATCCGTGATGGTCGCGACGCGTAAGGTCTGGGCGATCACCCCCGCGTTGTCGGCGAGCACCCGGCGCTGTTCGTCCGTAGCGTCGACGATCAGCAGGTCGGGCCGCGCGGCGGGCGGCACGTTGAGTTCGGCGCGCACGGAGCGGCCTTCGCTGACGGCGGCGATGACGAGGTCGATCTCCGCCTCGGCGTCCGGGTCGGCGTAGGTCCCGGGAAGGTCGGGCCAGGCGCCCGCGATCAGCAGACCGTCGCGATCGGCCGTCTGCGCCCACAATGCCTCGGTGATGTAGGGCGAGATGGGGTGGAGGAGCCTTAAGGTCGTCTCCAGCACCCAGGCGGCCATGGCGCGGGTCTCCGCCTTCGCTGCCTCGTCGCCGCCGGTCAGGATCGGCTTGGCGAACTCCAGGAACCAGTCGCAGACCACGTTCCAGATGAAGCGGTAGAGGCCGTTGGCGGCTTCGTCGAAGGCGCAGGCGTCGAGGGCGGCGGTGACCGCGTCGGCCGCCTTCAGCGTCTCGCCGCGAATCCAGCGGTTCACCGTCAGCGTCGCCGCGGCGGGGTCGAAGCCCTCCACCCTCGCGCAGCCGTTCATCTCGCAGAAGCGGGCGGCGTTCCACAGCTTGGTGCCGAGGTTGCGGTAGCCCTCGATACGCTGGACCGAAAGGCGGATGTCGCGCGCCTGGCCGCTCATCGCCGTCATGGTGAAGCGCAGGGCGTCGGCGCCGTAGCGGTCGACCAGCTCCAGCGGGTCCATGACGTTGCCCTTGGACTTGCTCATCTTGGCGCCGGCCGCGTCGCGGATCAGGGCGTTGATGAACACGCGGCGGAAGGGAACCTCGCCGGTGAAGTGCAGCCCCATCATCATCATCCGGGCGACCCAGAAGAAGATGATGTCGAAGCCGGTGACCAGGGTGTGCGTCGGGTAGAACCGGCGCAGGTCCTCGGTCTTCTCCGGCCAGCCCAGGGTCGAGAACGGCCACAGCGCGGAGGAGAACCAGGTGTCGAGCACGTCCTCGTCCTGGCGAAGCGGCTCCTCGCGGCCGTAGTGCTCCAGCGCCTGGGCCGCCGCTTCGGCCTCGTCCATGCCGATGAAGATGCGGCCGTCCGGGCCGTACCAGGCCGGGATGCGGTGGCCCCACCAGAGTTGGCGCGAGATGCACCACGGCTCGATGTTCCGCATCCACTCGAAGTAGGTCTTCTCCCAATTGCGCGGCTCGAACACGGTCCGGCCGTCCTCCACGGCGCGGATCGCGGGCTGGGCCAGGGTCTTGGCGTCGACGTACCACTGGTCGGTGAGGAAGGGCTCCAGCACCGCGCCGGAGCGGTCGCCGTGGGGCACGGCGTGGCGGGTCTTCTCGACCTCGCGCAGCAGGCCCAACGCCTCGAACTCGGCGACGACCTTCTTGCGGGCGGCGAAGCGGTCGAGCCCCTGGTACTCGCGCGGGGCGTTGGCGTTGATGATCGCCCGCTCGTCCATGATCGCGATCATCGGCAGGTTGTGGCGCTTGCCGACCTGGAAGTCGTTGAAGTCGTGCGCCGGGGTGATCTTCACCGCGCCCGAGCCCTTCTCCGGGTCGGCGTAACCGTCGGCGATGATGGGGATGGGCCGGTTCACGATCGGCAGGCGGACGCACTGGCCGATGAGATGCTTGTAGCGCTCGTCGTCGGGGTGAACGGCGACCGCGACGTCCGCGAGCATGGTCTCGGGCCGAGTGGTGGCGACGACGATCTCACCTCCGCCGGTCTCCAGCGGATAGGCCAGATGCCAATAGTGGCCGTCGACTTCGCGCTGCTCGACCTCCAGGTCGCTGATGGCGGTCTGCAGCGCCGGGTCCCAGTTCACCAGCCGCTTGTCACGGTAGATCAGGCCCTGCTTGTGCAGGGTGACGAACACCTGGCGAACGGCGCGGGATAGGCCCTCGTCGAGGGTGAAGCGTTCGCGGCTCCAGTCGCACGAGGCGCCGAGGCGTCGCAGCTGCCGGGTGATGGCCCCGCCGCTCTCCGCCTTCCACGCCCAGATGCGCTCGACGAACGCCTCGCGGCCCATATCGCGCCGGCCGATGTTCCCTTGGGCGGCGAGTTGGCGCTCCACCACCATCTGGGTGGCGATCCCGGCGTGGTCGGTGCCGGGCACCCACAGGGCCGCCTTGCCGCGCATCCGCTCGAAACGCGTGAGCACGTCCTGCAGCGTGTTGTTGAGCGCGTGGCCGATGTGCAGCGAGCCGGTGACGTTCGGCGGCGGGATCACCAGGCTGAACGGCGCGGCGGCTGGATCGTCGGTGGGCGCGAACGCGCCGCTCGCCTCCCAGGCGGCGTAAATCGCCGGCTCGGCGGCCGAGGGATCGAAGGTCTTGTCTAGCATGTCAGCGAAAGGGGGTTGGACGACGGCTTAGGGTCGCGTCCCCTGGAGAGGAAACGCGAGGGCGGAAGGTCGCGCGCGGGCCGCGCGCGGAGCGCGCCCTCAGCGTACTCGGCGGCGGGTGATGCGGTCGACTTCCTCGTCCACGCGCTCCTGGACGATGCCCGGCAGGTGCTGGTCGAGCCACTCCTTCAGCATCGGCCGCAGGAGTTCGCGAACGACGTCCTCCAGGGTGCGGCCGGGCGCCGGCATGCCAGGGGCGTTCGGATCCTGGACCGGCGAGTGCGCGGCCTCGGTGAGCTTGTCGAAGGCCGAGCGCGCCTGAACGGCGGCGGGTTCGCCCACCCACTCGTCATCGGGAGCTTTGGGTTCGGCGGGGTGCTGATCGGTCATGGTCCCCTCGGTTTTCGTGTTTGATTGATTGTCGGCGCGGCGGGTGAGCAGCAGCGCGTCGTCATCGGCGCCCGTCTCGGGTCCGGGGGCGCGACCGTCTTCCGAGATGATCTTGCGGATCGACGCGAGGATCTCGTCCATGCTCGGTTCGGGTTCAGCGGTTTCGGCCATCGCGCGCCCTGGATAACGGTAAGCGGAAGCGGACCCTAGCAACGCACGAAGCGCGGAGCAAACCGCGTCAGAATACGAAGCCGGGGTGGTCCACGAACTCGGGCATGACCGGCGCGGTGCAGTCGAACAAGGTCCGCGCGCCCACGCCCTGATCGCTGCGCAGATAGAGCACGCCCCGGCCGACCGGGCCGTTGCACTCGACGACGCCAAGGCGCCCGCCCGGGGCGAGAGCGTTGAGCCACTCGCGCGGCGCGCGGGGAACGGCGCCCTCGCTGAAGATCAGGGGCCAATCGCCTTGGATGTTGCGCAGGTCGCCGTCATCCAGTCGGGTGACCAGCAGGCCCAGAGCCTCGAGCACGGCGGCGGCGTACGGACCGGCGATGACCAGCGCGCGTTCGCCTTGTCGCGGCGCGACGGCGTTGATCAGCCGGGCCACGATCATCGGCGACATCAGCCAGCGCCCGGGAGCGTAGGGCACGCTGGCGTCTGCGTAGGCGAGATAACGCTTGTCGGACGGGACGAACGTCTCGCGCGGGATGCGGCGCATCGCGTCCTGGACTTCGAGGTTCGGTGCGTCGTTGGGCCGAACCTGGCTGTCGACCATCACCTCGCGTTCGGCGGCGTAGTCCATCATGAGAGGCTAGTGCTGGCTCTCGGGCATGCGCACCACCAGCCCGTCCAGGCCGTCGGTCACGCGGATCTGGCATGACAGGCGCGAGTTCGGCTCCACGTTCTCGGCGAAGTCGAGCATCGACTCCTCCATCGCCGATGGCGTTCCGGTCTTCTCGCGCCACGCCTCGTCCACATAGACGTGACAGGTGGCGCAGGCGCAGGCGCCGCCGCAATCGGCGTCGATCCCGGGAATGTTGTTCTTGACCGCGCCTTCCATCACCGAAAGGCCCGTCTTGACGTCGACGACGTGCTCGGCGCCGTCGTGCTCGATGTAGGTGATCTTCGCCAACCGAAAGTTCCCGCCGCTGATTTCAGGCGGCGACCTCTTTCATGGAAATCGCGGGGTTCGCAAGCCTCGCGCGGTCGATGGGCTTCTTCGAGGCGATCAGTTGCCGGCCGGCCATGAACTCCGCCGGTGCGTTCACCGCCTCCACCGCCTGGATCACGTCGCCGTCGAGGTGGAAGACGGCGAACTTCGCCGTCGCGGGGTCGCCTCGCACGAGCACGGAGTCGACATCGAACGGCAGGCCGGCGAACTGGTACTTGATGTCGTACTGGTCGGACCAGTTCCAGGTCACCTCGTGAGGCGGCGCCGGTCGGCCGACGATGGCCGCCGCCGCCTGGCGCGCCTGCTCCAGCGCGTTGGCGACGCTCTCGAGCCGGAACATGCGGGCGTAGCGGGGCAGGGGCCTGTGAGTGACATCGCCGATGGCGAAGATCGTCGGATCGGCGGTGCGCGCCTGCTCGTCCACGACAATGCCGCCGGCCACCTCCAGCCCCGCATCCTGGGCGATCTCGGCGTTCGGAATGGCCCCGATTCCCACCAGGGCGACATCGCACGCCAAGGTCTTGCCGTTGGCGAGGCGGGCGCGAGACGACGTGGCCGTCGCGACCCTCGAACTCCACCACGTGGGTATCGATCTCGAACGCGACCCCGTGCTCCCGGTGGTAGACGGTGAAGAAGTCCGAGAGGGTTTGGCAGGCGACGCGGGCGAGAATGCGCGGCTCGCGCTCGATCACCGTGGCCTCTCCGCCCAGTGCGCGGGCCGAGGCCGCCGCTTCTAGTCCAATATAGCCGCCGCCCACCACCAGCAGATGCTTCCCAGGCCCCAGCATCGCCTTGAGCTGCTCGGCGTCCGCCGCCGAGCGCAGGGAGAGCACGCCCTTGAGTTCGGCGCCGGGAACCGGCAGAGGCCGCGCGCGAGCGCCCGTCGCGATGATCAGGGCGTCGTAGGCGAGCGTCTCGCCGCTTGCGAGGCGCACGGTCTTGGCCTCGCGATCGATCGCCACGGCGGTCTCGCCGAGACGCAGGATGATGCTGTTTTCCGCGTAGAAGCTGTCGGGTTTGAGCGCGAGGCTGTCGGCGTCGGCCTCGCCCTTGAGCCAAGCTTTGGAGAGCGGCGGCCGCTGGTAAGGCGCGATCGGCTCCTCGCCGACGATGGTGATCGGTCCCTCGAACCCGAACTGCCGCAGGAACGCCGCCGCGCTCCCGCCGGCATGGCCGGCGCCGAGGATGACGATGTGCGTCACACCACCCGCTCGACCAGCATGCCCTTGATCTCCGCGATCGCCTTCGCGGGGTTGAGGCCCTTGGGGCAGACCTGGGCGCAGTTCATGATGGTGTGGCAGCGGTAGAGCTTGAACGGATCCTCGAGGTTGTCGAGCCGCTCGCCGGTGGCCTCGTCGCGGGTGTCGACCAGCCAGCGGCGCGCCTGCAGCAGGGCGGCGGGGCCGAGGTACTTCTCGCCGTTCCACCAGTAGCTGGGGCAGGAGGTCGAGCAGCAGGCGCAGAGGATGCACTCATAGAGCCCGTCGAGCTTGGCGCGGTCGTCTTCGCTCTGGCGCCACTCCTTGTCGGGCTCCGGCGTGGTGGTGTGCAGCCAGGGCTCGATCTCGGCGTACTGGGCGTAGAACATGGTGAGGTCGGGCACGAGGTCCTTGATCACCGGCAGGTGCGGCAGCGGGCTGATCTGCACCGCCTTGCCGGGAACCTCCTCCCACGCATGGGTGCAGGCGAGGGTGTTGCGGCCGCCGATGTTCATCGAGCACGACCCGCACACGCCCTCGCGGCAGGAGCGGCGGAAGGCGAGCGTGGAGTCCATGGTGTTCTTGATGTGGATCAGCGCGTCCAGCACCATCGGTCCGCAGGCGCCCACGTCCACCTCATAGGTGTCCCACACCGGGTTCCCGGTCCCTTCGGGATCCCAGCGGTAGACCTTGAACGCCTTGACCTTGGTCGCTCCGGTCGGCGCCGGGTAGTGGCGGCCCTTGCCGATGCGGGAGTTCTTGGGGAGGTTGAGCTGAACCATGGTTACTGTCCTGAAGACGGGCTGACGTCCGGAGCGCGCTCCGGCAGGGCGCCCAGATCGGCCATCCACGACAGACGGCTGGAGACGAAGATCTGCGCCTGCGGCGGTGCGATGTCGGGATCGTCGAGCGTGCTGATCGCGATGTCGATCCGCTCACCGCCGTAGTCGTCGTGAGCATAGGTGAGCTGCGCGCCGCAGTCGCCGCAGAAGGCCCGCGTCACCTTGGCCGACGAGGCGTAGCGCAGCGGCTGTTTGGCCGTATAGCCGAAGTCGGCGCAGCGCGCCGACGCCCAGGCCATGGCCGGCGCTCCGGAGACGCGCCGGCAGTCGGTGCAATGACAGAGCGCCGCGTGGGTGAGAGGCCCCTCCGCCTCGTAGCGCACCGCGCCGCAGTGGCAGCCGCCGGTGATGGCCATGCCGTCAGTACACCCGCGCCTTGGGCGGGATGTAGGCCACGTCGTTGGTCATGGTGTAGCTGTGCACCGGGCGGAAATCGATGCGTACGGACCCCGTGGCGTCGTCGAACCAGGCCAGGGTGTGCTTCATCCACTCGGTGTCGTTGCGATCGGGGAAGTCTTCGCGGGCGTGGGCGCCGCGACTCTCCGTGCGGTTCACCCCACCGGCGACGGTGACGACCGCCTGGCCGATCAGGTTCTCGAACTCCAGCGTCTCGACCAGATCCGTGTTCCAGATCATCCCGCGATCGGTGACGCGCAGGTCGCGTCGGCGCGCCTGGATGGTCTCCAGCCGCTTGAGTCCGTTCTCCAGGCTGTCGCCCATGCGGTAGACGGCGGCGTCCTCCTGCATCGCGCGCTGCATGTCGAGCCGGAGCTCGGCCGTCGGCGTGGCGCCGCTGGCGTGGCGAAGGCGGTCGAAGCGGGCGAGGCTCGCCTCGGTCCACGAGGCCTTGGGCTCCGGCTGCGAGGCGCCGGCGGTGAGCACGTCGGCGCACCGCAGTCCGATCGCCCGGCCGAAAACGACGAGGTCGATCGAGCGAGTTGGAGCCCAGGCGGTTGGCGCCATGGACACTGACGCAGGCCGCCTCGCCGACGGCCATCAACCCAGGCACCACCGCGTCCGGATCATCCCCGGTGAGCGTGACCACTTCGCCGAAGAAGTTCGTGGGCACCCCGCCCATGTTGTAGTGCACGGTCGGCAGGACCGGGATCGGCTCCTTGGTGAGGTCCACCCCGGCGAAGATCTTGGCGGTCTCGGAGATGCCCGGCAGGCGCTCGTGCAGCACCTTGGGATCCAGGTGGTCGAGGTGCAGGAAGATGTGGTCCTTGTTCGGACCCACGCCCCGGCCCTCGCGGATCTCGATGGTCATGGCCCGGCTCACCATGTCGCGCGGCGCGAGGTCCTTCACGGACGGCGCATAGCGCTCCATGAAGCGCTCGCCCTCGGAATTGGTGAGATAGCCGCCCTCGCCGCGCGCGCCCTCGGTGATGAGGCAGCCGGCGCCATAGATGCCGGTGGGGTGGAACTGGACGAACTCCATGTCCTGCAGCGGCAGTCCGGCGCGCAACGCCATGCCGCCGCCGTCGCCGGTGCAGGTGTGGGCGCTGGTGCAGGAGAAATAGGCGCGGCCATAGCCGCCGGTGGCCAGCACCACGGTCTGGGCGGTGAAGCGGTGCAGGGTGCCGTCGTCGAGCTTCCAGGCGGTGACGCCCCGGCAGGCGCCGTCCTCGTCCATGATCAGGTCGAGGGCGAAGAACTCGATGAAGAACTCCACCTGCTTCTTCAGCGCCTGGCCGTACATGGTGTGCAGCATGGCGTGGCCGGTGCGGTCGGCCGCGGCGCAGGTCCGCTGGATCGGCGCCTCGCCGTAGTTGCGGGTCATGCCGCCGAAGGCGCGCTGATAGATCTTGCCGTCCGGGGTGCGGCAGAAGGGCACGCCCCAGTGCTCCAGCTCGTAGACGGCGGCGGGCGCGTTGCGCACGAGGTACTCGATCGCGTCCTGGTCGCCGAGCCAGTCGGAGCCCTTGACGGTGTCGTACATGTGCCAGCGCCAGTCGTCCTGGCCCATGTTGCCGAGCGAGGCGCTGATCCCGCCCTGGGCGGCGACGGTGTGCGAGCGGGTCGGGAAGACCTTGCTCAGGCAGGCGGTCTTGAGGCCGGCGGCGGCGCAGCCCAGCGCGGCGCGAAGACCCGATCCCCCGGCCCCCACCACCACGACGTCATACTGGTGGTCGATGAACTGGTAAGCGGCCAAGACTTAAGCGCCCTCCCCGATGGAGCCGATTTTCAGGACCGCGCCGACGAAGGCGACGTTGAGCACGCAGACGGTGATGATCGCCGCCAGCAGCCAGCAGACGAAGGTGTTGAGGATCAGCAGCGCCGTCTTGGTCGTGGTCCTGTGGATGTAGTCCTCCACCACTACCCGCATGCCGATCCGCATGTGCTCGGAGCCGATGAGGGCGAAGAGGATCAGGAGCGCGGCGTTGATCGGCGAGGCCAGCCACGCGACCGCGCCATCGTAACCCGAGTGGGAGAGCCCCACCGCCGACCAGGCGAACCACAGCAGCAGCGGAACAAGGGCGACGCTGGTGAGCCGCTCGGCGATGAAGCTGGCGACGCCCGTCTTGGCGGAGCCGAGCCCTCGGGCTCGGCGCAGCGGCGTCCAGTAGTCGGCCATGTCAGCGGCTCCCCAGGGCGACGACGAACAGGAGCACGGAGGCGACGAAAGCAAAGGCGATCGCGCCCCATGCCGTGACGCTGGCGGTGCGCGGCGCGAACGCCCGTCCGGAATCCCAGACCAGGTGGCGAATCCCAGCGGCCAGATGGTAGGCGTTGGCCAGCGTTATGCCGAACAGCACCAACAGCCCGAGCGGCGAGCCGAGCAGGGCCATGCAGGTCCCGTAGGCGTCAGGACCCGACGCCAGGCAGACCGCCCAGATCCCCAGGAGCAGCATGCCGGCGTAGCCGACGATGCCGGTCGCCCTGGTGAGGATGGAGGCGGCCAGGGTGATGTGCCAACGCCAGACCTGCAGATGCGGGGAAAGCGGACGATTGCGTCCGATACGTGCCTCAGCCATGCCGATCTAAACCGTCCCGCGTCACGGGGGCGTCTCTTAAGCCCAGGGGGCGGGGTGTCAACGAAGGTAGGCGGCGCGGTGCAGTGCAACAAGGCTTGAGCCGAGACCGTCGATCGCCACCGCGGGCAAACGGTAAGCTCACCTGGACGCGTTTTCGGCCCAGCCGTCCGAACGCATTTCGTGCAGCCGCGAGACCGTGCGCTGGAACTCGAAGGCGAGGTCGCCGGCCGGGTAGAGCTGGTCCGGCTCCGTGGCCGCGAGCACCACGATCCGCCGACGCGCTTCGTAGAGGGCGTCGATCAGGATCGAGAAGCGGCGCGCCTGATCGCGCTTGTCCGGCCCGAGCTTGGGGACCGCCTCGATGAACACCACGGCGAAACGTTGGGCGATGGCGAGGTAGTCCTCCGGCCCCAAGGCGTGGCCGCACAGGCTGACGAAATGGGCGTGGAGCTTGTCCCCGGACGCGCGCGGCCAATGCTGACGACGCCCGAGCACCTCGAGGGTGACGCCGACCTCCGGCTCCCCCGCGAGCGCTCGTGTCCACAAGGCTTCGAAGGTCCGCTCGTTGTCCGGATCGATGGGAGATAGCCAGGCTTTCCGCGGGCCCGCGTCGATGCGCCGGTGGTCCAGGTCGCCCGCGACCTCCACGATCTCGAGCCGCGACTCCAGCAGGCCGATGAACGGCGTGAAGAGCTGGCGGTTGAGGCCGTTCTTGTACAGCTCGGTCGGCGGTCGGTTTGAGGTCGCCACCAGGGTGACGCCGCGGGCGAACAGCGCCTCGAACAACCGACCCAGGATCATGGCGTCGGCGATATCGTTCACCTCCAGTTCGTCGAAGCACAGAAGGGCGGCTTCGCTGGCGATGAGCTCGGCGGTGGGCGCGATGGGATCGTCGCCCTTGGTCTGGCCGAACATCGCCTTGCGCAGGGCCGGGTCGCCCGAGCGCCAGACGCCGATCCGTCGGTGAGTCTCGGCCATGAACTCGTGGAAGTGGGCCCGGCGCTTGCGGGACACCGGCGCCGCCGCGAAGAACAGGTCCATCAGCATGGACTTGCCGCGCCCGACCGGCCCCCAGAGGTAGAGGCCCTTGGGAGGCTCGCTTCGCCCGAACAGTCGCCGGCCAACCGACCCCAGCCGATCCGACAGGGACTGGAGATGTTCCAGGGCCGCGCGCTGACCGGGATCGGGTTCGAGCTTGCCCTCGGCGATGCGCCGTCGGTAGGCTTCGATCAGGGAGGCGGCCATCCTGCCGCGCCTAGCCCGCGGCCGGGCGGAACGGCAAGCGATCCCGCCACGTTCCGAAATCTCAGTTGGAGCCCGTAACAGCCATGTCGACCGACCGACCGAAGGATCCCCAGGTTCCCCCGGAGGACGCCGCCCTGCACACCCGTATCGACAAGCTGGGCGAGGACATCGACAAACTGGAGGAGGAAGCCCTCCCGCCCGAGGCGGAACCGCCGGGCGTGGGCGCTCAACTCGGCTAGATCCCCGCGTACCACTCGTAGCCGCGGTCTTCCCAATAACCGCCCTTGCCGCCGTTGATGCCGGCCAGATTGCTCACGAGCTCGATACGCTGGACATACTTGGCGTGCTTGTAGCCGAGCTGCCGCTCCACTCTCAGCCGCACCGGCGCGCCGTGGGGCACGTCGAGCGGCGCGCCGTTCATCGAGTGGGCGAGCAGGGTCTGCGGGTGGTAGCAGTCCACCAGGTCCAAGCTCTCGTAGTACTGCCCCGGGGCTTGTTCGCCGCCCTTGGCCGGCTCGCCCTCCAGGTTATCGGCGCAATAGAACACCGCATAACGCGCCTGAGGCAGCGGCTGGGCGGCCTTGAGCAGCATGCCGAGCTGCGGGCCCGTCCACTGGCCGATGGCGGTCCAGCCCTCGACGCAGTCGTGCTTCGTGATCTGGGTGCGCGCCGGAAGGGCCCGGAGCTGGGGGATCGTGAGGCTGATCGGGTGGGCGACCAGGCCGTCGATGGTCACCGTCCAATTCAGGAAACGTGCGGCCGTCTGCTGGGCATAGGCCGAGCCGCCGGGTTGGAGGGTTCCGTTCGCCTTGAAACGGGGGGAAAGATCGCCGACGCCGTACTCCTTGGCGAGGGCGCCTCCGCCTTGGAGAAAACGCTGGCTTTCGAGCGTCCAGCCCTCCGCCGCCATCAGCACCCGCTTGAACGTCTCGTTTTCGGTGAGATGGTCGGCGGAGATGATCCTCGAGCAGCCGGCGAGCAGCAGGCCTCCCCCACCGAGGCCGGTGACCAGGGCGTTGCGTCGGGTGAGCAGGGTCATGAAGTGGGCTTTCCGTCATGGTCCTGCGGCACGCGATAGCGTCCGGTGATCATCGAACGGACCTCGTTGATCGGGCCGGCGAGGACGACCTCGACCAGGTGCACGACGATGAAGCCGACGATCAGGCTGGCGAAGATGAAGTGCAGGCTGCGCGCGCTCTGACGGCCGCCGAATAGGTCGAGCATCCAGGGGGCGACGGCGTTGAACCCGGGCGACATGGTGAGCCCCGTGGCGATCATCCCGGCCACCAGCAGGATCAGCCCACAATAGGCGAGCCTCTGAAGCACGTTGTACCGCTTGGCCGCCTCGCCGGTCGGATGCTTGAGCTGCAGATGGTCGAGGACCGAGCGCGGGATCGACTTCAGGTCGTCGAGGCTCGGCCAGAGGTCGCGCTGGACGTGCCTAATGCAAAGGCTCCAGACGAGGTAGGCCAGACCGTTGATCGCCAGGATCCAGGCGAAGAAGAAGTGCCAGTGGCGTGCGTCCGCCAAATCGACCGCGCTGGGAATGGTGATCCATGAGGGCCAGGCGCGGTTCACGAAGGCGTCGCCCACCTTCGACCAGCCGAGCACGCCGGTGGTGTCGAGTTTCAGCGGACCCAGCATGAAGAAGCCGTGGGTCACGCCGCCCACGGGCACGGCGTGGATCGACAGGAAAGGCTGATCGAGTTCGCTGCCCTTTCGCCCCCAGTAGAGCTGGGGGTGGGCGTTGAAGATGTTCAGGCCCGAGCCGATCAGGATGAAGATCGCCGCCGCGTTGATCCAATGCGAGAGCCGCACCAGGAAGGTGTGGCGATAGATCACCTCGGGTCGGTGGACGTCGCGGGCGACCGGGGTCGCGGCGGCTGGCGCGGTCATCGTCAAAGCCCTGGTCCCCTCTTGGACGTTGCGGTGGGGTGTTCGCCTCGTCGCCGGACAAGGTTACCGAGCCGCCGCTTGTGACAATCAGCGCGCTCGCGGCGAGCGCTTCTTCGGCATGCCCTTGCCGGGCATCATGATCTCGCGGGTGTTCGCATTCAGGATCGGCGAAACCGCCAAGCGAGTCTTCGGCGGCGACGGAGCGACGGCGACCGCCCGCACCTGCGGATCGGCGAACGCGGGACCCGCGCTCAACAGACTGCCGGCGAGGACCCAGGCGGCCTTTATCATGCACCCTCCTGTTGCCCGCGCTTCAGCTTGGCGGCGAAGCTAGTATGGGGTCTTCGGAACGGGAAGCGGATTTCTTGCCGGCCGACGATAAGCGTGGCCGTGTAACCGAACCGCGTGGGTCGCGAAGTTGGAGGTGACCGGCCGCGCCGGCGCCCACCGTCCGTCCCGGAGAACCAAGCCATGTTCAAGCGTCTCGCCATCGCAGCCGGAGCCTTCATGGCCGGTGCGCTCGGCTCCGCCGCCCTGGCGGCGGACTCGGCTCATCCCACGGTGATCGAGCTGTTCCAGAGTCAGGGCTGCTCCTCCTGCCCGCCGGCCAACGCCAATGTGCTCGCCCTGAGTAGCCGGCCCGACGTTCTCGCCCTGTCGTTCCAGGTGACCTACTGGGATCAGCTGGGCTGGAAGGACACCTTCGCCCAGCCGAAGTTCACTGACCGTCAGTGGGACTACGCCCACGCTTTCGGCCGCAAGGAGGTGTTCACGCCGCAAGTGGTGGTGAACGGCCGCGCCGACACCGTGGGGACCCGCCCGGGGCAGATCGAACAGGTCATCGCCAAGGCCGACCGCGGCGCCGCCGGTCCCCGGCTGGAGATCGAAGGCGGCAAGGTCTTGGTCTCCGGCGCGAAGGGTGCGGGAGACGTATGGCTGGTGCGCTACGATCCACGCGTCGTCCAGGTGCCGATCCGCCGGGGTGAGAACACCGGCCGCACCCTGCCGCACAAGAACGTGGTCAAGGAGCTGGTGAAGCTCGGCTCGTGGAGCGGTGGCCCCAAGACCTTCGCCCTTCCGGCCGGCTCCAGCGAGCTCAAGACCGCCATTCTGCTCCAGTCGGGACCCGGCGGAGCGATCCTGGCGGCGGCCCGCGCCTGAACCGTTCGCCCGCCCGCCTCGGCCGGCTCACCTCCTCCCGATCTGGGAGATCACCCCGGCGCGCGCCTCGCTCGCCGTTTTGTCCACGACCAAGCAGGAATCTCACCATGACCAAACGCTTCCATCTCTTCGGCGCGGCGGCGATCGCCGGCGTTCTCGCCGCTAGCCCGGCGGCTTTCGCCCAGGCCCAGTCCGGCGCCATGAGCACCGGCGACAAGACGGGCGCGATGAGCTCGGGCGCCATGTCCAGCGATCATATGTCCAGCGACCACATGTCCAGCGGGCACATGTCGCACGCCAAGGCCAAGAAGCCGGCCAAGACCAAGACCACGGGCGCCATGTCGAGCGGGGCCATGAGCACCCCGCACTAGATGATCTTTCGCGAGGGGGGCGCGGCGCGACCGCGTCTGCGCTCCCCATTGAAGCCTCGGTCAAGAGCGTCCAGGCTCTGCGTCGCCGATGTCCGACCATAGCCTAGATCGCCTGTTCGACCGGCTCGGCGAGCGACGGGTGGTTGCGGGCGGCGCCTTCGTGGTTCGCGGCGGCGAGGTGGCGGACGCGCTCCTTCGCGTCGAAACCGGCCGCGTGGCCGCCGTCGACCCCACCAGCGAGGGGATCAAGGTGCTCGAAACCCTGCACCCGGGCGCGGTGATCGGCGGCCGCGCGATCCTTACCGGCGTTCCGCATCGACGAAGCTATCTGGCGTTGCGAGACACCGAGGTTCTCGCCATTTCCGCCGCCGCCCTGGCGAAGATCCTGAAGCGTCGATCGGAAAGCTTGGCCGAACTCGCCCGCCTCTCGCTGGCGCCGATGGCCAGCGCGCCGGCGGAGGTCTCGAGCGCGGCGATCCTGGGCTTTGTCGCGGTCTGCGAAAGCGTGCCCATGCGGGACGTCGTGGAGACGCTGGCCACGTCCATGCGCGGCCTGGGCCTCAAGGTGGCCGTGCTCGATGCGAGCGGCGGCGTCCTGAGCCCGGCCGCCCTCTCCGCGCTCGAGGCGGCCCACGATTTCCTTCTCATGGCGGCCGAGCGCCACGAAGCGGAGTTCACGGCCTTCTGCGGTCGTCAGATCGATCGCCTCGTCCTGGTGGCGGGCGCCGCGTCTCCCCTCCCGGACGCCCCGACCCGTTTCGCCGCCGCCGCCATCCAGAAGCATCGCTTGCTGGACATGATCGTCCTGCACCCCGCCGACCAGAGCCGCCCCGCCGGCGGCATGCGCTGGCTGGGCTGCGCCCCGGCCGTGCGCCTGTTCAACATTCGCCCGGGCAGGACCAAGGACATGGACCGGCTCGCCCGCATCTATGGCGGTCGATCCATCGGCCTGGCGCTGTCCGGCGGCGGCGCCCGCGCTTACGCCCACGTCGGCGTGCTGCGGGCGCTGAACGAGTTGGGCCTTCCGGTGGATACGGTGGCCGGGGTTTCCATGGGCGCGGTGGTCGCGGCCGCCCTGGCCATGGAGTGGCCCCTGGACGAGATCGAGCAACGCCTGAAGAAAGCGTTCGTGGTCAGCAGCCCGCTGCAGGACATCGCCCTCCCGCTTCTGGCGCTTTCGCGGGGCGCGGTGGTGGAGCGCCGCCTCGACGAGCACTTCGGCGACGTGGACATCGAGGACCTGTGGCTTCCGTTCGCCTGCCTCTCCAGCGATCTTACCCAAGGCGGGGCGCGGGTGTTCAAGACCGGCTCGGTGAGCGCCGCCCTACGCGCCACCATCTCCCTGCCCGGGGTGCTGCCGCCCGTCGTGCGGGGCGCGCACGTGCTGGTGGATGGGGCGCTGGTCCAGAACCTCCCGGCCGAGCTCGTGCGCGAGCAACACGACGGCCCCACCATCGGCGTCGATGTCGCGGGCGTCGCCGGCCTTCGGCCCGAAGACCTGCACTTGAAACCCTCGGGCCTGGCCTGGCTCACCTCGGGCGCGTGGCGCAAGGGGCCGCCGATCGTCTCGGTGCTGATCCGCTCGGCGACCCTTCAGACCGAGCGCGCCGCCACCGCCGCCCGCGACGCCCTGGACATCCTCATCGAGCCGATGATGGATAACATTCAACTGCAGGACTGGAAGGCGTTCGCCCCCGCGGTGGAGGCTGGATACCGCGCCACCATGGCCAAGGCCGAGCCCCTGGAAGCGCTCACGCGGCCCCGGCCCTGACCTCGTCGGACGGTCCACGCAGCAGGAAGAGGGCGGACTCCGCGCGCCAGTTCTCGAGCGGCGAGGCCGGCTCGATGCGGCGGGCCGACAAGCTGGTGAGCGCGGCGCAAGCCTCGATGCGCACACCCATCTCGCCGCAAAGGGCCACGAAATCCGCCAGGGTGCACAGATGGATATTGGCCGTCTCCCACCACCGCTCGGGCAGGGAGCCGGTCACCGGCATCCGGCCGTGCGCCAGAAGGTCGAGCCTCACCCGCCAGTGGCCGAAGTTGGGAAAAGACACCACCGCCCGCTCGCCGATGCGCAGCAATTGGCGCAGCACATGGCGCGGGTGGCGGACGGCCTGCAGGGTCTGCGACAGGATCACATAATCGAACCCGCGGGTCGGGTAGTCGTCGAGGTCGCGGTCGGCGTCGCCCTGCACCACCGAAAGGCCCTTGGCGAGGCAGGCGGAAACCCCCGCGGGGCTGATTTCCATGCCGCGCCCGTCCACCCCGGTCTGGCGCGAGAGGAGCTCCAGGAGTTCACCCTCCCCGCAACCGACGTCCAGAACCCGCGAACCGGGCGGAACGAGGCGGAGAATCTCCTGGAAATCGGGCCGGGCGGCGCCGTTGGTCATCGACCGGGCCACGCCAGGGCGGCCGAAGTCCATGAAGCCGGCCAGCGCCTTCCGCAGCACCGGCTCGTCGAGCAGGAAGGCGTCGTGCCCCTTGTCGCTCTCGATCTCGACAAAGCTCGTCCTCGCGCCGGCCGCGTTGAGGGCCCGCACGATCTCCCGGCTTTCGGCGGTGGGGTAGAGCCAGTCGGAGGTGAAGGAGACCACGAAGAAGCGCACCCCGCGCGCCGTCTGAAAAGCGCGCGCCAGGGAGCCGTCATGCGCCGCGGCCAAGTCGAAGTAGTCCATCGCCCGGGTGATGTAGAGGTAGCTGTTGGCGTCGAAGCGGTCGACGAACGACAGGCCCTGATGGCGCAGATAGCTTTCGATCTGGAAGTCGGCGTCGAAGCCCCAGGACAACCCGTCGCGCTGCAGTTCGCGCCCGAACTTTCGGGTTAGGCCGCTTTCGGAGAGGTAGGTGATGTGCGCGGCCATGCGCGCAACCGCCAAGCCCTTCTCCGGCCGCACGCCGAGGCGCGCATAGCCGCCGCTTCGCCAGTCCGGATCGGCCATGATGGCTTGGCGGCCGACCTCGTGGAAGGCGATGTTCTGGGCCGAGTGGCGCGCCGCCGAGGCGATGCAGACCGCCGCGAAGATTCGTTCGGGATAGTCCGCCGCCCATTGCAGCACCTGCATCCCGCCCATGGAGCCGCCCACCACCGCGAACAGGCGCTCGATCCCGAGCGCCTCGACGAGACGGGCTTGCGCGCGAACCATGTCGCCGATGGTGATGAGCGGGAAGGCGATGCCGTAAGGCTCGCCCGTCCGTGGATCGAGGGAGCCTGGCCCGGTCGTTCCCGAGCAACCGCCCACGACATTGGCGCAGATCACGAAGTGCCGCTCGGGGTCGAGCGGCATCCCGGGACCCACCAGGCTGCTCCACCATCCGGGCTTGCCGGTGCGTGGCTGGATCGAGGCGACGTGTTGATCCAGCGTCAGCGCGTGGCAGACGAGCACCGCGTTCGAGCGCGCCGCGTTGAGCGCGCCATAAGTCTTGTAGGCGATCTCGAGCGTGGGCAGTGACTCGCCGCTGTCCAGCGGGAAGGCTTCGCCGGCGGGAAGAGAGAAGACGCCGCCGCCCTCACGCGTGACGTCGAGGCTGCGGCCATCGTCCATGGGCGCGGCTTAATCGGCCAATCGCCTTGGCTGTCAATGCGTGGAGGCGTTGTCGGGTAAGTCTGAAAACGAAGTGGCCCGACGGAGCAAGCTCACGTCGGGCCGGTCTTCCGCCTGCAGTCGGGGGGGCGAAACAGTAGGTCGGAAGACACGGAGAAAATGCCACAGCCTGGACAGGGTTCCAGGGGCCTGAAGAAATTTTCGGCCAAAGAGCGCCTTTGGTACGGTGTCGTCATCGGCGGCTCCTCGTCCAGGCTGGGGAACCGTGCTCAAGGGGAGCCCGTTTGAGAGCAACGCGGCTCGGTGGGGCTAACCGGACCGTGATTTGCGACCTCCGGCACGGTCAAGCTAAGGGATGTAAGAACCCGTCCTCGTGTTACCGGCCTCAAACGATCCCTGCCTCGGCGGAGCCGCACCCCCATGACCGAAACCATCTCGCCCTCCGTGCGCGCTCGTCTGAGTGACGATCCGGACCTGCTGGCGATCGACACCATTCGAACGCTCACCATCGATGCGGTGGAGAAGGCCCAATCCGGCCACGCGGGCGCGCCGATGGCGCTTGCGCCCGTCGCCTACACCCTCTGGAGCCGCTTTCTGCGGTACGATCCGGACCAGCCCCACTGGCCGAACCGCGACCGCTTCGTGCTGTCGAACGGCCACGCCTCGATGCTGCTCTACGCCTTGCTGCACCTGGCCGACGTCAAGCGGTTCGACAAGCACGGCAAGCCGCTCAACGTCCCCGCGGTGAGCCTGGAGGACATCGAGAACTTCCGCGAGTTGGGCGGCGTCTGCGCCGGGCACCCGGAATTCGGTCTTTGCACCGGCGTCGAGACGACCACCGGCCCACTCGGACAGGGCGTGTCCAACAGCGTCGGCATGGCGATCGCCGGCAAGTGGCTGGCGGCGCACTACAACACCGCCGGACACCAAGCTGTTCGACTACAACGTCTATGCGATCTGCGGCGACGGCGACCTGATGGAAGGCGTCGCCAGCGAGGCGGCGTCGGTCGCCGGGCACCTGCGGCTGTCCAACCTGTGCTGGATCTACGACGACAACAACGTCACCATCGAGGGCCATACCGAGATCGCCTTCACCGAGGATGTCGCCGAGCGCTTCCGCGGCTACGGCTGGGCCACGCGGTATGTGGATGACGCCAATGACTGCGAGGCGTTCGCTCGCGAGATCGAAAATTTCCAGGTCACCGACGACCGGCCCACCCTGATCGTGGTGCGCAGCGTGATCGGCTACGGCTCGCCCCACAAGGCCGGCACGCCCAAAGCCCACAGCGATCCGCTCGGCCCCGACGAGGTGAAGCTCACCAAGGAAGCGTATGGCTGGCCCGCCGACGCTCAGTTCCTGGTGCCCGACGGGGTAAAGGACCGCTTGTCAGGGGCCATGCGCGAGCGCGGCGGCAAGGCGCGCGCGGCGTGGGACCAGCTCTTCCAGAGCTACAGCTCTGCGGAGGCGGACAAGGCTGGCGAGCTCAAAGCGATCTTCACCTCCGCGCCGGCCGCGAATTGGGAGGCCGAAATTCCGAGCTTCCCGGCCGATCCCAAGGGCATGGCCACCCGCGAGGCTTCGGGCAAGGTGTTGAACGCGGTCGCCAAGGTCTGGCCGTGGCTGATCGGCGGCTCGGCGGATCTGGGCTCGTCCAACAAGACCCTCCTGGAGTTCGAGGGCGCGGGAAGCTTCCAGCCCGGGACCTGGGGCGGCCGCAACCTGCATTTCGGCGTTCGCGAGCACGCCATGGGCTCCATCGCCAACGGCCTCTCGGTCAGCGGTCTGCGCGCCTACACCGGCACCTTCTTCACCTTCAGCGACTACATGAAACCGCCGATCCGGCTGGCGGCGCTGATGGAGACCCCAGTGGTGTTCGTCTTCAGCCACGACTCCATCGGCATCGGCCAGGACGGCCCGACCCACCAGCCGATCGAGCAGCTGGTCTCGCTGCGCGCGGTCCCGGGATTGATGGTGGTGCGCCCCCACGACGCCAACGAGACCGCACAGGCGTGGAAGGCGATCCTTAGCCAGAACGAACGCCCCGCCTGTTTGATCACCTCGCGCCAGGCCACGCCGACCATCGATCGCTCGCGCTATGCCTCGGCCGAAAATGTCACACGCGGCGCCTATGTTGTCGCGGGCGAAGGCGAGGCGGAGCCGGACGTTATCCTGATGGGGACGGGCGCGGAGTTGGATCTGGCGATCAAGGCCCACGAGCGCCTGGCCGAGGAGGGGATCAAGGCGCGGGTGGTCTCGATGCCCTGCTGGTCGTGGTTCGAGGAGCAGGACAAAGCCTATCGCGACAGCGTCCTGCCGCCTGCCATCACCGCTCGGGTGGCCATCGAGGCCGCGTCTCCGCTCGGCTGGGATCGGTACGCCGGCGCCAGCGGCGAGATCATCGCCATGCGCTCGTTTGGCTCCTCGGCGCCGGCGAGCGACCTGTTCAAGCACTTCGGATTCACTGTCGATCACGTGTGCGAAGCGGCGCGCGCGCAGATCGCTGGAGCCAAGGCATCCCCGTCCGCCACCAACGGTTCGGACGATCAAAGCACGAGGGGCGGAGCCCACCAATGACCAACCCCCTGAAGCAGCTGGGCGACGCCGGCCAGGCGCCATGGCTCGACTATCTGCACAGGAAGATCGTTCAGGACGGCAGCCTGAAGCGGCGCGTGGAGGAGGACGGCCTGCGGGGCCTCACCTCGAACCCGTCCATCTTCGAGAAAGCCATCGGCGAGACCGACGACTACGACGACGAGCTGAAGGCCCTGATCGACAAGGCCGACGGCGAGATGATCGACCTGTTCGAGAAGCTCGCGGTGAGCGACATCCAGGGCGCCGCGGACCTGCTGCGCCCGGTGTACGACGCGGAAGGCACGCGCGACGGGTTCGTCAGCCTGGAAGTCTCGCCCTATCTCGCTCTCGATACCGACAGCACGCTCGAGGAGGCGCGGCGGCTGTGGCGGTGGGTCGACCGGCCGAACCTGATGATCAAGGTTCCCGGAACGAAGGAAGGCGTGCCCGCGATCCGCCAGCTGATCGGCGAAGGGATCAACGTCAACGTCACTCTGCTGTTCAGCGTCAACTCCTATCTCGCCGTCGCCGAAGCCTACATCGCCGGCCTCGAAGCGCTGAAGGCGGCGGGCGGCGACGTCTCGAAGGTGCACAGCGTCGCGAGCTTCTTCGTCAGCCGCATCGACACCCAGATCGACGACAAGATCGACAAGCGCCTCGCCGAGCAAGGCGACGGGGCCGACGCGGCGGCTCTGCGCGCCATCCGCGGCAAGGTCGCCATCGCCAACGCCAAGGTCGCCTACCAACGCTACCTGGAGCTGATCGCGAGCGATCGCTGGAAAGCGCTGGCGGCCGCCGGAGCGAGCCCGCAGCGCCTGCTCTGGGCGTCCACCGGAACCAAGGACAAGGCCTACAGCGACGTCCTGTACGTCGACAGCCTGATCGGCTCGGACACGGTCAACACCATGCCGCCCGAGACGATGGACGCGTTCCGCGACCACGGGAAGGTCACGCCTTCGCTGACCGATGATGTCGAGGGCGCCCGCACCGTGTTGTCCGAGGCCGAACGTCTGGGCCTGGACCTCGCGGGCGTGACGGACTTCCTGGTGACCGACGGGGTCAAGAAGTTCGCACAAGCCTTCGACAAGCTGCTGGGCGCGGTCGCCAATAAACGCGCCAAGATCCTGGGCGACCGGCAGAACGCCACCGCCACGTCGCCTGGCGAGCTGGAACAGGCCTGGAAAACGACCATCGACAAGGCCGCCGAGGAAGGCTGGCCGCGCAAGCTGTGGCGCCACGACGCTTCGCTTTGGACCGGTGGTGATGAAGCCAAGTGGCTGGGTTGGCTGGACGCGGGCCTCGGCAAGACCGTCGACCTCCCCCGCCTCGAAGGCCTGCGCGCGCACGTGAAATCCACGGGCTACAAGCACGCCCTGCTGCTCGGCATGGGCGGCTCGAGCCTCGGGCCGGAAGTGCTGGCCAAGACCTTCGGCGCCAAGCCGGGCTTTCCGGAACTGCTGGTTCTGGACTCCACCGATCCGGTCCAGGTCGCCCGCTTCGAAGGCATGATCGATCCGGCGAACACGCTGTTCATCGTCTCCAGCAAGTCGGGCTCCACCCTCGAGCCGGACGTTCTGCACCGCTACTTCTTCGACCTCGTCGAGGAGCGTCTGGGCAAGGGCAAGGCGGGCGAGCGGTTCATCGCCGTCACCGATCCGGGCTCGGCGTTGGAAGAGGCCGCGAAGCGCGACGGCTTCGCCGGCGTGTTCCACGGCGATCCGTCGATCGGCGGGCGTTACTCGGTGCTGTCGCACTTCGGCATGGTTCCGGCGGCCGTGATCGGTCTCGACGTCCGCGCGGTCTTCGAAGGGCTCGAGCCGATGGTGCGGGCCTGCGGGGCCAGCGCCCCGCCCGCCTCAAACCCCGGCTTTGCCCTGGGCGTCCTGCTGGGCGTCGGCGCGGTGAACGGCCGCGACAAGGTGACCCTCATCGCCAGCGACCCGATCGGCGACTTGGGCGCCTGGCTCGAACAGCTGATCGCCGAATCCACCGGCAAGGAAGGAAAGGGTCTCGTCCCCGTCGATCTCGAGCCGCTCGGCGCGCCGAGCGCCTATGGCGGGGACCGGGTGTTCGCCTACATCCGCCTCGAGGGCGCCGACGATCCGGCCAAGGACGAGGCGGTGCGCGCCCTCGAGGAAGCGGGAGAGCCGGTGACCCGCATCACCCTCTCCACCCCCGAGCGCCTGTTCCAGGAGTTCTTCCGCTGGGAGGTGGCGATCGCCACGGCCGGAGCGGTGATCGGCATCAACCCGTTCGACCAGCCCGACGTGGAAGCCAGCAAGATCAAGACCCGGGCGCTCACCAAGGCGTATGAGGAAAGCGGCAAGCTGCCCTCGGAGCCGCCGGTGCTGGAGGAAGGCGGTCTCAGGTTCTTCACCGACGCGGCGAACGCCGAGGCGCTGCGCGCCGCCGCCGGTGCGGATACCGCCGAAGCCTGGCTCCGCGCCCATTTCGCTAGGGCCAAGGCTGGCGACTACATCGGCCTGCTCGCCTACCTCGACCGCTCGCCGGCGCACATCCAGCGGCTCCAAGGCCTGCGCAAGCGTCTTCGGGACGCGCGCAAGGTGGCCACGGTCCTGGAGTTCGGACCCCGGTTCCTCCACTCGACGGGCCAGGCCTACAAGGGCGGCCCGAACAGTGGCGTGTTCCTGCAGATCACCGCGTCCGCCGACGGCGAGGATCTCGCCATCCCGGGCCGCAAGGCCACCTTCGGCGTTGTCGAGGCGGCCGAGGCGCTGGGCGACTTCCAGGTTCTGGCCGAACGCAAGCGCCGGGTCCTGCGGGTCGACCTCGGGTCCAACATCGACGAGGGGCTTGCGAGCCTCGTGGACGCAACCTTGCGAGCCATGTGAGCTCGAGACTTCGCTCTTAGAGCGGATCGGACCAGGAGGAATAGGCGCGATGCAACTGGGCGTGATCGGCTTGGGACGAATGGGGGCGAACATCGCCCGACGGCTCATGCGCGCGGGACACACCTGCGTGGTCTGGGATCAGGCCCAGGGCGCCATCGACGCCCTGACCAAGGACGGCGCCAAGGGGGCGAGCGGACCGGAAGATCTCGTGTCCAAGCTCGATGCGCCGCGCGCGGTCTGGATCATGCTTCCGGCCGGCGAGATCACCGAGTCCATGGTGACCAAGGTCGCCGCCGCGCTCTCCAGTGGCGACACGGTGATCGACGGCGGCAACACCTTCTATCGCGACGACGTGCGCCGGGGGAAAACCCTGGCCGAGAAGGGCCTCACCTACGTCGACGTGGGCACCTCGGGCGGCGTCTGGGGCCTGGAGCGCGGCTATTGCATGATGATCGGCGGCGACAAGGCCGCGGTCGACCGGCTCGATCCGATCTTCGACGCCCTGGCCCCGGGCGTGGGCTCGATCCCTCGCACCGAGGGCCGGACGGGCGATCCCAGCCGCGCGGAGAAGGGCTACATCCACGCCGGCCCGGTGGGCGCCGGCCACTTCGTCAAGATGGTGCACAACGGCATCGAGTACGGCCTGATGCAGGCCTACGCCGAGGGCTTCGACGTGCTCGCCGGCAAGGGTGGTCCGAACATTCCGGAAGCCGACCGCTATTCGCTCGATCTCGGCGAGATCTCGGAGGTGTGGCGGCGGGGCAGCGTGATCTCCTCCTGGCTGCTCGACCTCACCGCCGATGCGCTGACCAAGGACGCCAAGCTCGCCAGCTTCACGGGCGAGGTCGAGGATAGCGGCGAGGGGCGCTGGACGCTGGACGCCGCCATCGAGGAGGCGGTCCCGGTGAACGTGCTCGCCGCCTCCCTGTTCGCCCGCTTCCGCTCGCGCGAGCAGCACACCTTCGGCGAGAAGATGCTCTCCGCCATGCGCTTCGGCTTCGGCGGCCACGTCGAGAAGAAGGCCGCGGAATGACTCCCGTCGGGGAGGTCGGCGCCAGCCCCTCCGGAACGCCTGGCGCCCCGCCGGCGCCGCCCTGCGTGATGGTGATCTTCGGCATCGGCGGTGACCTCGCCAAGCGCCTGCTGATCCCGGCGATCTACAACCTCACCCTTTCCGGTCTGCTCGCCGAGGGCTTTCAGATCCTGGGCGTCGACCGTGTGGATCAAGACGAAGGCAAGCTGCGCAAGGACCTCGGCGATTTCCTCCACCAACTGGTGCGGGATCCCCAGGCCGAGTTCGGACAGACCCAGATCGACGAGGCCAAATGGAACTGGCTCGCCGATCGCATCCACTACCAGAAAGCGGACATCACCGACGACGGCGCCTACCAGGCCATTGGCCAGCGTCTTTCGGAACTCGGCGGCGGCGACAGCTCGGCCCTGTTCTACACCGCCGTGGCCCCGCGGTTCTTCGCGGACATCGCCGAGCACCTCGCCAAGGCGGGGCTGTTCAAGGCGCCGGAAGGGAAGTTCCGCCGCATGGTGGTCGAGAAGCCGTTCGGGGACGACCTCGCCTCGGCCAAGGCGCTGAACCAACGACTCCTGGCCTGCGCCAACGAAGACCAGATCTACCGGATCGACCATTTCGTGGGGAAGGAGACGGTCCGCAACATCATGGTCACCCGCTTCGGCAACGGCGTGTTCGAGCCGTTGTGGAGCCGGCTGCACATCGACTCGGTCCAGATCACCGCCGCCGAGACCGTGAACGTCGAGGCGCGGGGCGGCTACTACGACAAGAGCGGGGCGCTCAAGGACATGACGCCCAACCACCTGTTCCAGCTGCTGGCGATGGTGGCGATGGAGCCGCCGAACTCCTTCGACGCCGACGCGGTGCGGGCGGAGAAGGGCCGGGTGATCGAGGCGATCCGCAAGCTCACGCCGGACCAGGCGCTCGCCGACTCGGTTCGCGGCCAGTACTCGGCCGGCAAGGTCCTGGGAAAGGACGTCATCGGCTATCGCCAAGCCAAGGATGTCGATCCGAACAGCCACACCGAGACCTATGTCGCGCTCAAGCTGGAGGTCGATAACTGGCGCTGGGCGGGGGTGCCCTTCTACCTGCGCACCGGCAAGGCGCTGAAGAGCCACGACACCTCGATCGTGATCCGTTTCAAGGCCGCGCCGCAGACCCTGTTCCAGGACCAGCCGACCGGCGGCTCGACGCCCAACACCCTGCTGCTGCAGATCCAGCCGAACGAGGGCATTTCGCTGGTGTTCGACGCCAAGGTTCCGGGGCCGGACGTGAAGCTGAAGGAGGTCTCCATGACCTTCCGCTACGCCGACTTCTTCTCCGCCAAGCCGGCGACCGGCTACGAGACGCTGATCTACGACGTGCTGATCGGCGATCCCACGCTGTTCAACCGCGCGCAGGACATCGAGTACGCCTGGGCGGCGGTGCAGCCGTTCCTCGACGCCTGGGGCAAGGGCGGCGGCGAGGTCGAGCCCTATGAGGCGGGCAGCGAGGGTCCGGCGGGAGCGGCGAAGCTCCTCGAGCGTGACGGACGGGCCTGGCGTCCACTTTGAACCTGCCCTGCGTCATCGTCATGGGCGTCTCGGGCTCGGGCAAGTCGACGGTCGCCAAGCCGTTGGCCGAGCGGCTGGACTTCCCCTTTCTCGAAGGCGACAGCCTGCATCCGGCGGCCAACATCGAGAAGATGAGCCACGGCGTTCCGCTGACGGACGCCGACCGCGCGCCGTGGCTCGCCGCCATCGGTCGCTGGATCGACGAGCGGGCGGCGGAGGGCGAAGGGGGCGTGGTGGCCTGCTCGGCCCTGCGCCGCGCCTACCGCGACGAGCTGCGCCACGGCCGGCCGCAGGTGCGGATCGTGTTCCTGAACGGCTCGGAGGCGCTGATCGCCGAGCGGCTCGAGCATCGCGAAGGCCACTTCATGCCGCCGCGGCTTCTCGACAGCCAGTTCGCCACCTTGGAGACGCCGACACCGGACGAGGGGGTGCTCACCATCGACATCGACCAGGACCCGGAGCGGCAGGTCGACGAGATCGCCGAGCAGATCGAGGGAGGCGGTCGCTGATCCGAGGTCGAGGCCGCGGCTGACGGCGTCAGTCTAGGACGCGAGCCGCGCCCGGACCCGCTCCACCGCCGCGTCGAGCGTCGGGTCCTTGCCGGCGCCGGCGGCAAGCCGCGCGGCGAGGACGGCCTCCGCGGCCTGGGCGGCGAGATCGGCCGCGGCGCTCTTCACCTCGTTGGCGGCCTGGGATTCGGCGAGCGCGATCTTGCGCTCGGCGAGTTGCGCGCGGCGCTTGACGTCCTCGTCCAGGCGGACGGCGGCTTCCTTGCGGAGACGCGCGACGTCTTCCTGGGCGTTGCGCATCATCTCCTCGGCGGCGGCCTCGGTCTCGATCTTGCGGCGCTTCACGTCCTCGAGCAGGGCGTGAGCCTCTTCACGCAGGCGCTTGGCCTCGTCGAGCTGGGCCTGGACCTTCGCTCCGGCGGCGTCGAGCGCCTTGGCCGCCATGCCGGGAACCTTCACCCGCCACAGGATGACCAGGAAAACGACCAACGCGAGGGCAATCCAGAACTCGGCGTTCTGCGGGTCGGTGAGGAAGGACATGGCTGGATCGGACCTTGCCGTCAGGCGGCTTGCGAGGGCAGGGCGCGCGAGACTTCCTCGGCCGACGCGCCTTCGCCGGTGAGCTTGGTGAGGATCGCCTGAGCGGTGTCGATGGCGATGCCGCGCACGTGGCTCATGGCGTCCGCGCGCGCCTCGGCGATGCGCAGTTCGGAGGCGGCGATCTGGTGAGCGAGGCGCTCGTCCTCCTCCGCTCGCGCCTTGTCCATCTCGGCCTTGGCTTCGGCGGCGGCGTCGGACGCCACGCGCTGAGCCCGGGCGCGAGCCTGGCCGATCTCGGCGTGGGCGGCGTCCGCTTCCGCCTTGGCGGCGTCGCGCAGGCGGCGCGCCTCCCCGATGTCGCCGGCGATGCGGTCCTCGCGTTCGGAGATGGTGTCGCCCACGCGCGGCACGAACACCCGCGCGAACAGCAGGTACATGATCGCGAAGATGACGAGCATCCACACGATCTGCCCAGGCCACTGGGCGACATCGAACTGGGGAAGGCCGCCCGAGGCGGCGGCCGCCGGCTCCGCCATGGGTCTCTAGGCTCTTAGGTGAAGAGGATGAGGAAGGCGATAACCAGGGCGAAGATGCCCATGGCTTCGGTGAGCGCCAGTCCGAGGAACAGCCACACCCGCTCGCCGCCGGCGGCCGACGGATTGCGGATCGCCGCTTGCAGATAGTTGCCGAACAGGATGCCGAGGCCCGCGCCGGCGCCGATCAGCCCGGTCATCGCGAGGCCCGCGCCGATGTACTTGGCGGCATGAGGGTCCATGAAGAGAAGTCCTTTGTGAGAGTTGAGGGTCTTGGGTGAGGGTCAGTGACCGTGGCCGAGATTGACCATCTCGTTCAGGTACACGCAGGTGAGGGCGGCGAAGACGAAGGCCTGGAGGAAGGCCACCACCAGTTCGAGCATGAACAGGGCGACGATCATCGCGAACGAGACGCCGGAGCCGAGCAGGCCGAGCTTCTCGAGCCCCGTGCCCTGAAGCGCCCACACGCCCATGCCGACCACGAAGGCGCCGAACATGTAGGTCACCACGTGACCGCCCAGCATGTTGCCGAACAGACGCATGGCCAGGGTGAGGGGGCGCACGAAGAAGCTGATCAGCTCGATCGGCAGCAGCACCAGCTTGATCGCGAACGGCATGCCCGAGGGCCAGAACAGCGTCACCACGCTTGGGCCGTTGAGGACGATGCCGACGATGATCACCGTGGCGAAGGTCAGGACAGCGAGCGTCGCGGTGATCGCCAGCTGGCTGGTCACGGTGAAGCCGCCGGGCAGCAGGCCCAGCAGGTTCAGCATGGCGATGAACAGGAACAGGGTGAAGATGAAGGGCAGGTAGGCGCGGCCCTTGTCGCCGATCACCCCTCCGGTGAGGGTGTTGTCGACCATGCCATAGAGCATCTCGGCCAGGGCCTGCATGCGCCCGGGCACGACCTGCCGCTTGGTGGCGCTGAAGAAGAACAGGCAGATCAGGCCGGCGGCGGCCAGCATGAAGGCCACCGAATTGGTGATCGAGAGGTCGATCGGGGGCAGGCCGGGAACGCGCACGACCGGTCCAGGCACGAGGGTGCGCACCAGGAACTGTTCCATCGGTTGGATGGCGGCCATCGAGTGTCCTTCAAACCTCGTCCACGTCGTCCACTGCGCGCGGCTTCGCCTCCGAGGCCGACTTCGCGCTCAGGCGAGAGGCGGCTCGGATGGCGGCGTAGATCGAAAGACCCGAGCCGATCAGAAGCCCGATCACGATGCCGAACGGCGCCGTGTGGGCGAAACGATCGACCAGCCAGCCGAAGCCCAGGCCTCCGAACACGCCACCCAGAAGCGAACCCAGAACGCGGTAGCCATCGGCCGCCCCTTGAAGGCCACCGCGACCGCCCCTTTGCCGAGACGCTTCGAAGGCCGCGAGATCGTGGTCCAGCTTCCGCAGGGGGTCCGGCGATCCGTGCGGCGTGGGGTCCGTCAAAAGAGGATCTCCACGCCCAGCCAAGTCGGGCGCTTCCCTAATGGCGAGCGCCCCAAAGGTCAACCAAGCGAGCGTCCGCGGTTGGCTTGCGTCCGCGGCGTTCGGCGCCCCGGCGCTTAGATCATAGGCGCGTTCGAGGTCTTGGCCGCCGCCCGAGGCGCTTCGCGAACGGTGAGAGTTTCGGGCGGGCAGGGTCGCAGGAGACTCGGGGCTTCGGCCGATCCGTCGAGCCAAGGGAGCCAGGTCTCACGATCCAAAATCGCCACCTGCCGGTTGTGAATCGGCGCGACGTCCGGGCCGGGCGGCACGGTGAGCATGGAGAAGGCGTCGCCGCCGCTTCCCACCACGCCGGCGATGCAGAACCAATCCTCTCCGGTCTTGGTGAAACGCCAGCGCGTCTTGGGGCTCTTGGTCCCGGTGAACTCATAGAAGTGCGAGGCGGGAACCAGGCAGCGGCCGCGCTCGAAGCGCCGCCCTTCGCCGCGCATGTTGATCACCAGCGGGGCTTTGGGCCTGGACGGCGGCAAGCCCCAGGTGAGCATCTCGAGCTTCGGTCCGGCCTCGCCCATGCGAATGACCGGCGCGCGCTCGCTCGGCCAGATCTCGTCCCGCGGCTCGAGGTTCGGAATGCCGCCGGAGACGTCCAGCGGCGCGCCCAGCCCCTCGAAGGCCTCGACGAAGAGGCGGAAGGGGATATCGATGCCGTAGTCGTTGCACATGGCGCTCGATCAGGCGGGTGGACGGCCGGCGGCGGCGTAGATGGCGTCGATCGCCTCCATCTGCCGCACCGCGTCCTCGCCGCCGGTGAGCGGCTCCGCGCGGCCGGCGATCACCTCCACCACGTGGTCGAGTTGGGCGGCGTAGGTGGTCGGGCCGGCGGTGTCGAGCTCCTGGACCGTCCCGTCTTTCGTGAGGGTGAAGCGGCAACCGACCTGCGGCGCGACGAAGTTGACGATCTCCAAAACGCCTCGCTCGCCTTCGAGGGTCAGCACCGCCTCGGGCCGCTCGGCGACCATGGAGCAGGCGATCTCGGCCTCGACGCCATTGAACGTCAGATCGGCGGATAGGCGCGCGTCGACGCCGTTCTCGAAGTCCGCTTCGGCCGAGCGGATCGCCGGTTCGGCGCGCAGCAGGGTGCGCAGGGCGTGCAGTGGGTAGCAGCCGAGGTCCATCAGGCCGCCCCCGCCCAGGGCGCGGATCCAGCGCAGCTCCGTCTCCGACCGACGGATGGGCACGTTGAAGCGGGCGCTCGCGCGGGTGATCGGCCCGATCGCCTGCTCGGCGAGGAGCGCCTCCGCGCGCCGGATCACCGGGTGGAAGCGGTAGTGATAGGCCTCGATCAGCGGCCGACCGTGGGCCCGGGAGGCGTCCACCATGCGGCGCGCCTCGCCGGCGTCCATCGAGAACGGCTTCTCGCACAGCACGGCCTTGCCCGCTTCGAGGGCGCGGATGGTCCATTCGGCGTGACCGCTCGCGGGCAGGCCGTTGTAGACGAGGTCGACCTCGGGATCGGCGACAAGGTCCGCGTAGGTGGGCGCGATGCCGGGGATGCCGTGCTCGGCGGCGTAGCTCTTGGCGCGTTCGGGATCGCGGGCGGCGACCTTGGTCACCACGACATCTGTCCGGTCCCGCGCGGGCTCGATCACCGCGCGGGGGGCGATGCGGGAGGCTCCCAGCAGGCCGATGCGGATCGCCATGGTCGCGCCCTTCAGAACCCCGCGCCGATGCGGCCGAGGTTGGAGCGCATGGTTTTCAGCTGACGGTCGATCTCGGCCATGGTGCGGTTGAGCGCGCCTTCGTCGTCGCGCCACACCGCGGCGATCCGCGCCCAGAGCGCGGTCATGGCCAGGAGCCGGGGCGGCGTGGCCTCGACCCCCGCGCCCTCGAGCAGCGCGCGGGCGGTGCGGGGGAAGTGGAGGGCGAAGGCCGGCCCCTCGCGGAGGTTGCGGCTGTCGTCGGCGATGGCGGTGAGGGCCGCGCGGTGCGGCTCCATGGCTTCGACCCGCGCCATCACCGTCTCGAACAGCGCATCGTGGGGATCGGCGCCCTCGTCCCGCGCCGCGTCCAGCGCCACTCTGTCAAAGGCGGCGGAGAGCTGGGCGAGGAGCTCGGTCTTCGAGCGGGCGCGACCGTAGAGTTGCGAGAGCGGCGTTCCCGCCCGCTCCGCGACGTCGCGAAGCGAGACCTGGCGCCAGGGCCGCTCGGCCGCGAGCGCCAGCAGGGCGTCGAGGGCCGGATCGTCAAGGGCTGCGCCGGCCATCAGCGTCCGAGCTCCCGCGATCGGTCCGCCCCGGCGCGCACCGCCTCCAGCACCAGGTCGTTCAGGCCGCCGTTGTCGGCCTGGAGCACGCGAAGCGCCGCCTCCGTGGTGCCGCCGGGCGAGGCCACCTGCCCACGCAGCACCGAAGCCTCCTCGCCGGTTTCCCGCAGCAGGGCCGCGGCCCCGATCAGGGCCGAGCGGGAGAGGGTGCGGGCGTCCATCGCCGGCAACCCTCCGGCTTCGGCGGCCGCCTGCAGGGCTTCAACAAGCGCATAGGCGAACGCCGGGGCCGAGCCGGAAGCGACGGTCACCAGGTGCATGAGCGACTCGTCCTCCAGATCCACCACAACGCCGAGCGGCTCGAACAAGGCTCGGGCGCGCGCGCGGGCCGCCCCGTCGTCCGAATACAGGCTGGCGGCGCCGAGGTTCATCGCCGCCGCCGTGGTCGGCATGGCGCGGGCGATGCGGTTGTTCGGGAAGGCCGCCTGCAGGCTGTTCGTCTCCACACCGGCGGCGATGGAGACGATCACGGCGGAAGGCGAGAGGCGCGGGGCCAGGTCGGCCGCCACCGCGCGCCAGGCCTGCGGCTTCACGGCGAACACAACCGTCCGGGCGCTGGAGACCTGTTCGGGCGAGGGATCCAGCTGGGCGCCGCGCCGTCGCGGCCTCGCGCGCGGCCTTGCCCGGCGTTGGATCCAGGATCAGCAGCTCGGATGCGTCGAGGGCGCGGGCGGCGAGCCAGCCGGCGATAAGCGCGCCGCCCATGTGGCCCGCGCCGACCAGCAGGACGGGTTTGGCGTCGGCGTCCAGCACGCGGAGCTCCGAGGCTCAGGCCTGGCCGAGGGTCTCGAACATACAGGCGGTCATCGCCTCTTCCGGCGTCTTGCCCGCGACCAGGAACTCGAACGCCGGATAGAACCGGTCGGCCGCCTCGAGCGAGGCGTCGATCATGCTCGCCGCCTGGGCGAGGCTCGGGCGCTCGCCGTCGGGCAGGGCCATGGCGTGGCGGAAGATGATCTCGCCGTCGTCGGCCCAGACTTCGAAGTGGCCGAGCCAGACCCGCTGATTGATCAGGTTCACCAGCCGGCAGGCGGCGGCGAGCGAGCCCGCGTCCACCTTGCGGTCGATGGAGAGACAGATCTGGAGGCACTCCGCCTGGGGCCGCCAGGCGAACCACATCTCGTATTCCTTCCAGTCGCCGGTGATGGCGAAGGCGAGATCCCCGTCCTCGGTGCGGTCGAAGTCGAGGTTTTCGGCGGAAAGCACGCGCTCGACCACTTCCAGCGGATCCTGGGTGATCACCAGATCGTCGTCGTCGGGCCGGGTGAGGTTCATGGAGCTTGGCGATCCTTCTTCACGACCGCGCCGCAAGGTCAGACGACGCGGCGACAGTCCTTCGCTTAGGGTGCTTCGCGGCGTTCGTCACCGCAAAGCGTCGGGCGATCCGCGTCAGGCCGTTTCGGCCGGGCTGTGCGCGTCGAGTCTCTCGCGCAAGGCCGCGAGTTCGGCCTTCAACGCTTCGAATTCGTCGCGACGAACCAGGTCGAGGTCGGCGGCGACGCGATCGGCGCCGGCCCGCGCGGCGCTCCTCGCCTCCTCGCCCGCGGCCTGGGCGAGGCTCATCGCGGCCTGAGCAAGCTTGGCGGCTTCATCCAGGAACGGGTTGCGCGTCTGCATGGGGCCTCCTACCGCACTTCGGGCGCCAAGGCGATTCACGGCGGCCGACGGTCGGGATATGGAAGGCCCCATATGGCCCTCGCGTTTCCCGATATCAGCCCCGCGCTCGTGACGATCCCGGCCGTGCACCTGGGCGCCCTCACCCTGGGTCCGTTTCCGATCCGGTGGTACGCCCTGGCCTACATCACCGGCATCCTGCTCGGCTGGCGCTATGCGGTGAGCCTGGTGAGGCGGCCCGCGCTCTGGCCGGCGGACAAGCCGCCCGCCACGCCGACCGAGGTCGACGACCTGATCCTGTGGATCACGCTCGGGATCATCGCCGGCGGGCGCATCGGCTATGTGCTGTTCTACATGCTGCCCGTGGCGCGCTCCCGCGCCGAGCTTGCCGCCGATCCGCTGGAGCTGATCCGCCTTTGGCACGGCGGGATGAGCTTCCACGGGGGCGCCCTTGGCGTGACGCTGGCCCTGCTGCTGTTCGCTCGCGCGCGCCGGATTCCGCTGTTCTCGCTGGCCGACATGGCCGCCGCGGTCGTTCCGATCGGCCTGTTCTGCGGGCGCATCGCCAACTTCATCAACGGCGAGCTGTGGGGACGGGTCACCCATGTGCCGTGGGGGATGGTGTTCTGTTCGCCGCACATCGCCACCAACGCCGACGGGAGCTGCGTCGCGGGGTGGGCGCCGCGCCACCCGAGCCAGCTCTACGAAGCGGCGCTGGAGGGGCTCGCGCTGTTCCTGCTCCTGCGTGTCGCCACCCACGGGCTGAAGTGGCTGCGGCGGCCCGGAGCGGTGGCCGGCCTGTTCCTGCTCGGCTACGGCCTCGCCCGCACCTCGCTCGAGAACGTGCGCATGCCGGACGAGGGCCTGCGCGACCTGCCGTTCGGCATCACCATGGGGATGATCCTGTCCTGGCCGATGATCCTCGCCGGCCTGTTCCTGATCTGGCGCGCGTTCCATGTCGCGCGGCCCGAACCGAAGCCGGCGTGAGCCTGAAAGCCCGGCTGATCGAACGCATCGCGCGGGAGGGGCCGATGGCGGTGTCGGATTACATGGACGCCTGCCTCCACGATCCCAGGGACGGCTACTACGCCACGCGGCCGTCGTTGGGAGCGAGGGGGGATTTCCTCACCGCGCCGCTGGTCTCGCAGATGTTCGGCGAGATCGTCGCCGGCTGGGTGCACGCGGTGTGGGAGAGCCTTGGGCGCCCCGCGCGAATGAGGCTCGTCGAGTTCGGACCGGGCGACGGGACGCTGATCGGCGACATCCTCCGCGCGACCCGGGCGGCGCCCGGGTTGGCGGCGGCGCTGGAGGTCTGGCTGGTGGAGACGAGCGCGCCGCTTCGCGCGCTCCAGCGAGCCCGAGCGCCGGGCGCACGCTGGGTGGAGCGGCTGTCCGACGTACCGGACGGCGAACCGATCATCCTGATCGGCAACGAGTTCCTCGATTGCCTGCCGGTGGACCAGGCGATCTGGCGGGAGGGAGGCTGGCGCGAACGGCGGATCGGCGCCGTCGGCGAGGCGCTCGTGTTCGTGGACGGGGATCCTCGACCAGGGCCTCCGGCTCCATACCTGAGGGCGGTCCGCGAGCACTCGGCGGCTCTAGAGACGTTCGGGGAGACGGTCGGCGAGCGGCTGGCGCGGGATGGCGGGGCGGCGCTGTTCATCGACTACGGGACCGACGTTCCGACGTTCGGCGACACGCTTCAGGCGCTGCGCGGTCATGCGAAAGAGAGCCCGCTGGCCCATCCGGGGGAAGCGGATCTCACCGCGCACGTCGATTTCCCCGCCTTCGTCCGGGCGGCGGAAGGCGCGGGCGCGCGGGCGGCGCCGATCGAGACACAGGGCGAGTTCCTGGCGCGGCTGGGGATCATCACCCGGGCGGAGGCGCTGATCCGGGCGACGCCGGACAAGGCCGAGGTCATCGGCCGCCAGCTCTCGCGGCTGATCTCGCCCGAAGGCATGGGCGAACTGTTCAAGGTCTGCGCCTTGGCCGGTCGGGGCGTCGATCTGCCATGAGCGCGACCCCCTTCATCCGATCCGCCCTGCTGGCGGAGGTTCCCGGCGTGCGCCACGGCTTCTTCACGCGTCACGGCGGCGTCTCGAGCGGGATCTACGAGAGCCTCAACGTCGGGCGCGGCTCGCGGGACGATCCGGTGGCGGTCGCCGAGAACCGCCGCCGGGCCGCCGCCGCCCTCGGCGCGGAGCGGCTGAACACCCTCTATCAGGTCCATTCCGCGGACGTTTTGGCGATCGACGCGCCGCTTCCCGAGACCTCGCCCCGAGGCGATGGCCTCGTCACCGACCGCCCCGGCCTGCTGCTGGGCGCGCTCGCCGCCGATTGTGCGCCGGTGCTGATGGTCGATCCAGAAGCGCGGGTGATCGCGGCGGTTCACGCCGGCTGGCGCGGCGCGCTCGCCGGCGTGGTGCAGAACGCGGTGGCGCGGATGGTGGAACGCGGCGCCAAGCGCGAACGTGTGCTCGCCGCTGTCGGGCCCTGCATCGGGCCGGCGTCCTACGAGGTCGGCGCGGAGTTCAAGGCGACCTTCGAAGCCGCCGACCTCGCGAACCGCGCCGTCTTCGCGCCCGGCGCCGCCGAAGAGAAGTTCCTGTTCGACCTTCCCGCCTATGTCCTGGCGGCGATCGCGTCGGCGGGCGTCGAACGGGCGCACTGGACGGGTCAGGACACCTGCGCGGACCCCGACTTCTTCTCCAACCGCCGGGCGTTTCACCGCGGCGAGCCGGACTACGGCCGCCTGCTCTCCGCCATCGTCCTCATCTGAGGACGCTCGCGTGGGTTCAGGGCGTGACGTGGCCCTTCACCATGGTGATGGTGGTGGGCTCGCCCAACGGCGACTTGCTCTTGAAGCCGTTCTCGAAGCCCGACTGCGGGACCGGTACACAGAACCCCGCGCCGAAGACGAACGGGGTGGTCCTGCTTGAAGCAGAGGCGCTCGCCCGCGATCCGCCAGCGGCCGTTGGACCGGTCCTTGTGACGGCCCTCGCCGGTGTAGGTGCCGTCGGCCTTCAGCCAGGTGTAGCCCTTTCGGCCGTCCTGGTAGGTCGAGATGACGGTGTTGCCGAAGGCCTTGGAGACGATGGACCGGGTGTCGGCGCGGGACAGGGTCGGGGCGAGGGCGAGGACCGCGACGGCCAGGGCGCAAACAGGTCGGATCATGAGGGTCTCGCGACGTCGGTCATTGTCATCGTAGCCTTGCCAAGGCGGGCCGCGCTGCTAAAGCCGACCGCGCCTGAAGGTTCCATGAACACCCCCGATCGGAAACACGCATGAAGCTCCTGGCGGGCAACTCGAACCGGCCGCTCGCCGAGGCGATCGCCCAGGCGGTCGATGTGCCGCTGACCCGGGCGCAGGTGAAGCGCTTTCCCGACATGGAAGCCTGGGTCACCATCGAGGAGAACGTCCGCGGCGAGGACGTGTTCGTCCTCCAGTCGACCAGCTATCCGGCCAACGACAACCTGATGGAGCTGCTGGTCTGCATCGATGCGCTGAAGCGCGCCTCGGCCAAGCGGATCACGGCGGTGACGCCCTATTTCGGTTACGCCCGGCAGGACCGGAAGACCGAGGGGCGCACGCCGATCAGCGCCAAGCTGGTCGCCAACCTGATCACCCGGGCCGGCGCCGACCGGGTGCTGACGATGGATCTGCACTCCGGCCAGATCCAGGGCTTCTTCGACATCCCCACCGACAACCTGCAGGCCGCGCCGCTGATGGCGCAGGACGTTCAGGCCCACTATCCCAACTGCTCCGAACTGCTGGTGGTCTCGCCGGACGTCGGCGGCGTGGTTCGGGCGCTGGCGCTGGCCAGCCGGCTGAACGCGGGCCTCGCCATCGTCGACAAGCGCCGCAAGGGCCCGGCGGATTCGGTGGTGGCCAACATCATCGGCGATGTGACCGATCGCCGGCTGATCATCTTCGACGACATCGTCGATTTCGGCGACCACCCTGTGCAGCGCGGCCCAGAGCCTGATCGACGCCGGCGCGGCCGAGGTTTCGGCCTATGTCACCCACGGCGTTCTGTCCGGCGCGGCGATCGAGCGGGTGAACGGATCGGTGCTGAAAGAGCTGGTGGTCACCGATTCGATCGAGCGGGACGGACGGCTGGGCTCGTCGGGGAAGATCCGCGTGGTAAGCTGCGCCAAGCTGGTCGGGGAGGCGATTCGTCGCATCGCCAACGAAGAGAGCGTATCCAAACTGTTCGATTAGCTTTTGTGAGCGGAGGGGGACGGCTCCGCTCGTTGCCTCAAGAGGGCCAAAGGGTCGTCTAGATTGTTCCTGTCCCACCCGCTTCCCAAAGGTCGCCCATGACGTCCAAGCCGACGCGCGCCATCGTCGCGCTCGCCCTGATCGCCGTCGCCGGCGTGACCGCGATGCAGACCACGGCCCGCTCGCGAAAGCCCGAACCGGTCGCGGTCGAGGCTCCGCCGCCGCCGCCCGCCGCCCCCGCCGGACTTCCGGACCGGCTTCTGGCCGACGCGGCGGCCTATCAGGCGTGGGTCGAGCGGGTGATGGCGACCTCGCCCAGCTTCGCCAACGGCGAATCGGTCGCCGAGGCGCTCAAGAGCACCTCCGCCTACGATCCCAAGGCGCTGGTGCGGGGCGAGATCGCCTATGGCGCGGTGGCGGCCTTGAGCAACCCGAACTTCGTGGCCCAGGTCCGGGCGGCGGGCAACAGCCCGGACAACCGCGCCCTGATGGTCCGCTACATCCTCCAGGATCCGGGCTACCCCTTCAACTTCAAGGGCTCCGACGCGGCGGCGGGACTGGTCAAGGAAGCCCTCGGCGGCGCCGGCCTGAAGATCTACACCGCGGCGCGGGCGATGAAGCAGTCGGCCTACGACGTGCAGCACCAGGCCTGGTCCAAGGAGGAGGTGCGCGACCGCCCGGGCCGCCTCCAGGCGGTGGAAGCGGCCGCCAACGCCGGGATGACGCCGGCGACCGAGCGGGTGCCGACGCTCCAGCGCATCCTCTCGGGGACCGACCCGATGCCGGTCACCGCGATGCCGGCGGCGCCGCCCTACACGCCGCTGGTGGCCCGCGCGATGCAGCTGGCCGCCATCGCCGCCCTGGGCGAGGCGACCGACCAGATCTACGACCAGCTCACCGCCCTGGCCTCGGACGCGGACTCCGACGCCTGCCTGCACATGGCGAAGCTGAATCTCTACCAGTGCCTGGCGGTGGCCAAGCCGCACTACGAGGACATCTTCTGCATGGGCCAGCACGTGATGGCCGACACCGCGGTGTGCCTCGCCCACGGGGTGGGGGTGGAGACGCCGCCCGATCCCGTGCCGCCGCCACGCGCGGTGCAGGCCGCCTCGACGAAGCGGTCCCGGCCGGGCTAGGCGCTCCCGATCGATCTTGAAATTGGCAGGGCGCGCGGACGCCGTCCTGCTCTGGACCCGACCGCAAGCCGCTGAGAGGTCGGGCCTTGCGGACGCCCGCGGCGCTCGACCGGATGGCAGGGTTTTGGCCGGATGTCGGCGGGGTTTCGCTCGCGCGCGAGAGCCGAAACGCGGTCGTCCGAACCGTTCAGCCGGCGTTCAGAACGATTTCGCACATTAAGGCGAAGCTTTACGGCCTGGAAGTCAATCCGCCCAAGGGTCGGCTCCGCTCAAAGTCGGCCGCGTCAACGCCTATTGCATTATGCATACACGTTCCGGGTGACCGCGACAAGACGCGGCTGGAGGCTCCCATCGCGCAGACCGACTGTCGGCCATTAGACAGACAGTGGCGGCCCTCGGAGCGAGCGTGCGTCATGGCCCTCGAATACTCGGTGGAGCCGGCCAAATCCGGCTGGGACATCATCGAGCACGGGGACGTGCTGGCGACCAAGGCCAGCTTCGACGAGGCGCTCGCCTTCGCCGAATTCCTGGTGCTCGTCGCGCTTTCCTCGGGTTGTCAGGCGACCCTGACGGTCGACGGCGAGCTTCGCATCCTGGATTGACGTCGCCCCTGAGTTCAAAGCGCGCGCGTTACTCGATGCGATCGGACGCGCCGTCGTGCACCTGGAAGGTCGACAGGTTCAGACGGGCCCGCTGCGCCACCGCGGCCGCGCGGCATTCGCAGGCCCGCTTCTCCAGTCCGTCGAAGTCCAGCAGCTCGATCCGCCCGCGGCTGTAGGCGATCAGGCCTTCGGCGCGGAGTTCGGCGGCAAAGGTCGACACCGTGGTGCGTTGGACGCCGAGCATCGCCGCCAGGTACTCCTGGGTGAACGGGAGGGGATTGCGGCCCCGGGTGCGGTCGAAGCTCTCCAGCAGCCAGCGCGAGAATCGTTGCTCCACATTGTGGTCCGCCTGGCAGATCGCCGATTGCCGCAACTCGTCGATCTGCAGTTCCATCAGCCGCCACGCCATGGCTTGGAAGTTCGGGTTGGCGTAGGCCAGCGCGCGGCATTCGGCCGCCGGGGCGCGCCAAGCGGCGCCGTCCACCTGCACCACGCAGTTGACGATGCTCTCGCCACTGCCGCAGGCCTCCAGCAGCCCAGCCGCGCCCTCGTTTCCCGCCATGGAGGTCTCGAGGTTGAACCCGCGCCGTGTGAGCGAGATGAGCGAGAGCAGGCTGGTTTCGGGAAAGACAACCCAGGCCGGGCGCTCTCCAGACTCGAGGACGTCCTCGTGCATCTGCAAGTGAACGGGCTTGAGCGTGGGCGCGAGAAGATCGTAGGCGCGCTCGTCGAGGCCTCGTAGAAAGGCGTTGTTGGGGCGATCTGACACGTTTGCTCTCCGCTTAGGCGGGAGCGCTACGCGTCTCTCAGCCACCAGCGCCTAGGGCAAAGCCGGTGATGGACGGCTTATAGCACCGCTAATTTCGTGTTTGTCGTCTAATCGACATTGTACGTAGATGATGCCCGAAATCCGCCTGAGCAGCTTTTCGAGCCCCGCACGATGACGCGCGGTCCTTGTGTCGCCTTGTCGACGTAACGGCTGGACGACTTGCAGACGTACGCTCGCATGAACCCAAACATCCGAACGCCTATCCTTGAGGCTTGCTTCACATCGAGGCGGAATCCATGCGCCTCAAAGCGAGCCGTGCAACGCGGATCGCCAAACGACTGAACAAGAGAAAATCATTCAGACGCGGAGACTAGACTTCACCTCTCGGGTCGCAGAGAGTCCGTTCGCATAGGTGCGGGCGACCGCGCGTAGCGCCTTCTTCAGTATACGCGTGCCGGGTGGGTCATCATGCCAATTGCGCGGACCGCCGGCCCCAGCGGGTCGGTCTTCGGTCGTCGTCCGCACCGAGCCGGTGGTGAGCTCTTTGGCGGAGCGCGGACGCTCGCCTGCATGGTCCCGTCGTCCTCGAGGGACGATGGCTCCAGCGGTGGCGGCAAGGCGGGCGCCGCGTCGGACCAACACCCCGATCAACGGCTCGCCGATACGCTCGGCGCGAGCGACGCGCGCCTTCAAGTCGCCCTGAGCGCCGCCGGGGCGGGCGTTTGGGAGTCGACCCCGGCCACCGGCGAGTTCTGGGCTTCAGACCAGGCGAGCGCCCTCTACGGCTTGGCTCCGGGAACGCCCTTGAACCACGACCTGGCGCTCGAGGCTGTGCATCCCGACGATCGACCCCTCGTCGAGCAAGCGTTGCGAGACACTCTGGAGACGGGAAAGCCGTTCCAGATCGAGATGCGGGCTTTGGCGCCGGACGGTTCGGTGCGGTGGCTGTCGTCCACCGCCCATATCAGAGGCGGCGATCCTCATCCCCGTCTCATCGGCCTGGTGATGGACGTCACCGAGCGGAAGCAGCGTGAGGAATACCTTGAACTGTTGATGCACGAGGTCAGTCATCGCGCCAAGAACATGCTGACGCTGGTCCAGGCGATCGCCCGGCGGACCGTGGCGAGCCACCCGGAAGACTTCATCGACCGGTTCGAGCAGAGAATTACGGCCTTGGCGGCGAACCTGGACGTGGTGGTCAAGAACGATTGGAAGGCGGTATCGCTCGGCGAGTTGATCCACTCGCAGCTCGGCCCCTTCCGTGACCTGAGCCCGCGGATCTCGATCGAGGGACCGCCGGTCGAGATCACCGCGTCGGCGGCGCAGACCTTGGGCATGGCGGTTCACGAACTCGCCACCAACGCCGCCAAGTACGGCGCTTTGTCTGACGCAGTTGGCCGTGTCGCCATCAACTGGGAAGTGAAGACGGACGTGGCGAGGGAGAGGCGTTTTCTCCTGTCATGGACCGAAAGCGGCGGGCCCCCGGTCACGAAACCCAAGGCTCTCGGGTTCGGCTCCGTCGTGGTCGGCCGGATGATCAGGATTGGTTTCGGCTGTGACGCCCAGATCGACTTCGCGCCGACTGGGGTTGTCTGGCGCATCGACTGCCCGGGCGACCGCGTGCTCGACGCGGAGCCGACCGCGCTCAATGCGCGGTGAGCTGTACGATCACCGTCGCGAGATGGCCGAGGTCGTAGGGCTTGGGGACGAAGGCGGCGCCGAGCGGCAGGTCCGATTTCGAGGGCGCGACCCGCCCCGAGGTGACCAGCACCGAGATCGCCGGCCAGGCCCCGCGCACCACCCGCGCCAGGGCCAGGCCGTTCATGACGCCCGGCATCTCGATGTCGGTGAACACGACCGAGACCTCGTGCGCGACAGCCTGGAGGATCAGGGCGGCTTCGTCGGCGGTGGCGGCTTCGATCACGGTGAAGCCGGCGTCGCGCAGGGCTTCGGCCGCGGTAATCAGGACGAGCGGCTCGTCTTCGACGATCAGGATTTTGGGGCAGACCACAAGGGGCCGCTCCTAATGTCGGCCGCCCGACAGACGCGCCCGTTTTCTGATCAATGCAAGCTTAACCAGGAGAAAAACTCGAGCGTCTACTAACGTACACGCGATTTCAATGCCGGACCGGTGATGTCACCGACTCCGAAATCTGGTTGGAAAAGTCGAGATCGCGGCGCTCGACTAGCGCGAATCCAGTCGTGGCATGGCCCGCTGCTCGATCAAGGCGGCCTCTTCCGCGCAGCCGGTCGGACGCTCGCCGCCGGCGCGCAAGGCGTCCATTTCAGCGCGGGCGGCGGCGAGATCGGCCTGGTAGGCGGGCTTGGTCTCCACCACCGCCATGGTCGCCGAGGCCGAGAGCATGCCGCCCTCCACCGCGCTCTCGTTGTGCGCGCCGCAGATGAAGCGGCTGTCGGCATAGGCCCGCCCGCGCTCCAGGATCGGCTGCGCCCGGTCGGGCGCCACGCTGGCCAGGATCAGCGCCATGGTGAAGCCCAGGGTCGAGTGGCCGGACGGGTAGTCGTAGCTCATGTGATGGGCGCGCTGGTCGTAGAGCTCGGCCGGGGCCTGGCAGACCGGACCCTTGTCGATGACGAACGGCCGCTCGCGCTTGTAGTAATCCTTGGCTTTGGACGACTGCCCCGCCGTATCCGTCACCGCGCGGCCGAACACCGCCATCAGCTTGGGCGCGTCCTGGGGCGTCAGCACCACCCCGACCGAACAACTGAAGTCGTGCAGCAGGGCCGGAGGGCTGTAGTTCACGTCCGAGGTCGCCAAGGCATAGCGCGGCGTGCCGACCAGCTTGCGGGTGGCGCGGAAGATCTCCCGGTCGGTCCGGTAGCGCGGATCGCCGGGCCTGGGCGCCGGCTCGATGACGTGGGTGACGTCGAACTCGCCGGGGGTGAGATAGCCGGCGGGGCGGTCGGCCGAGATCGCGGCCGCGCCGAGCACGGTGAGGGCGACGGCGAGCAGCAGCCGGTGGATCGGCGGTCGAGGGTTCACAGCGCGCTCCCGTTAAGCTGGAGCTTTATTGCGGCGCGCGCGGGCGTCGGGTCAACGGGGTGAACAGGACGGCTCGCTCCCCCTTTTGGAACCCGACGTTCGGTCAATCCCGGCGCCGCCTAGTGTCGAGTGGAAACCTCGCCCGGTGGGTTACGCTGGGACGAGCGCGCGCCGCACGGCTTCGGGCTCCTTGTCGATGACGACGAGGAGGACCTTGGCGGAAGCCACGGGCCTTGACCGCCCCTGTTCCCAGTCTCGAAGGCTGGAGACGCTAAAGCCGTAACGACTAGCGAAGGCTGCCTGGCTGAGACCGGTGCGGGCGCGGATCGCCTTCACGTCGATGTTCTCGGGCGCGTAAACCCTGGCCGGCTTGGCGCGGCCTTCGGCGATATCGAGCGCCTCTCCAAGGCCGCGCATGATGCGGTCGAAGTTCTTCGTATCCTTCTTCACCTGACCCTCCTTGGTCTCACACTATCTGGCGGCGCGCGCGGCTCCGACGATGGACTTCGCAAAAGCCGCCATCGCGGCGACCTCCGTCCTGCTGAAGTTCTCCCGCGAGCCCTTCGCCAGCATCGCGATGACGTACACCGGCATGGCGGGCGGGGCGTAGAACGTCACCACCCTGAAGCCGCCGGACTTGCCCCTTCCGCGACCCGCCAGCCGCACCTTGCGACAGCCGCCCGAACCCACGATCAGATCGCCAGCCAACGGGTTGGCCGCCAGTTCCTGAACAAGGCGCGCGAGGTCCTCGTCCGTCGCGCCCTCGTCCTTCACATCGCCGAGAAAGCCTGCCGTGAAAGCGACTTCATTGAGCGGCCTTGGCATAGGTAATCTATACCGAAAACCCGTAGTCTAGTCAACCTGAAGGCGCCTGTCCTCGCAAGCTCAGTCCAGAGCTTTTCAACATTCCTTCCGACAAACTTCCCCACCCCCCACGTTGCACCCGCCGCCACCCTCGTGTAAGGACGCCCACCGTTTTTCCGCCGCGCGGCGTCGCTCGCGCGGCGTTTCGCATTAGAGGCAAGCTGTCATGGCCGACATCGTTCTCAACGTCGAACTGCGCGAGCGCGCGGGCACCGGGTCGGCGCGGGCCGCCCGCAACGGCGGGCTGGTGCCCGGCGTGCTCTATGGCGGCGACAAGGCCCCGGTGCCGATCGCGGTCAAGGCCGGCGAGTTCCACAAGGCGCTGCACACCGGCAAGCTGCTCGGCCACCTGGTGACGTTGCGCTATGGCGCCGAGGACCAGCCGGTCATCGCCAAGGACGTGCAGTTCCATCCGGTGACCGACACCCCGATCCACTTCGACCTGTTCCGCGTCGACGTGCACGCCGACGTGCGCATCAGCGTGCCGGTGCACTTCCGCAACCAGGAGGCCTCGCCCGGCCTGAAGCGGGGCGGCGCGCTCAACATCAACCTGCACGAGGTCGAGATCCTCAGCCCCGCCGACGCGATCCCCGAGGAGATCGTGATCGACCTGACGGGCCTGGAGATCGGCGACGCGATCAAGGCCGACCAGCTGGCGCTGCCCGACCGGGTGCGCGTCTCGCCGCTGCACGCGCACGAGACGGTGGCCTCCGTCGCCGCCTCCCGCGCGCTGACGAGCGAGGAAGCCGCCGAGGATGCGGCCGCCGAGGCCGACGCGGCGGCGTAGTCCAAGACATCCGGCTTCGCCGGAGAGGTCTCCTGTCATCCCGGCCGAAGCGCGACGCGCGTAGAGCCGGGACGGCGAAAATATCTATGATTGTCCTCCGGACGGCGCGAAGCGACGAGCCGGAGGGAGGGTCCCGCGCTTCCATGTCGGAGGCTGTCCTGGACTGCCGTTGGAGCTGAGCCCTTCGCCCGGCTCGGCCAACCGGCCGTCCGGGCGGTCTTTTGGAATGGCCGCGGCGTCCCGGCTCTGCGCGCTTCGCGCTTCGGCCGGGATGACAGGAGCCTGGTTCTGGAAGAGCGGAGCCGTTGCATGCTGATCCTCGTCGGGCTGGGCAATCCGGGGGCGGAGTACTCCGGGAACCGGCACAATTTCGGCTTCATGGCGATCGACGCCATCGCCCGGCGCTGGAGCCTGGGGCCTGAGCGGCGGAAGTTCTCCGGCCTGGTGCGCGAGGGGACGGTCGAGGGCGTCAAGCTGATCACCCTGAAGCCGCAGACCTTCTACAACGAGAGCGGCCGGGCGGTGGGCGAGGCGATGGCGTTCTACAAGGCCGCGCCCGCCGAGGTGGTGGTGTTCTACGACGAGATCGACATGGCCCCGGGGCGTTTCCGGATGAAGACCGGGGGCGGGGCGGCGGGCAACAACGGCATCCGCTCGATCACCGCCCGCATCGGCCCGGACTTCCGCCGCGCGCGGCTGGGCACCGGCCATCCCGGGCACAAGGACCGGGTGATGGGCCATGTGCTCTCGGACTTCCACAAGGTGGACCGGCCGTGGGTGGAGACGCTGCTGAGCGCCACAGCCGACGCCCTGCCGCTGCTCCTCGCCGGCGAGGACGAGAAGTACCAGAACGAGGTGATGCGCCTCGCGCCCTCCGAGAAGCTCGACCCGCGGGCGGCGGCGCGGGGGGAGTAGCTCAGCGTCGGCGCGTGACCAGCCGCGCCGCGCCCCAGCCGGCGGCCGAGGCGACGGCGGTGAGGGCGGTTCCCCAGGCGAGGTCGAGGCCGGTGACCCTGGCGCTCCACAGGCTCAGCGTCGCCTGGTTGGTGAGGTCGTAGGTTCCGTAGGCGACGAGGCCCAGCAGGGCGCCGCGAGCGGCGACGACGGCGAGGCGGTTGTCCGCGCGTTCCGGGGCGACGGCCAGCACGGTCACCCCCACCAGATAGAGAAGGTAGAAGGCGATGGCCGGCGCGAGCCGGAAGCCGGGCGCGAGCAGGGGGCCGAGCTCGGCCCGATAGAGGCTCTGGTTGGTGAGGGTGAGCCAGACCGCGTCGAGCCCGCCCATCACCAGGCCCGCGCCGAGATAGGCGGCGATGTAGGGGGTGAGCCGGTTCATGTGGGCCTCAGGCGGTAGTGGTTCACGCCCCAGACCTCGCCGCCGCGATGTCCGAACAGGCCGGAGGTGGCCAGGAAGAACAGTCGCCAGCGCCGCAGCCACAGGGCCGTGTCGCGCCCATAGACCGGCTGAAGGGCGTTGAAGGCCCGATCCCGGCGCTCATCCAGGTTGGCCAGCCAGTCCTCGGCCGTGCGGCGGTAATGGGTTCCGCTCCAGCGCCAGTCGGCCTCGACCGTGAACAGGTCGGGGAAGGCGCCCGCCAGGCCCTCGCCGGGCATGATGCCGCCGGTGAAGAAGTACTTGCCGATCCAGTCGCTCGGGTCGTTGGCGTCGAAGCGGTAGGAGGCGCCGCGGTGGGTGAAGACGTGGATGAACAGCCGGCCGTCGGGCGCGAGCCAGCTGCGCGCCCGGGACATCAGGGCGCGCCAGTTGGCCATGTGCTCGAACATCTCCACCGAGACGATGCGGTCGAACACGCCCTCCGGCTGGAAGGCATTCATGTCGGCGGTGACCACGGTGAGGTTGTGGAGCTTGCGGGCGTGCGCGGTGTTGGCGATCGCCGCGCCCTGGCTGCGCGAATTGGAGACCGAGGTGATCTGGGCGTTGGGATAGGCGGCGGCCATCCACAGGCTGAGCGAGCCCCAGCCGCAGCCGAGCTCCAGGATGCGCTGGCCGTCCTTCAGATCGGCGTGGGCGCAGGTCTCGCGCAAGGCGGCGTCCTCGGCGTCGGCGAGGGTCGTGTGATCGGTCTCGTAGAGGCAGGAGGAGTATTTGAGCTTGGGCCCCAGCACGAGGCGGAAGAACTCGGTGGGCACCTCGTAGTGCTGGGCGTTGGCGTCGGCGGTGTTGAGGGCGATGGGAAAGGCCGCCATCTCGGCGGCGAAGCTCTCGTCGGACGGTGTCTTGCGGGCGAGGTCGCGCCGCGCGCGTTCGCAGAAGGCGCCGATGGCGGCGCGGGTGATGGCGTCGGGCAGGGGCGCCCGCTCGCCCATGGCGATGAGATTGCCGGTGAGGCTCACGAGACGACGGGTCCGCGCGGCGGCCGGGGGAAGAAGGTCGACACCCGGGCCTTGTAGCGCTCGAAGGCGGCGCCGCGCGAGGCGGCCATGGCTTCCTCGGTCGGCGGCACGCCCGAGGCGAAGCGCAGCAGGTAGAACATGAACGCCGGCCCGCTCAGCGCCAGCCAGCCCCACGGCCAGCGCCCGCCCGGATCGAAGGCCAGGATCGGGTAGGCCAGCCAGCCGAGCCACTCGAAGAAATAGTTGGGGTGGCGCGACCAGCTCCACAGGCCGAGATCGCAGATGCGTCCCTTGTTGGCCGGGTAGGCCTTGAAGCGGGCGAGCTGGCGGTCGGCGACGCCCTCGCCGACGATGGCGATCAGCAGCACCGCGGCGCCGAGCGCATCCAGGATCGACGGGCGCCGGCGCCGGGTTGCGGGCGGCGACGAGCACCGAGGCGGTGAGCAGGATCGCGGCCAGGGCCTGGATCATCAGGAAGACGAACAGGCGCGCCTGGAAGGATCGGCCCCATTCGCGGCGGAAGTTCGCGTAGCGCGCATCCTCCTTGTCGCCCGCGGCGGTGCGCCGGGCGAGGTGCAGGCCGAGGCGCAGGCTCCACAGGGCGATCAGGAAGGCGGTGAGCACGGACCGCGCGCCCGGCTCGTAGCCGCGCGTGGGGACGAGGGCGAGGGCGACCCCGCCCGCGCCGGTGGCGAAGGTCCAGACCACGTCGACCCAGCCGGCGTTGCCGGTCAGGCGCTGGACGAGCCAGGCGAGGCTCATCGCCGCCACCAGCGCCGCCGCCACCACGGCGACCAGCATGGGAACCGTCACGCCGCCACCTTGCGCCCGGCCTTGACCGGCGGCTGGTCGAGAAAGGCGGCGATCCGATCCAGCAGGGCCGAGCGGCCGCCGAACGGCTTCTCGAGGGCGAGGAGGAGGCCCACATGCCCCTTGCCGGGAACGATCGCATCCTCCGCCCGGCCGTCGCGCGCGCGAACCTTGTCGGCGAGGCGGGTGGTGTTGCCGGGATCGACCACGGTGTCCTTGTCGCCGGCGAACAGCAGCAGGGGCGGGTTTCGTCCGTTCACGTAGTTGATGGGCTGGGTGCTGGGCAGGCGCTCGGGCGGGCCGAAGATCGTCTTCAGCGTCGCGTCCTTGAGCGGCAGGAAGTCGTAAGGCCCGGCCAGCCCGACCATGCCCGCCACGTCCCGCGACGGGTCCAGGCCGACCTCGCCCAGCCAGCGGGGATCGAGGGTGAGCATGGCGGCGTCATAGGCGCCGGCGGAGTGGCCGATCAGGAAGAGGCGCTTGGGATCGCCGCCCCAGATCGCCGCGTGGCTGCGCGCGAAGGCGACCGCCTGGGCGTTGTCGCGCAGGAAATCCGGATAGCGGACCTCCGGATAGACGCGGTAGTCCGGGATGACGGTGACGATCCCGCGGGAGGCGAGGAGCTTGCCGACGAAGCGGTACAGCCCTCGGCTCCCCGACTGCCAGCTGCCGCCATAGAAGAAGACCGCCACGGGCGCGCCGACATGAGGCGGCTTGGGCTCGTAGATGTCGAGCCGCCCGCGCGGCCCGTCGCGATAGGCGATGTCGTGAATCACGGTCACGCCGCCGGGGGCGGCGAGGCCCAGGAGAGCCGCGCCGATCGACACCAGAAGATTCATGTCAGATGCCGACGAAGGGCTGGAACAGCCGTCCGAGCCAGTCGAGGGGCCGAAGGCGGCCCTCCACCGCGAACAGGCACACGCACTCGCCGTCCGGGGTGGCGCGCGGTTCGTGCACCAGCTCGGTGACGCTCTCGGCGAAATCGCCGGGCTCGTGGAGGACGCCGTCGTCGTCGAACCTGCCCTTCAGCACACAGACCATCTCGACGCCGCGATGGGTGTGGCGCGGAACGCTCATGCCCGGCGCGATCCGCAGCAGAAAGGCGCGCAGGCCGTCCGAACTTTCGGTCACCGGCGCCACCCACACGCCGGGCGCCACCCAGCGGCGGCGACGCGCGGCTTCGCGCACGGCGCTCGGAACCTTGATCCAGTCGGAGGGCGCCGGCGGGGGCGCCGCGGCGGGATGCGGCGCGGGCCGCTCGCTTCGGCCCAGCACCAGGGACAGGGAGTCCTCGCTCATGGGGGTGGGCGGCAGCTCCTCGAGCAGGGCGCCGCCGACCGCCTCGAGCACGGCGATCTGGCTCGCGCATTCGGGGCAGGAGCCGGCGTGGGTGGCGACCACGATCTCGCGCGCCGCCGGGAGCGATCCGGCGACGAAGTCGGCGAGCACCGCCGCGGACGGATGGCGTCGCGGGTTCATCGAGAGGCCTCCAGCAGACCTTTGAGTCGAGCCATGCCCAACCGCAAACGCGACTTGACGGTTCCCAGCGGCAGCCCGAGTTCGCTGGCGATCTCGGCGTGCGGCTTGTCGGAGAAGAACGACAGGCGGATCACGCGCGCCTGTTCGGGCGGCAGCGCGCCCAGGGCGAGGCCGACGCGCGCCTCGTCGTCGAGCACCGAAAGGGCGGCGTCGGGCATCGGCGGCGGGTCGATCTGGAACGCCGGATCGTCACGCGTCGGCGCCCGGCTGTCGCGCCGCACCGCGTCGATCCGAAGGTTGCGCGCGATGGTGAACACCCAGGTGGAGGGCGCCGCCTTGTCAGGATCGTAGCTCGCCGCCCGCCGCCAGACGGTGAGCAGCGTCTCCTGAGCCAGTTCGTCGGCGAGTTCCGCGCCGGCGCCCAGCCGCATCAGGTAGCTCTTCACGCGCGGGGCGAAGTGATCGAACACGGCGGCGAACGCCGCGCGATCGCCGCTTTGGGCGATGGCGCGGATGCTCTCCGACAGCACAGGCCGGGAGGTCGGGTCCAAGGCCGCCGTCAACACCTCCCGCGCTCGCACCGCGGGGCGAGGCGGAGCGCGCATCCCGCTGACTTCGATCGTCCAACCATGCATGCCCCTTCTACGGGCCCGAAGCTTTGCCGGATCAACGATGATCCATCGTGCGAGCGTGGCCGTAACTCTGTACGCAAGCCGAGCGGGGCGGGCCAGGAGAGCGTCAAGTGAAGATCGCGGTGGTGGGGGCCGGCGTCTCCGGACTGTCGGCGGCTTGGCTCTTGTCCAAGAGCCACGAGGTGGTGCTGTTCGAGAAGGAGGGCCGCCCCGGCGGTCACAGCCACACCGTGGAGGCCCCCGTCGCGGACGGCGCGACGGCCGTGGACATGGGCTTCATCGTCTACAACGAGCCCTGCTATCCGAACCTGGTGGCGCTGTTCGACCACCTCGGCGTGCCGACCAAGGACTCGAACATGGGCTTCGCCGTCAGCCTGGACGGCGGCCGCATCGAGTATGGCGGCGATTCCCTGGCCACCCTGTTCTCCCAGGTCTCGAACCTCGCCCGGCCGCGGTTCTGGTCGATGCTCAAGGATCTGGTCCGCTTCTACCGCGAGGCGCCCGCCGATATCGCCGCCCTGGACGACGAGACCCTGTCGGTGGGCGACTACCTCGACCGTCGCGGCTATGGGCGCGCCTTCCAGGACGATCACCTGCTGCCCCAGGCCGCCGCCATCTGGTCGGCGTCGACCGGCGAGATCCGCGACTATCCCGCCGCCGCCTTCGTGCGCTTCTACGAGAACCACGGCCTGCTCAAGATCACCGGCCGGCCGTCCTGGCGCACGGTGGACGGCGGCTCGCGCGAATACGTCCGCCGCCTGCTCGCCGACTACGACGGCGGCGTGGCGCTGGGCGCGACGGTCGAGCGGGTGGAGAGCGTCGACGGCGGCGTCCTGATCGACGCCGGGGGTGAGACGCTGTTGTTCGACGCCGTGGTCATGGCCTGCCACGCCGACGAAGGTCTGGCCCTGCTCGCGGCGCCGAGCGGGCGGCAATCGACGCTGCTCTCGGCCTTCGCCTACACCCGCAACGAGGCGTGGCTGCACAGCGACCCGCGCCTGATGCCGGTGCGCACCGGAACCTGGTCGGCCTGGAACTACGTCGGCCGATCGGACGCGTCGGGCGACTCGCGGCTGTGCGTCACCTACTGGATGAACCGACTTCAGGGGCTGAAGACCGAGCAGCCGCTGTTCGTCACCTTGAACCCGGTGATCGAGCCCGCGCCCGAGCTGGTGCACCGCCGCGAGGTCTTTCACCATCCCCTGTTCGACGGCCCGGCGTTGCGCGCGCAGAAGGACCTCTGGCGCATCCAGGGCGAGGGCCGGCTGTGGTGGTGCGGGGCGTACTTCGGGGCCGGCTTCCACGAGGACGGGCTGCAGGCCGGCCTGGCGGCGGCCGAAGCGATCGGCGGCGTGCGACGGCCGTGGGAGATCGAGAACCCCTCGAACCGCATCCACCTCGCGCCCCTGCAGGCGGCGGAATGACGGCCTCGGCGATCTACGACGGCCAGGTGTGGCACAAGCGGTTCGCGCCGAAGACGCACCAGCTGCGATACCGGCTGTTCCAGCTTCTGATCGACCTGGACGAACTCCCCGAGCTCGATCGCGCGCTACGCTGGTTCTCCTGGAACCGTCGCAACCTGTTCAGCTTCCGCGACGCGGATCACGGCGAGGGGCGGGGCGGGCTGAAGCTCCAGGTCCACCGCCTGCTGGCCGAGCATGGACTGTCGGACGCCGCCGCGCGCGTGCTCCTGCTGTGCATGCCCCGGGTGCTCGGCTTCGTCTTCAACCCGATCAGCATCTACTACTGCCATCGCGCCGACGGCTCGCTGGGCGCCATGCTCTACGAGGTGAACAACACCTTCGGGCAGAGGCACAGCTACCTCGTGCCGGTCGACGCGGACGCCGGCGACCTGATCCGACAAAGCGCTTCCAAGCGGCTCCACGTCTCGCCGTTCATGGGCATGGACATGGGCTACGCCTTTGCGCTCACCCGGCCGGGAGCGAGGATCATGACGCGGGTGGACGGCCTGGACGCCGAGGGACGGATGCTGATCACCGCCAGCTTCTCGGGCGAGCGGCGCGCGCTCAGCGACCTGGCGCTGCTCAGGCTTCTGGTCGTCCACCCTCTGATGACCCTCAAGGTGGTCGGCGCGATCCACTTCGAGGCGGTGAAGCTGCTGCTGAAGGGCCTGCGCCTACAGCCTCAGCCGCCGCATCCCGCCACGCCGGTGAGCCTCTCCGCGCCCGGCCGTCATCGAAGCGTCAAGCAATCAGCCTAGCCCCGGGCCTTGCGCGGGGCCGATCCGTCGCGTCGCGCGCTCGCTTGGAGAGGGCGTCATGAGCGTTCAGGCCGCGGTCACGCACTACCGCACGATCTTCCTCTCCGACATCCACCTGGGCACGCGCCAGTGCCAGGCCGAGATGCTGCTGGACTTCATCCGCCAGTCGAGCTGCGATCGCCTGTTCCTGGTCGGCGACATCGTCGACGGCTGGAAGATGAAGCGCGGCTGGTGGTGGCCGCAGAGCCATAACGACGTGGTGCAGAAGATCCTGCGCCTCGGCCGCAAGGGGACGCGGATCACCTACATTCCGGGCAACCACGACGACCGCGTGCGCGACTTCTGCGGCGTCCACTTCGGCGGCGTGGAGGTGGCCCGCGACGCGGTGCACGTGACGGCCGACGGCCGGCGCTTCCTGGTGGTGCATGGCGACGAGTTCGACGGCGTTCTGCGCCACTCCGGCGTCGCGGCCATCGCCGGCGACATAGGTTATCGCCTGCTCCTGCGCCTCAACCTGGCGATCGCCGCGCTGCGTCGGAGGTTCGGCTTCGGCTACTGGAGCCTCTCGGCCTCGCTCAAGTCCCGCTCGGCGCGGGCCCTGGCCTATGTGGACGCCTTCGAGCGGTTGCTGGCGGCGGAGGCGGCGCGGCGAGGCCTCGACGGGGTGATCTGCGGACACATCCACAAGGCGGGCCTGCGCGAGATCGATGGAATCACCTACGCCAACGACGGCGACTGGGTGGAAAGCTGCACCGCCCTGGTGGAGCATTTGGACGGACGGCTGGAAATCCTGGACTGGGCCGCGCTAGGGTCGACCGCGCTGGCCCGGCGCTCACGCGAGTCGCGCGCGACCGAGCCGATCGAGGAACCCGCTTTCGCCTGACATGCGCATCCTGTTGGCTACCGACGCCTGGACCCCCCAGGTCAACGGCGTCGTGCGCACGCTCACCCGCGTGGTCGCCGAACTGCGCGACATGGGCGAAGTGGTCGAGGTGATCAGCCCCGATCAGTTCGCGACCTTCCCCTTGCCCACCTACCCCGAGATCAAGCTGGCGGTGGGCGCCTACGAAAAGGTCCAGGAGCGGTTCAAGGCCTTCGAACCCGAAGCCATCCACATCGCCACCGAGGGCCCGATCGGCCTGGCCGCGCGCCGGATCTGCCTGGAATGGAAGCTGCCGTTCACCACCAGCTACCACACGCGGTTCCCGGAATACGTCTCGGCCCGGCTGCCGGTGCCGCTGGCCGCCGGCTACGCCTACATGCGCTGGTTCCACCGCCCGTCGGGCCGGCTGATGGTCGCCACGCCGACCATGCGCGAGGAGTTGGAGCGCCACGGCTTCCTCAACATCTCGCTGTGGAGCAAGGGGCTCGACACCGAGCTGTTCCGACCCGCGCGCGGAGGGCGAGCCGGACATCTTCGCCGGCCTCGTCCGGCCGATCTGGCTCTATGTCGGCCGCGTCGCGGTGGAGAAGAACATCGAGACCATGCTCCAGCTGCCGTTGCCCGGCACCAAGGTGATCGTCGGCGACGGCCCGCAGCGGGAGTCGCTGCGGGCGAGGTATCCGGAGGCGCGCTTCGTCGGCGCCAAGTTCGACGAGGATCTCGCCGCCCATTACGCCTGCGCCGACGTGTTCGTGTTCCCCTCGCTCACCGACACCTTCGGGCTGGTGATCCTGGAAGCCTGGGGCGCGGGCACGCCGGTGGCGGCCTTTCCGGCGCCGGGACCGATCGACATCCTGCCCGGATCGGGCGCCGGGATCCTCGCGGACGGCCTGGACCATGGCCTCGCCGAGGCCTGCCTCGCCGCGCTGGAGATTCCGCGCGACCAGGTGCGGCAGGCGGCGCTGGGCTATTCGTGGCGGGCCTGCGCCGAGGAGTTCCTGCGCCTGCTCCAGCCCTATCCCGAACCGGAGAAGCGCCGCTTCTGGCGCCGATTGCGGCGTCTGGCGCGGCTGCGGCGGCGGGGAACGGACAAATCTCCACCAGCCCTCCAGTAGGAACTCACGCGAAGGCGCGAGGGCGCGAAGCGGTGCTTGCCGGCCAAGATGCGCGCTGAACCGACTTCGTCCGCGCCGCTTAGGCGCGAGCGTCTCGGCGGTTCGCGCCTATCGGCGGCGAGCCAGCCTGGCCCGATCCGCTGCAAGGCCTCAATGAGGATCGGCGCCTGGCCGGGCAGGATCTTGCGCATGGCTTCGTCGGGGGCGAACCAGGCGATGCGGTCGATTTCCGGGAAGCTCACCATCCGCCCTGAGCCGCGGGGCAGTTCGAGTTCGAAGGTGTTGCTGTGGAAAGCGGAGAGGGCTGGGTTGGCCTCGACCATCCAGATCGCCACCACCTTTCCGCTCTTCTGTTTCACCGGCGCCAGGGCAACCGGCTCCCCCTCGACAGACAGACCCGTCTCCTCGCCGAATTCCCGCAGTGCGGCGAGGCGTGGGTCCTCGCCCTCCTCCACCAAGCCCTTGGGAATGGTCCAGGCGCCGTCGTCCTTCCTCGCCCAGAAGGGGCCGCCGGGGTGGGCGAGCAGGAACTCCAGTCTGGGCGCGCGCCGAAACACCAGCAGGCCGGCGCTGAGGACGGCCACTCAGATCAGCCGGGTACGGATCAGTTGCGAGAGCAGGTCGATGCCGCTCACCGCGACCACGATGATCACCACGATCGCGCTGGTCTGGGCGAAGGCGAAGGTGTTGATCGAATCGAACAGGGGCTGGCCGATGCCGCCGGCGCCGATCAGGCTCAGCACCGTGGCCGAGCGGGCGTTGCTCTCGAACCGATAGAGCGCATAGCTTGTCCAGAGCGGCGCGACCTGGGGCAACACGCCCCACGCGAGCTGCTGGAGCGGATGGGCGCCGGTGGCGCGGACGCCCTCGACCGGCCCTGGATCGATCGCCTCCACCGCCTCGCTGAACAGCTTGCCGAGAACGCCGGCGGTGTTGACCGCCAGCGCCATCACGCCCGCCGCCGGCCCCAGGCCCACCGCGACCACGAACAAGGCGCCGGCCACGAGGTCCGGCACGCTGCGCAGCACGTCGAGCAGGCGGCGCACCGGCTGCTGGATCCAGATCGGCGCCACGTTTCGCGCCGCCGCCAAGCCCAAGGGAATGGCCGCCAGGACGGCGATGGCGGTGCCCCACAGCGCCATCTGGATCGTGAGCCACATCTGGAATGCGTATTCGCGCCAGTGGCTGAAATCCGGGTGCACGAACTCGCCGCCCAGCTCGCGCATGTTCTGGGTGTCGGTGAAGAGCCCGGTGAGCTTGCCGATCTCCGCGGCCTTGAACCCCACGATCAGCAACACCGCGAGGCCGCCCCAGATCGTAAGGTCGAGCGCCCTCTGCCGAAGCGGTCGGACCGGCGGGGGCGGGATCGCCTCCACGCTCATCTTGGAATCACTGGGCGGCGGCCGGCGTGCGCGTGCGCCCCTCGAGCGCCTCGCGCTGGGCGGTGATCGCGTCGAGGTTCGCCTTCGCGCTGGCGATCTTCGCGGCGTCTCCCGACTTTTTGGCGTCCTGCAACAGGCCGGTCGCCTCCATCTCCCGCACCATCAGCAGGTGGTTGTCATCGGCCGACTTGAAGCCGGCGATGTTGATCTTGGCGAGGTTCGCCCGCTGGCGCTGCGCCTCGGGCGACGTCCCCTGACCATAGGTGAGAAAGAACTGGCGCAGCTTCTCCTTCACCGCCGGGTCTAGGTCCTTGCGCCAGACGATGGGATCTTCGGGCAGCACCGGCGACTGCCAGATCACGCGCACCTCCGAAGCCTCGTGCTGGCCCTCGCGCGTGTTCATCAACAGCGCGGTGCTGTTGTTGGTCGCCACGTCGAGCTGGCCCTTGGCCACGGCGAACAGGTTGGCCTGGTGGCTCTGGCCGCTCCGCACCTGCTTGAAGCAGGTCTGGGGATCGATGTTCTTGGGCGCGAACAGATAGGTCATCGGCGCGAGCGTGCCCGAGGTCGAGAGCACGTCGCCGAGGCCGAAGGTAAGGCTCTTGTCGCACTTGAGCACCTTGGCGAGGTCGAGGTTGCTCTTGGCCGGCACGATCAGGACCGAGCGGTAGCCGTCGATCCCGGTGGCGTTCACCGTCCGGGCGAACACCTCGCCCCCGCCGCGGCGCACCGCCTCGAGACCGGAGCGGTTGGAGAACCAGCCCGCGTCGGTCTTCTTCGCCTTCATCGCCTCCACCAGCAGGGTGTAGTTGCTGGAGAAGTAGGGCGTGATCTTCAGCCCCGTCTCCGCCTGCATGTCCTTGAGGATGGGATCCCAGAACAGGCCCATGTTCTGGGAGTTCTCGGCCGAGAGCACCGAGAAGCGCACCTCGCCGGTGTTCGGGCCATTGGTGTGGGATTTGCCGCAGGCGGCGAGCGCCAGGACGGCGAGAAGGCACAGGGTTCGGCGCGCGATCACAGGCTTGACCCCTCCGAGTAAGCGTCCTGGAACTCAGGACCGTAGATTTCCACCAGGCGCTCGCGGGTGAGGGCGCGCGCCGGGCCATCATACACGATCCGGCCCTCGCGAAGCGCCACGGCGCGCGGGCAATAGCGCAGGGCGAAGTCCACCTGGTGCAGGCTGACGAGAATGGTGAGGCCGTCCTCGTGGTTCAGGCGCTGGAGCGTCTCCATGACCCGCCGCGCCGAGACCGGATCCAGGGAGGCGACCGGCTCGTCGGCGAGGATCACCCGGGCGCCCTGGACCAGGGCCCGGGCGATGGCGGTCCGCTGCTGTTGTCCGCCGGAGAGGGTCTTGGCCCGCTGTCCCGCGCGTTCGGCGAGCTCCATCCGCGCCAGGGCCGCCATGGCCGCCCGGCGGGTCTCGGCCGGCCACAGGCCGAGCAGCCCACGCCAGAAGCCGATGCGTCCAAGCGATCCCAGGGCCGCGTTGGTGTAGACCGAGAGCCGGTCGACGAGGTTGAACTGCTGGAAGATGAAGGCGACGCCCGGGCGCACGCCCGCCGCCTTGTCCGTGCGGCGGCCGTCGGCCTGGATGGTCTCGCCGAGCACGTCGACCGTGCCTCCGCCCTTGTCGATCGAGGCCAGGCCGCCGGCCGCGCGCAACAGGGTCGATTTGCCGGACCCGGAGGCGCCGATGAGGGCCACCATCTCACCGCGCTCGACGCTCAGCGAGACCTCGGCCAGGGCGCGCGCGCCGCCGTAGGTCTTGCTGATGCTCTGGACGCGGAGAATTGGGTCGGCGTTCACGACAAGGCTCATGCCACCCCGCGCTTGCCCCCACCAAGGCGCAATGTACGAAAATCAGCGATCAAGGGTTTACATCCGCGGACGGCGCCCCTATTTCGCGCCCTCCGGCGGACCCGACCTCTCTCCTGCTAACGCCGGCCTGGGTTCAACAACTTACAGGGGGTTACGTGAATTGCACACGTACCATACACCCCTGGACCTGGTCCGTGAGCGGTCGCCGGAACGCCCTGTCGCACTCGTGCGACCTGGCGCCGTCGACTTAGCGGCCCGCTGGTTCAGCGACAACTTCAAGGGTGACGTCCTCTACGCGGTGAAGGCCAATCCTTCGCCGTGGATGATCCGTGCGCTTCATGGCGCCGGGATCAGGGCGTTCGACGTGGCTTCCATTCCCGAAATGGAGGTGGTGGCCGAACACGCGCCCGGCGCCCGCATGGCCTTCATGCATCCGGTGAAGAGCCGACGGGCGATCGAACGCGCTTACGCCGAATTTGGCGTACGGACGTTCGCGCTCGACAGTCACGACGAGCTCGACAAGCTGCTCGAGGCGACCGGCGGGGCCAAGGACCTGAACCTGATCGTCCGCCTGGCGGTCGAGGCGGGCGGCGCGGCCTACAGCCTCTCCGGCAAGTTCGGGGTCTCGGCCTTCGAAGCGCCGGCGCTGCTCCTGGCGGCGCGGCGGGCGACGGACCAGCTGATGGGCGTCTCCTTCCATGTCGGCAGCCAGTGCATGCGGCCTTCGGCCTTCCAGGCGGCCATGGCCCAGGCCTCGCGCGCGCTCGTCCGCGCCGGCGTCTTCGCCGACGTGGTCGATGTGGGCGGCGGCTTTCCGTCCGTATACCCCGGAATGGTCCCGCCCGACCTGTCCGAGTACACGGCGGCCATCGACCGCGGCTTCAACGACATGATGGTGCACGAGACCACGGAACTGTGGTGCGAGCCCGGCCGAGCGCTCTGCGCCGAAGCCGCCTCGCTCCTCACCCGGGTCGAGCTGCGCAAAGGCGACGCGCTCTATCTCAACGACGGCGCCTATGGCTCGCTGTTCGACGCCGCTCACTCCAAGTGGCCGTTCCCGGTGAAGCTGATCCGGGCGGACGGCGAAGTGGACGGCGAACTGAAGCCGTTCCGCTTCTATGGGCCGACCTGCGACTCCGTCGACCACATGCCGGGCCCCTTCTGGCTTCCCGAGGACGTCCGCGAGGGCGACCACGTGGAGATCGGCATGCTGGGCGCCTATGGCGTGGCGCTCGCCAGCCGCTTCAACGGCTTCGGCGACGTCGAGACGGTCGAGGTCGAGGACGCTCCGGCGGCCTCCATGTACGGCCTCGCCAAGCGCTCGATCTCCACGCCGCGGTCGGAAGAGGCCACTGTCATCCGCCTGCCACGCGCCAAGGGCAGGAAGCGGCGCAGGCGCTAGGGCGCAGGGTTTAGGGTCCGGAGTTTAGGGTCGAGGGGAGCGCGAGCTCCCTTCGTCCACGCTCGTGAACCCGACGCCCTGGGCCTACACCCTGAAACCTAAGCCCTACACCCTCTTCACCCGGCCTTTGCGGCCGAGCATGAGATTGCCATCCATGAACGCCCCCCTGACCAACACCAAGGCCGAACTGCTCTCCAAGGTCGTCCAGCACGTCGACATCACCGCCTACGACGCGCGGCCGGTGATCGACGCCATGCGCGGGATGAGCTTCACCAGCCGCGACACCGCGCGGGCGGCCGACATCCTTTCGATGGCGATCGAGGATCCCTCCTGCTCGGTGTGGATCACCCTCGCCGGCTCGACCAGCGCGGGCGGCTGCATGCACGTCTACCGCGACATGCTGAAGTACGGCATGGCCGACGTGGTGGTCGCCACCGGCGCCTCGATCATCGACATGGATTTCTTCGAGGCCCTCGGCTTCAAGCACTACCAGGCCCAGGGCGGCGTCGACGACCGCGACCTGCGCGCCCTCTACATCGACCGGATCTACGACACCTACATCGACGAGGAGGAGCTGCAGGCCTGCGATCACGCGATCAAGGCCATCACCGACCAGCTCGAGCCGCGCCCCTACTCCTCGCGCGAGTTCATCTGGGAGATCGGCAAGTGGCTGGCCGCCGGCAACGCCAAGAAGCCCGGCAGCCTGATCCAGACCGCCTATGAGGAGGGCTGCCCGATCTTCTGCCCGGCGTTTACCGACAGCTCCGCCGGCTTCGGGCTGGTCAAGCATCAGGTCGAGCGGATCAAGGCGAAGCAGCCCTACCTCACCATCGACTCCGTCGCGGACTTCCGTGAACTGACGGACGTGAAGATCGCCGCCGGAACCACCGGCCTGTTCATGGTCGGCGGGGGCGTGCCGAAGAACTTCGCCCAGGACACGGTGGTCTGCGCCGAGATCCTCGGGGTCGAGGCCGAGATGCACAAGTACGCCGTCCAGATCACGGTGGCCGACGTGCGCGACGGGGCCTGTTCCTCCTCGACGCTCAAGGAGGCCTGTTCCTGGGGCAAGGTGGACGTGACCTTCGAGCAGATGGTGTTCGCCGAGGCGACCACGGTCGTGCCGCTGATCGCCTCCGACGCCTGGCACCGCGAGGGCTGGAAGCGCCGGGAAAAGCGCCGGTTCGCCAAGCTGTTCGAGACGCCCGCTTCCGCCTAACAAGGGCTCCATGACGGAGCTGAATGCGGACGGGCTTGAGGTTTGGCGCGGGGGCGTCAACACCTGGGAATGCGACGAGATGGGGCACTTGAACGTGCGCTTCTACGTCGCGCGCCAGATGGAAGGGCTGGTCGGGCTCGCCGGCGCCATCGGCATGGAGACGGCGTTCCGGCCGCACGCCTCGGCGACTCTCACCATCCGCGATCAGCACATCCGCTTCCTGCGCGAGGCCCGGCCGCGCGCGCCTCTGCACATGACCGTGGGCGTGCTCGAGGTGGGCGAGAGCGATGCGCGGGTGCTGCAGCTCCTGGTCCACTCCCTGACCGGCGAGATCGCCGCCAGCTTCAACACCCTCATCGAGCACGCCACCTGCCCGGACGAGCGGCCCTTCCCCTGGCCCGCCCGCATGCGCGAGCGGCTGGAGGGGCTTTCGGTGACCGCGCCCGAGCGCGCGCGGCCGCGTAGCCTGACGCTCGATCCGCCGAGCGGAGCGGCGAGCCTGGCGGAGGCCGACAAACGGGGTCTCATCGCGCTTGGGGCCGGGGCGATCGGACCCCTCGATCTGGACGTCTTCGGCCGGGCGCGCGCCGAGGTGTTCATCGGGCGCATCTCCGACGGGGTGCCGGCGATGAGCGCCGCCTGGCGCGGGTCTTCCGCGGAAGAGCGCCCCGCCAATGTCGGCGGCGCCGTGCTGGAATATCGCATCGTCCACGCCGCCCATCCTCGGGCCGGCGATCGGTTCGTGATCAGGACGGGGCTGGCCGGCGTCGACTCGCGCGTGCAGCGGATCGCCCACTGGGTGCTCGATCCGGCGACCGGCAAACCCTGGGCGACGGCGGAGGCGGTGGCGATCGCCCTCGATCTCGACGCGCGGCGGGCGATCCCGATCAGCGAGGCGGATCAGGCGCGACTGCGCGAGCGGATCAGTCCCGGCCTCAGCCTCTGAGCGCCTCGCGCAAGGCCGCGCGGGCGATGTCGGCTCGCTGCATCGGCAGGAAATGGCTCGTTCCGGGAATGGTCTCCACGAGAAGTCCTCCCGGCGGCTCCGGCATCGGCTGAAGCGTGCAGGTGGACGCGGTCTCCGCCTTGAGGATGCGGGTGGGGCAGGTGATCCGGGCAAGATGGCCGAGCGAATCGTGTCCGTGCGCGACATAGCCGGAAGCCTCCCAGGCCGGCGCGCAGGCGAGCTCGAACCCGCCTTGGGCCGACGGGACCAGTCCGTCGGCGAGGTAGTCGGCCAGCATCTCGTCGGGCCAGCCGGCGAAGGCGCCCCGGCCGCGATAGCTCGCCATCGCCTGCTCCCGACTGTCGAAGTGCGCGCGCCGGCGCCGCGTCATCTCGGCCAGGGGCGACTCGGAGGCGACGCTGTGCGCCGGGCTGGGGATGATCACCGGGTCGAGCAAGAGCAGAGACCGGGCGCGGGCCGGCTCCGCGGCCGAGGCGAGCACCGAGACCGTGCCGCCCATGGAATGGCCGGCGAGAACCGCGCGCTCGATCCGCAGGGCATCCAGCACCGCGAGCAGGTCGTCACGAAGGTCGAACCAGCTCCAGCGCCCCTCGCCATCGGCCGGAAGGCGGCTGAGGCCGTGTCCGCGCTGGTCGAACGCGAGCACGCACCAGTCGTCCGCGAGCGGCTCCAGCAGCGCGCGGTAGGTGCGGGCGTTGAAGCCGTTGGCGTGGAGGAAGACGAGGTCCGGCGTCCGGTCGGCCGGCCCGAACCTGAGGGCGTGCACGGCGCCGCCGCGGGCGGGAAGGTCGATCTCGAAGGCGTTCACGGGGCGCTTTTGCGGGGCCGCCTCAAGGGAAGTCCAGCGCCGAACAAACGACCGCGATCAGCCGACCCGAGCGCGGATCTCGCGTCGCTGCTGGTAGAGCCGCCAGAAGGCGTCGGCGATGGTCGCGCCCTCGATGGTCGGGACCGAGCCGTTGTCGGAGGCGGTGCCCTTCACCGCGCCGGCCACCACCACCTCGCCGACGAACACGCCCTTGTCCTTCAGCCGCTCGGAGAGGAGCCCCACAAGCTTGTGCTTGGCGGCGTTCGCCAGGGCGAGCCCCATGGCGCCCGCGCGCACGGCGAAGGCGTCCATGGGCGTGGAGACGTCGCCATAGGCGCCATTGGTCACCAGCACCGCTCCGTTCGGGGCCTTCTCGAGGTCCGGGAGGGCGGCTTCGACCGCGCTCAGCAGGCCGAACACCGCCACGTCGAACACGCCGCGCAAATCGGCGTCGTCCGCCCCGATCAGATCCGGAGCGGCTGTGCCGCCGATGGCGTTCCAGTGGATCGCCTCGATGGGGCCGAGCTCGCGCCGGGCGCGCCCGATGACCTCGCGGATCGAGGCCGGATCGCTGGCGTCCGCCGTGAAGGCGGCGACCTTGACGCCCTTTTCACCCAGCCGATCGGCGGCCCCGGTGATCCGTTCCGCCTGCCGGGCGATGAGGGCCACGGAGAAACCCTCGGCCCCGAACTTCTCGGCCACGGCCTGGGAGATTCCCGGCCCGTAGCCGACGACGACGATGGTTCCGGGCAAGAGCCTGCTCCCGTGCGCCTCAGCGCTTGTCCGATCCGCCTTGGCCCGTCGCCAGGGAGATCAGGGCGGCGATCTTGTCGGCCGAGTCGGCGACCTGGTTCAGCATCTGCATCGGTCCAGCCCCGGGACGGATCGCGGCCACGACCTTGTTGGCGGCATCCTGGGCGGCGACGACCGCGGCGCGCTGGGCCATGGCGAGATGGGTGGCGGTGGCGTCCTGATAGATGAAGCCATAGGTCGGATAGGTGGTGCCGCCGAGGTCCCGCGACGGGTCGTACCAGACCTTGACCAGGCTCCAGTCGTTGCCCGGGGAGACGTCGATCACGGTGACGTTCTTCTCGACCTGACCGCGGCCGCCGTCGATCACCGACCAGTTGGCGTGAGTGATCTGGATCACGCGATCGGTGAGCACCTGGCTGACCACGGCGACGTGGCCGAGCCGCATGCGCCCAGAGGCCTTGAAGCACAGGACCGCGCCGGTCTTCGGGGTGTAGCCGGTGGCGTAGCGACCCGCCGCCTGGGACCACCAGGTGTAGGCGTCGCCGAAGATCTGAATGCCCGAGACGAGACGGGCGAAGGGGACACACTGCCAATAATCGTCCGCCGAGGCGACGGCGGGGGCGAGGCCAATGACCAAGGCGGCAAGGGCGCCGGCGAAGGTCCGTAGGCTTTGACGCATCAAGACTCTTAAACTCCGTCGATGACGATCCTGGGCCTACCCTGTGCCGCGAAGGAATGAAAAGAGCGTTGATGTCGCAGACCGCTCGCGCGTCCGTGATCGGTTGATTGGTTGACCGGAAAGCTGGCCTGTGTCTGTGGCGCGATGTGCTCGAACAGAGTTTCAGGTCGAGCAGGGCGCCTAGTCTGCGCCTCACCTTGCTTTCGTCGCAAACGGCCAAGGATTGATTGGCCGAATGCCCCGAGAGTCAGCGGACGGCTTTGAACTCACCCTTGAAGCGCCTCGAAGTGCACGCCTCTATTCCGGTTTCGTTCCGCTGGTTTTCCACGGCGCCGCGGCAACGAGAACGTCTTTCGGCTGTCTTACACTTAGCCTCGATGGTCGTTGGCGCGCGCCACGTGGCGACGCCCCGAGGCTCGCCGTCGCGCCCGCCGCCGACTTCTGTCCGAAACCGAGCGTGGCGAAACCAGCCGGTCGGCCCTCAATCCTGCGGCAATCCGCCGCGCCGGACCTTGCGTCCGCTCCGCCGAACGGCGCGTCGGTAGGCAGTGTTGAGCGCTTCGACGAACAGCGAGAAGGCGATGGCGAAATAGAGATAGCCGCGCGGCAGGTGGAAGCCGACGCCGTCCGCCACCAGGGCCACGCCCACCAGCAGGATGAAGGAGAGCGCCAGCATCTTGGTCGTCGGGCGCGAGCGGATGAAGGCCCCCACCGGTTCGGCGGCGAACAGCATCACGGCGGTCGAGGCCACCACCGCGGCGATCATCACCGGCAGGTCGCTGGTCATGCCGACGGCGGTGATCACGCTGTCGAGGGAGAAAACGATGTTGATGATCCCGATCTCGAGGATCACGGCCGGCAACGCGGCCGGCGGTCGCGGCTCGGCCTCCCCACCCTCGGGCTCCACCTCGAGGGTGTCATGGATCTCGCTGGTGCCCTTCCACAGCAGGAACAGTCCGCCCGCCAGCAGGACCACGGCCTTGATGGTGAAGGCGCGGCCGAAGACGCTGAACAGGGTGACGTCCAGGCCCGCGATCCAGACCACCGCCAGGAGCAGCAGGATGCGCAGCACCATGGCGAGGCCCAGGCCGATGCGCCGGCCGCGTCCGCGCTGCTCCTCCTTCAGCCGCTCGACCGCGACGGCCACGAACACGATGTTGTCCACCCCGAGCACGATCTCGAGGAAGGTGAGGGCCAGCAGCGAGGCGAGGCCCGCGCCGGTCAGGATGTGAGGCAGGTGGCTCATAGGAAGCTGTACGGGTCCACGTCGATCACCACCCGGATCGATCCCCGCGGTTTGAGCCGCGCTCGCCAAGCCGACAGATAGGCCTGGAGATCGATCGAGCGGTCCGCGCGGACCAGGAAGCGCTTGCGGCGACGCCCGCGGATCAGCGCCAGCGGCGCGTCCGAAGGCCCGAAGATGTCGACGCCTTCGGCGTTCGGAGCCACCCTCGCCATCTCGTCGGTGAACGCCTCGAGCGCCGGGAGATCCTCGCCGGAGACGATCAGGGCCGCGAGACGGGTGAAGGGCGGCAGGCCGCTGGCCTCGCGCGCCGCCAGCTCGGCGGCGATGAAGGATTCGCGATCGTCGGCCGCCATGGCCCGCATCACCGCATGCTCCGGCGCGGCGGTCTGCACCAGCGCGCGTCCAGGCCTTTCCCGCCGGCCGGCCCGGCCGGACACCTGGGTGATCAGCTGCCACGTGCGTTCCGCCGCGCGCAGATCCCCGCCGCGAAGCCCGAGGTCCGCGTCGACCACGCCCACGAGGGTGAGGTTCGGGAAGTCATGACCCTTGGCCGCGGCTTGCGTCGCCACCAGGATGTCGAGCTCGCCGGCCGACATCGCCTCCACCAGCGCGCGCGCGGCGCCCGGCTCCTGGATGGTGTCGGAGGAGAACACGCCGATGCGCGCCTCCGGGAACAGGGTGCGGACCTCCTCCTCCACCCGCTCCACGCCGGGTCCGATCGAGAGAAGGCTGTGTTCGGCCTCGCAGTAGGGACAGCGTTCCGGGCGGGGCATCGAAAAGCCGGTGAGGTGGCAGACGAGGCGTCCGGTGTAGCGGTGCTCCACCAGCCAGGAGTCCGTGTCCGGCGCGCGCAGGCGCTCGCCGCAGGCCCGGCAGAGGACCATCGGCGCATAGCCGCGCCGGTTGAGGAACAGCAGGCTCTGCTCGCCCAGCGACAGCGTCTCGGCCACGGCGTCGACCAGGGGCGCCGAGAGCCAGCGGCCGGGCGGCGGCGGTTCGCGGCGCAGGTCGAGCAGGCGGATGTCGGGCAGGGCGGAGGCGCCGTGCCGGTCGGCGAGACGCAGCCAGCGATAGCGCCCGCTCATCGCGTTCCACAGGCTCTCCAGCGACGGCGTCGCGGAGCTGAGCACCACGGGGCAGCCCTCGATCTTGGCGCGCGCCACGGCGAGGTCCCGCGCCTGATAGATGAAGCCCTCTTCCTGCTTGAACGAGGCGTCGTGCTCCTCGTCGACCACGATCAGGCGCAGATCGCGATACGGCAGGAACAGGGCGGAGCGGGCGCCGACCACGATCCGCGCCTCTCCCGCCACGACGGCGTCCCAGACCGCCCGGCGACGGTGCGGCCCCATGCCCGAGTGCCAAGGGGCGGGCTGAAAGCCGAACCGCGCCTCGAAGCGCTCGAGCACCGCCGGCGTGAGCGCGATCTCGGGCAGGAGAATGAGCGCCTGCCCATCAGGCTCGGCCTGCGAGCGCGCCGGCGACCGCCTCCAGGATCACTTCGGTCTTTCCCGACCCGGTCACCCCGTCGAGGAGGGCGACTCCGAAGCCTTGCGGACGAAGTTGTTCCAGCACCTCGGCGGCGGCGGCTTGGCTGGGGTTGAGACGCTCGAGGTCGCGTCGGATCGGCCTTGTCGCGCGCCAGGCGGGCTCGGGTTGCACGCTGACCACTTCCAGCGCGCCGGCGCGCACCAGGCCGGCGATCACCGCGGCGGAGGCGCCCGAGGCCGCCCGCAGTTCGGATCGGCTGACGGGCTCGGCGGCCGCGGCGAGCACGCGATGCCGCGCCGGTGTGAGCCGATCCGGTGAGCGTCCGGTCGCCCGCAGCCGCTTCTCCGGCTTCAGCCCCGGGCCGCGCAGGCCGCGAAGCGCAATCGCCAACGCCTGGCCGGGGCTGTCCACGGCGTAGCGCGCCGCCCACTCCACGAAGGCGAGGGTGGTCGGCGGCAGGCGGGCGACCTCCAATACCGACAGCACGGGCTTGAGCGCCCGGTTCACGCCCTCGGCGGAGCGAAGCGCGGTCACCACGCCGCAGGCCGCGCGCGGCCCGAGCGGGACTTCGACCACCTGTCCGAGCTCGAGCCCAAGGCCCGCCGGCTCGGCGTAGTCGAACGCTTCGGGGAGCGGCAAGGGGAGGAGCACGCTGGCCACCCGTTCGGGGGCGGATCGCGCCGCGTCGGCCATGGTCATCAACGCCAGCATAGTGCGCCCGACCGCCTCCCGGCCATTGCAATCCGGCGTTAACCGCGTCGCGCGATCATGCGCGCTTCACGACGATTGATTTGAGTTGAAGGGATCGCTGGATGGAAGCCGAGCTCGCGCAGAGCGAAGAGGACCCGGAGATCGCCCGCTTCGTGGCCGAACATGGGGAGCGCCTGCGGGGCGACCAGCGCCTGCTCGATGCGCTCGGGCTTCGTGCGTCCGTCGCCAACGTCATCGAGTTCGGCCCGATCGCGCTGTCTCGTGTGCATGCGGAGCGCGCGCGCGAGGAAGGCGAGCGCCGGCGGCTGGAGGCCATGGCGCGCGCCAACTTCGCCGCCCAGGCCCAGACCCATGCCGCGGTGATCGACCTTCTGGAGGCGCGCAACCATGCCGATCTGGCGCGACGGGTCGACGATCTCGCGCGGCTGCGATTCGGTCTCGCCGCCGGGGTTCTGGCGCTGGAGGGTCCGGCGCCGCCGCCCGGCTGGGGGAGCTCGTGGCCGGGCAGGTCGACCTGATCCTGGGCGCCGGCAAGTTCGCGCGGCTGGGCTCGGCGCCCACCGCCCACGGCCTGTTCGGCGAACTCGCGCCCGCCGTCGGCAGCGTGGCGCTGGTCCGCCTGGCGTTGTGGGAACCCGCGCGCCAGGGCCTGCTCGCCTTCGCGGCGCTGGATGCGGAAACCTTCACCGCCGACATGGGCGAGGAGCTGGTGAGCTTCATCGCCAGAGTGCTGGAGCGGACGGCGGAACGTTGGCCGCCGCCTTGACCGGCGTCGACGCCCTCGCCGCCTGGCTGGCCTATCTCCGGGACGAACGCCGCGCGAGCCCGCGCACTCTGGACGCCTATCGCGCCTGCGTGAGCGCCTACCTCGCCTTCCTGGGCGAGCATTTCGGGGCGGCCGTCGATCTCTCGGCCCTCGGCGCGGTGACCGCCGCCGACGTCCGCGCCTACCTGGCTCGTCGGCGTTCCGGCGAGGCGGCGCTGGCCCCGCGATCGGTGGTTCAGGCGCTTTCCGCGATCCGGGGCTTCCACCGGTTCCTCGAGCGCCGGCTCGGCGCCCCGCCGTCCGGCGTCGGCCTGGTGCGCGGACCGAGGCTCAAGCCGAGCCTTCCACGGCCGGTGTCGCAAGACCAGGCCGAGAGTCTGATCCACGAGGCGGGCGAGGACGAGCATCGGCCGGTCTGGACACGCTTGCGTGACCAGGCGCTGCTCACCCTTCTATGGGGGTGCGGATTGCGCATCTCGGAAGCACTGAGCCTCAGGGGCCGGGATCATCCGCTGCCGAGCGCGCTGCGGATCACGGGGAAGGGCGGCAAGACGCGCCTGTGCCCGGTCCTGGAGCCGGTGCGAGAGGCGGTGGACGCCTATGTCGCCGCCGCGCCCTTCGCCTTGAGCGCGGACGGGCCCCTGTTCCGCGCGGTGCGGGGCGGTCCGCTCACGCCGCGCCACGCCCAAGCCATCGTCCAGCATCTGCGAGGCCGGCTCGGCCTGTCGGACCGCGCCACGCCCCACGCGCTGCGGCACGCCTTCGCCACGCACCTGTTGAGCGCCGGGGCCGACCTCCGCTCCATCCAGGAACTGCTCGGCCACGCCAGCCTCTCCACCACCCAGCGCTACACCGCCGTGGATTCGGAGAGCCTGCTGTCAGCCTACGCCGGCGCCCACCCCCGCGCCTGAGAGGATCAGGCTGTTCGGGCCTTGATCCACTCGCCGGCTTCGGTCGTCGCGGCGCGGCCGGCGGCGAGCTGCGGCGCGAAGAAGTGCCAGACGTGGATCATCTCCGGCCAGATGCGCAGGGTGACGTCGACATTGGCCAGCCCGAGGGCCTCGGTCATCGCCGTGGCGTCGGTGAGAAGCCCTTCCTGCGATCCGACTTGGATCAAGGTCGGCGGCAGGTCGGCCAAGTCGCCGTGGAGCGGCGACGCCAGCGGGTGATCTGGATCGCTTCCCGCCAGATAGTCGCGCGCATAGGCGTCGAGCCCCGCTTTGGTGATCATCGGGTCGTCCACCGCCTCCGGCTCGTAGGCGCGGCCCGTCTGCTTCAGGTCCACCCAGGGGCTGATGGCGAGGAGACCTCCGGGTAAGGGCGCGCCGGCCTGCTTGGCTGCGAGCGCCAAAGCGAAGGTGAGGCCGCCGCCCGCGCTGTCGCCGGCGAAGACCGCGCGCTTCGGGTCCAGGCCTTCGGCGAGCAGGGCTTTCCAGGCAGCGAGCGCGTGGTCCACGGCCGCCGGGAACGGATGCTCGGGCGCCAGGGGGTAGTCGATCACCACCGCTTCGCGGGAGGCGGCCACGGCAAGGCGAGCGATCATGGCGCGGTGGCTGAGCGGGCTGCCGAGGCAGTATCCGCCGCCGTGCAGGTAGACGATGGCCGCGCCTTTCGGCGCGTTCAGCGGGTGCAGCCGTTCCGCCGGGCGGCCGGCCAACTCCACGGGCCCGAAGTGGCAGAGGTCGGGCAGGGGCGCGAGGCTGGCGAACGCCTCCATCTGCTTGCGGCGTTCGGGGTAGCCGGGTTCGGGCGCGCCTTCCGCGGGGCGCATGCCGGTCATCATCCGCCGGATCGCGCCGATCTCCTGGTCCCGCCACTCCATCGCGCGCGCTCCCTAGAAACCTCAGGCCTGCATGGTCCAACCTTCGACGCCCATGGCCGCCTGACGCAAGGCCTCGGACCTGGTGGGGTGGGGGTGGCAGGTGCGGGCCACATCCTCCGAGGCCGCGCCAAACTCCATGGCGACGCAGTATTCGCCGATCATCTCAGAGACATCAGGGCCGATCATGTGCACGCCGAGCACCTCGTCCGTGGCCGCGTCGGCCAGCACCTTAACGAAGCCTTCGGCCTCGTGGTTCACCTTGGCCCTGGAGTTGGCGGTGAACGGGAACTTGCCGACCTTGTAGGCGCGGCCCTCGGCCTTGAGCTCCTCCTCCGTCTTCCCGACGGTGGCGACCTCCGGGAAGGTGTAGACGACGTTCGGGATGATTCCGTAGTTCACGTGGCCGGCCTTTCCGGCGATGATCTCGATGCAGGCCACCGCCTCGTCCTCGGCCTTGTGGGCGAGCATCGGGCCGTGGGTCACGTCGCCGATGGCCCATATCGCCCGGCACATTGGTGCGGAAGTGGTCGGTCTCGACATAGCCGCGTCGGTCGAGCGCGACCCCGGCCTCGGCCAGGCCCAGCCCTTCGGTGAACGGCGCGCGGCCGATCGCCAGCAGCACGCGGTCCGCGGTGATCGTCTCCGCGTCGCCGCCGGCGACCGGCTCGAAGGACACCTCGACGCTGTCGCCCTTGGCTGTCGCACCCGTGACCTTGGAGCTCAGCCGGAAGCGCATGCCTTGCTTGGTGAGCAGGCGCTGGAAGGTCTTGGCCAGGTCGGCGTCGAGCCCCGGCGTGATACGGTCCAGGTACTCGAGCACGGTGACCTCCGCGCCCAGCCTGCGCCACACCGAGCCCAGCTCCAGGCCGATGATCCCCGCGCCGATCACGACCAGGCGTTCGGGCACGGCGGGGAAGGCGAGCGCGCCGGTGGAGTCCACGATGCGATCCTGGTCCACGACGACGCCCGGAAGGCTGGCGGGAAGCGATCCGGTGGCGATCACGACGTTGGCCGTCTCGAGCGTCATCGGCTCGCCACTCTCAGGCGTGACCTCGACCTTGCCCGGTCCGGCGAGGCGGCCCTTGCCCTTGATCCACTCGACCTTGTTCTTCTTGAACAGGAACTCGACGCCCTTGGTGAGCTGATCCACCGAGACCGACTTCTGCTTCATCATCGTCTCGAGGTTGAGCTTGGGCGTCACCTCGATGCCGAGGCCCGCGAAGTCCTTGCTCGCCAGCTCGAACATCTCCGAGGCGTGCAGCAGGGACTTGGAGGGAATGCAGCCGACGTTGAGGCAGGTGCCGCCCAAGGTGGCGCGACTCTCCACGCAGGCGGTCCTGAGGCCGAGTTGGCCGGCGCGGATCGCGGCGTTGTAGCCGCCGGGCCCGCCCCCGATGATGACGACGTCGTAGGTAGGCATAGGTTTCTCCTCAGGCGGTGAGCGACCGCCAGTTTACGACTTGAAGGCCAGACACGCGGCCGAATTCCCGAACGTTTTCCGTGACGATCGTCCAGCCTCGAGCCAACGCTTGAGACGCGATCAGCAGGTCGTAGGGTCCGATCGTGCTACCGCGCCTTCGTAGATCCGCACGAGTCTCGGCCGCGACAGCGACGTCTCTGCTATCAAACGGCTCGATCGCGATCTGTCCAAGCAGGCGGCCAACATCTCGACGTTCGCTGACAGGATCACGATGAAGCGCCGCTCCATAGAGCAGTTCGTGTTGCACAAGGATGGATGCGACCACCGGTTGATCTTGAGCGAGGATCGTCCTGAAGGCGTGCCTTGCCGCCGGATCGCGATCTCTCAAAACGTCGATCAGGAGATTCGTATCAAGAGAGAGCGTCACCAGTCGTAGTTGCGCTCCTGCATGGGAGGTTGTTCGCGCTCCGGGAAATCGCCCGATCCATTCGCATCCAGTTCAGCCCAGAAGGCGGACCATTCCTCGTCGGTCTTGGGCCTGACCACCTTCACCGGCTCCAGGATCACGGCTTCGCCTTCCTTCCTCACGGTGACCTCCTCGCCCTCGAACCGGAACGCCTTCGGGAGGCGCACCGCTTGGCTGCCGCCGTGGCGAAAGAGCTTGGCGTGGCTGATCGGGCCGGTGAACGCCGTGGTCGCTTCGGCGACTTCCCTACTTTCGTCCCGATCCGACATGTGCCGACCTCTTGCATCTACAAGATGTAGATACGCATCGGTTTCCGGATTGCAAGGTCCTAGAGTTCGAGCAGTAGCCGCCTCGGATCCTCGATGTGATCCTTCACCTTGACCAGGAAGGTCACGGCGCCTTGCCCGTCGACGATGCGGTGATCGTACGAGAGCGCGAGGTACATCATCGGGCGCACAACGATCTGGCCGCCGACCACCACCGGCCGATCCTGGATCTTGTGCATGCCCAGAATGCCGGACTGCGGCGCGTTCAGGATCGGCGTCGACATCAGCGAGCCGTAGACGCCGCCGTTGGAGATGGTGAAGGTGCCGCCCTGCAGGTCTTCGATGGTGAGCGAGCCGTCCCGCGCCTTCTTGCCGACGGCGGCGATCGCGCTCTCGATACCGGCGAGGCTGAGCTGGTCGGCGTCCCGCACCACGGGGGTCACCAAGCCACGTTCGGTGCCGACCGCGACGCTGATGTCGTAGTGGTTCTTGTAGATGATGTCCTGACCGTCGATCTCGGCGTTGACGGTCGGTACGTCCTTCAGCGCGGCGATGCAGGCCTTCACGAAGAAGCCCATGAAGCCGAGCTTGACGCCGTGGCGCTTCTCGAAGGCGTCCTTGTACTCGGAGCGCAGCGCCATCACCGCGCTCATGTCCACCTCGTTGAAGGTGGTGAGCATGGCGGCCGCCTGCTGAGCCTCCTTGAGCCGCCGGGCGATGGTCTGGCGCAGTCGCGTCATGCGAACGCGCTCTTCCCGGTCGCTGATCTCGCGGACGAGCGGCGCGGGCGGCGCCGGAGCGGCGGTGGCGCGCGCTTCGAGCGCGGCGAGGGCGTCGCCCTTGGTGATGCGTCCATCGCGACCGTGGCCCGGAATGGACGACGGCTGAAGATCGTTTTCCGTGACGATCCGCTGGACGGAGGGCGCCAGCGGCAGGTCACGAGCGGGCTTGGGCGGGGTAGGGGACGGCGCCGCGGCCTTCGCCGCCGGCGCGGCCTGGGGAGCGGGCGCCTCGACCTTCTTGGGAGCCTGCTCCACCTTCGGCGGCGAGGCGGCTTCCGCCTTTGCCGGCGCGGGCGCGCCGCCGGCGCCTTCGTTCAGGCGACCCAGGCGCTGGCCCGGGAAGACCGTTGCGCCTTCCTCGGCGTCGATGGCCGAGAGCACGCCGTCGGCGGTGGCGACCACCTCCAGGCTCACCTTGTCGGTCTCGAGCTCGACCAGGACGTCGTCGCGCTTCACGGCGTCGCCGGCCTTCTTCGACCAGCGCGCGACCGTCGCCTCGGTGACGGACTCGCCGAGGGCGGGAGTCATGATATCGCTCATGGTTAAATCGTCCTTGGTCGGAATATCAGCCGAGTGCCTGGTCGACGAAGGCGGCCAGTTCCTTGTTGTGACGGCTCATCAGGCCGGCGGCGGTGGAGGCGGACGCCGGACGGCCGGCGTAGCGCGCGCGCTTGGCCTTGATGCTCAGCTTGGCCAGGGTGAGCTCCAGCCAGGGATCGACGAAGGTCCAGCCGCCCATGTTCTTGGGCTCCTCCTGGCACCAGACCAGCTCCGCGGACTTGAAGCGCGAGAGCTCGCCCGACAGCGTCTTCATCGGCCAGGGATAGAACTGCTCCAGCCGCAGAAGATAGATGTCGTCGATGCCGCGCTTCTCGCGGGCTTCGAGCAGGTCGTAGTAGACCTTGCCCGAGCAGAGCACGACGCGGCGGATCTCGGAGTCCGGCCTGAGGCGGATCTCGGTATGCCGCTCCCGCTGGGCGTCGTCCCACAACACCCGGTGGAACGAGGAGCCCTCGGCCATCTCGGCCATGTCGGACACGGCCCGCTTGTGGCGCAGCAGGGACTTGGGCGTCATCAGCACCAGCGGCTTGCGGAAGTCCCGCATCACCTGACGCCGCAGGATGTGGAAGTAGTTGGCGGGGGTCGAGCAGTTGGCGACCTGCAGGTTGTCCTCGGCGCAGATCTGAAGGTACCGCTCCAGCCGCGCGGAGGAATGCTCCGGACCCTGACCTTCGTAACCGTGCGGCAGGAGCAGGGTGAGGCCGCTCATCCGCAGCCACTTGCGCTCGCCCGAGGAGATGAACTGGTCGATCACCACCTGCGCGCCGTTGGCGAAGTCGCCGAACTGAGCCTCCCACAAGGTGAGGGTGTTCGGATCGGTGAGGGAGAAGCCGTACTCGAAGCCCAGCACCGCCTCTTCCGAGAGCGCCGAGTCCAACGCTTCGAAGTGAGCCTGTCCGGGCCGGAGATGCTGCAGGGGCGTGTAGTGTTGCTCCGTCGTCTGATCGACGAGGTCGCAGTGCCGCTGCACGAAGGTGCCGCGCACGCTGTCCTGGCCGGAAAGGCGGACCGGCACGCCCGCGTCGAGCAGGCTGGCGAAGGCGAGGTGCTCGGCGGTCGACCAATCGATGTCGCGCCCGCTCTCGATCGCCTCGCGGCGGTTCTCGATGACGCGACGAACCGTGCGGTGGACGTCGAAGCCCTCCGGAAAGGAGGTGAACTTCAGGCCGAGATCGCGCAGCTTCTGCGCGGGCACGGCGGTCGTGCCGCGGCGATCCTCGGAGTTGGGAAGCTGAAGGCCCGACCACTTGCCGTCGAGCCAGTCCGCCTTGTCGGCGTGAAAACCGGCGCCCGCCTCGAACTCCGCGTCAAGGAAGGCCAGGAACTCCGAGCGGATGGAGTCCACCTCGTCCTGGGTGAGGACGCCTTCCTCGACCAGGCGCTTGGCGTAGATCTGCTGGGTGGTCGGATGCGTCTTGATGAGCTTGTACATCAAGGGCTGGGTCATCGTCGGGTCGTCGCCCTCGTTGTGACCAAAGCGGCGGTAGCAGAACAGGTCGATGACCACGTCCTTGCCGAACTGCTGGCGGTACTCGACGGCGATGCGCGCCGCGTAGGTCACCGCTTCGGGATCGTCGCCGTTGGCGTGGAAGATCGGCGCCTCGACCATCAGGGCGCTGTCCGACGGATAGGGGCTGGTGCGCGAATAGCCCGGGCTGGTGGTGAAGCCGATCTGGTTGTTGACGATGAAGTGGATCGCGCCGCCGGTGCGGTAGCCGCGGATGCCCATCAGGTTGAAGCACTCGGCCACCACGCCTTGCCCGGCGAACGCCGCATCGCCGTGCATCAGCAGCGGCAGCACGTGGCCGCGGCCCGCCGACGGGTTCTCGCGCAGGGTGAACGCCTGCTTGGCGCGCGCCTTGCCCAGAACCACCGGGTTGACGATCTCCAGGTGGCTCGGGTTGGCGGTGAGCGAGAGATGCACCTCGTTGCCATCGAAGGCGCGGTCCGAGGACGCGCCCAGATGGTACTTCACGTCGCCCGATCCCTCGACGTCTTCCGGCGTGGAGGAGCCGCCCTGGAACTCATGGAAGATCGCCCGATAGGGCTTGGCCATCACGGCGGCGAGCACGTTGAGCCGGCCTCGGTGAGGCATGCCGAAGACGATGTCCTTCACGCCGAGCGCGCCGCCGCGCTTGATGATCTGCTCGAGCGCCGGCACGGCCGATTCGGCGCCGTCCAGACCGAAGCGCTTGGCGCCGGGGTAACGCTTGGCCAGGAACTGCTCGAAGCTCTCGGCTTCGATGAGCTTCCTCAGGATGGCGACCTTGCCCTCCTTGGTGAAGTTGATCTCCTTGTCGCGGCCTTCGATGCGCCGCTGCAGCCACGCCTTCTCGGACGGATCGCTGATGTGCATGTACTGCACGCCGAGCGTGCCGCAGTAGGTGCGTCGCAGGATCTGCAGGATCTCGCGGACGGTCGCGGACTCCAGGCCCAGGACGTAGTCGAGGAAGATCGAGCGGTCGTAGTCGCTCTCGGCGAAGCCATAGGTCGCCGGATCGAGCTCGCTGGCGTCGCCCGCCGTCACCGCCAGCCCGAGCGGGTCGAGGTTGGCCTTGAGGTGACCGCGCATGCGGTAGGCGCGGATCATCATGATCGCGCGCAACGAATCGAGCGTGCGGGCGCGCACCTCCTCGGGCCGGGCGGAGGGCGCGGTCTCGACGATGCGCGACTCGAGCTTGGCGCCCACCGCCGGCCACAAGCCGTCGACGGCGGGCAGCCAGTCCGGACGGACCGCAGGCACGTCCGCCGGGGTCCACGGCGGCGGCGTGGCGGCGGCGCGCACCTCGTCGGCGCTGTCCGAGAGGGTGGCGAAGAAGGCGCGCCAGGACGGCTCGACCGACGCGGGATTGCTGGCCCACCTCGCCTGCAGGTCCTCGACGAAGGCGGCGTTGCCGCCGAAAAGGAAGGAGGTCTCGGCCAGAACCTCGTTCAGCCGTCCAGAATCGTCAGCCATTGTCTAAGCTTGGGGTCTCGCTCTCACGCGGGGCGGCGGGGCGTCGCGGCGCGGTGTGCTTGGAAGGTGTGCATATAGGTAGAGCAAGACGGCCTTTCGATGAACCCCCGCCAGCCGATTGACGCCAGGCGAACGGAGATGCGACCGAACTCAGGCCCCCCAAAGGCGTCGTTCGCCGGTTTCCGCGCCGATGGCCATGCTTTAAGGGAGACCGAGGTCGGGGCCCCATCCCCATCGCGCGGTCCCCGGTTGCGACCCTTTCTCCTTGCCTTGGCCCTGCTGGCTCCGATGATCGCCCACGCCGCCGAGCCGCGCGCCGGCATCGTCGGCGTGAGCGACCGCGCGCTCCTGGCCGAGCTCAAGATCGCCGTCGGCGACGCGCCCGGCGCTCCGTCCAGCGACGCGGACGCCCGGCGCCGCGCCCATGGCGCCGCCTCCGACGCCGAAGCCTTGCTCCGATCGGAAGGGTATTACGCCGCGCAGGTGACCGGCGACGTGACCGCCGGCGAACCCGCGCGGCCCGTGGTCCATGTCGAGCTGGGACCTCGTTTCCACATCAAGGGCGGCAAGGTGGAATGGGTCGGGACGGCGCCGACCGCCCAGGCGCGGGCAGCCGCGGAGACGGCGGCGTTGATCCTCCCCGGAACGCCCGGACGAGCGGCGGACGTGATCTCCGCCGAGAGCCGGGCCGTCGCCGCGCTGAAAGCCGCGGGATACGCCGATGCGTCTCCAGCGCCTCGCCAGGTGGTGGTGGATTACGCCGACAACTCGGTCGAGCCCACGTTCCGCCTGGAGCCGAAGGCGCTCGTGCGCCTGGGCGAGGTCCGCCTATCGGGCAAGACCCGGATCAGCCAGCGCTTCATCCGCCGGCTCGCGCCCTGGTCGCGGGGCGATGTCTATGCGCCCGCCAAGCTCGCCAAGCTGGAGCGCCGGCTGATCGACGCCGGGGTCTTCGAGGGCGTGTCGGTGAGCCTCGCTCCGGAAGAGAGTGGCGACCGCCCGCGGCCGGTGCTGGTCTCGCTCAACGATCGCAAGCCGCGGAGCGTCGAGATCGGCGCGGGCTACTCCACGGCGCAGCCGTCGACGGTGGATGTCGGGTTCGGCGCCGCCTATTCCACCGGCGAGGGCTCCGGCGTGGACGGCGCGTTCCGCCTCTACAACCGGCTTCGCCGCGCCGACACCCTGAGCTTCACCGCGATCCTGTACGATATCCAGCAGAAGCTCGACGCGGAGCTCGCCCTGCCGGATTTCCTGAGGGCCGACCAGATCCTGAGGGTCGGCGGCGGCTTCGTACGCGACCGCACGCCCGCCTATGACGAAGTGGGCGGCGGCGTGCGCGCCAGCATCGAGCGGCACTGGACCAAGACCACCTTCGTCACTTTGGGCGCGGCCTTCGACTACGAAAGCACCTTCGAGAAGGACGCGGTGAACTCGCAGGCCATTCCGGTCGGCCAGACGCTGAACATCTTCATCACCACAGGCATCTTCGATTTCGCCCTCGACCGCTCGAACGATCCGCTCAACCCGGTGCGCGGCTTTCGCCTCGACGGGCGCGCCGAGCCCACCTACATCGCCGGCGACCGCACCATCGGCTACTTGAAGCTGCTCGGCCAAGCGAGCGGGTACGTGCCGTTGGACAAGGGCGCCGAGACCGTGATCGCGGCGCGGTTTCGCGTCGGGTCCATCCTGGGCGGCGCGATCCCGGACGTTCCCGCGGACCGCCGCTTCCTGTCCGGCGGCGGCGGCTCGGTTCGGGGTTACGGCTATCAGCTGGTCGGTCCGCGCCTGTCGGACAACACGCCGGAAGGCGGGTTGTCGCTCGTCGAGGCGTCCGTGGAAGCGCGCCGGCACGTGATCGGCCCGTGGAGCGTGGCCGCCTTCGCCGACGTGGGCGCGGTGGGCGAGACCATCGCTCCGAGCTTCAAGGACTACGGCCTCGGGGTGGGGCTGGGCATCCGGTACAACCTGGGCTTCGCGCCCTTCCGGCTGGATGTCGCCACACCTCTGCGCCGCCAGAAGGGCGACGCGCCGGTCCAGGTCTACATCAGCCTCGGCCAGAGCTTCTGACGCGTGGCCGAGGCCGATCAGACCCAACGAGAGTCGAAGCGCCCGAAACTCGGCCGTTGGTGGCTCCTGATCGTCCTGGTGGTGCTCGCGGGACTCGTCGCGGCGTTACGCGTGGTTCCCACGACGGACCTGGGGCGGCGGCAGATCGCGGTTCTTCTGGAGGGGATGAAGCTGGGCCGCCTCGGCTGGCTGCATGTCGAGGGCATCGAGGGCGATCCCTGGCGGCGGGTCACCGTTCGCCGCCTGACGATCCGCGACAAGACCGGGGTCTGGCTCGATGCGCGAAACCTGTCGGCCGCCTGGCGACCGGAGGCGCTGCTCGCGCGGCAGGCGCATGTCGAAACGCTGACGATCGGCGAGGCGAGCGTCCTGCGGCGACCCGTCCTGCTGCCGGCCGGCAAGCCCAAGCCCGGCCCGGTGTCGGTGCGGCTCGACCACGTTTCGGGACGACTGGAAACCCTGCCCGCCTTCTCCGTCAATCGGGGACTCTACGACGTCGCCGGCCATCTTCGGCTGAACCGCGCGGGCGCGCCGACCGGAGCGGTCGAGGTGCTCAGCCTCCTGCGGAAGGGCGATCAGCTCAAGGCGACATTCGCGTTCGGCCGGCGGGGCCGCTTCGCGCTGGGCGCTCAGGCCCGGGAGGCGAGCGGCGGGGCCCTGGCGGGAGCGCTCGGCCTGCCGCCGTCCGGGGATTTCGCGCTCGATCTGGCCGCGCGGGGCGAAGGGCGGAGCGGCCTGCTCGAACTGTCGGTACGTTCCGGCCAGGACGAGGCGGCCCAGGCCAGCGGCCGCTGGACGGCGGAGGGCGGGGAGGCCCAGGGCCGGCTGTCGCTGGCCTCCTCGACCCTGCTCGCGCCATACATCCCCTATGTCGGTCCCGAGGTGCGCTTTCAGGCCCAGGGGGAGAGCACGGGTCGCGACCTCTACCGTATCCGGGTCTCGGCGGCTGGTCAGAAGGTGGCGTTCGCCACGCGCGGAACGGTGGATGTGGTCCATCGCGCGACGGGCCCGCACGGACTGGCCTTCGCGGTGCGGCTCCTCGACCCGGCGCAGATCATCAAGACCGGCAAGTCCGGACCGCTGGCGGCGAGCGGCGGGCTTGGAGGCGACCAGCGACACTGGGTGGCGAGCGGGCGGGCCGATCTCGAACAGCCTGAACTCGGCCTTCGCTTCACGCGGATATCGGGCCCCTTCAAGGTCGAGGGGCAGGGGCGCCGGATCGACATCGACGCGAATCTGGCCGGCGAAGGCGCGAGCGGCGGCGGCCTCTACGGCGCGCTTCTTGGACCTCGTCCGACCGCGGCGGCGCGTCTGGAACTGATCGGCGACGGGCGGACCATTCTGCGCCGCGTCACCTTGGCGGGCGCGGCCGTGAAGCTCGACGGCCATGGCGAACAGGGCCTGCTGGGCGGCCTGACCTTTGCCGGCCGGGCCAACCTCACCGACATCGGACGTGTCGCCGCGGGCGCCCATGGCGGGCTTCAGGCCGACCTCACGGCGCGCCAGGCGGGACGATCGCCCTGGACCTTCACGATCAAGTCGAGAGCAGACCGCTTCGCGAGCGGACTGGCCGAGGCCGATCGACTCCTCGGACCCACTCCCGCGCTCTCCGCCGCCGGGAGCTTCGACGGCAAGACCCTGTCGCTGGCCAGCGCCAGCCTGAGCGGGAAGGCGGCCGCGGTCGACGCCGCGGGCCGGATCGGACCGGCGGGCGCGCTGAAGCTGGCGCTGAACTGGCGCGCGAGCGGTCCGTTCGCGGCCGGACCCCTGGAGATCGACGGCGCGGCCAGCGGCAAGGGCGACATCGGTGGAACCCTGATCGCCCCGACCGCCGACTTGCTGGCGGACTTCGCGCGGCTGGATCTGCCCTCGCTGCCGCTTCGCAACGCTCACGTCGTCCTGCGGCTCGCCAAGACCGGCGGCGGCTTCGGTGGAAGGCTGGGGCTGACGGCGGTGAGCGAGCAGGGGCCCGCGCGGGCGGCGGGCGCCTTCACCCTCGATGGATCGGCCCTCGATGTCAGCGATCTCGACGCGGCCGCGGGAGGCGTCGCGGTCAAGGGCGGCTTCACGCTGGCCGGGGGAGCGCCCTCCCGCGCGGACCTGACGTTCGCCGCCGGCCCCGGGGCGTTCCTGGCCGCCGGCCACGCCTCGGGCCGGGCGCGGATCGTCGAGGCGGCCGGCGGACCGCGCGCGGACCTTTCGCTTCAGGGCGCGGGCGTCGTCCTGGCCAGCGGGCCGGAACTGCGCACGATCGCGCTCACCGCCAGCGGTCCCTTGCGGCATCTGCCCTACCGCGCCCAGGCCTCGGGGATACTCCAGGCGACGCCCTGGCGACTGTCCGGTTCGGGCGTCTTCTCCGCCGCCCAGGCGACCGGAGCCCTGAACGCGCTGACCTTCGAGGGTTCCGGACGGGTACGGACCACGGACTTCAAGACCGCCGCCCCAGCGCGGGTCGGCTTCGGCGGCGGGCGGTCCGAACTCAGCGCCGCCGTGCTCGTGAGCGGCGGGCGGGCCGACGTCTCCGCGACCCTCGCCGGGGAGATGGTGCAGGCTCGCGCCAAGCTGGCCGGCATTTCCCTGGCCGCGTTCGACCCGGACCTCACGGGCTCGATGAGCGGGGAAGCGGTCCTCTCCGGACGAGGCGCGGCGCTCGCCGGGTCGTTCGACGCCCGGCTCGCGAAGGCCGCCCTGCGTGGCGGACGGGCGAGCGAGGCGTTCAACGGGGAGATCCGCGGAACCTTGTCGCCCCGCGTTCTCGCGGTGAACGCGAACCTCTCGGCCCCGTCCAACTCCACCGCCATGATCGAGGCCTCGATCCCGATCGAGGGCCAGGCCGCGCCGTTTCGCCTGGCGGTCGATGGCCGCCGGCCGATGAGCGGGCGCTTCGCCATCGACGGCGAGGTCGGGCCCTTGTGGGACGTGCTGATGGGCGATGAGCAGACGGTCGCGGGTCGTCTCTCGGCGAGCGGGACCCTGGGCGGCACCCCAGCCGATCCGCGCGCCATCGGCGTGGCGAGCCTGTCCGGCGGGCGCTTCTCGGATGCGTCCACCGGGCTGAAGCTGCGCGACGTGAACCTCCAGGCGAAGCTGGAGGACCGCCTCGTCGACGTGACAAGCCTCCAGGCGCATGACGCCGAACGCGGGCAGGTGACAGGCTCGGGCCGGATCGGTCTCGAGCGCGACGGCGTCTCCAGCCTCGCCCTGACGCTCAAGGCGTTCCGCCTGATCGACAACGACTACGGCCAGGCGACGGCTTCGGGCTCGATCAACGTCAACCGCGCCGCCGACGGCAAGGTGAGGCTGGCCGGCGCGCTCACCATCGACCGCGCGCAGATCGCGCCCAAGACCCCGACACCCTCGGGCGTGGTGCCCATGGAGGTGGTGGAGATCCACAAGCCGGTCGACCCCGACGCCGTGCCCGACGTCCGCCCCTCGCGAGGCTCGCCGGTGGACCTCGACGTGTCGCTCTCCGCGCCAGGCGGGGATCTTCGTGAAGGGCCGGGGGCTGAACGTCGAATTGTCGCTTCGCGCCAAGGTGGTGGGGAGCACGGCGGCTCCGGTCCTGACCGGCGAGGCGCGTGTGGTCCGCGGAGACTACGACTTCGCCGGACAGCGCTTCACCTTCTCCGAAAACGGCGTGGTCTACCTCGCGAGCGATCCCACGGCGATCCGCCTCAACCTCACCGCCACGCGCGACAACCCGACCCTGACGGCGGTGATCCGGATCACCGGCACGGCGGCCAAGCCCGAAATCGCGCTCACCTCGACGCCGGCCCTGCCGCAGGACGAGGTGCTCTCCCAGGTGCTGTTCGGGACCTCGGTGTCGACCCTCAACGGCTTCCAGGCGGCGCAGCTGGCCTCCGCCTTGTCGGGCCTCGCCAGCGGGGGCGGGTTCGACGTGATCGGCGGGCTGCGCAGCCTCGCCCACCTCGACCGGCTCGCCATCGAGTTCGAACCCGACCACCGGCAACCGGATCGCTGGAGGCCGCTACCTCACGGACAAGGTCTATGTGGAGGTCTCCGGCGGGGCCCGCGAAGGCCCAGGCGCCCAGGTCGAGTGGCGCGTGCGGCGGCACCTTTCGATCGTTTCGCGCTTCACCAGCCAAGGAAGCCAGTCGCTCTCGATCCGCTGGCGCAAGGACTATTGAGCGCGGCCGTTGTCCTTACGCTACACTCGCGACGGCGACGCTTCGCCGCGTGGGCCGGCCCGCACGCTGACGACGCCAACCGTCCATGCTAGCGGCTCAAACCATGAGCTTTCCCATTCCGCCCCGTGTCGCCATCATCGGCGCCGGCTGCTCCGGTTTCACCACCGCCAAGCGGCTGAAGGACAACGGCGTCCCGTTCGACTGCTTCGAAGCCTCGGACGACGTCGGCGGTAACTGGTACTTCCGCAATCCGAACGGCCTGTCGGCTTGCTACGAGAGCCTGCACATCGACACCAGCAAGTGGCGTCTGGCGTTCGAGGAGTTCCCCGTGCCGGCCGAGTTGGCCGGATTTCCCGCACCATAGCCAACTGCTCCAGTACTTCCGCGACTACGTCGACCATTTCGGCCTGCGCGAGACCATCACCTTCAACACGCGGGTCGAGACCGCCCGGCGAGACGTGGACGGCCGCTGGCGGCTGACGCTCTCGACAGGTGAGAGCCGGACCTACGACGCCCTGGTGGTCGCCAACGGCCATCACTGGGACGCGCGTTCGCCCGAGTACCCCGGCTATTTCGACGGCGACGCCTTTCACGCTCACGACTATCGGACGCCGTTCGATCCGGTGGACATGCGGGGCAAGCGTATCGTGGTCGTCGGGATGGGCAACTCGGCGATGGATATCGCCTCGGAGCTGTCGCAGCGGCCGATCGCCAAGACGCTGTGGGTCGCCGCCCGGCGCGGCGTGTGGGTGATGCCGAAGTACATGCACGGCCGCCCAGCGGACAAGACGGCGGCGCCGGCGTGGATGCCGCGCGCGCTGGGCAAGGCCCTCGGGCGGCGGGCGATCAAGCAGGCGCTGGGGCGGATGGAAGACTACGGCCTGCCCAAGCCCGACCACGAACCCCTGGACGCCCACCCCAGCGTATCCGGCGAGTTCCTGACCCGCGCCGGCTGCGGCGACATCAAGTTCAAGCCCAACATCAAGGCGCTGGAGGGAACTCGCGTCCGGTTCGAGGACGACAGCGTCGAGGAGGTCGACGCGATCATCTACGCCACCGGCTACAACATCAGCTTCCCGTTCTTCGACGATCCCGCGCTGCTGCCGGACGCCGAGAACCGCTTCCCCTTGTTCAAGCGCATGTTCACACCGGCCGCGCCGGACGTGGTCTTCATCGGCCTCGCCCAGCCGCTGCCGACGCTGGTCAATCTCGCCGAGCAGCAGTCAAAGCTCGTCGCCGCCTACTTCACCGGCCGCTACGCCTTGCCTGCGGAGGGCGAGATGCGGCGGATCACGGCGGCCGACGAGGCCTTCCATCTCAAGGGCTATTACGCCGCCAAGCGACACACCATCCAGGTCGACTTCGGCATCTACGTCGCCGACCTCAAGAAGGAGATCGCGCGAGGCGAACGACGCGCCAAGTCCGCGACCATGGCCCGGGCGGCTTGAGCGGCGAGGGCGCCGCGCCCACATTCAGGGTCTCGACAACCATCGGATCGGCCATGAACTCCGACGAACGCACCCTGCTCTCCCGTTTCCTTGACGATCTCAGCGCCGCGCGCGGGGTCCAGAAGGACGCCGAAGCCGACCAGATGATCAACAGCGCTTTGCGGGCCTCGCCCGACGCGCCCTATGTGCTCGTCCAGCACGCCATCCTCTCGGATCAGGCGCTTCATCAGGCTCAACAGCAGATCGCCACCCTGCAGGATCAGCTGCGCCAGCTCGCGCCCGCCTCCGCCCCGGGCGGCTTCCTGCCCGGCGGGGGACAGCAGGGCGGCCCTTGGAACCAGCAGGGGCAGTATCAGTCGCCGCCTCCGCAGGCCGGCGGCTTCATGGGCCAGGGTCCGTTCCGCAGTGGCGGCGGATTGGGCTCATTCCTTCGCGGGGCGGGCACGCTGGCCGCCGGGGTGGCGGGCGGATCGCTCCTGGCGGAGGGACTGTCGGGCCTGTTCGGCGGCGGCCGAGGAGGCTTCTTCGGCGGCGGCGGCGGCGCGCCTGGCGAGGTGATCAACAACTACTACGATGACGGCGGTGGCTCCGGCGGCGACTGGGGGAATAGCGGCGGCGGCGATTGGGGTGGCGGCGATGGCGGCGGTTTCGACTCCGGAGGCGGCGGCGACTTCTGATCGGCGCCCCGCGTCGACCTAGCGTCTGATCTTCGTCGACAACACGATCGAGCTCGTGGTGCGCTCCACGCCGACCACCGCGCCGATGCCATCGATGGCGGCGTCGATCTCGGCCACCGTCGCAGCGCTCAAGGTTGCCATGAGGTCGAACGGTCCGCTCACCGATCGTAGAACCCGGACGGCCGGGATCCTGGCAATGGCGTTGGCGGCGGCAGCGGCCTTCGCGTTGGCGACGGTGATCATCACATAGGCTTCAATCTTCGGATCGGCCCCTTCGCCCAGCCGAAGGCCGTAGCCGGCGATCACGCCAGTGCGCTCCAGGCGTTCGACCCAACTCTGCACCGTGGTCCGCGAGAGGCCGAGTCGCCGAGCGAGTTCGGCGGTGGGCGTCCGGGCGTTGGCGGCGAGAAGATCGAGCAGCTTACGGTCGATTTCGTCCATACGCCGACTTAACTCGTCGAAACGCCGAAAATCCAGGCGGTGAGGCGAGCGGCTTGGTCCTGGCGCCCGGTCTGGCTTGGAGCGACTCTCGGCTCCACTTCGAAGCGGGGATCCTTTCCATGAAGCGCGTTGTCGTCATCGGAGCCGGCCACATCGGCGCGGCCATTGCTCATCTGCTTGGGGGAACCGGGGATTATGCGGTCACGGTTGTAGACCTATCGGCGGAGGCTCTGGCCCTGCTCAAGGGCATGCCGAATACCGAGACGCGACAGCTCGACATCGCCGATGCCGATGGTCTCGATGACGTGCTTCACGGCGCCTTCGCCGTGCTCTCGGCGGCACCGTATCATCAGACCACCCGCATCGCCGAAGCGGCGCGCCGCTGTGGCGTCCATTATCTCGATCTCACCGAGGACGTCGCCTCCACCCGCTGCGTGAAAGCCCTGGCGGAAGACGCAACGACCGCCTTCATCCCGCAATGCGGCCTGGCGCCGGGTTTCATTTCCATCGTCGCCGCCGATCTCGCCCGCCGGTTCGAGACGTTGCACGACGTGCGCCTGCGCGTCGGGGCGCTGCCCAAGTACCCGTCCAATGCGCTCAACTACAATCTCACCTGGTCCACCGACGGGGTGATCAACGAGTACTGCGAGCCCTGCGAGGCGATCGTCGACGGCCGTCTGGTGAGCACCCGCGCCCTGGAGGAGCTCGAGAGCTTTTCCCTGGACGGCGTGCTCTACGAGGCCTTCAACACCTCCGGTGGCCTCGGAACGCTGTGCGAGACGCTCGAGGGCAAGGTCCGCAACCTCAACTACCGCACCATCCGTTATCCCGGTCATGCCGCGATCATGAAGGCGCTGCTCAACGACCTTCGGCTCCGCGACCGCCGCGACCTGCTGAAGGACATCATGGAGCACGCGGTGCCGGCCACCGAGCAGGACGTGGTGATCGTGTTCGTCGTGGTGTCCGGGATGCGCGAGGGGCGGCTGGTCCAGGAGACCTACGCCCACAAGATCTATGCGCGTGAACTCGAGGGTCGCGCGCTCTCCGCCATCCAGATCACCACCGCCAGCGGCATCTGCGCGGTTATCGATCTTCTCGCCGAGGGTCGGCTGCCCCAGGTCGGTTTCGTGCACCAGGAGGAGATCGCCCTCGACGCCTTCCTCAGAAATCGCTTCGGCGCCGCCTACGCCCAGCCGGAAGTGGATTGGGAGCGGACGCGCCGTCCGACGCGCGAACCGCTTCTCGCCTAGCCGCCGGGAACCGCCGGCCAAGCGCTGCCGTTTATTGCTCGATCCCAACCTTCGACAAAGGAATCCAGAGATGAGCACCAATCGAGTGGAAGGCGCCGCCAAGAAGGTCGCCGGCGCGGTTGAAGAAACCGCCGGCCGCGTGGCTGGAGATACCGACATGGAAGCCCGCGGCGCCGCCAAGAAGGCCGAGGGCACGGTCCAGAACAAGGCCGGCAAGGTCCAGGACAAGGTCGGCGACGCGATCAAGCGCTGATCCGCACCAACGAGATGTTCAAGGGCGGCGCTCCGGCGCCGCCCTTTTTCTATGGCGTGTCCACGTGGCCGAGGGCCACGAGATAGACCTCGGAACTCTCCGCCCGACTGGACTTCGGCTTCACGTGCCGCACCTCCCGGAAGTTGCGCTTCAGGTTCTGGAGGAGCGAGGCCGTTTCTCCCCCCTGGAAGGCCTTGGTCACGAAGGCCCCGTCGGGGCTCAGCGCGCGCGCCGCGAAGGCGACGGCGATCTCGATCAAGCCGATGATCCTCAGGTGGTCGGTCTGGCGATGGCCGGTGGTGTTCGGCGCCATGTCGGAGAGCAGAAGGTCGCAGCGCCCGCCCGCGGCCGCCAGAACGCTTTCCTCCACGCGTGGGTCGGTGAAGTCGCCTTGCAGGATGGCCGCGCCCGCAACCGGATCGACCGGCAGGAGGTCCACGCCGACTACCGTGCCGGCGCCGCGTTCAAGCGCGACCTGCAGCCAACCCCCGGGCGCGCACCCGAGGTCGATCACTCGCGATCCCCGCCGAATCAGATGGAAGCGATCGTCGATCTCGGTGAGCTTGAACGCCGCGCGAGACCGGTAGCCGGCAGCCTTGGCGGCGGTGACGAAAGGGTCGTTGAGCTGCCGTTCCAGCCACGCCTGAGAGGACGGGGTTCGCATCTTGGCGGTCTTCAGCCGCGTCGGACGGGGCCGTCCCGCGTCGTCGCCGCCCGTGGGCGCCCGGACGAGGCGTCGGCGCGGTGGCTCCTCGGCCCCGCTCACCGCGTCTCGCGCGACATGAGCGAGAGCAGCAGACCCTCGCGCAGCCCCCGATCCGCCACGCGCACCCGCTCGCAAGGCCAGACTTCCTGCACCGCCTGGAGGATCGCCGCGCCGGCGAGGACCAGGTCGGCGCGATCGGCGCCGATGCAGGGTTGAGCGGCGCGATCGGCGACGGTCATGGCCGCCAGCCGCGCAGCGGTCGCCTCGCAGTCGGAGCGGCTCATCCACAGGCCGTCGACCTTGGTGCGGTCGTAGCGCGGCAGGCGCAGGTGCAGGCCCGCGAGGCTGGTGATCGCCCCCGAGGTCCCGACCAGGTGCGCCTCGCCGGAGGCGAACACCTCGCGGAAGGACTCGGCCCCGGAGAAGGCCAGGATCTGGCTCTTGAAGGCGTCGACCATGGCGCGCCAGGCAGCCTCGTCGCCGGGCGGCTTCTCCTCGAAACGTTCAGCCAGGGTCACCACGCCGATCGGGATGGAAAGCGAGGCGCGGATCGGCAGCCGCCAATGCGCCAGCCGTCGCGGGTTCACATCGAGGCCGGGAGCGGCCAGGTCGATCCACGAAAGCTCGGTCGAGCCGCCGCCGACATCGAGGACCAAGGCGGCGCGCGCGCTTCGGTCGAGCAGGTCGAGGCAGCCGGCGACGGCCAGCTGGGCCTCCTCCAGGGGATCGATCAGAGAGAGCTTCAGCCCGGTGTCGCGGGCCACGCGGGCTACGAACTCCGGCCCGTTCGCCGCCGCGCGGCACGCCTGGGTCGCCACCGCGCGCACACGCCGCACGCCCCGACGGGCGATCTTCTCGGCGCAGACCCGCAACGCCGAGAGCGCCCGGTCCATGGCCATGTCGGACAGCCGCCCGCTGGCCTGGACGCCCTCGCCCAGCCGCACGATCCGCGAAAAGGCGTCGATGATGCGGAACCCCCGAGCCGTCGGGGTGGCGATGAGAAGGCGGCAGTTGTTGGTGCCCAGGTCGACCGCGGCGAAGGCCGGCGCGCCGCGCGAGACTGCGGCCCCGGCGCCGGTGGCGCCGCTCGGGCTCGCGTTGATCGCGCCGATAGTCCCCGTCAAAACCTTTACCGTTTCAGAAGCGTCACCGTCTTACGTGGGGTGATCCTCACCGTTAGCAACTGCGACGATCTGGCGAAACCCTCGCCCTTGCGGCGCGCCGACAATCGCCTAGCTTCTCAGAAGGTTCGCCTCATGCGAGGTTGTCGGTCGCCCATGAAGACACCGCACGCGAAATTCGGCCTGGGCCAGGTGGTCAAGCATCGGGTTTACCCTTTTCGGGGGGTGATCTTCGATGTCGACCCCGTGTTCGCCAACACCGAGGAGTGGTGGCTCTCGATCCCCGAGGAGGTCCGTCCCCGGAAGGATCAGCCGTTCTACCACCTGCTGGCCGAGAACACCGACCAGTCCACCTACGTCGCCTATGTGAGCGAGCAAAACCTGCTGCTCGACGAGTCGGGCGAGCCGGTGTCTCACCCCCACACCGGCCTGATCTTCGAACGGTTTCAACCCGGCCAATACCAGCTCAGGCCTCGGGTGACGCACTAGGGCGCGCGGCAAAGGCCTATTGGGCCGTCCAGCCGCCGTCGATCGAAAGGTTGGCGCCGGTGATGGCGCTGCCGGCCTCGCTGCACAGGAACACAACCAGGTTGGCGACCTGCTCCGGCTGGACGAAGGCCTTGGTGGGTTGGGCCGCCAACAGCACGTCGTTGATCACCTGTTCGCGGGTGAGGTTCCGCGCCCGCATGGTCTCGGGGATCTGGTTCTCGACGAGCGGGGTCCAGACGTAGCCCGGGCTGACGCAGTTCGCCGTCACGCCGTGGGTGGCCAGCTCCAGCGCCGCTGTCTTGGTCAAGCCGTCGAGGCCGTGCTTGGCGGCGATGTAGGCGGCCTTGAACGGGGAGGCGACCTTCGAATGTGCCGAGGCGGTGGAGACGATCCGCCCCCACCGGCGCGCCTTCATGCCGGGAATGGCGGCGCGCATGGCGTGGAAGGCCGACGACAGGTTGATCGCGATCACCCGGTCCCACTGGTCGGGGGGGAAATCCTCGATCGGCGAGACGAACTGCACGCCGGCGTTGTTCACCAGGATGTCCACGGCCCCGAAGGCCGCCTCGGCGTCGGCGACCATCGCCCTGATCTCGTCGGGCTTGGTCATATCGGCCGGCGAATGGATCGTCCGGACGCCATGCGTACGCTCGAACTCCGAGCAGAGATCCGCGATCGCCGCCGACTCGCCGAAGCCGTTCAACATCACGTCCGCGCCTTCCGCCGCCAGGGCGCGGGCGATCGCCAGACCGATGCCGCTGGTGGACCCGGTGACCACGGCCGAGCGGCCGTGCAGCGACTTCGGCATCAGCTCTTCGCCGACGCCTTCTGAAGATCGGGCGTGTGGCCGCCGGGAACCACGTGCCGCTGGCCGCCGGCCTGGGCCTGGATCGCGAGCGTCTCCTTGAGCGCGGCCGCGGCGCGATCGTTCTCCATGATCTTGCTCATGACGGCCGCGCCGGCGCGATCGAACGACTCGCGATGTTCGATCACATAGCGGTTCGAGGTGCGGTAGCCTTCGAGCATGCCGTTGATCTCGGGCATGACGTAGCGGGCGACGAGATCCCAGCTGCGGCGGGTGTTCTCGCGGTTGGCCCAGTCGTGGGCGAAGCCGATGATGGCGCCGAAACCGCCGCTGATCTCCTTGAGATTGCGGATCGAGGCGATGAGATCGTCGGGCGTGCCGATCACGCCCGCCGCGCCCTCGGCGCGCGCCGTCTGGTAGATGGCGTCGTCCGGCGAGGCGTAGGCCTCGGCCCCGGGGCGCATCAGGGTGCCGACGGTGTATTCGTTGTGCCAGCGCATCAGGCCGTCGCGGGCCTGAGCTTCGGCTTCGGCGCGGGTCTCGGCGATGTGCCAGGCGGTGACCACCCGCCAGTTCTCGCGGCGCACGCTCTTGCCGGACTTCGCCGCCGCCTCCTCCGCGAAACTCCATTGGGTGGGCAGGCTCATCAGTCCGGCGGTCGACAGCGAACCCAGGGAGAGCACGCCGATGCCGTGCTTGCCGGCCAGCGTCATTCCGGACGGGCTCACCTGGCTGGCGACGGCGAAGGGCATCTCCTCCTGAAGCGGGAAGAGCTGCAGGCGGGCGTCGTTGAGCTCGAACCAGTCGCTCTTGTGGGTGACGCGCTCGCCGGCCATCAGCCGCTTGATCACGCCGATAGCCTCGTCCTGACGATCCCGCTGCACCATCGGGTCGATGCCGAGCACATAGGCGTCGGAGGGCAGGGCGCCCGGTCCCGATCCGAAGATCGCCCGGCCGCCGGTCATGTGGTCCAGCTGCACCATGCGCTGCGCGACGTTGAACGGGTGGTGATACGGAAGGGACACCACGCCCGTGCCGAGCTTGATCCGGTGGGTCCGCTCCCCCGCAGCCGCCAGGAACATCTCCGGCGAGGCGATCATCTCCCAGCCGGTGGAATGGTGCTCGCCGCACCAGAACTCGTCATAGCCGAGCCGATCGAGATGCTCGGCGAAGGTGAGGTCATCCCGAAACTGCAGCATGGGATTCTCACCGATGGGGTGGTGAGGGGCCAGAAAGGCTCCGAACTTCAGTCGGGAGGTCATCGCGTGTCCGATCCTGCTTCAATCGTCCGCATGTCTAAGGCTTGCCGCAACGGCAACACAAACCGCTGCGTGCGGTCGGCCGGCAGATTTCCCGGAACCCCGAAGAGAGACCGCACGTTGGCGGCTGACTATGTGTAGGTCCGCCTCTCACGCCATGGTGATTCTCGTCGTCGAGGACGAGTGCCTCGTGCGCCTGGACGCCGCGCTGTTTCTGCGCGACGCCGGGTTCGAGGTGCTCGAAGCCGCCGACGCGGACGAAGCGCTCGACGTGGTGGAGGAGCATTCCGTTGACGTGCTGTTCACCGACATCAACATGCCTGGTGAGATGAACGGCCTGGAGTTGGCGCGCCGCGTCCTGGCGGCGAACCCCGATGTCCGGCTGATCCTGACCAGCGGCGCGATCAAACTCACCCGAGATCAGATTCCCGGCGGCGGCGCCTTCCTGCCCAAGCCCTATTCGCCCGAAGCCGTGGCGCGCGCGGCCGCGGACGTGGTGAGTCACCAGCACGCCTGAGGCGGAGTAGGCGGACCAGCACTCCGCCTTCAATTCACTCGGAAGCCGCTCCCTCGATCTGAGACGATCCTTGCGCGTCGGCGGACGCCGCCACGTCGCCACATTTCGTGGGCGGCCCGAGCTCGATCGAAATCCTCAGGGGGCGTTTTTACGACCCGGCGAAGGCTTTGGATCGGGCTGAAGCTCACTTTTTCGCCCTTTATGCGCAAAAAGTGCATCAAGCCTAACCTTAAGGCGGGAACGTCGCGATCCGATCGCACGTTCTTCGGTCCGAGACTTGGCGCTTTGCCAAGGACAAATCGGATCGGAGGGTCACGTGGTCGGAAGCATTATTGGCTGGCTTATCCTCGGCGCTCTCGCCGGGTTCATCGCAAGTAAGATTATCAACAAGACCGGCGAAGGCCTGGTCATGGACATCGTTCTCGGAATCGTCGGCGCTTTCGTCGGCGGCTTCCTGTCCAACCAGTTCTTCGGCGGAGCGGGCATGGGCCACTCCGTGCTCAGCATTCCTTCGCTGATCGTCGCGGTGCTTGGCGCGATCCTGGTTCTGCTCATCTACCACATGCTGGTTCGTCGCCGAGTATAGACGGCCAACCATCATTATCGTTACCGGTGACGGCCCTCGGGGTAGCCTGGGGGCCGTTTCCACATCCAGCGTCCGGAGGGGCGATCATCGAACGCCTGCTTGTCACCGATCTCGCCTTTCGCTCGATCGAAGAGGCGCTGAAGGCCAGCGCCGCGCCTCTCGAGGTCGTCACCCTGTCGGAAGCCGGCGATTTCCAGATTGCCGGCAAGCCGTTTTCAGGCGAGCCTGAGCCGACCATCGCGTGGGCGACGCACGACCTCTTCAACTCCGAGGCGGCGCGGCACTTCATGGTCGCGGTGTTGAAGTCCCCTGGGCTGAAGTGGCTGCAGTCGTCCTCCGCGGGCGTGGACCACCCGGTGTTCCAGCAGGTGCTGGGCAAGGGGGCGGTCCTCACCACCAGCCACGGGCAAGCCGTTCCGATGGCGGACTATGTGCTTTGGGGCGTGCTCGACCACCTCCAGCGCGGCCCCGACCGCCGCGCCGCCCAGGCGGAAGGACGGTGGGAGCGGCTCGAGGTGCGCGAGATCGACGGTCTCACCTTCGTGATCGTGGGGTTCGGGGCCGTCGGACAGGCGGTCGCGCAGCGAGCCAAGGCGTTCGGCGCCAGGGTCGTGGCCGTTCGCCGCGATCAGACGCCGCACCCTCTGGCCGACCATCTGATCCCGCCGGACCGTCTCGCGGATGAGTTGCCGAGCGCCGACGTGGTGGTGCTCGCCGCGCCGCTCACGGACGCGACGCGCCACATGGCGAACAAGGCCTTCTTCGCGCGTCTGAAGCGAGGCGCGATCCTGGCCAACGTCGGCCGCGGCGGCCTGGTGGACGAGCCGGCGCTCCTGGACGCGCTCGGCAGCGGCATGGTCGGACACGCGCTTCTGGATGTGTTCGAAGCCGAACCGCTTCCCGCCGACAGCCCCTTCTGGCTCGAGCCCAAGGTCACGCTGACGGCCCATGCCTCGGGTTACGGCCAGACCCAGGACGCCCGGAACCGCGACCTCTTCCTCCAGAACCTCCGGCGATGGTTCGCCGGCGAGCCGCTGCTGAACCAGGTCGCCGCCGTCTAAGAGTTTCACCGGATTGACAGGCGGCCAGGCGCGGCGCGAGGCTCCGCGCCTGGAGCGGTCTCATGCGCCTTGGTCTCTTTATCCCGCTTGGCCTAGCCCTGCTCGCGGCGCGCGCGGAGGCGGCGGTCACCGTGCTTGGCGGCGGCCAGGCCCAGGCCTGCTACAAGGCGGCCTTCGCCGGGCAGTCGAACGACAGCGCCATCGGGATTTGCGACTCAGCCCTGGATAACGAGGTGCTGCAGCCTCACGATCGTGGCGGCACCTTCATCAATCGCGGCGTGATGAAGCTTCGTCGGCGGGACTATGCGGGAGCGACCGTCGACTTCAATTCCGGCCTCGCGCTCGACCCGAACATCGGCGAGGGCTACGCGAACCGAGGCGCGGCGTACGTCGGGGAGCATCGTTATCGCGAGGGCCTGGCCGACATCGACCGGGCGCTCCAGCTGAGCATCCGCGAACCCGAGAAGGCCTACTTCAACCGCGCGCTGGCCGACGAAGGCCTGGGCGACGAAAAGGCCGCCTACCTCGACTTCAAACAGGCGCTGTCGTTGAAGCCGGCGTGGGACGCGCCGAAGATCGAACTGCTGCGCTTCACCGTCAGCGAACGGTAAGCGGACGCGCCTTGACCGCTCATCGCGAAAGCGCAAGGGTCGCGCCGTTCTCCGGGGAGTCCCGCGTTTCAAGGGACTGAGAGGCCGCTATCGGGCGGCGACCCGCCGAACCTGATCCGGGTCATGCCGGCGAAGGGAGGGAACGGTTGGCGAGGTCCGCTCGCCGCTCTTCGCTCACCTCAGCCGTCAAGGCCGCCGCACCGCGCGAGGAGAGCGCCCCTTGAACATCCACGCCCCCGTTTCCGCCGCCATTCCCACCGGCGAGCGCCCCGGCTCCCGCAAGGTCTACCAGGAAGGCGTGCTGCACCCCTGCCTGCGCGTGCCCTTCCGCGAAGTGGCCGTTCACCCCAGCGCGGGCGAGCCGCCGGTGACCCTCTACGACCCCTCCGGACCCTACACCGACCCCGCCGCGACCATCGACATCGCCGCCGGCCTGCCGCGCCCGCGCGAGGCCTGGGTCGTTGGGCGCGGCGACGTGGAGCCGGTGCCCGCCCGACCGGTGAAGCCGGAGGACAACGGCTTCGCGCAGGGCGACCGCCTCGCCCCGGCCTTCGCCGCCCGGCCCACCGCGCTGCGCGCCAAGGCCGGCGCGGCGGTGACCCAACTCGAATACGCCCGGCGCGGGATCATCACGCCGGAGATGGAGTTCGTGGCCATCCGCGAGAACCTGCGGCGCGAGGCGACCGACGCCTTCATCCGCGACGGCGAGGACTTCGGGGCCGAGATCCCCGACTTCGTCACCCCCGAGTTCGTGCGCGACGAGGTGGCCCGCGGCCGCGCGATCATCCCGGCCAACATCAACCACGGCGAGCTGGAGCCGATGGCGATCGGCCGCAACTTCCTGGTCAAGATCAACGCCAACATCGGCAACTCGGCCGTGCTCTCGAGCGTGTCCGACGAGGTCGACAAGATGGTGTGGGCGATCCGCTGGGGCGCGGACACCATCATGGACCTCTCCACCGGCCGCAACATCCACAACATCCGCGACTGGATCCTGCGCAACTGTCCGACGCCGCTGGGCACCGTGCCGATCTACCAGGCGCTGGAGAAGGTGAACGGCGTCGCCGAGGACCTGAACTGGGAGGTGTTCCGCGACACCCTGATCGAGCAGGCCGAGCAGGGGGTGGACTATTTCACCATCCACGCCGGCGTGCGCCTGCCCTACATTCCGCTCACCGCCAAGCGCGTCACCGGCATCGTCTCCAGGGGCGGCTCGATCATGGCCAAGTGGTGCCTGGCTCACCACCGCGAGAGCTTCCTCTACGAGCACTTCGAGGACATCTGCGAGATCATGCGGGCCTACGACGTGTCGTTCAGCCTCGGTGACGGCCTGCGTCCCGGCTGCATCGCCGACGCCAACGACGCGGCCCAGTTCGCCGAGCTGGAGACCCTGGGCGAGCTCACCAAGGTGGCCTGGAAGCACGGCGTGCAGGTGATGATCGAGGGCCCCGGCCACGTGCCGATGCACAAGATCAAGGCCAACATGGACAAGCAGCTGAAGGCCTGCCACGAGGCGCCGTTCTACACCTTGGGCCCGCTCACCACCGACGTGGCGCCCGGCTACGACCACATCACCAGCGCCATCGGCGCGGCGATGATCGGCTGGTTCGGCACCGCCATGCTTTGCTACGTGACGCCCAAGGAGCACCTGGGCCTGCCCGACCGCGAGGACGTCAAGCAGGGGGTGATCGCCTACAAGATCGCCGCCCACGCCGCCGATCTCGCCAAGGGCCACCCCTCGGCCCGCGACCTGGGACGACGCCCTCTCCCGCGCCCGCTTCCAGTTCCGCTGGGAGGACCAGTTCAACCTCGGCATCGACCCCGAGACGGCGCGCGAATACCACGACGAGAGCCTGCCCAAGGAGGCGCACAAGACCGCGCACTTCTGCTCGATGTGCGGACCGAAGTTCTGCTCCATGAAGATCAGCCAGGAGATCCGCGACGCCGCCGCCGTCCAGAACGACGTGGCCGACGCGGGCATGGCGGAGATGGCCGAGAAGTTCCGGGCCTTGGGCGGTGAGATCGACGTGCCCAATCCGACAGCCTAGGAGGGTGGGCGTTCGAGCGTCTCGATAAGGAAACCACCCGTTGATCGTCGTCCACCACCTCAACAACTCGCGCTCTCAGCGCATTCTCTGGTTGCTGGAGGAGCTGGGGACTCCCTACGAGATCAAGAAGTACCAGCGCGACGCGACCACCAATCTCGCGCCTCCGGAGCTGAAGGCCGTCCATCCTCTCGGCAAGTCGCCGGTGGTCGAGGACGGCCCGCTCAAGCTGCACGAGTCCGGGGCGATCGTGGACTATCTGATCCGTCGCTATGGGGAGGGGCGGCTCGCGCCGTCCGCCGGCACGGCCGAGCATGAGCACTACCTGGAGTGGCTGCACTATGCCGAGGGCTCGGCCATGCTGCCCCTGATGCTGCAGCTCTATGTGATGAGGCTCGGCGAAGCGGGCGCGCCGTTGAAGGATCGGATCGACTCCGAGAACGACAACCATCTCGGCTTCATCGAACGCTCGCTCGACGGGCGACCCTTCATCATGGGCGAGGCGTTCACGGGCGCCGACGTCCAGCTGAGCTTCGTGGGCGAGATCGCGCGGGCCTTCGGACGCGGCGCCACGCACCCGAACATCCTCGCCTGGGTCGAGCGGCTCCATGCGAGGCCGGCCTTCCAGACGCGCGCTTGAGAAGGGCGGAGCCTACAACCTCGCCTGAGTTCTCAAGGCTTCTCGCCCGTCCATTCCCAATGCCACGGCTCGAACGGGTAGTTCACGAAGCCGAAGCGGTCGGCGTTTCGCACCAGCCATCGGTAGGCGCTGGCGCGGGCGAGATAGAGCCGGTTGAGATCGTTGGAGGAGTCCGGGCCGAAGCCCGGCGCGGCGCCCAGGAACAGATCCATGGCCAGGCCGGTGCGATGCGGCGAACAGGCGGCGCGCACAACTCCCTGGCAATTCTGCTGGGCGGCGCAGCGGGCGGCGTCGTAATCGGGACTGCGATAGCCGGAGAAGATGGTGAACAGCCGATTGTCGCTCGGCGAACACCGGTGAACGCCGGGCCTCCGCCACCATCCGGCGGTAGGCCGCCAGCGCCGAAGGGCGAAGCAGGATCGTCTTGCCGCCGTAGGATTCGGACGGCGCCGCTTTCGCCAGGGCTTGTTCGGGCGGGTGGCGGAGGGCAGGCCTGCTTGCTCACGGCGACGAACGGCCGGCGGGCGGCCCAGAAGCTGGCGGAAGAACCCGAGCACCGTGTCGTCCACCGTTCCCGAACCGCCGAGGCCGTGCGCGGCCTTCCACTTCGCGAGCGCCGAGGCGAACCCGGGTGTGGGTCCCGGGCAGTCGGTGTGGATGTCGCGCATGATCAGCGGCTCGTAGACGGCCCAGCCGCGCTCCAGCCGCCCGAAGAACGTCCCCGGAAGATCGGTGTAGGTGCTGGCGTTGCGAGCGGCGTCGCCGGCGGGACCCGCGTCACAGGCTCCGGCCCGGGCGGCGCCGGCCATGGTGAGCACCGCGAGCGCGAATGCGAGGGCGGCCGGGAACCGCGCGAGACCTGGAGGCTTGGTCATCGACCGGACACAGGAAACATTATGATCGCTCGTCAAGCCTCGGCCGCTCTCGTCTTGGTGGTTTGCGCCACCCTCGGGGCCTGCGACGACTTCCGCTCCAACCCGCGCCAAGCCGCCGCCGGCGGGCAAGCCGCCGCCCAGGCCCAACCCGTGTCTAATACGCCGCGGCCAAGCCTCCGGCGCCCGTGGCCGTCGGGAGCCAGACGCCTCTGGGCAAGGCGATCGAGACAGCCGACGCGACGACGGCGCCGCCGAGCGCCTCGCGGAACGTCCGCCCAGACACCCTCGAATGTCCTCATCCGCGTGGAGACCCTGCTCGACCGCGCGCACTTCTCTCCAGGGCGTGATCGACGGCCGGCCCGGAACCAATCTCACCAACGCGCTCGCCGCCTATCGGGCCGCGAACGGACTGGGCGATGGGGGCGTCTTGGATGCGCCAACCCTCGATGCGCTCGCGAAGGCGAACCCCGGGCCTGTCACCGCCGACTACACCATCACCGAAGCCGATCAGGCGGGTCCGTTCATCGGCCCGGTCGGCGAGGATTTCGTCAAGCTCGAGAAGCTGAAGACGCCTCCGGGTTATCAGGACGTGGTTCAGGAGCTCTCGGCGCGCTTCCACATGAGCGAGGGCCTGCTCAAGGCCCTGAACCCCGGGGCGGACTTCACCAAGCCGGGCCAACAGATCCTGGTGCTCCAGCCCGGCGCGACGCCGTTGCCCTCGCCCGTGTCCAAGATCGAAGTGGACAAGGCGACCAATCAGGTGCGCGCCTTCGACCAGGCGGGGAAGATCGAGGCTGTGTTCCCGGCCACGGTGGGCAGCGTCGAGCGGCCCGCGCCCAGCGGCGAGCTTCAGGTGGTCTCCGCGACCCCCAACCCAAACTACACCTATGACCCCAGCAAGCTCACCTTCGGACCGAAGAAGCTGGGCAAGTTCACCATCAAGCCCGGCCCGAACAATCCGGTCGGCACCACCTGGATCGCGCTCAACCGACAGAGCTACGGCATCCACGGCACGCCCGACCCGACCAAGGTCGGCAAGACCGCTTCCCACGGGTGCGTGCGCCTGACGAACTGGGACGCCGACACCCTGCGACAGGCGGTGAGCAAGGGCACGCCCGTGGATTTCATCGGCGACACCACCAAGACCAGCAAGGGTTGAGCCTCTCAGTCGAAGTCGTCCCACCCCTCGAGGAAGTCGAACACCGCCGCCTTGAACAGCGCGTGGGGAATGGCCGAGAAGTGGTCGCAACCCGGCAGGCTCACCGCCTTTGCGCCGGGAACGGCGTCCGCCAGCGGCTGCGGAGCGCCGGCGAGTTCGTCACGGGAACCGGCGACGATCAGCGTCGGGACCGAAAGCCGGCCGACGCCGGGTGGCGCGGCGCCGGCCCGAAGGCCGTCCGAGCAGGCGGCGAGGGCCTCGCGATCCTCGCCCTGCTCGTCGGCGAACAGGCGAAAGCCGCGCAAGGTGGGCTCGGAAATGTCGTCCGGTGAGGCGGCCCTCATCGCCTGGGCCATTGTCATGCCCGCCCGATCGTCTTCGGGCGAGATCAGCCGCTCGCCGACGCCACCCAGAATCAGGTGGTGGACCCGTTCGGGCGCGATAAGGGCGGCGCGGATCGCCAGGCGCGCCCCCAGCGAGTAGCCCATCAGTTCAGCACGGCTGACCTCGGCGTCGTCGAGGAGGGCCAGCACGTCCGAAGCCAGCGTCTCGAGATGGTAGGCCGCGGCGTCGTGCGGCTTGTCGCTGCGGCCGTGACCGCGAAGGTCCAGGGCCAGCACCCGATAACCTCGGCGCGAGAAGGCGTCGTACCAACCGAGGCGCTTCCAGTTCTCCGTGGCGCTGGTGGCGAAGCCGTGCACCAGCACCGCCGTCCCAGCTGGCTCGCCTTGCGGCGGGATGTCGTCGAAGGCGATCTGGAGCCCGCTTGATGTGAAGACGCTCATGGGCCGACCCTTAACCGTGCGCGGCTCTTGAGCAACCCGGGGCGCCGCTCCTAAATCCCGCCCATGAAGGAAGAAATTTTCATCGGCGGCTGGACCCTGCCCAAGCTTCGGGAACGGACCCAGACGGAGCTGCACCAGGTGTGGAAGCGAGCCAGGGCGCTCCATTCGGCGGAGGGCAACCACCTCGCCCGCGCCATCGAGCGGCTGGGCCTGCCGTACCGCGAGCCGGAAGCGTTGAGCGCCGACGACCCGTTGCTCGGACGGCTGCGGGAGATCCTCGCGACGAAGGAAGCGCGCTCGGCGGCCATCGAGAGCACCCTCGACGGTTTGCCGGCCATGGCTGGTGTGGATCAGCTTCTGCACAAGCAGTTGGGCGAGGACTACCGCCTGAACCCCGCCGCCGTTCCGGCCGCCCAGACCCTGGTCGCTGAGTTGATGCGCGCCGCGGGCTACTTGGAAGCGGGCAAGAAGCGCCTTCCGGCTCGTTGCGTGGCGCGCGAAGGCGTCTTCTGGTCGCGCGCCGTCTAGGCGGCGCGCCGGCGCCCTCGTCCGAGGTCCCGCAGGATCTCATGCGCCGCATTGTGTCCGGGCGCGCCGGTGACTCCGCCGCCGGGGTGGGTTGAGGAGCCGCACATGTAGAGGCCGTCGATCGGGGCGCGGTAGTCGCCGTGTCCAAGCGCCGGGCGCGCCGCCCATAGCTGATCGAGGCTGAGGGCGCCGTGGAAGATGTCGCCGCCGGTGAGCGCCAGCTTTCGCTCGAGATCGAGGGGCGAGAGGATCATCCGGCCTAAGGATCGAGCGCTTGAAGTTGGGCGCGAGCGCATCGACCGTATCGATGATCAAGTCGGCCGCGGTCTCGCGATGGTTGTCCCAGGACGAGCCATCAGGCGGAGTCGGCGCGAACTGCTGGCAGAACAGGCTGGCCACATGCCGGCCGGGCGGAGCCAGGCTGTCGTCCAGCACGCTCGGAATGTGCATCTCGATCGCCGGGCGACGCGCCCAGCCGTGCTGGCGCGCGTCCATATAGGCCTGGTCGAGATAGCCGAGCGACGGGGCGATCACGATGCTGGCGCCATGCTGCTCGGCGACGCCCTCGCTCGGCAAGCAGGTGAAGCTGGGCAGCTCTGAGAGCGCCACGTTCATCCGGAAGGTGCCCGAGGCGCAACGCCAAGAGGCCATGCGCTCGCGAAATGGAGCGGGCAGGTGCTCGTCGGCGACCAAGCCGCCGAACAGGATCTTCGGATTGACGTTGGAGACGACCACGCGGGCCGAGAGATCGGTTCCATCCTCCAGCACCACACCCTCGGCGCGACCGGCGTTGACGCAGACCTCGCGCACCGGCGCGTCGGTGGTGATCTCCACGCCGACCTCACGGCAGGCCGCCGCCATGGCCTGGGTGATCGCTCCCATCCCGCCGAGCGCGTGGCCCCAGGCTCCGCGAACGCCGTTCACCTCGCCGAAAACATGATGCAGCAGCACATAGGCGCTGCCGGGCGTGTAGGGGCTGGCGTAATTGCCGATGGTGGCGTCGAAGCCGAGGACTCCCTTGAGGACGTCGGTCTCGAACCAGCCGTCGAGGATATCGCCCGCGCTCTTGGCGAACAGGTCGAGCAGGTCCGACTGGCCTTGCAGGCCGAGCTTGCGCGCCTCCATCGCCAAGCCCAGGGCGCTGAACAGGTCTCGGGGACCGCCGTTGGGCTTGAGCGGCGTCTTGAGCAGAAGGGAGCGGAGCAGATCGACCGATCGGTCCAGCCGCGCGTGGAAGGCCGGCAGCTTGCCGGCGTCTTTCGGCGACCAGCGGGCGACCTCGCGATGGGTGCGGCCCGGATCCTTGTCGAGGATCAGGTAGCGGCTCTCGTCCACCGGTGAGAAGTACGAGAGCGGGCGGATCACCACCCTCAGTCCGTGACGGGCGAGCGCCATGTCGGCGATCACCTTGGGGTTGAGCAGCGACACCGAATAGCTGGCGACGGAGTTGCGGAAGCCGGGGTGAAACTCCTCGGTAATCGCGGCGCCGCCGACGATTCCCCGCCGCTCCAGCACCCTCACCCGGTGGCCCGCCCGCGCGAGATAGAAGGCGCAGACGAGGCCGTTGTGGCCGCCGCCGACGATCAGCGCGTCGTAACCGGGCGTATTAGAGGCCAAGGGCGAACTCCGCGAGATAGCGTTCGACATACTGCCGTGTGCCGGGCTCCATGGTGGAGAACGGCCCCGGTCGATAGGCGCGGTCGCGCACGCCCGCCTGGTTCCGTTCGATGATCGTCTTGTCGGCGACCGAGGTGACGTCCCACAGCCAGGCCAGCGCCTCGGGATCGTAGTCCCGTCCAGGTTCAGCCTGGCCGGAGACCAGCCAGATCACCTCCATGCGGGTGTGCAGGGGCGCGACCGGGCAGAAGCGGTAGATCACCCCGTGGTCGGGGTAGGCCAGAAAGGCGGCGAGCGGACCTAGCTCGGCGAAGATCACCAAGCCGTCTTCCCGCTGTCCGCCCGCGCCCATGGGAGGGGCGAGGCGCTGTCCATCGCCCGATCCAGTCTGAAACCCGGCGACCAGATGGGAGCGCATCACCCGCGCCATCTCATCCGCGCCGGAGTACGCGTCCCAGGCTTCGAAATCGGCGACGCCGGAACGTGCGTCCGGCTCGGCGCTGAGCATCCGGTTGTTGGGCCGCGCCAGCGCGTGGAGCCGCGCGAACTCGGGGTGCGCCGGCGCGCAGTGATAGCACTCGTGATAGTTCTCCATCGCCAGCTTCCAGTTGGCGGCGATCTCGTAGGTCCGGCGAAGAGCGATCTTGGCCTTGCCCCAGCCGAACAGGTCGAGAGCGCGCGCCAGCCGAGGCGCCGCCTCGTCCAGAAACGGCGGCTTCGAATCGAAGGCGACGAACAGCAGACCGCCGATCTCGATCAAGGGTAGCGGCCGCAAGCCGTACTCCGAGGGGTTGAACACCTCCGGCATTTCCCGCGCGCGCCGTAAGCGCCCGTCGAGGTGGTAGCTCCAGGCATGGTAGGGACAGGTGAGGAATGGCCCGGCGCCCGCTCCCTCGCAGAGGCGGGAACCCCGGTGCCGGCATACGTTGGCGAAGGCGCGAACCGCGCCATCATCGCCGCGCACGATCACCGCGGAGTCGCGCCCGAGATCACTGGTGATCCAGGCGCCCGGCTGCGGCAGTTCGCTTACATGGCCCGCGAAACTCCAATGCCGGGACAGCAACTCCAGATCGCGTTCGAACACGTCGGCATCGAGGTAGAAGCCTTGCGGCAGGCTGAAGCCCGGACGCGCCGTTCCGTGCAACTCGCGCAAGCGTGATGGAGCAAGTTCGGTGTCGAACACGGCCTAAACGGATTTGAAAGGAGGGCTCCTCCAGAGCCTTTGTCACGAAGCGTCCGCGCTCGCCATGCGGCGTTGCGCGCCATGATTTGACCACCGAAGGACGGCAAGCGAGCCGCCCCCCGACCTGAGGCGTTTAAGAAGCATGGATCCCACCGGAGCGGCGTCCGCCGCCAGCTTCGACATCGTTCACATCTTCCTGCACGCCGACTGGGTGGTGCGCGCGGTGATGGTGGCGCTGGCGCTCGCCTCGCTTTGGTCGTGGGCGGTGATCTTCGAAAAGCTCGTGCGCTTCGCCTCGCTGAACCGCGACGCCAATCGGTTCGAGGACGAGGTGGGCTCGGGCAAGCCGCTCGAGGAGGTCGCCAGCGCCGCCGGCGAGCGGCCGAAGCATGCTCTGCCCCGCATGCTGCAGGCCGCCCTGCGCGAATGGCGCGGCTCCCGGGACAAGACCATCGCGCCCGAGCGCGCCGACACCGCCGCCGCCCTGCTGGTGCAGCGGATCGACCGCGTGCTCGACTCCGCCGTCGCGCGAGAGAGTCAGAAGGTGGAGGAGGGGCTGGGCACGCTCGCCATCGTCGCCACCGCCTCGCCGTTCGTCGGCCTGTTCGGCACGGTGTGGGGCATCATGACGGCGTTTCAGTCCATCGCGCTGGCAAAGAACACCTCGCTCGCGGTGGTGGCGCCCGCCATTGCCCAGGCGCTGTTCGCCACCGCCATCGGCCTCGCCACGGCGATCCCGGCCTATATTGCCTACAACAAGTTCTCCACCGACGCGGCCAAGTTCACGGCGCGGCTGGAGGGTTTCGCCGACGATCTGGTGACCGCCATCCAGCGCCGTCTGACCGAGCGGGGCTGAAGCTTTGGCGCTTTCGACCCACGACGCCTTTTCCGCCGGTCGTCGGCGCGGACGCGGACGGCGCGGGCGACGCTCGGCGCTTTCCGAGATCAACGTCACCCCGCTGGTGGACGTGATGCTGGTGCTGCTGATCATCTTCATGATCTCGGCCCCCCTGCTCACCGCCGCGGTGCCGCTCGAGCTCCCGAAAACCGAAGCCGGGGCGGCGTCGGGCCAGGAGAAGCCGATCACGGTCTCGATCCAGCGGGATGGCGCGGTGTTTATCGACGAGCAGCCCGTCGCCTTCTCGGACCTGGGGCCGAGGCTGCAGGCCCGAGCGGGGGCCGCCTACGACAAGCCGATCTACGTGAGAGCCGACGGGCGCGCGCCCTACGCCGTCGTGGCGCAGGTGATGGCGAGCCTCTCCACCAGCGGTTTCTCCAAGATCGACTTGGTGACGGAGACCGGCGGCCCCTCTTCCGGCGCGCGAGGCGCCCATGGCGGCGGCTGATCGCGAACGGCGAGCGCCCTACCTCGCTCTCGCCCTGGCCCTGCACGTCGGCGTCCTCTTGGCGCTGATGGTTGCGCCGAGGCCCAGTCCGATGCCGGTCGGCCAGGCGACGCCGGTGACCCTGGTCGCGCACGGGCCGCCCGAGGCGCCCGCGCAAGCCGAGCCCGCGCCCACGCCGCGCGAAGCCCAGGCGCCCGAGCCCCAACCGCAGGCGCCGCCGCCGAGACCCGCCCCGGCGCCCCGCCCAGTCCCAAAGCCCGCGCCGGTTCCTCCGCCTCCGCGACCCACGCCCAAGCCAATCCCGAAACCCGCGCCCACGCCAAAGCCCAAGCCGACGCCCGCGCCGAAGCCGACGCCGACCCCAAAGCCGACGCCGAAAGCTCCGCCCACACCGAAGGCCAAGCCAACGCCGACGCCTCCGGCGACCGCGAAGCCCACCCGCAAGGAGCTGGACCTGGACGCCTTGCAGGCAAGCTTGGCCTCCTCAACGCATGCGAGCGCTCGGGCGAGCGCCGCCGCCAAAGGTCCCGAGCGCGCCGCCGCCTCGCCCGTTCTCGGCAAGGCGCGAACCTTGAGCGCGTCGGATCAGGCGGGACTTTCGGAGTTGCTCAACCGCCTGTGGAACCCGAACTGCAGCGTCGCCGGAGCGGATTCCCTGCTCGTCTCCGTCAGCTTCGCGGTGGGTCCCGACGGCCATCTGGTGGGACGACCGTCCGCGGGAGGCAAGGAACACTCGCCAGATCCGGTGGTCTTCGCAGCCGCTCGCCGCGCGATCGACGCCGTACACCGGGTCGAACCTTATCAACCTGTTTACCGGGGCGCCCAATTCCGGATCAACTTCGACGCCAAGAAGGCCTGTGAGGGACGTTGATTCGAGGCATGACGCTGACGCGGTACAGAAAGACCCTGGCCCTGATCGCCGGGATGCTCGCCCCGATCACGCTCGCCGCCGCTCCTTCGCGCGCCGAGATCGTGATCAATGTCGACCAGGGGCAGACCCAACCCGTGCCGATCGCCATCCCCGCTTTCCAGGGTGGCGGGCAGGCGGCGGAGATCGCGCGGGTGGTGGCGTCCGACCTGCAGCATTCGGGTCTGTTCCGGCCCCTCGATCCCGCCACCCTGCCGGGCGGTGTCAGCGTCGATGCGACGCCCGCCTTCGAACTCCTGGAAAGGCGTCGGCGCCCAGGGGTTGCTCGTGGGCCGCGTCGGCCAGAGCGACGGCCGGCTCACCGCCGACATCCGCCTGTGGGACATCTACGCCGGCGAGGCGCTGATCGGCACGGAGTTCGCCTCCACGCCCGAGAACTGGCGGCGCGTGGCGCATAAGATCGCCGACGCCGTCTACGAGAAGCTCACCGGCCAGAAGGGCTACTTCGACACCCGGGTGGTGTTCGTCGCCGAGAGCGGGAGCAAGGCCAAGCCGGTTCGCCGGCTGGAGATCATGGATCAGGACGGAGCCAATCCCTCGTACCTGACCGATGGTTCGAGCCTGGTGTTCACACCGAGATTCTCGTCCAACAACAACGAGATCACCTACATGTCGCTGAAGCCCAGCGGCTCGACCATCTACCTGCTCAACATCGACACCGGCCGGCAGGAGGCGCTCGGCCACTTCCCCGGCATGGTGTTCGCGCCGCGGTTCTCGCCGGACGGGCGCAAGGTGGCGTTCTCGGTGGAGACGGCCGGCAACACCGACGTGTGGGTGATGGACCTCGCCAGCCACGCGACCCGGCGGCTCACCACCGACCCCGGGATCGACACCTCGCCCTCGTTCTCGCCCGACGGCAACCGGATCGTGTTCAATTCGGATCGCGGCGGCTCACCCCAGCTTTATGTGATGGGCTCCTACGGCGGCGACCCGCAGCGCGTCTCCTTCGGCTCCGGCCGCTACACCACGCCGGTCTGGAGCCCTGACGGGGCCTGGATCGCCTTCACCAAGCAGGAGGGCGGCGCCTTCCACATCGGGGTGATGCACCCGGACGGATCGGGCGAGCGGCTGCTCACCACCAGCTATCTCGACGAGGGGCCCACCTGGGCGCCGAACAGCCGGACCATCCTCTTCTCGCGTAACAGCGGTCACGGCGCCCGGCTCTGGAGCGTCGACGTCTCGGGGCGGCAACTGCAACCCGCGCCTTACGGCATGGCGGCGTCCGATCCCGCGTGGTCGGCGTTGTTACCTTGAGGGAACACCCTCCAAAGGAGTTCTGATGAAGACTGCTTCACTCGCCGTTGCGGCCCTGGCCGCGCTTTCGATGGCCGCCTGCGCCTCGCGCCCCAAACCCATGGGACCGGCCGCCACCAACCTCCCTCCGCCGCCCCCACCCCCTGCGTCAGGATCGGGAACCTACGGCTCGCCGCCTCCTGGCGCGGTGAGCGAGACCGGAGCGCCGACCCCGGGCTCGCAACGCGACCTGATGATCAGCGCCGGCGACCTCGTCTATTTCGATTTCGACCGTTACGAAGTGCGCGGCGACGCCCGCGAGACCCTGGACAAGCAAGCCGCCTGGCTCGGCCGTTATCCGCAGATCCGGGTTCGCATCGAGGGCAATTGCGATGAACGCGGCACCCGCGAATACAACTTCGCCCTGGGCGCGCGCCGGGCCGAGGCGGTCAAGGCCTATCTGGTGGAGCGCGGCGTCCCGGCTTCGCGGATCGACACCATCTCCTACGGCAAGGAGAAGCCCCTCTACCCGACGGAAGGCGATAGCGAGGACGCCGGCGCCAAGAACCGCAACGCCCACACGGTGGTGCAGTGAGCAAGGCCTTGCCACGGTGCGCCGCGCCGCTGCTGGGCGCGCTCGCCGCGCTCGCGGCGGCGGGCGCCCTGGCCCAGACGCCCGCGCCCGGCGATCCGCTCGACGACCGATCGAACCGACGGTTGGATCGCATGGAGAAGGTGGTCCGAGAACTCCGAGCCATCGTCTACCAGGGCCGAGACACCGGCCATCCCGTGGTCGTGCAGCCGTCGGACACCGACGCCCGGCTTTCGGCGCTGTCCGACAAGCTGGGAGACGTTCAGCAGTCGATTTCCCACCTGAATGGCGAGCTCGAAGTGGTTCGGCATGATCTGGATATCGCCCGCCAGTCGGCTTCGGATCTGCGGGCGGAGAACGCGGTGATGCAGGCCAAGATCGCCGCGCTCGAGGCGGCGCCGCGCGGGCCCGCGCCAGGCGGTGACAACGAAGCCCAGGCCGCGCCGCCGCCGCCGGTCGCCGCTCCGCCCACGCCGACGCCGACGGCGCAACTCGCGACGGCGGAGGCGGCGGTCAACGCCGGCGATCCGGCGACCGCCGAGCCGCTCCTCGCCGATTATGTCGCTGAGCACGGCGATGGGCCGCGCGGACCGGAAGCGAAGTACTACTACGCCCGGGTGCTGATCGCGCGGAAAGCCTGGGCGGACGCGGCCACGAACGACATCGGTGCGATCCGTGGCTGGCCGAAGACCCGCTGGGCGCCCGGTGCGATCACCGATCTCGCACGCTCCCTGATCGCGCTGAAGAAGCCGGCCGATGCATGTCAGGCGCTCGACGAGCTGCAGCGGCGCTATCCGACGGCGCCCCCTTCCGTCAAAGCGGACGCGACGGATCTCCGCGCTCGCGCCAAGTGCGGCTAGACGCAACCGACGTCATTTGCGCCGCCGTCGCGCGCCGTCTCGACGCGCGTCTCGATCCTCACGCCGCACGACCGCTCGCCGTCGCCTTCTCGGGCGGCGGAGACTCGCTGGCCCTTCTGCTGGCGACCCAAGCCTGGGCGCGTCAGGCCGGGCGGCGACTGATTGCGATCACTGTCGATCATCGCCTGAACTCCCGCTCCGCGACGTGGACCTTGGCTTGCGCGGAGCGGGCTAAGCGCCTGGGGATCGAGCACCGGGCGCTCGCCTGGGTCGGGGACAAGCCGACGACCGGCCTTTCCGCTGCGGCGAGGGCGGCGCGACACGCGCTGGTGGCCGACGCCGCGCGCGAGGCGGGAGCTTCGGTGGTCCTCATGGGCCACACCCGCGACGACGTGCTCGAGGCGCAGGCGATGCGCGCGGCCGGCTCCACCGTGCCCAGTCCGCGCGAGTGGTCGCCCTCGCCCGCCTGGCCCCAGGGGCGCGGCGTGTTCCTGCTTCGGCCGATGCTCGCGCTTCGTCGCGCCGATCTGAGAGACGTCCCTGGTGAAGCTTGGTGAAACCTGGATCGAAGATCCGGCCAACGCCGACCCAACGTCGCTGCGCGCGCGCGTGCGACACGAGGCGCTTGCCGATAGGAGCAATGATGATCCCGCTCCACCCGATCTGCGTGACCTGTTCACAGCCGCCACGATCGATCGCGCTGGGGTCGTCAAGATCGGGCGCGCGGCCTTGGACCGCGCCACGGCCGAAGAAGCGAGGGCGTTCCTGTCGGCGGCCGTCCTATGCGCCGCGGGGACCAGCAGACCCCCTCGGGGCGAGTCGCTCCGCCGCCTGCTCAGCGGTTCGACGGATGCGACCCTCGCCGGGGCGCGCGTCGAGGTCGCTGACGATCAGGTGCGCCTGATGCGCGATCCCGGTCGCCAATCCATCGAGCCGCTGACGCTGCCGCCGAACCAGCCGAACGTGTTCGACGGGCGCTTCGAGATCACCGCACCGACCGCCGGTTGGACCCTGGTCGCGGCGCGCGGGCGGCAATCGACGCTTCCCGATGACCAGAGGCGGGCGTTGAAGTCGTTCCCGCCGCCGGCGCGACAGGCGCTTCCGCTGGCTCTGAGCGACACGGGGGAGGCCGTCTGCCCCGTGCTCGATCCTGATCGCTGGCGGTTGCGCAATCTTGCTAAATTGCGCCTCATGGCCGCCTGTGGCGTCATTCAGAACGAAGCGACATTATCCCACGTTGGCGAAACCCCATGCGAACCCCTAAATCAGAGGCGTCTTTCGGAAGGTCTCGTCCATGAACTTGCGTAGTCTCGCGATCTGGGGCGCCATCGTGCTCGTGCTGGTCGCCGTTTTCGGGGTGATGAACAGCGGTCCGCACGGGCCGACCAAAGCTGTCACCTATTCGGAGATGCTCTCTCGGGTCGACAGCGGCGACATCAAATCGGTGAAGATCAAGGGCCAGACCGTCGAGGCGCACGATCGCTCCGGCCAGACCCTGACCGCGACTGGACCGCTCGATACCAGCAATCTTCAGACCAGGCTTGAAGCCCACGGCGCGGCGTTCGATTTCGAGCAACCCGGCGCCGGCCTGGTGCCGACCATCCTCGTCAACCTGCTGCCCATCGTGCTCTTGATCGGCGTGTGGGTGTTCTTCATGCGCCAGATGCAGGGGGGCGCGCGGGGGGCGATGGGCTTTGGCAAATCCAAGGCCAAGATGCTCACCGAGAACAAGCATCGGGTGACCTTCGACGACGTCGCCGGCGTCGACGAAGCCAAGGAAGACCTGACCGAGATCGTCGACTTCCTGAAGGATCCGGGCAAGTTCCAGAAGCTGGGCGGCAAGATCCCGCGCGGCGCGCTGATGGTCGGACCTCCCGGCACCGGCAAGACGCTGCTCGGCCGCGCCGTCGCGGGCGAGGCGGGCGTGCCGTTCTTCTACATCTCCGGTTCGGACTTCGTGGAGATGTTCGTCGGCGTCGGCGCGAGCCGGGTGCGCGACATGTTCGAGCAGGCCAAGAAGAACGCGCCCTGCATCATCTTCATCGACGAGATCGACGCCGTCGGACGCCATCGCGGCGCGGGCCTCGGCGGCGGCAACGACGAGCGCGAGCAGACGCTGAACCAGCTGCTGGTGGAGATGGACGGGTTCGACCCCAACGAGTCGATCATCGTCATCGCCTCGACCAACCGTCCCGACGTGCTCGACCCCGCCCTGTTGCGTCCGGGCCGCTTCGACCGCCAAGTCGTGGTGCCCAATCCGGACGTGACCGGCCGGGAGAAGATCCTTCGCGTGCACATGCGCAACGTACCGCTCTCGTCGGACGTGGACGTTCGGGTGATCGCCCGCGGCTGCCCCGGTTTCTCCGGCGCCGACCTCGCCAACCTGGTCAACGAAGCCGCCCTGATGGCCGCGCGGAAGAACCGCCGCATGGTCACCCAGCACGACTTCGAGGCGGCCAAGGACAAGGTCATGATGGGCGCCGAGCGCAAATCCATGGTCATGTCCGACGAGGAGAAGCGCCTCACCGCCTACCACGAAGGCGGGCACGCTCTCCTGGTGCTGTCGGTCCCGTCGGCAGACCCGATGCACAAGATCACCATCGTTCCGCGCGGCATGGCGCTGGGCATGGTGATGCAGCTGCCGGAAGGCGACCGCCACTCGATGAACTTCGAGCAGATGACCTCGCGCCTGGCGATCATGATGGGCGGCCGGGTGGCCGAGGAACTGATCTTCGGCAAGAACAAGATCACTTCCGGCGCGTCGAGCGACATCTCGGCGGCCACCTCGCTGGCTCGCAACATGGTCACCCGGTGGGGCTACTCCGATGAACTGGGTCTCGTCTCCTACGGCGACAACCAGGAGGAGGTGTTCCTCGGTCATTCAGTGGCGCGGACCCAGAACGTCTCTGAGGACACCGCCCAGAAGATCGATCGCGAGGTACGCCGCCTGGTGACCGCCGGCTACGAGGAAGCCAAGCGCATCCTCACCGAGCGGATCGAGGATCTGCATATGCTGGCGAAGACCCTGCTCGAGTACGAGACCCTGAGCGGCGACGAGGTCATCGCGGTGCTCAAGGGCGTGACGCCGGAGCGCAGCGACTCCGAAGTGCGCGCCGCGCCCCCGCCCCGCGTGTCCGTGCCGCTCGCGCCGCGTCCGGAGGCGGGCTTCGCCTGATCGCTGTCTCGTCATGGGGGTGGTGAACGCCACCCCCGACAGCTTCTCCGATGGCGGCGCCTACGATCCCGTAGCCCACGCGCTGCGGCTGGCCGATGACGGGGCGGACTGGCTCGACATCGGCGGGGAGTCCACGCGCCCGGGTGCGAGAGACGTCGATGAAGCGGAAGAGCTGGCTCGGGTGATCCCTGTCGTCGAAGCGGTGCGGGCCCGCTGCGACGCGTTGATATCGGTGGATACGCGCAAGCCGGGTGTGGCGACGGCGGCGGTCGCCGCGGGCGCCCGCCTCTGGAACGACGTGTCCGCGCTGCGGGCGCCAGGGGCGATTGAGGTCTGCGCGACCCTCCCGTGCGCGGTGGCGCTCATGCACATGCAGGGCGAACCGGCGACGATGCAGGATAATCCCCGGTACGACGACGTCGTCGGCGAGGTGAGCGCTTTCCTGATCGAACGCGCGAACGCCGCCATGCACGCGGGCGTGGCGCGGGAGCGGATCTGGATCGATCCGGGGATCGGCTTCGGGAAGACGCTGACGCACAACCTCACCCTGATTGCGGGCCTGAAGCGCATCGTGGCGCTCGGCTTTCCCGTCCTGTTCGGCGCCAGCCGCAAGGGCACGATCCGGCACATCGACCCGCGCGCCAAGCGCGCCGCGGACCGGCTCGGAGGCTCGGTGGCCCTGGCGCTCGCCGCCCGCTCCGCGGGCGCGGCGATGGTGCGGGTCCACGACGTGTTCGAGACGGTGCAGGCGTTCGCCGTCGCCGAGGCGATCGAGGCGGCGCATGGCTGAGCGGATCGGCCGGGTGCTGATCGTCGCGGGCTCGGACAGCGGCGGCGGGGCGGGGATCCAGGCCGACATCAAGACGGTCACCGCCCTTGGCGGCTACGCGGCGACCGCGATCACCGCGATCACCGTGCAGAACACCCTGGGCGTTCAGGCCGTGCACCCGCTTCCAGCGGACCTGGTCGCCGCGCAGATGCGCGCGGTGCTGGACGACATCGGCGCCGACGTCATCAAGATCGGCATGCTGGGCGACACCGCCGTCATCGAAGCGGTGGCGGAGGTCCTCGAAGGAGCCGGCGCCATCCCTGTCGTGCTCGACCCGGTAATGATCGCCAAGGGCGGCGCATCGCTGCTGGAGGCGAGCGCCGTTGAAACCCTAAAAGTGCGGCTGCTGCCTCAAGCGAGCCTGCTCACGCCGAACGCGCCTGAGGCCTGCGCCCTCACCGGCCTGCCTGTTCGGTCTCCGGAAGAGATGGTGCGAGCAGGCCACGCGCTGCTGCGGCAGGGTGCGGGAGCGGTGCTGATGAAGGGCGGGCACGTCGATGGCGATCCCGTGGTGGACATCCTCATCACAAAGGGTGGCGAGCGTCGCTTCGAGCACCCTCGCACGCCCGGCCGACACACCCACGGCACCGGTTGCACCCTGTCCTCCGCATGCGCGGCGGGGCTGGCGAGCGGGGCGTCTCTCGAAGAGGCGGTCGCCCGAGCCATCGACTACACCGCTGAGGCGATCCGGCGCGCGCCGGGCTTCGGCGCCGGCCACGGTCCGCTGGACCACGGCTGGCCGCTTCGGAGGTGAGCTGTCAGGCGCCGGCGCGTTCGGCGAAGGCCCACGCCGATTGGGCCAGCAGGGGAACGCGCTCCGCCATCGTCGCCGCCTGGGGGCTGTTGGCGGTGCCGTCGCGCACCCGGCCGACGATGCCTTGGCAGATGCCGGCCAGTCGGAAGGCGTTGTAGGCGAAATACCAATCGAGTTCCGGTAGGCCGGACCGGCCGGTGAGGCGGCAGTATTCGTCGATGTACTCCCGCATGGTCGGGATGCCCCAGGCTTCGAGATCGGGAATCTGGGAGATCGCGCCGTTCACCCAGTTCATCAGCACATAGGAGAAGTCCGCCAGCGGGTTTCCCAGGGTGGCCAGCTCCCAGTCGAGCACGGCCACCACGCGCGGCTCGGTCTGGTGCATGATCATGTTGTCGAGCCGGTAGTCGGCGTGGACGATGGTGGTTTGCTCGTCGGGCGGCACCGTGCGCGGCAGCCACTCGATCAGCCGCTCCATGCTGTCCAGATGCTGGGTCTCGGAAGCCTTGTACTGCTTGGTCCAGCGGGCGATCTGCCGGAGCATGTAGTTGCCCTCGCGCCCGAACCCTTCGAGCCCGACGGCGCGGTAGTCGGTGTTGTGCAGGTCGGCCAAGGTCTTGAGCGCGGCCATGTGGATCGCGCGCCGCTCCGGCGGCGCATAGGCGGGCAGTGACTGGTCCCAAAGGACACGGCCTTCGATGAAATCCATGACGTAGAAGGTCGTGCCGACGACCTCATCATCCTCGCAGAGCGCGAAGGGGCGCGGGACGGGAAAGCCAGTCGGATACAGCGCGGAGATGACCCGGAACTCACGGTCGACCGCGTGCGCCGACGGCAGCAGCTTGCCCGGCGGCTTGCGCCGCATGACGTAGGTCTTCGAGGGCGTAACCAGCTGGTAGGTAGGGTTCGACTGTCCGCCCTTGAACTGGCGCACCTCAAGCGGACCCTCGAAGCCCGCGACGTTGGCCTTCAGCCAGCCGGCGAGACGGGCCTCATCGAAGCGATGGCTCTCGGCGACCGGCTTGGTCCCGGTATTCTGCGCCTCGCGCAGCTGCTCGGGCGTCGGCTGCTGGTCGGCCATTCTTCTCTCCCTTGGAACCGGAACGGAGTTACTCCGCGGGGGGAGAGTCTGCCAAGCGGCCTGGGGGCAAGGCGCGCCAACCGATATCGCGCCGATGGAAGCTGCGCGGGAAATCGATCCGAGCCACGGCCGCGTAAGCGAGGTCCGCCGCCTGCAACAGCGTCGGCGCGCGGGCGCAGACGTTGAGTACGCGGCCTCCGGCGGAAACCAGGGCGCCGTCCTCCCGTCGTTTGGTGCCAGCGTGGAATACGGTCACCGCCGACCCGAAATCCTGGTCGGCGCCTTCGATCACCGCGCCGCTCACGGGCGCGCCCGGATAGCCTTCTGCGGCGAGCACCACGCAGATCGCCGCATCCGGGCTCCAGGTCGGGATGGGCAGCCTCTCCAATCCACCTTGAGCGCAGGCGAGCAGATACGGGACGAGGTCATCGTGAAGCCTAAGCATCAGCACCTGACATTCCGGATCGCCGAAGCGGACGTTGAACTCGATGAGCTTGGGGCCGTCGCTCGGTGATCATGGCTTCGCAGAAGAGCACGCCGCGATAGGGCGCGCCTTCCGCGGCGATTCCCCTCAAGGCGGGTTCGATCAAGCTTCGACGAACCCTCTCCAGGGTTGCGGTGGTGAGCACCGGCGCGGGCGCGTAGGCGCCCATGCCGCCGGTGTTGGGGCCGCGCTCGCCGTCGAAGGCCCGCTTGTGGTCCTGGGCGCCGCCGAACAGAACAACGTGCTCGCCATCGCAGAGCGCGAACACCGAGCAGATCTCACCTTCCAGGAATTCCTCGACGATCACCCGCGCGCCAGCCGCGCCGAAGCGGCCGTCGAGCATCTCGGCGATCTCGGCGCGCGCCGCCTCGCGGCTCGGCGCGATCACGACCCCCTTGCCGGCGGCGAGTCCGTCCGCCTTGATCACGAAGGGGGCGCTGAACCCCTCCAGTACCCCCTCGGCGTCGGCGAGCCGCTCGATGAGAGCGTGCCGTGCGGTCGGTAGGCCGTGGCGAGCGGCGAAGGTCTTTGTGAACGCCTTGGAGGTCTCGAGCCGACCGGCGGCGGCGCTTGGTCCGAAGCACGGGATGTTCGCCTCCGCCAGGCGGTCGGCGAGGCCGGCGGCGATGGCGGACTCGGGCCCGACCACCACCAGATCGGCGGCCATGTCCTTCGCGAGCGCCACCAGAGATCCGACGTCGTCGGCGGCGATCGGCTTCAGCTCGCACAGGCCCGCGATGCCCGGGTTGCCCGGAGCGCAGACGAGCGACCCGACCAAGGGCGACTGGGAGATCTTCCAGGCCAGGGCGTGTTCACGACCGCCCGAGCCCACCAGGAGGATGTTCATGGGAGGGCTTTAGCACGCACCCAAGGCCATGGGCGCAAGGCGCCGTCAGGTCTCGGCCATCATCGCGTTTCGCGGGGCCGCCGGCTCGGCTTGGTCGACCACGGGGATGTAGACGGTGAAGACGGACCCCGCTCCAGGCGCGCTTTCCACCACCAGGCCGCCGCGGTGTCGGTTCACGATGTGCTTGACGATGGCGAGGCCCAGGCCGGTGCCGGGCCCCTTTTGACCTTCGACGCGATAGAACCGCTCCGCGAGCCGTGGAAGGTAGTTGCGCGCGATCCCCGGCCCGGTATCGCGCACCCGAAGCAGCACGAACCGCTGGCCCGGGATCGGCTCGGGGGTCAACAGGGGCAGATGCGCGGCGGTCGGCTCGATCTGAGCGGCCGCGGCGATGGCGTCCACGGCCTGGGCGATCTCCACCGTCACCACGCCGCCTGCGGGCGTGTACTTGATCGCGTTCTCGATCAGGTTCTGCGCCACCTGGATGAGTTGATCGCGGTCGGCGAGCGCGATCGCTGTCTGTCGTTCCGGATCCGGCCGGCCGGCGATCTTGATGTTGCGGGCCTCGGCCTGAGGAGTCAGCGAGTCGATGACGTCTCTCACCAGGCCGTAAAGCTCGACGCGCCCCGAAGGGCGGATGTGTTCGCCGAGCTCGATCCGCGACAGGCTCATGAGATCGTCGATGAGCAGTCGCATGCGCTCGGCCTGAACCTGCATGATCGCGAGGAATCGTTCGCGAGCGCCCTCGTCATCCTTGGCGTGGCCCCGAAGTGTCTCCACAAAACCGGCGAGGGAGGCGAGGGGCGTGCGGAGCTCATGGCTGGCGTTTGCGAGGAAGTCGGCGCGCGTGGACTCGCTGCGTCTCATCTCCGTCTCGTCGCGCAACGTCAGCAGGGCCAAGCGTGGCCCGGCGGGCAGACCCGGCGAAGCGGGCGGGAGCCGACAAAGCTGCGCCCGCCAGTAACGATCCAGCACACCGCGCGACTGCCACGCCGCGTTGGTGCGACCCTGCCCGAACAACGCCTCCTCGACCGCCGCCAACACTTCCGGCGAGCGCAGGGCGGTGGTGAGGGGGCCCTCGCGTCTTTGCAGACGAAGCAGGTCGCGAGCGGCCGCATTGGCGAACACGTAACGGCGATCCCCGAGGTCCGCCGGATCAGCGCCGGCAACCAACAGGGTGGGATCGGCAATGTGCTCGAGCATGGCCTCGAAGGGGGGCGGAGCGCGAGGGGGCTCTATCGCTTCCTGCTCCGCCAGGGGCGAGGTCGCCTTGATCCGGAACGCGAAGACCGCCGCGACCGCGACCGCGGCCGCGCCGGCGAGAGCGGCGAAAGGCGCGGCGAGCCGGGCCGCGGCCAGCATCAGCAAAACGCCGACGGCGACCGCGGCCACCAGCACCAGGCCATCCTGGCGCGGCAAGCGTCCATCCGCTTGATTCGGCGTCTCAGTCACCGCGGGACCATCATTTCTGGCGAATCACCAATGTTGCATCATCAGGCGATCCATGTGTCCTGCGCGTGACATCGCCTCGCTCCACGCGAGGAACTTGAGCATCGCCCCATTACGGTCCAAAAAAGACGGCCCGTTCGGGCTAATGAGCCCCTTTCGGGCGACATCCTGGCGTGAGAGTAACCCCTGCATGAAGCGTAAGCTCCTGGTCGCGGCCGCCGCTACGGCGCCCCTGCTCGCCGCGCATGGGGCCTGGGCGCAGCTCACGATCTCGACCAGCACCAACACGCCGGTCGCCACCGGAACGGCGGTTTCGGGCGGCCCGGCCGACATCAACATCACCAGCAGCGGCACGATCGGGCTTCTCAATCCCGGAACGGCGGTCACGGTCAACAGCAGCAACAACGTTTCCAACGCCGGGTCGATCGGCGCGACCGATCTCGACAATGTGGTCGGCATCAAGGTTCTGGGTGGAGTCACCTCCACGGTCACCAACACCGGCACGATCTCGCTTTATGAGACCTATTCTCCGTCCGACAGTAACAACGACGGGCTGATCGACGGAAACTTCGCCTCGGGCGGCAACCGCTACGGGATACTCTATGCGGGCGGGGCGCCCGTTACCGGAGCGCTGATCGACACTGGGACGATCTCCATCCGCGGCAACGCCTCCTACGGCATCCAGATGTTCGGCCCGATCACTGGGGATCTGGCCATGTATCAGGTGACCCCAGCCACTTCGACGACGACCGCGACCATCGCCGCCGGCTCGATCACCATTCTCGGCAACAACAGCGTCGGACTCTACGTCGCGCCCAGCGGCGGCGTCGGCGGCAATGTGCTGATCACCTCGATCAACGCCACCGGGACGGGCGCCCAGGCCGCCGTGGTCGATGGACCCGTCGGGGGCAAGGTCGATATCTCCAGCACGGTCTACGCCACCGGCTTCCGCAGCACGAGCCGGTCGCAGATTCCCGCACTGGCGGCGCTCTATACGCCGCAGGAGATCACCCAGGGCGGCCCCGCGGTGGTCGTGGGTGGATCCGTCGCCAACGGAGTGATCGTCAGCGCGCCCCCGCTGGTGTTGAGCACGACCAATCTCGATCAGGACAACAACGGCGTACCGGACTCCATCCAGGGGACCGGGACGGTGACATCCTATGGCTCGGCGCCGGCGCTGCAGATCGGCGACACGAACCTCACGGCCGTGGTCGGACCCTCGACAGCCGCGGCGACCTACGGCGGCGGCTACGGGGTGGTCATCCAGGGGACCGTCACCGGCAACGGGCTGTTTGACCAGATCAGTTCGCCGAACATCTCGGGTCCTATTCCAGCGACGGCGATCCAGATCGGCGCACCCGGCGCCACGGTCCACGTTGTCGGCGGACTGTTCAATTCCGGAACCATCCAGGCCCAGGCCTACCAAGCGAACGCGACCGGTATCCACATCCTCGGCGGCGCGACCGTGGACTCGATTCTCAACAACGGCGCGATCACCTCGAATGCCGAGCTGGAGGCTCCATTCTCGGCTGGGGTCACGCCGCTGAGTGTCTATGGCCTTCTGATCGAGCCAGGCGCCAACGTTCCCAACATCACCAACACCAGCGGGATCACCGCCAACATCACCGGCACCAGCGTGTCGGGATCGACAACCGGCATCCTGCCCCAGACCGTCGGCGCGATCATCGACCGTTCCGGATCAGTCCAGACGATCACCAACACCGGGACCATCGCCGCGGAGCTCACCCAGACGCAGCTGTCCACCCCGTTGGTGGGCAACCTCACCGCCATCGACGTATCCGCGGGAACCCTGCCCCAGACCCTTACCCAATCGATATCGACCACTTACGCAGGCGCGGCCGCCTACGATGCGACGATCAGCTACACGGTCGGCCAGATCGTCGTCGAGAACGGCGTCGTCTACCAGGCGACCACCGCCACGGGCGTCGCGGTCGACCCGGCGACCAATCCCAGCCTCTGGCGTCAAATCGGCGCGAACACCCCGTCCATCAACGGCTCCATCTACTTCGGCAATGGCGGGACGACGATCAATGTGCTGGGCGGATCGATCATCGGTCCGACGATCAGCCTCGGAACGGGCGTCAACACCATCACCGTGAACGGGACCGGAGCCCTGTTGACCGGCGGCCTCGTGGAAGGCGGCAACGGAACGCTGACCCTCAACGTCCTCAACGGCACGCTCAGCAACACCAATCCGGCGCAGATCGTGGCGCGCTCGGTGAACGTGGGCGCCAACGGCGTGCTCCTGGCCGCGGTCAATCCCGCCACGCCTGGCACGGCGAACATCGTGGTCACCGGCTCGGGCGCGAACAGCTCCAACTTCGCCAACGGCTCTCAGGTCGGCATCACTCTTGCCGCGACCCAGCAGGCGCAGAGCGAAACCTATATCGTCGTTCAGGCGGCGCCCGGGGCCACACTCAATGTGGGCACGTTCGGTTCCGGCTCCAGCAGCATCGCGCCTTACCTCTACAACGCCACGACCAACTATGTGCCGTCGCTGGCGGAGATCACGGTCACGGCGACCCTGAAGAGCCAGTCGCAGCTCGGGTTCACCAACGCTGAGTACGCCGCCCTGCCGGCCGTCCTGCAGGCGCTGCCGCAAAACAGCACGATCCAGAACGCGATCCTCGCCCAGACCAGCCTGTCGGGACTGCGGGGCGTCTATGACCAGTTGTTGCCCGCGCAGGGACAAGGCCTGTTCGACGCCTTGGACAAGGCGGTGCAATCCGTTTCCGCGCTCACGAGCGCCAACCCCGACGCCGGGACCCGCGTGGCGGGCTCGAGCCTCTGGCTGCAGGAGGTCAATGAGCGGGTCCGCCGCACCGGGCTCGAGAGCCAGGGCTCCTTCTCGAAGTTGTTCGGCGTGGTGGGCGGATACGAGCGATCCGGAGAACGCGGCGGCGCCGTGGGCCTGACGCTGGCCTACTACAACGACGAAGAGACGGAGTCCGCGCAGGCGACTGGCGGCGGCGTGGTCGCCAGCCTGATCGAGGCGAGCGCCTACTACCGACGTGCGGTCGGAGGCCTCACCTTGGCGGCGCGTGGCGGCGGCGGCGTCGGCTTCTTCAACGAAACCCGTCGGTTCGTCGAGCCGAGCGCGGAAGCGAGCGCCACGTCGTCATGGAATGGCTATTTCATGGAAGGCCATTTCGGCGTCGCCTACGAGCATCGATTGATCGGCCGCTACTATGCCCGACCGGAACTCTCGGCCGACTTCCTGAGGCTTTACGAAACGGCGCATAACGAGAACAGCAGCTCTCCGGGGTTCGCCTTGCAGCTCGCGAGCCGGACCAGCGATCGGTTCAGCGGACAGGCGGTGCTTGTGCTGGGCGCTCAGTTTGGCAAGGCCTCCTGGCTGCGCACCGAAGTTCGCGGTGGCTATCGCGAAGTCTTCGCCGGCGCGGTCGGCAATACCGACGCCAACTTCACCGGCGGATCGGTGTTCTCGCTCGCGCCGGACGAGGAGAAGGGCGGCTGGGCGACCGTGGGTCTGTCGATCAAGGGCGGCTCGCAGTTCTCCTATGTGGCGTTGGAAGGCGATGCGGACTTCCGCCACGGAGAGCGGCGCTATGATGTGAGGATCGCCGGTCGGTCCATTTTCTAGTCGGCCGTGCCTAGTTCGCTCATTATCAATGCCGTCGGCGTGGCGGCGGCGCTCTGCTCGATGGTGAGCTTCGCGCCTCAGCTGGTGAAGATCTGGCGCGAGAAGGACGCCTCCTCCGTGTCGCTGCGGATGTACCTCGTGACGGTGACCGGCTTCCTGCTCTGGACGGCCTATGGCGTGCTGATCGGCAAGTGGCCCATCGTCGGCTCGAACCTTGTTTGCCTGGCGATGTCGGCGGCGGTGTTGGTCCTCAAGCTGCGATATCCGGGGGACAAGTGAGATCGCGGTGGACCGCGTCGATGGTCGCGCTCCTGCTCACGATTTCAGGTTGCGCCTCGATCCGGCCGTTCGAGGCGGGAAGCGACGTCCACGCCTTGCTCCTCGCCGTTCGGGACGACGACCGGCGCGCCTTCGAGACCTACGTTGACCGGCCCACGCTTCGAGCCAACCTTCAGGCGCAACTGGCGCTGAAAGCCCGATCCGCGGGAGCCGGCCGGACCGCCACCGTTCTGGGGTTGTTGCTGTCTGGACCCGTCTCGCACCTGGCGGAGGGGCTGCTGGTTCAGCCCGAGGTGCTAAGAGCCGTGGCTTTCTACTACGGCTATCGGCCGGGGACGCCTGTTCCCAGCCCCCTGGCGATCGGCTCCGCGCTGCGGCCCGCGAGCTCCGGCGCGGTCTGCGCCCCGGTCGACAGGAAAGGCCCGTGTCTCATCACCTTCGCCCGGGAGGGGAGCATTTGGCGCTTGGTGGACATCAATTTGACCGCCGCGGAGAGGCTGAAGAGAAGGTCGTGAAGCGGTTCGCCCTCGTCCTCGCCGGCGTCTTGTGCATTGGCCGTCCGGCGGCCGCCGATACGGTGCGGCTGTTCTCCTACGATCCGGCCGACGACGCGACACGGAGCGCCACGGGCCCGGTCACCGTGCAATTCCGTCAGGGATTGCTGCACGCCACGGTGATGAACCTTCGTTCCACCGAGGCCGAAGCGACCATCGAGTTGAGCCGAGTTCCCGACAATTCGGTTGGTCCAGGCGGTCTCGTTGGGGTCCTGGGCAAGGCGGAAGCTTGGCGAGAGCTCTACAGGGTCAGCGGAAAACGAGAGGGTGGGGCGATGCTGAAGGCCCTCTGTCAGGCCTCCGCCGGTTGGCTGGCGATGGGACGGCCGCGCTATGGGAGCGACTTGGCGATCTTCGTCATCGCTCCGGGCGCAAACGGATCGCCTCGGCTCTGCCGGACCCTGAACTTCGACTTCAAGGGCGAGTGGAGAGTTCCCAAGTCCGGCACCTTCGACCAGCGCCTGCTCGATCACACGCGCGAGGGACCGCTGGGCTGAAGCGTTCAGCCGAGGAGTCGCTCCGTCACCGCCTGCCGCGTGTTGCGGTCGACGCGAAGTCCCTGTTCGAAGTACCCGTCGAAGTCGCCGAACTCACGCTCGATCGCCTGGAATGTCCGGTCGAGGTACTCCGGCTCGACCCCCATCGCGATTCGGAGCGCGTTGGGCGCCGGGGCTCGCCCCGTCAGTTCGCGGACAGCGGCTTCGATCTGAGGCTCCCGAATGCGGAAGCGATCCTCGTCGTTGGTGAGCATATAGTCGGCGATCACGTCGTCGGGGTGCGCGCCGACCAGTCTCAGCGTCAGGGCGGCCAGGATGCCGGTGCGGTCCTTGCCCGCCGCGCAGTGGATCAGCACAGGGCCTTCAGCTTCGGCGAGGGTTTGAAAATACCGGGAGAAGAGGTCGAGGTGTCTCCGATTGAGCGGGGCGCGGTCGTAGTAGTGGAGCAGGTAGGCTCGGAATGACTGCGGCGTCAGGTCCGAGGTCTTGAGGTGGGCGTGCCACTCGTCCTCTCCGGACTCGGGGTGATCGCTGGCCAGCACTTGGCCGGTGAAGGTCGGGGCCGTGCGGGAGGGATCGCGCGCCCGTTCTCCAGGCCTTCTGAGATCCACGATCGTTGCGATCCCAAGAGCGTCGATGACCTCAAGGTCCGCGTCGGTCGCCTTTCCGTGGTGAGCGGAGCGGAACAGCCGACCCGCCTTGACGCGCCGCCCGTCGGCGGCGGGGTAGTCGCCGAAATCCCGGAAATTATCGACGCCTTCGAGAACGATCCTGCGTGCCATGTCGGAAGCCTATGCCCCGCGCATGACACCCGTGCAAAGGGCCTGAGGGAGGTTCAGCTGGCGTTCGCTGTCGCTCCGTCCCGGCGCGCCATGATCCGCTCGAACTGGGTCCAGACACCTTCATCACCATGCCAGGCGCCTCGACTGGCGGCCTTGGAGTACTCCGTCGAGCGCGCCTCGAAGAAGTTGGCGTGCTCCACGCCCGAGAGCAGGCTTTGGAGCCAGGGCAGCGGGTTCTCCTTCACGCCGTAGACTTCCGGCAATTCCAGTTGGCGCAGCCGCCAGTCGGCGATGAAACGGATGTAGGCCTTGATGTCGGCGGGCGTCATGCCCTCGATGTCGCCGGCTTCGAACGCCAGGTCGATGAAGCGATCTTCGAGCCCCACCACCGTCTTGCAGCAGTCGACGATGTCGTCGGCCACGCTCGGCGTCACCGCGTTGGTCTCGGCGTTGAAGGCGTGGAACAGCTTGGTGATGCCTTCGCAGTGCAGGCTTTCGTCGCGCACGCTCCAAGAGACGATCTGGCCCATGCCCTTCATCTTGTTGGACCTGGGGAAGTTCATCAGCATGGCGAAGCTGGCGAAGAGCTGCAGCCCTTCGGTGAAGCCGCCGAACATGGCGAGCGTGCGGGCGATGTCGGCGTGGCTGCCGACGCCGAACTGCTGCATGTAGTCGTGCTTCGCCTTGAGCGCCTCGAGTTCGAGGAAGGCGGAGAACTCCGCCTCCGGCATGCCGATGGTCTCGAGCAGGAGCGCATAGGCCGCGATGTGGATCGTCTCCATGTTGGAGAAGGCCGACAGCATCATCTTCACCTCCGTCGGTTTGAAGACGGTGGCGTAGCGCTCCATGTAATTGTCGTTCACCTCGACGTCGGACTGGGTGAAAAAGCGGAAGATCTGAGTGAGCAGGTTGCGCTCGCGGTCGTTCAGCTTGGTGGCCCAATCCTTGCAGTCCTCGCCGAGCGGGACTTCCTCGGGCATCCAGTGCACCTGCTGCTGGCGCTTCCAGAAATCATAGGCCCACGGATAGCGGAACGGCTTGTAGGCGAAGGAGGGGGTGAGCAGTCCGGGACGGGCGAGAAGATTGGACAATGGTTGACCCCAGGTCGCGATTCGCTAGTTCGAAGGCGCTTACACGCTAGTCGGGACGGCCGTCCCGAAGCCACACCCAATCAGAAATGATCCCCAAGATGTAGGGGGTTGTGGGCAAAATTCAGCCTTCGGGACACGACATGTTGATCAACGGCGAGCCGCGACGCACGATCTGGGAGGCGGGGGACGGCGTGGTCGAAATCATCGACCAGACCCGCCTGCCCCATGTCGTGGAGATCCTTCGGCTCGACGATGTGGAGAGCGCCATCGTTGCGATCGCCGACATGCGCGTTCGAGGCGCGCCGCTCATCGGGATTACGGCCGCTTACGGCGTCGCTCTCGCTCTGAGGGCGGATCCGAGCGACTTGGGCCTCGGTCGGGCGGTGTCGCGACTGGCGTCGGCGCGACCAACCGCGGTGAACCTTCGCTGGGCGGTCGACAAGGTGGGGGAAGCCGTCCGCGGCTTGCCGAAATCCGAGCGGTTTGCAGCGGCTTGGCGCTTGGCGGGGGAGATGGCGCAGGCCGATGTGGAGGCCTCGCGGGCGATCGGCGAGCACGGGGCCGCCTTGATCGAGGCGAAGGCCCAGAGCGGGCGAGTCAACATTCTCACCCATTGCAACGCCGGTTGGCTCGCTGCGGTGGACTGGGGCACGGCGCTGGCGCCGGTCTATGTCGCGCGGTCGCGAGGAATCGACGTTCACGTCTGGGTGGATGAGACCCGACCACGCAATCAAGGCGCGGCGCTCACCGCCTTCGAGCTCGGCCAGGAGGGCGTGCCGCACACCGTGATCGCCGACAACGCCGGCGGCCACTTGATGCAGCACGGGAGGGTCGATCTCTGCTTGGTCGGCGCCGATCGGATCACCCGCCGCGGCGACGCCGCCAACAAGATCGGGACTTACCTCAAGGCCCTCGCGGCGCGTGACAACGGAATTCCGTTCCATGTCGCCGCTCCGCTATCGACCGTCGACTGGAGCCTGGAGGATGGCGTGCTCGAGATCCCTATCGAGGAACGCGCCGCCGACGAGGTGCTCTTCGCCGAGGGCGAATTGGAGGGCGGCGGACGGGGCCGCGTGCGGATCGCCGCACCGGGTAGCGCCGGCGCGAACTTCGGCTTCGACGTCACCCCCGCACGGTTGGTGACCCAGATCGTGACGGAGCGGGGCGTCTGTGCGCCTGGCGATCTTGCGGGCTTAGGTCCCGACCCGTCACACAGTCACTGACAGGCGAGACATTCCTCGTAGTCGGTCTGCTGAACGAGCTTCGGCGGGGCCGACATCGGCTGAGCGTCTCCGCCCGCGAATGCGGCCCGCTGAACCGACTTCGAGCGCAGATAGTAGAGGCTCTTCACGCCACGCTCCCAGGCCTGCCAGTGGAGCATGTGGAGATCCCATTTGTCGACATCGCCCGGCAGGAACACGTTCACCGATTGAGACTGGCAGATCTGAGGCGTGCGATCGGCCGCCAGGTCGATGACCCAGCGCTGGTCGATCTCGAAGGCGGTCTTGAAGACGCTTTTCTCGTCCTCGGTGAGGAAGTCGAGGTGAGCGACCGAGCCCTCCTGCTCCAGGATCGAGGTCCAGACCTCGGTGGTGTTGCGACCTTTCCCGTCGAGCAGAGCCTCGAGGTAGGGGTTCTTCACCGCGAACGAACCCGACAGAGTCTTGTGGGTGTAGATGTTGGCTGGGATCGGCTCGATGCCGGCGCTGGTGCCGCCGCAGATGATCGAGATCGACGCGGTCGGAGCGATCGCCAGCTTGTGGGAAAAACGCTCCATCACGCCACGCTCGGCGGCGTCGGGGCATGGCCCCCGCTCCTCGGCGAGCTTGACGCTGGCGGCGTCGCACGCGCGGCGGAGATGGCGGAACAGGCGCATGTTCCAGGACTTGGCCATCGCGCTCTCGAACGGCACGTTCTGACCCTGAAGGAACGAATGAAAGCCCATCAAGCCCAGGCCAACCGACCGCTCGCGCATGGCGGCGTAGGCGGCAGGGTCCATTTCCGAGGGCGCGCGGTCGATGAAATCCTGCAGCACGTTGTCGAGGAAGCGCATGATATCCTCGATGAAGTTCGGGTCGTCCCGCCATTCGAGGAACATCTCGGCGTTCACCGACGACAGGCAGCACACAGCGGTCCGTTCGACGCCATGGTGGTCGGGGCCGGAGTGCAGCATGATCTCCGAGCAGAGGTTCGACTGCCGCACCTTGAGCCCCAACTCGCGTTGGTGAGCGGGCATGGCGCGGTTCACCGTATCGGAGAAGATCAGGTAGGGCTCGCCGGTCTGGAGGCGCAGTTCGAGCACCTTCTGCCAAAGGCTGCGCGCGTCCACGGCGCGCACCGTCTCTCCGGACTTGGGGGAGCGCAGATTGAACGGCGCGCCATCGCGCACCGCCTCCATGAACTCGTCCGTGATCGAGATGCCGTGGTGGAGATTCAGCGACTTGCGATTGAAGTCGCCGGAGGGTTTGCGGATTTCGAGGAACTCCTCGATTTCCGGGTGGTGGATGTCGACGTAGACCGCCGCCGAGCCGCGGCGCAGGGAGCCTTGGCTGATCGCCAGGGTGAGGCTGTCCATCACGCGGATGAAGGGAATGATCCCGCTGGTCTGGCCTGAGCCTTTGACCTTCTCGCCGATGGAGCGAACCCCGCCCCAATAGGTGCCGATGCCGCCGCCGTTGGCGGCGAGCCAGACGTTCTGATTCCAGGTGCCGACGATGCTCTCCAGCGAATCGCTGACCGAGTTCAGAAAGCAGGAAATCGGCAGCCCACGCCCCGCTCCACCGTTGGACAGCACCGGGGTGGAGGGCATGAACCACAGCTTGGAGATGTAGTCGTAAACCCGTTGCGCGTGGTCGGCGTCATCCGAGAAGGCGGTCGCCACCCGGGCGAACATGTCCTGATAGGACTCGCCGGGCAGGAGATACCGATCCTCGAGCGTCGTGCGCCCGAAGTCCGTCAGCAGCGCGTCCCGGGAACGATCGACCTCGACCTTCCGAACCAGCTCGAGCTTCGGCTTCTCTTTCGGCCACGCGCTCGCGACCTGTCCCCGCCTCGCTTCGACTTGAATCTGCGCGTTCCCCATCATCGCTCCACCCACCGATCAGCCCCTAAAGCCACTCTGAACGAGAGAAGCTGAACAATCTCTAAATGTAGTGGGCCACCGCTTCATGTGCCCCATCATATGGGGTCACAAGGTGTTTCCGCCGTCAACAGGCTGGGGGGTGCGACTAGGGCTTTTCTGTGGGCGACTCGCAGGAGGGCGCCCAAAACGAAAGAGCCCGGCCTTTCGGCCGGGCTCTCCGTAAACGTGAACTGAAAGAGACGATCCTTAGAACTGGATGTGGATCGTGCTCCGACGGTTGAGGGGCTCCTTCACCCCGTCCGGAGTCGGAACCGCCAGATCGGACTTGCCGGTCCAGCTGACGTTCAGGCTCGAGGCCGGGACGCCGAGGGCGACCATGGCGTCGGCTGTCGCCTTGGCCCGGCGCTCGGAGAGCCGCAGGTTGTAAGCCACCGAACCGGAGGTGTCGGTGTGGCCGACCACGGTCTCGCTCTGGGCGTGGCCGTTGGTCGCGTACTGAGCCGCATCCTGGAGCACCGACTGCGCTTCCGGCGTGATCACGAACTGATCAAACGGGAAGTAGATCACGTAGTCGCGCGTCGTGAAGGCCGGAGGCGGCGGCGGCGGCGGAGGAGCCGGCGGCGGCGGGGGCGGCGGGGGAGGCGGAGGCGGCGGCGGGGGAGGCGGCGGCGGGGGCGGCGGAGCCGCGAAGCTGTACCGCAGACCCAGCGTCAGCGAGTGATCGTCGACCCGCGTCCGATAGACATTGGACGTCCCGTAAGTCACCGAGCGATCGACGAACGAGAAGTTGTCGCTGCGCAGGTAACGATAGGTGAGGTCCACCGACAGGCGGTCGTTCAGGTGATAGGCGATGCCGGCGATGCCTTGGTAGCCGAACACCGTCTGCGAGTCGTCGACAGTGCTGTCGATGCCGCCGTTACCTTGAGGCCCGCCAATGCCGAAGCCTTCGAGATCGCCCCGCCAGCGCAGCTTGGTGTGCACCGCACCCGCGCCAGCGCCGATGAAGGGATCGATCGGGCCATTGGGCAGCACGTCGAAGATGGCGTTGGCCATCACCGTCCAGGTGTCGAGCGAGCCGTCGGGCTTGCCGCAAGCGCCGCCAACACCGCCGGGAGCGCCCGGGTTGAAGGTGTTGCCGCCGTTCACGTTACACAGTTCGGAAAAGTTACCCGTGCGGCTGATAACGCTCTTGATGTTGGTCGGACGATAACCGCCTTCCACTTCAAGGCGGAAGTGACCCATGAACTGGTAGCCGATACGAGCAAAGGCCGCGACGTTCACGTCGGACTTGACGTTGAAGCTTTGAAGAGACGGTGAGACGTTGGTCACAGGGATCGTCGCTTGGCCGGGGGTCTTGTGCGCCCCGACGTCGATCGCGCCGTACCAACCGTCCTCAGCGGCCGACGCGCCGCTGGCGGCGCAAACCGCGAGGATGGCGGCTCCAGCGAGGAGTCTTGCCTTCATTCCTTCTTCCTTCCTTGACATCTTCGGCGCCTAATTGGCGGCCGGGTTATAACGAATTGACGACGAACTAAGCGTGTCGGGAGAGACACACTGACGTGATAATTTGCCTCAGTGCGGCAGAACCGCGCGCGATGGGATCATGATGATTTCCATTCGTTAAAATTCAATCCCCTCCATCGAACGTGGCGTTCCCGCCGAAAATCACACCGAATGGGCAAGATTTCGCCTGGATTCGCCCTCTCGAACGATGATGATGCTGAATGGTTCCCTTTGACCGAAGCGTGGCGCCCAGGCGCCCGTCGTCTACAAGCTCCAGCCTTGCTCCAGCGCGTACAAGCCATCGATGACCGGTCGCCGTCCTACACCCGTCGTGTTCCTCTCGCCACTAGAGCTGCGGGAGCGCCTTCCCGGCTGGCCGTCTCGGTGGGTCAAGGCGGCCGAACTCTCAGGCTTCGAAGCCGCCGCCGGGCAGATGTTCCTGGCGGCGGATTCGGAGGGCGGCCTCGAGTCCGTCTTCGTCGCCCTTCCTGACAATGGCTCCGCGAGCCGTGCCCTGAGGGGAGTGCCGTCGCGGGCGCCGGCGGGCGCCTACGAGCTGGAGGGTTGGCCGGACGAGATTCCTCCCGATCTCGGCAGCCTTGCCTGGGCGGAGGGCGCCTACCGGTTCGTGAAGCTCAAGACCGTCTCGGCGAAGCCAGCCGTGGAAGCCGTATTGAGTCCGCCCCCTTCCGCGCGGGCGGAAGCGCTCTCGGCCGCCTGCGCCTTGGCGCGTGACCTGATCAACATGCCCGCGAGCGCCATGGGACCCGCGGATCTCGAGGAGGCTTCCAGATCGGTTGCGATCGAGACGGGCGCCGAAATCGACGTTGTAAGGGGCGAGGCGCTGATCGACCGCGGGTACCCTGCGGTGCACGCCGTCGGTCGGGCGGCCGCTCGCGGCCGCGAACCCCGAATGGTCGAGCTGTCGTGGGGTGATCCGGGGAAACCGGTTGTCGCGCTTGTCGGCAAAGGGGTGACCTTCGATACCGGCGGTCTCGACCTGAAGCCCTCGAGCGGCATGCGGCTGATGAAGAAGGACATGGGCGGCGCCGCCCACGCGCTGGCGCTCGCGCGCGCGATCATGGTCCTGGATATGCCGGTGAGACTGTCGGTGCTCTTGCCGGTGGTGGAGAACGCCGTGTCCGGCGAGGCTGTGCGTCCCGGCGACGTCCTGAACACCCGCAAGGGTCTTACGGTTGAAGTCGGCAACACCGACGCCGAGGGTCGGCTGATCCTGGCCGACGCTCTCACTCGCGCGACGGAATTGGAGCCGGTTCTTACCCTCGATCTCGCCACCCTCACCGGCGCGGCGCGGGTCGCCCTCGGCCCGGAGGTGGTTCCTTTCTATACGGAAGACGATGAGCTGGCGGCGGAGATCGAGGCCGCGGGCCAGGCCTGGGCCGATCCGGTTTGGCGCATGCCGTTATGGCCCAGCTATGCCGCAGGACTCGAAAGCGACGTGGCGGACCTCAAGAACGATCCCGATCCCTGGGTTCAGGCCGGATCGATCGCCGCCGCCCTGTTCCTGAAGCGGTTTGCACCTTCAACAGGTTGGGCGCACTTCGACATCTTCGGTTGGAATCCGCGAGCCCGGCCTGGCTGGCCTGTCGGCGCGGAGGCGCAGGCGATCCGCGCGCTGTTTGGCTTGATCGAAAGCCGCTACGCCGGTGGGTGACCTTCGTCTGACGCTGTCACGACCCGATCTCGCCCCCGCCGAATGCGAAGGCTTGGACCGCGCGGCGGATTATCAGCCGACCAAGCGCTTCCGCGTGACAGCGCCCGTGGCGCCTCTTCGACGAGAGCCGCGACAGGATGCCGAGCAGGTGGACCAGCTCCTCCATGGCGAGACTTTCTCGGTCTTGCGCTTGTCTGATGGATTCGCCTGGGGCCAGTCGACGCGAAGCGGCTATGTGGGTTGGGCGTCGCACGCCGCCTTGGACACGGAGATGGTGGAGGCCACCCACCGCGTGGTCGCCCTGCGCACCCTCGTTCTGGCCGAGCCAAAGGTGCGCGCGCCTCAAATAGGGGCTCTGAGCCTCAACGCCCTTGTTCGGGTCGAAGCGGTGGAGGACGCCTTCACGCGCATCGGCGGTCTGGGTTGGGCGCCATCGGTGCACTTCGCGCGAATTGGTCTGGACCATCGTGACGCCATCGAGACCGCCCAGATGTTCCTGGGCGTTCCGTACGCCTGGGGCGGGAAGGACAGCTTCGGCCTGGATTGCTCCGGACTCGTGCAGCAGGCGTTTTGGGCCGCCGGCCTGGCGTGTCCGCGGGACGCCGATCAGCAGGCGGCGCTGGGGAGATCGGTCGAGCGGGAAGACCTCACGGACGGCGATCTCGTCTGCTGGCCCGGGCACATCGGGATGATGGTCGACGCAGAGCGCATCATCCACGCCAACGCTCACCACATGGCGGTCGCCATCGAACCGGTCGCCGAGGCGATCCGCCGGATCGAGGGGGCCGCCGGTCCGCCGACCGGGTTCAGGCGGGTCGAGGCGGTTACCTCGCGAACACCTGGTCGTCGCGCGCGAAAGCCTTGAACTCGAGCACGTTTCCGGACGGATCGCTCACGAACACGGTTCGCTGCTCGCCGGGAAGCCCTCGAAACCGCACCTCCGGCTCGGAGACGAAGCGCACGCCCGCCGACTTCAGCCGCGTCACGATGGTCTCCCATTCCGGGATCTCGAGGATCACGCCGAAATGGCGGACTGGCGAGGGATGGCCGTCGACCAGGTTCGACGCCATTTCGGTTTCAAGGGCCGCTCGATGGGCGACGATCTGGTGCCCGTGAAAATCGAAGTCCACCCAGTCCTCGGCGCTTCGACCCTCGGCGCACCCCAGCACTTCGCCATAGAAAGCGCGCGCCTCCTCGACGTCTCGCACTGGGAAGGCGAGGTGAAAGCGGGGGCGGCGTTCGCCGGCCGTTGGCGCCGCTGGACTTCCATCCGTGATCCCGGGCAAAATCGCACCTTCGCCAAGCCAAGAAAGGCTGATCCCTTGCCCGATAATCTGGTCGACGACGAGGCTTGGCGGGGCGCCGGCGAGGCGGGTTTGGCCCAAGCCATCGATTTGCGCCGGGCCATTCACGCCGAGCCGGAGCTCGGTCTGGATCTGCCCAAGACGACGGCGAAGGTGAAGGCGGCGCTCGCGGGTCTGCCCCTGGAAATCCGCGAGGGCCCTTCGACCTCCGGTCTGGTCGCCTTGCTGCGTGGGCCGGCAAATGGTCGGACGGTGCTCTTGCGCGGCGATATGGACGCGTTGCCGCTGGTGGAGGATACCGGACTGCCGTTCGCGTCCGGCACTCACGGCGCCATGCATGCCTGCGGCCATGACACCCACGTGGCCATGCTGGCGGGGGCGGCCAAGGCGCTCTGCGCGCATCGCGATGCGCTGTCCGGCTCCGTGATGTTCATGTTCCAGCCCGGGGAAGAGGGTTGGCACGGCGCGCGGCACATGATCGACGACGGCCTGCTCGATCCCAACCCCGATGCGGCGTTCGCCCTGCACATTTCGCCCAACATGCCCGCGGGCGTTTTCGCCAGCCGGGCAGGGACTCTGATGGCCTCGGCGGACAAGATCGAGGTGCGGGTGATCGGCGCGGGCGGTCACGCCTCGATGCCGCACGACGCCCGGGACCCGATCCCCGCCCTTTGCGAGATCGCCATCGGCTTCCAGACCCTGATCACCCGCGAAGTCCCGGTGTCCGATCCCGCGGTCATCACCATCGCCCAGATCCAGTCGGGCACGACCCACAACGTGATCCCGGAGGACGGCCGTCTGCTCGGCACCTTGCGGACCTTGTCCGAAAAGACCCGCGAACGCGTGCACAAGGCAATTTACCGTCTCGCCGAACATATCGCCCTGGCGCACGGCCTAACCGCCGAGGTTGAGATCGAGCGCGGCTTCCCGGTGACGGTCAACGACGGCCGGGTCAGCGACCTTGCGGCGCGCACCGCCCGCGAACTCTATGGCGACAGCGCCTGGTTTCCCATGACCCATCCGATGATGGGGGCTGAGGACTTCTCCTATGTGCTGCAACGCACGCCGGGTGCGATGGCCTTCCTCGGCGCGTCGCCGGAGGGCGGCGACTACCGCACCTGCTGCGCGCTCCACTCCAATCGAATGACCCTCGACGAGCGGGTCATGGCCCGGGGCATCGCCATGCACTGCGCCATGGCCGAAGCCATGCTCGGCGACGGACTCCAACTCTAGGACGAACCATGGGTAATGTGACGGTGGTCGGCGCCCAGTGGGGCGACGAAGGGAAGGGGCGCGTCATCGACTGGCTCGCCGAGCGGGCGGACGTGGTGGTGCGCTTCCAGGGCGGCAACAACGCCGGCCACACCATCGTGGTCGGGAACAACACCTACAAGTTCTCGCTGCTGCCCTCAGGGGTGGTGCAGGGCAAGCTGTCGGTGATCGGCAACGGCGTGGTGGTCGATCCCTGGGCGCTGCTCGAGGAGATCGAGCGGGTGCGTGGACAGGGGCTCTCGATCACGCCCGAAGTCCTGGTGGTGGCCGACAACGCCTGCCTGATCCTGCCCCTGCATCGGGATCTGGATGTCGCCCGCGAGGCTCGGGCCGGGGCCGGCAAGATCGGCACCACAGGCCGGGGAATCGGTCCCGCGTACGAAGACAAGGTGGGTCGCCGCTCCATCCGCTTCTGCGATCTGGAAGACGAGGCGGCGCTGGACGCCAAGATCGAGCGGCTGCTTGCCCACCATATCCCCCTGAGAAGAGGCCTCGATCTGCCGGAGGTCACACCCGCCGCGCTGAAGGCGGCTTTGCTGGAGATCGCACCGAAGGTGACGGCCTTCCTCAAGCCGGCATGGCGGGTGCTGGACGCCGCCGCCCGTGAGGACAAGCGCATCCTGTTCGAGGGGGCTCAGGCGACCCTGCTCGACGTCGACCACGGCACCTACCCGTTTGTGACCTCGTCCAACACCGTGGCGGGCCAGGCGGCCGCCGGCGCGGGTGTCGGGCCTTCAGCCTCGGGCTACGTGCTGGGCATCCTCAAGGCCTACGCGACCCGCGTGGGAGAGGGGCCGTTCCCGACGGAACTCAAGGACGAGACCGGGGAGCGGCTCGGGCAACGGGGCGCCGAGTTCGGAACAGTCACCGGTCGCAAGCGTCGCTGCGGCTGGTTCGACGCTGTGCTCGCGCGCCAATCGGTTATCGTCGGAGGCATCGAGGGTGTCGTGCTCACCAAGCTCGACGTGCTGGACGGCTTCGACACCATCCGCCTGTGCGTGGGCTACCGCCTCGAACGGGGAAACCCTCGACTACCTGCCCGCCGGCGTGAGCGCCCAGGCGGGCGTGGAGCCTGTCTACGAAGAGATGGAGGGCTGGTCCGGCTCCACCACCCGCGGCGCGCGTTCCTGGCGCGATCTGCCCGCCAACGCGATCAAGTATGTTCGGCGTATCGAGGAGCTGATCGGCGCCAACGTCGCCATGGTCACCACCAGCCCGGAGCGGGACGACACCATCATGGTGCGCGACCCGTTCCGGAACTGAGGCCGATCAGACGCTCATCAGGTTCTGTTCTTCAGCCGCGGCGCGCATCGCCCGCTGCAGCTTTTCGAACGCCCGCACCTCGATCTGACGCACCCGCTCGCGGCTGACGCCGTACTCGGCGGCGAGCGTCTCGAGCGTGGTCGGGTCGTCCTTCAGCCGGCGCTCGGTGAGGATGTGGCGCTCGCGGTCGGTGAGCTCGACCATGGCTTCCTGGAGGAGGCCCATGCGCTGGGACTTCTCCTCGTCCTCGGCGAGGCGCGTTTCCTGGCTGATCTGTTCCTTGTCCTCCAGCCAATCCTGCCACTCGTTTTCGGAGTCGGCGCGCAACGGCGCGTTCAGCGAAGCGTCCGGGCCGGAGAGGCGCCGGTTCATGGAGATGACCTCGGAGTCGAGCACGCCCAGCTTGGTGGCGATGGCGCTCACCTGCTCGGGACGCATGTCGCCTTCGTCCAGGGCGCTGATCTCGCTCTTGGCCTTGCGCAGGTTGAAGAACAGCTTCTTCTGCGCGGCGGTCGTGCCCATCTTCACCAGCGACCAGGAGCGCAGGATGTATTCCTGGATCGAGGCGCGGATCCACCACATGGCGTAGGTGGCGAGACGAAAGCCCTTGTCGGGCTCGAACTTCTTCACCGCCTGCATCAAGCCGACGTTGCCCTCGGAGATCACCTCGCCGATCGGCAAGCCATAGCCGCGGTAGCCCATGGCGATCTTGGCCACGAGGCGAAGGTGAGAGGTCACCAGACGGTGCGCGGCCTCGGGGTCCTGATGCTCGCGCCAGCGCTTGGCGAGCATGAACTCCTCGTCCTTCGCCAGCATCGGAAACTTGCGGATCTCGGTGAGGTACCGCGACAGGCCGCCTTCCGGCGACATCACTGAAAGCGTATTCACGCCAGCCATAGTTTACTTGTCCTTCCGACCGGCACGCATGCGGGGTTTGCCGGCCTCCACCCCCATCCCAATCCCGCATATGGCTATTCGTTGCCTGGGCCGGAAGGTTACACCTAGCCAAGCTTTCTGTCGCCGTTTTCAGACGATCTCCAAGGCGGTTTCCAGGGCGCGCATGTCCGCCGGCGGCTGGGTCTCGAAGCGGAGAGCCTGTTCGGTGATCGGGTGCACAAAGCCGAGGACGCGGGCATGCAAGGCTTGGCGTTCCAGCCCCGCGGATTCAATGGCGGCGCGCACGGCGGGCGCCGGCGCTCCCGCCCCATACACGGGATCGCCGAGGCAAGGCGCGCCGATGTGGGTGAGGTGCACGCGGATCTGGTGCGTCCGCCCCGTCTCAAGCCGACAGTCGACGCGGGCTGCGAGCGGGCGTTCCGCAAGACCGTAGCGGCGCTGAACAGCGTAGCGGGTAATCGCCTCCCGGCCCCCGGTGCGCAGCACAGCCATCTTCTTGCGGTCGTGTGGCGAGCGACCGATCCGGGTGACGATTTCGCCGCTGGCCGACTTCGGCGCGCCGCGCGTGAGCGCTGTGTAGACGCGCTCGATATCGTGACGAGCGAACAGGGCCGAGAGCCCGTGGTGGGCGGCGTCGGTCTTGGCGGCGACCATCACGCCGGAAGTGTCCTTGTCCAGGCGATGGACGATCCCTGGCCGCGCCACTCCGCCGATCCCGGAGAGCGTGTCGCCGCAATGATGAATAAGGGCGTTGACCAGCGTCCCAGAGACGTGTCCCGGCGCGGGATGCGCCGACATGCCGGCGGGCTTGTCGATCACGATCAGATGCTCGTCCTCGAAAAGGACCACCAGCCCGAGGTCCTGGCCTTCGGGCTCGGCGGGGGCAAGCGGGGGGATGTCGAGGTCATAGGCCCCGGGCTCGGCGGCGCGCGCCCCGTCAGCGACGAGCTCGCCCTCGCGGGTGAGGGCGCCGGCGGCCATCAGCGCCTGGATGCGGGAGCGGGACAGGTCGGGCGCGGCGAGGGCCAGGGCCCGATCGAGCCGGCCGCCACCCTCGGTCAACACGATGCGACGAGGGTTCAAGGCTGCTCCACCAGGGCGCCGTTCTCAATGACGCGGTAGAAGCAGGAGCGGAAACCCACGTGACACGCGCCGCCGTCCCCCTGGGGGCGCACCTTCAGGAGGACCGCGTCCTGGTCGCAGTCGATCCGCGCCTCGACGACGGTCTGCACCTGGCCGCTGGTTTCGCCCTTGCGCCAGAGCGCCTGCCGCGAGCGGCTGAAATAGTGGGCCTCGCCCGTCTCGAGCGTCAGGCGCAGGGCCTCGGCGTTCATCCAGGCGAGCATCAGCACCTCGCCGGTGTCGGCGTGGGTGGCGATCGCGGCGATCAGGCCGGCGTCGTCGAAGCGCGGGCTGAGCCGCGTCCCGCGCTCCAGTTGAAAAGTCTCCTCGTTCGAAGCTGTCATGCTCAGGCCGTTCCCTTCACCGGGCGTGGGGCCATATAGGAAGGCGATGGTTCTTCGCCTTCACGACACCGCCGCGCGGGCCAAGCGCGACTTCGTTCCGATCAATCCCGATCGGGTGACGATGTATGTCTGCGGGCCCACCGTCTACAACTACGCCCACATCGGCAATGCGCGGCCGGTGGTGGTGTTCGACGTCCTGTTCCGGCTTCTTCGCCACCTCTATGGACCGGAGCATGTGATCTACGCCGCCAACGTCACCGACGTGGACGACAAGATCAACAAGAAGGCCGAGGCCGAGGGCGTGCCCATCGGCGTGATCACACAACGCTATCTAGACGCCTACCATGCCGACATGGCGTCGATCGGCGCGCTGCCGCCCACCTTCGAGCCGCGCGCCACTCAGACCATGGACGCGATCATCGCCATGATCGGCCGGCTGGTGCACGTCAACGCCGCCTATGCGGCCGAGGGCCACGTGCTCTTCAACACCCAGGCCTACGCCGACTACGGCAAGCTCTCCGGCCGCTCCATGGACGACATGATCGCCGGCGCCCGGGTGGATGTCGCTCCCTACAAGCAGCACCCCGCGGACTTCGTGTTGTGGAAGCCCTCGAAGCCGGGCGAACCGGTATGGGAGAGCCCGTTCGGACCAGGACGGCCGGGCTGGCACATCGAGTGTTCGGCCATGATCGAGCAGGCGCTTGGCCTGCCGATCGACATTCACGGCGGCGGGAACGACCTGATCTTCCCCCATCACGAGAACGAACTGGCTCAAGGCGTCTGCGCCGATCATGGGGTCGGCTACGCCAACTACTGGGTGCACAACGGCTTTCTGAACATGGCCGGGGAAAAGATGTCCAAGAGCCTGGGCAACGTCTCCTTGGTGCATGAGCTGATCGAACGCTGGCCGGGCGAGGCGCTACGCTGGGCCCTGCTCGCGTCGCACTATCGCCAGCCGCTCAACTGGTCGGAGGAGGGGATCGCCCAGGCGAAGGCGGCGCTCGACGGACTCTATGGCGCGCTGCGTCGTTCCGAGGACGTCGAGGCGGCCGAGACCGGACCGTCGACGGCCTTTCTCGAGGCGCTGGAAGACGATCTCAACACCCCAAAGGCGAACGCCGAATTGTTCGCCATCGCCAAGCGCCTGGAGGGCGGCTCGCCCGCCGAGCGGTCGCGCGCCAAGGGCGAGCTCCTCGCGAGCGGGGCATTGATCGGCTTCCTGCAAGCCGATCCCGCCGTCTGGCTGCGGGGGCGTGTGGACCAGGCGCTGGCGGCGCGGGTGGACGGCCTGATCGCCGAGCGGATCGCCGCTAGAACGGCAAAGGACTGGGGTCGCGCCGACGCGATCCGAGCCGAACTCACCGCGTTGAATGTCGAGGTCATGGACTCCGCCGACGGCGCGACCTGGAGGATGAAGGAGCCCGCATGAGTGGGGTGAAGATCGAACATCGGATCGGCATCCAGGCCTCCGCCGAGGAGATCTGGGCCGTCGTCTCGGACCTCGAGCGTTGGCCGGCTTGGAACCCGCTCTATCCGAAAGCCAACGGCTCTCTGCGCATCGGCTCGCAGCTGGACCTCGAGGTCGCGGTACCGGGCGCGAACCCGCGCGCGATCCGGCCGGTGATCCTCGACTGGGTGCCCAACGACCAGATCCACTGGCGCCTCTCCATGTTCGCCGGCCTTTTGAAGAAGTCTTCGCTACATCGAGATCGAGGCGCTCACCGAGACCGGCAGCATCTTCACCAATGGCGAGCTGTTCGAAGGGCCGATCGGCCCTACCCTGGCGAAGCGCATGCGCAGGCCGCTGCGCGCGGGGTTCGCCGCCATGGGAGAAGCGCTGAAGGCGCAGGTCGAAGCGCGGAGAGTGTCCGCGTGATCGACGAACTCTATTCGGCCCGGCTGCTCACCCTTGCCGCCAACGTCTCCCGCCTGGGCCGCCTGCCACGCCCGGAGGGGACGGCGGAGAAGGTTTCCAAGCTGTGCGGCAGCCGCATCCTCGTCGATGTGGCGCTGGCGGATGGGCGGGTGGTCGATTTCGCCCAGGAGGTGAAGGCCTGCGCGCTTGGCCAAGCGGCCGCGGCGGTGTTGGCGGACAAGGTGATCGGCGCCAGCCCGGCGGAGATCGAGGTGGCGCGCGACGGCTTGCGTGCTATGCTCAAGTCGGGTGGAACCCCGCCCGAAGGACGCTTTTCGGATCTCGCCATGCTCGAGCCGGTGAAAGACTATCCGCCGCGCCACGCCTCTACGCTGCTTGCGTTCGAGGCGGCGGTGGAGGCTTGCCGGCGCGCCGAGGACGCCCGTCGAACTAGCGCCGCCGACGCGGCCTAGGGTTCTTTTCTCAACCGAGGTCCGCGTCGGCATGCCGCTCTACGAAGGCGCCGTCCGCTTCGCCCATCGCGCTTACAAGCTGACGCTGTCTCCCTGGATCGGCCGCCAGTGTCGCTTCGACCCGACGTGCTCGGATTACGCGGCCAAGGCCCTCATCGAACACGGACCTTTACAGGGCGGCTGGCTCGCCCTCCGCCGGGTCCTCAAATGCCATCCCTTCGGCGGCCGCGGGTTCGATCCCGTCCCGCCGCGAAAGTAAGAGACCATGATCGATCTGAAGTTTCCCGACGGTTCCGTGCGCCAATACGACGAGGGCGTGACGGGCCAGGAGGTCGCCGCCTCCATCTCCAAATCGCTGGAGAAGAAGGCTCTTCTGGCCAAGCTGGACGGCCAGCTCCTCGATCTCCGCCGTCCACTGCCTCACGGCGGCGCTCTCGAGATCGTCACGCGGGATGCGCCCGAGGCGCTGGAGGTCATCCGGCATGACACGGCCCACGTCCTCGCCGAAGCGGTGCAGGAGCTGTTCCCCGACACGCAGGTGACGATCGGCCCCAATGTCGAGGACGGCTTCTACTACGACTTCGCCCGCGAGACGCCGTTCTCCACGGACGACTTCGCCGCGATCGAGAAACGCATGAAGGAGATCGTCGACCGCGACGAGCCGATCACGCGCGAGGTATGGGACCGCAACGAGGCGATCGCCTACTTCGAGTCCATTGGCGAGCACTACAAGGCGCAGATCATCCGCGACCTGCCGGAGACGGACACGATCACCCTCTACCGTCAGGGCGCCTGGAAGGACCTCTGCCGGGGACCGCACCTGCCCTCGACGCGGCACGTGGGCAAGGCGTTCAAGCTGATGAAGCTCGCCGGCGCCTACTGGCGCGGCGACCAGAACAACGCCCAGCTCCAGCGTGTCTACGGCACGGCCTGGACGAGCGAGGCCGAGCTGGAAGCCTATCTCAAGCGGCTGGAAGAGGCGGAGAAGCGCGACCATCGCAAGATCGGCCGGGCCATGGACCTGTTCCACTTTCAGGAGGAGGCCAAGGGCGCGGCTTTCTGGCACCCCAAGGGCTGGACGCTCTATCGCGCGGTGGAGAACTACGTCCGTCGCCGCACGGAACAGGCCGGCTATGTGGAGGTCAATACGCCTCAGATCCTCGACCGCTCGCTCTGGGAGCGGTCCGGCCACTGGGCCAAGTTCCACGACAGCATGTTCACCTCCGAAACCGAGGAAGGCGAGGTCCTGGCGGTCAAGCCGATGAACTGTCCTTGCCATATCCAGATCTTCAACCAGGGCCAGCGGTCGTACCGCGAACTGCCGATCCGGATGATGGAGTTCGGCGGGCTGCACCGCTTCGAGAGTTCCGGCTCCTTGATGGGGCTGCTCCGTGTACGGAGGATGGTCCAGGACGACGCCCACATCTTCTGCACCGAGGACCAGATCGAGGCGGAGTCCACGGCCTTTATCAAGCTGCTGGAGACGATCTACGCCGACTTCGGCGTCGAGCTGCACTCCGTGAAGCTGGCCCTCCGCCCAGAACAGAGGTTTGGCACGGACGAGCAGTGGACGGTGGCGGAGGATACGCTGGAGCGGGGCGCCAACGCCGCCGGCGTACAGGTCGAGCGGCTTCCAGGGGAGGGCGCCTTTTACGGCCCCAAGCTGGAGTTCCACCTGCGGGACGCCATCGGCCGCACTTGGCAGTGCGGGACGCTACAGCTCGACTATGTGCTGCCGGAGCGGCTCGACGCCGAGTACGTCGGCGAGGACGGCCAGAAACACCGTCCGGTCATGCTCCACCGCGCCATCGTCGGCACGCTGGAGCGGTTCATCGGCATCCTGATCGAGCACTACGCGGGAGCGTTCCCCCTGTGGCTCGCGCCGGTGCAGGTCGTGGTGGCGACGATCACGGACGAGGCGGACGAATACGCCCGGGAGGTCGCGGACGAACTCCGGCGCGCGGGGCTCCGGGTGGAGCTCGATCTCAGAAACGAGAAGGTCGGCTACAAGGTGCGCGAACATTCGCTCGCTAAGGTCCCGGTGATCGCGGTGGTCGGTAAGCGCGAGGCCGAGGAGCGCAAGGTGGCGCTCAGACGGCTCGGTTCCAACGGCCAGGAACTCGCCGGGCTGATCGAGGCGGCGGAGTCGCTTCGCGTCGAAGCCACTCCGCCCGACCTGCGAGCCTAGTTCTTTCCAGACCCCGGCGCGGCCATGCCCTCGTGCATCTTGGCGAGCACGCCTTCCGGGGTGACGGCCGCGATGGCGGCCTGGAGCTTGTTGTTCCAGCCGGCGACCACGTCGCCCTCGCCCTTCTGCATGGCCTTGTAGCCGGTCTCGGCGACCTCCGCCGGATCCTGCTTCTTCGACTGGCCGATCTTGGTGTCCGTCAGATCGGCGCGCTCGAAGAAGTCGGTCTCCGTCGCGCCCGGCATGAGGCAGGTCACGGTGACGCCGGTGTCCTTCAGCTCGTGCCGCAAGGCGAAGGAGAAGGAGTCGAGGAAGGCCTTGGAGCCGTTGTAGACCGCCTGGTAGGTGCCGGGCATCAGGCCGGCGATGGAGCCGGTGATCAGGATCTTGCCCGAGCCCTGGGCGCGCATCTCACGGCCGACCTGCTGGAGCAGACGGAGGGTGCCGGTGATGTTGGTGTTCACCACGCCCAGGATGTCGTTCCAATCCTGGTCTAGGAAACCTTTGCCGAGGCCCTGACCGGCGTTGGCGAACAGAGCCTCGATCGGACGGCCACTGGATTTGGCTTGGTTTACAAGCTTGTCCACGCCCTCGGACGTGGAGAGATCAACCTGTAGGGTCTGCACCTCGGCGCCCAGCGCCCGAACCTCTGAGGCGGCTTGCTCGAGCGGCCGGTCGGCGGCGATGAGGAGGTCGTAGCCGTCCTTGGCGGCGCATTTGGCGAGTTCCAGCCCGATGCCGCTGGAGGCGCCGGTGACGATGGCGAAACGCCCGTGATTGTTGTCGGCCATGGTAAGCACTCCGGTTTGACGATACCGGGCTGAACGCCTCGTCTATACCGGTGTTCCTAAGGCTAAGTCTGGTCCGAGCCGGTACCGGTTAAGCTTTCTGATGGCTCGGTCAAGCTTTTCAGCGTCAAGCGAGTGTTCTTCCACATCTACCAAGGGAACGTCGTCCTTAGTAAAGGGTACATAGAAGCTAGGGCCGCCTGCTTTAGGCTCGATTTCGAGCAGATCGCCCGCCCCGAAGTTGGCAACAAACTTCACCCGTCCCGACCGGCTGGCCGTCCAGCCAGGACCGCCTCTGCGCCGATCAGGTCGGCGAGGTAGAACTCATCTTCCTCCGATGGCGGCGGCAAAGCCGCGCGTTCGATGTAGAGGGGACGTCCCCGAAGGGCTTCGGCCTGCTCGCGGCTTTCGACCTCCCGGGCCCGCGCCAGGAGAGCCCCCTTCGACGCACGTCCCGAGCTCAAGGTGAGGAAGGGCGCCCCGGCCTCGTCCAGCAGGATCCGATAGTCGAGCAGGCTCTCGGGCGTCTCGGTGTAGGCCGTCAGGCGCACCTCGCCCTTCACGCCGAACGCGCCGGCCACGCGCCCGACCAGGATCAACTTGTCCATAGTCGAGCGCGCGGGTCGTCTCAGCCTTCGGACGAAGCTTCCGCCTCGGCCGCGGGCTCAGCCTCGGCTTCGGCGACGGGCTCTTCAGCGACCGGCTCCTCGGACGGCGGCGGCGCGGCAGCGGCTTCCTCGGCGGCCTGCGCCGCGGCTTCGGCTCGCGCGGTTTCGCGTTCGGCGCGCTCGGTCGCGCGTTCCTTGGCCTTGGTTCCCGGGGCGCCCTTGTTGGGGTTGTTGCCGGGCGTCCACTGGGCGAGGCCTTCCTTGGCGAGGAAGCGCGCGACGCGGTCCGTGGGCTGGGCGCCCTTGGCGAGCCACTCGGAGATGCGCTCGGTCTTCAGGATGACGCGCTTCTCATCGTCCTTCTTGAGCAGCGGGTCGTAGGCGCCGACCTTCTCGATGAACCGGCCGTCGCGTGGCGAATGGCTGTCGGCCACCACGATCGAATAGTAGGGGCGCTTCTTGGCGCCGCCTCGGGAGAGGCGAATGCGGAGCATGGGAGTCCTTTAGGGTTTCTTGAAGGGGAACGATTGGTTGGGAGGGCCGCCGAGGCCGGGCAGGCCGGCGCTCCTGGCCATCCCGGCGATGGACTTGAGGTCGAGGTTGGGCGCGGGTGCGCCCGCCTGGGCTTGGGTGGGCATGGCCCCGGGAGCGCCGCCCATTCCCGGCATGCCGCCGAGCATCTGGGCCATGCGGGCGAAGCCCTTGCCGCCGCCTTTCGACAGCATCTTCACCGCGTCCTGCATCTGTCGGTGCTGCTTGAGCAGGCGGTTGACCTCGGCGACGTCCACGCCGGCGCCGGCGGCGATGCGGCGCTTGCGCGAGGCCTGGAGAATGTCGGGCTTCTTGCGCTCCTGGCGGGTCATCGAGCCGATGATCGCGCGCTGGCGGCGGACCATGGAGTCGGTGATCCCCGCCTCGGCCACCTGTTTCTTGATCTTCTGAACCCCGGGCAGCATGCCCATGAGCCCGCCCATGCCGCCCATCCGCTCCATCTGGGCGAGCTGTTCGGCAAGGTCCTCGAGGTCGAAGCGGCCCTTGGCCAGCTTCTCGGCCTGGGCCCTGGCCTTGGCCTCGTCGAGTTCGGCCGCAGCCTTCTCCACCAGGGCGACGACGTCGCCTTGGCCCAGGATCCGGCCGGCGACCCGGCGGGCGTCGAACACCTCCAGGGCGTCCAGACCTTCGCCTGTACCCAGGAACTTGATCGGCAATCCGGTGACCGCCCGCATCGATAGCGAGGCGCCGCCGCGTGAGTCGCCGTCGGCTCTGGTGAGGGCGAGGCCGGTGAGGGGCAGGCGCTCGTGAAACGCCTTGGCCGTGCGCACGGCGTCCTGGCCGGTGAGGCTGTCGGCCACCAGCAGGGTCTCGGCGGGTTGGGCGATGGCGGCGATCTGGGCCGCCTCGCTCATCATCGCCTCGTCGAGGGTGGTGCGGCCGGCGGTGTCCAGGATGAGCACGTCGAAGCCGCCGAGCCTGGCCGCGGAGAGGGCGCGCCGGGCGATGTCGGCCGGGGGCTGGCCGGCGACGATCGGCAGGGACTCGGCCCCGGCCGACTTCGCCAGGATCGCCAGTTGCTCCATGGCCGCGGGACGTCGAACGTCCAGGGACGCGAGCAGCACCTTCAGGCGTTCGGCGCCGACGAGCCGCTTGGCGAGCTTGCCGGAGAGGGTCGTCTTACCCGAGCCTTGCAGGCCGGCCATCATCATGACCGTGGGCGGGTTGAGCGCGCGGCGCAGCGGCTCCGGCTCCTCGCCGCCCAGCATCTCGACCAAGCCGTCGTAAACGATCTTGACCACCTGATCGGCGGGCTTGACCGAGCGGATCACCGCCTCGCCCGACGCTGCGACGCGCGCCTTCTCGATGAAGTCGCGGACGACCGGCAGGGCCACGTCGGCCTCGAGCAAGGCGACGCGCACTTCGCGCATGGCCGCGTCGATGTCCTTCTCCGAAAGCACGCCCCGGCCCGAAAGCCGGTCGAAAACCCCGGAAAGGCGCTCGCCAAGTTCCTCGAACATCAAGCGATCCCAAACCTGCAACGACAAACGCCCCCGTGCGCGTTCACGCGGACGGGGGTTCCCCTTCGCCCTCGTCTCCGCGCGAGCGGAGGGTCGTGGCGTCGGAGGCGCGAGATGAACTGGCGCCGAAGAGCGGGCGTATGCGCCTGAACACCTGTTCTGGTCAAGGATACGCCCGCTGATGCCCGAGAAACGCCTGCTGCAATTCGTCATCCTTCTCGCGGGTTGTGTTCCCGTCGCAGCGGGGCTCCTCGGCGCCCTTGAGGGCGCGGCCTTCATGGGGGGCGGACTTGGCCCTGGCGGCGACAGCCAGTTCCGCTACCTGTCCGGTCTGCTGCTCGGCATCGGCCTGGTGTTCTGGGGCTGCATACCCAGCATCGGGCGGCGCACCGAGACGGTCCGCGCGCTCGCCATCGTGGTGGTGATGGGCGGGCTTGCGCGGGCCGTCGGTTGGATCAGCCATGGCGATCCGGGAGCGTCCCGTTGGGCGCTGATCATGGAGCTGGGCGTCACGCCTTTGATCTGTCTCTGGCAAGCCCGCATCGCTCGACTGGACGCGGGGCCTGCACGATCCTAGCTTCATGAACATGTCTGCCCCCATCGACCCTCACTTCCAAGCCATGCTCGACGCCGAGGCCGCGGCGACGCCGCCCGACCTTCCGCCGCTTCACGAACTCCCGCCGGAGATGGTTCGCGCCGGTTACCGCACGCAGCGCACCGCCCAGAACGCCAACACCACGCCCAAGGATGTCGCGAGCCGGGACCTGACCGTGGCGGGAGGCATCCCCGCCCGGCTCTACATTCCGGAAGCCGACACCGCACCGAGCGCGCTGCTGGTCTACTTCCACGGCGGCGGCTGGACCATCGGCGACCTGGAGACGCACGACGCTCATTGCCGGCGCCTGACCTCGTTCTCCGGCGCAAGGCTCCTCGCGATCGACTACCGGCTCGCGCCCGAGCACCCCTTCCCAGCGGGCCACGACGACGCCTTGGCCGCGACAAGGTGGGCCTTCGATCATGCCAACGAGATCGGGGCCGATCGCTCAGCGGATCGGCGTCGGCGGCGACAGCGCGGGCGGTAATCTCGCCGCCTCCGTGGCGCTCGATTTGAGAGGCGAGGCCGCCTATCCGCTGAAGTTCCAGCTGCTTCTCTATCCGGCGACCGGTCCAGAAACCCTGCCGAAATCGCGACACGAGCGGGATGGTCCTCTGCTCACCAAGGCGGTCATGGACTGGTTCGAAAAATGCCTGGCGGCTGTTGGACATCCGCATGCCCACCGGGCGACGCCCGCGCGCGCGTCCGACCTCTCCGGGTTGCCGCCGGCGCTTGTGGTCACCGCCGGCCACGACCCGCTCGAAGACGAGGGAAGGGCATATGCCGCGGCGTTGAGGAAGGCCGGCGTGCGCGTGACGCACCGCGACTACCCCGACTTGATCCACGACTTCTACATCATGGGCGATATCTCGCCGGCGGTGATCGAGGCCGCGCGGGACACGGGCGAGGCGATCCGCGCCGGCCTCTCGTAACCGCGGACCACCGGCGCGACGAGCCCGATCGGGCCGCCAGCGCTTGCGGGGCGACGATCGCTCGCGCATCTGGCCGGAATGCCGGTCGATGCAGTCTACGTCCCCGATCCCCTGTTCCAGACCCTGGGGTCGGAATTCGCCGATCCGGTCGTCCCGGCCGACTTCCCGGCGCCGCGGCCGCGATTTTGGAATGCGAGAGCGGCCGCCTCGATTGGGCTGGGCGGTCTCGACGAGGGCGAGCGCCGGACGCATTTCTGTCGGTTCGAGCCGTTGCCGGGCAATCAACCTGAGCCCTTGGCGATGCGCTATCACGGCCATCAGTTCCGAGTTTACAATCCCGACCTCGGCGATGGTCGCGGCTTCCTGTTCGCGCAGCTGCGCGAGAGCGGGTCCGGCCGTCTGCTCGACCTAGGAACCAAGGGTTCCGGCCAGACGCCGTGGTCGCGGGCGGGCGACGGGCGGCTTACCCTCAAGGGCGCGGTGCGCGAGGTGCTGGCGACGGCGATGCTGGAGGCGCTGGGGGTTCCCACCTCCCGAACCTTCGCGGTGTTCGAAACGGGCGAGGCGCTCCAACGGAGCGACGAGCCCAGTCCCACCCGCGGCGCGGTGCTCACGCGGCTGTCCTACAGCCACATCCGATTTCGGGACCTTCCAGCGGCTGGCAGTGCTGGAGAAGCCCGAGTTGATGACTGAACTGCTCGATCACGCGTGCGCGGTCTACTACCCGGACATCCCGGCGGACGAGAATCGGGCGGCCGGGTTCCTGGGCCGGGTCGTTGGCAAGGCGGCGCGGCTCGCGGCCCGTTGGATGGCGGCGGGTTTCGTCCACGGGGTGCTCAACACCGACAACATGAACATCAATGGCGAGAGCTTCGACTACGGGCCGTACCGGTTCCTGCCGAAGAACGACCCCAACTTCGTCGCCGCCTACTTCGACCACGCCGGGCTCTACAGCTTTGGGCGCCAGCCGGAGGCGGTGTTCTGGAACCTCCGCCAGCTCGCCGGCGCATTGAGCACGATCAGCCCGCCGGAGGCTCTTGTCGACGCGCTCAACGCGTTCGGCGGCTTGTATCGGGACGAACTCAAGGCAGCGATGCTCCGCCGACTAGGCGTCGCAACTCTAAACGACGATCGGGATCTCGAACTGGTGAACGCGGCGTTTCGCGCGCTGGCGGATGGGGGCGAGGCGCTGCGCTGGGAGCCGTTCTTCTTCGACTGGTTCGGCGGCTTGGCGTCGGAAGAGCGGGCGCTCTCCGGCCTGCGATCAGAGCTTTACGAGCAAGAGGCGTTCTCCGATTTCCGCCGCCTGCTCGCGCCCTACTCGCCGGTTCGCGCCGACCTCCTGAACGACCCGTTCTTCAGCGGGAGCGAGCCTGAGGAGCTGCTCTACGACGAAATCGAGGGGCTTTGGGCCGCCATCGCGGACCGCGATGACTGGAGCCCCTTCGAAGCCAAGCTGGCGCGGATCGATGGGGCCAGGCTGGGTTGGAAACTCGAAACGCCTGCTTGACGGCCGGCCGAAAACATGTTGCAATATAGAAAGTCGGGAAGTGCCCAAGCGGTTGGGCTCCGGGTCGCGGACGCGTCGAAGAGTTCACCCTCTCTCATCGCTGATCCCATCAGGCTCCATAACCCAAATTCGTAGATGAAGGCGCCCGCCGTCGGACGTCAGCGAACAAGCTGCGCCGCCTTCAGTTCCTCCCGTCAGCGCCACTCGCCTAACCCCGCGAGCCCAGCGGGCGCATGGACCTCCCGCGAGGCGGTTTTTTACGAAAACGCCAAATCGACGCTTGACGCCCGGCCGAGAGTATGTTGCAATATGAAAACTGGAGAGATCGCTGCTCCGGCGGCCTCGAGCTGGACGCCGCAACCGGGGCCTCAGACGGAGTTCGTCAACAGCGACGTCTTCGAGGTGGTCTACGGCGGGGCGCGGGGCGGCGGCAAGACCGACGCGGCCCTCGGCGAGTTCGCCATGCACGCCGAGACCTACAAGGAACACGCCAAGGGGCTGCTGGTTCGGCGCACCCGCGTCGCCCTCGAGCCGACCATCGCGAGGGCGAAGGAGATCTTCGCCGGCGCCAAGTGGGAGGAGCAGAAGTCGCGGTTCACCTGGCCGAGCGGTGCGCGGATCAGTTTCCGCCATCTCGACCAGGACAGCCACGCCGACGCCTACCAAGGGCACGACTACACCCGGGTCTATATCGAGGAACTCACCCAGTTCGCCTCACCCCGGCTCGTCGACAAGCTCAAGGCCACGCTTGCGGAGCGCGCGCCGGCGTTCCCTGCCGCTTCCGGGCCACGTGTAATCCGGGCGGTCCGGGCCACGGCTGGGTCAAGGCCCGATACATCGACGCGGGCCCAGGCAACGTGATCGAGCGAGGCGTTCACCAACCCGTTCGATGGCTCTGTCGTGACGCTCGAACCGCGTCTACATTCCGGCGCGACTAAGCGACAATCCCAAGCTACTGGCCAACGACCCGCTTCTATGTCGCGCGGCTACAGCAGACCGGTTCGGATCAACTGGTCCGCGCCTGGCTCGAAGGCGACTGGAACATCGTCGAGGGCGCCTTTTTCGACAAATGGCGTCGCCCGCAATATCGTGCGTCCGTTCAGCATGCCCGAGGACTGGACGCGATTCAGGTCGTTCGACTGGGGTTATGCGGCTCCGTTCTCTGTCGGCTGGTGGGCGGTCGCGACCGACCCGCTACCTGCGTCGAAGGCGGGCGTCATCCCGCGGGGCGCGCTGGTCCGGTACCGCGAATGGTACGGCTCGAACGGCAGGCCGAACGAGGGGCATCAAGCTCACCGCCGAGGAGGTGGCTCGAGGGATCGTCCAGCCGCGAGAAGCCGGCGAGACCATCGGCCTTCCGCGTGGCCGACCCGTCCATCTTCTCCATCGGACGGCGGCCCGTCGGTCGCCGAGCGGATGGCGCCGATACTGCGGGCGGTGGCGCCGGGCGGACAACGCTCGCGTCGGCCGTAACGGCGCGCTCGGGCGGCTGGGATCAGATGCGCCGGCGGATCGCGGGCGACGGAGCGACCCCGATGTTGTTCGTGTTCGAGACCTGCCGGGATTTCATCCGCACCGTGCCCGGTCCTGCAGCACGACCCCGACCGACCCGAAGACCTGGACACCGAGCGCCGAGGACCACGTGGCCGACGAGGCCCGCTACGCCTGCATGTCGCGCCCGCTGGCCGCCGCGTGTGGTCGCCCGTCGAACCCGGTCGGCGACGCGATTCGACTTCGGCCGCGGCGCAGCCGCCGACAACTGAATTGGAAGGTGGCATGATGGACAAAAAATGAACAATCCGACTCCGCCCGATCTCGCCGCGGCTGAAGCGGTGGTTAACCGAGGCGCAGTCGCTGACCATCGAGGCGCGGCGCAACAGCGCTCTCCTGCATCGACTATTACGACAGCGACCAGTTCACCCGCGAGGAGCTGGCGATCCTCGCCGCAGCGCAACCAGCCTCCCATCGTGGTCAACCGGATCAAGCCGGCGATCAACGGCATCATCGGCGTCACCGAGCGCGGCCGATCAGATCCCCGGCCTGGCCGCGCAATCCCGGCGACGAGGGATGCGGCCGACGCCGCAACCGACGTGCTGCGCTACATCGCCGACTTCAATCGTTTCAAGCGGCTCAAGCAGGACTGTGTTCCACGACATGCTGGTGCCCGGCACCGGGGCCGCGCTGGTCGGCGTGGACGACGGACCTGAACGTCACCATCACCCAGATCCGTTGGGAGGAGTTCTTCGCACGATCCGCGCTCCCGCCGCGCCGACTTCAAGGACGCGCGCTACCTGGGAATCGCGAAGTGGATGTACGCTGAGCGACGCCAAGGCGCTGTGGCCCGAGACAGGCGGACGGCATCGAGGCTGCGGTGAACGGCCGAGGGCCTCGGGCTTGCCGCGTCGACGAGAGCTATCCAGGACCGGCCGCTCGTTGGGCCGGGCACGGCGGCGTCTGGGTCGACGCCAAGGAGCGCCGCCTGATGGTGGTCGAACTCTACCACCAGTGACGGCGGTCTGGCGGCGCGCGGTGTTCACGGGCTCTGGATCTGCTCGAAGACGGGCCCAGCCCCTACCTCGACCACAAAGGTCGGCCGGACTGCCCGATCGAGGCGCAGAGCCTCTATGTACGCCGCGACAACGGCCGCTACGGCGCGGTGTGGGACATGATCGGTCCTCAGGACGAGATCAACAAGCGCCGCTCCAAGGCGCGTGCATCTGCTCATCGTCACCGCGCATCGAGGTTCGCGATCCTCAGGCGATCGACGTCGACGCCGAGGTCGCGCGGCGCGAGGCCGCGCGGCCGGACGGGGTCATCCCCTACGGCTGGGGACATGAGCGCCCAACACGGTCGAGTTCCAGCGGCAACCTCGAGATGCTGCAGGAGGCCAAGGCCGAGATCGAGCGCATGGCGCCGAACCCGGCGATCCTCGGCCGAGACACGAGTGACTGCCAGTGGCACGCGCGCTGCTGGCCCGCCAGCAGAGCGGCCTCACCGAGCTGGCCATCGATCTACGGCGCGCTCGAGGATTTCGAGCTCGCGATTTATCGACAGTGCTGGGCGCGGGCCAAGCAGTACTGGACCGCGCCGCAATGCATCCGGGTGACGCGACGACGAGGACGTCCCGCGCTTTGTCGGGCTGAACCAGCCGGTGACGCACCCCGCGACCGGCGAGGTGCTGGGCTACGCGAACCGCGTCGCCGAGATGGACGTCGACATCGAGGTCGACATCCAGCCCGAGGTCGGGACCGTTCAGCAGGAGGCGTTCCAGCGAGCTGATGCAGCTGGTCGGCTCCTCGCCGGTCTATCAGCAGCAAATCCCGCTCGCGACTCTCATCCAGCTCAGCCCCATGCCGCACAAGCGCGGCGTGCTGGATGTGATCGAGCGGGGCGCGGCGGCCCAGGCCGCGAGCCAACGAAGCGAGCGTCGCGCTCGCGCAGGCCAAGGCGCGTGCCGAGATCGCCGAGACCACCGCGAAGAGCCAGGAACACACGGCCGGCGGCTTCGCCAAGGCCCTCGACAGCCTCACCTACGCCCACCAGACCCACGCGGACGTCACCGCGCGGGCGGTGGAGGCGGGGTTGGATCCACGGAAAGCTGCTGAGTCTCTCCTGACGAGCCGCTGTTGAGCCGACGCCGGGCTGACGGGCGTTCACGGGGCCGCCACCCGTTTTCTGGGCGAGGATCACCCACATGACAGACTTGGACGCCCCGCTTCCGTTGGAAGCGGTCGAGCCCCCGCGCATGCCGCCCGGGGACGACTTCGGCGCGACGGCGCAGCCGCCGCTCTCCGATCGCGAGACGCTCGGCTTCTACCGCGCCATGCAGAGCGAGCGGGAGAAGCGGCAGGCGCTGGAGAAGGAGCTGGCCGCGCTCAAGGCCAGCGCCGAGAGCCGGCTGAGCCTCGGATCAGACGAGTGGAGGCGGCCCTGCGCGCCACACACGCTCAAGGTCTCGCGCCGGTTGGCTGAGCAGGCCCACGGCAAGGAGCCGGATCGCCCATCCACGAGTGGGCGGCGGCGCGGTGCGACGCGGATCCGGCGTTCAACGCCGCGATGCAATCGAGCGACGACCCCTACGAGGCGGCTCGTGCGGCTTTCGAACAGGACCCGGCGAACGCCGCGCCGGCTCCAGCCAACCCTCTCGCGGCGCTCTCATCCCCACCCCGCTCGCTGGCCAATGCGCCAGGCCAGGGCGGCGCCGGCAAGCCCCACACGCCCATCGGCGAAGGCAACGCTTACGCCGCCATCTTCAGCTAGGAACCTGAAAACCCATGGCTGAAACTTTTCTCGCCTCCGCCTCCGAGCGGCAGGTGTGGATGACCAAGTACTTCCAGGAGTACGTCCGTCAGTCCCGCTTCATGCCCTACATGTCGAACTCCGACATCAACAAGGGCGGTGTGATCCTCACCAAGTTCGAACGTCAGGAAGAGGCGTTCCGCACCATCAATGTGCCCTTCATCGGCCGGCTGAAGTCGGCCGGCGTCACCGGCGCCCAGGTGCTGGACGGCGCCGAGGAGGAGCTGACCAACTTCAACTGCCTGGTCACGGTCGACTGGCGGCGCAACGCCGTGCGGCTGCCCAAGAGCACCACCTTCCGCACCGAGATCGACCTGCTGAACGCCGCCCGCGACGCGCTCAAGGTGTGGGAAACCGAGAAGCTGCGCGACGACATCATCAAGGCCCTCGCCGCGGTGGTCGTCGACACCGAACGGCACGGCGGTGAACTTCGACAGCGTCTCGACTCCCGCCCAGCTGAACGCCTGGTGCGCCGCCAACGCCGACCGCATCCTGTTCGGCTCGGCCAAGTCGAACTTCTCGCCGACCTTCGCGGTCGGGGCGGGCAACGTCGCGCCGACGACGAAGGCGACGCGTGGCCAACGTCTCGCTGGCCAAGCGCATGGCCAAGCTGGCCGATCCGCGCATCCGCCCCTTTCGGGCCAACGACACCGACGGCACCGAGTACTTCGTCGCCTTCCACGGGCGCGCGCAGCTTCCGGGACCTGAAAGCCGACTTCGACCATGGTCGCGGCCAACACCCAGGCGCGCGCCCGCGAGGGCGACCGGCATGGACAGCAACCCGATCTTCCAGGACGGCGATCTGATCTATGACGGCGTGATCCACCGCGAGGTGCCGGAGATCGACGACTACTGCGCCGCCGCCGGGCTTCAACGGCATTGGCGGCTCGGCCGGCGACATCCGCCCGGTGTTCGTCTGCGGTGCGCGGCGCGGTCGGCCATCGCCTGGGGCCAGGAGCCGACCCCGCGCACCGATCGCCTCAAGGACTACGAGTTCCGCCCCGGGGTGGCGATCGAGGAGCTGCTCGGCGTCAAGAAGATCAACTTCAACGGCGTCCAGAACGGCATGGTCACGATGTTCGTCGCCGCGGCCGCCAACTCCTGACCCCCCTCCTGACGCGAGATCCTGACGCTCCATGACCATCTACAACTCTCCTTCCTGGGCGGCGCACGCGCCGCAGCAGGCCCACGGCGACGTTCGCGCCACGAGCCGGATGCACGAGGTGATCGCGCTGCCGGCGATGCTCACGACCGGCGACGTGATCAATGTCGCCAACCTGCCGCGCAATGCGGTGGTGACCGGCCTCACGCTGAAGACCGCCGGCCAACTCGACACGTCGGGCTCGCCGACGCTCGCCTTCGACGTCGGGGTCAACGCCGCGCCGCAGCTGTTCAACGCGGCGTCCACCGCGGTCGGCCGGGTGGCCGGGCCGTCGGTCGACACCACGCTGGCGGCCGGAGGACGGCTCTACAAGAACACCAGCGGGGCTCCGCAGCTGGTGCTCGTCGGCGTTCACGCGGCGGCGGCGACGCCGGCCGCAGGCGCCCTCGAGATCGAGCTGACCTACTTCATCGAAGACCTGCCCGGCTCGCCGGCGTGAAATCGGCCAACGCGGGGCCGAAGAGGAAGAAGCCCCTCGGAGGTCCCCGCATCCGCTACATCGGTGGTCACCCGTCGGCGCTGGCGTTCGGTTGCCGGTTCCGACGGGGCGCCTGGCGCGCCTTCAACGGGCTGAGCGCGGAAGCCCTCGAGCTGCTGACCCGAAATCCGCAGTTCGAGGTGCTCGCCGCCGGTCCGTCCAGGCGCAAGACGGCGGCCTCGCCGCCCAACGAGGAGGGTGATGACAACCTGCCGTGACGTAATTTCATCAGCCTACGGAGTGCTCGGCGTCACGGCGCCGGGCGATGCTCCGACCGCCGACGAGCTTGATGCGGGGCTCTCCGCGCTAGATGCGCTCGTGCTCGAGATCCATGAAGCGCGGGGGCCGTTGATCGATGTCGACGTCAGCGCCGACTGTGTCGCCGGGGAGGATCAGCGGATCAGAGTGCAGGCGGGGGCTCAGGTCTCCGTCACCCTGCCTAACAGCGTGTGGGTTTCCTGGGCCTCATCGCCAGGCTCGACAGCCCCGGCCGATGGCCTGGTTCTGCGGGCGCCCCGCGATGGTTCTCGCGTGGCGATCGTCGGGACGACGCAGCAACTCTTCTTCTACCGCGCGGACCTCAACGCCTGGCAGGCGGCGGGACCGCTGAGCCTCGACGGCCCTACACCGCTCAACGCCCGCTACGAGCCGGCGCTGGCGGCCGTGATCGCCGGCCGGTTGGCCGGACCTATGGGCCTTTTGCCCGATCCGGCGCTCGCCTTCCGTGCGGCGCGAGCCAACGCCGCGCTCCTGATCCGGCCCGCCGTGGCGCGCGGCCCGGTGCGACTTCCAAGCATCTGATCGCCCCCGCCTCTGACTGGACCAGGACGTTCGCGTCCTCCTCCCTGGGAACCCTGAACATGAAAATCGCAAGAGCGCTCCTGGCGGGCGCGAGTTTGCTCGCGCCTCCGGCGTGGGCGGGCGAGGTGTCCAACGTCAGCGGCACCTTGGACATGACCTTGGTCGATCCTGTCCCGAGTCAATATCCGCACTTCATCTGCGCCTCGGGGTGCTCCGGCGGCGGTGGAGGCGGCGGCGGTGGCGCCGTCACCCAGTCGGGCGTTTGGTCGGTGGGGGTGAGCAACTTCCCCGCCAGCCAAGCCGTGACCGGCACGGTGAGCATCGGGAACTTCCCGGCCAGCCAAGCCGTCAACGGAACAGTGAGCATCGGGAATTTCCCGGCCACTCAGGCGGTGAGCGGCTCGGTGAGCATCGCCAATCTGCCGAGCACCCAAGCCGATCAGCGCCTCCAGTCTCCCGTTACCGGCCGGAGCGGCGACCGCCGCCAATCAGCCGGCGCTCAACGCCGACGGTGGCGGCCTCGCCCACATCACCAACTTCCCGGCCACCAGGCGGTGAGCGGCTCGGTGAGCGTGGCCACGCTCATTGCCGTATGGGGGCAATCACCTGGGCTCGGTCATCGGTCGACCTGCCGCTGCCGGGCTTCGCGACGCCGCCGACGGTGAACGTAGGCAACAGCTTGCTTGCGGTAGCGGCGACAGCGGGCGCTTTCAACGACGGCTGGAACGCGACGGAGGGGTCCATGACCGATCCCGCCTGGACCAGCGGGGCCGGGAGCCTCGTCTCGTTGATGAAAGCAAACGTAGCGGCGCTGAACACCATCTTTTCATCGCTGAATGGGCCCACGCCACCGGGATCGAACTCTATCGGATCGGTATCGATCAATGCGGCGGCAACATCGTCCAGCCGCAGGGCTTTGCGCAATGGATGAGCGCGGTGGCCGAGAACTGCCATACCTACGGCTCGCCGGCGATCGTCTACAGCCTTGGAGGCTACGCGAACGAAGCCGAGTGGGTGTTGGTTTTCAATTAGGTCTCCGCGCCGCCGACGGCCGGTGGCGCCGACTGGTGGTACTATCTTCCACAGGCAGGAAGCTGGAGCGTCGCGTGGGACGCCGCCCCGCGCTCAATGAGCGCTGGCGACACGGTCTGCTACTCCGCAACTGGACCGTTCACCAAAACGACCACCGGCTTGACCGTGGGGTCCAACTCCTTCTTCGGGCAACGCCAATGAGCCGCCTGGCCGAGGGTTCCGGGGACGTCTCCCCGTGCTCGCCTCCCTTCTTTTGGCGAGCTGCGATTTGGGAACGCCCCTTCCAGCGCGAGCCCAGCTCGTCATGGGGCCGGCGGTGAGCCAGGGTTCGGGATCGGGCGCCACGGCGACGTCCGGAGACTGCTCCAGCAGCTATGCCTCGCCCACGCTCGCCCTGACCTGCGGGAAGACGAACGGGGTACCGTTTGGAACCGGCGCGACCGCCGCCGCTCCGACCTATCCGGCCGCCGCCTGTCAGCCGTGGCAGATCCTCACCTACTCAGGCGGCTGGAATTGCGCTCAGCAGTCCGGGCTCGAATTCCTCGCGGGCAAAGCCTCCGCGGCAAACTTGAACGCCGCGGCGCCTTACGATGTGAGCATAGCCTTGACGGGGCCTCCGACTGGGGTTTGGGTTCCCATCCGCGCCGTATTCAGCAATTGCTCAGTAATCGGCACTGTATTTGCAGGAACCTTCTTCACCGGCCCGGGCGGTAGCGGCCCTGTGTTCATGGGGGCCGCGAGCATGGGCCTTGGCTCGGCGGGTGTGGGCGCCACCCTGGCACCTTCTCCCGTGTGATCTCGCCGCCCACCTCGTTCGGCTCGACGAATTGGACATACGCGTTCAACGCGACCTCGTCAGGAACAGTCTACTTCCGGGTCACCACGGCCGCCGGTGCGGCGCAAACCTGCGACATTTCGATCTATGCCGCAGTTCTGTAGTCCCGACAGGCTGGCCCTGATCGCTGCGTTCTCGCTCGCTCTTGGAGGGGGTGCGCAGGCCCGCGTGCACAAAATGGCGCCGTATCCGCCCCAGGACCAATGCAACCAGACCTTCACCGGCGACGGCTGCGGCAGCGAAGCGCCCGGCGCCGCCTTTCAGCGCAATCCTTCTGGTTTCGCGGCCTATGCCACAGGGTATGATCCAGGCTTGATTGCGAGTGGCGCGGAGGCGGGAAAAACCCGAGCCCAAGCTCTCACCGACGCGATCAACGGAGTCGGGCTGTTCACGGGCGCCAAGCAGATCAATTTCAATCTGCCAGGCGTCGCGTATCCCGTCGGCCATAATCCAGCGACGTTGGTCCAAGCGCGCTACTACGCGGCTCAGGTCGGTTTCCCAGCCGGTTGTTCCTACGCATCGACTGGCGGCGGCGCGAATGGAACCAGCCCAGTTGTCGCATGCACGGGCAACATCGGCGCGGCGGTGATCCGAAACGTGGACTTCACCAACGGTGGGTCGGATTGCGTCACGCTTCAGATAATGAATGCTGTTGGTGCGCTCACAGTCGATAACTTCAAGATGGAATACAGAGGAAACTGTAGAGGTGTTGCTCCGCGCGGGCAAAACGCATGGCTGATCAACGCCTTCGCGCCCAATAACGGATTCACATCACTTACATTGAAGAACTTCATCATAGACAGCAACCCTTCTGACTGCTCGGACTGTATGAATCGGCCGCTTAACGCGGATATTATTGATCAGGCGGGCGGAGGAGGCAGCCATTCCCTGAAAATGAGCTATTTCGCTGCCATCAATAACACAGGGCGAGTTGTGAATGGCGGTTATAACGCCTTCCGCCTGAGTGTAGATCATTTCTACATCGAAGGCGTCTCCATGGGCTGCCTCGTGTATGGGCAACACGGAGAAAGTGACGCGCTCACGGTTCCCAGCTCGACGACTGGCAACAGCCAGACTTGGAGTTACGGCGTCTTCGTAATTCCCCCTCAACAACCGCACTCGACGGCGATTGGGGGGAGGGGCTGCCTGACCGCTCCGATCTATTTCTCGACGGGGGCGGGCGGCACGGGCTCGAGTTGGACCGACGAGGAGGGGCATGTTCTCTCCATCATCAACCCTCCGGTTCGCGCCGACGCCCTCACTCGCCATGACGTGGCGAGCGGGGCGACGGTGGAAATCTCCTACGACAACTTTCCCAATAGCTCCGATGTGTATGTCCACGATGTCTGGGCCGACCCTCGCGGCGCCGACAGCTGCGCGATCAACGCTGGCGGCTCAACGGGAGCGGGCGCGACCAGCCCCACCTTAAACATCGTCGATCTCTACGACGGCAGCGTTGTCACGAACTTCGACTTCGGCGCGGTCCCCTGCAATGGGCACGGAACGCCGTGAGGGCCACGGTCGGTCAATCCGCCGCGGTGATCGTGATCCTCACCGGCCAAACCGCGCTGGGCCTTCCGGCCGAGGACGACCTCGCGGTCGACTCCTCGGCGGACCTCGCCGTCGACGCCAACCGAAGACCTGGAAATCGGTCCCGGGAACATCTGGGCCGGGGCGAGCGCCGCCCGCACCATCGAGACCTGAAGCCGCGCCGCGGCTCGCCGAACCGAGCGACAATGACGAACCCATACCTCGCGCAGATCGTGGCGCAAAACATCCCCGTGCTGTGCTGGATGGCCGACCCGAAGGGCGCCCTGCAGTGGTGCAATCAGGCTTGGTACGACTACACCGGCCAGAGCCCCGACCAGGCCAAGGGCTGGGGCTGGCGTGAAGTGCAGGAGCCCACGGCGATGGCCGAGGTTGTCGCCCGCTTCACCGCCCACGTGGCCAAGGGCCAGCCGTTCCGGATGGTGGAGCGCCTCAAGGGCATGGACAGCGTGTTCCGGCCCTTCCTGGCCCGGGTGAGACCGGTGCTCCGCCACGGTGAAGTTCAGCACTGGTTCGGATCCAGTACGGAGATTTCGGACATGCTGTGCGACGACCCCGACCTGCGTGCCGAGCTCGCGTCCCTGGACGCGCGCCGGTGCTGATCCACGGCACGCCGCGCCCCCAACTCGCCGCTCGCCGCCAGAGGCGATCATGACCCCCTCGGAGTGGGGCCAGGTCGGGATCGGCGGGATCGTATCGGCGATCATCTCCGCCCTGGGGACCTGGTTCGTGAAACGCGCCGATCAACCGAAACCACAGAAGGTCGACGTGGCGCAGATCGAAACCGTCACCAAAGGTCTTGGCGATCTGGTCGACGACCTCCAGGCCGAGCGCAGAGAGCTTCGGCACATGAACCGCAATCTGCGGATGGAGCTCGACCGCGCTTACGACAAGGCCGCCAAAGCCGAGGCGGCGCTCCTGCGCGTGGAGCAGATGCTGGCCATGGCGGAAGCGGTGATCGGCACGCTCGAACAGCTCGCCGCGGCGAGCGGCGCTCAAGTCTCACCTGCGATCGCGGCCACAATCCAGGCCATCCGCGGGACGCGCGGCGCCCTGGAGCCGATCGCGCCCTAGACCCGGATCTGAAGAGGGGGGAAGCCCATGAACGACGACGACCTGCTCGCCGTCGCGATACCGCTTGTCAAAGCCGACGAAGGTTGTCGGCTCGACGCGTATCGCGACACGCTCGGCGTGTGGACGATCGGCTACGGCCACGCCCATGTCGAGCCCGGAACGCGCTGGACCCAAGCCCAGGCGGACGCTCAGCTCACGGCCGACCTGAAGTGGAGGATCGATCACCTGGATCAGGTCTTGCCTTGGTGGCGAACCCTGTGCCTGGCGCGGCGGTGCGTCCTGCTGAACATGGCTTTCCAACTCGGCATGCGCGGATTGCTGGGCTTCGGCCACGCGCTCGAGGCCATTCGGCAGCGGCGGTTCTCGGCCGCGGCGAGCCTCTTGCTGCAATCGAAATGGGCCAGCCAGACGCCTGCCCGCGCGCAACGCATGGCGAGCATCCTGAGCAGCGGAGCGCTCCCGATCCCCACTAACAACACTAGGAACAAAACATGAACAACTCCACGAGCGACCAGAGCGCCGGCGCCTCGACGCCCAGCATCGATCCCACCCTGCCGATGGTGCTGGCGGCCAGCCGAACCCTGGTCGCCACCCTGGGCGGCTTCGCGATCGCGCGGGGCTGGGTTGGTCAGGACCAGGCCAGCCAGATGGGCGGAGCCATCGTGGTGCTGATCACCGGCGCGTTCGCGATCTACTCGCAATTCCGTTCGAAGCAGCACCTCGCCAACGCCTTGTCGTCCACCGCCGGCCCGGTGGCGCCTGCCGCCGCCGCCAACACCAACACGGGAGTTAGCCAGTGAAGCGCCTTGCCACCCTCGCCGCTCGCGCTCATCGTCGGCCCAGCGCTGCTCGGCGGATGCGCCAGCGTGTCCGGAACGAGCGCCGCGTCCCTCGACGGCGCCAAGACCTTCGTCGCCGCGGAAGCCGCCTATGACGCCGCGGTGCAGACCGCCGACACCGCCATCGACACCGGCCAGCTCGCCCCCGCCACGGTGACGAAGCTGAAGTCGCTGGCCGACGCCGGCCACGTTTACGTGGTCGCGGGCCGGGTGGCCGTCAGCACCGCCAACGCCACCGACCTGGCCACCGAGACGGCGGCGCTCGCCGCCCTCGTCGCCCAGATCGCAGCCCTCACCAAAGGTTGAGCCATGACCCCCACCGTCACCCTCGTCTTGTCGCTGATCGCGGCCCTGCCTCAGGAGCTGGCGGCGATCACGGCCGCCTATGATACCGTGAAGGCCGCCCTTTCGGCTCCCGATCAGGCCACGGTCGGCGCCATCCTCTCGGCCCTGAACACCCGGAGCGACGCCGACCTCGCCAAGCTCGACGCCGACGCGGCGGCGCACGGAGCTTGAACAACCACGACTGGGGAACCGCCATGGGCCCGACCACCATCGCTCATGCCGCGCTGATCGCGGCTCTGCTGGGCTCGAGCGCGGCGTGGGCGGGCGATCCGCTGTCCAGCCTGCCCGACCGCGGCGCGGTGCGGAGCAGCGACCAGCTTCCGATCCTCGCCGCGGGCGCCCCGCGCCTGCAGTCGACCACGGCCGGCGCGATCCTGGGCTACGTGCGCAACTATCCCGCCGGGATCTGGTGCGACGGTGTCCACGACGACACCGTCGCTTTACAGGCCGCGATCAACTCTGGAACGTCGTTCGACCTGCCCGCCGGCGTCTGCGTGACCAGCGCCACCCTCACGCTTTCGACCAAGGCCAGCCACGGCCAAACGATCAGAGGCGCCGGCGAGACCGCGGCGGACGGCTCCGGCGCGGGCAAGACCACCATCCGCCCCACCGCTGCGGTCGCCACCGCCGTCAAGCTCGACGGCTCTTCCTTCGGTGGATACCTGCAGGGGACCACGATCGAGGGCCTCACCCTCGACATGTCGTCCATGGCCGCGAGCTCCACCGGCTTCCAGCAGCTGCAAGCCTATGACATCCGCTATGCCCGGATCCGCGTCACGGGGGATGTGGGTAAGACCAGCTGGCTCTTCGGCCCGGGCGCCTACACCACCAGCCTGAACGATATCCAAGGCTCGCTCGTCTATTGCCTGGGCAACGGGGTGAACAACCCCACCACGATCACCCTGGTGAACCCGGATATCAATGGGCTGAACGTCGAGCAATGTGCGAGCGTGACGACCATCGGTGGGGCGGTGCAGCCGAGGTTTTCGGGTACAAACACAGTCGTTTACTTGCCGCCAAGCAGCTCCGGCCTTTACGGTTTCGGGCCGATCCCGCCAGCGGGTTTGTACATGGCCCTAGGAACTTACGCGCTGAACGCTCAGTTCCTAACATCGTTGGGTACTGATTGGGAGGCATTGAGTGAGCCGAAGCCGACGTGCCAAGTGGAAGGATGGTCATTTGGAACCTTTGATGACGGTACTCATGGCTGTGCACCTGAAATTCTTGTCGCTGAGATAGATTCGTCCGTTAAGAACGTTTCTCTCTCAAATTCCACCTTCGCTGGGATGTACTTATATTCGCCGGGAGGCAACAATCTCGCGCTCACGGGGTTCGGAAGTTCTCCTGCTACCAATCGTTTTGGGGGACTTCAGAGCTTTGGAGGTGGCTTGGAGTTACCCAATGGCCAAGCTCTGAAACTCTATTCCGATTTTGCCGGTCAGTCTCAGACCGGGATAATTGACGCGGCAACCGGCTCTGCCATTCTGAGTGGCGGGATCACCTCAGGCAGCCTCACCGTCAACGGCTATGCTGGAGCTGAGAGCCTAGGTGTACAAGCGAGCGCAAATGGAAACTTTCTCAATTTCGTAGACAATGCCGCGCATCCTATATTCGGCTGTTTTTCAGGTGGAGCCAGAATTTATGACTCTTGTTACGCTAATACGCTCATAGGTTACAAAGATGACGGTGGTTCCAGTCAGTCTTGGGTGCTCAACGGTAGCTCAGGAGTGATACAAGCTGGCTCTGAGCTATATCCTGGAAGCGGAACGATCTCGTCTCCTATGCTAACTGCCGCGGCCGGTCTGCTCCAGAATAACGGCGACCCGACTCCTGGACTTGGTAACAATGGTGATTACTATTTCCGCGGGGATTGTGTACATGGAACAAGCACTTGCCTTTGGCACAAAGAAGGAGGCGTCTGGTACGCGTTGAACTAGTGCCAAAACAATTCCCTCGCGACGGCGTCTTTCGCTCGGGATCGATGGAGGCGTGCTGCGGCGAAATGGGAGGATCGAAGGTCCGGCGGAGAGTGATATGCGCCTCCAATGAGGTTGACGCCCGCTTCGGGGATGCTGTGGATCACCGGCTTTCTAACGGTGGTGTCGCTCTACGCGCACACGTTGGTGGGCCTGCCTTCCGTCATCGTGACGCCCGTACTCGCTGGGATGATTGCCGCGTCCTTGTGGCTGGTAGGCGTGCTGGAGGCTGGCCGCCTAAGGATCAACACGGGACACGGTGCGCTACGCACTGCTTCAATGCTTTGTCTTGCCCTCTCTTTGATAATGATGTCCGCATCGGCCCTTGTGGGGTTCGCAGATCGTGGCGTGAAGGCGCAGGAGGTCGGCGTCTTCGCTATTCAAGTGGGCATACCGGTTTTGGTAGCTCTCAACCCGCGTAGACTAGAGCTCATAAAAGCAATCTCAATGTTCTGCATTGCTTTTGCTTCTGCAGACTTGCTTGCTAACGTGTTAGCTCTTTTTCACATCGTCGACCTTTCTCATTATTCGGGGCGACTGACGGAAGCCGGAGTGGTTATCCGGTATCCCGGACTTTCAGGGAATACCCACGCCTCAGGACTAGTGGCGATGATCGCCATCGTTGCGCTGTCATTCAGAGCCTCCCGACCGGGGAATCGTTTCAGACTGGTACAGCTTATTATTATTGCGGCTCTATTCTGCTCTCTTATCTTAGTTGATGCCCGAAGATACCTTGTCGAGGCCGCAGTGGGCGCGGTTGTGATTTTGATCCCGGTATTACGAAGAGTACCAAGTTTGATCCTTGTTGCCACGATCGCCGGGTCAGCTCTCTGGGCGACGTTTCGCAATGTGCTTGATCCTTTAGACGACACACGCGCACGGCTCATGATTTATGGCTTCTATCGAGCGTTGAACCACCCAGTGCTGGGAAATGGCGCAACGTACGTTCCTCCTAGCTATGACCAACCAGGCTATGAAAATTTAGCAGCAGCAGGGGTCACGGAGTTAGGCATTCTAGATCTGGCCATCGCGTACGGAATGCCTGCGGCGCTATTATTTTATTTGGCTTGCCTACTCGTTATTATTCCGCCTCGCCGTCGGCTATCGCTGCCCCTGATCATGGCGACTCTGCTTGCGGCAGAGATGGCATATGGAACGCCGATTAGCGGCTTCCTCGGCGCGATACTATTTTTCTTGTGCATTATATTTTTGCAGCAGGATGAGAAACGATACGAGGAAGCCGAGGAATCTAGTTCAGACAATTACAATGATAGCCTGAAGCGAAGCCCAACTCTAAGGGTATCGGGCGCAATCTCTAGATAAGCCCCGAACGTCTTATCGACGTTCCATACACGGCTTCTTGAATCTGGCGGTGTGATTTCAATCGTGAAGTCATTCGCAGGCCCCATGGTCAACTTTCCATCATTTCTGCTCGGAGAAGCGCATGTCCCTGACAGTCCGCGACGTGATCAAGCGCGCGGGGCGGATGCACGGGTGCTGGTGCAGTGGCGAGGAGCCCGACGCCGATGAGGCGGCCGACGCCCTGACCAGCTTCAACGCCATGAAACGGGCCCTGTTCGGCACGGTGATCGGTCCCCGCCTCTCCCCCCGCGCCGCCGCGGGAGCGGCCAGCCAGGCCGAGACCGGCGGCGAATATCTGATTCCTCCTGGCGGATACACGCTCACGGCTCCGGCCAATCCGCGCGGGGGCGCCCGCTTCGGCGTGGTCGACGCCTCGCTGGGTTTCGCGGCGCAGCCGTGCACGGTGCTGGCTCCGGGACTTAAGGTCGACGGTTTGCCGCAACCCTATGTGCTCTCCGCCGCCGGCCAGTGCACCCGCTTCTGGTTCAGGAGTGACACCGCCGACTGGGTGGTGGAGAGCGACGCCCTGGGTCTGGACACCGCGATCGAGTTCCCCGACGCTCTCCTCGCCTATCTGCCCAATATGCTCGCCGTCGTGATCGCCGCCGAGTATGGGGCGGATCTTCGCGCGGACGTCGTGGCTATCGCGCAGGAGGGACGGGCGGCGTTCGCCCGCGCCTATGGACGCCGGGGGCGGGACGCGAGGGACGCCCCGTTCGGTCTGGCGCTCGCGCCCGCGGCCGGAGCCTGACCATGGCTTTGGCGCAGGGCTCGGCCCCAAAGGCACAGATCGCGCAGTTCCGCTCGGACGGGATCACCGCCGCCACCGGCCTCCGCATCCCCTTCTTCACCGACGACTTCTCCCGCGCCTTCGGCTTCCCGAACACGCGGCTGATCAACATGATCAGCGAGGCCACACCGCTGCGGGAAGAGCGTCCGTATGTTCCCCTCGTGGGCTTGCGCGACGTCCGCTATTCGCGCCCGGGCCTCACCGCCTTCAGCAGCTTGGGGCAGGGGCCGATCCGCGGGCTTTTGGAGGCGCCGCCCCTGGTGGGCGGCTTCAGGATCGTCGTTTCCGGCGGCGTCGCCTTCAACCTCGACTCAGGGACGCCGCTCGGCGCCATCGCCGGCGCGGATCCGGCGCGGGCGGCGGTGAGCCGGTCGCAGGTGGTCGTTGTGGCCGGCGGCGTGGTGCATCTGCTCGACGCGACCACCGGAGGCGCCTTCCAGCCGATCCTGAGCGCGATGCTTCCGCCGGTGACGGACGTGACCTTCCTGGCCGGGCGCTTCGTTTATGCCCTGGCCGGCTCGGACACCCTCTATTGGTCGGCCATCAACGACGCCGCCAATGTCGGCGGGCTGTCGTTCGCCACCGCCGAGTCCAGCCCCGATCCAATCGTCGCGGTGGAGACCCTCGACGATCAGCTGATGATCTTCGGCAGCCGCAGCGTCGAAACCTGGCAGGTGAGCCCTGATCCGGACGCGCCGTTCCAACCGGTGGAGGGCCGCGGCTACCAGCGGGGTTGCCGGGCGCGGGATTCGCTGAGTTTCGCCGACAACGCCCTGTTCTGGGTCGGCGACAACCGGGTGGTCTACCGCACCGAGGACAAGCCGCTCCGGGTGAGTTCGAGCAGCATCGAGGACAAGCTGCGTCAGTGCGCCGAGATTTCCGCCTGCACCGGCTACACCCTCTGCTTCGAGGGGCACGAGCTCTACGTCCTGAACGTGCCGGGCGTGGGCACCTACGCCTATGACGCTTCGCGGGTCGGCGTGGAAGCGGGCGCCTATGGCGACAGCGCCGAGCGCGGGGAATGGACCGAGTGGTCCAGCTTCGGCCGACGGCAGTTCCGCGGCGGCTGCGCCCTGAGCACGGACGGCGGCGCCATCGTCGGCGACGACGAGACCTCAACGGTGTGGCGTCTGACGACTGGAGTTTATCAGGACGGGACGGACCCGCTCACGCGACAGGCCAGCGCCTTCATCAAGGTGGAGGAGGGCTCGCCCCGTTGCGACAACCTGGTGCTCCATTGCGTGATGGGCGTCGGCGCGGCCTCGGGCGCCGGGAGCGCGCCGGTGGCCGAGCTGCGCTACAGCGACGACCAGGGCCGCACGTTCAGCCCGTGGCGCGCGGCCTCCCTGGGCGCGATGGGCCGCTACGCCGGCCGCGCCCGCTGGCAGCGCCTGGGCCAGATGCGTGCGCCCGGCCGGCTGATCGAGGTGCGAGTCACCGATCCGGTGGACGCCGCCTTCAGCCACCTCGAACTCAACGCCGCGAGGCCGGCGCAATGACCCTGGCCCGTCTCTCCGCCGCCCAGCCGATCACCGCGCCATCCGGACGGCCGACCGCCTATCTCCTGGGCTGGATCTCGGACCTCGTGTCGACCGTCAACGGGATGGCGGGCCGCCTGGACGGAGCCGCTTGCGCCGCTCGGACCGTGGCGGCCTCCGGTGGTCTTCAAGGTGGCGGAACGCTCGCCAGCGACGTGGGCCTCGCCCTGTACCGCGCGGTCGCGCCCGTGGCTCAACTGCCGTCGAGCGGTAACGCGCCCGGCGATTGGGCCTTCGCCGTCGATGGTCGCAAGCCGGGCGAGCCCGCCGGCGCCGGCACCGGAACGCCGGTCTTCTGGAGCCACTCCGCCTGGTTCGCCGTGACGGGAAACCCGGTCTCCGCCTAGGGCGCCGCGCCAACGTCCTCAATGCCGCCTTCCAAGACTTTGGAGCTCTTCTCGATGACCGGATTGTTTCTCCCGCAGCCCCTGATCCGGGCCGTGGACGCGAGCGGCGCGCCTTTGCCAGGCGCGCGAATGCAGTTCTATCTCACGGGGTCGACGACCCCGGCGGTCGCCTACGCGAACGCCGCCCTGTCCACGCCTTTGTCCAACCCGGTCGTGGCGGACTCGGGTGGCCTGTTCCCGCCGATCTGGCTCGACCCAGCCGTCGTCTACCGGCTCCAGGTCCTCACGAGCGCGGGCGCCTTGATCCAGGATATCGACCCGCTCTCTCAACCCCAGGCGGTACAGGCCGGCGCCGTCACCGCCGCCATGCTCGCCGCTGGCTCGGCCCAAGCGAACCTCGGATTCGCGCCGGTGAACCGGAGCGGCGACACCGCCGTGAACCTCACCCTGGCCTTCACCGGCCTCAGCTCGACCTCGGCCGGCTATCTCGGCGCGCCGCTGAACGAGCAGGACGGCGCCTATACCTTCGCCCTTTCCGACGCCGGCAAGCTGGTGCGCGCCAACAGCGCGAGCCCGATCACCTACACTCTGCCGCCGAACAGCGCCGTGGCCTTTCCGCCGGGAAGCGTCATCCTGGTCCGAAACGCGGGAGCGGGAACCGTGACCCTCGCCCGTGGCGCGGGCGTGAGCCAGACCATCGCCGGCGCGGCGACCAACAAGGACGTGAGCCTCGTCCAGAACGGGGTCGCGACCCTGGTGCAGGAAGCGGCGAACACCTGGGTCGCCATGGGAACCGGGATCTCGTGAGCGGGGCCGTGATCGCGACCTGCGGCGTCGCGCGCGCCGCCGCCCGCTAGCGTCGCGGCTCCGGGACCTCTGTCGTGGATGGATCTCTACGGCGTCGACACCGCGTCGACCCAGACGCTCACGGTGACCGGCCTGTCCGCGCCGGTGACGCTCGGCGCCAGGCACACCGGCAGTGGGCTGCTCGGCTATGCGCTCAACGGCAATCCAGCTCTCTATACCGGGGCGTTCGTCGTCCATTCCGGCGACCAGCTTTCCTGGTTCCTCACCATTCCGCCGGTAGGCCCCACGAGCGCCGCCGGCATGGTGACGATCACCAATGTGAGCGCGGGAACGACGCTCGACAGCTTCAACTACGTTCTGAATTCCAGCCGCGGTCCGATCCCCTGATCCGCATCGAGCGGGACCCCGCATTCTGGGCGGCCGTCGCCGAGCACCCGACTGTCGCCCCCACTCTGATGGGGCTCGCACCCCACCTCGTGGCCGAGGTCTGCCGATCGCCGCTGGCGCTGCCGCTCGCTTCGGAACACGGGGGCTATATCTTCCTGCGTCTGGATTCCGCCGGCTATGCCTGTGAGCTTCACAGCCTGTTCAAGCCGGAAGGCTGGGGCCGCGAGGCCTTACTCGCCGGCGTGGAGGCGTTGGGCGCGGTCTGGCTTCTCGGTTTCCAACTGATCACCACCCTGGAAAGCGCCGGCAACAGGCGCTCCCGCCCACCGCTCAGTTTTGGCTTTCGGCTCGCCGCTGACTTTCGGTCCTCGCCCGCCGGTTCGGCGCGGCTCTGGGCGCTCAGCCGCGCGGACTGGGACTCGAGCCCCGCTAGAAGGAGACATACATGCCCATCGCCATAGCCGCCGCCGTCGTCGGCGGGGCGACCATCGCCGGAGCGGCGATATCCGCTTCGGCCGCCAACCACGCCAGCGACACGGCCGAGCGGACCGCCGCTCAAAACGACGCTCTGCAGCAGCGCGCCTACGACACCAGCGCGGGTCTGCTTCAGCCCGCGATCGATCGCGGCAGCGCCGCCGCGGACGCGCTTCAGGGCTTTCTCGGCCTGGGTGGCGATCCGGCGAAAGCGCAGACGGCCCTCGACGACTACCTCAACAGCACCGGGTATCGGTTCACGCGCCAGCAGGGACTGGACGCCGTGAACCAGCGCGAGGCGGCTGTCGGTCTCTACGACAGTGGCGCGGCCGACAAGGCGCTGGATGCTTATGGGAGCGATCTCGCCCAATCGTATGGCCAGCAATACGTGAATGACTTAGGCGGCGTCATCGATCGCGGGCAGAGCGGGCTGAACGCGCTGGTCGGAGCCGGCGTCCAGAACGCCGATCAGCAGAGCTCGAGCAACACCGCCGCGGCGGGCGTGAGCGCGACCGCGTCCCTCACGAGCGCGGCGGATGTCGACAAGCTGATCGGCAACGCGCTGAGCGCCTATGGAATGGTGCGCGGCTCATCGAGCTTCGGCGCCGGCGCGGTGGCCGGAAACGCCCTGAGGGCGGGAGGCTGATCATGAACCAGGACACCACAGCCGCGCTGTCGGCGTTGCGCCGCCCAGACTACCTGGGCGAATTCGCGAACGCCTTCCATGTCGGGCGATCCTTGTCAGACAGTCGGGATCAGCCCGCCGTACGCGTCGAAGGAGTCGCTCAGCGACGGGCGGAGATTTACAGCACGATCGGCGCGGCCCTGCTCGGACAGCCCTATGCCGAGCGGCGGGCCATCCTGGCCCACCTTTCGCCGGCGCTCGAGAAGGAGGGGCTCTCGCGCGCGGCGATCGCTCGCTTCGACCCGACCGACGACGCGATCGCGAGCAGCATCCAAAGCGCGCATGCCGTCGGACGGGCGGTTCAGGCTGGCGAGGATCGGTGAGACGCGTCCTGCCCGGACGTTGATCGCGCAAGGCGCAGCGCAGCCAGGGAGCCGATGGCGACGAACGGGACGAAGGCGGCGAACACCAGCGGCGCGACTGTCTCTGCCCGGTCCGGCGTCAATCCCCGGGAGAGGCCGAGCAGATTGCCCACCGAGCCGGCCATGGCCGCGCCAACCGCTCCGCCCATCAGCTGGGTGGTGGGGATGGCGCTTGCCCCGACCGTGCGCTCCGAGCCGGGAAGCGCATCGACGGTGCGCTTCGTCAGGATCGACCAGCACGCGCCGAAACCGGATCCCATGACGAGATTGCCGGCGATCACCCAGACCAGGTCGGATCGCGCGATCGTGGCCGTGACGATCGCATAGCCTGCCAGGACCAGCCCCGCGCCGATCCTGATATAAACGCCGCCCCGCCGTTCCGAGACATTGGACGCGACAAACGCGGCGGCCGTCCACCCCATGGCCATCGCGCACACCGTATAGCCGGCGAGCGCGGGGGAGAGGCCGTACGCGGTTTGGAGAACGGCGGCCTCGTAGACGTTCAAAGCGACGGTTCCCACCTCGAGGAAGAAGATCGTCGCGTACCCCGCTCCGGCCGCCGTCCAAGGCCTCGCCACGCTCAGCGGGAAGAGCCGCTCGGCGGGTTGCGCGTTGACGACGATCGACACGAGAAACACCAGAACGCCGGCCGCCAAAAGCGCAAGCGAGGTGGACAGCGCGGGCGTGACGTTCGCCGCGCCGATCAGCAGGATCGAGACAATGAGCACGGCGAGGGTGCGCCACGCCACGCCGCTGGCCCGGCTGTCGGCCTTTCGCGCCGTTCTCATCAGCACCAGGCTGGCCAGGGCGAACACGGCGCCCTGAACGGCGAAGAACCAAAACGCTCCTCGCCAATGGCCGGAGTCCGCGAAGAGGCCGCCGATCAGGGGTCCGATCAAGCTGGCGACGCCCCAGGCCGCGGCGCCGGCGGCCAGGAGCTTGGGCCAGAAACGGTTCTCGAAGAGGGACTCGATCGCGACGTAGCAGAAGCCGATGATCCAGCCGGACCCGAGCCCCTGCAGGGCGCGACCGGCCAGGAAGGTGAGCATTCCACCCGCGGCGGCGCTGGCGGCGCATCCGCCGGTGTAGGCCAAGGCCGCCATGAAACAGGCGCGCCTAAGTCCCCAACGCGCCGACAGCTGACCGGCGCTCGCTCCCGCCGCGATGGAAGCGACGAGAAAGGCGGCCACCGCCCAGCCGTAGTAGGCCGCGCCGCCCAGTTCGCGCACGACGCTGGGCATGAGCGTCACGGTCACCAGACCGTCGGCCGCGTTCAGCCAGATCCCCAACACCACCAACGAGGCGCGGGGCGCGAGCTTCGGCGAGATCAACTCCCGCCAGCCACCGAGCGCCGCCTCGCGACCCAAGCCTCATGCCCCCCAAAGGCGGCTCAGAGCGAGCGCTTGACCTCTTCGATGGTGAAGCACTCGATGAAGTCGCGTTCCTGGATGTCCTGGAAGCCGGTGAAGTGCATGCCGCATTCCTGGCCCGAGGTGACTTCCGCCACTTCATCCTTGAAGCGCTTGAGCGTCTGCAGCGTGCCGAGCTCCAGCACCACCACATCCTGGCGGATGATCCGGACCCGAGCGCCTCGTCGCACCACGCCCTCGCGGACCCGACAACCGGCGATCTTGCCCACCTTGGTGATGTCGAACACCTGCAGCACCTCGGCCGCGCCCAGGAAGGTCTCGCGCTGAAGCGGCGCAAGCAGGCCGGACAGGACGCCTTTGATGTCGTCCAGCAGGTCGTAGATGATCGCGTAGTAGCGGATTTCGACGCCCTCGCGCTCGGCCAAGTCCCGCGCTTGTTTGGAAGCACGGACGTTGAAGCCGAGGACCGAAGCGCCCGCGCCTTTCGCCAGCATCACATCGCTCTCGTTGATGCCGCCGGCTCCCGACAGGATGATCCGCGCCCGCACTTCGTCGGTGCCCAGCTTGTCGAGCGAACCGACGATGGCCTCGGCCGAACCCTGGACGTCGGCCTTGATCAGCAGGGGAAGTTCCGAGACCTTCCTGTCCGCCAGCTTGGCCATCATGTCGGCCAAGGAGGCGCTGGCCCCCACGGGCGCCATGTTGCGCTCGCGGCGAAGACGCGCGCGATACTCGGTGAGTTCCCGCGCTCGAGCCTCGTTCTCGACGACGGCTAAGGCGTCGCCCGGATCGGGCGCGCCATCCATCCCCAAGATCTCCACGGGCTCGGACGGACCGGCCTCGGCGACCTGTTCGCCGCGCTCGTTCACCAGAGCGCGAACGCGGCCGAAGTTCGAACCGGCCACCACGATGTCGCCGCGCTTCAGCGTGCCGCGCTTCACCAGCACGCTGGCCACGGCGCCGCGGCCGCGATCGAGCTTGGCCTCGATCACCACGCCCTCCGCGGTGCGTTCGGGATTGGCCTTGAGGTCCATGACCTCGGCCTGAAGAAGGATGGCCTGGATCAGGTCATCGAGGCCGGTCTTGGCGAGCGCCGAGACCTCGATGGCCTGAGTTTCCCCTCCGAGACCTTCAACCACCACCTCATGCTGGAGAAGCTCGTTGATGACGCGAGTCGCGTCCGCTCCGGGCTTGTCCATCTTGTTGATGGCGACGATCAGCGGCGCGTTGGCGGCCTGCGCGTGGCGAATGGCCTCCACCGTCTGAGGCATCACGCCGTCATCCGCGGCCACGACCAGGATCACGATGTCCGTCACGTTCGCGCCGCGGGCGCGCATGGCGCTGAAGGCGGCGTGGCCGGGCGTGTCGAGGAAGGTGATCCGATCGCCTTCCGCGGTCCGCACCTGATAGGCGCCGATGTGCTGCGTGATGCCGCCGTGTTCGCCACCGGCCACATCCGCCGAGCGCAATGCGTCCAGCAGGCTGGTCTTGCCGTGATCGACGTGCCCCATCACGGCCACCACGGGCGGCCTCGGCAGCAGATGATCGTCCACATCGTCATCGGCGATGAACCCGGTTTCGACGTCGCTCTCGGACACCCGCTTGACCGCGAGGCCGAACTCCGTCGCCACCAGTTCCGCGGTGTCGGAGTCGATCACGTCGTTGATCTTGAGCTGCATGCCCTCGCGCATCAGGAACTTGATGATTTCCACGCCCCGCACCGCCATGCGGTTGGCGAGTTCCTGGACCGTGATCACGTCCGGAATGACCACCTCACGCGCGCCACGAGTGGTTTCCTGCGCGCCGACCTTGCGCTTCTCCCGCTCACGTTCTCGGGCGCGCCGGACGGAGGCGAGCGATCGGATGCGTTCGACGGCCCCTTCGTCGTCACCCGCAACAGCGCTGAGCGTGAGGCGACCCTCGCGGCGGCGCGGTTCGCCACGGGTCCTCGAGACGGCCTTGCCTGCCCCCGCCTTGCCGCGGCGAGCGGCGTCCTCCTCATCGAAATCGGGACGGCGATCCAGGTTGGCCGCTCCGGGCCGGGGCGCCTGGCGAGCGGCGCGCTGAACGTCCGGCGTAGCGTCCGGCGCGGCAATCGGCCGACCAGGTCCGCCGCGAGCGCCGCCGGCGCGCGGGCCTCCGTCGCGAGGAGGCTTCGGCGCGAGCGCTGAATAGCGCACGGTTTCTCCCGGACGGGTCGGACGCTCACGCCCGCCGCTGCTGGGCCTATCCTCGCTCGGGCGCGGCGCGGGTTCAGCCGCCGCCGAACCAGGCCGCGCAACGCGTTGGTTGAAGGCAACGCCGCTCGCCGGCCGCTCTGGACGGTAGGTCGTGGTGCTCGCGCGGTCGTCGCGTCGATCCCGACCCGGTTCGTAGGTTCGGGTCTGTCCCGGTACCCGCTGGGCTTCCGGACGGGCGGGCGCCGATGGACGACCGACCGGCGCCGCCGCCTGACGCGGTCGTGCGATTGTTTGTTGCGGCGCTTGAGGCGCTGGCGCTGGCGCGGGCGGGGGTGTGACGGTCGGAGGCGTCGGCGTGGACGCCTCGACAGTGGGTTCGGGCTTCGGGGGTTCAGCCGGTTGAGCCCGAGCCGCGGCTTCGGCGGCCGCGGCCGCGCGCGCGGCGGCTTCGGCGGCCTGCGCTTCGGCGGCGCGGCGCGCGGCCGCGTCTCGCTCCGCCGCTTGGCGGAGTTGTTGTTCACGCGCGATTTCAATCGCGCGTTGGCGCGCACGACGTTCGTCTTCCGATAGCGTTCCGGACGTGGATGGCGCATGGCTCGGCCTCTCGGAGGTCGGCGCGGCCATTGGCGCGGGCCTCGACTCCGGCGCCGGCCTGCGGTCAAGCCCGACGGGCTGGCTCGGCGGAGCTTCGACCCGACGTCGCTTCGTTTCCACGACCACTGTCTTCGAGCGACCATGGCTGAAGCTTTGCTTCACCGTGCCGGAGCTCACGGCTCCGCCCATCCTGGGCTTCAGCGTCAGCGGCGCTCGGCCACCCGCACCTGGCCCTTGTCTGTTATGTTCACCGTCGTCGCTCATGCGTTCGCTTGATCTACCATTCACGACCCGCCTTGAAGGCGAGGGTCTTCACCACGTCCATTCGGGCCCGCGCCAAGCGCCGACCCACACTAGCTCGTCGTCCTTACCGACTGACGTTCGAGAGTCCCCAGTCTTCGGGAAATAGCGGACGAAAGCCCGCCAGGCGCTCGACCTCGGCTAACCAACGTTCAGCGCCCCGCCCGATGAGGAGCGCCGCATGTATCACATTCTCCCCGCCCAAGGCCAAACTGATTTGCCGACAATCGAACAAGCCGACGATTTGGATCGGTCGCCCCGTCGCCGAGGCGCGAGCCATAAGTTTGCGTCGAGGGTCCGCGGAACCGTCGATCGCTTCGACAAGAGCGGCGACCTTGCCGCCGCCTAGCGCTTCGCGAACCGCATCGTAACCCGTCACGACCCGGCCGGCTTTCCTCTGAAGCCCCAGGCCAGAAAGCAATCGCTCACAAAGAAGATGTTCGACGTCGCTCTCGAGGCTGTCGGGCGCCCGGACCGCCTTGCGGGCGGACCGGGAGAACAAACCCTTGCGTCGCGCCGTCTCTACTGACGCACGATTGGCGGCCACCCAGAAGCCTCTGCCGGGCAGCTTACGTCCAAGATCGGGAATGACAACGCCTTCCATGTCCTCGACGAAACGGATCAGCTCGGATTCCGGCATGGCGCAACCACTGACGATGTCTCGGCGGCGTCTAGGGCCGCCGGCTTCGCGCTCGAAGGCATCCCCCACGATCTAGGCTTCCTGGGCGAACACCCCGTCCGAAAAGACCGCCGCGGCTTCGTCGATGGGCCCTGGATCAGCCGCGGCGAGTTCGTAGGGTTCCTCGTCGCTGGGTTCGATCCAACCGGCCGCGACCCGGGCGCGCATGATCAGGCGTTCGGCGTCTTCGGGGCTAAGGTTGAACGTCTCCAGCACCCCGGCGTGGCGAACCTTGTCGCCGCCATTGTACTCCGTCCAACCGCGCATGTCGTCCGGCACAAGCCCGGCCAGATCCTCGACTGTCTTGACCTCTCCTTGTCCAAGCGCAACCGCGATCGGCAAGGTCACGCCTTCGATCTCGAGAACCCCATCCTCGACGCCGAGCTCACGGCGCTTCGCATCCTGTTCGGCGGCTTCGCGGTCAAGGTGGTCACGGGCTCGGGCCTGCAGCTCCTCCGCGGTGTCCTCGTCGAAGCCCTCGATCGAGGCGATCTCCTCCGGCTCGACATAAGCCACGTCCTCGACGCTGGAGAAGCCTTCGGTGACGAGCAGTTGGGCGATCACTTCGTCGACGTCGAGAGCTTCCTGGAACATCGTCGTTCGCTCCGCGAACTCGCGTTGACGACGCTCGCTCTCCTGGCTCTCGGTCATGATGTCGATCTGCCAACCGGTGAGCTGGCTGGCGAGGCGGACATTCTGTCCCCGGCGGCCGATGGCGAGTGAGAGCTGCTCATCGGGCACCACGACTTCCACCCGACCTTCTTCTTCGTCCATCACCACCTTGCTCACCTCGGCGGGGGCGAGCGCGTTGACGAGGAATGCGGCCTCATTCGGGTTCCACTGAATGATGTCGATCTTCTCGCCCTGCAATTCGGCGACGACCGCCTGCACGCGCGATCCGCGCATACCGACGCAAGCGCCGACCGGGTCGATCGAGCCGTCGTTCGACACCACCGCCATCTTGGCCCGGCTTCCGGGATCGCGCGCGACCGCGCGAATCTCAATCACGCCGTCGTAAACCTCGGGCACCTCCTGAGCGAAGAGCTTGGCCATGAACCCGCCGTGAGCGCGGGAAAGCATGATCTGCGGACCCTTGGCCTCGCGGCGCACGTCGTAGATGTAGCCCCGGACCCGATCTCCCACCTGGAAGACCTCGCGTGGGATCGATTGGTCGCGACGCATGATCGCCTCGCCTCGGCCGAGGTCGACGATCACGTTGCCGTATTCGACCCGCTTGGCCACGCCGTTCACGATCTCGCCGACACGATCCTTGAACTCCTCGTATTGCCGCTCCCGCTCGGCTTCGCGCACCTTCCCGGTGACCACCTGACGGGCCATCTGAGTCTGGACCCGGCCGAATTCGAACGGCGGGAGCGTTTCGACGTAGGTCTTGCCGTCAAACGCCTCCGGGTCGGTGCGAAGCGCATCCGAGAGCCGACGATGAGCGTAGTCGTTGAAGACCGCCGGCTCCTCTTCGCTGATCTGCTCCGGCTCGTAGTCATCCGGCACGACGGTGACCACGCGGGTGATCGCCACCTCGCCGGTCTTGGGATCCATGCGAACGCGGATGTCGTGATCGGCGCCGTAACGGGCGCGGGCCGCCTTCTGGTACGCCTCTTCGATCGCCTCGATGACGATCTCGCGTTCGATCGATTTCTCGCGCGCGACCGCATCGGCGATCTGCAGCAGTTCCAGCCTGTTGGCCGAGACGCCGGTGTTGCTCATGGCGTGTCTTCCTTCGATAAAGTGTTGTCTTGTCTGGCGAGGCGCTCGGCGCGCGCTCTAGCCCCCGCTTCGAGCAGCTGGTCGGTCACCACCAGCTTGGCGTCCGTCATCCAGTCGAATGGAATCAGGGCGCTCAAGTCCGCCTCGTTCTCGAGGCTGAGCGCCACCTGCTGGCCTTCGACGCCGTCGATCTCGCCCTTGAAACGCTTGCGACCCTCGATCATCCGGTCGAGCTCAATCTTTGCGGTGAAGCCCTTCCAAGCCTCGAAGTCCGAGAGGCGTGTCAGGGGGCGATCGACGCCGGGACTTGAAACCTCGAGCACATATTCGCCTGCAATCGGATCGGCATCGTCCATCACGGCGGAGAGCGCGCGAGCGAGCCGAGCGCAATCCTCGACCAACATGCAGCCGTCCGCATCCTCGGCCATCACCTGCAGCTGCCGCGCCGAGTCGCCGCCCATGAGCCGCAGGCGCACAATCTGGTAACCAGCCGCGTCCGCGACGGGATCCAGCAACTCCAGCAATCGATGGTCTTCGGCGGTTTTGCCGCGCACGCTCGGATGGAACTCTTCTTGTTTCGGCCAAAGAAAAAGCGGCTGACCTCTCTCGAGGCCGCCGCTCGTAACGTCTGACGACGCTAACAAACGATGTACCGCCCATATAGCGCAAAGCCGCGCGCTTGTAAGCCCTAAAGCGGGGACCCGGCCGGGTCTACGCGAACGGGAGGCGAAGCGTGGCGCGCAGCCCGCCCTGCGGCGATCGGCTCAGAACCAGATCGCCGCCGTGGCCGCGCGCGACATCACGCGCGATCGCGAGACCCAGGCCTACTCCCTTGTCGTCTCCGGACCGCGCCGCGTCCAGGCGGCTGAACGGGGTCATGGCCTCCTCGAGACGGTCCTCGGGTATGCCAGGCCCGTCATCATCCACACGGATGATCACGCCTTCGGCGTCGGTGGTTGCGCAGATCCGAACCGTCTCGCCGTGAACCGCCGCGTTCATGACCAGATTGGCCAAGGCGCGCTTCAAGGCGCCGGCGCGGGCTTGGACCGCGAGTTCCGGCGGGGCCTCGATGGTGACCTCGGCGCCCGCCTGCCTGCCCCCGACCGCGATTTCCAAAAGCAGCGGCGGCAGAAGCACGGTGGATGGCGCTTCCCCCTCCTCGCCTCGGGCGAAGGCGAGGTACTCCTCGATCATCTGCTCCATGTCAGCCAGGTCGCGCTTCATCGCCTCGATGCGCGCTCCGGGTTCGGCGAGGGCGAGCTCCAGCTTCAGCCGGGTGAGGGGAGTCCGGAGATCGTGCGAGACGGCGGCCAGCAGGCTGGCGCGCTGCTCCACGTTGCGCGCTATGCGTCGCCGCATGGCGATGAACGCGTGCGCCGCCTGGCGGACTTCGCGCGCGCCATGCGGACGAAAGCTCATGTCGACGCCGCGGCCGAAGGCGTCCGCCGCCGCGGCCAGGCGCTCGATGGCGCGCACCTGATTGCGGATGAACGCCAGGGCGACCAGGGTGAGCAGGATCGTCGCCACCGCCAACCAGAGCAGGAAGATGTGCCCGTGGGTGGCGAACACCCGGTCCTTGGGCGCGATGAACCGCAGACTGCCTTGCGGAACCCTGACCCTCACATCGACGTAGGCGGGGTAGCGGGCGGTGTCGAACCAGACGGGCTGATCGATGCGGTCGCTCAAGGCTTTGCGCAGCGTGCGGTCCACAGGCACCAGAAGCGTGGGCCGACGGCCGCCCGGAAGATCGCGATTCTCCTGCAGCGTGACGGAAAGATCCAGGGTGCGCTGCGCCTGATCCTGCAGGATCGACAGGTTCGCCGGGCGGGGATCGGCCTCGTAGCTTCGGACGATCAGGGCGATGTCGCCGGCCAATCCCTCGCTCAGGTGCGCGTTCACGTCCTGCCAGTGCGCGTCGAAAAACACCCAGGTCACGGCGATCTGCATGATGGCGATCGGCAGGACGATGATGAGCAGGCTGCGGCCGAACAGCGAGGAGGGCGCCCAGCGCTTGGTCCACCGCCAGAGCGGCGCGGGCCAGGGCTTGATGTGGGCCATCAGTCGGGCGTCAGCATGTAGCCTCGACCCCTTACCGTCCGCAGGAAGCGAGGGTTGGCGGGGTCGGGCTCGATCTTGCGGCGAAGGCGCGTGACCTGAATGTCCACGGCTCGGCCCGCCACATCCGAGCCGTCCGTGGCGAGCGCCTCGCGCTCGACGGCCGCGTGCGGGCGCGCGCCCAGGATCGACAGCAGGCGCGTTTCCGCTTCCGTCAGTCGGATGGCGTCGCGATCACCGGTGAGCTCGCCGCGTATGGGATCGAACCGCCGACCGCCGAGGGAGACGATCTCGGCCGCCGGCCTTGGCGCGTTCACGCGGCGGAGCACCGCCTCGATCCGCAACAGCAGCTCCTGAGGCTCGAACGGCTTGACCAGATAGTCGTCGGCGCCGAGTTCCAAGCCGTTGATGCGGTCCTGGGGCGCATCGCGTGCGGTGAGCATGATGACGGGCGTCGAGGCCTCGCGTCCGCCGCAAGACCGCAGCCAGCGCGCGAGCGAGTATCCGTCCTCACCGGGCAACATGACGTCGAGCACCAGAAGATCGAACGCCACCGCTTGGATCAGGCCGCGGGCCGCGCGCGGCGTCGCCTGCGACGCTGACGCGAAACCCGGCGCGCGCCAGGAACTGGCGCAGCAGATCGCGAATACGGTCGTCGTCGTCCACGACCAGCAGGTGGCGCTCAGCGGTCGTCATCGGCACGGTGTTTTGTTTGACGCGGCGGCGCCCGGGCGCTCTAAGGCGCTCCTCCACCAATCCCCACGAACGAACTCATGGCGCTTATCCCTTACGACGACCGCGACGGCTGGATCTGGTTCGACGGCGAACTCGTTCCCTGGCGGGAAGCCAAGGTGCACGTCCTTACCCACGCGCTTCACTACGCCTCGGCCGTCTTCGAGGGCGAGCGCATGTACGGGGGCGAGATCTTCGAGTTGCGCGCTCACAGCGAACGCCTGTTCCGCTCCGCCGAAATCCTCGATTTCAAGCTTCCGTTCACGGTGGACCAGATCGACGAGGCCAGCAAGGCGGTGTGTCGCCGGAACGGCCTCGAAGACTGCTACCTGCGGCCGATCGCCTGGCGCGGCAGCGAGGTGATGGGTGTCGCCGCTCAGGCGGCCAAGATCCACGTCGCGATCGCCGCGTGGGAGTGGCCCAGCTACTTCCGCCCCGAGGAGAAGGCGAAGGGGATCGCCCTCACCTGGGCGAAGTACAAGCGGCCCTCGCCCGAGACCGCGCCCACCGCGTCCAAGGCGGCGGGGCTCTATATGATCTGCACCCTCTCCAAGCACGCGGCGGAGCGCGAAGGCTTCGCCGACGCCATGATGGTCGACTGGCGCGGCTATGTCGCCGAGGCGACGGGCGCGAACGTCTTCTTCATCCGCGACGGCGCGATCCACACGCCGACCCCCGACTGCTTCCTCGACGGGATCACCCGCCGCGCGGCGATGGGCCTGGCGCGGGCCAAGGGCTTCGAGGTGGTGGAGCGGCACATCCTGCCGGAGGAGCTGTCGACGTTCAGCGAATGCTTCATCACCGGCACCGCCGCTGAAGTGACGCCGGTTCGCCAGATCGGGGAATACAACTTCGCGCCCGGCAACATCTCGCTGTCGCTGATGGACGATTTCTCCAAGATGGTGCGACGGCAGACGGTCAACGCCTGAACCCTGAAGGCGCCGCGCGTTCAGTTTGGCGCGATCACGTATTCGACCCGAACATTGGCGAACACCGGGACGCTCTTCGGCCCCGGACCCCCGTTGCTGAAGGTCTGAACGAGCTTCACCACGTTGGACACATCGATGGAGCCGTCGTTGCTGACGCTCTTCACGCGCACGATGTGGAACCCGAGCGACGACGCGTAGAGCGTCGCGTCGGCGCGCGCTCTCGATATCGCGTCGGCGACAGCCGCCTCATGAGCCTTGCGGTCGTCAAGCAAGGTCGGCTTGGCGCTCGTGTTCGTCAGCAGGTCGGCGACGCTCTTCTGGACCGCCTCCAGCTTGCCGGGATCGGTGATCAGGATCTCGACATCGCCGTGGACCGTGAACGCTGCGGCGGACTTCGCCGAAGCCGCGTTGGCGGGTGAAACGCTCTTCTCATCCATGGTGCTCGATGGCGAATGGCGCAGCTTCGGCTCGCCGATCGTCACCGTGGTGTTCGTCGGGACCGCCTGCGTCACGGCCGCCCGAATCCGCTCGGCTTTCGCCGCGTAGGCGGCACGGGCCGCGGCTTCGGTTGGGCCCGACTCCATGAGGGAGCCCGTCAAGGTCACCCGATCGGGGCGAGCCTCGGCCGTGCCCTGAGCCGAAATCCGCAAGACGACGTCTTCGGCGGCGAACGCTGGCGCTGAAACGCCCAGCGCCAGCACCATGCTCGCCGCAACCGGCGCTTTCCTTAGCATCCCGCCGCCGCGCCTAGATGAGCCAGGTGGTGGGATTGAGCGATCGGTTCGCGGCGGACGAGCCGGGCGATGCCGACCGCGCAGCGGATGACAAACCACAGCCACAGCAGGGCGAAGAGCGCGAAGCCGATCAGCACCATGGTGAGCAGGCCGCAGATGACGGCGTACAAGCAGGCCCATCCAGAACGTGCGGATCAGGTAGCTATAGTGGCTGCGCAGCCACTCGGGCGCCGACTCCTTGAAGACATAGGCGAGCACCAGCCCGATGACGTGAGTTACGCCGCCGGCCGGAAGGATGTAACAAGCGTAGATGATCCCCGGCATCAGCCGGTCGTCCTCGCTCGACAACATGCCATCCAGGTTGCTTCGCGGCGGTGGTGGATCGTTCGGCAGGAAGGTATTGGGTTGTTGGTCGCTCATGGCTTCCCCTCCATTGATCGCCGTCAAGTCTAGTCCCGTTCGAGAACGATCTCCACCCCGGCCGCCGCCGCCTTGGGCGCAAGCGCCTGCGGCTTCTCCACCCTCACCCGAACGCCCTTGACCCGAGCCTCGCCCAGGCAGGCGACCGCCAGGCGATGGGCGAAGGTTTCCACGAGGCTGATGTGCCCGGCGGCCGCGATCGCCTCGGCATGGCGAACGACGCGCTCGTAGTCGACGGTGTCGCCCAGCCCGCGCCAGTGGCCGCCGTCCAGGTGCAGGTCGACGTCCACCACCAGAGGCTGTGGCTCGTCCTGCTCATGGGCATGCACGCCGATCAGGGCCGAAATCGCCAGGCCTCGAACGAACACCGTCGTCCTGGCGTCGGTCACGCGAGCGCGTCCGGCGTGCGCCAGGAGAGGTGCTGGCCGCTGTCGACCGCGATCATCTGTCCCGTCACCGCCCGGGCCTCGATCAGATAGGTGAGGGCGGCGGCGATCTCCGACGGCTCGACCGACCGGCCCAGCGGCGTGGCGTTCGCCTCCGCGGCGAACTGCTCCTGGCTTTGGTGGATCGACGGCAGCGTGGGGCCCGGACCGATCGCGTTCACGCGGATGCGCGGCGCCAGCGCCTGGGCCAGCGTCTGGGTCACCGCCCAGAGCGCCGCCTTGCTGGCGGTGTAGCTGAAGAAGCGCGGGTTCAGACGCCAGACCCGCTGGTCGATGACATTCACCACCAGGGCGTCGCGGTCCGGGGGCAGGGCGCGGGCAAGGGCCTGGGTCAGGAGCACCGGTGCGCGGACATTGACCGCCATGGCCAGATCCCAGGCTTCAGCGGTGACGCGGCCGATCTCGTCCTCCTCGAAGACCGAGGCGCAATTCACCAGCAGGGTCAGCGGCTTTGGCGAGCTCGCCACCAGCGCCTCGCAGTCTCCCGGGTCCGAGAGGTCCCCCTCCATCACCTCCGAGCGGGCGCCGAGCGCTGTCAGCGCCGCCCGTGTCTCGTCGAGGTCGGAGGTTGTGCGGGCGTGGAGCGCGACGTCGAAGCCCGCCTTGGCGCACGCAAGCGCGAGTTCCCGGCCGATCCGGCGCGCGGCGCCAGTGACGAGGGCGACGCCTCGTCCGCTCAATCGAAGCGGCCGAACTCGATCTTGTTGAGCACGCCGAGGGCGACGACGAAGGCGAGGAAGACGAAGATGGCGCCGGGGGTCATGGCCCGGGTGTTAAGGCCCGCCCGGCTCGATGACAAGCGCGTGGGCGGCGGCTGTTCGCCCGCTTTCCCCTTTCCCGACTGAACCACGTTCAGATAAGGAGGAGGCGAAGTGGGTCCGCCGGGGGGCAGGGCCTCGCGAAGTCACGCCTCAAAGGGAGATCCGCTCAATGCGCGAGTACATGAAGTTCTACATCGACGGCCAATGGGTCGATCCGGTCACGCCGAAGAGCCTCGATGTGATCAACCCCGCCACCGAAGAGGTCGCCGGCCGCGTCTCCGCCGGGACCGCCGAGGACGTCGACCGCGCCGCCAAGGCCGCCAAGAAGGCGTTCGAGACCTTCTCCCAGACCAGCCGCGAAGAGCGCATCGACCTGCTCGAGCGGATCCAGGCCGAATACCAGAAGCGCTTCGGCGACATCGCCCACGCCATCACCGAGGAGATGGGCGCGCCCGCCAGCCTCGCCCAGCGCGCCCAGGCGCCGATCGGCATCGGCCACATCGCCACCGGCATCGCCGTGCTCAAGGCCTTCAAGTTCGAGGAAGATCGCGGCACGACCCGCATCGTGAAGGAGCCGATCGGCGTCTGCGGCATGATCACGCCGTGGAACTGGCCGATCAACCAGATCGCCTGCAAGGTCGTCCCGGCGCTCGCCACCGGCTGCACCATGGTGCTCAAGCCCTCCGAGGAGTCGCCGTTCAGCGCCTATCTCTGGGCCGAGGTGATGCACGCCGCCGGCGTTCCCGCGGGCGTGTTCAACCTCGTCAACGGCACGGGCGCGGACGTCGGCGCGGCGATCGCCAGCCACCCGCTGATCGACATGGTCTCGCTTCACCGGCTCGACCCGCGCCGGCATCGAGGTGGCCAAGGCCGCCGCCCCGACCGTCAAGCGCGTCGCCCAGGAGCTGGGCGGCAAGAGCCCCAACATCATCCTCGAGGACGCGGACTTCCCGACCGCCGTCGCCGGCGGCGTCAAGCACGTGATGCAGAACAGCGGCCAGTCCTGCAACGCGCCCACCCGCATGCTGGTCCCGGCGGTGAAGATGGACGAGGCGATCGTCATCGCCAAGGAAGCCGCCGAGAGCACCACGGTCGGCGATCCCAACGGCAACGCCCAGATCGGCCCGGTGGTGAACCGCACCCAGTGGGAGAAGATCCAGAAGCTGATCAAGGAGGGCATCGACGAAGGCGCCACCCTGGTCACCGGCGGCGAGGGCCGTCCCGAAGGCCTCGACAAGGGCTTCTATGTGAAGCCCACCGTCTTCGCCAACGTCACCAACGACATGACCATCGCCAAGGAAGAGATCTTCGGACCGGTGGTCTCGATCCTCGGCTACGACACCGTCGAGCAAGCCATCGAGGTCGGCAACGACACCGAATACGGCCTCGCCGCCTATGTCTCGGGCACCGACATGAACAAGGTCCACGACGTGGCCAGCAAGCTGCGCGCCGGCCAGGTCTCCATCAACGGCGGCGGCGGCGACATGATGGCCCCGTTCGGCGGCTACAAGATGAGCGGCAACGGACGCGAGTGGGGCGACTTCGGCTTCCACGAATACCTCGAAATCAAGGCCGTCATCGGCTACTCGCAGAAGCAGGCGGCGGAGTAAGGACTCCGCTTCAGCCGCCGCGCCGGACCGCCGATCTCCAGATCGGCCTCTACGCGCGGCGGCTGGCCCTCGCGCCAACTGAGCCGACGCGGACGTCGAGGCTCTAACCTCATCGCGCACCTTGAGTGTTGCGCGGCTCGGTCGCCTTTGCGAACGAGAACGGAAATGACGCTGTTTCCGCCCGCCTCTTTCCCGCGCCTGGTCGTCAAGGTGGGGTCCGCCCTGCTGGTCGAGCCCGACGGCCGCCTGCACGAGGCGTGGCTCGCCGGCCTGGCGGCCGACATCGCGGAGCGGCGGGCCGCCGGCCAGCAGGTCGCCATCGTCTCCTCGGGCGCGATCGCGCTGGGCTCGCGCCGGCTCGGGCTGGCCAAAGGTGGGCGCGCCAGTCTGGAGGATGCGCAGGCGGCCGCCGCCGTGGGCCAGATCGGCCTGGCCCTGGCCTGGGCCGATCTCCTCTCGCGCGAGGGCCTCACCGCGGCGCAGATGCTCGTGACCCTGGGCGATCTGGAAGACCGTCGCCGCTATCTGAACGTCGCCGCGACCCTCGACCGCCTGCTCCAGCTCGGCGCCGTGCCGGTGATCAACGAGAACGACAGCGTCGCCACCGAGGAGATCCGCTTCGGCGACAACGACCGGCTGGCCGCGCGCGTCGCGGTGGCCGCCAACGCCAGCGCGGTGATCCTGCTGTCGGACGTCGACGGCCTCTACGACCGCGATCCCCGCGAGGCGAACGCCCGCCACATCGCGAAAGTCGACCAGATCGACGAGCGCGTCGAAGCCATGGCCGGCGGCTCGTCCGGTTCCGGCATGGGCACGGGCGGCATGAAGTCGAAACTCGCTGCCGCGCGCATGGCGACCGGCGCCGGCGTCCCGCTCGCCATCGCCTCGGGGCGGATCGACCGGCCGCTGTCGACGCCCGCGCGCCACACCCTGTTCGTCGCCGGCGGCGTCGCGCCGGCGCGCAAGGCCTGGCTGGCCGGCGGCCTCACCGCCAATGGCGTCCTCCACATCGACGCGGGCGCCGTCGCCGCTCTGCGCAAGGGCGGCAGCGTGCTGGCGCCGGGCGTCACCGGCCTCGAAGGCCGCTTCTTCCGCGGCGACGTGGTCTCCATCGTGGGGCCCGAGGGGCCGATCGCGCGCGGCCTGGTCGAATACGACCGGCCCGACGCCGAGCGGATCGCCGGCAAGCGCAGCCACGAGCACGAAGCCATCTTGGGCTTCGCCCCGCGCAGCGCCATGGTGCACCGCGATCACCTCGCCTTGCTCGAGGCTCAGGTCCGGAGCCGCTGACGTGTACGACGACGACACCCCCCAAGACGCCGACGCCCTGATCCGCGATCTGGCCGCGCGCGCGCGCCAGGCCAGCGGGATCCTGGCGACCACCCCGACCGAACAGAAGCGCCGCGCGCTGATCGCCATCGCCGATCACATCCGCTCCGGCGCCGACGCCATCCTCGCCGCCAACGCCCGCGATCTGGAAAGCGCGACCGCCGGCGGGCTCTCGGCCGCCATGCTCGACCGCCTGCGCCTCGACCCCGCGCGGGTGAGCGCCATCGCCGACAGCGTCGCGACCGTCGCCGATCTCCCCGACCCGGTGGGCCAGGTGATCGACGAGACGGTGCGGCCCAACGGCCTGCGCCTCGCCCGGGTGCGCGTGCCCATCGGGGTGATCGCCGTGATCTACGAGAGCCGGCCCAACGTCACCGCCGACGCCGCCGCCCTGTGCCTCGGCGCCGGCAGCGCCGCCATCCTGCGCGGCGGGTCGGAGGCCGCGCACAGCAACGCCGCCATCCACGCCGCGCTGGTCGAGGGCCTCGTCGCCGCCGGCTTGCCGGCCGAGTGCGTCCAGCGCGTGCCCACCACCGATCGCGCGGCGGTCGGCGCCCTGCTGCGGGCGCACGGCGCCATCGATCTGGTGATCCCGCGCGGCGGCAAAGCCCTCGTCGCGCGCGTCCAGGACGAGGCGCGCGTCCCCGTCCTCGCCCACCTCGACGGCAACAACCACGTCTTCGTCCACGCCTCGGCCGACCGGGCCATGGCCGAAGCGGTGGTGGTCAACGCCAAGATGCGCCGCCCCGGCGTGTGCGGCGCCCTGGAAACCCTGCTGATCGACCGGGACTATCCGCACGCCGCCGCGCTGCTCCAGGCCCTGGCCCGCTCGGGCTGCGCCCTGCGCGGCGATGCGCGCGCCGTCGCGCTGGACCCGGCGATCGCGCCCGCGCGCGACGAGGATTGGGATACGGAGTATCTCGACGCCGTGGCGAGCGTGGCCATCGTCGACGGCCTGCCGGCGGCCCTGGCCCACATCGCCCGCCACGGCTCGCACCACACCGACGCCATCGTGACGCAGGACGCCGCCGTCGCCGAACGCTTCCTGGCCAGCGTCGATAGCGCCATCGTCCTGTGGAACGCCTCGACCCAGTTCGCCGACGGCGGCGAATTCGGCCTCGGCGCCGAGATCGGCATCGCCACCGGCCGCCTCCACGCCCGAGGCCCCGTCGGTCTGGAAGCCCTCACGACCTACAAGTGGGTGGGGAGGGGCGCGGGCCAGGTGCGGCCGTAGCGCCACGCCCGCCGATTCGGCTGATCCGCACACCGGATCTTCGGACCGGTGGTCTCGATCCTCGGCTACGACAGCGTCGAGCAAGCCATCGAGGTCGGCAACGACACCGAATACGGCCTCGCCGCCTATGTCTCGGGCGCGGACATGACCAAGGTCCGCGACGTCGCCAGCAAGCTGCGCGCCGGCCAGGTCGCCATCAACGGCGCGCGGCGGCGACATGACCGCCCCGTTCGGCGGCTACAAGATGAGCGGCAACGGCCGCGAGTGGGGCGACTTCGGCTTCCACGAATACCTCGAAGTGAAGGCCGTCATCGGCTACTCGCAGAAGCAGGCGGCGGAGTAGCGCCGACCCGGGTTCTCCTCCCCCGTCGCGCGAGCGACGGCGGGGGGAGGGCCTGGCCCGGACGTGATCCGGGCTGGCTCGCGCCGCGAAGCGGCGTGAGAGGGAGGGGGCGCAAGGCCGCCCCGACGGTGGACGCCCGATAGACCCATCCCGACCTCCGCGAGAGATCCGCTCATCCCAGACGCCGCGCCTGGGCGCCCAGCGCCGGTGACGACCTCAGGCATCGGTGATTGGCTTTGTCATCCCCGACGCAGCTCCGGCGCAGCCGGAGCGAAGATCGGGGACGAGCGTCCCCACCCCAAGCACGTCTCCGGACGGCCCTCGGACATCGTCCGGGGGACGAGCCGGAGGCATGTCTCAGCCGCCCGCGCTCGCTTGATCGTCCCTGGATCGCCTCGCAGCTATGCGTCCGGAGGCGGATTCTGACTTGCCGGCCGACAGCAGAAACAAGATCGCGTGCGTCGTCGCTCTGGTTGCGGCTCGATCACTGGGTTCCTTCGTTCGGGCGGGAACACAATTTAAATTGGTTTCGCTGCAGAAATCGATTGGCACATCGTCTACTATAGCCAAGCTAGTTATGCATGTGTTATGGCTACGGTCTCGGTTGTGGGCGTGATCTCAAGGGCATTACCTCAAGGCGAATTTTGCGTCAATGCCGCTTGATCCGGCTCAATCTAGGATCGGAGGGGCACATGCAGCTTAAATGGGTCAGCGCGTTACGGTGCCAGGTTCACCTGGGCATGCTGTTTGCAATCTGTGGCGGCGGGGCCGTATGGGCCAGTCCGACGCTCTATTCGACCTCGTGCGGCGCGACCTGTTCTGGCGCCTCGGGGATGATCTATCTCTGCCCAAAGGGCAATATCTCCTTCAGGCCTCGCGTTTGCCGGTCACGACCGATCTGACGGCTGTAACGGCGGCGGTGCAGACCCAAAGCGACAACCTCAGGAAGGATCAGGCGACGCTCACGACAGCAAACGCCAAGCTCACGGCCGACAAGGCCGATAAGAAGGCCACGCCCAGCCAGAGACAGGACGACCAGGCGGCGGTCGATGCCGCAAATGCCCAGGTCGGCATGGATAAAGCGTTGCTGGCGTTGGTCAGACCAACTTCGACAAGGCGAAGACCCTTGGTCAGTTGACCGAGACCTTCACGCTCACCCAGCAAGCCATCGCGGCTGATCCAAGGACCAAGATCGCTGCCACGCTAAATCACCGGTTCTTTAGAGACGACACCCTGAAGATCGACGACAGCTCCGGCCTGTTGACGAGCGGATCGACGTCCACGACCGACCAGTCGGTGAATGCTCTGCTGAGCTTGGCCCAAACAGGCATAACACTCGCAACATTCGCCGTTTCTGGCGTTCCGATCGTGCCGCCAGGCGTCACCGCAGCCCACGAGCCGGACAAGGTCGCAGAATGGAAGCCGAAAATTCCAGATCCGCCGCCGATGGCTTGCACATATCAGCTGTCGCTTGCGTTCGACCCACTAAATTCTGACGACATCGATCGGGTGAATGAGGCGCTCGGCGCAGTCCAGGCGACCGTCCGCGTGTCAGTGGGCGATGGCAAGGATGGCGATGAGCCAGCGGCTTCCGCAGCACCGGCGGCCAACGCCAAGGTGTCCGGTCTCTACTATCGTCAGGCGGTCGCGACCCTCGTGACCGAAGGGCCGCTGAATAACGACGCAGCCAAGAAGATGGGTTTCGCTAGCGCGGATGCGCTCTGGAACACAACCGGTCCCAAAATTCCGGACCCGCCGGCGGCGCGGTTCCGAAGATTTGCTCGCTCACCGCCAAGCCACCCTCGAACACCCAGCTCGCGATCGTACCCGACACACGATACTACTACACGGTCGACGCCGACGTGGGCATGTTCACGACATCGACCCACTCTTACACTTTCACGAGCGGCATGCTCGCCGAGCATCAGGTGACCCGTCCCAGTGAATTGATGGCACCGGTGCAGGCGCTGAACACCCTCGTACAGGGCGTCGTTGCGATCCCGGGAAGCATCCTCAAGCTTCGCCTAGACTACACCAACGCGACCGACAGCCTGGTTAAATCGCGCACCCAACTGGCCACCGACCGAGCGAACTTCACGACGGCGGCCGTTCAGGCCAAGATGCAGCTCGACACCGCTCAGGCGGCGCTGATCACCAGCCAGTACGCCATTCCTCAAGCCGCGCTCAACGGGCAAACGGCACTCGCCAACGGCACAGCGTCCTTGTCGACCGCACAGGCGGCCGTCGTCACCGGACAGTTCGCGTCGCAGCAGGCCTACATAAACGCCCAGACGAGCCTCCAGCAGGCCCGGCAAACTCTCGATAAGTTGATCGCAAGCATGTCGGCCAGCGAGCGGCGGCGACGCCAACGACTGGTCCATGAGCCAGCAGGCCGGGCCTGTGGTCGGGAACGCTGCCGCCGCCGATCGCCACGAAGCGGGGCGTTCGATCGAAAACCTGCTCTCAAAGGGGTCGATCACGGCGGCCGTCGCTCGCGCGCGACGGCGCGGTTCTACCTCGACGACCTCAAGAATGAACTCGAACTCGTGCACGGCGCGTCGGCGGAAGATCGCGCGCTGGAAGACTTCATTGTCGAGGCCGTGCTCGGTGCGGGCTGGTACCAAGCCAAGCTGACAATCGCGAGGCGCAGGATCCGCGGCTACATCGTGTTGAACGTCCTGCTCGTGATCGCCCTGCCCGTCGGCGTCGCGCTCATGGGAAAGATCCCCGGTATGACGCAGGTCAGCGCGGCGGCCCGTGATTCACCGCAGTCCTCACCGGCGTGCTCGGACTGCAAAAAACCCTGTCTTCCTGGTATGCATCACAGCAACGCTACGCGGCCTGGTACAAGTCGGCAGCGGATCTTAAGGCCATTTACTATCGGCTCGTTCAGCGCTGGCGCGGCTGCGTGAAGGCGCAGCCGGCGGAATTCGCCAGCGCCCTCGCCGACGCGACAGCAGCGGCCCGCCAGACGATTAGCGATGAGCAATTAGATTTCTATCAGAAGCTCGCACTGCCCTCGTTCGATATCCTAGACCTGCTAACGAGCTCTCGCTCGACGGTGGCAACCTTTGTGTCCGATTTGCTTCCCGGCCCGCCCCGACCGATGTGGCGATAGCGGGTCGCGCAGCCCTGGTTGGTGCCCCGGCCCAAGCGCCGAGGGCGTAGGCCGCCGACGGACGCGCGGCGCCGCCGCCTCCGCCTGGCGTTCAAATTCGTGCGCCGGGCGCAAAAAAAACCAACAACAACCCTTACACAGTTGTCATCGTAGCAAATCCCGGCTTGGAACAGGGGATCAAGACGCTGTCGTTCCAGCCGGATCCGATCCTGGGAGTCGCCACCGCTTTGAAGGCGCCGTTCAATATGTCTTGGCGTCCTTCTTCGGACGGCTGCCCGGACAGGCGGAGAACTTCCTCTCGGAGTTTGAGCCGAACATCCGGGTGTTGTCGATCTTTGACCCTACTCAGCCCCCAGTCGACGCATCGTCCCTCGTCGCCGAAGACCAGAACAGTGACTCCCTGTCGCCCCGTCAGGGCGCCGGAGCGGCTTTCTTGGCAGGGTTCAGAGACGAGGGGCGCCCTGTCAAGGCGGACGTGTTGATTGCGGTAACGGCCTCGTCAACGCACAAGCGGTGCAGTTCCTACTACACCTGTGATGACGCGACCTCAGACGGCGTAGACTTCACTTTCAACAACTTCGCTTGGCGCGGCGACGCCTACAAGAACATACAGCCGGGGATCACCGCACTGCACGTCGAGGCGGACTCCGTGACCGCCCTTCATGAATTTAGTCACGCCGCTTCTAGCTAGAAAATGGCGCGGTTCTGGACCTGTACGATGACATTGCGCCTGAGCCGCCCCCCATCAACGTCGCCGTCGGACGGCCGATGCCGCCCGTGTTCGGGACCTATGACGCGATCAGTTTCGCTAGCTCCCCGAGCCGAGGACCACTGTCTTATCCGCCGGACTGGCAAGACTATCATTGTGCCCTCGTCGATCCTGCCTACCCGAGCATTGATGGATGACTACCGCCTCGCCCACGGTGGCCATTCCGAGCGATGCCGGCACGACAAAATCACGGTCAAGTTCCTAAGAGATCGGATCAAAGCGCTATCCGAGAGGCCTTAACTCACATGCAGCCCACAAGTCCCGAACGTGTTGGCCGAATTCTAAAGCAACGTCCGGGCGTGACGCTGGAGCACATCCGCGCGTACGACCGGCTTTTAATGCACCGCGCGAATATCAATCCAAACCGACCGCTTAACGATGAGGGTCGGACCCACCTCGCGGCGATGAACGAAGAGATCCGGCGGCTGCACGACCTTCTCTACGGCTGAATTCTTCTCAGTTCAGCACTGCAGGCGGGCACGCATGGCCGTTGTGCAATCTGAGCGGCCGGAGTAAAGCGGACTTGCAATACGACGGCCAAGAACCACTTGCTGACCGCCCAAGCTGCATGGTGCACGCGAATGGCCCAGAGCCCTTCGATACCCTCTCAGCACCCGGCTTACTTTGCGCATTGACAACATATATCGCAATCTGCAAAACTACCGCCCATGTCCTCGCCCGACCCCCGCCACCCCCGACCTCGACGCCGCGATCTTCCGCGCCGAGTGGAAGCGGCGGATGCTGGAGCGGCTGGCCGAGGTGGGGATGGAGCTGGTCGAGCAGGTGAGGGCGCGGGCCGTGGCCCGGCCGGACGCGTGGTCGGGCGAGCGGGCGGAGCGGCGGGACGATGTCGCCGTGGCGTTCGCCAAGGTGTCGCGCGCGGTGCGGCTCACCCTCGTCCTGCACAGCCAGGTCGAACAGGAAATCCTTGCGTTACGCAACGGTGAGCGCCCGCCTGGCGCCGCGATCACGGCGCCGCCCGCCGCGTCCGGTCCGGCCGATCCGCGCCGGCCCGCCCGGGATCGCGCGCGCGGCGCGGTGTTCGCGGCGGTGGATCAGAGCGTCGGCGACGCCGACCACGCCTTCGAGATCCTCGACCGGGCGGAGGCGCGCCTCGCCGAGGGCGCCGACTACGAGGCCCTGCTGAAGCTCCCCTTCCGCGCCTGCGTCGCCGCCATCTGCGAGGACCTCGGCCTCAATCCCCACTGGAGCCGCTGGTCCGACTGGGAAGGCTTCGTCGGCGACGAGGACGCCGCCGACTTCGACTGGAGCGCCCGCTGGCGCGTGCGGCCGGAGCCGGCCACGGTCCGCGAGGGCCGGGCGGCGAAGCCGGAGCGGGTGGCCGCGCTGGAATGATCCCTCCTCACCCGTCGCGAAGACGACGGGGGAGGTGGCTCGGCGCGCGCCGCGCGGCGAGACGGAGGGGGCGCAAGGCCGACCCAACGAACGCCTGGTCGCGCGGCCTCGCGCCCCCTCCGTCGTCTCGCTTCGCGAGCCGCCACCTCCCCCGCCTCTGCGGGCGGGGGAGGAGACGCCAGCGCTCCCTACTCCGCCGCCTTCTTCTCGAACGGCTTCGGAACCCGGCTCGCCCCCTGGAAGCCCAGCATCCAGCCGGGATACTCCGGCGGCAGCTCGCTCACCGCGTCCAGCGCCTTCACCTCGTCCGGCGTCAGCGCCAGGTCGGCGGCGGCGAGGTTGTCGTCGAGCTGGTCGGTGTTCTTGGCGCCGATGATCACGCTCATCACGTGCGGCTTGGCCAGCAGCCAGGCGAGCGCCACCCGCGCCACCGACACGCCGTGGGCGTCGCCGATCTCGCGCATCTTGGCGATGCAGGCCCAGGCCCGGTCCTTGTCGACGGGCGGGAAGTCGAAGTTGGTGCGCCGCGCGCCTTGCGGCCCCTCGGTCCCCGGCCCGTACTTGCCCGAGAGCAGGCCGCCGGCCAGCGGCGACCAGACCATGAGCCCGAGCTTCTCCTCGTTCATCAGCGGCACGAGTTCGCGCTCGAGATCCCGGCCGGCGATCGAGTAATAGGCCTGCAGGGTCTCGAACCGCGCGTAGCCCCGGTTTTCGCTCACCCCCAGCGCCTTGGCGATCTTCCACGCGGCCCAGTTGCTCACGCCGACGTAGCGGACGAGGCCCTGGCTCACGAGATCGTCCAGGGCGCGCAGGGTCTCCTCGATGCCCGTGACCACGTCGGTCCCGTGGATCTGGTAGAGGTCGATGTGGTCGGTCTGGAGCCGCTCCAGGCTGCCCTTGACCGAATCCATGATGTGGCCGCGCGAGGCGCCGCGATCGTTGGGCCCCGGGCCCATCTCGCCGAACACCTTGGTGGCGATGACCACGTCCTCGCGGCGCACGCCGAGGTTCTTGAGCGCCGTGCCGACCGTGCGTTCGGAGTCGCCCATCGAGTAGACGTCGGCGGTGTCGATGAAGTTCACGCCGCGGTCGATCGCCCGGCCGATCACCGCGTCGACGGTGTTCTGGTCCAGGCCGCTGATCGCCGCGAACCGCCCCTTGGCCTCGCCGAAGGTCATCGCCCCCAGACAGATCTCGGAGACATAGAGGCCGGTGCGGCCGAGCGGGTTGTATTTCATGGGGCGTCCTCGCTGTGTTGGGTGCGTCGCGGGAAATGGGGTTGCGGCTCGGCCGTAAAAAGGCTCTACCCGGACCGGGCCACGCCCTCCCAACGGGGCGCTGCCCATCTGAAAGGATGGGAGATATCCATGACGACCACCCCCGCTCGCCCGGGCATCAAGCCCGCGCGGCCCTTCTTTTCCAGCGGACCGTGCGCCAAGCGCCCCGGCTGGACCCCCGATAATCTGAACGAGGCGGTCCTCGGCCGCTCGCACCGCTCCAAGCCGGGCAAGACGCGGCTGAAGCAGGCGATCGACCAGACGCGCGCGCTGCTGGAAATCCCCGCCGACTACCTCGTGGGGATCGTTCCCGGATCAGACACCGGCGCGGTCGAGATGGCGCTGTGGTCGCTGCTCGGCCCGCGACCGGTCCAGCTGCTGGCGTTCGAGTCGTTCGGCAAGGACTGGGTCACCGACGTCGTCAAACAGCTGAAGATCGACGCCGAGGTGCTCGACGCGCCGTACGGCCAGCTGCCGGACCTCTCGAAGGTGCGCCCGGACGCCGACCTCGTCTTCACCTGGAACGGCACCACCAGCGGCGTGCGCGTGCCGAACGGCGACTTCATTGCCGACGACCGGCAGGGCCTCACGATCTGCGACGCCACCAGCGCCTGCTTCGCCCAGACGCTCGACTGGCCCAAGCTCGATGTGGTCACCTTCTCCTGGCAGAAGGCGCTCGGCGGGGAAGCGGCCCACGGCATGCTGGTGCTCTCGCCCCGAGCCGTGGAGCGGCTGGAGAGCCACACGCCGGCCTGGCCCATGCCCAAGCTCTTCCGCATGACCAAGGGCGGCAAGGTGAGCCTCGACATCTTCGAGGGCGCCACCATCAACACGCCCTCGATGCTCTGCGTCGAGGATTGGCTCGACACCCTGAAATGGGCGAGCGGCGTGGGCGGCCTTGGCGCGCTCAAGGCCCGCGCCGATGCGAACCTGGACGTCCTCGCCGACTGGGTCGAGCGGACGCCCTGGATCGATTTCCTGGCCGCGGACCCGAAGATCCGCTCCAACACCTCGGTCTGCCTCAAGGTGGTCGATCCGGCGGTCACGCGGCTTCCCGCCGACGGGCAGGCCGCTTTCGCCAAGAAGCTGGCCGACCTGCTCGAGAAGGAGGGCGCGGCGCTCGACATCGGGGGCTATCGCGACGCGCCGCCCGGGCTTCGCATCTGGTGCGGCGCCACGGTGGACGAGGACGACCTCATCGCCCTCACCCCCTGGCTCGACTGGGCCTTCGCGTCCCTCTCCGCGGAACTCGAAACCGCCTGAGTCCCGCCGCCGCGGCGGCGTCCGTCGCGCGCACACACCCCCTCGACATCAAGGAGCCGCCATGGCGCCCCGCGTCCTCATCGCAGACCAGCTTTCCCCCGCCGCCGTCGAGATCTTCCGCCAGCGCGGAGTGGAGGCGGACGTGAAGGTCGGTCTTTCCAAGGAAGACCTGCTCGCCGTGATCGGCGACTATGACGGGCTCGCGGTGCGCTCCGCGACCAAGGCGACCAAGCCGGTGATCGAGGCCGCCAAGCGCCTCAAGGTGATCGGCCGCGCCGGCATCGGCGTCGACAACGTCGACATCCCCGCCGCCACCGCCGCGGGCGTGGTGGTCATGAACACGCCCTTCGGCAACTCGATCACCACCGCCGAGCACGCCATCGCCATGATGTTCGCGCTGGCCCGCCAACTCCCCGCGGCCGACGCCTCCACCCAGGCCGGCAAGTGGGAGAAGAACCGCTTCATGGGCGTGGAGCTCTACGCCAAGACCCTGGGCCTGATCGGCGCCGGCAACATCGGCTCCATCGTCGCCGACCGCGCCAACGGTCTGAAGATGAAGGTCATCGCCTACGATCCCTTCCTCTCGCCGGAGCGGGCGGTGGAGATCGGGGTGGAGAAGGTGGAGCTGCCGGACCTGCTCGCCCGCGCCGACATCATCACCCTTCACACCCCGCTCACCGACAAGACCCGCAACATCCTCTCGGCCGAGGCGCTTAGCCACACCAAGAAGGGGGTGCTGATCGTCAACTGCGCCCGGGGCGGACTGGTCGACGAGCAGGCGCTGCGCGCCGCGCTGGAGAACGGACAGGTTGGCGGCGCCGCCTTCGACGTCTTCGTCGAGGAGCCGGCCAAGGAGAACGTGCTGTTCGGCGCGCCGAACTTCATCGCCACCCCCCACCTGGGCGCCTCCACCGGCGAGGCGCAGGAGAACGTGGCGCTGCAGGTCGCCGAGCAGATGAGCGACTATCTGCTCACCGGCGCCGTGACCAACGCCCTCAACAGCCCGTCCATCACCGCCGACGAGGCCCCCAAGCTCAAGCCGTTCGTCGCGCTGGCGGAAAAGCTCGGAACCTTCGCCGGGCAGATGGTCGACGAGGGCCTCAAGGGGATCGATATCGCCTTCGAAGGCGAGGTCGCGGCTCTCAATGTCCGCCCGCTCGCCGCGGCCGCCCTGGCCGGCGTGCTCCGCCCGATGCTGGCCGAGATCAACATGGTCTCCGCGCCCGCCGTGGCCAAGGAGCGCGGGATCACCGTCTCGGAATCCCGCCAGGACGCCTCCCCGATCTACGACAGCCTGATCCGCATCACCGTGGAGACCGAGTTCGGCCGACGCTCGTTCGCCGGCACCTTGGTCGCGGGCGCCCCACGCATCGTCGAGGTGAAGGGCATGGAGCTGGACGCCGCGTTCGCTCCGGCCATGCTCTATGTGAACAACCTCGACAAGCCCGGCTTCATCGGCGCCTTGGGCGCCCTGCTCGGCGAGGCGCAGGTGAATATCGCGACCTTCAACCTCGGCCGCGTCGGGGCCGGGGATGACGCGATCGCCCTGGTGGGCGTGGATCAGGCGCCGGAGGCCGCGCTGATGGCCCGGATCGCCGCCCTGCCGCACGTGAAGGAGGCGCGGGCGCTGCGCTTCTGACGCCGGCGCGCTAGAAGGCGACGATGACCGCCGCCGCCTTCGCCATAAACTTCTTCGTGGCGCTGTTCGCGCTCATCGATCCGGTGGGCAACGTGCCGCTGTACGCGGCGGCGACTCAAGGGGCGACTCCGGCCGGGCGGAGGCTGACGGCGGTCTACATCGCCCTGTTCGCCTTCGTCTTCATGACCTTCTTCTTCCTGACCGGGCTGGGGCTGCTGCGCTTCTTCGGCATCTCGCTGCCGGCGTTCCGCATCGCCGGAGGCATCGTGCTCTTGCTGATGGGCCTGGAGATGACGCGCGGCGATCTCGCCCACTCCTTCGAGGAGACCGGGGTGGACACCGCGCCGGTCTCGACCCGCGCTTACGCGGCGCAAACGCTTCGAGCTGTTGATCGTCCCGTTCGGCATGCCGCTCCTGATCGGGCCGGGCGCCATATCGTCCGCCATCATCTACGCGGAGGAGGCGCGGGGCTTCGGCGCGAGCGGGGTCCTGATCGGGATCGCCGTCATCGCGGCGATCTGCCTGATTGTCGTGGCGGCCTTCTGGTTCACCGACCTGATTTCGAAGGCTTTGGGCCGGGTGGGGATGATGATCGTGGTCCGTGTTCTGGGCCTGATCCTCGTGGCCATGGCCGTGCAGTTCGTGCTCGCGGGTCTCGCCGCCTCCACCGTCAACCTCGTGCGCAAGGACACCGCGACGCCCTACCAGCAATCCGCGGGCCACCGGATCGTGCTGCCGAAGTTCAGCTCGCCGTGAGGCGTGATCGAACTGTGCGCGTCGGCGCGCATTGAACCCGTCACGGATTCTGTTACCGCGCGGTGAGATGACGCGAACCCCGCCATGAGCGTTGACGCGACTCTCCCGTTGGAAGAGCCCGCCGCGACCGCCTCGCCCCGCGGCCGCTTCCGCGCGCGCGGACTTCCGGCCCTCACCCTGGGCGCGGTGGGCGTCGTGTTCGGCGACATCGGGACCAGCCCGCTCTACGCCCTGCGCGAGGCGCTGGGCCACGCGCGCCATGTCGGCGACTACGGCACCGCCGTTCTGGGCGTCGTGTCCCTGATCCTCTGGACGCTCACCCTGATGGTGACGGTGAAGTACATCGCCGTGCTCATGCGCGCCGACAACAAAGGGGAGGGGGGGCCGGTGGCCCTGATGACCCTGGTCCAGCGCGCGTCCACCGGCTCGACCGTCGCGGTCTTCGCCATCGGCATCGCCGGCATGGCCCTCTTCTACGGCGACGGCGTGATCACCCCGGCGTTCTCGGTGATCTCGGCCGTGGAAGGGCTGAGCGTCGCGCCGCATCTCGGCCACGTGATGACGCCTCTGGTGCTGCCCCTTTCGGCGGGCATTCTCATCGCCCTGTTCCTGGCCCAGGCCAGGGGCACGCACCGCGTCGCGCAGCTGTTCGGTCCGATGATGGCCACCTGGTTCCTGACCCTGGCTGGGCTCGGACTGTGGAACCTGCGGAACGACCTCACCATCCTGGCGGCGATCAACCCTTATTACGCGGTTCGCTTCCTGGCCGAGAACCGGTTCGTCGGCTTTGTCATCCTGGGCAGCGTCTTCCTCGCCGTGACCGGCGCCGAGGCGCTCTACGCCGACATGGGACATTTCGGGAAACGTCCGATCCGCATGGCGTGGTTCTGCGTGGTGTTCCCGTGTCTGGCGCTCAACTACCTAGGGCAAGGGGCGCTGGTGCTGGCGCACCCCCATGCGATGCACAATCCGTTCTTCGCCATGACCCCGCACGTGATCTACTGGCCGGTTCTGGCGCTGGCCACGGCCGCAGCCGTGATTGCCAGCCAGGCGGTGATCAGCGGGGCGTTCTCGATGACCCAGCAGGCCGTGCAGCTTTCGCTCCTGCCGCGCATCGCCATCAAGCGCACCAGCGAGACCCAGACCGGCCAGATCTTCGTGCCCGCGGTCAACGGGCTCATGATGGTGAGCGTCCTCCTGCTGCTCATGATCTTCCAGAACTCGCACCGTCTCGCCAGCGCCTATGGCGTGGCGGTCACCGGCACGATGTTCGCCAACACCCTCATGGCCTGGATGGTGGCGCGGCGAGTGTGGAAGTGGGGACCCTGGCGGTCGGCCGCGCTGTTGGCGCCCATCGCGTTGATGGACACGGTGTTCCTCGCCTCCAACCTCCTCAAGATCCCGAGTGGCGCCTGGCTGCCGCTCGCCTACGGCGCGGGCCTGGTGGTGGTGATGTGGACCTGGTCGAAAGGGATCCGCATCCTCACCGAGAAGACCCGGGCCGAGAGCGTGCCCCTGTCGGACCTCATCGCCAGCCTCACCGCCCGGCCGCCGCACCGCGCTCCGGGAACGGCGATGTTCCTCACCGCCAATCCCGACCTCGCGCCGGTGGCGTTGATGCACAACCTCAAGCACAACAAGGTGCTTCACCAGCAGAACGTGATCCTCACCGTCAGCACCGCGGAGACGCCGCGCGTGGCCGAGGACAAGCGCATCCGCATCGAGCCGATCGGCGGTGACTTCAAGCGGCTCACCTTGTCCTACGGCTTCATGGAGACGCCGAACCTCCCCAAGACCCTGGCGAAGTGCAAGAAACAGGGTCTGAAGTTCGACATCATGTCGACGAGCTTCTTCCTCGGCCGACGCTCGATCGTGCCGGACGCCAAGTCGGGCATGCCGCTCTGGCAGGACCGGATCTTCATCTTCCTGATGAAGAACGCCGCCAACCCGACGGACTTCTTCCACATCCCGCCGGGTCGCGTGGTCGAGCTGGGGGCTCAGGTCACCGTCTGAGCGGTTGCGCGCCGAGGCCGTCGCCGCTAGTGCGCCCGCCATGCCCGAAACCGTGAACAAGGTCGTGCTCGCCTACTCCGGCGGGCTCGACACCTCCATCATCCTCAAATGGCTGCAGACCGAGTACCGCGCCGAGGTGGTGACCTTCACCGCCGACCTGGGACAGGGCGAGGAACTCGGGCCCGGCGCGCGACAAGGCGCTGCTGCTGGGGGTCAAGCCCGAGAACATCTTCGTCGAGGATCTGCGCGAGGAGTTCGTTCGCGACTTCGTCTTCCCGATGTTCCGCGCCAACACCGTCTACGAAGGCCAGTACCTGCTCGGCACCTCCATCGCCCGGCCGTTGATCGCCAAGGCTCAGATCGAGATCGCGCGCAAAGTTGGCGCCGACGCCGTCTCGCATGGCTCGACGGGCAAGGGGAACGACCAGATCCGCTACGAGGTGTCCTATTACGCCCTGGAGCCGGACATCCGGGTGATCGCTCCCTGGCGTGAGTGGGACTTCAAAAGTCGAGAAGCCCTGCTCGCCTTCGCCGAGGCGCACCAGATCCCGATCGCCAAGGACAAGCGTGGCGAAGCGCCGTTCAGCGTCGACGCCAACCTCCTGCACTCCTCTTCCGAGGGGAAGGTGCTGGAGGATCCCGCCGAGCCCGCGCCCGAGTTCGTGCACATGCGCACCATCGCCCCGGAGGACGCGCCCGATCGCCCGCACACATTCACCCTGGCGTTCGAGCGCGGCGATCCGGTCGCGATCGACGGCGAGGCGCTCTCGCCCGCCGCCCTGCTCACCAAGCTCAATGAACTCGGCCACGACAACGGGATCGGCCGACTTGATCTGGTCGAGAACCGCTTCATCGGCATGAAGTCACGCGGCGTCTACGAGACCCCGGGCGGGACCATCCTGCTCGCCGCCCATCGCGGCATCGAGTCCATCACCCTCGACCGGGGCGCCATGCACCTCAAGGACGAGCTGATGCCGCGCTACGCGGAGCTGATCTACAACGGCTTCTGGTTCGCCCCCGAACGCGAGATGCTGCAAGCCGCCATCGACTACTCGCAGGAGAAGGTGACAGGCGAGGTCCGCGTGAAGCTCTACAAGGGCAACGTCACCATCATCGGCCGCACCAGCCCTCATTCGCTCTACGATCAGGACCTCGTCACCTTCGAGGAAGGCGTCCAGGCCTACGATCATCGCGACGCCGCCGGGTTCATCAAGCTCAACGCCCTGCGACTGCGGGTGAAGTCGCGGCGGGACGCTCGCGCCTAGGCCGAGAGCGGGGCGGGTAGGACGACGCCGATGAGGATCGCCACGAAGTGGGTCGCGGCGGCGACCACCACGAAGCCGTGCCAGATCGCGCGGCGGTACGGCATAGATCTCCGGGCGTAGACGATCACGCCCAGGGAGTAGATCACGCCCCCGAGCACCACCAGCGTCAAGGCGAGCAGCGACACCCCGGCGATCAGCGGCTTGATGGCGACGAGCGCGACCCAGCCGAGCGCGAGGTATATCGCTACCCAGAACCCCTTTCCCAAACCTGGAGCGAGCAGCTTCACGCCGGCGGCGGCGAGCGCGATGGCCCAGACGCCCGAGGTCATGCCGATCGCCCAAGCGCCCGTGAGCCTTAGGGCGGTGAAGGGTGTGTAGGAGCCGGCGATCATCAGGAAGATGGCGGCGTGATCCAGCCGGCGCAGCAGCGGCCGACGCGCGGGACTCGCCAGGTTGTAGGCAATGCTCGCCAGGAACATCAGGACGACGCAGAGACCATAGAGCCCGACCGCCGCCGCCTGTCCCCAGCGGCCAAACCCCAGGGAAACGCCGAGCAGGGCCAGCCCGCCGACCGCGGCGCCGGTAAGGCCCACCAGGTGCACCCACTTGTCCGCCGTCCGTTCGGCCGGATGCGAATAGTGCTCGAGCGCTGGCGCGACGGCGGAGACCACGGCCGGATTTGTCTTCGAGGAGAGCGGCGAAGTCGAGGCCGCCGTCAGGCGGGGGTCGCGGAGGCTTCCAAGGCGGCGCGCTGCCGCTGCGCGAGCGCTTCCAGAAGCGCGCGCGCCATCGCCTCGCTGGACGCGGGGTTCTGGCCGGTGATCAGGTTCTCGTCGCGCACCACGTTGCCGAGCCCGGGCGCGAGCGCCGTCTCGAACCGCGCGCCCAAGCTTTTTAGTCGTTCCTCGAGCAGGAACGGGACCGCCGAGGCGAGGCCCGCCAGACGCTCCTCGCCGTCCGTGAAGGCGGTGATTTTCCGGTTGCGAACCAACGGCGAGCCGTCGGGAGACTTGGCGTCCAGCAGGGCGGCCGGGCCGTGGCAGAGCGCCGCGACGAGACGTCCTTCGCGGATGTAGGCCGAAACCAACTCCGCGACGTCGGGATTCCCCGCCAGGTCCATGAGCGGACCGTGTCCTCCCGGGAAGAAGATCAGGTCGGCACGTTTGTCGGCGACCTCGGCGAGCGGCACGGTCGCGCCCAACGCCTCGACCGCCTTGGCCCACCTCGACCGCCGGGGCTCGCCGACCTCCGACTTCGGGTCCACCGGCGCCGGCCCGCCAGTGGGCGAGGCCACGGTCAGGGAGATGCCGCCCTCACACAGCGCCACCCAAGGAACGGCGAACTCCTCCAGCCACACTCCGGTCGGATGATCGGCGTCGAGATGGTCGGCGTTGGTCACGACGAAGAGAGCATCCATGCCTTGAGAATGCCCCCGAGACTTGCGTCGTTCCATGGCTTGCGGGAACAAGCGGCCGGGCGCCGCGTTGCCGCCCCGCCGAACCCGCCAACTGACGAGAGGACCTGAGAACCATGGATGACAACCGGATCGCCGGAGCGGTGAAAGAAGGCGTAGGGCGGGTGCAGACGGCGCTTGGCGGCGGTTTCGACGACCAGGGCCTGGAGGCGCGTGGCCGTCTCAACGCCGCGGCGGGAACGGCGCAGAACCTCTATGGTCAAGCGGTGGACATGCTCCGCAACGTGCTGGACGACGCCGCCGACCAGATCGAGCGTCGGCCATACGCGGCTGCGGGCGCCGGCGCCCTGCTCGGCATCCTGGTCGGCCTGCTGATCGCCTCCCGGCTGGATTAACCCAGCCCGATCTGGGTCTTGTCGCATTGGCGCGGCGCCTTGTCGGGGCGCCAGCGCAACAGCTTGGTCCCGTGGCGGAAGCGGCCGCCGGAGACGTGGTCGTAACGCACCTCGACCACCAGCTCGGGTCGGAGCGGCTTCCACTCCGCGCTCCGACCATTGCTCCAGCGGCTGGGGCCGCCCGGCGCGTCGCCATCGAAGCCTGGAGGTCCCACGAGGGCCTCCAGCGTCCGGGTGAGGGCGGGGCGCTCCGCATCGGTGATGGTGGAGGTGTAGCCGATGTGATCGAGCCGTCCCTCGGCGTTGTAGAGGCCGAGCAGCAGCGAGCCGACCAGATCGCTTCCGCTTTCATAGCGGAAGCCGCCCACCACGCAGTCGGCCGAGCGTAAGCGCTTGACCTTGATCATCGCCCGTTCGCCGGGCCGATAGGGATCGTCTGCGCGCTTGGCGACGATCCCATCGAGATTGGACGTCAGGTGATCGAGCCAGCCCTGCGCCTCCGCGCGCGAGCCGGCTTCTCGGGTGATCTCGAGGCCCGGGCCGGAAAATCGCTCCAGGCGCGCTCGGCGCTCGACGAAGGGACGCTCCAAGAGAGAGACGCCGCCGTCGCAGAGGCAGTCGAACGCCATCAGCCTCGCCGGCGTCTCGGCCGATAACCGCCGGATTCGGCTCTCCGCCGGGTGTAGGCGCATCTGCAGAGCATCGAAGCTGTTGCCCTCGCCGGCCGCGATCAGCAGTTCGCCATCGAGCACGAAGGCTTCCCCCGGCCAGTTCAGCACGTTGGCGGCCACCTCCGGGAAGAAGCGCGCCAGGGACTTGCCGGACTTCGCCTTCAGCTCGACATGGTCGCCGGCCCGGAAGGCGAGACAGCGAAAGCCGTCCCACTTGGGCTCGAACACCCAACCGCTCTCCTCCGGGAGTTTCTCCGCCTGGCGAGCCTCCATCGGCTCGAGATCGAGCGGGATCGGGAGGTCACCGAGGCCGGCTGTCACGAGGCGGGCTTGTCGGTCCGATAGCGGCCGAACCAGGCGAGGATCGCCGCATTCTCCGCGGCCAGTTGCGAAGGCCGGTCGGCCAGGCCGCCGTGCGAGGCGCCGGGCACCCGGATCAGGATCGTGGGCACCTTCGCCACCTGCAGCGCCTGATAGAACTGCTCCGCCTCGCTGGGCGGGGTGCGGTGGTCGTCCTCGCCCACCATGACCATGGTCGGCGTCTTCACATTCCCAACCAGCGAAAGCGGCGAGTGGCTCCAGTAGGCCGGCTCGTCCTCCCACGGCGGCTTCGGGAACCAGTAGTTGGTGGCGATCAGGTACATGTCGGTGGTGAGGCTCCAACTCGCCCAGTCGATCACCGGCTTCTGTGAGACGGCGGCGCGGAAGCGGTCGGTCTTGCCGACGATCCACGCGGTGAGCAGCCCGCCGCCCGACCCGCCGGTGACGAACAGGTTGGCGGGATCGACGTGGCCCGAGGCGATCGCCGCGTCCGTCACGCTCATCAGGTCGTCGTAGTCGTGGCCCGGGTAGTTGCCGGCGATCCCGTCGGCGAACGCCTGGCCATAGGAGGTCGAGCCTCGCGGGTTCGCATAGACCACCACATAGCCGCCGGCGGCGTAGAGCTGATCCTCGGTGGCCCAGTTCGGTCCATAGGCGGCGTAGGGACCGCCGTGAATCTCCAGGATCATCGGATAGCGGCGCGCCGGATCGTAGTTGGGCGGCGTCATCATCCAGGCGTCGATCGGCTGGCCGTCGAAGGCCGACTTGACCGGGAGCGGCGTCACCCGCCCCAGCGCCTTGCGCTCGAGCAGGCCGTCGTTGGAGTGCGTCAGGCGGCGCTCGCCCCTGTCCGTCGCGACCGCCAGCTCTGGAGGCTCGTCCGGCGCGCCCTGGACGAACGCCACCGCGCCGTTGCGCGCCACCGAGAAGTCCCCGCCCGCATAGGGCCGATCGAGCTCCTCGCCGGCGAGGCCCGATGCGACCGTCGTGACCTGGCCCGCCAGCGTGACCCGCCCGACCTTCGCCACCCCATGATCTTCGTAGAGGAAGTAGAGGCTCCGCCCGTCGGCGGCCCACCGCGGGTGGGAGGCGCCACGGTCCAGAGCCTCGGTGAGCGCGCGCGGATGGCTTCCGTCCGCATCCGCGATCCAGAGCTTGGCCTGCTGGTAGGGCTTGTGAGCGTCGGCGTATCCGACAAAGGCGATCTTCGACCCCTCGGGCGAGGCGACCGCATCCCCAGCGGGACCTTCGAGCGACACCAGCTTGGAGAGGGCGCCGTCCGTGCTCACGCGCCAGACGTCGGAACGGCTCGCGCGGTGCTGCCAGCCCGACTCCCGATCGCTGCTGAACAGGATGGACCGGCCGTCCGGGCTCCAGGAGATCTCGCCGCCGACGTCGAAGTCGCCGGTGGTGAGCTGGCGCGGCGCGCCGCCGTCGGCGGAGACGACGAAGATCTGCCGGTAGCCCGGCTTGAGATATCCCGCTCCGTCCGCCCGATAGGCGACCTGATCGATCAGCTTGATCGGCTCGGCCCATTTCGCCCCTTCAGGCTTGGCCAAAGGCGCGCCGAGCGCCACGCCGGGCGCGGGCACCAGCATGGTGAAGGCGATCTGCTTCCCGTCGGGCGACCAGGCGAGATGGTTGGGCGCCTGGGTGAGGTCGGCGACCTTGGCCGCGACGCCGGTCGCCATCCAGCGGACCATCAGCTGAGGCGGGGCGCCTTCACCGGCGGCGACATACGCCAGCCGCTTCCCGTCCGGCGACCAGCGTGGCGACCGCGCGGCTTGCGTGGAGATCGGGGTCTGCGCGCCGGTGGCGGCGTCGGCCAGCCACAAGGTCGGCTCCCCCCGATCGGTCATGATGCTGGCGGCGTAGCGGACGTAGGCGATCTCGGCGCCGTCGGGACGGATCTGCGGATCGCCTGCCCAGCGCAGGGCGAACACGTCCGCGGGCGTGAAGACGTCCGCGGCGACGGCAAGGGCCGGCACACCTCCCGCAACCAATACCGCGAGCGCCAGTGCCCTTGATCGCATCCGAAATCCTCCTGGAGGGGCGCACCCGCGTCGCCCGTGTCACGAAACTGTCAGCCGCCGACACTACGAAACGCGGAAGCGCGCAAGGAGAGAAAAGATGACGGACACCGTGCTGGGTCCTCAACCGGCCACGCCGTCTTCGGACGCGCAGACTGGGCCCAAGCTTGATCGCAAGCCGCACCCCTCGGGCCGGATCGCCTTCCTCTTCGCGCTCCTGGGGGGGATCGCCTTCGCCGCGTTCAACATCTTGACGGACATCACCCGCGTCGGGGAGCCGCTCGCCATCGGCGTGTACGGCCTTCTGGGCGTCGCCCTCCTCATCGCGCTCGGCTTCGAGTTCGTGAACGGGTTCCACGACACCGCTAACGCTGTCGCCACCGTCATCTACACCCACAGCCTGCCGCCGCTCGTGGCGGTGGTTTGGTCGGGGTTCTGGAACTTCCTGGGCGTCAGCCTGTCGACCGGTGCGGTGGCCTACAGCATCGTCTCCCTGCTTCCCGTCGAGCTGATCCTTCAGGTGGGGTCCGGCGCGGGCTACGCCATGATCTTCTCGCTGCTGCTGGCCGCGATCATCTGGAACCTGGGAACGTGGTATTTCGGCATACCCAACAGTTCCTCCCACGCCCTGATCGGCTCGATCATGGGGGTCGGCCTCGCCAACCAGCTGATGTCCAAGGGTTCGGGCGCGAGCGGCGTCGATTGGAGCCAGGCGACCAAGATCTTCCAGGCGCTCCTGTTGAGCCCCCTCGTCGGTTTTGTCGGCGCCGCCCTCCTGCTGCTCCTCCTGAAGGTGCTGGTGCGCAACAAGACGCTGTACAAGGCGCCGGAAGGCAATGCGCCCCCGCCGTGGTGGATTCGCGGGATCCTGATCCTCACCTGCACCTCGGTGTCGTTCGCTCATGGCAGCAACGATGGCCAGAAGGGCATGGGCTTGATCATGCTGATCCTGATCGGGGCGGCGCCCACCGCCTACGCCCTCAACCGCACCATGAGCGACGCCCAGACCCCGGCCTTCATCAAGGCGCTCGAGACCGCCCGCCCCGTCCTGGTCGCTCATGCGCAGGGTACGCCGACCCCGACCGTTCCGCAGGCGCGGGCCATCGTCGACCAGGGCGTGCGCACCAAGAAGCTGGACACCCCTCAGGTCGCCGGCGCGCTCGCCGTCGTCGGCGCCGACATCGAGACCCAGCTCAAGGCCTACGGCGGCGTGAAGCACGTGCCCGCGGCCGCGACGCCCAATCTTCGCAACGAGATGTACCTGACGTCCGATGCGCTGCGACGCATCGGCAAGGCCAAGACCTCGACCTACTCGAAGGCCGAGAAGGCCACCTTGAAGGGCTTCCAGAGCAAGCTCGAGAGCGGCACGCGTTTCATCCCGATCTGGGTGAAGATCTCCGTGGCGCTCGCCCTGGGCCTCGGCACCATGGTCGGCTGGAAGCGGATCGTGGTCACCGTCGGCGAGCGGATCGGCAAAAGCCATCTCACCTACGCCCAGGGCGCGTCCGCGGAGCTGGTCGCCGCGATCACCATCAGCCTGGCCGACAACTTCGGCCTGCCGGTCTCCACCACCCATGTGCTCTCGAGCGGGGTTGCGGGAACCATGGCCGCCAACGGCTCGGGTCTCCAGTGGAGCACGATCCGAAACATCGCGCTCGCTTGGGTCACCACCCTGCCCGCGGCCATCGCGCTTGCGGGTGGGCTCTACTTTCTTCTTCGTCAGATGGTCGGGGGCTGAGAAGTCGCCGGAGCGGGCTTGATTTCCGGCAGCGAAGCCGTCTATCAATCACGCGTTCGTGAACAGCGGGGCCGTGCCCCACGACGCGAAGCCTTATGGACGATCCAGAGAAACATCCAAGGGACCAACCTCCTATGATCCGCAAGATCCTGATCTCGAGCGCCGCCGTGGCCGCGCTTTCGCTCGCCGCCTGCCAAAAGCCCGCCGACAAGGCTGCTGACGCTTCGGCCGACGCCTCCAAGGACGCCGCCGCCGCTTCGGCCGACGCCTCCAAGGCCGCCACCGACGCCTCGGCGACCCCGGCCGCTCCGGCCGCCGCCGGCGCGATGTCGACCTCGGCCGCTCCGGCCGACGCCTCGGGCGCCGCCGCCGACGCCTCCAAGGCCGCCGCCGACGCTTCGAAGTCGGCCGCCAAGGCGAACGACGCCGCCGCGGACGCCGCGAAGAAGCAGTAACGCTTCAGCGTTCCTGAAAAACGGGAAGGGGGCCGTCCGCAAGGGCGGCCCCTTTTTCGTGCGCGTTCGCCGGCTCGACATTGCGGCTGAGCTTGCCGACCAAGCGTTTCACCTCGTGCCGCAACGCCTGCCGCCGGCGCCAAGGCCGCCACGAGTCCAGCGGGCTGATGGGGTCGCCCAGGTGGAACTCGGCGATGAAGGCGGGGAAGGGTCCAAGTCTCTTCGGCTCGATGGGCCGCAGCCGGCACAGCCCCGCGGCCCGAAGCGCCTCGATCGCCGGGCCAAGCGCGCCCGCCTTGGCGATGGCGGTCTCGACGCGGGTGATGTCGCATCCCAGCCAATGGGCGAAAAGCCGCGTCCGCAGGCGGGTGATCGTGAGCCGCGCCTCGGCATCGCTCTCTTCGGCTTCGAAGGCGAGGTCACACTCGGTATCGAACCCGGTCGAGCGATTGTTCATGTTCGACGAGCCGATCCGCAGCAGCCGGTCGTCGATGATCGCCAGCTTGGCGTGGACGATGATCGTTCGCCCGAGCGTGGTCACGGGACTGTAGACGTAAAGCCGCTTGTGAAAGTCGGATCGCTGAAGCCGCGAGATGAACTCCGACCGGGTGCGGTCCATGGTGAGGCGGTCGAAATAGCTGGGCGAATGCTGAGTGGAGACGAGGACCACCTCCGGCCCGTCCGGCTCCTCCAGCCGAGCCGCCAGCGCCTCGGCGACGATCGGTGAGGTGAAGTACTGGTTCTCCATGTAGATGCTGCGCCGCGCCAGGGCGATCGAGGCGAACGACAGCGCCTCGCCTTCGCGGATCCCCCCTTCGCGCCGCCAACGCGCCGCGGTTCGCGCGATGCCGACGGTGATCTCGCGCAAAAGGGGTTCGACGTGATGCGGCCACGCCGAGGGCGCACCCGCCGGTTGCGGTTGTAGCGTCTCCCCGGTCGCGCGCCGCCACCGCTCTCGGAACAGATCGCCCAAGGCGCGCGCCGGAGCGCCATCCACCAGGGCCATCACTTCGTGCCGGGAGTCGTAGCACTTGTGGTCGGCCGGCGTGTGCTCACGGCGAGGATCGTCGTCGAGGTGGAGCGCGGTGTCCCAGCGATCGGGACCGATGTCGCCGCCGCCGCAGAACGCCACCTCGTCGTCGACGATGATCATCTTCTGGTGGTGACAGGCTCCGAACGGCGTCTTGCCGTCGAGCACGAACTTCACCTTGGAGCCCCTGAACGCCAGCCGGTCGGCGAGCGGAAAGAAGTTCTGGGTCGCCGCGATCGGCAGCGACGATCGCCAGCACAACACCCGCACATCGAGGTCGTCGTTCTCGGCCAGCGTCCTCAGGAACGGCCCGAAGCGGTCGGTGTCAGGGCCGCTGCAGCCCGGCTGCGGGTCGAACAGGGTGTGCGCCTCGAAGGCCCAATTGAGGAGGTGCACCGAACGTCGCGCCCGCGACATCGCGTCCTTGGCGGCGCGGAAGTAGTCCGCCATGTCGACGAAAACGGCCGCGCGGGGCGCGGTCTCCACGCGCCAGCATGTGGCCTTCGGCCTGAGCAGCAAACTCCCCCCTTTCGTCCGGTCTCGGCTCGTTCAACGTCCGCCGTGACGGCGCATCCAGGCCGCGGCATACCCGCAGATCGGAACGATCGTCTCGCCGTCGGCCCTGGCCCGTTCGGCGATCGCGGCCATCAGCCGTCCCGCCGCCCCCGAGCCGCGCAACGAAGGCGGCGCCTCGACATGGTTGATGTAGAGCCGGCCCTCGTTCCGCTCATAGTCGGCGAAGACCGTCTGCCCCGATTCGATCATTTCGAAGCGGTTGGCGTCGGCATTGTCGTTCAAGGTTGCGGTCATGGTGGATGCGCCTCACTGTGGCGGCGGAGCGATCCTGACGAGGTTTCGTTCCAGGGGGAAGAGTATGCGCGCGCTCGCCACGGCCGCCGTTCTTATCGTCTGCCTGCCCGGCTGCGCCAAACGCTCGGCCGAGAGCGGAGCGAAGACCGCCGACAACGCCGCGCGGCGTGAAGGGTTGTGGCTGCAGACGGTGACGCGCGACGGGCGCTTGCAGCCGATGGGCAGGTTTCGCATGTGCGTGGACCCCAGCACCGACGAGCGTCTCGTGCTGATCGGCTCCGCCGCCACCAAGGCGCGCTGCGATCGTCGCGACAAGCGAGAGGCGGACGGCGGCGTGAGCTTCACCTCTCGATGTCACCTGGGCCACGGCGGCCTGATCGAAACCCAGGGCCGGGTGTGGAGCGATTATCGCTCGTCTTATCGTCTTCACGCCCAGACCATGGTCTCGGGAGCCGCGTTCGACGCCCTGAACGGCCAGCACGTGACCGACGTCTCCGCCCGATATGTCGGTCCGTGTCCCGCCGATATGGCGCCGGGAGACGTGATCGTCGGGCCGGGTCTCAAGGTCAATCTGCGCAAGCTGCCGATGGCGGTGATGGGCGGCTAGACGCGCTCGACCGCCATCGCCACCGCTTCGCCGCCGCCGATGCACAGCGAAGCGACGCCCGCGCTTCAAGTCGCGCGCCTCGAGCGCCGAGAGCAGGGTCGCCAGGATCCGCGCGCCGGAGGCGCCGATGGGGTGGCCGAGCGCGCAGGCGCCGCCGTTCACGTTCAACCTCTCGCGAGGGATGCCCAGATCGCGCATGGCGATCATCGCCACCACGGCGAAGGCCTCGTTCACCTCCCAGAGATCGACATCCTCGGCGCGCCAGCCGGCTCGCTCCAGCGCCGCGCGCATGGCCGGAACCGGCGCGGTGGTGAAGAGGCCGGGCTCGTGGGCGTGGGCGCCGTGCGCCACGATCCGCGCGACCGGCGTCAGGCCGAGGCGCTCGGCCGTACTCTCGCGCATCATCACCAGCGCCGCCGCGCCGTCGGAGATGGAGGAGGCGTTCGCCGCGGTGATCGCGCCGTCCTTGGCGAAGGCGGGCTTGAGCGTGGGGATCTTGGCCGGATCGGCGGTGAGCGGCTGCTCGTCGCGCGTGACGGTGGTCGAGCCTTTGCGGCCGGGGACCTCCACCGGGGTGATCTCGCGCTCGAACGCGCCGCCTTCGACCGCCGCTTTGGCGCGGGTCAGGCTCTCGGTGGCGTAGGCGTCCATCTCCTCGCGGGTGAACTGGTAGGCGCGGGCTGTCTCCTCGGCGAACGAGCCCATCAGACGGCCGGTGTCGTAGGCGTCCTCCAGCCCATCGAGGTACATGGAATCGAGGATGCGGTCGTGACCGATGCGCGCGCCGCCGCGGTGCTTGGCGAGCAGGTAGGGCGCGTTGGTCATGCTCTCCATGCCGCCGGCGACGATGATCTCGCGCCGCGCCGGCGCTCAGCGAGCCGTGCGCCAGGATCGCCGCCTGCAGGCCCGAGCCGCACATCTTGTTCACGGTTGTCGCCCGCGTGGACTGCGAGAGGCCGGCGCCGAGCGCCGCCTGCCGCGCCGGCGCCTGGCCGAGGCCCGCGGGCAGGACGCAGCCCATGTAGACCTCCTCGACCGCATCGCTCGCCACGCCCGCGCGATCCACGGCCGCCTTCACCGCCGCCGCGCCCAGGGCGGTGGCCGTGGCGCCGGCGAGCGCGCCCTGGAAACCGCCCATCGGCGTGCGGGCGTACGAAACGATGACGATGGGATCGGCGGTCATGGGGCGGAGCTCTCCAGCGCGGGTTGAAGATCGGCGGCGACCGGCGCCCGGTCGATGAAGCCGCCGCCGAGCAGGCGGTCGGGATCGAGCGCATCGTAGAGCACACAGGCCTGGCCCGGCGCGATCGCCTCTTCCGGGGCGTCGAACAGCACGGCGATCCGGCCATCGACGACATCGAGGCTGGCCGGCGAGCCGGGGCGCGTCGAGCGCACGCGCGCCAGCACCCGACGCCCGGACCGTGCGGCGTCCAGGATGGTCGGCTCCTCGCCCAGCCAGTTGGTTTCCTTGAGCGTCAGAGCGCGGCCCATCAGCGCCTCGCGCGGACCCACGGTCACGCGCCGCGCCGTCGGGTCGAGCGCCGACGACGAACAGCGGATCGCCGACCGCGAGACCCAGGCCGCGCCGCTGCCCGATGGTGTAGCGGCTCACGCCCGCGTGGCGGCCGAGCACGCGCCCGTCGACGTGAACGATCTCGCCGTCGCTCGGCGCTGTTCGGCCGCAGGCGGTCGATCACCGTCACATAGCGTCCGTCCGGCACGAAGCAGATGTCCTGGCTGTCCGGCTTGTCGGCGACCTCCAGCCCGAGCGAGCGGGCGACGCTCCGCACCTCGCCCTTGGGCAGCTCGCCCAGCGGGAAGCGCAGGAAGTCGAGCTGCTCGCGCGTGGTGGCGAACAGGAAGTAGCTCTGGTCGCGCGCGTCCTCCCGCGCCTTGGCGAGCCTCGCGCCGAGCGGCCCGGCGACGCGGCGGACGTAGTGCCCGGTCGCCAAAGCTTCCGCCCCGAGGTCCCGCGCGACGTCCAGCAGGTCGCGGAACTTCACCGTCTGGTTGCAGCGGATGCAGGGCACCGGCGTCTCGCCGCGCGCATAGCTGTCGGCGAAGTCCTCGATCACCGCGTCGCGGAACCGGCTCTCGTAGTCGAGGACATAGTGCGAGATCCCGAGCGTCGCGGCGACGGTGCGCGCATCGTGGATGTCCTGGCCCGCGCAGCAGGCGCCCTTGCGCGAGATCGCCGCGCCATGGTCGTAGAGCTGCAGGGTGACGCCCACCACGTCGTAGCCGGCGCGAGCCAGCAGGGCCGCGACCACGCTGGAATCGACCCCGCCCGACATGGCCGCGACCACGCGCGCGCCCGCCGGCAGTCCGATCGCCTCGCGGGTCGCCGCCACCGCGTCGTCGAGGATGTCAGGGGTGGTCATGATCGGAAGATAGGAGGTCGGCGGCCGCGCCGCTCGGCATTGCGGCCTTGAGCGCTCGCTGATAGCGCAGGGCGAACGCAGGCGCGAGGCTTTGAGGATCGATGGTGGCCACCGGATCGAGGGGCAGGCCCGCGCGCGGCGGCCGAATGTGGGACATTCTGACCTTCGATCGCCTGATCACCGGCCCGGTCATCCATCTCGTCTACTGGGCGGGGCTCGGTCTGATCGCCATCGTCGCCTTCTCCGTGATCGGGGCCTCCATCGGCGTCGCCTGGCGCGAGGCCAGCGTCGCGGCCATGCTGCTCGCCGCTCCGGTGCTGGTGATCGGTCTCCTGGCGGTGGTCGTCATGGCGTTGATCTGGCGCGCCTTCTGCGAGTTCTTCGTCGCCATCATCCGCATCGGCGACGATCTCGCGGTTCTGCGCAAGGCGGCGGAAAGCGGCTCCGGCGCGGCCCCCGGTCCCCGAATCTGAATCGCTTCCCGCCCGGCGCAAATCACCTTAACCGATCCGTCTGCACCGGCCGTTAACCTTTTCGGCTTCAGCCTGCCGCCGGCGCGGAAGGGACGAGGCGAGATGCGGGTTCTGCTGATCGAGGACGACCAGGCTGTCGCCAAGGGCGTGGAGCTGACGCTCAAGGCCGAGGGCTTCAACGTCTATGTCACCGACCTGGGCGAGGAAGGCGTCGATCTGGGCAAGGTCTACGACTACGACCTGATCCTGCTCGACCTGAACCTGCCGGACATGAGCGGCATGGACGTGCTGCGCACCCTGCGCATGTCCAAGATCGACACGCCCGTGATGATCCTGTCGGGCAGCGCCGAGGTCGAGACCAAGGTGAAGTCCCTGGGCGGCGGCGCCGACGACTACATGACCAAGCCCTTCCACCGCGAGGAGCTGGTGGCGCGTATCCACGCCGTGATCCGCCGCTCGAAGGGCCATGCCCGCTCGGTGATCCGCACCGGCGACATCATCGTCGATCTCGAGGCCAAGACGGTGGAGGTGAACGGCGCGCCGGTGCACCTCACCGGCAAGGAATACCAGATGCTCGAGCTGCTCTCCCTGCGAAAGGGCTCGACCCTCACCAAGGAGATGTTCCTCAACCACCTCTACGGCGGCATGGACGAGCCGGAGCTGAAGATCATCGACGTCTTCATCTGCAAGCTGCGCAAGAAGCTGAAGTCGGTCGCCAAGGACCACTGCATCGAGACGGTCTGGGGCCGCGGCTATGTGCTGCGCGATCCCGGCCGGGAGTCGCTGGCGGCCTGAAGGGCCGGCCGTGTCGAGCGACCGGCTGACGGCGTTCAGCGACGGCGTGATCGCCGTCATCATCACCATCATGGTCCTGGAGCTGAAGGCGCCCGCCGGTCTGGCGCTGAGCGATCTGGCGGCCCTGTGGCCGGTGTTCTCCAGCTACGCCCTGAGCTTCGTCTACGTCGGCATCTACTGGAACAACCACCATCACCTCTACCAACTGGTCGAGGAGGTGAGCGGGACGGTGCTGTGGGCCAACCTCAACCTGCTGTTCTGGCTCTCGCTGGTGCCCTTCACCACCGCCTGGCTGGGCGCCCATCCCGGCGCGGCGACGCCCACCGCCGTCTACGGCGCCTCCCTCCTGATGCCCGCGCTCGCCTGGTGGGGGATGGACGCGGCGATCGCCCGGGTGGGTCGTCAGAAGGACCGCCTGCGGGAAGCCTTCGGCGGGGGCTGGAAACCCCTGGTCTCCCCTCCGATGTACCTGGCCGGCATCGCCTTGGCCTACGTCGCCCCGATCCTCTCCTACGCCCTCTACGCCGGGGTCGCCCTGCTCTGGTTCATCCCCTCCCGCCGGGTGGAGGACCTGCTGCGCCGGCACGACTGAACGTCTCCGCTTGACAGGCGGCGACATAACTCCGATATATCTTTCTGCACGATATATCTCGTGCGTATCGGAGTAACTGAACTTGAACCATCGACATCATTGCGGCCGGGGCTTCTCCCATCCGCGCCACGGCTTCGGGCCGGCGGCCCACGGCGGCCGCGGCCATCGCGGCGGCGGTCCCCGCCGCTCGTTCGAACAGGGCGAACTGCGCTGGGTCATCCTCTCGCTGATCGCGGAGAAGGAGAGCCACGGCTATGAACTGATCCGCGCCATCGAAGAGAAGATGGGCGGCGCCTACAGCCCGAGCCCGGGCGTGATCTATCCCACCCTCACCCTCTTGGAAGACCTCGGCTACATCGCGCCGGTGGACGCCGCCGGCCCCAAGAAGGCCTACGCCATCACGCCCGAAGGGCGCGCGGCGCTGGAGGAGAACAAGGAGCAGGTCGAGGCGATCTTCGCCCGGATGGACGGCTTCGCCGATCGCGCCGGGGGCGGGCCCTCGCCCAAGGTCATCCGCGCCTGGGAGAACCTGCGCACGGCCCTGCGGCTCAAGGCGAGGTCGGGCCGCCTCAGCGAGGCGCAGATCGCCGCCCTTGCCGCCGCCCTGGACCAGGCCGCCGGCGCGGTCGAATCCATCTGAAGACGCCGACGCGGGCGCGCCACGTCGCGCGCCCGCGGGACCGTCGCCTCAGGCGTCGAAAACGATGACCGAGCGGGCGATCTGGCCGGTCTTCATCTCCTCGAAGGCGTCGTTGACCTCCTCGAGCCGGATGCGGCGCGAGATCATGTCGTCGAGCTTGAGCTTGCCGGACAGGTACATGTCGACGAGGCGCGGCATGTCCACCGGGAAGTGGTTGGAGCCCATCAGCGAGCCCTGGAGCTTCTTCTCGCCGAGGAAGGCGTAGCCCGGCAGGGTGATCGACTGGCCGATGGGGATCATGCCGATGATGTTGGCGTCCCCGCCGCGCTTGACCATCATGAACGCCTGCTCGGCGGTCTTCGACAGGCCCACCGCCTCGAAGCTGTGGTCCACCCCGCCCTTGGTGAGGTCGAGGACGGCCTTCACCGCGTCGTCCTGACTGGCGTCGATGAAGTCGGTCGCCCCGAAATGCCGGGCCATGTTGTCCTTCGAGGCCGAGGCGTCGATGGCGATGATCCGGCTCGCGCCGGCGATGGCCGCGCCGTTGATCGCCGCCAGTCCCACCCCGCCGCAGCCGATCACCGCCACGGTCTCGCCCGGCCGCACGTTGGCGGTGTGGAACACCGAGCAGACGCCGGTGAGCACGCCGCAGCCAATCAGGGCGGCGCGGTCCAGCGGCATGTCCTTGCGGATCGGCGTGCAGGCGTGCTCGTGGATGAGCATCTGCTCGGCGAAGGACGAGAGGTTCAGGTACTGCTGCATCGGCCCGCTCTCCTGGCTGAGGCGAGGCTCCTGCTCGGCGTCGCGCTTCGTCTCGGGGCTGACGCAAAGGCTCATGTGGCCGGTGAGGCAGAACTCGCAGTGGCCGCAGAACGCCGACAGGCAGGTGATGACGTGGTCGCCGGGCTTCACCGTGCGGACCTCGGAGCCGACCTGCTCGACGACGCCGGCGCTCTCGTGGCCCAGCACGGCCGGCAGCACCGTGGGATAGGATCCTTCGATGAAATGCAGGTCGGAGTGGCAGACGCCGGCGGCGGCGGTGCGGATCAGCACCTCGTGCGGGCCGGGCTTGCTGATCGAAACCTCCTCGATCTGGAGGGGCTTTTTGACCTCGCGCAGAACCGCAGCCTTCATCGTCGCAATCTCCCTTACCGGTGTTCTCTTGAAGCGTGAGGCCGTCGCCTAGCACTTCTCACCGCGCTCGCGCCACCGCTCGGATCGGTTGCCCGGCCGCGGCCATCGGCTTAGGCTTCGGGACATGTCGAAACGTGCGTTCGCCTGCCTCGCCCTGGCTTCGGCCGGTCTCCTCGCCGCCTGCGCCGAAACCCCGCTCGGACCCGCCGCGCCCTATCAGGGCGGCCCTTCTCCGGAGTACGCGCCCGCCGGGCCGTTCAACGCCAGCGAGTTCGCCTGGTCGCTGCGGCCAGGGCAGGGCGGCATTCACGGCGTGCTGGGCTACCGCGCCGGCGGCCAGCGCTTTGCCTGCGACGGCGGCGACGTGATCCTGACGCCGGAGACCCCCTGGAGCCGTCGGCGCATGGTCATTCTCTACGGCTCGGCGACCGCGGCGGCCGTCCCGGTCAGCATCGTGCGCGCGCGAACGCCGAGCGCGCCGGCCGGAGACTACGCCCGCTTCGTGCGCAAGACGACCTGCGATGCGGCCAACCATTTCGCCTTCGATGGTCTTCCGGACGGCTCCTGGTTCGTGATCACCGTGGCGCGACCTTCGGGCGGCCAGGGGGAGACGGTCGCGGTGATGCGCCGCGTCGAAACCCGCGGCGAGGTCCGCACCCTCGCCCTGGGTGGTCCGCTTCCCTACTGAGGCGTCGTCAGTCGACGACCCGCAGCCGGCCCTTGTCGAACACCCGCAGCACCTGCGCCAGATCGTGGCCACGGCGCAGGATGAGGCCGCCATGCGCCAGGACGCTCCACGCGCCCTGACGACGGGCGAGAGCGGGCCGCTTCTCGATGCGGTAGAGCGGGACCTCCGAGGCGCGCCGATAGACGGAGAACACAGCCGCGTCACGAGCGCCGTGGATGGCGTAGTCGCGCCACACGCCGCGCGCGACCATCCGCCCGTAAAGACTGAGCAATTGCCCAAGCTCTGCGCGGTCGAAAAAGACGGTCGACGCGGAGTGAGCGGCGGTCGGGCTCGCGGGCGCGGAATCGAACGACATCACCCAAAAGCTAGTGGAACTCGGGTCCGTTTGCGAGGGGTCGTCCACAAGGGGGAGCGCCCAAGAGGCCGCGCGACGCTAAATCACCTTGTTTCGGCCCTTACCGCGCCGGCTTGCGACGAGAAAACACCAGGGTCGGTCGGTCGGGCAAACCTGTGGTTCCGGTCTCTGAACAGCCCCCCCAGCCCTCGGGACTGTGGGTCCGATCGGCCGACACCTTCTTCCTTCGATGTGACTTGGACGCCTCGGCGCCGCTCAGCCCTTGGGGCTGGAGACGGCGATCACCGCTCCGCCATCGGTTTCCTGCACCACAACCGCGGTCTCGAGATCCTCTTCCGGCGCGGCTGGTGCGTGGAAGGTGACCGGCCGACCCGCCCAGGCGCCCAGGCGCACCAGCTGCCGAACCACATTGCGCTCCATCACCGTGGCGCCCCGGTTGTCTCCGGCTTTGACCTCGACCTTGTTCTCGCGCGGATCGTAGCGGATCAGCCACACGTCGGCGCGGGTCTTCGGTCGGCGCCCGGAGCCGATGCTGATCCGTCCGGAAGGCCCGAGCTCCACGTCGGGGCTGGGCGGCGCGCGGCGGCGCGCCTCGCGCACCTTGGTCTCGATCTCCGGCGCGGTCACGGCGGAGGCCTGCAACCGGCCGTCGATCACCACCTGAGGCGTGTAGACGTCACGCAGGCCGAGACGCGTATCGTAGCGGCGCTGGCGATCGCTGAACGCGTCCTGGGCGAAGGTGTCCTTCCAGCCGAGGTAGTCCCAATAGTCCACCGACCAGGTGAGCGCGAGCACACCCGGCCGGTCCACCAGCTTCTCCAGCGCGGCGTCCGCCTTGTCGCAGGTGGCGCAGCCCTGGGCGGTGAACAGCTCGACCAGGACCGGGCGACGCGCGTGGGCGGCGGATGGCGCCAGGCCGAGCAGAACAAGGGCGACCGCCGCGGTTCTCATCCGCCCGCAGATAGCGCCCAACCCGACGCCAAGACTCTTCACGAAGTCGTGTTCGCCTCTTCGAGCAGGGCGGGTTGCTCCACCGTCTCGATGGCCGAGACGATTTCCGCCGCCGCCTGCGGCTCGCCCCGAGCGAGGTTGCGCAGCACGAAGTTGAGCACCCCCCCGTTGCGGAAGTAGGCGAGCTCGGTGGCCGTATCGATCCGGCAGCGCACCGGGAAGCGGGCGATCTTGCCGTCGCTCGGGCGGTAGAGCTCGACCATGATCTGGCGCCTGGGCGCGAGGGAGCCGAGGTCGCGGATGGTGACGATCTCCTCGCCGGTGAGGCCCAGCCGCTGCCAGCCGTCGTGGATGAACTGCAGCGGCAGCACGCCCATGCCGACCAGGTTCGAGCGGTGGATGCGCTCGAAGGTCTCCGCGATCACCGCGCGCACGCCGAGCAGCCGCACCCCCTTGGCCGCCCAGTCGCGGGACGAACCGGTGCCGTACTCCTTGCCGGCGAAGATCACCGTCCCTCGGCCCTCCGCCTTGTAGCGCATGGCGGCGTCGTAGATCGACATCACCTCGCCGGAGGGGAAGTGACGGGTCACCCCGCCCTCGATCTCCGGCGTCATGCGGTTGCGCAGGCGGATGTTGGCGAGCGTGCCGCGCATCATCACCTCGTGATTGCCGCGCCGCGCGCCATAGGAGTTGAACTCCGAGACCGGCACCTGGCGCTCGGACAGATACACCCCCGCCGGCGACGTCTTGCGGATGTTCCCCGCCGGACTGATGTGGTCGGTGGTGATCGAGTCTCCGAACACGCCCAGGATGCGCGCCTCGATGATGTCGGGCGTCGGCGTGGGCTCCATGGAGAGCCCTTCGAAGTAGGGTGGGTTCTGGACGTAGGTCGAACCCATGTCCCAGGTGTAGGTCTCGCCCTCGGCGACCTTGATCGCCCGCCACTCCTTGTCGCCCTTGAAGACGTCGGCATAGCGCTGGGCGAACATCGAGCTGTTGACCACCTTAAGCTGGATCTCGGCGATGTCGGCGTTGCTCGGCCAGATGTCCTTGAGGAACACCGGCTTGCCGCCCTTGCCCTCGCCGAGCGGCTCGGTGTTGAGATCCTTCAGCATCGAGCCGGCCAGGGCGTAGGCCACCACCAGCGGCGGCGACGCCAGGTAGTTGGCGCGCACGTCCGGATTGACCCGGCCCTCGAAGTTCCGGTTGCCCGAAAGCACCGAGACCGCGACGAGGTCCTTCTCCTGGATGGCTTCGCTCACCGTCTCTGGCAGCGGCCCGGAATTGCCGATGCAGGTGGTGCAGCCATAGCCGACCAGGTTGAAGCCCAGGGCGTCGAGGGGCTTGGTGAGGCCCGCCTTGGACAGATAATCGGTCACCACCTGTGAGCCGGGGGCGAGCGAGGTCTTCACCCAGGGCTTCACCTTCAGCCCCTTGGACACCGCGTTCTTGGCCAGCAGGCCGGCGGCGATCAGCACGCTGGGGTTCGAGGTGTTGGTGCAGGAGGTGATGGCGGCGATGACCACGTCGCCGTCGCCCAGGTCGTGGTCCCGATCCTTGACGTCGGTGCGCGGAAGATCGCCCGCGCCGCGGTTGAACTCGCCCGTCAGCGCCTCGCGGAACTTGGGCCCGGCTTCTGACAGCAGCACCCGATCCTGCGGCCGCTTCGGACCGGCGAGCGAGGGGACCACGGACGCCAGATCAAGCTCGAGGACGTCGGTGAACACCGGCTCGTCCTGGCCGGGCTCGACCCACAGACCCTGCGCCTTGGCGTAGGCTTCGACCAGCGCCACGCGCTCCGGATCGCGGCCGGTGGCGGCGAGATAATCGATGGTGCGCCGGGTCACCGGGAAGTAGCCGCAGGTGGCGCCGTATTCCGGGGCCATGTTGGCGAGCGTCGCCTGATCCTCGACGGTCAGGCTCTGGAGCCCGGGTCCGAAGTACTCGACGAACTTGCCCACCACGCCGCGCTTGCGCAGCATCTGGGTGACGGTGAGCACCAGGTCGGTGGCGGTCGCGCCTTCCGGCAAGGCGCCGTCCAGGCGGAAGCCGATCACCTCCGGGATGAGCATGGGGATCGGTTGGCCGAGCATCGCCGCCTCGGCCTCGATGCCGCCGACGCCCCAGCCGAGCACGGCCAGGCCGTTCACCATCGTGGTGTGGCTGTCGGTGCCGACCACGGTGTCGGGATAGGCCAGGATCGAGCCGTCGGACTCCGTCTTGGTCCACACCGTCTGGGCCAGGTGCTCGAGGTTGACCTGGTGGCAGATGCCGGTTCCGGGCGGCACCACGCGGAAGTTGGCGAAGGCGCCGGAGCCCCAGCGCAGGAAGCGATAGCGCTCCATGTTGCGCTCGTACTCGCGCGCGACGTTCTCGCCGAAGCTCTTGGAGCTGCCGAAGTTGTCCACCATCACCGAGTGGTCGATGACGAGGTCGACCGGGATCAGGGGATTGATCCGCTGCGGGTCGCCGCCCAGCTTGGCGAGGGCGTCGCGCATGGCCGCGAGATCGACGACGGCGGGGACGCCGGTGAAGTCCTGCATCAGCACCCGCGCCGGACGGAAGCTGATCTCGTGCTGGGTCTGGCCGCGGTTCTCGACCCATGCGGAGAAGGCGGCGAGATCCTCGGCCTTGACGGTGACGCCGTCTTCATGGCGCAGCAGGTTCTCGAGCAGCACCTTGAGCGAGACCGGCAGGCGCGAGACGCCGGAAAGCCCGGCCGCTTCCGCGGCGGGAAGGCTGTAGTAGTCATAGGCTTTCGCCCCGACGTCGAGCCGACGGCGGGTGGCGAGGCTATCTTGGGTGGGCATGAGAGATGGTCCTTTTCTGGTCCGGCCGCCTTCGCTCCGGGAGGCGCGGACAGGGGCGCGGAGCGGAAGGGACACACAGCGTCCCATCCACGCGCCGCCCGTCCCGCGCGCGGCGAGGGGCCGGCGTCGTCATAGACGGGGGGGCGCCGCGCGTCCATCCGAGCCGGCGATGAGCGACTGGACCCAACTCGTCGGCGAGGACGTCACCATCGCGCGGGGCGCGCGACAGTTGGTGAGCGGTCTCTCCTTTCGCGTGGCTCGCGGTGAGGCGCTGGCGATCACCGGGCCCAATGGTGTCGGCAAGACCAGCCTGCTGCGGGCCATCGCCGGACTGGTTCGGCCCGAACGGGGACGCATCGAGGCGCGCGGCGGCGCCGGCGGGCCGGCTCCCAGCGCGGCGGTGGTCCAGTCCGACGGCCACCTGATCGGCCACGCCGATGGTCTGGCGCCGGGGCGCGCGGCGCGAGACGAGCTCGCTTTCGCGGTCGCCTGGACCGGCGGCGATCTGGCGCGGGCCGACGCGGCGGCGGCGGAGCTGGGCCTTTCGAAAGCGCTCGATCTTCCAACGCGCAAGCTGTCGGCCGGGCAGCGGCGGCGCGTCGCTCTGATCCGCCTGGTGTGCGCGCCCCGAGCCCTCTGGTTGCTCGACGAGCCGCTGAACGCCCTCGATGTGAAGGCCCGCGCCTGGCTCGGCCAGATCATGCGGGCGCATCTGGACGACGGCGGCGCCATTCTGGCCGCCTCTCACGAGCCCCTGCCGGTTCCCGCCCGTCCGCTCGAGCTGACGTGAGGCCCGCGCTCGCGCTCATGAGCCGCGAGCTTCGGCTCGCCTCGGCCGGAGCCAATCCGGTGCTGGGCGTGGGATTTCTGACGGCGGTCACGGTGATGGTGCCGTTCGCCCTCGGGCAGGGGCCGGCGACCCTCAAGGACGCCGCGCCGGCGGTGGTGTGGATCGCGCTGATCCTCGCCAGCCTCCTGGGGCTCGACCGGCTGTTCGAGCGCGACCTCGACAGCGGCGCCCTGGATCAACTCGCCTTGGGACCGCTGCCGTTGTCGGTGGTCGCGGCGATCAAGGGCCTGGCCCAGTGGACCACCTGCGGCGCCCCCGTCGCGTTGGCGGCGCCGATCGCCGCTCTGTCGCTCGGCGCGCCGGCGCGCTCGGCCCCGGCCATGCTGGTGGCGGGCCTGCTCGGCGCGCTCGCCAGCGCGGCCTTGGGATCCGTGGGCGCGGCCCTGACGCTGGCGAGCCGCCGCGCGGGCGTGCTGATCGCGCTGGTGGTGCTGCCGCTTCTCACCCCGCCGGTGATCTTCGGCGGCGCGGCGATCGCCCAGGCGTCGGCGGGCCGCGACTGGAGCGCCAGCCTGGCCTTGCTCGCCGGCTACACCCTGTTCGCCGCCGTGCTCTCGCCCTTCGCGGCGGCGGCGGCCTGCCGCAACGCTCTGGACTAGGGCGCCGCCTTGCCCGCGCCTCCTGTCGCCCTTAAGCGACGCCTCATGATCAGCGGCCTCGCCAATCCCGCCCGGTTCATGGCGGTCTCCGGCCGAGTAGCGCCCGCGCTGGGCGCGGCGGCGGTCGCGCTCATCGCCGTCGGCCTGTGGATGGGGGCCCGCGTTCCGCCGGACTACCAGCAGGGCGAGACGGTGCGGATCATGTTCGTCCACGTGCCCGCCGCCTGGGCCGCCCTGGCCGCCTACGCCGGCCTCGGCGTGGCCTCCTTCGTCTCCCTGGTGTTCCGCCACGCCCTGGCCGACCTCGCGGCGCGGGCGGTGGCGCCGGTCGGCGCCGTCTTCACCGCTCTGGCGCTGGTGACCGGCTCGCTGTGGGGCCGGCCGATGTGGGGCGCCTGGTGGGTGTGGGGCGACGCCCGTCTCGTCTCGATGTTGGTCCTGCTGCTGCTGTTCCTCGGCTATCTGACGTTGCGGGCGAGCATCGAGGACGAGGCCAAGGCGGCGCGCGCGGCCGAGATCCTGGCCATCGTCGGCCTGATCAACCTGCCGGTGGTGAAGTTCTCGGTCGACTGGTGGAACACCCTGCACCAGGGAGAATCGATCTTTCGCGCCGGGGGCCCGCTCGTGGCGCAGGTCTACTTGACGCCGCTGTTCGTCACCGGCGCCGGATACCTGGCCGCGCTGGGCGCCCTGTGGTTGGTCCGAACCCGTGCGGAGGTTTGGCGACGACGGGTGACCGCCGCGCGCGAGCGGGCCGCCTGGGCGTGAGCGCCCTCGTCGCCCTCGGTGGCCGCTACGCCGCCTTCGTGCTGCCCGCGTACGGGGTGAGCCTCCTTGCCCTTGTGGGCCTGGCCCTCGAAGCGATCCTTCGGGCTCGCCGCTGGAAACGCGCCGCCCGGGCGGAAACGGACGATTGACCCTCCCGCGCGATCATGCGTTTAGCCCCTGGACCGCGACCGGCTTGACACCGGCCGCTCCGGCCGCACTCTAGGAGCGGCGGGACAGGCGAAATGAAGGGAAGATCGGTTCATGGCGGCTAAGGTTGGCGGCAGCGGCGGGGGCAAGTTCGACCTCGGCCAGAACAGCGAGATGAACGTCACGCCGTTCGTGGACGTCATGCTCGTGCTGCTGATCATCTTCATGGTGGTCGCGCCTCTCGCCACCACCTCGATCCGTCTCGACCTGCCGCCGGCCAAGGCGCCGCCGCCGGACGCCAAGTCGAAGCCGCCGACCTTCATCTCCATTCAGGACAGCGGCCAGATCTTCGTCTCCATGGGCAAGGGCAGCCTCAAGCCGTCCTCCCTCGGGGCGCTGGCCAGCGATCTGCCCACCTCGTTGCAAGTGTCGACCCCGACCAACGAGCGCATCTTCATCCGCGCGGACCGGCATGTGCGCTACCGGGCGTTCATGGACGTGATCAACCAGCTTCAGCGCGACGGCTATTACAAGATCGGCCTTATCGCGGAGAACCTCGACGCCGCGGCGACCTGATCCCCCGGCAAGGTCCTCCGCAACTTGACAGATCGCGCTCTGATCCGTTAATCGCGCCCCCTTCGCCGCCCGCGAGCATCCTCGCGGGCGTCGCCATTTATATTCCCTCCTGACTGGACGTTCACCCCATGTACGCTGTGATCAAGACCGGCGGTAAGCAGTACCGCGTCACCGCGGGCGACATCCTCGTGGTCGAAAAGCTCGACGGCGCTCCCGGCGACGAAGTGCGCTTCGGCGAGGTGCTGATGATCGGCGAGGGCGACGACATCACCCTGGGCGCCCCGCTGGTGGACGGCGCCGCCGTGAGCGCCACCCTGGTCGAGACCCGCAAGGGCGAGAAGATCAAGATCTTCAAGAAGATCCGCCGCCAGGGCTATCGCCGCACCCGTGGCCATCGCCAGACCCATTCGGTCCTGCGCGTCACCGGCGTCGCCGGCGGCGGCCGTGAGACGACCTGGGACGGAACCGTCGACCTCACCCCTTACGCCGAGCTGAACGCCCGCGCCCGCAACCTCTCGCGGGAGATGGACGCGGCGGCCACCCGGTCGGCGGAAAAGGCCGCGCGCAAGCGCGCGCCGGCGAGCGTCTAAGAGCCTTTAGGAGAGCGCGACCATGGCCCACAAGAAATCCGGCGGCTCCTCGTCCAACGGCCGCGACTCCGCCGGCCGGCGCCTGGGCGTCAAGAAGTACGGTGGCGAAACCGTGCTCGCGGGCAACATCCTGATCCGCCAGCGCGGCACCAAGTTCTATCCCGGCGAAAACGTCGGCATGGGCAAGGACCACACCCTGTTCGCCAAGGCGCACGGTTCGGTGAAGTTCATCACCCGCCGCGGCGATCGCGTGTTCGTCGACGTGGTGGCCAAGGACGCTGTCGCCGCCGACTGACGACAGGCCGGGCGGATCGGTGTCGATCCGGCCCGAGACTCCCGCCGACATCGCGGACATCGACGCGCTCACGCGCGCGGCGTTCCAGCCATACCCGGGTCACGGCGCACCCGAAGTCTCGATCCTCGAGGCGCTGCGGCGCGACCACGCGCTGGCGCTCTCGTTGGTCGCGGTGGAGGGCTCGGCCCTCATCGGCCATGTGGCCTTTTCCCCGGTTAGCATCGATGGCGTGGCGGGAGCCTGGCTGGGCCTTGGACCCGTGTCAGTGCGCCCGGATCGACAGAAGGCGGGGATCGGGCGTCGGTTGATCGACGACGGCTTGGCGGCGCTGGTGGCGCGTGGCGCGGCTGGATGCGTGGTGCTGGGGGACCCCGACTATTATCGGCGCTTCGGCTTCATCTTCGGCGCCGCCCTGACCTACGCGCCAGCCGACCCGGAACACTTCGGCATGCGGATCCTGGCGGGACCGCCGGCAGCGGGCGCCGTCGAATATCACCCCTCGTTCTTGGAGGCGTGAGGCCCGAGCGTGCGTCCTACTGGAGGTGACCCGAGAACGGGTAGACGGCCGAGCGCCAGCCTCCCCGGCGGTCGAACGGTTCCCATCGCCCTTCCGGAAGGGCGAGGCGATCGGCGATAGCGTAGAGCACCGCCGGGTTGATACCCAGGCCGCAATGGGAGCCGTGCACTTCGATGTTGTCGGTATGGTCGCTCGGCGGCTCGATGCAGTTGCGCCAGGAGACGATGCCATCCTCCTTGCTGAAGATCGCGGTCGACGGAACCGGCGGCGGCTTGCGGCTTTCGGCGAGCCGCTCCTGCAGGTGGATGCTGTCGATGCGGTCCCCCGTCACCGCCTCGTAAGCCCGCGAGACGTTGGAGGCGCGAGGGTCGCCGGTGAAGGGTGATCCCAGGGTGATGATCTGACGGATCATGTCCGGGTGGCGGCGCGCCAGCTCGCGGGCCATGACGCCGCCCAGGCTCCAGCCGATCAGGCTCACCTTTTCGCCGTCGTGGATGTCGTGCAGGCGCTCGATCAGCCGCTCGCCCTCCCAGCCAATGGCTCGCGGTCCGAGGTTTCGGCCCAACTCCCAACCGTGGGCGTCGTAGCCCAGGCCCGTGAGGAAGCGGCGCAGGATGGCCGTGGAACGATCGCTGGTGACGAAGCCGGGCAGCACCAGCACGCCGTGTCCGTCGCCCTTCGGCGCGCGGCCCAAGAGCGGCGCCGTGGCGCTGAGCACGGAAAGCTCACAAAGCGCCCGCTGGGGCTCCGTGAGGGCGAGAAACATTGATGGCGGCCGGATCGGCTCTTGACGAATCGTGGGCATGTCGCCTCCCCAACCCACCCTGCGCCCGACCGGTTCCAAGCGCAACCGTGGGCGGAGCGGCCCCGCCGGCCGCTGACATTGGCCCTTCGCGTCGGTCTGGGCTAAGCGCGACGAGGGTTTTCCACGGGGGAGATGGATGGCCGACGATCATCGCGGGACGCCCGATCATCGCCTCGAGCGGATGATGTTCTTCTCCGACGCGGTGTTCGCCATCGCCATCACGCTGCTGGTGCTGGAGATCAAGCCGCCGGAGTTCAGTGAAGGCGCGACCTCGGCGCAGTGGGCGCGGGCGCTGGTCGGCCTGATCCCGCACTTCGCCGACTTCGTTCTCAGCTTCCTGGTGATCGGCGCCTTCTGGACCGCGCACCATTACATCCTGTCGCTGGTGAGGAGCTTCGACCCCGCCCTCCTATGGCCGAACCTGATCCTCCTGCTGTTCATCGCCTTCCTGCCCTTCTCCACCGCGTTGATCTCCGAGACCCACGACCAGCCGATCCCCTTCGTCTTCTATGGCGCGAACCTCTTTTTCGCCTCCCTGGCCAGAGCCTGGCTCACCGCGATCGCGCTCCAGCCCGGCCATCTGGCGCCCGGCGTGCCGGAGAGCCATGCGCGATCCGAGCGTCGGATCATGTGGATCATGCCGGTCCTGTGCGTTCTCGCCATCGCCTTGGCCTTCGTGCGGCCGGGCTGGAACATGGCGGTGCTTCTCGGGCTGCCGGTCTTGCGCCGCCTGCCCCCTTTCAGAGCGCCCGCCGCAGTCTGAACCGACGAAATATCGAATGACGATCAGGCGCTTGGCCAAGACGCAGAGGGGTTCGAAAGCGTCCGGATAAGGCTGTTTTTGGCAGGGGTCCGGCAGCCGGGTGGGCCGGGCTTTGGCGGCGGTTCGGCTGGGGTCAGGCCCTGCGCCGGCAGCGGCTCGGCAGGATCTTGGAAGCGTTTGGCGCGCTGGGCGAATCCGGTTGAACGATGTCAAAGACCAGTTGCATTATGCAATATTTGGTCTTCCAGATCAATGCCGGCGCGGGATGCCTTCGGCGCCTCCGATGGACGGTGGTGGAGCTAAGCGGAGTCGAACCGCTGACCTCTTGAATGCCATTCAAGCGCTCTACCAGCTGAGCTATAGCCCCGATCCATCGGGTCGCGAGGGGTGGGCCCCGGCGCGAGGCGGCGGAACCTAGTGGCGCCGCCCCGCGTGATCAAGCCCGTATTTCAGTGTCAGGTGTCGTCGGCTCCGGGCGGGCCCAAGCCGTCGATCTCCTCGTCCGGAAACGCGTCGTCCTCGTCCTCGATGAACGGCACTTCGTCGTCGTCGGCGGTCTCCAGCTCGTCCTCTTCGGCGAAGTCGACGCCCAGGGCGTCGCCGGGCGGCGGCGCGGCGGGATCGGTCTCCTCGACGTCGTCGTCGGGGGTGAGAGGCGGTTCGTCGATCGCGGCCGCGTCCAGCTCGGGCGCTTCCTCGGCCTCGACGCCATAGCCGTCGTCCGCTTCCGGATCGGCGGCGACCACCGGCTTTTCCTCCTCGGCCTCTTCCTCGGGCACGACGGCGCGCACGCGGACGCGGCGGTTGCGCAGGGCTTCCTCGGGATCGAAGTCGGTTCCGCACTTGGGGCAGTGCGCGGGCCGGCGGTTGAGGTCGTAGAATTTGGTCGAACAGCTCGGGCAGAGCTGTTTGGCGCCCAGTTCGGGATTGGCCAAGTGGCGGGACTTTCGAAGACTTGGAGGGGAGGGGTAGCGAAAAGCGGCGGCTCCCTTGCCACGCGGCCCCGTCGGCTGTCAAAACCCCGCGCCCGAATCCAGCCGACCAGAAGCCCTGCTCCACTTCGAAATGCCTGACGCGAGCGCCCCCGCCGACCGGCTCGTCGCGCGTCCCACGAAGGCGCTGCGGGGGGAGACGCGCGCGCCGGGCGACAAGTCCATCTCCCATCGCGCCCTGATCCTGGGGGCGCTGGCGAGCGGCGAGACGCGAGTCACCGGTCTGCTCGAAGGCGCCGACGTGATGCGCACCGCCGCCGCCATGGCCAGCCTCGGCGCTCGGGTGGAACGTACCGGCGAGAGCGCTTGGCGCATCGACGGTCGGGGCGGCTTCGAGGAGCCGGACGATGTGATCGACTGCGGCAACGCGGGCACCGCCGTGCGCCTGATCCTGGGCGCCGCGGCGGGCTTTCCCCTCTACGCCACCTTCACCGGGGACTCCTCCCTGCGTCGGCGGCCCATGGGCCGGGTGCTGGAGCCGCTCACCGGGATGGGCGCGCGCTGGATGGCCCGGGAGGGCGCGCGTCTGCCGGTCGCCTTGCTGGGCGGTGAACTGAGCGCCATCGACTATCGGCTGCCGGTTCCATCGGCCCAGGTGAAGTCGGCGGTGCTGCTGGCCGGGCTCAACGCCACAGGACGCACCACGGTCATCGAACCGGAGCCGACGCGGGACCACACCGAGCGCATGCTGCGGGCTTTCGGCGCGAGCGTGGAGGTGAGCGACGGCGAGGGCGCGCGGACGATCGCGTTGGACGGCGGCCAGGCGCTCTCGGGCTGTACGGTGGACGTCCCGGGCGACCCTTCGTCCGCGGCCTTTCCCCTGGTCGCCGCCTTGATCACCCCCGGCTCGGACGTGACCGTTCGCAATGTGCTGCTGAATCCGCTGCGGACGGGACTGTTCGAGACCTTGGTGGAGATGGGCGCGGATCTCACCATCGCGAACGTCCGCGAGAGCGGCGGCGAACAGGTGGGGGACGTCACGGCCCGGCATGGGCCGCTGCGGGGCGTGATCGTGCCTGAGCGTCGCGCCGCCTCCATGATCGACGAATACCCGATCCTCGCCATCGCCGCGGCCTTCGCCGAAGGTCCCACGGTGATGCGCGGCCTGGCGGAACTGCGGGTGAAGGAAAGCGACCGCCTCAGCCTCATGTCGGCCGGCCTCGCCGCCTGCGGGGTCGAAGTGGTGGAGGAGGCGGAGGGCCTGACGGTGGTCGGAACCGACCGCGCCAACCATCCGGTCCAGGGCGGCGCGCGGGTGAAGACCCACGGCGACCATCGCATCGCCATGAGCTTCCTGGTTCTGGGCGGCGCGGCGCGCGAGGGGGTGAGCGTCGACGAGCCGGGGATGATCGCCACCAGCTTCCCGACCTTCGAGGCGATGATGGCCCAACTGGGCGCGGATATCCGGAGCGCCTGAAGCGACGTGGGCTTTGTGATCGCCGTCGACGGGCCGGCCGCCTCGGGCAAGGGCACCCTGGCCGTGGGCCTGGCCCGACGCTTTGGCCTGCCGCACCTGGACACCGGCCTGCTCTATCGCGCGGTCGGCGTGGGCGTGCTGAACGCGGGCGGCGAACCTCGACGACGGCGCGGCGGCGGCGCGGTTGGCCGGGCGGCTGGATCCGGATCACCTGGAGGACCCCGCTCTGCGCACCGGCGAGGCGGGGGAGGCGGCGAGCCGGGTGGCGGCCCATCCGGAGGTCCGCGCGGCGCTGATCGCCCTGCAGCGGGACTTCGCCGCCCGCGAGCCGGGCGCGGTGCTCGACGGCCGCGACATCGGCACGGTGATCGCCCCCGGCGCCCAGGTGAAACTCTATGTCACGGCCTCGCCGGAGGTGCGGGCCGAGCGACGCTGGCGCCAGCTGCGCGACCAGGGTCAGGACGTCACCCTGGACGAGATCCTGGCCGACATCCGCCGCCGCGATTCCCGGGACGAAAGCCGCGAGGCGGCGCCCATGCGGGCAGCCCCAGACGCCGTCTTGCTCGACACCAGCGATTTGACTATATCGCAGGCCTTCGACGCTGCCCTGAGCATCGTCAGCGCCGCTCGCGGCGAGCCGACCGCCTGAACCAGGCCGACTCGTCAATCCAACCGCGCGGACCACGACATCCCCGATCCATCCGCGCTCGCCGCATGTCCGGCGCGCGCCTTCACGCCTTTCAAGATCCCACAGGAAAACACCGCTTGGCCGACGATCTCTCTCTGAACCCCTCCCGCGACGATTTCGCCGCGATGCTCGACGCCACCCTGGGCGCCACCGGCGACTTCCACGAAGGCTCCGTGGTCAAGGGCCGCGTCTCGGCCATCGAAAAAGACCTCGCGATCATCGACGTCGGCCTCAAGACCGAGGGTCGCATCGCGGTGAAGGAGTTCGGCGTCGACGAGAACGGCAAGCCGACCCTCAAGGTGGGCGACACCGTCGAGGTGTTCCTGGAGCGGATCGAGAACGCGCTCGGCGAAGCGGTCATCAGCCGCGACAAGGCCCGCCGCGAGGAAGCCTGGACCCGCCTGGAAGCGGTGTTCGGCCGCAACGAGCCGGTGATGGGCTCCATCGTCGGCCGGGTGAAGGGCGGCTTCACCGTCGACCTCGGCGGCGCGAGCGCCTTCCTCCCCGGCAGCCAGGTCGACATCCGCCCGGTGCGCGACGTCGGCCCGCTGATGAACAAGGAACAGCCGTTCGCCATCCTCAAGATGGACCGGCCGCGCGGCAACATCGTCGTCTCCCGCCGGGCGATCCTGGAGGAGGCCCGCGCCGAACAACGCACCGAGCTCGTCAGCCAGCTGCAAGAGGGCGAAGTCCGCGAAGGCGTGGTCAAGAACATCACCGACTACGGCGCGTTCGTGGACCTCGGCGGCATCGACGGCCTGCTGCACGTCACCGACATGAGCTGGAAGCGCGTCTCGCACCCGAGCCAGGTCCTGGCGGTGGGCGACACGGTCAAGGTGCAGATCGTCAAGATCAATCCGGACACCCAGCGCATCAGCCTGGGCATGAAGCAGCTCCAGTCCGATCCGTGGGACAACGTCGAGGTGAAGTACCCGGTGGGGGCCAAGTTCACCGGCCGCATCACCAACATCACCGACTACGGCGCCTTCGTGGAGCTGGAAGCCGGCGTCGAGGGCCTGGTCCACGTCTCCGAGATGAGCTGGACCAAGAAGAACGTGCACCCCGGCAAGATCGTCTCCACCTCCCAGGAGGTCGAGGTGGTGGTGCTGGACGTCGACGCCTCCAAGCGCCGCGTCAGCCTGGGCCTCAAGCAGGCCGCGCAGAACCCCTGGGAAGCGTTCGTCGAGCGTCACCCGGTGGGCTCGGTGGTCGAGGGCGAGGTCAAGAACGCCACCGAATTCGGCCTGTTCGTCGGGCTCGACGGCGACGTGGACGGCATGGTCCACCTCTCGGACATCGACTGGAGCACCCCGGGCGAAGAGGCCATCACCCGCTTCCAGAAGGGCGAGACGGTTCGCACGCAGGTGCTCGACGTCGATGTCGAGAAGGAACGCATCAGCCTGGGCATCAAGCAGCTCAGCGGCGACCCGCTGGCCGGCGACAGCTATCGCAAGGGCCAGGTGGTCACCGCCACGGTGCTCGAAGTCACCAGCGGCGGCATCGAGGTCAAGTTCGGCCCCGAGGACTCCCCGGCGACCGCCTTCATCCGCAAGGCCGACCTCTCGCGCGACCGCTCCGAGCAACGCCCGGAACGCTACGCCGTGGGCGACCGTCTGGACGCCATGGTCGCCAGCGTCGACCGCGCCGCTCGCCGGGTCTCGCTCTCGGTGAAGGCTTTGGAAATGCAGGAAGAGAAGGAAGTCACGGCCAAGTTCGGCTCGACCGACTCCGGCGCCTCCCTGGGCGACATCCTGGGCGCGGCCCTCCGCGAAAAGGCCGGCAAGTAAGCGAACGCTTCGCAACTCCCCTGCTCGTTCGCGGGCAGGGGAGAGGCTTTGACATGTGCTGAACATGCGGCCATGTTCTCGGCATGTCGGTCATGATTCAGATCCGCAATGTTCCGGACGAGGTGCATCGCACGCTCAAGTCACGCGCCGCGCTCGCGGGCATGTCTCTGTCGGACTATCTCCTGCGGGAGGTGCGCCAGGTCGCAGAGACACCAACCTTGGAAGAAGTCTTGGAGCGACTGCATAAGCAGCCACCCGTTACCCTGTCAGAATCGACTGCTGACGCCATTCGCGCCATCCGCGACAGCCGTTGATCGTCGTCGACGCTTCCGCTCTGGCTGAGGTTCTCGTCGGCACGGCCGACGCCGATGCCGTCGAGTCGCGGCTATTCCGTGCCGGCGAGACGCTGCATGCCCCGCATCTCATCGATATTGAAATCGCTCAGGTTGTACGGCGCTTCGTGTTTAGGGGAGAATTCGACAGCCGCCGAGGTGACGAGGCGATGTCGGCTTTGGCGGACCTCCCCCTCCGGCGTTACCCACACCGACATTTAATGGCGCGCGTTTGGGAGCTACGGTCCAATCTCTCCGCCTACGATGCGACCTACATCGCTTTGGCCGAACTGCTGGACGTTCCCTTGGTAACGCGTGACGTCCGCACGGCGCGGGCGGCTGGGCACCGTGCGCGGATCGAAATCATCTAAACTCCGAACGCAAAGATTCAGTGGATGCGGTTCACCGCGCCGGTAATCGCGGCCGTGGCCAGGGCGCTCTTCTTCAGCCGCGCATCCAGGGCGTCGGCCGGTTCGTTCGGCGCTATCGCTGTCGTGGCCGTCGGCAGAGCGTAGATGGTGAAGCGGTAGTGGTGCACCTCCGGCGCGGGCCTCGGGCAAGGGCCGGCGTAGCGATCAGAGCCCATGTTGCTGCCCACGCCCTTTGTTGGAGCCGGCAGGCCGCCGGCGCCCTCCGGGATCGACCGGGCTCCCACGGGGATGTCGGCGATGATCCAGTGCGACCAGCCGTGCGGGGCGACGTCGCGATCGATCATGGTGAGCACGAAGCTCTTGGTGCCCGCCGGCGCTCCCGACCAGGCGAGCGCGGGCGAGACGTTCTGACCATTGCAGCGCTGCAGCACGTGCGCCGGAGCGATTATGCCGCCATCGGCGAAATCCGGGCTGGTCAGGGTCATGGCGGCGGCGGGCGAGGCGAGCAACGCCAGGGCGATCAGGCCGCGCACCGCCTCACTCCACGATGCTGGAGTAGACCAGGCTCTTGAGCTGGCCGCGGAAGTTGAACAGGCCGGACGGCATGATCTGGACCATGAACACCACCACCATGTCCTCGACCGGATCGACCCAGAAGATGGTCGAGGCGGCGCCGCCCCAATAGTAGTCGCCCTGGCCGAGATTGCCGGCGCGGACCGAGTCCAGCGTCATGGCGAAGCCGAGGCCGAAGCCCACGCCGTCGTTGGCCGTCTCGGAGAAGGTGTCGATCGCCATCTCCGTGAGCTCGGCGCCGTCCTTGAGGTGGTTGCGGTGCATGAGTGCGATGGTGCGCGGTCCGAGGATGCGCGCGCCGTCCAGTTCGCCGCCCCGGCGCAGCATCTCGCAGAAGCGCAGATAGTCGCTGGTGGTGGAGACGAGGCCCCCGCCGCCGGAGAAGAAGGTGGGCTCCTGGCGGTAGGTGCTGGTGGCCGGGTCGTCGAGCAGCTTCACCTGCTTGTCCGGACCCCGCCGGTAGTTCGCGCTGAAGCGATCGAGCTTGGGGGGCGGCACGAAGAAGCCGGTGTCGTCCATGCCGAGCGGCTCGAAGATGTTCTCGGCGAGGTAGCGGTCGAAACGCTGGCCGCTGATCTTCTCGACCAGGGCGCCGCAGACGTCGGTCGACAGGGAATACATCCACCGCTCGCCGGGCTGGTAGAGCAGGGGCACGCGGCCGAGCTTCTCCATGAAGCTCGTCAGTGTCTCGTCGTGGCCGCGGCGGACCTTCTCCCTGGCGTAGATCTTGTCGACCGCCAGACCGGTGCTGGGCGCTCCGATCTGGGCGAGGGCGTCGCCGTAGGTGAGGCCGCCGGTGTGGCAGAGCATGTCGCGCATCGAGACCGGGCGGCGCGGCCGCTCGAGCACCATGTCGTCGCCCTCGCCGCTGATCCACACGCGCTGGTTCCGCCACTCGGGGAAGAAGCGATAGACGGGATCGTTCAGCTGGAAGTAGCCGCGCTCGTAGAGCTGCATCAGCGCCACCGAGGTGATCGGCTTGGTCATGGAGTAGATGCGGAAGATGGCGTCGTCGGCCATCGCCTTGCCGCGCTCCACATCCATCATGCCAAGCGAACGCTGATAGGCGAGATGGCCATGGCGGGCGACGGCGACCTGGCAGCCGGCGATTTTTCCGGGGGCGATGTACGCGCGCTCGAGATGTTCGGTGATGCGCTCGAGTCTGGCGGTGGACAGGCCGGTCTTCTTGGGCGCCAGTTCCATTCGCGTTCTCCCTGATGAATTCGCGACCTTCACGCGGGGTGCGAGGCGCGGTCAAGACTCGCGCCATCGACATGCCCGCTCATTTGCGCTTAACGCGAAGCTGGAGTTTTCCGCACAACCAAAAGCCCGCCCGTCGAAAGAGATCAACCGTGTCCGCCGCACCCCCAGCCCAGGGCCTCTACGACCCGATGAACGAGCACGACTCGTGCGGGGTCGGCTTTGTCGCCAACATCAAGGGACGAAAGTCCCAGGAGGTGATCGCCCGCGGTCTCGAGATCCTGGTCAACCTCGACCACCGCGGGGCGGTCGGCGCCGACCCGACCGTGGGCGACGGGGCGGGCTGCCTGATCCAGATCCCGGACCGGCTGCTGCGTGCCTGGGCCGAGGGCGAGGAGGTCACCCTCCCGCCGCCCGGCGAGTACGGCGTGGCGATGTGCTTCCTGCCCCGGGACGAGGCGGCGCGGGAAACGACTATCGGTCATTTCGAGCACTTCATCCGCATCGAGGGTCAACAGCTGGTGGGGTGGCGCGACGTGCCGGTGGACACCACCGACCTTGGCGCCGCCGTGCTCGAGCAGATGCCGGTGATCCGCCAGGCGATCATCGCCCGAGGTCCGGGGCTGGCCGACCAGGACGCGTTCGAGCGCAAGCTGCTGGCGATCCGCAAGCAGACCCAGAACCCGCTGGCGACGCTCGCCAGGCGGTTCGACCTGCCGGGGATGACCGAGCTCTACATGCCGAGCGTCTCCTCGCGCACGGTGGTCTACAAGGGCCTGCTGCTCGCCCACCAGGTGGGCACTTTCTACAAGGACCTGCTGGATCCGCTCGCCGAGAGCGCGCTGGCTCTGGTGCACCAGCGGTTCAGCACCAACACCTTCCCGTCCTGGCGCCTCGCCCACCCCTACCGGTTCATCGCCCACAACGGCGAGATCAACACCGTGCGGGGCAACGTGAACTGGATGAACGCCCGCCGGCGCACGCTCGAAAGCGACCTGCTGGGGCCGGACCTCGACAAGATGTGGCCGCTGATCCCGCATGGGCAGAGCGACACCGCCAGCCTCGACAACGCCCTCGAACTGCTGGTGGCCGGCGGCTATCCGCTCGCCCACGCGATGATGATGCTGATCCCGGAGGCCTGGGCCGGCCACCCGGAGATGGATCCCGCGCGGCGGGCCTTCTACGAATATCACGCCGCCCTGATGGAGCCGTGGGACGGTCCCGCCGCCATCGCCTTCACCGACGGCCGCCAGATCGGCGCGACCCTCGACCGCAACGGACTGCGCCCCGCGCGCTTCTTCATCACCGACCAGGACCATGTGGTGATGGCCTCGGAGATGGGGGTGCTCGACGTTCCCGAGGAGCGGATCGTGCGCAAGTGGCGCCTCCAGCCCGGCAAGATGCTGCTCATCGACATGGAAGAGGGGCGCATCATCGAGGACGAGGAGATCAAGGCCGGCCTCGCCGCGGCCGAGCCCTACGCCGAGTGGCTCGCCCGCACCCAGTACAAGCTGGAGGAGCTGCCCGACCCGCCGCAGTGGCAGCCCGCGCGCGCGCCGGGCGGCTCGGATCTGCTCGATCGCCAGCAGGCCTTCGGCTACACCGAGGAGGATCTGAACTTCTTCCTCGCGCCCATGGCCGACGCCGGCGAGGATCCGATCGGCTCCATGGGCACGGACACGCCCTTGGCGGTGCTCTCGCAGCGGCCGCGCCTGCTCTACGACTACTTCAAGCAGAACTTCGCCCAGGTCACCAACCCGCCGATCGACCCGATCCGCGAGGAGCTGGTCATGAGCCTGGTGTCGATGATCGGGCCCAGGCCCAACCTGCTCGGCCGCCAGGCGGGCACGCACAAGCGGCTGGAAGTCGCCCAGCCGGTGCTCACCAACGCCGAACTGGAGAAGATCCGCTCCATCCACGAGCTGATCGACGGCGCCTTTCGCACCGTGACGCTGGACGCGACCTGGCCGGTTTCGGAAGGGGAGGCGGGCCTCGCCCACGCCCTGACGCGGCTGTGCGCGGCGGCGACCGACGCGGTGCTGGCCGACAACAACATCCTGATCCTGTCGGACCGGGCGGCGGGCGACGCGCGCGCGCCGATCCCCGCCGCCTTGGCCACCGCGGCGGTGCACCACCAGCTCATCCGCCAAGGTCTTCGCATGCAAACGGGACTGGTGATCGAGACCGGCGAGGCGCGCGAGGTGCACCACTTCTGCGTGCTGGCCGGCTATGGGGCGGAGGCGGTGAACCCCTACCTGGCCTTCGAGACCATCGAGGCGCTGTGCGCCGAGGGCCGGGTTTCGGCCAAGCCGGAGAAGGCCGCCGCCTCTTACGTGAAGGCGATCGGCAAGGGCGTGCTGAAGGTGATGTCCAAGATGGGCATCAGCACCTACCAGTCCTATTGCGGCGCTCAGATCTTCGACGCGGTGGGGCTATCGCCGGAGTTCATCGAGCGCTTCTTCACCGGCACGGCGAGCGTGGTCGGCGGCGTCGGCTTGGCCGAGATCGCGGCCGAGGCCTTGCAGCGGCACGGCGACGCCTATGGCGACAAGCCGGTGTTCCGCAATCGCCTGGACGTGGGCGGGATCTACGCCTTCCGCCTGCGGGGCGAGGACCACGCCTGGACGCCGGAGACGGTCGGCGCGCTGCAACACGCGGTGCGCGGCAACATCCCCGCCGAGTACGAAGCCTTCGCCAAGTCGATCAACGACCAGTCGCATCGTAACCTCACGCTGCGCGGGCTGATGCGGCTGAAGACGGCGGAGACGCCGGTCCCGCTCGACGAGGTGGAGCCCGCCTCCGAGATCGTCCGGCGCTTCGCCACCGGGGCGATGAGCTTCGGCTCGATCAGCCGCGAGGCCCACACCACCCTGGCGATCGCCATGAACCGCATCGGCGGCCGCTCGAACACCGGCGAGGGCGGAGAAGAGGCGGACCGCTTCGTGCGCCTGCCCAACGGCGATTCCATGCGTTCGGCGATCAAGCAGGTCGCCTCGGGCCGGTTCGGCGTCACCGCCGAGTACCTGGCCAACGCCGACGACATCCAGATCAAGATGGCGCAGGGCGCCAAGCCGGGCGAGGGCGGCCAGCTGCCCGGCCACAAGGTCGACAAGGCGATCGCGGCGGTGCGGCACTCGACGCCCGGCGTCGGCCTGATCTCGCCCCCGCCGCACCATGACATCTATTCGATCGAAGACCTCAAGCAGCTCATCCACGACCTGAAGAACGTCAATCCGGACTCCCGCGTCTCGGTGAAGCTGGTGAGCGAGGTGGGCGTAGGCACCGTGGCCGCCGGCGTCGCCAAGTGCCGGGCCGACCACATCACCATCTCCGGCTACGAAGGCGGCACCGGCGCCTCGCCGCTCACCTCGCTGACCCACGCCGGCTCGCCCTGGGAGATCGGGCTTGCCGAGACGCAGCAGACTCTGCTGCTCAACGGCCTTCGCGCCCGGGTCGCGGTGCAGGCGGACGGCGGGATCCGCACCGGACGCGACGTGGCCGTCGCCGCCCTGCTCGGGGCCGACGAATTCGGTTTCGCCACCGCTCCGCTGATCGCCGCCGGCTGCATCATGATGCGCAAGTGCCACCTCAACACCTGCCCGGTGGGGGTGGCGACCCAGGACCCGCGCCTGCGCGCCAAGTTCACCGGCCAGCCCGAGCACGTGATCAACTACTTCTTCTTCGTCGCCGAGGAGCTGCGCGCGCTGATGGCCCAGATGGGCTTCCGCACCGTGCGCGAGATGATCGGCCGCGTGGACCGGCTCGACGTCCAGCCGGCGATCGACCACTGGAAGGCGAGCGGGATCGACCTCTCCCGCGTGCTCCACGCCGTCACCCCCGACGACCCGAACCAGCTGTGGAACAGCGAGCGTCAGGACCACGGCCTCGACAAGGCGCTCGACCACCAGCTGATCGACGCGGCCGCCGAGGCCCTGGAGGGCGGCGAACCGGTCCGGATCGAGCGGCCGATCCGCAACGCCAACCGCTCGGTCGGGGCCATGCTCTCGGGCGAGGTCGCCAAGCGTCATGGTCACGCGGGCCTGCCGCCGCAGACGATCCACGCCCGGCTCACCGGCTCGGCCGGCCAGAGCTTCGGCGCCTTCCTGTCCCGGGGGGTGACCCTGGAGCTGGTCGGCGAGGCCAACGACTATGTCGGCAAGGGGCTCTCCGGCGGCCGGCTGATCGTGCGGCAGCCGGCGGCGTCGCGCCGCGACCCGACTCGCAACATCGTCGTCGGCAACACCGTGCTCTACGGCGCGATCTCCGGCGAGGCGCATTTCGAGGGCGTCGCCGGCGAGCGCTTCGCGGTGCGCAACTCCGGCGCGGTGGCGGTGGTGGAGGGCGTCGGCGACCACGGCTGCGAATACATGACCGGCGGCGCGGTGGTGGTGCTGGGCCAGACCGGTCGCAACTTCGCCGCCGGCATGAGCGGCGGGATCGCCTACGTCTACGATCCGGACGGTCGTTTCGCCGAATGCTGCAACCTCGCCATGGTGGAGCTGTCGCCGCTGCCGCCGACGCGGCCGAGCGCCTTCGACGACGCGCCCCGGATCCAGTCGCCCAGCGCCTGGGACTCCGGCCTCGGCGATCCCCTGAACCACGACGAGGCGCGGCTTCGGCTGCTCATCGAGCGGCACCATGAGCTTACCGGCAGCGCCAGGGCCGCCGCCCTGCTCGCGGACTGGCCGGCGACGCTGGGCGCGTTCGTCAAGATCACCCCCAAGGACTACAAGCGCGCCCTGCTGCAACTCGCGGCCGAGCGCCAGGGCGCCCGGGAGGCGGTGGCGGCGTGACCAATCCCACCGGTTTCCTCGAGATCGAGCGTCGCGACCGCGTCTATGAGCCGCGCGAGCAGCGGCTGAAGACCTGGCGCGAGTTCGTCATCCCCCTGCCGACCGGCGAGGCGGAGCGTCAGGCCGGACGCTGCATGAACTGCGGCATCCCGTTCTGTCACACCGGCTGCCCGGTCAATAATCAGATCCCCGACTTCAACGACCTGGTCTCGCGCGACGACTGGCGCGACGCGCTGGAGGTTCTGCACTCCACCAACAATTTCCCGGAGTTCACCGGCCGCATCTGCCCCGCGCCGTGCGAGGCGGCCTGCACCCTGAACCTCGACGACGCGCCGGTGACCATCAAGACCATCGAGTGCCAGATCGTCGACAAGGGCTGGGAGGAGGGCTGGATCACACCCCGACCCTCCGCGCGCCAGACCGGCAAGCGCGTGGCCGTGGTGGGCTCGGGACCCGCGGGCCTCGCCTGCGCCCAGCAACTGGGACGCGCCGGGCACGCGGTCACCGTGTTCGAGAAGAGCGACCGCATCGGCGGCCTGCTCCGCTACGGCATCCCCGACTTCAAGATGGAGAAGTCGCTGATCGATCGCCGCATCGAGCAGATGCGCGCGGAGGGCGTGACCTTCAGGCCCGGCCGCCACGTCGGCGCGGGGGTGACCGTCCAGGAGCTGCGCAACGACTTCGACGCCCTGGTGCTCGCCGGCGGCGCGGAGTGGCCGCGCGACCTCGAGCTGCCGCCGCACGAGCTCACCGGCATCCACTTCGCCATGGAGTTCCTCACCCAGCAGAACAAACGCGTCGCCGGCGACGACGAGGTGCTGGCCGCGCCGCTGGGGACGATCAGCGCCAAGGGCAAGCACGTGGTGGTGATCGGCGGCGGCGACACCGGCAGCGACTGCATCGGCACCTCCAACCGCCAGGGCGCGGCCAGCGTGACCCAGCTCGAGATCATGCCCGAGCCGCCGATCGCCGAGAACAAGGCGCTCACCTGGCCGAACTGGCCGCTGAAGCTGCGCACCTCCTCCTCACAGGAGGAGGGCTGCGAGCGCGACTTCGCGGTGGCCACCAAGCGGGCGATCGGCCGCGACGGCAAGATCGAGGCGCTCGAGTGCGTGCGGCTCGAGTGGGGGCCAAGCGAGGACGGGCGGCTGCGGATGCGGGAAGTCCCGGGGAGCGCCTTCGAGATCAAGGCCGACCTCGTGCTGCTGGCGATGGGCTTCGTAGGGCCCCACCACGACGGGTTGCTGGAGGAGGCGAAGGTCGCCCTCGATCCGCGCGGCGCCGTCGCGGCGAACACCGAGGACTACGCCACCAGCGTTCCCGGCGTGTGGTCATGCGGCGACATGCGGCGGGGCCAGTCCCTGGTGGTGTGGGCGATCCGCGAAGGTCGCCAGTGCGCCCGGGCCGTGGACCTGGCCCTGATGGGCGTGAGCGACCTGCCGCGCTAGGCGCCGACGAGCGCCAGCTCTGCGCCCTGCGGATCCCGGGCGATGACGATCCGGTTGCCGGTGGGAACCTGATGCGGACCCATGACGACTTGACCGCCGCCGGCCTCCAGCTTGGCCACCGCCGGATCGATGTTCTCGACGGTGAAATAGAACCGCCAGTGGGGTCGACCAGCCGTCTCCTTGAACATCGCGCCGAGGCGATGCTCTCCGAGATCGATGAAGTGGTAGGAGCCGTTCGGGCCCATATCCATCGTCTCGCGGTTCTCCCAGCCGAACAGGGCGCCGTAGAAGGCGATGGTGGCGGCGGGGTCGGGCGAGCCCAGCTCGTTCCAGCCGCATCGGCCGACTTCCCCTTCCGCGAAGACCAGCGAAGGCTCGTCTGGATAGCCGCGCATGACATAGAAGGGTGCGCCGTGCGGGTCGGCGAGGAAGGCGAAGCGGCCGACGCCGGGGACGTCCTGCGGGGGCATGAACACCATCGCGCCGAGCCCCTTGGCCTTCTCCACCGTGGCGTCCACATCGTCGACGCCGACATAGAAGAACCAGCCGGGCTGGGCGCCGCCGGCCTGCATCTCAGGCGTGAGCGGAAGGCAGCCGCCGAGAGGACCGGCGGGACCCATGATCATCCGGTAGTGATTTTCGCCCACCGCGCTCGGATCGATCGTCCAGCCCATCACTCCGCCATAGAAACGGGCCGCCGCATCTGGATCCGGCGTGATCAGCTCGTACCAGATCGGTGTTCCTTGTGGATTGCGCATGGTCCCTCGCCTCATCCGCGAATGACCAAGCTTAGACCCGGATTGGCGGCTGGCAAGAACGTGCGATTGTTATAAGGTAAAGCTTGGTGTCGGCATCGGGGGATCGAGGTTGCCTCATCTGGGTTTTGGAACGGTTGTTCGGCGCTTTGCGCGCGAGCGTTCGGCAAGCGTGGCGGCGGAGTACGCGCTGCTGCTCGCCTTCATCGTCGCGGTGATCGTCGCCGGAGTGACCCTGCTCGGCACGACCATCGCGGGATTGTTCGGCTCGGTCTCGCCGACGCTTTGACAGAACCGCTCTTGCGCGGAACGCGCGAGTGCGTCGATGATCGCCGTTCACTGGGCGAGGAGCGGTCATGGCTGACGGTGCGGTCGATCTGAAGGCGAAGGCCGGGGCTGAAGCCTGGGCCGCGCCTCTCGAGTCGCTCAATCCCGCCCAGCCGGCGCTGTTCGCGGCCGACGCCTTCTGGCCGATGTTCGAGCGGCTGCGCGCCGAGGACCCGGTCCACTACACGCCGGAGAGCCAGTACGGACCGTACTGGTCGATCACCCGCTACGACGACATCATGGCGGTGGACACCAACCACGCCGACTTCTCGTCGGCCTCGCAGTGGGGCGGGATCAGCATCGCCGGGGAGCCGAACCCCGAGGGCGACTTCATGTTCATCGCCATGGACCCGCCCAAGCACGACGTTCAGCGCAAGACGGTGAGCCCGGCGGTGGCGCCGGCCAACCTCGCCCGCCTGGAGCCGATCATCCGCGAGCGGGCCGGCCTGATCCTCGACAGCGTGCCGATCGGCGAGCCGTTCGACTGGGTCGACAAGGTCTCCATCGAGCTCACCACCATGACGCTCGCCACCCTGTTCGACTTCCCGTTCGAGGACCGGCGCAAGCTCACCCGCTGGAGCGACGTCACCACGGCCATCCCCGGCCACGGCGTGATCGATACCTTCGAACAGAAGATGGCCGAGCTGCAGGAGTGCTTCGCCTACTTCACCGGATTGTGGAACGAGCGGGTGAACGCCCCGCCGGCCGGCGACCTCATCTCCATGCTGGCCCACGGCGAGCACACCCGGAACATGACGGCGCGTGAATACCGCGGCAACGTGCTGCTGCTGATCGTCGGCGGCAACGACACCACCCGCAACACCATCACCGGTAGCGTGCTGGCGCTCAACCGCTTCCCCGACGAGTACGCGAAGCTGCGCGAGAACCCGTCGCTGATCCCGTCCATGGTGTCCGAGACCATCCGCTGGCAGACGCCGCTCGCCCACATGCGCCGCACGGCGACGCGCGACCTGGAGTTCGGCGGCAAGACCATCCGCCAGGGCGACAAGGTCGTGATGTGGTACGTCTCGGGCAATCGCGACGACCGGGTGATCCACGATCCCGACCGCTTCATCATCGACCGCGAACGGCCCCGCCAGCACCTCTCGTTCGGCTTCGGCATCCACCGCTGCGTCGGCAACCGCCTCGCCGAGCTGCAGCTGCAGATCATCTGGGAGGAGATCCTCAAGCGCTTCCCCGAGATCGTCGTGCTGGAGGAGCCGAAGCGGGTCTATTCAGTGTTCGTGAAGGGCTACGAGGAGCTGAAGGTGCTGATCCCCCGGCGCAACTAGCCGAGGCGCCTCGGCCGTCTCACCAGCTCACCGCCGCAGTTCGGGCAGCGGCCCGCGAGCGGCCCATCCGTGCAGTCGGCGCAGAAGGTGCATTCGAAGCTGCAGACGCGCGCGTCGGGGCTGTCCGGCGGCAGCGGTGTCTCGCAACGTTCGCAGTGCGGCTTCATCAGCATCGCTGGTCTCCCCTGTTCAGCGCGGGTTCAGCGTTACTCCCGGATAAGCGCGATGGGGAGCGTCAGGAGACTTGGATGCGCACGCTCAGCGTTTGGCTGGCTGGGGCGATGGTCGCGGCGAGCGCCGGCCCGAGCCTAGCCTCCGGACCCACGGCCGCAGACTACGCCCTGGCGAACCGACTCACCTGGGGCGCGACGCCCGCCGACGCCCAGGCGATCGCGGCGGAGGGCCAGGACCGATGGATTGCGCGCCAGCTTCATCCCGCTCCTGGAGACCACCTTCCGCCGGCGGTGCAGGCGCGGATCGACGCCCTGCCGATCAGCCACGAGACCGCGGAAGCCGCGGTGCGGCGCATCGCCGGCGCGCACCTGATCGCCGTCGCCGCCGCGACCACGCCCGATCAGAAGAAGGACGCCAACCAGGCCTACCAGCAGGCCATGACCGAAGTCGCGCGCGAGGCGGGCGCTCGGTCGCTGCTGCGCGACCTCTATTCGCCCGACCAGCTGCGCGAGCAGATGACCTGGTTCTGGTTCAACCACTTCAATGTCGACGCCCGCAAGCGACAGACCCGGATCCTCGTCGGCGACTTCGAGGACCACGCGATCCGCGACCACGCGCTCGGCCGCTTCCGGGACCTGCTGGAGGCGACGCTGAAATCGCCGGCGATGCTCGAGTATCTCGACAACGCCCAGAACGCCTCCGGCAAGATCAACGAGAACTACGCCCGCGAGATCATGGAGCTGCACACCATGGGCGTGGGCTCCGGCTACACCCAGAAGGACGTTCAGGAGCTGGCGCGCATCCTCACCGGGGTGGGCATCGATCCGCGGCCGCAGGGCCCGAGGCTGCCGCCGCAACTCCAGGGGCAGCTGATCCGCGACGGCCTGTTCGAGTTCAATCCCAATCGCCACGACTACGGCGACAAGGTCTTCCTGGGCCATCACATCAAGGGGAGCGGCTTCGGCGAGGTCGAGGAGGCGCTGGACATCCTCTCGCGCCAGCCGGCGACCGCCCACCACGTCTCGGCCGAGCTCGCGACCTACTTCGTCTCCGATACGCCGCCGGAGGCCCTGGTCCAGCGCATGGCGGCGACCTTCCAGCGCACCGACGGCGACATCCCCAGCGTCATGGAGACGATGTTCCGCTCGCCGGAGTTCAAGGCGTCGCTCGGATCGAAGTTCAAGGATCCGATGCACTACGTCATCTCGGCGGTGCGGCTCGCCTATCCCAACGAGACGATCGAGAACCTCCGGCCGATCGGGAATTGGCTCAATCGTCTGGGCGAGGGTCTCTACCAGCACGAGACCCCGGACGGGTACGCCATGACCGCGGCCGCGTGGAACGGGCCCGGCCAGATGGAGACCCGGTTCGAGATCGCCCACACCCTGGCCGTCGGCCAGGCCGGCCTGTTCAAGCCCGACATCGCCGACGCCGCGCCCCAGGTCGGGCCGCCGATCCTGAAGGCCGCCTACGACCGCGGACTCGAGGCCACCATCGCGCCCGTCGACGCGCGGCGTCCTCACCCAGGCCGGCAACCCGGCTGATTTCGACACCCTCTTGCTCGCCTCGCCCGAGTTCATGCGGCGATGACCGGAGTTGCTCCCATGAACAGACGTGACCTGCTGAAGACCAGCCTTGTCGCCAGCCCGTTGCTGCTGGCCGGACGCGCCTTCGCCGTCCCGACTACCCGGACGCGGCTGCTGGTCGTGTTCCTGCGGGGCGCCTACGACGCGGCGAGCGTGGTGATCCCGACCGGCAGCGACTTCTACTACGCCTCGCGGCCGACGATCGCGATCGCCCGGCCCAATCCCGCCGATCCGTTGAGCGCCCTGCCGCTCGACGCCGACTGGAGCCTGCATCCCGCGCTCAAGGACTCGATCTATCCGCTGTGGGAGAAGAAACAGGTCGCCTTCGTGCCCTTCACCGGAACGGACGATCTCACCCGCAGCCACTTCGAGACCCAGGACACCATCGAGCTGGGCCAACCGGTCGGCGGCTCGCGCAGCTATGGGTCGGGGTTCATGAGCCGGCTCGCGGGCGCGCTCGGCGGCCAGGTGCAGCCGATCGCCTTCACCACCGGCGTGCCGCTCACTTTCCGCGGCGGCCAGCCCGTGCCGAACGTGCAGATCCAGGGCGCGGGCAAATCCAACATCGGCGAGCAGCAGGCTCAGCTCATCCGGCGCATGTACCAGGGCGGCAGCCTGGCGGCGTCGGTGGACGAGGGCTTCAAGGTCGACGACGAGGTCAACCAGACCCTTTCCAACGAGATGGCGGCGGCGAACCGGGGTGCGGTGTCGGCGCGGGGCTTCGCCCAGTCGACGCGGCGCATCGCGCGGCTGATGCGGACCGAGTTCAACCTCGCCTTCGTCGACGTCGGCGGCTGGGACACCCACGTCAACCAGGGAAACGCCCAGGGCCAGCTCGCCGGCCGGCTCGGCGACCTGGGCGCGGGCCTCGCCGCCTATGCCGATGAGTTGGGCCCGGCGGATTGGAACAACACCGTCGTGGTGGTGATCAGCGAGTTCGGCCGCACCTTCCGCGAGAACGGCAACCGCGGCACCGACCACGGCCACGGCAGCGTCTACTGGGTCATGGGCGGAGGCGTGCGTGGCGGCCGGCTGGTCGGCGATGCGCCGGCCCAGATCACCCAGGCCTCGCTGTTCCAGGATCGCGACTGGCCGGTGACCACCGACTACCGAGCCTTGTTCGGCGGCCTCTTCAAGCGGGTCTATGGCCTGGACCAGTCGCGGCTGGCGAGCGTGTTCCCCAGCGCCTCGCCCCGGGATCTCGCGTTGGTCTGAGGTCCTTGCCCGGAGGGAGCAGCCGGGCGATGCTTGGCCATGGCGCAATGGCGGAACTGGTCGGGGAGCGTGACGGCGACGCCGGCGCGCGTGGTCCGGCCCAAGACCCTGGACGAGGCGCAACGGCTGGTGGCGCAGGCTGACCGGGTGCGCGTGGCGGGCGCCGGCCACTCCTTCATGCCGCTGTGCGAGACCGACGGCCTGCTGCTCGAGCTTGCCGACCTCGACACCGGGATCGAGATCGATCCCGGCGGTCCGACCGCCTGGGTTCCCGCGGGTTGCCCGATCCACACGCTCACGCAAGCGCTTTGGACGCGCGGCTATTCGCTCGGCAACCAGGGGGACATCGACCGGCAGGCGATCGCCGGCGCCACCTCCACCGGCACCCACGGTACGGGCCGGACGCTCGGCGCGCTCTCGACCTTCGTGCGGGGGCTGCGCCTGATCGATCCCGAAGGGCGGCTGGTGGAGTGCGACGCGGGGCGAGATCCCGAGCTGTTCCAGGCCGCGCGGCTGGGCCTGGGCATGATCGGCGTGATCGTCGCGCTCAAGCTGGAGGTGGTCCCCGCCTTCCGCCTGCGCGAGAGCCTCAGCCGGATGCGGCTCGACGCCGTGCTGGAGCGCTGGGACGAGCTGACGCGCGCGCACCGGCACGTCGAGTTCTTTGTCTTTCCCTATAGCGACCAGGCGTTGCTCAAGACCCTGGACGTGGTGGAGGAGGGCGATGATCCGGTGGTCGCCGATCCGACCCAGGCGGTGTTCCAGGCGGCCTGCGACCTCACCGCTTTCGCGCCCGGGCTCGCGCCCACCCTCCAGAAGCTGATGACGCTGGGGATGGGCGCCTCGACCCGCGCCGGGCCGGCGTGCCGCATCTTCCCGTCCGAGCGCGACACCCGCTTCGAGGAGATGGAGGGCGAGGTTCCCGAGGCGGCCGGACCGGCGGCGCTGCGCGCGGCCATCGCCGAGGTGCGCAAGCGGCGCTTTCCGATCATCTTCCCCTTCGAGTTCCGGGTGGTGGCGGGCGACGACCTGTGGCTCTCGCCGATGAACGCGGGGACCTGCTGCTCGATCTCCTTCCACCAGTACGCCAAGATGGAATGGCGACAGCCGTTCGCGGCGGTGGAGGCGGTGTTCCGCGATCACGGCGCGCGCCCGCACTGGGCCAAGCGCCACACCCTGACCTCGGACGACGTGCTAAGCCTCTATCCACGGGCCGCGCGCTGGGGCGAGGTCCGGCGGCGTTTCGATCCTGAGGGCAAGTTCATGAACGCGGATCTGCGGCGGCTGTTCGCCTTCTCGCTGACGGACGTCGAAGCGACCGTCGCCGCGTGACCCTCGAGGAGCTTCACCGACCGCTGATCGGCCAGCAGGGTTCGCGCGCCGCCCTCAACACCCCCGCCCTGATCGTCGAGCTCGAAGCGCTCGAAGCCAACATCGCGACGATGGCCAGGTTCGCGGCCGAGCGAGGCGTCGCGCTTCGGCCTCACGCCAAGACCCACAAGAGCGTGGAGATCGCGCGCCGTCAGATCGCCGCCGGCGCGGTGGGCGTCTGCTGCGCCAAGCTGGGCGAAGCCGAGGCGCTCAGCGCCGGCGGGATCGAGAACATCCTGATCACCTCGCCGGTGGTGGGGCCGGCGGCGGTGGCGCGACTGGCCGCGCTGGCGAGACGGACTTCCGGGCTGATGGCCGCCTGCGACCATCCGGCCGCCGTGGACGCTCTGGCCTCCACGGGTGAGCCCCTGACCCTGGTGGTCGACATCGACCCGGGCATCCACCGCACCGGCGTCGCCGACGCGGACGCCGCCGTGGCCCTCGCCCGCCGCATCGAGGCGGCGCCGTCCCTCACCTACGCCGGCGTTCAGTTCTATTGCGGGCGCCAGCAGCACATCGAGAGCTTCGCGGAGCGCCGCGAGGCGATCGCCGAACGCACGGCGTACCTGAAAGGCGTCATCGAAGCGCTCGAGAAGGCCGGCCTGCCGCCGCGCCTCGTCACCGGCGGCGGCACCGGGAGCCATCGGATCGACGCCGAGCTGGGCGTGCTGAACGAATTCCAGGTCGGCTCGTATGTGTTCATGGACCGGGAGTACGGCGACTGTGACCTCACCGGCGAGGCGGCGCCGTTCCGCACCTCGCTGATGGTCGACACGCGGGTGATCAGCGCCAATCACGAGCGGCTCGCCACGGCCGACGGCGGCTTCAAGACCTTCTCCACCGACGCCGGGCCGCCGACGATCCTGGCCGGGGCGCCCGACGGGTCGAAGGCGGTGTTCATGGGCGACGAGCACATGCTGGTCATCGCGCCCGAGGGGGAGGCGGCGCCCGGCCTCGGCCAGCGGGTCACCTTCGGCGCGCCGCACTGCGATCCGACCGTGAACCTCCATGATCTGTATCACGTCGTGCGCGGCGAGACGCTGGTGGACCTCTGGCCGATCCAGGCGCGCGGCCGAGGTTACTGAACACCGTTTACGTATCGCGCGCGATCGCCTTTAAGGTCGCCGACGGAGGATGCCCATGACTGTTCGAGAGCCGACCCTGGACGAAGCCCTGGCCGTCGCCCACCTGCCGGCGCTGCTCATCGCCACGGTTCACCTCACCGGCGATGCGAGCCTGCTCACGCCCGAGCGACGGGCGTCCTACGACGACATCCTCGCTCCGGGCGATCTCGGCGGCTATTCGGAGGCGGTCCAGGCCGACATCCGCGCCCGCGCCAAGGCGGCGATCGAGGCCTACATGGCCGGCGCGGCCGTGCCGCCGCCGCCCTCGACGCCGACGGTGCGCAAGATGATGGAGTGGGTCGCCGGGGCCGAGATCCCCGAGCACTACGTGCCCTTCCTGCTCGAGGAGCTCCAGCTCGACGGGCGCGACACCAAGGCGCCCGACTGGTCCGAGCCGAATCTCAAGGCCGCCGCCAAGGATTTGTCGGTGGTCATCATCGGGGCCGGCATGTCGGGCCTGCTCGCCGGGATCCGCCTGCAGCAGGCGGGGGTGAAGTTCACCATCCTCGACAAGAACACCGACGTCGGCGGGACCTGGTTCGAGAACGTCTATCCGGGCTGCCGGGTCGACAATCCGAATCACATGTATTCCTACAGCTTCGAGCCGAACCACGACTTTCCGCAGTACTACTCCACCCAGCCGGTTCTGCTCGACTACTTCCGCCGCGTCGCCGACAAGCACGAGCTTCGCCGCCACATCCGCTTCGGCGTCGAGGTGGAGAGCGCCGTGTTCGACGAGGCGCGCGGGCGTCTGGACGGTGACGGCGACGTCCGGCGAACGCTTCGAGGCGAACGCGGTCATCAGCGCCGTCGGCCAGCTCAACCGGCCGCGCTATCCTGACATTCCCGGTCGCGAGACCTTCGAAGGGCCGTCGTTCCACTCCGCGCGGTGGCGCCACGACGTGGATCTCAAGGGCAAGCGCGTCGCGGTCATCGGCACCGGCGCCAGCGCCTACCAGTTCGTGCCGATCATCGCGCCGGAGGTCGACAAGCTGGAGGTGTTCCAGCGCACGCCGCCCTGGCCGCTCCCCGGCCCGACCTATCACCTCGATGTTCCGGACGGGAAGAAGTGGCTGCTCGAGCACGTGCCGTTCTACGGCCAGTGGTACCGCTTCTACCTGTTCTGGCGCCTCACCGACGGGATCATCCCAGGCGTGACGGCCGATCCGGACTGGCAGGGTGGACCCGAAGCGGTCGGGCAGGCCAACGCCGAACTGCGCGCCATGCTCATCGAGGCCATCCGCGCCCAGATCCCAGGCAACGACGATCTGCTCTCGAAGGTGGTCCCCGCCTATCCGATCGGCGGCAAACGGGCCCTGGTCGACAATGGCGTGTGGCTCGAGGCGCTGCAGCGGCCGAACGTCGACCTGGTCACCACCGGCATCGAGAAGATCTCGCCGGAGGGGGTCGTCACCAAGGACGGCGCCCTGCACCCGGCCGACGTGCTGATCTATGGCACCGGCTTCCACGCCAGCCGCTTCATCTGGCCGATGAAGATCGTCGGCCGCGGCGGGGTGGACCTGGAAAGCGCCTGGAAGGGCGACGCGCGGGCCTATCTCGGCATCACCACGCCGGGTTTCCCGAATTTCTTCATGATCTACGGGCCCAACACCAACATCGTCGTGAACGGCAGCATCATCTTCTTCAGCGAGTGCGCGGTGCGCTACATCGTCGGCGCGCTGAAGCTGATGGCCGAGACCGGCGCGCGCACCATGGAGGTCAAGCGCGACGTGCACGACTCGTTCAACAGCCGCGTCGACGAGGCCAACCTGTTGATGGCCTGGGGCTCGCCGCACGTGAACAGCTGGTACAAGAACGCGCTGGGCCGGGTCTCCCAGAACTGGCCGTTCCCGCTCGTGGACTACTGGAACGCGACGGTGAAGCCGAACCCGGAAGACTTCATCCTCGGCCAGCGAGCCATGGCGGAGGCCTGAAGCGGCGCCGGGTGCTGGGGTGCTTACGGTTGCGATCGCACGCCTCAGCCATTAGCTAGCGCGCTCCCAAACTAGGAGAAAAGCCATGGGTTACCGGGTCGCCGTGGTCGGCGCCACGGGCGCGGTCGGGCGCGAGATGCTCAATATCCTCGAGGAACTGGAGTTCCCCGTGGACAAGATGCACGCCATCGCCTCGCGCAAGTCCATCGGGATCGAAGTCGGCTGGAAGTCCGGCGTGATCAAGTGCGAGGACGTCGCCCAGTTCGACTTCTCCAAGGTCGATGTCGTGCTGATGAGCGTCAGCGGCGAGTTCTCGCGGGAGTGGGCGCCCAAGATCGGCGCGGCCGGGCCGATCGTGATCGACAACTCCTCCGCCTGGCGGATGGACCCGGACGTGCCCCTGGTCGTGCCGGAGGTGAACCCGGACGCGATCGCCCTCGCGGGAAAGAAGAACATCGTCGCCAACCCGAACTGCTCCACCGCCCAGCTCGTGGTGGCGCTGAAGCCGCTGCACGACGAGGCGCGGATCAAGCGCGCGGTGGTCTCCACCTATCAGTCCGTCTCCGGCGCCGGCGCCGAGGGCATGGACGAGCTGTGGAACCAGACCAAGGGCGTGTTCGTGCTCGGGCCCGCCGAGCCCAAGGTGTTCCCCAAGCAGATCGCCTTCAACGTGATCCCCTACATCGGCGAGTTCCGCGACGACGGCTTCACCGACGAGGAGCACAAGATGTGGAACGAGACCCACAAGATCCTCGATCCCACCATCGCGCTGACCGTCACCTGCGTGCGCGTACCGGTGATGGTGGGGCACTCGGAGTCGGTGAACCTCGAGTTCCACCGCCCGCTCGACGAGGACGACGCCCGCGACATCCTGCGCGAAGTCGCCGGGCGTGCTGGTGATCGATCGCCGCGACTCCACGGGCTACATCACGCCCAAGGAGGCGCAGGGCGAACACGCCGTCTACGTCTCGCGCATCCGCAAGGACCCGACGGTGATCAACGGGCTGGCGATGTGGGTGGTCTCCGACAACCTGCGCAAGGGCGCGGCGCTGAACGCGGTGCAGATCGCCGAGCTCCTCGCCGAACGGGGGATGATCGGCCAGAAGGCGCTGGCCTGAACGCGGCGGAGGGGCAGGGGCGCGCCCTCGCCGCCGGAGTCCTTTGCTATCTGATGTGGGGCGCTTCGCCCTGGCTGTTCATTGCCATCGACCGGCTGGGCGCCAGCCCCTGGGAGATCGTCGGCCAGCGCGCGGTGTGGGCCGCGCCGTGCGCCGCCGCTCTCGCGATGTCCATGGGCGCGGGGCCGGAGACGCTGGCGCTGTTCCGAGATCCCCGTCGGCTGGGTCTGCTGGCGCTGTCGGCCGCGGCGATCGGGACAGGCTGGGCGGTCTTCGTCTGGGCGGTGAACCACGGGCACAACCTCGACGCGGCGCTCGGCTACTACATCAACCCGCTGATGAACATGGCGTCCGGGGCGGTGCTCTTCCGCGAGCGGATCGACCGCTTCGGCTGGGCCGCGATCGCCCTCGCCACCGTCGGGGTGATCGTGCAGGCGGTGGCGGTGGGCGGCCTGCCGTGGATCGCGCTCGTCTGCGCCGTGACCTTCTGGATCTATGGCCTGATCCGCAAGCAGATCGCGGCCGAGGCGCTCTCCGGCCTCACGGTGGAATGCGTGCTGATGGCGATCCCCGGCCTGGCCTATCTCGCCTGGCTATCGGCCCACGGCCATCCGCTGTTCGGCCGCTCGATCCCGCTGTCCCTCATGGTGGCCTCGGTCGGGCCGGCGACGGTCGCGCCGCTGGCGCTGTTCTCCTGGACGGCGCGGCGCCTGCCGCTCTCCACCATCGCCTTTCTCCAGTTCATCTCGCCGACCATGGGCTTCTTCACCGGCCTCGTCATGGGCGAGCCGCTGTCGACGCTGCGGGTGGTCTCGTTCGTCTTCATCTGGGCGGGGGTGGCCGCGTTCATCACCGGAGCGGCGCACGCCCAGATCAGCGCTCGATCGCGCTCAGAAACTCTGCCGGCGTGACACGGGCCTGGCGGATGATTGCCCCGAGCGTGCCGCGTCTGACTTCCTTGTGCAGCGGGATCACGCACTTGTCCGAGCCGCGATGCAGTGTGACGTGGCTGCCCTTCTGCCGAACCCGCTCGAACCCAAGCCGCTGAAGGGCGCGGATTACCTCCGCGCCCGACAGGACCGGATATTCAGGCATTCTCCAGGATATCGATGTACGTCATCAGAGGAGGCCTGCCGATTGGAGCGTGTCGGGAAGCTCTCGAAGTAGAGCTCGACCGCTTCCTTCAGATTGGCCTCGGCCTCCTCGATCGTGTCGCCCTGGCTCGCCGTTCCCGTCTCAGGATTCAGCGCCGTGTAGCCGCCGTCCGGATCCGGAATGAGCACGCAGGTCGTTCGCATCGGGTCACCTTTGGACGCCACCGTAGGCTCCGCGCCGGGTCGCCTCAATAGCGATAGTGATCCGGCTTGTACGGACCCTGCTCCGGGCACGCCGATGTAGTCCGCCTGCTCCTTGCTGATCTTGGTGAGCTTGGCGCCGAGCTTGTCGAGGTGGAGGCTGGCGACCTTCTCGTCGAGGTGCTTGGGCAGCACGTGGACGCCGAGCGGGTAGGTCTTCAGGTTGGTCCACAGTTCGATCTGGGCGAGCGTCTGGTTGGTGAAGCTGGCGCTCATCACGAAGCTGGGGTGGCCGGTGGCGTTGCCGAGGTTCACCAGGCGGCCTTCCGAGAGCACGATGATCTTCTTGCCGTCCGGGAATTCCACGTGGTGGACCTGCGGCTTGATCTCGTCCCACTTGTAGTTGCGCAGGCCGCTGATCTGGATCTCGGAATCGAAGTGGCCGATGTTGCAGACGATGGCGTTGTTCTTCATCCCCCGCATGTGCTCGACGGTGAGGACGTCCTTGTTGCCGGTGGCGGTGACGAAGATGTCGGCGGTGGGCAGCGTATCCTCCACCGTCAGCACCTCGTAGCCCTCCATCGCCGCCTGCAGGGCGCAGATCGGGTCGATCTCGGTGACGATCACCCGCGCGCCACCCTGGCGCAGGGAGGCCGCCGAGCCCTTGCCCACGTCGCCGTAACCGCAGACCACGGCCACCTTGCCGGCCAGCATCACGTCGGTGCCGCGGCGGATCGCGTCGACCAGGCTCTCGCGGCAGCCGTAGAGATTGTCGAACTTCGACTTGGTGACGCTGTCGTTGACGTTGATCGCCGGGTAGGGGAGCTCGCCGCGCTCGTGCATCTGATAGAGCCGGTGAACGCCGGTGGTGGTCTCCTCCGAGACGCCCTTGATCGCGTCGCGGATGGCCGAATAGAAGCCCGGCTTCTCCTTCAGGTAGCGCTTCATCACCGCATAGAGCGCCTCCTCCTCCTCGTTGGCCGGATGGTCGAGGACGGACGGGTCCTTCTCCGCCTTGGGTCCGAGCACGGTGAGCAGGGTGGCGTCGCCGCCGTCGTCGAGGATCAGGTTGGGATAGCCGCCGTCGGCCCACTCGAAGATCTTGTGGGCGTACTCCCAGTACTCGGGCAGGGTCTCGCCCTTGATCGCGAACACCGGCGTGCCGGTCGCGGCGATCGCCGCCGCCGCGTGGTCCTGCGTCGAGAAGATGTTGCACGACGCCCAGCGCACGTCCGCGCCGAGCGCCTGGAGCGTCTCGATCAGCACCGCGGTCTGGATGGTCATGTGCAGGGAGCCGGCGATCCGCGCGCCCTTCAGCGGCTGCGAGGCGCCGAACTCGGCGCGCGTGGCCATCAGGCCCGGCATCTCGGTCTCGGCGATCTCGATCTCCTTGCGGCCCCAGGCGGCGAGGGAGAGATCTTTGACGATGTAGTCAGGCACGGGTGGAAATCCTCGAAGGGGCAGGGAACGGTCGCCGCCCTATACGGGACATAACCATATAAGGAAACCCTTATATGACCTAGCGGTCCTCTTCGAAGCGGTTCGCGACCAGGCGGCAAAGCGCCGAGACCGCGTCGGCGGCCTGGCGTCCGTCGGCGGTGATCTCGATGGTCGAGCCGGGGCCGGCGGCCAGCATCATCAGGCCCATGATCGACTGGGCGTCGACGGTCTGGTCCTCGCGGGTGACCTTGACGTCGGCGTCGAAGGCGCTCGCCAGCTTGACGAACTTGGCGGAGGCTCGGGCGTGAAGACCTCGTTCGTTGATGATCTCCACGCTTTGTCGCGCGGTCACTTCTCGCCGGCCAGGACGTAGGAGGCGACGGAGATGTACTTCCGCCCGGCCTCCTGCGCGTAGCGACACGCAGACGCCCAGCGGTTCGCGGCCGCGAACGCTGGCCAGCTTGATCAGCATGGGCAGGTTGAGGCCGGCGATCACCTCGCCCCGCGTCTGCTCCATCACGGAAATCGCCAGATTGGAGGGCGTGCCGCCGAACATGTCGGTCAGGATGATCACCCCGCGGCCGCTGTCGACCTCTCGACAGGCTTCGAGAATGTCGCGCCGGCGGCGCTCCATGTCGTCGTCGGGGCCGATGCAGATGGGCACGACCGCGGTCTGCGGCCCGACCACATGCTCCATGGCATAGACGAATTCCTCGGCCAGCCGCCCGTGTGTCACGATCACCAGCCCGATCATCGAAGCGGCCTCAAACACGGGTCTCCGAGGCGCGCGGGCGTCGAGTTCCCTGCGCGGAAAGCGCGCTCTTAGTCCTGTTGTGCGCCGCGTCCAAGCGCTTCCAGTGCGCGACACAACTTCGCAGGCGCGGAAGGCTCGAGCGCGGCCAGTCGAAGCCGGCGGATCGGGACCTCCAGCCGGATCTCCGTGGCCATGGCCGGGACCCGCTCCGGCTCTCCGCCGCAGGCGACCAACAGGTCGATACGGCAGAACGCAAGCCAGGGCTCGCGCAGCACATCCACGCCGCGCGCTTCGATCAGACCCTCGATGGGCGCCGGCGCGCGCCCGAACAAAGCCGCGCCCGAGCGGAACAGAAGCACGCGGTCGTCGGCCACCAGGCGGAACCCGTGGTCGAGGCAGCGCAGCGCCAAGTCGCTCTTGCCCACGCCCGACGGGCCCTCGATCAGAACGCCCCGCCACTCACCGCCCAGGCGCCGCGCGATCAGCCCGGCGTGGACGATCATGCCACCGGCAGGGCCACGGTGAAGCGGGCGCCGCCGCTCTCGCGGTTCTCGGCCCAGATCCGCCCGCCATGGGCCTCGACGATCTGCTTGGCGATGGCGAGGCCAAGGCCCGAGTTGCCGCCGAACGCCGTGCCCTTCGGACGGGAGGTGTAGAACCGCTGGAAGACGGTCTCCAGGTTGTCGGGCGGGACGCCGGGGCCTTGGTCCAGGACCTCGACCACCGCTTCGTTGCCGTGGCGCCCAACCCGGACCTCCACCTTCCCGCCCGCGGGGCTGAAGGACCGGGCGTTGTCGATCAGGTTGCGGAACACCTGGCTCAGCGGCCCCTCGCGCCCCTGGATCAGGAAGTTCTCGCCGGCTCTGGGCTCGACGAAGGCGACGCCGACGTCGCCCGGCTTCGCGGTTGCGACATAGAGAGCGCAGATGTCCGACAGCAAGCGCGAGACATCCAGAGGCGTGGGAGAGTCCCGCTGGAGTTCGGCGTCCAGCCGCGAGGCGTTGGAGATGTCGGTGATCAGCCGCTCCAGCCGGTCGACATCCTGCTGCAGGATCCCCAGCAGCCGCTGACGCGGCGCCGCGTCCTTGACGAGGTCGAGGGTCTCCACCGCCGAGCGGATCGAGGTCATGGGGTTGCGAAGCTCGTGGGCGACGTCGGCGGCGAAGCGTTCGATGGCCTCCATCCGCTCCGACAGCGCCCGGGTCATCGCCTCGAGCGATCGCGCCAGATCGCCGAGCTCGTCCCGACGGCCGGCGAGGTCCGGCAGGGCGATCGCCCGCGCCCTGGAGAGCCGCACCCGGTCGGCCGCCCGCGCCAGCCGCAGCACCGGCACGGCGACCAGTTGCGTCAGCATCAGCGACGACAGCAGGGTCACGCCCACGGCGATGACGATGAACGGGATCAGCGTGCGCCGCTCGGCGGCGACGATCTGCTCGACGTCGCCGGCTTCCAGGGTGAGCACGCCCAGCACCGCGCGCACATGCTCGATGGGAAGGGAGACGGAGACGACGCGGCGGCCGTTCTCGTCCCGGCGCACGTCGGCCGTGACGAGGCCCGAGGCGGCGCGCCGCACCTCGCGCGCCAGCGCGATCCGCGCCTCCTCGCGCAACCGTTCGGGCGACGGACCGAGATGAAGGCTGAGGTTGAAGCTCCCAGGGCGGCGAGGCGGGGGCAGGGGATAGGTCTCGACCCGATCGGCGACCACGAAGGAGTCGGCCAGCAACCGTCCGCCGGCGTCGTAGAGGCGCGCCCGTTGCGATCTGGGGATGAACAGCGACTGGAGGACGTTGCTGGCGATGTCGGCGTTCAGGGCCGGCTCCGGCTCGCCCTGGGTCGCGGTCTGGTCGATCACATTGGCGATCAGCGAGCCTTGGAGCGACAGGCTGTCGAGACGGGTCTGGATCAGCCCCTCGCGCAGCCCGTTCGAAATGAACGCCCCGATGATCAGGACCGCCAGGCCGACAAGGTTGAGCAGGACGATCGCCCGACCCAGTCGCGACCCAAGCGGCTGGCCCGGCTGGACCTCCCGTCGTCCCCTGGTCTCGCCCGCCCCGCTCCCGGCGACCTCGGCCTTCAAGGCCGGATCAGGACTCCCGGTAGCGGTAGCCAACGCCATACAGAGTCTCGATGGCGTCGAAATCCGGATCGACCTCGCGGAATTTCTTGCGCATGCGCTTGATGTGGCTGTCGATGGTCCGGTCGTCCACGTAGACCTGATCCTCGTAGGCGGCGTCCATCAGGTTGTCGCGGCTCTTCACGAACCCGGGCCGCTGCGCCAGCGACTGGAGGAGCAGGAATTCGGTGACCGTCAGCCGGACGGGACGGCCCTCCCACAGGCAGTCGTGACGGGCCGGGTCGAGCGTGAGCCGGCCGCGCTTGATCGCCCGGGCGCTGGTGTCCGCGTTGAGGGCGGTGATCTCGTCGCCTTCCTCGGGGTTGGCGCGACGCAGGATCGCCTTCACCCTCTCCAGAAGAAGACGCTGGCTGAAGGGTTTGTGGATGTAATCGTCGGCTCCGAGATTGAAGCCCAGGATCTCGTCGATCTCGTCGTCCTTGGAGGTGAGGATGATCACCGGAACGTTGCTGGTCTGACGCAGGCGACGAAGCACTTCCATGCCATCGAGTCGCGGCATCTTGACGTCGAGGATCGCGAGATCGGGAGGATCGCTCTCCAGCGCGGCCAGACCGGCCACGCCGTCGTGATAGGATTCGATGGTGTGGCCGTGGCTTTCCAGCGCCAGGGTTACGGAAGCGACAATATTCTCGTCGTCGTCAACCAGAGTGATCTTGGCCATTCGCGTTCATATCCAGTTCGAGAGCGCTTCGCTACTTAAGAAGCCGCAATGTCGCGTTCAACGCGCACGGCGTTGACGATCAACGGTTTTCGCCGATCGCCGCGGCGGCCATATCCATGAATTTCGCCATTTCCACGTCCCGCTCGGTGACGCCGCCCGCATCGTGGGTGGTCAACACGACCTCCACTCGATTGTAGACATTCGACCACTCCGGATGATGATCCTTCTTCTCGGCGAGAAGGGCGACGCGACTCATCCAGCCGAACGCCGCGTTGAAGTCGACGAAGCGGAAAGACTTGGCGATCGCCTCCCGATCCACCACCGCCGACCAGCCCTCCAGACCGGAGAGCGCCTCGGCGAGGGGCAGGCGGGAGGGCCGGCTCACGCCGGCTCGCGGTCGAACGCGAGGCCGGTGACACGCTCGAGGTCGGCGAGCGCCTGGGCTTCGGAGACCACCTTGATGGCGGTCATGCCGAGCGCGGCGGCGGGTTTGCAGTTCACGCCCAGGTCATCGAGGTAGACGCAGTCGGCGGGCGCCAACTTCAGCAACGCGCACATCATCTCGTAGATGCGGGGATCGGGCTTGCGCAGGCCCGCCTTGGAGCTTTCGATCACAGCGTCGAACAGGGCCATGATCTCGGCGGCGCGGGTGGCCCCTTCGCTGGTGGCGGCCATGCTCGGCCCCTCGCCCTGGGCCACGTTGTTGGTGATGCAGCCGTTGAGGAAGCGCGTCTTGCAGGTGCGCAGCGCGCTCACCATCCCCGGACGGACCTGGCCTGAGAGGAGGGGCAACACCTCGGCGCCGCGCACCGGAGCGCCCAGCGCCGTCGCTTCCTCCAGGAAGACGCGGTCGAACGCCGCCGCATCGATCTCGGCGCGCTCGAACCGGGCCCAGGCGTTGGTGTCCGGGTTGGTGGCGTTCACCCGGCGGATGAAGTCCTTGGGCAAGCCGGCCTTCGCCTCATACCGATTGAAGGCTTCGAACGGCGAGGTGGTGAACACCCCGCCGAAGTCCCAGATCACCGCCTTGATCGCCAACCCACGCTCCTCGACCGATGAGCAAGACCTACGATGCGGGCGGCGGTTTGGGCAACCATGGGGACGTCGGCGAGGCGTGCCGGCGTCCCCAAGGCGGACCGTCGATCCACCGCGTCAGTGGTGCTCGTCGTGCGGTGCGGTGTTGGGATGCTCGGCCGGTGCGGGCCGAGGCGCGGGCGCCGGGCGAGCGACGGTCGGCGGCGGGCGCGGTCCGGCGTTCTGGGGCGGCGGCCTGAAGCCGGCTTGCGGCGGCGGGTGGAAGGCTTGCTGGGGCGGGCGGTACCCCGCGCCTGGCGGCGGGCGATAACCCTCCTGCGGACGATTTACGTTGGGGGCCGGACGATAGCCTTCCTGCGGGCGGTAACCATCGGGCGCGGGACGGGAGCCCTCGGCCGGCGGACGGTAACCGTTGGGCGCGGGGCGGTAGCCTTCGGCCGGCGGCCGGTAACCGCCCTCGGGCCGATAGCCGCCGCCCGGTGGACGATAGCTGTTTTCCGGCCGGTAGCCTTCACCCGGCGGACGACCGCCCGGCCCGACGTTCGGCCGCGCCCCATACGGGGACTCGTCGGGTCGCTCGCCGCGGTAACCGGGGCCCGGCCTTGCGCCGACCACCGGTTGATAGGACCCGGGATTGCGGGCTGGGAGGGCCGCGCCTCCGCCGAAACTCGTCGGACGGGGCGTCGCGGCGATCCGCGGGGCCCCATGGTTGAAGGAGGCGCGCAGGTCGGGGCGGGACCGCGCCAATTGGAAGTGCTGCGTCTGCACCGGCGTCGCCCCGATGTGCGGATCGCGCGAGGCGGTCAGCTGCTCCGGGGTCGGGCGCGCCCGAACTCCGCCCGAACCGCCGTTGAAGCTCACGCGGCCGGGTGCGAAACCGGACGGGATCGGCCGGTTGTAGACCGTGCCGATGTTCATGTTGCGAACGTTGTTGACGGTGCGGTTGTAGTAGAAGCGGTTGCCGCGCCACTCGCCGCCGTAGAAGCCCGAGCCGGTGTAGCCGAAGCCATAGTTGATCCCGCCGTAGAAGCCGACGCGCGGGCCCCAGTAGCCGGAATGGAAGATGTACGCGCCGTCGTCCCAACCCCACCACGGCGGGGTCCACAGCCAGCCGTACCGCGGCGCGAGCACCCAGGTCCCGGGGACCCAGTAATAGTCCTGGTAATCTTCGTCCCAGGCCCAATAGCCGGGCGTCCAGATGTAGCCGGGACCGGGAAGCGGCGGCTGGTCGTAGAGCGGCAGCGGCGGCGGGGCGAACTCCACGCTGACGCCGGCTTCGGCGTAAGGCTGGCTGGCCGCGGGGGCCGCGGCGCCCAGGGCCCCCGCCCCAAGCAGCAGGGCCAGGGCGGCCACCGAACAGAACGAGCGCATCGACAGGTCTCCTGCGGCTGAGTGCATCACGATCGCCGTCCCTCGTCGGGCCGGCGCCCCCGAAACGGATCGGAAGGCCTGATGCTCCAAACAACCTGAACCTTATCGACACGCTCTGTTCAACTCTCGTTCAGCCTTCAGGCCACGCGCGGACAGGCGTTCGGATCGGTCGCGGCGGGAACGGCCCGCGGATCCACGAGGTTATGCTGCCCAACACTCTGGAGCCGGAGAACGTCATGCTGGAGAAGGTCCCCGCCCCGGTCGGTCACGCGCTCGAGGGCGTTCGCGCCGGAGCCGACAAGCTCATCTGGGCCGACAAGAAGACCGAGGCTCCCGACACGATCACGCTGACAAGCGAGGCGTTCGACGATGGTGGCTTCATTCCCCCCCGCTTCACCGCGGATGGGGAGGGGACCTCCCCGCCGTTCGCCTGGTCCGGCGCGCCTCCGGCGAGCGCCGCCCTGATCCTGGTGGTGGAGGACGCCGACAGTCCCACGCCCCAGCCGTTCGTCCACGCCCTGGCCTTGCTTCCAACCGCCGGCGCGTCCGGGCGGATCGACGAAGGCCGGCTTGTGGAGCAGACCGCGCCGGCGGGACTGGTTCTGGGCCACAACACCTTTCGCAAGGCCGGCTGGCTGCCGCCCGACCCACCGACCGGCCACGGCCCGCACCGGTACGTGTTCCAGATCTACGCGCTGGGCGAGCGCCCGGACCTTCCACAAACGCCGGAGAAGCACGATATCGAAGTTGCGCTGAACGGACGGGTTCTGGCGCGAGGTCGACTCACCGGCCTGTATGAACGCCCAGGGAAAGACGCGGCTCGATGACCACCATCCACTACCACATCGTCGAGCACGACGGCGGCTGGGCCTACAAGCTCGACGACGTGTTCTCGGAAACCTTCCGCACCCGGGAGGATGCGACCAAGGCGGCCCACCGCGCGGCCGAGGAGCAGCACGTTCCCGGCTCGACCGCCGCCATCCAGTATCAGGACGCGGAAGGCCAGTGGCGAACCGAGATCGCGCGCGGCGACGATCGTCCGGAGGCGGACGTCGACGCCTGATGTCGATCGCGCCCAAGCTGGCGACGATCGGCTACGAACAGTCGACGCTCGAGTCCGTTATCGCACGGTTGAAGGCGGCGAGGGTCGAGGTCGTCATCGACGTGCGCGCTGTCGCCGCCTCTCGGCGGCCCGGCTTCTCGAAGACCGCGCTCTCGGCCAGCCTGGCCGAGGCGGGGATCGACTATGCGCATCTGAGGGCGCTCGGTACGCCCAAGGCGGGACGTGAAGCGGCGCGGGCCGGCCGCGTCGAGGAGATGCGCCGGATCTTCGAGGGGCATCTCGAGGAGCCGGCCGCTCAGGGAGCCCTGGAGACGGCGGCCGGGATCGCCGCGGCTCGGACCGCCGCGCTCCTGTGCTACGAGGCGGACGCCGCCGGCTGCCACCGGACCATCGTCGCGGAACGGCTTCGAACCCGCCTCGGGAACGACATCGTCGACCTGTAGGCAGGCGAGGCGGATTGTCGCAGGCGCGCCCATGGTGTTTATGCGCGCGCCGGCTCTCTCCGCGCCAACCCAAGGACAATCAGCTCTCCCGGAATGACCACACGGTCTGACAAGATCATGCGCCGAGCGTTCGGCTTGGCCGCGGGCGGCCTGTGCGCGCTGGCCCTGGCCGGCTGCGGCGCCAACGGCAAGTCGAAGACGCCGCCGCCGCCCCCGGCGGTCACCGTCGCCACGCCGATGCACATGAAGGTCCGGGACTGGGACGACTATGCCGGACAGTTCGTCGCCGTCGATTCGGTGGACGTGCGGCCCCGGGTGAGCGGCTATTTGATCTCGGTCGGCTTCCGCGACGGCGACTACGTGCCCAAGGGCAAGGTGCTGTTCCAGATCGACCCGCGTCCCTACCAGGCCGCGCTGGACCAGGCCAAAGGCCAGGCCGCGCATGCCCAGGCCACCCTGGTGAACGCCCGCGAGCAGGCGGTCCGTGGCCAGACGCTGGTGAACGCCCACGCCATCAGCCAGCAGGCCTACGAGGTTCTCGTCGCGACCGAGCGCCAGGCCGCCGCCGACCTCGAATCCGCCAACGCCAACGTCAAGACCGCGGCGCTGAACCTCTCGTTCACCACCGTCACCGCGCCCTTGGCCGGTCGGGTCTCCGATCGCCGCGTCGCCCCCGGCAACCTGGTGACCGCCGACACCACGGTGCTCACCAACATCGTCACCGTCGACCCGATCCGCTTCGCCTTCACCGGCTCCGAAGCGCTCTACCTGAAGTACCAGCGCGCCAATCAGGCGGGCACCCGACCCTCCTCGCGCGTGCAGCCCAACCCGGTGGACATCCGGTTGCAGGACGAGACCGGCTGGCGCTGGCACGGTCACATGGACTTCGTCGACAACGCCCTGGACACCGGGTCGGGCACCATCCGCGGACGGGCGGTGATCGCCAATCCCAACCACTTCCTTACCCCCGGCATGTTCGGCCATCTGCGCCTGTTGGGGTCGGGCAGCTATGACGCCCTGCTGATCCCCGACACCTCGGTGGTCACCGATCAGGCGCGGCAGGTGGTGCCGGTGGTGGCGCCCAACGGCAAGGTGGCGATGCACGCGGTGGAACTCGGCCCTCTGGTCGAGGGTCTGCGCGTGGTCCGCTCCGGGATCGCCGCGAACGACAAGGTGGTGATCGACGGCATCCAGCGCGCCCAGCCCGGGCACGCGGTGAAGGCGGTCCTCGGCCAGATCAAGCCGGTGCAGGACGCTTCCCAGGACGCCGGCGCCAGCGCGGCCCCGGCTTCGACCGCCACCGTGGTGGGCGGACACTAAGGGCCGATCGCGCTTTGCCCTTGTCCCATTTCTTCATCGAGCGGCCGGTGTTCGCGGCCGTGGTCGCGATCCTGATCACCCTGGTCGGCGCGATCGCCTATCCGAACCTCCCGGTCGCCCAGTACCCGAACATCGCGCCGCCGACGGTGAACGTCACCGCGACCTATCCCGGCGCCTCGGCCGAAGTGCTGGCCGACACCGTGGCCGCGCCCATCGAGGAGCAGATCAACGGGGTGGAGAACATGCTCTACCTGTCGTCGAACTCCACCGGCGACGGGCACGTGAACATCACCGCCACGTTCAAGCTCGGCACCGACCCGAACAACGCCCAGGTGCTGGTGGAGAACCGGGTGGCGACGGCGACGCCGTTGTTGCCCCCCGAAGTGGTCGCGACCGGCGTGACGGTGCGCAAGAGCACGCCGGACTTCCTGATGGCGGTGCACAACTACTCGCCGGACGGTTCGCTCGACCAGCAGTACATCGCCAACTACGTCGGCCTGCACATCCGCGACGAGTTGCTGCGCCTGCCGGGGGTGGGCGACATCACCTCGCGCGCCGCGCGCGACTACGCCATGCGCATCTGGATCGACCCGGACCTCGCCGCCGCGCGTGGGTTGACCGTGGACGACATCGTGAGCGCCTTGAAGGCGCAGAACACCCAGGTCGCCGCGGGCGCGATCGGCGCGCCGCCCAACGCCTCGGCCCGCAGCGCCTATCAGCTCAACATCGAGACGCTGGGCCGGCTCACCACGCCCCAGCAGTTCGGCGAGATCATCGTCAAGGCGGACAATCAGGGGCGCGTGACCCGCATCCGCGACGTGGCCCGGGTGGAGCTCGGCGCCCAGGACTACACCACCAACGCCTACATGGACAAAAAGCCGGCCGTGGCCCTGGGCGTGCTGCAGCAGCCCGGCACCAATGCGCTGCAGACGGTGAAGTCGATCGAGGCGACCATGGAGCGGCTCAAGCAGAGCTTCCCGGTCGGGCTCGACTACAAGATCATCTACAACCCGACCGAGTTCGTCAGCGACTCCATCGACGAGGTCTATCGCACCCTGTTCATCGCCGTCGCCCTGGTGGTGGTGGTGGTCCTGGTCTTTCTCCAGTCGTGGCGCGCGGCGCTCATCCCGGTGATCGCCATTCCCGTCTCGCTGGTCGGCTCCTTCGCGGTGATGGCGGCGGCGAAGTTCTCGCTGAACAACCTCTCGCTGTTCGGGCTGGTCCTGGCCATCGGCATCGTCGTCGACGACGCCATCGTCGTGGTCGAGAACATCGACCGCCACCTGCGCGAGGGCAAGGACGCGCGCGAGGCGGCGCACCTCACCATGGACGAGGTGGGCGGCGCCCTGGTCGCCATCGCCCTGGTGCTGATGGCGGTGTTCATCCCGACCGCCTTCATCAGCGGCATCTCCGGGCAGTTCTACAAGCAGTTCGCGCTCACCATCGCCGCCTCGACCCTGCTCTCGCTGGTGGTGTCGCTGACGCTGTCGCCGGCGCTCGCGGCGCTGCTGATCAAGCCGCACCAGGAGGGACACCAGCCGCACCGTAATCCGATCGCCCGCTTCGCCAGCGGAGCCAGCGACCGGTTCAACCGCGGCTTCGACCGGCTGTCCGACGGCTACTCGAAGCTGGCCGGCAAGCTCGTGGGCATGCTGGGCGTGATGCTGATCATCTACGCGGTGCTGGTGACGCTGACCTTCACCGATCTTGCGCTGACGCCGAAGGGCTTCATCCCCGCGCAAGACCAGGGCAACTACCTGGTTTCGATCACGCTTCCGCCGGGATCCTCTCTCGGGCGCACGGACGCCATGGTCCGCGACGTCGCCAATCGCATGCTGGGCGTCCAAGGCGTGGCCCACGCCTCGATCTACGCCGGGGTCGATGCGCCGACCAACACCACCGCGTCCAACGGCGGCCAGATCTACGTCGTGCTCGACCCGTTCAAGACGCGCGCCAAGCACCATCAGACCGCCGCCTCCATTCAGCAGGCGATGCAGAAGAGCGTCGCCGACATCTCCGACGCGGACATCAAGATCATCCAGCCGCCGCCGGTGCGCGGCATCGGCAGCACCGGCGGCTTCAAGATGATCGTGGAGGATCAGGCGGGCGCCGGGCCTCAGGCGCTGGAGGCCGCGGCCAATCGGCTCGCGGACGCCGCGCGCTCCAACCCCGTGGTGCGCAACGTCTTCGTCAGCTTCAACACCCGCACCCCGCGCATCTTCGCCGACATCGACCGCGAGAAGGCCGAGATGCTGGGGGTGAGCGACACCTCGGTGTTCGACACCCTGCAGACCTATCTCGGCTCCACCTTCATCAACGACTTCAACCTGTTCGGACACACCTTCCAGGTGCTGGCGCAGGGCGACACGCCGTTCCGCGACGATCCCTCCCGCATCGGCCAGCTCCAGACCCGCTCGACCAGCGGGGCGATGACGCCGCTCGGCTCGGTGGTGAACCTGAAGCGGATCACCGGTCCCTATCGCGTGCTGCGCTACAATCTGTTCCCCGCCGCCGAGGTGAACGGAGAGCCGGCGCCCGGCCATTCCTCGGGCGAGGCGCTGAAGGCGATGGAGAAACTGGCCAAGGCCAACCTCGGGCCGGGCTTCAAGACCGAGTGGACCGAGCTCGCCTACCAGGAGCAGCTGGCCGGCAACACCGGACTGATCGTTTTCGGAGCGGCGGTGATCTTCGTCTTCCTGTTGCTCGCGGCGCTCTACGAGAGCGTCACCCTGCCGTTCGCGGTGATCCTGATCGTGCCGATGTGCATGCTCGCCGCCATGCTCGGGGTGAACCTGTTCCACCTCGACAACAACATCCTCACCCAGATCGGCCTGATCGTGCTGATCGGCCTCGCCTCGAAGAACGCCATCCTCATCGTCGAATTCGCCAAGCAGGGCGAGGACGAGCGGGGCCTCTCGCCGACCGAGGCCGCCATCGAGGCGGCGCGGACCCGACTTCGGCCGATCCTGATGACCTCGTTCGCCTTCATCCTCGGCACCGCGCCGCTGGCCTTCGCCTCCGGCGCCGGCGCGGAGATCCGCCGGGCGCTCGGCGTGGCGGTGTTCTTCGGGATGATCGGCGTGACCGCCTTCGGCCTGATCTTCACCCCGGTCTTCTACGTGGTGTTCCGCAAGCTCGCCGCCCGCCTGCCTAAGGCGAAGACCCGCGCGCAAAGGCAGCGCGACGAGGGCGGATCGTCCGGCGGACCCGCGCCCGCGCCGGAGCCGGCGGAGTAGCCGTGGCTCGAGTTCCCGTCCTGGCGCCGATCCTCGCGGCCGTGGTCGCCGGCTGCGCGGTCGGCCCGCGCTACCACACGCCCGCACCCCTGCCGCATGCCGACGGGCCGTTCGTCACCACCAGCCCGTCGCTCTCCCAGAACGCGCCTTTGCCGCCGCTCTGGTGGCGGCTCTACGACGATCCCGTGCTGGACGGCCTCGTCACCCAGGCGCTCACCGAGAACCAGGACCTGCGCGCCGCCGCCGCCAATCTCGCCTACGCCCAGGCCCTGACGCAGGAGGCCATCGCCGGCGAGTTTCCGAGCACGAGCGTCAGCGCTGGTGGGACCGAGCAGCAGGTCCGTCCGACCGCGGGCGGCCCCACAGGCCCGTTCTTCACCTATTCCGCCGGCTTCTCCGCCAACTACGAGGTCGACCTGTTCGGCCGGGTCCGGCGTTCGATCGAAGCGGCGCGCGCTAACGCCCAGGCCTACCAGGCGGCGGAAGACCAGGTGCGCGTCACCGTCGCCGCCGGGACGGCGAGCGCCTACGCCAACGTCTGCGGCCTGGGCGAGCAGCTCGCCGTCGCGCGGCGCTCGCTCGCCATCGTCCAGCAGGGCTACGACCTCACCCTGCTCCAGCGGAACGCCGGCGCCCTGTCGGACTTCGACCTGGCGCGCGAGGCGGTGCTGCTCGACCAGGCCCGCGCCACCATCCCGCCGCTGGAGGGCCAGCGCCGGACGGAACTCTTCACCCTCGCCGCCCTGATCGGCCGCACGCCGGCGGAGATCCCGGCGAAGGCCGCCGCCTGCGTGACGCCGCCGACCCTGCGCCGGCCGCTGCCCATCGGCGACGGCGCCGCGCTCCTGCGCCGCCGACCCGACCTCCGCGAGGCCGAGCGCAACCTTGCCGCCTACACCGCGCGCGTCGGCGTGGCGGTCGCCAGCCTCTATCCGACGGTGACCATCGGCGGCGGGGTGAACACGGTCGCCAACTCGGTGACCGCGCTCGGAAACAACAGCGCGCTGGCCTTCAACGTCGGCCCGCTGATCACCTGGTCCTTCCCGAACCTGCTGGTGGCGCGGGCGCAGGTGCGGGAGGCCGGCGCCCAGGCGGGCGCGGCGCTCGCCACCTTCGAGGGCGATATCCAGAAGGCGTTGCGCGACGCCGAAAGCGCGCTCGCCACCTACGCCACCGAGCTGGACCACAACGCCGCCCTGCGTTCGGCGTCGAAGCACGCCGAGGACGCGCTTCGGTTGGCCAACGTGCAGTACCAGGCGGGCGGGTCCAGCTTCCTCGACCTGCTCACCACCCAGCAGACCGCCGTCAACGCCGCCCAGGCGCTCGCCAGCTCCGACCAGCAGCTCGCCGCCGATCAGGTCGCCGTGTTCCAGGCCCTCGGCGGCGGCTGGGAAGACGCCCCGCCGGTGAAAGCGCCGATCATCCGCTGAGGCGCGGCCTCGACCGCCTATCCGTCCTCCTCCGAGGTCTCGGCCAAGCGAGAACTCAGATCCATCGCTTCATGCAGAACCCGCAAGATGTGCACCCTCTGCGGATCGGCGCGAAACACGATCAGGTGTCGCGGCGATCGCACGGTCACGCTCCCCGCGCGGGCGTTCCGTCGGCCATTGCGGAGGTGATAGCCCCGCAGGTCTGGACGGTATGCTGTGAGGTTCGACACGGCGAGGCGGTCGGGATTCTCGGCCAAGTCTCGCAGACAGACACTTATCAGACGCTCGTAACGCGCGCTGGCGGCCCGGCCGTGGCGAGTCTCCGACCAGTCGAGGATGCCCGCGATGTCCGCGCGAGCCGCCGGGGCGATCTCGAGGCGGCGCAAGTGCTAGCGCTTGGAACGCCGGCGCGCTCTCACCTCTCGACCGATCTCGGCGACAAAGGATTCGATCTCCTCCGCGGGGATCTCAATCCCCTCGCCTCTAGCCAGCTGAGCCTCGGCCAGGTCTACGGACGCGAGCAGTTGTGACAGGCGACGTTCTTCCGCTTCATCACGGCGTTCCAGCAGGCGTAAGGCCTCGCGCATCACCTCGCTCGCGTTCTGGTAGCGCCCCCCCGCCACGGCGGTTTCCACAAAGGCGTCGAGATGACCCGTTAGACTGATGTTGCGCGTCGGCATGTCCCGGCATCGTACGGCGATTGGCAAAGTTTGCCAATCGGGATGGTTCTCTTGACCTGGATGTCGCCGTGGCGCAGGTGCGCCCAGCCTGCCCGAAAAGGACTTAACATGCGCCGCGCCGCCATCGTTTCCCCGATCCGCACCCCCGTCGGGAAATTCCTGGGCGCCCTCTCGTCCATCACCGCCGGCGAGCTGGGCGCGGTGGTTCTGAAGGCGCTGGTCGAGCGGACCAGGATCGATCCTGAGCGGATCGACGAGGTGATCTTCGCCCAGGGATACGGGAACGGCGAGGCGCCCTGCATCGCCCGCTGGTCGGCGCTCGCCGCTGGCCTGCCGATCTCGATCCCCGGCTACCAGCTCGACCGGCGCTGCGGCAGCGGCCTGCAGGCGGTGATCGACGCGGCGATGATGGTCCAGACCGGAGCTGCCGATGTGGTCGTCGCCGGCGGCGTCGAGAGCATGAGCAACGCCGAGTACTACACCCTCGACATGCGCCAGGGCGCCCGCGCCGGCTCGGTGACGATGCACGACCGTTTGGCGCGGGGCCGGGTGATGAGCCAGCCGGTGGAGCGCTTCGGCGTCATCACCGGCATGATCGAGACGGCCGAGAACCTCGCCCGCGACTACCAGATCAGCCGCGAGGCCTGCGACGAGTACGCCGCCGCCAGCCATCAGCGCGCCGCCAAGGCCTGGGCCGACGGCAAGTTCGCCGACGAACTCGTTCCCGTCGCCGTGCCGCAGAAGCGCGGCGAGCCGGTGGTCTTCGACCAGGACGAGGGTGTCCGCGCCGACGCCACGGCCGAGAGTCTCGCCAAACTGAAGCCGCTGGAGAAGGGCGGGGTGGTCACCGCCGGCAACGCCAGCCAGCAGAACGACGCCGCCGCCGCCTGCCTGGTGGTGGCCGAGGACAAGCTGGAGGAGCTCGGCCTGGAGCCGATGGGTTGGCTGGTCGGCTGGGCCGCCGCAGGCTGCGATCCGGCGCGCATGGGCATCGGCCCGGTCCCCGCCGTGGAGCGCCTGTTCGCCCGTACCGGCATGGGCTGGGACGACATCGGCCTCGTCGAGCTCAACGAAGCCTTCGCGCCCCAGGTGCTGGCGGTGCTCAAGGGCTGGGGCTGGGACGATCGCGACCGGCTGAACGTCAACGGCTCGGGCATCAGCCTCGGCCACCCCATCGGCGCGACCGGCGGTCGGATCCTCGCCAACCTGCTGCGCGAGATGAAGCGGCGCGACGTGAAGCACGGCCTCGAAACCATGTGCATCGGCGGCGGCCAGGGCATCGCGGCGGTGTTCGAGGCCGCGTGATCCGCGCGCTCGAAACGCCGAGCATCCAGGATCTCGGTGGGTTCGAGCACGTCGTCGACGTCCGCTCGCCCGCGGAGTTCGCGATCGATCACGTTCCCGGCGCCCTCAACCTGCCGGTGCTCGATGACGAGGAGCGGGCGCGGGTGGGGACCATCTATGTCCAGCGCTCGCACTTCGAGGCGCGGCGGCTCGGCGCGGCGCTGGTGGCGCGCAACATCGCCCGGCATCTGGAGACCGCGCTCCAGGACGCGCCGCCGAACTTCGCACCGCTGGTCTATTGCTGGCGGGGCGGGCAGCGGTCGAACGCCATGGCCACGGTGCTGGACCAGATCGGCTGGCGGCCGACAGTGCTGGCCGGCGGCTACAAGACCTACCGGCGGCTGGTCGCGGGCCTGGTGCAGGACGGCGCCCCCGCCTGGCGCGTGGTGCTGCTGAGCGGGCCGACCGGCGCGGGTAAGACCGAGATCCTGAAGACCTGCGCCGCTCTGGGCGTCCAGACGCTGGATCTCGAAGGCGCGGCAGAGCATCGCGGCTCGCTGCTCGGCGCGCTGCCCGGCGAGCGGCAGCCCAGCCAGCGGATGTTCGAAAGCCGGCTGGCCGCCGCCCTGACCGGCTTCGACCCGGAGCGGCCGATCCTGGTCGAGGCGGAGTTCGAGCAAGGTCGGCCAGGTGATGGTGCCCGGAGCCTTGTGGAAGGCGATGTCGGTCGCGCCACGCATCGAGGTCGCCGCCCCCGCGTCCGCGCGCGCCGCCTACCTGGCCGCGACCTACCAGGACTGGCTCAGCTGTCCGGAGACGCTGATCGAGATCCTGGAGCGTCTTCCGGGACCTCATGCGAAGGTCGATCGCGCGGCCTGGCGCGCGCTGGCGGAGGCCGGCGACGCGCGCGGTTTGGCCGAAGCTCTGGTCGTGGCCCACTACGATCCCGCCTACGCCCGATCCGCCCGCAAGATCGACCGCGCGCCGATCGCCCGTCTCGAGTTGCCGGCAGCGGAGCCCGCGGCGTTCGAGGATGCGGCGCGCACCATCGCCGACCTCCTCAAGGAGAACACCGCCGCATGACCGCACCCCGGCTCACCTCCCTCGCCCACGGTGGCGGCTGCGGGTGCAAGCTCTCGCCCGCGGTCCTGCGGGACATCCTCAAGGGCATGCCGACCGCCGCGCCGTTCGCCGACCTGCTGGTGGGAACGGAGACGTCGGACGACGCGGCGGTGTGGCGGCTGAACGCCGAGCAGGCCCTGGTGGCGACCACCGATTTCTTCATGCCCGTGGTCGACGATCCGCGCGACTTCGGGGCGATCGCCGCGACCAACGCGCTGTCGGACGTCTACGCCATGGGCGGGCGGCCGATCCTGGCGCTGGCGATCGTCGGCATGCCGGTGGACAAGCTTCCAGTGGAGACCATCGGCGCGATCCTCGCCGGCGGCGCCGAGGTCTGCGCCCGGGCCGGGATCCCGGTCGCCGGCGGACACTCGATCGACAGCGTCGAGCCGATCTACGGCTTGGTCGCGCTGGGACTGGTCCATCCCGACCGCATCCTCACCAACAAGGGCGCGCGGGCCGGCGACGTGCTGATCCTCACCAAGCCGCTCGGCGTGGGGGTGATGAGCGCGGCGTTCAAGCAGGGGCGGCTGGACGCGGACGGCTATGCGGCGATGATCGCCTCCACCACCCAGCTCAACACGCCGGGAGCGCGGCTGTCCGAGATCGACGGCGTCCACGCGGTGACCGACGTGACCGGCTTCGGGCTGCTGGGCCACGCGCTGGAGGTGGCGCGGGGATCGGGGCTCACCGCCCGGATCACGCCGAGGCCGCCCCTGCTCCGGGGCGTCGAGGAGCTGGCGCGAGCGGGGGTGAGGACGGGGGCGTCGGGACGCAACTGGTCGGCGTATGGCGAGGCGGTGCGCTTCGACGCGGAGCCGGCGCCGTGGGCCCGCGACCTGCTCACCGATCCCCAGACCAGCGGCGGCCTGCTGATCGCCGTCGATCCCGCCGACGCGGACCGCGTGCTGGAGTTGGTCCGGGAGGAGGGGTTCGCCCGGGCGGCGGTGGTCGGTTCCATGGAAGCGGGCGAGTCCGAAGTCCGGGTCGGCGGTCAGACCGTGACCTGAACCCCCATCTCCACCACCCGCCCGGCGGGGATGGCGAACACGTCGCTGGGGTCGGCCGAGTTGCGCGAGAGGGCGATGAACAGCAGGTCCTGCCAGCGCCGGAAGCCGGACTCGTGGCTGGGCACCACCGTGCGCCGGCCGAGGAAGTAGGAGGTGACCATCGGGTCCAGCGACACCCCGGGGATGGTGACGCGGCTGAGCGCGGTGGGCACGTCCGGCCGCTCCATGAAGCCGAAGTCCAGCGTCACCCGGGCGAAGGCGTCGTTCAGCACCTCCACCTCGCCGCGCTGGTCCGAGGAGACGCGCGGCTCATCGGTGGTGCGCACGTTCACGAACACATTGTGCTCGTGCAGGACGCCGTTGTGCTTGAGGTTGTGCAGCAGGGCGCCGGGGGTGAGTTCCGGGTTGGCGTTCAGGTAGACGGCGGTGCCGGGCACCTTCTGCCGCGGCCGCCGGGCGATGGCGGTGAGGAAGTCGGTGAGCGGGATGCGGTCGCGGCGGGACTTCTCGCCGACGATCCGGCTGCCGCGCATCCAGGTGGTGATCACCAGCAGCACGCTGCCGCCGATGAACAGCGGCACCCAGCCGCCGGACAGCAGCTTCAGGGAATTGGCGCTGAACAGGGCCAGATCCACGGCGATCAGTGGCGTGATCAGGAGCAGGGTGCGGGGTAGGCTCCACTTCCACAACCGCCGCGCGACGATGCCGGCCAGGGTCGTGGTCACCGACATGGTGCCGGTCACCGCGAAGCCGTAGGCGTCCGACAGGGCGTCGGAGTTCTTGAAGATGCCGACCAGCAGGATCACCCCCAGCATCAGCAGGAGGTTGATGTTGGGCAGGTAGATCTGCCCGGCCTCGGTCTCTGAGGTCCGCCGCACGTCGAGCCGGGGGAGCAGGCCCATCTGCATGGCGGCGTTCGACATGGAATAGGCGCCGCTGATCACCGCCTGACTGGCGATGATGGTGGCGGCGGTCGCCAGCAGCACCAGCGGCAGGCGCACGGCGCCGGGCGCCATCAGGAAGAAGAAATCCTGGTCCTTCAGCGGGCCGCCCGCGTGCAGCAGGGCCAAGGCGAACGCCCCCTGGCCCAGGTAGTTCAGCGCCAGCGCCGGGAACACGACGCTGACCCAGGCCCACTGGATCGGCGCGCGGCCGAAGTGACCCATGTCGGCGTAGAGCGCCTCGGCCCCGGTGATGGTGAGCGACACCGAGCCCAGCACGAACAGGCCGATCACCCCGTGATGCGCCAGAAAGGCGAGGCCGAGCAGCGGGTTGAAGGCGAGGAAGATGGTCGGCTCGGCCGGGATGTGGATCAGCCCGGTGACGGCGATGGCCACGAACCACGCCAGGCAGATCGGCCCGAACCAGGTGGCGACCTTGGCCGTGCCCCGCGACTGCACCAGGAAGAGGCCGATCAGCACCACCAGGGCGATGGCGATCTCCACCGACGGGGTGATCAGGTCGGCGAAGCCCGGCGCGGTCTTCAGCCCCTCCACCGCCGAGAGCACGGAGATGGCCGGGGTGATGATGGCGTCGCCATAGAACAACGCGGCGCCGACCACGCCCAGCGCCAGCACCACCCGCGTGCGGCTGCCGATCGCGCCCTGCGCCAGGGCCATCAGCGAGAGGATGCCGCCCTCGCCGTGGTTGTCGGCGCGCATGATGAAGGTCACGTACTTGATGGTGACGACGATGATCAGCGCCCACAGCATGAGCGACATCACGCCCAGGATCTCCGCCGATCCCACCGGCCCGCGCGCCGCCTGGGTGATGGCGGTCTTGAAGCCATAGATCGGGCTGGTGCCGATATCGCCGAACACCACGCCCATGGAGCCCAGCATCAGGCCGGCGAAGCGCTTGCGGCCTCCTTCGCCGTGGGCGGTGTGGGCGGTCATCGCGGAGCGCTTTAGGCGGGGGCGGAGGCGATGGGAAGCGGACGCGGGAGACGGAGCGAGATTCACTCGCGGGGATGGGGCGCCGCCGCTAACTCCTCCCCCTTAGGGAACACTAAGGGGGAGGGGGACCGCGAAGCGGTGGAGGGGGCGCTCGGCCGCAACCACAGCCGGCCGATGACGCGGCCTTGCGCCCCCACCGTCTCATGTCGCTTCGCGTCATGAGCCATCTCCCCCGCCTCTTCGGGCGGGGGAGGAGTAGAGGCCGCGAACCCCGCCTCGTCGTCCCACAGGCTCCAGTCCGGCTCGAGGCCGCGGTCGGCGCAGATGGTCTCGACGCAAGCGTGGAAGTCGCCCGTGAGGTGGTGGTCGTCGAGGTGGTCCTTCTCGATCAGGCTCCGCTGCGCTAGCGCGCGCATCCAGCGCGCCTCATTGAGATCGGCCGCCTCCCGGTCGACCACCGCCACGACGGCGTCCCGGACGCGCTCGCGACGGCTCAGGAGAGAGTTGAAGCGGGGCTTCAGGAAAGGCTATATTGTAAACCTTTGCTGTTCCCAGCGGCCTTCGGATGACGAAAGCCGACCCTCGTGCGTTGACCTTCCAATGGCCGAGCTGGACGACCACCGCTTCCTCGATCTTCTCTACTCGGCCGCCGTGCAGCCGGAGCTGTGGGAGCCCGCGATCGAGGCGTTCGCGGATCTGGTCGGGGGGACCAGCGTCTGGCTGTCGCGGCTCAGCATCGTCGACGGCGTCGGGGAGGGTATCCTCGGCAGGATCGATCCAGCGATGCCCGCGCTCTATCTCGGCCATTACGCCGCGGTGAACCCGCTGAACAACGTCGCCGATCCCGTGCAGTACATCTCGGACTGGCGGCCGAGCATCCTCACCGACGAGGACTGGATGGCCAAGGACGATCTGCTGGCCAGCGAGTACTACAACGACTTCCTGAAGCCCCAGGACATCCATTCGACGATGATGATCCGCCTGGGCCTTCACGGGACCCAGACCTCGGTGCTGAACGTCAATCGACCGGAGTCCCTCGACCGGTTTTCGAACGACGATCTCGAGCGAGGCCGCCGCCTGCACCCCCATCTGATCCGCGCCTTCGCCCTCGGCCAGAAGGTGATGGCGGGCGAGCCGCACGCCCGGGGCTTGGCGACGGTGTTCGACGCCTCCTCTTCAGGGCTGTTCATGCTCGACCGCGACGCCCGGGTGCATCGGCTCAACGCCGCCGCCGACTGCCTGCTCGCGGCGGGACGAGGCCTGCGCCTGCGGAGCGGGGTGCTGCTCGCCGAGGGGACGCCGGTGAACCAACAGTTCCAGGCGCTGGTCGCGCGCGCGGCCTCGGCGGATCCGGCGGCCCGCGTGGGCGGTTGGCTTTCGATCTCCTCCGGCGAGGACCGTCCGCCCTTGTCCGTCTCGGTCGCCCCGATCCCCGGGCCGGCCTCCGTGCTCTTCGACGCCGGCCCCTGCGTTCTGGTCCGCGCCAACGACCTCGAGGGCGCGCCCTCGATTTCCGAGGCGAAGCTGCGGAGCTTGTTCTCCCTCACCCTGGCGGAGGCGCGGGTGGCCCTGGCCATCCTGCGCGGCGAGACCCCGCGGGAAGCGGCCTGCTCGCTCGGCCTCAGCGTCCACACCGTCAACAATCAGCTGGCGAACGTCTTCCAGAAGACGGGAGTCAAGCGGCAGAGCGGGCTGGTGAAGCTGCTGCTGCGGGTCGGCGATCTGAGTCTCTAGACGCACAGCGCCCGCGCGCCGCCGACGCCATTTCTAGTGCGTTCATACTATGTACGCGCCCCCAGGCCTCCCCTATCGCTCCGCCCCTGACACCGAACTTAAGCGGCTGAACGGGGCAATCGTCATGACACGCGTAATCGATCTCAAGACCTTCGTGGCGGCGGCCGCGGTGGGCGCCGCCACCCTGGCGGCGGGGGCGGCGAGCGCCGGGAGCTACACCCCGATCGCGCCCTATGCGGGCGCCGGGACCAGCACCGGCGTCAACGGCATCAACGACGCCGGCTATATCACCGGCGTGGTGGGGAACGCCGACGGCAGCAGCGACGGCTTCATCCGCACCCCGGGCGGCGTCTACACCCTGTTCCAGGTCTCGGGCCCGAACGGCTTCGACACCTATGGCCGGGACATCAACAGCAGCAATGTCATCACCGGCTACTCCACCGACTCCTCCGGGACGCTGAGCACGGACACCGAGTTCACGCGCAGCGCGGGCGGCGTGATCACCACCCTGAGCAATCCGATGACGGGGGCGCCCCTGAGCGGGGTGGCCGGCGCCATCAACGCCTCCGGCGAGATCGTCGGCGACTACATCTACACCTCGGGCGGCCTCAGCTATCGTCACGGCTACCTGCTGAACGGATCCAACTTCACCGACATCTCGGCCAGTCCGCTCGATACGGAGAAGACCGAGGCGCGCGGCATCAATGACGCCGGCAACGTCATCGTCGGCTTCGAAAAAGACGTCACCACCGGCGACGTCCAAGGCTTCGTCGATACCGGCGGCGTCTTCCAGTTCGTCAGCGATCCGAGCGCCACCAACTCCGGCGTGACCTACCTCGAGTCGATCAATGACAGCGGCCTGGCCAGCGGCGAGTATGTCGACACCAGCGGCATCCTGCGGCCCTTCATCTACAACACCCTGACCGACGTCTTCACCGACCTCAGCCCGCCGGTCCCGGACAGCTATTTCGCCTTCGGCATCAACAACCTGGGCGAGGTCACCCTCTCCGGCCAGTTCACCGGCGCCAACTTCCTCTACAATCCGATGGGCGTGCCCGAGCCGGCCACATGGGCGCTGATGCTCGTGGGACTGGGCGGCCTGGGCGGCGCGCTGCGGGCGAGGCGTGAGGCCATCGCCGCCGCCTGAGCGGTTGTCGGCGCATCCGCCGCGAACACCTCGATTTTCAGATCAACGCCTAATCCACTCCAAAACCAGGGACCGAACACCATGAACCTCTTCATTCCAGCCACCGTCGCGGCGATGCTCATCGCCGGCGGCGCCGCCGCCACGACCACCACTCTCTCTTTGGGCCAAAGCGCCGAGAACTACGTGCTGTTCGGGCAAGGGCCGGTTTCGCCCGGCGTCGGCAGCTTCACCAACCAGCAGGGCGCCGAGACCGGCGTCGGGACGGTCACCGACACCCTCTCCGGCGTGATCTCGGGATCGAGCGACTCGGGCCTGGCCTCCGGGTCCTACAGCTTCGTCACCACCTACACGGGCGTGGGGATCGCCTCGGGCGGGTCGGAGATCCAGTCGCAGTCGAACCCGGTTCAACTGAACCAGTTCTTCTACACCTACTTCGACCCCTCGGTTGACATGACGCTTTACCTGACCGGGACGCCGACCGGGAACCACACCATCAATCTGGTGACCAACGGCATGTTCGACGTGCCCGGCTTCAGCTTCGCCTACACCAACGCGCAGTGCAGCGGCGTGACGGTCTGCGGCCAGAACAACGTCGGCCTGACGCCGGGCGCGAGCCAGTTCGGCCCGGTCGACATCAGCGTCAGCTACACCGTCGCCGGGGTGCCCGAGCCGGCGAGCTGGGCCCTGATGCTGGCGGGGGCCGGCGTGCTCGGCGGCGCCCTTCGCGGACGCCGTCGCGCGATCGCCGCGTAAATTCCGGGCGAGGCCGACGCGGCGGGGTCCTCTCCGCCGCGACAGCCGCGCGCCCTGTGGACATCCACCCCCGCCCAAGCCACCTAGCCCCCATGATCGAGCGCGTCGTCGTGTTGGGGGCCGGGATGGCCGGGCTGTGGACGGCCCTGGCGCTCGCGCGCGAGGGGCGGGAGATCGTGCTTCTCGAGCGCGATCCGCCGCCGCCTGACGGGGGCGCGGAGGCGGTGTTCGAGCACTGGCGTCGGCGGGGGGCCAGCCAGCTGCGGCACAGCCACGCCTTTCTCGCCCGCCTGCATGAGCTGATCGCCCGCGAGCAGCCGGCGCTGCTGGAGGCGCTTAAAGACGCCGGCGCGCGCGAGCTGGGGTTCGAGGGCGCCCTGCCGCCCAGCCTTCGCGCCGGCTACACGCCCGCGCCGGGCGACGCGCGCATGACGGTGCTCATCTGCCGGCGCAGCACCCTGGAGGCGGTGATCCGCGCGCATGTCCTGGCCCAGCCCGGGGTCACGATCCGCTCCGGCGTGTTCGTGGAGGGGCTGATCGCCGAGCCCGACGCGGCGGGGCGGATGACGGCCAGGGGGCTGCGCCTGGAGGGCGGCGAGGAGGTGCGGGGCGATCTGGTGATCGACGCCGGCGGGCGCCGCTCGCCGATGGCGGACTTCCTGGAGGCGATCGGCCGCGCGCCGCCGGCTGATCGCGAAGGCTGCGCCATCCTCTATTTCACCCGCTTCTACCGGCTCCGGCCCGGCGCGGAAGAGCCGCCCCGGGCCGACATCCCCGGCAATGGGGATCTGGGCTACCTGAAGTTCGGCGTGTTTCCGGCCGACGCCGGGACCTTCTCCATCACTCTGGCGGTGCCTGAGATCGAGGACGCGTTGCGGGTCGCCGTGGTGCGGCCGGAGACGTTCGACGAAATCTGCGCCCGGGTTCCCGGCGTCGCCCGCTGGACCGACCCTGAGCGGGCCGAGCCGGTGAGCAAGGTCCACGCCATGGGCGATCTCTCCAGCGTCTGGCGCGAGGCCGCGCCGGAGGGACGGGCGCCGGTGGCGAACCTCATCAGCGTCGGCGACAGCCTGGTGCGCACCAATCCACTGTACGGCCGAGGCTGCGTGTTCGCGGCGGTCGAAGCCTATCTGCTGCGCGAGGCGCTCGCCGGGGCCGACGATCCGGACGCGCGCGCCAGGCTCTACGGCGAGGCGGTGCGGCGCGAGCTCAAAGCCTTCTTCGACGACATGCGCCAGCAGGATCGCCGCGCCGCCGAGCGAGCCGCGCGCGGCTTCAGCGGGGCTCCGGAGCCGCGCTCAGCGGGCCGCCGCCTGGGCCGCTGGCTTGAGGCGGGGGTGACCGTCGCCATCCGCTCCGATCTCGACCTTTTGCGGGAGGTGATGCTGGCCTTTCACATGCTGGCCCCGCCGCGCGCCTGGCTGCGCCGGCCCTCGACCTGGGGCAAGATCGTGCGGGCGCTGGCGCTGGGGCGGCGGGAAAAGCGGGCGCGGCTGCCGCCGGTGCTTGGCCCGAAGCGGCCGGAGATGATCGCGGCGCTGGGGATTTAGCTTCCACCGCCGTTCGCGATTTTGTCTTGGGCCGGTCTCGCGCTACCAGGGCGGGTCGCGTTTGCGTCGGAGGGCTGGCTTGGCGGAGTTCTCGATCTCGGACGCGGCCCTCACCGGCTTTCGCGTGGTGCGAGAGCATCCGCGCGCCGTACTCGTGTGGGCGGCGTTCCAGCTCGTGTTCTCGATCCTGATGCGGACGCTGATCGCCGCCACCGCCAGCCCTGACCTGATGGCGCTGTTCGCCAATCCCGGCGCCCTGGACCCGACGCGGGCGGCGCTGATGCTGACGCAGATGATGCGGATGGCGATGGTGCTGCTGCCCTTCGCGCTCGCCTTCTACGCCATGCTGCTGGCGGCCATGAACCGGATCGTGCTGCGGCCGGCGGAGGATCGGTTCGGCTATCTCCGCGTTGGGCGGGACGAACTGCGGCAACTGGGATTGATCGCCCTGGCGAGCGTCGTCTTCTTCGGGATCGAGCTGGTGCTGGCGCTGGTCGCCGGCCTGCTGATGGGGGTGCTGGGCGTGGTCAAGGCCGCGCCGTCGTCGCTGTTCGTGCCCCTGTTGCTGGTCTACGCGGCGCTGATCGCCGTGGCGGTGCGGTTCTCGCTGGCGTCGGCGATCACCTTCGACCGGGGCCGGGTCGACCTGTTCGGCTCCTGGCGGATGACCAAGGGCCGGTTCTGGCCGCTGCTGGGGGCGCTGATGCTGACGATCGCCTTCACCTTGGTCATCGGCCTGCTCGGCTTCGTGATCTCCGGCGCGGTGCAGCTGATCGCGGCGGGCGGCGATGTCGGCGCGCTGTTCTCGCGGTCCGCGCCGACAGGATCGCCGTTCAGCGCCCCCAACCTCGTCGCCTTCGTGCTGAACGCGGTGATCACCGCCCTGGTGTGGCCGATCCTGCTCACGCCCGCGCCGGAGATCTACCGGACGCTCGTCGCGCGCGGTTCGGTCGGGGAGCCGTGACGGTCCTCGACGGCGCGGCGTCCTCGGTCACCGACGCGCCGCCGACCATCTCCGCGCGGCAGGTGGCGGCGGCCGTGGCCGGCAACGCGCTCGAGTTCTACGACTTCACCCTCTACGCCTTCTTCGCGGTGCAGATCGGGAACACCTTCTTCCCGGCGCATACGGCGTACCTGTCGCTGCTGCTGTCGCTGGCGACCTTCGGCGTGGGGTTCGTGCTGCGGCCGGTGGGCGCGGTCATCTTCGGCCATCTGGCGGACCGGCGCGGACGACGACCGGCCATGCTGCTCAGCTTCGCCCTGATGGGCGTGGCGATCCTCGGCCTGTCGCTGACGCCCGGCTACCGCACCATCGGCGTGGCCGCGCCGGTGTTGGTGGTGATGTGGCGGCTGTGCCAGGGCTTCGCGCTGGGCGGCGAGGTGGGGCCGACCACCGCCTATCTGGTCGAGGCCGCGCCCCGGGAGAAGCGGGCGCTGTTCGGGGCCTGGCAGGCGGGCAGCCAGAACCTCGCCAACATCGTCGCCGGCCTGGTCGGCGCCGGCATGGCGCTGGCCATCGGCGAGGCGGCGATGTCCGCCTGGGGCTGGCGCGCCGCCTTTCTGCTTGGGGGCCTGGTGCTGCCGTTCGGCTTCGTGATCCGGCGCGGCCTGCCGGAGACCCTGCACCATCACGCCGAGGCCGAGGCGCAACATCTGGAGCGCTCGACGCTCGCCAAGAACCTGCCGGTGTTGCTGCTGGGGTTCGGCCTGGTCGCCGCGACGACGGTGCCGACCTACGTCTTCAACTTCATGACCACCTTCGCCATGACCACCCTGCACATGAGCGCGGGCAAGTCGCTGCTGGCGACGGTGGCGAGCGGGACCTGCGGGCTGGCGGGCGGCCTGCTCGGCGGCATGCTCGCCGACCGCTACGGACGCCGCCCGCTGATGATCTGGCCGCGCGTCGCCTCGGTGATCGTCACCTGGCCGGCCTTCTGGCTGATGGTCCGCAACCACGACCTGCCGACCCTGCTCGGCGCCACCGCGGTAATGACCTTCATCGGCGCGCTCAGCACCGCCGCCACCCTGACGGCGATCACCGAGTCCCTCGGCCCCAAGCTGCGCGGGCTCGGCATGGGCGGGGTCTACGCCCTGGCCGTCGCCCTGTTCGGCGGCACGACGCAGGCGGTGCTGGTGGCGCTCAAGCAGGCCACCGGCGATCCGTTGTCGCCCGGCTGGTACACCACGGCCTTCACCGTCGTCGGCGTGATCTCGGCGTTCCTGATGCGCGAGAGCGCGCCCCGGAAGCTCAGCTGACGCCGGCTTCGGCGGCGGCGATCCGCGCGATCTGAAGCGCCCGCCAGGGATCCCCGCCGTCGCCGATGGTCCAGGCCGCCGACAGCCCGGCGTAGGCCAGCACCCATTGGAGCAGGCGCGCGGGTTCGAGCCCGGCGGCTTCGGCGACGACAGGAATCCGCCGCTGCAGCCGTCCCGGATCGGCGGCCTCCGGCCAGGGGTTGCAGAACAGGTTGGCGAAGTCGAAGGCGCGCTCGCCGAACAGGCCCTTGGGATCGATGGCCAGCCACCCGCGCTCGCCGAAGTCGAGGACGTTGTCGTGGTGGATGTCGCCGTGCAGCACCACCGGCTCGCGCGGCTCCGCCAGCAGCGCCTTGGCCGCCATCGCCGAGGCGATGAGCACGCCGCCGTGCGCGCGGGCGGCAGGCTCCAGTTGCCGGAACCAGACGGGCAGGGGCGCGAGCATGGGCGGCGGGGGCGTGGAGCGCGGGGCATGCAGCCGCGCGGCGGCGGCGCAGAGGATGCGGACCGCCTCGTCGTCGAAGCCCGCCTTGGTCATCCGCGCCAGCGACCGGGCGCCCGTAGCCCGCTCGAGGAGCAGGGCGGCGTCCTCCCAGGCGAGCACTTGGGCCGCGCCGTCGCCCGCCCACCAGTGCATCAGGGCCGCGCCCTCGCGTTCCTCCTGGTTGAAGGCGACCTTGAGCATGGCCGGGGCCTCGCCCCGACGCACCGGCGCCAGCCAGGAGCCGTAGGGGGTGAAGAACGGCTCGCCATCGAGGGTGAGCGACCAGCGCTCCAGCCACGCCTGCGCCTGTCGCGCCCGGACCGCGAGGACCGCCGGCGCGACCGGCGGCGCGGCGTCGCCTATTGGCCGATCCCCGCGCGCTTCAGTTCGGCCGCCTGCAGGGCGTCGTAATGGGCGGCGTTGACGTGCGTCTCGATGGTGGGCGCGGGCGGTGCGAACTGCATCAGCGCGTCCTTGTCGGCGCTATAGGCCGGCCAGGCGGGCGCGCCGGGGCAGGTCGGCGCTCCCGTCTTGGCGAAGCTCACCCAGCAGCCGTGGATGGTCGCCGTCATCGCCAGGTCCGCGGGGCTCGGCTTGATCCCCATGCCGACCGCGCCGAGGTGCTCCCAGCTCGCGAAGACGAAGGGGATTTCGGTGGCGTGGCCCGCGCCCGGCACGCTCGCGCGCTGGACCTCCGGCACATAGGCGAAGCGATAGAGGTAGCTCGGCTCCGCGGTTCGCCTTGGCGGCGATCCAGCGCGCCGGGGCCCCCATCACCGCGTCGGTGAACAGCGCCTGCTCGCGGGCCGTGGGATCGGCGATGTCGGCGTAGGCCCGCACCGCGTCCGGCGGGACCATGGCCATCGTCGCGCCGGGCGGCGCCTTGAAGGTCTTGAGCAGCGACGCCTCCCAGCTGTTCGAGCCGATGATCAGCGGCACATGGGCGTAGTGGCCGACGGCGAAGGCCTGGGTGGTCGGCTCCAGGATCAGCCGGCCGTCCACCGCCGGACCACCGCGCAAGGCCGGCCAATCGATCAGCTTGGCCATCGGCAGGGCGCGAAGCTGGGCGACGGTGGCGTCGGCCGGCGCGCCGGCGTTGCGGGCCAGGGCGCTGTCCTGCGCCTCGCGCCGGGGCAGGCTCGCCATCTCGCCCCAGCCGCCGCCGGACTCGACGATGGCCTTGGCGAACAGGCCCTGGGCCGCCGGCGAGGTCATCAGCAGCAGCGTGTCCTGACCCCCCGCCGACTCGCCGAACAGGGTGACGTTGTCCGGATCGCCGCCGAACGCGGCGATGTTGCGCTTGACCCACTGCAGGGCGGCGATCTGGTCCATCAGGCCGTAGTTGACCAGCGGCTCGTCGGGCTTGGCCGCGGCGGTGAGCGCGGGGTGGGCGAAGAAGCCGAAGGCGCCCAGCCGGTAGTTGAGCGTGACCAGGATCACCCCGTCGCGGGTGAAGGCGCTCCCGTCGTAGGCGCCGAGGGAGCCCGCGCCCACCGTGTTGCCGCCGCCGTGCAGCCAGACCATCACCGGCGCCTTGGCCGCATGGGCCGGGGTCCAGACGTTGAGGAACAGGCAGTCCTCGCTGATCGGCCCGACAGCTCCGCCCTCGTTGGGGGCGCCGCTGGGGTTGAGCTTCTGGGCGCAGTTCGGACCATAGGCGCTGGCCGACCGCTCGCTCGTCCACGGGCGGACCGGTTGGGGCGGGGCCCAGCGCAGGTCGCCGATCGGCGCGGCCGCGAACGGCACGCCCTTGAACACCGCGCCGTCCGGCCCGGCCTCGCCGACGATCACGCCGGTATCGAGGGTGGCGCGAACCGCCTCGGCGTGAACGCCAAGAGGCAGGGCGAGGCCAAGCGTCAGGGCCAGGCTGGTCAGCGTTCGGCTCAAGGTCATCGATCGTGTTCTCATGAAAGGGCACATCGCCGCCGCTCCGGCGCCGGTCAAGTCGCGGCGTCGCCCGAGCCGATCACCAGGCTCGCGTTCAGGCCGCCGAAGGCGAAGGCGTTGAGCAGCATGGTCCTGGCGTCGATCGGCCGCGCCTCGCCGAGCACCAGGTCGAGGTCGCACTCCGGATCGGGGCCGAGGTAGCCGAGGATGGGCGGCGCGCGGCCGACCCGCATCGCCTCCAGGGCGATCACCGCCTGCAGCGCCGCCGAGGCGCCGATCAGGTGGCCGTGGCCGCTCTTGGTGGCGATCACCGGGTGGCGCTTGGCCTGAGCTCCGAACAGGGCGTGGATGGCGGCGGCTTCGTTCTTGTCGTTGAGCGGCGTGCCGGTGCCGTGGGTGGAGATGAGGATCTCGCGTCCGTCCAGCACCTCGGCCTGCTCGCACGCCTCGCGCATGCAGGCGACCACGCCGTCGAGGCTGGGCTGGGTCCAGTGCGAGGCGTCGGAGGAAAGGCCGACGCCCTGGAGCCGGCCGAGGATCGCCGCGCCCCGCGCGCGGGCGTGGTCCTCCCGCTCCAGCACCAGCGCCGCGGCGCCCTCGCCGATCGTCATCCCGTCGCGTCCGGCGGAGAACGGCCGGCAGCCGCTCGCGCTCATGGCCCCCAGCGCGTCCCAGGCGCGCAGGCAGGCGGGGGTGGCGATCGCCTCGCTCCCGCCCACCAGGGCGATGTCGACCCGGCCCTTGGCGATCAGGTCCGCGCCCTGGGCGATGGCGTGGGCCGAGGAGGCGCAGGCGCTGGAGACCGCGAACACCGGCCCGCGCACGCCGAACTCGATCGACACCGCGCTCACCGGCGCGCTCACCATCACCTTGGGCACGGTGAGGGGATGCACCCGCGGAGTCTTCCGGCCGTAGAACCGCTCGTAGTTGGCCTCCAGGGTATGAATGCCGGCGAAGCCGTGGCCCAGGACGACGGCGCATCGCCGCTCGAGCGCGGGCGCGCCGATCAGACCCGCCTGGGCGAGGGCCTCGTGGGTGGCGAAGAGGGCGAGCAGGGAGAAATCGTCCAGCGAGGCGCCGATGCGGCGACCGAGCGAAGCCTGCAGCGCGGCCTGAACGTCCCCGTCGACCAGGGCGGCCGGGACGGTGTGCGGTTCGGGGCCGTTCGGTCCGGGCTCGAAGGTGTGCGCCCGAATACCCGCATGGCCCGCGATGGCCGCGTGCGCATTGGCCTCCGCCCCCAGGCCCAGCGCGCTGATCGCGCCCAGGCCGGTGATGACGATGGGCGAGCCCGCCAAACGCTTCGCTCAGGCCTTCCGCGCGATGATGGCTTCCACGGTGTCGAGGAAGTCGCCCAGCGTCTTGGCGCCCTCGAAGGCGTCGTCGGAGATCTCCACGCCGTACTTCTCCTCGACCGCGAAGACGACGGTGACCACGCCCACGGAATCGAGGCCGATGTCGTCGAGGGTCGCCTCGCGGTTGAGCTTGTCCCGATCGATCAGGGCTTCCTCGGCGATCAGGTCCAGCAGGTCATGGTCGAGCGACATGGGAACTCCGAGGGTGGGGCTGAGCCCGTGGCGTCTGTAACAAGCGGCCGGCCGCTCACCAAGCGGCGCGGGCGGTCAAGGAGTCGGCGGGGCGGCGCCACTCGAGCAGGACGTCCGGCTCCTGTTCCTCGTTGTCGCGACCGTCGGTGAAATGGATCTCCTGGAAGCCCTGCCGCGCATAGAACCGGCGTGAACGCGCGTTGACCTGGAAGGTCCATAGACGAACGCGCCGGCGGCCGGCCAGGGCTTTGGCCAACAGCGCGCCGCCGACACCCTGCCCGTGCCAGGCGTGGTCAACGTGCAGATGGTCGACCCAGCCCCGGCGTACGGCGCAGAAGCCGATGATCTCGCCGTCCACGACCGCCACCCAGACGGTGCAGCCCCCGAACACCCGCTCACGGAAGAAGGCGCGGTCCTCCGCCGGCGTGTGCGGATAGAGGAAGGTCCACTCGCGGTTCGCCACGCGCCGGTAGAGGGCGGCGACGATGTCGCTCTCGCGCGTGACCGCCTGTCGGATGTTCCACGTCATTGCAGGGCGAGGCTATACACCGCTCACGTCAGAGGGGAGCGGCGCCGTATGAGCATCGATCGGTCGGTTCTAAGCGAGCTTCCGGCCGAGCCCTTGGAAACCCTCGCGCCCCGCATCCGCGACGGAGATCTGCTGCTCTGTTCGGCGACCGACCCGGCCTCCCGCCTGATCGGCTGGAGCACCAAGAGCCCCTGGACCCACGTCGCGATCGCCTGGCGGTGGCCGGAAGCGGACCGCATCCTGGCTTTGGAATGCGTCCAGCGACTGGGGGTGCGGGCGGTGAGCATGGAACGCTTCCTCTCGGAAACCAGCAGCGGGGTGAAACCCTATCCGGGCAAGATCGTGCTCGCCCGCCATGCCCAGGTCGCGGCCCTGGCCGACCCCAAGGCCGTGGGCGACGAGGCTATCGACCTGATCGGTTCGCGCTTCTCCGCCTTCGAGATCGCGAAGATCGGTCTGCGCATCGCCGTCGGCCGCTTCGATCGCAAGATGCTGAAGCCCCTGCGTCCGGCCGATGAATTCATCTGCTCAGAGTATGTCGATCGCTGCTTCCGTTGCGCCGGCGTCGAGATCCAATGGGACGGCCTGGGCTTCATCGCCCCATCCGACATCGCCGACGACGACCACGTCAGCGCCGTCGCGCGATTCCAGACGCACTGAGGATGCGAGCGCCCTTAGACTCCGTCCGCCTTGTTGAGCAGAGTCGTCACCCCAACCGCAATCTGCGCCGGGGCGAAGGGCTTGGTGACGATCACGCTTTGGGGAACGCCGTGGGCGCTCCATTCCTCGGCGCTGTCTCCGGTCATGTAGACCACAGCCATGCCAGGATGGCCTTCCCGGGCGCGCACGGCGACATCCCAGCCTTTCGGCGGCGGCCCGAGGTTGATGTCCGTGACCAGCGCCACGAACTCGCTCTCGGCTTCCAGCGCCCGCAACGCCTCCGCGGCAGAGCCCACGGCCACCACTTCATAGCCGGCGTCTTCGAGCGCCTGTTGCGCGAGCTCGCGGATCGCCGGCTCGTCGTCGACCACCAAGACGCGTGGAGGTGTCGTTGCGTTTTCCATTCCGTTCCCCGCCGCCACCCAATCCCTCCTGGGCAGACCCGGTTCAACGGCGTCGCGAGTTGAAGTTTCCTTCCGGTCCGAAAAGAACCGTGGCTGTGGCGCCGGCGCTATACCGGTCGTCGAGGCGGCTATGGGCGCTTGGAGGGGAGGATCACGCTAACGTCGAGTGTCGTCGATCACCTCGTCAATGGCCTTCACGACCTCTCCAGGTTTAGACAATTGAATGACGTGGGCAGCGCCTTCTACGATGCGATGAACCCCTATGCTGGAAGACCTGGCAATGTCGTCGTGGCCTTCCCGCCAGACGGTCTGTAGCGCGCTCAGTTCCGATGGCGTTGCGCCTGCGGGATATGCACTGGCCGAAGCGAATTGGGCGCCTCCCGTCAACACTATGAGCGGCTTGGCGCCAAAACCCACTTGGCGGGTTGAAACCTCCGATGAAGAAAGCCGCGCGTTGTTCTGTTCTGACAGCACTGTCCGGGCCAAGGACGGGCTGGCCATCGGGCTGTCGAGAGGCGGCGACCCGCACGTGACATAGAGCGGGCCGCCAGGCTTCATCTGCCCGTCCGCTGTCGCCCTGATGCACTTCCCCGCTGAAGCTTCTTCATCCGCAATCGCCCGCACGAAGGCTGTAGAGACAGCGCGGAGCTTTTCGTCGTCGATACTCGGCTCGACAAGCACCATGCCAGCCACCTCGCTTGGATGAAGGTTGGCGAACAAGCGGGCGCTCCAGCCGCCGTTGGAATGCGCCACCAGTATGTAGGGCGGTTTGATGCGCTCTCCCGCCAAGGCCGCACGAAGATCATCGACGATATGTCGCGCGTCTCGCGGGGCTGGGCCCGGGTCGCTCCGACCATATCCCGCCCGGTCGACCGAACACGTGCGGGTTTTCTCGGAGACCGCCGGCTGAACCTTCTTCCAGACGGAAGCAGGCATCCCCAAACCTGAATCGAAGATAACCGTCGGAGAACCGTGCCCGCTACAGTATAGCGCGAGCCGACGGCCATCCGGAAGTTTTGCCAAGATGGGCGCGGCGTAAAGGTTCTCTGACGGGCGAACCTCTGCCGTTGTCGTTGAAGACGCGAGCGCAAGCGCCACCAAGGCGAGTAACACGAGCCGCCCTTCCCGGAGAACGCCGTTCAAGCTGGAGTGAACAACGGGCCGGGCTCTGCAGCGAAAGGGATCACAGCGCCTTCCGGTAGATGCGGTAGGTCTTGTAGATCGTCGTGCCGAGCGCCTCGAGGATGTGGCGCATGGGCAGGTTGTCTTCCAGGATCCAGCTGTACTCGGCCTGGGTGAGGCCGATCTTGACGCCCTCGCGGCGGAAGGCGTCGACGATCAGGAAGGGGGCGAGCGTGCCGCGGTGGTCGCGAGCGAACTGCTTGCGCACACCCATCAATGGCACGCGACCGGTCTTCACCCCCTTCACTTTCAGCCGCCACAGCAGCTTGGCCCAGCCGAAAGGGAACAGGCGGCCGTTCACGTCGCGGATCGCCTCGTTGAGGTTCGGCAGCAGGGCGCCGAAGGCCGCCGGTTCACCGTCGATCTCGACGAACCACAACAGGCGAGGGTGCAGGACCAGCTTGAGCAATTCGCCGAGCTGCTTGGTCTCCGCCTCGGTGATCGGCGCCGCGCCCCAGTTTTCGCTCCAGCCGTCGTTCCAGATGTCGACGAGGATCCGAACCTCCTCGTCGAAACGGTCCATGCGCACCGGCCGCAGCACCAGCCCCGGCGGGATGGGTCGCTCCAGGCGCCGACGCACCGCTTTGGGGAATTCCGGCACCCCGGACTGATAGGCGTAGACGTCCTTGGCCTTGGCGTAGCCCTGCTCCTCGACGCGAGCGCCGGCGTAGGGCGCGTCGTGGCCCATGAAGACCATCGGCGGGGTGTCCCAGCCGTCGACCAGCAGGCCGACCTCCTCGTTGATGGAGAGGTTGAAGGGACCGAGCGCCTCCACCCGGCCGCGCGCGCGCAACCAGTCCTCGGCGGCGGCGAACAGGGCGGCGAACACCTCGGGATCGTCTTCCGCGGCGATCATGCCGAAATAGCCGGCGGGGGCGGCTGGATCGGTCTTGGCGAGGTGGTCGATCTGGGCGCTGATCCGCCCGACGTCGCGCCCGTCCTTGCGGGCGAGGAAGAACTGCACGTCGGCGTGTTCGAAGAACGGGTTGTGCTTGGGCGACAGCGCCTCGCGGCGTTCGAACATCAGCGGCGCGATGTAGTTGGGCGTGGACTTGCCGATGCGCATCGCCACGCGGATGAAGCGCTCGAGCATGGCGCTTCCCTCGACCGGGAGGATCTCGACCACGGCCTCAGCCCTCCGCGTAGAGCAGGATGGAGATCGCGCCCGCGGCGAACCCGATCGGCGCGCGCCCACGCCGCGACCAGCGGCGGCAGCACGCCGGTCGCCCCCATCGCCGTGAGCAGGCCGTCGGCGACCAGGTAGAACAGGCCCGCGCCCAGGCCGAAGACCACCGGGGCGGTCTTGTTGCTCCGCGCGTAACCGAGCGCCGCGGGGAGGGCCAGCAACAGCATGATGATGGGCGCGAGCGCCTCGGCCACGGTGCGATAGAGCCGCGTCCGCGAGGCGCTGGGGCTCTTGTCCACCGGCCCCTGTCCGAGGAGCGCGCGGTAGGCGACGTTGGAGGTGATCTCGTAGGAGCCGGCGAACAGGCGCCGGACGTCGTCGGGTTTCAGGCTGGTGCGCCACTCCGCGGCGGGCATGCTGATGGTGGTGGCGCGATCCTTGCCGAGATCGGTGACCGCCACGTCGTGCAGCCGCCAACCTCCAGGCTCGGGCGTCGCCGAGCGGGCTTCCAGTCGGCGGATCAGGGCCATGTCGTCGTCACGGTCGTAGACCGCCACCCCGTTCATGCGGCGTCCGTTGTCGCCGGCGGAGCGCACGGTCACCACATCCCCGTCGATCCGGAACCAGTGGGCCTGAGGCGACTTGCCGGCCACCTCCGGCGCGCTCGACGACCACCACTGGGCCAGCGCCTGCTGCGCGCGCGGGGTGATCTGGTCGGTGATCACCAGGTCGAGCCCGGCGACCACCAGCGCCACCGGCAGCGTGCGCCGGAACACCTCGAACAGCGACATGCCGGTGATGCGCATCACCACCAGCTCGCTGTTCCGCGCCAGCTGGCTGAAGGTGAAGATCGCGCCCGCCAGCACGGCGAACGGCGCCACCTCGGCGAACATGAAGGGGAAGCGCAGGGCCATGTAGCGCAGGATCTGCAGGACCCCGCCGCGGGCGAGGATGTCGCTGGTGCGCTCCAGGAGGTCGATGAGCTGCAACAGCCCCATGAGCGCCGCCGCCGCGGCCAGGGTGCGCACCGCCATCATGCGCGTGAGGTAGGCCTGAAGGCTCAGGCTGCCACTGGCCATGGCCTTCGCCGGCCGCTCCCGACGGGTGAGCAGCGTCTCCAGCCGGGCCAGAAAGGCCGAGATCGGCGTTTCCCCGGGACGGCGCCGGCTCGACAGGAACAGCCACAGGGCGAACGCGACGATGGCCGCGAACAGGCCGCCGATGGCAAGGCCCGGATCCACCTCGCCCTTGGCCGCGAAGCTCTGGCAGAGCGTGACCCCGTGGTGAAAGGCGACCAGGATCACCGCGCCGACGATCATGCCGGGCGCGCGTCGGCCCCGCTTGGCCGCCAGCGCCAGTGGGAAAGCGAGTAACGGCAGGAAGACGATGGCCAGCGAACGGGCGAGGCGGCCATAAAGCTCGGCCAGCAGCACCCGCTTGGGAATCAGGGCGTCCGACCGCTGGCTTTCTGAGACCAGCTCCGAGAGGGTGAGTTCCTGCGCATCGCCGCCGCGCGGCGCGAGCGCGACCCCTCCGCTCAGCATCTCGTGGTCGGTGAAGTCGCCGAACCGAAGCAGCCGGGGCGCGCCGTTCGCGGTGTCCGACAGGATGAGGCCGCCGGTCAGGCCGAGGTCCGTGGTCTTGTGGTCCGGGCGGAGGCCCAGCGTCCCCTGCTTGGCGGTCACCACGGTCTCTTCGCCCGAGGGCGCGACCCGGCGGATGAAGACGCCTCGCAGCGACCGGCCGGTGGCGTCCACCTCGTCGGCGGTGATGGTGAAGTCGGGACCGGCGTGGATGAACACCTCCGGGTCGAGGCGCGCGGTCCAGCCCGCCTCCGTCGCCGCGTTCAGCACCGCGCGATAGCCGAAGCGGCTGAACGGCTGCAGGTAGCCGAGCAGCAGAAGGCTGATGACGCTCAGCACCACGCCGGCGAAGATCATCGGGGCGATGATCCGGTCGAAGGAGACGCCGCCGGCGAGCAGGGCGCCGATCTCGCTGTCCTCGTCCAGCTGGCCGATCACGATGAACATCGCGGCGAAGAAGGCGGCGGGGAGCGCGAGGCCGAGCTGGTAGGGCACCAGGTTGGTGATCAGCCCGAAGAGGTAGCTCAGCCGCGCGCCATTGCTCGACAGCTGGTCGATGAGCCTAAGCGTCTGCTCGAGCAGGAACGCGACCAGGGTGACGCCCAGCACCGCCGCCGCCGGGCCGGCGAGCTTGCGCAGGATGTAGAGATCAAGCTGGGACGGCCGCCACGGTCTCGCCTGGCGGTCCCGGGCGCCCAGCGCCATGCCGGTCACGAAATCAGAGCGCTCCGACCACGCGGCGACGATCCCCCTGCATGAACCCGAGGCGGCGGCCGGCGTCGGCGAAGATCTCGAGCGCGCGGTCGATCTGCTGGTGGGTATGCGCCGCGCTGACGCTGGAGCGGAGCAGGCAGAGATTGGCGGGCGTCGCCGGAGGGATGGCGAGATTGAGGTAGAGGCCGCCTTCCAGCAGCAGCTTCCAGAACGCCACGGCGGTTTCCTGGTCGGGCATGGTCACCGCGACGATCGGGTTGCTCTCGGGCCCGGTGGTGAAGCCCAGCGCGTTCAGCCCGTCGTACCAGCGGCGCGCGTTGCCGATCAGGCGAGCCCGAAGCTCCGGCTCGGTACGGATCTTGTGCAGCGCCTCGGTGGTGGAGGCGATCACCGCCGGCGGCAGGGACGCGGTGAACATATAGGGCCGGCAGATGAGGCGCAGCACCTCGAAATCCGGATCGTTGGAGACGCAGAAGCCGCCGACGCTGCCCAGGCTCTTGGAGAAGGTGCCGACGACGAAGTCGACGTCGTCCTCCACGCCCGCCGCTTCGGCCAGGCCCCGCCCGGTCTCGCCCAGCACGCCCATCGAGTGGGCCTCGTCCACCAGCAGGTAGGCGCCGGTTTCACGCTTGACCGCGGCGATCTCCTTCAAGGGCGCGGTGTCGCCCAGCATCGAATAGATGCCTTCGACCACGATCAGGCGGTCGCCCGGCGCGCCTTCGAGCCGGCGCAGGCGCTTGTAGAGGTCGTCGGCGCTGTTGTGGCGGAAGCGGATGACTTCCGAAGCGCCGAGCCGCGCGCCGTCGTAGATGCTCGCGTGGCTGTCGGCGTCGAGCATCAGGTGGTCGCCGCGCCCGACCAGGGTCGAGAGCACGCCGAGGTTGGCCTGATAGCCGGTGGAGAACACCATGGCGTGCTCGCGGCCGTAGAAGCGGGCCAGCGACTGCTCGAGCTCGAAGTGGCTGTTGTAGTTGCCGTTGGCCACGCGCGATCCGGTGGTGCCGGTGCCGAACTGCTGGGTCGCGGCGACGGAGCGATCGATGCAGTCCTGGTCGAAGGTGAGGCCCAGGTAATTGTGGGTCCCCATCAGGATGGTCTCGCGGCCCCGCAGCAGACCTTCGGTGGGCGAAAGGATGGTGTCGAACCGAACATCCACGCCGTGTTCGTGCAGCGTGTCGTAGGCTTGCTTGGACGCCGCGTACTTGGCCAGGATGGTCATGCCGGGACTCCCGCGCGAAGGGCTTGCACCGCGGCGACGAGATCGCCGACGGTTATGATCTGAGCAATACGGTCGAGAGGAATGGAGATGTCGTAAAGATCCTCGATCGCCATGACGAAGTTCATCACGCCAAGCGAGTCCATGCCGAGATCCTCGACGATGTCGGTATCGTCGCTGATCGTGACCGGACGACCGAGAACCTCTTCGAATATCGTCTTGATCTCGGCGCGGACCATGGCGGATCCGCCGGTGTTTTCAACCAAAGCCAACTGGGGATTACCTCGCATACGGTGCGCTTGCCTTTTGCCGATTCGGAACGACGCCAGCGCCTCGCTCCGCGCCTACAACAACAGTGACGCTTCGGCGCGCGCGAACGCCTGCGCTTCGCCCCGAACGCACGACCTTACCAGAAGTTTGATTCAAGGTCACATTCCCGTTCGATGCGGCGCCGCAATAGGCCGCAGCCGGAGAGGCGAACGGATCTCAGCGAATCCACCCGTGCAGTCGATACCAGTCAACCGCATGAGCGAAACCCTCAACGAGGGGCCGATAGGGGAATTTGACGAATTCACCCTGTTCGGCGTCCGATACCGACCAGTCGCGATGCAAAATCTCGCGCGCCTTTCCCACGGTGAAGATGCTGCGGAACGCGCCGCATGTCGGCGATCGCCTCCGACGCCCGAGCCGCCATCGTCAGGACCGATCCCGGAATACCGACGAACGGGACCCGTCGCCCGAACACCTCGCCCGCGGCGTTGGCGATCTCGGTCCAGGCATAGCCCTCGGGCCGATGCCCGGCGACGGTGACGCGCGCGCCGGGCCGGGGTGTCTTGGCCAGGTCGGCGATGACGGCGGCGACGTCGTCGACGTGGGCCAGGGCGAGCCTTGCCTTCGGATCGGCGGGCGCGATCATCACCGGCGAGCTTTGGGCGGCGCGGAACAGGGGAAAGGTCTCGCGGTCGCCGGGTCCATAGATCGCCGGCGGTCGGACGATCATCGCCGCCGCGCGCCTCGGCCGCGACCGCCGCCTCGCCCTCCGCCTTGCTGGCGGCGTAGGGCGAGAGGCGCGGCTCGCGCGCGACGATGCTGGAGACGTGGATGAAGGGCCGATCGGCCGCGATCCGCGCCAGCCGCCGCGCGCCCTCGACGTTCACCGCGGCGAATTCAGCGGCCGACGCGCGCCTTGATCAGACCGGCGGCGTGGACCACCACATCGGCGCCGGAAACGAGGGCCGAAAGCGCTTCCTCGTCGGCCAGGTCTCCCGAAACCCAATGCGGCGGTCGTTCGAACTCGGCGTCGTCAGGTGGGCGGCGCGCGAGCGCGCGCACCTGGAAGCCGGCCGCGCGCAAGGCGAGGCACAGTCTGCGGCCGAGGAAGCCGGTGGCCCCCGTGAGGGCGACCAGGCCCGTCATCCCGCCGGGACGGTCGCCCGGTCGAACGCGCCCTGCTGGTACAAGGCCCGCGCCTTGGTGCGGCTGAGCTTGCCCGATGAGGTCTGGGGCAGGCTGTGAGGCGGCACCGGCACGACGGTGACCTCGAGCCCATGCCGCGCGCGCAGCAGGTTGGCGGCCTTGGCGGCGATCGCCTCGCGCGCGGCCTCGTCGCGCGTCGCGGGTCTGCACCAGGGCGATCACCCGATCCTCTCCGCTGTCGGCGGGGGAGGCGAACACCGCGACATCGCCGCTCCGGAGTTCATCGATCTCGGATTCGGCGCACCACTCCAGGTCCTGCGGCCAGACGTTGCGGCCGTTGACGATGATCAGGTCCTTGGCGCGTCCGGTGATCACGATCTCATCGCCGAGGCGGTAGCCGAGATCGCCGGTGTCGAGCCAGCCGTCGGGCGAGAGCACCTTGGCGGTCTCGGCGGGCTCGCCGAAGTAGCTCTTCATCAGGCTGGGACCCTGGGCGAAGATCCGTCCGACGCCGCGCTCGGGGAGGACCGCGCCCGCCTCGTCGCGGATCTCGATCGCGTGATCGGGCAGGGGCTCGCCGCAGAGGGCGAACTCGCGCGCGCGGCCGCCGTTGTCCGGGCCGCTGGGCGCGGGCGTGACGTTCCAGGGCGCCGGTGTCCACCAGGTCGGTGCGCAGCCCCGCGCCCGGCCGGGTGATGGTGAGCGCGAGGGTCGCCTCGGCCATGCCGTAGCTGGCGACGAAGGCGCGGGGATCGAAGCCGGAGGGCGCGTAGGTCTCGGCGAAGGCGAGCAGCGGGGCGGCTCTGATCATGTCGCCGCCCAGACCCGCCACGCGCCAGGTGGAAAGATCGAGATCCTCGCCCGCGCCGCTCGCCGCGCGCTTGGCGGCCAGGTCGAAGCCGAAGGTCGGAGCGTAGGAAATGGTCCCGCCGCGCTGGGAGATCAGATCCAGCCACAGCCGCGGCCGCCGCACGAAGGCCCCGGTGGGCAGCAGGTCCACCGAGACCTGGAAGGCCAGGCTGTTCAGCAGCATGCCGACGAGGCCCATGTCGTGGTAGAGCGGCAGCCACGAGACGGTCCGATCCGCCGCCACCACGCCAAGGCCATGACGTCCGACGGCGATCAGGTTCGCCATCAACGCCTTCTGGGTCACGGCGACGCCAAGCGGAAACCGGGTGCTGCCGGACGAGAACTGCAGATAGCAGAGGCCGTCCGGATCAGGCGCCGGCAGCGAGACCGGAGTGGGGTCGGGCGCATCGGCCAGCGCGCCCACGAAGGCCAGGTCCAGGCCCTCGGCCGCGTCCACATACCAAGGCGCGATCGAGGCCGGCGCGAAGGCCGCGCGGGCCCCGGCGGAGATCAGCATCCGCCGCACGTGGGCGATGTAGGCGTCCTTGCCGCCGAAGGGCGCGGGCAGGGGCAGCGGCGCGGGCACGAGGCCCGCGTACTGGCAGGCGAAGAAGGCGATCAGGAACTCCGCGTCGCTCTCGGCGCCCAGGGCCACGCGATCGCCGGGCTCCAGGCCCAGCGCCAGCAGCCGTCCGCCAAGGTCGCGCGCCTGATCCGACAGTTCACGATAAGTCATCGCCCGCGTCAGTTCGCCGCGCAGCGAGTGGAGGTTCACACCCGTGGCCTGGGTCGCCGCGAAGTCGAGCGCCTCGGCGATGGTCGAGAAATCTCCTGGCCGTGTGGCGCGGTCCGGAGCGGTCGGGGTGGGAGTTGGAATGGCGCGAACCCGTCTTTGGTGGCTTCAAGAAGTGCGGCGGGGTGGATGGGGTAGGAGCGAGAGCGCCATTTTCGACGCGGTTTCGCCACTGGTTCGTTAACTGATAGTCCATCGCCTTGGGCCGCGTCGAGCGCCGGCGCTGTTTGGGAGATGTCGATTGAACCAATCCGGGGGGACCGGGGCCGCGCAAGCCCTCGCCCAGCCCAGCCTGCCGGTCCTGATGAAGGACGAGCTGCTGGCCGACACCCTCGGCCGCCGGCAGAAGCGCGACCTGCGCCCGCTCGCCCGATTGGCGCCGTACGTGCGGGCCCATCCGCTGGACGCGGTCCTCGGGCTGTTCTTCCTGCTCGCCTCCGCGCTCGCCCTGCTGGTGGTGACGCGGATGGCCGGGCGGGTGATCGACCGGGGCTTCGTCCACAACAGCCGCGGCGCGCTGATCCACACCTTCGTCTGGGGCGGGGTGGTGGTCGCGATCCTGGCGGCGGCGACGGGATTCCGCCTCTACTACCTCTACAAGCTCGGCGAGCGGGTGGTGGCCGACATGCGCCAGGCGCTGTTCAAGCACATTCTCACCCTGGATCCCGCCCACTTCGTCACGCTGAAGACCGGCGACGCCCTCGCCGCGCATGACGACCGACATGACCCTGGTCGAGGGGGTGGTCAGCAACATCGTGCCGGTGGCGCTGCGCAACCTGATCATCCTGGTGGGCGCCATCGTGTGGATGATCTGGCTCAGCCCCAACCTCACCGGCTTCGTGCTGCTGCTGATCCCGGCCCTGCTCACGCCGCTGTTCCTGCTCACCCGGCGCATGCAGCGCCTGTCGGTGCGCGCCCAGGACTACTTCGCCGAGGCGGTGGCTTACGGCGGCGAGAATCTCTCCGCGCTGGAGACGGTGCAGGCCTTCGGCCAGGAAGCGCCCGTCTCGGCGCGCTTCGACGCGGCGGTGGAGCGGGCGTTCGAGGCCTCGCGCGCCTCGCTGAGGGCCCGCGGCCTGCTGTCGGCGCTGATGATCACCATCATCTTCTTCGGCATGCTCGCGCTGCTCTATCAGGCGGCGCTGGCGGTGATCGTTCGCCACAGCCTGTCGGCCGGCGCCCTGTCCCAGCTCCTGCTGCTGGCCTTCTTCGCCGCCAACGCGGTCAAGGATCTGTCCGAGCTGTGGGGGCAGATCCAGAAGGCCTCCGGCGCGGCCGAGCGCATCGCCGAGCTGATGGACCTTCGGCCCGCCATCCGCGCGCCCGAACGCGCCCTGCCGATGCCGCGGCCGGCGCGCGGCGAGATCGCCTTCGAGAACGTGCACTTCGCCTATCCGCGCCGCACCGATCGCCCGGCGCTGGTCGGCTTCGACCTGCACGTGCGGCCGGGCGAGCGGGTCGCGCTGGTCGGTCCCTCGGGCGCCGGCAAGAGCACGGTGTTGAAGCTGCTCCTGAGGTTCTACGATCCCGACGCCGGAACCATCCGTGTCGATGGCGTGGACCTCTCGGCCGCCGATCCCGCCGAAGTGCGCGAGCGCATCGCCCTGGTGGCCCAGGACGCGCCCTTGTTCTCCGGCTCGGCGGCGGAGAACATCCGCTTCGGCCGCGCCGGCGCCACGGTGGAGGAGGTCAGGGCCGCCGCTTTCGCCGCCCAGGCCGAGACCTTCATCGCCGCCCTGCCGCGCGGCTTCGACAGCGTCGTCGGCGAGCACGCCAAGACCCTCTCCGGCGGCCAGCGTCAGCGCATGGCCATCGCCCGGGCCCTGATCCGCTCCGCCCCCATCCTGCTGCTCGACGAGGCCACCAGCGCCCTCGACGCCGAGAACGAACGTCTGGTGCAGCACGCCCTCCACCGCGCCATGGCCGGCCGCACCACCCTGGTCATCGCCCACCGCCTGGCGACCGTGCTGGAAGCCGACCGCATCGTGGTCATGGAAGCCGGCCGCGTGGTCGAACAGGGCCGCCACGCCGAGCTGATCGCGAAAGGCGGCCTCTACGCCAAGCTGGCCCGGCTGCAGTTCGGGGCGGAGGCCGCCTAAGCGCCGTCTTCGGAACGCCGCCCCGGGGAAGAACATTCCTGCGAGCAGAACAGGGCGTCGACCATGAGCCAGCCGATCAACCCGCCCACCGCCATCGGTTCCGGTCGGCGGGAGCTGCCCGCGTACGTGTCCAACGGGCTGATCGGCATGCGGGTGCGGGACCTGCCGTTCACGGCCGGCATGACCCTTCTCAGCGGCTACACCGGCGAGCATCCGGAGCGGAAGATCGAGGCGGCCGCCGTGGCGCCCTATCCGCTCGCCGCCGATCTGGCCATCGACGGCGTCTGGCTCTCCGACGCGCCGCACCAGGCGGGAGACTTCGAACAGGCCTACGATTTCGCCAGCGGCGAGCTCACCACCCGCTTCAGGTTCCGCGCCGGTGGCAAGGCCGCCCGGGTGGAGGTGCTGACCTTCTGCAGCCGCGCCGATCCCACGCTCGCCTGCCAGGAGATCACGGTCACGCTCGACGCGGCGTGCGAGGTGTCCTTGCGCGCCATCGTCGATGCGACCGACGCGGACGGTCGCCCGGTGAGCACGATGCGGGACACGCCGGGCGAGGAGGCTCCGGCGGTGGACGGCGCCCTGCTGTGGGAGTCGGCGGGCGCGCTTTCCACCTGCGGCGTCGCCCTCGTGACCCGGCTCACAGGCGCTGGGGAGACCCAGCCCAATCGGCCGCCGCTGATGGGCGACTGCCTGTCGAGCGAGTACGCGGTGAAGGCTCGCGCGGGCCGCTCCCTGCGCCTGATCCAGATCGCCAGCCTGGTTCCGAGCGTCATGCACGCCAGTCCCGACCAGCACGCGGTGCGCCTCGCCGCCAAAGCCAAGCGGGACGGCTTCGAGACACTCCGCGCTCGCAATCGCGCGCTTTGGGATGAACTCTGGAAGAGCCGGATCGTGCTGCACGGCGCGGGAGAGTATTGGCAGGGCCTGACCGACGCGGCGTTCTTTTATCTGAACGCCTCGGTGCACCCCTCGTCGCCATCGTCGACGTCGATCTTCGGCTTGGCCACCTGGCACGACTATCACTACTACTATGGCCATGTGATGTGGGACATCGAGGCCTTCGCCATCCCGCCGCTCAGCGTGCTGCAGCCGCCCGCCGCCCACGCGCTGCTCGACTACCGCTGGCGAAATCTCGCCGGCGCCAGACGCAACGCCCAGCTGTTCGGCCGCCGGGGCTTGCAGTTCCCCTGGGAGAGCGCGCCCGGATCCGGCGAGGAGGCCGCGCCCCTGCCAGGCACGGCGGCCTGGCACGAGGATCACGTCTCACTCGACGTCGCCCACGCCTTCGCCTTCCTGGCCGCGACCACCGGCGACGAGGCGTTCGCGCGGCTCAAGGCCTGGCCGGTGCTCGTCCGGCGTCGCCGAGTGGCTGACGACGCGCGTCACGGAAACCGCGTCCGGCTACGACATCGCGGAGTCGATGGGCATCGCCGAGCGCGAGGTTCCGGTGAACAACGCCGCCTTTACCAACATGTCCGCCGTCGTGGTGTTGAGCGAAGCCATCGACGCCGCCCGGCGTCTTGGCCGCCCGGTCGATCCCGAATGGGAGCGCATCCGCGACCACCTCGCCATCCCGAGGCGCGGCAAGGCCGTCGTCTCGCACGAGGCCTACCGCGCCAACGAGGAGAAGGGCGGCACCCCCGATCCGTTGATGGGGATCTTTCCTGTCGGCTACCCCATCGACGCCGACGGTGAGGCGGCGACCACCGCGCTCTATCTGAAGCTCGCGGCAGGCTACCTGGGCAGCCCGATGCTCTCGGCCTTCTATGGCGTTTGGGCCGCGCGGACCGGAGACCGCAAGCTGGCGCTCGAGATGCTCGAGGAAGGCTACGGCAAGTTCTGCGTCGATCGCTTTCGCCAGACTCTGGAGTACCGCGCCGACCGCTTCCCCGAGCAGCCCCGGGCCGGACCCTTCTTCGCCAATATCGGCGGGTTCCTCACCAGCCTCCTGTTCGGCTTTACGGGCGTCTCGCCCAGCGACGGCGATGTCGCCGCCTGGTCCAGGCGCGGCGTGACCCTCCCGGACGGCTGGGAGGCGATCGAGGTGGAGCGGCTGTGGGTGCGCGGCCGGCCCATGCGGCTGATCGCCCGGCAGGGGGCGGACCGGGCGGAACTCACCGAAGCTTGAACACCTCCGGCGTCAGTGGAACGCCAGCCCCTCCATCCCGCTCTCGCGCCAGTCGCGGATCAGCTGGAAGAACTTCACCGGTCCGGGGCCGTAGAGCCCGGAGAACAGGCCGTCCTCGGCGCCGGCCCGGCCCTCGCCGTTGTAGTAGCCCGGGGTGCAGGATTGCCGGAATTCGAGGTTCAGGCGCGCCGTGTCGACGATGGTCTGGACCCAGCCCTGCTCCGCCTCCGCCGTCGGCTCGATGATCCTGGCCTGACGCAGGTCGGCTTCGGTGACCACGTCGGCGATGTAGTGCGCCTGCTCGTCCAGCAGGTGGGTGAAGTTCGGCGTGAGCGTGCTCTGGTTGACGCCCATGTGGAAGCAGTTGGGGAAGCCGTGGCTCATGGCCCCGTGCAGGGTGCGCAAGCCCTTGGCCCAGTGATCCGAAAGCGTTTGGCCATCCCGCCCATAGACCTCGAACCCGGCGCGGCGGGTGTAGGAGGTGCCGACCTCGAAGCCGGTGGCGAAGATCAGGCAGTCGAGTTCGTACTCGACGCCGCCCACCACCACGCCCGTCTCGGTGATCCGCTCGACGCCCGCGCCGCCGGTGTCGACCAGGGCGACGTTGTCGCGGTTGAAGGTCGGCAGGTAGTCGTCGTTGAAGGTCGGCCGCTTGCAGAACTGCCGGTACCAGGGCTTCAGCGCCTCGGCGGCGTTCGCCTCGCGCACCGTCTGCTCCACCCGAGTCGCGGATCTGGTTCATCTTGCGGAAGTCGGCCAGCTCCATGCCCTCGGCGATCTCCTCGGGCGTCATCGGCGTGTCGCCCCTGAAGGCGGCGATGGAGATCAGGCTGCGGATGATGTCGGTCCAGCCGTCGCTCACCAGATCCTCGTCCTGGTGGCCGCCGGAGGTGAGGACATTGAAGTTCTCCCGTCGGCGCCGCTGCCAGCCGGGCTCGAGCGCGGCGGCCCAGTCCGGATCGGTCGGGCGGTTGCCGCGCAGGTCCACCGACGACGGCGTGCGCTGGAAGACGTAGAGCTGCTTGGCCCAGCGGCCGAGGTGCGGCACGCACTGGATCGCCGTCGCCCCCGTGCCGATGATGCCGACCCGCTTGTCGACCAGGCCCGTCAGCCCGCCGTTGTTGTCCCCGCCGGTGTAGTCGTAGTCCCAGCGGCTGGTGTGGAAGCTATGGCCCTTGAAGCTGTCGATTCCGGGGATGCCCGGCAGCTTGGGCCGGTTCAGCGGGCCGTTCGACATCACCACGACGCGGGCCTTGATGGCGTCGTCGCGGCTGGTGGCGACCAGCCAGAGCTGCTCGTCCTCGAGCCAGCGGAGGTCGCGGATCTCGGTCTGGAAACAGGCGTCCTTGTAGAGATCGAAGTGCTCGCCGATGCGCCGCGCGTGAGCGCGGATCTCGTCGGCGAAGGCGTACTTCTGGGTCGGGATGTAGCCGGTCTCTTCGAGCAGCGGCAGGTAGATGTAGCTCTCGATGTCGCACTGGGCGCCCGGATAGCGGTTCCAGTACCAGGTGCCGCCGAAGTCGCCGCCCTTCTCGACGATGCGGATCCGCTCGACCCCCGCTTCCCTCAGCCGCGCCGCCGCCAGCAACCCGCCGAAGCCACCGCCGATCACCAGCGCGTCCACCGTGTCGGTCAGCGGCGGCCGGGTGAACCCCGGCTCGACGTAAGGATCGTCGATGTAGTGCCGGAAATCGCCGGCCACCTCGACGTACTGGTTGTTGCCGTCAGCCCGCAGCCGCTTGTCCCGCTCCTGGCGGTACTTCTCGCGCAGGGCGTCGGGATCGAAGCCGAGGTCGGCGGTGTCGAGCGGCATGGGCGGCGGTCTCCCGATATTTTGCGCCACCTTACACAGGCGAAAGCCCGCGTGAAGAGATAGGTGAACGCTGTTCTGCTGTGGCCGGCGAGGCGCCGGCGGTCCGGCCCAAGCCGCGGCGACGAGGTGGCCTGCTGCCACGTTAAGCCTCGCCACTCCCTCTGGGGCCAGAGACGACCAGCGCGGTTTCGCGAGCGCCAGGCTGGTCGCCGCCTCTTGGGCCGGACCGCCGGCGCCTCGCCGGCATCGGCGGCGCCACCGCCGAACCTGCTCAGTCCATCAGCTTGCGCACCAGGTAGGTCATGGTCAGCGCCGTGGTGTGCGCGGCCTGCTTGAGGTCCGCGCCGGCGCCGTGCCCGCCCTCGGTGTTCTCGTAGTAGTAGAACGGCAGGTGCATCTCCTCCATCTTCGCGGCGAACTTGCGGGCGTGCTGGGGGCCGACGCGGTCGTCCTTGGTGGTGGTGAAGATGAAGGGCTCCGGATACTTCACCCCGGCTTTTAGGTTCTGATAGGGGCTGGTCTTCATCCAGAAGGCCATCACCGCCGGATCGGCGTTGACGTCGCCGTACTCGCCCTCCCAGCTCGCGCCGGCGGCGATCTTGCTGATGCGGATCATGTCCAGCAGCGGCACCTGGATCACCACCGCGTTCCACAGCTCCGGATGCTGGGTGAACTCCACGCCCATCAGCAGGCCGCCGTTGGAGCCGCCCTGGATGCCGAGCCGGCGCGGCGAGGTGATCTTGCGGGCGAAGAGGTCCTTCGCCACGGCGGCGAAGTCGTCGTAGATGATCTGCCGCTTCACCCCGAGCCCCGCCTCGTGCCAGGCCGGCCCGAACTCGCCGCCGCCGCGGATGTTGGCCAGCACATAGGCGCCGCCGCGCTCCAGCCACAGCTTGCCGGTCGCCCCCGAGTACTTGGGCGTGTTGCTCACCTGGAAGCCGCCGTAGGCCGTCATCAGCGTCGGCGTCGAGCCGTCCAGCGTCACGTCGCGCCGGTGCACGACGAAGTAGGGGATCTTGGTCCCGTCAGTGGAGGTCGCCTCGAGCTGCTCGACCACGTCGCGGCTGGCGTCGAACTGGGCGGGCAGGGTCTTCACCTTGTCCACCGCGCCGCTGGTCGTGTCCGCCAGCCACAGCGCGGAGGGATCGAGGAAGCCGCTGCCGCCGATGAAGGCCAGGTCGGAATTGTCGTCGGCGGCCGCGACGCCCAGGGTGAGCTTGTCGGGCAGCGGCATGGTCGAGCGCCGCCAGCCGTCGCCCTCGCGCCGGAACGTCCACACCCGCCCGCGCACATTGTCGAGGCCGGTGACGATCAGCGTGGTCTTGGTGGACGAGACGTCCTCCACCGTCTCCTTGGGCCCGGGCGCCAGCACCAGCGAGGGCAGGAGCCGCTCCGGGTTCGCCTTCACCGCCGCCAGATCGAGATCCACCACCGAGCCGGTCGGGAAGCTGGCGTTGGGCGCGGTCCAGGCTTCGTCGAGCTTCACGATCACCCGGCCGTCGACCAGGTCGGCGATCTGCGCCTTCTGCGGCATCGCCAGCCGGCGCGGCGGACCGGAGGGCGGCAGGACGTAGGTTTCGTTGTGGAAGAAATCGAGCCCGCGCTGGATCACCGCCAGCGAGCGGCCCTGACCATCCCGCAGGACGGCGGGTCCGACCTGAACGTCGGCCTTCGTGCCCCGATAGAGCTCGACCGCCTCGGAGAGCGGCTGCCCGCGCGCGAGCCGTTTCACGATGTAGGGGTAGCCGGACGCGGTGAGGTCGCCCGGCGTCCATTCCCGCGCCACCAGCAGGTGGTCCGCGTCTTCCCAGGCGACGTCCTGCTTGCTGCGCGGCAGGTGGAAGCCGCCGGCGACGAAGGCGCCGGTGGTAAGGTCGAACTCCCGCACCTCGATGGCGTCCTCCCCGCCGTCGGAGAGGAAGACGAGGCACAGCCGATCCTGCGGGTGCAGGCAGTCGACGCCCTTCAGCACCCAGCTCTTGCCCTCGGCCTTTCCCAAGGCGTCGATGTCGAGCACCGTGGTCCAGTGCGGATCGGCGGACTTGTAGTCGGCCAGGCTGGTCTTGCGGAACAGGCCGCGCAGGTGGTCGGCGTCCTGCCAGAAGTTGTAGATCTCGCCGTGCAGGAACTCCGGCGCCGGGATGCGCCGCTTGTCCGAGGCCACCGCCAGCGCCTCGTCGTACAGCGTCCGATAGCGGGGATCGGCGGTGAGCGCCTTCTCGGTCGCCGCGTTGTGCCGCTCGACCCAGCCCATGGCGGCGGGAGAGGCGACCTGCTCCAGCCAGATGTAGTTGTCGCCCGGCGCGGGCTGGGCGGAGGCGGCGGTGGCGGCGAGGGCGGCGGTCATGGCGAGGAGGAGCGGTCTCAATTGGGTGCGGGTCCGGTTTTGTAAGCTGTGGGCCGGGCTTAGTCCGTGAACGTCGCGGACGGAAGCCGGACGTGTGGCCTCGCGTTGACCGATCGGCCGCGCCATCGCACAGGAGCGCCCGATTTCAACGAAGGGCGACGTGAGATGATCAAGCGAGGGGGGCTGCTGGCCGCGGGACTGACGATGCTCGCCGGCGTTCGGGTCAAGCCCAGGCGGCGGAGGGCGCGGCGAGCCCGGACCAGGCGTCGCCCACCACCCTCTCCACGGTGGTGGTCACCGCCACCCGCACCCCGGAGGCGCTCGACCAGGTTCCGGCGTCGATCTCCGTGGTCTCCGGCCAGGAACTGCGCCTGCGCGATTCGCACGACATGGCCTCGGCCCTGGCGCTGGTCCCCGGCGTCGAGGCGCCGGCGGGCGGCGACGCCGGACCGTCCAGCGCCGTGCCCTCCTTCTGGGGCCTGCACGAGTTCGACGCCTTCTTGCTGGTGGTCGACGGCGTGCCCTGGGGCGGGGCGTTCAACCCCATGATCACCACCCTCAACTTCAACGACGTCGAGCGCGTCGAGGTGCTGAAGGGCTCGGCCCCGGTGATGTTCGGCGCCACCTCCTTCGTCGGCGTGGTCCAGGAGCTCCACTATCCCGCCGGCCAGGCGGCGAACGAGGTCGACCTCGCGGTCGGCAACCACGGCTCGGCGCGCGGCTGGGCCTCGTTCGCCCTGCCCCAGGTCGGCGACTACAAGTCGTCCCTGGCGATCGACGGCGAGAGCCGCGGCTTCGCCGACAAGCGCGAGAGCGTGTCGGACGGCAAGGTCCTCTACCGCGGCGCGCTCGATGTCGGCGCCGGCAAGTTCACCATCGACGCCGACATCACCGTGGTCCGGGACGCGCCGCCCAGCCCGATCCTGCGCGACGGGCCGGGCCTCTCGCCGCTCATCCCGATCAACGCCAACTTCAATCCCGCCGACGCGTCGGATCGACCAGAACCAGTACCACCTCGCCCTGGGCTACGAGCGGCCGACGCCGCTGGGCGACTGGAGCACCCTGATCTCCTACGCCCGCTCCGACATCCGCGACGTGCGCGCCTTTCTGGAGCCGGACTTCAGCGGCTTCGCCGACAGCCAGGACCAGACCCGCCACATCGACGACGGCTACGCCGACACCCACCTCACCAACAAGTTCATGGGCGATCGCCTGAACCTGATCGTCGGCGCGGACCTGCTCTACGGCCTCGGCAAGCAGATCACCCGGAACGGCAACGCCGGCTATCAGGTGCCCCTCGACGGCTCGGTCCTGCCGCCGCCGACCTCCCAGATCGCGGTCAACGAGATCGGCACGGTGGACGACAAGCGCGATCTTCGTCGGCCAGTACGCCCAGGTCGACTGGAAGCCGAACGACCGCTTCGACCTCACCGGCGGCTTAAGGCTGAACGAGACCTACGAGCACAAGATCTCCAGCGACTTCACCACCCCGCCGCCGACCCTGCTGGCGGAGACCACCAGCCGCACCGACGTGCGCCTCACCGAAACGATCGGCCTCAGCTACCGCGCCTGGCGCTCGGGCGCGGACGAGCTGGTGCTCTATGCCGACTACCGCAACGCCTTCAAACCCTCGGCCCTGGACTTCGGCCCGGACTACACCCCCGACGTGCTCCTGCCCGAGACCGCCCAGAGCTACGAGGCCGGCCTGAAGACCGCGCTCGGCGGCGGACGGCTGAGCTTCCAGGCCGAGGTCTTCCAGCTCGACTTCAAGAACCTGGTCGTGCCCACGCCGGAGGGCGCCCTGGCCAACGCCGCCGGGGAGCGGCTGCGCGGCGTCGAGCTGGAGTCGCGCCTCACCCTCGCGCGCGACCTCTCGGTGGCGGCCAATTTCGCCTACCACCAGGCCAAGTTCACCCAGTACCTGTTCGTCGATCCCGACACCGGGCTCGGCGTCGACGTGGCCGGAAACCAGCTCCCCCTGTCGCCCAGCGTGCTGGCCTCCGGCGGCATCCTCTACACCCCGCCCAAGGGCCTGAACGGCTCGATCGTGGTGAACTACGTCGGCCGCCGCTACCTCGACGAGGAGAACACCGCCCCCGTCGGCGCCTACGCCACCCTGGCCGCGACCCTGGGCTACCGCCTCGGCCGCTACTCCGTCGCCGTGGAAGGCGAGAACCTCACCAACCAGCGCCCGCCGGTCTCCGCCAGCGAGTTCGGCAGCGAGTCGTTCTACCTGCTCAACGCGCGGACGGTGTGGCTGCGGGTGGGGTATAAGCTGTGAGCGACTGGAGGATGACGGCTGCAGGGGCTCCGGGACGAAGCCTGGGGGCAGAATCGGGAGAGGCGCGACACCTCTCGCCGCCTCTTTCAAGGCGTCGTTGAACGGGAGAGCCAAATCGGCTTCTCAAGCGAGCGCCCGCCCGCGCGCGCTGCGCTGGTGAACTTTCGACCATTGTCGGCGCGAATCTCTTCCTCGCGCCCGAAGATCTCCAGTCAGCTTTGCGCCAACAGCGGGGCCGCGGCCTGAATCATCACCGCTGGCCTCAACGGCGAAACCCCTGGCGATAGGTACATCATCGTCAATCACGGTCATGACTTACGGGCGGACTCCTCGCCTCAACGGCGGCGATGCTGTTCAACAGCAGACTGAGTTCACATGGGTCGTGCATAAGTTTTTGTGCAAACATGTCGATCGGGAGCGTCGTCAGCGCGCGATAGCGACCAAGCGCAGTGACCGCCTCACTTTCCAGACCAAGCTGGGCGCAGCCGGCCGCAAGCATCAAGTGAGACATGGGGCCGTCCGCCGTCCGGACTGCCTCCCGGGCGAAGGCCACCGACTCCTCGAACCGGCCTCTCCGGAACAGAGCGACCGCCATTGCGCCCACAACGTTGGAGCGATGGGCGACGGGCTCTAGCTGCAGCGAGGTTAGAAGATGTTCAATGGCGGTTTCGGCATTGCCGAAGTTCGCGTGGTAGGCGCCGTAGAGGAACCAACTGTACGAGTTGGCAGGATTCAGGGCGACGGCCCGCGCTAGCAGGTCGGCTGCGGCGGGATCCCGGCTCAGGCGCGAAATCGCTGTACCTGCATGGGCCAGCACCACCGCATCGTCGCCGGCAAGCATGATCGCCCTTTCGGCAAGTTCGATGCCTCTCGCGCGGTTCGCCTCTGAATCCTCGGCCCAACCGAACAGATCCACTAGACTGTGCATGTGGGCGGCCAAAGACAACGCTAGGCGATATTCGGGATCTAGCGCAATCGCCCGGTTGAGGAATTCGATCGCGGTCCGATAGTTGTCCCGGTCCCGTTTCCGACAATGCCGAAGCCCGATCAAGTAGAGTTCGTAGCTATTCGGGTTTTCGCTCGGGTGCTTGTAGGACCCAGCGCATTTCGGCCGCGACCACCGACGGCTCGACGCCACCCGCGATGGCGATCGCCACTTTGTCCTGCAATGCGAACAGGTCACCAGAGGTCTCGTCAAAGCGACCAGCCCAGAGCTGCACGCCGTCCGAGAGGTTAATCAGCTTGGCGGCGATGCGAAGGCTCCCGCTTGCCTTGCGGACGTTGCCGCTTAGCAGGTATCGCGCGCCGAGTTCGCGCGCCGCATCTCTCCGCCCACATTCCGTGTCTCGTTGGGGTATGCGCGGGCCGGACGTCGACCACGAAGAGCGTCCTGGCGCGCGAGAGGGAGAGTGTGATCGCTTCGGTGACGCCGTCAGCGAAATAGGCGCGTGCCCTGTCGCCGGTCAGGTTGGCGAAGGGCAGTACGGCAACCGAGGGCTTGCTGGGCGGTGCGGGTTTCGGCTCCTCTTGTCTCGCCAATGCGAGGACGGAAATCCTTCACAGTCAGGCGGTAGCCAACCTTTGGAATTGTCTCAATGGTGAACGCGCCTTTCCCCTCCGTCTCGGCGAGGCGGCGCAGCCGCTGGATGCAGCGGTTTAGAGCATCCTCGCCCACGGTGACGGTTGCCCAGCAAAGGTCGATGAGTGTCTCACGGCTGACCGGCTGACCGACCGAATGGGCTAGAGCGACGAGCACCGTCATGACGCGCGGCTGCAGATGGATGGGAGCACCCCCAACGCTCGCCTCGCAGGCGCTCGGCCTCACTTGAATACGGCCAATAGTAAAGTCCGGTTCGCGGGCCAGATGGATCTGCGCTCGGAAAGCGTTCGCTATAACGGCGTCGCTCATGGCGAGCCGAGTTGAGCGGATCGGAAATTGATCGGCAATTGATCGGCTCCCTGCCCTTCCTGAACATCGGTCATAGCCGTACCGAGGCATCCGGCTAAATGCCCTTGGGAGCTCAAATGTCCAACACCCCGCTTAAGGATTCATTCGGTTCAGCTGTTATCTTGCTGTCGGCCGTTGGTCTGGCCACTGCGGCGGCTCCGGCTCAGGCTAGGTATGTCGAGGCCGACTACAGCGGCATCGTTCTTGGCTTCGCGCCAGGAGAATCACTGCTGGGAGTCTTAATACTGGGGATCCTTTCTCATACAAAGTCGTCTACAACGACGCCACCTTCGTCGATCACACCGACAGCGCCAATGCCGCGATCGCTGCCGCAGGCGGTACCGTCTTGTTCAGTAGCTTCCTCACCGCGGACCTCTCCGCCGATCCGCTCGCGTCGCTGACAATCTCGATCGGCAACGTCGTCTTCAACAAGTTCGATGCGGTCGGATACGGCACTCCGGAGGAAGGCGGGCCGCCGGATCTCGGCGGTGGCAATCTCCCCGACGTCGAATACATCAACGGGCAGTTCGCCGGCGTCGGCGGACTCTTCGTCAACGATACCTACTTCCTGCAACAGGATCCCGTCGCTTACGACGAGGGCTTCATATCATACCAATTCCTACTGGGAACTCTCGACCCGCTCAGCTATGTACTCGCCGGCGCTTATCCGACCCCAGGCAGCGTCTCGATCCACGCGGTGCCGGAGCCCGCAACGTGGGCTATGATGCTGCTCGGCTTCGGTGCCCTGGGAACCGTTCTGCGGTGCCGGCGGCCAAGTATCGTTCGGGTGCTTTCAGTCTAACGTTAACTCGTCCCGTTGGCGCGGCTTCCTCAAATCCACGCGGGGGTTTAGGCTACGACCGCCCGCCACTCAGCCAGGGCGGCGGAGCGTCTTTCTTTGTAGTCGTTCCGGCTGATAAGGTGACGCTGCTAGCTGAAGTGGCTGGTGACCGATCCGTGGACCGAAGCGAACTTCTCGAGTGTCTTCATCCTCCGAAACTTGAGCATGGCGCGCGCTCGTAGTCGGAATGGCTGGTGTGAATTCTCGGCCCGGTTGTTGGCCCAGCGGCCGACCTCCTGCTTCCCGGATTAACGGTGGGACACGTACGGATTTCCCCTCCCTTCAGAACCGGCGTAGCTGAACGCCTGGACCTGGGCCATCCCCCGGAAGTGCGTACGTGTCCGCGAGTTTTCAGGCAAGGCGGCCCCAAGCCCAAGACATCCGCGAGCCGCCAGTAGGACCTGTTCAGTGCAGTGTCACCGTAACCTCCCGTGCTTGGGCTTGTATGGTGGCTTGGGGCCGACGATCCGGCCGGTGTTCCAGGGACGAGGCGGCGAGCGGAAAAGGTCGAGCTGTGGCATGATATCCTCTGGCTGGGGTGACGCCCCCCGCTTAGGAACTTCATGCGCGGAAGTAGCGGCCGTAGCTCCCTGCGCACCTTGTGGTCCCTCGACGAACCGCACCGTCGCGAGCCATCCCGCGGGCCGCCCCCTCAGCGTCCTCTAGGGAAGTTGAGATCACCCCCGAAAGCGATGCTCGACTCAGGGCGGCTTAGAACGTCCAATCTTCCTCCTCGATCAGCGTCAGAAGATCGAGGTGGCGCACGCCTTCCTGATCGCACACGAACGGGATGCGGGGTTTGTCGGCCGAGCCGCCGTGCTCCTCTGTGACCACCACTAGGCGAGGCTTCCCTGCGAGCGCCTGCGCGATCACGAACGGGTCGCCGCCCGACTTTCCTTTCCCGGTGTCGACCAGCTTCGGATAGGTTTGCATCAGACGCACGACTTCGGCCTGAACGCCGTCGTCTATTTCGACGAACATCCCTTCCTTGCGGGCCTTGGCCCATTCGAAGATGTCGTCATCCTTCCGTTTCAGCTCATGATAGACCTCGATCGACGCGACCATGCGGCCTTCGTCGACAAGCGCCTCGAGCGCCTTCCAGAGGCCGGCGAACCGCTTTGGCGGATAGGCCCGCCGCCACGCATGGATCAGTGACACTCGAGTTTGATCGAGTAGGTCGGCGCACCAGCCCGAGGCATCAACCGATGCCTAGCTGTTGCTCAATGCCGGGAACATGCCGCACCTTCACGCCCAGGTATCCCGACACATCCGAAAGGCTAATCCGGTCAGCGCGATAGTTCTCGATCACACGCCTTACGAACGGCTTGCCGTAGTCGGCGACCGTCTCCTGCGGCATGTTCCGCGGGATCGGCTTGCCTTCGTTCTTTTCCCGCTCGCGGTCGCGCTGCTGCTGAAACTCGACCGCATATTGCGCGCGCTTGCGCCGATAGAAGGCTTCCGTCGTCCGACCGAGGGTCAGCAGCCGGCGCACGATCGCCTCGCGCGATACGCCATAGGTGAGCGCAAGCGTCTGAACGGCGGCGTCATCCCATTCGTGACGACCGACGCCCTTCGTCGCCACCAGGATCTCAGCAAGGAACAGATCGCGTGGCATCAAGGCCGCCGCGGCGACCTGGTTGCAGAATACCTCGATCTTTTCATCGTCGGCCGCGCGAGGGCCTTCAATATCAAGATCGGAAACACCGCTTTGCCGGAGCATCAGGTGCGCCAGCTCATGAAACATCGAGAAGGTGCGCCGCGCGTAGGCGTCTTTCCGGTTGATGACCATGAAGGGCAGCACTTCGGCCCAGGATGCGAAGCCGGAGGCCTCGTCGCATTCAATCCTTGATGCCTGGAAGATTAGAACGCCCAACGCCTCGATCCTTGAGCGCCAGGCGAGGAACGCAACGCGCGGATCGCGCCAGTGCGATTGCAGTTTGTAGTCGACGCCGAGCGCTGCGCGGATCGCGAGCGCAGCCTTCTCAGGATCTGTGCCGAGCGCCGTCTGGAGCGTGAACGCGGCGGGCATTTCGTCCGCGTCCTGGAACAGCTCGATCGCCAACTCCCGGCGCTGCTGCGCCAATCTGATCTCAAGCGTGAGCTCAGGCGAGAAGCGCCGCAGACCCGCTTCAGGCAGGCGGCGGAAATCGTGCATCGCCTGGAACGCCGTCGTCGGCGGCTCCGGTAGGTACAGCACCGCCAGCGGCCGCTTGTAGGCTTCGGCGAGCTTGCGGAGCTGGGGGATTGACGGCCGATCGTCGCCCGCTTCCCAGGCAATGAGCTTTTCCTCGTCAACGTCGAGCTTCGCGGCCGCGGCCGCAAGGTCAAATCCCCGCAGACTCCCTAGCCCAAGTGAGGACTTTCGGATTTGTGGTCGCCTTGATGCGCTTCGTCATGCTGGCGCACCGTCAGCGCGTAGAGCGCGATAGAGGGAAGATCCGCCGACGCTCAGCCTTCGCGCGCAGCATCTCGAGCAAGGCGTCTACGCCGGGCCGATTTTTCGACGCGCCGGAGGCCAACTCCACGAACCCGCGCGCGACCTTAGCGTCCAACAACGCGTCACGCTGCAGGCCGAGGCTCTGCTCCTCCGTGGAGACCCTGGCATATCCGATTTTCACACTCAATTCTGACACAGCCCTTTTGGGACACGCAAGCGATGGGGGTCTTCTAATCGCCTAGGAATGTCGCGAAGCACGACCCGCCTCGGGGCTCGCCAGTAGACCTTGGCGCAGCCAATCCTGCCTTGAAGCGCCGCGAGGCGACGTCCTCAACGTCCCCTATGAGCCCAACAGCGACGTTCATCCGCCAAAGCTCCAGCGCCCAACCCTCGGACAGGTCTTGACACAAACATCGCATTCCGCAATAATTCTGGCCCATGTCCTCCGCCCCCGCCGACGATCCCCACCTCGCCGCCGCCCTGGCCAAGGCCGAGCGTCGGCAGGCGCTGTTGGAGGAGCTGTCGGACATCGGCATGAACCTCGCCCGGCAGATCGACGCCCATGCGGCGGCGGCGATGGCGGCGATCAACGAGGAGCACGGCGGCGATCCCGCCCGGCCCTTCGCCACCCTCTCGCGCGCGGTGCGGCTGACCCTGGCCATGGAAGCCCGGGTCGACGCGCAGATCCTTGCGTTGCGCAATGGGAAGGTTCCGGCGGGGTGGGGCGCGGCGGCGCCGGCGGTCCGGGTCGAGGCGACCTCGCGGGCGGAGCGCTCCGGCGAGGGGCCGGGGGCGTTGCGCGAAAATCTCACCGACTGGGAAGACGACGAGGCGGTCCTGGACCGGCCGTTCGCGGCGGGGGTCGGGGCGATCCTTGCTACTCCTCCCCCGCCCGCAGAGGCGGGGGAGGTGGCTCATGACGCGAAGCGACATGAGACGGAGGGGGCGCGAGGCCCCATTCCAACGAACACCCGTGCACCGGCCCTGCGCCCCCTCCACCACTTCGTGGTCCCCCTCCCCCGTCGTCGCTCGCGCGACGGGGGAGGAGCGACGAACGCCCTCGCCAGACTTCGCTGATTGGCGACCGAAAACGCCGCTTGAACAGGCCGTCGCTGGCCCGTAGCCCGCCGCCGCGCGCCTACCCCCGCGAGTGATCCGTATCCCGCGGCGCCGCCGCCAGGTCCCGGTTCGCCCGGCCGCGCGCCCAGACCATCCACACCAGCACGGCGTTCAGGGCCGTGAGCTCCCACAGGAAGTACCACAGCGCCGAGCCGGCCAGCAGGCTGAGGGTGAGGGCGGTGGTGCGGCCGGTGGCGCCCAGCCATCCGGCGCGCTTGACGATGGGCTGGAAGCGCTGCCGGTAGAGGGCGCGGGCGCCGGCTTCGCCCAGCCGCGCCCGGGCGGCGGTCATGGCGGTCGCGGCCTCGTCTTCGCCGGGTCCGAGAACCTGGGACACGGCCATGTAGCCGGTGCTCAACACCGCGCCCAGGCCGCGCTCGGCCCGCGCCTGCCGCATCCACGGCGCGCCATAGACGTAGTGGCGATAGGTCTTGCGCGCGGTCTCGTAGGCGTTGGACTGGATGGCGTGGCTGGCCCCGGCGCTCCAGGCGAAGGCCCACGCCCAGCCGCCGATCGAGCGCCGCAGCACCAGGGCCAGGGCGACATAGAGCACCACCTGGCTGGCGTGGTCGCAGACGCCGTCCACCAGCTCGCCGATGGGCGAGGCGCGCCCGGTCCGCCGCGCGAGGTCGCCGTCGGCGCCGTCGAGCACGTGCCACACGGTGAGCAGGGCGGCGCAGGCGAGCGCCGACCACGGCCAGGCGAGCTCCAGCACGCAGGCCGCGGCGCCGACGGCGGCGATGAAGCTCGCCACCGAGACCTGGTTGGGCGTGATCGGCGTCGCCACCAGCCGGTCGACCACCGCGCGGGCGAGCGGATGCACGATCGCGCGGTTCAGCGGCTCTTCGATCTCGAGGGGTCGACCCGGCGCGGGGGAGGCATGATCCGGGCTCATCGGGCAGCCTTAGCGCTTCCTGTGTGTTCGATGGCAGTCTTGTGACACCGCGGCCGGGTTGCTAGCATTGTCGTTTACGCTGAGAGAGCCGGCGAGCGGGTCTCCATCGCAAACAGTGGAAGGCGACGTGGATAATGTTCATCCCCCGGCGCCGAGAAGGGTAAAGGGTTGATGGCTAAAATCCGCGTGGCGATTGTCGGTGTCGGCAATTGCGCGAGCTCCCTCGTCCAGGGCGTAACCTTCTATCGCGCGGCGAACGACAACGCCGCCGGCGTGATGCACTGGAACATCGGCGGCTATGAGCCGACCGACGTGGAGTTCGTCCTGGCGTTCGACATCGACGAGCGCAAGGTGGGCGTCGACCTCGCCCAGGCGATCTTCGCCAAACCCAACTGCACCGCCGTGTTCGCCGAGGTTTCGCCCACGGACGTTACCGTACGGATGGGCAAGACGCTCGACGGCGTCGCCGACCACATGCCCGGCATGCCGGCCGACCGCTCCTTCGTGCTGGCCGACAAGCCGGAGCCGACGAAGGCCGATGTGGTCCAGGCGCTGAAGGACGCCCGCGCCGACGTGCTGGTCAACTTCCTGCCGGTGGGCTCGGAAGACGCCACCCGCTTCTACATGGAGTGCGCGCTCGAGGCGAAGGTCGGCGTGGTCAACTGCATGCCGGTGTTCATCGCCAGCGATCCGGCGTGGGAAGGCCGCTTCGCGGCGGCCGGCGTGCCCATCGTCGGCGACGACATCAAGGCCCAGTTCGGCGCCACCATCGTCCACCGCGCCCTCACCAACCTCATGCGCCAACGCGGCGTGCGGATGGACCGGACCTACCAGCTCAACACCGGCGGCAACACCGACTTCCTCAACATGATGGACCGCTCGCGGCTCCAGTCGAAGAAGACCTCCAAGACCGAGGCGGTGCAGTCGGTGATGGCCGCGCGCCTCTCCGACGAGAACATCCACGTCGGGCCCAGCGACTATGTGCCGTGGCTCAACGACAACAAGCTCTGTTTCCTCCGCCTCGAAGGCGCGCTGTTCGGCAATGTGCCGATGAACATCGAGGTGCGCCTGAGCGTCGAGGACTCCCCGAACTCCGCCGGGGTGGTGATCGACGCCATCCGCTGCTGCAAGGTGGCGCTGGATCGCGGCGAAGGCGGCGCGCTGATCGGGCCGTCGGCCTTCTTCTGCAAGCATCCGCCGGAGCAGTTCACCGACGACGAGGCGGCGCGGATGACCGACCTCTTCATCGAGCAGCCGATGCGGGTCGCGGCCCAGTGACCGGCGTATTTCTGATCCCGCGCCCTTGAAAGCGCTCATCGTCGCGGCCGGCATGGGGAGCCGGTTGCGCGAGATCGCACCCTGCAAGCCGCTCGCGCCGGTCTGGGGCAAGCCGCTGATCGAGAGCGTCATCGACAGCGCGGTCGAGGCGGGGATCTCGGAGTTCGTGGTCGTCACCGGCTACGAGGCCGCGCCGCTGGAAGCCTTCCTCCGCCGCCATGCCGTCCGGGCCGGCTTGAGGCTGGAGATCGTCCGCAATCCGGAGTGGACGCGGGCCAACGGCCTCTCGGTGGTCGCCGCCGAGGCTCTGGTCGGCGAGCGCTTCGTCCTCCTCATGGCCGACCACCTGTTCGAGCCGGCGCTGCTCTCCGATCTGGTGGAGAACGCGGCCGGAGAGGGCGTGACGCTCGCCGTCGACCGGCGCCTGGGCAATCCCCTGGTCGATCTCGCCGACGTCACCCGCGTGGAGACCGACGCAGACCGGATCACCGCCATCGGCAAGGGGCTGGAGCCCTACGACGCCTTCGACACCGGCGTGTTCGTCGCTTCCCACGCCCTGATCGCCGCGATCCGCGCCGATGTGGCGGCGGGCGGCGACGGCTCGATCTCCGCCGGCATGCGGACGCTGGCGGCCGAGCGGCCTCGCCTTCGCCCACGACATCGGCGAGCGGTTCTGGCTGGACGTCGACGACCCCGCCGCCTGGCGCGAGGCCGAGAAGCTCAGAGCCTGACGGGCGACAGCATCGCCTGCTCCAGAAACAAGCGGGTGTAGTTCTCGATCATGGCCGAAAGATCGAATTCCGCGGCGCGCGCCGGGCCGGCGGCGGCGAGCCGGCAGCGCAGATCCCGATCCGTCAGCAGCCGCTCCATGGCGCCGGCGAACGCCGCGTCGTCGAAGGCTGGGACCACCCACCCGCTCACGTCGTGCTCGAGCAGTTCGGCGGGTCCGAAATCGCACGCTGTGGCCAAGACCGGCGCGCCGCACGCCAGCGCCTCGGCCAAGACGGTCGGAAACCCCTCCCAGCGCGAGGGCAGGACGAACAGGGCGCACCGCGCCATCCAGCTCCAGGGGTTGTCGATGAACCCCGGGAAGATCACCCGGTCGGCGATACCGAGGTCGGCGGCCTGCTGCTTGAGCGCCGCCTCGCGCGAGCCGCGGCCGACGATGACCAGGCTCATGCCCTTGGCCGCCTCGCTGGCCGCGAAGATCGGCAGCAGCGCGTCGTGCGCCTTCTGATGCTCCAGCCGTCCCACGGTGAGGATGAACGGGCCGGACGGCGCTCCCTTGGCCGGAGCCTTCGCCTTGGCCTTGATGGCGGCGAGGTCGATGGGGTTGTGGATCACGCGCAAGCGAGAGGGCTCCAGCGCCAGCCGTTCCTGAAGCCCATGCGCCATCTCCCAGGAGTTGGCGAGAAAGGCGTCGGCGCCCCGATAGGCCCGCCGGGTGAGCGCCTTGATGAACCGTCGGGCCGCCTCGCTGGAGAGCTCGTCCTCGATCACCGCGTCGGTGTTGTTGCCCTCGCGCAGGATGAAGCGGGGTCGCTCCCGCCGGGGCAGGGAGCCGTTCACCGCCCAGGCGAGCAGGCCCATGCCCTTCAAGAAGCTCATCACCACCTGGGGGCGGAAGTCGCGGATCATGCCGCGCACCTTCAAGGGCGCGAGCGTGGCGGCCGCCAGCAGCCGATCCGGTCGGTAGAAGCTGGAGTTGTGGCCCTCGTAGACCAGGAGGTTCTCGAAGCGGCGCGACTTGAGGATTCGGCTCGGCTCGACCTCGCCGAGAAACGGTCCCGCGCGGCGCAGAAGGCCCAGGCGGACGTCGACGACGTTCGGGTCGCAGCGGTTCGCGAGGTGCGCGGCCACCCGCTCGGCGCCGCCGCCGTGGAGCGAGGATAACAGCAGCAGGACGCGCGGCGGCGTGGTCACGGGTGGGCGGCCCCAAACGCGGGGTCTTTCGAATCGTCCCGCCGAACGGTGCTATTAGCGGGCATGGTCGATCAGGGGCAACGGCCCGCGCTCTCGCTGTGCATCGGCGCGCAAGCGTTCTGGGCGCGAGCGAGGGACGACATCGCCGCGGCGCGGCGGCGACTTCTGATCCAGGCCATGACCTTCGAAGGCGACGCAGCGGGCAAGGCGGTGGCGGAGGCGTGTTCGAGATCGCCCGCCGCCGACCGTCGTGTGCTGGTGGACGGCTACACCCAGGTCAACATCAACGACACCCGCCTGAGCCGCCGGGCCTTGCGCGACCCCATCCTGGCCGCGGAGGTCGCCGCGACCGACGCCATGCTCCGGGGTCTGATCGACTTCGGAATCCCGGTGCGGGTCACGAATCCGATCAATCGAACGTGGACGAACTATCCGGCCCGCGACCATCGCAAGCTCATCATCGCCGACGACGTGGCCTATGTCGGCGGAGTCAACTTCTCCGACCACAACTTCGACTGGCCGGACCTGATGCTGCGGATCGTTCATCCGGGTGCGGCCGATTTCCTCACCGCGAGCTTCGAGGCGACGTTCCGTGGAAAGCCGGTCGCCGCGAAATATTGCTCCGAGGACCTCGATGTCCTGGTTCTCGACGGTCGATCCAACGCGGACGGATTTGCCGCGGTTTTCGACCTGATCACGGGCGCCCGAGAGCGGATCGATCTGGTGAGCCCCTATGTGACGGAGCCCTTCCTCGGCGCGCTGGGCGCGGCGCGGCGGAGGGGGGTGGCCGTGCGGCTTTTCACGCCGCTGGCCAACAACAAGCCAACGGTTCGCGATGCGCTGTTCTGGAGCGCCCAGCGGCTCGGACTCGAGGTGATAGGGGGTCCACGGATGAGCCATTTGAAGGGGCTCCTGGTCGATGACCAAACGCTGGTCCTCGGCTCCTCCAACTTCGATTTCGCCAGTCTGGCCGCCGAGGCGGAGATCCTCGCCGTGGTGCGGGCGCCCGACGTCATCGCCGATTTCCAGGCCCGCGTGATCGCGCCGGCCCTGGAGGCGGCGCAACCAGCGCCCGCCTCGCCGCCGCTCAAAGGCTCTGGCGAGTGCGCTCGCCTTGAGACTGGCGGCGCTGGTCGCGGGGGCCGCTCGGAATTCGTCGCGGACCACGGTCGATTGGGGGGCTTGAACGGCGGGGCGGGAAGGCGGAACAGGGCTCACAACATCATAAGGGGAGTTTTCCTTGTTCCACGCTCGCGCCGTCCTCCTCGCCACCGCCGCCCTCGCGCTCGCCACGCCCGTCCTGGCGCAGGTCGACAACAACCCGGCGGTCACGGGCATCCCCTGGCGCGGGATTGGACCGTTCCGCGGCGGACGGGCGGTGTCGATCACCGGCGTCCGCGGCCACCCCAACCTGTTCTTCATGGGCGCGGCGGGCGGCGGGGTGTGGAAGACCATCGACGCGGGATCGCACTGGACGCCGATCCTGGATGACGCCGGCACCGGCTCGATCGGCGCCGTGGCCGTGTCGCCCAGCAATCCGGACGTGATCTACGTCGGCACCGGCGAGGGCGCCCTGCGCGGCGACATCACCAACGGCATGGGCGTCCTGAAGTCCACCGACGGCGGCAAGAGCTGGACCCACGTCGGCCTCCGCGACACCCGCCAGATCGGGACGATCATCGTCGATCCGACGAACCCCGACGTGGTGCTGGTCGCCGCGATCGGCCACGCCTTCGGCCCGAACACCGAGCGCGGCGTGTTCCGCACCACAGACGGCGGCCGCACCTGGACCAAGACCCTCTACAAAGACCCGGACACCGGGGCGATCGACGTCACCTTCGATCCCGCCAATCCCAAGCGGGTGTGGGCCGCGATGTGGACGGTGCGCCGCCAGCCGTGGAGCTTCTCCAGCGGCGGCGAGGGCAGCGGCCTCTATCGCTCCGACGACGAGGGAGCGACCTGGACCCACGTCACCGGTCACGGCCTGCCAGGCGGAATCCTCGGCCGGATCGACGTCTCGGTCTCGGCGGCCGACCCTCACCGGGTCTACGCCAATGTCGAGGCCAAGGATGGCGGCCTCTATCGCTCCGAGGACGGCGGCGAGACCTGGGCCCTGGTCAACCAGGACGGACGCATCCGCCAGCGCGCCTGGTACTTCTCCAAGATCTACGCCGACCCCAAGAGCGTCGACACGATCTACGCCCTCAACACGGGGATGCTGCGGTCGAAGGATGGCGGCAAGCACTTCGACCTCGTGCCGGCCACCCACGGCGACCATCACGCCCTTTGGATCGACCCCGATGATCCGCGCGTGCTCGCGAACACCAACGACGGCGGCGGCTCGATCAGCCTGGACGGCGGCGCGACCTGGTCGACGCAGATGAACCAGCCGACGGCGGCGATCTATCACGTGGCCACCGACATGCGCTTCCCCTACTGGGCCTACGGCGCCCAGCAGGACAATTCCAACCTCACCGTGGCCAGCTTCGGCGACGAAGGGGTGATCGGCGCGCGCGACTGGTATCCGGCCGGCGGCGGCGAAAGCGGCTTTGTCGTGCCCGACCCGCGCGACGCGCTCATCATCTACAGCGACGCCGAGAACCAGTTCGGCCGCTACGACAAGCACGTCGAGCAGGTGCGCGACATCAGCCCGTGGGGCGTGGACAACTCCGGCCACCCCGCCTCCGAACTGCTCCACCGGTTCAACTGGACCTCGCCGCTGATGCTCTCGCCGCACGATCCGGACGTGCTCTACGCGGCCTCCGAGGTGGTGTGGAAATCGACCAACCACGGCGCGAGCTGGACCATCATCAGCCCGGATCTCACCCGTAACGACAAGTCCAAGCAGCAGGCCAGCGGCGGCCCGCTCACCAAGGACATCACGTCCGTCGAATACTACGACACCATCTTCTCCCTGGCGGAGTCGCCGCTGGCCAAGGGCAAGCTGTGGGCCGGCTCGGACGACGGCCTGGTCCATGTCAGCGACGACGACGGCGGACACTGGCGCGACGCGACGCCCAAGGCCATGCCGCCCTGGAGTTCGGTCGACATGATCGACCTCTCCAGCCGCGACCCGCACACCGCCTACGTCGCCGCCGACCGGCACAAGCTCGACGATATCGCCCCCTATGCCTATCGCACGACGGATGACGGCCGCACCTGGACGTCCATCGCCGGCGACCTGCCGCCAGGAGCGGTGGTGCATGCGGTGCGCGAGGATCCGGTCCGGCCGGGCCTGCTCTATGCGGCCACCGAGCTTGGGGTGTTCGTCAGCTTCGATGACGGTCGGGCGTGGCGCAAGCTCGGGACCAAGCTGCCGGCCGCCGCGGTGCACGACCTGGTGGTCAAGGGCGACGACCTGGTGGCCGCCACCCACGGCCGTGGCTTCTGGATCCTCACCGACGTCACCCCCCTGCGCCAGGGCGGCGCGGCGGGCGCCGCGACCCTATACAAGCCGCAGACCGCCATCCGCCTCTACTATCCGGACGAGGTCGACACCCGTCGCCCCGTGGGCCAGAATCCGCCGGCGGGCGCCCTGATCGACTACACGCTCGCCGGCGCGCCCGCGGGCGAGGTCACCGTCGAGATCGCCGATGGATCGGGACAGGTGATCCGCCACCTCTCCAGCACCCACACCACCAAGGAAGAGCAACCGCCGGAGTGGCCGGACCGGATCACGCCCCAAGACCTGATCCCCGCCAAGCCCGGCTTCAATCGCCTGGTGTGGGACCTGCGCATGGACGACCCGGCGCAGATCCCGGGCGCCTTCTATGAGGGGAATGCGCCGCGCGGACCCATCGTGGCGCCGGGCGTCTATCGGGTGACCCTGAAGGTCGGCGGCGTGGCCCAGACCCAGCCGCTTACGATCGTCGCCGATCCGCGCGGCCATGGGACGGATGCCGCCATCGCCGAAAAGACGGCGCTGGCGATCCGCGTGTGGCGCGACATCGACGCCCTGCACAAGGCGGTGAACGCCATCCGCGAGGCCAAGAAGACCGCCGATCCGGCCCGCGCCGCCCGGCTGTCCGCGATCGAGGCCCAGCTGATGCAGGTCAACATGAACGGCTCGGAGGCCAACCTCGCCTTCCCCGGCATGCTCAACGAGCAGTACGCCGCCTTCCAGGTCAGTCTCGAAGATGCGGACACGCCGCCCACCGCGCAACAGGCGGCGCTGTTCGAGGAGCTGCACGGCAAGCTCGAAGCGCAACTCGCGGCCTGGAAGGCGGCCGGAGGCTGAACGCGGAGAGCGTTCGCCCGACGGTCGTCGACGTCTCTACCGCGCCGCCGGAGAGGCCCGGTTCGCGGTCGACTGTTCACGGAAGTGTTTGAGCGTCCCGGGAAATCCGGGCTTGACGCGTTGGCCGCAGCCTTCAAAAAAAGGCCCGCTGTCTTTTTAAGCAGAAGCCCCCCGGAGAGTGAACTTGAAAAATGTATACCTAGCGACCGCGACACTTTTGGTCGCGGCGTCTTTGAGTATTCAGGCGCGCGCGGCCTCATTCGCATTCACTCTGAGCGGATCCGGGGTAAGTGGCGCCGTGCAACTTACCTATAGTCCCAACCCGAACACCGGGGTGCTGCCGGGGACCTCGCCCAATCCGGTAGACCCGATCGGGTCGTACATCGTCACCGGCATCTCGGGCGCATTCTCCGACGCCGCGATCGGCGTCAATTCCACGATCACCGGCATCGTCCTGAGCAACCCGGCCAACCCCGATCCAACGAACCTGCTCGCGCCGCACAGCTTCAGCTTCTACCCGGTCACCGACGGGGTCCCCGGTCCAGGCGGCGTCGCTCCGGGACTGACCTACGACGACCTGTTCTACCCGGGCGGCTCGCCGCAAACCGCCACCGATTACCGGTTCCATGGCGGGTTCCTCGACATCTACGGTCTCGTCTTCACCCTGGCCAACGGCGACGCCGTTAACTTCTGGAGCAACGGCGACATGGGCGGCGGAACGACCTACGGGGCGGCCGTTACCGATGGGACGTCCGTGCTCGACTATGTGGGCGGCGTCTCGGTGGCTGTTCCCGAGCCGGCTTCCTGGGCGATCATGATGATCGGGCTAGGGGTTCTGGGCGCGTCCTTGCGCCGGCGTCCCCGCACCCAGACGGCGTAACGAATGAGCGTGGGGCCTCTCGCCATGTGCGGGAGGCCTCGACGTGCGGCTTCACCCCATCGATGGAGATCTGCATTACCTGAGGGCCGGCCGCGTTCATCCCCTCGATCTTTTCCCGCGTGAGCAGGAAGCCGTTGTTGATGGTGGCGGCCTGGAAAGCCACCGGGAGCTAAGGTCGCAGCTGGGGCCGCTCTGTCGATAAGCGGCCTAGAGCGGCCGCCGCACTCGGATCGCGGTGATCGTCGCATTTTCGGGATCGGCGCCCGAGAGCCGGAAGCTCAGGCCGCTCGCCTCGCCGAGCGTGGGAAATCGCGCCCACGCCTGCGCGCCGTCGCGCAGGATCCTGGGCGGCCCGATCCGGCTCGCCGCCGTCTTCAGCGCCATCCCGACGTGGACGCCCGACGGGGTGCTCAGGGACGGAGACGTGGTCTCCAGCATGACAACCTTGATGTCGGGCCGCAGATCGTTCCAGCCCACCTCGTGTCCGACTAGGGCGAGGGAGTCGGGCACGGTCTTGAGTTCGCGCCCCTCGCCGTCGAAGCCAACGGTGAGTTGGGCGGCGCGGTCATCGAACGCGGTCCATGGGCCGTCGCTTACCACCGTCAGGGGGCCGCCCCCGAAACGGGCGCGCACCGCCGCCGGCGAGGCGCCGAGGCGCACGCCGCCCAGGCTTTGGTTGTCGATGCTGGCGCTCGAGGGGCCGCCCTCGCCGTTGGTCGGCGTGAGAGGCACAATGTCGCCGGTCGCCTGCTGGCCCGCATCGGTTTTCACGACGGCGTCCTTTCTGTCGAAGAACAGGGTGAAGAGCCGCGGCTCGACGCCCGGGTCGCCACCGCAGCCGGAGCCGTGGTGTTCCCTCACGTCCACCGTGTCGACTCCGGGCTGGGCGTTGCGCGTGACCACATAACCCACGCAGGCGGGCCGCAGCGGGGTGAGCTTATGACTCGCCACCAGACTGGCCGCGCGGTCGGCCAGCGCCTCGTCTGAGAGGGAGGCGGAGCCTTCCGATCTCGGGGTGGCGTTCGACGCTTGCGGCGTAGCGGCCTTGGTTTGGGCGGTCCCCGGGGTCGGACCGCAGCCACAGACAAGCGTCAGCGCCGCGAGGGCCGAGAGAGCCGTCGCGCGCCGAGCCGCCATCAGCGGGCGTCCAGGCGGTCGAGATGGTTGGAGCGGATAATGGATTGAACCTCCACGGCGTAGTTCGGATCCGTCGCGTAGCCAGCCCGAGCCACTTCACCGACGAAGGCGAACGGATCCGCCCTGAAATCGAAGGCGCTCGCGTAACGCGCGTTGGTGGTGAGGAAGCGTCCGTAGTCCATCGCCGACTGCTCCAGACCACTATACCCCCGGAAAGAGTCCCGCACCGTCACGCGCTGTCCGTTCACATACTCGGTGGTCGTCTGGGTCGATCCGGAGCCTTTGACGCCGAAGAAGTTGTTGTTGGGCGCACTGCGTCCCCAGCCCGATTCCAACGCGCCTTGAGCCAGAGTCACCGAGACTGGAACGCCGTAGCGCTGCTGCACCGCTTGGGCCGCCGGCAGGGCTTGGGCGATCCATCTGGCCTGTGGACTGCCCGGTGCAGCGCCGGTGAGCGAGAGGGCGGTCTCGACGCTCATTCCAGCGCCTGTCCGCGCCGAAGCCTCGAGGCTGACGTGAGGCGGAGGGCTGCGCCGTTGGGGCGCTTTTGACCCCATGGCGGTCGGCCTCGACCAGAACATAGCTGAACTGCTTCTGGCCTTGGTTCAGGTCCGACCAGAAACGGCTGAAGTCGGCGGGTCGCAGGGTCTGACAACCCGCCGAGCCGGTGATGGTCGAGCCGCCGGCATGGAACAGAAACAACTCGTCGGTGGAGATGCTGCGCGTGTTCGGTCCATCGAACGCGCCATCGTGGCTGGTGTCACGATCGATCTTCACCGATCCGGTCGGGCGCAGGACGTCGCCCAGGTGGGGGCTGTAGTCGCGGGTGAAGCGATCGGAGCCCTCCGCGATGCGGCCGAGCGCGAGCCGGCCGTCTGGGGCCGGTGAGCCGAACCGACCTTCGTAGCGCGCGCTTGGCTCGGTGTTGCCGACGAACTCCCGCACGCCCGATCTGGAAACCACCACGATGCGATCGTCATAGGCGCCGCCTCCGCCGTTGGCATGTGTGTTGGTGTCGTGACGAAGGCCCAGGATCACCTGGCGCCCGGCGGCGAGATCGGCCTTGGCGCGGGCGTCGCCATAGGTGTCGATATAGGCGCTGTAGAGCTGAACCTTCTGCGCTTGGGTGAGGTTGGAGGTGTCGGGGATGCCGCGGCTGGAAACCGTTCCGGGTTTCACCAGAGCCGCCGAGGCTCCGGCGTGTCCAGCGACGCCGCCGGCGGGGGTCGAGGTCGTGGGCCGACCTGTCGCGTGCATTGTCGGGGCCGGGACGCGCAAGGTGGCCCCGATCTGAAGGTGGCGCGGATCCTCCACGTGGTTGAGTTGCGCCAGAAGCCGCCAGTCCGCGCCGAGGCGACCGCCGATGCCCGAGAGCGTGTCTCCCGCCCTCACAGTGTAGCTGGAGGGACGGCTTTGCGCCTCGCCGCGCGCCGAGGGGATTTCCAGGCGTTGCCCGGGCCGGATCAGGTCGGGATGAAGGATCCCGGGATTGGCGTCCTCAAGAGCCTCGAGCGTGACGCCGTGCGCCTCGGCGATGGCCGAGAGGGTGTCGCCCGCCCGGACGACGTAGGGCGTGCTGTCCTCGTGGGCCGGTGGATTGACGCCGCTCGCCGTGACCGTCTGGACGTTCGTGCTCATGGCGATCTCCTCGGGAGGGCAACACAGCCCAAGGTTATCGTCCGTGGAAGGCTGGGCAAGCTGGGGAAAACGCCATCTTCAGGCCCGACCAGCCGCAGCCACGCTGGGGTTTTCCCCAGCCTTTCCCGATCAGTGCGTGCTCGTCACCCGAGTCGTTTGCGGTCCGCGCCAAGCGTCCAGAAAGCTCGCCTGATGGACGCAGCTCACGGTGCAGAACGGCGCGCAGGGTTTCTCCGCGTGGTACTCGCGATCAATATCCGACGCGCCGTAGTCTGCCAGCGGGGTTCCCGGCGAGCCTCGCTGCTGGGAGCAGTAGTGCACCAGGCCGTCCTCGCAGATGTAGAGGTAGCGAGCCCCGGCGCGGCAGCGCCAGTCGTTGGGCTTGCCGTTCATCAGGTTCTTCTGGAACATGAAGTAGTTGATCTTGTGGGCCACGCTGCGCCCGCTGGTCAGCTCGTCGTACACCGCCCGCTGGGTAGGCGAGAGCGGCGCGAGCGTGCCCTCCGCGTCGTGCAGCACGCCCACGGTGTGGGAGAAGCCCAGACGCTTGGCCTCGCGCGCGACCTCCAGGGCCTCGAAGGTGCGCTCCTCGGAGACGCCCAGCACCGAGTTGATGTTCACGTGGAAGCGGGCGTGCTCGCTCAGGATCTTCAGCTTGCCGGCGAGCGACTTGAGCGTCTTTTTGCTGATCTCGTCCGGCTTCACCCCATCGATGGAGATCTGCATTTCCTGAAGGCCCGCCGCGTTCATCCCCTCGATCTTCTCCCGCGTGAGCAGGAAGCCGTTGGTGATGGTGGTGGCGATCATCCCGTGATGGCGGATGCGGGCGATCACCGCGTCGTGCTCGGGATGGGTCATCGGCTCGCCGCCGGTGAGGGTGACGATGCGCGTCCCCAGCGCCGCCAGCCGGTCGATCCGGGCGAGCAGTTCGGGGATCGGAACGGGCTTGGAGACCTTGTCGAACTCGCTGCAGTAGCCGCAGTCGAGGTTGCAGTAGCGGGTCACCACCACATGGGCGAGCATCGGCGTGCGGGTGGAGGCGATGACGGCCCCCGCCGCCTTCAGGCTCTGCGCGAGCGTGACTCCGGCCACGTCAGCGATAGTTCAGCTTGACGCGCAGGGCCGTCTCGCCCGCGCCGGCCTTGAACTGGGTCGAAGACAGTCCGGGCGCGCCGAAGAAGATCGCCGGATTGCGCGAGAAGCCGAACGGCTCGATCGCGCCGAGGCGTGGGTGGTCGAACTTCAGGTTGTCGTTCTCGTCCTGGTAGATGGCCAGCGCGTAGTCGCCGGGTCCCGGCAGCCAGATGCACATGGCGGTGACCGGCTGGACGACCGGAACGCGCCACACCTTCAGCGCGCCGCCGGTCTTCAGGTAGATCGTGGGATCGGCGCGATACAGCGAGGCGGTCATGTGGCCCTGGGTCGAGCGGATGTTCTCGACCACAAAGCTCAGCTTGGCGTTGGACGGCGTTCCCTCGCAGGCGGCAAGAGCCGGGCCGGCGGCAAGAGCAACGACCGCGCCGGCGAGCGCGGCTTTCAGCGAAATCGGGTGCATCGGCCGCCCTCTACAACGAATCGAGGCGGTTGGCGCGCCTCTCAGGCCGCCAGCGCGAGTTCCGCCCCGGCCTCGGCGACGATCTCGAAGGACCGCAGGCGAGCGGCGTGATCGTAGATCGAGCTGGTGATGATCAGCTCGTCCGCGTCATGCCGCGCGGCGAACTCGGCCAGGCCGCGGCGAACCTGTCCCGGATCGCCGACGATGGCGCGGCGCAGAGCGCCGGCGGCGAGATCCCGCGCTTCGGGGGGAAGGTTGGCGGCGAAGTTGGCGTCGGGCGGCGGCATCCGGCCTGGCCTGCCGGTGCGCAGGGCGACGAAAGACTGCTGCAGGGAGGTGAACAGCAGCTTGGCCTCCGCCTCGGTGTCCGCCGCCACGGCGGTCACGCCAAGCATCACCTTCGGCTTCGACAGCCGCTCCGACGGCTGGAACTCGCGGCGGTAGACGGCCAGCGCCGCCTCGAGGTCCGCCGGGGCGAAGTGCGAGGCGAAGGCGTAGGGGAGGCCGAGCGCGGCGGCGAGCTGGGCGCCGAAGGTGGAGGAGCCGAGGATCCACACCTGGATGTCCGAGCCTTCGCCGGGGATGGCGCGGACCGCCTGTCCCTCCTTGGGCGGCTCCAGCCAGCGCAGGAGCTCGACCACGTCCTGCGGAAAGCGATCCGCGGCGTCGAAATAGCGGCGCAGCGCCTGGGCGGTGCGCTGGTCCGTCCCCGGCGCGCGGCCGAGGCCCAGATCGACGCGGCCGGGATGGAGGGCGGCGAGGGTGCCGAACTGCTCGGCGATCATCAGAGGGGCGTGGTTCGGCAGCATGATGCCGCCCGAGCCGATGCGGATCGTCTTGGTGCCGGCGGCGACATGGGCGAGGGCGACGGCGGTGGCCGCGCTGGCGATCCCGGGCATGTTGTGGTGCTCGGCCATCCAGTAGCGGTGGAAGCCCAGCCGCTCGACATGGCGGGCGACCTCCAGGCTGTGGCGAAGCGCCTGGCCGGCGTCGCCGCCTTGGACGATGGGCGAAAGGTCGAGGACCGAGAGCTGCGTCATCACTGGCATATAGGCGCCGGCTTTTCGTATGCACGGCCCATGACGACTCTTGATGAGGCGAGGGCGCTCGACGCCGCCGATCCGCTGGAGGTCTTCCGGGGCCGCTTCGCCTTGCCGGAGGGGGTGATCTACCTCGACGGCAACTCGCTGGGGGCGCTGCCGGCGGACACGCCCGGACGTGTGCGCGCGACGATGGAGGCGGAGTGGGGCCAGGGCCTGATCCGCTCGTGGAACGCGGCCGACTGGATCGGCGCGCCGGCGCGGGTCGGGGCCAAGATCGCCCGGCTGATCGGCGCCGAAGGCGGACGAGGTGGTGGTGGCGGACTCCACCTCGGTGAATCTGTTCAAGCTGCTGCACGCGGGGCTCTCGGCCCGTCCGTTGCGTTCGGTGATCCTGCACGAGGCGGGCGATTTCCCCACCGACGGCTATATCGCCCAAGGTTTGGCCGCGGCCTTTCCGAACGTGACCGTGCGGGCGGTCTCGCGCGCGGCGCTGCTGGAGGCGATCGACGAGACGGTCGCCATCGTCCTGCTCAGCCAGGTCCACTACAAGACCGCCGAGCGCTGGGATCTGGCGCAAACGACGGCCCGCGCCCGCGCCGCGGGCGCGCTGATGCTGTGGGACCTCAGCCACTCGGCCGGCGCGATCCCCATCGACCTGAACGGCGCCGGCGCGGATCTGGCGGTGGGCTGCGGGTACAAGTTCCTGAACGGCGGCCCCGGCGCGCCCGCGTATCTGTTCGTCGCCCGCCGCTGGCAGGAGGATCTGCGCTCGCCGCTGGCCGGCTGGATGGGCCACGCCGCCCCGTTCGCCTTCGAGGGCGACTATCGCAGCGGGTCGGGCGTCTCGCGGTTCCTCTGCGGCACCCCGCCGATCCTGAGCCTGGCGGCGCTGGAGGTCGGGAATCGATCTGGCGCTCGAGGCGGATCTCGAGGCGCTCGCGAGGAAGTCGGCGCACCTGTTCGACCTGTTCCGCGCCCAGGTGCGCGAGCGCTGCGGCCCGTTCGGCTTCCGCCTCGTCTCGCCGGAGACGGCCTCCATGCGCGGCAGCCACATCTCGCTCGCCCATCCGGAAGGCCACGCCATCATGCGCGCGCTCACCGCTCGCGGGGTGATCGGCGACTTCCGGGCCCCGGACATCCTGCGCTTCGGCCTGACGCCGCTCTACACGCGCTTCGAGGATGTCTGGCGGGCGGTGGAGATCCTGGCGGAGGTGATGGAGACGGAGGCCTGGCGCGACGCGCCCGCGCTCGCGGGGCCGGTGACGTGAACGTCTACTTCCTCGGCATCGCCGGCGCCGGCATGAGCGCGCTGGCGGCCATCCTGGTCTCCGAAGGCCATCGCGTGTCCGGATCGGACAGCGGCGTCTTCCCACCGGTGAGCGATCTGCTGGACCGGCTCGGCATTGCCTGGCGCGACGGCTTCGACGCCGCCGCCTTGCCGGCCGATCTCGACGCGGCGGTGGTGGGGGGCAGCGCCAAGCTGGACCTCGCTCACAATCCCGAGTTGGCGGAGCTGAAGCGCCGGGGCGTCCCGATCTACAGCTTTCCCGAATTCCTCGGCCGGGAGGTTCAAACGCGGCGGCGGTTCGTGGTCGCGGGCAGCTTCGGCAAGTCGACCCTGACCGCCCTCTGCGCCGTGCTGATGCGCGAGGCCGGACGCGACCCCGGCTACTTCATCGGCGCGGTGCCCCTCGACCTGCCCGACACCGGCCATGCCGGGACCGATCCGGTGTTCCTGATCGAGGGCGACGAGTACATCACCTCCCCTGAGGACCGCCGCTCGAAGTTCGCCTTCTATGATCCCGACGCACTGCTGATCAGCTCGTTGATCCACGACCACATCAACGCCTTCCCGACCTTTGCCGACTACGAGCGGCCTTTCACCGAGCTGATCGCCGGGCTCGCCCCCGACGCTCTGCTGGTGTGCGCGGAGGCCTATCCCGAGCTGCGCCGGATCGTCGGGCGGCGAGAGGCGGTCTGGTACGGCTTGGACCGCGGCGACTGGCGGGCCGAGAACCTGCGGATAGGCGAGGTGACGCGCTTCGACCTCGTCACGCCCACGGGTGATCGGGTCCCGCTGGCCACGCCCCTGCTCGGCCTGCACAACGTCGAGAACATCGTCGGCGCGGCGGCCTTCCTGATGGCGCGCGGCGAGATCGGGTTCGAAGCGCTCCAGCGCGGGGTGGCGCGCTATCGCGGTGTCGCCCGGCGGCTCGACAAGAAGACGACGACCTCCCGCGTGCCGGTCTACGAGGGCTTCGGCTCGTCCTACGAAAAGGCGCGCTCGGCGATCGAGGCGATGCGGCTGCACTTTCCCGATCGCCCGCTGGTGGTGGTGTTCGAGCCCCACACCTTCAGCTGGCGCAATCGCGACGCGCTCGCCTGGTACGACACGGTGTTCGAGGGTGTGGCGCGGGTGCTGCTGCTTCCGCCGCCGACCCATGGTGAAGGCGGCCATGAGCAGATCGAAGTGAGCGACATCCTGGACCGCGTTCGGGCGGGCAGGGTCGAGATCGCGTCGGTCGCGAGCGGGGCGCAGGCGATTGAGAGCCTGAAGTCCTGCCTCCATGGCGACGAGGTGGTGCTGCTGCTCTCCTCCGGCCCGCTCGATGGCCTGCCGGCAAGTCTTCCGCCTGTGCTCGACGCGAGGTTCGGATGACGCTTGCGCCATGCTGACCGCGATGATCATTTAAAGGATGAGGATGACCAACCCGTGATCTCAGAACTCAACTCGGCCCCGCTCTCGCCGGCGGTCGGCAGCCTCGTCGAGAACGTCGATCTCAAGCGTCTGTCCGACGATCAGCTCGCCGTCATGCGCGGCCTGCTCGCCGAACGCGGGGTGCTGTTCGTCGAGGGCCAGAGCCTCACGCCCGAGGAGCACATCGCGTTCGCGCGCCGCTGGGGCGAGATCGACATCAACAACTACTTCCCGACGGATCCCGCCCATCCGGAGATCGCTCTCGTGCGCAAGGAAAAGGGCGAGACCACCAACATCGGCGGCGGCTGGCACACCGACCACAGCTATGATGCGGTTCCGGCCATGGGCTCGATCCTGCTGGCGCGCGAGACCCCGCCCACGGGCGGCGACACCCTGTTCGCCAGCATGTACGCCGCCTACGACGGCCTATCCGACGGGTTGAAGACGACCTTGGCCGGACTGCGCGCGGTGCACTCGGCCGACCACGTCTATGGGCCGCAAGGTTTCTACGCCAACACCGATATCGCCGAGACGCTCAGAGGCCAGAACCTCAAGACCGGCGCGGTGCATCCGGTGGTGATCACCCATCCGGTGAGCGGTCGCAAAGCCCTGTTCGTGAACCCGGCCTTCACCATCAGCTTCGAGGGATGGACCCGCGAGGAGAGCCTGCCGCTGCTCCAGTATCTCTACGCTCAGGCGATGCGCGAGGAGATCACCTGTCGGTTGCAGTGGAAGCCGGGATCCCTGGCCATCTGGGACAACCGGATCACCTGGCACTTCGCCAAGAACGACTATCACGGCGAGCGGCGGCTGATGCACAGGATCACCGTGGCGGGCGAGCCGCTGCACTGAAGCCTTGGGCTTCAGGTCCGATCGTCCGGCCGCCTCAGGGCGCGAGGGCCCGGATCAGTTTCCAGGCGATGGCGTGCAGGTTCTCGGCTTCGCACGGCTCGAGTTTCGGATCTTGGACCATGGCCAGGGGCACACTCCTGGCGCGCTCGCGAAGGGCTTCGCCCTGATCGGTGAGCGTCACCTGGACCCGCCGCTCGTCCTGACTGTCGCGTTGGCGGGCGATCAGGCCCTTGGCCTCGATCCGCTTCAGCAAGGGCGTCAGGGTGCCCGTATCGAGATAGAGCCTGGCGCTGATCTCGCCCACGGTCTGCGGCGCGCGCTCCCACAGCACGAGCATGACCAGATACTGGGGATAGGTGAGGTCGAGTTCCTGGAGTAGCGGTCGATAGGCGCGCGTCAATAGGTTCGAGGCCGCGTAGAGCGGGAAACAAAGCTGATGATCGAGCTTGAGGGTCTCGTCGTCGTGGGCGGTGCGCGGGTCTCGCCCGGTCATCAGACGCCCGCGTACCACTGGTAGCCGCGATCCTCCCAGTATCCGCCCTTGCCGCGGCCGAACCTTTTGAAGCTGTCCACCGCTTCGATCTTCATCACGTACTTGGCCATCTTGTAACCGAGCTGCCGTTCCAGCCGGAGCCTCAGCGGCGCCCCATGGGCGATCGGGAGCGGGGCGTCGTTCATCTCGTAGGCGAGGATCGTCTGCGGATGATAGCCGTCTTCAATGGCGATGCTCTCGTAGTAGTCGCCCGTTCCGTCCAGGGTCAGTTCCAGGGTGTCGGCGCAGAAGAACATGAGATAGCGGGCGCTTGGGAGCAGGCCCGCGCGGTCGAGCAACGGTCCAAGCCGGGCGCCGCGCCAGCCGGCGATGGAGCTCCAGCCCTCCACGCAATCGTGGCGGGTGATCTGCCGCCGGGACGGCGCTTCGCGCAGCTCGGTCAAGGACAGACTGAGCGGACGCTTCACCAGGCCGCCGATCTCCAGACGGTAATCGCGGAAGCCATCGGCGGCGAGCGCTCGATAGGCGTCGCTGTCCGGGTCGGTGCTCCCGTTCGGCTTGAAGTCAGGCGAAATGTCGCTCTCGCGGTACTCGCGCGCGAGGGCGGTCGGTCCGACGATCAGGCGATGGGCGCCGCGGTCGAGGGTCTCGCCCGCGTCGAGCACCCGGTTCACCTGTGGCGATTGGGTAATCCGGTCGCAGCCGCTCAGAGCGAGGCCGGTGACGGTCGCCGACGCGGTCCCGATCCAGTCGCGACGGGTGTAGAGGCGGCTTTTCACCGGGGTTCCTGGTCCCTTCGTATGATGAACCATCCGGTGATCATCGAACGCAACTCGTTGAAGGGCCCGGCCAGGACGACCATGCCCACGTGCACCCCGACGAAGAGGACAAGTCCGCTCGCCGAAAGGAAGTGAAGGGTCCGAGCGGTCTGTCGGCCGCCGAGGAACGCGTTCAGATGCATGCGAGCGTCGATGGCTGGCGACATGGCCAGACCCGTGAGCACCATCAGGGGCATCAGGCCAAAGACGATGGGCAGATACGACAGCTTCTGCAGGACGTTATAGCGGCGCGCCGCCTCGCCGCGCGGGAAGCGCAGGCGGACGTGCTCGACGATCACGTGGCCGAGCGTTCGCAGCTCGTCGGCGCGCGGCGCCAGCACGCGTTGGAACCGGCCGGTGACCAGGCCGAAGGCGAGGTAGGCCAAGCCGTTCAACGCGAAGATCCAGGCGAAGAAGAAGTGCCACCGGCGCCCGGCGCCGAGGTCGAGTTCCGAAGGCAGCGTCGCCCATCCGGGGATCGCGCGCGCCGCGACCTGGCCCTGCCCGTCCTTGACCGCGCCGAGGACCCCGGTCGTGTCCATCCTCCACCCGAACAGGCGCAAGTCGCCGTGACTTGCGCCATCCGCTCCGGCGGTGGTCTCGATCGCGAGCAGAGGACGCGAGAAGCGCGAGTCTTCGCCGAGGTAGAACGCCGGGTGGGCGCAGAGAATTTGAAGGCCGCTGAACAGCATGACGAGCAGGCTGATCGCATTCACCCAATGGGTGACGCGAACGTTCAGCGGATGCCTGTAGACGAGCAGGCTGCCGTTCTTCCGTTCGCGATCCGCGCGCATGGGTCAGCTCCCGCCCGCGGGATCACATCGGCGGCGCGGCGCCGTTCTCGCCCACCGCGATCGACTGGGTCGCCAGTCCCGTCGCCGTATGCGCGGCCGGGATGAACACCCGGGCGCCCGGTCGGACCGCGGAGCGATCGCCGGGGACGATCTGTACGATCGGGACGCCGGCCGGCACAACGATGTGGCGCACGCCGGTCGGATAGCTGACGTCGAAGGCTCGGCCCTTGCCGTTGCTGACGACCTTGCCGACGGTGCCGTTGGTCATCATCGAACCGGGCTTGAGGCTCCAGCCGTAGTGACCTTCCCCGATCTTCACGCCGGGCGGAAACACGTGGACCTCCAGGGAGCGGCCGGTCCCGTCCTTCTGGGGCATTTCGGCGGTGCCGATGAAGCTGCCGTCCTTGATCAGGTCGGCGGTGACGGCCTTGGTCACCTGGACATTCCAAGTGGGCGACAGCGCCACCTCTTCCACCTTGCCGGCTGTCGTCCTGATCTGAACCGCCGCCGGCGAAACCTTGACGATGGTTCCGCGGATGAATTCCGGGGCGCCCATGCCGGCAGGCGGCGCGGCCCAGCCGGCGCTCGCCGAAACCACGACCGCGGCCGTCACCATCAAACCCATGCTCGCCAAATTGCGCATCGCTTGTTCCTTCGAAAAAACCTGTCCGCTACATCGCACGCAAATAGATTGTATGCAATACAAATGCGGTCAGGCTGGAGGCTTGCGACCGCATACCCGTGATCGCCAGGGCTCGCGCGCCGAGCCTGGCTTGGGACCGGCTGACGGGCCTACTCACCCTCCGGCACGACATCCACCGCGACTTTCAGCGCCTGATCTCCCGGCGCGAGGAGAAGCCCATCGATCGGGCGCCACGTCGGAGTAGTCGCGGCCGGTGGCCAGGACGATGTGGCTCTCGCCGGCGAGAATGGCGTTGGTGGGATCGAACCCGATCCAGCCCAGGGCGTCGCCGCACCACAGCGAAACCCAGGCATGGGTGGCGTCCGAGCCCTCGAGTCGGGGCTGGCCCGGCGGCGGGCGGGTGCGCAGATAACCGCTGACGTAGGCGGCCGGCAGGCCGAGGCCCTTCAAGCCGCAGATCATGATGTGGGCGAAGTCCTGGCACACGCCGCGCCGCTGCCTGAAGGCTTCGGCCGCGGGGGTCGAGACGCTGGTGGCGTCGCCATCGTAGGTGAAGTCCGCGTGGATGCGCTCCATCAGCTCGGTGGCGGCGTCGAACACGCCTCGTCCGCGCGCGAAGCTCGTCCGGGTGTAGTCGGTGATCGCCGGCACGATGGGCGTGCGCCGCGTCGGGTAGAGGAAGCTGGCGGGCGCGTAAGCTTCGAGGGAATGGCTGGAGAGGGCGTCCCCGCGCACCTGCTCCCACCCCGCGCTGAAGGGCAGGGGCGGTCGCGAGGGCAGCACATCCACCCGGGCGCGGGATTCCACCGTGAGCTCGCGGTGGGGCGCCTCGATGCGGACGGTGAGCGTCTGTTCGCCGAAGGGACCCACGCGGCTGATGGAGCGGGCGGGCGTGGGCGTGACGGTGATCAGGCTGCGCAGCACGGTCTGGTTGGCGGTGCTCGGCGGGGTGAGCCGCAGGACGCACTGGGCGAAGCGGACCTCGGACTCGTAGGCGTAGGTGGTGCGATGGCGAATGTCGTAGATCACGCGAGGCTCGCCAGCTTGACCGTCGGCGCGGCGTTCGCGCCGTGCAGGAAGTAACGATCGGCCACCGCTGACGACAGGGCCATCAGCTCGGCCCCGAAGCGCTCGATCGTCTCTTCGGTCAGCTCGGCGGCCTGGGCGGTCTCGATCGCGCAGGAAAGCGCGATGGCAAGGCGGCGCGGCGGCTCGGCCATCCCGTCTTCCACCAGCGCCGGCAGGGCCGCGAGGTGATCGCGGGCGGCGAACACCTGGAAGGCGAGCGAGCGGGGATTGAACGGATCGAGCAGAACCAGATCCAGCACCGGTGTGCGGGCGATGCCCACCAGATAGCGGGCGCGATAGGTGATCTGGCTGTCGGCGAGGTCGAGCAGCAGGTCGAGCTCCTCCGGGCTTGCGGCGGCGCAGCCGAAGGTCCCCGCGAAGCGACAGACGTTGACGCCGCGCTCGATCCTGCGGCCCAGGTCTAGAAAACGCCAGCCGGAGGCGCGGTTCATGTTTTCCTGAACCAGGCCGGCCAGCGCGGAAAGCGTGCGCAGAGCTCCCTCGACCTGGGCAAGGATCGCGCCCTCGGTGAGCGGATCGGGCTCGCTCCCGCCCAGCCCGCGCTCGAGCTCCAGCAGAAGGCTCCAGAAGTCGGCCGACAGCCGCTCCCGGAGGCTCGAGGTGGCGCGGCGGGCGCGCTGGACCAGGCCGGCGACCGAGCCGTAGGCGGTTTCGTCGCGCAGGGCCGTCTTGGCGACATGCAGCGCTCCGGTCGGCGCCTCCCCCTCGCCCAGGGCGCCCCAACCCGACAGCAGGGTGCGCAGGTGCAGGAAGGTGTCGCCCGTGGCGTGACCGGCGCCCTCGGCCTCGACCAGGCTGGCGCCCAGAGCGCGGATCAGCCGCAAGGTCGCCTCCGCCCGCTCCAGGTATCGACCGACCCAGAACAGGTTGTCCGCCGCCCGGCTCGGCAGATTGCCGAGGATGCGCCGCACCTTCACCTCGTCCTGCGACGCCAGCAGGGTGAAGCGGCTCGCTGGAGTCTCGCTGAGCACCCAGACGTCCGCCGTCCGCGCTCCCGCGCCCATGCTGATCGCCCGGGCGTCCGCCTCGTCGGAGGTGCGGCAGAAGCCGCCCGGCATGACCTGGAAATCACCATCCGGGGTGGCGACCGCGAAGACGCGCAGGGTGAACGGCGCCGGCGCCAGCCGACCGTCCCGCAACACCGGCATGGTCGATAGGCGCACCACCTCCTGGCCCACGAAGTCGCCCGGCCGGTCGGCCAGTCGGCGCGCGAACACCTCCCGCTCGGCCGCCGAAAGATCGGCCAGGAGGCGCGGTTCGGGCAGCAGCGGGTCGGGCACGGCGCCCTGGAAGGCGGTGGCCACGCTCAGCGTCGTCGAGGTCTCGACCAGCTCGCGTTCGGCGTCCTGGCCGCACCACCAGGTGGCGATGTTGGGCAGCTTGAGCAACTCGCCCAAGAGGATGCGACACAATCGGGGCATGAAGCCCAGCAGGGCCCGCGACTCGGCAAGGCCGGAGCCAGGCGAATTCATCACCGCGACCCCGCCGCCGCGGATGGCCTCCAGCAGTCCCGCCACACCCAGGCGCGAGCTGGCGTCCAGCTCCAGGGGATCGAGGAAGTCGGCATCCACGCGCCGGAGGATCACGTCGATCCGTTTCAGCCCGGCGACCGTGCGCACATAGGCCAGGCCGTCGCGCACGACGAGATCGTCGCCCTCGACCAGCAGGAACCCGAGGTAGCGGGCGAGGTGGGCCTGCTCGAAATAGGTCTCGCTGAAGGGGCCGGGCGTCAGAAGCGCGATGCGCGGATCCTGGCGCGCGGCCAGAGCCGACAGACTGGTCCGCAAGGCTTCGAAGAACGGCGCCAGACGCTCGACGTTCATCCCGTTGTACAGCGCCGGGAAGGCGCGGGAGATCACGAGGCGGTTCTCGAGTTCATAGCCTGCGCCCGAGGGGGCTTGGGATCGGTCTGACAGCACCCACCAGCGCCCGTCCGGACCTCGGCCCAGATCGACGGCGTAAATCTGCAGCCATCGGTCGCCCGCGGGCTTCACGCCGCGCATCGGTCGGATGAAATCCGGACTGCCCGTTACGGCCGCGGCGGGCAGGTGGCCTCGGCGTACGAGGGTCGCCTCTCCATAGACGTCCCGCAAAACCGCCTCCACGAGCCGCGCCCGCTGGGCGACCCCTTCGGCGATCGCCCGCCACTCCTTTGAGCCGATGATCAGGGGCACCGGTCCGAGCGGCCAGGCCCGCTCCGCGTCCTCGCCATAGACCCGGTGAGAGACGCCGGTGTCGCGTATGTGCCGGGTCGCCAGCGTGAACCGGCTGCGGATCTCCTCTTCGGCGTACTCCGAAAGGCCGCCCAGGAAGTCCAGCCAGTGGGCGTGCGGTCGGCCGGTGGGGTCGAACAGTTCGTCCGGAATTCCGGACAACGGCTTGTAGCCGGCAAGCCAGGTCGAGAACCGGCGCGCCGCCGGCTGGGCCAGGTCCGCCCCCGTCCGCTTCACCGCTTGCCTCGAGAAGTCGCCATTCCCCTTCGGCTAACGCGTTTAAGGCCCTCTGCACAGACGCCGTGGTCCGCCCCAGCCTTGAGCGATGCTAAAGAAATGTTGAACTTCTCGTCGATTGACAAAAGGCTAATTTGGCGTTCATGTCCAGATTACGTCGGAGGGCTGTGACGTGAAGACTTTACGATTCCTAACATTTGGGGCTGTGCTTCTTTGGAGCAGCGGCGCCCAAGCGTTCAACTACTTTTCCGTAGGCCCCTTGACCGGGCCGTCGCCGGGCGATCCTGGAATCGCGCCCTACGAATTCATGGCGGCCACCTTCGACGGTCCAAACGCCTGGTTCGTCACCGAACGCGACAGTGTCCCGCATCAAGATCTGATCTATCGGGGAACAACCGTGAATGTGGCGGCGGCGCCCGCTGGCGATACAAGTTACTACGAGGTTGTGGCGCCGCGACAGACCGCGATTTTCACCTTCGGATCGGTGACGCCGCTGATCCACACCATCAGCTTCTACCTGGGCTCGATCGACGCCTATAACCGGATCGTCATTCTCGGGCGCGGCAATGTGCCGTTGGGGGTGATTACCGGGGCTGATCTGCCTCGGGACGACGGAGATGAATTCGCCGCAGCGTCAAATCGGCGAGTGTACATCACCAACCTCCCCTCGACGTTCACCGGGATAGAATTCCAGTCGTTTGGCATCTCCGAGGAGTACGACGACATAGCCGTCAGTCAGGCGACGTTCTGCATCTTCAACACAAACCCGTGCATGCCCAATGGCATGTCGTTCCCGACATTGCCGAGGCCGTCGCCGTCGAACCCCAAACCCATTCCAGGGGCGCCGTCGGACCTTTCAGTTCGCCTCCATCGCGACGCCGGAACCCGGAGCCTGGGTTCTGATGATCGTCGGTCTAGGCCTGATGGGCGCCGCGGTCCGACGTTCTCGAAGGCCTGACGAGCCCGCCCCGCAGTCGTTTTGATCACACCAAGGACGATTTGACGCGGGACGACGGAAGGGCGCCGGCGAAAACGGGGCAGTTCCGACGTGACGCCGGTTGGAATTCGCGGGCCTCGAGACACTTTGGATACGGTGTCGTGGGCGGAACGCTACTCACGCCCGCCCACCACCGCAAAGAACGACAGATTTAATCTGTATGCGCCGCCGCGTCAGCCGCGGCCTTGGCCTTCCGGTCAGCCTTGCCGGCCGCCGCATCGACCTTCTCACCGGCGTGGCTGGCGGCGTCGTCCACCTTCGCCCCGGCGGTGTCGACCGCGGCGCCCGCCGCGTCCGCCGACTTCACCGTCGCCGTTCCCGTGTCCTTGGCCGCGGCCGCGACGTGGTCGCCGGCGGCGTTCATGTCGGTCTGAGCACTCTTGGTGCAGGCGCCGAGCAGGACCAGAGCCGAGCCCAGGATAAGAGCGGTTCGCATGATCTAGATTTCTCCTTTGAACGAGACCGCGACTGCAACGCTTCCCTGCGCGTTTCGCTCCGGTCGTAGACCCGAGGAGAAAGCAGATCGTGTCGGTCAAAGTGTTGGGACGTGAGCGCCTGAGCGACGGCTACATCAAGGTCGATCGCCTGCGGCTGCGACTCTCCAGCGGCGCGGAAATCTTCCGGGAGGTGGAACACCACGGGGCGGCCGTGGCCGTACTCCCGTATGACGCCGATCGCCGTGTTGCGTTGGTCGTGCGCCTGTTCCGGCTCCCTGCTTTCGAGGTGACCGGGCTCGAGAGCCTGGAAGAGGCGTGCGCCGGCATGATCGAGCATGGCGACGAGGAGGCCACCGCCCGACAGGAGGCCGACGAGGAGCTGGGCTACCGGCTCGGCGACCTGGAGCGCGTGGGCAAGGTGTGGCCGAGCCCAGGAGTGTCCACCGAGACCTGCACCCTGTTCCTGGCGCCCTACACGCCCGCCGACCGCATCGGACCCGGCGGCGGCCTGGCCGAGGAGCACGAGAACATCACCGTCGTCGAACGTCCGCTGGTCGAGCTGGCGGCGGAGGCGGACGCCGGCGCGATCCTCGACGGGAAGCTGCTGACCCTGGTGCTCGCCTTGCGACTTCGCCGGCCCGATCTCTTCTGAGCTTGGCGCGGCGTCCGCCGCCGCCTATGGCGAAGCTGACGGGGCTTTCAAGAAAGTACGACGATGAAAACCAGACGGCTGGGCCGCAGCGCCATGGTCGTGTCCGACATCTGCATGGGCACGATGACCTTCGGCAACCAGGCCGACGAGGCGATGAGCCACCGCATCCTCGACAAGTCGTTCGAGGCGGGGATCACCTTCTACGACACCGCCGAGAACTACCCCGTGCCGCCGGACGAGAAATATGCCGGCCGGACCGAGGAGTTCGTCGGCCGCTGGATGAAGACCAAGAAGCGCGAGCAGATCATCCTCGCCACCAAGGTCTCCGGCCCGAGCCATGGCTGGATCCGCAGCTCCCAGCGCTCCGGCATGACCGCGCTCGACCGCCACAACATCGTGCGCGCGGTGGAGGCCAGCCTCGACCGGCTCCAGACCGACTACATCGACCTCTACCAGACCCACTGGCCCGACCACGCCGGCCCTTACGACGAGATGGTGGAGACGCTCGACGAGCTGGTCCGCTCAGGCAAGGTGCGGGCGGTGGGCTGCAGCAACGAGACCGCCTGGGGCCTGATGAAGAGCCTCGCCGCCTCCGAGCGCCTGGGCGCGGCGCGCTGCCAGTCGATCCAGAACAACTTCAGCCTCAACAACCGCCGGTTCGAGGACGAGCTGGCCCAGGTCTGCCGCCAGGAGGGCGTGAGCCTGATCCCCTATTCGCCCCTCGCCGGCGGCGTGCTCACCGGCAAGTACCAGGACGGGGCGCGGCCCGAGGGCGCGCGCTTCTCCAACTACCTGCAGATGGGCGGCCGCCAGGGCCGCATGGCCGAGCGCTTCGTCAACGAGAAGTCGCTCGCCTCGGTGGAGCGCTTCACCGGGATCGCCAAGGGCCTGGGGATGAGCGTCACGACGCTGGCGGTGGCGTGGAGCAAGCAGCACGACTTCGTCGCCTCGACCATCGTCGGCGCCACGCACGAGGACCAGCTGCCGGACATCTTCGCCGCGGCGGATGTGACGCTCTCGCCCGAGACGATGAAGGCGATCGACGGGGTGACGAAGGACGTGCTCTATCCGATGGGGTAGGCAACGTCTGTGCGACTTTGCGCACCGATACTGAACTGCGATGAGACGCGGGCTTTACTTCTACTCGCCAGGGCAGGACGGATTTTAGCAGTGAACTGCTCGTTCGTGCAATCGAAGAAGTGGCTAGAGCGGGGCTCGGTCTTACGGACCGACACCTTTAGATCGACCATCAAGATTTCTTACGACCGATTTCACGTAGATGACTAATTGAGTAAGCCCTGCCGCCCCGAAGAAGGTGCCCGCTAGAGCCCCGAGTGCGTGCAGCAAGAAACGGTCCGAAGGGCTTATGTAGAAGATGTCGGTGTGGCCCGGATACGGTAACGGGTGACGCGCATCCGCATGCCTAAGCATGTGGCTATCCAGACTGATCCAGAGTTGACCGTAGGCCGCCCCAGTTAAGATGCCTAGAAAGGCTAGAGCGCCGAAAGCTGCCCATAAGAGGTTTGGTTTACGGGCCATGCCTAGTTCACTCAGCGGGTTGGAAATTCGGCCGTCGCACTTAGCCGCGACCACGCGATGGCGGCTGGGCGACCGATGGCGCTGATCGGGGGCCGCTTCAGGCCCAGCAACGCTTTGGTCCAACGCGCCTCTGCCGCCCTGGCCTCGGACCAGCATGCGTCCACCGCTTGCGCCAGGGTGTCATCGTCGGCCGTTAACGCCCCTCCCATCCGCTGACGAAAGCCGGCTTCGAGGGTGTCGCGCTCCTCGCTGATCCGCGCGTGGGCGGCGGGGAAGTCGTGCAGCGCCGCGCGGTGGAGGCGTTCGTGAGCCCACCAGAGGCTGCGGTCGTCGTACTGGTCGGTCGGGCGGCGGTCCGTGGTCGGGGATCGGCAGGCCCAGGACCACCGGCTTGAACAGGCTGAGGCAGGGCGCGGCGGTCGCGGTCACCCAGTGCACCGCGCGTGGTCCGGTGAGGTCGGAGACCATGGAGGCCACCGTCTGGCTACGGCGCGCGCCCTCCGCCGCGTGCATGCAGATGGTCCGGCGCAGCGTCTTGCGCGGCGACCAGTCGGGATCGCCCTCGGCTTCGGCGCCGTGGTCGCGCAGGACCGCCATGAGATCGCCGACATCGATCCGCCCGTGCAAAGGCGCGAGCAGGCCGGCGGCGCGGGCGCACCGGCCTCGCCCGAAGCTCGCCTCGTCCTTGGCCGGGTCGATCAGCCGGCCCGCGACATCGATGCTTCCATCGGCTCCGGCCCAGCCTTCTCGAGCGGCTTTGTCGCGCAAGACCGTCGCTCATCCCGTGGACGGTTCCGGCGATGCTGTAGGCGTTGGAGAGGGTGCGCACCCCTTCGACCCGCTCCACCACCCAGTCGCGGCCGACCGTCTCCAGGACATAGGCCTCGCTCGGATCGGCGATGATGAAGCCGTTCTGGTAGTAGAACCGGTTGCGATGGCCGCAGTCGCCGCCCTGGCCGTGGCGCTCCGAGCAGGGTGGTGATCACCTCGACGGCCTCCGCGGCGCTCGCCGCGCGCTCCAGGCCCAGCCGGACGAGATCCATGCCGGTGAGCGCCCGACGGCGTTGGGCGGGGATCAGCGCGTGCATCGCCTCGTTGCCGATCGTCACGCCGTGTTCGTTGGCGCCCATCTCGGCGCCCCACATCCAGAACGGCCGGCTGATCAGGCAGGCGTGGGTCGCCGCCTCGTCATCGATCTCGATGTAGGTGAGCCGACGCCGCCGTCCCGCTTCGGCCGGCCGGGCGGGGCAGGTCTCCAGCGCCTGCGCCTCGTTGCGCTCGCGGTCGCTGTTCTTGGCGAACAGCACCCCGCCCCGCGCGGTCGCCGAGCCCATCGCGATGACAGTGTCGCACATCGACTAAGCAGGCAGCACGGCGGGGACCGCCTGTCGAGGGGGACTAACCGGCCCCTAGCCCAGCCGGTGATCACCGTTTAGTTGCACCGCATCATGACCGATGTCGCCCAGACCAGCCCGCCCGTCGATGAAGACCAGCCGACCCGGCTCGAGCCCGGCCTACCGCCGGAAGTCGCCTCTCCGCTCGCGCCGTTCGAGGGTCGAGAGCCGGAGCGGCCCGAGTGGTTCCAGCGGGTGCTGCGCAAGGAGCCGGAGCGGAGCCTCGTGCCGGTGCAGGGCGCGAACATCGAGCTGCTCACCTGGGGCGAGATCGGCAAGCCGGGGCTGATCTTCGTTCACGGCAACAGCGCCCACGCCGATTGGTGGAGCTTCATCGCTCCATTCTTCAGCCGCACCCACCGTGTGGCGTCCATGTCGCTGTCGGGGATGGGCGGCTCGGACTGGCGCGACCGCTACAGCTTTCCGCTCTACGCCGAGGAGATCCACGCCTGCGCGCGGGCCGCCGGGCTCTATGAGGCCAAGGAGAAGCCGATCTTCGTCGGCCACTCCTTCGGCGGGGCCCTGGTCTACTTCAGCGCCGCCCGCCACCCGGAGTGGATGCGCGCCGCCCTGCTGGTGGACACCGGCTTCGGCGGTCCGCCCACGGCCGAGGAGCGGGCCAAGATGGACGCGGAGGATCGCGCCGCGGGCCGCCAGCCACGGAGTTGGGGCTCGCCTCGCATGGGCGCGGTGAACCGGGTCTACCCGACGCTGGAGACGGCGCTCACCCGCTTCCGCTTCATGCCGCCGCAAGTCCCCGGCAACCTCTACATCGCCGATTTCATCGCCCGGCGCTCGCTGAAGCGCGCGCCGATGCCTGACGGCTCGGGCGAGGGCTGGACGTGGCGGTTCGACCCGGAGATCTGGGCCAAGCTCGACCGGACCCACATGACGCCGACCGGGCTTCAGACCACAACGCCGCTGGCCCACATCTATGGCGACCGTTCGGCGATCATCCTGCGCCATCGCGAGATGGGTCGCGGGATCGACGAGGTGCTGCCCGGCGCCGCGCCGCGGGTGATCATCCCGGACAGCGAGCACCACATCATGGTCGACCAGCCGCTGGCGCTCGTCTCCGCGATCCGGGCGCTGCTCGCAACGTGGCCTTGAGCCCGGCGCCCCGGCTGGTGTAGCAGCGACTTCCTGTGACCACGATTGGGTGAATGACGAGCCACATGGACGAGACGAGTCACGAATTCCATCACGGTGAGATGCCGGTCGCCGCTCAAGAGCACACCTATGTGAACTTCAATCGCCTGGCGAAGTGGTTCTCCCTGCACGTCGCGGTGCTCGTCTTCGTGCTGACGCTGTGGTTCTGCGTCGGCGTCGGCTTCATCGCCGGCCTGATCCCGGGGTTGATCCTGCTGGGCTTGGGGATCGCCTTCCTGCGGTCCAAGCCGCCAGAAATCCACCCCTAGGCATGGCCCGCATCGCGGTTACGCGGGAACGACGCGACGGGGAGTTGCGCGTCGCGCTCACGCCCGACGCGGTGAAGAAACTCGTCGCCAGCGGCTCGAGCGTCACCCTGGAGAGCGGCGCCGGCGCGGGCGCTGCCCTGCCCGATAGCGACTACGAGGCCGCCGGCGCGACGGTGAAGGCCTCCCTCGCCGAGGCGCTCGCGGGCGCCGAGATCCTGCTGAAAGTCCGCGGACCTTCGGACGAAGAGATCGAACATCTGGGCGCCGGCGCGGTGGTGATCGGCCTGCTCGACCCACACCGCAGCCGCGCCGAGCTGGACGTGCTCGCGGCCAGGGGCGTCGACGCCTACGCCATGGAATTCGTGCCGCGCATCACCCGCGCCCAGGTGATGGACGCCCTCTCCAGCCAGGCCAATCTCGCCGGTTACCGGGCGGTGATCGAAGCCGCCGAGGCCTATGGCCGCGCCTTTCCGATGATGATGACGCCGGCGGGCACCATCGCGCCGGCCAAGGTCTTCGTCATGGGCGTCGGCGTCGCGGGCCTGCAGGCCATCGCCACCGCGCGGCGCTTAGGCGCTGTCGTGACCGCCACCGACGTGCGGCCCGCCACCAAGGAGCAGGTGGAGTCCCTCGGCGCCAAGTTCGTCGCCGTCGAGGATGACGAGTTCAAGGCCGCCGAGACCGCAGCCGGCTACGCCAAGGCGATGAGCGCGGAGTACCAGGCCAAGCAGGCCGCGCTGGTCGGCGAGCACATCAAGAAGCAGGACATCGTCATCACCACGGCGCTCATCCCGGGCCGTCCGGCGCCGCGCCTGGTCACCGCCGAGCAGGTCGCCTCGATGCGGCCGGGCGCCGTGCTGGTGGATCTCGCGGTGGAGCAGGGCGGCAACGTCGAGGGCGCGCGCAACGGCGAGATCGTCCAGGCGGGCGAGGCGCGGATCCTGGGCCTTTCCAATCCGCTGAGCCGGATCGCGACCGACGCCTCCAGCCTCTACGCGCGCAACCTCGCCGCCTTCCTGACCCTGATCCTCGACAAGGAAGGGCAGGTCGCCCCGGATGCCGAGGACGAGATCCTGAAGGCCGCCCTGGTCACGCACGGCGGGGCGATCGTGCACGAGCAGTTGAGGGCCAGTTAACGATGGACGCCGTCGATCCCACCGTCTTCCGCCTGGCGATCTTCGTCCTGGCGATCTTCGTCGGCTACTACGTGGTGTGGAGCGTCACTCCGGCGCTGCACACCCCGCTGATGGCGGTCACCAACGCGATCTCGTCGGTGATCATCGTCGGCGCCCTGCTCGCGGCCGCCGCCAAGGGCGTGGAGGGCTCGCACGGGGTGTGGATCTCCAAGGGCGCGGGCGCGGTGGCCGTGGCCCTCGCCTCGGTCAACATCTTCGGCGGCTTCCTGGTCACCCAGCGGATGCTGGCGATGTACCGCAAGAAAGAAGGGCGCAAGTGAGCGCCAACCTCGCCGTCATCCTCTACCTCGTCTGCGGGGTCCTCTTCATCCTGGCCCTTAGGGGCCTGTCGAGCCCGGTCACCAGCCGGCGCGGCAACCTCATGGGCATGGTCGGCATGGCGCTGGCCGTCGGCACCAGCCTTGCCTTGCTGGCGGGCTCGGGCCTGCTGGACGCCACCACGCTCGCGTTGATCGTGGGCGGGGTCGCGGTCGGCGGCACGGTCGGCGCGGTGATCGCCCGGCGTGTGCAGATGACGGCCATGCCGCAGCTCGTGGCCGCCTTCCACTCCCTGGTCGGCCTCGCCGCCTGCCTCGTCGCCGTCGCGGCGATCCACACGCCGGAAGCCTATGGCATCGCCGAGCCGGGCGGCGTGCGGCTGGAAAGCCTGATCGAGCTGTCGCTCGGCCTGGCGATCGGCGCGATCACCTTCACCGGCTCGATCATCGCCTTCGCCAAGCTCAACGGCAACATGAGCGGCGCGCCGATCCTGCTGCCCGCGCGGCACCTGCTGAACATCGCCATCGCCGTCGCCATCGTGGTGCTGATCGTGCTGCTGGTGACCAGCCACGGCCACGCGCTGTGGGCCTTCTGGAGCCTGTTCGCCCTGGCGCTGATCGCCGGCGTGACCCTGATCATCCCCATCGGCGGCGCGGACATGCCGGTGGTGATCAGCATGCTCAACAGCTACTCCGGCTGGGCGGCGGCGGCGCTGGGCTTCACGCTCGGCAACATCACCCTGATCATCACCGGGGCCCTGGTGGGCTCGTCCGGCGCCATCCTCAGCTACATCATGTGCAAGGGGATGAACCGCAGCTTCATCTCGGTGATCCTCGGCGGCTTCGGCGGGGAGACGGCGGCGGCCGGCGGCGGCAAGGTCGAGACCCGGCCGGTCAAGCAGGGCAGCGCCGACGACGCGGCCTTCATCATGAAGAACGCCTCCAAGGTGATCATCGTCCCGGGCTACGGCATGGCCGTCGCCCAGGCCCAGCACGCCCTGCGCGAGATGGCCGACCGCCTCAAGGCCGAAGGGGTGGAGATCAAGTACGCCATCCACCCCGTCGCCGGCCGCATGCCCGGGCACATGAACGTGCTCCTGGCCGAGGCCAACGTGCCGTATGACGAGGTCTTCGAACTCGAGGACATCAACTCGGAATTCGCCACCGCCGATGTCGCCTTCGTCATCGGGGCCAACGACGTGACCAACCCAGCGGCCAAGACCGATCCGCAGAGCCCGATCTTCGGCATGCCGATCCTGGACGTCGACAAGGCTCGCACCGTGCTCTTCATCAAGCGCGGCATGGGCAGCGGCTATGCGGGGGTCGAGAACGAGCTCTTCTTCCGCGACAACACCATGATGTTGTTCGGCGACGCCAAGAAGATGACCGAGGGGATCGTCAAAGCGCTCTGAACGCTTAGATGAAGAGCGTGGTTGGGACCTCTTCATGCCGGTAGCCTCGACTCCCGAACCGCGCGGCCGGATGGTCGATCTCGGCGGGCGGCGGCTCCACGGGGTCTTCGCCGGGCCGCGCGACGCAGTCTCGCCTCTGATCGTCCTCGAGTCCGGCTCCTTCGGCTTCTCCGCTGACTGGGCGGCGGTGCAGCGTCAGCTTGGCGAGGTCGGCTACCGCTCCCTGGCGTACGATCGCGCCGGCCTCGGCTTCTCCGATCCCGGCCCCGAACCGCGGGACTCGCGCGCGATCGTCAGCGACCTCGAGGCCTTCCTGCTCGCCACCCACGAGACTGGGCCGTTGATCCTGTGCGGCCACTCCATGGCGGGCCTGCACGTGCGCCTGTTCGCGGTGCGGCAGCCGGCGCGGGTCAAGGGCTTGGTGCTGGTGGACGCGACCACGCCCGAGGCGATGGACGCCAAGATGGTGAGCGGCTTCGTGGAGCAGTTCTCCCGCCTGTCGCGAATGGCCGCGTGGGGGGCCGAAGCCGGACTGCTGGGGGTGTTCGCCGGGACCGCGATGGGCGACGCCATCGGCCTCGATGGGGCGCCGGGGTCGGAGAAGCGCTGGGCCTTCGCCCTGGCCAGCCACAATCTCTGGTCGTCCAAGGAGGTCGATGTCTGGGCCGAGTCCGCGCGCCAGGCGCGGGACGCGGGCGTGTTGGATCCGGACCTGCCGGTGGCGGTGGTCCTGGCCGGCGGCGGCGCGCGACGCGGCCTGCGCGACATGCAGACCGCTCCGGCGATGGCGTCTCGGCATGGCTTGGTCGAGCGCGTGACGGGCGCCTCCCACGCCACCATCCTCAACGAGGATCACGCGCACGCCGTCGTGAAGGCCATCGAACACGTGGCCAGCTTCAGCTGACGCTGAGCGCCGCTTCACCCCGGTTTACGATCCGGCGCGCTCGGCTTCACAGGACCCCAGCGACCGATAGAGCATCAGCGTCCCGCCCTCGAAGCGCTGACGCTGGCCGTCCGGGGTGTTGACCGCCTCCGCCACGGGCAGCCCGAGCCAGCCGCTTGGACCGCCATACTGGACGTAGAGGCGCTCGCACGCCGCCACCGCGAAGGCCTTTCCCGCAAGCGGTCCCGACATATGGCGAAGGACGACCCCGCCTTCGAAGCGGGCCTCGCGCGCGGCGGTGCCCTTGACCGAGGTCGCCGTGTCCCCCTCTGGGCCGAGCGGACAGCCCAAGCGGCCGTCCTTGCCGCCGAAACCCTGCCAAGCCGCCTCGACGGGTTCGCTCAGCGCCGCGTCACAGGCGCGGACCTTGGGCGTGGTCGCCGGCGCGGCGCTCTGGGCATGGCCGGCGAGGGGTGGGAGAAGCGCGACGAGGGCCGCGAGCAGCGTCAAATTGGTCACGGCGGAACGGGGACTCCTTGCGGCCTGGCGAGCGCTTATCGACCTTAGGCCCGGGCGCCCCTATGCTCCCCACTCTGTTTGTCACTTCTGAGGAGCCGCATGGCGAAAGAGGATCTGCTTGAAATGCCGGGCACGGTGAGCGAACTGCTGCCCAACGCCACCTTCCGTGTCACCCTGGAGCAGGGCGGACACGAAATCATCGCCCACACCGCCGGCAAGATGCGCAAGAACCGCATCCGGGTGCTCGCCGGCGACAAGGTGCTGGTCGAGATGACTCCCTACGATCTGTCCAAGGGCCGGATCACCTACAGGTTCAAATAGGAAGGACGGAGAGCCTTGGCTCGACCGCCAGGCGGCCCGTCCGCCAATCGGCGATGGATCGCCATCGGCGGGGGCGCCTTGGCGCTCATCGCCGGATTGCTGATCGCGGCTCTCCTGATCCATCGCACGTCGAACAAGTCCACCGCGCCGCCCGCGTCGCAAGGCGGGCTCGTCGTCCAGACCGGCAGGGACGACGACATCAAGCTGGATCCCAAGCGACCCCTCCGCTGCTTCGTCGCCGGCCAGTTCATCGGCGAGCTTCCCTTGGCCGAATGCGCCAAGCGCAACGGCGTCGCCACGGGAGCCCTCGATGTCGGCCTCGACCAGAGCGGCGCGTTGGCCGCCTCTGGTGGGGCGCAATCGACGCTCACGCCCCTGCCGAGCGCGCCGGCCGTGGCGGAGGGCGATGACTCGAACGGCGGGCCGTCCCAGGCGGCGCCGCGTGACGATACGTCGGTGCAGGCCGACGATCCCAACCGCTCCCGTCTTCCCGGCGGCTGCTGGCGCGCGGAGGATGGAGATTGGACCCCCGACCCCGGCGCGAGAACGCTGACCGCCTGCGTCCGCGCTCTGTTCGGCGGGGTGTGCCTGCGTCCGGGGGAAGCGAGCTTCGGCCGCTTCAATCAGGCGATGCTGCGGCTCTACCGAGGCCGGGTCGCCATCGCGCCCGACGGCCGCAATTTCAGGCCCTTGATGGACCAGGACGAGAACTGTTCCCTACCCCTCGCCGACTGATCGCTTTCTCCACCCCCTCGAGTTCGCCAATGCCCCGCCTCGCCATCCTTTCCTCCGCCGCTTTCGCCCTTCTCCTTTCGGCCTGCGAGAAGACGCTCGATGCGCCGACCGATCGCGGCGTGTGCTGGCATCTCGTGGAGGAGAACGGCAAGCCGGTGAAGTTCAACCGCTTGGCGAACAACCAACCGGATCTGGAACACTGCGCCGCCCAGCTCGACCTGATGCGCCGCAGCTTCAATGCGCTGGGCGTGAACCAGCGGGAGGTTACCGGCGCCTATCAAGGCCAGTTCCTGTTCCTGCAACCCGAGGGTGTGTTCACCGCCGAGAAGGTCGATGGGTTCCGCTACCCGATGATGATCCGCGCTCCGGACGGGACGCTGGTGGTGCCGGGCGCGGTGCGGCAACAGCAGTGACGAGGCTGGGGATGCTTCGGGCCGAACGTGAACGAACGAAGAACAACGTGCTTGCCTTCGGCTAATCTCCTGTTAACCTCTCGCGCAGATTTCGGCGCGTCGGGTCGCCGGGCGAGCGCAAGGAGACGGCGATGGCCGGCAGCGTCAACAAGGTGATCCTCATCGGCAACCTGGGTAAGGATCCCGAGGTGCGGGCTCTCAATTCGGGAGATCGTGTGTGCAACCTCTCCATCGCCACCTCGGAGACCTGGCGCGATCGCGGGAGCGGCGAGCGGCGTGAGAAGACCGAGTGGCACCGGGTGGTGATCTTCAACGACAACCTGGTGAAGGTCGCCGAGCAGTACCTGAAGAAGGGCAGCAAGGTGTACGTCGAGGGCGCGATTCAGACCCGCAAGTACCAGGACCAGTCCGGCGCCGAGCGCTTCTCCACCGAAATCGTCCTGCAGAAGTTTCGCGGGGAACTCACCATGCTCGACGGTCGCGGCGAGGGCGGGGGCGAAGCTCGCGGAGGCTATGACGAGGGCGGCTTCACGCCGGGACCCCGGGTCGCAGCCTCTGGACCTCGCGAGAGCTTCAGCGCCGACCTCGACGACGAGATCCCGTTCTGAACCGACATCTCCGCCGATCCGGACTCAGGGCCTGAGCCGAAACAAAGAAGGGCCGGCGCGAGGCCGGCCCTTCGATAGTTCGTGGTCCAAAAGAGCCGGCGCGAACGCCGGCTCCCGTTGGGCTTACTGGGGCGAGGAGCCGCTCGTGCCGCCCGTGCCGCCGGCGGATCCGCCAGCAGCGCCGCTCGTGGTCGAGCCCGGGGTCGCGCCGGTCGAGCTGGCGCCACCGCTCATCGCGCCGGTGGACGCGCCGGTGGAACCCGCCGCGCCGTTGGCGCCCGGAGCCGCGGTGGCGTCCGCGGCGCCCGTCGAGCCGGAGCCCGCCGAGGTGGTGGCCGAGGTGTCGGCCGCGCCGCTGTTCGCATCGGCCGACTTCTTGGCGCAGGCGCCGAGAGCGAGAAGGCCAACGCTGGCGGCGGCGATGGTGACTTTCGAGAACTTGTTCATGGTCACGGTCCTGTGATGTGGAGGGGCGCGCCGGGCAAACGTTAGGGCCGAACCGCTGTTCCGCCAGTGTCTCGAACTGTCCGGCGGCGTCCCTTTCAGTGGCGTCCCGCGTGTGCGGGTGCTAAGAGATGTCACACGCGAATCCCGGGAGCCGCTCTTGAACGCTCCCCCCACCCACGAGCCTCCTTGACCGACGAGATCTCCAGCCCCCCCGGCGACGATGCGCGGGGCCACGTGACCCCAATCGCCATCGAGGACGAGGTCAAGAAGTCCTACCTCGATTACGCCATGAGCGTGATCGTGAGCCGGGCCTTGCCCGACCTGCGCGACGGCCTCAAACCCGTCCAGCGTCGCATCCTGTTCTCGATGAGCGAACAGAATCACACGCCGGACCGCCCGTATGTGAAGTCCGCCCGCGTCGTCGGCGACGTGATGGGTAAGTACCACCCGCACGGCGACCTCTCGATCTACGACACCCTGGTCCGAATGGCGCAGCCCTTCTCCATGGGGCTGCCGCTGATCGACGGTCAGGGCAACTTCGGCTCGATGGACGACGATCCACCGGCCGCCATGCGCTACACCGAGTGCCGGCTCTCGAAGCCGGCCATGGCGGTGATGGCCGACCTCGACGAGGACACGGTCGACTTCCGCGACAATTACGATGGCAAGGAGCAGGAGCCCACGGTTCTGCCCTCGCGGATCCCGAACCTGCTGGTGAACGGCGCGGGCGGCATCGCCGTCGGCATGGCGACGAACATTCCGCCGCATAATCTTGGCGAGATCATCGACGCCTGTCTGGCTCTGATCGACGATCCGGAGGTCACGCCCGAGGCCCTGCTCGATATCGTGCCCGGCCCCGACTTCCCTACCTACGGCGAGATCATCGGCCGCTCGGGCGCGCGCGCCGCGCTGCTCACAGGGCGCGGTTCGGTGATCCTGCGCGGCTCAGCGACCATCGAGTCGATCCGCAAGGATCGCGAGGCGATCATCGTCACCTCCGTGCCGTTCCAGGTGAACAAGGCGGCCATGATCACGCGCATGGCCGAACTGGTGCGTGAGAAGCGCATCGAGGGCATCGCCGACCTGCGCGACGAAAGCGACCGGCGCGGGGTGCGGGTGGTGATCGAGCTTCGCCGCGACGCCAGCGCCGAGGTGGTGCTGAACCAGCTCTACCGTTTCACGCCCTTGCAGACGTCGTTCCCGGTGAATGCGCTGGCGTTGAACCGCGGCCGGCCCGAGCAGATGGGCCTCAAGCCCATGTTGTGCGCCTTCATCGATTTCCGCGAGGAAGTCGTCATCCGGCGCACCCGCTTCCAGCTCGCCAAGGCGCGCGACCGCGCCCACGTGCTGGTCGGACTCGCCATCGCCGTCGTCAACATCGACGAGGTGATCGCCATCATCCGGAGTTCCAAGGATCCGTCCGAGGCGCGCGAGCGGCTCATGGGCCGTGAGTGGCCGGTCGGGGACATGGCTCCGCTGATCGCACTAGTCGCCGATCCGCGCACGATGATGATCGACGCCGACCGCGTGCGGCTCTCCGACGAGCAGGCCCGGGCGATCCTGGCGTTGACCCTGTCGCGCCTCACCGGCCTTGGACGTGACGAGATCTTCGCCGAGGGCCGCGAGCTGGCCGAGATGATCCGCGAGCGCCTGACGTTGCTCGCCTCGCGTGAGGCGATCATGGGCGTGGTCCGCGCTGAACTGGCCGAGGTGAAGGCCAACTTCGCCGTTCCACGCCGCACCGCCATGGTCGAGGGCGACGCGGAGATGGAGGACGAAGACCTCATCCCGCGTGAGGACATGGTCATCGCGGTCACCCACGGCGGCTATGTGAAGCGGACCCCACTCGCCACCTATCGGCTCCAGCATCGCGGCGGCCGAGGCCGGGCGGCGATGGCGACGAAGGAAGAGGATGCGGTGACCCGGGTCTTCTCCGCCTCGACCCACGCGCCGATGCTGTTCTTCTCGTCCGGAGGCAAGGCCTACAAGCTGAAGGTGTGGCGTCTGCCGCTGGGCACGCCGACCTCGCGCGGCAAGGCGTTCGTGAACCTGTTCCCGATCGAGCCGGGCGAGACCATGACCTCGATCCTCACCCTGCCGGAGGATGAGGCCGCCTGGGCGGGCTTGGACGTGATGTTCGCGACCCGCTCGGGCGGGGTGCGGCGCAACAAGCTATCGGACTTCGTCCAGATCAACCGGGCCGGCAAGATCGCCATGAAGCTCGACGAGGGCGACTCCATCGTCGGCGTCAGCCTGTGCACCAGCGCCGACGACGTGCTGCTCTCGACCGCCGCCGGCCGCGCGATCCGCTTCTCGGTGGACGAGGTGCGGGTGTTCGCCGGTCGTGATTCTACCGGGGTGCGCGGCATCCGGCTCGCCGAGGGCGACACCGTGCTGTCCATGGCGATCCTGCGCGCCGTCGAAGCGAGCTCCGGCGGAACGGCTCGCCTATCTGCGCCATGTCTCGGCCATGCGGACCGCAGAGACCGGCGAGGAGGACGTGAGCGCCGCGGCGTTGGACGAGGACCTGGACGACGCCGCGGCCGACGCGCCCGCCGCCTTGTCGCTGGAGCGGATCGCCGAACTCGGCGCCGCCGAGCAGCGCATCCTCACGGTGAGCTCGGAAGGCTTTGGCAAGCGCACCAGCGCCTACGATTTCCGCCGCACCGGACGCGGCGGCCAGGGCCTGATCGCCCAGGACCTCTCCAAGCGCGGCGGCCGACTTGTGGCTTCCTTCCCCGTGGAAGATGCCGACGAGCTCCTGCTCGTGAGCGACCAGGGCCAGCTCATCCGGGTGCCGGCGGGGCAGGTCCGGGTGGCCGGCCGGAACACTCAGGGAGTCATCGTCTTCCGCAAGGCGCAGGACGAGCACGTGGTCTCGGTGGAGCGCCTCGAGGGCGACGGCCAGGCCGAGACGGAAGATGAAGCGGATATCGCACCGGAGGGCGACGCTTGAGCCGACTTGGGCTGTATCCCGGCACCTTCGACCCCATCCACAACGGTCATCTCGACCTGATCAGTCGGGCGCTGCGATTGGTCGACACCCTGGTCGTCGGCGTCGCCATCAACAGCGGCAAGGGGCCGATGTTCACGCTCGAGGAGCGCTGCGAGATCGTTCGCGCCGAGACCGCCAATCTCGAGGGCGGCGACCGTGTGCGCGTCCAACCCTATAAGGGCCTGACCGTCAGCGCCGCGCGCGAGGCGGGCGCCGGCATCATCGTGCGCGGCCTGCGCGCCGTCGCCGACTACGAGTTCGAATTCCAGATCACGGCCATGAACCAGCAGCTCGATCGCGGCATCGAGACCGTCTTCCTGATGGCCGACCCGCGACACCAGGCGATCGCCTCCAAGCTGGTGAAGGAGATCGCCACCCTGGGCGGCGACGTCTCGCTGTTCGTGCCGGCAGGCGTCGCAACCCGCCTACGGGAGAAGGTGGCCGGCGCATGAGAGCTCTCGTCTGCGTCTCGGCGCTGCTGGCTATGGCCGGACCGGCTCTCGCGGCCAAGCCCAAGGCGCCGCCTGCAGCCGCCGCCGCCGCCGCCGCTTCGGCCGGCCCGACCGCCGCCGACTTCCGGACGCCGGACCCCGAGAACGTGCTGGTCATCGACACCAACCAGGGCCGGATCCTGGTGGAGCTCCATCCGGAGGTCGCGCCCCAGGCGGTGGCCCGCGTGAAGCTGCTCGCTCGCCAGCACTTCTACGACGGCCAGACCTTCTTTCGCGTGATCGACGGTTTCATGGATCAGACCGGCGATCCGACCAACACCGGAACCGGCGGCTCCAAGGAACCCGACCTGCCGCCGGAATTCAGCTTCAAGCGCGGCGAGACCACCCCTATGGTCAACCTGTTTCGAGATGCCGGCGTCGAAGCGGGCTTCATCGGCGCTCTGCCGGTCGTGAGCCAGCCCAAGGACCTCGGCCTGCTCACCGTCGATCACACCGTAAAGGCCTACGTGCGCTTCTGCCCGGGTGTGATGGGCATGGCGCGCGCGGAGGCGGAGAACTCCGCCAACAGTCAGTTCTATCTGATGCGGGGCGACACGCCCGGCCTGGACGGCAAGTACACCGCGCTCGGCCGCGTCATCGTCGGCCAGTCGGTGGTCAACAAGATCAAGGTGGGCGAGCCGGCGCCGCCGCCTCAGGACCAGATGACCAGCGTCCGCGTGATGTCCGACCTGCCCGCCGCGGAACGGCCCAAGGTTCGGGTTATCGATCCCGCCGGCCCCTGGTTTCGCGCCGAGGCCGCCCGGCGTCAGGCCGCGGCGGTGGTCGGGGCGCCGGTCTGCGACATGCCCATTCTCACCCAACCCTAAGCAGCGAGTATCCATATGGCCGACGCGCCTCAAACCCTGATCATGACGCTCGACACCGGGCCGGTGACCATCCGCCTTCGTCCGGACCTCGCGCCCAAGCACGTCGAGCGGATCACCGAGCTCGCCAACGAGGGCTTCTACGATGGGGTCGTCTTCCACCGCGTCATCGACGGCTTCATGGCGCAGGGCGGCGATCCGACCGGCACGGGCGGCGGCGGTTCGAAGAAGCCCAACCTTCCGGCCGAATTCAACGCCGCTCCGCACAAGCGCGGCGCCTGCTCCATGGCCCGCACCAACAACCCGAACTCGGCCAATAGCCAGTTCTTCATCTGCCTGGCGGACTCGAACTTCCTGGATCGTCAGTACACGGTCTGGGGTGAAGTGACCGAAGGCATGGAGAACGTGGACGCCCTTCCCAAAGGCGAGCCGCCGCGAGCGCCGGGAAAGATCGTCTCCATGCGGACGGCTTAAAGTCCTCAGGTCCATCCATGGCCAGGCGCTCGCCCAGGGTCCAGGCCCTGCTCTGGCGCCTCGAAGCGATCGGCTTCGACCTCTACAGCGCCCTGGCGCGCGTCCTGCCGGTGGACGCCGTCTCCTGGGGCTTCGGCAAGCTCATGCGGGCGATCGGGCCGCTCACCAGCGCCCATCGCACCGCACAGCTGGGATTGGCCATCGCCTTCCCAGACCTTGATCGCGCCGAGCGCGAGCGGATCGCGCGCGATCAGTGGGAGAGCTTCGGGCGCTACATCGGCGAGTTTCCGATCATGGACCAGTTCACGCTCGACAAGGGGCGGGTCGAGGTGGTCGGCCTGGAGCGGCTGGAGGCGATCGCCCGGGGCGGCCGGGCGGCGGTGATTGTCAGCGGTCATCTCTCCAGCTGCGAGGTGATGCCCGCCGTCATCCTGAGCGCGGGCGTGACCTGCGACATCACCTATCGCGCCTCGAACAACCCCCTGGTCGACCGGCGCATGCGCGAGAGCCGGGCGCGCTATGGCGTCACCCTGTTCGCGCCCAAGGGGGCCGAAGGCGCGCGCGAACTGCTGGAAGGCCTGAAGGCCGGCCGCTCGATCGCCATGCTCAACGACCAGCGCTACGACAACGGCGTCGACAGCGTCTTCTTCGGCGAGCGGGTGCGGACCAATCCGGCGGCGGCGCGTCTGGCGCGGCGGTTCGGGACCGACATCCTGCCGATGTCGGTGACGCGTCTGAAGGGCGCACGCTTCCGCGTCACCGTCCACGAGCCGATCGTGGCGCCCCGAACCGCCGATCGCAACGCCGATCAGGCGGTGGGCGTGGCGATGATCGACGCCTTCCTCGAGGCGCGCGTGCGCGAACATCCCGAGGAGTGGTGGTGGATGCACAAGCGCTGGCCGGCCGAGGCCTACGCCCGCGCCGCGGAGGCTATTTCGCGTTGAGCTCGCGCCAGCGGGCGAGCGCTTCGGCGGGACCCGCATAGGCTTCCTGGAGCTCGGGGCTCCAGTAGCGCAGGGCGTCGACGGGAATGCGCTTTCCGGAAACCGCGCAGACCACGAAGGCGCCCGGCCTCACCACGCGAAATTCGCCGTGGCCGTAGCGGAGTTCGGCGGGCGCTCCCAAGCCGGCGAAGTTGCGATCGTGGGCGTTCATCGGCCGGGCCATAGCCCAAGACGGCGGCTTAGAACAGGCGGCCCTGGTCGCCCGTGGCCGGTGTCGTCCGCGCGCGCGTCGGCGCCGGCGCGCCGTCGATCCGGGCGCCCTTGTCGCCGTCGCGGAACACCAGACGGACCGCCTCGCCCGGCGCCAGCGCCGCCGCCGCGCGGGCGAGCGCCCCATCGGCCCTGTGCACCCGGGCGAAGCCGAGGTTGAGCGGCCGGTCCGGATCGAGCGAGACGCGGAGCTTCTCGAGGCTGTGCAACCGGTCGTTGGCGCTGCGCAGGCCGCGGCCCATCGCCGGCGCCATCCGCGTGACCAAGCCGTCAAGTCGCTCCCGCCGTTGCTCGATGGGCCGGGCGAGCAGGCTGGGCTTCAGCGCGCCCGCCGCCACGGTGAGGTCGTGCCGATGTCGCGCCGCGCCCGCGCGCAGGGCGGAGGCGAGCTGGCCGGCGGCGATGTCGAGCCGCTGGCTGGCGAGGCTGAGCAGGTCCTGCACCTTGGGCAGCCGCGCCGCCGCCAGCCGGACCTGCCGCTCGCGCACCAGCCGCGCGCCGCCGGAGATCATCCGCCGCTCATAGTCGGCCAGGCTCGCGGCCAGTTCAGCCAAAACCGGCGTCGCCATCTCGGCCGCGGCGGTGGGCGTCGGCGCGCGTCGGTCGGAGACAAAGTCGATGAGGGTGGTGTCCGTCTCGTGCCCCACCGCCGAGATCAGCGGGATGGCGCTGGCGGCGACGGCCCGCGCGAGCGCCTCGTCGTTGAACGGCCAGAGATCCTCGACCGAGCCGCCGCCGCGGGCGACCACGATCAGCTCGGGTCGCGGGATGGACCCGCCGAGCGCGAGGGCGTTGAAGCCCTCCACCGCGGCGCGAACCTGGGCCGCCGCGGACTCGCCTTGAACCACCACCGGCCAGACGATCACCCGGCAGGGCCAGCGGTCGCTGATCCGGTGCAGGATGTCGCGGATCACCGCGCCCGTGGGGCTCGTCACCACGCCGATGACCGACGGCATGGCCGGCAGCGGCCGCTTGCGCTCGGGCGCGAACAGGCCCTCCGCGGCCAGCCGCGCCTTCAGGCGCTCGAGCTGGGCGAGCAGGGCGCCGACCCCGGCCGGCTCCAGGGTTTCGATCATCAACTGGTACTGCGAGCGCCCGGGATAGGTGGTGAGCCGCCCGGTGACGATCACCTCCATCCCGGTTTCCGGCCGCACGGCCAGCCCGCGGACGTGGCTCTTCCAGATCACCCCGGCGATGCAGGCGCGCTCGTCCTTGATGTCCAGGTAGACGTGGCCGTTGCCGTGGAAGGTGACCTTCGACAGCTCGCCGCGAACCCGCACGAAGCCGTAGGCGTCCTCGATGGTGCGTTTGAGGGCGAAGGCCAACTCCGAAACCGAATAGGCCCGGGCGTTGTCTTCCACGCGGTCGGCGACGGCGGCGTCGGTCATGCGCGGAGTCTAGCGCAGATGGCGGCGGGCCGGCGCCCCCGCCGACCGACTTTCACGGTTAATCATGCAGTCCGCGAAGGTCGCGCGCCTCCCCGCTAGCTGATGAACCGCCGCAGCGAGCGCGTCAGTTCGTTGACGCTGGTCTTCTTCTTCCCGATCTGGGGCTGATAGGCGAGCTTGGCGTGCTCCACGCAGTAGGGACCGTCGTCGCCGGCGCGCCGGCCGCAGAAGCTGAAGTCCTCCGTCCCCGGATCGCCGATCGGCCACTTGCACATGTGGGCGCCCAGCGTGAGCACCGTCGCCGAGCCGCGCTCTTCCACCAGGGCGGGCAAAGGCGCGGGCGGCGGGGCGCTCTGCACCGGAGGGGTCGGCGGCATCATGCGCTTGGGTTGGGAGGGCGCGGCCGAGATCGGACGCGCGGGCCTTGGGGCGCGGAACGCCGGCTTGGTGGGCTGAGACGGCGCGGCTCGGCCGGACAGTCCCAGCCGGTGCACCTTGCCGATCACGGCGTTCCGCGTGACGCCTCCCAGCTGCTTGGCGATCTGGCTCGCAGACACCCCTTCCAGCCAAAGCTTCTTCAGATTCTCGACCCGATCGTCGGTCCAGCCCGCGACGCCCATCATAGCCTCCGCTCCTTGTTCCGGACCGGCGCGGTCCAGATGTTGTGGTCAGAGGCGGCTCCAGCGACCCTGGCCTACTAGATATCGTATGCCCCTCGATCTGACACACAATAGGGCGAGGTCCTTAATCCACAGACATCAACATCTTGTTTACGCGAATCGCGGTTGCGCGCGACAAGGCGCCGCGCCAGATGACGGTCACGATGAAGGACATGGCCACCCCGATCGCGCCTCCGGCGCCCCGCGCCTACAACGGGCCGAACTGGGAGGGCCTCAAAACCCTCTATCTCCGGGAGCTGCGACGCTTCTGGAAGGTCGGCATGCAGACCCTGGCCGCGCCGGTGGTCACGGCCCTGCTCTACATGATGGTGTTCGTGGTCGCCGTCCGCGGGGCGGCGCCGCCGGTCGAAGGGGTGACCTTCGCCACCTTCGTCGCGCCGGGCCTGATCATGATGCAGATCCTGAACAACGCCTTCCAGAACAGCTCGTCCAGCCTGCTCCAGGCCAAGATGATGGGCCTGATCGGCGACTTCCTGATGCCGCCCCTATCGCCCGCTGAGCAGGTGGCGGGTTTCGCCCTGGGCGCGGCGACGCGCGGCGTGCTGGTGGGAGCGATCACCCTCCTGGCGGTGCTGCCCTTCGCCCATCTGGGCGTGGCTCACCTGTGGGCCATTCTCTACTTCGGCGTCGGCGCGGCGATGGTGATGGCGCTGCTGGGCGTGATGGCGGCCATCTGGTCGGTGAAGTTCGATCACATCGCCGCGGTGAGCAACTTCGTGGTCATGCCCATGACCTTCCTGTCGGGCACCTTCTATCTGGTCGACCGCCTGCCCGAGCCGTTCCGCACCGCGTCCCGCTTCAACCCGTTCTTCTATCTGATCAGCGGCTTTCGCTACGGCTTCATCGGCCGCATGGACGGCTCGCTGCTGATCGGCATGGTCACGACCGCGGTGCTGATCGTCGTCCTCACCGCCGTCTGCCTGTGGATGTTCGCGACGGGCTACAAGCTCAAGACCTGATGCGGCATCGGGGGCGGGGCGGGAGGCGATCAGCGGTGTCCCAGCTGGTCCAGGCGACGCGGTGAGTCTCCGCGACCTGGGTCTGATCACCCTCGTCTGCCTGGTGTGGGCGGCCAATACGGTGGTCTCGAAGCTGGTGATCGCCGGTCTCGGCGCGCCGCCGCTGTTCTACGCCGCCGCGCGCTTTGGCCTGGTGGCGCTGGTGACCGTCCCCTGGCTGCTGCCTGTTCCGCGCCCGTTGTGGCGCGTGGCCGTCGTGGGCGTGCTGATCGGCGGCGGCAACTTCGCCCTCAACTTCATCGGCCTCAAGACCGCCTCGCCCTCGGCGCTCGGCGTGGTGAGCCAGATCGGCGTGCCGGCGGCGACGGTGTTTTCCATCCTGCTCCTGGGCGAGCGGGTGCGCTGGCGCCGGGCCGTCGGAATGGCCATCACCCTGCTGGGCGCCCTGTTGGTGATGTTCGATCCCAAAGGCCTGTCATTCGGCGTCGGCGTGCTGCTCTTTGCCGTCGCGGCCGTCGCCGGGTCATTGGGCGCGGTGATGATGAAGCAGGTCGAGGACGTCGCCCCGCTTCGGCTTCAGGCGTGGGTGAGTTTCGTCTCGGTCTGGCCGCTTGTGCTGATGACGCTCGCCTTCGAACGCGGCCAGGGCGTCGTGCTCCACCAGCATCTCTGGCCCTTCATCGCCGCGGTGCTGTTCTCGGCCCTGATCGTTTCGGTTCTCGCCCACACCGCGTACTACTGGCTGATCGGCCGCTACGACGTGAACCTGCTCCAGCCCCTCACCCTGATGACGCCGCTCGCCACCATCGCGCTTGGGATCGCGATCACCGGCGACCGCTTCACCGCGCGCGAGATCGTGGGCACGGTCGTCGCGCTGGCCGGTGTGCTGATCGTCGCGCTCCGCCGCAACCACGTCGCGCCGCTCCTGCTGCTGATCCGGAACGCGCCCGAATGACCCCCATTCCCGCGCCCAGCCCCAACTTCGACGCCCGCACCGCGCCGCCGGACATGATCGTCCTGCACTACACCGGCATGGAAAGCGGGGAAGCCGCGCTCGCACGCCTCCGCGATGCCGAGGCCAAGGTCTCGGCCCACTACCTGGTCGAGGAGGACGGCCGCGTGTTCGCTCTCGTCCCCGAGGAACGCCGGGCCTGGCACGCGGGCGCCGCCAGCTGGCGCGGGGCGAGCGACATCAATGCCCGCTCAATTGGAGTGGAGATCGTCAATCCCGGTCACGAGTTCGGATATCGCGACTTCCCCGAAGCGCAGGTGGCGGCGGTGATCGAGCTCCTGGGCGACATCCGTGAGCGCTGGACCGTGCCCGACGCCTTGATCCTCGGCCACTCCGATGTCGCGCCGCGGCGCAAGGAGGATCCCGGCGAGCTGTTCCCGTGGAAGCGGCTGGCGCAGGCGGGCCACGGCCTGTGGGTCGAGCCCGTCGCCGCGCCCGGCGCGCCGCTCGGCCTGGGCGACGAGGGCCTGGGCGTCACGGCGCTGCAGAACGCCTTGATCCGCTTCGGCTATGCGCTCGAACCCAGCGGCGTCTACGGCGAAGCGACGGTGACGGTGGTGCGCGCCTTCCAGCGCCATTGGCGGCAGGAGCGGCTCGACGGCGCGGCCGATGGCGAGACCCGCGCGCGGCTCATGGCCCTGCTGCGGCTTGCCGACGCCAGCTCCGCCCTCTAGCCTTAACGGCGGACCAGACGGCTGGGCGATCGCTCTTTTCCGCGCAAGCGGGGAGGGGAGGAAAGTCCGGGCTCCACGGCGACAAGGCGGCGGGTAACGCCCGCCGGGGGCGACCCCAGGGATAGCGCCACAGAAAGCAAACCGCCCTCCTTCGCCAAGGCTTCGGAGGGTAAGGGTGAAAGGGTGGGGTAAGAGCCCACCGCGGACCGGGCAACCGGGACGGCATGGCAAGCCCCGCCTGGAGCAAGACTAAATAGGGGCGTCGCGCGGCCGTTCTCGGCCGCAGGCCGTCGCTGGCCGAGGCGCCCGGGTCAGTCGCGAGAGCCGGCGAGCAATCGTCGGCCCAGAGGAATGATCGCCACGCCGGTTCGCCGGCGACAGAACCCGGCTTACAGGCCGTCTGGTCCATCGTTCCTCCCTGCCGGAACTTCGAGGCGGCGGCGCGCGCTGAACAGCTGTGCCATTGGACATGCAACCCGTCTCATCCGTTTCGGCGCGAGCGCTCGCCGCCCTGCGCGAGAACCTGCCGCGGCTGGCGGCGGCCTGCGTGGGCTTGGACCGCGACGGCGCTTTTCCCGACGAGGCGTTGGACAGTCTGGCGGCCGATGGCGTGCTGCAGGCGTTCGGCGCGACGGTCCCGCCACTGGACCTCCTGGAGGCGCTTCGTCTGGTCGGCCGAACCAACCTCTCGCTCGGTCGGATATTCGAGGGTCACGTCAACGCGGCTCTCCTGATCGGCTGGTACGGCACGGCGGCGCAGCGCCGATCCCTGGCCGGATGGCTGGAGGAAGGGCGGGTGCTCGGGGTGTGGAACACCGAGGCGGCCCCGGTGACCATCACCTCCACGGGCGCGCTGCTCGGCGGCAAGACCTACTGCAGCGGCGCCGGACACATCGACCTCGCCATCGTCACCGCGCGAAACTCCGCCGGCGACAAGCAGATGGTGATTGCTCCGGCCGCCGATCCGGCCCGGGTCGCCCCGGGTTCCTGGAACGTCGGCGCGATGAAGGCGACGGCGAGCGGGGCCTACGACCTTACCGACCTGCCCGCGACCGGCGAAGCGCTGCTCGGCGCGCCCGGCGACTACGAACGGGAGCCGCGCTTCTCCGGTGGAGCCTGGCGCTTCTGCGCGGTCCAGCTCGGCGGCGTGGAGCGGATCGTCCAACTCCTCCGCGCGCACTTGGCCGGATCGGTCGCGGGCGAGAACGCCGTCCAGCGCGCGCGTTTCGCCCACGCCTACGCCGCCGTCCGCTCGGCGGGGCTTTGGGTGCGCGAGGCCGCCCAGCGCGCCGAGCGGGCGGACGCCGGACCCGAGGCGATCGCGATGGTCCAGTTCGCCCGAGGCGTTGTGGAAGAGGCGGCCCTGCTCGCGATCGAGGCCGCCCAGCGCGGCGTGGGAACGCGCGCCTTTTTCTCCGACCACCCGCTCGACGCCGCCTGTCGCGACCTGGCCTTCTACCTGCGTCAGCCCTCGCCGGATCTGGCGCGCGACCGCGCCGCCGCCGCGACGCTGGAGAGCGATATGTGGACGGACGATCCCCTCTGGTGACTCCGATCGGCGAAGCGGCTTTCCAGGCGCTGAGCGCGCGCGCCACGCCGTTGACCGACGACGACCTTCGCGCCCTCTCGCCGATCCTCGTGCTCTCGCCCCATGCCGACGACGAGACGCTCGGTTGCGGCGGCCTGATCGCCCGCGCGGCGGCTCTTCAAGCCTCTCCGACGGTCGCGTTCTTAACCGATGGGGGCGCCTCGCATCGGGGCTCGCCGACTTGGCCGACGACCCGCCTCGTCGCCGCGCGACGTGAAGAGGCTCGGGCCGCCGTACGCGCCTTGGGCGGTGGTGAACCCATCTTCCTCGATTGGCCCGACGCGCGGCCCGCATCTGCGGGAGGCGAGGTGTGGCGCGCCACGCTCGACCAGCTCGGTGAACTGTCCGCCGGCCCTCGGGCGGTCTTCGCGCCTTGGCCGTTCGAAGCGCATTGCGATCACGAGGCCGCGGCAGGCCTGGGCGCCGCACTGGCCGCACGTCTCGGCGCGCGGCTCTTCTTCTTCCTGGTGTGGGGGTGGAGCGACCCACGTGTGCTGAGCGCTGAGAACGTTCGGCGGCTGGATTGTCCGGAGACCGTCGCCGTCCGCCGTCGAGCGCTCGCCTGCCACGTCACCCAGACCACCGGGCTCATCGACGATGCGGAAGACGGCTTCGGGATCCCGGAGGCGCTCGCCGCGGTCGTGGAACGGCCCGCCGAGATCTACCTGGAGGCTTGAAGCGTGAGGAAGACCCGCAGCCTGGACGCCGCCTATTTCGACGGGCTCTACGCGAAGAAGCCCGACCCGTGGGATTTCGCCACCAGCGCCTACGAGGCGGAGAAATACGACGCCACCCTGGCCGCCCTCGGCGACGAGCGCGCGCGACAAGCGCTGGAGGTCGGCTGTTCCATCGGCATTCTCACCCGCCGGCTTGCGGAGCGGTGCGACACGCTCGTGGCGACGGAGGTCTCCAAATCCGCTCTCGACCAGGCGCGCGAGCGCTGCGCCGATCAACCGAACGTGAGCTTTCGGCTCACCGGACCTGTGGACGAGGCGTTCGACCGGCCTTTCGACCTGATCGTCCTCTCGGAGGTGGTCTACTATTGGGACGACGCCGACCTGGACCGCGTGGCCGCCGGCGTGGCGCGCACGCTCGAACCCGGTGGCCGGGTGCTCCTCGTCCACTATGTGCTGGAAACCGACTATCCCAAGTCGGGAGACGATGCGGTGACGGCCCTCGCAACGCGCCTGGGCGATCTGGTCGTCAGCGAGCGATGCGAGCGGCGATCATCGTGGCGTCTGGATCTTTGGCGTCGGCCGACGCCCATGCGGGGCTGAAGTCGCCCGCGGCGGGAGCGCCGAAGGCCAGCGCGCGCGCCCTGCGGGTCTGACGAGGCAACTCGGCGAAGGTCATCGGCTCGCCCTCGATGGTCGCGATCCCGAACAGCGGATCATGCTCCGCCGCGCGGCCCCAGAGCGCCAAGGTGTCGCTCGCGCCGCCAGGTGCGCGGCCGACCAGCCGACCGGAGGTGAAAACCTTCACATCCATCGCGTGGCGCACGCGTCCGCCGCTCGCCTTCACCGCCGCGAACAGCGCCTTGTCTTCACCGACGGCGGGTGTGGGCGCAGCGCCGATGCGGCGGAACGCCGCCAGGGTGAGGGCAATGCTCGCGCCGCCTTCGTAGTCGTGCCGGGGCCATGGCTCGGAGGCGTCCGCCTTCCCGCGCAAGCGGACCTTGGCCGCCTCGTGGCGCTGGATCATCGCCAGGCGCAGGCGGTGGATGCGATCAAGCCCGCGAAGATCGGCCGGGTCCAGCCGCGCCAGTCCGGCCACCGCATCCCAGCCGGCGTCCAGATGGTCGAGCGTCCGCGTCAGCCAGTCGGATGTGACGCGGGTGTCGGCGTCGGTGCTCATCAGCAGATCGCCCGGTTCGCGCAGGCGATTGGCCGCCGCTTCGAGCGCGAGGCGCCGCGCCCAGCCGGCGTGCGCCTGTTCCGGGGGCAGGTCGATAACGACGACGTGACAGGCGCGGCTCGCCGCCGCGGCGGTGCGCGCGGTGTCGTCGCGACAGTTGTTGGCGAGCACCACGATCTCGAGCGAGGCCACTCGCTCGTCCGTCTTCATTTCGCCAAGGCGTTCCAGGCAGTCGACAATACGCTCCGCCTCGTCGCGCGCGGGGATCGCGATGGCGACCCGCCGGCGAAGGGGCGCGTTCAAGCGGAGCGCATCGGTCATTGGGCCGAAAATGGCCAAGGCTGTTAACGGTTCCGGTCGGGCGCCTTCCTGGCCCGTCGCGCGAGCGCCGCAATTGTTCCGGTTATGTTCTGTGGACAACTGATTAGTGGCCACGCTTTACCGATGATCACGCGCTGAAAATCGCCGAAACAGCAGCTCAGTGTCATTGTCTCCCAATTCGTCCCATGTTAACCCATTCGTGTTGCGGCGGCGTGGCTCGTCGTCGCGGCGGGCGTCCGATGGGGGCGCGTGGGAGGCGGGAGCGGCGTGTTCCACTCCACGGTCGAAAAGCAGCTGGACGCCAAGCGCCGCATCGTGCTGCCGGCCGAGTTCCGCGCGGCCGCGGCCGGCCCGTTCGACGGCGTCTTCTGCTTTCCCTCGATCGAGGCGGACTGCATCGAAGCCGGAGGCCAAGCCCTGTTCGATCGCTATCGCGCGGAGATCGAGGCGCTGCCGTTCGGCGACCCGCTCCGCACCGCGCTCGAGACCTGTGTCCTGGGTGGAATGGTCAAGCTGGCCTTCGACGTCGCCGGTCGCATCACCCTGCCCGAAGCCCTGTGCGATCAGTTCGATCTCACCGCCGAGGTGGTGGTGGTCGGCATGGGCGAGCGCTTCCAGATCTGGTCCGCCGCCGCCTGGCGTGAGCATCTGGCCGAGCAGCGCCGCATCGCCCGGGAGAACTTCTCCAGGCTGAGAGCGCGCCAGGTCGTGGAGGCGCGCGCATGAGCGGCGCCCCGCACGTCCCCGTGCTGCTCGACGAGGTGCTCGACGCGCTGAAGCCGGCGCCGGGAATGCTCCTGATCGACGGCACCTTCGGCGCGGGCGGCTACAGCCGAGCGTTCCTGGCGCGCGGCGCGAGGGTGATCGCCTTCGACCGGGACCCGACGACCGCCGCGCTGGCCGCCGACCTCGAGGGCCGCGAGGATTTCCGGCTGATCCAGGCGCCGTTCTCCACCATGGCCGAACACCTCGGAGACGCGGCGGCCGAAGGCGTCGCGCTCGATATCGGTGTCTCCTCCATGCAGATGGACGAAGCGGAGCGTGGTTTCTCCCTGATGCGCGACGGCCCCCTCGACATGCGCATGTCGGGCGAGGGACTGACGGCGGCGGACATGGTCAACACCTGGGAGCCCGGCGACCTGGCCCGCGTGTTCCGGGACTATGGCGAGGAGCGGCAGGCGCGACGGGTGGTCGCGGCGATTGTCCGGCGCCGGACGGAGGCGCCCTTCACCCGCACCCTCGAGCTCGCGGATGTTGTGGAAAAGGCGCTGGGCGGACGCCGCGGAGCCCGTCTCCATCCCGCCACAAGGGTTTTCCAAGGGTTAAGAATCGCGGTCAACGAAGAGCTTGCCGAACTGGAGAAGGGCCTGGTCGCCGCCGAGCGGGTCCTGAAGGTCGGAGGGCGCTTGGCCGTGGTGAGTTTCCACTCCCTGGAAGACCGGATCGTGAAGACCTTTTTCGCGACGCGGTCGGGGAGGACGGGCGCGGTCTCCCGTCACGTCCCACCCCGCGCGGCTGGCCCGGCGCCGAGCTTCGAGCTGATCACGGGCGGTGCGATCACGCCTTCGGACGGCGAGACCGCGCGCAATCCGCGCTCCCGCTCGGCCAAGTTGCGCTTTGGCGTGCGCACCGCCGCGCCGGTGTGGAAGACGGCGGCCTGAGGATGGGGGTGTTCTCCATCTTCACCCGTCGAGTGCGCGGCGTCCGGGTGGTGGACCTCGCCGCGACCATGGTCCTGCTGGTGCTGGCGGTGTCGAGCTACGCCTTCAAGACCATGGCCGAGGCGCAAGGCGCCGGCGCGGCCGACATCCAGACCCAGATCGACAAGGAGCAGCGGCGCGTTCGCCTGCTCAAGGCCGAGATCGCCCACCTCGAGTCTCCGGGCCGGATCGAGACCTTGGCGAGCCAGGTGGGAATGGTCGCGGTCGATCCCCACCACGAGATCGAGGAGGGCGATCTCGCCCGCATCGCCGTCGCTCCTCCGCCCGTGCCGCCCGTGCAGAAAGCCAAGTCATGAGCGCCGCGGATTTCGACAGCGTCGGCGATGACGAGCGTCCGGGCTGGCGTTCGCGCCTGCCCAGCCTTGCCGGCCTGATCCGCTGGCCGGAGCGGGCGTTCGAACGCGCCCGCGCTTCTGGGAAGGCCGAGGACGACGTGCGCCTGCGCATCTTCTTCGTCATGGCCCTGTTCGCCGCCGGCTTCCTCACCCTCGGCATCATGGCGACACGTAGCGCGCTCTTCTCCGGTCTCGAGCCTCAAGCCGGGGCGCTGCAGAAGCCCAAGGCGCGCGCGGACGTGGTCGACCGCAATGGGCAGATCCTGGCGATGGATCTCGTCCACTATGGCGTCTACCTCCACCCCAAGGAGATCTCCGACATCCCGAGCACGAGGGCGGCCCTGCTGGCCGCCTTGCCTGGCCTGTCGCCCTACCGGCTCGACAATGCGCTGAAGGGCGACAAGGTCGAATACTACGTGCATGGGCGGGCTCACGCCCGAGCAGAAGGAGAAGGTCCACGACCTCGCGCTGCCTGGCGTCGAGTTCGAGGAGGAGAGCGGACGCGCCTACCCGCTGGGCGATACCGGGGCGCACGTGATCGGCTTCGCCGGCAAGGACGGCGAAGGGCTCGCCGGCGCGGAGCGGGCGCTGGACGCGCCGATCCGGGCCTCGGCCGGACGCACCGCGGTTCCCCTCTCCATCGACCTGCGCGTGCAGGGCGCGTTGCAGGACGAGCTCTACAAGGCGGCCCAGCACTTCGGCGTGAAGGACGCCGTCGGCATGGTCGTCAACGTCCGCACCGGCGAGATCCTCGCCATGGCCAGCTACCCCGGCTTCGACCTCAACGCGCCGGGCAAGGCCGACCCCGCCACCATGGTCAATCACGCGGCTCAGACGGTCTACGAGCCAGGCTCGGTGTTCAAGGTCTTCACCCTGGCCATGGGCCTCGATACCGGGATGGTGAACGTCGACACCGTGTTCGACGTGCACACGCCCCTGGTGCTGCCCGGCCAGACGATCCACGACTACGACAAGGGCGACACCCGCCTGCCGCTGTGGGCGGTGTTCACCCACTCCTCGAACATCGGCGCCGCGCGCATGGCGCTGCGCGTGGGCGGGGAGAACATGCTCAAGTACTGGACGGGCTTCGGCCTGCTGAAGGCGGCGCCCAGCGAGTTGGTCGAAAGCGCCCACCCCCTCTACAACCGGCGGTTCTCCGACAACATCGTCGCCACCATGGGCTTCGGCCATTCGATCTCGGTGAGCCCGCTGGCGATCGCCACCGGGATGAGTTCGATCCTCAATGGCGGGATCTACCGACCGCTGACGCTCAAGAAGCTGGAGCCGGGACAGGCGCCCACGCCCGGGCGGCGTGTGATCCAGGCCTCCACCTCGCGCCAGATGCTCAACCTCATGCGGCTCAACGCGACCAACGGCACCGGCAAGTTCGCCAACGTCCCCGGCTATCGGGTCGGCGGCAAGACCGGCACGGCGACCAAGCTGGTCAATGGCCACTACGCCGGCGGCAAGAAGAACCTCGCCAGCTTCGCCGCCGTCTTCCCCACCGACGGGCCGCTGGACGCCGACCGCTACTACGTCCTGGTGATGATGGACGAGCCCAACGTCCTGGCCGAGACCGGCGGCTTCACCACCGGCGGGGCGGTCTCCGCGCCTATCGCCGGCAAGATCATCGCCCGCATCGCTCCATTCCTGGGCGTCAAGCGCGTGGCGTCCGAAGGCGACGAACCGGCCAAGGGCAAGGGCAAGGACGACATCGATCACTCGATGCTGACGGCGAACGACTGACATGACCGATCGCCGCCTCTCCGACCTCGTCCAGAAGGATCTCGATGCGGATCCGGTGATCACCGGCATCACCGCGGACTCGCGCCGCGTGGAGCCCGGCTTCCTGTTCGCCGCCCTTCCCGGGGCCAAGGCGGACGGCAAGGCCTTCGTGCCCCAGGCGCTGGCGCGCGGAGCCGCCGCGGTGCTCTCCAGCGGAGACTTCCCGGGCCTGCCCGCCGCCTTGGTCAAGGTCCACGATCCCCGCCGAGTCTACGCGCTCGCCTCCGCGGCGTTCTACGGGCGGCAGCCGGAAACCGTGGTCGCCGTCACCGGCACCAACGGCAAGACTTCGGTGGCGGCGTTCTGCCGACAGATCTTCGCCGAGGCGGGCCGCTCGTCGGCGAGCATGGGCACGCTCGGCGTGCGGGCCGGCGACGCGCAGCTCACGCCCCCGGGCCTCACCACACCCGACGCCGCCGATGTGGCGCGGCTGATGGGCGAACTCGCCGAGCGGGGCGTCACTCACCTCGCGCTCGAGGCGTCCTCCCACGGCATCGATCAGCGGCGTCTCGACGGCGTCCGGCTGGCCGCGGCCGGTTTCTTGAACCTCACCCAGGATCACCTGGACTACCACGGCACCATGGGCGCCTACCGCGCGGCCAAGCTCCGGCTGTTCGAGGCTCTGCTGCCGCGCGGCGCGCCGGCGGTGCTGAACGCCGACAGCGACGCCTTTCCGGCCTTTGCCGCGGCGGCCACGACCCACGGCCACACCCTCATCACCGTCGGGGCGATGGGCGAGGGGCTGACCCTCGTCGGTCGACGCGCCGAGCCAGAGGGCCAGCGGCTGCGGGTGCGCGCCTGGGGACGGCCGTTCGACCTGCGCCTTCCGCTCGCCGGCGCCTTCCAGGCCTCCAACGCCCTGATGGCGGCCGGCCTGTGCATCGCGTCCGGAACGCCGGTCGAAACCGCGCTCGCGGCGCTCGAGCGGCTCGAGGGCGCGCCGGGACGGCTGCAGCGCGTCGGTCGCGGCCCAAATGGCGGCGAGGCCTATGTGGACTATGCCCACACGCCCGACGGCCTCCAGACGGTGCTTTCGGCGCTCAGGCCACACGCCCGCGGACGCCTGATCGTGGTCTTCGGCGCGGGCGGCGACCGCGACCGCTCAAAGCGGCCGATCATGGGGCAGGTGGCGGCGAGTCTCGCCGACCTCGCCATCGTCACCGACGACAATCCGAGGTCCGAACCCGCCGAAGCGATCCGGGCGGAGATCCTCGCCGGAGCCGCAGGACTGAAGGCGATCGCCGGGCGCCGGGAGGCGATCCGCGCCGCCGCTTGTGAACTCCAGGACGGCGACGTTCTGGTGGTGGCCGGCAAGGGCCATGAACGCGGGCAGACCATCGGCGCGGTGACCCATCCCTTCGACGACGTCGAAGAGACGCGGCGCGCGCTCGGCCTGGAGGCCGCGGTTGCCTGAGCCCCTCTGGACGTCGTCCGAGATCGCGCGAGCCACGGGCGGCGAGGCCTTCGGCGCGCCCTTTCTCCGCCACCGGGATCGACATCGACAGCCGGGAGATCGCGGCCGGCCATCTGTTCGTCGCGTTGGCCGGCGAGCGCGACGGCCACGACTTCGTCCCCGCGGCCCTCGCGCGCGACGCCGCCGGATCGCTGGTGAGCCGCGAGGTCCCGGGGTCTGGGGTGAAGGTCGAGGATACGCTCCAGGGGCTGCGCGATCTGGCTGCCGCCGCCCGGGAGCGCGCGCCGGCCGCCCGGCGAGCCGCCGTCACCGGTTCGGTCGGCAAGACCACGGTGACGCAGCTGGTGCTCTCGGGACTCGCTCGGGCCGGGAGCGCCCACGGCTCGGTCCGCTCGTTCAACAACCACATCGGCGTGCCTCTCACCCTGGCCCGCATGCCCCGCGACACCGAGCGTGCGGTGTTCGAGATGGGCATGAACCACGCCGACGAGATCGCGCCGCTCTCCAGCGCTCGTTCGGCCGCAATTGGTTGCGATCACGACAGTCGAGTCGGCCCACGTCGAGAACTTCGCCGACGGCGAAGCCGGTGTGGCGCGGGCCAAGGCCGAAATCCTTGAGGGGCTGGAGGTCGGCGGCGAAGCGGTGCTGAACGCCGACAACCGCTGGTTCGATTTCCTCGACCGCGAAGCTCGGGGACGCGGCGCGCGGGTGAGGGCGTTCGGGTGCAAAGGCGCGGACGCCCGTCTCACCCGCTTCGCACCCGATCACGACGGCGCGACGGTCGAGGCGGTGCTCGACGCGAGCCCGCTGGCGTTCAGGGTGTCTCAGACCGCGCCGCACTGGGCCGAGGTGAGCCTGTGCGCCCTGCTGATCATGCGTGGGCTGGACGTGCCGCTCGATCTGGCGATCGACGCGATCGAGGCTTTCGCGCCGCTGGAGGGGCGGGGCGCCGAGCGACGCGCGGGACCGCCGGGCCGCAGCTTCACCCTGATCGACGAGAGCTACAACGCCAGCCCGAGCGCCACCGCCGCCGCGCTGGGCGCCCTCGGCCGCCGCCACGGCCGGCGCATCGCGGTGCTCACCGACATGCTCGAACTCGGATCCGCGGCGGAGCGCCTGCACGCGAGTCTGGCCGAACCCGCGGAAGCCGCCGGCGTCGACCTCGTGTTCTGCGCTGGGCCGCTGATGAAGGCGCTGTATCGCGCGCTGCCGGAACCCATGAGGGGCGGCTGGGCGCCCGACGCGGCGACCCTCGCGCCCGAGGTGCTCACCGCCGTCCGCGAGGGTGACGTGGTCATGGTCAAGGGCTCCAAGGCGTCCAAAGCCAGTCTCGTCCTTCAGGCGCTCGAGGCGCTGTAGATGCTCTTCCTGCTCTATCAGTGGCTCGAGGCGCACCACCTCTCGGCGCCGGGCGCGGGGCTGCTGCAAGTATCTCACCTTCCGCGGCGGGGCGGCGGTGGCCACGTCCCAGTTGGTGGTGGTGATGATGGGCTCGCGCTTCATCGCCTGGATGCGCGCCAAGCAGGGCAAGGGCCAGCCGATCCGCGAGGACGGCATCGCCCGGCACATCGTCGAGAAGGCCGGCACCCCGACCATGGGCGGACTGATGTTCCTCGCCGGCATCACCGTGGCGACCCTGCTGTGGGCCGACCTCACCGACATCTACATCTGGATGATGCTGCTGGTGACCCTGGCCTTCGGCGGGCTGGGGTTCCTGGACGACTACGCCAAGGTCACCAAGCAGACCACCGCCGGCATTTCGGGCCGGTTCCGCCTGCTGGTGGAGGCGCTCGTCGCGGGCCTCGCGGTGTTCCTGATCGTCAGTCTGGCCGCGCCCTCTCCGGAGGGTGCGCGTCTTTCCACCTCGCTGATCTTCCCGATCTTCAAGAACGCGGTGGTGAACCTCGCCTGGTTCTATCTTCCGTTCGGCGCCGTGGTCATCGTGGGAGCGTCCAACGCGGTGAACTTCACCGACGGGCTGGACGGTCTCGCCACCGTGCCGGTGATGATCGCGGCGGCCACCTTCGGTGTGATCGCCTACATGGTCGGCAACTTCAAATTCGCCGACTATCTCGAGCTCCACTACATGCCCGGCGTTGGCGAGAGCGCGGTGTTCTGCTCCGCCATCGTCGGCTCGGGGCTGGGCTTCCTCTGGTACAACGCGCCGCCGGCGCGGATCTTCATGGGCGACTCTGGCTCCCTGGCCTTGGGCGGAGCGCTTGGAGCGGTGGCGGTCGCCACCAAGCACGAGATCGTCCTGGCCATCGTCGGCGGCCTCTTCGTGGTCGAAACCGTCTCGGTCATCATCCAGGTGCTGTGGTTCAAGCGCACCGGCCGGCGCGTGTTCCTGATGGCGCCCATCCACCATCACTTCGAACGCCTGGGCTGGAGCGAGTTCGACGGTGGTGATCCGTTTCTGGATCATCGCCATCATGCTCGCCCTGCTGGGCCTCGCCACGCTGAAGCTGAGATGATCGAGGTTCCCGGCTTCGAGGGCAGGACGGTGGCGGTGTTCGGGCTGGCGCGCTCGGGGCTCGCGGCCGCGCGCGCGCTCCAAGCCGGGGGGGCGCGGGTCGCCGCCTGGGACGAGAACCCCAAATCGCGCGACGCCGCGCGAGCCGCCGGGTTCGAACCGGTGGACCTCTCGACGCGCCGACTGGAGCGCCTTCGCCGCCCTGGTGCTCGCGCCGGGCGCGCCGCTCACCCATCCCGAGCCGCACTGGACGGTGAAGGCCGCGCGGGCCGCCGGCGTTCCGGTGATCGGCGACATCGAGCTCTTCGCCCGGGCGGTGAACGCCGCGCCGGAGCATCGCCGGCCCAAGGTGGTGGCCATCACCGGCACCAACGGCAAATCGACCACCACCGCCCTCATCGGCCACATGCTGCGCCAGGCCGGGCGCGACGCGCGCATCGGCGGCAACATCGGCGTGCCGGTGCTCGACCTCGAGCCGATGCACGGAGGCGCGATCTATGTGCTGGAGCTGTCGAGCTATCAGCTCGACCTCACCCATAGCCTGAGGCCCGACGTCGCCCTGCTGCTGAACATCACGCCCGATCACCTCGACCGTCACGGCGACATGGAAGGCTACATCGCCGCCAAGCGGCGCATCCTGCTCAATCAGGGCAAGGGCGACACCGCGGTGATCGGCGTCGACGAGGAGCCGGGCGCGCGAATCTGCACCGAGATCACCGCCGCCAACCGCCGCACCATCGTGCCGGTGAGCGTGCGCAAGGCGGTGAGCCGCGGCGTCTACGCGCTGGGCGGCAAGCTCTACGACGCGCGCGTCGAGCCGGCGCTGGAGCTCGCCGACCTCAGCCAGGCGCGCTCGCTGCCGGGGCGGCACAACGCCCAGAACGCCGCCGCCGCCTACGCCGCCGGCCGGGCGCTCGGCCTCACCGCGCGCGAGGCGGTGCGCGGCCTGATGACCTTCGCCGGCCTCGCCCATCGCATGGAGACCATCGGCCGGATCGGCCCGGTGCGCTTCATCAACAACTCCAAGGCCACCAACGTCGATGCGGCGCGGCAGGCGATGTCGAGCTACCCGCAAGTTCCGCTGGATCGCGGGCGGTCGCGCCAAGCAGGGCGGCATCGGCTGCCTCGCCGACCTCTTCCCGCGCGTGACCAAGGCCTATCTGATCGGCGAGGCGGCGCCGGAGTTCCTGCGGACTCTGGAGGGCCGGACCGAGGCCGTGGTCTGCGGCGACCTCGAGGCGGCCACGACCGCCGCCTACGCCGACGCCCGGCGCAGCGGGGAGGAGGAGATCGTGCTCTTCAGCCCGGCCTGCGCCTCCTTCGACCAGTTCACCGATTTCGAGGCGCGTGGCGAGGTGTTCCGCGCCGCCGTCCACGCCCTGGCCGCCGAGCCTCTCAAGGAAGCGCTCTAGATGCCCTCGCAGAAACACGCCTTCGAGCGAACCGATCGATCCCCGCTCGGGGTGTGGTGGTGGACCACCGATCACATCCTGCTGGGCGCCACGGCCGCCCTGATCGCGCTGGGCGTCCTGCTGTCGTTCGGCACCAGCCCGGCGGCGGCGCAGAGGCTCGGCATCGCCTGGCCGTTCCACTTCGCGGTGCGCCAGAGCGTGTTCGGATTGGGCGCCGCGGTGATCGTGCTCTTCACCTCCATGCTGACGCCCAGGGGCGCACGGCGCGCGGCCTTCTTCGTCTATCTGGCCTCGATCGCGGCCATGTTCGCCCTGCCGTTCCTCGGCCACAACGCCAAGGGGGCGACGCGCTGGGTGGAGGTCGCCGGCTTCACCCTGCAGCCCTCGGAGTTCATGAAGCCGGCGCTGATCGTCCTCATCGCCTGGATGTTCTCCGAAGGACAGAAGGGGGAGGGGGTGCCGGGCGTGACCATCGCCTTCGGCCTCTACGCCCTGGCCGTCGGCCTGCTGCTGATGGAGCCGGACATCGGCCAGACGGTGCTGGTCACCGCCGCCTTCGGCGCCGCCTTTTGGATGGCCGGGGTGCCCATGAGCTGGATCGTGGCGCTGGGCACGGCGGCGCTGGCGGGACTGGGCAGCACCTACTTCCTGTTCCAGCACGTGGCGGCGCGTGTCGGCTCCTTCCTCTCCAAGGACAAAACCGACGCCCACCAGCAGGTCCACCGCGCCGCCGAAGCCATCGCCGCCGGCCGAGCGTTCGGTGTCGGCCCAGGAGAAGGGGTGATGAAGGTGCAGATCCCCGACATGCACACCGATTTCGCCTACAGCGCCGGTGCGGAAGAATACGGCTTGATGCTCTCGGCGGCCCTGATCGGCCTCTTCACCCTGCTGGTGATCCGGGGGCTCTACAAGGCGATGAAGCTCTCCGACCCCTTCGAGCAGGTGGCCTCGGCCGGGCTGTTCGTGCTGGTCGGCATGCAGGCCTTCATCAATGTCGCCGTGAACCTCGATCTGGTGCCGACCAAGGGCATGACCCTGCCCTTCATCAGCTACGGCGGCTCCTCCATGCTGGCGTCGGGCCTGACGCTCGGCCTGGCGCTGGCGCTCACCCGCCGCCGCCCGGGCGCCTATGCAGCCAGCGACTATCTGGCCCGGGCCGGCGCCTTTGCCTGAGGACCGGCTGCCGGGGGAGAAGATCGCGGTTCTGGCGGCGGGCGGCACGGGGGGGCACCTGTTCCCGGCCGAGGCGCTCGCGCGCTCGCTGATCCAGCGCGGCTGGCGCATCGTGCTCGCCACCGACGACCGCGTCTCCAGCCTGCACCACGCCTTTCCGGCCGAGGAGGTGGTCACCCTCGCGGCGGCGACGGTGAAGGGGCGCGATCCCGCCAGCCTGGCCCGCGCCTCGATGACGATGCTCCAGGGGGTGCGCCAGGGACGAAAAGCCCTCTCGCGCCTGAGGCCCAACGTGGTGGTGGGTTTCGGCGGCTATCCGTCGGTGCCGGCCTTGCTGGCCGCGATCACGCAGGGTCGGCGCACCGTGATCCACGAGCAGAACGCGGTGATGGGCCGGGCCAACCGCTTCCTCAGCCCGCGCGTCACCGCCGTCGCCTGCGCCTTCGAAACGCTCGGCAAGGCGAGCGCCGCCGTGCAGTCCCGCAAGGTCGTCACCGGCAATCCCGTGCGTCCCGCGATACGCGCCCTGGCCGACCTGGGTTACGAAGCGCCGACGGACGGCGGCGAGATCCGGCTGCTGATCACCGGCGGCAGCCAGGGCGCCCGCCTGATCTCCACCTTGGTGCCCGCCGCCATCGCCGAGCTGCCCGAGGCGCTGCGCGCACGCCTAAACGTCCAGCAGCAGACCCGGCCCGAGTCGTTGGACGCCGCTCGCGCGATGTATGCGGCCGCGGCTGTAAAAGCCGAGCTCGCGCCGTTCTTCGCCGACATGAGCGATCGCCTCCGCCGCGCCCATCTGGTGATCGGGCGGTCGGGGGCCTCCACGGTGACCGAACTGGCGGTGGCCGGCCGGCCGTCCGTCCTCATTCCGCTCGGCGCCGCGCTGGACGACGACCAGGGACAGAACGCGCGGGTGCTGGCCGAAGCCGGGGCGGCCGAGGTCGCGCGCGAACAGGGCCTCACGCGCGAGGCGATGACCTCGGCGCTGCAGACCCTGCTGTCCAACCCCCGTCGCTTGGCCAAGATGGCCGCCGCGGCGCGCCAGGTCGCCAGACCGGACGCCGCCGAACGTCTCGCGGACCTGGTGGAGAAGGTCGCCGCCTGATCAGCGGTGGATCAGCCGCAGCCCCAGGAACGCCACCACCGCAAGTGCGAGGACCACGCCGCCGACCAACATCAGGCGTCGCTCGATGAGCGGCAGCAGGCCCGGCCCGAACCGCTTCACCAGCCAGGTCACGCCGAAGAAGCGGGCGCTGCGGGTGACGATGCTCGCGGCGACCAGCTGCCAGAACGGGATCGGGATCAGGCCCGCGGTGATGGTCACGAGCTTGAAGGGGATCGGCACCAGGCCCAGCGCCAGCACCAGCAGCACCCCTTGCCGCGCCGCGTGAGCCTCGATCCAGGCCTCCGCGCCGCCGCTTCCGGTGGCGTCGAGGATCTCGTGGGCGAGCCCGTGCAGCGAGTGGCCGATCAGATAACCCAGCATCCCGCCGATCACCGAGCAGGCGGCGGTGAGCGCGGCGTAACGCCAGGCGTTGTGCGGCTTGGCCAGGATCATCGGCGCCAGCAGCACGTCGGCCGGGATGGGGAAGAAACTCGCCTCGGCGAACCCGATCGCCGCCAGCGCCCAGCCCGCATGACGCGAGCCGGAGAGGCGCATGACGCGTTCATAAAGGCCCTTGAACATGCGGCGGCGAGACTCAGGTGGAACCCGCGCGTCGGCAGGGGGCTCTTGGATTGGGGAAGTCGCTGGCTCTAGCAGACCGGGCCCGCCTTCCGCAAAGCCGTTTCGCCTGACAGAATGGACCCAAGCTTTCCTTAAGGTAAGGAGATTTCGATGAACGCCCCCGTGGTCGTCTCGAACGACCTGTTCGACAACCCGCTCGGCACCGACGGATTCGAATTCGTGGAGTTCACCTCGCCGGAGCCCGACCGTCTCAAGGGGCTGTTCGAGCAGATGGGCTTCACCGCCACCGACAAGCACCGCAGCAAGAACGTGCTGCGGTTCCGCCAGGGCGACATCAACTTCATCCTCAACATGGAGCCGGACGGCCATCCCGCCGACTTCCGCGAGAATCACGGTCCCAGCGCCAACGCCATGGCGTTCCGCGTGCGTGACGCGGCCAAGGCGCTGGACCTCGCGGTTCAGCGCGGCGCCAAGGCCGTAAGCGGGTTGGTCGGCCCGATGGAGCTGAACATTCCCGCTATCGAGGGGATCGGCGGCTCGATCCTCTACCTCGTCGACCGCTACGGGGCGCAGGAGATCTACGACATCGACTTCCGCCCGATCCCGGGCGCGGACCCCGCGAAGAACGCGGTCGGCCTCAACTATGTCGACCATCTCACCCACAATGTGCATCGCGGGCGGATGGCGCACTGGGCCGACTTCTACGAGCGCATCTTCAACTTCCGCGAGATCCGCTACTTCGACATCGAGGGCGCTCAGACCGGCCTGTTCTCCAAGGCCATGACCAGCCCGTGCGGGAAGATCCGCATTCCGCTCAACGAGAGCCAGGACGAGCACAGCCAGATCGAGGAGTTCCTGCGCGACTACAAGGGCGAGGGCATCCAGCACATCGCGCTCGGCACCGATGAGATCTTCGACACCGTCGAGACGATGATGGGGCGGGGCGTGAAGTTCCAGGAGTCGCCCGACACCTACTACGAGCAACTCGACGCCCGCGTGCCCGGCCACGGCGAGAGCATCCAGCGACTGCGCGCCGACCGCATCCTGGTCGACGGCGCGCCCACCGAAGGCCAGGGGCTGCTGCTGCAGATCTTCACCCAGAACATGATCGGGCCGATCTTCTTCGAGATCATCCAGCGCAAGGGCAACGAGGGCTTCGGCGAGGGCAACTTCCGCGCCCTGTTCGAGAGCATCGAGCTCGACCAGATCCGCCGGGGCGTGATCCCCGCCAAGGAGCCGGGCGCTTGAGCGGCGGCTCCTGGATCCCGGTCAAGGGCGCGCAGGGCGTCCATTCGCGCCAGGCTCATGCCGACATGCCGGAGGGCACCTATGAGCGTGAGGTGTCCAAGGAGGGGTTCTTCGGGCCGGCCGCCTTCTTCCACCATCGTCGGCCACCGACCGGCTGGACCGACTTCGAGGGACCGTTGCGCCCGCGGGCCTTCAACCTGGATGCCCTGAACGAAGCCTCGCCGACGCCGTGGAGCGCGCCCCGGGTGCTGGCCAACGCCAAGCTCGAGATCCGCTTCTGGAAGCTGGCCGACCCGATGCCGGCGCTCGCCCGCAACGCCGACGGCGACCAGCTCCTGTTCATCCACCCCGGCGAGGGCGATCTGTTCTGCGACTACGGCCGGCTGCCGTTCGAGGCCGGCGACTACATCTACCTGCCGCGCGGAACCCTGTGGCGGCTCTCACCCGCGGCCGGCGCGGCGGTGCTGATGATCGAGGCGACGAACGGCCACTATCGCCTGCCCGACCGTGGTCTGCTCGGCCCCACCGCGGTGTTCGACCCCGCCGTTCTCACCACCCCGGCGATGGACGAGGCGTTCCGAGCCCACCAGGAGGAGCCGGGCGAATACGTCGTGGAGGTCAAGAAGCGCGGCGAGGTCTCCCGCGTCACCTATCCCTACAATCCGCTGGACGCGGTGGGTTGGCATGGCGACCTCGCGCCGGTGAAGCTGAACGTGCGCGACATCCGCCCGGTGGCGAGCCATCGCTATCACCTGCCGCCGAGCGTCCACACGACCTTCCTGGCGGACCGGTTCGTGGTCTGCACCTTCACGCCCCGGCCGTTCGAGACCGATCCCGGCGCGCTCAAGGTGCCGTTCTTCCACAACAACGACGACTACGACGAGGTGCTGTTCTACCACGCCGGAGATTTCTTCAGCCGCGACAACATCGATGCGGGGATGATGACCTTCCACCCCAGCGGCTTCACCCACGGCCCGCACCCCAAGGCGCTGAAGAACATGCTGGTGCAGGCGAAGTCCGCGACCGACGAGTTCGCGGTGATGATCGACGCCCGAGACCCGCTCGACGTCTGCGACGAGGCGCGGGCGGTGGAGAACGCCGCTTACGTGGACAGCTGGAAAGCGCGCTAGCTCGAGAGAGCCTTCGCGGCCTTATCGCCTACGAGCGCTTGTAGATGCTCGTCTTCGGCCGCTCGACCACTCGTCGCAGCATCGGCTCGAACGCCTCGAGCGGCATGGTGTCGTAGCCGGGCTCGAAGCTGTTCTGGTCGTACAGGTGACAGAACTGGGCCGTGTACTCGAAGTGCGGATGGCCGCGGTACTGCTCGCGCATGTCGCGGTCGAGGCCGAGGTGATGGAAGAAGTAGTAGCCCTGGAACACGCCGTGCTTGTCGAGCATCCAGTGGTTCGCCTCGGAAACGAACGGCTTCATGATCACCGCGCCGACCTCGGCGTGGTTGGACGGACCCATCAGGTCGCCGATGTCGTGCATCAGGGCGCAGACGACATATTCTTCGTCCCGTCCGTCGCGGTGCGCGCGGGTGGCGGTCTGAAGGGAGTGTTCGAGCCGCGACACCGCGAAGCCGCCGCTGTCGTCGTCCAGGTCGCGGAGCGCCTGGAGCAGCCGGTCGGCGTGCTGCCTGTGGAAGCCGGCCGAGGCGCGGGAAATCGCCGCCCAGTCCTCCGCCGTGCTCTCCATCATGGCTTGGAACTGCGCCTTGCCCAGCATCGCCTCGCCGTCGGCCATGGAAGTCTCTCCCGTTTCGGATCGGTGATCAGTTTGCGGGAAATCCCGCCCGCTCGTCAACGCGCCCGGCGATCACGCCTTGAATCCGACCGCCCCCGGCGCTAACTACCCGCCCTTCGCCCGACAAGGGTGGTGCGCGCTCGTAGCTCAGCTGGATAGAGCATCAGACTACGAATCTGAGGGTCGGGCGTTCGAATCGCTCCGAGCGCGCCAATCTTATCCATCCCTGCGGTGCGGTCCCTATCCTCCACCCACGACCGGGCACGTCGACGCTTGTCGTTCGCGGGCGAGATGCTGAATAAGCACCGCGTTTGGCTCGATAGGGCCACGCTTGATGCGCCGTTTGTTCCACGCCGGGAGTGAGGATGACGGAAGGAATGGACGGGCGCTGGTTCAAGGGGGTTCCGGCGGGAGCGCAGGATAGGTCGCTCGCGGAGATCGGCGCGCTGCGACTGAACCTGCTGGCGGACGATCTGGCTCTCCCGGCGGCGGTGCTCCGGGGTTCGGCCCTCGAACACAACGCCCGGTGGATGGCCGAGTTCGCCGCCCGTCTTGGCCTCAGCCTCGCGCCGCATGGCAAGACAACCCTGAGCCCGGAGCTGTTCGAGTTGCAGCTGCGGCACGGCGCCTGGGCGATAACCGCCGCGACCGCTCACCACGTGCGCCTTTACGCCGAATTCGGCGTGACGCGCATCCTCATGGCCAACCAACTGGTCGGCAAGGCGAACATCGCCATCGTCACTGAGCTCTTGAAGCGAAAGCCCGAACTCGAAGTGATCTGCCTGGTCGACGGTGTCGAGGGCGCGACCCAGCTCGGGCGGGCCGTCGAGGCCGCCGGTCTGCCGGCGCGCCTGCCCGTTCTGCTGGAGGTGGGGGAGGCCGGCCAGCGCGCGGGCGTCAGGACCCTGAAGGACGCCCTGGCGGTGGCGCGCGTCTGCCGGAGCCTGCCCGCCTTGCGCCTGGTCGGCGTCGAGTGCTTCGAAGGCTTGTTTGCGACGGCGCAAGGCGCTGTCCCGATGCTCGACCGGCTGGTGGAGGTCGCTTCCACACTCGGTCGCGAGGGCCTGTTCGAGACCGATGAGCCGATCGTCTCGGCGGGCGGCTCCCTGTTCTTCGACGAAGCGGCCCGCGCCATGCTGCGCAGCCTCGATGATCGCCCGGCCCGGCTGGTGCTGCGCAGTGGCTGCTACCTGACGCATGACCATGGGATTTATGCCCAGGCGGGGCGCGAGATGGCGGCTCGCGCCGCCGACCTGCTGCCCAACGACGGCTTGGTTCCCGCGCTCGAGGTGTGGGCGCACGTCCAGTCTCGCCCCGAGCCGACGAGGGCGATCGCCAACCTGGGCAAGCGTGACGTGTCGTACGACTCCGGCCTACCGACCCCGATCCTCCGCTTCCGGCCAGGGGTGGACGAGGCGCCCCGGGCGGTCCGGGACATCACGGTGGCCAAGCTCTACGACCAGCACGCGTGCCTGGACCTACCGGCGGACAGCGATCTCCAGGTGGGTGACCTGCTCGCCTTCGGCATTTCCCATCCGTGCACGACGTTCGACAAATGGCGGGCCTTGTTCCTGATCGACGATCGGCACGAGGTCACCGGCGTGGTGACCACCCACTTCTGAGCGCGAGGTTACTAAGGGCGAGCATGGTCAAGGTGAGAGTGCTGGACGCGGGCGCGGTGCGCGAGCTGTTGCCGATGGAGGCCTGCATCGACCTGATGCGGAACGCCTTTCGCGCCGAAGCGGAGAACCGGGCCATCCAGCCGATCCGTCAAGCCCTGCCGCTGCCCGACGGCAAAGGAGCTTTGGGTATGATGCCGGGGATCACGTCGAACCCGGACTGGCTGGGGATCAAGGTGGTGAGCGTCTTCCCCGGCAACTTCGGCACGGAGCTCGGCTCACACCAGGGGCCGGTGCTGCTGTTCGACAGTTCCGACGGTCGATTGCGCGCCATGATCGATGGGAGGGAGATCACCGCCATCCGCACCGCGGCGGCCTCGGCGGCGGCCACCGACGTCCTGGCGCGGACCGATGCGCGAAGCCTGGCGGTCTTCGGATACGGCGAGCAGGCGCACAGCCATGTGGCGGCGATCCGCGCGGTGCGGCCGATCACCGAGGTGCTGGTCTGGGGGCGCGACCTCGACAAGGCGTCGCGGTTCGCCGCCGCTCTCGGCCCCCATGCGCGGGCCGTGACGTCCCCGCGCGAGGCGAGCGGCGCCGATGTTCTGTGCCTCACCACCGCGGCGCGGGAGCCTTACTTCGAGGGCGAGTGGCTGTCTCCCGGCCAGCACGTGAACGTGGTGGGATCGAGCCTCCCCAGCACCTCGGAGATCGACTCCCGGACCCTCGCGCGCGCCCGCCTGTTCGTCGACTACGAGCCCAGCGCGAGAGCCTTGGCAGGAGACATCCGCCGGGCGCTCGAGTCGGGCGCGATTCCCGAGGACCACATCGTGGGCTCGATCGGCCAGGTGCTCACCGGCGCCATTGCGCGGTCGCGAATCCGCGGACGAGATCACCCTCTTCAAGTCCCTGGGCATGATCGCCGAAGACCTGATCGCCGCCGACCATGTGCTTGGGGAGGCGGAAGCGCGCGGCGTGGGCGTGCTCATCGACTTCTGACCTCCGCGTTGCGGGCGCTTGCGTCCCCACGGCGCGCGTCGCAGCGTCTCACACAGCCCGATCTCCGCTCTCAACCCGTCGCCAGATAGAACGAGCCCGTCATGAACCGTCCCGTGAGCCCCTCCGAACTCGAGATCGACGCCTCCGCGCCGGAGATCCTTCAGCGCAACCTGGTGTGGGACAATCACGCCTGCCTGCCGCTGAGGCCCGGCGACGACTCCTTCCTGCCGCAGCTCGAGCGGTTCCGCGCCGTCGGAGTCGACGTCGTCAGCCTCAATGTCGGCTACGGGCCAGACACCCTCGAGCTGCACCTGCGCATGCTCGCCGCGTTCCGCGCCTGGTTCGCCGCGAGGCCGGAGTCCTACGCCCTGGTGCGGTCGGTCGGAGACATCGACGCCGCGCGTCGCGACGGTCGCTTGGCGATCACCTTCGATGTGGAAGGCATGGCGCCGCTGGATGCCGGCGACCACGGTTTGGTGGAGATGTTCTACGACCTCGGCGTGCGCTGGATGCTGGTGGCTTATAACCGCAACAATGCGGCGGGGGGCGGATGCCACGACGAGGATACGGGCCTCACCGCGCACGGCCGCGCGATCCTCAAGGAGATGAAGCGGGTCGGCATGGTCGCCTGCTGCTCGCACACCGGTCACCGGACCGCGCGCGAGGTGCTCGATGCGGCCGAGAACCCGGTGATCTTCTCGCACTCCAATCCCTCGGCCCTGGCGGCGCACGCCCGGAACATCCCGGACGACCTGATCAAGGCCTGCGCCGCAACCGGCGGCGTGGTGGGCGTCAACGGCATCGGCTTCTTCCTGGGCGGCGGGGAGGACCAGCCCGAGCTCGTCGCCCAACACATCGATCACGTGGTCCAGCTCGTCGGGCCGGACCACGCCGGAGTCGCCCTCGACTACATCTTCGATGAGGCGGAGACCGTGGAGATGCTGGCGACCCAGCGGCACACCTTTCCCGATCCGGCCGCCTACGCGGGCGAGCTGCGGATGGTCGGTCCGGAAGGCCTGGTCGGGGTCGTCGCCGCTCTGAGCCGTCGCGGATACACGGAGGCCGATCTCGCCAAGATCCTGGGCGGCAACTGGCGCCGGGTGGCGCAGGCGGTCTGGCGCTGAAGGTTGACCGCGGGTGCCTCGGCGCTGATCGCGTCCTCAGGCGCGGCGGCGACGCCCCGCCGGTTTCGCATCTCCCTCGCCGGCGCCGCTCGAGGCGCCTTGCGGGTCGGCCCTGGGCTCGAGGTGTTCGCCGAGCACCCTCATCGCCAAGGGGTGAGGCTCGATCGCGGCTTCCAAATCTTGGCGCGCGTGTTCGGGGTGGGAATATACCGAGACCATTCGCGCCGTTCGATCGCTGGCCCGCAGGTATCGGTGCCGCAGCGCCGCATCGAAATAGACGCTGTCGCCGGGCTCGAGGACCACCGGCTCGTAACCTTCGCAATGGAAGCGGACGCGTCCCTCGATCACCAGCGAGAACTCCTCGCCGCCGTGGGACTCGCCATCCGCCCCGGCGCCGGTGGCGTCCACTTCGACCACACAGGGGAAGAAGTGCTTGCGCGCCAGATCGGCGGCCAGGAAATGATGCAGGTTGTTCTGCACATCGATGATGGGCGCGGAGCCGCCTCGGTCCACCACGCGCCGGCCGCCCTTGCGCACCGTCGGACCCGTCTCGGCGAACAGTTCGCCGATGGGGACCTCGAGACCGGCGGCCAGCTTGGCGAGCTTGCTGTAGGTGAGTTCGGTCTGGCCGTTCTCAACCTTCCACAACATCGAGACGGAGACGTCCGCGCGCCGCGCGGTTTCGGCGATGGACCAGCCGCGCCGTTCGCGCAGCGCCTTCAGCCGGACCGCTAGCAGCTTCTTGTCGTCGACCATCGGCTTCACTGACGCCCGGCGGGCGATCCCCCAGCTCCGTGATCACCATACCGGGGGGGCCTGGATTGCGAAAGTCGGCAAATTCGTTTCACATGTGAACAGCCGCGCCGAAAGCGGTCGGCGAGGAGCCGCATGGACACGACCTCGGCCAGCGTGACCCCGGCGCGAGCCGAAGGCGGTCGGTTCCTCGGCCACCCGCCCGGACTCGCCGTCCTGTTCCTCACCCAGATGTGGGCGGAGTTCTCCTACTTCGGGCTCCAGGCGCTGCTGGTCTACTACATGACCGAGCAGCTCGGCTTCTCGCAGGGCAAGTCGTCGCTGATCTATGGCGCTTACGGCGCGGCGGCGTTCTTCAGCCCGTTCTTCGGCGGCATCGTCGCCGATCGGTGGCTGGGGCGCACCCGCAGCGTCGTGCTGGGCGGGGTGCTGATGATGCTCGGCCACTTCGCCATGGCCTTCCCGCCCTTGCTGTTCCCGGCGCTGGCGCTGGTGGCGATCGGCAATGGCCTGTTCATCCCGCCGCTCGCCGTCCAGGTCGGCGCGCTTTACGCCGACGACGATCCGCGCAAGGCGCACGCGTTCAGCGCCTATTACATGGGCATCAACCTCGGCGGCTTCCTCGCGCCGCTGGCGTGCGGCACCCTGGGCGAGTTCTTCGGCTGGCATTGGGGGTTTACCCTTGCCGGCGCGGGCATGCTGGCGGGGCTCTGCATCTATCTTGGCTTCTCGCGGGCGCTTCCGCGCGAGATCCCCCGGTCGGAGCGGGTTCGAGGCGCCGGAGGCTGGACGTTCTCGGCGCCGGAGCGACGCGATCTTGGACTCATCGCCGCGCTGGTCGGGATCGTCGTGCTCTTCCGCATCGGCTACGAGCAGAGCGGCAACGTCATCGCGCTGTGGGTCGCGCACCAGACGGACAGGACCGTCGTCCTGCCGGGGTTGCGCTTCACCATTCCGGCGACCTGGTTTCAGTCGATCAATCCGCTGCTGATCATCGCCCTGACGCCGGTGCTGATCCAGGCGTGGCGGGGCCTCGAACGGCGTCGGGGTTCGGCCAACCTGTTCTTCCGCATGAGCTGGGGTTGCGTGGTCGCCAGCCTGGCGATGCTGGTGATGGTCGCCGCGGCCGCCGTCTACGCCGCGCGCGGAGCGCCGGTCGGGGCGGGCTGGGTCACGGCCTACTTCGTCCTGCTCACCATCGGCGAACTGATGGTGATCCCGGTGGGCCTCACTCTGGTGAGCGAATTGGCGCCGGCGAGCGCCGCGGCCATGGCCATGGGCGGCTGGTACCTGGCCAAGTTCATGGGCAGCCTGCTCTCCGGGATCATGGGCGCCTACTGGGGGGTGATCCCGGCGACGGTGTTCTTCGGCATGGGCGCGGCCTCGGTCCTGCTGGCGGCGGCGGCGCTCTACGCGCTCGGCCGGTTCAGGCCGGTGTTCGTCCGAGGCTGAGCGCCACGCCCGTTGACAGAAGGATGAACAGGCGTAAGGCTTTCACATAAGAAAAGACGCGGGCGTTTCTGAAAGCGCTCCGCCATCGGCCAGCGACGTCCATCGTGCCCTGGGGACAAGATCATGATTGCTTCTAGAACGCGTCGCCGAGCCGCGCTCCTGGCCTCGTGCGGAGCGGCGGTGCTCCTCAGCGCCGGCGCCGCGGCGGCCCAGGAGACCTCGCCCACCGCCTTGAACGAGGTGGTCGTCACCGCTCAGAAGCGCGCCCAGAACCTCCAGGATGTGCCGGCCGCCGTCAGCGTCATCTCGGACCAGTTCCTCGGCCAGATCCACGCCACCAACCTCGCCGACATCGGCGGCTACGTCCCGGGCCTCCAGGTCCAGCCCGGCGGCACCCCCGGGACAGACGACGCTGAGCCTGCGCGGCATCTATCCCGTGGGCTCGGGCGTCACCGTCGGCACCTACATCGACGACATCCCGGTGGGCGGCAGCTCCCTCTATTCGAATGCCGTGGGTTTCTCCCTCGACCTGCTGCCCTACGACGTCTCCCGCATCGAGGTCTTGAGCGGACCGCAGGGCACGCTCTACGGGGCGAGCACCATGGGCGGGCTGCTCAAGTACGCGCTCACCGACGCCAGCCTCGACAAACCGCACTTCCAGGTCGGCGGCGACCTGCAGGGCGTGTCGGGCGGCGGCAGCGTGGGCGGCGGGGCGCGGGCGCAGATCGAAGCGCCGATCATTCGCGACAAGCTGGGCGTGATCGCCAGCTACGCCTTCGAAGACACGCCCGGCTTCATCGACAATGCGCGCACCGGGCAAGCCGACGAGAACGCCGTGCGCCAGCAGGGCGGCCGCTTCAGCATTCTTTGGCGGCCGAACGACAAGCTCCGCGTGGATGTAACCGCGCTCTACCAGAGGATCGACGCGGACGGCCGCGCGCAGATCGCGCTCGATCCCACCAGCCTCAAGCCGATCTATGGCGACCTCACCGACGACAACTACGTCCCGCAGCCGTTCCGCAAGGAGATCACGGTCGTGGCGGCGCGCGGGGCCTACGACTTCGGCTGGGCGACCCTGACCTCGATCAGCAGCTACCAGTACAGCGACGTGAAGCAGGTCCTCGACTTCACCCCGGAAGTGGGAGACGCCATCCCCCTGTTCGGCGGACCGGCCACGGGGGGAACCTCGACCTACAACCAGTATCTGCAGCTCAGCAAACTCACCCAGGAAATCCGGCTCGCCTCGCCCGCCAACCAGCGCATCGAGTGGCTGATCGGCGGCTTCGCGACTTACGAGCACAGCCGGCTAGGCCAGGTGGCTACCGCCCAGGACGAGACCGGCGCCTTCATTCCCGGCATCAACCCGTTCGCCACCATCTACCTGCCAACGATCTATCGCGAGTACGCCGGCTTCGGCGACGTGACCTTCCACGTGACCTCGCGCTTCGACATCTCCGGCGGGCTTCGCTACTCCTACAACAACCAGAACTACGGCGACCTCACCGGCGGCTCGATCGAACCGCCGGAGGATGCGTCCGGCAAGTCTTCGGAAAGCGTCGTCACCTACAGCGTCAGCCCCTCCTACCGGTTCAGCCGGGACGTGAAGGCCTACGCCCGCATCGCCACGGGCTATCAGCCGGGCGGACCCAACGTCGCCCTGCCCGATGTGCCGCCCACAGTGCGCTCCGACACCCTGACCAACTACGAAGTGGGCTTGAAGACCCAGTTCCCGCGCTATGGCGCGACCTTCAACATCGACGGCTTCTACATCGACTGGAACGACATCCAGGTCGGCGCCCTCAGCAGCACCGGCGTCGGCTACATCACCAACGGCGGAACGGCCAAGAGCGAGGGCGTCGAGGCCCAGGGCCAGATCAGCCCGGTGCGCGGCCTGACATTCGGCGGGACCTTCGCCTACATCGATGCGCGGTTCACCCAACCGGTTCCGAGCATCAGCGCGTTGAAAGGTGATCCCATTCCCGAAACGCCGCGGTTCAGCGGGTCGGTGACGCTCGACTACAGCCATCCGCTCGCCGGTGGCTGGACCGGTCACATCGGCGGTGGCGTGCGCCTGCAGAGCAGTCACGATTCTCTCTATTACGGCGGCGCCTCCTACAAGGTGCCGGGCTACAGCGCCTTGGACCTCAGCGCCGACGTCTCCAACGGCCGCTACACCGTCCGGCTCTTCGCCAAGAACGCCACCAACTCCCGCGGCTACGCCGATTATGTCGGCGTCTCCAACCTGCTCACGGGCGCCATCACCAAGTTCGAAGGCTTGATCATCCAGCCGCGGACGGTGGGCTTGGCGCTCGACGCGAAGTTCTGATCAGCCGTCAGGGCGCCCGGCCCACCGGCGGAGCGGCCGCGGCGGTGAAGTGCAGATCCTGGTAGTCGAAGCTGAAGTCGGCCAGCGGCGAGATCGCCTTCATGGTCGCGCCGGTCACCGCGCCGCCGCCGACCTGGAAGTCGACGAAGGCGTCCTCGATGTTGCGGTCGCGCCAGCGGGTGCGGAAGCGATTGCCGCCGAGCGGCTCCAGCGCGCCTTCCATTCCCGGCGTGCGGTCGAAACGGATCGTCAGCCGACCCGGCGACCCCATCGCCACCGTCATCGAGCCGTACCAGGGATCGGCGTAGCGGCCCGCATATCGCTCCGGGCTCAGCGCGGGCGCGACGCCCGCCGGCGCCGACGGATCGGGTAGGGCGGCCAGGGCCGCTCGACCCTTGGCCAGGGACTCCGCGCGGGCCTGTTTCAGCGCACCGATCCAGTCGGTGGAGGGCTGGTCGAGGTAGTGGTCGAGCAGGTGGAACATCACCGCTCGCCGCGCCGCACCGTCTTCCGAGTTGATCGCTACCGCGATCCCCACGTGCTTGTCGGGGATCAGGTAGAGCATGGCGAGGCCGCCGAACACCGCGCCGGAATGCTCGACGATCTTGTGCCCGCGATAGGACTCCACGAACCATCCAAGGGCGTAGGTCTGCAGGTCCGGCGCCATGCCGGCGAGCGAGGCCGGCAGCTGGAACTCTTCCGGCGGCACGACCACCACCGGCCGCCACAGCTCGCCGGCCTGCGCCTCGCTGAACAAGCGGCCGCCAGTTGGAAGGGCGCCCTGCGCCAGCTGGACGTTCATCCAGCGAGCCATGTCCTGCGCGCTCGCGTTCACCCCGCCCGCCGGGGCGATCACCTGGGCGGTTTCCGCGCCGTGCAGCACTGCCGGAGTGCCTTCGCCCCGGATCGCGTCGCCGACACGGGAGTGGAGGGCGACCTCGTTGCTCGCTCCGGTCGTGTAGTTGGTGTGGGCGTCCGCCATGCCCACCGGCTTGAAGATGTTGTCGCGGACGAAGTCGTCCCAGCTCTGGCCCGACACCGCTTCCACCAGCGCGCCGGCGACGATGTAGAGGATGTTGTCGTAGGCGAAGACCTCCCGGAAGCCGGTCGCCGGCTTCAAGTAGCGCAGGGCATGGACGATGTCGGCGCGTGTGCGGGTGGTGGTCGGGAAGATCATCAGATCGCCCTCGCCCAGGCCAAGGCCGCTGCGATGGGTGAGCAGGTCGCGCACCGTCATGTGGGCGGTGACGTACGGGTCGTACATCTGGAAGCCGGGCAGGCGATCGACGACCTTGTCGCCCCACGACAGCTTGCCGCGATCGACCAGGATGGCCAGCGCCGTGGCCGTGAACGCCTTGCTTTCGGAGCCGATGGGAAAGGCGGTGTGCGCGTCGGCGGGATCCGGCGCGCCCAGGCGCTTGACGCCGTATCCCTTGGCCAGCGTCGTCCGGCCGTCCTCGACGATCGCCAGCGAAAGACCGGGAGCGCCGAAGGCGCCCATCGCCTGGCCGACATAGGCATCGATATCGGCGGGCGGCGCGGCCAGCGCCGACGCGAGAGCTCGTCGCCCACAGAGCGGCCGCCAAGGCTGACGTCCTGAGCCTTCGCTCAGTCCTGGTCGCCATCAGTAGTTGAGCGTCGGGGTGAGGAAGTGGAGCAGGAGGGCCAGGACGGCGATCGCCAGGAAGGCCGCGGCCACGAGGATGGCGACCAGCTTGGCCCACCAGCTCGAGGCGCGGTCGCGCCAGACCTCGACCAGGTTCCAGGGCCCGACGATCACGCCGAGCAGGCCCACCAGCCCGAAGGCCTGGAACACCCTGAAGATCCAGTCGCTGGATCCGTCGAGCGAGTCGGTCCGTGTCGCCGTGTTGAGGATGATCCCTACCATCCCGGCGACGAACACCACGTCCACCGCCGCCAAGACCCGCACCCATCGGAACGCGAGGGCCCGCGAGCCCGAAAGCGTGAAGGTCCCGCGGTAGCGCCGGCGGACCAGCGCCGCGACCGGCCAGGCGAGCACCAGGAGCAGGAGCAAGCCCGTCGCCGCGCCCAACAGCGGCAGCATCCACGACCCGTCGTGCGAGGCGGGAACGGGCTGCAGGACGAAGGCCGGGACGGTCTCGTCGAACCACACCGCCTTGACGACGCCGTTCTCGACCTTGGCGGCCATCCGGTCGTGGCCGTCGGTGTCGCGCCAGACGAACGGCGCGATCTCGCGCCAATGCTTGGGCGCTCCGCCCAGCTGGTCGATCCCGCCGACCGTCAGGGTGCCGTCGGGCGCCTCGACGATCTTCACCTGGCCCACGACATAGACGAAGTCGAGCACCTTGGTCTGGATGCGCCGGCTCGATTGATAGGTCCCGGCGATGAGCGCCCCGTCCGTCTTGGCGCTCGCCAGGGTCGGCTCCGGCCCGGTCGGCGGCGCCGGGTAGTAGCGGTCCATGAACTCGTTGAAGACGGCGTTGCGGATCGCGCCGGCCGCGCCGTCCTTGCCCAGGCTGTTGACGCTGATGAACACGCCGACGCTCTGGTCGAGCACCAGCTCCAGGTTGCTGTGGAAGTAGTTGGTGTCCCCCTCGTGGGCGATCACCGAGTGGCCGTTGCGATCCTCGTGGTAGAATCCGAGGGCGAAGCCGGGCAGGGGCGGCGTCGCCTGGAACGACTGGCGATGCATCAGCTCGGCGGTCGCCGGCTGCAGGATCTGCACTGAGCCGAGGCGGCCGTCGTTCAGCTGCATGATCATGAAGCGGGCCATGTCCGCCCCGGAGTTCGCCGCCACCCCGGCCGGCCGCACGCTGCCGATCTCGTAAGGCTTGGCCGGACCCGAGCCGAGCACGTAGCCCTTCGACATGTCGGGGACGAAAGCCGCCGGCAACGGCTGGTAGACGCTGCTGTGCGTCATGCCCAGCGGGTCGAAGATGTGCCGCTGGATGTACTGCTCGTAGGGCTCGCCCGAGACCCGCTGGACGATGTAGCCCGCCAGGGACGCTCCATAGTTGGAATAGGCGGGGACCTCGCCGGGCGGGAAGATGCGGGTGGGGATATTATCCTTCAGGAACCTGTCGAGCGGCTTCAGGGAACGCGTGTCGTTCAGGAACAGGTACTTGGCGACATCCTCGAAGCCGGCCGTGTGCTGCATGAGGTTGCGCAAGGTCACCGGCTTGCCGAACGCCGGCGGAATCTTGAAATCGAGGTAGGTGTTGACGTCGGCGTCGAGGTCCAGCCGGTGCTGCTCGACCAGCTGCATGACCGCCGTCCAGGTGAACAGCTTGCCGGTCGAGCCGGTGCGAAACAGCGTGTCGGGCGAGACGGGGATCCGCCGAGCCACGTCGGCATAGCCATAGCCCTTCTCGAGCAGCGGCTGGCCGTCCTTCACCACCACCACGACCGCGCCCGCCACGTCGCCGCGGCGAAGGGCGTAGGTCATCACCCCGTCGAGCCAGGGTTCGAGATCTTCACGGGTGAGCGGCCGGGCGGCGGTGACGGAAGCGTTCGCCGCGGCGCTCGAGGTTTTGACCGCCGCCGCCTTGGGGAGCGGGGTGGGGGCCGGACCGAGGGTCTGGGCGAACACCGTCCCGGCGCACGCCAGGCCGAGCCCCGCCAGCTTCAGCACTCTCGTCCAGCGCATGCGCGCGTTCCCCGTCGATCGATGTCGACAGGTGCCGTCAGCCACGCCCTTTTGGCAAATGAATTTTCATAAATGAAAAGCGTGCACAGGGGCGCGCGTCACCAGGCGGCGATCTTCTCCGCCTCGTGATGGCTGAGCGGGTGATGGGCGCGCGCGTGGTCCTCTTCGGCGAGCAGGCGCACGGCCTCCAACGCGGCCATGCAGCCCATGCCGGCGGCGGTGACGGCCTGCCGATAGACATCGTCGGTGACGTCGCCGGCGGCGAACACGCCCCGGATGCCGGTGTCGGTCCGTCCCGGCTCCACGTGGAGGTAGCCGGCGTCATCCATCTCCAGCTGACCCTTGAACAGTTCGGAGGCGGGGGCGTGACCGATGGCGACGAATACGCCGTCGCAAGCCAGGTCACGCGCGGAGCCGTCGTCCATGCTCTTGAGCCGCACCCCCGTGACGCCCGGCGGGGAGTCGGTTCCCAGCACCTCGTCCACTGCGTGGTTCCAGATCACCTCGATCTTCGGGTTCGCGAACAGGCGCTCCTGGAGGATGCGCTCGGCGCGAAGTTCGTCGCGCCGGTGCACCAGGGTGACCTTGGAGGCGAAGCTGGTGAGGAACAGCGCCTCCTCCACCGCCGTGTTGCCGCCGCCGACCACCACGACTTCCTTGCCGCGGTAGAAGAAGCCGTCGCAGGTGGCGCAGGCGCTGACGCCAAAGCCCTGGAACCTCTTCTCGCTCGGCAGGCCCAGCCACTTGGCCTGGGCGCCGGTGGCGATGATCAGGGTCTCGGCCAGCCACTCGGCCCCGGAGTCGCAGCGCAGGTGGAACGGTCGCCTCGACAGGTCGGCCTCCACCACCAGGTCCTCGACGATCTCGGTCCCGACATGCTCGGCCTGAGCCCGCATCTGGTCCATCAGCCAGGGGCCCTGGATGACGTCGGCGAAGCCCGGGTAGTTCTCCACGTCGGTCGTGATGGTGAGCTGGCCGCCGGGCGTGAGCCCGGCGATCAGGACGGGGGCCAGCAGCGCCCGGGCCGCATAGATAGCGGCCGTATAGCCCGCAGGGCCGGCCCCCAGGATCAGGCAGCGGACAGCGCGGGGCTCGGTCACCTTGGGTTCAGACCCACTCCACCTTGGTGATCTCGTAGGCCTTCACGCCGCCGGGCGTGTTGACCTCGACCACGTCGCCGGTCTCCTTGCCGATCATCGCTCGGGCGATGGGCGAGACGATCGAGATCTTCCCCGAACGCACATCGGCCTCATGCTCGCCGACGATCTGGTAGCGGGCCGCTTCCTCGGTGTCCTCGTCGAGCACGCTCACGGTGGCGCCGAACTTCACCTGGGCGCCCGAGAGCTTGGAGACGTCGATCACCTGGGCGCGCGCCATGCGGTCCTCGATCTCGGCGATTCGACCCTCGATCCAGCCCTGGCGTTCCTTGGCGGCGTGGTACTCGGCGTTCTCGGAAAGATCGCCGTGCTGGCGCGCCTCGCCGATGGCGGCGGTGATGGCCGGCCGCTCCTGGCTCTTCAAACGCCTGAGTTCTTCGTCGAGAGCCTGAAAGCCCCCGGCGGTCATCGGTACTTTTTCCATGGGTGTAGAGCTCGGATCGCCTTTGTTAGCGGTATTTCGTCACGCCGCGGTCGCCGGCGAGAGCGACCGGGGGCACGAAAGATAGAGGCCCCTTCGCGGCCGCACAACCCTTGTCGGGGAAACAGCCTAGCCGGCCGCCGCCCGCTCGAGTTCGGCGACGTCGAGCTTCACCATGTTCATCATCGCCTGCATGGCGCGCCGCGCACGATCCGGGTCGGCATCGCCGAGGAGGTCGAACATGCGCCGCGGCGTCACCTGCCAGGAGAGGCCAAAGCGATCGCGGAGCCAGCCGCAGGCCACCGGCGCGCCGCCGCCGGCGAGCAGCCCGTCCCACAGACGGTCGGTCTCGGCCTGATCGGGCGTCGTGATCTGGAGCGAAATGGCGTCGGTGAAGGGATGCCCCGGACCTCCGTTCATGGCCACGTATGAGCGCCCGCCCAGCGTGAAGGAGACCACCAGCACGTCGCCTTGCTTTGTCGAAGGCGTATCGGCGGCCGACCGCGTCACCTGGTCGATCCGGGAGTTGGGGAACAGGGAGACGTAGAACCGCGCCGCTTCTTCGGCCTGCTTGTCGAACCACAGAAACGTCGAGATGTCTGACACGCTTTTCTCTCCCTTCAGCGGGCGGTCATCCCGCCGTCGACCACGATCTCCGCCCCCGTCACATAGCGGCTTTCGTCCGAGGCGAGCCAGGCGACCGCGTCGGCGATGTCGGTCGGCAGGCCTTTCACGCCCAGGGGCACGGCCTGGGTGGAGATGGCGTCCAGGTCCGGCGGCGCGTTGGCCCGCGCCTCGCCGCCGGGGATCACCGTCAGCCAGATCGGCGTCTCGATGATGCCGGGGTGGACCGAGTTGACCCGCACCCCGTCCTTCATCTGGGCGCACTCCAGGGCCACGGCCTTGCTGAACAGCCGCACCGCCCCCTTGGTCGCGCAATAGCCCGCCAGGAACGGCGCGCCGCGCAGGCCGGCCACCGAGCTGATGTTGACGATCGAGCCGCCGTGGCCCGCCTCGCGCATCAGCTTCAGACCGTGCTTGCAGCCCAGGAACACGCCCTCGACGTTCACCGCCTGCTGGCGGCGGAAGTCGGCCAGGCTCATCTCGGTGATGGTGGTCGCGCCCAGCCCGATGCCGGCGTTGTTGACCAGGATGTCGAGCCGGCCGAGGTCGCGCCGCACCTCGCCGATCACCGTCTCCCAGGCGGCTTCGTCGGTGACGTCATGATGCCGGTAGAGCGCGGCGGCGCCGATCTCTTGCGCCAGCTCCTCGCCCTTGGCGTCCTGGAGGTCGGTGACGACCACCCGCGCGCCGTCCGCCGCCAGCCGGCGCGCGCAGGCCGCGCCGATGCCGCTCGCCCCTCCGGTGACCAGCGCCACCCGTCCGTCCAGCCGGCCCATCGGGTTCCCTCCGCTTTTCAGCGAAGGGTAGTCCATCACCACCAAGTGAGAAAGCGTCGCCTCCGGCCCCCATCGACCAAGCGTGGGCAAAGCGCTGGCCCTGATTAATCAGCTGTTTGGCTCAACCATCCGGCTCCGCCATCTGGGCGATGTCTTCGGTCCGGCTTCGGATGATGTTGGCGACTGCGGGCCCGAGCTTCGGCGCCTCGATATTGCTGGAGCCACCCCATGATCTCTCGTCGTCCATCGATCAAACGCCTTTTGGCCACCACCGCATTGGCGGTGGTCGGGCTGGCGGGCTCGGCCCACGCCGCTTATCAGGTCCGGGTGTCCGCCGAGAGCGTGGGACAACTGGACTACGGTCGGGGGTACAACGCTGGGACCTACCGGAGCGGCGCGCCCGGAGGTCCCGGTTACTCTTCGTACGGAGGGGTCTGCACGCCTGGCGCCTTCCTGACCTGCTCGGCGGGCGGCTCGGGTACGATGGACTCGAACCCCAATCTCACGGCGGCCACGGAATCGACTTCGGTGGACTCCACGTCCCTCCCCAGCGGTTTCTACCCGCAAGGTCTGCACGTCGCCGCGTCGTCCTACGCGACGGCCAACCTCGCCAGCGGCACGGTCGGCATCGCCGATTCGGGAACCTACGGCCTAAGCGGTTGCTGCAGCGGACAGGACGGGGGTCTGGGCTCGTCCTACGCCGAGAACTCCGACGTCCTGCATTTCGCCGTCGGCGGGGCGAGTCCCGGAACCATGACGATTATCGGGGTGTCCTTCCGCGTTCACGGCGGCATGGACGCCTTCACGCCACAGGGCGACAGCTCGGGCGGCATGTCGGCCGTGTTCCAGCTTGGCGGCGGGAATTTTCAGGGTTTCGAATACTCCAGCGTGTCGAGCGGTTACACGCCGGTGTTCAGCGAGGCTGGGCAGACCGGCGGTTGGCTCACCGACTACGTCACCCAGGATGCGCCTGGCGAATTCACCTTCAACGCGACCTATGGCCTGACCGGAGCTGCGGAGGATCTCGGCATCAACGAGTATCTCCAAGAGGTCTGCAGTTTCGGCACGGCTTGCGACTATGCCCACACCGGCGCCGTGTCGTTCACTCTGCCCTCCAACGTCACCTTCACCTCGGACTCCGGCGTGTTCCTGACCCAGGGCGAGATCGGAGTGCCGGAACCGGCCACCTGGACCTTGATGATCGCCGGCGCCGGCTTGATGGGGGCGGCGGCTCGTCGGCGCCGCATGGCGCTCTCCGTCATTTAGGCAGTTCGAGACGGCCGGGGGCGTCGATCTCCGACGTGCCGTCCTTGAACGCTCGATCAGGCGCGGATCTTGTCCGCGTAGATCAGCCGCCCTTCGCCCAGCCGGGCGAGGACCTCGTCGCGCTTGTCGGGCGCCACGGCGAAACAGCCCTCGCTGCGGCCGAGCTTGCCGGTCGCGGCCAGGATCGCCGGCCCGACGTAGGGGGCGGCGTGGATCACCAGGGCGCGGGCCTCGGCGTTGCTGTTGGTCGCGTCGAGGCCGGCCATGCGCCGCGACAACCCGTGATGCCCTTCATAGAGACCTTCCGTGCGGTAGGCGCCCGAGGATGACGCCTCCGAGCCCGGCGCGTTCGAGAAACGCTGCACCCAACCCGCGTGCGCGGGATCGGAGCCGCGCCCGTGCGCCACGAGCGTGCTCCAGACCTGACCGTCCACCAGATTGACCACATGAAAGCGCGGAGCGGCGGAGGCCGCGTCGAAGTCCACGATCCCGATGACGTCTCGCTTGAACGCTCCCGGATGCTGATCGAAGGCGCGCAGGGCGCGGCCCATCAGGCCCGGCGGGATCCTCGAGGCGGTTACCGTCGTCGGGAAGGCCCGGCCCGTGAACGGGAGAGCCGCCCCCAGGCCCGCGAGCGCGGTCAAGGTCTGGCGTCTCGAAAGGGTAGAAGAGGATGAACTGAAGATGGTCGGCGCTCCCTGAGCCACGCGTCGAAGCACCCCCGATATCCGCGGCTAGATAAGCCAACCGGCTCCAAAGCGGGGTGCGACAAAATGTGCCGGCCGCTCCGCTGCTCAGTTGGGCGGAACCGCCGGGAAGGCCTCCGGCTCTGCGGACCCGCGCGCGTCCCCGCTCATCCAGGTCGCGCCCGCGGCCGCGGTGACCACCGCCGCCACGCCCAGCAGCTGCAGGCCGCCGAGGCGCTCGCCCAGCAACACGAAGCCGGAAAGCGCGCCCAGCGCCGGCTCCAGGCTCATCAGCACGGCGAAGGTCTTGGCCGGCAGGCGCGACATGGCGAAGAGTTCGAGCGGGAAGGGGATGGCCGAGGCGAGCACCGCCACGCCAAGCGCCAGCGGCAGGTGCTCTGGCGCGAACAGCGCCGGCCCCGCCCGCCACAGCCCCACCGGCAGCAGGATCAACGCCGCCACGCCCAGCGCCAGCGGGCTGGCGTTCGCCCCGCCGCCGACCCGGCCCACCCAGCGGCCGGCGAGGATGTAGCTGGCCCAGGAGGTCGCCGAGAGCAGGGCGAAGACGACGCCGAGGGGCTGGATCACGCCGTGTCGGGGCGCGCCGCCGATCAGGCACCACACGCCTCCGCCCGCCAGCACGGCCCAGACGACATCGCTCGGTCGGCGCGAGCCGCCGATGGCGACCACGAGCGGCCCAAGGAACTGAAGGGCGATCGCGACGCCCTGAGGGAGGCGATCGATCGCCAGATAGAAGAACAGCACCGCGCCGCTCATGCACAGCCCGAACGCCGCGATAGCTGGCCAGGCGCGTCGAGGCGGCCAAGCCCGCCACGGACGGCTGGACCGCGATCAGGATCAGCGCGCCGAACAGCGCCCGCAGGCTGACCGTGCCCTCCGCGCCGACCACCGGGAACAGCCCCTTGGCGATCGACGCGCCGCCCTGAAAGCACGCCATGGCGGTGATCGTCGCCGCGAGCGGGACAAGCCGATCATACTGGCGGCTCACCGAGTGAACATCGTCCGTCCGCCGACCACGGTTCGCACCACTTCGATGTCCTTGATCTTGGACGCGTCCACGGTGTGCGGATCGTCCGCGAGCAGGACGAAGTCAGCGAGCTTGCCGGGCGTGATCGATCCCTTGGTCCGTTCCTCGCCGGTGTCGTAAGCGCCGTTCAGGGTGTGCACCTTGAGCGCTTCGTCCACCGTGATCCGCTGGTTTGCGCCCCAGGTCTCGCCGTTCCAGCCGGTGCGGGTCACCATGGCCTGCAACGCCATAAGCGGCGAAAACGGGCCGGGATCGAAGTCGGAGCCGGCGCAGACCGGGACTCCGGCGTCGATCAGGTCGCGATAGGGCATCATGTGGGCCATCAGCTCCGGGCCGTAGAAGTGGAACTTGTCGGCGTTGTAGTAGGCGTAGGTCGAGAACAGCGCGGGACTCGCACCCAGCGCCTTGATCCGCGCGATGAGCGGCGGCGTCGCCAACGAGCAGTGCGTGATCTTCCATCGTGCGTCGGGGCGGGGCAGGGCCGCGGCGGCGCGTTCATACGCGGTGAGCACATGGTCGATCGCCACGTCGCCGTTGGCGTGGCAGTTCACCCGGAAGCCCGCCCGATGCATGCGCATCACCCAGGCGTCGAGGTCGCCTTGGCTCTCGATCAGGTTGCCGCGATAGCCGTCGGTCCGCCCGGGATAGGGCTGAGAGAGCGCCATGGTCCGTTCGGAAAACGAGCCGTCGGCGATGTGCTCGGCGGTGGCGCCCAGGCGGATCCAGTCGTCGCCGAAGCCGGTCTGGCGGCCGGCGGCCAGCAGCGGCTCCATTTCGTCCGGCCAAGGTTCGTAGTTGATCCGGTGCTTGAGCCGATCCGCGGCGCGGACCGCCCGCATGATCTCGAGCGATCCGCCTTCGTGGCAGACTCCCGTGAGCCCCTGCTGGGCGAAGATGCCGGAGATATGAGCCAGGCCCTCGCGAGCGCGCCGCGCCTGGTCTTCGACTGTGAAGGTTGGACGCTGTCCCGCGCTCTCGAACGCGTCCATGGCGTTGTCGGTCACGCGGCCGGTGAAGGCGCCGTCCGGACCGCGATCGAAGGTCCCGCCCGCCGGGTTCGCGGTCCCTGGCGTCACCCCGGCGAGGGCGAAGGCCCGGGTGTTGTAGAACGCGGTGTGACCTCCGCGATGATGCACGGCGACCGGATGAAGGTCGGACACCCGGTCGAGGTCGGACATGAGAAGCGGTCGGCCGTCCTTCAGCTTGGTGTCGTCGAAGAAGAAACCCTCGACCCACATGCCCGGCGGAGTGACGGCGGCGCGAGCCTTCAGCTTGGCGACGATGGAGTCGATGGTGACGAACTCCACCTGGAAGGGATTGCCGACCAGCACGTCGTAGAGCAGGCGCTCCCCCGAGGCGTGGTTGTGCGCGTCGATGAAGCCGGGAACGGCGGTCAAGCCCCGACCGTCCATCACCTGCGTGCCCGGGCCCGCCAGGGCGCGCACCGCCTCCGAGCTGCCGACCGCCACGAAGCGGCCCGCGCGCACCGCGAAGGCCTCGGCGCGGGGCCGCGCCGGATCCACGGTCCACACGCGGGCGCCCGTCACGATGAGATCCGGCGCGTCGCTCTCGGCGAAGGCCTTGGCTAAGCCCGTGGCGGCGAGGCTCGCGATCGCGCCGCCGGCGGACAGGAAGGCGCGACGGTCGGCGATCATTGGGCGGCTCCGGGGGACGGTCGGCGAAGGCTAGCCGACCCCTTTCAGCTTGGCCATGCTCGGTCCGGCCCAGGCTCGCCGCCACGACGGCGGCTCACTGAACGCCGCGCGCCGGCGTGAAAGATCTACATCCGCTCCTTGACCCCGGTCTTCACCAGCAGCCAGTTCACCGGATAAGCCGTGGCGAAGCCGCAGAGCATCGCCAGCTGCATGACGAACCAGAACTCGGGCGTGGTCACCTCGGCGATCCCGCCATAGGCGGGTTTGAACCAGGCGAATTGGGCGAGCGCCATGAAGCCGAACATGCCGACCTGCCAGGCGGTGATCGAGGCCACGTCGGCCTTCAGCGCCTGGAGAATGCCCTGGCTGACGGACAGCTCGCGCATCGGCTTGATCGTGAAGTATTGGAAGGCGACGCCCAAGGCGAACGCCAGGGCGAAATCGAGGATCCAGACGGCGAACATCTTGTGCTGGAACAGGCTGCCCCAACCGAGCGCGACCGCCAGCCCCGGAAAGGCGAAAGCGAGCCATTCCGCGACGATGTCGCCCAGGGTGCACCCCGCCCCGCAATGGCTCGCGCCCTTGGCCACCGCCACCAGCAGGCTCGCGCCGCCTCCGTCCGCGCTCTCTCCCCGACGCCGACGTTCAGCCGCCTCGGCGGGCGTCGGACCGCGTCCGTGGCGCAGGTAGAGCCAAAGCCAGAGCACGCTCCCGAACAGGGCCGTGAGCGGCCAGACCAGGTTCATGATCCACATGGACTGGCGCCGCCCTGTCTCGTCCACCGCGATGGCCGCCGCGCAAACGAGGCCCAACGCCAGGGAGACGCCGGAGACGAGGTCGAGCCAGCGGGGAAAATCTGCGTGATCCATGGGCCCCGGTTACAACGGCGCCCATCGGGGTACGGTTCGCGGATGCTTTCCTAGCCGTAGCTCTGCAGGCTCCTCACCTCCATCGGCGCCTCCCGGCTCGCGGCGATGGCCTGGGCCGCGGCGAGGGCGCCGGCGAGGGTGGTGTAATAGGGGATCTTCATCATCAGCGCGGTGCGGCGCAGCGAGAAGCTGTCCTCCAGGCTCTGGCGGCCCTCGGTGGTGTTGAAGACGAGCTGGACCTCGCCGTTCTTCATCGCATCCAGCACATGCGGGCGGCCTTCCAGCACCTTCCGCACCGGGGTGGAGTCGATACCCAGCCCGGCGAGATGGGCGTGTGTGCCGCCGGTGGCCAGCACCTTGAAGCCCAGGCCGGCCAGGATCCGCACCGGCTCTTCGACCAGCGCTTTGTCGGCGTCGCGCACCGAAACGAACACCGCCCCGGAGACGGGCAGGGTGATGCCGCTGGCGAGCTGGCTCTTAGCGAACGCGCGCGCGAAGGCCGGCGTGGCGGCCTCTCCCGGCCGGCGCCAATCCAATCCCATGACCTCGCCGGTGGAGCGCATCTCGGGGCCGAGGATCGTGTCCACTCCGGGGAACTTGGCGAAGGGAAACACCGCCTCCTTCACCGCTACGTGGTCGTGCGGGCCGTTCGCGAGGTGGAACGACGCCAGTGTCGCCCCGGCCATGACCTTGGCCGCGATGGCGGCGATCGGCTTGCCGATGGTCTTGGCCACGAACGGCACGGTGCGGCTCGCGCGGGGATTGACCTCCAGCACATAGATCCGGGGGTGGTCGGACAGCGGCTCCTCGATCGCGAACTGCACGTTCATCAGTCCACGCACGTTCAGGGCCAGGGCCATGACCCTGGTCTGACGCTCCAGCTCGGCCACCGTCTCCGCACGCAGAGAGAAAGGCGGCAGGGTGCAGGCGGAGTCTCCGGAGTGGACGCCGGCTTCCTCGACGTGCTCCATGACGCCGGCGACGAACACGTCCTCTCCATCGCAGAGCGCATCCACATCCACTTCGGTGGCGCGTGAGAGATAGTCGTCGATCAGCACCGGCGCGTCGGGCGAGACCTCGATCGCGGCGCGCATGAAGCGGACGAGCTGCTCGTCGTCGTGGACGATCTCCATCCCGCGGCCGCCCAGCACGTGGGAGGGACGGATCACCACCGGGTAGCCGATCCGGTGCGCGACCGTTCGCGCTTCGTCGGCGTCGCGCGCGGTCCCGTTCTCGGGCTGCGCGATGTCGAGCTTGTGGAGCAAGGCCTGGAAGCGCTCTCGGTCCTCGGCAAGATCGATGGCGTCCGGCGAGGTGCCGAGGATCGGCATGCCCGCGGCTTCGAGCGCCGGCGCGAGCTTCAGCGGAGTCTGACCGCCGAACTGGACGATGCAGCCGAGCAGCTCGCCGCGGGATTGCTCCACATGCAGCACCTCCAGCACGTCCTCGGCGGTGAGCGGTTCGAAATACAGCCGGTCGGAGGTGTCGTAGTCGGTGGAAACGGTCTCCGGGTTGCAGTTGATCATGATCAACTCGAGGCCGACCTGATCCATGGCGAAGGCCGCGTGGCAGCAGCAGTAGTCGAACTCGATCCCTTGGCCGATGCGGTTCGGCCCACCGCCGATGATCACCACCTTGCGCCGGTCCGTCGGATCGGACTCGCACTCCGGCGCCGCAGCGAAGCCGCCGCGCTCATAGGTCGAATACATGTAAGGCGTGATGGCGGCGAACTCGGCGGCGCAGGAATCGATGCGCTTGAACACCGGGCGCACGCCCAGCGTGTGGCGGCGCGCGCGCACCTCGCTTTCGAGGCCGCCGGTGAGCTTGGCGAGGCGCGCGTCGGAAAAGCCCATGGCCTTCAGGTCCCGGAGCGACTGCGCCGTGTCCGGCAGACCCTCGAGCCGTACGCGCTCCTCCACGGCGATCAGTTCGGCGATCTGCCGCAGGAACCACGGCTCGTACGAACAGGCGGCGTTCACCTGATCCACGGTGAGCCCGAAGCGGAACGCTTGGGCGATCACGCGCAGACGGTCGGGCGTCGGCTCGCCCAGCGCGCGCACGATCGCCGACGTGCGGCCGGCGGGTTCATCCGTACCCGGAATGGCGATCTCGTCGAGCCCCGCAAGTCCCGTCTCCAGCCCGCGAAGCGCCTTCTGCAGGCTCTCCTGGAAGGTGCGGCCGATGGCCATCACCTCGCCGACGCTCTTCATCTGGGTGTTGAGCTCGGGCTTGGCCCCGGGGAATTTCTCGAAGGCGAAACGCGGGATCTTGGTGACCACGTAGTCGATGGACGGCTCGAAACTGGCCGGCGTCGCCTTGGTGATGTCGTTGTCGAGCTCGTCCAGGGTGTAGCCGACGGCCAGGCGCGCGGCGACCTTGGCGATCGGAAAGCCCGTCGCCTTGGAGGCCAGCGCCGAGGAGCGCGAGACGCGCGGGTTCATCTCGATCACCAGCATCCGCCCGTCGGCGGGGTTGACCGCGAACTGGACGTTGGAGCCGCCGGTCTCCACACCGATCGCGCGCAGCACGGCGATCGAGGCCGAGCGCATGCGCTGGTATTCCTTGTCGGTCAGGGTCATCGCCGGGGCGACGGTGATCGAGTCGCCGGTGTGGACGCCCATCGGATCGATGTTCTCGATCGCGCAGACGATGATGCAGTTGTCCGCCCGGTCGCGGACCACCTCCATCTCGTACTCCTTCCAGCCGAGCACGCTCTCCTCGACCAGCACCTCGTGGGTGGGAGAGAGATCGAGCCCGCGCTCGACGATCTCGCGGAACTCCTCGAGGTTGTAGGCGATGCCGCCGCCGGTGCCGGCCAGGGTGAAGGAAGGCCGGATGATCGCGGGCAGGCCGACGAAGGCTTGCGCCTCCAGCGCCTCCTCCAGCGAGTGGGCGACGCGGGAGGCGGGACTCTCCAGGCCGATGGCGTCCATCGTCTCGCGGAACTTCTGCCGGTCCTCGGCGCGGTCGATCACCTCGGCCCGGGCCCCGATCATTTCCACGCCGTGTTTGGCCAGGGCGCCCGACGCCTCCAGCGCCAGCGCGGTGTTAAGCGCGGTTTGGCCGCCCATGGTCGGAAGGAGCGCGTCCGGCTTCTCCTTGGCGATGATCCGCTCCACCACCTCGGGCGTGATCGGCTCGATGTAGGTGACGTCGGCCACCTCGGGGTCGGTCATGATGGTCGCCGGGTTCGAATTGACCAGGATGATCCGGTAGCCTTCCGCCCGCAGAGCCTTGCACGCCTGCACGCCGGAGTAGTCGAACTCGCACGCCTGACCGATGACGATCGGCCCCGCGCCGATGATCAGGATGGAGCGGATGTCGGTCCGTTTGGGCAAGGGCGTCTCGCGCGAAAGAGCGGCCGCGCGGGAACACGCGTCCGGGGCAGGGCGGGGTGATGGCTAAGGGGCGCGTCTAGGGCGGGACCGCCCCCGGGGCAAGCGCTCGCCCACGCACTGGTGCATTCATCGAGGTAAAAACCCTCGACACCCCCGTCGATCCGCCCCCGCGTCGACCCCGAGCTTGTCCGAGGCGCGCCGCTCCGCGCCTCAGGCCCGGAGAGCTCGCTTTGATCGAAGCGATCCACCGACCACCGAGAACCCGAGCAACATGATCGCCCACCCGGCGGGTTCCGGAACCGACGCCGGCAGATAGGCGATGTCCGAGGGCGCGATGCCGTTGGTGTGGAGCAGGGCGAGCCCGGTGAGATCAGGGTTTGCTTCGTAGATGTTCAGCCCGCTCTGGAAGTAGACCTTGCCGTCGCCGAACGTGATGTTGGAGAAATCGCCCTGAAGGGAGTTGTACTCAACGGTGAAATCGGTGTTGACCACCGCGATCTCTCCGCCGGGGCCGCTGAAGCTCTCGTAAAGGTAGCCATCGGCGTTATCGAGGGCAATGTCGGCCGGAGCCAACCCGTTGGTATGCAGCAAGGTAAGATCACTCAGATCCGGATTGGCGTCATAGATGTTCAATCCGCTCTGAAGATAGACCTTGTTCGTGCCGATGGCGATGTTGCTGAAGTTCCCTAAGATTGAGTTGTATTCCTGCGTGAACGCGGTGTTCAAGACGGCCACTTCCTCACCGGCGAACAACTCGTAGAACAAGCCCCGGGAGGCGTCGACGGCGATGTCGGTCGGCGCAACGCCGTTCGTGTGCAGCAAGGACGCGCCGCCCAGGTTGGGGTCAGCGGAGTAGATATTCAGGCCGCTTTGGTAATAGACCTTGCCGCCGCCGGCGGTCACATTGCTGAAATCTCCCTGGATCGATCCGTACTCGAAAGTGAAACTCGGGTTGAGCGAAGCGATCTCGCCGCCCGTTCCGCTGAAGGTTTCGAAGATCCGCGCGGGCGTTCCCGCCATCGCGACTTCCGAGCCCCCCAGCGCCGCAACGGCGGCTGCAAACGCGCCCACGTAAAGCGTTGATCTCACGGTAGAATCCCCTTGTCGCTATGACTTGAGAATATACCCAAGTCGCTGTAGAAATCGATTCAATACCCAACGCGTCTGAATAATCTCATGGTGGGCGTTAGTTCAAGGAATTTTAAACACAATATTTGTTTGAGATATCCTTCACCGAGTTTGCAGGCGCCCTCCGCTCCGGCTCGACCGCCCGGCGCGTTTGTAGAACAGTGGCCAACGAAGCCCCCGCTGCTCGCAAGGCCCGCCATGACCCTTCTTGACCGCTTCCGCCTCGATGGAGACGTCGCTCTCATCACCGGCGGCGGGGCGGGGATCGGCGCTGGGATTGCTCTAGGCTTCGCCCAGGCTGGCGCCGATGTCGCGATCGTTGCGCGCTCGGCTACGGCTCTCTCGCGCGTGAAGGCCGACGTCGAGGCGCTCGGTCGACGCTGCGTGGCGATTCCCATGGACGTCACCGCGGAGGGCGCGCCGACCCGGATCGTCGAGGCCGCGGTCCAGGCGCTGGGCCGCCTCACTATCCTGGTGAACAACGTCGGCGGGTTGGGCGATGTCGGGGTCGTCCACGCCGCGATGGAAATGCCCGCGGAGGTGTTCCGCCGGCAACTCGACATCAATCTCACCAGCGTGTTGCTGATGAGCCAGGCCGCCGCGCCGCGGATGGCCGACGGCGGCGCCATCATCAACATGTCGTCGATCATGGCCTACAAACCGGCGGGCGGCAGCGCGGGCTACATCGCGTCCAAGGCGGCGATGAACAATCTTACCGTCCTGCTGGCGCAGGAGCTGGCGCCGCGCATCCGCGTCAACGGCATCGCCCCCGGTCCCATCCTCACCGACGCGCTCAAGGGGCCGCTGAAGCTCGAGACCGAGGAAGACTACACCCGCATCGCCCGCGAGTGGGGCGTCGCGGTGGGGCGGCTTGGAACGCCCGAGGACGTCGCGGCGACGGCCCTGCTGCTGGCCTCGAAGGCCGGCGGCTTCATCACCGGCCAGACCTTCGTCGTGGCGGGCGGGATGTGAGCGCGGGCGACCGCTCCGACGGCGCGGATTACTCCGTCAGCGGATCGTGTCCCCAATTCATCAGCGAATACCGCCAGCGGGTGTGCTCCACGTCGCCCTCGGGCTTCTGGGCCATGTGGCGGTGAACGTAGCCGACAACCTTCTTCATATGAGCGTAGTCGTCGGCGGTGAGTTCGGCGGCGGGCTTGCGCTTGATCTCCACGATGCGCCTGCCGGAGTGGTGGCCGACGGACTCCGGTCCGCCCGCCTCGTGCTTCGGCTCGCCGCGCGCCCAGCCGACCTCACGCGACTCCTCGGTCTTCAGCCATTTTTCGAGGGCGGCGGGGGTCATGTTGACCGCCTCCCGGAAGGACTTGGCGATCGCCGCGTGATCCTCGTCCGCCACGTCACACGTCCTTGGCGCTGTCGCCGGCGGTCACCTCGTACTCCGCGCCGGTGACCAGGGCCGCGGCGTCGGAGGCGAGGAAGACGGCGGCCGGCGAGATGTCGTCGGGCTGCAGCCAGCCGACCTTCATCGGCACGGTGGGCGCGCGGATGTCCCAGGCCTGCTGGGCGGTGGGGTTCTGGCCGGCGCTGGGGGTGGTCTCGCCCGCGCTCTCGCTGAAGCGCTTCTCGTAGCGGGTGAGAGCCGTGTCCACCAAGCCGGGGATCACCGCGTTCACCGTGATGTTGTACTGGCCCAGTTCCTCCGCGGCCGACTTCATCAGGCCCAGGATGCCCCACTTGGACGCCGAGTAGCTGGAGGCGTCCTTGGTGCCGTGCTTGCCCTGCATGGAGCTGAGCACGATGATCCGTCCGTGCTTGCGCGCCACCATCTTGGGGGCGAAGGCGCGGATGGTGTTGGCGGTGCCGTTGAGGTTGTTGTCGATCACGTCGCGCCAGTCGGCGTCCTGCATCTCCAGCAGCGGGACCCAGCGCTGGATGGCGGCGTCGGCGACGACGATGTCGATCTTGCCGTAGCGGCGGTCCACGTCGTCGGCGATGCGGCGCAGGGCGCCGATGTCGCGGATGTCGGCCTTGATCCCCTCGCCGCGTCGGCCGTAGCCCTTGATCTGGCGGACGGTCTCCTCGAGGTCGGCGGGGGTGGCCGGCTTGGCGTTGGAGGCGGTCGAGACGAAGCCGCAGATGTCGACGCAGACCACGTCCGCGCCATTGGCGGCGAACTCGACGGCGATGGCCCGGCCGATCCCACGCGCCGCGCCGGTGACCACCGCGACCTTGCCGCTGAGATTGCTGATCCGCCCGGGACGGATCGGGCCGGCGCTGCGCTCAGGGGGCGGCTCGGGCATGGGCTGGCCCTTGAACTCGCGCGGCTCGGTGTCGGAGCGGCCGTCCGGCGTGGGAGCGGCGGCGGCGCTGGAGGCGAGGGCCGCGCCGATGGCGGCGCCCCCCACCAGCAAAGCGCGTCGGGCGGGATCGGCGGCGTCGGTCATCTCGGCACTCCGGAACGGTACTTTCGGCTCCAACACCTCGCCGGCGGGCGCGGTTGCCGTCTCCGTCCGGTGTCTGCCTTAGCGGGGCGAGTCGCCGTCCGGCTTGGCGGGGGCGGCGGCGCCCGGTCCTCGGCTTCGGGCGCGACCCCGAAGAAGCCGTCCACATAGCCGGAGCGCTCGCCCCGGCCATAGATCGCGCAGGCCGCCTGAGGCGCCTTGTGCCTCACCGCCGGCAGGGTCACGTCGCGCAAGGGATCCTGGCCGGTGATCACCAGCCGCGCCATGTCGCCGGCGAAGGCGGCGGCGAGCTGGTAGGCGTCGCCGATGTGCGAGACCCGGGCGCGGGTGAGCAGGGCGTTGGCGTGCCGATCCCAGACGAGCGCCGCGCGCTGCACATGGCCCCGATCCACCGCCTCGGCCTCCGCCGACAGGGCGCCCAGACCCACCGGCACGCGGGGCGCTATGGGCGAGCCGACCACGCTGGCCACCACCCGCGCGCCCATCGAGGCGCTCGCCGCATAGGTGTTGGTCGGGCGGATGCTGGTGATGGTGGCGTGGACCGTCAGGTCGGCCGGCGACCGGAAGGGCACCATGCGGAAGTGGCTTCCCAGCCGGGCGCAGAGGGTGCGGGCCAGTTCGTTGGCGATCAGCGCGCTCTGCTGGGCCGTGACGTGCTCGGCGCCGGCGGGTTGGACGGTCACCGGTGCGATCCGCACCGTCTGCGCCGCCTTCAGCGCCTCGGCGTCCGCCCGCCACTCGGCGCGGGTCTGCAGGTTGTGGGCGGGGGCGAGGCCTTCGTAGGAGGTGAGCGCGCCGCCGTGCGCCAGCTCGTCGGCCGCCCAGGCGCCCGATGCGGCGAGGAAGAGCGCCGCGGCGCCGCCCGCGATCCGTGGTCCAGAATTCGAACGCGTCTTCATCGTCATTCCTCTTACGACCGCCTTCTCTACACCGGGGCGATCAGGTCTCGAAAGCCGCCGGACGGGACAGGCCGGATCGCGACCAGTGATCCGAAGCGGGGCCTTGAGCGTTTGAAGGCGCAAGCCGCATCCGGCGGCCACGTCTTCTTGCAAGGAAAACCATAGATGCTTCGTGCGAAATCCATGATTACGGCGGCCGCCGCCGCCCTGGCCCTGAGCGCCGCGGGCCTGGCCCAGGCTCAGCCGGTCGTCGGGGGCGCGCCCATGTACCCCTCCAAGACCATCGTCGAGAACGCCAGCCAGGCGGCCAACCTCACCACCCTGGTCGCGGCCGTGAAGGCGGCGGGCCTGGTCGACACCCTGAGCGGCAAGGGCCCGTTCACCGTCTTCGCCCCGACCAACGCGGCGTTCGACAAGCTGCCGCCGGGCACGGTCACCGGCCTGTTGAACCAGCCCGACCACGCCAGCCTGAAGAAGATCCTGACCTATCACGTCGCCCAGGGCGTGTGGGACTCCAAGACCATCATGAAGGCGATCAAGGACGGCGGCGGCAAGGCCACCATCACCACCGTGGAAGGCGAGCCGCTGATCGCCTCGATGAGCGACGGCAAGCTGATCCTGACCGACGCCCATAACGGCAACGCCTTCGTGGTCACCGGCGACGTCTACCAGTCGAACGGCGTGGTCCACGTCATCGACACCGTGCTCCAGCCCTAGGGTTCGAGCCGAGACGAAAAGGGCCGGCGGATCGCTCCGCCGGCCCGAATTCGGTCTTCGCCGAACCTCGGAGGCTCAGGCGCGGAGCTGGCCCGCGGCCATCTTGCCGTTCTTGCGATCCTGCTCGAGCTCGTAGGTGATCTTCTGGCCTTCGCGCAGCGAGCCGAGACCGGCGCGCTCCACCGCGGAGACGTGCACGAAGATGTCAGGACCGCCCGCATCGGGCTGGATGAAACCGTAGCCCTTCGTCGCGTTGAACCATTTCACAGTACCGGTAGCCATAGGGTAGTCCTCGTCGTCCGTTTGCGGGGCGACGCACCACGCGGGCCCCAGGGTCACATCAAAATCGGGAGGGTCGGGGGAGTGGTCCGGGAGCCTTGGGCGGCGTTGGTGGATCGACCGAACCTGCAAAATCCAATTCGAATGATGGAAAGCTAGCGGATCGGTCCAAATCCGTAAAGGCGCTTCGAGCAACTAGTCGCGACGATGATCCGCCATCAGTTTGGCGAAGCGGGCGAAGGTGGAAAGGGCGTCTGCGGGCCCTGGCGAGGCCTCCGGATGGTGCTGCACCGACAGCACCGGCTTGTCCTTCACCTTCAGGCCGGCGTTGGAGCCGTCGAACAGGGAGACGTGGGTCTCCTCGAGCCGCTCAGGCAAGCTGTCGCGCTCCACGGCGAAGCCGTGGTTCATGGAGACGATCTCCACCTGGCCGGTCTGAAGGTCCTTCACCGGATGGTTGGCCCCGTGGTGCCCCTGCTCCATCTTCACCGTCCGCCCGCCGAGGCTGAGCGCCAGGAGCTGGTGGCCGAGGCAGATGCCGAGCATGGGCACGCCGCTCTCCACCAGCTCGCGGATCTGAGGCGCGGCCCAGGCGGCGGTGGCGGCCGGATCGCCAGGCCCGTTGGCGAGCACGATCCCGTCCGGCGCCCCGGCCAGCACCTGAGCCGCCGAGGTGCGGCCGGGCAGGATAGTGACGTGCGCGCCGTAGGCGGTGAGGGCGCGGGCGATGTTGCGCTTGACCCCATAGTCCAGCAGCGCGACCCGGGCGCCGGCGAGATCGCCGCGCTCGTAGCCGCTGTCGCCGGTCCAGGCGCCCTCGCTCCAGTCCACGTCCTCGTCGGTGGAGGCGCCGCGGGCGAGGTCGGCGCCGTCGATGCCGTTCCAAGCGCGCGCCCGCTCTCTCAGCGCGTCCAGGTCGAAGCGGCCGTCCGGAGAATGAGCGATGACGCCGTTGACCATGCCCCCCTCGCGGATGCGGCGGGTGAGGGCGCGGGTGTCGATCTCCGCCAGGCCGACCAGGCCGCGCCGCATCATCCAGTCGGAGAAGTCGCTGGCCGCCCGCCAGTTGGAGGCCGCGGTCGGAACCGCGCGGAACACCGCGCCCACCGCCGCCTTGTCCGCCCCGCCGGCGAGCTGCTCGATATCCTCGAAGTTCACCCCGACGTTGCCGATGTGGGGGAAGGTGAAGGCGACGATCTGCGAGGCGTAGGAGGGATCGGTGAGGATCTCCTGATAGCCGGTCATGGCGGTGTTGAAGCACACCTCGCCCACCGCCTCGCCCACGGCGCCGCAGCCGACGCCGGGCAGTACCGAGCCATCGGCCAGGACGAGGACCCCGGTGGCGCCGGGCGGGAGATCTTGGGGCATGGGAGGCGTCCTCGCGGCGGGCGAACGGCGCGGTGAGTAGGGGCAGGGGCGCATCGCGGTCAACGCGCGCGACGCGGATCAGGTGGAATCGAGCCCGAGGGGCGCGGGCCCGCGCTATCGCCGTCATCCGCTTGGCGGGCGGAGGCGGCCGGAACACTTGGCGTCCGGGCCCGGCGCCGGCCGGTTCGCCGACGGCGGGACCCTCCGGCGTTTCCGCCGCCGGTTCGGCGGGTAAGACGGTCCAGGCGCCCCAATCGACGGCGACGCCGAGATCGCCGCACAGCCGGTCGATCGCCTCCCGGAAGGTGGCCCCCACCAGGCGCTCGGCCCGCTCGACGTCGCCGGGCGGCTCAGCCTCGGCCCGGGTGGTCTCGCCGTCCGACGGCGCGGGACGAGCCGACGGGCTGTCTTCCCGTTTCCGCAAAGCCGCGGAGGCGCCGAACGGTGGACCGCCCGCCTTGGCGGCGAGGCCCAGACGCGCGTCGCGCAGCCACTCGGCGGTGGCCTTCTCCAGCTTGAGGGTGAGGCGCAGGGCGCGGGAGACCTTGTGGAATGCTTCCGCCGCATGCCGGCTGCCGGCGGCCGCGAGCGCCCGATCCGGCTGCGACTGCCAGGCCTCGTCGGACATCACCCGGCTGGCCTCGTTCGCCGCGGCGACCCCCGACTCTCCCAGCGCCCGCGACAACGCCATGGCGATCTCCGCCAACTCGCCCAGAAGGGCGAGCTGCCGCTCGGCAATCGCGAGGGTGGGGTCGGTGGGAGGTTGGAGAAGCGGCGTCGATCACACGCGAAGGATTGCATAATGCAATTAGCGTGTCAAGGGTGAGGACGCGCCTCGGCAGCTTGAGGGATGTGTCGGCTGAGGGCTCTAAGCGGTGGTTCGGAAGGTCCGCTTGGAGGCGGTTCAGCTTGTTGATGATCCGCCGCGATGCAACATTCAGGCCCGCGCTTTTACCGTTACGGCCACTCAGCCCACGGCGGAAATGTTGATAAAGCTCGGGCGGAGGACCCTGGAACTCCACGAGGCCTTTGCAGCCGATGCGGCGGCATCTGCCCTGGAGGTTCAACAGCACGACGTCTGCGTTTCGGAACCGGAGGCTTTGGCCGCGATGCTCACGAGGAGCCCTCGGGCATCTGGCAATGCGACCTAGGCCGCGTGACCGGAATTGGTGCTCGCCGCTAGCCTGGGGTCATGCAGCTTTAAGGGCGACGAGAACCGCGCCGCCAGCAATCATCGCCACTCCCAGCCAGTTGCGGCCTGAGAGACGTTCGCCAAGGAAGGCGACGCTGAACACCGCAACCAGGATCACACTGAGCTTGTCGATCGGCGCGACGCGGGCCGCGTCACCGAGTTTCAGAGCTCGATAGTAGCAGATCCACGACGCTCCGGTCGCCAAACCGGATAGGCCAAGGAACAGGTAGGTCCGGCGCGAGATCGATCCAGGAGATTGGTACTGGCGCGTGGCCGCGAGAATTGATGCGAGCACCACGATGATGACGATGGTGCGGATGAAGGTTGCGAAGTCACTGTTGACGTTCTCGACGCCGACCTTGCCAAATATAGCTGTAAGGGCGGCGAAAACCGCCGACAGCACCGCCCAGGCTTGCCATGGTAGAGCTTGCATCGGTTCACCTTCGGCTTTTGTTCCGGAGCGGGTCTCGCGATCAGGGTATCGGAAGCTCGAGCAATGGAACGAAGTACTGGCCGGCGTGGGAGTCGACGTCCCGCGTCGAACCTTGGGCGACCCTACGCGGGAAGGAGATCTTGACGACCTTGAGCGCGAGGTCGTGGAAGATCGCCACGGTTTCCCGGGACACGCCATAGAGCTTCGCAACGGCGTCCGCCGACAGAGACGGCGCTAGGCGGACACGATCGTATGCGGCGGCGTCAGCGCAGAAAATGTCGACGGTGACCCAGAACGGTCCGGCGTTCTTCGAGCGGACGTACTGGGCGACGTCCTTAAGAGCCGGCACGATCGTTGCTCGCACCAAAGGTTAGACATTTCGTGCGGATGAGTTCCAGTGGATCGCCGGTGGCGACCACGTGGTTCAACTTGAACTCATAGAGAGGTCCCAGGTCGACCTCCGCCGGGGAAAACGGGAAGGCGTAGCTCGGCAAGGGTTCATCCGGGGTCAACGGGAAGTGCAACAGGCTGGGGTTGGTGAACATGGCGATCTCCATGGCCGTCTCCCGCGTGGCGGCCGTGACCAGCGTCATCAGACCGACTTCGTGGGGCTTGGTTGGAGCAGGCGCGACGCCCGGTTGATCAAGCGCCCGGGCCCCATAGGGCCGGATCTCAAGGTCGTAGTCGTTCGCCGCATGACCGAGAACCCGCGAGATGCCACTAACCAAGTGGCTTTGTAGCCGCTCGAGGAAGAGATCGAGGTTGGCCATGATCTTTGGGTCGGCGATCGCCGAAAACACCATTGTGCGATAGCCTATGGCGCCGGAGCCTTCGAGCTTTAGGGTGTAGGGCATCGCCTGAGCGACGGAGCCGGTCACCCGCACCGACCGTTCGTCAATCGCGGCATAGACGGCGCGCTCCACGTTCAAGAGCACGCCTGGCTCCGTAAGCAGGTACGGGTTCGCGTTCTCGTAGAGCATGTGCGCCGAGACCGAGTAGGGCGTGCAGGCGTTGTCGGCGGCGAGCGGCTCGACGTCGAATCCTTCGTCGTCGATGGAGAGCAAAACGCCCCCTCGCCGCGGACTGGTTGTGCAGAGGCCGCCGCATTCCGCGATCTTGGCGGCGTGCCAGGCCGCTCCCGGCGCGCAGCCGCGCATCAGGGGTACTGCCGACAGCACGGCCGTGTCGGTCGTGCGCCCGGCCAGCACAATGTCAGCGCCGCTATCGATCGCGGCGGCGAACGGCTCGTAGCCCATCAAGGCGACGATGTGCTCACATTCCGTGAGCCGCGCCGGCGTCAGCGGACCCGCGGGAGGAAGCGCGGAGACAGCCCCCCCGGCGAGGTACTCCCGCAATGTCGCCGGATCCTGCTCGGAGTAGAGTAAGGCCACCTTGAGGGAGTGACCCTCTTCCGCGGCGATCTCACCGCAGATTTCAGCGACCCAATCGACGCCGCTGTCTGTGCCGCTCGTCCCACAGGATCCGATCAGCAGCGGGATCTCGAGCGCGGCGCGACCGATCATAAGCTGGCGCAGATCGTTCTTGACCGCCTTGCGGGTCATTTTGGAGACGCCAGCGCCCAGATAGTAGGGGCCCGAGTCGGTGGAGCCCGCGTCGACCGCGATGACATGGGGCCGGAGGGATAGGCCGCGGTCGAAGGCGCTCTGGGGACAGCCCGATCCGAGCACGCCGGATGGCACCAGAACCCGGCAGGCATTCGGTCGAAGCGTCGGCGGGGTTACCGCCTCAAGGCCGCGTTCGGGACTGTCCGATTGTTGGTCACCCGACATCTATCGAACCGCGTCGAAGACGACGATGCGCGGGTTCGTCAGCAGGCTCGCATAACCGACAAAAACCCTGTGCGTCACGGGATCGACCGCCAGGGTGTGGGCGCCGTAACGCAATTTGATCGTGTCCATGGTCGTGTAAGCATCGCTCGGCGCTTGCTGTACGACCGACAACACTCCTGATTTCCCGGTGACGTAAACACGACGCAAGACCGGGTCATAGGCGACCGTGTCCGGGTCCTTGCCGACGGGCACGGAGGCGACAACCCGCTGTTCGTCCGGATTGAACACGATCAGTTTCGAGTTGCCCGAGCAACCCATGAACAGGCGCCTGTCGGCTTCGTCGAACGCAAGTCCATGCGGTTTGTCGCAACTCGGCACAGGCAGCATGCGAACGACCTTGCGAGCGATGACGTCCACGACCGCGATGGCGTTGCGATCGACCAGATTCTGGAAGACCACTTTTCGAGCCGCATCGACCGCGGCGAACTCCGGCTTGCCGCCAAGCGGGACCGCGCCAACGACCGCGCGGCTGTGGGGATCGATCAGGGTCGCCTTACCGGGATCCCCATTCGCGACATAGATCAGATTGGCGAAGGGGATGAAGAAGATGCCATCGGGATCATCTGGCACGGGGATGGACTTTAGGCCGGCCATGCTCGCGGGGTCGAAAACCTCGACGGTGTTTGCGTCGCTTCTGGTCAGGAAAGCCATGTGGCTGACGGGATCCAGCGCGACGCCATGGGGGGCTGGTCCGGGCGCGAAAGTGGCGACAGGCCCCTTCGTACCGACGCGGTTCAGAGCGATCCTGTAGGCGACGCCCGACGTCTGGCCGGCTACGAAAAGATCACCGCCGCTCACCGTCAGGTAGTCGAGGACGCTGATCAGCCCGCCTTTCGCTCCCTTCGGAAGCGACGTGTATCCGCGATACGCGAGACTCTTCGACGATGAAGGAGCTGTCGGAACCGCCAACCAAATCAGGACCGCGCCGCCGAGCGCCACGATCCCCAGGATGGCGAGACCGGCCACCTTGGACCACCTTGAACGCGACTTTCGGTCGAATGGCTGATGAGCCCTCGGAGCTGATTGGACCTAGCGGCATGCACTGTCTCCGGAGCCGAATGTTTCCGAGGGTTTTCTCATCCGGCGATCGCCTCGAGCGAACGGCCGCGGGTCTTGGGACCGAAGACGCCGATGATAAGCGCGACCAGGACCAGGGAGCCGGCGATCGCTACGAAGACAGCGCTCACGCCCCCGGAGTGCAGAAGGAAGGCGATCAGGTATCCGGAGAAGATCGCGGACAGGCGGCTGAAGGAGTAGACGATGCCGATCGCCCTTGCGCGCACGCGCGTCGGGAAAAGTTCGCTCTGGTAGGCATGGTAGCCGTACGACATCAGATTGGTGGATATCGCGATGAGGACGCCGAAGACGATCCACAGCGCGGCTGTCGCCTGACGGGCGAAGAGCAGGCCGAAGACAGCGGCGCCTAGAGCGCCCGCGACAACCTGCCACTTGCGCTCCACGCGATCGGCGAAGGTGAAGAAGAGCAACGGCGCGAGAGGGTACGCCAAGGCGATCGCGGCTGAGTAGGCCAGGCTGTTCTTGATGTTGACGCCCTGCGCCTCCAGCAGCGACGGCGCCCAATTGGAGAACCCGAAATATCCGAGCGTCTGCAGAAGGTGAAAGGCCGCCATCATGATCAAGCGGCCGCGTAGTGGAGATTGCCAAAGTCGAGCGCTGCCGGTCGCGATCTCAGGAACGACGGCGGCCTGGGCGATCGGAGGCAGCTCTCGGCCGGTTGCTGATCGCGTGCGCGCTTCCATGTCGTCCAGCGTTCGCTCGGCCTCGGCGAGACGACCGTTCTGCGCAAGCCAGCGGGGTGAACTCGGGCAAGCCCCGTTGAACCCACCAGATACCGAGCGCGCCCAAGGCCGGAACAAACGCCAGCCACCGCCACCCCGCCATGCCGAAAAGCCCGTGCGGGACAAGCAGCATGGCGAGGATCGCGCACGTGGGCGCTCCCAGGAACTGGATGCTGGCGGAGATCGTGAACGCCCGACCCCGCAGAGCTTTGGGCGTCAGCTCGGCGAGATAACAGTCGATGGCCACCAGTTGCATGCCGACGCCTACGCCGGCGATCAAGCGCCAGACATCGACGCCGATTGCGGTGGTCTGAAAGCCCATGACCACTGTCGCCAGCGCATACCACAACAGGGAGACGGTAAAGGCGAGCTTCCGGCCCAGACGATCGGCGAGGAACGAGAACACCAGTGTTCCCACCCACAAGCCGGTGAAGGTAGCCGCGGCGAACGTGGCCAGATCGTCGAGCCCGAACAGGCCCTTCGCGCCCTTGTGGAAGATGCTGACTAAGGTGAGCGCGGGCGCGATGTAGGCGGTGAGCGAGATGTCGTAGATCTCGAAGAAAGCGCCGAACGACAGCAAGGCCACATAGATCCAGATCACTTTCGAAGCCGGTAAGCGGTCGAGCCGCGCCCCGATCATCCGTGCGGAGGATTCCATGTTGTCTCTCACCGCTTGATCAACGCTGGGAACGGCTCTAGGGCGGTTAACGAGCGCGTCGTCAATCTTGACGATTTTGATCAACCTTCGGGCGGTGGGTGATGGGCTATGTTCTTAACCGCGCCGGAAGCCGCCGAAGAGCTGGGTGTGAGTGTTTCGACGCTCTACGCCTATGTCAGCCGCAAGCAGATCCGCAGCCAGGCGCTGCCTGGATCCAAGAGTTGGCTGTACTGGCGCGATGACATCGAGCGCCTGAAAAACACATCGCCGGCGGCGTCGCGCGACGCTCTGGCGCCGTCGACATCGATCACACTCATCACCGCCGAGGGGCCTTTCTACAGGGGCTGGAGCGCGATCGAGCTTGCGCACACACAGAACGCCGAGCAGGTCTGCGCCCTCCTTTGGGGGTCGGCTTCGGTGGGAGCGTTCGGTCCAACGACGTTTCGGCCGAGCCCGCTGTACGACAAGGTCCTGGCCGGGCTTGGCGGCGCTTCGACGATGGAGAAGGTTCTGGCCTTGCTGCCGATCCTGGAGCGCTCCGACCCGCGGGCGTTCGATCTCGCCCCGGAAGGTTTCTGCCGCACGGGCATGGAGATGATGCGCTGGTTCGCCGCCATCATCAGCGATGAGGGGAGCCCTACCGCCGAGCCGCTGCACGAGATGCTAGCGGCACGCTTGAAAGCGCCTGAAGGGTTCGCCGACATCATCCGCCGGGTTTTGGTGCTTGGCGCCGATCACGAACTGGATCCGAGCACCTACGCGGTACGTGCTGTCGCCAACACGGGTGTCAGCCCTTACGCCATTGCCTTGGCGGGCCTTGCCACCGCGCGTGGACGACGCCTTACCTTCGGGCGAGCCCATGCCTTATCGCAGATGTTCCGGGAGATCGTCGATGGACCGGAACCCGAGCAAGCCATTCTTGGACGCGTTAGAGAAGGCGAAGCCCTGCATGGCTTCAACTCCCGCATCTACCCTGCGGGTGATCCGCGCGCGGAAGCGCTTCTTAGCGCTCTGCGCCTGGCCTATCCCGATGACGTTCAGCTAGGGCGGCTGGATCGCGCGATCGAAGCCGCTCGGGAGGCGACGGGACATCGTCCTGACTTCGTCATTCCGCTCACCTTCGTAGGGCATCGCCTTGGGCTTGTTGGCCAAGAGGGAATTCTGCTGCGGCTTGCCCGTATGGCCGGCTGGATCGCACACGCGTTGGAGCAGTATCACGGCCAAGAGCTGGTGCGACCGAGGAGCGTCTACGTCGGCGAGCTCCCTCGAAAAGCGACGCTCCCCGAGCAAAGGCCAACTTAGCCGCTACTCCGAGGGTTGATTAATTCCGTCCAGATTGACGGCGAGGGATAGTCGCCGGTACGACATGCCAAATGGCCGGTCGCATAGGCCCGCGAGCCGCCACGAGATTGATTCCCACATCCAGACGTTCAGCTCTTGCGGGACGTCCCCTTTCCGACGTTGCACCAAGATTCCGCATGT
>CAVTAH010000009.1:0-889260 GCA_963732685.1 uncultured Alphaproteobacteria bacterium
GGGGACACGGCATGGAGCACGGCGAACTCGCGGTAGAGCGCGAGGATGTGCGCCTCGCCGACGTTGATCCGCGTCTGCCGCAGCACCTCCACGTCCAGGCGCTGTGCAATGTAACCTACCGTGATCCGGCCGGGACCTTCGAGGCCAAGGGACGAGGCGTGCTCGAGCAGCTTGTCATCGGACCGCACGCACCGTCGGGCTTCAAGCAGATCCTCGGATGTCGCCCCTTGAGCCTTGCCCAGGCGCTCTCCGCCTACCTTACCCGGACCAGCGGCGTGCCGACCGAGGTCGTCGCCTTTTCCCGCATCTCCGGCGGGGCGAGCCGTGAGACCTATCGCTTCGACGCGGTCCGCGGCGGCGAGCGGACCGGCTACATCCTGCGCCGCGATCCTCCCGGCAGCCTGATCGAGACCGACCGTCGGCTCGAGTTCGCCGCCATCCGCTCCTTCACCGGCAAGGGCGTGGCCGCGCCGGAAGCGGTGGCGCTGGAGATCGACGGCGCCGAGCTCGAACGTCCGTTCTTCATCATGAAGCGGGTCGACGGCGGCGCCGCCGGCAGCCCCTTCGCCCCCGATCCCTTCGGTCCTCACGCCGAGAGCATGGCCGAGCAGTTCTTCGGCCACCTCGGGAGGATCGCGGCGGAGCCCGTCGACGGCCTGCCCATCGCCGAGGTAGCCGAGGCGCCCGCGGAACCCTGGCGCGCTGCGCTGGACTACTGGGCCGGCGTGATCGAGGCGGACGAGCAGCATCCGCAGCCGATCGTTCGCGCCGCCATCCGCCGGCTGTACCGCCGGCCTCCACCCCCGCCTCAGAAGCTGGCGTGGTTCACGGCGATTATCGTAGGGCAATTTCCTGCACGACGCCGCCGGTGGACTGCTCGCCATTCTCGACTGGGAGATGGCCCACATCGGCGACCCGCTCGAGGACCTCGGCTGGGCGACCAATCCGCTCTGGTCCAGGTCGGACGACTCGCGGATTCCGGCATGGCGCCTGGACCAGGCCCTGGCGATCTGGTGCCGCGCGAGCGGGTTGACTGTCGATCCCGGACGCCTTTCGCTGGTGGTCGCTGTTCGCCTCGGTCAAAGGCCAGGCAATCTGGACCTCGTCCGCCAAGGAATGGCGGGACGGCGGCATGGTCGAGCCGATCCTCTGCTTCTCCGGCTGGTACACCGCGCGCCGGCAAGACCAGATCCTCAGCGCCCAACTGGCGGAGTTTCCGCTGTGACCCCGGCGCTTCCCGACATCCTCACCGGATTGCTGGTCACCCTCGCACGCCGCCGCACGAGGAGGCGGGGCCTGAGTACATGGCCGGCCGCATCGGCATGATCGCGATGATCCTCGCCCTCAGCGCCCAGGAAGCCGAGCGCGGCGCGGCCGTCCGGGTCTGGGAGAATGCGGCTATCCGCGAGGCGCTCGGTGAGGCGCCCCAGGAGCCCGGCTCGCTCGAGTGGCGCGCGCTCGATGAGGAGAACGCGCGGTTGCGCCGGCGCCTGATCGCGGCGCACCAGGCCGCGGAGGCGTCCAGTGACGCGGCGGCGGACGCGAAGATTCTGAAGCTCTACGCCGAGATGGCGGAGCGCCGACGACTCGACCTGCCGGTCGGCTGACACTCGATAGGAGAAAACCTCATGCGCGCTCTGCAACTGGACGGCGGCCTTGGCCTCGCCAATCTCAAGGTGGTCGAACTGCCCGACCCGAAACCCGGCCCACGCGAGGTGCTGATCCGGGTCAAGGCCTGCTCGCTCAACTACCGCGACCTGCTGATGATCGAGGGGGTCTACGGTCCGCAGACGCCGCTGCCGATGACGCCGTTCTCGGACGGCTGCGGCGTGGTCGAGGCGGTCGGGGAGGGGGTGACGCGGTTCAAGGTCGGCGACCGCGTCTCGACCCTGTTCTTCCAGCGCTGGATCTCCGGCCCGCCGACGCCGGAGGCGCTCAACTCGGCGCTCGGCATCCCGATCCCCGGCGCCGGCCGCGAGTACGCCGTCTTCCACGAGGACGGCCTGAGCCACGTCCCGGAGTTCCTCACCGACGAACAGGTCTCGACCCTGCCCTGCGCGGCGCTCACCGCCTGGCGGGCGATGTTCGAGGACGCGCGCCTCCAGCCCGGCCAGACCGTGCTGCTCCAGGGCACCGGCGGCGTGTCGATCTTCGGCCTGCAGTTCGCCAAGGCGGCCGGGCTCAAGGCGATCATCACCTCCTCGTCCGACGAGAAGCTCGCCCGCGCCCGCCAGCTCGGGGCCGCCGAGACGATCAACTACAAGGAAACCGAGGCCTGGGGCCGCGCCGCGCGCAAGGCGACCGGCGGCCAGGGCGTCGACTTCGTCATGGAGGTCGGTGGCGGCGGCACGCTGCGCCAGAGCTTCGAAGCCATCCGGCTGATGGGCCACATCGCCATCATCGGCGTGCTGGGCGGCGGCAGCGATCCGCTGGAGATGGGACGGATGATCGGCACCGGCGCCAAGCTGCAGGGCGTGATGGTCGGCTCGCGGGTGATGTTCGAGGCCATGTGCCAGGCCATCGAACTCCACCGGATCGAGCCGGTGGTCGACCAGGTGTTCCCCTTCACCGAAGCGGTCGCCGCGCTGGAGGCGATGCGCGCCGGCAAGCACTTCGGGAAGATCGTCCTGACGTTCTAGGCGGCCTCGCGGGCGGGCCTGGCGAGCAGAGGCTCGACGAGGCTCGCCGCCAGCCAACGGACCAGCGGGCACGCAAACCCCATCGCCGGCCAGGTGGTAGGCGTCGGTACGGCCGGAGGGCAGTCGATAGGCGTCCGGCACGCCCATCAGCCGCGCCGCTTCGCGGGCGGTGAACAGGCGGGAGCGGATGTCGTCGCCCTCGACTCGGATCAGGATCTGACGACTGGAGCCGCCGGCGGGGGTGCGCAGGCAGCCGGCCAAGCCGTCGAACCGGCATTCGGCCCGCTGGACGCCGCCTCGTGTGCGGCGATAAGCGGTCGCCGAATCTCGGTCGCCCACTGGCGCGCGCTTGCCTCGAGCTTGGCGAGGTTCGCGGCGGACATCAGGGAGACCAGCCGGATCGTCGCCGCCGCGGAGTCCCACGGGGCGTCTTCGACGATCTCGCCCAACGCCGCGGTTCGGGCCGGGGCGCGTGCGGCGACCACCAGGTCCAACGACGCCGCGCGGCTTCTGATAGCCGTCGCGTGGGCGCGGATCAGGCCCGGCGGATGCCAGGCCGGATCGGGACTTTCGCGCCCAGGCCCGGCTCCCGCGTGGCGACGAAGAACACTCGTGGCCGGCTCTGGGGAACAAAGCGCGCGGCGTCCACGACCAGCGCGCCGAAGGGTAGCCCGCGCCGGCCAGCGCCTCGCCCACCGCCGCGAAGTCCGCCCCGCCGCGCGAGGTGAGGATGCCGACCACATTCTCGATCACGATCATGCGCGGCGCCCGGCCTTCGGCGGCCAGGGCGCGCATCAGCCGCCAGAACGGCCAGAAGGCCCGGACCGGCTCTTGGAGTTGGGCCCGCCCAGGCCGGCGCCCAACCCGGCCAAGGAGAGATCCTGGCAAGGGAAGGAGGCCCAGGCGAGGTCGGCGCGGCCGGGCAGGTCGGTCGGCGACAGCCGTGCGACGTCCCCAGCTTAGGTGGTCGTCGCCGAAGTTGGCGCGGTAGGCCGCCGCCTTCTTCGGATCGAGGTCGTTGGCGAACAGACAGCGCCAGCCTCGCCCAGACCCGAGCCGGGCCATGCCGCCCCCGGCGAAGAACTCGTAGAAGGTGAAGGGCCGGCCACGGCGCCCACCTTTGCCGAGATTCGCCGCGTTGCCCTACCTTGCGACACGCTCAGTACGGCGCTGTCGTGCAACAAACCGGCTCGACGGGCCTTCTCACCCGCAGGCAAAGGAAAGCGGCGCCCGGCGGCTTGCGCCGCGCCGTGCGATCGGCGACCACCGCCAAGCTTGCGCAAGTGAACGGAGATTAGTTTAGAGCGCCCATGACTCACGACGGACGCCGCCTATGACCAGCCTCGACGAGTTGCCTCCGCCGCCGCAGCCGCGTGGTCTGCTGGCGCGGCTGCGCTGGCCGCTGTTGATCGGCGGTCCGATCCTGATCCTGGCCGTGGTCGCCTTCTTCGTCCTCACCGGCGGCAAGACCCAGTCGACCGACGACGCCTATGTGCAGGTCGACAAGGCGGCGATCAGCCCCGCCATCGCGGGACGGGTGACCGAGGTCGACGTGGTCGACAACCAGACCGTGAAGAAGGGGCAGGTCCTCTTCCACATCGATCCGCAAGACCAGCAGGCGGTGCTCGCCCGCGCCCAGGCGGACGTCGCCAGCGCGCGGCTGCAGGTCACGACCCTGCGCCAGGCGGTCACCCAGCAGCAGGTGCTGCTCGGCTCTGCCGAGAAGACCGCCGCCTATCAGGCGCACGAGGCGGCGCGGCAGCAGGCGCTGGTCACGGCCGGCTCGTCCTCGCGCCAGCAGGCCGCCGAAGCCGCCCACAACGCCCAGGTCGCCGCCGATCAGGTGGCGGTCGATCGGCAAAACCTCGCCACGGCGATCGCCAACCTCGGCGGAGCGGGGTCCAACGCGGACGCCTATCCGGCCGTGCAGCAGGCCCAGGCGGCGGTGCGGCAGGCCCAGATCAATCTCGGCTACACCACCGTGGTCGCGCCTCTGGACGGGATCGTCACCCGGGTCGATCAGCTCCAGCCCGGCGCCTATATCAACGCCTCCCAGACCCAGTTCTACCTCTTGTCTGGCCAGCCCTGGGTCGAGGCCAACTTCAAGGAGGACCAGTTGCGCAAGATGAAGGTGGGCCAGAAGGCGACCATCGTCATCGACGCCCTCGGTGGACGGAAGTTCTCCGGCTACGTCCAGAGCTTCAGCCCGGGCGCCGGCCAGGCCTTCAGCGCGCTCCCGGCCCAGAACGCCACCGGAAACTGGGTCAAGGTGGTGCAGCGCCTGCCGGTCCACATCGCCTTCGACAAGCCGCCGCCCGAAGTCGTCGGCCGGGCGGGGCTTTCGGCCAAGGTCACGGTGGATATCCGCAGCGGCGGGCGCTGAACCGATGGCGTCGTCGAAGGACATCGAGAACCGCTGGCCGATCACCATCGCCATGATGCTGGCGACGGTGATGAACTCGCTCGACACGACCATCGCCAACGTCGCCCTGCCGCACATCCAGGGGTCGATCAGCGCCTCGCCCGACCAGATCACCTGGGTGCTCACCTCCTACCTGATCGCCTCGGCGATCATGACGCCGCTGTCCGGATGGCTCTCGCGCCGCATCGGCCGAAAGGAGCTGCTGATGATCTCCATCGGCGGCTTCACCATCGCCTCGATGCTGTGCGGCATCGCCAACAGCCTGGGCGAGATCGTGATCTTCCGCCTGCTCCAGGGGCTGTTCGGCGCGGCGCTGATCCCGATGTCGCAGGCGATCGTGCTCGATCTCTTCCCGCCCAAGCAGGTCGGACAGGTCATGGCCCTGTGGGGCGCCGCGGTGATCCTGGGACCGATCTTCGGCCCCGTGCTGGGCGGCTGGCTGACCGACAATTTCTCCTGGCGCTGGGTGTTCTACATCAACCTGCCGATCGGCAGTTCTGGCGTTCGCCGGGCTGTTCGTCTTCATGCAGAGCGATCGGGGAGGGGAGACCAAGCGGCTGGACTTCTTAGGCTTCGCCTCGCTCACCGTGGCGGTGTCGGCCTTCCAGATGATGATCGACCGGGGACCGACTCTGGACTGGTTCTCGTCGACCGAGATCTGGACCGAGGCGATCGTCGCCATGATGTCCTTCTGGGTGTTCATCGTTCAGACCGCGACCGGGCGCGACCCGTTCTTCCCCCGCGGTGCTCGCCTTCGACCGCAACTTCGTCACCTGCACCATCTTCGGCTTCTTCATCGGCATTCTGCTGTTCTCGACCATGGCCCTGCTCCCGCCGATGATGCAGAACCTGATGGGCTACTCGGCGTACGAGAGCGGTCTCGTCAGCATGCCGCGCGGCCTCGGCTCCTTTGTCGCCATGATCCTGGTGGGCCGGCTGATCGGTCGGTTGGATACCCGCATCATCCTGTTCACGGGGCTGGCCCTGAGCAGCCTCGCCCTTTGGCAGATGAGCCGGTTCGATCTGTCGATGGGGCGGATGCCCTTCATCGTCTCCGGGATCATCCAGGGCCTCGGGACCGGCCTGATCTTCGTGCCGCTCAGCGCGCTCGCCTTCGCCACGCTCGAGCCGCGCTACCGGCCGGACGCCACCGGGCTCTACAACCTGATCCGCAATCTCGGCTCGAGCGTCGGCATCTCGCTGATGGAGGCGCTGTGGACCTCGAACACCCAGGTCGTCCATTCCAGCCTCGCCGCCCGGCTCTCCGCGTCCGACCCGGTCGCGCGCGCCGCGCTGCCCGCCGCCGTTCAGCTTCACCCCCGGCGCCGGGCTCGAGGCGCTCAACGGCGAGGTGACGCGGCAGGCGGCCATGGTGGCCTATGTCGACGATTTCCGGCTGATGACGATCATCACCATCGCGGTCATGCCGCTCCTGCTGTTCATGCGCACGCCCGGTCACGTGGGCGCCGCCGACCCGGCCGCGGCCCACTGAAATGAAACGTTCGAGCCGCAAGGCGATCACGGTCCTTGGCGCCTGCGCCACGCTCGCCGCCTGCGCCGCCAAGGGCCCGAACTTCGCGCGCCCGGCGACGCCCAAGGTCGGCGGCTACGCGATGGCGGGCGACAAGGCGCCAGCCGGCGTGGCGTTGACGCCGGAGACGCGCGCGGCCGGTCCTTGGTGGCGGGATCTCGGCTCTTCGGCCCTGGACGCCGTCGAGGCCCAGGCGCTGCGCGACAATCCGACCGGGGCCGAGGCGCGGGCCGACATCGAGTCCGCCGAGCAGCAGACGCGGGTGGCGCTGGCCGACCGCTATCCGACGCTGCAGGGCAACGCCGCCGCCCAGCGCGAGCGGATCAATACCGCGGTGTTCGGCTTCACCGGATTCCCGAGCCCGACCATCACCCTGCTGTCCATCGGCGCGACGGTGTCCTACGCCCCCGATCTGTTCGGCCTGACCCGGCGGCGGGTCGAGGAAGCGCGCGCCAACGCCGAGGCGGCGGCCCGTCAGGCCGACGCGGCGTACCTGGCGCTCACCGGCAACGTGGCGCTGAGGGCCGCGCGCATCGCCGCGCTGAACGCCGAGATCGATGCGCTGAACGCCATCGTCGCCGACGACCGCGCATCCATCGCCATCCTGCGCCAGGCCGAGGCGGCAGGCGGCAGCACGCGCATCGCCGGTCTCGGCGGGGCCGCCCAGCTCCAATCGGACCTCGCCCTCGCGCCGTCGGTCGAGGCGCAACTGGCGGAGGCCAGGCACGAACTCGCCAGCTACGTCGGCCAGCCGCCGTCCGCATGGACCGCGCCGAACTTCTCGATCAGCGATTTCCACGTCCCCGCCACCATACCGGTGGTCGTCCCGTCGGCCCTGGTGCGGAGCCGGCCGGACATCCTGGCGGCCGAAGCCGACCTCCACGCCGCCACCGCCCAGATCGGGGTCGCCGAGGCGAACCGCTATCCCAACCTGAACCTGGTGGCCGGGATCACCCAGGAGGCGCTCACCCCCGGCAGCCTGTTCGGTTTCCCGGCCACGGCCTACAATTTCGGTCCGCAGCTCACCGCGCCGCTGTGGCACGGCGGCGCCCTCAAGGCGCAGCAACGCGCGGCCGAAGCGGAGGCGCGGGCGTCGCTGGCTCGTTACCAGCAGACCGTCTCGACGGCCTTCCTCCAGGTCTCCAACGTGCTCGCCGCCCTGGCCGAGGACGACCGCCGCATCGCCATCGCCACGACCGCCCAGGCCAACGCCCAGGCTTCGCTGGACGCGACCCGTCGCGCCTTCCAACTCGGCGGCGAGGCCTGGGGCAATGTCATCGTCGCCCAGCGGACCCTGAACCGCGCCCGGCTCAACCTGGTCGACGCCCAGGGCCTGCGCCTGCAGGACGTGATCGCCCTCTACGCGGCGACCGCGACCCGCTGGTGAGCGGCGCAATGGCAGGTGAGCGAGGACGCCGTTTTCGCTAAGTTGCGGCGGAACGCGAGGAAAACGTTGTCCGGACCGGCTCTCCGGGCTGGTTCAGGGCAGCCGTTTGGCAGGGGTTGAACGCTCGCGCGCGACGAATTGCGCGGCTGAAGCAGCGTCCTCGGAGTGCAGGAATTGCATTGTGCAACAATTCCTGTGGTCGGTAAACAGTGCGTGGGGGATACGCGACATTATCCAGTCCGCCGCGCACCTTGTGTCCGTCGTGGCGGCTGTGAGGGTCTCGAACACCTCATTGCGGTAGAAACCCGCAGGCCTTACGAGGATTTCATCTTTTGGCCCGCCCCCCGCGCGGGCGTGGCGAACGAGTGACATAGATGCCCGACGGCGTGGCGGACGTAGCGATCACCTCCAACCCGGGCACGGCCAAACCCCCCACGCGACACGCCCGGCTGATCGCCTGGGTTGAGGAGATCGCCGCCCTCACCAAGCCCGACGCGGTGCGCTGGTGCGACGGCTCGCAGGAAGAGTGGGACGAACTCACCGCCCAGATGGTGGGGGCGGGCACCCTGAAGCGGCTCGATCCGGCCAAGCGGCCCAACAGCTTCTACGCCGCCTCCGATCCCAAGGACGTCGCGCGGGTCGAGAGCCGCACCTTCATCTGCTCGAAGAACGAGATCGACGCCGGCCCGACCAATAACTGGCGCGAGCCGGAGGGCATGCGCGCCGAGCTGAACGGCCTCTTCGACGGCTGCATGCGGGGGCGCACGATGTACGTCGTGCCGTTCTGCATGGGGCCGCTCGGCTCGCCCATCAGCGCCATCGGCGTCGAGCTCACCGACAGCCCCTATGTCGTCGTCAGCATGCGGATCATGACCCGCATGGGCGCGCCGGCCCTGGACCAGCTCGGCGACGACGGCTTCTTCGTGCCGGCGGTCCACAGCGTGGGCAAGCCGCTCAGCCCCGGCGAGGCCGACGTGCCGTGGCCGTGCAACGAGACCAAGTACATCGTCCACTATCCCGAGACGCGGGAGATCTGGTCCTACGGCTCGGGCTACGGCGGCAACGCTCTGCTGGGCAAGAAGTGCTTCGCCCTGCGCATCGCCTCGATCCTGGCCCGCGACGAGGGCTGGCTGGCCGAGCACATGCTGATCCTCAAGCTCACCCCGCCCGAGGGAAAGCCCCGCTACATCGCCGCCGCCTTCCCCAGCGCCTGCGGCAAGACCAACCTCGCCATGCTGCAGCCGACCATCCCCGGCTGGAAAGCCGAGACCATCGGCGACGACATCTGCTGGATGCGGTTCGGCGAGGACGGGCGTCTGCGCGCCGTAAATCCCGAGGCCGGCTTCTTCGGCGTCGCGCCGGGCACCGGCCACGCCACCAACCCCAACGCCATCGCCACCCTGTGGGGCAACGCCATCTTCACCAATGTCGCCCTGACCGACGACGGCGACGTGTGGTGGGAGGGCCTGACGGCCGACGCGCCGGCGCATCTCACCGACTGGAAGGGCCGCGACTGGACGCCTGAATCCAAGGAGCCGGCCGCCCATCCCAACGCGCGCTTCACCGCGCCGGCGTCGCAGTGCCCGTCCGCGGCCCCGGAGTGGGAGGACCCCGCCGGGGTGCCGATCGACGCCATCCTGTTCGGCGGCCGCCGGGCCAGCGCCGTGCCGCTGGTGACCGAGGCGTTCGACTGGGCGCACGGCGTGTTCCTCGCCTCCAACGTGGCCTCCGAAGGCACGGCGGCGGCGGAGAACAAGGTCGGCGAGCTGCGGCGCGACCCCTTCGCCATGCTGCCGTTCTGCGGCTACAACATGGGCGACTACTTCCAGCACTGGCTGAACACCGGCGCCCGGACGGACGCCGCCAAGCTGCCGCGCATCTTCTTCGTCAACTGGTTCCGCAAGGACGAGAACGGCAAGTTCGTGTGGCCGGGCTTCGGCGACAATTCGCGCGTGCTCAAGTGGATCGTCGATCGCCTCGAAGGCCGGGCCGGCGCGCGGGACACCGCCATCGGCCGGGTGCCCGCGGCCAAGGACCTGGACCTCTCGGGTCTGTCCATCCCGGAAGAGCACCTGCGCATCCTGCTCGACGTCGACCCCGAAGTCTGGGTGGAAGAGGTCGCGAAGATCGGTCCCGACTACGAGAAGTTCGGCGATCGGTTACCGAAGGCGCTGTGGGCGCAACTGGACGCGCTGAAGGCGCGGCTCGCGGAGAGCGCGCACCGCGTGGCCGTCGCGGCGGAGTAATCCAACCCAAACACCGTCATCCCGGGCGAAGGCGGACCGAAGGGGAGCCGTAGACCCGGGACCCAGTCGGGCGCTTCCGGATGGAGCACTGGGTCCCGGATCTCCGGCTGCGCTGTGCTCCGCCTCCGTCCGGGATGACGGTGATATTGTTGAACAAGAGGGAGGAGCGAGCAAATGAAAGCCGCCGTCTACTACGAAACCGGCGCCCCGGAGGTGCTGCGCTACGAGGACGTTGCCGATCCCGAGCTTCATCCCTCGGGCGTGGTGATCCGCGTCGAGGCGATCGCCATCGAGGGCGGGGACGTGCTGAACCGCTTTGGCGGGGCAATGCCGCGCACGCCGCATATCGTCGGCTATCAGGCGGCCGGCGAGATCGTCGAAGTCGGCGAGCAGGTCACCCATCTGAAGGTCGGCCAGAGGGTCGCCACGGTGAACGCCGACGGCTCACATGCCGAGCTGCGCTCCGTGCCGGCGCGCAACGCCTGGCCGATCCCCGACGGTTTCGACGTCAAGGCCGCCGCCGCCATCCCGGTGACCTTCGGCACCGCCCATGACTGCCTGTTCGAGTTCGGTCGGCTGAAGGCCGGCGAGACGGTGCTGGTGCAGGCCGGCGCGAGCGGCGTGGGCGTCGCGGCGATCCAGCTCGCCAAGCGCGCCGGAGCCCGGGTGCTGGCCACCGCCTCGAGCGCCGCTCGTCTGGATCGGCTCAAGGACTTCGGCCTGGACGAGGGGATCGATTATCGCAGCGAGCAGGTTCCGGACGCGGTGATGCGGATCACCGGCGGCAAGGGCGTGGACCTGGTGGTGGACTCCGTTGGTGGAGCCACGCTGGCCGGTTCACTGGCCTCGCTCGGCTATCGCGGGCGAGTGTCGCTGGTGGGCAACGCCGGCCGCGAGCCGATGCGGGTGGACGTCTCGTCCCTGATGGGCGGCAACCGCAGCCTCAGCGGCGTCTTCCTCGGCGCCGAGATCATGACCGACCGGGTGCACGACATGATCCAGCGCCTGATCGACGAGGCGGCGCGCGGCGAGCTGAAGGTGCTGGTCGACCGGGTGTTTCCGCTCAGCGAAGCGGCGGCGGCGCATGCCTACATCGAGAGCCGCCAGGCCGTCGGTCGCGTTGTGATGGTCCCGTGAGCTCGCGGGGCGCATTTTAACAACGGATAGATTGCGCCGTCTTACTCCACGACATAGGCTCCTGGGCAACAACACCGGGAGCACGCCATGGCGGACGGATCTTACGCGCCTCACCTGAAGAGCGCGTACGAGGAAGCGTATTCCATGCCGATCGAGGCGATCGATCCGGCGGTTCCCGAGCGGTTCCGCGACGACACCATCTGGCCGTTCTTCGAACGCCTCCGGAAAGAGGATCCGGTCCACTTCACGCCGGAACACGAGTTCGGCCCCTATTGGTCGGTCACCAAGTTCAACGACATCATGGCCGTGGACACCAACCACGGCGTCTTCTCCTCCGAAGGCGGGATCACCATCGCCAACCAGCGGGAGGAGTTCCCGTTGCCGATGTTCATTGCCATGGACCCGCCCAAGCACGACGCGCAGCGCAAGGCGGTGAGCCCGATCGTCGCCCCGAACAATCTGGCTGAACTGGAGCCGGTGATCCGCGAGCGGGTGAACCTCATCTTCGACGAACTGCCCGTCGGCGAGGAGTTCAATTGGGTCGATAAGGTCTCGATCGAGCTCACCACCCAGATGCTCGCCACCCTGTTCGATTTCCCCTGGGAGGACCGGCGCAAGCTCACCCGCTGGAGCGACGTGGCGACCGCCAGCGAGGAGAGTGGGATCATCGAGAGCGAAGAGGCGCGTCAGGCCGAGCTGATGGAGTGCGCCGCCTACTTCATGAACCTGTGGAACGAGCGGGTGAACGCGCCGCCGAAGAACGACCTGATCTCGATGATGGCCCACAACGAGGCCACGCGGAACATGTCGCCCCAGGAGTTCCTGGGCAATCTGATCCTGCTCATTGTCGGGGGCAACGACACCACCCGCAACTCGCTCACCGGCGGGGTGCTGGCGCTGAACCAGAACCCGGACCAGTATGACAAGCTGCGGGGCAACCCCGCGCTGATCCCCTCGATGGTCTCCGAGATCATCCGCTGGCAGACCCCGCTGGCCCACATGCGGCGCGTTGCGCTCACCGATACGGAACTCGGCGGCAAGACCATCCGAGCGGGCGAGAAGGTGGTCATGTGGTACGTCTCGGGCAACCGTGACGAGGAGGTGATCGACAACCCAAACGCCTTCATCATCGACCGTCCGCGCGCGCGCCAGCACATGAGCTTCGGCTTCGGGATCCATCGTTGCGTCGGCAACCGCCTGGCCGAGATGCAGCTTCGCGTTGTTTGGGAAGAGCTGCTCAAGCGATGGAGTGACCTACGCGTCGTGGGCGAGCCCCGGCGGGTGCTCTCCAGTTTCGTCAAGGGTTATGAGGCGCTTCCCGTGACGATCATGGGCTGAGGTTGGCTTGATCTTCAAGTCCACCCCAATCGTTGCTGAAACTACGTTTCTATGACTGCCAGTTTTGACGGCTTTGTCTAGAAGTCGCCATTGACATGGCGACATTGTGACGGCATTTAGGGCGCGCCAATCTGGCTTATCGTTACGGGGCTAAGACATGAAATTCGCGACCGCCGGGGCCATTTTGGCCGCCGCCACCACCACTTTCGCCGCCTTCGGCGCCAACGCCGCGCTGGAGACATCCTCCCACGCCGCTTACATTCCGTTCGCCACGGATAACTACTTTGGCACCGGACCTGTCACGGTCGCGCCCGGCGTCACCTGGACCTCGACCAATGCCTTCAACCAGGGCGGAGCCGTCTACGGCTACGACGGCGGCTACGGCTTCGGCGTGAACGGCTACGACTTCGAGACCCTGGCCGGGATCAACGACAGCTCCGACGTTTACGGCGTCGTCGACAGCATGACCTTCTCGTTCGCCACGCCGGTGTCCTCGGTGGGCGGCTTCATCAACTGGGTGCCGAACGCTCTGCCCGTGACGATCGCGGCTTATGACGCGTCCAACAACCTTCTCGAGAGCTTCACGCTGTCGGCGGGTGACGTGAACCTTGTCACCCCGAACAGCTTCTACGGCTTTCTCGATGGCACCGCCGACATCTCGTCCTTCGTGCTCACCGACGGCTACGTCGGCGTGATCAGCGGCCTGAACGGCGGCGTGATCACCGGCGGCGGTGTCCCCGAACCGGCCGCCTGGGCTCTGATGCTGGTCGGCTTCGCCGGTCTGGGTGCCGGACTGCGGGCCCGCCGCCGGACGTCCGCCTCGGTCGCCTGAACCGCAGCAGACCGCTAGAGATAAAGAACGCCGTCGACCGCGAGGTCGGCGGCGTTTTTCTTTGCTCGGGGATCGAAGGTCCCGACACGCGGGCCCGGCTTTATGGAAGCTTTATTCCTGAGCCTTAAGGCCGCGCGCGATCCTTTACGCCCCTCGGCTCTAAACCACGCTCCACACGATCAAGTGGAGCTGTTCTCATGGACTTCGTCTTCGTCGGGCTAGGACTGGTCCTGGCTTTGGGTTCGATCGGCTACGCCGCCCTGTTGAGGCGGCTCTAGACCCCATGATCGTCGCCATCCTCTACGCGGCCGGCGCCATCGGCGTGTCGGCCTACATGCTCGTGGCCCTGCTGCGGCCCGACAAGTTCTAAGCCGGATCTCATCACAATGAATATTCAGGGTTGGGCCGAGATCGCGGTCACGCTTGGGCTCGCGGTCGCCTTGGGCTTTCCGCTGGGCCTCTACATGGAACGGGTGTGGGCGGGACGCGTCACCTGGCTGAAGCCGGTGGAGCGCGTGTTCTACCGCGCCGCCGGGATCGATCCGGACACGGGGCAGGGGTGGCTGGCCTACACCGTCTCGCTGATGGCCTTCAGCGGAGCGGCGTTTCTGTTCCTCTACGCCATCCTGCGGCTGCAGCACGTCCTGCCGCTCAATCCGGGCGGGTTCGCCGGCTTCACGCCGGACCTGGCGTTCAACACCGCCGTCAGCTTCCTCACCAACACCAACTGGCAGTTCTATTCCGGCGAGAGCGCGGCCAGCCACCTGACGCAGATGGCCGGGCTGACGGTGCAGAACTTCGCCTCCGCCGCCGCCGGGATCGCCGTCGCCGCGGCCCTGGCCCGGGCCTTCGCCGCGCACCGGGGCGCATCGCTCGGCAACTTCTGGGCCGACCTGGTGCGGATCACCCTCTACATCCTGCTGCCCGGCGCCATCGTCATCGCCTTGGTCCTCGCCGCCCTGGGCGTGCCCCAGACCCTGCTCGGCCATGTCGACGCGACCACCATCGAAGGGCGCCAAGCAGGCCATCGCCCTCGGCCCCATCGCCGACCAGGAAGCGATCAAGCAGCTGGGCACCAACGGCGGCGGCTTCTTCAACGCCAACTCGGCCCATCCGTTCGAGAACCCCAGTTCGATCACCAATCTCATCGAGGAGGTGATCATGAACATGCTGGGCTTCGCCTGCGTGGTCGCCTTCGGCCGCACGGTCGGGGCCATGCGCGAAGCGCGGGCGCTGCTCGCGGCGATGGTCATCCTGCTCGGGTCCGCTGCGGCGGGCATCTATGTCGCCGAGAGCCACGCGACGCCCGCGCTCACCGCCGCCCATGTGACCGCGACACCCAACATGGAAGGCAAGGAGGTGCGTTTCGGCGCGCCGTCCACCGCCGTGTTCGCCGCCATGACCACCGGCGCCTCCGACGGAGCGGTGAACGGCATGCACGAGAGCTTCACCCCGCTGGGCGGCGCCATCCCGCTGTTCCTGATGCACCTGGGCGAGATCACCCCCGGCGGCGTGGGCTCCGGCCTCTACGCCATGGTCGTCATGGCGCTGCTGGCGGTGTTCGTGGCCGGGCTGATGGTCGGCCGCACCCCGGAATACCTCGGCAAGAAGGTGGAGACGCGGGAGGTGCAGCTCGCCATGCTGGCGACGCTGATCCTGCACCATCGCGGTGCTCGGCTTCGCCGGGGTCGCGGTGGTGCTGCCGGCGGCGCTGAAGACGGTCTCGACCACCGGGCCGCACGGCTTCACCGAGATGCTCTACGCCTACACCTCGGCGACGGCCAACAACGGCTCGGCCTTCGCCGGCCTGTCGTCCAGCCCCTACCTCAACGTGACGCTCGGCATCGCCATGTGGCTGGGCCGCTTCGGCTACGCCGTGCCGATCCTGGCCATCGCCGGTTCGCTCGTGGCCAAGCCGAAGCTGGCGGCCACGGCCGGCACCCTGCCCACGCACGGACCGCTGTGGGTCGGCCTGCTGATCGGGGTGATCCTGATCCTGGCCGGCCTGCAGTTCTTCCCCGTCCTCGCCCTCGGCCCGATCGCGGAGCACTTCCAGATGCTCCAGGCGATCCGCGGCCACTGACCGATCAGCCCAGGAGATATCGTCTTGGCCACCGCCGTGACCTCGGGCTTCCAGCCGGCGCTGATGCGCCGCGCCGCCCTCGACTCCGTGATCAAGCTCGACCCGCGCAAGCTGGCCGGCAATCCGGTGATCCTCGCCACCGAAGTGGTGGCCGTGCTCGCCACCGTCTCGACGGTGAACGCCCTGGCGACGGGCGGGGGCGTCGCCTTCCCGCTGCAGATCGCGCTGTGGCTGTGGGCGACGGTGCTGTTCGCCAACTTCGCCGAGAGCGTCGCCGAAGGGCGGGGCAAGGCGGCGGCCGACTCGCTGCGCGCCGCCCGGGTCACCACCCAGGCCAAGAAGCTCCTGCCGAGCGGCGAGACGGTGATGACGCCCGCCGACCAGCTGCGCGAGGGCGACATCGTCGTCGTCGTGGCGCCGGAGCTGATCCCGGCCGACGGCGAGATCGTCGAGGGCGTCGCCAGCGTCAACGAGAGCGCCATCACCGGGGAATCCGCGCCGGTGATCCGCGAGAGCGGCGGCGACCGCTCGGCGGTGACCGGCGGCACTCAGGTGGTCTCCGACTCGCTGAAGATCCGCGTCACCTCGGGGCCGGGCTCGTCCTTCCTCGACCGGATGATCGCCATGGTCGAGGGCGCCAACCGCCGCAAGACGCCCAACGAGATCGCGCTCGCCGTGCTGCTGGCCGGCCTGACCCTGATCTTCATGATCGCGGTGGTGAACCTGGTCGGCTCGGGCCGCTACTCGGGGGTGAAGATCGACCCGATGGTGCTGGGCGCCCTCTTCATCTGCCTGATCCCGACCACCATCGGCGGCCTGCTCTCGGCCGTGGGCATCGCCGGCATGGACCGGCTGCTGAAGGTCAATGTGCTGGCCACCAGCGGGCGGGCGGTGGAGGCGGCGGGCGACTGCGACACCCTGCTGCTCGACAAGACCGGCACCATCACCTTCGGCAACCGCATGGCGACCGAGGTGATCGCCGCGCCGGGCGTGCCCGACGACCGCGCCCTGCGCGCGGCGGTGATGGCCTCCCTGGCCGACGAGACGCCGGAAGGCCGCTCGATCCTGGAGCTGGCGCGCGACCAGTTCGCCATCACCGAGACCCTGCCGGACGGCGCCAAGGCCATCCCCTTCAGCGCGGCCACCCGCTTGTCTGGGCTGGACGCGGGCGAGACGCACTGGCGCAAGGGCGCCGTGGAGGCGATCTACCGCGAGGCGGGCCTTGCGGCCGGCGACGTGCCGAGCGCCGTCGCCGAGGCGGTCGACCGCATCTCCCGCTCCGGCGGCACGCCGCTGGCGCTGGCCGAGAACGGCCGGCTGATGGGCGTCATCCACCTGAAGGACGTGGTCAAGCCGGGGGTGAAGGAGCGGTTCGCCGACCTGCGCCGCATGGGCCTGCGCACGGTGATGATCACCGGCGACAACCCGATCACCGCCGCCACCATCGCCTCCGAGGCCGGGCGTCGACGACTTCCTCGCCGAGGCCACGCCCGAGGACAAGCTGCGGCTGATCCGCGAGGAGCAGGCCAAGGGCCGGCTGGTGGCCATGTGCGGCGACGGCTCCAACGACGCCCCGGCGCTCGCCCAGGCCGACGTGGGCGTGGCCATGCAGACCGGCACCCAGGCCGCGCGCGAGGCCGGCAACATGGTCGACCTCGACAGCGATCCGACCAAGCTCATCGAGATCGTCGAGGTCGGCAAGCAGCTGCTGATCACCCGCGGGGCGCTGACCACCTTCTCGATCGCCAACGACGTCGCCAAGTATTTCGCGATCATCCCGGCGATGTTCGTCGTCGCCCTGCCGGCGCTGGCGGCGCTCAACATCATGCGGCTTGGCTCGCCCCAGAGCGCCATCCTGTCGGCGGTGATCTTCAACGCCCTGATCATCGTGGCGCTGATCCCGCTGGCGCTGCGCGGGGTGAAGTACCGGGCCATCGGGGCCGGGGCGCTGCTCTCGCGCAACCTCCTGATCTACGGCCTGGGCGGCGTGGTCGCGCCCTTCGTCGGGATCAAGATCGTCGACCTCATCGTCAACGCCGTCCACCTCGTCTGAAAGCGCATCCCATGCTCCGCGAACTCCGTCCCGCCCTGGTGATGATGGTCCTCCTCACCCTTCTCTGCGGGCTCGCCTATCCGCTGCTGATGACCGGCGTCGCCAGCGTGGCCTTCGCCGATCAGGCCGGCGGCAGCCTCGTGCGCCAGGGCGGCCAGGTGGTCGGCTCGCGCCTGATCGCCCAGGGCTTCGCCAAGCCGGAGTACCTGCACCCGCGCCCCTCCGCGGCCGGCAAGGGCTAGGACCCGATGAACTCCGGCGGCTCGAACCTGGGCCCGATGGACAAGAAGCTGGCCGATCGCGTCGCCACCGACACCGCCGGCCTGCGCAAGGAGAACCCGACCGCGACGGCGATCCCCGCCGACGCGGTCACCACCTCCGGCAGCGGCCTCGACCCGGACGTGACGCCGGAAAACGCGCGGATGCAGGCCGCCCGCATCGCCGCCGCCCGAGGCGTTTCCGTCGAGGCCGTGCAGGCGGTGATCGACCACCAGACCGGACGCCCGTTCCTCGGCTTCATCGGCCAGCCGCACGTCAACGTGCTGGCGGTGAACCTCGCGCTGGACGCCAGCCTGCCGGTGAAGCACGCTTCATAGGTGAGCCCGCCCGACCCCCTGCGTCCCGATCCCGACGCCCTGCTCGCCAAGGCGCGGCGGCAGGGGCGGGGGCGGCTGAAGGTCTACCTCGGCATGGCGCCGGGGGTGGGCAAGACCTACGAGATGCTGAGCGCCGGCCGGCGACGCGCGGCCGAGGGCGTGCGACGTGGTGGTCGGCCTGGTCGAGACCCACGGCCGGGCCGAGACCGAGGCGCTGCTCGGCGGCCTGGAGGTCCTGCCCCGCGCCAAGGTCGCAGTACCGCGACCACGAGCTGCTGGAGTTCGACCTCGACGCGGCGCTGCGCCGCCGGCCGCGCCTGCTGCTGCTCGACGAATACGCCCACTCCAACGCGCCGGGCTCGCGCCATCCCAAGCGCTGGCAGGACGTGGAGGAGCTGCTCGGCGCCGGCATCGACGTCTGGACCACGCTCAACGTCCAGCACCTCGAGAGCCTGGTCGACGTGGTGTGGAAGATCACCGGCGTGCGGGTGCGCGAGACGGTGCCGGACCGGGCGCTGTCGGACGCCGACGAGATCGAGCTGGTCGACATCACGCCCGAGGAGCTGCGCGAGCGGCTGGCCGCGGGCAAGGTCTACCTGCCGGGCACCGCCAAGTCGGCGGCGGACAACTTCTTCAAGCCCGAGAACCTCACCGCGCTGCGCGAAATGGCCCTGCGCCGGGCGGCGCAGACCGTGGACGACCAGCTGGTCGACGCCATGAAGCGCGGCGGGATCGAGGGGCCCTGGGCGGCGGGCGAGCGCATCCTGGTGCTGGTCGCCGGCGATCCCGGCGCCAGCGCCCTGGTCCGCGCCGGACGGCGGCTGGCCGACCTGATGATGGACGCGCCCTGGACCGTGGCGCACGTCGAGCGGCCCAATCGCGCCACCCTCGACGCCGCGCTCGGCCCGACGCGTCACCGAGGCGTTCAAGCTCGCCGAGCAGCTCGGCGGCGCGACCATGGTCCTGACCGGCGACGACGTGCCCGAGACGGTGCTGGCCTACGCCCGGCGCAACAACGTGACCCAGATCGTGCTGGGCAAGTCGCGCGAGGCGTTCTGGCGCGTCCTGGCCGGCCGCTCGCTGGGCTATGCCTTCCTCAAGAACTCCGGCGGCGCGGCGCTGCACTTCGTGGGCGCCGGCGCGCCGGACGAGGCGCCGCCCACGCCGGCGCCGACGGCGGGAAAGCGCCTGGTCGGGGTTCCGGTCGCCTATCTCGGCGCGGTGATCCTGGTGGCGGTCGCCGGCGGGATCTCGGTCCTGCTCGACCGCTACGCCAGCGGCGCCAACCTCGGCGATGATCTTCCTGGCCAGCGTGCTGGCCGCCGGGCTCGCCTTCGGGCTTCGGCCGGCGCTGGCGGCGGCGGTCCTGGCGATCGCGGTCTACAACTTCTTCTTCCTCGAGCCGCGCTTCTCCTTCCGCATCGGCCACGCCGCCGACGTGATCACCTTCGCCATCTTCATGGCCGTCGCCGGCGCGACCGGCTGGCTCACGGGCCGGGTGCGGGATCAGGCGCGGCTGGCCTCGCGCCGGGCCTCGGCGGTGACCGCGCTCCTGGCCGCCAGCCGGCGTCTCTCCGGCGGCGCGACGGTCCAGGAGACCGCCCAGGCTCTGGCCGAGCAGGCCTCGGCGGCGGCCGGCGCCTCGGCCGTCGTGCTCCTGCCGAAGGACGACTCGGTCGCCCTGGCCGCCAGCGCGCCCGGCGCGCTGGAGCTCTCCACCACCGACCTCACCGCCGCGCGCTGGGCGTGGGAGAAGGGCGAGCCGGCGGGGCGCGGGACCGGCACCCTGCCGCAGATCGCCTGGACCTTCCGGCCTCTCGTCGGCGTGCGCGGTCGGGCGGGCGTCGCCGGGGTGGAGGGCTTCGACTTCGGCGGCGGGGAGGAGGCGCGCCTGGTGGCGGCCCTGCTCGACCAGGGCGCCGTGGCGCTCGAGCGCGCGGAACTGGCGGCCGCGCTGGTGGAGACCGAGGCGCTGCGGCGCAGCGACAAGCTGCGCGCGGCCTTGCTCAACTCGATCAGCCACGACCTGCGCACGCCGCTCTCCACGGTGATGGGCTCGGCCACGACGCTGATCGACTACGACGCCGAGCTGAAGCCGGAGACGCGGGCCGACCTGCTGCTGTCGATCCGCGAGGAGGCCGACCGCCTGAACCGCTACGTCGGCAACCTGCTCGACATGACCCGGCTGGAAGGCGGCGCGCTCAAGACCCGGGCCGAGTGGACCGACGTGCGCGACGTGCTCACCGCCGCCACCCGCCGCGTCGAGCGGCGCCTGGGCCAGCGGACGCTGTTGCGCGACTTTCCCCCCGAGCTCTCCAGTGTCATGGCGGACTCCTCGCTGCTGGAGCAGGCCCTGGTCAACATCCTGGAGAACGCCATCGACTACAGCCCCGACGGCATGGCGATCGAGGTGGCGGCCTACGAGGACCGCGGCAATGTGGTCATCTCCATCGAGGACGAGGGTCCGGGCATCCCCAAGGCCGAGATCGAGCGCGTCTTCGAGCGCTTCCGCCGCCTGGAGGAGCCGTCGGACCGCGCGCGAAAGGGCGGGAAGGGCGCGGGGCTGGGGCTGTCCATCGCCAAGGGCTTCGTCGAGGCCATGGGCGGCCGGATCGCCGCCGCCAGCCCGATCCACGGCGCGCGCGGCACCCGCGTGCTGATCAGCCTGCCCAAGGCCGCATGAGCGCTCACAAGCCCCGCATCCTGGTGATCGACGACGAGCCGCAGATCCATCGCTTCCTGTCGCCGGCCCTCGAGGCGGCCGGCTACGAGCCGGAGCGCGCCGACACCGCCGCCGAGGGCCTGTCCAAGATCGCCCGACGCGCGCCCGACGCGGTGATCCTCGACCTCGGCCTGCCGGACATGGACGGCAAGGAGGCGCTCGTCCGGGCGCGGGCGTTCTATTCGGGGCCGATCCTGATCCTCTCGGCGCGCGACGCGCGAGACCGAGAAGATCGACGCCCTGGACCTGGGCGCCGACGACTATGTGGAGAAGCCGTTCGGGGTCGGCGAGCTGCTGGCCCGCCTGCGCGTCGCCTCCCGCCACCGTCTGAGCGGGGTCGGCGCCGAGCCGGTGACCCACGCCGGCGACCTGACGATCGACCTCGTCAAGCGCCTGGTGACGCGCGCCGGCGAGCCGGTGAAGCTGTCGCCGCGGGAATACGACCTGCTCGCCAAGCTGGTCGAAGGCGGCGGCCGGGTGCTGACCCATCAGCACCTGCTGACCGCCGTTTGGGGGCCGGCGAACACCGAAGACGTGCAGTACCTGCGCGTCTTCGTCGGCCACCTGCGCCAGAAGCTGGAAACCGATCCCGCCAACCCCAAGCACATCGTCACCGAGAGCGGGGTCGGCTATCGGTTCATCGGAGATTAGCGTGGGGAGCGCTAGACGGCTCAGCGCGTCAGGACGTCGTCCAGCGCCCGGTCGAACCCGGCGGGGTCGTCGAACATGATGAAGTGCTTGGCGCCCGGTGCGGCGGCGATGAGGGTCTTGGTCTTCACCGGCGCGTAGTCGGCGGTGACCAGCGTCGCGAGGGGCGCCTCGTAGATAACCGTGAGCGGGACGCTGAGCGTCGCCACGCGCGGGCGCAGGTCGGTGAGCATGTCCTCGGAAAAGGCGGTGGCGACGACGTTTCGATCGCTGCTCTTGGACCAGCCGGCGATGAGCGCGCGGTCGGGCTCGCTCGTGGCCATGCCGGCGATCATCGACTTGCCGGCGGCTGCCGACTGTTCGGGCGTGGCGTTGCGCATGCCGGCGCTGATCTGGTCCGCGAAGGGCTTGGCGCCCTCGACGGTCGCGCCCGGCCCGGCGAACAGCTCCGAGTAGAAGGCGAGGGTGTCCACCACCATCACCTTGGAGACGTCTTCCGGGTGGTCGAGCGCCAGTTCCAGCGCCATCACCCCACCCAGGCTATGGCCGACCACCGGCACGCGCTTGAGCCCGGCCTTGACCAAATAGGCGTGGATCGCCTCCACCGTCGGCGCGGTCACCGGCCCGGTGGCGTTGGCGCCGGAAGGCTCGCCGGCGAAACCGTTCACCTGGACCAGGTGCAGGCGATAGTGGTCCTTCAGTCGTTCGGCGGTGCGCCGCCAGGTTTCGCGAGAGGAGGCGAGGCCCGGGATGAACACCACATCCGGTCCTTGGCCGACCACCTCGACGCTGATCCGGTCGCCGGCGATCACGCGATCCGCCGGGAACAGGCGGTTGTCCGCGTGGGCGATCAGCGGCGCCACCGCGAAGGCGAGCGCAAGAGCAACGAAACGGAACGATTTCCTCATGGGGCATGCTTAGCCCGCAGGCGCGCCTCAGGAAATATCGGAAGGGTCGCGACAAAATCTGCCTGTGCCGCGGGTTGGGCTTGGCCGTAAGGCGACGCGGGAAGCCTGGGATGGAGTTGGGGATGAACCACGATCAAAGCCGGCGCGCGGTGTTGGGCGCGGGCGGAGCGGCGCTGCTGGCGCCGGCGCTCGCACGGGCGGCGCCCGCCGGCGACGCTGCTCAACGTCAGCTACGACCCGACGCGCGAACTCTACAAGGACTACAACGCCATGTTCGCCGCCGACCAGGCGCGGCGCGGCGTCACGGTGACGGTGCGCCAGTCCCACGACGGCTCGGGCAAGCAGGCTCGGGCGGTGATGGACGGGCTGGAGGCCGATGTCGTCACCCTGGCGCTGGCCTACGACATCGACGCCATCGCCCAGCGCGGGCTGATCGCGCCGAACTGGCAGAGCCGGCTGCCGTACAACAGCACGCCCTACACCTCGACGATCGTCTTCCTGGTCCGCAAGGGGAATCCCAAGGGCATTCGCGACTGGCTCGATCTGGTGAAGCCGGGCGTGAAGGTGATCGTCGCCAATCCCAAGACCAGCGGCGGCGCGCGCTGGGCCTATCTGGCGGCGCTCGGCTTCGCCACCCGGCGCAACGGCGGGGACGAGACCAAGGCCTTGGGCTTTGTGCGCGGGCTCTACGCCAATGTTCCGGTGCTCGACACCGGCTCTCGCGGCGCGACCACCACCTTCATGCAGCGGGGCATCGGCGATGTGCTGGTGGGCTGGGAGAACGAAGCCATGCTCGCGCTCGACGAGCAGCCCGGCCAGTTCCTGATCGTGCGGCCGTCCTACAGCATCCTGGCCGAGCCTCCCGTGGCGGTGGTGGACAAATACGCCGCCAAGCACGGCACGACGCGGCTGGCCCAGGCCTACCTCCAGGGGCTCTACTTGCCGGCGGCGCAGGATCTCGCGGCGCGGCGGCACTACCGCCCTCGCAACCCGGCGATCGCCGCCAAGTACGCCGCCAAGTTCCCGGCGATGCACCTGGGGACCATCGCCGACTTCGGCGGCTGGACCCGGGCGCAGACCCGCCACTTCGTGACCGGCGGCGCCTTCGACCGGATCTACAAGCCGAGATGACCGATCTGGCGCTCCCGCTCGTCGCGCGCGCGCCGTTCCGTTGGCGCGAGCCCAGCGCGCTGCCGGGCTTCGCCCCGGCGTTCGGCGTCACCCTGTTCTACGCCACCCTGATCATCGGCCTGCCGATCGCCGCCCTGATCGCCCGACCCTGGGAGCACGGCGTCGGCGGCGCGGTCGACGCGATCGTCGATCCCAGGACACTGAAGGCGCTGCGGCTGTCGTTCGGCGCGGCGGCGCTCGCGGCGGTGGCCAATGTCGTCGGCGGGACGCTGATCGCCTGGGTGCTGACCCGTTACGACTTCCCGGGTCGGCGGCTGCTGGACGCGCTCGTCGACCTGCCTTTCGCGCTGCCGACGGCCGTGGCGGGGATCGCTCTGGCGACGCTTTATGGTCCGAACGGACCGATCGGAAAGCTGGTCGAGCCCCTGGGCCTCAAGATCGCCTACGCCCCCGCCGGCGTGTTCGTCGCCCTGCTCGCGGTGGGCCTGCCGTTCGTGGTGCGGGCGGTGCAGCCGGTGCTGAGCGACCTCGACGCCAGCCTCGAGGAGGCCGCCCAGACCTTGGGGGCTTCGCGAGCGACCGCCTTTCGGCGCGTGATCGTCCCCGCCATCGCCCCGGCCCTGCTCACCGGCTTCGCGCCTGGCGTTCGCGCGGGGCGCCGGGGAGTACGGCTCGGTGATCTTCATCGCCGGCAACCTGCCGGGGCTGTCGGAGATCGCACCCGTGGTGATCGTCACCAAGCTGGAGGGCTACGACTACGCGGGCGCCGCGGCGGTGGGCCTGGCCATGCTGGCCGTGGCCCTCGGCGTCCTCGTGGTCATCAACCTTGCCCAGACGGCGTTCGCATCCAGGAGCGCGGCGATGATCCTGGGCGCCACGCCGGCGAGACCCGTGCGGGGCGGAGGGCCAATACTCCTTCTCGCGCTCGCGGTCGGCTGGATCGGCCTCGTCATCGGCGCGCCCCTTGCCGAGGTGATCGCCGGCGCCTTCTCCAAAGGGTTCGGCGCCGCGTTGGCGGCCTGGCGCGATCCAGACGCGCTTGCCGCCATCCGCCTGACGCTCACCGTGGCGGCCATCGTCGTGCCGCTGAACCTGGTGTTCGGCCTCGCCGCCGCCTGGTCGATCGCCCGCTTCGAGTTTCCGGGCAAGGCGTTGCTGCTGACCTTGATCGACCTGCCGCTGTCCATGTCGCCGGTGATCGCGGGCCTGGTGTGGGTGCTGGTGTTCGGCGCGCGAGGCTGGTTCGGGCCGACCCTGGACGCGGCGGGGATCAAGATTGTCTTCGCTCTGCCGGGCATCGTGCTCGGCACCATCCTGGTCACCGTGCCCTACGTGGCGCGCGAGCTGATCCCGCTGATGACCGAGCAGGGGGCGGAGGAGGAACTGGCGGCCGTGACGCTGGGCGCGGGCGGCTGGAGCGTGTTCTTCAGCGTGACTCTGCCCAAGGTGCGCTGGGCCTTGCTGAACGGGGTGCTGCTCACCAATGCGCGGGCGATGGGCGAGTTCGGGGCCGTGTCGGTGCTGTCGGGCCACATCCGAGGGCTGACCAACACCCTGCCGCTGCACGTGGAGGCGCTCTACAACGATTACGATTTCGCCGGCGCCTTCGCCTGCGCCGCCCTCTTGGCCGGCCTCGCTCTGGTGACCCTGGCGGCGAAGACCGCGCTCGAGAAGAGGACCGCCGCATGACCCTGACGGTGGACAATATCTACAAGCAGTTCGGACGCTTTCCGGCGCTCACCGGCGTGTCGCTGGAAGCCCGCGACGGAGAGTTCCTGGCGCTGCTCGGCCCCTCCGGCTCAGGAAAGACGACCCTGCTGCGCGTGCTTGCGGGCCTGGAGACGCCCGACCACGGCCTGGTGTTCATGGACGGGGCGGACTTCCTGAAGCTCACCGCGCGCGAGCGGCGGGTCGGGCTGGTGTTCCAGAACTACGCCCTGTTCCGGCACATGACGGTGGCCAAGAACATCGCCTTCGGACTGTCGGTGCGGCCGCGCCGGGAGCGTCCCTCGCGCAAGGCCATCGCCGCGCGGGTGGAGGAACTGCTGGAGCTGGTGCATTTGCCGGGCCTCGGCGGACGCTATCCGGCGCAGCTTTCCGGCGGGCAGCGGCAGCGGGTGGCGGTGGCGCGGGCCCTGGCGGTCGAGCCGCGCCTGCTGCTGCTGGACGAGCCGTTCGGCGCGCTGGACGCCAAGGTGCGCAAGGAACTCCGCGCCGAGCTGCGCCGCATCCACGACGCCACCCACGTCACCACCCTGCTCGTCACCCACGACCAGGAGGAGGCGATGGCGCTGGCCGACCGCGTGGTGCTGATGAACAAGGGGCGCATCGAGCAGATCGGCAGCCCCGCCGAACTCGACGCATCGCCCGCCTCGCCGTTCGTGTTCGAGTTCCTGGGAGAAGTGAACCGGCTCGCCTGCGAGGTGGTCGGCGAGACCGCCGTGTTCGAGGGCTTCCGAGCGCCGATCTCCGGCCCGGCGGCGGCTGCGGGAAAGGCCATCGCCCTGTTCCGCCCCAACGAGACGCGTCTCGACGCCCGCGAGACCGGCGAGGGCCTGCCCGTGCGGGTGACCGACGTGCGCGGTCGCGGGGCGCTGCGCAACGTGGAGGTGCAGACCCTCGCGGGTGATCGGCTGCACGCGGAACTGCCGGCCGCCGAGGCCGCGGGCTTCGAACCTGGACGCCGGGCGCGGCTGAGTGTTCGGCGCGTGGTGGTGGACGGGGAAGCAGTCGCCCTCTCCCGGCCCGCTTCGGCCACGGTGGCTCCCTTACGGGCTTCAGCGCCTTCCTAGCCGGCGAGGCGCCGGCGGTCCGGCCCAAGTCGTTCGACCGAGCCAAAGAATTCGACGCTGTTGCTCGTCGTTGAGGGCAGGGCCGGACCGCCGGCGCCTCGCCGGCCTCTAGCCGCCGCACAGCCAGCATTCGTCCTCGCCGATGGGCATGCCGGGCGGGATCTTGATGGGTTGGGGTTCGGGCGGCGGCTGGCGAGTGTCGAACACCATGGCGATCCGGTTCGCCAGAGCGGCGGCGAGGGCGGCGTCTTCGCCCGCGTTGCCGGAGCGGGGGAGGCGGGTGGCGAGGGCGCGGAGCGCCGCGTCGATCTCGGCCTTGGCGCTGGCGGCGGTCCGCTTGTCGCCGCGGGCGCGGATCAGGTCCTCCACCAGCCGCGCGCGGACTCGGCGGCGCGCTTCGGCGGCGTGGGGAGGATCGTCGGCGCGATCGGTGAAGACAGCGTCGATCAACCGCGTGGAGAGACCAAGCGGGGACAGGGCGGCGGGGTTGCGGGCGGCTTGGTCGGCGAGGCGGTTCAGGCGGTCGGGCGCGAGGAGGGTGGCGAAGGTGACGTCGGCGTCGACTTCCGCAGCCGTGCCAAGGTCGAACACCGGCGTCGCCTCGTCGCCAAACACCTCGGTGGTGAACTGCGGATCGCGAGCGTCGGAGGTTCCGCTCGAAAGCAGCCGGAGCAGGGGTTCGGGCAGGTCGAGCGCGGCCGGTCGGACGGTGGCGAGCAGGGCCTCGACCGCCGCGCGCTGGCGCTCGGGCGCGACCGGCGGAGCAGTCTCAGCCCCGTCGCCGACGGCGGCATAGCGGAAGTCGACCCCGCCCACGAGCTTGGCCGCCGCGTCCACCTCGTAGCGGTGGAACAGGTAGATCGGCACGATCGCCCGCCGCAGGTCGGCGACAGGCCGGCCGGGCTCCAGGTTGCGCAGGCCGAAGCTGGCCAGGGCGATGCGGCGGACCTCCATGGCATGGTTCAGCGCCGCCACCGGATCGGGACCGTCATCCCACAGCGAGCCGAGCGGCTGGGCCGAAGCGATGGGCCGCGAATCGGAGTCGTCGACAAAGCGCAGGCCGCGGGCGAAGGCGTCGCGAACCTTGCCCGCCCGCCAGGATGCATCGTCGGTCCCGGGCGGCGGCTCGCCATAGAGCCAGTCGACGGTGAAGTCGTCCCACGATCCCACGCCCTTGGCGTAGGCGTTCGAGAGATCGAGCCGACCACCCTCGATGGTCACGCGCGGCGGCGGGTAGTCCATCACCGAGCCACGATCGGTGTAGGCGCTGCCGGCCATGTTGTGGGCGAAACCGAGGGCATGGCCGGTCTCGTGCACCGCGAGCTGGCGCAGGCGGGCCAGCGCGATCTGGATCGGGTCGTTCGGGCCGCCCTTGCCGGTCCCCTCGGCGCCGAGCAGGCCCTGGTAGATGAGGATGTCCTGCCGAACCCGCTGGGAGCCGAGCAGGACCGAGCCCTTGACGATCTCGCCGGTGCGCGGGTCGGTGACGGGGAAGCCGTAGGACCAGCCGCGGGTCTGCCGGTGGACCCAGTTGATGACGTTGTAGCGGGCATCCAAGGGCGAGACGCCCTCCGGCAGCACCTCGACCCGGAAGGCGCCGATGTAGCCGGCCTTGTCGAAGGCGTCGTTCCACCAGCGCGCGCCTTCCACCAACGCGGAGCGAACCGGCTCCGGCGCTGCGCGGTCGACGTAGAAGACGATGGGTTTCTTCACCGGCGAGCGCGCGGCGGCGGGGTCGGTCTTCTCCAGGCGGAAGTGCGGGGCGAGCCGATAGACGAGCGGGGCGTCGAGCGGGGCGGCGTAGTCGGTGACCAGGGTCTCGAGGGTGGAGAAATGGGGGTCGGCGAGGCGCGGCGTGAAGCCGGGTTCGGGCAGCTTCACCAGCGAGTGGTGGACTGTGAGGGTGATGGCGTGCGGCTCGGGCGCGATGCCGCGCACTTCGGGCCCCGGCTCGTCGGCGGTGAAGGTCTCGTCGGCCTCGAACTCCAGGTTCTCGGGGAAGGCGAGGGCGTCGGAAAGGTCCGGGTGCGAGAGGCTCGCATCGAGGTGAAAGGCGCCTTGCTTGGACTCGCGCAGGGACTCGGCGACGCCCATGACATCGCGGGTGAGGAAATCGGAGATGTCGACCAGCGTGGCGCCGGTCGGGTCCTCCGCCTTGACCTCGCCCGACCAGATGGTGGAGCGCGGGAACGACTCCGCGACCGACGCGCGCTCGTCCGCGCCCGCCCCGCCGGCGACGAAGGCGTGGTTCTCGAGTTCGGCGAAGACGCGCTGACCGACGCGGCGGAACAGCAGGATCTGGGTCGGCCCGGGCTTGTTGCGGTCCAGCCCCACCTCGGTCGAGCCGAGGCCCTCGCGCAGGTAGGTCTGGTAGATGAACCGTCCCGCGACGCCGTCCTTGTCCGGCGCGGGCAGGGCGAGGAGCACGCGGCCTTTCGCCCGGTCCACATAGGTCGTCAGCAGGCCGGGCCGCGGTTGAAGGCTCTTGGCAGCCTCCGCGAGAGTTGCGGCGGCGGCGGGAAGACCAAAGGCGGCGATCGCAAGCGCCGCGAACAGAACTCTCATCGTGCGGGGACCGCCGGAACGCCGAAGATGTAGGGGTGGGCGAAGATCAGGGCGACATAGACGAGCAGGGCAACGCCGATGCGCCAGCCGATCTCGCCGAGCTTGAGGTTCTGCCGTCCGCGCGACGATGGCGGCGAAGGGGACGACCGAAGTCTGGGCGGCGAAGGCGTCCCACTGATCGCCCAGCGCGCGCTTGCGCTTGGCGTCGATGCTCGAGGGCCCCACCACCGCCAGGGCCAACAAGGCGCCGAAGAGCAGCAGGTCCGCCAAGCGACCGTTCACCAGCAGGTGCCCGACGGCCCAGATCGCCACCCCGCACAGGAAGGGATGGCGGGTGATCCGCAGCATGCCGGTGACCGGCCTCGCCACGGCGCCCTGCTGGCCGACGCTGGTGGGATTGGGGGTGAGCAGGCCGACGACGACGAAGAAGATCGCCACGATCTGGATCGCGTCCTGGAGGCCGATGGTCGCCGGCGTCGCGCCCCAGAACTGGGTGTTGGCGGCGCTCCCCCGCGCGCCGGCGAAGGCGAAGATCAGCCAGACGAGCGCGGCCGTTGAGGCCAGGGAGAACAGCCCCATGTAGCGCCCCTCGCCCAGCCGCGCGGTGAGCGCGTCGCGGACGCGGGTGCCGGAGACGAGCCAGTGCATCAGCACGAACACCGCCGCGGCGAGGATAAGGTTCGGCATGTCGAATCCCCCTCGTTACGCGCCAAGTCTAGCACGACAGCCGAAGCTCAGAACCCGAACTCCGCGACCACCGGCACATGGTCCGAGGGCTTCTCCCAGCTCCGTGTGTCGCGATGGATGGTTACGGCTTTGAGCTGGTCCGCGGCCTGGGGCGAGAGAAGGAAGTGGTCGATGCGGATGCCGTGGTTCCGCTGCCAGGCGCCGGCCTGGTAGTCCCAGAAGGTGTAGCCGCCCGGTCGGCCGTCCACCGCCTCGTAGGCGTCGGTGAGGCCGATCCACTTCAAGGCGCGGAAGGCGGCGCGGGTCTCGGGCTGGAACAGGGCGTCGCCGAGCCAGCTCTCCGGCTTGTCGGCGTCGGCCGGCTCCGGGATGACGTTGAAGTCGCCGGCGAGCACCAGGCGCTCCTCGAGCGGCAGCAGGCTCTGGGCGTGGCGTTTCAGCCGCTCCATCCAGCGCAGCTTGTAGGCGAACTTCTCGGTGCCGATCGGATTGCCGTTGGGCAGGTAGATGGCGGCGACGCGCACCGGCGTCTCGCCCCCGGTCACCGCCTCGACATAGCGGGCGTGATCGTCGCCGTCGCCTTCGGGCAGGCCGCGGCGGACATCCTCGAGCGGCGTCTTCGAGAGCAGGGCGACGCCGTTGTAGGTCTTCTGACCGTGGATCGCGAGATTGTAGCCCATCGCCTCGAACGGCTCGGCGGGGAACTTCTCGTCGACGCACTTGATCTCCTGCAGGCAGGCGACGTCGGGCTGTTCGGCTTCGAACCATCGCAGCACCGTCGGCAGGCGCGCGTTGATCGAGTTGACGTTCCAGGTGGCGATCCGCACCCCGCCCCCTTTGTGCGTCAGATGGAGAAGGAGACGCCGCAGCCGCAGCTGGATTTGGCGTTGGGGTTCTTCACCCGGAATTCGGCCCCGGCGAGCTCGTCGACGAAATCGATCTCCGAGCCGGTGAGCAGGGTGAGCGACACCATGTCGACCACCGCCGCGGCCCCGTCGCGCTCGACCACCACGTCGTCGGCCTCGGGCGCGTCGATCAGGTCGTAGCGGTACTGGAAACCGGAGCAGCCGCCGCCGTCCACCGCCACGCGCAGCAGCCGGCGCGCGCCTTCATCCGCGGCGATGCGGTTCAGCCGCGCCGCGGCGGCGGCCGAGAGGCTGATCTTGGGCTTCGCGCGGGCGCTGTGGACGATTTCCATGCCGCCTCTATATGAGAGCGCGCCCGCCGCTTGGCAAACCGCGCGATGAGGAAGCGGTATGGGCATCGCCGAGGATTGGCGTCGATCGCGCGGCCGGCGCTTCGAGGAGGCGCCGAGCGAGACCCGCACCCCCTTCGCCCGGGACCGCGACCGGATCATCCACGCCTCGGCGTTCCGGCGGCTGAAGGAGAAGACCCAGGTGTTCGTCGCCCACGAGGGCGACCACTACCGCACGCGGCTCACCCACTCGCTGGAGGTGGCGCAGATCGCCCGATCGCTGGCGGTCGCTCTGGAGCTGGACGCCGATCTCGCCGAGACCATCGGCCTCGCCCACGACCTCGGCCACCCGCCGTTCGGCCACGCCGGCGAGGACGTGCTGCAGGCGCGGATGGAGCCGTGGGGCGGGTTCGACCACAATGTGCAGACCTTCCGCGTGCTCACCCAACTGGAGCGGCGCTACCCGGCCTTCGACGGCCTGAACCTCACCTGGGAGACGCTGGAGGGGGTGGTGAAGCACAACGGGCCGGTGGCGCATCGCCTGTCGGAGCCGGCGTGGGAAGCCATCGCCCGGTTCGACCGGGAGTTCCCGCTCGACGTCGGCTCCTGGCCCTCCGCCGAGGCCCAGGTCGCGGCCATCGCCGACGACGTCGCCTACAACAACCACGATGTGGACGACGGGCTTTCGGCGGGGATCTTCACCCTTGCCGAGCTGGAAGCCGGTGCCGCTGGTCGGGCCGATCCTGCTGGGCGTCCGGGCCGACTGGCCGGAGCTGGAGGACGGGCTGGTTCGGCTCGAGACGGTGCGGCGGATGATCGGGGCGATGATCGGCGACATCCTGGCCGAGACCCGGCGGCGCGCCGAAGCGGGTAGGGTGGAGAGCGCCGACGACGTGCGCCGGCTGGGCGCGCCGCTGGTGGGGTTCTCAGCGGGCATGCTCGAGGATCTCGCCCGGCTGCGCGCGTTCCTGCACGAGCGGATGTACCGGCACTGGAAGGTGAACCGCACCCGCAGCCAGGCGCGCCGCCTGCTCGCCGACATGTTCGACCTGTTCCGCGCCGAGCCGGACGTGCTGCCCGCCGACTGGTCGGCCCGGCTGTCCGGGCGCGACGAAGGCGGCCGGGTGCGGGTCATCTGCGACTACATCGCCGGCATGACCGACCGCTACGCCATCGAGGAACACCGCAAGCTGTTCCACCTCGACGGGTGGTGATCACCCTTCCTTAACCGTTTCGGTAGACTCGCGAGGTCTGAGTGATTCGCGCGCTTCGAGCGCGAAGGGAGCCTCGCATGACCTACGCCGATCGCCGCTACCAGGACGAGGAGCCGCTGGCGCTGGATTCCCGGCGCGACCGCGCGCCGCCGCCGCCGCCGAGGCGCTCCGGTCCCGCGCCCGTGACCCTGATCGTCTCGCTGCTGCTCCTGGGCGGCGTGGTCGGCGGGGCGGCGTGGCTCTATCGCGACGGGGCGCGCGGGCCGAGCGGACCGCCGAAAGTGGTGGGCCAGAGCGTTGGCCAGGTGCGCACCGCCGCGCCCGTCCAGGCGCAGGAAGCCGATCCCGCGGCCGGGCTTTCGATCTACAAGGGCGATCCGGACAACGTCTCGGCCCCGGCCTATGTGCCGCCGCCCGAGCAGCCGGTGGAGCGCGCGGCGGCGACGCCCGCGCCGGCGCCGGCAGTCGCGGCGACGACCGCCCCCACCACGCCCGCCGCCAAGGCGAGCGACAAGCCGCTCACCATCGACAAGATCATCGCCGACTCCGACGCCAAGCCGGCGAAGACCAAGGTCGCGGCGCAGGTGGCGAAACCGGCCGACAAGCCCCAGAAGCTCGCGGCGGACGCGAAGCCCGCGGACAAGCCCCAGAAGCTCGCGACCACGGCGAAGGCTTCTGACGCAGCCAAGCCCAAGGCCGACGACAAGGCGGCCGGTCCCGCGGTGGTCCAGATCGGCGCGTTCAGCACCGAGGACCTCGCGCGCAAGGCCTACCAGGAAGCCGCCGCCAAGGCCGGCGCGTCCGGCAAGGCCATGCGGCTCGTGCCGATCGACAAGAACGGCCAGACGCTGTGGCGGGTGGCGATGACAGGTTTCACCAACAAAGAATCGGCCGATGCTGCCTGCGGGCGGCTCAAGGCCGCCGGGAGAACCTGCTTCGTTCGATGATCCGCGCCTGCATCCTCGGCTGCGCCGGCAAGGCGCTCGGCGCTGAGGAGGCGGACTTCTTCCGACGGACGCGGCCCTGGGGGTTCATCCTCTTCGCGCGCAACGTCGAGAGCCCCGACCAGGTGCGTCGGCTGGTGGACGATCTGCGCGACACCGTCGGTCGCGCCGGACGCGCCCGTCCTGATCGACCAGGAGGGCGGGCGGGTGCAGCGGCTGGGACCGCCGCACTGGCGGCGCTATCCCGCGGGACAGGCCTACGCCTCGCCGGAGGACGCTCGCCTCGGCGCGCGGCTGATCGCCCACGACCTCAAGGCGCTGGGGATCAACGTCGACTGCGCGCCGGTGGCCGACGTGCCCGCGCCGGGCTCGCACGAGGTGATCGGCGACCGCGCCTTCTCCACCGAACCGGCCCGGGTCGCCGAGATGGCGCGGGCCCAGGCCGAGGGTCTGCTCGCCGGCGGCGTCATGCCGGTGGTGAAGCACATCCCGGGCCACGGCCGGGCGCTCGCGGACAGTCATCTCGCCCTGCCGCGGGTGGAGGCGAGCCTGGCCGAGCTGGAGGCGCGGGACTTCGCCCCCTTCCGCGCCCTCGCCGACCTGCCGGCGGCGATGACCGCGCACGTGGTCTATTCCGCTATCGATCCAGACCAGCCGGCGACCACCTCCCGCATGGTCATCGATCGGGTGATCCGCGGCGCCATCGGCTTCGACGGCCTGCTGATGAGCGACGACCTCGACATGAAGGCGCTCTCCGGCTCGCTCGCCGAGCGGGCGAGGGCCTCGATCGCCGCCGGATGCGACGTGGTGCTGCAGTGCCACGGCGGGCTCGGCCGGCATGGAGGAGGTGGCCGAGGCCGCTGGGGCGCTGGAGGGTGAGGCGCAATCGCGCGCCGGCGCCGCGCTCGCCGCCATCGCCGCCGGGCCACAGGCCTTCGACGCTAAGGCGGCGGCGACGCGCTTCGAGGCGGTGTTCGCGTGAACGCCCTCGTTCAGCCAAGGCTGGCGTTCGACGGCGCCGAGGCGGTTCCCGAAGAGCCGTTCGTGGTCGACCTGGAGGTCTGGGAGGGCCCGATCCACGTCCTGCTGGAGCTCGCGCGGCGGCAGAAGGTCGACCTGTTGACGATCTCGGTGACGCGTCTCGCCGACCAGTTCCTCGCCTTCGTGCGCGAGGCGGGGAGCCGGCGATTCGAGCTGGCCGCCGACTATCTGGTGATGGCCGCCTGGCTCGCCTACCTGAAGTCGCGGCTGTTGCTGCCCAAAACCGCGGCCAAGGACGGTGAGAGCCTGTCGGCGGAGGAGACGGCTTTGCGCCTCGCCGAGCGCCTGGCGCGGCTCGACAGAATGCGGCGGGCGAGCGCGGCGCTGGAGGCGCGGCCGGTCCTGAAGCGCGACGTGTTCACGCGGGGCGATCCCGAGGCGACGACGGTGGTTTCGCTCACCCGCCTCGAGGGGGACCTGTTCGGCCTGGTGCGCGCCTACGCAGGCCAGCGGGTGCGCGCGGCGGAGCGGACCTATCGGCCGCCCGGAAATCCCGCCTGGCGACTGGACGACGCGCGCGAGCACCTGCGCCTGGCGCTGCCCAGGCTCGCCGACTGGACGACCCTCGCCGCCGTCGCTCCGGAGGCGGAGGCGGGCGGTCCCTGCGCCGCGTCCCTGACCGCCTCGACGCTCTCCGCGGTGCTGGAGTTCGTGCGCGAGGGCGAACTCGATGCGCGGCAGGAGCGGGCCTTCGCCGAGATCTACCTCAAGGCGCGCGAACCGTGACTCCCGACCCGCTCGAGGTCGAGCGGATGATCGAGGCCCTGCTCTTCGCCGCCGCCGAACCGCTCAGCCTGGACGACTTGGTGTTCCGCCTGCCGGGCGGCGCGGACGTACCGACCGCGCTCGACGCCTTGGGCGCGCGCTACGCCGAACGTGGGGTGCGCCTCGCCAAGGTCGGCGAGCGCTGGCGGTTCGAAACGGCGCCCGATCTCGCTTTCCTGATGACGGTGGAGCGGGAGACGCCGCGCCGGCTTTCGAAGGCGGCTCAGGAGACGCTCGCCATTATCGCCTATCACCAGCCGGTGACTCGGGCCGAGATCGAGGAGATCCGTGGCGTCCAGACCAGCCGGGGCTCGCTCGACGTCCTGCTGGAGCTTGGCTTCATCCGCATGCGCGGACGCCGCCGCACGCCTGGCCGGCCGGTGACCTGGGGCACCACCCAGGCGTTCCTGGAGCACTACGGCCTGTCGGCGCTGTCCGACCTGCCGGGCGCGGCGGAGATGGCGGCCGCCGGGCTGCTCACGGCCAAGGCCGCCGCCGGCCTCGACCTGCCGGACCCCGACCAGCCCGACGCCGACGAGGACCCGCTGGAGGAAGCCTCGTTCCACAAGGATTTCCTGGAGGGCGAGGGGTAGCGGACCAAGGCCGGCGCCCGCCGGCTCGGAACGCGCAACATGGCGCCCGCGCTTAAAGGCGACTATATCCTTGCCTCTCGTCGACAATGGAGAACGGTCATGGGCGGTCTCGCTCCCTGGCACATCATCATCCTGGCCTTGATCGTGCTTCTGGTGTTCGGGGGCCGGGGCAAGCTGTCCGGCATGATGGGCGACGCCGCCAAGGGTATCCGCGCGTTCCGAGACGGCCTGAAGGGCGACGAGACGCCGACCCCGCCGCCGCCGCCTCAGACCCTCGCCCAAGCCGAGCCGGAAAAGGACCCGCTCGTCCGCTGATCCGCGAACGGCCCGCGACGCTCCATGTTTCCTGAAGGTCGCATACTCGACATCCTGATCGTGTTCGCCGTCGCCCTGATCGTCGTCGGGCCGAAGGACCTGCCGATCCTGATGCGCAAGGTGGGACGCTTCGTCGCCCACATGCGGGGGCTGGCGGCCGAGTTCCGCGCCAGCTTCGACGAGATGGCGCGACAGTCCGAGCTGGACGAGCTGCGCAAGGAGGTGGAGGCGATGAAGGCGCAGACCAGCCTCTCCAACCTGCCCGGCCTCAACGCCGATCCCCACACCCAGAGCGTGTTCGACGACATTCACAAGACGTTGCGGGAAAGCCCGTCGACCGTCTCGCCAGAACCCGCCGCCGCGCCGAGCGCGGACGCTGAACCCGAGCTGCCGCTGCCTGAACCCGCGCCGGCGGAACACGCGAGCACCCCCGTCCAGGCCGCCCAATGACGATCGAGCGGGACGAGGCCGAGATCGAGGCCTCGCGAGCGCCGTTGATGGAGCATCTGGTGGAGCTGCGCGCGCGGCTGATCACCTGCGCGATCGCCATCGCCATCGGCTTCGCCGTGTGCTTCGCCTTCTCCAAGCAGATCTACGTCTTCCTGCTGGAGCCGTTCGAGGTGGGCGCGAGCCTGCTGGCGCAGCAGAAGGCCGGCGGCCACCACGGCGGCTACTTCGACCTGTTGGAGGTGCTGCTTGGATTCAAGGCCGCGCCGCACGGCGTCGAGCATCTGAAGCTCGTCTTCACCGCTCCGCTCGAGTTCTTTTTCACCAAGGTGAAACTCGCGGTATTCGGCGCCATCGTGGTGAGCTTTCCGGTGCTCGCCTGGCAGCTTTACCGGTTTGTCGCCCCAGGCCTCTACCGCCGCGAGCGGTACGCCTTCCTGCCGTTTCTGGTCGCGTCGCCCATCCTGTTCACGCTCGGGGCGGGGCTCGTGTATTTCGTGATGCTGCCCTTCGTGCTGTGGTTCTCGCTGAACCAGCAGATCGTGGACGCCGGAAACGTGTCCGTGGAGCTGCTGCCCAAGGTTTCCGACTACCTCTCGCTCGTCACCACCCTGCTTCTGGCGTTCGGGCTGTGCTTTCAGCTTCCGGTGATCCTCTCGCTTCTGGGCATGACCGGTCTCGTCACCGCCAAAATGCTCAGGGGCGCCCGGCGCTATGCGATCGTCGGCATCTTCGCCGTCGCCGCGGTGCTGACCCCGCCCGATCCGATCAGCATGGTGTCCTTGGCCCTGCCGATCGTGCTGCTCTACGAGATCAGCATCTGGTGCGTGGCGATCATCCAGCTGCGGCGCGCGCGGGCCGATGCGATCGCCGAGGCGACGGCCGGTTAGCCTTGGCCTTCTAGGCGGCGCGCCTTAAGGGAGGCGCTTCGCTCTTTTCCGACTGTCCAATCCCTTCCGCCCATGCACGACATCAAGGCCATCCGCGCCGATCCGGAGGCGTTCGACCGCGCCTGGGGGCGGCGTGGGCTCGAAGCGCAAACGCCGGCGATCCTGACGATCGACGAAGCGCGGCGTGCGGCGCAAACGGCGCTCCAAGCCGCGCAAGCGCGCCGGGCCGAGGCCTCGCGGCAGATCGGCTTTGCCAAGAAGTCCGGCGATGCGGCCGCGGCTTCGTCGCTGATGGCGGAGGTCGAATCGCTCAAGGGCGAGATCGCCGCGAAGGGCGATGAGGAGACCGAGGCGGCCGGGGCGCTGCAGGGCATTCTGGAGAGCCTGCCGAACATCCCGCAAGCGGATGTGCCCGAGGGCGCCGACGAGCACGGCAACCTGGAAGTCCGCCGCTGGGGCGAGCCCCTCGCCGGTCCCGAACGCGACCACGTCGACCTGGGGACCGGGCTTGGTCTGATGGATCTGGACGCCGCCGCGCGGATGGCGGGCGCTCGGTTCACCGTGCTGGAGGGCGACCTCGCCCGCCTGCAGCGCGCGCTCGGCCAGTTCATGATCGACATGCAGACGCGGGAAGGCGGCTACACCGAGGTCTATGTGCCCCTGCTGGTGCGGGAGCAGGCGCTCTACGGCACCGGCCAGCTGCCCAAGTTCGCCGACGACCTGTTCCACACCACCGACGACCGTTGGCTGATCCCCACCTCTGAGGTGTCGCTGGCCAATCTCGTCGCGGGACGGGTGGTCGACGAGGAGGCGCTGCCGCTGCGCTACACCGCGCTGACCCCCTGCTTCCGCGCGGAGGCCGGCGCCTCGGGGCGCGACACGCGCGGCATGATCCGCCAGCACCAGTTCGAGAAGGTGGAGCTGGTCTCGATCACCACGCCCGAGCAATCGGCCGAGGAGCACGAGCGCATGGTCGGCTGCGCCGAGGCGGTGCTGAAGCGGCTCGAGCTTCCGTTCCGCACCATGCTGCTGTGCGCCGGCGACATGGGCTTCTCCGCGCGCAAGACCTACGACCTGGAGGTGTGGCTCCCGTCGCAGAAGACCTATCGCGAGATCAGCTCCTGCTCCGACTGCGGCGACTTCCAGGCCCGGCGGATGGATGCGCGCTGCAAGCGGGCGGGCGACAAGGGCACGCGATTCGTCCATACGCTGAACGGCTCGGGTCTGGCGGTCGGCCGGACCCTGGTCGCGATCATGGAAACCTATCAGGACGAGGGCGGAGCGATCGCCATTCCCCAGGCGCTGCATTCCTATCTGCCGGGCCTCACCCGCATCGAGCCGCGAGGCTGACGCAAGGCCACATGCGGATCCTGATCACCAACGACGACGGCATCCATGCCGAAGGACTGGCGGCTCTGGAGCGGATCGCACGCGCCCTGAGCGACGATGTCTGGATCTGCGCGCCGGAGACCGAGCAGTCGGGCGCCTCGCGCGCCCTGACGTTGACGGAGCCGCTGCGCGTGCGCCGGCTCGAGGATCGACGCTTCGCCGTGAAGGGCACGCCCACCGATTGCGTGATGCTGGCGGTCCAGCACCTGGTCGAGGGCTCGCCGCCGGACCTGGTCCTGTCGGGCGTGAACCGGGGGGCGAATCTCGCCGAGGACGTGAGCCTCTCCGGCACCGTGGCGGCCGCGGTGGAGGCCATGACGCTGGGCGTGCCGGCCATGGCGCTATCGCAGTCGGTGGCCAGCTATGAGCTCGAACCCGACGCCTTCGCGCCGGCCGAGGCGCAGGGCGCGGCGGTCGTCCGCCGGCTCCTCGACGCGGGCTGGCCGGACCAGGTCATCCTCAACGTGAATTTTCCGCTGAAAACGTCGGCGCAGGTCGAGGTGACGCGCCAAGGCCTGCGCGACCAGCGCACGCGCTACGCCGAGGCGCGGACGGACCTTCGCGGCCGCGACTACTACTGGGTGGGCTATCGGCCCAAGCCGTCGCGCCCGCACGCGGGCACCGACCTCGCCGCCATCTACGCCGGCCGCATCTCCGTGACGCCGCTGCACATCGATCTCACCCACACCGAATCGATGGAGCGGCTCGCGACGAGCCTCGGCAACCATGCGGACGCGATCGCGTGACCCGCAAACCGAAAGCGTCGACGTCGACCGCCGAGCCGAGCGAAGGCCGCATGCAGCTCGCCAAGCTGGTGCTCTCGCTGCGCTCGCAGGGCGTGAGCGACCCGGCGGTGCTGGCGGCCTTGGAGAAGACGCCGCGCGACCTCTTCACGCCCGAACTGTTCAAGGAGCGCGCCTGGGAGGATTCGGCCCTGCCGATCGCCTGCGGCCAGACCATCAGCCAGCCCTACATCGTCGGCCTGATGACGCAGGCGCTCACGCTCGAGCCCCGCGCCCGGGTGCTGGAGGTGGGCACCGGCTCCGGCTACCAGACCGCCGTGCTCGCGCGGCTGTCGCGCCTCGTCTACACCATCGAGCGCTACCGCACCCTGATGCGCGAGGCCGAGGCGCGCTTCAAAACCCTACAGCTCACCAATGTCATCACCCGCTTCGGCGACGGCGGGATCGGCTGGCGCGAGCAGGCGCCCTTCGACCGTATTCTCGTCACGGCGGCGGCGCCCGAAGAGCCCAAGGTTCTGCTTTCGCAATTGAAGCCGGCCGGGGTCCTGGTCGCGCCTATCGGTCGCGGGCCTACCCAGAAGCTGATGCGCTATGCTGGAGACGGCTCGGGGGGGTTCACCGCCGAGGTGCTGCTGGACGTGAGATTCGTGCCGCTGCTGGATGGCGTCGCGCGGGAGCTGTGAGCTCCGAGAAGCCGCGCGACCGCCCGGACATCATGAGGATCGAAGACGTGACCCGCAATTCCGCTCGTTTTTTCCCGATCACGAAGGCGTCGCTGATGCGCTCCGCCGTTCTGGTCGGCGCAACCTCGGCCCTGGCCGCCTGCGCGACGCCGACCTATCCGGTCACCGTTCCGGCGGCCAGCCCGCCGACGGTCGCGCCCGCGCCGGTGGCCGCCGCGCCGACATCCGCGCCCGCCTCGCAGCCGGTCGACGAAGCGCCGGCGGTGACGACCGCGCCACAGCCCGGGGCCGTGCAGAGCCAGCCCCTGCCGCCGCCGTCCGGCGCCGCCTCGTCGACGTCACCGCCTCCGCCACAGAGCCAGGCGACGCCGCAGAGCTTCTCGCCGCCGAGCTACACGCCGCCCGCCAGCACGCCGGCGGCCTCAACCTATGCGCCGCCGCGCTTCACGCCGCCCGCCCCGGCCTACGCCCGTAGAGAGCGCCTCCTCGCCGGAGGGCAAGTCGTCGCCGCCAGCCATATGTATCGGGACTATGTGGTTCAGAAGGGCGATCACCTCGACGCCATCGCTCGCGACTTCCAGGCCGATCCTCAGACCCTGGCGGAAGCCAACCACCTGAAGTCCGCAAACGCCATCCAGCCTGGGCAGCACCTGAAGATCCCGGTCGAGAAGGCCTATGTGGCCCAGTCCGGCGACACCATGGCCGCGGTCGCCCAGCGTTTCGGCATTTCGGCCGAGGACCTCGCGAGCTTCAACGACCTGACGGCGCGCGATCGCCTGCGTCCGGGCGACCGTCTCGCGCTCCCGTCCAACATCCATGATCGGGGCCCGACCCGGATCAACGAGACCGTGGTCACTCAGATCGCGCCGCGAGCCCCGCTCCGTTCGGCCGGGCCGCCGGCGAACGACTACCTGCCGAAGTCCGGCATCTACACGCCGGGCTCCGCCGACCAGGCGGTGATCAGTCCGCCTTCGACGGCGCCCGCCTATGCGACCAGCCAGCCGCCGCGGACCTACACGCCCGCGCCGAGCTACGCCTATGCGCCGCGGCCGTCCTCGCGTTATCCCGCCTACACGCCAAACGACGGACGCTACGCCGGGATCGCCGCGGCGCCGTCCTCGGCCGCGCCGATGAACGATTCCCAGATCGCCGCCGCCGGTCGGGGCCGCTTCGTCTGGCCGGTGCGGGGCGAGACCCTGGCCAAGTTCGGCGAGCAGGGCGTCGGACGACGCAACGACGGCCTCGACATCAAGTCGCCGGAGGGCGCGCCGGTGCGCGCGGCGGCGGCCGGCGAGGTGGTCTACGCCGGCAACCAGGTGCCGGGCTTCGGCAACCTGGTGCTGGTCAAGCACGCCGACGGCTGGGTGACCGCCTATGCCCACCTCGACCGGGCCAGCGTCGCGATGCGACAGACGGTGGCGCAAGGCCAGGAGATCGGGCTGGTCGGCATGACCGGCGGGGTGCCCGAGCCCGAGCTCCACTTCGAAGTTCGCTACGCCGCCGCGCCGACCGACAAGGCCAAGCCGATCGACCCGATGCTGGTGCTGCCGGAGTAGGGTCTAGAAGCTCGCCGGCTTGCCCGCTTCGCCCGCGACGTCCTGGATGAACTGCCAGGCGACGCGGCCGGAGCGCGCGCCGCGAAGCTGGGACCATTGCAGGGCGCGTCGATCGAGGTCGGCGGCTTCGAGGTCCAGGCGTCTGGCGTAGGCGCGCACCGCGCCCAGGTAGGTGTCCTGGTCCATGGGCGGGAAGCCGATCCACAGGCCGAAGCGGTCGGAAACGCTCACCTCCTCCTCGGCGTCCTCGGCGAGGGCCACGGCGCCCCGGCTCTCGTCGTGGCCTCGGGGCATGAGGTGTCGGCGGTTCGAGGTGGCGAGAAACAGGACGTTCGCGGGCGGCCCGCCCACGCCCCCCTCGAGCGCGGATTTGAGCGCCTTGGCCGCCGCCGCGCCCTCCTCGAACGACAGGTCGTCGCACAGCACCAGGAAACGTTCGGGCCGACCGCGCAGAGGTCGAACAGGGGCGGCAGGTCGGCCACGGCGTCGCGGTCCACCTCGACCAGCTTGAGCGCGGGCGCCTGTTGCGCCACCGCCATGAAGGCCGCCTTGGCCAGCGAGCTCTTGCCCGCGCCGCGCACGCCCCAGAGCAGGACGTGATTGGCCGCGTGTCCGGCCGCGAACCGTTCGATGGCTTCCACCACTCGCGCCTTCTGCCGATCCACGCCGACGAGCAGCTCGATGGGCAGTGCCGGGTCGGGCGCGGGCGAGAATCGCGCGCCGCCTTCGTGACGGAAGGCGCGCGCGGTGCTGAAGTCCGGCGCCGGTTCGGCCGCCGGGGCGAGCCGCTCCAGGGCCTGGGCAATGCGGGTCAGGAGGCGCTTGTCGTCTTCGTCCATGACGGCGCTCCATGGAGGCCGCGCTCGTCGATTGCAAATCGGAGGCGCGGCCACTAGTTTCCGCCGCCTTCGCGGGCGGGGGCCCTGTTTCAAAGGTTGAGGATTAGATGGTCGGCGTTCACGCCCTTGTTCTGGCGCAGGCCTCTCCGGCCGGCGGGCTTCAGGGCCTCATGACCGGCCCGCTCGGCCAGGTCCTCCCGCTCATCCTCCTGGGCGTGCTGTTCTATTTCATGCTGTTGCGTCCGCAGCAGCGCCGCGCCCGCGAGCATCAGGCCCGCGTCGGCGGCATCAAGCGCGGCGACACAGTCGTCCTTTCGAGCGGCCTCATCGGCAAGGTGGTGCGGGTGGAGGAGGCCGAGATCGGCGTCGAGATCGCCCAGAACGTCACCGTGAAGGTGGTGAAGGGCATGGTCTCGGAGGTGCGCACCCGGGCCGAAGGCGCCGCCAACGACGCCAAGGCCTAAGATCACCTCCCTATGCTGACCCTCTCGCGCTGGAAGCTGCTGCTGGTCCTGGCCAGCCTGCTGTTCGGCCTGATCTTCTCGCTGCCCAATGTGGTCCCGCCCGGCTCGCTGCCCTCGTGGGCGCCCGGCCGCGGCCTGAACCTCGGCCTCGACCTGCAGGGCGGCTCCTATCTGCTGCTGGAGGTGGACACCCCCGCCCTCACCAAGGAGCGGCTGACGAACCTCGGCGAAGACATCCGCACCAAGCTCGCCGCCGAGCAGATCGACTTCTCCGACCTCGCGGTGGTGGGCGACCACGTGACGGTGCGGATCACCGATCCCACCAAGGTCGAGGCGGCGCGCAAGCTGTTGAGTTCCTCGGTTGGCGAGCGGCTGCTCACCGGCGCGCGCGACGTGACCCTCTCGGTCGCGCCCGACCAGAGGATCGTCGTCGCCTTCGTCGCCCAGGCGGCCGACGCGGCGGCCAAGGACGCGGTCACCCGCTCCATCGAGATCATCCGCAAGCGGATCGACGCGCTCGGCACCAAGGAGCCGATCATCACCCAGCAGGGGGCGCAGCGGATCGTCGTCGAAGCCCCCGGCGAGAGCGACCCGGAGAAGCTGAAGGCGGTGATCGGCAAGACCGCCAAGCTCACCTTCCAGATGGTCGACACCCAGGTCGCCGCCGAGGACATCGCCGCCGGCCGCGTGCCGCCGGACGACGAGGTGCTGCCGATGGCGCCGGGCGAGCTCGGACCGCCGACCATGGTGGTCAAGCGCCGCAGCGTCGTCACCGGCGAGATGCTCACCCAGGCCGCCGCCGGTCACGACCAGGACAACCGGCCCGACATCAACTTCGCCTTCAATGGCGTCGGCGCGCGCCGCTTCGCCGAGGTGACCAGCCAGAACCTCGGCAAGCCGTTCGCCATCGTCCTCGACAAGCAGATCATCAGCGCGCCGACCATCCAGAGCGCGATCACCGCCGGCACCGGCCAGATCACCGGCAACTTCACCGAGGACTCGGCCCACAACCTCGCCCTGCTGCTGAAGTCGGGCGCCCTGCCGGCGCCGCTGAACGTGATCGCCCAGCACACCGTCGGCGCCCAACTCGGCGCGGACGCGGTGACCGCCGGCCAGATCTCCATCGCCATCGGCGCGGTGCTGATCTTCGCCTTCATCATCCTGGCCTATGGTCTGTTCGGCGGCTTCGCGGCCATCGCGCTGATCATCAACGGCCTGATGATCGTGGGGGCGATGAGCCTCACCCAGGCGACGCTCACCCTGCCGGGCATCGCCGGCCTGGTGCTGACGCTCGCGGTGGCGGTCGACGCCAATGTGCTGATCTACGAGCGGATGCGGGACGAGGTGCGGGGCGGCCGCTCGGCCGATCACCGCCGCGGACGCCGGCTTCCGCCGCGCGCTCACCACCATCATCGACGCCAACGTCACCACGCTGGTGGCGGCGGTGATCATGTTCCAGTTCGGCTCCGGACCGGTGAAGGGCTTCGCCTGGACCCTGTTCATCGGCGTGATCACCTCGGTGTTCACCGCCGTGCTGATCACCCAGGTGCTGATCGGCTGGTGGTTCAAGACGAAGCGGCGCAACATTCTGCCGATCTCGGAAACCGCACCGCCACGAGGCTGGCCGCTGATCAAGCTGCTGCCGACGCGGTCTCACTTCCGGTTCGTCCGTCTGGCGCGCCTGTTCGCGACGCTCTCGGTGATCGCGGTGATCGCCACGGTGGTTGGCTTCTTCTACCCGGGCCTGAATCTCGGCATCGAGTTCAAGGGTGGCACGGTGATGGAGCTGAACACCGGGGCCAAGCCGGTGAATCTCAGCGCGGTACGTGGCGCCGTGAACAATCTCCACCTCGGCGACGTGCAGGTTCAGACCTTCGGCAAGCCCAACGACGCGGTCGTGCGCTTCCAGACGCCCACGGGCGCGGTTCCGGGCGCGGTGGTCACCCAGGTCAAGGGGGCGATCACCCAGGCGCTGGGCCAGGTGACCTTCACCCGGACCGACGTGATCGGTCCGGAAGTCTCGGGCGAGCTCCAGAAGGCGGGCGCCCTGGCCCTGCTGGCCGCCATCGGCCTGATGCTGCTCTACATCTGGTTCCGGTTCGAGCTGCAGTTCGGGCTGGGCGCGGTGGTCGCCCTGTTCCACGACGTGACCCTGTCGTTCGGCCTGATCCTGCTGCTTCGGCTGGAGTTCAGCCTGAACGTCGTCGCCGCCCTTCTCACCATCATCGGCTATTCGATGAACGACACGGTGGTGGTGTTCGACCGGCTTCGCGAAAACCGACGAAAGTTCAAGCGCATGTCCCTGCGCGAGCTGATCGACCTCTCGGTCAATGAGACCCTGACTCGGACCGTGATCACCGGCCTCACCGCCCTCTTGGCGCTTTCCGGTCTGGCGATCTTCGGCGGCGAGTCGCTGCGGCCCCTGTCGATCGTGCTGCTGTTCGGGATCGTGATCGGCACCTATTCCTCGATCTACGTCGCCTCGCCGATCATCCTGTTGTGGGGCGCGAAGAAGGAAGACGAAGCGCCGACCCCCATCGCTCCCCAGCCGGCGAGGCCCTGAGCCACCCATGGCGGTGCGCCAGCCGCCGGTGATCGAGTCCTATGGCAGAGGCGGCTTCCGCGTGGCCGGGCAGTGGCGGCCGGGCTCGCTGCTGATCCTGGACGATAAGCCGACGGACTGGCGGCCGACGTCGCTGGCGGATCTCCAGGTGGACGATTTCGCCGCGGTGATCGCGGCGGGCGAGGCGACCTCGGAGTTCGTCCTCCTGGGCTGCGGCGCCGTGCAGGCGATCCCGCCCCGCCCGATCCGCGAGGCGTTGCGCGCGGCGCGCCTGGGCCTGGAGTTCATGTCCACGGAGAACGCCGCGCGAACCTACGGCGTGTTGCTCGACCAGGGCCGCCGCTTCGCCGCCTGCCTTATCGCGATCTAAGGCGCGCCGAGCATCAGGCTTGGCCATAGCGGACGGTCGGCGCTATCCTGACGTTTATTCTTGGGATCGAAGGGGGATTCGCCCATGGCCGGACTGCTCGCGAACTTCCGCAACACCATGATCCTGAGCCTGGTGCTCGCGGCGATCATGCTGTTCGCCTGGGGCCATGGCCCGCAGGGGTATGGGGTCAACTATTGGCAGGCGGTGTTCCGCTGGATGCACGTGGTGTTCGGCGTGCTGTGGATCGGCCTTTTGTACTATTTCAACTTCGTGCAGATCCGGAAGATGCCGGAGATCCCCAACGAGCTGAAGCCGGCGATATCGAAGTACATCGCTCCCGAGGCGCTGTTCTGGTTCCGCTGGGCGGCGCTGTTCACAGTGCTCGCGGGGTTCGGCATCCTCGGCCTGCATGGCCACACCTATGCGCTCAAAGTGCTCACCTTGGGCTTCGGCGGCGAGCCAGGCGGATATACCCAGGGCTACACGCTGATGGGCATCGGCGTCTATCTCGCCTTGATCATGTTCCTCAACGTGTGGGGGATCATCTGGCCGAACCAGAAAGTGGCGCTGGGCATGAAGGAGGGCACCGCTGAGCAGAAGGCGCGTTCCGGCAGGATCGCCATGCTCGCCTCACGCACCAACACCCTGCTGTCTCTGCCGATGCTGACCTCGATGGCCATGTACCAGACGCTTTACGGAAACGGTTGAGCCCGGCGGACGAGCTCGACGACCTCGTCCGCCGGGTCGATCCCGACCGCTGGCTGAGTTCCCGCTTCATTGCCGATCGACAGGCGCGTGCGGACGTTGTCGCCCTCTACGCCTTCGACCATGAACTCGCCCGCGCCCCACGCGTGGCCAGCAATCCGCTGATCGCCGAGATGAGGCTCGTCTGGTGGCGCGAGGTCCTGGACGAGATCTACGAGAGCCGGCCGGTACGCGCCCACCCGACGGCTCTGGCGCTGGCCGAGGCAGTCTCACGACGGCGCCTGCCGCGTGCACCGCTGGACGACATGGTCGAGGGGCGGATCGTGGCCCTGGATGGGGAGGTCGCCGGCGTCGAACGGGCAGGGGCGGGCGTGGCGCTCGCCGCAGCCTCCATCCTGGCACAGCCGCTGGGGGACGAGGCGTTCCGCTCGATCGCGGAGCTCGGCTCGATCTGGTCACGCGTGACGCTGGCGCGTGGCGGTGAAGCCGAGCCAGGACTGAGTGCGCGGCTCGGTCTAGCGAGGAGGTCGAGCCGCGGTATTCCGGCGCGTCCGTTCCCCGCCGTCCTCCACCTGTCGCTCACGTCCCGGGAGCTTGCCGGACGCCGGCCGTCAGGCGTGGAGGCTCGCCTTCGCCTGCTGTGGGCCAGCCTCACCGGGCGGCTGTAACCAGGCCGCCAAATCCGCCAAAGCGCGTTCTGCGATGGCGAGTTTCTTGGCCCGCCCGGCATCGCCCCGCTTAGCTTTGCCGCCGGGCGCCCGCTCTGGCGGTTCGATCGGGGGCAAGAGGCCATAATTGATGTTCATCGGCTGGAAAGAACCCTTCCCTGATTCGAGGTGCCCGCCGGTGATGTGGCCGAGAAGGGCGCCCAGGGCCGTGGTGGGCGGAGGCGGCGCTCGGGACCGCCCCAACGCGTCCGCCGCGGCGAAGCGACCGGCGAGCAGGCCGATGGCGGCGCTCTCCACATAGCCCTCGACGCCGGTGACCTGTCCGGCGAAACGCAGGCGGGAATCGGCCTTCAGCCGCAAAGACGCGTCGAGCAGGGCCGGGCTGTTGAGGAAGGTGTTGCGATGCAGACCGCCCAGCCGGGCGAACACCGCTTTTTCGAGCCCGGGAATGGTGCGGAAGATCTCGGCCTGCGCGGCGTGCTTCAGCTTGGTTTGGAAGCCGACCATGTTCCACAGGGTGCCAAGCGCATTGTCCTGGCGCAGCTGAACCACGGCGTAGGCCTTGGTTGCGGGATCGTGGGCGTTGGTGAGGCCGAAGGGCTTCATCGGTCCGTGGCGCAACGTCTCGCGCCCGCGCTCCGCCATGACCTCGATGGGTAGGCAGCCGTCGAAGTAGGGGACGTGCTCCCACTCCTTGAATTCGGTCTTGGGGCCGGCGATCAGGGCGTCGATGAAGGCGTCATACTGGGACCGATCCAGCGGACAGTTGATGTAGGCCGCCGCCTCGCCGCCCGGCCCCTCCTTGTCGTAGCGGCTCTGACGCCACGCCACGTCCATGTCGACGCTGTCGAAATGCACGATGGGGGCGATGGCGTCGAAGAAGGAGAGCTGATCCTGGCCGGTGAGGCGCGCGATGTGGGCCGCCAGGGCCGGGGAGGTGAGAGGGCCGGTGGCCACGATCACATTCCGCCAGTCCGTCGGTGGCACGGACACCTCGGACCGCTCGAGGTCGATGGACGGGTGGAGGCAGATGCGATCGGTCACCGCTTCGGCGAATCCGTCCCGGTCCACCGCCAGGGCGCCGCCCGCCGGAGTTTGGTGCGCGTCGGCGCAGGCCATGATCAGCGAGCCGCAACGCCTCATCTCGGCGTGCAGCAGGCCCACGGCGTTAGACTGCCAGTCGTCGGAGCGAAACGAGTTGGAGCAGACCAGTTCGGCGAGCCGGTCGCTCTGGTGGGCGTCGGTAGCCGTCACCGGCCGCATCTCGTGCAGCACCACCTGCGCGCCGGCCTCGGCCGCCTGCCAGGCCGCCTCGCACCCGGCCAGGCCGCCGCCGACGATGTGGATCGTATCCTTGGACATGGGTGGGCTTGTAGGGCGGCGGCCTTGAGCTAGGAAGTGGACCGGAAACAACTCGCGGCAGGCGCGGGCGGACGGGGTGTATGCGCGAACTGATTGTCGCCGGGGTGAGGGCGGGGCTGCGAGCGTGGCGCCCTTGGCGCAGCAAAGGCATGTTTTTCGCTCTGCTCGTCTCGTACGCGGTCCTGCAGACCTACGACCGACCCTCCCTCTGGATCTTGTTCGTCATCGCGCTTCTGGTGCTGCCCTTTGCTTTGGCCGTCTACGTGCAAGGCCTCGTCGGCGAGAGAGGTCTGGACCTGAACGTGTCATTGAGGCTCGTGGCGTCCTGGTTGCTGGCGGGGCTATTCCTGGTTGTGGTCTTGCTGCTGTTCTTCGTGGTGCTCATCTCGAGCTTGTACGCCGTGGCTTCCGCTGGGTCGGGGTTCAATCCCAAGGACGTGAGCACCTGGGCGGCTTCGGTCGATGCGCGCGGCCGCGTCGTCGCCAGCGTCGTGTTCCTGATCGGCCTCGCCGGCGTCGGCTGGTGCGTCATGCGGGTCTGGTTGGCCAGCGCGACGACGGTCCTCGAAGACAGGATCGCTATGCTCTCCACCTGGCCTTTCACCCGCAATCGCGTGCTGCCGATGGCTTTGACACGCATCCTTTTGTCCCTTCCCGCCGCGCTGGCGATCTTTCTGCTGACGCTGGCGTTCGGCGGACGTTCCAGGCCCGCGTTTCTAGCGCCGGCGTGCGGTTGGGTTCTGATCCTGGCCTGGTTGCCCATGCAGATCGGCGCGGAGGTCGAGTTCTACCGCCGCCGCGTCCTCCCGCCCGAGGCGACGCCATGAGCACCTTCTCGCCCGTCCAGGCGGCGACCGAGGGGCTGCGGGTGATCCGGCGAGAGCGGGGGGCGTTCGTCGGGTGGCTGGCGATCTGGACGGTGGCGTTGTTGGCGGTGGCGGTGCTCCAGCTGCTCACCGTGCCCGGTGATGCGGTCGCACGGGCGGCGCGGGGCGGCGTGATGGGGCTGGTGAGCCGGTTTGGGCCGTTCTGGCCGATCCTGGTGCTCGTCCTACTGACGCTGTGGACGATGAACACGGCGAGCCTTTATCGCGCGGTGCTGCGGCCGGACGAACATGGGTGGCACCTGTTCAAACTCGGCGCGGACGAGCTGCGGCTGGCGTTGATCACCGCTCTGGCCCTCGCCGGCCTCACCGCGCTCGGCAGCCTACCGATGCTCGCTCTCTACGTGCTGGCGCGGCCCTTCTTCGCCGTGCTGCCGGAGTTCGGGCGATGGATCGTGCTCGCGGGCGTGCTCGGCACCGTCGGGGTCGAGCTATGGATCGCCGTGCGTCTCTCGCTGGCGCCGGTGCATACCTTCGCCGAAGGGCGTTTCCACCTGATCGGCTATTGGAAGCTCACCGAGCATCACTTTCGCCACCTGCTCACCGCCTATGCCCTGGTAGCGCTCCAGATCCTGGTGCTGGTGGTGGCGGCGCCGATCGGGGGCTGGCTGGTGGTTCGGGCGATCTCGGCAATCGGCTTGCCCGATGGGCTCGACCTGTTCCGCCGCGGCTTGGTGTTCCTGATGGCGGTAGTCCTCGCCCTGATCTTCGCCGCTCTATTCCTAGGTCCCTTGACCCTGCTCAGCACCTGCCAGGCGCGCGCTTACGAGGAGATCGTCAAGGTTCCGCTGAGTCCGTGGGGACCGGCGCCGGCCGAGGTGGTCGAGGCGACGATCGCGACCGGACCGGCCCCGAGCCGGCTCACCCGCGCCTTGCTTGGTGTTCCGCTGGTGGGGGTTGCGGGGGTGCTGGTCTACAACCTCTACCGACGGTTCAGGCGAGATCGATGAGGATCGATCCCAGCGAATTCTCGCCTCACGCCGAGACGTTCGTGGCGGTGGTGCTGGGCGCGGTGCTCGCCACCGTGAGCGGCCTCGTCGCCACCCAGGTAGAGGCGCGCCAGAGGCGGAGCGAACGACAGCGGGACTCGGCGCTCTTCATCGGCGAGTTGCTGCTTGGCCTCGGCGTGCTCATCGATGAGACGGTCGAGCGCCGGAAGGTCGGCGAACCCTACGGTCCCATTACTATTCGCGTGCTGCGGAGCGCCCGCCGGGAGCTCGACCTCTACGAGCGTCGTCGCGAGCAGCTCTACGACGTCCGCAACGCGGAGTTGCGCGGACGCATCCACGGCCTGATTGTGCGCCTCACCCTGCCGATCGACGGCATCATCGAGACCACCGAACTGCTGCGCCGCAACCCTGAGCAGACCGATCTGCGCGACGTCCGCGAGGGCGCGTTCGACTTCATGGTCGACCTTCGATCCGAGTTGACTGAACTGGTGGACCAGCTCTCGAAAGTCGCTGGCGAACCGATCGCGCGCTTCAGTTCGGTCCTCATTCGACCCCGCGGCTAGACCCGGCCGCCCAAACAACCGTGCGCGCCATCGCGCCAAGTGTTCGACGACCGCCTCGAGCGGCGGTCGGTTCTGGTCGGCGGCTGGGAAGCCCGACCCGGCGCCTCGCCATAACGGCGGTCATTCCGGGTGGGACGGCCTGAGCCATCCCCGACCGCGCGCTAAATCCAACGTCACGTCCCAGTCCTTCAACGCCTCGCGGCCGAGGTCGCCGTCCAGGATGAGGTCTCGCACCACCGCCGATCCACCAAGGTGCTTGCCGCTGATCATCATCGAGATCAGTGGCTGTGGAGCTGTATTGGCGGGGTCAAGCCCGACAAGCGCCGCTGCTCGCTTATCGATGAGGGAGGGACCGTAGTTGCCGGTGTCGATTTCCATCCACAACGTGCCGAGTTGGGTCGCGACGCCGACGTCCGCGGTCAGTGCGGCGCCTTCAGCCGACCGCACCAGTCGGATTGGCACTTCCCGCCCCTCAGCAGCGATGCGCCGCGCACTCGCGTCGTTCTCGACCGTGAGAGTGTGACTGGCGACGGAAAGCGTGACCACTCGCCCGTCCCACACATCCAATCCGATCGCGCCCCCGAAGCGCGCGCCTGCCGGACCCATGAATTTCTCAAGATCCAAGACCAGGAGTTGCGGTACGCGCCGAGAAATCGGTCCGAACTCAAAGGTCGCGGCGTTGCAACGTTCTGAGTCGACCCGCTCTCCGATGGCGCGGAAGCCGGTGACCTTGCCCCAGGGCGTGCACCCGATCATCCTTGCGGTGGTTGGAGTGACCGCTGAGGCGCCGAGCCCGCTATCGAACATGTAGAGGCCGGGCTTGCCGTCCAGCCGAGCCGCCAAAGCCTCGATACCTTGGGCCGGGCGTTCCAGATGGATCACCTGCTGCGCCAAGCCAAGGTTGGGTAGCGAGACAAGGGCGGCCGCCGCCGTCGCCAACAGCGAAGCTCCTGTCATCGGAGGCTCTCCGTACGAAGTCGCCGGCCTGGGGCGGCAGAGCGGAGGTGGCTGGACCTCGCCGTGTCCACTAGGCCGACGCGCTGGGGCGGGAGGACGCGCGGGCATGCCAAGCGCGTAGGTTCTCCAGCGCTGGGTCGAGCGGTAGGCCGATCCAATCGGCGAAGTCGACAGTGCTCAGTGCGCAGATGTCGGCCATGGAATAGTGCTCGCCGGCCAGGAACGGCGTTTCGGCCAGCATGCGGTCGAACAGCTTCTGGGCGCGGGCATAGGCTTCGCGGTTGGACTCGCCGAAATCCTTGTACTGGGTGAGCAGGGCGGCCGTGCGAGGGTGGGCGTGGCGCCAGAAGTTTCCCACCGGCTGCATGAGGGCGAACTCCACGCGGCGGATCCACTGATCCACCGTGGCGACCTCGAAAGCGTCGCGCCCGAACAGCGCCGGCTCAGGGTGCAACGCCTCGAGGTAGCGGCAGATGGACACCGTCTCCGAGATCGTGCGCCCATCATCGAGCTCGAGGACCGGAATTTGGCCCAGCGGATTGCGCGTCCGGTGTTCGGGGCTTTTGTGCTCGCCCTTCATCAGGTTCACCGGCGTCTCCGCGAGATCGATCCCCTTCTCGACGAGAAAGATCCGCACCCGCCGCGGGTTCGGCGCCGGCATCGGCGCGCCGTAGAGCTTCATGACGTCTGTCTCCCCCTGGTTCAGAGTAAAGGCCGGCGAGGCGCCGGCGGTCCGGCCGCGCCATCGATGGCGAGCCAAGGCTTTCGATGACGCGGACTGACGGGCGCGACTTGGGCGGGACCGCCGGCGCATCGCCGGCAACCCTTCATGCGCTGACCTTCGTGCGCTTTCGCTTCGGCCTCCGGCGCGGCGGCCGCACGGTCGGCGTGGGTCTTCAGCACCCCGTTCAGGAACTTGCCGGTCCAGCTATCCTTGCTGGCGGCGATCTGTTCCGGAGAGCCCGACGCGACGATCCGACCGCCGCCGTCGCCACCCTCCGGGCCGAAGTCCAGAACGTGGTCGGCGGTCTTGATGACGTCGAGGTTGTGCTCGATCACCACCACCGTGTTCCCCTGGTCGACCAGTTCGTGGAGCACCTCGAGCAGCTTGCGGGTGTCCTCGAAGTGCAGGCCGGTGGTCGGCTCGTCGAGGATGTAGAGGGTGCGGCCGGTGGCGCGCTTGGAGAGCTCCTTGGAAAGCTTGATCCGCTGGGCTTCGCCGCCGCTGAGCGTCGTGGCCTGCTGGCCGACCTTGATATAGCCGAGGCCTACCCGCTTCAGCGTCTCCATCTTGTCGCGGATCGGGGGAACGGCGCGGAACATGTCGGCAGCCTCCTCGACGGTCATATCAAGCACGTCGGCGATAGACTTGCCGCGAAACAGGATCTCCAGCGTCTCGCGGTTGTAGCGGTGGCCCTTGCAGACGTCGCAGGTGACGTAGACGTCGGGCAGGAAGTGCATTTCGATCTTGATCAGGCCGTCGCCCTGGCAGGCTTCGCACCGGCCGCCCTTGACGTTGAAGCTGAACCGCCCCGGGCCATAGCCCCGCGCCTTGGCTTCCGGCAGGCCGGCGAACCAGTCGCGGATGGCGGTGAAGGCGCCGGTGTAGGTGGCGGGGTTCGAGCGTGGGGTGCGGCCGATCGGGCTCTGGTCGATGTCGATGACCTTGTCGAAGTTCTCCAGTCCCTCGATCCGCTCGTAAGGCGCCGGGGCGTCGCTGGCGTTGTTCAGTCGCCGAGCCGCGGCCTTGTAGAGAGTCTCGATGGTGAAGGTGCTCTTGCCGCCGCCGGAGACGCCGGTGATGCAGGTCATCACGCCGACGGGAATCTCGGCGGTGACGTCCTTGAGGTTGTTGCCGCGCGCGCCAATCACCCGCAGCATCCGCTTCTTGGAGTAGGGCCGGCGTTCGCGTGGGACGGCGATCTCCCTGCGGCCGGTGAGGTACTGGCCGGTGAGGCTCTTGGGGTTGGCCATGATGTCGGCCGGCTTGCCTTCGGCCACGACCTCGCCGCCATGGACGCCCGCGGCCGGCCCCATGTCGATGACATAGTCGGCGGTGAGGATCGCCTCCTCGTCATGCTCGACCACCAGCACGGAATTACCGAGGTCGCGCAGGCCCTTGAGGCTCTCCAGCAGGCGCGCGTTGTCGCGCTGGTGCAGGCCGATGGATGGCTCGTCCAGCACATAGAGCACGCCGGTGAGTCCCGAGCCGATCTGGCTGGCTAGGCGAATGCGCTGGCTTTCTCCGCCGGACAGTGTGCCGGAGCCGCGCGAGAGGTTGAGGTACTCCAGGCCGACATCGACCAGGAACCGCAGGCGGTCGTTGATCTCCTTCAGGATGCGCGCGGCGATCTCCAGCTCCTTGGCGGAGAGCCGGTCCTTCAGCGCCTCGAACCAGTCGCGCGCCGGGCGGATGGCCAGGGTCGAGACTTCGGCGATGCTCTTGCCGTCGATCTTCACCGCCAGGGCCTCGGGCTTGAGGCGCGCGCCATGGCAGACCTCGCACGGCGTCTCGCTTTGGTAGCGGCCCAGCTCCTCGCGCACCCAGCTCGAGTCCGTCTCGCGCCAGCGCCGCTCGAGGTTGGGCAGCACGCCCTCGAAGGTCTTGTTCACCTCGTACTTGCGGGCGTTGTCGTCGTAGACGAACTTCAGCTTCTCGCCGCCTGAGCCGTACAAGACGACCTTGCGGGCGTCTTCCGGAAGCTTCCACCACGGCTCGTCCATGCTGAAGCCGTAGTGACGGGCGAGCGCCTGGAGCGTCTGAGTGTAGAGCGGGGAGGGACCCTTGGCCCACGGCGCGATGGCGCCCTTGTGGAGGGCCTTGTCCTTGTCCGGCACGATCAGGTCGGCGTCGAAACCGAGCTTCACGCCCAGGCCGTCGCACGCCGGGCAGGCGCCCGCCGGGTTGTTGAAGCTGAACAGGCGCGGCTCGATCTCGGCGATGGTGAAGCCGGAAACCGGGCAGGCGAATTTCTCGGAGAAGATCAGCCGCTGGGGCGCCTCGCCTTCAGGCGCATCCGCGTATTCGGCGACAGCGATGCCGTCGGCCAAGCGCAGGGCCTGTTCGAGGCTGTCGGCGTAGCGGCTCTCGAGGCCAGGCCGAAGCACCAGCCGGTCCACCACTACGTCGATATCGTGCTTGTAGGCCTTGTCGAGCTTCGGCGCGTCCTCGATGGGGAAGTACTCGCCGTCGATCTTGAGACGCTGGTAGCCGCCCCGCTGCCATTCGGCGATCTCCTTGCGGTACTCGCCCTTGCGGCCGCGGACGACCGGCGCGAGCAGATAGAGCCGCGTGCCCTCCGGCAGCGCGGAGAGCTTGTCCACCATCTGGCTGACGGTCTGGGAGACGATCGGCAGACCGGTGGCGGGGGAGTAGGGAACACCGACCCGCGCCCACAGCAGGCGCATGTAGTCGTGGATCTCAGTGACCGTGCCCACGGTCGAGCGCGGATTGCGGCTGGTGGTCTTCTGCTCGATGGAGATCGCCGGGGAGAGGCCCTCGATCAGGTCCACGTCCGGCTTGCTCATCAGCTCCAGGAACTGGCGGGCGTAGGCCGAGAGGCTCTCCACATACCGACGCTGGCCCTCGGCGTAGATGGTGTCGAACGCGAGCGAGCTCTTCCCCGAGCCCGACAGGCCAGTAATGACCACTAGCTCGCCACGCGGAATATCCACGCTGACGTTCTTGAGGTTGTGCTCCCGCGCGCCGCGCACGCGGATGAAGGATGAGGCGTCGTGCATGGGGGCTCTGAGGGGCTCCGGCGCTTGGGCGTCGGTCATAGCCGATATGGTACTCAGAGTCGCTGGTGCGACCAGAACGAAATGTGAACCTGGCCGATGTCGCCGCTCCTGATCACGCGCTCGCCCCTGGACTTAAGTCTTCGGCCGCAAAGCGAACGCAGCCTTTCTGGTGGGGAACCGACCACGCGTCACCACATTAAGCCGCCGCAGCGTAGGACATTGAGCAAAATATGGCGTTTGACGGCGAACAAGCCGCTCCAGTCGACGAGGAGATGCTTGCGGAGGCGTTCCGCACTTTCATCCAGGATCGAGACTTTCCATGCGTGGGCGCCAAGGCGGCGCTGAGCCGGGGGCAGATGCAGGTCCTGGTCGGCCGCGACATTCGGTCGGGCTGGGACGATGTGCGCGTGCACGGCGCACTGCACGACTTGGCTCGGCGCTACAAGGAAGAACCCAAGCTGTTCCAGAGCTTTGCGGTTCTTTTCCAGGGCCCTGACGATCTGACCGAGACGGAGTTCGAGCGCCACCTTTGGGATCGGCTCCAGTCGCTCACCGACAAGGACGTGTGGCACGGCCACGATCATGATCCGCGCGTCGCTCCGACGCCGGACAGCCCCCATTTTTCGCTGTCCTTCGGCGGGGAGGCTTTCTTCGCGGTCGGCCTGCATCCGCACGCCAGCCGAGAGGCGCGTCGGTTCGCCCGACCGGCGATCGTCTTCAATCTCCACGATCAGTTCGAGCGGCTGCGAGCGGACGGCGTGTACGATAAACTTCGACGCACCATCCTCGAGCGGGACGAAGCGCTGCAGGGCTCGATCAACCCGATGCTCGCCCGTCACGGCGAGGGATCGGAAGCGCGGCAGTACAGCGGGCGCCAGGTCGACGAGGCGTGGCGGTGCCCGCTTCAGCGGGACACGCTCGTCGGCGGACTTGGGGCCGATCTCGATCACCTGCTGCCTTGACCGGGTTCGTGCACGAGATCCCACCCCGGAGCGGCGTCGCTTTCAGGCTCGACAGGGGCCAGCGTCTGACGGTGATCGATCCGCAAGGCGAGCAGGTGGCCGACCTGCTGGCGTTCAATCGCAACGACACGCGGGAAGTGATCTCATCGGGGCGCACCCTCGACTATGCGAGCCGGATCTATCTGACGACGGGCGACAAGCTCTATTCCAACCGCTCGCGTGTGCTCCTGACCATCGCCGAGGACACGGTGGGGCGGCACGATTTTCTGCTGACGCCGTGTTCCGCCGATACCTTCCGGATCATCTATGGCGACGAGACGCCACACCGGGGCTGTTTCGGCAATCTGGCCGAGGCGCTCGCGCCCTACGGCGTGACGCCCGACCAGATCCCAAGCGCGTTCAACGTGTTCATGAATGTGCCGGTGGATGGCGAGACCGGCGAGCTTAAAGTGGCCCCGCCCCTGAGCCGGGCGGGAGACCACGTCGTGTTCGTCGCCGAGGACGACTTGATCGTGGGCCTCACCGCTTGCTCGGCGCTCCAGTCGAACAACTACGCCTTCAAGCCGATCCACTACCGGATCGACTGAGGGGCAAAGACCTCTTCCATCCCGGGCGGCCCAGGCTCGACAGCGAAGCGCGAGCCCGTTACGCGGCCCAATCCTTGACTTAGGTGTGAGCGTCCATGCGCGTCGTGATGATCGGGACGGGGTACGTCGGCCTCGTCTCCGGAGTGTGCTTCGCCGACTTCGGCCATTTCGTCACCTGCGTGGACAAGGACGAAGGCAAGATCGAGCGGCTGAGAGCCGGGGTGATGCCGATCTACGAGCCGGGTCTCGACTCCCTGGTCGAACGCAACGTCTCGGCCGGCCGGCTGGTGTTCGCGACGGACACGGCGGCCGCGGTCGCCGAGGCCGACGCGGTGTTCATCGCCGTAGGGACGCCCTCGCGGCGCGGCGACGGCCATGCGGATCTCACCTATGTTCATGCCGCCGCCGCGGAAGTGGCCGCCCACGTGAGCGGCTTCACGGTGATCGTGACGAAGTCGACCGTTCCGGTCGGCACGGGCGACGAGATCGAGGCGATCATCGCGAAGAAGCGTCCGGAAGCGGACGTGGCGGTGGTCTCCAATCCTGAGTTCCTGCGCGAAGGTTCGGCCATCGAGGACTTCAAGAGGCCCGATCGGGTGGTGGTCGGCCTGCAGGACGATCGCGCGCGCGCCGTGATGTCGGAACTCTACCGGCCGCTCTACATCAACGAGACACCGATCGTGTTCACCGACCGGCGGACCAGCGAACTCATCAAGTACGCCGCCAACGCCTTCCTGGCGATGAAGATCACCTTCATCAACGAGGTTTCCGACCTCTGCGAGGCGGTCGGCGCGGACGTTCAGCAGGTCGCGCGCGGCATCGGACTGGACAAGCGGATCGGTCCAAAGTTTCTCCACGCGGGTCCGGGCTATGGCGGCTCCTGCTTTCCGAAGGACACTCTGGCGCTCGCCCGAACGGCGGCGGACGCTGGAACCCCGCTGAGGCTGGTGGAGGCGACGAGCGCCATCAACGATGCGCGCAAAAAGGCGATGGCGGCACGTATCATCAAGGCGCTCGGTGGGGACGTCAGAGGCAAGACGATCGCCATCCTCGGGCTCACCTTCAAGCCGAACACCGACGACATGCGGGATGCGCCTTCCCTCGACATCGTGCCGGCCTTGCTGGAGGCGGGCGCCGCGGTCCGAGCCTTCGATCCCGAGGGACATGAGGCCCGACAACTCCTGCCCGGAGCAACCTTCGCGGATGGACCCTACGATGCGGTGGAGGGGGCCGATGCGATTGTGATCCTGACGGAGTGGGATCCCTTCCGGGCCCTCGACCTGGATCGCGTGCGCACCCTGGCGCGGGGCGATGCGCTGATCGACCTTCGTAACGTCTACAATCCCGCGGAAGCCCGCCGTCGCGGCTTTCGCTACTTCAGCATTGGCCGCCCCTGAGGCCCATTGTCAGCGGGCGAGGTGCTCGATCTCGCGGGTCACCCGAGTCCAAGCTGGCCCCTTCGGATCGATCAGTTCGAAGTGGCCGACCGAGGGAACCACGACCTCGTGAACGCGGTCGCCGGCGCGCCTCGCCTTCAGCGCATAGGCGTGACCGAAAGCCGGCGGGACGATCGGGTCGAGCTCGCCGCTGATGATCGCCTGAGGCACGCCCAAGGGGAGCAGTTCGGCGGGCGAGGTGTCGGCGAGCGCGGGGGCGAGCCCTCGCGCGCTGGCGCCAATCAGGTTTTCGATCACCTGGGGACCCCCGCACGCGGCCGGTCCGTGATCGTGGTACTCGGCGAGGTCGTCGATCCCCGCCAGGGTCGTCACCCCCGAAATGTGCAAAGGGTGGCGGGATCGCCCGGAGTCGTCGCTCGACAGGTTGCGCCGCGCGGCCGCCCATAGCGCCAGATGCCCTCCGGCGGAGTGGCCCACGGCCGAGATCCGGCCGAGGTCCAGGCGTTCGGTACGCGCCAGGACCCTCAGGAAGTCCACCGCGCTGGCGACGTCGTCGAAAGTCTCGGGCCAGCCGCCGCCGCCCCCCAGTCGCCGATACTCGATGTTCCAGACCGCGAATCCCCGTCGGCGCAGGTCCGCCGCGACGGGGTTCAACAGTTCGAGTCCCGGTAGGTCGGCCCGCCAACACCCGCCGTGGATCAGGACGACGACCTTGGCGAGACCCCCGCCGGCGGGGAGCCAAAGCTCGCCGAATTGATCAGGAAGGGCGCCATAGGCGATGCGGCGGTCCGCAAGCGGTGCGCCGCGCGCGAGAAGGTCTTGGTATCTGAGAAGGACCGGGCGAGTCTCCGAGCGGAGACTTGCACCGATGATCGTACCGAGCAGGACGGCGGCAAGGCCGAGAACGGAATCCCTACGCACGTCGAGCGCCCCCAAGAAAACTCCGGGTCGACTTCTGTGTTGGCCGACCGGAGCGGAGGTAAACCGGCGGGAGCGACAAAAGCGCGCCCGCCGTTCTAAAGCTTACTGTTGGGGCGCCGGTGTGGCCGCCGTGGTGTCGGCCCCGGCTGCTCCCATACTCGCCTTGGAGGACTTGGACTTCATCCCCTTAGATTTGGCGTGATGCTTGGAATGCTTCATCCCGTGCGAAGCGGCCGCTTTTTCGGGCGGGTTCGGAATGGGTTGCATGGTGGCCGCAGGGGCTGTGGCGGCGCTTGCGCCGGCGGCCCCCATATCCTGGGCGGCCACGTTGCCGGATACGAGCGCGGCGGCTGCTACCGTCATCGCGGCGAATGCCATGGTCTTCATCGTTTTGGACTTCCCCTTGGGTTGGCTTCGCGAGGCGAAGGCGATCACATTCTATAGTGCGGCCCGCGACGGTTGCAAAGCGAGCGCGGCGGGCCATTCCCACGGATCGTTTGCGCGAAAATTGACCCATTTGCCAACCATGGTTATGCCCAATGCGCCAGAATGGGCGCAGACGGGGTTTTAACGGCTATGAAGAGAACATACGGCGCGGTCCTGGCCGTGGCGGCAACGGCGGGCGCTCTGAGCGCCTGCCATTTCCCCGGTCTCGGCGGGCAGGCGAAGGCCCCCACGGGACAGGTGGTGGCCGACGTCGGAAACACCGAGATCACCATGCGGGATCTGCGCGCCGAGGCTCCGAACCTCAACACCACCGACGTGAAGATCCGCCATCAAGCGGATCAGGCGACCTTGAGGAACATCGTCGGCCGCACGATCCTCGCCAAGGCGGCGCGCGATCAAGGGCTCGACAAGACGCCGGACTTCGAGATCGCTCGCAAGCGGCTCGAGGACACCCTTCTCGTGCAAACCCTCCAGCAGAAAATCGCCAAGGATGTGCCCGCGGTGACCGACGACGAGGCGCAGCGTTTCGTGGCGGAAAACCCCGACATCTTCTCTCAGCGCAAGGTATTCACCATCGAGTTCATCCGAATTCAGCGCCCCACAAACCCAGAGGTCGTCAAGGCGCTCGAGCCCCTGAAGACCCTCGATCAGGTCGAGGCGTACCTGAAGTCGCAGCAGATCCCCTATCAGCACTCGACCGGGAATCTGGATGCGGTCGGCGCGGATCCCCGCATGGTCCAGGCGATCGTGAAGCTTCCGCCGAACGAGGTGTTCGTCATCCCGAACGGGGAAACGCTCCTGATCAACAAGATCCAGAGTTCCAAGATCGTCCCCTTCACCGGCGCTCAGGCGGTGGAATACGCCAAGAAGGTGGTCACCCGGCAGCGCACCCAGGAAGCGATCAGCAAGCAGTTCAATGCGATCATCACCAAGGCCAAGCCGACGGTGAAGTTCAACAAGGATTATGCCGACACGACGCCTTCGCCGGGCGCGGTCACGGCTAAGCCGGCCGGGACCGCGCCTGCCGCCGGCGCTCCGGTCTCCTGACGGATCGCGACGGCGGATGCCCATGACGATGCGAGCAAAGCTGGCCGTCGCGGGCGCCTCGATGGCGGCGCTTCTGGCGCCGGCGGTCGGCTTTGCGCAATTCGCGCCGCTGGCGCCGGTCAATCCCGGTGATCGGAATACGCAGGTCGATCTGATCGCCAACCTGGTCTACGACTCCAACGTCGCTGGCTCAGACGCCGAGTTGGCCGCCGCGCGACATATCAAGCCCTCGGACGTGATCATCGAACCCCAGCTCCGTGCTCGATCTGTCGCGACCGGTGGGGCGGCAGACGGTCTATCTTCTTGCGTCGTTCGCCTACAATGCTTACGCTCGCAACAGCATCCTCGATCGCGAGAACATCCTAATCAATCCCGGGGTGTCTGGTCAGTTTTCGCGCTGCGAATACGATGTTTCAGGCTCTTACTCTCGGGCGCAAGCGATATTGCAGGAGCTTGCGCTTACCCCGGCCGGCCCGTGTCACTACACTTCGGAATACATTGCAGGCTGAAGCAGGTAACGGGCGGCGGCGAACTGTGGCCGCCAAGTTGGGCTGGCGCCAACGTGTCGAGTCACCCAAAGCTGGACTCAGAACAGTTCGAGGTCTGAGCAAGGCGTCAACGTCAGCTCGTTTTCGACACAAGAAGGCATAGCGTATCGACGGCCGAGTTTCGGGAGCCTCACGCTCTTCGGAGCTTATCCAAGACGAGCTTACCCCGAACGGACACTGATCGACATAATTCTTACATCTTCCCGCCTTCAATGCTGGCTATGAGATTTACAGCGGCGGCATCAGTTACACGCGTCCTGTGGGTGCGAGGCTGGTGGGCAGCGCGTCGATTTCCTACACCGATCTCAAGAATATCATTGCCGGGTCCAAAGGATTCACGGGATTCACCTATTCTGCTGCTTTGAACTATGCGGTGACTCCGCGCCTGACCGCGTCCGTCAACGTTGCTCGGGCGACGTTGCCATCCAATCGATTGAACTCGATTGTTCAGGATCGACGAGATATACTCCGGACGAAGTTGACTACAGAATGACGAGACGAGGCATCGTTCGTGACAGGTCTGTCCTATGAGCATGATCAGTATAGTGGATACCGAGCGATTTGCGTGGCTTTGATCTCACGCGACGAGACGATCTACACTGGTTTCTGTCTGGCCGAGTACGAGCTCAACCGCCGTCTCAGCGTCGTCTCTCGGCGTCGATCAGTCACACCGAGACGCGAACTTCCCTGGCTTGACCTACAACGATACGCGCGCAACCTTAAGCTTCAAGACGACATTCTAGAATGCTTCGCTCCATGGGAGGATCTCAGTGCATGCGCTTTCTTCGGCGGCCTTGACGTTAATGGTGGCGATCGGCCTTGCGGCCGGGTCGGCGCTTGCGCAGCGGCTGGGGACGGGCGCGGGCGCGATGGCCAGCCCGGCCCCCGTTCAGGCTCTGCCCAGCCGGCGCGGCCCACACCTGCTCAAAGCGCCACCCTTCACGGCGGCTGCCCCAGCACCACGGCGAACCCAGGCCGAAACAGCTGCCGCGACACCGTCTCCGGACGAGAAGACCTACATCCTGGGACCCTCCGACGTCGTCGAGGTGAGCGTGCTCGGGCGGACCGATTACACCACCCGCACCCGCATCGATGAGAACGGCGACATCCAGCTTCAATATCTTGGGACGGTGAAGGCGGCGGGTCGCACAACCGAACAGCTGAGTGCTCAGATTGCCGAAGCCCTCAAGAAAGGTGGATTCTTCGCGAATCCGGTCGTGCAGGTGAACATATCTTCATACGCGAGCCGCTACGTTACTGTGCTCGGCAATGTCACGACCCCAGGCCTCGTGCCAGTGGACCGGGCTTACCGTCTCTCCGAGATCATCGCGCGCGTCGGCGGCATCAAGGAGAGCCGGCGCCACTTACGTTGTCCTCCGTCCCAAGGCGGGCGGGGAGCGGCGCATCACAATTTCCACGCTGGCGACCGGTGATCTCAACGACGATCCCTACGTGTCCCCCGGCGACAAGATCTACAGCCCCCCGGCGGAGCTGATTTATGTCTCGGGACAGGTGAAGGGCGGCGGAGCTTTCGCCTTGCTGCCCGACATGACCGTGCGCATGGCGCTTTCTCGGGCCGGGGGTCTGACCGACTCCGGCAGCGACAAGCGCGTGACGATCACGCGCAAGGGTCAGAAGCTGACGCACGTGAGCCTCGACAGCAAGGTTGAGGCCGGTGACGTGCTGGTGGTTGGCGAGCGGCTGTTCTGACGATCGCCAGCGCGCCCTTTGGTCGCACGACGCTGGGCGGTTCGAAATGCCCGAAGTTGCGGGTTGGGTTAATAGGCTCGTCGGGCTATAACGTAGGTGCTGCTTCGGCTTGCAGTGCGCTGGTTGGCTCGTCGAAGAGGGTGTGACGTCCATGAGTATCGTCCAGTTCGTCCGCATCATCTGGGCGCGGCGTTGGGTCGTGTTCTGGGCGACGGTCTGCTGCTGCATCGGCGCCGCGCATCGTGGTCCTGATCCTGCCTCCGCGCTGGGACGCTCATGCGCGTGTCATGATCAACGCCACCAAGCCAGATCCGGTCACCGGTCAGAGCATGAACGTGCAGGAGGGCCGCATCTTCGCCGCAACGCAGATCGAACTCGTCACCGATCCGACCGTGGCGGGCAAGGTCGCCGAGGAGATGGGCTGGATGAGCGATCCCGACCCTGATCAAGCGCTATCAGCAGCGATCCTCGAGCGATCAACGTGATTTCCGTAGTTGGCTTGCGCAGATCATCATGGACAACACCAAGGCTAAGGTGCTGGACATGGACAGCAACATTCTGGAGATCACCTACAGCGGAACGAGCGCGGACACCTCCAAGGCCGTCGTCGACTTGCTGCGGAAGGTATATCTGGACACCAGCCGTTCTGATGCGTCGCCAGGACGCGGAAAGGAACGCCGAATGGTACGAGCAGCAGGCGGAGAAGGCCAAAACCGCCCTGGACGACGCCATCAACGCCGAAACGACCTACGAGCGCCAGAACGGCATCGTGATGGCGAACGATAAGCTGGACGTGGAAAGCGCGCGACTTCAGGCTCTCACCGCCACCCGGCGGTCACCGGATCGCCTCCGGCCATCATAAACACCGCTCCGCCGCAAGCGGAGATGGATCTGGCGGTTATCAACTCCCAGATCGCGTCCGCTTCTAAGACTCTCGGGCCGAACAATCCCGAGATGATCGCGCTCCGGGAGCGTCGCACTCAGGTCGCGAAAACGGTTGAAACGGAGCGCGCTCAGTCAAAGGCGATGAGTTCGACCCAGGCTGCCAAATCCACGGCGCTTATGAGTCGGCGGTTCGCGCTCAGAAATCGCGCGTCATCGCCGATAGCGGCAAGATCGGCAAGCTCAGCCAGCTGCAGAACGACGTGAACCTGAAGCGCGAGGAGTTGATCAAACTTCAGGCGCGGATCATGGAGTCGCGTCAGCAGGCCTTGACCGCGGACGCGGGACTAACTCCGCTGGGCGCGCCGTCGACACCGAAGGCCGCAACCTTCCCGAACTATGTCCTCATCGTACCAGGGGCCATCATGGGCGGCGCTTTGCTCGGAGTGCTCGTTGGACTGCTGATGGAGCTGCTCGCCCGTCGAGTGCGCGGGCGCGGAGGATCTGGCTCATCTGGATGATCTGCCCCTGATCGGTGTCATTGCCGGGCCGGCGAAGAGCCGCGATGCGGGCGGTGGCGAGAAGGGGAGGCTGCGAATTCCCCGGCCCTCGGTGGCGGGTCTCCTCGGTCGTCGTCGGGTATCGCCGGCATGAGCGCCACGACCGCTATCACCCGCGCGGAGGAGAGCCTTCCAGCGTCCGCCGCGGCCAAGGGCTCATCTTACGCCTTCTCTCCGCAGCTGGTGATGATTTCGGAACCTGCGGGTGAACGGGCCGAGGCCGTACGCGCCATTCGGACGCACGTGATGGCCCAGCACGTCGATCGCGGGCGCAGGGCCCTAGCGATCTGCGCGCCGAGTCGTGGCGTCGGCTGCACGTTCACGGCCGCCAACCTGGCCGTGGCGCTGTCGCAGATCGGCGTCAAGACGGTGCTGGTCGACGCAGACCTTCACAATCCAGGGGTCAAGGACATCATCCGAGCCAGCGTGCCCAAGCCCGGCCTCGCAGCCTGCCTGGCCCGCGGGGACATGCACTTTTCCGAGTGCATCGACTTCGATGTCGCGCCGAACCTCTCGGTGATCTTCGCGGGAGAGACCGCAGCCAATCCGCGCGAGCTTCTGGCGGGTGAATCGTTCCAGATGCTGATGGATTTCTGCTTGCGCGATTTCGATGTCACCATCGTTGATACCCCGCCAGCGAATACCAGTTCGGACGTACGACGCATCAGCACCGTGGTGGGCTATAGCCTGATTGTGGCCGGGCGTGATCGCACCTACGTGAACGATGTGAAGGTTCTGACGTCTCAGCTTCGGGCCGACCACGCTCGCGTGATCGGTACTGTTCTCGATTGGGCCTGATCCATGGTCGCCGGCGCGATTGACGTAGACCAAAGGCGGTCGGCCTTTCAGATCCCCAACTCGTGGCCGGTGTGGATAGGCTTCGCAGCCCTCGCTGCGCCTACGCTCATGCGGCTCGCTAACCAGAGCTGGTCTCGAGACTTCGGCGCGTACGGCCCCATCATCCTGGCGACGGGACTCTGGCTGCTTTGGCGCCAATCCGCCGAACTTAAGCGGATCGCGCGCCCGGGCTCTCCCTGGATAACATACCCGCATCCTGGTCCTGTCGATCGGGAGCTATGTGTTCGGTCGGGCTTACGACTTCCTGACGCTCGAAGTCGGGGGCTTGTACGGCGTCTTCCTGGCGATCTTCCACTCTCGCGTTGGCCTGCGAGCCATGCTGAATACTTGGTTTCCGCTTCTCTATCTTGCCTTCGTGATCCCGCCTCCCGGCAGCGTGCTCGACGATATCACCGCTCCATTGAAGCAGTTCGTGTCGCACATGGCCACGGATTGGTTGTCGAGCTGGGGGCTGCCGGTGGCGCGGGAGGGCGTGACGATCTTCGTGGCGCAATACCAGCTTCTCGTTGAAGACGCCTGTTCGGGGATGAATTCGCTCGTCGGTTTGATCGCGGTGAGTCTGCTCTACATCTATCTGATGCGAGGCTCTTCCTGGGTTTATTCGGTCATGTTGCTTTTCTTCGTCATCCCAGTGGCGATCATAGCGAACATCATCAGGATCATGGTGTTGGTGCTGTTGACCTACTATGGCGGCAATGACCTTGCCCAAGGTTTCCTTCACCAGACCGCTGGTCTCTTCGTGTTTACTATTGCCCTCCTGTTCATTTTCTTCGTGGACAAGATGTTGAGCTTCGCAGGGGCGCGGATCTCGCAGAAGCGCGCATGATCGCCCGACGTGATCTTCTGTTCGGCGGTATCTGCCTGGCTGGAGCCGGGGCGGCCTACGGCCTAACGCCCCACCGGCATATCAACCTGCTTGGGTCAGGCCGCATGCAGGACGTCATCCCGCGCTCGGTGGGCGATTGGAATTCCCGCGATGTTACCGATCTCGTGGCGCCCAAGGAGGAGGGGAGTCTCGCCTCACGTTTGTACGAGCAGACGGTCGGACGCGTGTACGTGAACGCCAAGACGGGCTCGGCAATTGAGATGTTGGTGGCTTACGGGGACACTCAGACGGACGACCTTCAGTTGCATAGGCCGGAGGTCTGTTATCCAGCCTTCGGATATTCGATCAGCAGCAGCCAGCTCGAACGGAGATCGCGCTCGATGGCTGGCGCCGCCATCCCAGCCCGCGCTCTCCTGGCCCAGGCGCCGGATCGTGAAGAGACGATTCTTTATTGGTCGCGGCTCGGTGAGTATTTTCCTCAGACTCGGCGCGAGCAACACCTCGATCGGACCCGAACCTCAATGAAGGGGATCATCGCTGACGGAGTTCTGGCGCGCTTCTCTGTACAGGGGCAAACACCCAATCAGGCGCTGCCCACTCTTCAGGCTTTCACATCTCTCCTGGTGCGAGCCGTAGCGCCGAACCATCGACCCGTATTGATCGGCAGGGAACTCTCCGAGCGCCTCGGCGCCACAACGGTCTGAAACGAGCCGAGTGCTCGTCGAGACGCCCTTTTCGCGCACAAAAGTTAGATTGTTAAAGATTATAAAGAACGTCGGTTGGAAACGAATTCGGACTGGGCTATGACCTGAGGCGCGAACTGAGTGCTGTGGGGCGCGGCCGTTGTTGTCATACGACTTGAAATCAGGGCCGGCGATCCACGCGTTCCGCGCGCCAGGGACGAAGACCGGCCAAAGCAGGTTCTCGCTTTTGAGCGCTCGTGCCGCCGTGAACACGTTGCAGCGTGACCCCGCGCCCGATCCGGTCTCCAACTGGACCGTAATCGATTGCACCCTTCAGTCGGGGGCCGCTCGTCTCGCCCATGCTCCCTTCAAGCGGCTGCTCGATCTTTTGGGAGCCGGCATGGGACTCCTGCTTCTGCTTCCCTTCCTGCTCATCGTGGCGGCGCTCATCGTTCTCGAAAGTCGCGGCAACCCTCTCTTCACCCAACGACGCACGGGCTTTGGCGGGGCCCCGTTCGTCATCTACAAGTTCAGGACCATGCGGGTGCGTGAGGACGGGGCGACGGTCGTTCAGGCCGCCCGCGACGACGACCGCATCACCTTTCTGGGCCGGCTTCTGCGGCGCACCAGCATTGATGAGCTGCCGCAGCTCATCAACGTACTCAAAGGCGAGATGTCGCTGGTGGGGCCGCGACCTCATGCGCTCGCCCATGACGAATATTATGGCGCCCGGGTGCTGGGATATCCGTCCCGCTTCTTGGCGAAGCCAGGTATCACCGGACTGGCGCAGATCTCCGGGTTCCGCGGCAACACCGCCCGGATCGAGCTGATGGCGGCGCGCGTCGCTAAGGATCTCGACTACATTCGCGACTGGTCGATTTTTCTCGACATCAAGATCCTGCTCAAGACCGTCCGGCTCGTCGCCTTCGATCCCGAAGCGTACTGACATCCCGCTGTCGGCGGGGCGGCTGGCGGCCCTAACGGGTTTGTTGTTCAGACCGCCTGTGCGGGGCTTCGGCCACAGACCTAACTGCCGCGATCACGACGTCGGGACGCTCGAGCATGAGGAGGTGTCCGGCGCCCTGCACGCGCTCTTCCCGACCTTGGGCGGACATCGCGGCGATCTCCTGGTGCAGCGCGGACCAATAGCCGTTGACAAGCTCCCGCACCGCCGGAGTGGCGCTGGTGGAGCTGACCAGATCGGCGGTTAGAACGACAAGAGGCGTCTGGCCGTACGCGGCGTTTGAGCGCGCCACCTCCTCGGAGGTGGAGGTAAAAAGCGTCTGGAGTTCCGAAATCTGGGTGCGCCAGGAACTCGGCCGCCGGGCTTGAGCGAGGCGCGCCGCGTCCAAGGCGGGGGAGGAGCCCGGTTTTGGGACACAGGCGGCGAGGTCGTGATCGGCCGAAGGCAAAGCGCCTGCTTCAGAAGCGGTCAGGCACCTCTTGGCGCGGTCGATGAGCGGCTGGAGCGATCCGGCTCCCGACCCGAACCGCGCCGCCATGCGCTTGTCCTGGAACGGGACGGAGGGATCGACAAACACCAGACCCCAGATCTCCGAAGGTCGGCGGTCGGCTAGCAGGCGGATGTATAGACCGCCCGCGGAATGACCGACGAGTACGAAGGGGCCTCGTATACGCGCCGCTTTCAGGGCCGCATCCAGGTCGGCGGCGACGGCGGATCCGTCTCGCGGTTCGGGGCCTGGGTCGGAAAATCCATAGCCGGCGCGATCGTAGGAACACGTTTGGTACGAGGTGCTCAATGCGGGCTGCACCTTCACCCAAGCGGTCGACGTCGCTGCGAAGCCGCCCTCGAAGAGGATGGTCGGCGAGCCGGAGCCCATGCAGCGGAAGTTCAGCTTTCTGCCGTCGGGGAGGGCCACGAGGCGCGCCGGCCTGCTCTCATCGAGGACGTCGGGGTGGCGTCCTCCCGCATCGCACCCCCCCGATCCTCCCGCCAGAGCCAACGGGGCGATCCAGCGGCAAAGGCGTTTTGCGAGCGTCGTCATCCTCGGCTACCAAGCCCCCTCAATTAGACCGGAGGCCGCTTTGATCCGACGACCCGACGGAACCTGGAACAAGTCCGCCTTGCCCAGCCGCCATGTAACCGAGGGTCCCTCGCGCGCGCCTCACCGGTCATATTATCATGCAATGGGTCTTGGGACGCGCGAGATCGCCCAACCCTTCGTCGGGGTGGCTTCCTGCTGGAACGAAGCGGCGCCTTGTAACACCGCGCTGATGCGTCAAGCCCATGCGGTTAGCCGAGGGGTCAAGGAGGCCGGCGCCACCCCCCGCGAGTTCTGCACCATCACGGTGACCGATGGCATCGCCATGGGCCACGAGGGCATGCGCTCCAGCCTTGTCAGTCGCGAGGTCATCGCCAACTCGGTTGAACTCACCATCCGCGGCCACTCGTACGACGCGCTGGTCGGCGTCGCCGGCTGCGACAAGAGCTTGCCGGGCATGATGATGGCCATGCTGCGCCTGAACGCGCCTTCGGTGTTCCTTTATGGGGGCTCGATCCTTCCGGGGCGTTGGCGTGGCCAGGACGTCACCGTACTCGATATCTTCGAGGCCGTGGGCCAGCACTCGGCGGGTAAGTTGTCGGACGACGACCTCGCCGATCTTGAGCGGCACGCCTGTCCCGGCGACGGCGCCTGCGGCGGCCAGTTCACGGCCAACACCATGGCCTGCGTGTCGGAAGCCATCGGGCTGGCTTTGCCTCTCTCGTCGGCATTGCCAGCCGTATACGAAGACCGTGACGCCTATGCCGAAGCGTCCGGCCGAGCGGTCGTCCGGCTGATCGAGCAGCAGCTTCGCCCTCGCGACATCTGCACGCGGAAAGCGTTCGAGAACGCCGCCGTCGTTGTTGCGGCCACGGGGGGCTCGACGAACGCGGCGCTCCACCTTCCCGCCATGGCCCACGAAGCGGGCGTCGAATTCACCCTCCGCCACGTGGCCGAGATCTTCCATCGAACCCCCTATCTCGCCGATCTCAAGCCCGGCGGGCGCTATGTCGCCAAGGATTTCGGCGAGGCGGGAGGGGTGCCCGTGCTGATGCGGACCCTCCTCGATGCCGGACTGCTCCACGGCGATTGCCTGACGGTCACGGGACGCAGCCTCGAGGAGAACTTGGCCGAGGTCACCTGGCGGGACGATCAGAAGGTGATCTATCCGGTCTCGCGCGCCCTTTCGCCCACGGGCGGGGTGGTGGGCCTCTGGGGGTCCCTCGCCCCCGACGGAGCGATCGTCAAAGTCGCCGGCCTGTCTCACCGCAAGCACCGGGGCCCCGCCCGGGTGTTCGAAGGCGAGGAGGCTTGCTTCGCCGCTGTGGAAGCAGAGTCTTACGAAGACGGCGACGTGCTCGTGATTCGCTATGAAGGACCTCGGGGCGGTCCGGGCATGCGCGAAATGCTGTCCACCACCGCCGCGCTCACAGGCCAGGGTCGAGGAGACAAGGTGGCCCTAATCACCGACGGCCGGTTCTCAGGCGCCACGCGGGGTCTGTGCGTGGGTCATGTTGGTCCTGAAGCCCAGGCCGGCGGCCCGATCGCATTCGTGAAGGATGGCGACATCATCAGCATCGACGCGGACGCCGGCACGATCGAGATCGAAATCGACGCGGTTGAACTGGAAACGCGTGCTCGTCATTTCCAACCCCGCGCCACCTCGTATGGCTCCGGTGCGCTCTGGAAGTTTACACAGGCCGTCGGCCCGGCGTGCGATGGAGCGGTGACCCATCCAGGCGCTCGGGAAGAACGATTCATCTACGCCGATATCTGACCACGCGGCTTTCCGACTTTCGCTCCGCGTCAAAGCGCCTGATTGCCGCCCGCGCATCGACACGAAATAATCGCCGTGTCAGATTGACGTTTGGACGTCGTGTTTGTCGACGCGGGAGTTTGGCGGAGCCTCGCCGGTTACGACGAGAAGCGCTCCGGATGATCCGACCTCTTTAAGAGCCATCGCGGCGAGAACGGACGCCATCAGACGATGGGGGTCATGGTAGCAAGTGGTTCAGCATGGCGCAGCCTTGGCGGTCGGAAGGCCGAGCCTCGGGCAAGCGCGACCCCCGCGATACAAGCCGCAGGCGGCCTGATCCTGCAGGGGCAGTCCGCGGAGCCTGCGCACCTCCAGTCGGCAGACGTCGAAGACATCCTGCTGGACGTTTTGGCCAGCTGCCCGGATCCGCTTTTCATCACCGACCTCGCCGGCACGATCCTGCGCGCAAATCCTCGCGGGAACGAGCTTCGGAAGCGGCTAGGCGCCACGTCGGGAGGCAAGCACTCCATCGAGCCGATCCTCACACGCGTTCGGCTGCTGACGACGACAGGGCCGCCCCCGCCGTTCAAGGTTTCCGCTGTCGGTGACCTCGCCACACTTGTCGCCGCTGAGAGTACGGCCAGTGAGCCGGTGTATGATCTTCGCCTGACGAGGCGGTCATCATCGTTGTCGGCGACGCTCGGATACATTGTGCAGCTCGTAGACGTGACCCCGTTGCTGGTCGCCTTGAGGGACGGCGAGGCGGCGAGGCGACATCGGGACGAGATCTTGAAGCTTCTCTCGCACGATCTGAGATCCCCGCATGCCGCCATCCTCGCCACCCTGAACCACACCGCGTTCGCCAATGTGCCTGCAAACCTGCGCCAGATCATCGAGCGCGCCGCGCGTCGCTCCCTGAACATGGTCGAACTCGCTGGTTCGATCCGTCAGGGCGGAATCCTCCGATTACCAGTTCGAACCGCTCGCCGTCGTCCACGTCCTCGAGGAGGTCGTCAACTCCGCCTGGAGTCAGGCAAACGAGAGCAAGATCAGCATCGATCTCGAGACAGGAGACGCGGACAGCGTCGTGCTCGCCGACCGTGGCATGATGACGCGCGCCTTGGGTGACCTGCTCGACAGTCTGATGAAATTCAGCGTGGCCGGCCAGCCTATCGCGATCCAACTCAAGCCGGAGAAACTGGGCGACCGACTTGCGATCTGTTGCGAATTTACGGCGACCGCGCGTCATATCACCAATGGCGAACTCGCCCGCATCTTCAGTCGCTTTTCAGCCTCGCAACGCGGTGATGTGGGTTCCTTAGGCGATTCGGACGGCCTCCAGCTGGTTCGAACGATCATCGAGCGACACGGCGGTTCGATGATCTGGGGCGAATTCTTCGAGGGACGCCGAACTGTCACAATTGCGTTACCTCTTGCTCTCGACAGCAACTCTCCCGTGATGTTCAGCGCCTGAAGACCTGAGCGGCATCCGTCTGTTCGCCACGTTTGTTGATTCCCGCAAATGAGCCTTTCGGCCATTCTTCCGCGGATCGGCCTCCTGTTTGGCGACCGCCATTGTGCAGCTTTCCGCGGATCGCATCGTTAGAGGCGGACGATGCCTTGCCTCGGCATTTCATCGGGACCACCCAGGGCGGCCTTATTTTAGACAAAATATGATAAGAGCATTGACATCTGCACTGAAAAGTGCTAGCCGCGATCTTGTAAGTTTAATTCATCCTAACCAACCGGAGATTGTTTATGTTTTCGAGCATCATCGCCATCATCGTCGCCACCATCGGGATTTGGCCCGCGGTCTAAACGAGAACGATCTCGTTTAATCTTATCGACCGACTGATTAATCGTTACGTGTGGTGGCCTTTATTATGCTGTACACGACGCGACACGCTATGTTAATGGTCACTTAAAAAAAACCATTCCACGCCCCTGTCGATTAAAACTTTGGGGGGTGAAGGAATGCTGAATAGAGTAGTGGAAGAACGTGCCGGGGAGTTTCCGATGCTGAGGCGTCGGAAACTCCGGGGTTTTAAGGACGGCGGGGCGGGATTTTTGACTACGTCCAAAGTCGCTTTATCGGCGCTGAGCCTCCTGGCGCTTGTCGGTCTGGCGCCGCTTTGTATGGCTGTCGCCGACGGGGCTCACCAGGCAAGTCCCCTCCTCGTGGAGGCAAACCGTCGCACCGATTCGGCCCGGGCAATCAAATCGACAGATCCCGCTAGAGCCTGGAAGCTCGCCGAGGACGCTGTCCGTCTCGCCGAGAGTGCCGATGACGATCCACATCTGAAAGCCCTGAGCGTCGCGACGGCGCAGGGCGTACAGGCGGAGGCGGCTCTCAGACTCAATCACGCTTCGGAAGCCAAGCCCTTGCTCGAGGCCGCGTTTGCGACGGCGCAAAAGGAGCGGCCCGGATCACGTCTCGAGGCAGATATCCGTGTTTCGAGAGCGCGACTCGAGAGTACGGAGGGTGAAGTCCAAAGTGCGCTGGTCGATGAGCTTTCGGCGTTCGATATATATAGGAAACTTGGAGATCGCCGACAGCAGGCGACAGCCCTTGAGGACATGGGGCAATTCTACAAGGACGCCGGCGATTACCAGCGTGCGTTGAGCTACTATGCCCAGTCGCAAGAAACATTCTCTGGCGAACCTATTCTGGATCTCTCGATCAGTAACAATCGAGCAAACGCCCTTCTGGAACTGGGGCGCTTTAGTGAGGCGGAAGCCGCTTATCTGAACGCGCTAGCTATAGCGAGGCAAGCACACAGCCCGGCGCTCGAGGCCGAGATCCTCGATAACGTCGCCACCGCTCAGATGAAGAGCGGGAAGCTAGAGGCGGCCAAGCGCAGTGTCGCCGAAGGGCTGCAGATCGCCCGTGACCCCGCCGCCAGCTCGGCTGTGCCCAACCTATTGAGCGCCAGCGCCGAAATCGCATTTCGCGAGGGCAATTTCGCCGCTGCGCGAGCGGCCATGGACGCCGCGGTTCGACAACGCGACTTTGCCTCGGCTTCGGCAAGAGATCCTGAAATCTACCTGACCGCCTATCGGGTCTATAAGGCCGAGGGCCTCGAGGCCCAGGCCTTGAAGGACCTCGAAGCCTATAACGGTCTGCAGAGTGCGCATCTCCGACTGATGGCCTCCGCCAATACCGCGCTGATGGCCGCAAGGTTCGATTACGAAAATCAGAACGCGCGCATCACCGCGCTGCGAGCCGGGGAGCTGCAGCGGGATATCGCCCTCACCAAGCTGCGCGCGCGGCAAGGCCAAATCATACTTGGCGGGCTGCTGGTCTTCGTGACCGGCGTCATCATCTTTTTAGCGCTCTATCTGCGCACCCTGCGAAAGGCCAACGAGTCCACTCAGAAGATCAACCTCCAGTTAACAGAAACCAACAACGAACTGGAGAAGGCGCTCACCGCCAAAACCCAGTTCCTCGCAACCACCAGCCACGAAATCCGCACTCCGCTAAACGGAATTCTGGGCCTGACCGAGGTGTTGCTCGCGGATCGCCAGCTCGCACCCAATCTCCGCCAGCGGGTCTCGCTGATCCATGGGGCGGGCGAGACCATGCGGTTGCTGGTGGACGATCTGCTGGATATGTCCAAGATCGACGCCGACCAGATCACCCTTCAGCGCGACGTCGTCGATCTGCCGACGCTTATCTGGGAAATCCACCGTTTCTGGCTGACGCACGCCGAGAGCAGCGGCCTCAAGCTCACGCTCGATGTCTCCCGGTCCCCGATCCTGATCATGGAGGACGCCCGACGATTGCGGCAGATCCTATCGAACCTGCTGTCGAACGCGGTGAAGTTCACGCCAACTGGGATCATCGCGCTGTCGGTGGAGACCGCCAAAGCCGAAAGCGGCGAGACGCTGATCTTCCGCGTGGCCGACACCGGGATCGGGATTCCGGAGAGCGCCCGCGAAACGATCTTCGAGAAGTTCACCCAACTCGACGCGGGCGTAACCCGGAAATACAGCGGCACTGGCCTGGGTCTGTCGATCGCCCGCAGTCTCGCCCGTTCGATGGGCGGCGATATCTCCATCGAGTCCAATCTGCCGCATGGGGCCGTGTTCGTGGTCACCCTGCCGTTGGAGCGCGCGCTGCTCGACACTTCGCTTGAAAATCTCAAGGCGAAAGGAACGCTTCCCCGGTCCGCTGGGCTGGAGGTGCTCATGGTGGAGGCCAGTCCGATCACCCAGGCGGGCATGCGCTCGATCTTGGAGCGCAGGGTGGAGGCCCTCGCATTCACGCCGACGCTCAAGGACGCCGTTCTGGATCTGGCCGAAGCGCCCGCACATGTGGTGATCGCCTCCATGCGAACGCGAGCGGGGGAGGACGATCTGACGGCGAGTGCTGAGATTGCCGAGCTCGCGCGCGTCGCCTCGGAGGTCGGCACGCATCTCGTGCTGATCGCCGATGCCGATCACCCGGCCTCGAAAACCTACCTCGCGCTTCCAGGTGTCTCGATCCTGGCTCGCCCCGTGAACGCCGCAAAGTTGCTGGGGCACCTTGAGAGGCTGCACGAGGTAGACAATACTGTTCCGGCGCTTCGCCCCAGGAAGCTCCAGGAACAGGGCGCCGATGCAAAGGTCGCCGAGAGCAGTTAGCGCGACAGGGCGGCTCTCGCCCGGATCGTCATGATCGTCCTCTATATCGAGGACGACGCGGTGAACCGTCAGGTGATGCGCGACATGCTGCACGTCGCCGACGCCGAAATGATCGAAGCCGGCGACGCAGAGACCGGCCTTCGGTTGATCGATGAGCATGACGTCGACGTGGTGCTGGTCGATTTGCGCATGGCCGGAGTTGATGGTCTTTCCGCGGTTCGGCAAGTGCGCCAGCGTCTCGACAGCAAGGCGAGCTTGCCGCTGATCGTTGTGACAGCGGACACGTCACCAAATCTGCGTGATGAGTGCGTCGCGGCGGGAGCGGACGATCTGATCTTGAAGCCGGTAGCGATGCGCGAGCTTTTCGACGTGGTGGGGCGAGTGATCGCGGCCAAGTCGAACAGTGACCTCTTCGACCTTTGAAGCGCGAACGCTCCGCCAAGCGCAACCGGGGTCGCCGACGCACGTCGTCTTTCCGTCACCTGGAACTTCTAACCGCTCCGCGCATGGTCTCTGCGTCCAAACGTCTGTTCACCGTTGTTTCCGCCCTCGCGCTTCTGGCCGGCGCGCCGGTGCACGCGAGTCTGCCGTCCTGGCCCCAGGCCGCCAGCGATCTTCCCCCGGATCCGGCCGCGCGCTTCGGCACGCTCCCCAACGGGCTGCGATACGTTGTGGTGCACAACGCCACGCCGGGGCATGCGACTTCGTTACGGCTGCGGATTGGCTCGGGTTCGCTCGAGGAGACTGACGAGGAGCAGGGTCTCGCCCATGTGCTCGAACACATGGCGTTCAAGGGCTCCACCCACGTGCCCGCGAACGAGATGATCCGCATTCTGCAGCGTCTCGGGCTCGCCTTTGGACCCGACACCAACGCCCAGACGGGATGGACTCAAACCGTCTACGAACTCGACCTGCCGAAGAGCGACCAGACCAGCCTGGACACGGGTCTGATGCTGCTGCGCGAGACGGGCAGCAATCTCACCCTCGATCCCGCCGCGCTCGCGTCCGAACGCGGCGTAGTCCTTTCCGAGGAGCGCTTGCGCGATACCCCTCAATATCGCGCGGAGAAGGCGCAGATCGATCTGTTCCTCAATGGCCAACTCGCCACGCGCCGATTTCCGATCGGCCAAGTGGACATCATAAAGACCGCGCCCGCCGGTCGCCTCCGCGCTTTCTATGAAGCCAATTATCGGCCCGACAATGCCGAGGTGATCGCGGTTGGCGATTTCGATCCCGTGGCCATGGAGGCGTCCATCAAGGCCCGCTTCTCCGATTGGGCGAGACCCACCGAACCTTTGCGTCGCCCGGATCTCGGCTCGGTCGCCAAGCGGGGGCAGACGGTCAAGCTGGTTCCACTGCCCGGCGGGGCTTCCGAGGTGGTGATCGCCTGGGCCCATCCGTACGATGCGGACGCCGACACCCTGGCAAAGGAAAAGCGGGAGACGGTGGAGAACCTTGGCCTCGCCGTTTTGAACCGTCGCTTGAGCCGCCTGGCGCGCTCGGACGCGCCACCGTTCCTGAGCGCGCAGGCGGGGTTCCAGAATCTGCTTCACTCCGGAAAGATCGCGGTCGTTCAGACCACGCAGACCCCTGACGGCTGGCGGCCTGCGCTGGCCGCAACCGATCAGGAGATCCGACGCATCCTGACCGAAGGGGTCACCGCTGGCGAACTCGCCCGCGAGGAAACGGACATGCGCGCGGCGTTGAAGGCGAGCGCTGACGGGGCAGCCACGCGCCTCACGCCGGCCCTGGCCAACGAACTGGTCACAACCATCGACGACGACGAGGTCTTCACCTCTCCGGCTCAGGACCTGGCTACCTTCGACGCGGCGGTGAAGGGGCTCTCGGCGGCTCAAGTCAACGAAGCCTTGCACGGCATTTTCGCGGGATCGGGCCCGCTCGCCGAATTGGTCACGCCCGAGACCATCGCGGGTGGCGAGCCCGCCGTCCTGGCCGCGTTCACCGAGGCCTCAAAGGCGCCGATCGCCAAGCGTGGAACCGTGGCGGACATCGCCTGGCCCTATCGATCTTTTGGGACACCAAGCGCGGTGGTTTCGCGCGGGGCGACGGCCGATCTCGGCTTGGTGACCGCAAAGTTCGCAAATGGGGTTGCCCTCACCGTCAAGCCGACCAAGTTGCGCAACGATCAAATCCTGGTCAGCGTCCGGGTCGGCAACGGCCGCCTGGATTTACCGCGGGACAAGCCTTCGCTGGCTTGGGCGGCCGGTGCGATCATCGCCGGCGGATTTGGCAAGTTGAGCTTCGAGGACGCTCAGGCCGCACTCGTCGGAACAGTGCACTCAGCCAGCGTCTCGGTGGACGACACCGCCTTCCAGTTCGCCGGAGCCACCACGCCCCAAGACTTCGCCACGGAGCTTCAGTTTCTGACAGCGTATCTGGCCGATCCCGGACTTCGGGGGGAGGCGTTCGAGCGCTTGCGGACGGCTTATCTCGCGGAGCTGCCGCAGCTGGACGCCACGCCGGATGGGGTGCTCACGCGTGAACAGGGAGCTCTCTTCACCAGCGGCGACCCACGTTTCGCCTTCCCGTCGCGCGCAGCGCTGGCTTCGGCGTCGGCCGCCGACTGGCGCGCCTTGTTCAAAGGACCGCTGACGCGAGGGCCGGTCGAGATCACCATCGTCGGTGACGTGGACCCGGACAAAGCGATCGCGGAAGTCGCCCGCACCTTCGGCGCTCTGCCGCCTCGCGCGTCCCTCACCAATGTCGCCAAGGCTGATCTCGGGGTGCGCTTCCCGTCCCCTGGGCCTGCCCCCGTGCGCTTTACCGACAAGGGACGCGAGGACCAGGCCGTGGCGGTCGTCGCCTGGCCGGAAACCGACTTCTACGCCGACATGCGCCGCTCCCGCGCCGACATGCTGGCTGGCGAGGTGTTCGAGAACCGGCTTCTCGACCAGGTGAGGATCGCGGAAGGGGCGACCTACAGCCCGCAGATGGAGGTGCAGCTTTCGCAATCCATCCCAGGCTACGGCTTCGCCCTGGCTCAGGTCGAGATGCCGCCCGATCGGATTCCCGGCTTCTTCGACGCCGCGGCGAAGATCGCGCGCGATATGGCGCAAAAGGGCGTCACCGACGATGAACTCGCGCGCGCCCGAGCGCCCAGGGTCGCCGGCCTGTCCAAGTCGCAGCTCACCAACGAATACTGGTTGGCCGATCTTGCCGGCTCGATCGCCGATCCTCGCCGGCTCGACCTGATCCGCACCACCTTCCCGGACTACGCGGCGGTGACCACCGCCGATATCCAAGCTTCAGCGCGTCGCTGGCTGGTGGACGCGCGCGCCCTCAAAGTGGTGGTGAGCACCGCCAACGCGAGCGCGACCGGCCAGGCGGGAGCCTCCGCGGCCCGCTAAGGCGGTTAGCGCTCTCCAGGGCCCTTGCGGAAATACTTGAAGAAGTCGCTATCGGGCGAGAGCACCATGGTGGTGTCGCCGTCGGCGAAGGCGCCTTCATAGGCCTGCAGGGAGCGGTAGAAAGCCGCGAAACGCGGGTCCTTGCCGAAGCTCTTGGCGAAGATGCGTGCGCTCTCGCCATCGCCGGCGCCCCGGGTGGTGAAGGACTGCTGGGTCGCCTCAGCCAGGGTGATGGTGACCTGTTTGTCGGCGTCCGCGACGATCGCGCGCTTCTGCTGTTCGCCGACGGCTCGGATTTGCGCCGCCTGCTGCTGGAGGTTGGACTCCATGCGCTTGTAGACCGCCTGTTGATTCGCGGCGGGCAGGTCAGCGCGCTTGATCCGCACATCGATGACATCGACGCCGAAGTGCGAGAGCTCGGCTCGCCGACGCACGTCAGCCAAGGTCTGAGCCATCAGCGCGTCGCGCTGGCCACTGATGATGTCACTGGCCGTTGCCGCGCCAAGCACCTGGCGCAGGGATGAGTTGATCAGGGGCTCGAGCCGATCGGCGGCCGTGCCTTCATCATGCAAGGTGCGGTAGAACTGAAGCGGGTTCGAGATGCGGTAGCGAACGAACGCATCCACCACCAGCCGCTGCTGATCGGCGCTGATCACCTCCTCCTTGGAGGCTTCGATCGCCTGGTTCCGCTTGTCGAGCGTCACCACCTGTTCGGCGAACGGCACCTTGAGCTTCAGGCCCGGGTCGAAGGCGCCTGGAGGATTGATCACCCGCACCGGGTCGCCGAGGTTCACCACCACCGCCTGCTGGCGCTGATCGACGATGAAGAAGGTGTTGGCGAGGAGGACGCCCACGAAGAAGGCGACCACCAGCCAGATCCACGGACCCGCTCTCATCGATCGTTCCCCGAAGCGGGAGGCTGCGCCGGAGCCGGAGGTTGTGCGGCTTGTCCCTGCGCCTGCGTCGCGGACTGCGAGCGGAAAGCGTCCGGCGGCAGGATGATCGGCGCGGTCGCGCCATGCGCATCCACGATCACCTTGTGGTTGTGCGAGAGGATCTCTTGCATGGTCTGGATGTAGAGACGCTCTCGCGTGACCGCCGGAGCACTGCGGTAGGCGGCATAGAGTTGGTCGAAGCGGGCCGCCTGGCCGCCGGCCTCGCGCACGACTTGTTCCTTGTAGCCCTCAGCCGCCTGGACGATCTTGGAGGCGTCGCCCTTGGCCTCGTTCACCACGCGGTTGCGGTAGGTGTTGGCCTCGTTGATCAGGCTCTGCTGGTCCTGACCGGCGCGCGCGATGTCCTGGTAGGCGGAGACCACATCGGCCGGGGGGCTGGCGTTCTGCACCTGCACCTGATCGATCGTGACGCCCGCCTGATAGCGGTCGAGGATCTTCTGCATCAGGGTCAGGGTTTCGGACTGCACCGCGCCACGACCGCTGGTGAGGATGTCACGCAGGTTGTTGCGGCCGACCACTTCGCGCATGGCGCTCTCGGCGACAGCTTTCACCGCCTGATCGGGATCGCGGACACGGAAGAGGTACTTGGCGGCGTCGGAAACGTGCCACTGCACGGTGAACGAAAGATCGACGATATTCTCATCTCCGGTGAGCATCAGAACTCTCGTCCGGCTCCGGAGCGCCGGGTGCGCCGCCGATATTGATTCGGTTCTGGTTGGTGACGGGCACCAGTTCGGCTCGCTCGATCGGTAACGGCAGATGAAAGTGAAGCCCTGGGCCGACCGACCGGCTGTAGGCGCCGAAACGAGTGATCACTCCCTCCTCGTTCGCCTGCACGACATAAACGCCGGTGATCAGCCAACCGAGCGCGGCGACGGCGATCAGCGCCCAGATCGCCTGCTTCCGAACACCGCGGCCGCCAGGCCCCTCGAACAGGCGCTTGGCGCCATGAGAGAGCCGATCGCGGATGGCGCTCAGGTCGGGCGGCGTCGGAGCGCCGGGCGTGGGCCGGCGCGGCGGCGGATCCCGGCGCGGGGGCTCGGCCCCCCGGCCGCCTCCGTCCTGGCCCGGCGGCGGCGCGCCCCAGGGGCCAGGGTTCGCGTTGTCGTTCCAAGGCATGGCGGGGTGGAGCGTCTTTCCCAAAAAGCCAAGAAGCCACGCGTCGGAAGCTCACCCACGCGGCGGAGGTTGTAAGCGACCCCCGGGGTGCGGATATGAGACCCGCGCGAGCGCAAAGCAAGTTGAGCCCTCATGTCAGATGCTTCCCCGACCGATGTCGCGCGCGCCGCGGCGCTTCTCGACACGATTGCCGATCCCAAGACGGGCAAGGGTCTGGTTAGCGCGGGCCTTGTCCAGGGCCTTTGGGTCGAGGGCGGCCGCGCCGGATTCATGCTCGAGGCCCGCCGAGCGGACGCGCCCCTTTATGCGCCGGTGAGGGAAGCGGCGCAGAGCGCGTTGGCGACGCTTCCCGGAGTCGAGCGGGCTCAGGTCGTGCTCACCAATCCAACGGAGCAGGCCGCGGCTCATGCGGTGACTCCCAGACGCGCGGCGACCGCGCCGCCCGATCCGAAGGCTCAGCCGGGCGCGCTGCCGCCGGCCCGGGCCCTCGAGCACGTCCAGCGCGTGATCGCGGTCGCGAGCGGCAAAGGCGGGGTGGGCAAGTCGACCGTCGCGGTGAACCTCGCCTGCGCCTTGGCCAAGCTCGGGTTTTCGGTCGGGCTGCTGGACGCGGACATCTATGGCCCGTCGGCGCCTCGCATGCTGGGGGTCACGGACAAACCCGAGTTCGTCGACGGCAAGCTGATCCCATTGGAGGCGTTCGGGCTGAAGGTGATGTCGATCGGCTTCATCGTCGACGAGGGCCGGGCGATGATCTGGCGCGGTCCCATGGCGTCTTCGGCCATGCGTCAGATGATCGAGGACGTGCGCTGGGGCGGAGCGGGCGATCCCCTCGACGTGCTGGTGGTGGACCTGCCGCCCGGCACCGGCGACATCCACCTCACCTTGATCCAGCGTTTGAAGCTCGACGGTGTGGTTCTGGTCTCCACGCCTCAGGAGATCGCCCTGATCGACGCCCGACGCGCCGCGGCGATGTTCGCCACCGTCAATCCGCCGGTGCCGATCCTGGGCGTGGTGGAGAACATGGCTTGGTTTCAGGACACTTCGGGAGCCCGGATCCCGATCTTCGGAGAGGGTGGCGCGCGCGCGGAAGCCGAACGCCTCGGTGCTCCGTTCCTAGGCGAGATTCCGCTCGAGATGGACCTGCGGCTTAGTGGAGACGAAGGGCGGCCCTTGGCGGCGTCGTCCCCCCCGTCCGCCGCCGCCGAGGCCTTTCTCGACATGGCCAAGCGCCTCGCCAAAAGCCTGGTTCTCGGCAAGCCCAACCACTGAGCCGCCTCGGTCATCGGAAGTCGCCGATCTCCCAGCGGCCTTTGGGCAAAGGAGATGATCGTTTCGGCCGCCAGACCGTCCTGGCGTTACCCAGACGATCTGTGCCCGAGCGGGCGTCAAGGCTCTCAGGTTCGTGCGGCGATCCCGCCTACGCCGGTAAGCCCTTCGATCACCGGCTCCTCGGTGGTCTGGGCGTCGGCTTCGGCCAGAGCCGTGCGGATCTCGGCGTGGCGGCGACCGTCCAGCTTGTAGCCGATGTAGCAGAGCCCCCCGATCATCACGAACACGATCGGCACCAGGAGATAGACGCACTCCATGCCGAAGATGGCCTGCGGCGTGTTCACGGCGCCTTCCTTGGCCTTGTAGCCGATGAGCCCCAGGACATTGAACGAAAAGCCGATGGCGAGCGCCGTGGCGACCTTCTGCGAGGTGGTGATCATGGCGTAGAGCAGGCTCACGCGGTTCACGCCCTGCTCCAACCTCACCGCGTCGCCGACGTCGGCGACCATGGCGCGATCGAGCAGCGGGAAGCTCGAGGCGAGGAAGCCCATCAGAAACATGAACGGCGCGGCCATCTCGAAGTGATTCTTCGGGAGGAACGCTTGGCCGATCAGGCCCAGCGAGTAGCCGACGGCCGCGATCATGATGGTGCGGTGCTTGCCCAACCGGGTGGCGACCCAGCTCATCACCGCGGCGCCGAGCAACCCGGCCACGACATAGATAAGCAGGAGCAGGCTCGCCGACTTGATGCTGAAGCCTCGGGCATCATGGAAGTAGAAGAGATAGGTGGCGGCCATCCAGCCGGGTCCTAGCGCCAGGCAGAAGTCGGCGATGATGATGCGACGCATGTCGGGCCGGGACACCATGCGCCAGTATTCGGCCAGTCGCGTCGGCTCCGGTGGCTCGTTGGTCACCCGCTCCGGCGTGAACAACAGAGCCAGGAGAACACCCCCCGCTGCCGAGACGATGACGAACCAGCCCATGGCTGGCACGTCGCCCTGGCCGCTGGAGCCGTTCTTGTGAGCCATGACCACCGGCAGGATCAGCGCCGCCGTGGCTCCAAGGACGCCGAGGAGTTGGATCACGCCGAATACCCGCGACCGCTCGTCGTACTTCGCGGCGATGGCGGACGCCCACGACGCGTGTGAGAGCGTGATCAGCGACGTTCCGATGTAGTAGCAAAGGAGCCAGCCGAAGAGATAAATGTATGAGACGGCGCCCGGCGGCACGAAGAGCATGAAGACCGCCACCATGAGCACAGGCGTGCCCAACACGAGCCATGGACGGTAGCGGCCGAAACGGGTTCGCGTCCGATCGATCGCCACGCCGATGAACGGATCCAGGAGGGTGTCGCTCAGCCGCACCGCCATGAACGCCATTCCGACACCCGTCAGGCTCAGGCCGAAGTGGGCGGCGTAGTAGCGCGGCAGATAGACTCCGAGCGCCACGGCGAGGGCGCCGATGCAGAGGTTGGGCCCGGCGAAGGCGACAAGATTGGGGAATTTCAGTCTGGCGTAGGCCGCCGGTGACGCGTTCGCCATGAAAAGGCGCTCTCCCGAAATCCAACGAATGCAGAAACGCCTCTGTCGGGCGATTTGTCAGGGCGACAGTGAACCGGCCTCGCGGGCCTCCGCAAGGGGGTCCAGGCTTACTTCCTCGTCAGGAAAGCGGAGCCGGAGCGCCGTTCACGCCCACCGGCCGATCGCCTTCGATCGTGGCGCGATGCAGCACCCTCCGCGCGGGGAGATAGTCGTTCACCGCGTAGTGCTGGGTGCAACGGTTGTCCCAGAAGGCGACCGCCCCCTGCGACCAGCGCCAGCGCACGCAGAACTCCGGCCGCTGGATGTGGGCGAACAGGAAGTCGAGCAGCATCCGGCTCTCCTCCCGCCTCAACCCCTTGATGCGGGCGGTGAACACCGAGTTCACGAACAGGCCGCGATCTCCGGTCTCGGGATGAACCCGAACCACCGGATGCAGCACCGGCGGGTGCGATTCGCGCGCGGTCTCGTGCCGCTCCGAGCCCGCATTTCGCGCCGCCAGCCCTTCGGCGGGAAAGGCGTGGGCGAAGTCGTGGACCGCGGTGAGCGTTTCCAGGAAGCGCTGGAGTTGGGGTGAGAGCGCTCGGTAGGCGGCGGTCATGCTCGACCACATCGTATCGCCGCCGGTCGGCGGAACGACCTCGGCATAGAGCACCGCGCCAAGCGCGGGCCGCTCCAGGAAGGTCACGTCGGTGTGCCAATGGTCGTTGTCGGTGGGATTGCCGGCGTGGTTGTCGATCACCATCAGTTCGGGCGCGTCGTCATGACCGGGGTAGAGCGGATGGGTGTGCAGCGCGCCGAAACGCGCGGCGAAGTCACGCTGGCGCGCGGGCTCCAGGCGTTGGTCTTCGAAGAACAACACCTGGTGTTGGAGCAGGGCGGCCCGGAGCTCGGCGATTGTCGCGTCCGAGGACGGCGTGGCGAGGTCGAAATCTTCGATCACCGCGCCGATGGCCGGTCCGAGCGGCCGGATCTTCAGCCCCGTCGCGACCGCTCCGTCCGCCATGACCTTTAGCCTCCGGCCATCTTGCGGAAGAACTTGCCGCCCTGCTCGCCGCCGGTGAAGTACGCCTTCTGACCGGCCTCGTCGCCGATCTGGGCGAAGTGGTCGCGCACCGCTTCGACGGTCGCGTCCGGCCCCAGGAAAGCGCCTTCAGTCTCGAAGATTCGCGCCTGGGCGAAGGCGCCGCCGCCGGCGGTCACGACCACGCCGTTGGGCGCTTCTTCGGAGCACAGGTAGACCACGGCGGGGGTCACGCTCTTCGGCGCGAGCTTGGCGAGCACGTCCGGCGGCATCAGGCCTTCGGTCATGCGGGTGGCGGCCACGGGCGAGATGGCGTTGCAGTGGATGTTGTTCTTCTGTCCCTCGAGCTTGAGGGTGTTCATGAAGCCGACCAGCCCGAGCTTGGCCGCGCCATAGTTGGTCTGGCCGAAGTTGCCGTAGAGCCCGGTGGACGAAGTGGTGACGACGATGCGCCCGTAGTTCTGAGCCCGCATGATCTCCCATAGGGCCTTCACTGGCTTCACCGTGCCCATCAGGTGCACGTTCACCACGAACTCGAAGTCGGCGACGTCCATCTTGGAAAACGACTTGTCGCGAAGCACGCCGGCGTTGGCGACGAGAATGTCGACCCGACCCCAGCGCTCCATCGCGTCCTGAACCATGCGCTGGACGCCCGCGTCGTCGGTCACCGATGAGCCGTTGGCGAACGCCTCGCCGCCCGCATCGGTGATCTCGGCCACGACCCGCTCGGCCGCGGCGGAGGAGCCGCCCGACCCATCCATGGAGCCGCCCAGGTCGTTGACCACCACCTTGGCGCCGCGCCGGGCGAGTTCCAGCGCGTGCTGCTCGCCAAGACCCCCGCCGGCCCCCGTCACGATGGCCACCTTGCCGTCGAACCTGATGTCGCTCACGTCTTTTCGCTCTCCCTGAAAGTCGCGGCGCGGTTCTGCCGGGAGGGCGCCGCATGCGTCAAGCGGCGGAACGCTTCTCCGCGATGCGCGCCTTGGCGAGATCGATCGCGACGTCCTGCGTCGGACGCGCCTCGGCCTCGGCGCGATCGAGCACTTCCTCCAGGGTGTGCATCAGCCGATCGAGCTTCGCGTCCACCCAGGCGACGTAATAGGGCTCGCCCGCCTGAACCGCGCGGATCTCGGCGGCGACGTTGATGATCCCGCCCCCATTGATCACGAAGTCGGGCGCATAGAGCATGCCGCGCTGGGTGAGCGCCTTGGAGACTTCGTCGTTCGCCAGCTGGTTATTCGCGCCGCCGGCGATGATCGGGGCGGTGATGCGCGGAAGAGTGTCCTCGGTGATCGCCCCGCCGAGCGCACAGGGCGCGAAGACATCGGCCGGCTCATCGAAAATCGCCTCCGGCGACACGATCCGCGCGCTCGTCCGTTCCGCCACCGCGCGCAGCACGTCCGCGTTGACGTCGCAGACGGTGAGCACCGCTCCCTCGGCCGCGAGCTTGTCGGCGAGATAGGCTCCCACGTGCCCGACCCCCTGGATCGACACCCGCACGCCCGAGAGGTCGCGCTTCAATCGGCGTCGCACGCACAGAGCGATGCCTCGCTTGATCCCCTCGGCGGTCACCGGACTGGGATCGCCCGAAGCGGCGGGATAGCCTTCGCCGCCCGCCATGTAGCGGGTGGTCTTGCGGGCGGACGCGAGGTCCGACGGCGAGATGCCGACGTCCTCGGCCGCCCAGTAGCGGCCGCACAGCCCGTCCACCGCTCGGCCGAAGGCTTCGAACATGGCGGGCGTCTTGGCGGTGCGCGGATCGCCGATGATCACGCTCTTGCCGCCTCCGAGGTCGAGGTCGGCGACCGCGTTCTTGTAACTCATGGCGCGGGCGAGACGCAGGACGTCGTCGATGGCGTCCTGCTCGCTGGCGTAGGCCCACATCCGGGTGCCGCCGGCGGCGGGGCCTCGGGCGGTCGAATGAATGGCGATGAAGCCTTTGAGGCCGCTTGCCTCGTCGGAAAAGGCGTGAACGCTCTCGTGGCCTTCGAAGGCCACCGAGTTGAAGATGCTCAAGGGGATTGGCTCGCAACGGACGCGCTGGGCGCGGAAAGCGGCCCGCCTCTACGCCGCCCCGCCCCTGCGAACAACCCCGGCGCTCCGGACGGAAGGCTCGCGTTCGGGTCGCGGATGAAGGCGAGCGCGTCGGCCCATACCCGCTCGGCGTGCCGATCTCGCAGCAGCAGGTGCCAGCCGTCCGCGTACCAGGCCGTGCGCACGTTCGCCGGCAGTCCCTTCGCCGCCGACAGGGTGGCGCCAGTCGGGATCACCTCGTCGTGCGCGCCGTATTGCCAAAGCGTCGGCGCGTGAACCTCGCGCGCCTCGCGGCTCGCCATCTCCATGGTGGAGACAAGGCCGAACAGGGTGTCGGACCGAGCGCCCCAGATCATCAGCGGATCGCGGCCCATGGCGATCAGCTCCTCGCGGTTGTCGCTGGCGTGGATCTTGGTGGTGAGCCAGGCTGGCGGAACGAACACGTGACCAGGCGCGAGCTTGGCGGCCGTCCACAGGGCGGCGCGATAGGTGAGCGGCTGGGAGCGCCAACCCCACACCGCCGGCGCCGCCAGGATCAGCCGGTCGGCCTTGGGCGGATCGTCGGACGCGAACGCCTCGATTGAGATCGCGCCCCCGAGGCTCTCGCCGACCACCGCCACGATCGCGCCCGGGTGCTTCGCGCGGACGAGGTCCACAAGCGTCTTGAGGTCGGCTTCCCGCAGGGCGTCGGGCGCCCAGATGCCCCGCTCTCGGGTGCGGCCAAAGCCTCGTTGGTCGTAGGCGTAAGTTGTCACGCCGTGCTCGGCCCACCACGGCGCGGCCAGATGGAAGGCGTTCGCATAGTCGTTGAAGCCGTGCACGCCGACGATCACCGCCCAGGGTTGCCGACCCTTCGCCTCCCACCGGTCCAGCGGCAGCCGCGCTCCATCCGCGCTGACGAAATCGTGCGCCTCGATCCTCGGCCCGGCGAACCCCGGTTCGGGACGGAGCGGCTTCTGCAGCGTCGGTGCGCAGGCGGCGACGAAGAGCGCTGCGGCGAGACAAAGAGCTTGGGCGAGCTTTCGGCTGATCAAGAGCCCAGCAGCTCCGCCACGCGCCGCTGCAGGTAGGGCACGACATCCTCCTCGAACCACGGATTGCGCCGCAGCCAGGCCGTGTTGCGCCAGGAGGGGTGGGGAAGGGTGAGGCGATCCGGCAACCAGCGACGCCAGTCGCGCACCTGCGCGTCCATGCTCCGCTCCGCCTCGGAACCCAGCGCCCAGAGATGCGCCGGGCGGCCGAGCAGCAGGGTGAGCTCCACCTGGGGTAGAGCGTTCATCAGTTGGCGGCGCCACAGCTGGGCGCAGCGGGCGGGAGGCGGATAGTCGCCGCCCTTGGGATCGGTGCCTGGATAACAGAAGGCCATCGCCGCTACGCCGATGGCGGGGTGGCCGTAGAAGGTGGCGCGGTCCACGCCCATCCAGGCGCGCAGGCGGTCTCCGGAAGGATCGTCGAACGGTAACCCGCTCTCGTGCACCCGGCGGCCCGGGGCTTGACCGCAGAGCAGCAGCCGCGTGGTCGGCTTGACCGTGACGACCGGGCGGGGCTCGTGCGGCCACTCACCGGCGCAGGCGCGGCAGGCCCGGATCGAGGCGAGGAGGTCGCCAAGGTCGACCGCAGGCTCGGGAGCTCGGGCAAGAGGGGTCACGAGGCGGCGACTATCAGAGCCGAACCGAGTAGGCGACAGCACGGGATTGCCCCTTGTCGGGGCTTCGGTTCTTGTTGGCGGCCAAGTGCAGGAGGACGACGCATGTGTGATGAACACATCAACCCCGGAGTGGTGGACGACGGCGTGATCTCGCGGCGCGGATTCAACCTGGCGCTCGCCGCGACGGCCGGCGCCGTGGGAACGAGCGCCGCGGCCGCCGGCGTCGCCGACGTGGTCGAGACTGACGTCACGGTGAAGACGCCGGACGGCGAAGCCGACGCCGTGCTCTTCCACCCCCGCGCCGGCAGCCATCCGGCCGTGCTTGTCTGGCCCGACATCATGGGCCTTCGCCCCGCCTTCCGCGACATGGGTCGGCGGCTTGCGGCGCAGGGCTACGTGGTTCTCGTGCCGAACCCCTTCTACCGGTCGAAACGAGCGCCTGTGATCGAAGGCCCGGTCGACTTCAGCAATCCCGAGTTGCGCAAAACCCTGTTCGGCTATCGGCAGGCCATGTCGAACGAGGGGATCGACAAGGACGCGGCCGCCTACCTCGCCTTCCTCGACGCGCAAGCGCAGACCGATCGCGCGAAGAAGGCGGGCGTCCAAGGCTACTGCATGGGCGGCGCCCTGAGCTTTCGCACGGCGGCCGCGGTTCCCGATCGCGTCGCCGCGGTGGGCAGTTTCCATGGCGGTAACGGGCTGGTGACCGACAAGCCGGACAGTCCGCATCTGCTGATCCCCAGGACTCGGGCGAGCTTTCTGGTGCTCCAAGCCCGAAACGACGACGCCCAAAGTCCCAAGACGAAGGATGATCTGAAGGCCGCCTTCACCTCGGCCCACCGTACGGCGGTCGTGGAGGTGTATCCTGCGGACCACGGCTGGTGCGTGCCTGGGGGCCAGGTCTACGACCCGGTTCAAGCCGAGCGGGCGTGGTCGGCGCTTCTCAATCTTTACCAGACGGCGCTGGCCTGAGCGCCGTCATAAGCGGACTTCTGGCGCGCGCGGGGGCGAGCCTCTAAGGCTCGCGTGGAATGAAGCAGTTCCTTCTCACCATGGCGGGCGTGGTCGCCGGGCTCGTGCTGTTCTTCGTCGGCGCGCCCCTGCTGATCGCCGCGTGGTTCATCAGCGCGTCTCAGCCGGCCCCGCTCGCCGGGAAGAACGTGCTGGTGCTGGACCTGCGCGGCGGTCTCACCGATCAGGAGGCGCGCGATCCCTTCGCCCTTCTCCAGGGCAAGTCGCTGTCCGTGCTGGGGGTCGAACAGAAGCTCCGCCGGGCTTCCCGCGACGGCGCCGTGGCCGGCCTGTTCGTGCGTCTCCCGGAAGGCTCGATGGCGCCGGCGGCGGCGGACGAGTTGCGCGAGGCGTTCCTCGCGTTCCGCGCCGCCCGCAAGCCCATCCTGGCCTACAGCCAGGGGCTCTATGCGAGCGGGTCGGCGGTCGCGACCTATGAGCTGGGCGCGGCGAGCGGCGATCTCTGGATGCAGCCGGGTTCCGAGCTGCAGGTCACCGGCTATTCGCGCGACGAGATGTTCTTCAAGCGCGCCTTCGATCGTTATGGCGTCGCCGCCGACTACCAGCAGCGCGAGCAGTACAAGACCGCGGTCAATCCATACCTGTACAGCGACTACACGGCCGCCCAGCGCGAGTCCGACCTCTCCTGGATGGAGGCGGTCTATGCCTCGGCGGTGACATCCGCGGCGACGGATCGGGGACGCGATCCCGCGGCGGTGCGCGCCGCGCTCGAGGCGGGCCCCGAAGGCGCGGATCAGGCGCTCGGCCACGGCCTGATCGACCACGTCGGCGACCTGCGTCAGGCGAGCCGCTTCATGCTGCAGCGGGTCGGGCAGGGCGCCCGCTTCGTCCGCTTCGGCGAATACGACGGCGGTTCAGAAGACGGCGACGGACCAACGATCGCGGTGATCCAGGCCGAGGGAGAGATTTCCACCGGCACCGGGCCTGGCGGTCCCAGCCTGTTCGGCGGCGGCTCCACCATCCGCTCGGACGATGTCGCCAAGGCTTTCCACGCGGCGGAAGACGACAACGCGGTCAAGGCGATCGTTTTCCGCCTGTCCTCGCCCGGCGGGTCGGACACCGCGTCCGAGCAGATCCTGGCCGCGGTCCGCGACGCCCGGGCCGCCGGCAAGCCGGTGGTGGTGAGCATGGGCGCGTACGGGGCTTCCGGCGGCTATTGGGTGTCGAGCCAGGCCAGCGAGATCGTCGCCCAGCCGACCACGCTCACCGGCTCGATCGGCGTGTTCGGCGGCAAGTTCGTGATCGGCCCCGCTCTGGCGCGCTTCGGCGTCGACCTGCGGCACCTCAAGGTCGGCGGCGACTTCGCCGATGCGCTCGGCCAGGACGCGCCGATGACCGCCAGCCAGCGCGCGGCCTTCTCCGGGTGGATCGATCGCATCTACGCCGGGTTCATCGGGCGGGTCGCCGACGGCCGCCATCTGCCGGTCGATCGCGTGCGGCAGATCGCCGGCGGCCGGGTGTGGACGGGGGCTCAGGCCAAGAGCCTCGGTCTGGTCGACCGGGTAGGCGGGTTCTACGACGCGGTGGCCGAAGCCAAGTCGCTGGCCCACATCCAGGGGCAGGCGCGACTGGTCACCTTCGGCGGCGCGACCACGCCCTGGGAAGCCTTGCGCAAGGTGGTCGGCTCGGGCGCGGACGGGGTGCAGGCTCTGGCCTCGCTCGGCGAGATCCTGCGCGATCCCGCGACCAGGGCCGTGCTGGCCAAGGCCCAGGACGCAAGCCTGCGCGCTCGGCGGCGCGGACGTGCTCGCCGATCTGCCCTGACCCTCAGCGTACCCGGGTGTCGCCCAGCGGCCGGTCGTGGATCCACTGGGAGAGCACGTATTTCTCTCCGCGCCGGATCGGCAGACCCGCGTGGAGGCTCAGAGGCTCCGGTTTCCCGTTCCCATCGATGTGGGCGAAGTAGACGCCGTCGCCCAGGCTGCCTCTGAAGCTTTGGCCGACCTTGGGAAAGTCGAGTTCCCCGCCCTCGAAACCCTCGTTCAGGTAGAGCAGGAAGGTGACGATCCGGTCGCCGTCGTAGCCGCCGCCGCCGTAGTCGCCGATGCCGTCGTTGAGGCGGTCGTAGTGGGGCTTGATGTCCTGGCCGGTGGCGTAATGAAACACGCGCGGCGGCTCCATGCAGGCGGTGGGGACGCCGGTGGCGAGCGCGATCCGCTCGCGGATCAGGATCATCACCACGTCCGAACCGACGATGTCGAACTCGAAGTCGCTGCAGGAGCGATGAGGGTCGAGCACCTCCTTCTTGATGTCGCCGTGGTACATCATCGCTGGACGCATGCGGCCCACCACCTGGCCGATGACCCAGTCGCAGACGGCCGGCGGAACGAAGGCCGCGGTCGCGCGGACCCGAGGCTGCTCCCACAGCGCCTGGCGGTGAGGCGGCGTGAACCAGGGGGCGAGATCGATCTTCGGTCCGCGCTGGCCGGTGACGGGATCTCCGCCCGAGAGCAGGATGAGTTGTCCTTCGGCCCGTTCCGATCCGAGGTGGGCGGCTTCCTCCAGCAAGGCGAGGGCGCCGTCCCAGCTCTGGGACACCCAGGCCCCGGCGGCGGTGAGCGTCGCCAGAACCGCCGCGGACTCGGCGTCTCCCTCCGCCACGGCTCGCCTGAGCAGGTCGACGCCCCGCGCGGGCTCCTGGGCCAGGTCCTTGCCCAGCAGCAGGCGGGCGCCGAGATCGCCCAGGCTCCTCGCGTCGCGTGTCTCGACGTCGCTCAAAGCTGTCCCCCCGGGGCGAAGCCGTTCGCCTCATCGAGCGCCCTGGTCACGCGACAGATCATCTCGCGCTCGGACTCGGAGAGGAACGGACTCCAGATGTCGAAGATGAGCACGGTCCGCGCCCGATCGGAATCGTTCCAGGCCTCGTGCTCCACGGTGTCGTCGAAGACGAACGCCTCGCCGGGAACCCAAGGCCGGGTCTCAGCTCCGACGCGCAAGCCGCAGCCCGGCGGGATCACCAAGGCGAGGTGAACCACCAGCCGCGTGTTGCTCACGCCCGTGTGGGGCGGGATGCGCGTCCGGGGTTTCAGGGTGGAGAACATCGAGGCGGGCGTGCGTCCGGCGAGGTCCGGGCGAGGGGCTCGGGCGATGGCGGCGAGCGTGTTCGGGGCGCGCGCCGCGTTTTCCGACACCGAGGCGCCGTTCCTCTCGAGGTGAAAGGCGTTCCAGCGCGGCGAGCGGTTGAGCTCCGCCCATTGGTCCAACGGCAGGCTATCCGAGTAGTCGACATAAGGGGCGAAGCCCTCTTCGGTACTGTCCGACAGGATCGCCGCCAGCTCCGCGCCGATGGCCGGCGCTTCGGCTTCAACCGCTTCGATCCAGGGAAAGAGGTCGCGGGGATAGAAGTCGAGGGCGGGGAGGCCCGGATAGTAGAAGTTGGTTGGCTTCTGCGGGAAGATCTTCCGCTTGCCGCTAGCGAAGTCGATGAAGGCGCCGATGCGCCGGCCTTCTTCGCTGCGCCCCAGCGCGGCCTCGCCGCGAACAGCGTCCAGCATGCACTGGCGAATGCGCGCGGTGTAGTCGGTGTGCACCTCTCTCGCGTGTTCGAACGCGCGGCGCGTCGGTGAGTCGAGCAGGTCGGGATCGGGCGCCTGCCCGAGAGCGAGTCCGTAGCCGATCGCGGCCTGGATCAGGTCGCCGCTGCGTTCGACGAGCGCGGCTTTCATCAGCAGCGCCTGGAAGGATCGCGGATCGACCCGCAGCGCGCCCTCGAGCGCTTCGAACGCCTGGGCGAAATCCCCACTCGCCCGCTCGGCTCCGGCCAGGTTGAGCCAGAGGGTGATATCGTCGGGAGCGTCCCGGAGCGCTTGCCGTAGAAGGTCCCGCGCTTCCATCGCCCGACCGGACCGCAACGCGGCCAGCGCCGCCGCCTTGGAGGAGATGGCGGCCGCCAGGCTCATGCAGGGATCGCGTCGAACGCGACGCTGAGGCGCTCGCCTTCATCGAAGGGCACGGTTCCGTGCCACATGTAGGACGGGAACAGCACCAGCTGCCCCGCCGCCGGCTTGACGAAGTGCTCGGCCTCCAACGCGGGCGCCGTCGGCACGCCCGGTTCGCCGAACTTGAGCCAGCCCTGCCGGCCGTTCTCCACCGCGTCGGGCAGGCCGATGTGGCAGGCGGACGAGATCCAACCCTTCGGATGGACGTGGTCGACATGGAAGCCCTCGGGCCGGAGCGCCACCGACCAGATCCCGTTCAGCCGATAGTCGCCGCTCGCGCGTCCTCGTAAGGGGTCGCGGCCCTTTCCGAGTTGCTCGATGTAGCGGCGGATCGGGCCGGCGATCGCGCCGAAAAACGCGGCGACGGCCGGGGATTGCTGCCGCTCGAGCGGGGCTTCCGTCTGCGAGCCGTGACGCAGGGACTGGTTGATCTGATGTCCCTTGAAGGGGTGCAGGGGTTTCAGTTCGTCCCTCAAGTCCCGGAGGTAGGCGTCGAGATCCGACCAGCCCTCGGGCGTGTCGATGGGCGAGCGGAAGACGAAGTGCTCGTAGTCGTAGAGACGCGCGTAGCGGGGGTCGCCCAGCATGCGCCATGCCAGGCCCTGCAGAGCCCAGCCGTATTGGTCTTGCGGCCAGCGTCGGGTGAGACCCTCGGCAAGCGCGGCTGCCGGTCGCGCTTCTCCGAGCGCGAGATGGACCTGCGTCATCGCCGCCTGGGCGGCGGCGCCGCCGGGGCTCAGCGCGAGCGCCCGGCGGGCGTGGGTCATCGCCAGAGCCGGATCGAAATACACCGCGAGCTGGGCCGCATAGACCTGGAAGTCCACCGCCTCGACCTGGGCGAGCGTCTTCTCCACAACCCGGTAGGCGCCGCGCTTGTCGCCGGTCTCGTCCAGCAGCCGGGCTTTCACGCGCGGTAAGTCGAGGTGGGTCGGCAGCAGCTGAGCGGTTTCGTCCAGAATTGCGAGCGCAGGCGCGAGCTCTCCGCTTTCCGCCCAGAGCGCGTCGGCCAGTTCGGTTGCGGCAAGGGCGTAGGTGGGTCGCGCGTTGAGCGCGAGGGCGAACTTCTCGATGGCTTGCTCGAGGCGGCCCTGGCCTCGCGCGGCCTTGCCCTCGACGACCAGGATCTCCGGCGCTGCGAGCCCTTTGGCGCGGGCGCGGCGCTCCGCCTCCTCGGCTTCCTCGAAGCGACGATCGTCCACCAGCGCGCCGGCGAGGTTGTGCTCGGCGACGCCGCTCTCGGGCGCCACCCAGGTCCCTCGCCGCAGCATCTCCACGGCGTCCGACGCGCGTTCCGCCGATTGCAAGGCGAAGCCGCCGAAGGTGAGCAGCTCCAGATTGGTGGTCTGGTCGTTGACGAAGGGGGCCAGCGCCGCCACCGCCTCGTCGCCACGCTTTTGCGCGATCAACGCTTCGGCCAGACCGACGGCGATCCGGGCCTCGTTCGGCCGACGCTTGAGCGCGGCCCGAAAGGCCAGCTCCGCGCCCGGAGGATCGCCGTCCTCGTTGAGCGCCACGCCCAGCAGGCGGTGGGCGTCCACATTGTCGGGGGAGAGCACGGTCAGCACCCTCAGGGCCGCGATCGCTTCGCCCCGGCGACCCTCCTGGAGCTGGCGACTCACCGCCTGCAGGCGCGCGAGCTGTTCGTCGGGCGCCAAGGCCGAGAGTTTCTTGGCCTTCACGACGCGCGGGCTTTCATCGACCGGACCGACTCACCGTCCGGCAAGACCTGGGAAATCGAAGAGATGACGGGGGTCCTCAGAATAAAGCTCGAAGGGAAACAGAGAAGCCCGCATCTTAAGTTCGCGCCGGCCGAAGCGCCACTTTGGCTCGCGACCTCGGGGCGCGGCTCTTGCGCGCGGGCGCCTTGGCGTCCTTGATCAGGCCGTGGACGCCACCGCCTCTCTTTCGCAGTCCGCCTGGTCGTTCTCGACCGACGACGCGCCGCCCGCCGAACGGCGTGAAGCGTGGCTGGATGTGCTGCGTCGCCTGCGCCTACCGCCCGCCAAGCCGGCCGAGGGCGCGCCGCTCCGCGCCACCGTCGCCTTCCTGACCTCGCCCCTCGGCGTGGAGTTCGCGGTGGTGGACTGCACCGCCCAGGTCATCGCCGGGCGCAACGCCGACCAGCGCTCGGCGGTCTGGCTCGCCCTGGCGCTCGAGGGCGAGGTGAGCTTCTGGGACGGCTCGACCACCACCGCTCTCGCGCCGGGGGATGTCGTCTATGGCGCCACGGGCATCGAGGCGGCGCTCGACGTGCACGGTCCCGCCCGGCTGCTGTTCGTCAATGCGCCCCGCGTGGCCCTGAACCACCGCCTCGTCGCGCCGCTCGCTCTGAAGCTCGGCGTCTTCGACAGCGCGCGGGGGCTCGGCCACGTGCTCTCCCGGCTGCTGATCGCCACGGCCGAAGCCTTGCCGGACCTCACCGCCGACCAACTCCGGCCGGTGGACCTCTCGCTCACCGAGTTCCTGATCGCCAATCTGGCGGCGGAGGGCTCCCCCGCGGCGAAAGGCGGGGCCGAGGCGGCCCGCGCCAATCACTTCCACCGCGTCTGCCAGACCATCGAGACGCTGCTGTCCAATCCCGACCTGGACCTGGAGGCCGCGGCGGCGGCTGACGGTGTTTCGCCCCGCACTCTCCAGAAGCTCTTCGCCTCCGCCGGCCAGACCTTCTCCACCTATCTGCGGCGTCGACGGCTGGAGCGTTGCCGCCTGGACCTCTCCAGCCCCGTGAGCGCCAGCCTGTCGATCTCGGAAATCTGCTTCCGCTGGGGCTTCAACGGCTCGGCCCACTTCAGCCGGGCGTTCAAGGATCAGTACGGCGTCTCCCCGCGCGACTACCGACGCTCGCGCGTTGGGTCGCTCGAAGTCTGAGCGCCGAGCACGCCACACGCGCAATGCTCGGCCAGGTCGCGCAATTCGGGGGCGACGAGGCCGCCCACGGCCCCGTCCAGGTCGAGCAGGGCCTTGCGCGCTTTAGCGGGATCCGAGCGAACGACCTGCCGCGTGCGCTCGAGGCGCGAGCTTGCATCGGCCGTCGAGCGCGCGCGGCACGCGGCCAGGCGCTGGGTGTCGGGAGACGGGGCGGCGAACACGATGTCTAGCGCTCGCGCCAGCCCGTACCCGTTCGCCACCTCGTGACCGAGGTCAGGCAGGGTGAGGGTGTCGACGCCGAACACGCACCACCGCCGAAGCGACTGGGCGCTCACCGAGGCCATCTCCAGATTGGTGAGGTCCTGCGCGCCCGTGATGTACGCGAACCGGCTGTGCTCCTGCGCCAGCCGCAGCTGGTCGACATTCGGCAGCCCGATCGGCGGTGCGCCCAAGGGGTCGGCGCCGGCGTCGAGGAACGCGCCCCGGAAAACCTCCGGGAAGGCGAGGGCAAGGCGAAGCGCCACGCGCGAACCGCCCGAAAAGCCGCCCACGATCACCCGGTCCGGATCGACCACGTAGCGCGACTCGATGTTGGCGGCAGCCGACAACGCGAGCGGGGCGCGGCGGGTGAGAAAGGCCTGATCATTGCCGGAGCGTTCGGCCGCCACGAAAATCACCCCGTGCTCGTCAAGCGCGCTCTTCCATCCGAGCGGCAGATCCCCTCGGTCGTTCGGCGAAATGAAGACCAGAAGGCCGTAGCCCCTGGGCGGACGTTTTTCCGGAACGTAGACCTGGAAATGTTCGCTGGAGAGATCGAGCGCCCGCTCCTCCAACCGCGCGCCCGACATCGCCAGCCGGCTCTGGATCGAGTCCCAGGCGAGCGGGCTCAGCATGCGCTTGAGCACGGTCGCGCTGCCGGCCGTCTGTGGGTAGACATCGAACGCCTGGGTCGAGCGACCGAGCGGCGCGGGGACGGCCGCCCCGACGCAGATCGCGGCGGCCAGCGCGGCGCCGAAGCGAACCGGGAGCGCGGGTCTCACCCGGATCGCCTGCGCGAATGCCGGCCAGGGTGGCATGCCCCAACCTGCAACAAACCGAAGCTCGAGGCTACTCGCCTGCACGCCGGGTGCGCGGCCATCGCGGACAACATCTGAGGCGCGTGCGCGCAAGCGTTGGCGGCGGCCCCGCGTTGACACAAAAGCCGGCGGCGTGCCCGTTCCCGCCATGGGCTATTCGCTTGCGGTCGACATCGGCGGGACCTTCACCGACGCGGTGCTGCGCCGCGACGACGGCGCGCTGACGGTCGACAAGACGCTCACCACCCACGGCGACCTGCTGGAGGGGTTCTTCCGCGCAGTCGGACTGGTGCTCGGCAAGGCGGAGGTCGAACCCGGCGGAGATCGATGGCGTCGTGGTTCACGCCACCACCGTGGTCACCAACGCCCTGATCGAGCGCAAGGGCGCCCCGACGGCCCTGATCGTCACCAAGGGCTTCCGCGACGTGCTCGCGATCCGCAACGAGCATCGCTACGACATGTACGATCCGCAGATCGAGTTCGCGCCGCCGCTGATCCCGCGCGAGCTCACATTCGAAATCGACGAGCGGATGCTGGCTGATGGCCAGGCGGAGAAGGATGTCGACCTCGACGAGGCCCGCGCGATTGGACGCGCGTTGAAGGCCGAGGGCGTGGCCGCGGCGGGCATCTGCCTCATCAACGCCTTCCGCAACGGGGCCCACGAACGCGCCGTAGCGGAGGCGATCCGAGCCGAAGCGCCGGAGGTTTATCTTTCGATCTCCTCGATCGTGGCGCCGCAGATCCGCGAGTACCCTCGCGCCTCGACGACCGCGATCAACGCTTACACGACGCCGATCACGGCCCCTTATCTCACCGGCCTGCGTGAGGGGCTCGAACGGCTGGGCGCGCCCAATCGCCCGTTGATCATGCTCTCCAGCGGCGGGGTCATCGGCGCGGACATCGCCGCCCGCAATCCGGTGCGGATGATCGAGAGCGGTCCGGCCGCGGGCGCCCTGGCCGCCGCCCACTTCGCCGAACGCCTTGGCCTCGAGCGGCTGATGAGCTTCGACATGGGCGGCACCACCGCCAAGGCCTGCCTGATCGAGCACCACAAGCCGCTGGTCACCGGCACGCTCGAGGTCGACCGGATGTACCGCTTCGCCGAGGGCAGCGGCATGCCGCTCACCATCCCCTCCATCGACATGATCGAGATCGGCGCCGGCGGCGGCAGTATCGCCCATGTCGACAAGCTCGGCCTGCTGAAGGTGGGGCCGCGCAGCGCCGGATCGGAGCCCGGCCCCGCCTGCTACGGCCGGGGTGGGACCGAGCCGACGGTCACCGACGCGGACCTTGTCCTGGGACTGCTCGACGCCGACAACTTCCTCGGCGGCGACATGCGGCTCGATCGACCCGCCGCCGAACGCGCCTTCGACGACCTGGCTGAAAAGCTCGGCGTCTCCCGCACCCAGGCGGCCGCCGGCGTCTTCCGGGTGGTGGCCGAGGCCATGGCCGGCGCCACCCGCGCCCACGCCACGGACCGAGGCGTCGATCATCGCGGCCTGCCGCTGCTGGCCTTCGGCGGGGCCGGACCGGTCCACGCCTGCGCGGTCGGCGAGCTGCTCGGCAGCACGGAGGTGATCTTCCCGCCGCAGGCCAGCGTGCTCTCGGCCTTCGGCTCGCTGGTCACGCCCGTGCGGCTGGACCTGGTGCGCAGCGCCCTTGCCGCCCTCGACAAGCTGGACTGGGACGAGGTGGAGCGCCTGCTGGGCGAGATGGAAGCCGAGGGCGTCGAGGGTCTCGGTGACGCCGGCGTCGAGGCGGACCAGATCCGCTGGACCGTCGGCGCGGATCTTCGCTACGCCGGCCAGCAGAACGAGGTCACCGTCGCCTTCGGCGAGAATCCTCGCCGTCATCGCGAGCCGGCCAAGGTGCGCGAGAGCCTTCGAGCGGGCCTACTTCGCCCAGTACGGCGTCAATCCCTCCCACGTCGGCGTCGAGGTGGTGAGCTGGCGTCTCACCGCCGAGGCGCCGGCCGAAGCGCCGTCCGCCGCACCGCTATTCGCCTCCAGCCAGGCCGCGCCCAAAGGCGAGCGCGCCGTCGGTCTATGGCCGGGCGCCGCCGCGAAGCTGTATGATCGCGCGGCGCTGAGCCTGGGGCAGGCGATTACGGGTCCCGCCCTGATCGAGGAGCGGGAAACCACGGTGGTCCTGCCTCCGCGCTGGCGCGGCGTGGTGGACGCGAGCGGGTGCATCATCGCCCGCAAGGAGGCCTGAAAGCATGCTCGACGGCATCGAACTCGAGATCCTCTGGTCGAACCTGATCAGCATCGTCAGCGAACAGGCCAAGGCGCTCCAGCGCATCGCTTTCTCGCCTGTGGTGCGCGAGGCGGGCGACCTCGCCAGCGGCCTGTTCGACGCACGCGGCCGCATGGTCGCCCAGGCCAACACCGGCACGCCGGGTCACATCAACTCGCTCTGCGTGGCGGGCGAGGCGCTGGCGAAGCTGTTCGAGGGGCGGCTCGATCCGGGCGACGTGGTCATCACCAACGACCCGTGGATGAGCGCCGGGCACTTCTTCGACATCACCGTGCTCTGCCCGATCCATCGCGGCGAGCGGCTGATCGGCTTCATCGGCTCGACCATCCACCACACCGACATCAGCGGCTATGGCATCGGCGCGGGCGCTCGGGACATCCACGAGGAGGGGCTCTGGTTGCCGCCGCTCAAGCTCTACGAACGCGGCGAGCCCAATGCGACCCTGCACGCCATCATCGGCCGCAACGTGCGCACGCCGGACCATGTGTTCGGCGACCTTTCTGCCCAGGTCTCCAGCGGCATCTCCGGCGGCGAGCGGCTGAACGCCCTGTGCGACGCCCACGGCCTCGCCGACATCCAGGAGGTTTCGGACGAGATCATCCAGCGCTCTGAAGAGGCGACCCGCGCCGCGATCCGCGCCCTGCCGGGCGGCGAGTGGCACGGGGAAAGCCAGTTCGACGTGCCCGGCGGCGATGTGATCACCCTCAAGGCCGCCGTCCGGATCGACAACAACGCCGGCGAGGTGCTGATCGACTGGACCGGCAGCTCCGGGCCGAGCCCGATGGGGATCAACGTGGTGATGAACTACACCCACGCCTATTCCACCTTCGCCGTGCGCAGCTGCCTGAACCCCGAGCAGCCGAACAACTACGGCTCGCTCGCGCCGATCAAGGTCGCCGCGCCGGACGGCTGCATCGTCAACGCCAAGTACCCCTCGCCACTGAACGCGCGCCACGTCGTGGGCATGTTCGTCCCCATGCCGATCCTCAAGGCGCTCCATCAGGTGATGCCCGACCGGGTGCTCGCCGAGGGCTCGGGCGCGGTGTGGACCATGCAGATCCAGGGCAAGCAGGCTGATGGAGAGGCTTTCACCTCGTCGATGTTCAACTACTCCGGCGGCATGGGCGCGCGACGCGAGAAGCCGGGTCCGAGCGTCACCTGCTATCCCGACCGGCGTGGCGGCCGTCCCGGTGGAGATCCTGGAGGCGGCGATGCCGATCGTCTTCGACCGCCGCGAAATCCGCGAAGGTTCCGGCGGAGCGGGCCGCACCCGCGGCGGCGACGGCCAGATCGTCGCCTTCCATATGCGCACGGGCGAGCCCTGGCTGCTCAATGCCGTGCCGAGCCGGCTCGACCGTGGGCCTGATGGTCTGGCGGGGGGCGACTCCGGCGCGGCGGGGCGCTTCCTGGTCAACGGCCAGTCGGTCTCGGAGGGCAAGAAGATGACGATGCAGCCTGACGACCGCGTGGTCCTCGAGACGCCGGGCGGCGGCGGCTACGGAGCGGCCGCTTGATCGACCCGCACAGCATCGACTGGAACGCCACGCCCTGGGAGCGAGTGCGCGAGGGCGTCGAGCGCAAGGCCTTCTCCGGCGACGGCGCGACGGTGTCGCTCAACCGCCTGCAGCCCGGCCACGAACCCCGCCCGCACAGCCACCCGCACGAGCAGATCGTCTACATCCTGCAGGGCACGATCGACTTCCACCTTGGCGACGAGACGGTGAAGCGCCTGGGACCCGGCGGGCTGATGGTCATCCCCGGCGGGGTGCAGCATTGGGGCGAGGTGGTCGGCGATGAGGCCGTGCTCAACCTCGACGTGTTCACCCCGCGCCGGTCAGAATACGCCTGAAACCGACAAGGACATTGCCCGTATGACCACGCCGAACACCCTGATCTTCGTCGACCTCGCCTCCGACGACCCGGTCGCCGCCGGCAGGTTCTATTCCGAGGTGTTCGGCTGGCAGGACGACCATCGACCCACGGGGGTGTTCCACCGCATGGTGCCGGGCGGCAACTTCCAGAACCCGGACGGAAGCGAGAGCCAGATCGGCAACCTGCACCTGGGCATCTTCGACGCCAAGAACGCGCGGCCGCACCCGAAGTCGGAAGGCGTCGAGCCGCGCCAACTCGCCGACGGCGGTCGCAAGGCGCGGGTCTGGATCCTGGTCGGCGACGGCCAGAACCACGAGGAGATCCTCCAGAAAGCGGTGGATCGCGGCGCGACCGTCCTTTGGAAGGATCACTACTGGAAGGAATTCAACGGCTACAATCACGCCTTCCGCGATCCCTGGGGCAACGAGATCGTGCTGTGGGGCAAGGCCGGCCAGGATCCGGCCGTTCCCAGCAACTACACCCAGGAATAGTCGCGCAAAGTGGCCGCGCGCCTCACCAACCGCTGGGTCGCCTTCGCGGCCTTGAGCCTGATCTTCTTCGTCGTCTCCGCCGGCGCCTTCTCCTCGCTCGGCGTCGTGCTGCCCAAGATGGTCGCCGAGATGCGCTGGAACTGGAAGGAGGCCGGGCTCGGCTACACCGTCCTCGGCCTCGCCTGCGGTTTCGCCAGCGTGGTTCCAGCCGTGCTGATCCGGCGCTTTAGCGTGCGATTCACCCTGGGCGTCGGCGGGGCGATGATGATCGCGGGCTTCGGCGCCCTGGCGCTCACCCACGGCGTCCTGGTCTACCTGATCGCCACGGCGCTGGTTGGCACCGCGTTCGCGCTGGTGAGCACCGTTCCGGGCACCCACGTCCTGAACGACCTGTTCGAGGATCGACGCTCCACGGCGCTCGGCGCCTACTTCACCATCGGCGCCCTGGGTGGAGTCGCGGGACCGCTGTTGTACGTGATGGTGGACGGCTGGGGGCGCGGCTGGCGCCCCTTCTGGTGGTTGTTCGCTGGCGCATCCGTGCTGTCGGCCGTGTTCGCGGCCCTGGTGACGCCCGGTCGCCACGATGAAACCCGCCATGTGACGCTCGCGCCGGAACAGGCCGGCTTGCCGGAGATGATCGAGGGACTCGGCGACTGGACGGTGCGCCGCGCGCTCTCGATGGGGCAGTTCTATGTGATCGTCGGCGGCTACACGACCTATCTGCTCATCAACACCACGGCCCACGGCTTCGCCGCGCAGCACCTGATCGAGCGCGGTCTGTCGAACGCCGCGGCCGCCCAGATGCTGGCCTATGAGCAGCTGTTCGGCGCCGTGATCTCGATCTTCGCCGGGGCCGCCGGCGAACGGATCTCGGCCAAGACCATGATGCTGGTCGCCCTCGCCGCCCTGGCCGTCGGCATGGCCGCTCTGGCCTGGGCGCACGGCTGGGCGATGATGTGGGTCTATGTGGTGGGGGTCGGCCTGGGCTTCGGCCTGTCGTTCATCGCCTCGACGGTGCTGCTGCTTCAGTATTTCGGGCGGAAGGCGAATCTGGAGCTGTTCTCGATCATGTGCCTGATCTCGACCTCCGCGGCGCTGGGGCCGGCGTTCGGCGGCTGGGCCAGGGACACGCTCGGCAGCTTCACCGGCATGTTCCTGCTCTGCGCCTTGGTGTCTGTGGCGCTGTTCGGGGCGACGCTGTTCCTTCGGCCTCCCGATGGCGAGAGAGTCGCTCGTCGCCGAGGCAGCGACCTGATGACGGTTCCGATCGAGGCCGACCTGCTGATCGCGGGCGCCACCGTCATCACCATGGACGCCGACCGGCGCGTGATCGCCGACGGCGCCATCGCCGTTGCGGGTGGAAAGATCGCGGCCGTGGGCAAGCGGGCCGAACTCGAGCGCACCGTCGTCGCGCGCCAGCGCGTCGAGGCCGCGGGCTTCGTCGCCACGCCCGGCTTCATCGACGGTCACATCCACATCACCGCCGACCCGATCACCCGGGGGTTCCGACGCGGAGGACCCGAGGATTCCTGGTCCGACAAGCTGCAGAAGTGGGTCATTCCGCTGTTCCGCGCCCAGACGGCGGAGGAGGAGGCCATCGCCGCCCGCTGCGCCGCTCTGGCGATGATCAAGGGCGGAACGACCACCTTCATCGAGGCCGGCACCGTTTCCCATCTCGACGCGGTGATCGAGGCCCTGGCCGACACCGGGCATCCGAGGTCGCCTCGGCGAATGGATCGAGGGCCGCGCCTACGATCCCGCGGCGGATCAGGCGGCGCTGTCGCGCGCCGCCATCGCTCTCATGGAGCGGGCAGTGGAGCGCTGGCCAGACGATGGCGAGACGCGCCTGGCGGCCTGGCCGCTTCTCGTCGGCCACTCGACCAATCCCGACGAGGTGTGGCGGGCTGCCAAGACCCTTGCCGACGACAAGGACTTGCGCGTCTCGGCGCACATGAGCCCGCGCCAGGGCGATCCGGACTGGTTCCTCGCCCGCTACAATCGCCGACCGCTGGAGCACCTGGCGGACATCGGCGTCATGAGTGAAAGTGTGATGCTTACCCATCTCGCTCGGATCGACACGAGCGAGCTGGACGTGCTGGTCGACAGCGGCGCCGGGGCGATCCACTGCCCGCACGCCGCCCTTCAGGGCGGTTTCGGCGTCTCGCGTCACGGCTTGTTTCCCGAGATGATCGAGCGCGGCGTCAATCTCATGCTGGGCACCGACGGCATCGCCGCCGACATCCTGGGCTCCGGACGGCTGATGGCCAGCCTGTTCCGCGACGCGCGTGAAGACCAGGACCTGTTCCCGGCGACCACCGTGTTGGAGATGGCCACGGTGAACGCCGCCGCCGCCTTGGGCTGGTCGGATCGGATCGGCTCGCTGGACGTCGGCAAGTCCGCCGACATCGTGCTGCACGACACGCGCAGATTGGAATGGGGCGGACCGGCGTTCGATCCGGTCGAGCAGCTCGCCTTCAGCGCTCCCGCCAACGGCGTCCACAGCGTCTGGATCAGGGGCGATCGCGTGCTCGACGCCGGCCGGCACACCCGCATCGACGAAGACGACCTGCTTCGCCAGGCCGCCGACGCGGGGAGAGCGGTCGTCGCCCGGACAGGTCTCCCCAACAGGACCTCATGGACCGTTCAATGACCCTGGCCGAAGAGGCGGTGAGTGCGGCCGAGTGGCGCGCGGCCATGGGCTGTTTTCCCAGTGGCGTCACGGTGGTGACCAGCTGGCGCGGCGACCGGCCGGTCGGCAGCACCGTGAACGCCTTCTGTTCGGTGTCGCTCACGCCACCGCTGCTGCTGGTCTGCCTGGACCTCGCGAACCCGATCCTGCCGGACGTGGAGGCCAGCGGCCGGTTCGGCGTCAACATCCTGCCGGCGAGCGAGGGCGCGGCGCTGGCCCGACGCTTCGCCGCCGCCGAGGAGGAGACGCGTTTCGAGGCGCTCGCCTTCCTGGCCAACGAAGCCGGCGCGCCGCAACTCGCCTGTGCGCCGACCTTCATCGACTGCACGGTGGAGGCGGTCCATCCCGGCGGCGACCACAGGATCGTGGTGGGGCGCGGCCGGCGCATCGACCACGCCCATGAAGGGGCGCCGCTGCTCTACCACCGCGGCGGCTTCCCGACCGCACTCGGCTGAGGACCGCGCCGGCAAGTAATCGTGCGTCCAAGGACAAGCCGCGTCCAGCGGCGCTTTCTACCGTCCCATCACCCACGGAGGGTCTAGCGTAACGATGAGCGAGCCCGAGCACGCGGTTAGGCCCAAGCGCCAGACCTGGACGCACATCGCTCTTCCCGTGAAGGACATGGACGCCAGCATCGACTGGTATCAGCGCTTCACCCACCTTCGTCTGCTGAGCCGTGGCGAGGACGAGGACGGTAAGAACGCCTGGCTCGGCGACGAAACCCAGGCTGACTCCCCGTTCATCCTGGTGCTTGGACAGTTCTACGAAGGCCACGATCCCTTCGCGCCCGCGCCACACCATCCGATGGGCCCGTTCGCCCACATGGGCATCGAGGTCGAGAGCCACGACGCGATCGACGAGATCGCCGAGCGGGGAAAGGCGGCGGGCTGCCTCGCCTTCGGCCCGCGCCAGATGCCTAAGCAGATCGGCTACATCTGCATGCTGAAGGATCCCGACGGCAATACCGTCGAGTTCTCCTACGACCAGGGCGTCTACGAAAAGGCGCGGGAGGTCTGGGGCGCCAAGGCCTGAGTGACGACGCTCTCGCCTGACGATGGCGGGAGGGCTTGCGGATTGAGCATTCGCCGAGAAGCCGGGATCAGCCTGGCTCCGGAGAGTGGACAGAAGAAGTTTAACGACCTCAAGGTCGGAAAACAGTCACAAGGCCGTCGCAAAGGCCAAGGTTCGGAGGGGTTATAATGAACAGGTTCGTCCTGCGCGCCTCGAGCGCACTGTGCTTCTTTACCGCGGCAAGCGCGCTCACGCCGCTCGCCGCGCGCGCGGCCGAAGCCAATGGTCCAGGCACGAGCGTCGGCGAAGTCGTTGTCACCGCGGAGCGGCGGGCCACGGACATCCAGCGCACATCGGTCGCGGTCACGGCGATCGACCCGGCGACCCTGGACCAGAACTTCACCACCAACATCGCCCAGCTGAACGGCCTCGTGCCCAGCCTGCAGACGACCAAGGCGGCGGGCTTCGAGAACCTGGTGACCATCCGCGGCGTGGGCTCCGGCACCCCGGAGAACAGCCTCACCACCTCGCCGGGGGTCTCGCTGTTCGTGGACGGCGTCTACATCGCCAACACCATCTCCCTCGACCAGACGCTGTTCGACGTCGGATCGATCGAGGTGCTGCGTGGGCCCCAGGGCGCCCTCTATGGACAGAGCTCCATCGGCGGCGCGATCAACATCAACACCAATCAGCCCAAGCTGAAGACCTGGGACGCCTCCGGCGACGTCAGCTTCGGCAACTACAACCTGTTCCGCGAGCGGGCGGAGGTGAACATTCCGCTCGGCGACACTCTGGCGCTGCGGGTCTCGGGCCAGAAGTTCGACCACGACGGCTTCACCAAGAACATCTACAACGGCCAGGATCTCGACGACGCCCACGACGGCAGCGTCAAGGCGTCCCTGCTGTGGAAGCCGATCGACACCTTCAGCATCACGGCGACAGCCCAGCTGTATCACGACAACCGCAACGGCGACGCCCAGAAGAACATCCTGGATCCCAATCCCGATCCCCGCCAACTCGAGCAGGATCTGCCAGGCAGGTTCGAGCTGACGACGCAGCTCTACCACATCAACGCGGACTGGGAGCTGCCGTGGTTCACCATCCACTCAGTGAGCGCGCTACAGGGTCTCGATCACGAGCAGCGCCTCGATTCCGACCGCTCGATCTATTCGGTGATCGGCGGCTACGACCATATCGCCGCCTGGAACACCCACCTGCACAACTACACCCAGGAGATCGACTTCGTCTCCAAACCCGGCCGCTTCGAATGGGTGGTCGGCGGCTTTGGCCTCTACCAGGGCAGCAAGCAATTCGTCATCGAGTACGGCGGTGTGCCGGGCCCGAACTTCAGCGTCAGTGCGCCGCCGACCACCTATCCACCCGATATCCTGAACAATCCGCCTTCGTATCTGAATTACGGCAATCTTTCCTACGTGAAGCGCCGGTCGTACTCCTTCTTCGGTCAGGGCACGTTCCACGTCACCAACGCGCTCAGCGTCACCTTCGGCGCGCGCTACAATCATGACTACTTCCGGGATGACAGCATCAACGCCGGAGCGGGCGGAGCTAAAGTTCTCCCACCCGTGCGCTACACGACCAATACCCCGACCTATCGGGCGGTGATCGCCTACGACCTCACGCCGACCAACAATATCTATGTGAGCTATAACCGCGGCTACAAGCCGGGCGGCGTGAACGGCAGCAATCTTACTCTAATACCGTATACGTTTAAGCCTGAAGTCAACGACGCCGCCGAGATTGGCTCGAAGAATTTCCTCTTTGATCACACGCTCCGTCTGAATCTTGCTGGATTCTACTATACCCACTACAATTTCCAGTACATCGAGCCGGATGTTCTCCCCTTCAACAGTGGCATCACCAACGTTCCCCGTATCCGCGATTATGGGGTGGAAGCGGAGGCGCAGTATGTCTCCCGCGATAGCCGCCTGCGCATCGGTGGCGACATCGCCATCGAAAAGGGAACGATCACCAGCAACTACTCCTCGCTCGAACTCGACGACCGTGGAGAGCTTGTACGGATCACCCTTCGCCGGCTTCCCCGGTGTGTTCGGGACGCCCTGCCAATTCTTCGCCGCCTACTATAGTCCTGCTTGTCACGCGGCCCTGGTCGCGCTCTCCAAGAACGTGAACGGCAACCGGCCGCCGGCCATGCCGACCGTCTCGGGCGCGATCAACGCCTCCTATCGGTTCGACTTCTGGAAGGGGTCACTGACGCCCCGGATCGAGGTGGTCTATCGCGGCAGCGAATGGGCGCGGATCTTCAACGATCCGGCCGTCGACAGGGTGCCGGACTACACCACCCTGAACCTGAACCTGGACTATGTGCCGACCAACGCGCACTGGCGAGTGGCGCTGACCGCGACCAACGTCACCAATGTCGCCGGGGTGAACGCGCGCTACACCGACCCGTACGGCACCTTCCAGACCAGCCAGCAGTACATCCCGCCGTTCCAGATCATCGGCACCATCGCCTTCGCGTTCTAGGCGCCGACCGGTCGCCATGACCGTCGAGGAGGCGGCCCGTTCGGCTCTGGCTCGCATCGCCGCCTACGAGGCGGTGCAGCCGGCGGTCTGGATCACCCGTGTGTCCGCGGATGACGTCCTCGCCGCCGCCCGCGCGGTCGATCGGGCGCTCGCGGCGGGCGAGGCGCTTCCGCTGGCGGGCTTGACCTTCGCGGTGAAGGACAACCTGGACGTGGCGGACTTGCCGACGACCGCCGCCTGCCCGGCCTTCGCCTACACGCCGACACGCTCCTCGCCGCTGGTCGACACCCTGATCGCCGCCGGCGCGGTGCTCGTGGGCAAGACCAATCTGGATCAGTTCGCCACCGGATTGTCGGGCTCGCGCAGCCCCTACGGCGACCTCGGTTGCGTCTTCAACCGCGACTATGTGAGCGGCGGATCGAGCTCCGGCTCGGCGGTCGCCGTCGCCGCCGGACTGGTCGACTTCGCGCTCGGCACCGACACGGCGGGCTCCGGCCGCGTGCCGGCGGCGTTCAACGGGCTCGTCGGCTTCAAGCCCAGTCGCGGGCGCTGGAGCACGCGCGGGTCTCGTGCCCGCTTGCCGAACCCTCGACTGCGTCAGCGTCTTCACCGGAACGGTCGAACTGGCGGCGCGCGTGGACGCGGTGCTCGCCGGCTTCGACGACGAGGACCCGTATTCGCGTGACACCCCGGCGGAGGCGCCGCGCGCCTTGCCGCCCACATTCCGCTTCGGCGTTCCGGCCGACGACCAGCTCGCCTGGTTCGGGGACGCGGAATCGCCCAGCCTGTTCGCCGACGCCGTCGCGCGGCTGGAGGCCGTCGGCGGAACGCCGACGATCATCGACCTGGACCCGCTGATCGAGGCGGGCGCGCTGCTCTACCAGGGGCCGTGGGTGGCCGAGCGCGCCGCTGCGGTTGGCCCGCTGCTGGCGGAGAACCCGGCGGCGATCCACCCGGTGGTGCGCGGCATCCTGGAGGGCGCGTGGCGCTACACGGCGGTGGACGCCTTCGAGGGCGCCTACCGGCTCCAGGCCCTGCAGCGTCAGGCCGAGCGGATGTGGCGGGGAGTGGACGTGCTGCTGCTGCCGACGACGCCGACCATCTACCGGCGGCGGGAGATGCTGGCCGAGCCGCTGGCGCTCAACGCCCATCTCGGCCGCTACACCAGCTTCGTGAACCTGTTGGACATGAGCGCCATCGCCCTGCCGGCGGGTTTTCGCGAAAACCGCACCGGGTTCGGCGTGAGCCTGATCGGCCCCGCCTTTGCCGATCTCGCCCTCATCGATCTCGCCCGCCGCTTCGAGGAGACCTCCATGCCCGACCACCCGCCGCTGGATGTTTCTGGCGTTGCGCAGACCGTGAAGCTGGCCGTGGTGGGCGCCCACCTTGCCGCCATGCCGCTGCATTGGCAGCTCACCTCTCGGGATGCGCGGCTCGTCCGACGCTGCAGGACCGCGACGTCCTACAAGCTCTACGCGATGGCCGGCGCCGTGCCGCCCAAGCCGGCGCTAGTCCACGTCGGGGAGGGCGGCGCCGCGATCGAGGTCGAGGTCTACGAACTCGGACTGGAAGCGTTCGGCAGCTTCGTCGCCGAGGTGCCGCCGCCGCTCGCCATCGGCACGGTCGAACTGGACGACGGCTCGTCGGTGAAGGGCTTCGTCGCCGAACCCCGCGCGTTGGACGGCGCCGAAGACATCACTGCGTTGGGCGGCTGGCGGGCCTATATCGCGCGGCAGGCGAAACCGTGAGGGCGTCGTCGGGCAAGACGACACGCGGCGGAGGCGTCTAGAACCGTTCCATGGCTCCGAGCATCCTCACCGACGCCTTCATCGAGAGCTTCGCCAGCTCGGCGACCGATCTCGATCGCGCCGAGACGCTTCCCGCCGCCTGCTACACCGACCCGGCCTTCTACGCGCTCGAGACGGAGGCCCTGTTCAACCACGAGTGGCTGTGCGTCGGCCGGGAGAGCTGGGCCGCGTCGGCGGGCGACTACTTCACCACCGAGATCGTCGGCGAGCCGATCGTCGTCGCGCGTGGTCGCGACGGGGTGCTGCGGGCGATGAGCTCCGTCTGCCAGCACCGGGCCATGCTGGTGGCCGAAGGGTCAGGGAACACGCGGGGCTTCGTCTGCCCCTACCACCACTGGGTCTATGGCCTCGATGGCCGGCTGGTGAACGCCCCGGCGATGGAGCGCACCTGCGGTTTCGACAAGACGGCGCTCGGCCTGCCCCAGTTCCAGTTGGAGATCTGGCAGGGGTTCGTCTTCATCAACTTCGATCCCGCCGCCGCGCCGCTCGGACCGCGGCTCGCCAAGGTCGCCGAGGCGATCGCCCCTTACGATCTCGCCCGCGCGGAAGAGGCTCAGCGCATGACCGGCCAGTTCGCCTGGAACTGGAAGGTGATGTTCGAGAACAACAACGACGGCTATCACGCCTCCAAGCTGCACGCCGGACCGCTGCACGACTTCATACCCAGCGAGCGGGCGGTATTTCCGCCTTCGGAGCCGTCAGACGCCGGCTTCCTGCGCTTCAACGGCACCCTGCACCCGGACGCGAGCTTCAACCCGACGCAGAAAGCGGTGCTGCCCGTCTTCCCCGGGCTCAGCGAGGAGGACCGCGGGCCGGATGACCTTCGCCAACGTGCCCCCGACCCTCTCGCTGGTGCTCTCCAGCGACCTCGTCATCTTCCTGATCCTGCGCGCCACGGGACCGGAGACCATGGAGCAGGATACCGGCCTGCTGGTGGCGCCCGGCGCGGCGGAGGATCCCGCCTTCTCGCATCGGCTCGAGATGATCATGACCAGCGCCGGCAAGATCATCGCCCAGGACATGCACGTGGACGGGCTGGTGCAGAAGGGCCTGCGCTCACGCTTCGCCAGCCGCGGCCGCTACTCCTGGCAGGAGGGCGCGCAGGGGCAATTCAACCACTGGCTCGTGCCGCGCTACCAGGCCGCGTGGCGGCGGATGAAGGAGGCTTCCAGGCCATGAGTTCGCGCATGCCCGTCGCCTTCTTCGGCCACGGCAGCCCCATGGTGGCGATCGAGGATAACGAGACCAGCCGCCTGTGGGCGAGGATCGCCGCCAACCTGCCGCGCCCCAAGGCGATCCTCGCCATCTCCGCGCACTGGGAGACCAACGCCACGGCGGTGACCGCCATGGCCCGCCCGCGCACCATCCACGACTTCGGCGCGTCCTTTCCCAAGGCCCTGTTCGACATGGAATACCCGGCGCCGGGCGCGCCCGAGCTGGCGCGCCGCGTCCAGGATCTGCTCGCGCCCATGCCCGTCGTGCTGGACGACAGCCAGTGGGGCCTGGATCACGGGACCTGGTCGGTGCTCACGCACGCCTATCCCGCGGCCGACATCCCGGTCGCCCAGCTTGGCCTGGACGTGAACCTCAGCCCCCAGCAGCGGATCGACATCGGCCGCCGCTTGGCGCCCCTGCGGGATGAAGGCGTGCTGATCCTCGGAACCGGCAACATCGTCCACAACCTGCGGCTGATGAACTGGTCCGACGCCTCCGCTCCCCCTTTCGACTGGGCGGAGCGGTTCAACGACGAGATGCGACGCGCGGTGGTGGACGACGAACCCTGGCGCGCGGCGCGTTTCGAGCAACTCGGCGAGGACGCACGCAAGGCGGCGCCCAGCCCCGAGCACTTCTGGCCCTTCCTCTATGTCCTGGGCGCTCGTGAACCGGGCGACAAACCACGCCTGTTCAACGATCACATCGAGCACGGCTCGCTGGGCATGACCAGCTTCGTGCTGGAGCCCACAGCCTAGCTGTCGAATCCCGTCGACAGGCTCAGCGCCGCGAACCGGCCGAACTCTTCCTGCAGCCGCGCCGCCGCGGCGGTGGCGTAGTGGACAGCGTCGGCGCCGAGCAGCAGCTGGCGCGGGGGATCGTCCATGTCGGCGATCTTGAGGATGGCGGCGGCGACCTTGGCCGGATCGCCGCTCTCCTGGCCGGCGTGGCTGGAGAGCAGGCGCTCGGCGGCGCGCGCGCCGTCCTCGTAGTCCGGAATCCGGCGCTCGGCGGCGATCAGCGAACGGCCGGCGTAGTCGGTGCGCATCCCGCCGGGTTCGACATTGGTCACCTTGATCCCGAAGGGCGCCACCTCGTCGGCCAGGGTGAGGCCGATCGCCTCCAGCGCATGCTTGCTGGCGCAATAGAGGCCGGTGCCCGACCAGGTCGCCAGGCCGCTCACCGAGGTGACGTTGATCACATGGCCGCTCCGGCGCTCGCGGAAGTGGGGCAGCACGGACTGGATCGCCATCAGTGGGCCGAAGACATTGACCTCGAACTGGGCGCGCGCTTCGGAGATCGCGGTCTCCTCCACCGCCCCGACGAGGCCGTAGCCGGCGTTGTTCACCAGCACGTCCACGCCGCCCAGGCGGGTGATGGCGTGCTCCACGGCGTAGCGAACCACCTCCGCGTCGGTAAGATCGGCAACGAGCCCCACGGCCCGGCCGGGCGCCTCAGCCTCGAACGCCGCAGCCCCCGCCACCCGTCGCGCCGTGCCCGCCACGACGTCGCCGCGAGCCAGCGCCGCGCGAGCGAGCGCCTGGCCGAGTCCCGAGGTGACCCCTGTGATCAGCCAGCGCTTCAACTCAGCCCATTCTTCAGCTCAGAACGGCTTGTCGCCGCGAACCCACAGGCGGTGCATCTCCCGGACGTACCTGGTGTCGTCGTAGAGCGTACCCGTGTGCAGGGTGCAGCGATTGTCCCACATCAGGATGTCCCCTTCGCGCCACTTATGGCGATAAACGAAGCGATCCTGCGTGGCAAAGTCCACGAGATCCTGAACGAGGTCCAGCCCTTCGGGATTGGGCATGCCCATGACCTCGATCACCGTGCCGGTGGAGGGCCACAGCGCCTTGCGACCGTCCGCCGGATGGGTGCGGATCAGCGGATGGAAGACGTCGGGGTTGGCGTCCTTGATCTCGTCCGGCAGTTCGCGCGCGCCCCACTCGCGGGTGCGCATGAAGTGGACGTAGGAGTGGTGCAGCACCTTGCCCTCCAGCTCCGCCTTTCGCGCGTCCGGCAGCGCCTGGTAGGCGGCGACGCAGTCGGCGATCAGGGTGTCGGAGCCTTCCGGCGGCACGGTTACGGCGTAGAGCATGGTCGCCATGACCGGCTCGGGCTTGTAGCTGTAGTCGGTGTGCCAACCGACGCCGTCGTTGTGCGCCCCGATCGGTTTGCCGTCTTCGATCTTGTTCGAGAGGCGGTAGACCTTGGGAAAGCCAGGGACCGTGAACTCCTGGAGCGTGTGGTCTTCCGGCTCGCCGAAGTGAGCGATGAACTCCGTCAGCGATCCGGGCGTCATGACCTGGTCCCGCAGCAGGATCGCCCCATGTCGATGGAAGGTCGCGACGATGCCTTCGATCGTCTCGGCGTCCGCGCGGCGCAGGTCGACATCGAGGATTTCCGCGCCGAAACCCTCGCGGAGCGGGCGGATGCGCAGTTCGGTCGCGACACTCACGGCGGACTTCCTTGATCTGAACCGGGACGGGGCACGCTAACGCTCAAGATTTCAGCGTCTTGCTTGATAACGCCCGATCGCTTGCGCCGCCGCCGTCCACCGCGAGCCCTCGTCTTGCATGGCCCCGTCTGATCTTTCTAGCCCTGTTCCTCAAGGATCAGGAGGACGGCGGCATGGCGCTCATCGAAAGGGCAGGCGAGGCCAGGAGAGACGTCGTTCCCGGCGCGCTCCATCATCTGCGCGCCTCCCCGGAGACGGTGCACTGGGGCTATTTCGACGCCGCTCTCGCGCCGGTGCTGCGCGTGAAGAGCGGCGATCTGATCCGCGCCGAGGCGATCACCCACCATGCGGGCGACGCGCCGGAGCTGATGATGGACGAGGGCGTCTCCGCCATCTTCCGCGAGATCCCCGAGAGCGACCGCAATCCCGGCGTGCACATCATGACCGGGCCGATCTTCGTCGAGGACGCCCGGCCGGGCGACATGCTCGAGGTGCGCTACCTCTCGATGACGCCGCGCTGCCGCTACGGCTCCAACCTCGCCGCCAACTGGGGCTATCTCTACAAGGAATTCGACGAGAAGGAGCGGGTGACCATCTACGCCCTGGATCCCGCCACCCGCTGGGCCGAGGCGCTCTACGCCTACGACTTTCCCGGCAAGTACCTGACGCCCGGGACCGTCACCCACTGCCCCGCCTGCGACCGTCAGGCGGCGCTTCAAGGCGTGCGGGTGCCGGCGCGGCCGCACCTGGGGACCGCGGGCGTGGCGATGGATGTGCCCGGTCGGGTGAGCACGATCCCGCCGGGCGCTCACGGCGGCAACATCGACAACTGGCGCATCGGAGCGGGGGCGACGATGTACTACCCCGTGCAGGTCCCAGGCGGCCTGTTCTCCATCGGCGATCCACACGTCAGCCAGGGCGACGGCGAGATTTCCGGCACGGCCATCGAGGCCTCCCTGGACGTGCTGTTCCAGATCGTGCTGCGGCGGGACTTCACCTTCCCCGGCCCCTTGCTGGAGACCCCCAACTGGTGGATCGTCCACGGCTTCGACGAGGATCTGAACCTCGCCACGCGCAAGGCGGCGACCGACATGCTGGGGCTTCTCACCGACCATATCGGCCTCTCGCGGCCCGACGCCTATTCGCTGATGAGCATCGCCGCCGACTTCGCCATCACCCAGGTGGTCGACGGCCGGCAGGGCGCCCACGTCCGCATCGCGCGCAACATCTTCCCGCGATTGGCGGGTGATGGCTGAGCCACCTCGCCCCGGGTGGTGGTGGTCGGGAGTTACAACCACGACCTGATCTTCCCGGTCCCCCGCTTCCCAGCGCCCGGCGAGACCCTTCTGGGTTCGCGGCGCCTGGAAGCGCCCGGTGGCAAGGGCTCGAACCAGGCCATCCAGGCCGCCCGTTGCGGGGCGTCGGTCGGCATGATCGCGGCCCTGGGACTCGACGCGGCCGGAGATCAGGCGCTGCGGATGTGGGCGGACGAGGGGATCGACACCTCCGGCGTGGCGCGGATCGAGGGCGCCGGCACCGGCACGGCGGTGATCCTGGTCGACGCCGCCGGCGAGAACCAGATCGTGGTCGATCTCGGCGCCAACGCCGCCCTCGCGGCGGATGCGATCGAGGCCGCCGGCGACCTCCTCCGGGGAGCCGATGTGGTGGTGGCGCAACTGGAAGTCCCGCACCAGGCTGTGCGCCGGGCCTTCGAGATCGCTCGCGCGGCGGCTCGAACCACCCTGCTGAACGCCGCTCCCGCTCCCGAGGCCCTCGACGAGGCCTTGCTGGCGCTCACCGACATCCTCGTCGTCAACGCGGGAGAAGGCCGCGTCCTGACCGGTGAGATCGAGCCCGAAGCCATCGCCGCCGCCCTCGTCCAAAGGGTCGGGATTGTCATCGTCACGCTAGGCGCGGCCGGGGTTCTCGTCCGCCGAGACGGGGAGGGCGCCTATCGCCTGCCGGCCGCGGCGGCGCGGGTCGTCGACACCACCGGCGCCGGCGACGCCTTTGTCGGAGCCCTGGCCGCTCGGTTGGCGGCGCGCGAGTCGTTGAGCGCCGCTGTGGCGTTCGCCGTGGCGGCAGGGGCATTGGCCTGTGAGCGCCAAGGCGCTTCGGCGAGCTTCGCCGGCCGCGAGATGATCGAACGTCGTCTGAGCGCCCGCGAAACCGCGTGAGGACTCCTTAGGCCGCCGCGCCGGCTTCGGCTTCGCGAGCGGCCGCCGCCTCGGCGGCTCGCCGTGCATCGCCCTTGGCGCGTTGGCGGCGGCTGTACCAGAAGGTCCAGGCCCACAGCACGCCCATGGTCGAGTAGCCGATGATCGGACTGATGATCAGGTACCGCTTCACCGAAACCACGAACACCAGCGCTCCCGTGAGCAACGCCTCGCCCACCAGGCCCAAGCCCCAGACCAGGGTCATCAGCGACATGGTGCGCCGGAAATAGACGTTGGTGTTGAGCGCCTGGAACGAGGCCGCCTCTTCGCTGGAGCGGCGCCCGATCGTGGACAGCGCCAGGTAGTAGATCAGCGGGCGGCGGATCACGGCCGAGCCCAGGAACACCAGACCGATCGCGAATGTGACCAGCTTCTCGCGAAGCTGAAGGAACTTCACGCCCGCCGCCGCCGAGATAGGCCAGGAGGGACGCGGCGATGCCGGACAGCACCAGGATCGACAGTGCGTCCACGCGCCGGGTTCGGGCGAACTCGACGAGGCTCCACAGGATCGGCGGCAGGGACGACGCCATCAGGGCATGGACGTCGCCATACCTCGGCTTCAGCAGGGTGAAGATCACATAGGGCCCGATGAAATTCACCAGGGCTTCGGTGACGATGCGTGGAGCGTGCTCCGCGAACCATTCCCGCCGTTTCCGCCAATCTTGCGCCATGCCATCCTCGTCCCGCATCAAGGTTGCGTCGCGGAGGTGCGACCAAAGGAGGATTCGTTTGCCCAAGCTAAATCGAGACGGCGTCGACATCCACTACGAGGTTCACGGCTCCGGGCCGGCGATCCTGCTCACGCACGGCTACTCCGCCACCTCCGCCATGTGGAAAGGCCAGATCGAGCCGCTCAGCCGCGACCACACCTTGATCGTCTGGGACATGCGCGGCCACGGCGAGAGCGGCTATCCGGACGATCCCGCCGCCTACAGCGAGCCGGCCACCGTGGCCGACATGGCCGCCTTGCTCGACGCGGTGGGCGCGGAGCGCGCTGTGGTCGGCGGCCTCTCGCTCGGTGGCTATATGTCGCTGGCCTTCCACCGCGCTCATCCCGAGCGGGTGCGCGCGCTGATGATCATCGACACCGGCCCGGGCTTCAAGAACGACGAGGCGCGCGAGGGCTGGAACCGCACCGCCATCCGCACCGCCGAGCGGCTGGAGACGCGGGGCCTGGAGGGGCTCGGCGCCTCCGGCGAGGTGCGCGCCAGTCGCCACCGGTCGGCCGAAGGGCTCGCCCGCGCGGCGCGCGGCATGCTCACCCAGCGCGACCCCGCGGTGATCGAAAGCCTGCCGGCGATCGCCGTCCCGACCCTGGTGGTGGTCGGCGCGGACGACACGCCGTTCCTGAAGGCGGCCGACTACATGGCCGCCAAAATCCCCGGCGCGGAGAAGGTGGTGATCCCCGCCGCCGGCCACGCGGTGAACCTCGATCAGCCGCAGGCCTTCAACGCCGCGGTGCGCACCTTCCTGGACCGCCTCGACTAGGCTCGGACCGCCTTCGGTTCGCGCGGGTCCCGCGTGACGCTTTCGATGTCGTCGACGCGGGCCTGGAGCCGCGCGCGCGCCGATCGGCGAGGCGAGGCCCAGCAGGAGGCGCGAGACGCTGTACTCGGTGTGAAGCTGAATCTCGTCGACCTCGATGAGGTCGGCGCACCAGTAGGCGAAGGCGCCGTCGCCGAGCTGAAGGATGGCTTGGGCGAGCAGGTCCGTGCGCGTGTCGCGCCGAAGGTCGCCTTCCTTCACGGCGCGGTCGAGCAGGGCGCGCCAGAAGCCTAGGCGCGGCTCCTGCACGCTCATCACCAGCGCGGGCTCCGCGCGTGGATTGCGGATCGACATGCCGCGGTAGAACCCCGGGTCCGTTCGATAGAGGTCGGTCGCGATACGGATCGCGTCGAACATCGCTTCCAGCGCCTGGGGAGAGGCGGTTTCCGTGAACCGCTTGGCGAAGGCCTCGAAATCGGAGCGGTAGACCTTGGCGAGCACCGCCCCCTTGGCGCCGAACAGGTTGTAGACCGTGGCGGCGCTGACATCGGCGCGGTCGGCGATCATCTTCACCGAGAGATCGTCCGCGCCCGCTTCGCGCAGCAGATCGTGCGCCGCCGCGATGATGCGGGCGCGTCGTTCGTCCTTGTGGCGCTCGCGTCGATCAGGGGTGGGCGGCGGCATCAGATCCTCGTTGTCATCAACACAACTCCAAGTTTAGATAGCGGTCAAGAAACGCCCAGCGGGGCGCGCCCGAGGAGGACGGCATGGACGATGGTGCGATCGGTGCGACGCTCGACTTCGATCCCGATGCGCTGCGTGAGAAGTACCGCCAGGAGCGCGACAAGCGACTGAGGGCGGACGGCGAGCAGCAGTACCTCGAGGTCGCCGGGGCCTTCGCCCACTTCGTCGAGGATGATCCCTACGCCGACCGGAACTTCTCCCGCGAGCCGCTGACCGACGAGATCGAGATCGCCGTGATCGGCGGCGGATTCAGCGGCCTCCTCGCCGGAGCGCGACTGCGCGAGGCGGGCCTCGACGACTTCCGCATCATCGAAGCCGGCGCCGACTTCGGCGGCACCTGGTACTGGAACCGCTACCCGGGCGCGCAGTGCGACATCGAGAGCTACTGCTATCTGCCGCTGCTGGAAGAGCTCGGTTACGTGCCGAAGGAGAAGTACTCCTACGTCGGCGAGATCTTCGAGCATTCGCAACGGGTGGGGCGCACCTACCGCCTCTACGACCGCGCCCTGTTCCAGACCCGCGTCAACGAACTGCGCTGGGACGAGGCGCTGAAGCGCTGGCGTATCGCCACCAATCGCGGCGACGACATCAAGGCCCGCTTCGTGATCATGGCCATCGGTCCGGCGAGCCGGCCCAAGCTCCCGGGCGTCCCGGGGATCGAGACCTTCAAGGGCCACAGCTTCCACACGAGCCGGTGGGACTACGACTACACCGGCGGCGACACAACGGGGGGCCTCGTCAAGCTCGCCGACAAGCGCGTGGCGGTAATCGGCACCGGGGCGACGGCGATCCAGTGCGTGCCCTTCGTCGGTCGCTACGCCGAGCACCTCTATGTGTTCCAGCGCACCCCCTCGAGCGTCGACCTGCGCGGCAACAAGCCGACCGATCCGGAATGGGCCAAGACGCTCCAGCCGGGCTGGCAGAGAGCCCGACGGCACAACTTCGCCGACATCGTCGAGGGTCGTCCGTTCACGGAGGATCTGGTCAACGATGGCTGGACCGACATCTTCCGCAGCCTCGCCGCCGGCTTCGCGCTCAGCGCGGGCAAGAAGAACGGCGCCGATCTCGCCGCCCAGGCCGAACTCGCCGACTTCGTGAAGATGAACACCATCCGCAAGCGGGTCGACGAGACGATCCAGGACCCGACGACCGCCGAGGCGCTCAAGCCCTGGTACCGGCAGTTCTGCAAGCGACCGACGTTCAACGACGACTATCTGCCCACCTTCAACCGGCCAAATGTCACCCTGGTCGATGTGAGCCAGTCCAAAGGAGTCGAGCGCATCACCGAGACCGGCGTCGTCGCCAACGGCGTCGAATATCCGGTGGACTGCATCATCTTCGCCTCCGGCTTCGAGATCACCACCTCGCTGCGCCGCCGGGTCGGCTTCGATGTCACCGGCCGCGATGGGCTCTCCCTGTTCGATTACTACAAGGACGGGATGCGCACCCTGCACGGGCACTCGAGCCGGGGCTTCCCGAACTGGTTTTACATCGGCATCGGCCAGAACGGCCTGTCGGTGAACATGACCGCCATGTTCGACGACCAGGCGCGCCACGTCGCCTACATCATCAAGGAAGCCAAGGCGCGGGGAGCCGTCACCGTCGAGCCGACGCCAGAGGCGGAGGAAGCCTGGGTGGAGGTGATCCGCAAGGTCGCGATCCTCAACCGCGACTTCCAGAATGCCTGCACCCCCGGCTACTACAACAACGAGGGCGGCGAGCGCTCGGGCGGCTTGAACGGCCAGACCTACACGCCGGGAATCAACAAGTTCAATGCCTTGCTGGCCGATTGGCGAGAGCAGGGCCAGCTGGACGGGCTCGAGTTGGGCTACGACTGAGCGTCGGTCGCCCACCGGACTCTGGGCTCGAGGCGCGCCTCGGCTGCCCTGGCTCAGCTCTGATCGAGCCTTTCCAAATATCGGGTGAGGGCGGCCTCGTCGGGACGCGGCATGTTGAACATCTCGCGCACGACGGCGTAGTCCGACAGGCGTCCGCAGCGTGCCAGCGGCTGCGCCTTGACCGTGTCGAAGCTGCCGTCCGTGAGGTAGTCGGGATCGATGTGGACTCCGACCACCTGTCCCAGAACCAGATGGGCGCGGGTCGGCTCGCCCCCAAGATCGTGCAGGTTGATGATCTGCAGGACCCTGCACTCCAGCGCGGCGGGGCTGTCGGCGACGCGGGGCGCCCGCACGATCCGGCACGGCGCCGAGCGTATGCCCGCCAGCTCGAATTCGTTCACCTCCGGCCCGACCATGGCGGAGGTCGCGCTCATGTCCGCGGCCAAGTCTGCCGTGACCAGGTTGAAGACGAATTCTCCGGTCGCTTGCGCATTGGCGAGGCTGTCGCTGTCCCGCTCGTTCGAGAAGCCGATGATCGGCGGAGACGAGCAGAACGCGTTGAAGAAGCTGTACGGCGCCAGATTGGGAACGCCCTCCAGACTCACCGTCGAGATCCAGCCGATCGGGCGCGGCGCGATGATGGACTTGAAGGGATCGTGCTTCAGGCCGTGGCCTTTGGCCGGCTCATAGAAGTGGACGTCGGTCACGGGCGAGGTCCTTCTCCGCGATGCGCGTGGTGGGTGCAGTAGGGATCGAACCTACGACCCGCTGATTAAGAGTCAGCTGCTCTACCAACTGAGCTATGCACCCGCGCATCCGCGAAGAGCGGGGCGTGTAGACGTTGCGAGCCACGAGGGCAAGGCGCCCGGCCGTGAGGCTTGGATCACCCGCGCGCGTTGAACCTGAGTTGGAAGCTCTTCGGTCCGGAGATGAAATTAGACGGCAGCCACTCCGGCTCCGACGCCAGCTCGAAATCCGTCATCCGCGTCAGCACCTCGCGCAGCATGGCGTCGATCTCGATGCGCGCCAGATGCTGGCCGAGGCAGACGTGGGGACCGGCGCCGAAAGCGAGGTGAGGGTTCTCGCTCCGGGCGAGGTCGAGCGCGTCGGGCCGGTCGATGGCGGCGGCGTCCCGGTTCGCCGAGCCGAAGTACATCACCACCTTGTCGCCCTGAGCGATGGCCTTGCCGCCGACCTCGGCCGCCGTCCTGGCGGTGCGGCGCATGTAGATCACCGGGCTCGTCCAGCGCAGCAGCTCCTCTCGGGCCGGGCCGAGACGGCTGTCCAGATCCTCCAGCAACCAGCGGAACTGGTCCGGATGCTCCATCAGCGCCAGCAGGCCAGCGGAGAGCAGATTGCGCGTGGTGTCGCCGCCGGCGTCCACCAGCAGCAGGAAGAACAGCAGGAACTCGGCGTCCGTCAGCCGCTTGCCGTCGACCTCGGCGGCGAGCAGCCGCGAAGCGAGGTCGTCCGCCGGCTTGGCGCGTTTCTGGGCCATCAACTCGGCGGCGTAGGCGAACATCTTGCCGACCGCCTCGGCGCCCGCCCCTGGCGGCAAAGCCTCCGGCGCGGTGTGGATGGTCTCGGTGAGCCGGTAGAGCTCGCGCCCGTCGTCCAGCGGCATGCCCATCAGCTCGGCGACCACATAGGAGGGCATCTCGCCGGCGACCTCGGCGACGAAATCGCACTCGCCCTTGTCGATCACCGCGTCGACGATCTGGCGGGCGAGATCCTGGATCCGCGCCTGACGCAGCTTGGCCGAAGGCGCGGTGAACTCGGCGCGGATCAGCTTGCGGTAGCCGGTGTGCTCCGGGGGATCCATCATCAGCATCATCTTGGCCCCGTCCGGATTGAACTGCGCCCCGGCCGGGTCCTGGATCATGATGGTGGGCTCGGACGAGAACCGCTGGAAGTCGCGGTCCACCGCGAAGACGTCGGCGTGGCGGGTGATCGCCCAGAACCCTGGGCCATCCGGCTCCTCGTGAAAGTGGACCGGATCGTGCTCGCGCAACCAGGCGAACTGGTCGAACGGCTGCCCGTGGGCGAAGCTTGCGGGAGAGAGAAGATCGATGTCCAAGCGCGCGCTCCCTTGGCGCCCGCTCCTGGAGGCGGGTCGCGGACGGGAGCCTAGCCCGCCTAGCTCTGCGGCTCCATGCCCACCATCACCGCGTTGGGCGTGCCGCACTCCGCCTTGGCGCCGGTCTGGCTGTTGCGGCAGATCATCTTCTGAAGCTTGGGCGGAGCGGCGGCGGCCGGGTTGGGCGCGGCGGTGCTCGCGGCGGCCTGGGGGTCGGTCGGCGCGGCGGCGGGCGCGGGCGCCGTCTTCTGGCAAGCGACGAGGGCGAGGAGAGCGGTCAGGACCAAGGCGGGCTTCATCCGCCGCTTCTGGGCGAAATCCCCAGCCCTTGTCTACGCCACGCGAGGCCGATGACCGTCAGGTCTCCTGGTAGCGCTCGGCTAAGGCGGGGGTCTGCCCGTGGAAGGCTGCCAGGTCGGCCTGAAACACCGCCTCGAGCCGTCCTGCATCGGTGAGACCCGGGGCGCAGACCACCTCGCCCAGCTCCAGCCCGCGCAAGCTGGCGGTGACAACGTCGTCCGCCGACATGCGCGGGAAGGCGCTGAGGTCCATGCCCTGCCGTTCGTGGAATTCGGTCGCCACGATGCCTGGGCAGAGCGCCTGGACCTTGATCCCCTTCGGAGCCAGCTCCTGGTGAAGCGCCTGCGACAGGGCGACCGCGTAGGCCAGCGCTGCGACGTATGTGGCGCGACCTGGCGAGGGCCCGAGCGGCGCGGGTCCGCTGAAGGCGAGCATGCCGGCGACATTCACGATCGCGCCCGATCCTCGGGCGATCATGCCCGGCGCGGCGGCCCGCGCCAGCATCGTCGGGGCGACCACCTTCACCTGCAGCAACTCGGCGGCTTTCTCTGGCGGCAGATCGACGAACGCCATGTAGTGGGCGACGCCCGCGTTATTGACGAGCAGGTCGATCGCTTCGCCCGAACAGATCTCGACCAGCGCTTTAAGGCCGTCGGGAGAGGCGAGGTCGCCGACCATCGTGCGCACCTTGGCTCCTGGAAACTCATCCGCGAGCACGTCCAGGCGGTCCTGGCGGCGACCGCTGACGATCAGGTCGTATCCTCGCGCTGCGAGCCGACGGGCGAAGGCCTGCCCGATCCCCGAGGACGCGCCGGTGACCAAGGCCAACGGCTTGGCGCTGCTCGAGCTGTTCTCGTCCGTGGTCATCGCCGCCGTCCTTCCCCGCTCAAATGCCTGCGCCGTTATCCATGGTCGCCATGGCCTCGTCGTGGCTCGCGGCTTCGGTCTGCAGCCAGCCGATGAAAGCCTTCACCTGGGGCAGGCGGCCCTTGAGCTTGGGGTGGACCACCGAATAGGCGAAGTCGACCGCGGTGGAATCCGGCATCGGCGCGACCAGGCGGCCGGCGTCGAGGTCGTCCTGCGCCAGGGCCCGTTTGGCCAGCGCCACGCCCCGGCCGCCGACCGCCGCCTCGATCACCAGGCTGGACTGGTTGAAGCGGGGGCCGCGCGTGGCGTCGAGACCCTTCACGCCACGAGCCGCGAACCACATCTGCCAGTCGGGGCAGCTCTCGTCGGCGTCGGGCGAACCGTCGTGCAGCAGCACGTGGCGGGCGAGGTCGCCGGGTTCGGCCACCGGCTCGCGCTCCGCCAGCTCCGGGCTCATCACGGGGATCACCGTCTCGCGCATGAGGCGGATCGCCTCGAGGCCGGGGTAGGGGCCCGCGCCGTAGCGGATGGCGAGATCGATCTCGCCACTGGTGAAGTCCACCACCTCCATGTCGGCGGAAAGCCAGACATCCACCTGCGGATAAGCTGCCTCGAACTTGCCAAGACGCGGCACCAGCCACTTGGCGGCGAAGGACGGGGCGGCGGTCACCGCAAGGCGTCGTCCCTCGGACTGGGCGGTGAGCAAGGCGGCCGCCTCGGCGAGGGAGTCGAACGCCTCGCGCAGCGCGGGCAGGGCGATCTGGGCGTTGTCGGTGAGCAGCAGGCCACGGGGCGTGCGCTTGAACAGGGCTCCGCCGACATAGTCCTCCAGATTCTGGATCTGCTGGCTCACCGCGCCGGGCGTGACGCTGAGTTCGTCGGCCGCGCGGCTGAAATTGAGGTGCCGGGCCGCGGCCTCGAAGGCTCGCAGCGCGTTCAGCGGCGGAAGGCGGCGCCGTCGTTCCATGAGTTTTCCTGAGGTCCCCCGAAGAACGAATGGTTTGCGATGTGGGGCTGTCGCACCCACTTGGCAAGCTGACGCCATGACCCCTCCAGCCAGCAAATCTGAAAGCGCCCCCGGCGCCCGCCGTCTCGTTTCCCTCGGTTCCTCGGTCGGGAGGGCGCCAGGAACGGTGTGGCTGGTTGGCGCTGGGCCGGGCGATCCGGAACTTCTCACCCTCAAGGCCGCCAAGGCGATCGCGGCGGCGGACGTCATCGTCCACGACGGTCTGGTCTCGGCCGAGATCCTCGCGCTGGCGCCGTCGCGCGCCCGGTTGATCAATGTCGCCAAGCGCAAGAGCCGTCACAGCTACCCGCAGGAGGAGATCGAGCGCATGCTGATCGCCTTCGCTCGAGAAGGTCTTTGCGTCGTGCGGCTCAAGGGTGGCGATCCCTTCGTGTTCGGCCGGGGTGGCGAGGAGCTCGAAGCCTGCCGCGCGGCCGGCATCGCCTGCGAGGTGGTGCCGGGGATCAGCGCGGCGCTGGCCGCGTCCGCCTCGGCCGGGGCGCCGCTCACCCATCGCGGCGCGGCCCAGGCCGTGACCTTCGTCACCGGCCACGCCAAGACGGGCGCCGCGCCCGACCTGGACTGGGCCTCGCTCGCCAAGCCCAACCAGACGGTGGTGGTCTACATGGGCCTGTCTACCGCCCCCGTCGTGGCCGAGCATCTGATCGCGGCGGGTCGCGGGCCCGGCACTCCGGCCCTCATCGTCGAGAACGCCAGCCGGCCGGACGAGCGGCGGCGGCTGGTCACTCTGGCCACGGTGGCGGAAGCCGCGCGCGACTTCTCCGGGCCGGCCCTGCTGATGGTGGGCGAGGCCATGGCGCTCGCCGCCGAGCGCGACGCCGTGCTCGAAGACGCCGCGCTGGAGCGCCGCGCATGAAGGTGCTCACCGGAAATCGGCTCGAGGACGGCGAGGTGGTGTTCCTCGGCGAGGGCGGCTGGAGCGATCGATTCGGCCAGGCCGTGACCTTCGAGGATGACGAAGCCGCCGAGGCCGCCGAGGCGCACGCCAAGACCGAGATCACCTTCGTGGTCGATCCCTACCTCATCGAGGTCGCGCCGGCGGCTGACGGCTTCGCGCCGGTGAGCTATCGCGAGCGGCTGCGGGCGCTCGGCCCGACCAACAAGGTCGAGCACGGCAAGCAGGCGGCCGGCGGAGCCGATATCGAGCGCATCCTTCACGCCGAGGGCGCGGCTCGTTCCAAGGGCCGCGTGGCCCTGATCAGGCGCAAGTAGACGACCATGTACCGTTACGACCAGATCGACCGTGAGATGCTCGCCGACCGGGTGGCGGAGTTCCGTGACCAGGTGGAGCGCCGGCTCGCGGGCCAGCTCGCAGAGGACCAGTTCAAGCCGCTGCGGCTCATGAACGGCCTGTACCTGCAGCTCCACGCCTACATGCTGCGCGTCGCCATTCCCTACGGGACCCTCAATCCCGAGCAGCTGCGCAAGCTGGCCTTCGTCGCCCGGACCTACGACCGCGGCTACGGCCACTTCACGACCCGCACCAATCTTCAGCTGCATTGGATCAAGCTGAAGGACGCCCCGGATATCCTCGAGCACCTCGCCGAGGTCGGGCTGCACGCGATCCAGACCTCCGGGAACTGCGTGCGCAACATCACCGCCGATCCGCGCGCCGGGGCCACGGCCGACGAGGTCGACGACCCGCGCGTCTGGGCCGAAGCGCTGCGCCAGTGGGGGACCTTCCACCCCGAGTTCAGCTACCTGCCGCGCAAGTTCAAGATCGCCGTCACCGCGGCGGCGACCGATCGTGCGGCCATTCGGGTCTACGACATCGGCCTGCGCCTGCATCGCGGCGACGAAGGCGACCTTCGCTTCGAGGTGCTGGTCGGCGGCGGGCTCGGGCGGTCGCCCCAGCTCGGATCGGTCATCCGCCGCGACCTGCCCGCCCGCCATCTGCTGAGCTACGTCCAGGCGATCCTGCGCGTCTACAATCGCGCCGGTCGACGCGACAACATCCACAAGGCCCGCATCAAGATCCTCGTCTCGTCCCTCGGCGCGGAGGAGTTCGCTCGCCAGGTCGACGCCGAGTGGAACGCCTCGGACTGGGACGCCATCGACCTGCCCGATACGGAGCTCGCCCGCATCCGCGCCGCCTTCTTCCCGAGCGCCTTCGAGACCCTGCCGGCCGTCTCGACGGTCTTCGAGCGGGCCAAGGCGGAGAGCCCGGCGTTCGCCCGCTTCGCCCGCCGCAACGTCACGCCGCACAAGCAGCCGGGCTACGCCCTGGTCGATGTCTCGCTGAAGGCGCCCGGTGAGACGCCCGGCGACTGCTCGGCCGACCAGATGGACCTCATCGCCGATCTCGCCGAGCGCTACAGCCTGGGCGAGGTGCGGGTCGCCTACGAGCAGAACCTGATCCTGCCGCACGTGAAGCTCGACGACCTTCCCGCCGTGTATGCGGCGCTGGACGCCGCCGGCCTCGCCACGCCGAACCTGGGGCTGATCAGCGACATCATCGCCTGCCCGGGGCTCGACTACTGCGCGCTCGCTAACGCTCGGGCCATCAACGTCGCCCAGGACATCGCCCAGCGGTTCGCCGATCCGGCCCTGGCCGAGCGGGTGGGCGAGCTGAAGATCAAGATCAGCGGCTGCATCAACGCCTGCGGCCACCACCACGTGGGCAACATCGGCATCCTGGGCGTCGATAAGAAGGGCGAGGAATTCTACCAGCTTTCCCTCGGCGGCTCGGCCGACGACGACGCCACCTTGGGCAAGATCCTGGGGCCGGCGGTGTCTTCGGAGGCGGTGACGCCGGCGATCGACGCCATCGTCGAGACCTATCTGCGCGAGCGGCGCGACGGTGAGCGCTTCCTCGACACCTATCGCCGCACCGGTCCCGAACCCTTCAAGGAGGCGGTCTATGCCGACGCTCATCAAGTGGCGTGACGGCGAGGCCTGCCTGGCCGAGGACCCGTTCACCACCATCGAGGACGATCAGGATACGCCGCGCGGGGACGTGATCGTCTCCCTCGCCCGCTTCGAGCGCGACGGCGAGTGGCTGTTGAACGGCTCTCGCAAGGTCGGCGTGCGGCTGGCTCCCGAGGATCCGGTCGAGGCGCTCGAGGGCGTGCTGCCGAAGCTGCACGTGGTGGCGCTCACCTTCCCCAAGTTCCGCGACGGTCGAGCCTTCAGCACCGCGCGCCTGCTCCGCGAGCGCTACAGCTTTCCCTGCGAGGTCCGCGCGGTCGGCGACGTGCTGATCGACCAGGCCCGCTACATGGTCCGCTGCGGCTTCGACGCCTTCGTCCCGGCCGACGGGAGTTCGCCCGAGGCCTGGACCGCGGCGGCGCACCGCTTCCGGCACGTCTACCAGCGCGCCGCCGACACCCGTCTCCCGGCGTATGCCGAGCGTCTGAAAGGCGCCGCCTGATGGCCCGTGACCAGATCGACCTTTACGAGGCGGCGGAGCTCAAGGCCGAGCGGCTCGACGCCGAACTGCGCGATGCCACGCCTCAAGCCATCCTGCGCGCCGCAGTCCTGGAATTCGGACCGCGCTTGGCGCTCGTCTCCTCGTTCGGCGCTGAGTCGGCGGTCCTGCTGCATATGGTCGCCGAACTGAAGCGGGACCTGCCGGTGCTGTTCCTCGACACCGGCATGCTGTTCGCGCCGACCTTGGACTACCGCAAGAACCTCGCCGAGCGGCTGGGCCTCACCGACGTGCGCGACCTTCGCCCCCAGTTCGAGGATCTCGCCGCGACCGATCCGGACGCGGATCTCTGGCGTCGCGATACCGACGCCTGCTGCACCCTGCGCAAGGTCGTGCCGCTCGATCGGGCTCTTGGCGAGTTCGATGCCTGGATCACCGGCCGCAAACGCTTCCACGGCGGCGACCGGCTGCGCCTGCCGGTCGTCGAGGCGGCGGGCGGGAAGGTGAAGATCAATCCGCTGGCGTCCTGGAGCCGGACCGAACTCGACGCCTACGCGGCCGAGCACCAGCTCCCGGCCCATCCGCTGGTGGGCGCTGGCTTCCAGTCCATCGGCTGCTGGCCGTGCACCCAGGCCACGCCGGAAGGCGAGGACGCGCGCGCCGGTCGCTGGGCGGGTTCGCAAAAGACCGAATGCGGCATACATATCGCCCGCGCGCCCGGTGCGGCGCCGTTCCTTGGCGCGGATCTCTAAGGCCGCCCCGTTCCAGATCAGAGAGTCGTCCGCTGACCGTTTCCGCTGCCGCGATCGTCGATGCGCCCAAGGCAAAGACAGGCGCCTTCTTGGAAGAAACCGTGACCGCCGTTCAGCACTGGACGCCGTCGCTGTTCTCCTTCTCGACCACGCGCGATCCGTCGTTCCGCTTCACCAGCGGCCAGTTCGTGATGCTGGGCCTGATGGTCGAGGGAAAGCCTCTGCTGCGCGCCTATTCCATCGCCAGCCCCGCCTGGCACGACGAGCTCGAGTTCTATTCGATCAAGGTCCAGGAGGGCCCGCTCACCTCCCGCCTGCAGAAGATCGCCGTCGGCGACACCCTGCTGGTCGGCAAGAAGCCCACCGGCACCCTGGTGCTCGACGGTCTGCGCCCCGGAAAGACGCTCTACATGCTGGGCACCGGCACGGGCCTCGCGCCCTGGCTCAGCCTCGCCCGCGATCCGGATGTCTACGAGCGGTTCGACAAGGTGGTGGTCACACACACCGTGCGCGAGGTCGCCGACCTCAACTACCGCGAGCTGTTCGAGACCGGCCTCAAGGAGGACGAGATCCTCTCGGAGATCATCGGCGACAAGCTCCTCTATTATCCGACGGTTACCCGCGAGCCGTTCAGGACCAAGGGCCGGATCACCGACCTCATCGCCTCCGGGCAGATGTTCGACGACCTCGGCCTGCCGCCGCTGGACCCCGCCCGCGATCGCCTGATGCTGTGCGGCGGCCCCTCGGTGCTGGCCGACCTCAAGACCCTGCTGGTCGAACGCGGCTACGAGGAAGGCTCGGTCGCCAACCCCGGCGACTTCGTGCTCGAGCGGGCCTTCGTCGAGACCTGAGGGGCGACTTCAACAGCCTCCCCGACCACGGCCGGGGAGGCTGAAGAGAAGGCTCTCTACGCTTGGGCGACGATCTGGCGCCGACGCATGGCGCCGCCGATCGCGCCCACGCCGAGCAGCATCAGCGCCCAGGTCGCCGGTTCGGGGACGGCGAGCGGTCCGGTGATCGCCGCGCCACCGGTGATCGCCGTGTTCGGCGTGGACTCAAAGGCGATGTTCAGGGTGCCGTCGCCGTTCAGCCGGGCGTAGCCGTAGTGGACGTTCGCGCCGATTCCGTACTCGAGTGCGAGATCGCCCGGCACGAGGCTGTAAGGGATGGCGCTGAGCTGCGGGAAGGCGGCGAAGCCTGGGAACAGGCTTCCATCGATGGTTACGCCGCTGGTGTCGAACAGGCTTGGCTGGAGCGGGATGCCCAGAAAGCCGCCGAAGCCCGAGGTCTCACCCGTGCCACCCGTCTGCACCGAATAGGGCGACGGATCGAACTGCTGGGCCAGGGTCTCGTCGAAGGTGAAGGCGAAGGTCGCGCCGGAAAGGGTGAACACGGTCGGCGTCGTGGTGAGCGCGACATCGGCTTCGCCGAGCACGGCGGCTCCAGCCGCGGTGGCGCCGAGGCTGGCGATCAAAGTGAGCAGGGCAGTAAAGCGCATCGAAACTCCTAGGTGAAAACGGCGCCGTGTTGGGAGTAGCCGTGGCGCCGTTTGGACTACGTCAGGGCGCTCTCGTTGGATGAGAGCGTCGCCCAAGTGTCCAGCCAGCGACATTGTGGCGGCCCCTTCCGATGGACGTTGCCAAGGCCGGTCTCGGCGGGCATGCGGCGAGGGTGGGCTCGCTCCTCGGCATCCCGGTCGTCGTCGTCGGCCTGCTCCTGCGGCTCAATCCGCTGCTGGTCGTCACCGCGTCCGCCTTCGTCGCCGGTCTGGGCGGCGGGCTCTCGCCGCTGTCGATCGTCGCGGCGCTCGGCAAGGCGTTCAACGACGCGCGCTACATCAGCCTGTCGTTCCTGATCCTGCCGCTCATCGGCCTGTTGGAGGCGCACGGGCTTCAGGTCCGGGCCAAGGCGCTGGTGGCGAGGCTCTCGCGCCTCACCGCCGGACGGCTGCTCGCGGCCTATCTCGCCCTGCGCCTGGCGACCACCTCGATCGGTCTCGTCTCCCTGGGCGGACAGGCGGCGATGGTGCGGCCGCTGATCGCGCCGATGGCCGAGAGCGCCGCCGAGGCCTCGGATCCCGAGATCGGCGAGCCTGAACGCCGCCGCGTGCGCGCCTTTGCGGCTTCCGCCGACAATGTCGGCGCCTTCTTCGGCGAGGACATCTTCATCGCCCTCGGCTCGGTGCTGCTGATCGCCGCGGTGCTGGACCAGAACCACGCGGGCGTCGCGCCGCTTCGGATCGCGCTCTGGGCCATCCCGACGGCGGTGGTGGCGCTGGTGGTGCACGGGTGGCGCCTGCTGCGGGTGGGTCGGCGGCGTAAAGCACGATGATCCGGCTGCAGCTCGCCCTCGACCTCGCCGGCGTGGTGTTTCTCGGCGCGGCGGTCCTGATCGCAATGGATCGGGCGGCGCCGCGGCGGTTCTGGAAGGCCGCCTTCTGGGGCCTGTTCGGCGTGAGCTTCCTGTTCGGCGGCCGGCTCGGCGACCTGGGAAACGGCGTCCTGGTGTTGGCCTTGGTGCTGATCGGCGCCTCGGGAGCGCTCGGGGTGAAGTCCAGCGCGCCCGCGGCCGCCTTCGCGGAAACCGCCTCGCCGGCGGCGATCTTCCTGCCGATCCTGGTGGTGCCCCTGGCCACGGTCGCCGGAACCCTGCTGTTGCCCGCGATCCATATCGCCGGCCAGCCGCTCGCCAAATCCAAAGAGGCGGCGCAGATCGCCCTGGCCGGAGCCGTCGTGCTCGGCCTGATCGCGGCCATGGCGGCGCTGCGGCCACGCCCCGTGGAGCCGCTGGTCCAAGGTCGGCGCGTCATCGAGCTGGTGGGATGGGCGGCCATCCTGCCCCAGCTGCTGGCGGCGCTGGGCGCGGTGTTCGCCAAGGCGGGCGTCGGCATGGCGGTGGGCGCGCTCATCGCGAGGTTCATGCCGGACCAGGGCCGCCTCAGCCTCGTGGTTCTCTATTGCGGCGGCATGGCCGTGTTCACCCTGATCATGGGCAACGCCTTCGCCGCCTTCCCGGTGCTGGTCGCCGCGATCGGCGCACCGCTCCTGATCGGACGCTACGGCGCGGACCCGGCGATCGTGGGGGCGCTCGGCATGCTGAGCGGCTATTGCGGGACGCTGATGACGCCCATGGCCTCGCACAACATCGTCCCGGCGGCCTTGCTGGACCTTCGACCTATCGACGTGATTCGCGTCCAGGCGCCGACGGCGCTGGTCGTGCTCGCCGCCAACATCCTCATCCTGGATCTGTTCGCCTTCCGCCGATGACCCACCGCCTCGCCGACCACGCCGATCGTTTCGCCGCCGCCGCCCTGGGCCACGTGGCGCGCGAGTATCCGCACGTCATGACCCACGCCATGTCGGGTCCGGAGCCGCCGTTCGTTCCGTCCGAGCAGCATCCGATCTTCTTCGGCAGCTACGACTGGCACTCCTGCGTTCACAGCCACTGGCTGCTCGCGCGCCTGCTACGGCTCTTCCCGGACCACCCTTTCGCCCGTGAAGTGCGAGCCCATTTCGACCAGGCGCTCACCCCCGAGAAGGTGGCCGGCGAGGTCGCCTACTTCGAGCCGCCGATCCGGCGCGGTTTCGAGCGGCCCTACGGCTGGGGCTGGCTGCTGAAGCTCGCGGCGGAGCTGCGGGAGCACGACGCGGGCTGGGGCGAGGCGCTGCGACCGCTGGAGCGGCTGATCGTCGCCCGCTTCGAGGATTTCCTGCCACGCGCCGACTACCCGGTCCGGACCGGCAGCCACGGCAACACCGCCTTCGCGCTGGCCTTGGCGCTCGACTACGCCCAGGCGGCGGGCGACGTGGCGTTCGCGTCGCTGATCGAGGGCAAGGCGCGGGATTGGTACGAGCGGGATGCCGACGCGCGCCCGTTCGAACCTTCCGGCGACGACTTCCTCTCGCCCACCCTGATGGAGGCGGCGCTGATGAAGGCCGTCTTGCCTTCCGACGTGTTCACCGGCTGGTTCTCCGCCTTCCTGCCCAGGCTGGGAGAGGGCGAGCCGACGACCTTGTTCCAACCGGTGGGCGTGAGCGACCGCTCCGACGGCAAGATCGCTCATCTGGACGGTCTCAACCTCTCGTCCGCGTGGTGCTGGCGCCGGCTCGCCGAAGGGCGCGATGACGCCGCCGCGATGCTGATGCAGGAGGCGGCCGAGCGGCGCCTCGCCGCCAGCCTGCCGCACGTGACGGGCGACTACATGGGCGAGCACTGGCTGGCGAGCTTCGCCCTTCTGGCCTTAGAGTAGGGCCATGCGAAGCCTGTGGAAGGATGGGGGCGCCGCGGCGGCCGTGGCGCACTGGACGACGCGTGGCGCCTCGGAGGAGCTGGCGCTGCGGACCTACAGCGCCCGGCTGCTCGGGGCCGATCCGACGCTGGTGCTGCACGGCGGCGGCAACACCTCGGTCAAGACCATCGAGCGCGACCTGTTCGGCGACGAGGTCCGCGTGCTGCGGATCAAGGGCAGCGGCTGGGACCTCGCCCGCATCGAGCCGCCGGGCCATCCCGCCGTGCGGCTGGAGCCGCTGCTGCGCTTGCGCTCGCTGGACCGGCTGTCGGACGAGGACATGGTCGGCTTCCAGCGCGCCAACCTGCTCGACTCCGCCGCGCCGAACCCCTCGGTCGAGGCGTTGCTCCACGCCTTCATCCCCGAGACCTTCATCGACCATACCCACTCCACGGCCGTGCTGGCCCTTGCTGATCAACCGGACGCCGCCGAGCTGATCGCGCGGCTCTACGGGGAGCGGGTCGCGGTCGTGCCCTACGTCATGCCGGGCTTCGACCTCGCCCGCGCGGCGGCCGACGCCTACGACGCTCATCCCGGGATCGAAGGCCTGATCCTGCTCAAGCACGGCGTGTTCAGCTTCGGCGTCGACCGCGCGCGAGAGCTACGAGCGGATGATTTCGCTGGTGAGCGTGGCGGAGGATCACATCGCCTCGCGGCGCCAGCCGCCGCTGTCGCGGATCGGCGGCGTCCCGGACGAGTCGGAGACCTTGCCGATCCTGCGCGGCCTGCTCGCCGACGGGGACGAACGGTGGATCCTGACGCTCCAGTGCGACGAGGCGGCGCGCGAGATGGCGGACCGCCCTGACCTCTCCGACCTCGCGCGGCGGGGCGTCGCGACGCCCGACCACGTCATCCGCACGAAGGCGTTCCCGCTGGTTCTGCCAGCGCCGATCGGGGATCGCGCGATTTGGCGCGAACGGTCGAAGGCGGCGCTTGACGCGTACGTGGCGGAGTACCGCGCCTACTTTGAGCGGCAGAACGCGCGCGTGGGCGGTGGCCGGAAGGCTCTCGACCCATGGCCTCGCCTGATCGCGCTTCCTGGGTTGGGGCTCGTGGGAGTGGGTCGCACGCAAGCGGAGTCGAGCATCGCCGCGGATATTGGCGAGGCCTGGGCGCAGACAGCGATCGCCGCGGAGGCGGTGGGGCGTTTCACCCCTGTGGGCGAGGACGACACTTTCGACATGGAATACTGGTCGCTCGAACAGGCCAAGCTCGGGAAGACCGCCCCCAAGCGCCTAGCCGGGCGAGTGGTTGTGATCACCGGTTCGGCGGGCGCAATCGGGCGCGCCACAGCACGAGCGTTCTCGCGGGAGGGGGCCGAGATCGTGCTGCTCGACAAGGCGTGTTCGACCGAGGGCGTCGACGACTTCGTGCTGGCCGCCGCCTGCGACGTAACCTCGCCAGAGGCTGTCCGTGACGCCTTCGCCAGCGTGGCGGACTGCGTGGGCGGCGTGGATATCCTGGTTTCCAACGCCGGTTCGGCCATCGCCGGCGACATGCTCGACCTGCCGGACGCGGACCTGCGCGCCAGCCTGGAGCTGAACCTGCTCGCCCATCAGACCGTCGCGCGCGAAGCGGTGCGGCTCATGCGGTTGCAGGGGACGGGTGGCGTGCTGCTTTTCAACGCCTCCAAGCAGGCGCTCAACCCCGGCCCGGGCTTCGGCGCCTACGGGATCGCCAAGTCGGCGCTGATCGCGTTGATGCGGCAGTACGCGCTCGAGCACGGCGCTGAGGGGATCCGCGCCAATGCGCTAAACCCCGATCGCATCCGCTCCGGCCTGCTCACCCCGGAGATGATCGCCCGCCGCTCGGCCGCGCGCGGCGTGGGGGAGGCGGAGTACATGGCCGGCAACCTGCTGCGCCGCGAGGTCACCGCCGAGGACGTCGCCGAAGCCTTCGTCGCGGTGGCGCTCATGAAGGCGACGACGGGTGCGATCATCCCGGTGGACGGGGGCAACGTGGCGGCCATGGTCCGCTGATCAGTCGAGGCGCAGGACGCGGCCGCCCAGCAGGGTCATGCGGCGCACCGCGCAATCGGCGGGTGCGTTGGCTGGTGGGACGAGCAGGGCCGTGCGCGCGCCGCTGTCCGGGGTGGCCACGATCACCAGCTGCGCGCCTGCCATGCAGGCCGGCTTGACGCCTGCGGCGGTCAGAGCCGAGAGCCGCTCGGCGCCGAGGGGTTCAAGCGCCGGCTTGTCGCTGAGCTTCAGCGCGTCCTTCGGCGGGTTGGCGGCATAGGCGAAGACCAGGAAGCCCAGCAGGATCAGCCAGCCGAACCGCCAGAGGGCCTCCACCAACCGCTGGAAGCGGATCGCCACCAGCTGCGAACTGCACGCCTCCCGATAGGTGTCGAAGCGGGCTTCAAGCCGGGCGAGGGCCGCCGTCTGTGCGGTCGCGTCGGGGGCCGCGTTCCACGCTCGGGTGCGGATCTCGCCGTAGTCCGCCACGAAGCCTCGCAGGTCACAGCCCTCCGGGAGCGTCCCGAGCAGGGTCGACACGGCGTCTGTCGCCGCCTTGAACTCGCCCGAGATCGCGACGGTGAACTCGCGCAGGGAGACGAGGTCGGAGCGCAGCACGGCGATGGCGCGGGTGAAGGGGATCCAGCAGAGACCGGCGGAGACGGCGAGGGCGGCCACCGCGATCCACAGCCGCGGGTCGACGAGGTCCATCGTCCCGAGCTGGGAGATGGTGGAGCTGCCGACCATCAGGCTGGCCGCGCCCGCGCTGGCCGCGATCAGCCACTTGGCCGTATCCCGCAGGGTCGCCCGGCCGGCGCGGAACGGCTCGGCCGGCGCGTCAGCCATCGCCGCCCCTGAGCACCACGACCTCGGCGAGGTGATCGCCCGCGCCGCGCAGACGCGTCTGCAAGTCGTGGATCGAGACCGGTCCCCGCACGACGGGCGCCTCGGCGAGACGGTGCGGATCCAGCCCGCCAGGAAGGCCGGCGACGAAGGTCATGCTGATGTCGGGCGGCGGCGGCGGGGGGCCGGGCCTCGGCGGCGGGGGCGGCGGCGGCCCGGCCTGGAGGATGACCGTGGAGTAGCCCTCGTCGGCGTGCGGCTCGCTGTCGAGGGTTCCGTCCGCGTGCAGGGTGATTCGCTGCCCCGGGGGACTGACGACGATCACGCGCCGGCTCATGGCCGCCTCTCCTCTTAGTCCGTCGCCCACACCGCTTCGGTGAAGTGCGCCAGGATCGTCTCGTCCGCCGTCACCAGCCTCGCGCCATCGGCCATGGCGTTGGCCACGATCAAACGATCGAACGGATCGCGAGTCCAGGCGAAGCTCCGCGCCTTGTCGACGATCATCGGAAAGGGGGCGGATGACAGCTCGAGCCCGATCTCCTCTCGCAAACCATCGAGAAGCGCCTCGCCCGGTTCGGGAATGCGGCCGCTCTCCATCAGAAGCTCGCACTCGAACAGCACCATGGGCGAGATGCGGACAATCCCGCGATCGACCATCCGGCGGACCTTGAGCGGAACGCGACGAGGCTTTCGGCTGTAAAGCCAAATCGCCACATGGGTGTCGAGGTGGATCAATCCTTGAACTTGGTGTCCGGGTCCCAGGTCCACGCCTCCCGCGAGGCGGCGTTGAACTCTTCGACCGACATGTCCCAGGTTTCCCAGCCCGGCCTCGGCGGCTGAGCCCAGAACCGGCGCCAACGTTCCGCCTCCTGCTCGCGGGTCTCCTCGGCCCGCGGCGTCTCGCCCTGAAGCGTCAGCCGCCGGCCCTTGCGCTCGATGACCAGCGGCTCGCCCGTGGCGACGACTTCATCGACGAGGCGGAAGATGTCCTTGCGCAGCTCGGTGAGAGTGACCGTCTTCATATGTACATGATGGTCTCAGGCGACGTACATCACAAGGCCAATCGCTCACGCCCGCATGCGCATCTCGATCTCGCGCGGCTGGACGTCCTCAGGCCTGAGCGCGCCGACCACCGACTGTTCCTGGTAGGGCGCCTCGAGCTTGGCGATCTCCTCCGGGGTAAGCGGAGAGCCGATCGCGGCGAGCGGCGCGTCGAGCTGCTCTGCGCGCGTGGCGCCCACGATCGGCGCGGTCACGGCGGGCTTGGAGAGCAGCCAGGCGATGGCGACTTGCGCCGGGCTTTCGCCACGCGCGCCCGCCACGTCCTTGACCGCCTGAAGCACGGCCTGGTCGGAGGGCCGCTCATAGCGGCTGGCCCCGAAGCTGGACTTCGAACGCGTGGTGCCCGCCTCGCGGTTGCCGGCCAGGAACCCGCCGGCAAGCGGGCTCCACGGGATCAGGCCGACGCCTTCCTCCAGGCACAGCGGGTTCATCTCCCGCTCCTCTTCGCGATAGGCGAGGTTGTAGTGGTTCTGCATCATCGAGAACCGGGTGCGGCCCATCTGGTCGGCGCGCATCAAATACTTGGCGAACTGATAGGCGAACATGGAGCTCGCGCCGATGTGGAGGGCCTTGCCGGCCTTCACCACGTCGTCCAGCGCCTCGATGGTCTCCTCCATCGGCGTTTCGTAGTCGTAGCGGTGGATCTGATAGAGATCGACGTAGTCCATCCCCAGGCGCTTCAGGCTGTCGTCGATGGAGGCATGGATGTGCTTGCGCGAGAGGCCGCCCCGGTTGGGGCCCCGACCCATGGGATTGTAGACCTTGGTCGCGACCACGATCTCGTCGCGCCGGGCGTTCAGCGCCTTCAGGGAGCGGCCGGTGATCTCCTCGCTCTGGCCGCGGGAATAGATGTCGGCGGTGTCGAAGAAGTTGATGCCCGCCTCCATCGCCTTGCGGATGATGGCGAGACTCTTCTCCTCGTCGAGGGTCCAGTCGGTCCAGCCGCCGAAGCTCATGCACCCCAGGCACAGCCGCGAGACCTGCGTCCCGGTCGTTCCCATCCGCACGTACTGCATGGCGTCTTCCTCCTGTGGCTTTGGGGGAGGGGTTAGCCCCAAAGACGCGGAGCGCGATACCCCAGAGGGGGTCGACTCACGCGAAGTCGCGAAGACGCGAAGCGTGAACTCATTCCCCAAGCGAACGTTCAGGCTCGAAGGATAGCAGGGGCCGCGCGCGAACCTTCGCGACTTCGCGGCTTCGCGTGAGGTCCCGGCCGCGCTCCGACCTAGAGAACCGAAAACCTTAGACCGCCAACGCCGCCTTCACCGCCGCCAGGCCCTCCGCCGCCTTGGACCCGTCCGGCGCGCCGCCCTGGGCGAAGTCGGGCTTGCCGCCGGCGCCCTGGCCGCCCATGGCCGTCACCGCCGCTCGCGCGAGGTCGACGGCGCTGAAGCGATCCTTGGCCGCGCCGCTCACCGCGACGGTCACCGCCGCCTTGCCGTCGACGACGCCCAGGAGCGCGACCACGCCGTCGCCGACCTGCTTGCGATAGTCCTCGGCGATGCCGCGGAGATCCTTGCCGCCGACGCCTTCCAGAACCCGGGCGATCACCTTCACGCCGCCGATCTCCTCCGGCGCGGCGGCCGCTCCGCCCCCGCCGCCGACCGCGAGCTGGCGCTTGGCGTCGGCCAGCTGCTTCTCCAGCTGCCGGCGCTGAGCCTCCAGCGCCTCGACGCGGCCGAGCACCTCGGAGACCGGAGTCTTGAACTGGTCGGCGAGGGTTCTCGCCACCGCCGCCTGATCCAGCAGGTAGCGGCGCGCGGCCTCCCCGGTGAGCGCCTCGATCCGGCGCACGCCCGCGGCGATGCCGCTTTCTGAGACGATCTTGAACAGGGCGATATCGCCGGTGCGCGACACGTGGGTGCCGCCGCACAGCTCGACCGAGTAGGGGCCCTCGCCGCCCAGCGCGCGGCCGAGCGTCAGCACGCGCACCGAGTCGCCGTACTTCTCGCCGAACAGGGCGATGGCCCCGGCCTCGATCGCCTGCTCCGGCGCCATCTCGCGCGTGTCGGCGGGCAGGTTCTGGCGGATCACCGCGTTCACCTCCGCCTCGATCGCGTCGAGTTCGGCCGCCGTGAGCGGGGCGCCGTGGCTGAAGTCGAAGCGCATGCGGTCGGCGTCGACCATCTGCCCCTTCTGGGCGACGTGCGGGCCCAGCACATGGCGCAGGGCGGCGTGCACGAGGTGGGCGGCCGAATGGTTCAGCCGGGTGCGCGCCCGCGCCTCGGCGTCGACCGCCAGGCGCGCATGGTCGCCGACCTTGAGCGAGCCTCGGGTGATCTCGAGGGTGTGGACGTGCAGGTCGCCGGCCGCCTTGCGGGTGTCCAGCACCCGCGCCGCGCCGCCGGACCACTCGACCTCGCCCTTGTCGCCGGCCTGGCCGCCGCTCTCGGCATAGAAGGGCGTGGCGTCGAACAAGGCCTGGACCGTCGCGCCGGCTTCGGCGTGGTCGACCTCGCCGTCGCCCTTCACCAGGGCCAGGGTCTCGGCGTTGCGCTCGACATCGGTGTAGCCTTCGAAGCGGGTCGGACCGAGCCGGTCGCGGAGGGCCAGCCACACCGCGCCTTCCGCCTTTTCGCCGGAGCCGGTCCAGTTGGCGCGCGCCTGCTGTCGTTGGCGCTCCATCGCCTCGTCGAAACCGGCGACGTCCACCTTGATGCCCCGCGCGCGAACCGCGTCCTCGGTGAGGTCTAAGGGGAAGCCATAGGTGTCGTAGAGCTTGAACGCCGTCTCGCCCGGCAGCACGTCGCCCTCGCCCAGGCCCGCCGTCGCGTCGTCGAGCAGGCCGATCCCGCGGCCGAGCGTGGTGTGGAAGCGCACCTCCTCGCCGCGCAGGGTGTCGACGATGCTCGCCTGCGCGCGCCGCAATTCCGGGTAGGCGTCGCCCATCTCGGCGGTGAGGGTGGGCACCAGGGTGTGCATCACCGGCTCGGTAGAGCCCAGCAGATAGGCGTGGCGCATGGCCCGGCGCATGATCCGCCGCAGCACATAGCCGCGCCCTTCGTTCGACGGGGTCACCCCGTCGGCGATGAGAAAGGCGGTGGAGCGCAGGTGGTCGGCGATCACCCGATGGCTGGCCAGCGCCTCGCCCTCGGCTTTCGACTTGAGCGCGTCCTCGATGGCCCTGATCAGGGTGAGGAAGAGATCGGTTTCGAAGATGTTGTGTACGCCCTGAAGCACGGTCGCGGCGCGCTCCAGCCCCATGCCGGTATCGATGCAGGGCTTGGGCAGATCACGGACGATCGCCCCGTTTTCTTGCTCGTACTGCATGAAGACCAGGTTCCAGACCTCCACGAACCGGTCGCCATCCTCCTCGGGCGAGCCGGGCGGTCCTCCGGGTACTGACGGCCCGTGGTCGTAGAAGATCTCCGAGCAGGGGCCGCACGGGCCGTTGTCGCCCATGCTCCAGAAGTTGTCGGAGCCGGCGATGCGGATGATCCGCTCTTCCGGCAGGCCGGCGACCTTTCGCCAAAGCTCCGCCGCCTGATCATCTTCGGCGTAGACGGTGACCGACAGCCGGTCCTTCGGCAGGCCCATGTCGCCGGTGACCAGCTTCCACGCCAGCTCGATGGCCTCGGCCTTGAAGTAGTCGCCGAAGCTGAAGTTGCCCAGCATCTCGAAGAAGGTGAGGTGGCGGGCGGTGTAGCCGACGTTGTCGAGGTCGTTGTGCTTGCCGCCGGCGCGGACGCACTTCTGCGAACTCGTCGCGCGCGGCGAGGGCGGCGTCTCGACGCCGGTGAAGATGTTCTTGAACGGCACCATGCCGGCGTTGACGAACAAGAGGGTGGGATCGCTCCGCGGGATCAGCGGCGCGGAGGGGATCACCTTGTGACCGGCGCCGGCGAAGTAGTTCAGGAACAGCGCGCGCAGGTCGTTGAGCGAGGTCTTCGTCATGCGCCGCGCTCTAGCAGGCGAGGCGGCGGGTTAGAAGGGAAGGGGCCGGCGGGGCGACGCCTCGCCGGAGGTCAGGCCTCGACGCCGAAGCAATCGTGAAAGCCCTTGGCGCCGGCGGGGCTGACCGTCAGCGCCCGCGTCCCTTCCCGCCGCCGCGTCCATCCAAGCTCGAGCGACCGCGAGAGGATCGCCGCGCCGACCGCTCCGGCCAGGTGCGGGCGCCGCTCGGTCCAGTCCAGGCAGCCTCGGCAGAAGGGCCGTCGAAGCTGGCGGAGCGCCGCAAGGTCGACGCCGAACGCCGCCAATCTCCGCTCGCCTTCGTCGGACAGGGCCAGCGCATCCTCGGAGTCGACGTGGGAAACCCGGTCCACCAGCGCCACCGCGATCTCGCCCGCGAGATGGTCGTAGCAGCTGCGCGCGCGGCGAAGATCGCGATCCACGCGACGCGTCGGGCTGGCAGAGGTCGGCGCGGGTGTGGCCACCAGGTGCATGGCCTCCAGCAGCCTGCCCACCTCGGGGGAGGCCAGGCGATGCAGACGCTCGCGGCCCGCCGGGCGCACGGTGATCAGGCCGGCGACGCAGAGCTTCTTCAGGTGCCCGCTCGCGGTCTGGGGCGTCACCCCGGCCCGCTCCGCCAGATGGTGCGCGTTGAGCGCCTCGCCTTCGAGCAGGGCGACCATCATCGCCGCGCGAGCGGGGTCGCCGATCAGGGCGCCGATCTCGGCCAGTCTGGCGATGCTCACCATGTCGAGGCTCGATTGAAGGCGGCCGTCACGGTCTCCAGAAAGGTGCGCTCCTCGCGCAGGATGAAGCGGCCTTCCCGCGCGAACGCAAGGTTCGCCGCCGCCTCCGCGTCGGCCTTGAGCCGCGTGCGATAGGATTCGTACGCGGCGAGGCTCGGGAAGGCGATCAGGCCGAAGGCGACGTCGTTGGTGCCCTCGTCGGGCAGGAAATAACCGATCAGCCGACCGCCCAGGCGCGGGATGATCCCGCCCCAACGTTCCGCGTAGCGACGGAACGCCTCCTTTTGAAAGGGATCGATCTGGTAGCGGATGAAGCAGGTGACCCTGACGCCGAGGTCCGCTTCAGCAGCGGAGGCGGATGTGGAGGCTCCAAGGACCGCGGCTCCCGTGAGGCCGGAGGCTTCGCGGCGGGTGAGGTGTTGATCGGGCATCGCCTACGACTAGGCTCCTCCGGACCCCGACGTTTCGGCTTGCGCCGAAGCTTCTGTCAGGACTGCCGCGCGAGTTTCGGCAGCGCCGCCGCGAGCCGGACGCCTTCGCGCCAATGGTCGAGGTCTTCGCGGCGAGCATAGCTGGCCGACATCGGGCGGTGGACCGCGTTAGACTTCTGGTCCTCGGTGGGCAGCGCCTCGACCGCCTCCTCATAGCGGCCGAGCCGCGCCAGACTGGCCGCCAGGACATAGGAGCGGCGTTCGCGATTGAACCTCAGGGACTCGCGCGCCCGGGTCACCGCCTCGTCATAGCGGCGGCAGTGATACAGCGCGACCGCCAGCAGGTTCAGGTTGACGCCCAGTTGCGGATCGGTGGGGCTGAGGCGGATGCCGCGCTCGATCGGCTCGACCGCCTCCTTTGCGCGACCGATATACATGAGCACGTGGCCCAGGCGCACGGCCGCCAGGGCGAAGTTCGGGTTGATGCGCAGGGAACGTTCGGCATGGTCCAGCGCCTCCGCGTGATCCCCGAGGTAAAGCGCCGGACCGGCGCAGGTGAAGTGGGCGAGGGCGTCGTCGGGATCGAGGTCGAGCGCGCGCCGCGCCGCCTCGGACGACCGAATGAGGTTCCCCCTCGGGTCGTCCGACCAGCCGAAGATCGCCCCGCCCCAGAGGATCCGCGAGAGGCCGATGTAACCCAAGCCCAGCTCCGGATCGCGTTCGATCGATTCCGTCGAACAGCGCCAGCGACTTGTCGTGACCCTCCCGCGAGACGCGATGCAGCCACCACATGCCGCGGTAGTAGCAATCGAGGGCGTTGTAGTCCTTCAAGCTCTTGGCCCCGCTGCGCGCGCCTTCGGTCGCGAGGATCGCCGGCTCGATCGCCGCAGCCACATGCTCGGTGAGGTCGTCCTGCAGGTCGAGCACGTCCTCGATCTGCCGCTCGAACCGCTCGGACCAGGCGTAGCCGCCGCTTTCGCCGTCCAGCAGGTGGACGACGGCGCGCACCCGGGGCCCGGAACGGCGGATGCTGCCGGTCACCAGGTAGCGCACGCCCAATTCGCGGCAGATCTGCTCCGGCGCGACCTCGCGGTTCTTGTAGGTGGCGCTGGAGCCGTGGGCGATCACGAACAGCGAGCGCCATCGGGAGAGGGCGTAGACCACCTCCTCGGTGATGGCGTCGGAGAAATACTCCTGGTCCGGATCGCCGCTCAGGTTCTTGAGCGGCAGGATGGCGATCGAGGGTTTCGACGGGCGCGGCGGCCCGGCGGCCTGCGGCGGCGCGACCGGGGCCGGTTCGGCTGTGTCGCCGGCGGGCGGAACCGCGGTCAAGGCCTCGCGCACCGCGGCGCCGGGTTTGACGCCCAGCTCGCTGTGGAGCGCCGCCTCCAGGGTGCGAAAGCGGCGGTGGGCGGCGCCGGTGGCGCCCAGCGCCATATCGGCGCGGATGGCGCAGACCGCGACCGCCTCGTTCACCCGATCGCGCGCCAGATAGGCTTCGGCGAGCTCGCGCACGCCTTGCCAGTCGCCGTGCGCCTCTCGCTCGCCGAGCGTCGCCTCGACCGCCGAGAGCACGGTTCGCTCGAAGCGGGAGCGGGCCTGGTCACGCCAGTCGTTGAACAGGCCGGGCACCTCCAGGTCGTCGAGCAGATGCGCGTCGCCGAGACCCCGCAGCGCCGACGGCCATGGCGCCCGCGCCCTGGCCCAGCGTCTCGCGCAGCTCGTCGACGTCGGTCCGCAACGTCCCCGGCTTGAGGGCGATGGATTTCGCGGCCGACCTCCAGAAGGTCGAGCGCGGCGGGTCCCATGACGTTGCGCCATTCCAGCAGGCACTGGCGCAGGCTCGCCCGCGCCTGCGGCTCCGCCCGGTCGCTCCATAAGAGGCCGCTCAGCCGCTCGCGGGTGGCGGCGTGTTCGCCGTCGAGCGCCAGGAAGGCCAGGAGCGCGCGGGCGCGACGGCCCGGCAACTCGATCGCCGCCCCGGTTGCGTCCGCCAGCCTGAATCGTCCGATCAGGCGCAGATGCGCCATCGCCGGCCGAGCGTCCCCGTCGCTCATGCGCTGTCCTCGCGAGTGGCGAGGTCTAGACGCAAAAGCGGCGGATCACCAAGAGCTTGGCGGAAATAATCGACCGCGCGACAAGACCTTGCGCCTGACGCCAAAAGGTCGGGCGCGGAATGCGCTAGCGATCATTTGTTGTCCTGCTGACTTCTGACGGCGCGGAGTCCCTCGCGGGTGATCCGATACGCTCGGCCCTCCCGCGAAGCGATCCAGCCGTGCGCCCTGAGCTTGGCGAACAGGGTCAGGTCACAGGAGTTCGAGGCGCAAGCCTTCGCGTGTCAGGCAGTCGATTTGGACAAGATGGCCGCGCTCGTCGCGGTGATGCTGGATACGGCCGCCCTGAGCGAGCACGTGAAGCACGCGCTGCTGGGTCTTGGAGATGTTCAAGGGATCGTCCTGGAGTTGGTCGCGACAGATCGCGCGCGGCCCGGCTCTCGCCGGGTCGCGCGGGCGAAATGGACGGCCTGCCGGGCGAACCCGGCGGCGCGTCAGGCGATCACAATCTCCAGCATCAAGCCTCCGGTCGTGCGGGCGCAGGTGGCGTCCGAGAGACGTGTCCGACGAACCATTCGCCGGATCAGCATCTCGCGAGGTCGTTTGCAGCCGCAGGTGTGATGCGAAGATCAGAAGAACGAAATTCCGCTGTTAGAACCGCGTGATAAATTGGGATCCGGCAAGGCGACGTCCCTGAAACTTCTCTAGGGTGCTTTTTTTGCCTTTATCGACTTGTTCCGGTCGTCCGCCGCCTTTTGCCTCGTGACGCGCTGATCGTCCGTCAGCCACGGGGGCTCAACATGGAGTCCGACCGGCGGACATCACCGGTCGAGGGAGTTGCGGATAACCGAAAATGGTCTCGAGCGCGGGCGACTTGCTCAGGGCGTACGAGGCCAACTTCCCACTCATCGTCGCGCCTTCGAAGCTCCCGACGTTGATGCCAGTGTGGATCCAGTCGCCCGCCAGGGTCAGGTTGACGAAGCCAGACCCCCAAGCCTCCAGGCGATAATCGGTGCTGCCGGGCGGCGAGGTCACGTACAGTTCCGACGGATCGATGTTGGCCCGCCAGTATTGCTTGTCAAAGCGCCTCACACCGGCGACGGGGCCGTCTAGCTTTCCCATCGCATTCCGCGTGTCTTCGTTGTTCCATAGCAAGCCGAAGTTGAATCCGACCGCGTCGCCGTATTTTAGAGCGTGGAGCGACGTCGCCTTCGGAAGCATCGGTCCGATTGACGCCTGAAGGTACTGGATGCACTGCGCCTTGACGCGGGCCCGCTGACGTACTGGATAATCGGTGTCGCTGAACGATGGGGTCTTCTCGTAATTAGGCATCAAACCGCAAAAGTACCATATCGACAGCGGTTTATTGTCTTGAGGCCAGTTTTCCCACTTCAGTAAATGACCGAATTCCTCATTTCCATTCTGAGGGCCGATGTATGTTGCGCTACAGGGTGTCTCAAACTTGGTCCAATCCATGCTCTCGGGCCAACCTAGATCCTTGTAATCGGCTTGGAGCCAGATCTGCATGGCTTGGGTTTGAACACCCTTCAGCGTTTCGACCATTTCCTTCCATTCGACCTGCGCATCGACCAACTCCGCGCAGATGTGCCGCGCCGCACACGGCCCGATGGTGTAGACTACCTCGTCGAAATCGATGCCTCGCTTCAGGAAACGCGACTTATTCAGTTTAGGGTGGGTCTCGTCTGGCCAGTCGTTCCACCAGGATTCCAGATCCACGACCTTGTTCCTGAGCTCGTCGCCTTCTTCAAGTTGGTCATACAGAGGTGTCTTGGGCCAGGATGGGAGCGGCGGCGTTCCGATCTTGACCAAGGGCTGATAACCTTTCTTGGGGTTCTTCAGGGTCGCCTGCACCGTGATCTCGATGGTTTCGATCGAGGACGGCACGCTCCGCGAAATGTGGAGAGCCTCCACTTTCTGAAAGAACTCGAACTTCACGCCCCGCTTCTTCAAGACCTTATACAACGGCGCGACAATGGTCTCTCCCGTCCCGGCCCCAAACGCGTAGAGCATGTTTCCGAGGTAGGCGAACGACTTCAGGGTCCAGTTGAGATAGGCTCCGGCCGCCATGCACGGCGGCCGAGTGGTGTCGCCGTCCGCGCTCTGGTAACAGATGTTGACGGTCGTCACTGAAAGCGGGGAAGCAAGGGTGTCATCTTGGATGCCGTGCGCTTTTAGCCAGTCGGCCCAGTCCTGATCGTCGAGTTGATCGTAGCCAAATCGTTCGACGTTATCGTCCATGGCGCCGATCAGAAGCGTGGTTAGAAAGTCGAGCTCCAAGCAGGTTCGTCGCATCGTGTCGTCCAGAGTTGGGGCAATGGTACTCGCTGTCTTGAAGGCGTTAATGGCGTCTCGCGCTGCCTTGAGCGTGGCGTTCAACGGGTGACATGGCCCAAGAACCTCATTGTCTTCGAGCTGAGTTCCCGCTTTCTCGAGAGTTTGCATCAAAGCCGCCAAAGGGCTGTTAGGGGGCGGTGGAGCGGGGAGGTTGGCGAATTTCGCTTTGGCGTTCGCGAGGATGGACTTCGACCGAACTCTTGATGCCCTGATAGCTCGCGCCATCAGTCTTTGGAGATTTGGAATTCGGCTCCATCCGAAAAGGCCAAGGTTTGAGGGTGTTGTCTATCCACTCCCACATCATGGAAAAGTTGGATCCCATGAACGCCTCTTCGAACGTGGCGAGGGCCTCAGCCTCACCGCGAGCCAATTCTTCGTACAGCTCGGCCATCATCGGTAGAGTATTGAAATAACCGCCCATGAATTCGTGAATGCCATGTTCCTCGATGCGGTCGTGAAGTCCTCGTGAGGAGGCGCATTTGCCGCCGAGTTGATGACCCATCTGGTAGATCGTGATGTCGAAACGACGCTTCCAGTCTTTTGGTCTCGTCAGCTCAAAGGCGGTGGTGAGCGCGCCCATTCCTCCGCCGAGGATCGCAACTTTTCTCGGTCTGTTTTTCAGATCTTTCACGGGTCTTTTCTCGATTGCTTCTTACGGCGATGTTGATGTTGCGAGCGAAGTTGGTTCATCGTCGGCTCGACCCAGGGCCTCCACGAAAATTTTCAGGTGCACGGGGTCGACAAAGGGGTGGCCGAGCTTGAGAGCTTCGATGGTTCTCGCCGACGCGGTCGGCGAATTCGACGGGAAGCCGGCGTCCTCGCGCGCAAGTCGTCGGGCGGTCTTGGACGCGGCGCGGGCCTCGTCCAACCGACCGCCGGCGCTGTAGCAGGCCGCCAGCACCAGGTGCAGATAGAAGCGTCTCGGACCCCGAGCGACCGCGTCGGCCGCGTCCCGGGCGGCTCCATCGAAATCCTCCGCCACGAACCGGGCGATGGCCTTGCTCCTGAACCAGAGCCAGGCGTGCGGATCGTTGGGACTGATGGCTATCGCCCGATCGGAGTGAGCGATGGCCTCCTCCGGGCGTCCGCCAAACGCCAGCAGACGACCCATCTCTCCGGATGCGGCGGCGAGGTAGGGGTTGAGTTCCAGCGCACGCCTTTGCTCGGCTTCGGCTTCGGCGAGCCGGTTCATCAACGACAGGACAACTCCAAGAGTATAGTGGGCGAAGGCATCCGACCCTGAGACGAAGACTGCTTTCAGCGCGGTGTTGTAAGCCTCCGCTATGGCGGTCTCGGGCGTCTTGGACGCCCCAACCCACACGTCGTAGAGCTTGCAATGCGCCAGGATCGAGAGCGCGGAGGCGCTATCCGGTTGAAGCGCGAGAGCTTGATCGAGGAGCCTCTCCGCCTCGTGCACATCCTTCGCGTTCGAACGCCAAAACAGTTGACGCCCCCTGACAAACAGATCCCAAAATTGCGCTTCATGGCGAGGAGAGTTCAGCGCCAGGGCTTCTTCTTGCTCCAGCACCGCCGGTTCCAAGCCGCCCACGATGGAGCCCGTGAGCTCGTCCAGAACCGAAAAGAGGTCGTCGGCGCCCCGATTGAACCGCGCGGACCAGGCACTGGTGTCGTCCATCCCGCGAACCAGTTCCACCGACACGCGCATGGAGTTGGCGATCCGCCTGATCGCACCCTGGACGATGTAGTCGACACCGAGCCGCTCACAGATTTGAAAGGCCCTCATCCCGGTGAAGTCCTGGGATGACGATTGACGAGGTGTCACGCCAAGAAGTTGGGACTTCGAGAGTCCTGCGATCAACTCGTCTCGAAGCGCTTCCGCGAAGTCGTTCCCGCTCTGATCGTGTCCAGAGGCGGCGAAGGTCAGCACCGCGATCCGGGGCATGGCAAAGGAATCCGATGGAGGGTGCGGTGGACCGCCAGCCGTCGCCGGCCGCGACCTCCGCGCGGCCTCGCGAACCTCTGGCGGGCTCACCGAGGTCTCTTCGTTCGCCATGAGGATCGGCGAAAGCACCGCCCGAAGCAGTGGGCCCGGCGCGGCGTCGAACTCGGCGGCCAGCGCGGACTTGATCGTTTGGAACCGGCGACGCGCGGCCGTGATGTTTCCGAGGGCCAAATCGGCTCGCATCGCGCTAGCGGCGACGGCTTCGTCAAGCGGATCCGAACGGAATAGATATCGGCGGTGCGCCTAACGGCCTGCCAGTCTCCTCGCGCCTCCAGCCGCTCCAGGTGAGCGATGACGGCGGCGGAGATGTCGCGATCGACGCGGCTCCGCGTTTGCGCGACCCATTCGCGGAAGGTTCCGTCCAGGTCCAGATCGCCCAGAAACCGCTCCGCGCCCATGGACGACAACATTCCGACCGCCGCCGCGTCGTCCAACTCCAAGGCTCTCTTCAAGGCCGCCAGATCGGTGTCGAGAGCGCCGGCTTTCAGGGCGATGCGTTCACGACCGAGGTCGACGATGTCCAAGCTGTCGGCAGCGAGAAGCGCCTTCAGTTCCACAAGGCATTGGCGCAGGCTCGCCCGCGCCTGCATTTCACCGCGGTCACCCCACAACAGGCCGCAGAGGCGTTCTCGCGTCGCGGCGTGGTCGGGCGCGAAGACCAGATAGGCCAGTAACCCGCGCAACCGCCGACTGCTGATCGATACGGGAGCGCCGTCGGCGGAGGACAGCCTGAATTCGCCAAGCAGGCGGATGTGCGCCGGACGGCGAGCGAACGGTTCAAGCACTGCGGTCCCACCCCCAGCAGACAAACGAAGGGTTCTTAGTCCTCGGATCGGGATAACGCCACGAATGGTTCCCGAAGACAGCGATCGACTGTCAAACGAGCCCTCGAAAGTGGTTTTAGCCTCCGCCATGTTCATGGCCGAGGTAACTGATCAACGGCATCCTCGGCGCGAGGGCGCGACCGGCCGGGCGCCCCCCTGTTTGACAGGGCGATCAGAATTTTCGTTAGCACGATGGCCGCCCCGGTCCTCAGATCGACGATGAGGCCGCGAGTGCGCCGGCCGCCGAGAAGCGAACGTGAAGACCGCGTGAGAAAAACGCCAAATCTTCGAGGCGCGGCCTGCCCGCGCGGAACCGCGCTCAGCGCTCGGGTCAGCGCTCGGAACGAGCTGCACGCCTTTCGGATCGAGCCCGGCCCGCACCAGACAATTGCGCAGCGCGTCGCGTCGCAGCCAGGGCTTCCAGGCGTCGCCGGCTCCGATCGGGTCGCCGATGTGGTGCTTGGCCACGACGCCGGACAGCGGCGTCATCTTGCCGGGATTGATCGGTCGCAGGCGGATGTGTCCGCCTTCGCGCAGCGCATCGATGGCCGCGCACCAGCGGCCGTTGTTCTGGGCCAGCGCTTCGTCGATGGTCGCCTCGTCGCAGCCGAACCAGTGGGCGACGAGGCCCGTCCGAAGCTCGCCGATCCGGCGACGCTGCGGGTCGGTGCGCGCTTCGAGCACCAGGTCGCACTCGCTGTCGAAGCCCATCGAGCGGTTGTTGATGTTGGCCGAGCCGATCCGCAGCAGCTCGTCGTCGATGAACGTCAGCTTGGCGTGGACGATGATCGTGCGCCCCTCGGTGGTCACCGGGCTGAACATCCGAAACCGGCCGTGCGTGTCGGCGGCGCGCAGGTGCGAGATGAAGTCGAACCGCGTCTTGTCCATGGTCGCCTGGTCGAAATAGCTCGGCGAGTGCTGGGTGGAGATCAGAAGCACTTCGGGCCCCTCCGCCTCGCGCAGCCGCGTGGCCAGCGCTTCGGCGATCAGCGGGCGAGGTGAAGTACTGGTTCTCCATATAGATCAGCTGCCGGGCTTCGCGGATCGACAGGGTGTGCAGCGCCTCCACCTGACGCACCGCCGGCTGGTCGCGCCAGGCGGCGTAGGTCCGGGGCGCTCCGACCAGGATGTCGCGGAAATCGGGCTCGACGCAATCGGGCCAGGGGCCGGACGCCCTTCCCGGGCGCGATCGTCAGCGCCTCGCCGGTGGCCCGCGTCCAGCGCTCCTGGAAGATCTCGGCCAGCATCGCCGCGGCGTCGCCGTCGACCAGACCCATCACCTCGTGGCGGCTGTCGAAGTCCTTGTGGTCGCGCCGCGTCTTCTCGCGCCTGGGATCGTCGTCGAGGTGGGCGGTGGTGTCCCAGCGATCCGGACCGATGTCGCCCCCGCCGCAGAAGGCGATCTGGTCGTCGATGACGATCATCTTCTGGTGGTGGCAGGCGCCGAACGGCAGCTTGCTGTCCAGCACGAACCGCACCCGCGTGCCCCTAAACGCCTTGCGGTCGGCGAAGGGGAAGAAGTGCTGGGTGGCCGCCACCGGCATGCTCGAGTCCCAGCACAGGATGCGGATGTCGAGCTCGGGCTTCGAGGCGGCGAGAGCCTTCAGGAAGTTGCCGATCCGGTCACCCTCGTCGCCGGTGCAGTCCGGCCCGGGCTCGAGGAAGGTCTGGGGCTCGAACGCCCAGTTGAGCAGGTGGATCGAGTGCTTCGCCTGGCTCATCGCCCGCTTGGCGGCCTCGAAATAGCACTCCATGTCGACCAGCAACGCCGCCCGTCCGGCATGCGCAACTCTGGGGCAGGTCTCGTCGGCTCGAAGAAGCTTATCCACACCGTGTCCTGGATCGGGCGGCGCGAAGATACAAGATGCGAGACCGAAGCCCCGCGCTTCAGCGCCGACGACGTAAGACCCAGATCAGCGTCGCCATGGCGGTGAGTGTCGCGGAGATCGCGCTTCCGGCCGCTTCGATGATGTCCGCCACGCTCATGTCGTCTCCTCCTTTGCAGAACGCAACCTAAGGGGGATATTTGCAGAACGCAACAGGAAAGCCGCGCCCGAAGACGCCCCGATGGATACGGAGGCGTTTTCCGGCTGCCAGGGAGATTTTCGGGCGGCCGTCCTCGTCAGGAGCCATGTTCGCGGGCGAGTGTTCAGCGAAGATCAGGCGGGATGTTGCGGATCGGCTCGATGGTGTGGGGGATCGAAGACGTGCGAAGGGCGATGGACTTCTGGTGCGCGGCCCTGGACGTCCGCCCGCGCGGCGCCGTACCGCTTGAGCCATGCAGGCGCTGAGCAGCACTTTTCTCCTGATCTACGCGGCCCTGTTCCCGGTGGTGAACCCGCTGGGCTGCGCGCCGCTGTTCCTGGGCCTGACGCAGGCGGCGACGCCGGCCGAACGCCACGCCCTGGCGCGCGGCGTCGCGATCAACAGCTTCTTCCTGTTGCTGGCCTCGCTGCTGATCGGCTCCCACGTGCTGGTGTTCTTCGGCATCAGCCTGCCGGTGCTGCGCATCGCCGGCGGCCTGGTGGTGACCGCCTTCGGCTGGAAGCAGCTCAACGCCGGAGAGGGCGCCGACGACGCCCAGGCCCAGCACAAGCCCTCCACCAACTCCTTCTATCCCCTGACCATGCCGCTCACCGTCGGCCCCGGCTCGATCTCCGTCGCCGTGGCCCTGGGCAGCGAGCGGCCCAAGGCCGGCGGCCTCACCCACCTGGCCATGCTCGGGCTCGCCGCCCTGGCCGGCGTGGCGGCGATCAGCCTGTCGATCTACCTCGCCTACCGCTACGCCGAGCGCCTGGTCGCCCTGCTGGGCCCCAGCGGCACCAGCGTGGTGCTCCGCCTTTCAGCCTTCATCCTGGTCTGCATCGGCCTGCAGATCGCCTGGAGCGGCTGGAGCGAGCTGACGACGCGCTAGGGAGGGATTTGCGCGAGGTCCGCGGCGCGTGACGTCGGCGGGCTTAGCCGCGGCCAGCGACTAAGCCCCGAACACCTGCATGGACGTTACGACGGCGTCCAGCCGAGTGCAGCCCGCTCTACGGAACCGAGCCGCCGATCCTAGGTCGGATTGCCGTCGTCGATGACCGATCCGACGCAGGCGACGTCATAGCCAAAGGCGCTGATGCAGAGTTGGACCCGGACCTTACGCTCGGTGGGGTCGCTCGACGTCGGCACCGTCAATCGCGCGGCGACCTGCATGTCGATTTGGCTTCCATCCGCAGAGAGCTGGCCCTGCGCGGCGGCGTTGGTGAGAAGATGACGATACAGGGCGCGCCCCATGCTCTCGGGGGTTTCGGTCGCGCTGAGCGCGCTTCCGAGCGTCTGCGTCAGGGAGGTGATGACTTGAGGCGACACGGCGTTGCTCATGGGTTGTTCCCTTTATTGAAATAAAAAAGACATCGGGTGTTTGACGACTGTGGGGTCGTTGATCGTGAGTTAGGGCGGCGCTAGGCTGCGCGCGCTCTCCGTTTGGGTAGGAAGTTGTAAAAATCGCGATGCCGCATTCGGGCCCCCACGCGATTTTGGACGGGCGCGAAGAACGCGGGGCCTCGTCGCTCAGCTGGGAAACGCTCGATTGGCTGACGGGCCAGATCTACGAGTGTGCGCTCGATCCCAGCCAATGGGACGCGACGATCGAACAGATCCGGCTTGCGCTCTGCCCGATCGATTGGCGCTCGGCGTTTCTGATGCTCGAAAGACGAAACCCGCCAAGCGCCAGGTTCATCGCGACGACCAATGTCGGCCCGGGTGTCGAGTCCACCTACAGCGCGGCGTTCGCCTACGATAATCCCTGGTCCAGACGGGCATGGCCGGCGCGAAACGGCCAACTGATCGATACCGACGACATCCTGCCGCGTGAGGAGCTGCGAAAGACCGGCCTCTACCGCGACTTTCTGGCGGCGATGAACGTCGATCGCACGCTGTGCCTGATGCTGGATCGGCGAGACGGCGAACGGCTCGGCCTACTGCTGATCGGCCCGGGGGATCGCGACCTCTCCGACCTGCGGCGGGGCTTGCGCGTGCTTGGTCCGCATATCCAACGTTCGGTGCGGATCGGTCACCGGATCGCCGCGGCCGAACTGGAGGCGCATGCCGCGCGGTCGGCGGCGAACCGTTCGCGCTACGCCCTGATCAGCCTCGACCGGCATCTCAACATCCTGTCGATCAACGACCGCGCCGCGCACTACGAAACCACGGGGCTGATCACCACCGCGGGTGGAAAGCTGAACTTTGTCCATCCCCTCAGCCAGGACAAGCTCGCCAACCTCGGCTTGGTCGGCTCGCAAGACAGCCTTGCGTTTCAGGCCCTCGACCACGCGGGCCGCGAGAGGCCGGTGCTGGGGGTGCGGGTCAAGCCGAAGCCCGTCCCGATGATCGGGGGCGGCATCGTCGATGTCGCCCTGATCATCACCATCGGCAGCGGCGTCGGCGAATCCCCGGTCCTCGATATCGATCGGCTGGGGCAATGGTTCGGGCTGACGCGGACGGAGGCGCGCGTCGCCGCCGCGTTGCTCGACGGCGAAACGCCAGCGGATTACGCCGCCAGGGCCGGCGTCAGCGTCAACGCGGTGCGCTTCCACCTCAAGCACATCTTCAGCAAGACCGAGACCTCGAGCCAGGCCCAACTCGTCGCCCGCCTCATGCAGACGCCAGCCTGATCCGCCGGGGATGGTTCAAAACCGCGGCGCTCGTTGCGCGAGTGGCTGTGATGACCACGTGCTCGACCACGAACACCCTCTGTCCCGAGGCGCCGGCCGCATCGGGCGCCAGCGGCCGGTACAAGCGCTCGCCCGACGCAAAGTCTGCCTGATCGCGGTGTCCCCCAGGCCGAAGGGAATGGCCTGGAGGTGGGTCGTCACCCCTGGAACGAGCAGACCTTGGGCGGGTTTGAAGCGGACCTGACCAGCGAGCGACCGACCGGAGCGTCGAAGCCGCCCACCTGTGGATCGATGGAGGAACCCCGAACTTGACCCAGACCGTCACCGCCTTGTTCGACACACTCGACGACGCCCTCGCCGCCGTGGGTGATCTCGAAGCCGCCGGCGTGCCGCACGACACCATCAGCGTGGTGGCCAACAACGCCCATGGCGAACATGACCATCGGGTCGTCAACCGGCCGGAAGCCGTGAAGGACGCGGAACGCGGAGCCGGCATCGGCGCGACCGTCGGCGGCGTCGGAGGTCTTCTGACGGGCCTTGGCGTCATGGCCATCCCAGGGGTCGGACCGGTGGTCGCGGCGGGCTGGCTGGTCGCCACGGCGGTCGGCGCCGTGACGGGAGCGGTCGTCGGCGGCGCCGCCGGCGGCGTGGTCGGCGCGCTCACCCACGCGGGCGTCGCGGAGGAAGATGCTCACGTTTACGCCGAAGGCGTTCGCCGCGGTGGGGTGTTGCTCACCGCCAAGGTCGACGATGCGCTCGCCCCCGCCGCCCAAGCGGCCCTCGATCACGAGAAGGCCGTGGACGTGTCGGCGCGGCGCGCGATCTACGTCCAGGACGGCTGGTCCCGCTTCGACGAGACGGCCGTCCCATACACCGCCGACGAAGTGGCGGCCGAACGCGCGCGCTACAAGTCCATCTGAGCCGGTCGAGGACAATGCCCGTGAAAACCAGCCTCATCACCCTCTTCCTGGCCGGCGCCGCGGCCTGCAGCGTTCACGCCCAATCGGCCCCCGTGGGCGGCCCGGACGCGAGAGGGAACTCGCCGATCAAGCACGCCCACACGATCAACGCCGGCTCGGCCACGCCGGGCGCCAACTCGTTCACCCAGTCTCAAGCCAGGCGGCACATCGAGCACCTCGGCTACACGGACGTGTCCGCACTGACCAAGGGCAAGGATGGCGTGTGGCGAGGGACGGCCATGAGGGGCGGCTTGCCGGTCGACGTGGCCCTGGACTTCAAGGGGAACGTCACCCAGGCCGTGGCGAACGCGGGGACGCAGCCCGCGCCCATGACGAGCGCCCCGGCGAGCGCCGATGGCCAGCGCTCCCACGAGCCCGACGGCCGGTCCGGCCGAGACCTCGGCGCCCGTCGCGCCGCAGGCGCATCATCACCATCGGCGTCATGGACGGCGTCACCACCACGGCGCGGGGTGCTTGACCAACCCGGGACCGAACGGCGTGGCCTGCAGCGGGCGCGATCGAAACCGCAACGGCATCTCCGACAAGGAAGATCGCGCGATCCACGCCGGCGCCGAGCCGTGATCGCCTGATCGGCGGCGCGGCGAGCGCCAACGCCAGGCGCGCGCGCATCGCCCGACCCGGGCTTGCCGAAAAGGCGCGCGGGGCGCAGATTCGGCGCCGGATCTTGCGGGATTGGTACCTGATCGGAGGGTGAAGGCATGGCTCTGGCGGAGGTCTTCCCGGTCGCGGCGACCAACCGTCGGCAGGGTGCGGCGGTCATTCCGCCGACGGCCGCGCGCGCCGCTCTGAGCCTGGCCGTTGTCGTCGCCGCGCTCGCGGCCGCCGCCTGTCGTCGCGTCGTCGCCTCACGCGGCCGCCGCCGCCGATCCCGCGTTGACGCGCCTCCTCCGCGCCATGGCCGTCATCAAGGCGGGCATGGCCAGCGGCGTCATCGCCGTCCTGTTCTGGCGCCTCGGCCTCGCCATCGGGCCGCTTGCCCTCAGCGCCTACGCCCTCGTCTCGGCCGCCATGGCCTCGGGGCCGGTCCTGGTCTGGGGCATGAGCCATCTCGTCCTCGGCGCGGTTCTGCTCCATGCGGGTCTGCTGGCGGGCGTGCTGATGCTGTGGCGCGACCCGGCGACCACCGCCCGGCTCAAGGCGCTCATCGCCGCCCGCTCCCAGGCGCGGAAGAGGGCTTGAAGGACCGCGCGCTTCGGCGAGCCCGTCGCGCCGCTCGGAACGCCTACATCGGCGCGAGCGCCTAGGCGGTCGCGCGCAGGATGCAGTCGATGGTCTCCGCGGGCCGATCCCAGTGCGGGAAGTGCCCGCAGTGGTCGAACCACACCAGGCTGGCGTGAGGAAAGAGCGCCATCGCCCTGTCGGCCTGAGTGGGAAAGCAGACCTTGTCCTGCCGTCCCCAGACGATCACCAGCGGGCGCTCCCGTTCGCCGGAGAGGCCCTGTTGCTCGGGTCCGTCCGCCAGGCTGTCGAGCAGCTCGTCGAAGCGCCGGGCGCGAGCGAAGTCGCGCATCTCCGTCAGCGTCGCCCCGGCCGGCAGCGCCGTGGGCTTGGCCGACAACTGCGCGAACAGCACCGCGCGTCCAAGCGGATTGCCGGTGATCAGCGGCATGACCGGTTGCAACAGGCGCACCAGCCGGATCGAGGCGCCGATCGAGGTCTTGAAGATCCGCTTCTCAGGCTCGTTCCAGAAGCCGCCGGGGTCCAGCGAAACCATGGCGCCGCTCTGTCCCCGCCGGGCGAGCTCGAGCACCAGCCGCGCACCCATCGAGCTGCCGACCATGTCGACGCCGGCCAGGCCCTGCGCCTCGACGAAGCGCTCGACCGCGTCGGCCAAGCTGGCGATCGAGGTCTCGCCGGGAAGCGGCGGGGTGTCGCCAAAGCCCGGCAGGTCGACCGCGATGGTCTCCCGCGCGCGCTGCAGCCCGCCCACGATCGTCGACCACGACCGGTGCGATCCGCCAAGGCCATGCAGGAGCAGGAGCGGTCGCCCCCGCCCGCCACGCTCGAAGCGCATCGTGGGCTCAGACATCGCCGCACCCGGACCCACTCGTGGGTGGCGGCTGGCAGAGAAGCTCCTCGAGCATGACGGTTCTCCCGAGGCGCCGAGCGCGCGTGTGAGGAGAACAGCCCGACCCTGGAGCCGTTCCGCGGGGCTGCGCGAACGGCTCGCTCGATCTCGCCGAGGCAGAGGACGCCGACCATGTCGCAGCCCTCCGCACCGCGCGCTCCACCGGCCGGCCGGCGCGAGCCGCGGACTGGCTCGCAGCCGTCGAACGCGATCTCGGGCGGACGCTCCTTCCGGGCAAGAGAGGCCCCAAGCCCAAGGGCGTCGCCCGCGACCAAGAGGATCTGTTCAGTGCAGTGTCACCGTAACCCCGCGTGCGGGCCGTCGGCCGGCTATGACTGCAACGGCAATGTGCTCACCGACCGGGCGGGCAGCCGGCGCTTCGTCTACGACGGGGAGAACCGGCTGATCTCGATCACGGCGCCGGGGCTGACCGATACGCTCGCCTACGACCCCACCGGCCGGCTGAACCAGATCACCACCAACGGCGCGGTGACCAACTTCATCTGGGACGGCGACGATCTGGCGGTGGAGTACGACGGCTCAGGGAACGTGCTGCGCCGCTACATCAACGGCACGGGCGCAAATAATCCGCTGCTGTGGTTCGAGGGGCCGTACATGGACCAGAACCACCAGAAGGACCTGATCACCGACCACCAGGGCAGCGTCATCGGCTACACCGACCAGACCGGCTCGATCGCCGGCGGGGCGACCTACACGTACGACGCCTACGGATCGCCCGCCACCGGCGGCTGGGGCGGCCCGCGCTTCCGCTACACAGGTCAGATCGCCCTGCCGGAGGCCCAGCTCTACTACTACCACGCCCGCTTCTACGACCCCGTCGCCGAGCGCTTCCTGCAGACCGACCCCGTCGGCTACGACAGCGACATGAACCTCTACGCCTATGTGCGCGGGGATCCCGTGGATCGAACCGATCCGACCGGCATGATCGTTCCGGGAAACATTGGGTCCAACCCCAACGCCGGTGCAGAGGCCGTTGCAGACATCCTTGAGGGAATTGGAAATGTTGCAGAGGTGATTGGCTATGGCCTTCCTGAGGGGCCGGGAGCAGCGGGTCTCGCAGACAGATCTGCTGGGATCTTGAATGAAGGTGCCAAGTCTTTACGAGCAGGTTCGGAGTTAGGTGCTGCAAAGGGCGAGATCGAGGCGGAGCGCACTTATCAGACGTACACAAAAACACATCCGGAGACGGGAGAAGTTTACTCGGGCAGGACCAGCGGCAAAGGAACGCCAGCGCAGAATCTGGCTCGCCGCGACTCTGGCCATCATATGAATAAGAAGGGGTTCGGGCCGGCGACCCTTGATAAATCCCCAAAAAGCAAAGGCGCTATACGTGGCAGAGAACAGCAGCTTATCGACAAGCACGGAGGTGCCAAATCAAAAGGTGGCACCTCCGGAAATGCGATTAATGCAATCGCACCAAGTAACCCTCGTGCTTCGTCGGATTTTCAGGCAGCTCAGGCTGCATTTGGGCAGCATTTTTGAGAGCTAACGTGAGACAAAGACGGCTAGAAGGTCAATTTATAAAGATCAACCTTGGACAAGGGAAGTACGCGACGGCTCGCGTTCTAAAGGAGCCTTTAATCGCCTTTTACGATAAGGAATTCGACGAATCGTCGGATGAGCCGCCCCTGAATGAAATTGCGACGCTCCCCGTTGCGTTCACATTGAATGTGATGAACAAAGCTGTCACAGGCGGTGAGTGGAGGGTGATTGGCCGGTCAGTTCTTGGTGAAAAGCTCAGACATCCACCCGAGTTCTTTAAACAAGACCCCATCACCGGAGCTTTTTCAATTTATTGCGAGATCGATGAATTGGCTCCGACTTACGAGGTGCCATCCACGTTTGAACGATGCAAGGACCTGGAACAAGCTGCTGTCTGGAGCGCAAGCCATGTGGAAGACCGCCTGAGAGATCATTTTGCGAGTCGCCCATGCAAGTGGGTCGAGTCACCCAGAAATCCCGAGGAGCCTAGAACAGATACGCCGAGCCAAGGTAAACCAAAATGAGCTTAGACTGCACTGTTTTGTCACGAACATCGAGGTTGTTGACTTTTATTGTTATACTAATTGGCGGTCGATTTTCCGATCAGACTGATGCCATTCTGAATGCGCGAGACATTGATTAGACGTACACTCAGATTTACGGTGACACTGCACTCAATGGACTGTAAATGGGGAGGATGGCCCGACTAGCCCGCGTCGTCGTTCCCGGCGTGGCCCACCACGTGACCCAGCGCGGCAACCGCCGCGAGCGGGTGTTCTTCGAGGCCGACGATTACGTCGCCTACCTGGCGCTGATCTCGGGCGCCGCGAAGGCGAGCGGCACGGAGATCTGGGGCTATTGCCTGATGCCCAACCACGTCCACTTCCTGATGGTCCCCAATCACAAGGACGGGTTGCGCTCGACCTTCGCCCAGGCTCACCGGCGCTACACCGGCCGCATCCACGCGCGTCACCAGTGGACCGGGCATCTGTGGCAAGGTCGGTTCTCGTCGACGGCCATGGACGAGGCTCACCTTTACGCGGCGATCCGCTATGTCGATCTCAACCCGGTCCGCGCCGGGCTGGCGGCCCAGGCGTCGGATTGGCCCTGGTCGAGCGCCCGGGCGCATATCGCCGGGCGGGACGACGGCGTGGTGACGGTTGGACCGGTGATCGAGCGGGTGGGGGATTTTCCGCCTACCTCGCCGAGGCGGAGGACGCCGACCGCATCGCAGCCCTCCGCCGGTCGCGCTCCACCGGCCGGCCGGCGGGAGCCGCGGACTGGCTCGAAGCCCTCGAACGCGATCTCGGGCGGACGCTCCTTCCTGGCAAGAGAGGCCCCAAGCCCAAGGGCGTCGCCGGCGACCAAGAGGATCTGTTCAGTGCAGTGTCACCGTAACCCCGCGCGGACCGGCGACCAGGATCATCTCGGTTCGTCGATCCCGGAAGATGGAGATTGAAACCTATGAAAGCGGCTGAATTCGACAAGGCGTTCGACGAGGGCGAAGACACCGACACGCTGGTGGACTGGTCCAAGGCCACGCGGCCCAATCTGGAGACGCGCCGCGTGAACGTCGACTTTCCCGGTTGGGTCGTCGACGGTCTCGACCGTCAGGCCCGCGTCCTGGGAGTCACGCGCCAAGCGCTGATCAAGATGTGGATCGCCGAGCGATTGCGATGAGAGGAAGCCCGGAACAAGAAACCCGGGAGACCCGCTCCCAACAACAATCCCATTCCAGGTCACCCAAAATACACCGTCGCACAGTGCATTAGTTTTTATAACGCGTGCACGGCAAACTGTGCCGCAAGTTATGACGCCGGCGTGGCAAATCTAGCGACTTGGAGAAGTTGCTTTAGCGGTTGTCGACCCGCAATGGACTCCTGCATGGCGGCTGCGAAGGCCCCTATTGGCGGCGTCACACTGCACAACCCAACCTTCGGCGAGCATCCGCAATCCTACAGTCCGAAGCCGGATGATAGCCGATACAGGCCAAAGTAGGCGTCACCCGAAACGGCCTCCGCAGACCCGTCCTGGCCCGACCCTGTGCCCGACGGGCGCGAGACCAGCCGTTCCTCGACCACCGACGCGCCAACAGTTTGCATATTGACAACCCTAGTTGCGTTATGCAATCCTTGTGGTCATGTCAAACGCCGCTCCCGATCCCCACGCCGCTGCCGCCATCGCCCGTGCCGAGCGGCGGCGGGGCATGTTGGAGCGGTTGGCGGAGGTGGGCATGCACCTGGCGGAACAGGTGGGCGCTCACGCCGCGGCGGCGATGTCGGCGGTCAACGAGGACCACGGCGGGGATCCCGCCCGGGCTTTCGCCACCGCCGCGCGCGCGGTGCGCCTGACCCTCGCCATGGAGGCGCGGGTCGATCGGCAGATTCTTGCGTTGCGCAAGGGAGAGGGGCTCGGCTCGACGCGCTCGTCAGGGTCGCGCCCGGACGTCGAAGCGGCGCCTCGGGCGCGATCGAACGGCGCCTGCGAGCGGCGTCAGGATCAAGCCCTCGCCCGCGAGGCGCGCGAGGGGCTCCACGAAAGCGACTGGGAAGACCTCGGCGATCGGCGCGAGGTCCACCTCGGCGCCGTCGCCGCGCGAGCGGGCCTCGGCTTCGCGCCCGACGGACGCCTCGGACTGGAGGCGGCGATCACAGCGGAACTCGAGGAGGCGAGCCCGGCGCCGGAAGCGTCGGGTCTGCGTCTCAACGGTTGGGCGAACCCCCACCCACGCGAATGATCCGCGCCGGCGGGGGCGATGTCGCCTCAGCCGTCGTCGCGGTCGAAGCTCTCCTGGCTGCCGGCGCCGCCTTCCATCATGTCGGCGGCGGAGGCGGCGGCGAGGTCGCGGTCGGCCGCGAACTGGCTTTCGATCACGTTCTCGCCCTTGGCCTGGCGTTCGGCTTCGTCCTGGCTGCGGGCGATGTTGATGGTGACGGTGACCGTCACCTCCGGGTGGAGCCGCAGCTTCACCTCGTGCACGCCCAGCGTCTTGATCGGCTTGTCGAGCACCACCATCGCGCGATCGACCTGGCCGCCCTCGGCGGTGACCGCGTCGGCCACGTCGCGGCCGGTCACGGAGCCGTAGAGCTGGCCGGTGTCGCCCGCCTGGCGGATCATGATGTAGGCCTTGCCGTCGAGCTTCTCGCCCGAGCGGCTGGCCGCCGCCTTGGCCCGCTCGTTACGGTTCTCGATCTCCGCCCGTTCCGCCTCGAACACCTTGAGGTTGGACGAGGTGGCGCGCAGGGCCTTGCCCCGCGGCAGGAGGAAGTTGCGGGCGAAGCCGTCCTTCACGGACACGGTCTCGCCGAGCGCGCCCAGGCGCTCCACGCGCTCCAGCAGGATCACCTTCATGGTCTAGTGCACCACATAGGGCAGGAGGGCGAGGAAACGGGCCCGCTTGATCGCCCGGGCCAGCTCGCGCTGCTTGGGCGCGGAGACCGCGGTGATGCGCGAGGGCACGATCTTGCCGCGCTCGCTGACGTAACGCTGCAGCAGCTTCACGTCCTTGTAGTCGATCTTCGGGGCGCCGGCGCCGCTGAACGGGCACACCTTGCGCCGCCGCATGAAGTTGCGCCGGCCGCCGCCGCCGCCGCTGGGGGCGCTTTCGCTGGGAGATTCGTCGCTCATGGTCTTTGTCTCTTCGAAAACTTAAAGGGCCGGGACTTCGTCCGGGCGACGCTCGCCCCGCTCACGCTCGCGATCGCGGCGGGCGAGGATCGGCGACAGCTCCAGGTCCAGCTGGTCGACGCGGATGGTGAGGGTGCGCAGCACGTCCTCGTTGAGGCCCACCTGGCGCTCCAGCTCCTTCATCGCCGGGGCCGGGGCCTCGATGGCGAGCAGGGAGTAGTGGCCCTTGCGGTTCTTGTTGATGCGATAGGTGAGGTTGCGCAGGCCCCAGTACTCGATCTTGGCGACATGGCCGCCGAGGCCTTCGATCAGGGTCTTCAGTTCGTCGTTGAGCGTCTCGGCCTGGGCGGGCGAGATGTCCTGGCGTGCGATCAGCACGTGTTCGTAAGCGGGCATGGGCGTCCTCTTCCGCGGCGAAGGGCGGCGCCGCGCCGGCGCGGAAGCGACCGGGGAGGCGATGGATCACGCTCGCGGGCTGCGAGGGACCGCCCTTCAGTGAAGCCGGCGCTCATACGGCAAAGGCGGCGCCCGTGCAAGCCGGCGGCGTCCGCCCTCGGCTCAGGCCTTGTGCGCGGCGCGCCAGGTCTTCAGCGCCTCCAGCGTCTTGGCCACGTGCTGGTCGGGATTGAGATCGGAGTAGACGAAGATGATCTTGCCGTCGGGGGCGATCACATAGCTCGTCCGGTCGGACATCGCCTTCAGCGGGATCGGGATGGTCGACTTGTATTCCTTGGCCACCGCCGCGCCGGGGTCGGCCGCCACCGGGAACTTGGAGCGGCACTCCACCGTCGAAAACTCGGATACCCGGTCGATGTTGCCGGCGGTGACGCCGATCAGGGTCGCGCCCAGCTTCTTGTAGTCGTCGGCGGCCTCGGCGAACTCGTGCGCCTCGATGGTGCAGCCCTTGGTGAAGGCGGCGGGGAAGAAATAGAGCACCACCGGGCCGTGCTTCAGCGCGCTGGCCAGATGGAAGTCGAAGGCCTTGCCGGCCAGGGCGCCCTTGGCGGTGAAGTCGGGCGCCGTGGCTCCGACGGGCAGGGCGGCGTGAGCTGCGCCCGCGAGCAAGGCGACGGCGGAAAGGGCGGCGAGAGCGCGGCGCATGGGGAACTCCTGGGGCGGGGGGGCGTCGCCGACTATGAGCCGAGCTTGGCTTTGAAGCCAGAGGGTTGCGTTTGCGGCGCGGTCGGCACTAACCCACGCCCCCCAACGGGCCCGGAACGGGTCGCCGACCACGGACACATCCATGAGCCTCGCCTTCCTCTTCCCCGGCCAGGGCAGCCAGGCCATCGGCATGGGCCTGGAGTTGGCCGAGGCTTTCCCCATCGCCCGTCAGGTGTTCGAGGAGGTGGACGACGCTCTCGGCCAGGCGCTCTTCCGCCTGATGCGCGAGGGGCCGGAGGAGACCCTGACCCTCACCGAGAACGCCCAGCCGGCGCTGATGGCGGTGAGCCTCGCCACCATCCGGGTGCTCGGCCGCGAGTTCGGCGTGGGGATCGAGCGTGTCGCCTTCGTCGCCGGCCACTCCCTGGGCGAGTACTCGGCCCTGGCCGCCGCCGACGCCTTCACCCTGGCCGACGCCGCCCGGCTGCTGCGGCTGCGCGGCGAGGCGATGCAGCGCGCCGTGCCGGTCGGGGAGGGGGCCATGGCCTCGCTGATCGGCCCCAAGAGCGACGTCGCGCTCGCCGAAGCCGCGGCGGAGGCCGGGCTCCAAGGCCGGGGTCTGCGTCGTCGCCAACGACAACAACGCCGGCAATGTGGTGATCAGCGGGGCCAAGGTCGCCGTGGACCTCGCGATCATCGCGGCCAAGGCGCTCGGCGCCCGGGCCATCCCGCTCAACGTCTCGGCCCCGTTCCACTGCCCGCTGATGGCCCCGGCCGCGCAGGAGATGGCCGAGGCGCTCGGCGAAGCGACGATCTCGCCGCCCAAGGCGCCGCTGGTCGCCAACGTCACCGCCCGGCCGACCGCCGATCCGGAGACCATCCGCCGGCTGCTGGTGGAACAGGTCACCGGCCGCGTCCGCTGGCGCGAGAGCGTGGCGTGGATGGCGAGCGAAGGCGGCGTCACCCGCTTCGCCGAAGTCGGCGCCGGCAAGGCGCTGACCGGCATGGCCAAGCGCATCGCGCCGGATGCGCAAGCGAGCGCGCTCAACACGCCCGCCGAGCTGGAGGCCTTCGCCGCGTCGCTATGAGGGGGACGTCAGCGTGCGAACCGCACGACCTCGCGGGGCGGCCCGGGATCGGCGCTCCCCGCGAGCTCGACGATCAGCGGTCCGAGCGCGTCGGGCGTGGTGAGCGTATCCTTGTCCTCGCCGGGAAAGGCTTCGTAGCGAAGGGCGGTCCGCATCGGCCCGGGATCGAGCAGGACGGCGCGGATGGAACTCGAATCCACCTCGTCGGCCCAGCTCCGCACCAGCGCCTCGGTCGCGGCCTTGGTCGCGGCATAGGCGCCCCAGAACGCGGCCGGGGCCTCCGCCTGCTGGCAGGTCACGAAGATCGCCCGCGCCGCCTCGCTGGCCCGCAGCAGCGGCTCGAGCGAGCGGATCAGACGGTAGGCGCAGGTGAGATTGGTGGCGACGATCTTGTCCCACAGCACCGGCGGGACGTGGGCCACGGGCCGCAGGCGGCCCAGCATGGCGGCGGCGTGGAGCAGGATGTCGAGCCGGCCGTGGCGCTGGTGGATGGCGAAGCCCAGCTGGTCGATCCCGTCCCCGTCGGAGAGATCCATCGGCACCAGGGTCGCCGCTTCGCCCCCGGCCGAGCGGATGGCGTCGTCCAGCTCCTCGAGCGCGCCCTGGGTGCGGCCCACGGCGATGACGTGGGCGCCGGCCGCGCTCAGCGCCAGCGCGCCCGCCCGCCCCAGTCCGCGCGTCGCGCCCGTGACCAGGGCGACGCGGCCGTCCAGCGGCTTCAAGCGTCCACCAGGAAGCTCAGCTGCCGCTCGACCGCCTCGTTGCGGCCCCGCGCGAGTTCGCGGTCGAGAAGGCGGGTGGGATAATCGCCGGTGAAGTAATGGTCGGTGAACTGCGGCCGCACCGGATCGCGCTCGCCCGCGCCCATCGCCCAGTAGAGCCCCTCGACCGAGAGGAAGCCCAGGCTGTCGACCTCCAGCAGCCGGGTCATCTCCGGCAGGGTGCGGGTGGCGGCGAACAGGTGCTCGCGGTCCGGCATGTCGATGCCGTAGAAGTCCGGCCACTGGATCTGCGGCGAGGCGCTGCGCAGATGCACCTCGGCCGCGCCCGCCTCGCGCACCATGCGCACGATGCGAAGCGCCGTCGTGCCGCGCACGATGGAATCGTCGATCAGCATCACCCGCTTGCCCGCCAGCACCGCCCGGTTCGGCGAGAGCTTGCGGCGGACGCCGATCTCGCGCGCGCCCTGCGTCGGCTGGATGAAGGTGCGGCCGGCGTAGTGATTGCGGATGATCCCCATCTCGAACGGGGCGCCGCTCTCCTGGGAGTAGCCGATGGCCGCCGGCACGCCGCTGTCGGGCACCGGGCAGACCACGTCGACCGGCACGTCGCTCTCCATCGCCAGCCGCTGGCCGAGCCGCTTGCGCACGTCGTAGACCGAGCAGCCGTTCACGATGCTGTCCGGCATGGCGAAGTAGACGTACTCGAAGACGCACGGCCGGGCGCGGGCGCTGGGGAAGGGGCGCAGGGACTCGATGCCGTCCTCGCTGATCACCACCATCTCGCCGTGCTCGATGTCGCGGACGAAGCGGGCGCCGATCATGTCGAGGGCGCGGGTCTCGGAGGCGAGCACCGGCCGACCGTCGAGGTCGCCCAGCACCAGCGGCCGGATGCCGAGCGGATCCCGCACGCCGACCAGCTTCTTGTTGGTGAGGGCGAGCAGGGCGTAACCGCCCTCGACCTGGCTCAGCGCGTCCACGAAGCGGTCGACGAAGCGGAGCTTCTTGGAGCGGGCGATCAGGTGGAGGATCACCTCGGAGTCCGAGGTCGATTGGAAGATGGCCCCGTCGGAGACCAGCTTCTGGCGAAGGTAGAGGAAGTTCGTCAGGTTGCCGTTGTGGGCGATGGCGACGCCGCCCGCCTCCAGGTCGGCGAACATCGGCTGGCCGTTGCGCAGGAAGCTGCCGCCGGAGGTCGAGTAGCGGGTGTGGCCGATGGCGAAGGCGCCGGGCAGCTGGGCGGTGAGGTCGGGCCGGAAGAAGGCCTGGGCGACGTGGCCCATGTGCCGCTCGGAGTGGAAGCTCGCGCCGTCGAAGGCGGCGATGCCGCACGCCTCCTGGCCCCGGTGCTGCAGGGCGTGGAGGCCCAGCGCCACCGTGACCGCGGCGTTCGGCTGGCCGAAGATCCCGAACACCCCGCACTCGAGGCGGAGCTGATCGTCGCGTTCGTCATCGGCGAACATCGTTTCGTTCATCCGCCGCTTCCCTCGTGATCGTCGTCTTTCATCGCATCCCCGACCGCCGGCGCCACCGTGTCCCGGGCGAGATGCAACCCGCTCGGAGCGATGGCGCGGATCGAGCCGGCCGCCGCATGGGCGAGGGGGTAGGTCCGCGACGTGGCCAGCCACCCGGCTTCCCGGTCCGCCGGGGCGATGGCTTCGGCGGCGATGGCCGTCAGCCCGACCAGCACCCAGCCGCGCGCCGCGCCGAAGGCGAAGCCCGCCGCCCGATCCGGCCCGGAGAGGATGCTCCCGCGCACCGATCGCGCTACCGCCCCACCGACCATGCGCGCGAGCAGATAGGCGAGGCCGAAGGTCACGATCAGGGCGGCCGCCTTGGCCTCCCAGTGCTGGTGGATGAAGTGGGCGCCGATGGCGGTGGTGACATGAAGGGTGAGCACCGCGACCACGGCGGCGAAGAAGAAGGCTCCGAAACCGGTGATCTCCCGCACCGCGCCGCGGAACACGCCGATCAGGATCGACACCGCGAAAATCGCCAACACCAGGAGATCGAACTTGCTCACGCCGCCTCGGCCCCGATCGTTTCGATCAGGTTGGAAAGGCGAGATATCCCGGTGACGCGCATGCCGGCGCCGCCCTCCGCCCCCATCGGGGCGAGAGCGCGCGAGAAGCCGAGTTTCTCGGCTTCCTTGAGCCGGGACTCCATCCTGCTCACCGGCCGGACATCTCCAGAGAGGCTGATTTCGCCGAACACCACGCTATCCTGCGGCAAGGCCGCGCCCAGCGCCGAGGACGCCAACGCCGCCGCCGCCGCGAGGTCCGCCGCCGGTTCGCTGATCTTCAGTCCGCCGGCGACATTCAAATAAACGTCACGAGCGGCGAATCCAAGGCCGCAGCGGGCTTCGAGCACCGCCATCACCATGGCGAGACGCCCGGAGTCCCATCCAACGACGGTCCGACGCGGCGTTCCGTATACGGACGGCGCCACCAGCGCCTGGAATTCCACCAGCACCGGGCGCGAGCCCTCGATGCCCGCGAACACCGCCGCTCCGGCCGAGCGCTCTCCGCCTTCGCCCAGGAACAGGGCCGAGGGATTGCGCACCTCGGCCAGTCCCGCCTCGCCCATCTCGAACACCCCGATCTCGTCGGTGGCGCCGAAGCGGTTCTTGGCCGCGCGCAGGATACGGAAGGGGTAGCCGCGCTCCCCCTCGAAGGCGAGCACGGCGTCGACCATGTGCTCGACCACGCGCGGACCGGCGATCTGGCCCTCCTTGGTGACGTGACCGACCAGGATCACCGCCATGTTCCGCGACTTGGCGAGCCGCACCAACTCGCCGGCGCAGGCGCGCACCTGGGTGACCGACCCCGGCCCGGCTTCGTGCGCGTCGCTCCACAGGGTCTGGATGGAGTCGATCACCACCAGGTCGAAGCGGCTCGCCTTGAGGCCGGCGACGATGTCGCGCAGCGCCGTCTCGGCGGCGAGCTGCACGGAGCTGTCGGCCAGCCCCATGCGGTGGGCCCGCGCGCGCACCTGCTCGGCCGCCTCCTCGCCGGAGATGTAGGCGCAGGACGCGCCCGCCCGGCTGGCCTCGCCGGCCACCTGCAGCAGCAGGGTGGACTTGCCCACGCCGGGGTCGCCCGCCAGCAGGATCGCCGAGCCGGGTACGACGCCCCCGCCGCACACCCGGTCGAACTCGGCGACTCCGGTGGAGATGCGCGCCGGCGGCGGCCCGACATGGGCCAGCCCCTCGAAGGCCAGGCCCCGGCCCTTGGCGGCGCGGGTGGGGCTTAGCGATCCTGGCGGCCTCGCGGCGCGCTCCTCCACCAGGGTGTTCCAGGCCGAACACGCCGCGCACTGCCCCGCCCACTTGGACGATGTGGCCCCGCAGGACTGGCAGACATAGACGGCGCCGTCGCGGGCCATGCGAATCAGGTTCCTTGGTGGACGGTGAGTGTACCGCAGCCGTGCGTGAGAGGCTGAGGCCTCCACGGCTTCTCAGATGGCGGCGTCGGGCGGATAGCGCTCGGCCATGGCGTTGGGCCAATGGAAGTTGGTGTAGGTCAGGGTCACGCTGAACTCCAAGGCGCGGACCTGATGCCACCAGCCCACCGGCACGAACAGGATTTCTCCCGGCTCCAGAACCACATCGTAGAGGCGCAGGTCGGCGAGCCGCGGATAACGGGCGAAGTCCAGTCGGGGGTCCTCCAGGTCGCGCGCCTCGCTGTACACATGCCGGGTGTTCGCCAGCTTGCCCGTCTCCGACGGGGGAGCGAGGCGGAGACGCTTGCGGCCGACCACCTGCACGATGAGATTGTTGGTGAGATCGTGATGGAGCGGCGTGAACGACCCCGCCGCGCCGATCCAGGGCATGCCGTCCAACGCCCCTCCGCCCGGCGCGAGGAAGGCTTCCAACGCGCCGAGATCCGCGGCCAGCGGCGCGAGGGCTTCCGCATTGCGGGCGGCGTTGTAGGCGGTCATGTAGACGTCGTTAGCGGCGCCCGGCGCGGTGACCTGGTCGATGAAGTCGGCGAACGACCCTCGGCGCGTGTGCGCGGCCATGCGTTCCTCGAAGGCGGGATCTCGCGAGCGTTCGGCCTGATACTCGACCTCGGCATCGCCTAGCCGCTGTTTCAACGACGCCGGCGTCCAGCTGAGCGCCGGCCATCCTGCGAGCGCGCCCTGGACGATGACAGGCCGGGAAACCGCGTAGTGCTCCTCGAGAAAGGCCTGGCGGCTCAGGTGCGCCCTGCGGGGGATGGCGGTCGCGGCGGGCGACGCGAGGCGCTGCCCCTCGATCGTCTCCAATAGCCAGTCACGCTTGGCGACGACGGCCTCCAGTCGAGCGATCCGTTCGCGCGCGGCGGCGAGTTCCTCCAGCGGACGCGTCGCTGAGGCCGCTGGCCGGGCGCGGGGTCGTCAGGTGCGGCGGCGGCGCCGGCGGGCCGTCGCGGAACGGCTCGACTCGCAGCTTGGGCTGATGGTCGGCGATGTGCGCTCGACCGTCGACGTCGACGCCTTGGTAGTAGTGCTTCTGCCACTTGTCCGACGGGTTCGCGGGGGGATCGGCTCGCATCCGCGCCTGGAAGGCGTCCCGGGCAGCGCTCCAGGCGCGGAACGCGTGGTCCAACTCCGGTTCGCTCTCCAGCGGCGCGAACCGCGGCTCGAATTGCTCCACCGCGCCGCGCTGGACCGGAAAGATGGTGGCGAAGGTTTCGTTCGGCTCGAACCGCACCCAGTGATGGGGGCGGGTGAAACGCCAGTTCATCGTGAAGGTGAAGGGCGACCAGTCGGTCTCCACCACTCCGGTGAGGGGCGCGATGCCGTCCTTGGCCTGATTGGGCGGACCGCCGACCCACAAATTCCATCCCGGCGGCGTGCGGAAGATGCCCATGACGTGGAAGGTGAGGACGCCCTGCCCGAAGATGGCGACCGGCGCGAGTTCGGCGGCCGTCTGCGGATCGGGGCGAACCGTCACATCGGTCGCCGCCGGGCCGCCGTTCCAGCAGGCCTCGACGCCGCAGGGCGTGGCGATCTCCCAGCCGTGGGCGTTGGCGATGTTGAGGGGGAGGCAGCGGTGGGGAAACGCCTCGGGCGCCGCTTCCATCCAGTCGCGCTTAACGCCCGCCGGTCGGATCAGCGGCGTCCAACCGGGATGAAGGTAGCAGATCAGCTCCACGCCGGCCCCCGGGCGATCAGGGCGGCGGCCAGTCGGTGTGGGTGATCAAGGCCGCCGCCTCGGCGGAGCCGGGGCTGATCGCCATCGGGCAGACATACCCACGGATCACCGCCAGGTCGTAGAGTTCAGCGACGGGACCGTCGATCCGGAACCAGTCGACGCAGGTTCGGCTCGCCAGGTCGATCACCTGGATCCCGCACCAGGGCGAGGAGTTCGGCCTTGGCCAGACGCTGGTCCAGCGGCAGGCCCTCGAAGCGTTGGTACCTCGGCTTCGACAGGCCGACGAACGCCAGATTTCCATGGAGAGACAGCCCCCGCAGGAAGCCGGGGCAGAACACCCGGGGTTCGAACCGGCCCTTGCCGGCGCCCTCGCGCACCACCACCCCCAACTCACCCGACCCGGCGTTCAGCACCCAGAGTTCGCCTTGATGAACGCGCGGCGAGTGCGGCATGGTCAGGCCTTCGCACACGATCTCGTTGGAGCGGACATCCACCACCACGCCGCCGCCCACCCGGCGGTCACGCCAACCGTCGATGGTGTCCGACCGGCTCACGGCGGTGACATAGGCCGGCTCGCCGTCCTCCATGGCCAGGCCGTTCAGATGGCAGCGATCCTCGTCGACCAAGGCGGAGACGAAGGGCGGCAGCCAGACGGGCTCGAAGCTGTGCCGCTCGGAGAGCGTGGCGAGACAGTTGAAGCGCGTGTTGACGAAGATGATGCGGCCCTGGCCGTCCACGCCGACATCATGTCCGTCGAGATCGCCGGTGGTGTGGATGGTGCGCGGCATGTAGCAGGCGTCGAAGGTGTGGTTGATCTCCTGACCCGGCCGCAGGACGTTCTGGTAGCGGATCACCGAAACCCCGGCGCACAGCGTCAGGTCGCCGCGAGCATCGGTGGCCAAACCCATCGGCTTGTGGACGCCGGAGATGTGCAGCTGCGGGCCGCGCGCGGGGCTGCTGCCCAGCATGTAGAGCGCGCCGGACTGGTAGGAGGTGAAGGCGAGGGAGACCCCGAGCCTGGCGAGCCGCCCGATCAGACCCGCGGACTGGCTGTAAGCGACCTCGGTGGGGGCGGTGACCTCCGCCGACGCCAGGGGCTCGGTCCCGACCGTCGAAACGATCCGGCTCTCCACGTCGACGTCGGGTAGATCCGTCATCGGAACCTTCTGCAACGAATTCGCCGGCGCCGTACAGTCCGCCGTCCCGCGCCTAATGCGCTAGAAGGCGAGCTGCGCGCCGAGGCTGATAAAGTTGTCGGACCAGCCGCTGGCGAGGTTCCCCCGGTACTTCACGAAGGCGGTGAAGCGGCCCGCGTGGGCGACAAGGCCGGCCCCAACGATCGCCGTGTTCTTCGACAATCCCGCGCGGTTGCCGGCGAAGATGGTGCCGTCGGACGCCACGAGAGTGACATCCTGGCCATCGGCTCCGCTGTTGTAGCGGTAGCCGCCCAAGACCTCGGGCGTGATCGCAACGCCGCCGCTGGTCACGAAGGTCTTCGAGAAGCTCACGGTGGCGTAAGGGCGAGACCGTGGTCCTCTCCTTGGCGTAGCCGCTGACGGCGAAGGCCGGCGACAACGGGAAGCTTTCGGCAAACGAGCCCGAGGAGAGGTCGGCGACCGAGAGCCCCGCGGCCGGGACGATCTTCACGCCACCCGAACGGAACGGTGCGGCGATCTGGGCGGCCCCGATCACCTCGTCGAAGCCTCGGTGGGCGTAGGCGTCGCCGATGCCGGTCGACCTCTGGATGACGTCCGAGCCGTGGGCGTAGCTGACGACGCCACTGGCGATCAGGCCGCCGAACGGCGCGGAGCCGTAGAGGCTGACGAAGCCGATGGTGTCGCGGCCTTTGCCGCCGGCGTCGTCGTGCAGCCACTGGTAGTCGTAGCCGCCGGCGATCCCGAGCCGTCCGCGTCCGAGGTCGACGTCGAGGCCGCCCTGGATGCCCGCGGTGTCGGCATGGGTTCGGGCGGCGGCCGCCGGGTTGAAGCTCAGGTCGTCGCCATCGACCTGCGCCCAGATCCGATGCCCGTCCTCGTTGAAGCAGCCGGCGACATCGAGAGCGTCCCCGCCTCCAACGCCGCCCGGACGCGCTTCGCGCGAGCAGGCCGGTCACCGCGGACAGGTGATCCTGCTGGAAGGCGAACGCATCGCCGCTGAAGCGGCCGGCATCGTTGGGCGGGACCACGTGCGGCGGCGTGGGGGTGGGTGTTGGTGTCGGCGTGGGGGTCGGGGTTGGCGTCGGAGTGGGAGTCGGAGTGGGGGTCGGGGTCGGCGTCGGTGTCGGGGTCGGTGTCGGTGTCGGTGTCGGAGTTGGCGTGGGGGTCGGAGTAGGCGTGGGTGTCGGCGTCGGCGTGGGGGTCGGCGTCGGCGTCGGCGTGGGGGTCGGGGTAGGTGTCGGAGTGGGTGTGGGCGTCGGGGTCGGTGTCGGTGTCGGTGTCGGAGTGGGTGTCGGCGTCGGAGTGGGTGTCGGGGTCGGCGTCGGCGTCGGCGTTGGCGTGACCGCGGCAAGGACGAGGTTCGCGCTCGTCGGGGTGTAGCCCACGCTCGGCGTGAAGCCGGCGGGCGTCGCGGTCGCCGTCGTGGCCGCGAACGTGCCGGTGACAGCCGAAGCCGTGAGGAAGGGTCGGGTCGAGGCGGTGTAGGTTCCGGGCGCGAAGGCAAAGGTCACCTGGCCGTCCAGGGCCGCGGCTCCGGACGCGACGATCAGGTCGATGGCCGTGGGCGTGACTCCGACGATCAAGTGACCGGTCGAGGCCTGGGTGTAAGACCCGTTGATGGTGAGGGTGTTGCCGCCCAACGCACCATTGGTGAAGTCCAGCGTCCCGGCGTTGGTGACGGCGGTCTGGCCGGCGGCGGCCGAGATCGTCGGATTGACGCCATTGCCGACGAACAGCGTCGAGGTCGAGTCGATCGCGAGGGCGCCGGTCGTGAGGTTGTCGGTCAGCGTGAAGCTCGTTCCGGCCGTCGAGGTTGATCGTCGCCCAGCCCGCGAGCAGGTTGAGCCCCTTGGCCGTATCGTCCGCGGCGAAGCTGCCGCCCTGATACTGGACGTCGCTCAAGGTCAGGATGTTGCCCGCGCCCGAGCCGCCGTCGATGTGCGTCGCGCCGGACAGGTTGGCGGCGGTGAGGTTCGTCAGGTTCGCGACGTTGCCGCCGCCGGAGCCCATGTTGATCGCGCCGTCCAGAACGCCGCCGGTGAAGTTCACCACGCTCGAGCCGTCGCCGGTGTTGATCGTCCCGGTCACCGAGCCCGCCTGCAGGTTCACCGCATTGGCGAACGCGCCGAGGTTCACCACGCCGGTGATCACGCCGCTGTTGTTGAGGGTCGTCGGACCGCTGACCGACGTGATCGCAACGTCGGTCGCGGCGCCCGAAAGGTTCGACACCGAGCCCTGGTTGTTGATCGTCGCAGCCTGCGGGCCGGAGATGAGGATCCCCGCCACGCCGCCGACCGCGCCGCCGCTGGGCGTGATCGTAATCGTCGTCGGAGAAGCGCCGTAGTTGAACGCGTGGATACCGTAGTACGACGTTCCTTTAGCAACGCCGCTTGTGGTGATCGATAGTCCAGCCGCACCCCGTTGCTATAGGCAAAGATCCCGTCGAACCCGCCTGTAGACTTGAGCGGTGTTGACCGTGATGGCACCTGCCTGTAGCCGATTCAGCTCGCAACCCGGACACCATCGTTTCCGTAGTCCCGGTAACGGCACCAGTGGTGGTGACCGTGGTTGAGGCCCGGCCCACCATTGTAGACATTCACCCCGATGTGCTGGCGCTGTCACACCAGCTGCGGTGACCGATACCGGCCCCGTGGCGAGTGCGTGCGCCTCGACATCCAGTCCAAAGCTTTGCGCTGCCGCTGACGCTGTAACAAGGCCCGTGGTGACGACAGTCGGTCGACCGAGTACCGTTGTTGATCACCAAGATGCCCCTCGATCGAAGCCAGACAACGTTCGTGTGCGGTAACCGATAAGTCCGTCGCTGTCGGGCCGTTCTTCGCATAGACGCCGATCGCCGTTCGTCCCAGTTGCCGATGTCGCCGCTCCGCTGACGGAAATAGCAAGGACGCCAGAGCCGTAGTTATGGCGCTGATAGCCAGCCGGTTTGACCCGCTGACGGAAGCGGCGTTGATGGTCAGGTTGGTCGCAGTGCCGTCCATTGTAGCGAGAATACCCGACGCCCTGCCACGCCTGTAACAAGGCCCGTTGTGGTCAGGGTGAACGGCGCCGGTCCCGGTATTGTTGATGCTGATGCCGTTGACCGCGCCTGTGATGGACGAAGCGTAGTTGTCGGTGAAACTCCCGTCGCCATTGGTGACGTTGATGTCGATCGCGTCGCCGCTGCCGGTGCTGATGCCGAAACCCGGCGTCGTGGTCCCGCTGGTGATCGGGCCGGCGAAGGTCAGGGTCTGGGTCACGTCCATGGCCGGATTGGCGGCCCCGGAGCAGACGTAGGCGGTCGCGCCGGCGATGCACTTCATCGTGGCCGGGCCAAGCACCAGCTCGGCGTCGGTGGATGTGTAGTCGACGCTCTCCACGAACCCCGTCGGCAGGTTGGTCGCGAACGTCGAGGAGAAGGTTCCGCTGAGCCCCTGGGAGGCGTGTCAGGAAGGACCGGATCCCCGAGCTGTAGCTTCCCGGAGCAAAGGCGAAGGTGACGCCGCCGCTGATCGCGGCGGCTCCAAAGATGACGAACTTGTCGATCGAGCTCGGCGTGACGCCGATGATCAGGTTGCCCGTGGCGGCTTGCGTGTAGTTCCCCGACGAGCGTCAGCGTGTTTCCGCCGAGTGGCCCGTTGGTGAAGTCCAGCGTTCCCGCGTTGATGAAGGTGACTGGACCCGTGTGGGCTACAGTCGAAATGGTATGGATTAACACCGTTGCCCACGAGCAATGTCGAAGTTGGATCGACTCGTCAAAGTCGTCGACGGTAACGGATCGCTTGTAAGCGCGAAGACCGAACCGCTTTGTGATGTTAATCGTATCCCAACCCGCAAGATTCAAACCGATGCGCGTGTGATAGGGCTGGAAAGTACCGCCCTCGTACTGGACGTTTTCCAGATTGAGGACGGCGTTCACCATGGCCGACCGAGCCCCCATCGATTTCGCTCCCGCTGGTGAGGTTTGCGGCCGTGAGGTTCACGAGGTTGGCGACCCCGGACGGGCCCAAGAAGATCCCGCCGTTCAGCGTGCCGCCCGTGAAATTCAGGGTGCCGGCGGGCTGACCAAAAAGGATTGCGCCAGTCACCGAGCCGGACTCAAGGTTCACGACATTGTTGGAGTAGGTTCCAAGCCTCACCACACCGGTGATTCGAGCCCATATTGTTCAGCGTTCGTGGGCGCGGAGGTCGAATTGATCGCCAAGGCCGTTGGCGAATCCCGAGGCGTTGCTGATGATGCCCTTGGTTGGTGATCGTGATCGGCTGAGGTCCCGCCAGCCGCTATGCCTGCGGTCGCTCCCGTCGCCGAGCCTCCTGCAGCAATCAGGATCGTGGTTGGGCAGCCGCCTCCCGAGTGTTCTTGGCCTTCACGCCGTACTGGCTCGCGCCGTTGGCTGGACCATTGACGGTGATCGACAAGATCGGCTGAATCCCGCAACCGCAATGCCGGCGGTGGCTCCCGTGGCGGCGCCCCCGGCGCCGATCAGAATGGTAGTCGGGCCGCTCCCGGTGTTCTTGGCCTTCACGCCATATTGGCTCGCGCCGGTGGCGAGGCCGTTGACGGTGATCGACAAGGCGCCTTCGCCAGCGTCGAGGGCGTAGATCCCCGTCGCGCCGCCGCTCGCCGAAGCGACGTTGATCGTGAGGTCGCCCGTGGCCGAGGCCGTGTTCTTAGCGAAGACGCCGTAGGAGCTGGACGCCGCCGCCGAGATTGGGCCGCTCGAGGTGATCGTCAGGGCGCCCGCGCCCGAGGCCAGCGCGTAGATGCCGGACTTCGGAGGCTGGAGCGCCGGAGCCGGAGGACGTGATCGCTCCCGTCGTGTTGATCTGAAGCGCGCCTGCGCCCGTGGTGTGGGCGTAGATTCCGCTTCCGCCGCCGCTGACCGCGTTGGCGTTGATGGTGAGCCCCGCCGCGCTTAGGGCGGCGATACCGCTCTTGGCGCCGCCCGGTGACCGTGCCGGTGGTGGTGATCGAGAGAGCGCCCGAGCCATAGTTCTGCGCGAACACGCCATGATTTGTGCCGCTGACGTCGGTCGCCGAGATCGTCACGCCGGCGAGTGAGGCGGCGCTCGCCTCGACGCCGATGCCCACGGAGGTCGGGCCGGTCGCGGTGACCGGACCGGTCGCATTCACGGTGACGCCGCCTGCGCCGCCGCCATAGGCGTAGATGCCCGAACCCGTTCGGTAGGCGCCCGGCGCTCCGGGCGAGCCCGGTCCCGCGCCGCTGACCGGCCCGGAGGTGGTGATCGACAGCGGACCGTTCCCGGTGTTGAGCGCGTTGATGCCGCTGTTGCCGCCGCTGACGCCCGCCGCGTTGATGGTGAGGCTGGCTCCGCCCCGCTCATAGGCGAAGATCCCCGCCTTCGAGACCCCTGTCACCGTGCCCGTGGCGGTGATCGACAGGGCCCCAGAGCCATAGTTCCGGGCGGAAATGCCCTGTCGCCCGCCGCTCGCCGTGGCGGCGTTGATGGTGAGGTCGGTCGCGGTGGGAGCGTTGTAGCCGTAGATCCCCACGCCGCTCGTCCCGGTCACGACCCCGGTGCTGGTGATCGAGAGCGCACCCGCGCCCCCATTGTTGGCGTAGATGCCGGAGCCCGCGCCGGTGATGGACGAGGCGTTCTGATCGTTGAAGGCGCCGGAGCCGTTCAGGTCGATCGCGTCGCCGGACGCGACGTTGATCCCGAACCCTGGCGTCGTGACCGCCTGGTTGATCGCGGTGGTGAAGTTGATCGTCTGGGTGACATCAAGCGCCGGGTTCGCCGGACCGGCGCATATGGCCGGATTGGCAGCCTCGACGCAGGTCCCCGCGACCGCCCGGCCATACCCGGTGAGCAGCACGCCGGCCAGAGCGGTGCCGACCGCCAAGCGGTCGCGCAGCGAAGCCAGTTTCATCGAATCCCCCAGCCCACAGCCCCTATTCTTGAGGCTAACCGAACCATGCTGGCGCCCAACCCTCCGCCGCGCAACTGATAAAGTCCTGTTTTGAGCAGAAGTGCGGCGACAATCGTGACGTGGTCTCGCTAGTTTCGCACGGTCTGTCTCACACGCCGGCGGGCTTGAAACGCCAACTTGGAGGGTGGTTCACGGTGGCCCGCTTAGGCGCGGACGAAGGTTCCGACTTGCGGTTTTCGCGCCGATCCCCCATCTGCGGTTCTCGACCCGCCGTTTCGCTCGATGACTCTCTCGCTTGCGGGCCGGGTTTCCCAAGCAGCTCCGGTCGATCTCCAAACGCCTCGCGCATCCCGCGCGGTGGCGACGAATGAAAGAAACAGAGCATGGCTCTTGGTACTGTGAAGTGGTTCAACGCCACCAAAGGATTTGGTTTTATCGCGCCTGAAGGCGGCGACGCGGACGTGTTTGTCCACATCTCCGCTCTGGAACGCGCCGGCATCTCGAGCCTGTCGGATGGCCAGAAGGTCACCTACGAACTCGAGCGTGACCGCAAGAACGGCAAGATGTCGGCCACCAGCCTGCAACTCGCCTGATGGCGGGCAGCGCGGCTCTCCTGGCCACCCGGGTCATGACTCACTGCGCCGCGGACGAGGGCGAGGTGTTTACCGGCCATCGTATGCGGCCGGCCGACCTGGGCGCCCTGCGAGAGCCGCGCGCCTTCCGTTGCTCTCGGTGCGACCAGATCCATAGCTGGACCGCCGAGACCGCCTGGTGCGAGGAGCGCCCGGCGATCCGCTAGGCCGCGGCGGCCCGGTCACACGGCGCCGAAGGTCTCCTGGAATAGCGCGCGCATCGCCGCCCAGCTTCGGTGGTCGGTGCGCGCGTCATAGGCGAACCCGGGGATGTTCATCCCGGCGACGCTCTCGTCGGTGAAGCTGTGCCCCGCGCCGCCATAGACGATGAGCTGGTAGTCGGCGCCCGCCGCCTCCATCAACTCGACAAAACGGTTGCGCATGGCCGGCGGGATCAGCGGATCGCGCGCGCCGGCGCACACCAGCAGGCGTGGATACACCGGCCGAGAGTCGGTCTCCGGCAGATCGGTGATGCCCGCGTGGAACGCGACGGCGCAGCGGATCGCCGGCAGTTCGCGCGCCATTTCGATCACCGTCGTCCCGCCGAAGCAGTGGCCGATCGCCCCGATCCGGGCGGGATCGACGTTCGGCCGGCTCAGCAGCACCTTCAGCCCCGCTTCCACCCGCGTCTTCCACAAGGCCGGATTCGAGGTGAGGCCGCCCAGCAGGGCCATGGCGCGGTTGCGCGCCTCCGCCCCCGAGGCGAAATCCACCGTCTCCCCATACATGTCGGCCGCGAAAACCACGTAGCCCAGAGCGGCGAGGGCGTTGGCCTTCTGGCGCGTGTGCGCGCTGAGGCCGCCGCCCTGGTGGAGCACGAGCACGCCGGGCGCGGGCCCATCGTCGGCTCCGTCGGCGAGATAGCCGGTGAGCGGTTGATCGCCGCACGCGTAGGCGATGTCTTGGGCGTGGATCTCGGGGTGCATGTCCGAGGTTTAGCCGCCTCGAAGGGGTGAGACTACGGCGTTCCGTACGGTCCAGCGTTCATCGCTTCGACGCGCCGCATCCGCTAGGGGAGCGGCGAACCAGAGGGATATCGAACTTTGCGTGCGTCTCAGATCCTGGGCTTGGGAGCGTTGGCGATCGTCGCGATCCCGGTGGCGGCGTATCTCGTCATGCTGCGGCCCGACATCCCGTATGCGACGCTCGAGCAGCGCTACGCCTCGCCCACCGCCTCGCACTACCTCGACCTGCCGGGCGGGGTGCGGGTGCATTATCGCGACGAGGGCAATCCGTCCGGCCCGGTGCTGATGCTGGTGCACGGCTATTCCGCCTCGTCGATGGACTGGGACGGGTGGGTGAAGGCGCTCGGCGACAGGTACCGGATCATCGCGCCGGACCTGCCGGGCCATGGCCTCACCCGTTCGCCCAAGGGCTTCCAGGTCACCCCGGCGGTGCAGGTCGGCGTGGTCGACGCGGTGGCCCAGCGGCTGAACCTCGGCCGGTTCGTCATCGCCGGCAGCTCCATGGGCGGCGGAGTGGCCTGGCGCTATGCGTTGGCCCACCCGGACCGGGTGAGCGGGCTGGTGCTGGTGGACGCCGCGGGCTGGCCGCCGTCGGCCGCCTCGCAGTCCGGCGGCTCGCTGATCTTCGCCCTGATGGCCAATCCGGTGAGCCGGGCGGTGCTGAAAAACCTCGATAACCGACCGCTGATGCGCCAGGGGCTGGAGGCGGCCTTCTACGATCCCGCCCTGGTCACCGACGCGGTGGTGACCCGCTACTTCGACTTCGCCCGCGCGCCTGGACACCGCGACATCCTCACCCAGGACGTGATGGGCGACTTCGCCACGCCCGAGCGGCTGGCGGCGATCCACGTCCCCACCCTGGTGATGGTCGGTGAGAACGACCTTCTGATCCCCGCCTCGGATGGGCCGCGGTTCGCGAACGCCATCCCCGGGGCCAAGCTGATCCTCTATCCCGGCGTCGGCCACGTGCCGATGGAACAGATCCCCGAGCGCTCGGCCGGGGACCTGAGGACCTGGCTGGCGGAGGCCGTGCCGGGCTGGTGAGCGCGGAACTCAGCGCCGGCTGCGGAAGGTCACCGAGTAGCGGAGGCTCTTGGCCGGGGCGATGCTGTGCTCCCAATCGTTCCGCGCCTCTCCCCTGAGCAGGTAGGCGGAGCGCGGGGCGAGGGGAGCCGCCAGGCGATCCCAGCCGGCGCCGGCCTTGCGGCGAAAGCGCATGACGCAGGGCGAGAGGAAGGAGACGCCGATCACATCCTCGAACACCGGCCGGTCGCGGTGCCAGCCGATCGGCGCGCCCGGGGCGTATTCGTTGACCAGCGCCTGTTCCAGGGCTTCGGGCTCGAGCCCAGCCCAGGCCGCCGCCTTGGCTTTCAACGGGTCGAGCCAGTCCGGGATCGGGTCGACGCGGTCGGCGCGCCCGGCGCTGAAATCGTAACGCCAGCCGAAGCTCGCCACGCGCCGCAAGCCTTCGTAGCCATGGAAGGCGAAGGGGACGAAAGGCAGCGTCTCGATCCGCTCCACCAGCGCCGCTTCCTCGTTCGGCGACAGCAGGTCCGGGGTGTAGCGCATGCCCGGCGGAAGTTCGGGATCGATGTCGGCGAAGAGCGAAGGCTGGAGCACGGCCGCGATGTAGGAAGGCGGCGCGGCGTCGGCCACATCCTTTGAGATCGAGGCGGCGTGCTCCATATGTTCACCCGTGGACTCACAACTTCCTTCCCCCTCGATCTCCGACCTCGCCCGGGTTCGCGCGCCGGATGCACTCGGCGGCCTGAACCCCGAGCAGCGGGCGGCGGTGGAGGCGACGGAAGGACCCGTGCTGGTGCTGGCGGGGGCCGGAACGGGCAAGACGCGGGTGCTCACCACGCGGTTGGCGCACCTGCTCACCACGGGCAAGGCGAGGCCTTGGGAGCTGCTGGCGGTCACCTTCACCAACAAGGCGGCGCGCGAGATGCGCAACCGCATCGGCGAGTTGATCGGGCCCTCCGCGGAAGGCCTGCGCTGGCTGGGCACCTTCCACTCCGTCGCCGCCCAGATCCTGCGCCGCCACGCCGAACTGGTGGGCCTGAAGAGCAGTTTCACCATCATCGACGTCGACGACCAGGAGCGGCTGATCAAGCAGCTGCTGCAGGCCGAGAACATCGACCCGAAGCGCTGGACGCCCCGCCACCTCGCCGGCCTGATCGATCACTGGAAGAACCGCGGCTGGACGCCGGACAAGCTGCCCGCGCACGAGGGCGCGCACTTCGCCAACAATCGCGGCCAGGAGCTCTACGCCCAGTACCAGAACCGGCTGCGGGTGCTGAACGCCTGCGACTTCGGCGACCTGCTGCTCCACAACCTGTCGATCTTCACCGGCCATCCGGACGTGCTCGAGACCTGGCACGAGCGCTTCCGCTACATCCTGGTCGACGAGTACCAGGACACCAACGTCGCCCAATACCTGTGGCTGCGGCTGCTGGCGCAGAAGCGGCGCAACGTCTGCTGCGTGGGCGACGACGACCAGTCGATCTACGGCTGGCGCGGCGCCGAGGTCGACAACATCCTGCGTTTCGAGCGCGACTTCCCGGGCGCGCAGGTGATCCGGCTGGAGCGCAACTATCGCTCAACCGAGCACATCCTCGCCGCCGCCTCGGGCCTGATCGCCGCCAACAAGGATCGGCTGGGCAAGACCCTGTGGACCGATGTGAGCGGCGGAACCAAGGTCCAGGTGCGCGGGGTGTGGGACGGCGAGGCCGAGAGCCGCGCCGTGGCCGAGGAGATCGAGCGCTGGCGCAAGGCCGGTCGGCGCCACGTCGGAAGCGGCGGTGCTGGTGCGCGCCTCGTTCCAGATGCGCGCCTTCGAGGAGCGGTTCGTGCTGCTGCAGATCCCCTACCAGGTGGTCGGCGGTCCGCGCTTCTTCGAGCGGGCGGAGATCCGCGACGCCCACGCCTATCTGCGCCTCATCCAGTCGCCGGACGACGACCTCGCCTTCGAACGGGTGGTCAACACGCCGCGGCGCGGCATCGGCAACTCCACGGTGCAGAAGCTGCTCGCGGTCGGGCGGGCGCGGGGCGTCTCCGCGTCGGTCGCCGCCGCCGACCTGGTGCGCAGCGACGAACTCACCGGCCGCTCGCGGACCGCGCTCGCCAACTTCCTGCGCGACCTGGATCGCTGGCGCGGGCAGGCGCAGACCATGCACCACGCCCGGCTCACCGAGACCATCCTGGAGGAGAGCGGCTACACCGACGCGCTGCGGCTCGACAAAGGTCCCACCAGCCAGACGCGGCTGGAGAACCTCAAGGAGCTGGTGCAGTCGATGAGCGCCTTCGACACCCTGGAGGCCTATCTCGAGCACGTCTCCCTGGTGCTCGACCTCGATCGAGGGCCAGAGAGCGACGCGGTCACCATCATGACCCTGCACTCCGCCAAGGGGCTGGAGTTCCCGCTCGTCTTCTTGCCCGGGTGGGAGGAGGGGGTCTTCCCCAGCCAGCGCAGCATGGACGAGACCGGCGAGCGCGGCCTCGAGGAGGAGCGGCGCCTGGCTTACGTCGGCATCACCCGGGCGCGGGAGGAGGCGCGGATCAGCTTCGCCGCCAACCGCCAGGTCTACGGCCGCTGGACCAGCCAGCTCCCCAGCCGGTTCGTCGACGAGCTGCCCATCGCCCACGTCGAGGCGGCGAGCGAGACCGGCTACTACGGCGGCGGCCCAGGCCTGCGGGAGGCCGGCGCGTCCCGCTGGGACGAGGCCAACTACGGCTCCGGCTACGACAGCCCGGGTTGGCGCCGAGCCGCCCAGCGCGGCTACGCCGGCGGCCCGCCCGGACGCACCCAGGTGATCGAGGGCGAGGGGCGGCTGGTGGCCATCTCCGAACCGAGCGAGGGCAGCTACGCCGTCGGCGAACGCGTCTTCCACCAGAAGTTCGGCTACGGGAAGGTGACGACGGTGGAGGGTAACAAGCTCACCGTGGCCTTCGAGACCGCCGGCGAGAAACGCGTGATCGACAGCTTCGTCAGCCGGAGCTGAGTTCGAAGGGGCGGCCGCGAGCTGGCGAGAGGCCTCCGCTCTGGGCGCGGCTAGAACGCGCTCTTGATCACGCCGCCGTCGACGCGGAGCGCCGCTCCCGTGGTCGCCGACGCCAGCGGGCTGGCGACAAACGCAACCAGCGCCGCGACTTCGGCCGGGGAGGCGAAGCGCTTGATCAACGAGGTGGGTCGCACCGTCTCGAAGAACTCGGTCTCGACCGCCTCGAAGCTCTTGCCGCCCGCCTTGGCCATCGACTCGACGAACTCCCCAACTCCGCGGGATTTCGTGGGGCCCGGAAGAACGCTGTTGACGGTGATTCCGGTGCCGGCAACGGTTTCCGCCAAGCCGCGCGACACGGCCAACTGCGCCGTCTTCGTCATCCCGTAATGGATCATCTCCGCGGGGATCTGTACGGCGCTCTCGCTCGAGATGAAGATGATGCGGCCCCAGTCCGCGCGGCGCATGGCCGGCAGGTAGAGGCGAGCAAGGCGAACGCCGCTGAGGACATTGGCCTCGAAGAACCGCACCCAATCCGCGTCGGAGATCTCCTCGAACGGTTTCGCCTCGAAGATCCCGAGGTTGTTGATCAGGATCTCGACGTCAGGATAGCGGGTGGCGCAATCCTCGGCGGCCCGCGCGTCGGTGAGGTCGCCGGCGAAGCCCAGCACCACGCCGTCGTTGCGAGGCGTGATCCGACGGATCGCTTCATCGACGGCGGATTGCGTGCGGCCATTGAGGATCACCCGCGCGCCTTCGTGCGCCAGCGCCTCGGCTATCGCAAAGCCGATCCCGGCGGTGCTGCCGCTGACGAGGGCCAGTTTGCCCTTGAGTTGAAGGTCCATGAGCTACGCTCCACGCGTTCGAGGGTTTCAGTTGGCGACCGACCAATCTCGTCGACGCGATCGGATCACGTGATCGGACACTCACATCTCCGCTAAGATCGTAGCCCCACCACTCGCCTTCCAGCCCCGAGGAACGTCAAAGCGTCCGCCTAGCGGCCCGCGTACGGCGCCACGCCCTGATCCGGCAGCCACAGCCCCTCCGGCGCCGGGCCGGTCTGCCAGAAGACGTCGATCGGGATGCCGCCGCGGGGGTACCAGTAGCCGCCGATGCGCAGCCACTTCGGTTCCGCGACCTCGGCCAGCCTGCGGCCGATCATCACCGTGCAGTCCTCGTGAAAGGCGCCGTGATTGCGGAAGCTGGCGAGGTAGAGCTTCAGCGACTTGGATTCGATCAGCCAGTCGCCCGGCGCATAGTCGATCACCAGGCGCGCGAAATCCGGCTGGCCGGTGATCGGGCACAGCGAGGTGAACTCCGGGGCGGTGAAGCGGGCGGCGTAGAGCTGACCCTTCTGCGGGTTGGGCGCGCGCTCCAGAACAGCCTCCTCCGGGGAGGCGGGGGCGGCGACCTGGCGGCCGAGCTGGGTGAGGTGGAGTTCCGACATGGCCGCTCTTATAGCAGGCTCAAACGGAGGAGCAGGATCCATGGCGGGCGAGGATTTCAAAGGCGCGGTGGTTGTGGTGACCGGCGCCTCCACCGGCCTCGGGCGGGCGATCGCGGTCGACGTGGCCGTACGGGGCGCCGCCGCCGTGGTGATCAACTACGCCTCCAGCGAGGACGAGGCCAAGACCACCGCGCGCGAGGTCGAGGCGCTCGGCGCCGAGGCGATCCTGGCCCAGGGCGACGTCTCGCGCGACGAGGATTGCCGCGCCATCGCCGCGGCCGCCGATCGGCACGGCCGCATCGACGCCCTGTTCAACAACGCCGGCACGACCAAGTTCGCCCAGAACCACGCCGACCTGGACGCGGTCTCGGCCGAGGATTTCCTGCGGCTCTATGGCGTGAACGTGGTCGGCGCCTATCAGATGATCCGCGCGGCGCGGCGCCTGCTCGAGGTCGGCGAGAACGCCGGCGCGGTGGTGAACACAGCCTCTGTGGCCGGGGTGATCGGCGTCGGCTCCTCGGTGCCCTACGCCGCCTCCAAGGGGGCGATGATCACCATGACCCTGTCGCTGGCCCGAGCGCTGGCGCCGAAGATCCGGGTCAATGCGGTCTGTCCCGGTTTCATCGACACACCGTGGTTCGGCAAGTCCATGGACGCCGATCGGGTCGAGCGCATGCGCCAGGGCGTGGCCAACTCGATGCCGCTCAAGGCCGCCTCGACAGCGGAAGACATCGCCGGCGCGGCGGTGTTCCTGGCTTCGCCCGCCGCCCGCCACATCACCGGCGAGACCCTGCTCGTGGACGCCGGCCTGCACCTCGGCTACGCGCCGCTGGCGATGCGGTAAGGCCGCGAAGCCCTCGAGATCACTCGTCGATCACGCCGCTGCTGTCCGGCCAAGCTTTACGAACGCTTGATCCATCGCCTCGCGAGCAGCCCCGCGCCCACCCAAACCGCGGCGGCGGCGAGCAGCAGGGCGGGCAGGACCCAGCCTCTCAGGCCCCGAACCGCGGCGTCTCCGGCGAAGGCGGTGAGAGCAATCTTGGGAACGATGCCGATCCCGCTGCCGAGGATGAAATCCAGCGGCGCGACGCCGGCGGTTCCCGCCGCGACATTGACCACCACGAAGGGCGCGAACGGCGCCAGGCGAACGGCGAGGCTCGCCAGGACGCCGTGCCGGCGGGTGAGCGCGGTGAAGCGGTCCACCGCCGGAATCGCGACCCAGCCCAGGATACGGGCGCCGGCCGCGCGTCCTAGTCCGTAGCCGATCAGGGCCGAGGCCATGGTGCCAACCCAGCTGTAGATCGCCCCTCGCTCGGGACCGAAGGCGGCGACCGCCGCGGCGATCAGGGCGAACTGGGGCACGCCAAGGAAGGCCAGGGTGGCGAAGGCGGCGATCGCCGCCGGCAAGGCCCAGGGTCCACGCGCCAGCGCCAGCCAACTCCTCGCGTGGGCCGCGCCACTGGCGCCGAGCACGCCGGCGCCCAGGGCGAAGATCAGGCCCACCCCGCCAAGCAGAAGGAAGGCGACGGCGGCGCGGGCGAGCTTGCCTCTCAGCGAGAGATCTCCGGCGGCTCCCGATGTGGCAGAGCCTTCAGCGCGGCGCTGTTCTCGGCCGCATCGAAGGCGGCGAGGATGCGCTTGAACCGCTCCTCGACGAAGCCGCGGAACTCCGGATGGGTGAAGATGTAGAACTCGTCGTTCTCCACCGCTTCGGCCACCCGCTCGCCGACCGGCTCGACCGGCATCCCCGAGAGCACCGGCGAGGTGAGGTCGGTGTCGAACGACGGCTGACGCTCGTCCGGACCATAGGCGGCCGTGCGGTTGCGACGGCTCTCGTGGATGCGGGTCTTCACATAGCCCGGGCACAGCACCGACATGCCGATCCCCTGCGGCGTGAGCTGTCCGCCCCAGCCCTCGCTCATCGCGACCACAGCGAACTTGCTGGCGCAGTAGGGTTCCATGCCGGGCGGGCTGACCATCCCGGCCATGGAGGCGGTGTTGACGAAGTGGCCGCCCTCGCCGTGGCTCAGCATCAGCGGGGTGAAGGTCTCGACGCCATGGACCACGCCTTGCAGGTTGACGTCGATCACCCATTGCCAGTCGCGCGCGGGAACCTGACCGATGGGTCCGCCCGAGCCCACGCCGGCGTTGTTGCAGACCAGATGGACCTTGCCGAAGCGGGCGATGGTCTCCAGCGCCCCGGCGCGCACGGAGTCGCGGCTGGCCACATCGACGACCACACCCTCGGCGTTCACCTGGCTGGCACGGAGATCGTCGAGCGCCGACTGAAGCGTCGCGCCTTCGATATCCGCCAGCATCACCTTCATGCCGCGTCGACCGAAAGCGCGCGCCATGGCGAGGCCAATTCCCGAGGCGCCGCCGGTTATGAAGGCCACCTTGCCCGAAAGATCTCTCACACCAAAGATCCCGTCAACAACATTGTTTCTCCAGTGCTTGAGATTTCTATATTAAGCATTTGCTCATTTCCTCTCAAAGGATTTCCTTATCTACAGTCAAGGATCGTAAAGGCTGTCGTCTCTTCACCCAAGCTCCGCCTAGACACCTCTTGGGTCGGGTGAGCGGTAGGCGCCGCTCGCCCGCGGGGAGACTCCGTCAATGAAAATCCAATCTCTGTTGTCGGGAAAAGCCGCCATGGGCGCAACGTCCATTGCGTTGGCGTTCGCGGCCGCTCCGGCGAGCGCCAATGTCGTTACCTTCGACTTCGGAACCATCGGCTCCGGCGGCGGCGCGCCTTGCGCCAGCGACTGCGTGTTGCCGGGAACGTCCGAGAATTTCTTCACCACAGGCGGCGTCAGCATTGGCGCGATCGGCTACAACCACAGCGGCGCCGTGGCCTATGTCACCCAGAAGCCCGGCGCGTTCATGGCGCATGGCGGCGAGACGGGCCTGGGTGAGAGCGATACCTATCCCCACACCTCGGACAGCGACTACGAAATCACCACCTCGACCTGGCTGCTCATCGACAACAGCTCAGCCCTGGCCCACGGGTACGATATCAAGTCGATCTCGCTGGAATCCATTCAGAACGGCGAAGGCGCGAAGATATACTCCTACACCGGATCGCTCTCGGCGCTTAATTTCGCGTCTCTTCACCTTATCGACACCATCTCGGCCCCGGCGACAGGCGGCGTGACCCAGACGGTCTCGGTGCCGGCGTTCTCTCAATACTTGGTCATCCAGGCTTTCGAACCCACGCACGGCAGCGCGGGCGCCGACGTTCTGCTGGCCCAGGAGGTGATCGCGACCCCCGAGCCGGCGACCTGGTCGCTCATGCTGATCGGGTTCGGAGCTCTGGGCGGCGCAGTTCGGCGCCGCCGCCTCACGCATACGTCCTAAGGGTCGTCCGCGCGGGGCCGCTTCGCCCGCTCGTCGTCGCGATCGATAGCCGACCCGACCGAGGTGTTTGCCTCCGGGCACGCCCGGCCGTAAACAGCCATCCTTCCCCGCCCGGGCGCCTCCACACCGACGACAGAGATCGCATGTTCACGCCCTCAGCCCAGCTCCAGCGCGTCAAACCCTCCGCGACCATCGCCGCCGGCGCCAAGTGCCGGGCCATGCGCGCGGCCGGTCGGGACGTGATCGCGCTCGACGCCGGCGAGCCCGATTTCGACACCCCGGACAACATCAAGGAAGCGGCCATCGCCGCCATCCGCGCCGGCAAGACCAAATACACCGATCCCGACGGCATCCCCGAGCTGAAGGACGCCATCTGCGCCAAGTTCGCCCGCGAGAACGGGCTCGACTACAAGCGCGACCAGATCAACGTCTCGCCCGGCGGCAAGCCGGTGATCTACAACGCCCTGGTCGCGTCGCTGAACCCGGGCGACGAGGTGCTGATCCCGACGCCCTACTGGGTGAGCTATCCGGACATGGTGCTGCTGGCCGGCGGCGAGCCGCGTTTCGCCGAGACCTCCGCCGATGACGGGTTCAAGCTGAAGCCGCAGGCGCTCGAGGCGGCGATCACGCCCAGGACGCGCTGGCTGATCCTGAACTCGCCGTCCAACCCCTCCGGCGCCGCCTACACCCGTGAGGAGCTGAAAGGCCTCGCCGAGGTGCTGCTGCGCCACCCCCAGGTCTGGGTGCTCACGGACGACATGTACGAGCACCTGATCTACGGCGACTTCGAGTTCACGACGATCGCCCAGGTCGAGCCGGCGCTCTACGAGCGGACGCTCACCATGAACGGCGTCTCCAAGGCCTACGCCATGACCGGCTGGCGCATCGGCTACGCCGGGGGCCCCAAGCCGCTGATCGACGCCATGCGCAAGGTGATGAGCCAGACCACCTCGAACCCCACCTCGATCTCGCAATGGGCGGCGGTGGAGGCGCTGAACGGGACGCAGGCCTTCATCAAGCCCAACGCCGCCAAGTTCGAGCGGCGGCGCGACCTGGTGGTTTCCCTGCTGAACCAGGCCAGCGGCCTCCGCTGCCCGACGCCGGAGGGAGCGTTCTACGTCTATCCCTCTTGCGAGGGCGTGATCGGCAAGACGGCGCCCAGCGGCAAGACCATCGAGAGCGACGAGGACTTCTGTTCCGAGCTGCTGGAGGCGGAGGGCGTCTCGGTGGTGTTCGGCGCCGCCTTCGGCCTCAGCCCCCACTTCCGCATCAGCTACGCCACGAGCGAGGCGCTGCTGGAGGAGGCGGGGCAAAGGATCCAGCGGTTCTGTGGGAACCTCGTGTGACGAGGCGATCGAACCGGCGACAAGCCTCGGCGTCCGCGTAGCGCCGCGTCCATAGCTCGCGCGGTGGCGAGACGTCGCAGCTTTCGTCCATTGGCCCCCTCCACGCGCTGGCGCACACTTGCGTACCCGCCGACCAAGTCGCCGCACCCATGCCCACCCCGCACGCCGCCGATCACCGCCTGACCGAGCGGGCCAAACACGGGCCGCAGCTCACGAGCAACGAGCACGTCGGCCTGAACGGGCGGATCGCGATGCTGATCACCAACGCGGTCGGCACCATGTGGTGCGCCTACGTCTTCGCCGCGATCGCCCTGATCAGCCTGCCGCAGGCGATCCAGGCTGGGACCGCGGCGCTGATCGCCTGGATCGCGCAGACCTTCCTTCAGCTGGTGCTGCTGTCGGTGATCATGGTCGGGCAGAAGGTCTCGGCCGCCGCCTCCGACAAACAGGCGCTGCAGACCTACAAGGACGCCGAGACCCTGCTGATCATGCAGGGTGAGATCCACAAGCTGATCGAGGTCAACAATGCCCTGACGGCGGAGATCCACTCGGCCGTGGCGAAGAACGGCGGCTCGGCGCTTCCGGCCTAGGCGACGCGGCCCGGGTTATCGGCGAAGCCAGGCTTCCCTCACACCTCCCGAGCGAAATCCGCCAGCTCCCGCGCGGCCGCGCGGCTGATGTCGGGGCAGGTGATGGCGAAGACCTCCGTGCCGTGGACGGTGCCCTTGGCTTCGCTGCAGCGAGCGGAAACGCCGTTCTTCAGCAGCCGTCGGTAGAAGACGATCCCCTCGTCGCGCAGGGGGTCGCACTCGTTCACGCGGATGATGGTCGGCGGCAGCCCCTTGAGATCTTCGTCCGTGGCGAAGGCCGGCCAGGCGAGGGGGTCACGCGCCTGGAAGGCGTCGATGCCATAGCCCATGGCCCCGCGGTTGCTGTGAAGGTTCAAGAGGATGCCGTTGTTCTCGATGGACGACGGGTACTCCGGCGAGGGCCACTGGCCGGCGATGTAGGGGCAGAGGGCGAAGAGCCCTCGGATCAGCCCCAGGTCGCCGTCGCGCTTCAGCTTGAGGCCGGTGGCGAGCGTCAGGTTGCCGCCGCCGCTCTCGCCGGCGACCACGATGTGCGCCGGGTCCGCGCCGATCGAGGCCGCGTTGGCGTGCAGCCACTTCAGCCCCGAGACGCAGTCGTTGAGCCCGGCGGGATAGGGCGCCACCTCGGGCGCGGAGGAGGCGCGCACGGCGTTGCGGAAGTCGACCATGGCGACGACCACGCCCTGGGCGGCGATGATCCGGCCCCACGAGCGGTACATGCCGTTGAAGGCCGACATCGCCTGCATGCCGCCGCCGTGGATGTAATAGACGCAAGGCAGCACCTCGTCGGTGTCCGGCCGGATCACATTGACCTGGATGGTGTTGCCGTCGGGCGAGGAGACGAAGGTCTTCACCTCGCTGCGCAGGCCTGCCGAGGGCGCGACCGTCTCGTTGTCCATGGCCTCGAACATGGCGTCCTGAGCCTTGGCCATCTGCTGGGCCTGCTCGGTCGCCTCCTCGGCCAGGATCGCCGCTCGGTCGGCGACGTCGGTGGGCGGCGGTCCTTCGGGGAAGGCGCCGAGGATCGCCTTGATACGGGGATCGATCCGAGGATCCTCGGCGAGCTTGGATGGCATGATGGACTCCGAACCGATGGCGAATTGCGCGCCTCGGCCGGTCGGCCTAGGCGACGATGGACTTACCTAGCCCCAGGACGCCCGATGACCGCAAGCCGTGAGATCCACCTCGTTCGCCGACCCAAGGGACTCCCGGTTCCCGAGGACTTCGCCCTGGTCGAAGCGCCAGCCGCCGAGGCGAAGGACGGCGAGATCGTCATCGACAACCTGATCCTGTCGGTCGATCCCTACATGCGGCCGCGCCTCAACGCCGATCAGCCGCTGAACGCGCCGATGCTGGGCGGCGGCCTCGGCCGGGTCTCGCAGTCCCGCAACTCCAAGTTCCAGGAAGGGGACCTCGTCCGCCACGGCGGCGGCTTTCGCGAGCGCATCGTCTCGAACGGTCAGGGCGTGAGCATCCTCAAGCCCGATCCAGACCTGCCGCTCAGCGTCTACCTGCACGCGCTGGGCGGCACCGGGCTCACCGCCTACGGCGGCCTGCTCGAGGTGGGCGCGCTCAAGGAGGGCGAACAGGTGTTCGTCTCCACCGCCGCCGGCGCCGTCGGCTCGGTCGCGGCGCAGATCGCCAAGATCAAGGGCTGCTATGTGATCGGCTCCACCGGCTCGGCGGAGAAGGCGGCGTGGCTTCGGGACGTGGCCGGGCTCGATGTCGCCATCGACTACAAGGCGCAGCCGCTGGCGTCGGCGCTCAAGGCCGCGGCGCCCAAGGGCATCGACGTCTATTTCGAGAATGTCGGCGGCGGCCACCTCGACGCGGCCCTGCCGCTGATGAACCTGCACGGCCGCATCCCGGTGTGCGGCATGATCTCGACTTACAATGGTGGCGGCGAGGGCGTGAGGAACCTGTTCAACCTGATCTACAGCCGGGTGCGGATGGAGGGCTTCGTCGCCTCGGACTTCGGCCATCTCAACGCGGCCTTCGTCAGCGACATGACCGGCTGGCTGAAGAGCGGCCAGATCAAGTATCAGGAAACCGTTCTCGACGGGTTCGAGCGCGCGCCCGAGGGGCTGATCGGCCTGTTCGAAGGCCGCAACGCCGGCAAGATGCTGATCCGCATCCAGGCGTGATACGACGGCGAAAAAGCAGACATCGAGGAAGCGCAACTTGACCACAGACCAGACCCCCATCGGCTCCGGCTTCGGCGCCAAGTCCACCGCCAACGAGGTGCTGGAGGGCATCCCCCTCGCCGGCAAGGACTTCATCGTCACCGGCGGCTACTCCGGCATTGGACTGGAGACGGTGAAGGCGCTCCTGCGCGCGGGCGCCACCGTCACCGTGCCGGCCCGCTCGCTGCAGAAGGCGGAAGAGGCCCTCTCCGGCGAAGACGGCGTGACGCTGGCGGAGATGGACCTCGGCGACCTTTCCAGCGTGCGGCGGTTCGCGACGGACCGGGTCTCGACCGGCGCGCCGCTGCATGGCCTGATCAACAACGCGGGCATCATGGCGACGCCGTTCGGCCGCGTCGGGCCGGGCTGGGAGCAGCAGTTCGGCACCAACCACATCGGCCACTTCGTGCTCACCACCCTGTTGGAGCCGGTGCTCAAGAAGGCCGGGGGGGCGCGGGTGGTGGCGCTGTCCTCGATCGCCCACGCCCGCAGCGACATTCTTTGGGACGATCCGAACTACCAGCAGCGCGAGTACGAGAAGTGGGAAGCCTACGGCCAGTCGAAGACCGCCGACGCCCTCTTCGCCCGGGCGCTGAACCGGCGTTGGAAGGCCGAAGGCGTCACCGCCTTCTCGGTCCATCCCGGCGGCATCATCACTCCGCTCCAGCGGCACCTGCCGGACGAGGAGATGGTCGCGCTCGGCTGGAAGAACCCCGACGGGTCGATCGCGCAGGCGGTGATGGACCGCTTCAAATCGCCGGAAGCCGGCGCGGCGACCGCGACCTGGGCGGCGACCAACCCGAAGCTGGAGAGCCTCGGCGGCCAGTACTGCGAGGACTGCGACATCGCCCCGCTCGCGACGGCCGACAGCCCCCGCTACTCCCACGTGCGCGCCTGGGCTTGTTCCGACGAAGGCGCCGAGCGGCTGTGGGAGCTTGACCGAGCGCCTGCTCGCCGACGCCTAAGCCAGATGGCCGAGGCGGGACTGAAGAAGCGGTCCCTGGTCCTCGCCGGCCACGCGACTTCGGTAGCGCTCGAGCCGGAGTTCTGGGTCGTGCTGGAGGATGCGGCGCGCCTCGACGGCGTCTCCTTGCCCGCGCTCGTGGGGCGGGTCGATCAGCAGCGGGGCGCGCGGTCGCTGGCGTCCGCCTTGCGTCTGGTCGCGCTGGACCGCGTCAAACGCGGGACGTAGGCGCGGAGCGGATCATGGCGCGGAGACCGGGCCCCGCATCCTCGAACTCGAGCCTCAGGCCATGCAGGGTCACGATGGCCGCGACGATGCTCAGCCCCAATCCTGAGCCGGGCTGCATCCGGGTTCGCGCTCCACGGTGGAAGCGACCGGTGATCGCCTCCCGCTCGTCCGGATCGACACCGGGACCATTGTCTTCGACCAAGAGTCGCGGCCCGTCGGGGGCCGAGCGCGCGGCGACCAATACCCGGCCGCCCGGCGGCGTGAACTTCAGTGCGTTGTCCACCAGATTGCTGAGCGCCTCGAACAACAGCTTCTCGTCGCCCTGGATCCGCGGATCGCCGGCGATGTCGACGGTCAACGCCGTGCCAGCGTCTTCGGCGACCGGGGCGTAAAGCTCCACCACCCGCTCGACCAGCGGGGCGAGCGCCACCAGCGCGAAGGCGGCGGACCGTTCCCGCGCCTCAAGCTCCGAAATGCGCAACAAGGCCCGGAAACGCTCCAGCACCTCGTCCAGCTCGCCGGCGAGGCGGGCCAGGTCGAAGGGCTCGGCCCCGCCCGCCTGCTGCAGGCGGTAGAGTTGCGAGCGGACCCGGGTGAGGGGGGTGCGCAGGTCGTGGGCGATGGTGTCGGTGGACGCCTTCACCTCTCCCATCAGGCGCTCCACCTGCGAGACCATGCCGTTCACAAGCGCGGCGACCATGTCGAGCTCGTCCCGGCGCGCGCTGATCGGCATGCGGCGCTTGAAGTCGCCCTCGGCTATCGCCTGAGCGGCGAGACGCATTTCGCCCAGTCGTCGAAGGGGCTCGACGCTGAGCGCGACCCCGATGCCGAGTCCCAGCGCCATGACCGCCGCTCCACTCCAGGCCAGGGCGGAGGCCACGATCGCCCGGACCTCGCGGAGCAGGTTCACGTCCCGGCCGACCACCAGCGTCCGGCCCGAGGGAAGCAAGCGCGCCTTGAGACGCGCGTAGGCGGTGAAGCCCGTAAAGGGCGGGATCTCCATCGAACGGCCATCCGCCCGCAAACCCTCAGGCCATGCGGGAAGGTTGCCCGCGATCCGCTGGTGATCGCTGGAGAACAGGGCGAAGATGTTGGTCTGTCCGCCGTTGAGCGCGACGGCATCGGCGATACGGCCGGGGAGCGTTCGCGCCGGGGCTCGGGATAGCGATGCCGTCTCGGCGAGCAGGATGCCGTCGACCCTGCGGTTCAGGTAGGCGGCGGTTTGGGAATAGACGACAAGAAGCAGGGCGGCGACGGCGAGCACGAAGACGACGCCGTACAGGGCCGAGAGCCTGAACGTCGTCGTCCGCCAGACATCACGCAGGCGCATGAAGCATGTAGCCGACGCCGCGCTCGGTGTGGAACAGCGGCTCCAGCCCCGGCTGATCGATCTTTCGGCGGAGCTTTCCCATGTGTACGTCGATCAGGTTGGTTCCGGGGTCGAAGTAGTAGCCCCAAACCGTCTCGAAGATCATCCGGCGACTGAGCAGATGGCCGGCGTTCCGCATCAGGTATTCCAGCAGCTTGAACTCCATCGGCAGGAGGTCGATGGCGCGGCCGGCCCGCTCCGCGCGGTGACGAATCAGATCGAGCTCCAGGTCGCCCACGCTGATCGAGGTCTCCGCCGCCGGCGCGAGGCGACTGCGGCGAAGCAGCACCTCGAGCCGGGCGACCAGCTCGTTGGGCGCGAAGGGCTTCACCAGATAGTCGTCGCCCCCGGCGCGCAACCCGGTGACCCGATCGTCGATATCGCTTAGCGCGCTCACCATCAGAACCGGGGTGGCGAGGTCGGAGTCCCGCAGCCGCTTGAGAAGGTCGAGCCCATCCAGGCCGGGCAGCATCCGATCCAGGGTGATCGCGTCGAAGCCGCCAATCAGCGCCCGGCCGAGCGCCTCCAGACCGTCGCCGCAGGCCTCCGGCGCGAACCCGCTCTCCGCAAGGCAGCTCTCGATATCGGCCGCGGTCGCCGGATCGTCCTCGACCACCAGGATGCGCGGCCGCTGACGCGCGTCCGGCGTCGCACGCTCAGAGCGAGGGGTAGTCGGCGTCAAAGAGCGCGGTGTCGAGGCCATGGACGCACTCCGGAAAAGCGGGGCTCGCGGGCTCGACGCCGATCTCGGCGCAGGCTCGTCGCTCGCGTTGGGACACCTCCCGAGGGGGGATGAGAAAGTAGGACCGCAAGGCCGTGCGCGCCACCGGACTGGCCGCCCGCTCCTCCGGCTCAGGCGGGCGCTCCGAGGCGTCGAGCTCGCACTTGGCGAGTGCGACACGGTCCAAAGCCGGCTTATGGCCCGCGCACAGATCTCTGGCCCGCACGAGGTTCGAGCCCTTGTCGAGCGCGACGCTCGAAGCCGATAGGCTGTCCATACAGGCGTAGAAGTGGGTTTCTCCCTTCGAGAGGCCGATCACGTTCCGGCAAACCGCCTCCACCCGCTCGCGGCCGACTTCGGAAAGGCCTTCCGGATCGTAGGCCGAGACGCCGGCCCAAGCGCCGCTCGTCGCGGCCACACACCAGACGGCCAAGATGAAGGCGGTCCCGCGAGGTCGGAGGGAGTGTGCGCTCATCGTCCTGGCTCGAAGCCTCTGCCGGAGCGCGGCAGGTGAGACTTCGGCGCCGGTCATTCCAGTGAAAGATGTTTCATTGACTCCGGCGCGGCGGCCATCGGGCCGGTGAAATATCTTTCACTGGCTCTGCCCGCGAGCTTGGACGACATCGCCAGGGCTCGCTGTGCAGCCGCGGACCCTCCGCGGCGCGGCGAGCTTCGCCCGAGGCTGTTGCGAACGCATGCTTCAACTTGTGAAGTTGGCGCTACGCCGGCCCTATACCTCCGTCGTCTTCGCCATTCTCATCGCGCTCGGCGGCGTGATCGCGGCGGTTCGGACCCCCACCGACATCTTCCCGGACATCAAGATCCCGGTGATCGCGGTGGTGTGGACCTATCGCGGCCTGCCGCCGGACGACATGGCGGGCCGCGTCATCTACTACTACGAGCGGCAGCTCACGAGCACGGTGACCGATATCGATCACATCGAAAGCAACTCGCTTTCGGGGATCGGCATCGTCAAGATCTTCTTCCGGCCTGGAGTGGATATCCGCACAGCCACGGCCCAGGTGACTTCTGTCTCGCAGACCGTGCTCAAACAGATGCCGCCGGGCATCACGCCGCCGCTGATCCTCAACTACAACGCCTCGACGGTTCCCATCCTGCAGCTGGCCCTGTCCGGCGTGGGGATTTCCGAGAAGCAGATGTTCGACGCCGGCCAGAACGCCATTCGGCCGGCGCTGGCGACGGTGCAGGGCGCCGCCATTCCCTCGCCTTACGGCGGGCGCGAGCGCCAGATCCAGATCGACCTCGATCCCCAGGCGCTCCAGGCGCGCGGCCTCTCCGCGGCCGACATCGGCGCCGCGCTGGCCGCGCAGAACCAGATCATCCCGGCCGGCACCGCCAAGATCGGCGACTTCGAATACAACGTGGCGCTCAATGACAGCCCCGTGGCGGTCGACGAGCTGAACGACCTGCCCATCAAGGTGGTGAACGGCGCCACCATCTACATGCGCGACGTCGCCCATGTGCGTGACGGCTCGCCCCCGCAGCGAAACGTCGTCCGAGTGAACGGCGCCCGCTCGGTGCTGATGACCGTGCTGAAGAGCGGCTCGGCCTCCACCATCGCCATCGTCGACGGGGTCAAGGCGGCCCTGCCTCGCATCCAGGCGACGCTTCCGCCGGCGCTGAAGATCGTGCCGATCGGCGACCAGTCGCTGTTCGTGAAGGCCGCCGTCTCGGGCGTGATCCGGGAGGGCGTGATCGCCGCGGCGCTCACCAGCCTGATGATCCTCCTGTTCCTGGGCTCTTGGCGCTCGACGGTGATCATCGCCATCTCGATCCCGCTGGCGATCCTGGCCTCGGTGGCCGCCCTGTCGGCGCTCGGCCAGACGCTCAACATCATGACCCTGGGCGGGTTGGCGCTGGCCGTCGGCATCCTCGTCGACGACGCGACGGTGACCATCGAGAACATCAACTGGCACCTGGAGCAGGGCAAGCCGGTCGGACAGGCGATCCTCGACGGCGCTCAGCAGATCGTCGGCCCGGCGACGGTGTCGCTGCTGTCCATCTGCATTGCCTTCGTGCCGATGTTCTTCCTGCCCGGCGTGGCGGGCTTCCTGTTCGGGCCCATGGCGGAGGCGGTGGTCTTTGCCCTGATCGCGTCCTTCCTGCTCTCCCGGACGCTGGTCCCGACCTTGGCCAACTACCTGCTGCGGGACCACGCCGGCGCGCACACCGGCGAGACGATGCGCAGCCATGACGCGGAGGGCGGCCGAAGCTCCACGCGCAACCCGCTGGTCGCCTTCCAGCATGGCTTCGAGCACCGGTTCGAGACCGTCCGCCGCTACTACGGCGCCCTGCTGGAAATGGCGCTCGGCGCGCGCTGGCTGTTCGTGGCCGGCTTCCTGGCGGTGGTGCTGGCGTCCTTCGCCCTCTCGCCCCTGCTTGGGCGCAACTTCTTCCCCTCGGTGGACGCGGGGCAGATCAGCCTGCACGTCCGCGCGCCGGTGGGGACTCGGATCGAGGAGACGGCGGCGCTCTTCGACCATATCGAGAACCGGATCCGCCAGACGATCCCGCCCGACCAGCTCGGATCGATCGTCGACAACATCGGCCTGCCGGTCAGCGGCATCAATCGCGCCTACTCCAACACCGGAGGCGTCGGACCCCAGGACGGCGACATCCTGGTGAGCCTGAACAAGAACCACGCGCCGACCGCGTCCTACGTGAAGCGGCTGCGCGAAGTCCTGCCGCCGGCGTTTCCCGGCTCGACCTTCTCCTTCCTTCCCGCTGACATCGTCAGCCAGATCCTGAACTTCGGCGCGCCCGCGCCCATCGACGTTCAGGTGACCGGGCCCGACAAGGTCTCCGCCGAGGCCTACGCGCAGGAGGTGCTCGGTCGCCTGAAGTCGATCCCGGGCGTCGCCGACGCCCGGCTTCAGCAGTCCTCGCACTATCCGCAGCTCAACATCGACGTCGATCGCACCCGCGCCGAACAGGTGGGGCTCTCGGAACGCGACGTGACCAACAGCATCGCCGTCGACCTGACCGGCAGCTTCCAGATCGCCCCCGCCTTCTGGCTCAGCCAGCGCACCGGCGTCTCCTATCCGATCGTGGTGCAGGAGCCGCAGTACCGCATCGACACCCTCGACGAGATGCGGAACACACCGGTCACCGGAACCGGACAGAACAGCTTCCAGGTGCTCGAGGGCGTGAGCAAGCTCTCGCGGTCCACCGGCGACGCCGTGGTCTCGCATTACGCCATCCAGCCCGCCTTCGACGTCTACGCCGCCACCCAAGGTCGCGATCTCGGCGCGGTGGCGAGCGACATTCAGCGGGTGCTCAAGGACACGCGACACGACCTGCCCAAGGGCGCGGCCGTGGTTCTGCGCGGACAGGTGCAGACCATGAACACCGCCTTCGCCGGCCTGTTCTTCGGCTTGGCCGCGGCGATCGTGCTGATCTACCTGCTGATCGTGGTGAACTTCCAGTCTTGGCTGGACCCGTTCATCATCGTGAGCGCTCTGCCCGCCGCTCTCGCCGGCATCGTCTGGGTGCTGTTCCTCACCGGCACCACCCTCAGCGTGCCGGCTCTCACCGGCGCCATCATGTGCATGGGCGTGGCCACCGCCAACAGCGTACTGGTGGTGAGCTTCTGCCGCGAGCGCCTCGAGGCCGGCGAGACCGCGTTCCGCGCCGCGCTCGAGGCGGGCATGACCCGCTTCCGCCCAGTGCTGATGACCGCCCTTGCGATGATCATCGGCATGGGCCCGATGGCGCTCGGCCTGGGCGAGGGCGGCGAACAGAACGCCCCGCTCGGTCGCGCGGTGATCGGCGGCTTGCTGTTCGCGACCATCGCCACCCTGGTGTTCGTGCCCGCCGTGTTCAGCCTGCTGCACGCGCGCGAACGGCGGGACGAACGGACCGACTTCTCCAGACAAGAGTTCGCCTATGCCGACTGACGCCGCGGCTCCCACGCTCTCGCCCCGGCGCCTGCGCACGATCGGGATCGTGATCCTCGTCGCAGCCTTGGTGGCGGTGGCTTGGGGCGTGATCTCGCGGCGTCAGCAGACCCACGCCGCCCAAACCTGGTCGAGACAGGTCGCCGCTCCGACCGTCGCCGTGGTTCACCCGACGATCGGCGGGGCGACGCGTGACCTGAACCTGCCCGGCGATCTCGCCGCCGACAACGCCGCCCAGATCTTCGCCCGCACCAGCGGCTATATCAAAGCCTGGTACAAGGACATCGGCGCTCCGGTGCGGGCGGGCGACGTGCTCGCCACCTTGGACACCCCCGATCTCGACCAGCAGGTGCTGCAGGCGCGCGCCGAGGTGGCCAGCGCCGAGGCCAACCAGAAGCTTTCCGCCACCACCTCGAGCCGTTGGGCCGACCTGCTGCGCTACGACGCTGTTTCTCGCCAGGACGCGGAGGAGAAGAGCGGCGATCTGGCGGTGAAGACGGCGCAGGTCGGCGCCGCGCGCGCGGCGCTGAACCGGCTGCTCGCGCTCAAGAACTTCGCGCGGATCACCGCGCCCTTCGCCGGCGTGGTCACCACCCGCAACGCCAATATCGGCGACCTGGTGAACGCGGGCGCGGCGGCCCAGCCCCTGTTCGTGGTTTCGGACGAGCGGCGCCTGCGGGTCTATGTCCGGGTGCCGCAGAGCGAGTCGGCGGGGCTGAAGCCCGGACTGCCCGCTCACCTCACCCTGCCGGAATATCCGGGCCGCAGCTTCCCGGCGACCCTGGCGAGCACCTCCCAGGCCATCAACGGCCAGTCCGGAACGCTCCTGGTGGAGCTCATCGCCGCCAATCCGGACGGCGCCCTGCGTCCGGGCGCCTTCGCCCAGGTGAACTTCGACATGGCCGATTCCCATCCCTCGCTGCTGCTCCCGGCCAGCGCGCTCTTGTTCCGCAAGGAGGGGCTGCAGGTGGCGGTGCTCGACGGCGCCAATCACGCTCACTTGCGGCGAATCTCCATCGCGCGGGACCTGGGGCAGCAGGTGGAGGTGGCCACCGGGCTCTCGGCCTCGGACCGCGTCGTCGACAATCCCCCGGACTCCATCGCCGAGGGCGAGGCCGTCCGTCTCGCGCCCGGTCATGGCTGAAACCCCTTCGCGCCGACGTCTCGGGTGGGGGCTTGCGACGACGGCCGGCGCGATCGCGCTGTCCGCCTGTTCGCTCGCGCCGCCGTACAGCCCGCCCGCGACCACGCCGGTGACGGACTACAAGGAGGCCGGTCCTTTCACCCTTGCCTCTGCGGCGCCCCTGCCGAGTGCATGGTGGACGCTCTACGGCGACCCGGTCCTCGACAGTCTCGAAACTCGCCTCGACGGCGCCAACCCCACGTTGGCCGAAGCTCTGGCCCGCTACGACCAGACGCGCGCCTTGCTCCAGGAAGCGGAGTCCAGCCTGGGGCCGGTGGTCGGCGTTGGCGCCCACACGACTTACAACCGCCAGTCGAATGATCGGCCGTTGCGCGGTTCCGGCCAGCCCAACGAGTATGGTGACAATGAAGTGCTGGGCGCCGTCGCCTATGACCTCGACCTGTGGGGCCGGATCCGGAACGCGGTCGCCACGGGTCGGGCGGAGGTCCAGGCTAGCGCCGGCGACTTCGCCGACGTGCGCCTGGCGCTGCAGAGCGAACTCGCCGACGCCTATGTGCGGCTGCGAGGCCTCGACCTCCAGGCCGACCTCCTGCAGCGGACGGTCGCCGGCTATCAGCGCGCGTTCGACATCACCAATCGCCGCCACCTCGGCGGGGTCGCCTCGGGCCTGGACCTCAGCCGCGCGCAAGCGCAACTGGCCGACGCTCAGGCGCAGCTCGTCGACGTGCGCGCCGCCCGCGCGCTCGTCGAGCACGCCATCGCCACCCTCGCCGGCGCGCCCGCCTCGCGCTTCAGCCTGGCCGCCACCAACGCCGCGCCGGGGCTGCCGGTGGTCCCGGCCGGACTTCCCTCGACCTTGATCGAGCGCCGACCCGACATCGCCGCGGCGGAGCGGCGCGTGGCCGCCGCCAACGCCCAGATCGGCGTCGCCCGCGCCGCCTTCTTCCCAGACATCACTCTGAACGCCAGCGGCGGCTTCCAGAGCACCGACCGCACCTTCCTGTTCAGCCCGGGCGACGCGCTATGGTCGCTGGGCGCCAATGCGGCGATGAACCTGTTCGACGGCGGCCTGCGTCGTGCGGTGGTGCGCGGCGCCTTCGCGGCTCGGGCTGCGGCCGCCTCGGACTATCAGCAGCGGGTGCTCACCGCGTTCCAGCAGGTCGAGGACTCGCTCGCCTTGTTGAACCGCCTGGGCGCCGAGGCCGAAAGGCGTGACGTCGCCGTCCAGGCCGCCGGGCGCACCGAGGCGCTCTCGACGATCCTCTACCAGAAGGGAGCGACCAACATCCTGGACGTGACCATCGCGCAGACGGCGGCGCTCCAGGCGCGTCAGGCCGCCATCGCCCTCCAGACCCGACGGCTCCAGGCGAGCGTGCAGCTGATCCGCGCGCTCGGCGGCGGCTGGTCCGGAGCCGAGCTGTCCAAGCCGCCGGCCAGCGCCGCGCTTCAAGCAAAGCTGACGTCCGAAGGAGCAAAACTCTGAAAGAAAAGCTTGGCCGGGTTCAGAGAATTCTGACTTCGCCCTGATCGACGAGCAGCTTAGGCGGCGTCCGGTACGAAATTGGGGAACCCGACATGTCCGCTTCGGCCCGCGCCGCCCTATTCATGGGCGCAAGCCTCGCCGCCCTGACGCCAATCGGCGCCTGGGCCCAGACCGCCGACGAAGACGCCCGCATCGCCAAGCTGGAATCGGCGGTCGCCGCCCTCCAGGCCCAGATCAAGTCTCAGGGCGATGTCGCGGCCGAGAACGCCCAGCTGCGCGGCGAGGTCGCCGACCTTCGCTCGAAGCTGAGCGCCGCGCCGCCGGCCGACCGTCACAACGGCCCGGGCCCGCTGGCCATTACCGCGGTTCCGTCGCCGTCCACCGCCAGCAACCAGACCCCGGTCACCTCCACCTTCGCCAATGGCGAGCCCGGCATCGCCACCGCCGACGGCCGGTTCAGCCTCAACCTCTACGCCCTGGTCCAGCTCGACGCGGCCGACTACCTGCAGGCGGGCCCCGGGCCGATCACCAGCGACTTCCGTCGCACGGGGCCGGCGCTCGGCTATTCGTCGTCCAACATCGACGTCGCTCACGCCCGCAACCTCAAGTCCGGCGACGACTTCCGCCGCGCGCGGTTCGGCTTCAGCGGCCGGGCGTTCGGCGACTTCAGCTACCGCATTTTGGCCGACTTCGGCGGCTCGGGCGTGGAGAACGCCGGACAGCTCTACGAAGCGTGGGGGGAATACACGGGTCTCCGACCTTTGCGTTTTCGGATCGGGGCCTTCGCGCCGCAGCAGGGCTTGGCCGACCAGGACTCCACCGCCGCTCAGCCCTTCCTCGAGCGGCCCGCCTCGTCCGACATCGCGCGCGGCTTCGCTGCCGGGGACACCCGCACCGCCGCCCAGCTGTTCGTGGCCGCCCCGCGCATCCTGGCGTCCGTCGCCGTCACCGGCCGCACGATCGGGGTCATCAATAGCGCCGGCACGGCAGTCAACCAGACCTATGGCGACCAGCTCGCCTATGTCGCGCGGGTGGCCGGAACGCCCCTGGCCGGCGACGACTGGCGCCTTCACCTCGGCGTGCACGGTCAGGCGATCACCCATCCGGCCGACACCACCGGGCCCGGGAACACCCTGGTGAACCCGGCGACGCGGTTCACCGTCGGCCTCTCCGACCAGGGCGAGCTTCGCGTGGACGGGACCAAGCTGATCAACACCGGCAATATCGACGCCAAGCGCGCCTATGAGGTCGGGGCCGAGGCGGCCTTCCAGTGGAAGAGCCTTCTGGTCCAGAGCGAGTACGACCACTTCGACATCACGCGCGTGCTCGCGCTGCGGGATCCGAAGTTCAACGGCTGGTACGTCGAGGGCAGCTGGGTGCTCACAGGGGAGCCACGCAAGTACAACACCGGCACCGCCGCCTTCGACGCCCCGCCTGTCCGCCACGCGCTCGGTCACGGCGGCTATGGCGCGTTGGAGATCGCCGCCCGCTATTCGCAGATGAACCTGAACTTCGATACCGGCGCGGCGGGATCGGCGCCCCTGGCCGACGCCGTGCGCGGTGGCGAGATGAAGATCTGGGGCGCGGCGCTGAACTGGTATCCCAACCCATACTTCCGCCTCGCCATCGAGGGGCAGCATGTGGAGCTCGGCCGCCTCAGCCCCGACGCAACCACCTATCTGACTCCCATCGGCGCTCAGATCGGCCAGAAGTACGACACCGTCGCCATCCGCTCGCAGGTGGGCTTCTGATACGGAGGACCGCCAGCCCTGGCGAGTCGGCGGGGAAAGGCGCAAGGCTGTCGACGCTTCGAGCTTTTGTCGAAGCCGACAGGAAACTCCCTAAATGAAGTATCTGCTCGCCGCGGCCCTGGCCGCTGGCTCCCTCGTCTCCGTGTCCGCCGCCCAGGCGCACCGCCATTGGCATCACCATCATCACCACCACGGTATGATGACCGATCGCCGCGACGGCATGGATCGTGGACACATGGACAACCGCATGGGCGACAACAGGCCTCACTAAGCAGACGCCAGACCCCGGCTCGCGCCGGGGTCATCGGCCGCGCGAGGCTGATCGCGCCACGCGCGAAACGGCGGCGCCTTCCCGACAAGTTGTGCGTTCCGACCCCAGCGCCATCAACCGACAGACGAGCGGCCGCCGGACATGCCGGGTTCCGCTCGCATCAGCCACCAAGCTGGGGACCTCGATGACCACCGTTAATGCAACCTCCCGTGCGGACGCCGCCGGTCGATATGGCTCCGTTTCGATGGCGCTGCACTGGACCATCGCCGCCCTGATCGTGATCCAGGTGTGCCTGGGATGGTACTTCAACGAAGTGCTGCCCGACCATTCGCCTCAGCAGGGGGCGCTCGTCGGAATCCACATCTCCGTGGGCCTCACCATCCTGCTGCTCGTTGTGGCTCGGATCGTTTGGCGGCTGACGCACCCCGCGCCGCCGCTTCCAGAGGGTCTCGCAACCTGGGAGCGGGTGCTCGCGCGGAGCAGCCACATTCTGTTCTACGCCCTGATGCTTGCGCTCCCGCTCACCGGCTGGGCGCTGGTCTCGGCGAGGCCCGGCCCCATCGCTTTCTGGGGCATTCCCTGGCCGCATCTTCCGGGCGTCTCGAGCCTCCTGCCCGACAAGGCCGCGCGCAAGAGCCTGCAGCACCTGCACGTCTATGTGCTGATCTGGGTGGTGGTGGCGAACCTCGCCCTCCATGTCGCCGGGGCGCTGAAGCACCAGTTCGACGGCCATCCCGTGCTTTGGCGGATGATCCCCTTCATGAGATCCCGCCCGTCCCGCGCCTGATCTCAGCTCGGCGCGCCGCCGGGCAGGATCTCGTTGGTGACCAGATCGCCGTTGACGGCCTTGTCTCGCCAGGGCTTGCCCACGGACTCGTTCGGCACCGCCTTGCAGTAAGAGAACGGGATCGACATCGGTTGCCGCTGGGTGAGGCAGAGCTTCTCGCCCTTCACCTTCCAAACCCCGCCGGACCGTTTGCCGGCGCGGCTCTGGGCGACATAGCGGCCATCCTTCTCGAGCCAGAGTTTCGCTTTGCGGCCATCCGGATGCGTGGACACCAGCGTATTGCCGACCGCCGGTGCGATCCTCGCGGCGGCGTCATCAGCGGCATGAGCGGCTCCGGCGAGCGCCAGAGCGGCGAAAGCGGTCCCGACGACAGACCGCCGAAGCGGTCGATGTTGCTTGTTCAAGATGCTTAAAACCTGAGTTCGACGGCGGACGGAAGCGGTCCATGAGCGCTCTTGCCCGCGTATTCGGTGGATGGACCGAGAGCCAACTCGCGCCGAACCTTCCGGTTGCCGACAGCATCGAACCGTCACCGGCCGCGTTCCCCGGCGTTCCGGAGGATGTCCCTTGCCCGCGTCGCGCTCAACGTGAGTTTCGCCAACCCGGAGTACGCCGCCGCGCGCGCCTCCCGCGTCGGGCGCGGCCCGCGTCTGTTCGGGCTCGCCTGGCGGGACGGTGGGATCGAGGTCTGCAAGACCGGTGTGCGGCTGAGCGTCGACGCCGACCTCATCAATGAAGTCGCGTCCTGGGCGGTGTGGCTGGCGATCCTCGCCGTCGCGCATCGCATGGCGAGGATCCGCAATCCCGGCGCCCTTCGACTCTGGTACGCGCCCGATCGCGCCGGCCCCTGGTACCTCCTGCGCGGGGCGGCGCTCTGGGCTGGGTTTCGGCTCGCCCGCTCGCGGGGCGAGGCGGATGCCGCATTCTACTTCGATGACACGACGCGGGGATCCTCGCCGGCGACGACAGGCGCCCCGCTGTTCAACGGCGCGTGCACGGATATCTCCAAGCGACACGTCGCCGAGGTGTTCGCCGACGTCTTCGGCTACCCGGTCGCCGTCGATCCGGAACGCGCGTTCGGGTCCGTCGTCGAGAAGGCCGACAAGAACGGTGTTCATGACGGCCGCATCGTCGAGGCTCCGCTCGCGCCGCGGAACGGCCGCGTCTACCAGCGGCTGGTGGAGACCACCGACGCGCGCGGGCTGGTCCACGATCTGCGCACCCCCTGCGTCGACGGCGCGCCGGTGGTGGTGTGGGAGAAGATGAGGCCGGCCGATGATCGCTTCAGCATCCAGAACCGCAGGGTTTTTCTGCGCGATCCCAAGTCGGTGTTCTCCGCGGCGGAGATCGACCTCATCGTCCGCTTCAATCGCCGCATGGGCCTTGATTGGGGCGGGCTCGACATCCTGCGAGACGCAGGCGACGGGCGGATCTACATCGTCGATGTCAACAAGACCGACCTCGGTCCGGTGATCGCCCTCTCCTGGAGCGACAAGATCCGCTCCATGAACCGGCTGTCCCGAGCGCTTCGGCGGATGGTCGCGTCCACGTCGCCCGGAGAGCCCCGCGCTTGAGACGCTGGCGCGGAAATCTGAGCGCCGTGCTGCCTGTCGCGGGGATCGTCGCGCTCGCCGGCGCGTGGGCGATCCTGCACCCACAGGGCCAGGTGGTGGCCGCGCTGGCCCGGCACGCGGATCAACTCCGCTCCCTGGCTTCGAGCCACCCCGTGGCGGCGCTGATCCTGTTCGTTCTCATCTACGCCGCCGCGATCATCGTCATGCTGCCGATCGCCCTGATCATGATCTTCGCGGGCGGCTACATCCTCGGGGCCGCAAGCGGCGGCCTCGGCTCCATCGCCGGCGCGACGCTGGGCGCCGTGGTGGTGTTCCTGATCGCCCGGTTGTCACCGCAGGGCGCGGCGGACCGGCTGAAGACGCGCTTTCCGCGTTTCGAAACCGTGCGCGCGGACTTCGCCGGGCGGCCGTTCCGCTACATCCTCTCGATGCGTCTCATGCCGCTGACGCCCTTCACCCCGGTGAGTATCGCCGCCGGGCTGAATCGTCTTCGCATCGCGCCCTTCGTGCTCGGCACCGCGCTCGGCGTCACGCCCGAGTGCCTGGTCTATGCGGCGGTGGGCGCCGGTCTGGCGCGCGGAGGCTTGGCCCGCCCCGGATTTCTGGCCGCCCAACTGCACCAGCCGCTCGCCTGGCTTGGTCTGGCCGCCTTGGCGCTCGCCGCGGTGCTGGTGATGCGCGTCGGCCGTCGTCGCGAGGTCCGCTAGGCTAGCGCGGCTCGTACCGCCCCTCCTGCGCGTAGTTGCTGAACTTGGTGAGATCCTCGTTGAAGTGGAGGCGGACGATGCCGATCGGGCCGTGGCGCTGCTTGCCGATGATGACTTCGGCGAGGTTGCGGATCGGGTCCATCTTCTCCTGCCACTCGAAGTGCTCGGGGGTGTTGGGCTTGGGCTCCAGGCGGCCGAGGTAATAGGCCTCGCGGTAGATGAAGAGCACCACGTCGGCGTCCTGCTCGATCGAGCCGGATTCCCGCAGGTCGGAGAGCTGGGGCTTCTTGTCTTCGCGGTTCTCGACCTGCCGCGAGAGCTGGGCCAGCGCGATCACCGGCACGTTCAACTCCTTGGCGAGCGCCTTGAGCCCCTGGGTGACCTGGCTCACCTCCTGCACCCGGTTCTCGGCCTTGCCGCCCCCGGCGACGGTGACCAGCTGGAGATAGTCGATCACGATCAGGTCCAGGCCGGAGGTGCGCTTCAGGCGCCTGGCGCGCGCGGCGAGCTTGGCCATGGAGATGCCGCCGGTGTCGTCGAAGTGCAGGGGCGCGGTGCTGATCTCGGCGGCCGCGTCGCGCAGGCGCCCGTACTCGGCGGCGCTGATCTCGCCCTTGCGGATCTTGTCGGACGGCACCTCGGTCACCTCGGCCAAGAGGCGGGTGGCGAGCTGCTCGGAACTCATTTCCAGGCTGAAGAAGGCGACCACCCCGCCGTCCACCGTCTTGCGCGTTCCGTCGGGCTGCGGCTCCCATTGGTAGCGGCGGGCGACGTTGAAGGCGATGTTGGCGGCGAGCGAGCTCTTTCCCATCGAGGGGCGGGCGGCGATGATGATCAGGTCCGAGCCGTGCAGGCCGCCGAGCTTCTGGTCTATGTCGGCGAGGCCGGTGGAGAGGCCGGAGAGGCCGCCTTCGCGGTTGAACGCTTCGGCCGCCATCTCGACCGCGCCGGCCAGCGCCTTGTCGAAGCTCATGAAGCCGGTCTTGGAGGCGCCGGTCTCGGCCAGGGTGAACAGCTGGGCCTCGGCCGCCTCGATCTGGTCCCGGGCGGACTTGTCCGGATCGCCGGCGGCGGCGTCGGCTCCGATCTCGCCGCCGATGCGGATCAGCTCGCGCCGAAGGGCGAGGTCCTGGATCACCCGGGCGTAGTCCAGCGCGTTCGCCGCGGGTGGGGCGCGGTTCACCAGGTCGGCGAGGTAGCGGACATCGCCCAGGTCCACGAACGCGGGGTCGCGCTGGAATTCCTCGGCCAGCAGCATCGGATCGGCGAGTTGTCCGCGCGTCACATTGCGCTGGATCGCGTCGAACAGCCGGCCGTGGAACGGCTCGAAGAAGTGCCCGGACAACAGGGTGTCGGGCAGCCGCTCGTAGGCGGCGTTGTCATAGAGCAGGATGCCCAGGAGCGCCTGCTCAACCTCGAGGTTGGCGGGGGCGTGGGCGATGTCGTTGGCGGGCGCGGGCGCGCCGAGGTCGAGGGCGGGAACGAAGGCCATGGGGTCTTCCATGCGCCGCGCTTGTGGCGGTTTTGATGCGACGAACTGACTTGTTCACAGCTGAAAGCTCGGCTGTGGATGATCGTCGGCGTCGCGGACTCTGGCAAAACGCGAAAGAGCGGCCTCTCCGTCCCCGCGCGCTGGGGATTATACGCGCGAAGACGGAGGGCCGCTCCCCCCGCCCAGCCTTGGCGAGCCGCCGATTGGCCGCTCGCGTTGGCGTGCTTGGACCTGTTTCGCGCCCGGCGTTCAGGCTCGGGCTGACAGTTTTCGACGCGAACGGTGAGCGCCCCCGCGAAGCCGGGCGCTGGTCCGCGTGCGCGAGCGACCCAGCACCTTGATCGCCAGGCGCTTGAGGCTGCGCAAGCGACGCGCGGCGCGGATGTCGCCCAGTCGGGCCCTACGACGTCCAGGCCCCAGCTTCGCTCGACGCGTGGCCGACTGATGACGCGCGCGGCGGCGCTCGCGCCGATCGGCGGCGAGCTTGCGCCGCGGCTCCTGCGCCTGCTGTTTCCGCTTCAGTCGGCTTTCGCGCATTGTCGTCATCCCCGTCTAAAAGTGTCGGCCCGCGCCCCCCGGCGCCGCCCTACCATCGAAGGAGGTTGCGGCCGGGCCTGGCCGTGCTTCTGATCCGCCCCCCGTGAGCCGGACCGCAAAGCTTGCGTTAAATGATCGTCAAATCTGACGTTTCGCCTCTCATTTTCAGGATAGAGGGCGCGGGCGGGCGGCGGCCGGATTCGTGTGCGCCCGGTCCACCACCCGCCGTGTCGATCAGCGCTCCGCCAGAGCCGCCAGCATGGCGCGACCGTCGCCCCGGCTCATGGCCGTCACCATCGTGCTGCCGAGGGAAGCCACCGCATCCGCGGTGACGTGGCGGACGCATCCCCGCACCAGGTCGCGACGCGACAGGTCGTGGAACTCGTCCTGGCCGTCATTGCAGACCGCCCCGGCCGCCCGATGGATGCGGGCGAGCATGGCCCGCGCGCCTTCGGGCGTGGCGAGGTCCAGGTCGCCATAGCGGACCGTGACGCTGTTGCTGTCTCCGCGGGCGGGGGCCGCCATCGTGGGCGCGGCGGAAGCCAAGGCGCCGACCAGGGCCGCGGCAGTGAAAAGCGATTTGATAGACATGAATGACTCTCCGATAGATCGACTGTTGCCCGGCCCTCCCGGCGCCGCGCTCTCCTCGTCTGGAGGGGAAGTCGCCGCCTGGCCGTGACGAGACCTTTGCGCCCCGCCGCGTCAGCCAAGGCGCGAAGAGCGCGGCAAGCGGGCGTGAAAAGAGCATCAATTGCGCGGGGTTAGGTTTGTGTCCGGGTCGCTTCCGATTGACGGCGAGCCCGTCAGGCTCTCTTAGAAGCCTCGGTCCGCCGACGGTCGGCGGCCCATCTCTTGGAGGGGAAATCGAACATGCCGATGCATTACGCCAAGGTGCAGGAACTCAATCACAAGGTTTCGCTGAGCCAGATCCAAGGCTTGCAGAAGGACGTGGAGTCTTTCGCGCCCGGAAAGCTGTTCCCCGTCGAACTGCTGTTCGCCGACGAGGATCCGGTGGCTCTGCGCGCGTTGCGGATGTTCTTCTCGCGCGTGCCGGTGGCGCTTCAGGAAGCCCTGAACGCGATCATTCGCAGCGCCCTGACCCGCGACAAGACGCCGGCCCTGGTCTTCAATTGGGCGCCCGCCTACACCTACGAGCTCGCCGTCTGGGAGGCGGATTGCGGGATTTCGGTGACCTTGAAGACGCCGTTCGCGCAGGATCACCGACCCGGCGAGGCTTAGGCCTCGAGGGGATCGCCTCGTGACCGACGAGCGCGCGAGGCCTGGGCGCGGCGATGCGGCGACGCCCAGGTCGAGCGCGGAGGCGGCGGACGCCCCCGTGCTCGACCTCTCGGGCGCGCTGACCTACGGCCGTTATCTGGAGCTGGATCGGCTGCTCGGATCCCAGCAGCCCCGCTCGGGCGAACACGACGAGCTGTTGTTCATCGTGATCCATCAGTCGACCGAGCTGTGGATCAAGCTCGCCCTGCACGAACTCGTCGCCGCGCGAGCGCGGATTGCCGGAGACGACCTGGAGCCGGCGTTCAAGATGCTCGCGCGCGTGGGGCGCATCCAGGCGCAGATGATCCAGTCGTGGGAGATCCTCTCGACCATGACGCCCGCGGACTACCACCGCTTCCGCGGCTATCTCGGCCCGTCATCGGGCTTTCAGTCGCGCCAGTACCGGGCGCTGGAGTTCATCCTCGGGGCCAAGTCGGACCAGCCGCTCAGGCTCCGCGACGACGATGCGGAGGGCCGCGCGATGTTGGAGACGGCTCTGGAAGCCCCAAGCCTCTATGACGAAGCGCTCCGTCTGCTGGACCGGCGGGGATTCTCGATTCCCCGCGACAGGCTCAACCGTGACTTCACCAAGCCTTATGAAGCCAGCCCCCAGGTGGAAGCCGCCTGGCTCGAGGTCTATCGCAACGTGGACCGCTGGTGGGACCTCTACGAGCTCGGCGAGAAGCTGGTGGACCTGGACTATCGCTTCCAGCAGTGGCGCTTCGCCCATCTCAAGACGGTCGAGAGGATCATCGGCTTCAAGCGCGGCACCGGCGGCTCGGCGGGGCTCTCCTACCTGGCCCGGGCGCTCGAGCAGGGCTTTTTCCCGGAACTGTTGAGCCTACGAACGGTGATCTAGCGGCCGCCGGGGGCGGAGATTGACGACCACCGGGCAACAGCGCGGGTGCGGGAGCGTTGCGCCTCATCATGGAACTCGAGCTGAAGTTCAGACTGACCCCCAGCGCGGCCGAAGGGCTGCTCAAGCGCGAACTCTCTGGACGTGAACCGACGTCGATCCGCTCGCTGTATTTCGACACTGAGCACCGGGCCTTGCGCGCCGCTGGCATGTCCCTGCGCGTGCGGGATATCGGCGACAGACGGGTTCAGACGCTGAAAGGCCCTGAGCGGGGTCGAGCGCTTCGAGCACGAAACTCCGCTCGATGGCCCGGGCCCGGACCTCTCCGTCCTGGCGGACACGCCCATCGCCGATGTCGTCGCCGCCGACGCCGTGGTACCCGTGTTCGAGACCCGGGTGCGGCGCTTCATCCGCACGATCGACAACCCCGACGGGAGTATCGAGCTGGCCCTCGACGACGGCGAGATCATTGCGGGGGAGAAGAGCGAACCGCTCCATGAACTCGAGCTGGAGTTGAAGTCCGGGCCCGTCGGCGCGCCTGTTCGAACTGGCGGAGCGACTGAGCGGCGATCACGAGCTGGCCCTCTCGTTCGTCAGCAAGGCGGAGCGTGGCTACGCCCTGGCGGACGGCGAGACGGCGAAAGCCCCCGCCCTTACCATCACAGCGGAAACGCCAGCGCCTGAGGCGTTCCGGCGTCTCGCTCAAGCCGATCTGGCCGCCTTCGAGGTCAACGTGCGGCGCGTCCAGGCCGGCGACAGCCTGGACGCGGTTCATCAGGCGCGGGTGGCCTTGCGCCGCCTGCGGGTCGTCGTGCGCGCGTTTCGCGAGGTGGTCGACGACGGCGATCTCGCCTCCGTGGAGCAAGCGTTGCGCGGCTGGGCCGAACGCTTCGGCGAAGCCCGGGACCTGGACGTGTTCATCGAGGAGACCTTCCGCCCCCTCGCGCGTCACGAACCCGGCGCCGCCGCCTTCGGCCGCCGGCTTCTCTCGGCGCAGAACAAGGCGCGGGAGGCGGTGCGCCGGGGCTTCATCGACGGCGCCGCCGACGCCTTCCTGCTCTCCACCACGAAGTGGGTGATCGCGGGCGACTGGACCGCTGGACAAGACAATGGCCTCGGTGAAGATCGGACGATCGGGGACCTCGCACCGGGGCTGCTCGATGCGGTCTGGAAAGGCTTCCGCAAGCGCGGCAAGGGGCTGGACTGGTCCGACGCCCACGCCCGCCATCGCCTACGCATCCAGGCCAAGAAGCTCCGCTATCTCGGCGACGCGCTCGAGACCGCCGCTCCTCGGCCTAAAGGTTTCGAAAAACGCCTCCGCCGCTTCCAGGACGCTGCAGGACGCCTCAATGACCTCGCCGTCGCTCCGGCGCTCGTCCGGCGCGTCGTGGGCGAGAAGACCGCCGCCGATACACTCTTCGCGGCGGGTGAGATCGTCGGGGAAGCCCGCGCTGACGAGCGAAGACTCATCCGAAAGGCGCGCAGGGCCTACTCGGATCTGCTCGATCGAGGCCCGTACTGGCGCCAACGCCGCTGATCGGTCCGGAAGAATGGTGATGAAGCCACGCGCCGCCCGCGCGGAAGCGCCCTCCCATGAGGTGGCGGCGAAGCCCTCGATCCGGCCCGGCCTGGCGCTTACCGCGCTGGGCGTGGTGTTCGGCGACCTCGGCACCAGCCCGCTCTACACCTTGCAGACGGTCGTTCAGGCGATGGGCGGCCGCTTCACCGCCGAGACCGCGCTGGGCGTCCTCTCCCTGATCATCTGGACGCTGATCGTCACCATCTCGGTCAAGTACTGCTTGTTCGTGATGCGCGCCGACAATCGCGGGGAGGGCGGCATCCTGGCGCTGATGTCCCTGGTCGGCGCCAACAGCCTGGCCGGCAAGGGCCGGGTGCTCACCGCCATGGGCCTGCTCGGCGCGGCCCTGATCTATGGCGACGGGGTGATCACGCCCTCGATCTCGGTGCTCTCGGCGCTAGAGGGGGTGAACGTCGTCACCGGAGCGCTGAAGCCGTACGTGATGCCGCTCGCGGTGGTGATCCTGGCGGGGTTGTTCATGGCGCAGCGGCTCGGGACGGCCAAGATCGGGCGCGCCTTCGGGCCGGTGATGGGAGTCTGGTTCGTCGTGATCGCCGCGCTGGGGGTGGACGGGATCATGCGTCACCCGGCGGTCTTCGCGGCCATCAACCCGCTGCTGGCGCTCAAGCTGCTCATGACGGCGAAGCTCGCGGGCGCGGCGATCCTGGGCGGGGTCTTCCTCTGCATCACGGGCGGCGAGGCGCTCTATGCCGACATGGGTCACATCGGGCGGGGTCCGATCCGCTTTTCGTGGTTCGCCATCGTCCTGCCGGCGCTGCTGATCAGCTATGCGGGCCAGACCGCTTGGCTGATGGAGCATCCGCACGTCACCGGAAATCCGTTCTGGCTGATCGCGCCCAAGTGGTCGGTCTATCCTCTCGTGGTGTTGTCGACGTTGGCGACCATCATCGCCAGCCAGGCGATCATCACCGGCTCCTTCTCGATGACGCGTCAGGCGATGCAGCTCGGCTGGATGCCCGGGGTGAGCATCCGCCAGACGTCGGACAAGGTGTACGGCCAGATCTATGTGCCGGTGGTGAACTGGCTGATGATGGCGGTGACGCTGGCGATCACCGTCGCCTTCAAGAGTTCGGATCGCCTCGCGGGCGCTTACGGCACGGCGGTGTCGACCACCATGCTGATGACCACGGTCCTGCTGCTCTCGGCCATGCTTCGGGTGTGGAAATGGCCGCCGGCGTTGTCCATCGCCGCAGCGTCCGCATTCCTGATTGTCGACTTCGCCTTCTTCTCAGCCAACCTCTTGAAGATCGCCGAGGGCGGGTGGCTGCCCCTCACGCTGGGGGCGGCGATGTTCCTGGTCATGTCGACCTGGCGGGCAGGCATGGACGCGGTCCAGGCCGCCGGCTTGTCGCGAGCGCCGTCGGCCGCCAGCGCGCGTCACGAACTGGGCCTCGTTCCGCGGATTCCCGGAACAGCGGTGTTCCTAACCCGCTCGAACGCGGGCATTCCGGGGATCATCCTCGACCACGTCCGCTACATGGGGGCCTTGGCCGAGCATGTGATCGCGCTCACCATTTCTTTCGAGCAGCGGCCCCGGGTGCCGGATGAAGAACGCTTCTCGCTCGAACCCCTGGGCGACGGCATCGTCCGGGTCACCGCCCGCTTCGGCTTCGTCGAGCAGCCCGACCTTGGGACATGCCTCACCACCTTCAAGAAGCTGCCCAAGGAGTTTGACCTTGAGCACGCTCTCTACTTCGCGGCGCGTGATCAGGCGGTGGCCGACAGGACCACGCCTCGTCTACCGGCATGGCGCCTGCCGATCTTCGGCTTCATGTTCCGGAACGCCGTCAAGACGGTCGACAGGTTTAACCTGCCGGAAGGCCGGGTGATCGAGGTTTCGCGGCAGATCGAGATCTGATCCGCGACGACGCTCAGCTCTTCTTCGGGGCGTCCTTGAAGGCCTCTTTGACCTCGTCTTCGGTGATGCGGGCGGACGGATCGCCCTCCTCGTTGAGGTTCTGCTCCTCGGTCTGATCGCCCATCATGCCGGGGTGCGAGACGCCCGGCTTTTCCTTCGGATCGGCCATGTGATTCTCCTGAGGCGGAACTGGTTGTGCCACCCGAACGTGCGCTTTCGGGCCGCAGTTCCTCTTTTAGACGCCGTTTACGGCTGCCGCCAGCATCGCACATGGCGGCCGACCCCAAACTCAACGACAAGCGCCGAACGGCTGGGCGCCGACAAATTGGTCACGACGAGCGTGTCGAGCGCAAAGCTTAGGCGTCGTGGGCTTATTCGGCGGCGGCCAAGCTGACGCTGTGGGCCGCGCCCGCCGGATCAGACGATAGCCGGTTCGCTATCGGCAGAAAAATGGGGTTACGCATGAGCCATCGATCGTTTCTTCTACTTGCGAGCGTCGCCGCCGCGGGGCTCTGCGCCGGAAGCGCCCTCGCGCAGGCCGCGCCGGATATGCCCGCGCCCGACCAGTCCAAGCCCGCCGCCGCGGCGGACAGCGCGACTCCCGCCGCCGCCGCGCCCGCCTCCTGGCTGAGTTCGGTGAAGCCGTCGCTGCATTTCGAGGGCGGCGGCACCTTCAACCCCCAGGGTCCCGACGACGGGCTGAACTTCGGCCGACTGTTTGACGACAAGGCCAACACGGGCCTGCTCAACCAGGCGATGATCGGCGTCGAGCGCGATATCGATCCCAAGGATTCCGGCTTCCAGGTCGGCTTCAAGCTGCAGGGAATGTACGGCTCCGACGCCCGCTACACCCACCTGATCGGCCAACTCGATCGTGACCTTACGACCCAAAACCAGTTCGACCTGATCGAGGCCAACCTGCAGTTCCACGTGCCCTTCTTCACCAAGGGCGGCATGGAGATCAAGGCTGGCCAGTACTCGACGCCGATCGGTAACGAGGTCATCGACGCCACCGGCAACTTCTTCTACTCTCACTCCTACATCTTCAACTTCGGCATTCCGCTGAAGCACACCGGTTTCTACACCACCACCCACGTCAACTCGGTCTTGGACATCTATGCCGGCCTCGACACCGGGGTGAACACCTGGATCGGCCGCAACGGCGGCAACAACGACAACCGCATCCATTTCCTCGGCGGCTTCGGGCTGAACCTCGGCAAGCTCACCGTGTTGGCCCTCACCCACATCGGGCCGGAGCTGCCCAGCGGCGCCCTCGGGCCCGGCGTGCGTACTCACGGCTACGACCGCTACCTCAACGACGCGGTGATCACCTACAAATTCAACGACAAGTTCACCTCGATCACCGAGCTGAACTACATCCACGACGACGGCGCGAACGCGTCGGGCGGCGGCGTCGCCCAGTACTTCACCTATGTGCTCACCCCGGAGATCACGATGGGTCTGCGCGGAGAAGTGTGGCGCGACAACGAGGGCTACTGGGTCGCCGCCTTCCCGGGCAACAACGACTTCCTCGCTGTCGAGGAAGGCCTGCCCAACTCAGCGTTCGGCGTGGGTCCCAAAACCTACGGCGCGGTCACCCTCGGCATGAACTTCAAGCCCGCGCACCTGCCCAAGGCGTTTGACGGGTTCGTGCTGCGGCCGGAGCTTCGCTACGATCGCACCCTGGCCGGTGGAAACGCCTTCAATCACGGCGTCTCGCCCGACCAGTTCACGCTCGGCATCGACGCGATCCTGCCGATCAACTTCTAGGCGGCTGGTTCGGGTCGCCGGACGCCCCTGAGAACACGGTCTCCCCGACGTTCGTCGTGGAGACCGAACAGGGGGATGTTATTGAATGTGCGCGGGGATGCCGCCGGGCACCATGTGCCGATACGGACGCGCCTCGTCGAAGGCGCGCTTCACCGATGGGCGCGCGCGCAAGCGCTTGACGTAGGCGGCGAGGGTGGGGCGGCCCTCGCCAATGGGCTGGAACCAGTCGGCGTAGAACAGCATCGGCGCGGCGCCGCAGTCGGCTAGGGTGAAGGTCTCGCCCGCCGCCCAGATCCGCCCGGCGAGGCGGGTCTCCAGCCACGCGTAGCTGGTGTCGATGAGCGCGCGGGCGTCGGCGAGGCCTGCCGGATCGTGCTCGCCCTCGGCTCGGAACTGGTCGGTGACCAGCTTCTGCTGCGGCGTGGCGACATAGTTGTCGATGACCCGGTCGATCAGCCGCGCTTCCCGCCGCTCGCCTGGATTGGATGGGACAAGACCGCCGCCCGCCCGCTCCGACAGATGCTCGATGATCAGCGTCGCCTCGGGCACGACGACATCGCCGTCCACCAGGACCGGGAACTTGCCGTAGGGCCAAACGCGCGAGAGCGCCGCGCCGGCCTCGTTGTCCGGCGAGACCATCTCGAACTGGAACGGCTCGCCCAGGTCGTAAAGCGCGATCAGCGCCTTCTGGGTGTAGGACGAGAGGGGGTGGCCATAGAGTTTCAGCATCCGCCTAGATCGCCCGGAGAGGCGATCGGCCGCAAGTCTCGTGGTTGACGATCGCCTCCGCGCGAGAGTATCCGCGAAGGATGATCCGCGGTCTCCTTCGACTTCTGGGCCTTAGCCGCCCCTGGGCGTCGCCCAAGCCTGCGTGATCTCTCGCGGGCCGGCGCTCAGGGGATGACTCCCTAAGCGACCTTCAGGCCCAATCCAAAGCGAGACCCTTCCATGACCAACATCATCGACCCCGATCGCGTCATCGTGTTCGACACCACCATGCGCGACGGCGAGCAATCGCCCGGCGCCTCCATGTCCATCGAGGAGAAGCTGGAGCTCGCCAAGATCCTCGAGGACATGCGCGTCGATGTGATCGAGGCCGGCTTTCCGATCGCCTCCAACGGCGACTTCGAGGCGGTGCGGCGCGTCGCCGAGATCGTCACCGAGAGCACCGTCTGCGGCTTGGCCCGCGCCGGCGTCGCCGATATCGAGCGTTGCGGCGAGGCCATCCGCAAGGCCAAGCGCGGGCGCATCCACACCTTCATCTCCACCTCGCCCCAACACCGCGACCACATCCTGCGCATGACGCCGGAGGAGGTGGTGGACGCCGTGCACGCCTCGGTCACCCACGCCCGCAACCTCTGCGACGACGTGGAGTGGAGCGCCCAGGACGCCACCCGCACCGAGCGTGACGTGCTGCGCCGCTGTGTCGAGGCGGCGATCCGCGCCGGAGCGCACGACCATCAACATCCCCGACACCGTGGGCTACACCTACCCGGACGAATACGCCGAGATCTTCCGCGACCTGATCGCCAACGTTCCGGGCGCGGACGAGGTGATCTTCTCCGCCCACTGCCACAACGACCTGGGCCTCGCCGTCGCCAACACCATCGCCGCCGTGGCCGCCGGGGCGCGTCAGGTGGAAGTGGCGGTGAACGGCATCGGCGAGCGGGCCGGCAACACGGCGCTGGAGGAGGTGGTGATGGCGCTGAAGGTCCGTCAGGACCGGCTGCCGTTCCCGACCCGCATCGAGACCCAGCACATCACCAAGGCCAGCCGCTACGTCTCGGCCATCACCGGTTTTCCGGTCCAGTTCAACAAGGCCATCGTCGGCAAGAACGCCTTCGCCCACGAAGCCGGCATCCACCAGGACGGGATGCTCAAGAACGCCGAGACCTATGAGATCATGCGGCCGGAGGATGTGGGGCAGGGCGGCTCCAACCTCGTCATGGGCAAGCACTCCGGCCGCCACGCCTTCCGCGAAAAGCTCAAGGGCCTCGGCTTCGACCTGGGCCAGAACGCGCTCAACGAGGCCTTCGGCCGGTTCAAGGATCTCGCCGACAAGAAGAAGGCGGTCTACGACGAGGACATCATCGCCCTGGTCGACGACGCCCTCTCGCGCGGCGCCGACCGCATCGTCATCAAGTCGCTGCGGGTGATCGCCGGCACTGAAGGTCCTCAGGAGGCGAGCCTTACCCTGGTGGTCGACGGCGCCGAGAAGAGCGCGACCTGCACCGGCGACGGGCCGGTCGACGCGGTGTTCAAGGCGGTGAGCGAGATCGTCCCGCACGACGCTCAGCTGGCGCTCTACCAGGTCCACGCCATCACCGAGGGAGCGGACGCCCAGGGCAAGGTCACCGTGCGGCTCGAGGAGGGCGGCCACATCGCCACCGGCCACGCCGCCGACACCGACACCCTGGTCGCCAGCGCCGGCGCTTACGTGAACGCGCTCAACAACCTGCTCGCCCGGCGCGAGAAGTCGGCGCCGGAACCGCTGGTCGCCAGCGGGTTCTGATCCCGCGCGGGAGCCGCGGCCCATGCTGTGGATCGCGGCGACCGCGGGCGCGGCGACGCTGCAGGTCGCCCGCAACGCGCTGCAGCGGGGTTTGCTGGGCGAGGCGGGACCGTGGGGCGCGACGCTGTCGCGGTTCCTGTTCGGGCTGCCGTTCACCCTGCTCCTGCTCGGGGCGGTGTGGGCTGTCGGTCCGCGCGTCGCGCCCCACCCGGATCCTCGGTTCCTGATCGCTTGCGCCGCCTGCGCGCTGTCGCAGTTGCTGGCGACGGCGGCCATGCTGGTCTCCATGCGGCGCTCCAGCTTCGCGCTCGGCTCCGCCTTCCAGCAGAGTTCGATCCCGCTCGCCGCGCTCATGGGGCTGCTGTTCGGCGAACATCTGACGGCCTGGAGCTGGATCGGCATCGCCCTCGTCTGCGGCGGCATGATCGCGCTCGCCTGGCCGCGCGGTGAGGTGAGGGATTGGAGCGCCGGCGGTCTGGGGCTCGCCGCGGGCCTCGGCTTCGCCGTCTCCGCCAATGCGGCGCGCCAGGCCGGACTGGCGCTCGAGCCGGCCCACCCGCTGTTCGCGGCCATCGCCAGCGTGTTCGTGGTGCAGGCGATCCAGAGCGCCCTTCTGGTCGCCGTCCTGCTCGCGACAGATCGGGGCGCGCTCGGCGTCGTCTTCGCCCGCTGGCGGGAGTCGCTCCCGGCGGGCTTCTTCGGCGCCGCCGCCTCGAGCCTGTGGTTCACGGCCTTCGGCCTGCACCCGGCGGGTCCGGTGCGCGCGGTGGGCGTGATCGAGTTGCCGATCGCCGCATTCGCCGGCCGTCGCGCCTTCGCCGAGCGGCTGCGACCCGCGCAGATCGCCTGGATCGCGTTCGTCGGGATCGGCGTGGTGCTCGCCGCTCGGTGAACCCTGGCGGGGCGACAGCGTTGCCATAAATCCCACCGGAGAGCCGATGTCCGAAGACGCCAGCCAGTCGCCCCATCTCCGCGAGGGTGAAAAGAAAAAGGCCGACAAGCACGCGCCGCTGCGACCGCTCGTCATTCACGAGATCGTCCGCGCCGAGGGCTTGGCGGAACTGAAGCGGCCGGCGGCGGCGCTGCTGTGGTCGGGCCTCGCCGCCGGGCTGTCGATGGGCTTCTCCTTCATCGCCCAGGCTCTGCTGCAGTCCAACGTCGGCGAGGGCCCAGGCGGCGCGGCCGTCGCCAGCCTGGGCTATGCCGTCGGCTTCATGGTGGTGGTGCTGGCGCGCCAGCAGCTCTTCACCGAGAGCACGCTCACCGCCGCCCTGCCCGCGTTGCACGACGGGGAGGTCGCGACCTGGCTCCGGGTCCTGCGCCTTTGGTCGTTGGTGTTCGCGGCCAACATCCTCGGCACCTGGATCATCGCCGCGGTGCTGGCCTTCGGCCATCCCCTGCCGCCCGAAACCGCGCCGGCCCTGGCGCGGCTGGCGGGCGAAACCGTCTCGCACCCGTTCTTGAACACGCTGCTGCGCGCCGTTCTCGCCGGCTGGCTGATCGCCTTGATGGTCTGGCTGCTGCCCAGCGCCGGGACGGCGCGGATCCTCATCATCGCCCTGCTCACCTGGCTGGTGGCGTTCGCCAAGCTCAGCCACATCATCGCCGGATCCACCGAAGCGGCGTTCGGGGTGCTCACCGGCGCCTCGCCCTTCAGCGCCTATGTGATGAGCTTCCTGGTCCCGACGCTGATCGGCAACACCATCGGCGGCGTCGGGCTGGTCGCCATGCTCAATCACGCGCCGATCGCCGAGGACATCGACGGGGACGCACCGGAGGAGGACGAGGAGGGGGATACCGAAACCGAGACAGAGACCTGAACGCCGCCGCCGGAAATCCCGCTTGCATGGATGCGACGAGATTGCGGTAGGTTGGCCGTAAATCGGGAGGACCCATGATCCAAAACCGCATCACGCAGATGCTCGGGGTCGAATACCCCATCGTCCAGGCGCCGATGGGCTGGATCGCGCGATCGCAACTCGCCTCGGCGGTGAGCAACGCCGGCGGTTTGGGCATCATCGAGACCTCGTCCGGCGCGCTCGATGAGATCCGCGAGGAGGTGAAGGCCATGCGCCGGCTCACCTCCAAGCCCTTCGGCGTCAACATCGCCCAGGCCTTCGTGCGCGATCCGGACATCGTCAGCTTCGTCGTCGACCAGGGGGTGAAGTTCGTCACCACCTCCGCCGGCGATCCGCGCCGCTATTGCGAGGCGCTGAAGAGCGCGGGGCTCACCGTGTTCCACGTCGTGCCCTCGCTCGCGGCGGCCGAGAAGGCGGTGGAAGCCGGCGTCGACGGGCTGGTGGTGGAAGGCGGGGAGGGCGGCGGCTTCAAGAACCCGCGCGAGGTCGCCACCATGGTCCTGCTGCCCCTGGTCTGCTCGAAACTCAACGTGCCGGTGGTCGCCGCCGGCGGCATCGTCGACGGCCGCACCATGGCCGCCGCCTTCGCGCTGGGCGCCGAGGGCGTGCAGATGGGCACCCGGATGGTGAGCGCCGCCGAATTCCCGGTCCATGACAACTGGAAGCAGGCGATCCTGGCGGCCAAGGAGACCGACACCGTCTTCCTGAACCGCTTCGGCCCCGGACCGGCCTTGCGCGCCCTGCGCACCGAAAAGACCACGACCTTGGAGAAGACCCCGCCGGAGGGCCCGATCATGGGCGAGTTCGGCCGCGCCCTCGACCTCTACTTCGGCGGCGACATGGAAGCCTCCATCGCCCTTTCCGGCCAGGTCGCCGGGCGGATCGACACGGTGAAGCCGGTGGCGGAGATCATCGCCGAGACGGTGGCGGAGTTCGAAGAGACCGTGGCGCGGATGGCCGCGCTATACGCTCGTGCGGGAGACTCGGCGCTGGCCTGAGGTTCGGCTCAATAGGGGGAGCAGTCGTGAAGAGCTTAGGCTTGCGTATCGCCTTGTTTGGAGCTGTCACCCTGACCGCGCCAAGTGTGGGCGCACAGTCGGTCATTAGAAACCCAGATTGGCTGAAACGCCCGACCGCGTCGCAGATCACGGCCGCTTGGCCTCGCGCTGCGCTTCAGGGTGGGACTGGCGGTCGGGCCGAGCTCGATTGCCGTGTCAATGTCCAGGGCCTGACAGAGGATTGTCGGGTAGTCTCGGAGTCTCCGCCGAACCGCGGCTTTGGAGCCGCCGCGCTCACGCTTACCGCTCAATTCCAGTTCCGGCCCGGCACAAGAGACGGTGTTCCTTTTGCCTCGCGCGTAACCGTTCCCATTAACTTCGAGGGCACCGGGCATTCGCTCGACGCTGCCGAAACAACCGAGTTCGCACTGGTTCGGCTTCCGGTCTGGTCCCAGGCGCCCTCGTTCGGTGATCTGGGAGATGCCTATCCGCGATCTGGGAACGGCGTCGCTGGCTATGTCGCCTTCCGCTGCACGGTGAAGCCGGATGGCGGCATTCACTTCTGCGATACACTCCATGAGAATCCCGAGCGGTCGGGGTTTCGCATCCGCCGGACTGCGGCTCACCAAGCTTTTCAAGCTCGACCCCAGGATCATTCCGTCCAGGCCGGGGCAGGCGCTGAAAGTCGACGTGCCGATTCGCTTCATAGACCCGGCCTCCAAAGAGTTTGCTGCACGCTCAATCGGCGAACCCATCTGGGTGACGACGCCCGATCCAAAGACGGCAAGTCTGTTTCCCGCGGCGGCCGCCAAGGCGGGCTACCGCACCGGACGAGCGATCGTGAATTGCGTTGTCGCGCCCGACGGAGCGCTCACCGCATGCGCCCCTGGACCAGCCGATCCCCCCAACCTGGGCTTTTCCGAAATCGCGGTGAAGATCGCCGGGGTCATGCGGATGAACCGCTGGAGCGGGGGCGGCGGCCCGATTGACGGCGCCCGCATCGTTCTGCCGATCCGACTGAACCTCGACCCGAACGATAACAAGAGCGACCCCGGGAAGGCTGGTGCGGGGGCTCAATGAGTGGCGGACCCCAGCGTGCTCCGCCGTCGGCGAAGACGCCGCCAGCGGAACTAGGGGTGGTTCCACAAAGCCGGAAAGCCCTATCAGGGCGTCAAGATGCTGACTTGCGACTGCTTGCTGGCCCGTCGGATCAAAGCCCTGTCGAATGTGTAGAACGCCTCACACTTGGATGCGCGCTGCGAGGTGCAAAGCATCGGCAAAATCAAGGCCGCTCCCTGCCAAGACGAACGCTCGGTGCACCGTCGCGGGCGCCTCCAACACAACCGTGGGCAGGCTGGCAAAGGCGACGAGCTGGTCGATGACGCGCCGGGGCTCGAAGCGATACACACTCCTGAAAACCCACTCGCTCTCGAGCACGACCGTTGTGAGCAACAGGGACGGTCCGCTGTCGATCAGTTCTCGGGCCCTGCGCGACTTCTGACCCATGATCTTCGTGAGATATCGGACGACGACGTTAGTATCGACCGCGTTCATGCCGTCGCCGGACTTCCCGTGTGATCCCCGCGTTCATCTCCTCGATGGTCTTAGCTGGCCCATCGAACTTGCAGGCTCCCAAAGACGTCTTCAGAACGGCTTGGGCGAAGAGCGGTTTCGGTCCTCAAGAGAACGCCATCCGGGGTGTCCTCGACAGTGAGGCGTGTGCCGGGGGCCCAGCCTGCGACGTCGCGGATCGGCTTGGGCAGGATAACTTGACCCTTGGTCGAAACCATCGTGGTGGTAAGGCGGGACGGGGCTCGAGGCCATCGGGAACTCCGGTAAGAACGGGTAAGATACGTTGGTCGAGATGGCGTGGACTTCAAGGCGCGACGCAGCCGCACTTAGATACGAGGACGAGGTCAAACTCAACCCGCCACTAATCAGGAGCTGCGAATGAAGGGCTACGTCGACGACATCGAGAAGGCGACGGTCGGGAATGAGGATTTCCGCCGGGTGCTCTACACCGGCAAGAACCTCCAGCTCGTCCTCATGACCCTGCCGCCCGGCTGCGACATCGGCGAGGAGGTGCATGACGACCGCGACCAGTTCTTCCGCATCGAGGAGGGCTCAGGATCGGTGTTCATCGACGGCGTCGAGAACAAGGTCGAAGACGATTTCGCGGTGATCGTCCCCGCCGGCGCAAGGCATAACGTCGTCAACACCGGCTCGGAGCCGCTGCGCCTCTACACCCTCTACGGCCCGCCCGAGCACCGCGACGGCGTGGTCCACAAGACCAAGGACCAAGCCGACGCCGAGCACGACAGCGACCACTGGGACGGCAAGACAACGGAGTAAGGCGGGAGGGGGCCCGCCTCACCCGTGCGGCGCCCGTTCAGCCCGTCTTCTTGGCGCCCTCGATGACATCGGCCACCTGCCGCAGGAACGGAGCCAAATCACCGACGACCAAGCCATGCGGAAGGGGCGAGAAGACCCGTTTGACATAGGCCTCGATCTCCGACGGATCGCGCTTGTGCGTGCCGGTCGCGGCGTCGAAGTGGACGTTGGGCAGCGGCAGAAGACGGTCGTGCGGCAGCACCCTGTCGGCGATGATCTGGGCGCCCACGGGCGAGGCCGGCCCGCCGGCCAGCTTGGGGATCGGTGACGCCGCTTCCGAGAGGCAGAAGTTCGCCCCCGGAGCGCCCGTGTCATTGGTCTTGCTGTAGGTCCTCTGAACCGTCCAGGTATTGGCGCCGATGGTGATAGTGGCGCTTTCCCCGTTGCACAGGTCCCCGTTCTCGCCGCCTGCGTTGCCCTCGTACCAGGCGTTGAGCTGCGGATCGGTGGTCATCTCCGCGAATTCGTGACTGGCCACCTGAGTTCTGGCGTTGTTCCTGGGTCTGGGTGAGCTTCAGCGAACAGGTTCCGTCTCCACCGGGGCAGGAACTCTTGACGCAGGTATCATCCAGGCCCGGAATGATGGCGAAGTTCAGCGGGTGGCCGGCGGTGGTGGTGAAGAAGCTGTGGAAGCCGAACGCATCGTCGTTGTTGGCCGCACACATGACGATGCTGCCGTCGGTGACCGAAATCCCTTCGGCGAGATAGACGATTACGCACGTATTCCCGTTGGACGGCTCAGTAATCGCTCCAGAGTTGATGGCAGCCTGCAGCGTATTCTGAATGTCCGTGCCGCTCAGGTTCGACCCCACGTTCGAGAAGAACGAGGTGTTGACGTAGATTCCCTTGCCGACCCCATATTGGTTCAGCACATTCATGAAATTGCTGCTGACTAAATCTTTATGATATTGGGCTAGGCGCGCGGCCCGGGCCAGATGCGTGGGATCCGTCGTCCAGGCCGAGCCCCAGAAACTCACGTTGACCAGCGGGCAGGTCACCACCGGGCCCCCATGATAACTGAAGCTCGGGTGTACGGGCGACGCTCCGCCGGAAGGGCTGACCGGCGGGGCGCCTGGAGTGCGCCGGTGTGTCCCTCGGCGGCGGCCTTGTTGGGTGACGGGCTGACGCCGCCCCGCGCCTGCAAGGCCTTCCCGCCGCCGGCCGCCGGCCTTGATTGTTGGATATCGGTTGTCATCGTTCCCTCTTCCTGAGACGGAGCGAAGGCGTACGCGAACAAATGTCAGTGTTCGTGGATCGGTTTCGCCCGTATTGTCCCCGGAATTACTTGGACGCTCTCGCCAGAATTTCGGCAATTCACGATGATGTGAAGCGATCGTTGCTGAATGACTCGCCTACGCGCGCGACTTGGACCGCTTGATACTCCGCGCCTTATGCAGAAACGAAACCCTGCAATCGCGCCGCGATTTCCCGCACTCGTTCCGGGCCGCCGAGCAACTGCCGGCTGAGGCCCACGCGCTTGAACCAGTAGTGCAGGCCGGCGAGGTCGGTGAAGCCCATGCCGCCGTGCACCTCGGTGGCCGTTCTCGCCACGAAGCGGCTGACTTCGGAGAGCACGCGCCTTGGCGTGGGCGGCGGCCACACGAGGCTTCCGCCGGCGCGGCGTCGCGGGCGTGGGCGGCGTACCAGACGAGGGCGCGGCAGGGTTCGAGCTGCGCCGCCATCTCGGCGCACAGGTGCTTCACCGCCTGGAACGAGCCGATCACCCGGCCGAACTGCTGGCGCTCCTTGGCGTAGGCGACGGCCTTGTCGATCATGGCCTGGCTCGCGCCCAGGGTGTCGGCGGCGAGGATCACCCAGCCGGCGTCGCGCAGGGCGGCGAGGGCCGCGCCATTGTCGCGGGCCAGCGGCTCGGCCGGCGTGTTGTCGAACCGCAGCTCGGCCATGGGCCGGGTGCGGTCGATCGAGGTGAGCGGGATGCGCTCGACCCCTTCGGCGGCCTTCTCGACGAGATGCAGGCCTCCCGCCCGGTCCGCGACGACGACCACATCGGCGTTCATCCCGCCTGGAATGAACAGCGCCTTGCCGGTGAGCCGGCCGTTCTCCGCCGACACTCCCGCGCCGTCGCGCGCGCCGGCGACCTGTTCACCGATGGCGATCGCCGCAATGGTCTTGCCGCTGGCGAGCTTCGGCAGCCACTCAGCCTGTTGCGCCTCCGAGCCGGCCGCCTGCAGCGCCAGGGGCGCGAGCACGGCGCCCAGGAAAGGAACCGGCGCGACAGCCGCGCCGAGCGCCTCGGAAACCAGGGCCGCGTCCAGCAGGGTGAGGCCAAGGCCGCCGTGGGCCTCGTCGATCATCAGCGCCGGCACGCCAAGCTCGGACAGCGCGCCCCAAACCTCGCCCGCAACGGAGTTGTCGCCGGCGGCGAAGGCGCGGATCCGCTCCAGCGGCGAGACGCGCTCCAGCACGCCGGCGACGCTCGCCTGCAGCATGCGCTGTTCGTCGGAAAGACCGAATTCCATCAGGCCGCCGCCTTGGGTTCGCGCGGCATGCCGAGGCCCCGCTCGGAGATGATGTTCTTCTGGATCTGGGCGGTGCCCCCGCCGATGATCAGGCCCAGGTCGAACATGTAGCGGTGCTGCCAGACCCCGTCGTCGCGCAGGTGCGGCGAGCCGGCGTAGAGCACGCCCAGCTTCGCCCAGGGCGTCGATGGCGAGGGCGGCGAGCTGGTGGTTGAGCTCGCAGCCGCGCAGCTTGACGATCAGGCCGGCGATCCCCGCCGGCTCGCGCTTCTCGGCGGCGGTGAGCAGGCGCAGGCCGTGGAACTTCATCGCCAGCACCTCGCCCTGGAGGCGCATCAGCCGGTCGCGGAACACCGGGTTGTCGATCAGCCGCGCGCCGTCGACGGTCTCTCGCTTCATGATCTCGATGATCGCCGCCAGCCGCGCCTCGGCGGCGTTGGGATCGCCCAGCATGCCGCGCTCGTGCTTCAGCGTGGCGTTGGCCACCGCCCAGCCCTGGCCGCGCTCGCCGACGACCGCGGCTCTTGGGCACGCGGACGTCGGTGAAGAACACCTCGTTGAACTCGGCGCTGCTCGGTCATGGTGACCAGCGGGCGCACCTCGATGCCCGGCGTCGTCATCGGGAAGATCAGATAGCTGATGCCGCCGTGCTTCGGCGGCGTCGGCCTCGGTGCGCACCAGGCAGAAGATCATGTCGGCGTGCTGGGCGGTGGAGGTCCAGATCTTCTGGCCGTTGATGACGAAGTCGTCGCCGTCCTCGACCGCCGCCGTGCGCAGGTTGGCGAGGTCCGATCCGGCGCCCGGCTCGGAATAGCCCTGGCACCAGACCACCTCGCCGCGCGAGCGTCGGGCGCGATCCAGCGCCGCTTCTGCTCCTCGCGTGCCCATCTCCAGCAGGGTGGGGACCAGCATGGAGATGCCCTGGTTGGCCATCGGCCCTGGCGCGCCGGCAGCGGGCGAAGGCCTCGGCGATCAGCCGGCTCTTCATGATGTCCGGCTCGGCGCCATAGCCGCCGTATTCCCGCGGAATGGTGCGGGCCGCGTAGCCGTGCTCGATCAGCGTCTTCTGCCAGGCGATCAGCTCGGGGCGGTGTGCGCCGGGCCTCGGCCAGCGCGGTCGCGTCTCCTCGAGAAAGCGGTCGATCGCCTCCCGGAAGGCGCGGTGCTCGGGTTGCAGGGTCAGGTCCATGTCTGAACAGTGTTTACCCGCTTTGGGCGATGGTTAAAGTGGCCGCCGCCTTCAAGGAGCTGCCCCTGTCCATGGCCGACGTCGTCCCCGATGAGATCGCCCGCACCATCATCAGCCCCAAGGCCTACGCCGAGGACAAGCCGGTGCACGAGGCGTTCCGCTGGCTGCGCCACAATGCGCCGCTCGCCAAGGCCGAGGTGGAGGGCTGCTTCCCGTTCTGGGTGGTCTCCAAGCACGCCGACATCCTGGAGGTGAGCCGGCAGAACGACCTGTTCCACTCCGGCGACCGCTCGCCGACCTTCACCACCGTCGAGGGCGACCAGAAGGTGCGGGAGATCACCGGCGGCTCGCCGCACCTGCTGCGCACCCTGGTGCAGATGGATGCGCCCGACCATCAGAAGTATCGCGTGCTCACCCAATCCTGGTTCCTGCCCCAGAACCTCAGGAAGCTCGAGGCGCGCATCCGCGAGATCGCCGAGGAGAGCGTGGACCGGATGGCGGATCTCGGCGGCGAGTGCGACTTCGTGCGCGACGTCGCTCTGCACTATCCGTTGCGCGTGGTGATGGAGATCCTGGGCGTGCCGCGCGCGGACGAACCGCGCATGCTGCGGCTCACCCAGGAGCTGTTCGGCGCGGCCGATCCCGAGCTCAATCGCTCCGGCGGCGAGGCTAACCCGGTGGAGTTCAACCTGGGCGACCTGCAGGCGACGATCGCCGACTTCTTCATGTACTTCAAGGGCATCACCGACGAGCGCAAGACGCACCCGACCGGGGATCTCGCCACCGCCATCGCCACGGGCAAGATCGACGGCGAGCCGATCAACGACTTCGAGTGCATGAGCTATTACGTCATCGTCGCCACCGCCGGCCACGACACCACCAGCTCCTCCACCGCCGGCGCGATGTGGGGGATGTGCGAGTTCCCCGACGCCTTCGCCAAGGTGAAGGCCGACCCGGGCCTGATCCCCGGCCTCGTCGACGAGAGCATCCGTTGGACCACGCCGGTGAAGCACTTCATGCGCTCGGCCACCGCCGACGCCGAGGTGGGCGGTCGAAAGATCGCCAAGGACGACCTGCTCTACCTGGCCTACCCGTCGGGCAACCGCGACGAGGAGGTGTTCGAGGATCCGGACGCCTTCCGTCCCGAGCGCAGCCCCAACCGCCACCTCGCCTTCGGCTACGGCGCCCACCTGTGCCTCGGCCAGCACCTGGCCAAGATGGAGATGCGCATCCTCTGGGAGACGCTGATCCCCCGGCTCAAGTCCCTGGAGTTCGCGGGCAAGCCGGAGCGCTCGGCGGCCGCCTTCGTCTCCGGCCCCAAGAAGCTGCCGATCCGCTACACGATGGCCTGAAGCGTCTTGGCGCCGGGCGCCGGGCGCGCCATGGCTCTTCCATGACCGACGCCAGGACTTCCGTGACCGCCGTTCCCGCCGCCACCACCCTGCTGGTCCGCGACGATCCCTTCGACGTGCTGATGGTCAAGCGCCACCATCAGATCGACTTCGCCGCCGGCGCGCTCGTGTTCCCGGGCGGCAAGACCCACATCGGCGACCACGACGCGGGCTGGACCGAGCACCTCGCGCCCGGCGCGCCGGAGGACGCCGAGCAGGTGGCCTTGCGCATCGCCGCCCTGCGCGAGGCCTATGAGGAGACCGGCATCCTGGTGGCGACCTGCGATGACGGCTCGCCCTTCGCCGGCAGCGAAACGGCCGCCAGCTCTCGCACCACGGTGGAGAAGAACGCCGGCGCCTTCCTCCAGCTCGTGGCCGACCTCAAGCTGAAGCTCGACCTCTCCGCCCTCCAGGTGTTCGCCCGCTGGATCACGCCGGAGTTCATGCCCAAGCGCTTCGACACCTGGTTCTTCATCGTCCGCGCGCCGGCCGACCAGCTCGCCCTGTGCGACGGCCGCGAGGCGGTGGACGCGGAGTGGATCGCCCCGGCCGAGGCCATCCGCATGGCCGACGCGGGCGAGCGCACCATCATCTTCCCCACCCGCATGAACCTGCAGCTCCTGGCCGAGGCCAAGGACGCGGCCGACGCGCTCGCCCGGGCCAAGGCGCGGCCGCTCGTCACGGTGCTGCCCAAGGCGGTCGGGGAGGGCGACAACCGGCGGCTCACCATTCCCGGCGGACGCGGGCTATGGCGACGTCTCGATCCCCATGGAGCGCATGATGCGCTGACGGGCAGTTTCGTTATCGGCCCAAGAGTCGTCCGATTGTCTAAGTTGTTGATTGATTTCGGGTAACCACGTCCCCGACACGATGGAGATGGCAGCTCCTGGGCAGGGGAAGGGCTGCCGTTCCGCAGCATCCGGGAGCCGAATAGGAGGCGTACCGGCAGAAGATTGCATATTGTAATCGACGCTCACGCGCGCGGCAAGGCCGAGGCTCAGACCAGGAACTGTTCCGTCAGCAGCCGCTCCTCGAGGCTGCGGCCGTTGTCGAACAGCACCTCGAGGGTGATGTCGCGGTCTTCGGAGACCTCGACGCTGAGCACGTCGCGCACCTCGACATTGTCGGCAACCGCGCTCACCGGGCGCTTGTCGGCCTCGAGCACCTCGAAGGCGACCTTGGCGCGATGCGAGAGCAGGGCGCCGCGCCAACGCCGGGGGCGGAAGGCGCTGATCGGCGTGAGCGCCAGCACCTGGCCGTCGATGGGGATGATCGGGCCATGGGCGGAGAGATTGTAGGCGGTCGAACCCGCGGGGGTGGAGACCAGGGCGCCGTCGCAGATCAGCTCCTCCAGCCGTACCCGCCCATCGATCAGGATTCGGAGCTTGGCGGTCTGACGGGTCTGGCGCAGCAGGCTGACATCGTTGATGGCGAGGCCCTCGTGAGCGGCGCCGCGCGTGTCCTTGGCCGCCATGCGCAGCGGGTGGATGCAGGTTCGCTCCGCGGCGGCGATCCGCTCCTCCAGCCCTTCCTCCCGATAGTCGTTCATCAGAAAGCCGACGGAGCCGCGGTTCATGCCGTAGATCGGCCGACGCACGGTCAGGGCGCGATGGAGCACCTCGAGCATGAAGCCGTCGCCGCCCAGGGCGACGACCACGTCGGCATCGTCCTCGCGGACCGCGCCATAGCGGTGCGCCAGCCGCGTGCGGGCCTCCAGGGCCTCGGACCGATCGCTGGCGACGAAGGCGAGTTTCACGCTGTCGCTCCCCGCTCGCCCGCGGACCCGCGGACGCAAGGCCTACTCGTCGTCGGCGACGTCGTCGAGTTCGCCCGGCGGGGGCCTGGGATCGGCCTTGTGTTCATAGGGTCGCCCGATCGCCTCGGCCCATGCCCGACGTTGCTCGGCATACCGGCGCTGGCGCGCGTTCGCAAACGCCGACAGGTCGCTATCGTCGGAGGGCTTGTCGGAGGCTGTGGGGTCGGGGTCGGTCAGAGCTTTGGCTCGTCGGCTTCGGCGTGGGGAGGCTCATCTGCTCTTCAGAGAGGTCCAAGTCCATGCCGCGCGAGAACGGCGATTCGTCGTCAGCACCGTGGTCATCAGGGACAACCCCTATGGAAACGAACCGACTTCCCATGGGTTAGTCCTGTCGACCGGGGGGGCGCGTGAACAGAAGACTGGGAGACATCCAATGTTACGCACCCTTCTCGTGGCCGCCTCTGCGCTTGCCGCCGCCACTGTCGCTCTGGCGCAGAGCGAGCCCGGCGCCGGCGCGCCGGCGGCCCCGAATGGCGAGCCCTACGCCCCCAACGCCTCGGTCGCGCCAAGCGCCGCGCCGAACGGCGGCGCCATGGGCACTCAGGCCAACTCGGCGACCAACGCCGGCAAGGTGAGCGCCGATCAGGGCGACCAGGCGCAAACAGCCCAGCCGACGCCGAAGGTGAAGATGAAGCGCCATCCGAGCACCGCGACCAGCGTCGGCGGGGTCTCGGACCGCGCCCCGAGCAGCGCGCCTCTGCCGCCGGTCAACGCGCCGTCGAGCTCCACCCCTCCGCAGTAGGGGCCGACCTCAAAGGTCCAGGTGCAGGAACTGGTTGAAGGCGCTCGGAGCATAGTCTCCGAACGCCTCGCCGGTCTTGAACCCGAACCGCCGGTAGAGCGACAAGGCGGGCTCGAACGCGGGCCCGCCTCCGGTCTCCAGGCTCAGGCGGGTCATGCCCTGCCGTTGCGCCACGTCGATGATGTGCGTCAGGAGGGCGGCCGCGACACCCTTGCGTAGGTGGCGGGTGCGAGTGCGCATGGACTTCACTTCGCCTTGCGTGGCGCTGAGCGCACGCAGCGCGCCGACACCAGCGATATCGCCGCCGATCCAGGCGCTCCACATCCTTATGTCAGGCGCCGTCAGTCCGGACAGGTCGAGCGCGTAGACGCCGCCAGGCGGCGAATTCGCGTGCATGCCGCCCAGGTGTTCGGCGATCAGCGCGCGGGTCTCCGCACCCGAAAGGTCGTCGAGCCGGATGTCGATCACGTCGCGGTCTTGGCCACCTGCCAGAGGGCTTCCATCTCGGGGAGCGAAGACTCGGCGGTGGTCCGGCCCTCCGCCTGGAGTGCGCCTTCGATATAGCGGAAGCGGCGGGTGAACTTCTCGTTGGCGCCGCGCAGGGCTGCCTCCGGATCGATGCCGAGGTGCCGGCCGATGTTGGCGCAGACGAACAGGATGTCGCCCAGCTCCGCCTCGGCGGCGGTGAGGTCGCCGATCTCGATCTCCGCCTCCAACTCCCGCACTTCCTCTTGGAGCTTTTCGAGCACTTCCGAGATCTTGGCCCAGACGAAGCCGACGCTGGCGGCGCGTTTGGAGAGCTTCACGGCGCGGGTGAGGGCGGGCAGGCCGACAGGGACGTCGTCCAGCAGGCTTTCCCGTCCCTTGGCCCCGCGCTCGGCCGCCTTGAGCGCTTCCCAGCCGCCCTCGGCCGGGCCGTCGCCGAAGACATGGGGGTGCCGGCGGACCATCTTGTCGACGATCGCCTGGACGACATCGTCGAAGCCGAAGGCGCCAGCCTCTTGCGCCATCCGCGCGTGGAACACGACCTGGAAGAGCAGATCGCCGAGCTCGTCCTTGAGGTCGGCCATGTCGTTGCGCTGGATGGCGTCAGCGACCTCGTAGGCTTCCTCGATGGTGTATGGGGCGATCGTCGCGAAGGTCTGCTCCCGGTCCCACGGGCAGCCGCCGGGCGAGCGCAGGCGCGCCATCAGCGCCAGGAGCTGATCGATGGGCTGGTCCGCCACGGCGGGATCAGACCCGCTCGTCATCCGCGAGCCGCCGCCAGCCGGCGGGCGCCAGAATCTCGAGCGGGCGAAAGCGCGCCTTGTAATCCATCTTCTCGGAGCCCCGCACCCAATAGCCCAGGTAGAGGTGTGGCAGCTTCAACGCCCGCGACTGTTCCAGGTGATCGAGGATGACGAACGAGCCCAGGCTGCGGCGGGCGACGATGGGATCGAAAAAGCTGTAGACCAAGGAGAGGCCGTCGCTGAGCGTGTCGGCGAGGGCGCACGCGACCAGGGCGCCCGGGCCCGGTGTCGTCCGAGGGCTCGCGGTATTCCACGATGTGGGTGCGCACCGTGGTGTCCTCGACCATGGCGACGAAGTCGGCCCAACCCATCTCGGCCATGCCGCCGCCGGCGTGGCGGAAGGCGAGGTAGCGGCGCAGCAGGTCGAACTGCTCGCGGGTGGCCTCCGCCTCGACCACATGGCGCACCAACCCTGAGTTACGCGCCAGGACGCGCTTCTCCGATCGCGACGGGATGAACTCGCCGACCGGGATGCGAGCCGAGAGGCAGGCGTTGCAGTGGTCGCAGGCGGGCCGGTAGGCGATGCTCTGCGACCGCCGGAAGCCGCCCTGGGTGAGCAGGTCGTGCATCACCGGGCCGCTCGCCATGGGCAGATGCGCGAATACCTTCCGCTCCGCCTTGCCCGGCAGGTACGGGCAAGGGCTCGGCGCCGTCAGGAAGAAGCGCAGGGAGCGGGTGGGGATATGCTGAGTCACGAAGGGTCGGGGCTGAGTCTCTAGGCGGTGGACACGGGGAGATTAGGCGATAAGGGGCTCGCCCGCGCAAGGCGGTTCGAAGCGGAGAATGGTGACATGAGGCTCGCGTTCCTAGGGCTGGGCGTAATGGGCGGCCCAATGGCGGGGCATCTGGCCAAGGCCGGGCACGAGGTGGCGGTGTTCAACCGCTCCGCGGAAAAGGCCCAGGCCTGGGCGCGGGAGAACGCCGGGCGGGTGGCCGGGTCGCCGCAGGACGCGGCGCGCGGCGCGGAGATGATCGCCCTGTGCGTGGGCAACGACGACGATGTCCGAGGCCTGGTCCACGCCATGGCGCCGGCGCTGGAGCGCGGCGCGGTGGTGATCGACCACACCACGACCTCGGCCAAGGTGGCGCGCGAGATGAGCGCGTTTCTGGCTGAACGCGGCGCGGCCTTCCTCGATGCCCCGGTCTCCGGCGGCGAGGCGGGGGCCAAGGCCGGAACGCTGACGGTGATGGTTGGCGGCGACGCGGAGGCGCTCGCCAAGGTCGAGGGCGCCGATCGGCGCCTACGGCAAGGCGATCCGACTCATCGGCGACAGCGGCGCGGGACAGCTCGCCAAGATGGTCAACCAGATCTGCATCGCCGGCGTGGTCCAGGGCCTCGCCGAGGCGGTGACCTTCGCCAAGAACGCCGGGCTGGATACGGGGTTGGTCTACGAGGCGATCAGCAAGGGCGCGGCCCAGAGCTGGCAGATGGACAACCGCTGGAAAACCATGGCCGACGGCAAGTTCGACTTCGGCTTCGCCGTGGACTGGATGCGCAAGGACCTGGGCCTGGTTCTCGACGAGGCCCGCGCCAACGGCTCGCGCGTGGAGGTGACCGCCCTGGTGGACCAGTTCTACGCCGAGGTGCAGGCGATGGGGGGCCGGCGGTGGGATACGTCGAGCTTGGCGGCGCGGGTGGCGCGGTAAGAGGCCGGCGAGGCGCCGGCGGTCCGGCCCAAGCCCACCCATCCAGCCCCATCCGTCGGACGTTTTGGCTCGTGGCTCGGGGGCAAGGGCCGGACCGCCGGCGCCTCGCCGGCTCTAGAAGCCGCCACAGTGTTCGTGATATGTTCTTGCATGCTCTCAAAGCACACGGGCTGGCGGACGCGGGGTTATCTACCGCACTACGACGCGGCTGAGCAGATCCAACACGTGATCTTCAGACTGGCGGATTCACTGCCAGCGAAGGTGGAGGCGGAGATTGGTCGGCTGCCGCCTGTCGAACGCGGACGAGAGGCCGAGGGCTGGCTGGATGCGGGCCATGGGAGTGGAGTGCTGGGGCGCCCGGAAGTCGCCGAGCTGGTCCGGAACACGCTGTTGGCGGAAGATGCTCGATCCTACGATCTCGAGGCGTGGTGCGTGATGCCGACGCACGTCCACGTCCTGCTGAAGCAAAGGCCGGGATACCCGCTGGCCAGTCTTGTGCACGGTTGGAAGTCCGTGTCCGCCCACGCGATCAATCGGCGGCTAGGTCGATCCGGGTCCGGTCTGGGCGCGGGAGTATTATGATCGGGCGATGATGCGGGATGGGCAGACGGACGCGTGCCGTCGGTATGTCTTGAACAATCCGGTCAAGGCGCGGCTCTGCGCGTCGCCCGAGGCGTGGCCTTGGAGTGGGAGCGCGGCGGGCTGAAACAAGCCGGCGAGGCGCCGGCGGTCCGGCCTTTTCCACCGACTACTAGCCAGGCTCTTCGAAAGTCCTGGCTGGAGGGTGGGGCTTGGGCCGGACCGCCGGCGCCTCGCCGGCCTCTTACGCCGCGGTTTCGAACGCTTCGGCGGCCTTCAGCCAGGCGGCTTCGGCGGTGTCGACGCGAGCGGAGAGGCTTTCCCGTTTGGCGGCCAGACGCGCCATTTCCGCGTAGTCCGTTTCGTTAGCGAGCTTGGCGTCCAGCTCGGCCAAGGCGCGGGTCTCGCGGGCCAGGGTCGCTTCGGCCGCTTCCAGCTTGCGCCGGAGCGGGGCGGCGGCGGGTGGGGCCGGCGGGGGCCCGGACTTGGGCTTCTTCTCCGATCCGCGAGGCCGGCCGCCCACCACCAGCCGCGCGTATTCCTCCATGTCGCCGTCGAAGGGCTGGATGGTGCCCTCGTTCGTGAGCCACAGCCGGTCGGCGACCATCTCCATCAGCGAGCGGTCGTGGGTGATCAGGATCACCGCGCCCTCGTAGTCGTTCAGCGCGTCGGTGAGAGCGCGGCGGCTGTCGATGTCGAGGTGGTTGGTGGGCTCGTCGAGGATCAGCAGGTGGGGCCGATCCATGGCGACGAGGTTGAGCAGCAGCCGCGCGCGCTCGCCGCCGGAGAGGTTCGCGACCGTGGTCTCCACCTTCTCGTGGGTCATGCCGAACCGGGCGAGGTGCGAGCGCCGCTGCGGCTCGGTCGCGTCGGGCAGGGCGCGGCGGATGATCGAGAGCGGCGTGTCCTGCGGGTCCATCGCCTCGATCTGATGCTGGTGGAACCAGCCGACCTTGATCCGCCGGTCGCGGTGCATGTGGCCGCCGCTGAGTTTCAGGTCCTCGGCGAGCAGGCGCGCGAAGGTGCTCTTGCCGGCGCCGTTGCGGCCCAGCAGGCCGATCCGGTCGTCGACATCGAGGCGCAGGTCGAGCCGCCTCAGCACCGGGGGGCCGCCGTAGCCCACGGCGGCGCTCTCCAGGCGGATCAGCGGCGGGCTGAGCGGCCGCTGAGGCGAGGGCAGCAGGAAGGGCGCGACCTGGGTCTCCGCCACCTCCGGCACGTCGGCCAAGCGAGCGATCATCTTCAGGCGCGACTGGGCCTGGACCGCCTTGGAGGCCTTGGCGCGGAAGCGGTCGACAAAGGACTGCAGATGCGCGCGTCGCGTCTCGATCTTGTCGCGCGTCGACGCCTGCAGGCGCAGCTTCTCCGAGCGCTGCCGCTCGAAATTGGAGAAGTTGCCGGAGTAGAAATCCAGCCGCCCCTCGGTGAGGTGCAGGATGGAATCGCACGAGTTGTCGAGCAGCTCGCGGTCGTGGCTGATGACGATGGCGGTGCGCGGATAGCGGCGCAGGCGCGCTTCGAGCCAGATGGCGCCTTCCAGGTCGAGGTAGTTGGTCGGCTCGTCGAGCAGCAGCAGGTCCGGCTCGGCGAACAGCGCCGCCGCCATCGCCACCCGCATGCGCCAGCCGCCGGAGAACTCGGCCATGGGCCGGGCGAGATCGTCGTTGGTGAAGCCGAGGCCGGCGAGGATCTCGCTGGCCCGCGCCGGCGCGGCGTCGGCGCCGATCTCGGCCAGGCGGGCGTAGATCTCGCCCAGGTGCTCGGGGTCGGCGGTCTCGAGCTCGGCGGTGAGGCGCTCGCGCTCCTCGTCGGCGGCCAGCACGGTCTCGAGCAGGGGCACGGGCGTGGCGGCGTGCTCCTGGTCCACCGCCGCGACCCGCCAGGCGCGCGGCCACTCGATGTCGCCGCCGCCGGGGCTCAGCTCGCCCTTGAGCAGGCGGAACAGGGTCGACTTGCCCGCGCCGTTGCGGCCGACCAGCCCGACCTTGGCCCCCGCCGGGACAAGCGCCGTCGCGCCGTCGAAGAAGCGGCGGCCGTAGGCGTCGAAGGTGAGGTCGCGGATGCGGAGCACGAGGGGCGCGCCTTGGAATTCGAAAGGGCGCCCTCTATAGGCTCGCCGCCAATCCCTTCAACTCGAAGCCGACCAACGGAGCCGCCGCCATGGCCGAACGCACCTTTTCGATCATCAAACCCGACGCCACGGCGCGCAACATCACCGGCAAGGTCAATGCGGTGATCGAGGCGGCGGGCCTGCGCATCGTCGCGCAACGCCGCATCCGCATGACCCAGGAAGAAGCCGAAGACTTCTACGACGTGCACCGCGAGCGCCCGTTCTATGGCGAGCTGGTGGAGTTCATGACCTCCGGACCGGTCGTCGTGCAGGTGCTGGAAGGCGACAACGCCGTCGCCCGCTACCGCGAGATCATGGGCGCGACCAACCCGGAACAGGCGGCCGAAGGCACCATCCGCAAGCTCTACGCCAACTCGGTGGGCGAGAACTCGGTGCACGGCTCCGACAGCGCCGACAACGCCAAGATCGAGATCGCGCAGTTCTTCGACGAGGCGGATATCGTCGGGTAGGGGCCTCACGGACGAACTAAAATCGAGCTCTTGTCATCCCGGACGGCGCGCAAAGCGCGACGATCCGGGACGGCGGGACACTCTAGCTACCCGCCCGGACCTGATCCGGGCGAAGCTCACCGCTGCACGTGCGAGCGGAACCCTCGCTCCGGCTCGTCGCTTCGCGCCGTCCGGAGCAACACCTTTCTGCGACCTGCGTCCCGGCTCGTCGCGCTCTCGCGCCGTCCGGGATGACAGGAGCTCTGACGTTCGAGAGCGGGGCTTAGGCGGTTCGATCCGTCAGCCGCCAGACCAGGAACGCGTAGGTATCCGCCGCCTCCCGGTCCTGCTGCGCCCGGGTCGAGCCGATGCCGTGGCCGGCGTCGAAGTCCACGCGCAGGAGGATGGGCTTGCCTGAATTGCTCGCCGCCTGGAGCCGCGCGGTCATCTTGCCGACGTGGAAGGGGGCGACGCGGGGGTCGGTGACGCCGGTGGTGAGGAGGACGGCGGGGTAGGGCGTTCCGTCCTTCACCGCCTGGTAGCTGTCGATCAGCTTCAGCGTCTTGTAGCCGGACTCGTCCCGGATCGCGCCCCACTCCGGCTCCTCGCCGGCGCCGTTCTGTTCGGCGACATAGCGCAGGGGGTTGGACCAGCCGACGCCGTCGATCACCGCGGCGAACAGGTCCGGCCGCTCGGTGAGCGCGCGGCCGACGGTGATGCCGCCGGCCGAACGGCCGCCGATGGAGAGGTGCGCGGGCGAGGAATAGCCCTTGGCGCAGGCGTCCTCGCAGACGGCGATCAGGTCGCGCCAGGTGTTGGGCTTGTTGAAGAGCTGGCCGGCCTTGTGCCACTCGCGGCCGTACTCGCCGCCGCCGCGCACATTGGCGAAGCCGACGACGAAGCCCTCGTCCATCAGCGCGAGCTGGCGCGGGTTGAAGCTCGGCACGTAAGGCGTCGCGCCGTAGGAGCCGTAGGCCTGGATGTAGAGCGGGGTCGCGGCTCCGGGCTTCAGGTCGCGGCGGTGGATCACCGTGTAGGGGATCTTCACCCCGTCCTTGGCGGGGCGAACAGGCGGGTGGCGACGTACGGGGCGGTGTCGATCGCCGGCTTGGGATTGAGGCCGGTGTCGACGACCTGACCGTTCGCGCTCACGCGCCAGATCCCGGGCGGCGTCAGCCAGCCGGTGAGGCCGATCAGGGCGCCGTCCTCGTGGGGGTTGGTGAACACGCCGCCGATCGCGCCGTCGAAGGGCAGGGGGATCTCGGCGACGGCGCCGGTCGGACCCAGCCGGCGCAGGCGGTTCACCCCGCCGTCCATGATGGTGAGATAGAGGCCGTCGCGGGCGCGATCGAGGCTCTCGATCACGGTCGGCCCTTGCGGCACCACCTCCTCGGCGTGGGCGAGGTCCGGCTGGGCAAGGGGAGTCCGGACGATGCGCCCGCGCGGCGCGCCCTTGTTGGCGATGAGATAGAGATCGTGGCCGAGGACCTCCGCTCCGGTCACCTCGTCGTCGAAGTCGGCGACCGGCCGCCAGTGAGCGCGGCCGTCGATCGCGTCGGCGAGCGGCCCGACGAAGACGCGCGATTCCTCGCGCACGTCGGAGAGGAAGAGGAGGGCGTAGGGCGAACCCGGGTAGGTCTGGATGACGGGCGCCTGGATGCGCTCGAAGGCGACCGCGGGGTCGAGCCCGCGCTTCATCAGGATCGGGTCGGTCTTCGGGTCGGTCCCGAGCCGATGGAAGCGCGCCTGGCTGTCGAGGTAGCGGTCGGGCGTGTCCACCGCGCCGGTGAGCTGGTTGTAGAAGAAGCCGCGAGCCGTCATCGAGCCAGGCGGGATTGGCGCTCTCGGTGTTGGCGATGGTCTCGGGCAGGTTGCTCCCGTCGGCGACCTTGAGGATGTGGAGGACGGAGTCCTCGCTGCCGTTGGGCGACAGGCCATAGACCAGCAGGGCGCCGTCGGGCGAGGCGTGCCACCAGTCGAGCGAGACGTGCCCGCTGGCTCCGCCCAGCGTGGTCGGGTCGATCAGCACGCGCGCGGGGCCGTCGCCCTTCACGAACAGCTTGAAGTTGTCCGCGCCCGCGGGGCGCTGCTCGTAGAAGGTGAGGCCGCCGGCCCGCTGCACGCGGCGGATCGCCGGGGCGTCGCCGGAGAGGGCGGCGATGCGCGCCAGCAGCCTGGGCCGCCAGGGCAGCTGGTCCAGGACCGTCCGCGTCCGCGCGTTCTCGGCGCGCAGGAAGGGCAGCCAGTCGGGATCCTTGTCGTTCTCCATCCAGCGATAGGGGTCGCTGAGCGTCTCGCCGAAGTAGGTGTCCTTCACCACCTGGACGCGGGCGACCGGCGCGGGCGGGATGGTCACCGCCAAAGGCGCGGCGGCGGCGAGCGGCGGAATCGCGGTGCTGGCCATCAGCGCTCCGCCAGCGGCGAGCGCCCGGCGGCGGTCGAGTTCAGGCATGCTTGGAAATCCCTTTGGTCGGAAGCCAACATCACGATCAGTCGAGGGCGAGCGCCGCGCCGAAGCCCAGGAACATCACGCCGGTGAGCCGATCGGCGATCCGCCCCACGCGCGGCCGGCTGAGCGCCGCGCCCATCTCGCGCACCGAGCGTGATCAGGATGGTGCACCAGATCACGCCCAGGGCGGCGTGAATGCAGGCCAGCCCAAACAGCATCGGTCCGAGCGGCGCGCCGGGCGGCACGAACTGCGGCAGGAAGGAGATGTAGAACACGCCCATCTTGGGATTGAGCAGATTGCCCAGCAATCCCCGGCGCAGCCAAGGCGCGCCACCGGGCTCCATGCGCTGCGTCGGGAGCGTCGCCAGCGCGGCCTTGGGCCGGACGATCATGCGCAGGCCGAGGACGACGAGGTAGATGGCGCCGGCGATCTTCAGCGCGGCGTAGGCGGCGCGGGAGGCGGCGAGCAGGGCGGCCAGGCCGAGCGCGACGGCGAGGCCCCAGAACAGCACGCCCAGGGTGATCCCCAGCATGGCGCGGACGCCCGCCCGCCGTCCCTCGAGCGTGCTCGCGCGGAGCACCATCAAGGTGTCCAGGCCGGGCGTGATCGTGAGCAGCCCGGCGGCGAAGACGAAGGCGACGAGATGGGCGGTCATGACGCCGGGCAGGAATCCCCGAGGCGGTGAGCGGTGATGGAAGCCTTGCCGGTCACCGGCAGTCCGATCAAGCGGAACCGCGCGTCGGCGCTCATCGCCAGAGTGGTGTCGGTATAGGTTCCCGAGCCGACGATCTGCACCTTCGAGCCGTTCTTCTTGTCGGTGCACACGCCCTTGAAGGCGACGTGGCCGCCCGCGACCTCGTTGTTGTCGCAGACGCAGTCGTAGTGGTGGTTGATGTAGCAGGACATGAACTTGCGGACCTGCTCGCGGGTAACGCAGCGCTTCTCCGTGCTCGACTGGTGAATCGGCGAGGTGACCTCGCTGGTGGTCTCCCAGTAGCCGGGCTTCACGCCGGCCGGCTCGGGCGCGGCGGCGGCGAGGCCGAGCACGACAGCCGGGACAAGCAGGAGGGGGCGGGGGATCATCGATCGTCCTTCATTCATGAGGTCCCGGAACGCCCGAAGGGGAATGAGCCATGCTGGAATTGGGTCCGCTCTGGATGCCGCCGCCGATGTCGGGAACGCCGGAGCTGGCCAGCCCGGTGGGGCGCATCACCGCGGCGTTCATCCTGCGGCGCGTGAGGTCGTCCTTGGCGGCGGCCGCGTCGAACTGGGCGCGCTTGGCCGGCGGAATGCCGTCCAGCGCCGGCGCGTGCGACAGCTCGACCCCGAAGCGCTCGTTGCAATGGGCGCGTTCGACGCTGCTGAGCTTCACCGCCTGGGCGTTGGCGCAGCCGACCAAGGTGCCGCGAAGCCCCGTCCCGCCGCTCGGCATCGATCCCGCCGGCCAGGGGGTGAGGCCGGAGAGCCGGGAGCCGCCGGGCTGTCCGCCCGAGGCCGGCGCTCCGGCGGGCGCGCCCGACCTCGGCTGCGACGGGGCGGGCGCCATCGGCAGGGTGGCGATGGTCGCGGGCGCCTCCTTCTCCGCCTTGTGGATGTTGAGCTTGGGCGCGGACGTAACCGCCTGGGCCGGCGCCGGGGTCGGCGGCGCGGGCTTGGCCAGCGGCGGCTGGGGCGCCGGCTGCGGCCGCGGCGTCGCGACCGGCAAGGGAACCGACGGCGCGGGCGCGGGTCTCGCGGGAGCCGGAGTTGCGGTGGGCTTGGGCGGCGTGGGCGTAGGAACCGGCGGAGAGGGCTGCGGCACGGCTGGAGCGGGCGCCGGCGGGCTGGCTTCCACTTTCTGGGGAACCGTGCGCGGCGGGACGATGGGCGGCTCGGGCGGCGGCTTGAAGATCTCGACGGTCATCGCCGGGGCAGGAGGCGTGATCTCCTCGGGAACCGGAAGGTTGTACGGCCGCGCCGCGACGTTCAGGAGCAGGATCAGAAAGCCGACGTGCAGCAGGCTCGAGACAGCGATGGCCGCGCCCGTCCGCCGTCGCCGCCGATCGCTCACCGAAGTCGCCAATCACCGCCCCGCAAAAGGTTCCCTTCCTGCTTGGCCACCCAAGCCGGCCGTTTCAAGACGCAGGCGGTTCGTCGCCGTCGGCGCGTCTCGCCCTTGACCGGCCGACCCCGTCCGTCTAAATGCGCCGCTCTTCGTTGAGCCGGCTGTGCCCTCGGGCAGACGCGGTTCGTGAAAGCGACAGTTTACCAAGGCCCTCGCGGCTTCCCGCGCGGGCCATTCGTTTTTGCGGGTCTCGCGTCCGCTCCCTTCGTTGGGTGCGGGCTGGTCTTTGAAACGTCTGGCGCGCGCTTAAGAACCGCTCCCCTCATGGGCGGCTCTCTAGAGGATTTGAAAGAGCGATATGGATCGTCAAAACATCCGCATCCGGCTCAAGGCCTTCGATCACCGCGTGCTGGATCATTCCACGCGTGAGATCGTCAACACGGCCAAGCGCACCGGTGCGACCGTCCGCGGACCCATTCCGCTCCCCACGCTGATCGAACGGTTCACCGTCAACCGCTCGCCGCACATCGACAAGAAGAGCCGCGAGCAGTTCGAAATCCGCACGCACAAGCGCGTGCTCGATATCGTCGACCCCACGCCGCAGACGGTGGACGCCCTCATGAAGCTCGATCTGTCGGCTGGCGTCGACGTCGAGATCAAGCTCTAGGGAGGCGGGGATCATGCGTACCGGCGTTATCGCCAAGAAACTCGGCATGACTCGTCTGTTCGACGACGAGGGCGGCCACGTGCCGGTGACCGTGCTCAGCCTCGACGGCTGCCAGGTCACCGCCCAGCGCACCCAGGACCGCGACGGCTACGTCGCCCTCCAGCTCGGAGCGGGCGCCAAGAAGGCCAAGAACACCTCCAAGGCCATGCGCGGCCACTTCGCCAAGGCGCTGGTCGAGCCCAAGCGGCACCTGGTCGAGTTCCGGGTCTCGGAAGACAACCTGATCGATGTCGGCGCCGAGTTCACCGCCGACCATTTCCTGCCCGGCCAGAAGGTCGACGTCTCCGGCGTCACCGTCGGCAAGGGCTTCGCCGGGGCGATGAAGCGCTGGAACTTCGGCGGCATGCGCGCCACCCACGGCGTCTCCGTCAGCCACCGGGCCCACGGCTCGACCGGCCAGCGGCAGGATCCGGGCAAGGTGTTCAAGGGCAAGAAGATGGCCGGACACCTCGGCCAGGAACGCGTCACCACCCTCGGCCTCACCGTCCATCGCGTCGATCCCGAGCGCGGCCTGATCCTGATCCGGGGTTCGGTCCCGGGCACCGAAGGCACGTTCGTCGAGATCCGCGATGCGGTGAAGTCCAAGGCGCCCGAAGGCCTGCCCACGCCGGGCGCCGTCCGCACCGCCCACGCCGCCCCGTCGCACGACGAGGCTCCGGTGGCCGAAGCCGCGGCTCCGGACGTCGACGAAGCGCCCGCCGCCGAAACTCAAGCCGAGGGGGGCGAAGCCTAAGCCATGCAAGTCGAAGTCAAATCCCTCTCCGGCGACGCCGGCGGCCAGATCGATCTGCCGGACGCCGTCTTCGGGATCTCCGAGATCCGCACCGACATCCTCCAGCGCTGCGTCGCTTGGCAGCTCGCCAAGCGTCGGGCCGGCACGCACAAGATCCAGGTCCGTAACGAGGTCTCTCGCACGGGCAAGAAGATGTACAAGCAGAAGGGCACCGGCGGCGCCCGTCACGGCTCGCGCCGGGCGGCCCAGTTCGTCGGCGGCGCCAAGGCCCACGGGCCGGTGGTCCGCAGCCACGCCTTCGACCTGCCCAAGAAGGTGCGCGCGCTCGCCCTGCGGCATGCGCTGTCGTCCAAGGCTCAGAGCGGCTCGCTCGTGGTGCTGGAAGACGCGGCGGCGACCGAACCGAAGACCGCGGCTCTGCGTGGCCAGTTCGAGACGCTTGGCATCAGCAACGCCCTGATCATCGCGGGTCCGGCGGTGGAGGCGAACTTCGGTCTCGCCGCCCGCAACATCCCGAATATCGATGTGCTGCCGGACGCGGGGCTGAACGTCTACGACGTGCTGCGCCGCCACACCCTGGTGCTCACCCGCGCCGCCGCCCTCGCCATCGCCCAGCGTTTCGGCGCGGACGGGGAAGAGGTCGAGGCCGCTCCGGAGGCGCCGAAAGCCAAGGCCAGCCGTCGCAAGGCGGCCCCCAAGAGCGAGCCTGACGCCGGCTCGGAAAGCGAGACCGTCTGATGGCCGACGCCGCTCCCCGACATTACGACACCATCCTCAGCCCGCTGATCACGGAAAAGGCGACCCTGCTCTCCGAGCAGAACAAGGTGGTCTTCCGCGTGGCGCTGGACGCGAACAAGGACGCCATCGCCGAGGCGGTGGAGAGCCTGTTCAAGGTCCAGGTGGTGAAGGTCAACACCCTGATCCAGAAGGGCAAGACCAAGCGCTTCCGCGGTCGTCCGGGCCGCCGGATCGACATCAAGAAAGCGATTGTGACCCTGAAAGAGGGCCAATCCATCGACATCACCACGGGGCTCTGATCCATGGCTCTGAAGACCTTCAATCCCACCTCGCCGAGCCGGCGCGAACTGGTCCTCGTGGACCGGTCCGAGCTGCATAAGGGTCGGCCCGAGAAGAGCCTCATCGAAGGCTTGACCAAGTCCGGCGGCCGTGGCGGCGGCGGGCGCATCGCCGTCCGCTTCCGCGGCGGCGGCGCCAAGCGGCTCTACCGCAAGGTGGACTTCAAGCGCCGCAAATGGGGCGTGGTCGGCGTCATCGAGCGGCTGGAGTACGACCCCAACCGCACCGCCTTCATCGCCCTGGTGAAGTACGCCGACGGCGAGCTCGCCTACATCCTCGCGCCGCAACGCGTGAAGGCCGGCGACGAGATCGTGGCCGGCGAGCGGGTGGACGTGAAGCCCGGCAACGCGGCGCCGCTCCGCGCCCTGCCGATCGGCACGATCATCCACAATATCGAGCTGAAGCCCCTCAAGGGCGGTCAGATCGCCCGCAGCGCCGGGGCCTACGCCCAGCTCGTGGGCCGTGACGCCGGCTATGCGCAGATCCGCCTCAACTCCGGCGAGCTGCGCATGGTGCTCGACAGCTGCATGGCCACGGTGGGCGCGGTGTCGAACCCCGACCACATGAACGAGGTTCTCGGCAAGGCGGGCCGCGTCCGGCACAAGGGCCGTCGTCCCCACGTCCGCGGCGTCGCCATGAACCCGATCGACCACCCGCACGGCGGCGGCGAGGGCCGCACCAGCGGCGGCCGCAACCCGGTCACGCCCTGGGGCAAGGACACCAAGGGCTCGCGCACCCGCACCAACAAGACGACCGACAAGTACATCTTGCGGTCCCGTCACAAAGCCAAGGGCCGTTAAGATATGACGCGTTCCGTCTGGAAAGGTCCCTTCGTGGACGGCTACCTCCTGAAGAAGGCGGATGCCGTCCAAGGTTCGGGCCGCAAGGAAGTGATCAAGACCTGGTCACGCCGCTCGACCATCATGCCCCAGTTCGTGGGCCTCACCTTCGGCGTCCACAACGGCCAGAAGCACGTCCCCGTGCTGGTCAGCGAGGACATGGTGGGCATGAAGCTCGGCGAGTTCGCGCCGACCCGCTACTTCCCCGGCCACGCGGCCGACAAGAAAGCCAAGAGAAGGTAGTCATGGGCAAGAAAGCCAAAGACCGCCGCCTGGCCCCGGCCGAAGCGATGAGCAAGGTGCGCAATCTTCGCACCGGCGCCCGCAAGCTGAACCTGGTCGCGCAATCGATCCGCAACCTGCCCGTGCAGCGCGCGCTGAACGAGCTGGAATTCAGCCCCAAGCGCATCGCCTCGGACGTGCGCAAGTGCCTGAACGCGGCGATCTCCAACGCCGAGAACAACCATGGGCTCGACATCGACAATCTGGTCGTGGCCGAGGCCTACATCGGCAAGAACCTGGTGATGAAGCGTTTCTCCGCTCGGGCGCGGGGCCGCTCCTCGCGGATCGAAAAGCCGTTCTCCGAAATAACCATCGTCGTCCGTGAAGCGGGAGCCGCCTGAAGTGGGTCAGAAGGTCAATCCGATCGGGCTGCGGCTCGGCATCAACCGTACGTGGGACAGCCGTTGGTTCGCCCACGGCGAAGACTACTCGCGCCTGCTGCATGACGACCTGAAGCTGCGCCGCGAACTCAAGAAGCGCCTCTATCAGGCCGGCGTTTCGCGCATCGTCATCGAGCGTCCGCACAAGAAGTGCCGCATCACCATCTATGCCGCCCGCCCGGGCGTCATCATCGGCAAGAAGGGCGCGGACATCGAGAAGCTGCGCTCGGATCTCGCCAAGATGACCGATGGCGAGGTGCACCTGAACATCGTCGAAGTGCGCAAGCCCGAAGTCGACGCCCAGCTGGTGGCCGAGAACATCGCCCAGCAGCTCGAGCGCCGGATCGCCTTCCGTCGCGCCATGAAGCGCTCGATGCAGTCGGCCACGCGCCTGGGCGCCAAGGGTGTCCGCGTCGAAGTCGCCGGCCGTCTGGGCGGCGCCGAGATCGCGCGCTCGGAGAACTATCACGAGGGCCGGATCCCGCGTCACACCCTGCGCGCCGACATCGACTACGGCTTCGCCGAAGCCTCCACCACCTACGGCATCATCGGCGTGAAGTGCTGGATCTTCAAAGGCGAAGTGCTCGAGCACGACCCGATGGCGCTCGACAAGCGCCTCGCCAGCGAGGCGGGCCCGGCGGGCAGCGGCGGCGACAACCGCGGCGATCGTCCCGAGCGTGGGCCGCGTCGTCCGCGCGAAGCGACGGCGGCCTGAGGAGTTCGATAGATGCTGTCTCCGAAGAAGACCAAGTACCGCAAGCAGTTCAAGGGCCGCATCCATGGCATGACCAAGGGCGGCGCGGCGCTGAACTTCGGCTCGCACGGGCTGAAGTCGCTCGAGCCCGAGCGCGTCACCGCGCGCCAGATCGAAGCCGCCCGCCGGGCCATCACCCGCCAGATGAAGCGTCAGGGCCGGGTGTGGATCCGGATCTTCCCGGACCTGCCGGTGACCGACAAGCCGGCCGAAGTCCGCATGGGCAAGGGCAAGGGCGCGGTGGACTACTGGGCCGCGCGGGTCGCGCCGGGCCGGATCATGTTCGAGGTCGACGGCGTGCCCGACGACATCGCGCGCGAGGCCCTGCGCCTCGGCGCGGCCAAGCTGCCCGTGAAGACGCGGGTCGTCACCCGCATCGGCGAGACCGTGGAGGCCCAGGCGTGAACATCGAAGACGCGCGGCGCCTGACGCCCGACCAACTCAACGACGAGCTGCTGTCCCTGAAGAAGGAGCAGTTCAACCTGCGTTTCCAGGCGGCCACCGGCCAGCTCGAGAAATCCCATCGCGTGCAGGAAGTGCGCCGTGACATCGCCCGTCTCAAGACGGTGATGTCGGCCAATCGATCGCGCGCGAAGGCTTAAGAGAGAAGAACCCGAACACGATGCCCAAACGCATTCTCGAAGGCACGGTCGTTTCCGACAAGGGTGACAAGACGGTCGTGGTGCGCGTGGAGCGCACCTTCCTTCATCCCCTGCTCAAGAAGACCGTGCGCCGTTCCAAGAAGTACCACGCGCACGACGAAGCCAATTCCTACAAGGAAGGCGAAAACGCTCGGATCATCGAGTGCGCGCCGAAGTCCAAGACGAAGACCTGGGAAGTGCTCCCCAAGTCCGAAGCGTCGGCTTGAAGGCGGAGTAGCGCGTCATGATCCAAATGCAGTCCAATCTCGAGGTGGCCGACAATTCCGGCGCCCGTCGGGTGATGTGTATCAAGGTGCTCGGCGGCGCCGGCCGCCGCTATGCCGGCGTCGGCGACAAGATCGTCGTCTCGGTCAAGGAAGCCATTCCGCGCGGCCGGGTGAAGAAGGGCGATGTGCTGCAGGCGATCGTCGTGCGCACCGCGGCCAACATCAAGCGCAAGGACGGCTCGGTGATCCGCTTCGACAAGAGCGCCGCGGTGATCGTCAACAAGCAGTCCGAGCCGATCGGAACGCGCATCTTCGGCCCGGTGCCGCGCGAGCTGCGCGCCAAGGGTCACATGAAGATCATTTCGCTCGCCCCCGAGGTGCTGTGATGGCGGCCAAGATCAAGAAGGGCGACAACGTCGTCCTCATCGCCGGCAAGGACAAGGGCAAGACCGGAACGGTGCTCAAGGTGCTGCCGGAGAAGAACCGCGCGCTCGTTCAGGGGGTCAACCTGGTCAAGCGCCATACCCGTCCGACCCAGGGCGATCCCCAGGGCGGGATCAAGGTGAAGGAAGCCAGCGTGCATCTGTCGAACGTCGCCATCGCCGACGCCAACGGCAAGCCGACGCGCGTCGGCTTCCGCATCGACGATGGCAAGAAGGTGCGCGTGGCCAAGACCACGGGAGACGTGATCAATGGCTAAATCCCCGACAAAACCGTCGACCGGCAAGCGTGGCGAGCCGAACATCCAGGCCGGCGCCGAGGAAAAGGACGCCTCGTACGAGCCGCGGATGAAGACGGACTACAAGGAGCGCGTGCGCAAGGCGCTCAAGGACCAGTTCGGCTACACCAACGAAATGCAGGTGCCCAAGCTGGAGAAGATCGTCGTCAACATGGGCATCGGCGAGGCGGTCTCCAACTCCAAGAAGGCCCAGAGCGCGATGAACGACCTGGCGTTGATCACCGGCCAAAAGCCGATGGCGACCAAGGCCCGCAAGTCGATCGCCGGCTTCAAGCTGCGCGAGGGCATGGTCGTCGGCGCCAAGGTCACCCTGCGCAAGGACCGGATGTACGAATTCCTCGACCGGCTGATCACCGTCGCCCTGCCGCGGGTGAAGGACTTCCGGGGCCTCAAGCCGACCAGCTTCGACGGCCGCGGGAACTACGCCATGGGCCTGCGCGAGCACCTGGTGTTCCCGGAGATCAACTACGACGAGATCGACCAGGTCTGGGGCATGGACATCATCGTCTGCACCACCGCCAAGACCGACGACGAAGCGCGCGCGCTTCTCAAAGAATTCCAGTTCCCCTTCGTGACCGTCTGACGGGGATAAGAAGAGACAAGCCATGGCCAAGAAAAGCGCCGTCAATCGTAACGAACACGTCAAAGAGCTGATCAAGAAGTTCGCGGCCAAGCGCGAGGCGCTCAAGGCCACGGCCGAGAACGAGGCGCTCTCGCTCGAGGACCGCTTCGAGGCTCGCCTGGCGCTCGCCAAGCTGCCGCGGAACTCCGCGCCGAATCGCTACCGCAACCGCTGCCAGGTCACCGGCCGGCCGCGCGCGGTGTACCGCAAGATGAAGATGAGCCGGATCGCGCTGCGCGAACTGGGCTCCGCCGGCCTGATCCCCGGGCTCGTGAAGTCGAGCTGGTGAGGAGAGATCGATAATGGTCAACGATCCCATCGGCGATATGATCGCCCGCATCCGCAACGCCGCCGAGCGGCGGCGCTCGAAGGTCTCCACCCCCGCCTCGCGGCTGCGCGAACGGGTGCTGCACGTGCTCGAGACCGAGGGCTACATTCGTGGATTCAGCCTCGTGCAGAAGCCCGGCGCCTTCCCGGAGTTCGAGGTCGAGCTCAAGTACTTCGACGGCCAGCCGGTCATCGCCGAGATGAAGCGGGTGTCGAAGCCTGGCCGCCGCGTCTATTCGGCCGTGGCCGACCTCAAGCCGGTGAAGAACGGCCTGGGCATTTCCATCCTTTCGACGCCCAAGGGCGTGATGTCCGACACCGCCGCCCGTGAAGCCAACGTCGGCGGCGAAGTCCTGCTGCAGGTGTATTGATGTCGCGGATCGGCAAGAAACCCATTCCGGTACCGGCCGGCGTCACCATCGGCGTCGACGGGCAGACCGTGTCGGTGAAAGGCCCCAAGGGCCAGCTCGCCTGGACGGTGAGCGACGAGATCGCCGTGGCCCAGGACGATGGCCAGCTCACCCTGACGCCCCGGTCCGACAGCCAGCGCGCCAGCGCCATGTGGGGCCTGTCGCGCACCCTGGTGCATAACATGGTGGTGGGCGTCACCGCCGGCTACGAGGAAGTGCTCGAGCTGGTGGGCGTCGGCTATCGCGCCCAGATGAAGGGCCAGGCGCTCAGCATGCAGCTCGGCTTCTCGCACGAGGTCGACATTCCCGCGCCCGATGGGATCAAGTTCGCCACGCCCCGCCCGGTCGAGGTGCGCATCAGCGGCATCGACAAGCAGGCCGTCGGCGAGATGGCCGCCCGCATCCGCAAGATCCGCCCGCCGGAGCCCTACAAGGGCAAGGGCGTGCGCTACCTGGGCGAAAGCGTTCGCCGCAAGGAAGGCAAGAAGAAGTAGACCATGCCTCTTTCCGCTCGAGACTCATACAAGCACCGCGCCGAGCGCGTTCGCCGCCGCCTGAAGACGGTGGGCGCCGCCCGTCCGCGCCTGTCGGTGTTCCGCTCCGCGAAGAACATCTACGCCCAGGTGATCGACGACAAGCAGGGCGTCACCCTGGCCGCCGCCTCCACCCTCGAAAGCGGCAAAGGCTCCAAGGGGTCCGACGTCGCCGCGGCCGCCGAGGTGGGCAAGCGCCTCGCCGAACGCGCCCTCGAAAAGGGACTCAAGGACGTCGTGTTCGACCGCGGCGGCTACATCTATCACGGCCGGGTCAAGGCGCTGGCGGACGCCGCGCGTGAAGCCGGCTTGAATTTCTAAGGAACCGATTGATGGCTCGTGGTGAACAGCAGCGTAGCGGCGGCGGCGATCGCCGGGACCGGCGCGATCGCGGCAACCGCTCGGACGACCGCGCCGAAAGCGACATCGTCGAGAAGCTGGTGCACATCAACCGCGTCGCGGCCACCGTGGCCGGCGGTCGCCGCTTCTCCTTCGCCGCCTTGATGGTGGTGGGCGACCAGAAGGGCCGCGTCGGCTTCGGCCAGGGCAAGGCCCGCGAGGTGCCGGAAGCCATCCGCAAGGCGACCGAGGAGGCCAAGAAGTCGATGATCCGCGTGCCCCTGCGGGAATCGCGCACCCTGCACCACGACGGCCAAGGCCGCTGGGGCGCGGGCAAGATCATGATGCGCTCGGCTCCCGCCGGCACCGGCGTCATCGCCGGCGGCCCGATGCGCGCCGTGCTGGAGACGCTGGGCGTTCAGGACGTGGTGGCCAAGTCGGTCGGCTCGTCCAACCCCTACAACATGGTGCGCGCGACCTTCGAAGCCCTGAAGCATCAGTCCTCGCCCCGCCAGATCGCCTCCAAGCGCGGCAAGAAGGTTTCGGAAATCCTCGCCAACCGGGTCGACGTGGGCGCGCCCGCCGAGCAAGCCGACACGGCGGAAGCCTAAGGGAGCCGAAGTTCCATGGACAAGATCACCGTCCGTCAAACCGCCAGCCCCATTCGCCGGGCCGCGGCCCAGCGTTCGACCCTCAAGGGGCTCGGCCTCAACCGCATCGGCCGCGAAGCCGTGCTCGACGACACCCCGTCGATCCGCGGCATGATCGCCAAGGTCGCTCACATGGTCGAGGTGGTCGGCTAAGCCGGCGCCGACCCATCCCTCATCGCCGAGTCGGACCTGCCGAGGCGGTCCGGCGCAAGCTCCTGAAAGGACAGGCATCATGGTCAAGTTGAACGAACTCGCCCCGCGTGAAGGCTCGACGAAGGGACGCATGCGCGTCGGTCGCGGCCCGGGCTCCGGCAAGGGCAAGACCGCCGGCCGCGGCGTGAAGGGTCAGAAGGCCCGCAGCGGCGTCGCCGTCCACGGCTTCGAAGGCGGCCAGATGCCGCTGCACATGCGTATGCCCAAGCGCGGCTTCAACAATCCCAACGCCAAGGAATACGCCGAGGTGAACCTGTGGCGCCTCGAGCAAGCGGTCGCGGCCGGCAAGCTCGACGCCTCCGCTCCGATCGACGCGGCGGCGCTGGTGGCGGCTGGCGTGATCCGGCGCGTGAAGGACGGCGTTCGCCTGCTCGGCAAGGGCTCGCTCTCGGCCAAGCTGCAACTCACCGTCCACTCGGCCTCGGGTACGGCGCGCGCCGCGGTGGAGCAGGCGGGCGGCTCTCTCACCGAAACCTCGCCGAGGACCGAGCCGGAGGCCGCCCAGGCCTGAGGCAGGGCGTCGCGGTCCCCTCCCGCCGGGCCGCGAGCGTGCTTAGATGGTCGCTTGTGACCGCGTGATCGTACCTCGAGGACCCTAGATGGCTTCGGCCGCCGAACAACTCGCCGCCAATATGAACTTCGGCGCCTTCCAGAAGGCGACCGAGCTCCACAAGCGCATCTGGTTCACCCTGTTCGCGATGGTCGTCTATCGCCTGGGGACCTACATCCCGATTCCCGGCATCAACGCCGCCGCCTTCGCCCATGCCTTCGAAGGGCAGGCCAAGGGCATCCTGGGCATGTTCGACATGTTCAGCGGCGGGGCGGTCCAGCGCATGGCCGTCTTCTCGCTGAACGTGATGCCGTACATCTCGGCCTCGATCATCGTGCAGCTACTGCAGACCACCTATCCGCCGTGGGAGAAGCTGCGCAAGGAAGGCGGCGAGGCCGGTCGCAAGCAGCTCAACCAGTACACCCGCTATCTCACCGTGGTGCTGGCGATCTTCCAGTCCTTCGGGATCGCCACGGGCCTGTCCAACGCCCAAGGCATCGTCGACCATCCGGGGATCTTCTTCATCCTGTCGACCATGGTCACGCTCACCGGCGGCACCATGTTCCTGATGTGGCTGGGCGAGCAGATGACCAGCCGGGGCGTCGGCAACGGCATCTCGCTGATCATCTTCGCCGGCATCGTCGCGCGCCTGCCGGTGGGCGTCTGGAACCTGCTGCAGGAGGCGCGACAGGACTCCTCGAAGAGCTTCCTGATCCTGGCCTATTTCCTGCTCGCGATCGGCGTGGTGCTGTTCATCGTGTTCATGGAGCGCGCCCAGCGGCGGCTTTTGATCGTCTATCCCAAGCGGCAGGTCGGCAACCGCATGATGGGCGGGGAGAACTCCTTCCTGCCGCTCAAGATCAACGTTTCGGGCGTGATCCCGCCGATCTTCGCCTCTTCGCTGTTGCTGCTGCCGGCCACGGCGTTGGGCTTCCTGTCGACCGCCAAGCTGCCCGAGTGGCTCCAGTGGCTGCCCACCGTGGTCGGCCAGATGACGCACGGCAAGCCGCTGTTCATGGTGCTCTACGGCTTCCTGATCATCTTTTTCTGCTTCTTCTACACCTCGATCGTCTTCAATCCGGACGACACGGCGGAGAACCTGCGCAAGTACGGCGGCAACCTGCCCGGGATCCGCCCCGGCAAGCGCACCGCCGAGTACATCGATTACGTGCTCACGCGCCTGACGTTGATCGGCGCCCTCTACATCGCCGCGGTCTGCCTGTTGCCGGAATTCCTCGCCGGACCCACGGGATCCTATGCCTTCGGCGGCACCTCGATCCTGATCGTCGTGTCGGTGACCATGGACACGGTGGCGCAAATCCAGTCTCATCTCCTGGCCCACCAGTACGAGGGGCTGATCAAGAAGTCGAAGCTGCGCGGCGCTCGTCGCTGAAACCGCCGGCAAGTGTGAGACGGGGAGGCGCGTTAAAGCCGTGAACATCATTCTGTTCGGCCCGCCGGCGGCGGGGAAGGGCACTCAGGCCCGGCGGCTGGTGGAACAGCGCGGGATGATCCAGCTCTCCACCGGGGACATGCTGCGCGCGGCCATCGCCTCGGGAACGGATCTCGGCCGGCAGGTGGAGGGCGTGCTCGCCCGTGGCGAACTGGTGAGCGACGCCTGCGTGATCAGTCTGATCGAGGATCGGCTCGCCGAGCTCGACCGCAGCGGCGGCGGCATCTTCGATGGCTTTCCCCGCACGGTCGCCCAGGCCGAGGCGCTGGACGCCATGCTCGAGCGGCGGGAGCACCGCATCGATCTGGTGATTCGTCTGGTCGTCGACGACGAAGCGCTCAAGGCCCGCGTCGCCCGGCGTTTCCAGGAGAGCGGCCGCTCCGACGACAATCCCGAATCGCTTCGCCGTACGCCTCGCCGCCTACAATCGCGACACGGCTCCGCTCTGCCCCTATTACGAACGCCAGAACAAGCTGGTGGCGCTCGACGGCATGCAGAGTGTGGACGAGGTCGCCGCCGCCATCGATGCGGCGCTGGATGGACCTAGGGTCTGAGGCGCGCGCCGCCTAGGCGGCGAACGTCTCGATCGCCGCGATCGCCTCGGCCCGCCGGATGGGCTTGGAGACGAAGATGCTCCGCGCGGGGAGGCGCTCGGGGTCGGGCGGCTGGCCCGCGGTGGTGACGATGATCTCGATCGGCGGCCAACGATCGCGCACGGCGGCGGCCAGCTTGAGGCCGTCCATAGAGCCGGGCATCTCGATATCGGTGAACACGATGCGGATGTCCAAGCGGCGTTCGAGGATTTCGACGGCCTGATCGGCGTTGGACGCTTCGACGACCTCATAGCCGGCGCGCTCGACCATATCGATCATGTTCATCCGTTGAACGGGTTCATCTTCGACGATCAGGATGACGGTTTTGGGCATCGGTTCCGAACGCCTCACGAGGCCTGAATGTGACGAATCGAGGCGGTGAGCTCCGCGGTGAACCCCTGCCGCTCGTAGCGGAGCGTCGTGCCTCCCGTGCCTGTGAAACCCATGGTCAGAAGCTTGGAACCGAAACCTTGTCTGGTGGGCGGATCGATTGCGGGTCCGCCACGCTCGACCCATTCGAACACGAGCGTGGCGTTCGGCTCGTCAACGCGCCAAGTCGCCGATACGTCGCCGCTCGGTACGCGCAGAGCGCCGTATTTGATGGCGTTGGTCGCGAGCTCGTGCACGAGGAGGGACGCCGTCATCGTCGCCCGCGGGCTGAGCGCGACAGATGGCCCATCCACCCGCAAGCGCTGGTCTATACCGAGGGTCACGGCGACGCTGTGGATCACCGAAGCGAGGTCGGCGTGTTCCCAATCCTCCTGGAAGAGAAGATCGTGAGCCGCTCCCAAGGCGCCCAGCCGTTGCTCGAAGTCGTCCATCGCCGCCCGATCGGTGACGCCTTTCAGCGTCTGCACGGCCACAGCTTGAACCATGGCGAGCGTGTTCTTGAGCCGGTGACTGATCTCGGCGTTCAGGACGGCCTGTCCCTGGGCGAGTGTCTCCCGCTCCTGGTGAAGGGCTTGTTGTTCGGCGAGCACCTCATCGCGCATTTTCAGGATGCGGCGCAGTTCGAGCTGGTCGACGACCAGGCGTCCGAGCCGTCTCAGGTCGTCCGCCTGTTCCGCTGTCAGACCCTGGGGCCGGGGCGCGGTGTCGATCACGCAAAGGCTTCCCAAGACTTCGCCGGACCCGAGGCGCAGGGGCGCGCCCGCGTAGAAGCGGATCCCTGGCTCACCCGATACCAGCGGATTGTTCCGGGTGCGGTCATCCTTCGTCAGGTCGGGGATGATGAAGAGATCCGGCGCCCCGAGCGCGAACTTGCAGACCGAACGGTCGAGATCCGTCTCGGAGTCGTCAAAGCCGATCCGGGCCTTGAACCACTGTCGCCGCTCATCGACGAAGCTGACGAGGGCGGCGGGCGCCCCGCACAGGCGCGCCGCGAAATGGGCGATGTCGTCGAACGGCTGTTCGGCGGGCGTGTCCAGGATGCCATACGGCTCCAGCGCGCGACGTCGCGCGGGGGCCCAGTCGGCGTCGAAATCCGGACGGGTTTCCGAGAGGGGCGAGGGCTCACTCATCAGCCTGTTGGCGATGAAGCACGAAGCGGCGCCATGCAAGACGTTGGGGCGTAAAAGCTTGAGCGGACGTCGCAATTCGGAGCGGCTAGGAAGAGGGGAGAGACGCTTCAGCCTTTCTGCACCGCCGCCGCGACAGCGTCCATGTCTTCGCCGTAGACGATGGTGTTTCCCACCACAAAGGCGGGCGTGCCGCCGAGGGCGAGCTGGTTGAACAAGGCGGCGTTGGCGGCGAGGTGCGGCGCGTCTTCCGGCACGTGCGAGACCCCGTAACGCTTGGCGATCTGGTCGATGGCGTCCGCGCTGCTGGGCTGGGCCGCCATGAGGTCGCGGTAGAAGCCGACATAGTCGCCGCCGGACGCCTTCACCGCCAGGGCGGCGCGGGCGGCGTAGTCGGAGGTGGGGCCGAAGATCGGCGACTCCTTGAAGACGAAGCGCACCTTCGGATCGCTGCGGATCAAAGCCACCACCTTGGGCGCGGCGTTGATGCAATGAGGGCAGCGGTAATCGTAGAACTCGGTCACGGTCACCGCGCCCTTCGGATTGGCGACGAAGTCGCCCGGGTCGTGCTCCACGGCCGCGCGGAGGGCTGGGAGCCGAGCGGCGCCCTGCTTCTGAGCGGCGACGTCGTCGGCCGCCAGCTTGGCGTCGAGCCGGCGGGCGGCTTCCTGGATCACCTCGGGGTGAGCCAGCAGGTAAGCTTTTACCCTATCGCCGAAGGCGGCGTCGCTCCCCTGGCGGGTGCAGGCCGAGAGCGCCAGGATCGTCCCGAGCAACGCGAGCGCGTGCTTCAACTCACGTCCCCCAATTCCTTGAGCTGCCCCGGCGTGGGTTTGGAGGCGAGAATGATGTCGGTGGCCCGCCGCCACTCCGGCGTGCCCTTCTTGAGCAGCTCGCGGGCGTGCACGGCGAAGGTGCGGGCTTCCAGCATCTGGCCGAGATTGAAGTTCTGCTCGGCCGCCGCGAGCCTCGCCATGCCGGCGTTGCCCTGGGCGTCGTAGGCCTCGCTCATCAGGCGCCAGCCGAGCGCGTTGTCCGGCTCGGTCATCAGCGCCTTGTGGAGGATGAGGATGGCTTCCTGCAGCTTGGGCGGCGCGTTCTGCGCGATCAGCGCCTGGGCGAGGTTGATCTGCAGGAGCGGCGCACCCGGATCCAGCTCCACCGAGCGGCGGTGCGCCGGTTCGGCGTCCTTGGCGCGGCCGACCTCGAACAGCACCTGACCCTTCAGCTCCCAAAGGTACGGGTCCGTCGGATAGTCGGAGATCAGGGCGTCGATCTCCTTCAGCGCCCGGTCGGTCTCGGTCGCCTTGTACCAGGTGATGGCCCGGGCGTAGCGGGCGGCGAAGGACTTGTCGGTTTCCGGATAGTCGCTGAGGACCTGGGCCCCGCCATCGAGGAACGCCTCGAGCTTGGCGTGCATCACGTTGTGCTGCTCGATGGCGGCCGCGCTGTCCTCCACCCCGACGTGAGGCTGGTGTTCGACCCGCACGCGCAAGGCTTCGATCCGGTCGTCGGTGAGGGGGTGGTCGCGGAAGAAGGGGAACTTCTTCTCGTCGTCGAAGACCTCCTGGTAGCGGAAGTTGTCGAAGAAGGTCACCAAGCCCTGACCGGATAGCCCGGCGCTCTCCAGGTAGGTCGCCGCCGCCTGGTCGGCGCGCGCCTCCTGCTCGCGGGAGTAGGTGAGGGCGTTCAACTCGCCGAAGTAACCGGAGTTGAAGATCAGGGCCGCTCCAGCGCCGGGCGCGCCGGCGAGCGCCGCGAGGATGCCGAGGCCGATGCTGAGCAGCATCGGGGCCGTGGCCGCCCGCCCGAAGGCGCCGGAGCGGGCGATGTGTCCTCCGGCGATGTGGCCGGTCTCGTGCGCGATGACCCCGACCAGCTGGTTCGGGTTCTTGGTCTCGAGGATCAGGCCGGTGCTGATGAAGATGTTCTGGCCGCCGGCGGTAAAGGCGTTCGGGTCGTGGTCGGAGATCAGGTAGATCCGCACCTGCTTTGGATCGAGGCCGGCGGCCACGAACACCGGGTCCGCTTCCTTATGGATGATGGTTTCGATCTCGGTATCGCGGATGAGCGAAAGGGCCGGCGTCTGGGCGTACGCCTGCAGCATGGGCGCGAACACGGTCGCCGCGCCCACGAGCGCGCTGACGATCTGTCGAGAGAGGCGAGGGGAACGGAGCAAAGCCAAGCTCAGATATGCCTATCCCCCGATCGGGGCGAGATTATCGCGCCAGCGCGTCGCGCGACAGGGGCGCTGCCGCAAGGCTGACGCGCTGGACGCTCGACTTCAGGCGCGCTTGGCCCACCACCCTCGCTTGGGCGCCACCGGAGGTGCGACGATTTCCGCCGGATCCGGTTCGGGGGGAGCGGCAGGCGGGAGTTCCGCGACGGGGACGGTCGAAACCGCCGCCAGCACCGGTTCGGGCTCCGCGGGCGTCGGCGCTGTCGTCGGCTCCTCGCGAACAGGCTCTGGCGCGACCTCGGGCTCGGCTTGGATGCTCGGGGTTTCGGCGCGAGGCTCCGGCGGGGCGACGGCCTCGGGGGGTGCGCTTTCGGCCACCGCCTCGACGTCCGTCGCCTCCGGAGCCCCCGCTTCGGCCTGAGCCGCGCGGCCGCCCCGACGCCGACGCGGGCGCTCCGGCTTGGGGGCGGGCTCATCCAGTTCGACCCAGACCTCTTCGTCGGACGTCTCCGGCCGCGGCGTGTAAGCGGCCGGCGCTCCAGTCATGGCAATCGGTTCGGCGGCCTGATCGGGCTCGGGCAAGGCCGCGACGGTTGAAGCGAGGAGGGGCGCGGGCGCAGGCGCACGCGCCTGTTCCTCGCGCGCCACCGGCTCGGCGCGCTCGACGGGACCTCGCCACTCGTAGGGATCGTCTCCCGAGAGACGGGCGGGCCACGACCACGCATAGGCGTCGCTCGCCACCGCATCCTCGCGGGTTCGGCGTCCGCCGCGACGGCCACGCCGGCGGCGCCGTTCGGCGCTTTCCGTGTCGCCGGCGGCGGGCTGTTCGTCGACGACAGGCGCGGCCTCGACGCGAGGCTCGTTGTCACGGCGTCCGCGCCGCCGCCGGCGACCCCGTCGCCGTCCACCGTCCTCGCCGCTCCGTTGAGCCTGCGTCCCCTGAACTTCCGGCTCCTCGTCGTCATCGACGCGGCCGTCGATCTCGTCGGCGCCCTCGTCTTCGGCGGCCAGATCGAACGCCTCGTCGTCCGAGACGATCTCGTCGTCCTCGAAGTCCTCCTCATCCAGGTCCTCGGCCTCGAACGTCTCGCGTTCGGCCCAGGCCGGATCGACGGTGAAAGCCTCGTGGCTCAAGCGCTCGATGGCGTGCTCGGCCGCGCTCAGCGCCTCGTCGGCCACCACGTTGATGAACAGGCCCCGTCCACGCTCGAGGCGAAGCAGGTACTCGCGCTTTTGGTTGAGGATGTAGAGCGCCGCTTCACGGGCCACGCGCAAGACTACTTCGCCGCCACCCTGCAGCGCTTCCACATCGACCGCGCGCAACGCCGCCAGGGCGCTCGAACTCGACCGAGCGCACCCGTCCGGCGCCCGCACAATGCGGGCAGACGTGGGTCGTGCCTTCCAGAATGCCGGTGCGCCGACGCTGGCGGCTGATCTCCATCAGCCCGAACGGCGAGATGCGGCCCATCTGGATGCGCGCGCGATCGAGGGAGAGGCACTCCTTGAGCGTCTTCTCGACCGCCCGGTTGTTCTTGGCCTCGTCCATGTCGATGAAATCGATGACGATCAGGCCGGCCAGGTCGCGCAGGCGGATCTGTCGCGACGCCTCCTCGGCGGCTTCGATATTGGTTCGCAGCGCCGTGGTTTCGATGTTGCGCTCGCGTGTGGAGCGGCCGGAGTTCACATCGATGGCGACCAGCGCCTCGGTCTGGTTGATCACCAGATAGCCGCCGGACTTGAGCGGGGCGACGGGCGAATAGACCTGGGCGAGGGTGTCCTCGACCTTGTGCGCCACGAACAGCGGCGGGCCGCCGCGATAGCGTTCGATCTTCCGCGCCTGGCTCGGCATCAGCATGCGCATGAAGTCGCGCGCCTCGCGGTAGCCGGCTTCGCCCTCGACCTGGATGGTTTCGACATCCTTGTCGAACATGTCGCGGATCGCCCGCTTCACCAGGTCCTCTTCCTCGTAGATGAGGGCGGGGGCGATGGAGTGCAGGGTGGTGTCGCGGATCTGACCCCAAAGGCGGGACAGATACTCGTAGTCGCGGGTGATCTCGGCCTTGCTCCGCTTCGCCCCGGCGGTGCGCACGATCAGGCCCATGCCTTGCGGCACGTCGAGCTCGGAAACGATGGTCCGAAGACGCTTGCGGTCGGCCACGGCGGTGATCTTGCGGCTGATGCCGCCGCCGCGGTCGGTGTTGGGCATCAAGACGCCGTACCGGCCGGCCAGGGACAGATAGGTGGTGAGAGCCGCGCCCTTGTTGCCGCGCTCCTCCTTGACGACCTGGACGAGCATGATCTGGCGGCGCTTGATCACCTCCTGGATCTTGTAGCGCCGCATCATCCGGCGGCGACGGCGCTCCAATTCCTCGTCGATGTCGTCTTCGTCATCGCCGCCGAGCGCTTCGGTCGCAGCGTCGGCGACGGTCTCTTCAACGCTGGCGTCCACGTCCTCGGCGTCCGAGGCATGGGGCTCGTCGTCGCCGATCTCGTGCGGCTCGTCGTCCGCCTCGGCGTCGCGCATCAGCGCTTCGCGGTCGGCGTGAGGGATCTGATAGTAGTCGGGATGGATTTCGTTGAAGGCCAGAAAGCCGTGACGATTGCCGCCGTACTCGATGAAGGCGGCCTGCAGGCTGGGTTCGACCCGGGTGACCTTGGCGAGATAGATGTTTCCCCGGAGCTGCTTTCTGGAGCGGCTCTCGAAGTCGAATTCCTCTACCCTATGACCGTTCAGCACCACCACCCGGGTTTCTTCCGGGTGGACCGCGTCGATCAGCATTTTCTTGGACATTGAAGCAGGCTCCACGGCGCCGGGCGGAGCTTGGCTCCGGGCGCCCGATGAGGGCGCGCGCGGCATGGCTCGTCCACACCCGCGCGCCGAAGCCGGCGGGGCGGTGATTGGACGGTAAGTGAGCGGCGCAGCCCATGGTTGTCTTTCGTGACGCGCTGGGACGCGAGATGCGCGCCGGCGCGATTCGAGATGAAGCGCCGACGCCATCGCGAGATGGGCAGCCGTCCGGCGCGGACGGTCGCGGCGTCAGGCCCCTCGCAAAGACAGGCGAACGACGCACGCCTACAGAATGTAAGCCAGGTCGAGGCGAATGGAAAGCGCTGAAAGCTCGAGCGTTGCTGGCGACGAGAGGCTGGGCGGCGGCCTTAACGGTTTGGCCACGAGATTAGGTCTAAGCGCCGAGTCGATTCGGGATCGGCTGGGCTGGCGCGACCAATGTTTAAGGTATGGCGATACGGACGAGAGGTAGTCGCGCGGATCGGCGCGGTCACCCTTGCGTGCGCGCCGGGCCTGGCCCTCGCCGCTGGGCACGGCGCGACCGTTCTCGGAGTCCGGTTGGGCGGAGATGCGGCATCCACGCGGGTCGTGATCGACCTCTCCGCCTCGACCGTTCCGAATATTCAGACCTCGGGAGATCGGCTGATCGTGGAGATCAACGCCACGCCGGGCCCGAGCGTCAGCGCCGGATCGGGCAAGGGGCTCGTCGCGCGCTGGACGAGCGGCGGCGAGGCCGACCTCGACCGCCTGGAACTCGCTTTCTCCCGCCCCGCCCACGTGGCGCATCGCTTCGCCATCCCTCCGGGGCAGGGCGTCGCCTACTGGCGGTATGTGGTGGATCTCGCGCCTGGCGCGGACGTGGCGCCCGAAGCCGTGGCGACGGAGAGCGTCCGGACGAAGAAGCGTCGGGACGTGCTGGATGTCGCGTCCGCTCAGCCCAGCCTTCACGCCGATCCAGAAGCGACCCCCCTTCCGCGCCGTGCTCGCGGCCTGCTCGCCGTCGCGCAGGACAACGACGCATCCGGCGCGCCGGAGTTTGCCGGCGATTCCCCTCCGCCGCCGAAGGCTCGCCACAGGGCGACGCTCGCCAGCACGGCCCCAGCCCGAGCGCCGCAAGGCCGCAAGGTGGTGGTCATCGACGCTGGGCACGGCGGGCACGACTCCGGCGCGCTTGGAGCCAACCATCAGGAGAAGGAGCTCACCCTCGCCGCCGCCGTGGCGCTGAAGGAGCGGCTGGAACGGACCGGCCGCTACAAGGTGATCCTCACCCGCGACAGCGACGTGTTCATCCCCCTGGCGGACCGGGTGAAGATCGCGCGAAAGGGCGGCGTGGACCTGTTCCTGTCGCTCCACGCCGACAGCGCCGGGGCCGACGCCACCCCGCGCGGCGCCAGCGTCTATACCCTGTCGGACAGCGGCGTCGGCCGCGCCCACTATGTGATCGGCCGCAACGAGTGGTTCACGAAGGTGGCGAGCCGCTCGGGGGATGCGGGCGTGAGCCAGATCCTGCTCGATCTCTCCCAGCGGAGCACCCGCAACCATTCCGCCATGTTCGCCGACCTGCTGCTCCAGAGGCTCGGTAGCCACGGCGTCGACCTGCTGCCGCGCAGCCACCGCGACGCCGGCTACTTCGTCCTGCTCGCACCGGACGTGCCCGCCGCGCTCCTGGAGATGGGCTTCGTCACCAACCCCGAGGACGAGGCGCGGCTCGCCGAATCCCGGGCGAGAGGCCGGATGATGGACGCTGTGGCCGAGGCGATCGACGCCTATTTCGACACCAGTCGCCAGCCGGTTACTTCGCCAAGGGTCTGAACGAACCCTCGTCGATCCAAGCCGCGCCGCGCCGCTCGATCATTGCTGGCCGTGAGCCCGGCGCGGTAGATTGACCGGGCTGGCGCCTCGCTCCAGCGAGGGGGAGTAGGCCGATGAAGTCTTCGATCCGAGTCGCCATTCTTGCGGGTTCGATGCTGATCGCCACCGCCGCGGGGGCGCAGGGCGAGAAGCCGCAGTTCGGAGCCTGGGGTTTCGACCTCACGGCCATGGACCCGAGCGTGAAGCCGGGAGACGACTTCAACAAATACGCCAACGGCGCGTGGCTCGCGCGCACCCCGATCCCAGCCGACAAGCCCGGCGTATCGCTCCGGCTACTGATGACCAATCGGACCGAAGGGCGCCTGCACGACCTGCTGGAGAAGGCGGCGCTCGACGCGCCGGAGCGACCGAAGACGCTCGAGAGCAAGGTCGGCGCCTTCTACAAGGCCTTCATGGACGAGGCTCGCGTGCAAGCGCTGGGCGTCCAGCCGATCGCGCCCGAACTCGCCGCCATCAAGGCTGCCCGAAACCGGGACGATGTCGCCGAGCTGATGGGGCGGAACAACCTCGATTTCTATGGCACGATCTTCAACCTGGGCATCGATGTCGATCTGAAGGACGTTCGCCGGTACGCCGTCCTGGCCGGCCAGGGCGGCCTCGACCTGCCCGATCGCGACTACTACCTGAAGCCCGCCTTCGCCCCGCAGAAGGCGGCGTATGAGGCTTATGCGGCGAAGCTCCTGGGGCTGGTCGGCTGGCCCGATCCGGCCGCGAACGCCAAGGCGGTGGTCGCCTTCGAGACCCGCATCGCCGAAGCCAGCTGGACCAAGGCCGAGCAGCGGGATCTCGACAAGATCTACAACCCCGCGGATCGCCCGGCGCTGGCGGCCCTGACCCCCGGTTTTTCGTGGGACCGCTTCCTCGCGGGCGCGGGCCTCGGCAAGGTTCAGAGGGTGATCGTGGCCGAGAACACGGCCTTCCCCCGCATCGCCGCCGTCTATCAGGCGACCCCGCTCGAGGTCCTGAAAGCCTGGCAAGCCTTCACCGTGGCTGACAACGCCGCCTTCTACCTCGCCGCGCCTTTCGCACAGGCCCGCTTCGAATTCCGAGACAAGACCCTGTCCGGCCAGCCCGAGGAGCAGGCTCGCTGGAAGCGCGCCATCCGCGCGGTGGGCGGCGGCGATTGCAGCGGCGTCGACCGCGTGGACTGCTTCGGCTCCATGGGATTCGGCGTGGGCCAAGTCTTCACCGACCACTACTTCCCTCCCGAGTCGAAGGCGAAGATCGAGAGCCTGGTCGCCAATGTGAAGGCGGCCATGCGGGCGCGTCTCGAGCGGCTGGACTGGATGCAGCCTCAGACCAAGCTCGAGGCGCTGAAGAAGCTCGACACCTACCAGATCAAGGTCGGCTATCCGGATCATCCGCGCGACTACGGCGGCCTGGACATCCGATCCGACGACCTGGTCGGCGACGTGCGCCGGGCCGGAGCTTGGGACTGGCAATTCTACGTCGTTCGCCTGAACGGTCCGGTGGATCGAGCGGACTGGTCGATGACGCCGCAGACCAACGATGCCTACAATGGTTCGCTCCGCGACATCGTCTTCCCCGCCGGCATCCTGCAGCCGCCGATCTTCGATCCGGCCGCCGATCCGGCGATCAACTACGGCGCCATCGGCGGGGTGATCGGTCACGAGCTCACCCACGGGTTCGACGACGAGGGGCGCAAGCTCGACGCGGCGGGCCAGCTTCGGGATTGGTGGACACCCGCCGACGCCGCGGCTTTCGAAGCCCGCGCCAAGCGACTGGGCGCACAGTACTCCAGCTACGAGCCGCTTCCCGGCGCGCACATCAACGGCGACCTCACCATGGGCGAGAATATCGCCGATCTGGGCGGCCTCAACGTCGCCCTGGAGGCCTATCACCGCTCCCTGAACGGCAAGCCCGCCCCCGTTCTCGACGGCTTCACCGGCGATCAACGCGTCTTCCTCGGCTGGGCGCAGGCCTGGCGCGGCAAGGCGAGGGAGGATGCCCTGCGCAAGCAGCTGGTGTCCGACCCGCACTCTCCGCGCGGCTTTCGCGTCATCGGCCCGCTGCGCAACATCGACGACTGGTACAAGGCTTTCGGCGTGGCGCCGGGCTGCGGCCTACTATGTGGCTCCCGAGGAGCGCGTACGGATCTGGTGAGGCGGCGGCTTGCGTCGCGCCGCCGTCAGCGGACCCCGCCGCCGAGCGCCGTGTAGAGGTTCACCAGGTTGATCCCGAGGGCCAGCTTGGCGGCGATCAGGGTCTGTTGCGCTGAATAGAGCGTGCGCTGGGCGACCAGTTCGTTGAGGTAGGTGTCGGCGCCCCGCTCATATCGCGCGGTCGACAGCTTGAGGCTTCCGGTCGCGGCGTTGGTGAGGGCCTGCTCGGCGGCGAGCTGGGCGCCGATGGTGCCGCGCCGGGCGAGAGCGTCGGCAACCTCGCGGAACGCGGTCTGAACCGACTTCTCGTACTGGGCCACGGCGGCGTCGCGCTGGCCCTTCGCGATGTTCAGGTTTCCCTGGTTCTGGCCGAAGTCGAAGATCGGCTGGGTGATCGTGGGGATGAAGGTCCAGGTCTCGGCCGCGCTGCGAAACAGGGTCGAGAGGGCGGTGCTGGTCACCCCGCCTGAGCCGGTGAGGCTGATGTTGGGGAAGAAGGCGGCGCGCGCGGCGCCGATGTTGGCGTTCGCGCCCTTCAACGCGTCCTCGGCCTGGACCACGTCCGGTCGGGTGAGGAGCACGGTCGAGGGCAGTCCCTCCGGCAGGTTGGAGATCGCCACGCCGGGATCGTCGATGCCCGCGGGCAGATCTTGGTCCGGCACGGGCGCGCCGACCACCAGTTCGAGGGCGTTGCGGTCCTGCGCCACCTGGGTGGTAAGGCGCGCCACGTCGGAGCGGGCTTGTTCGCTGAAGGTCTGCGCCTGGAAGACGTCGAGCTCGGAGGCGACACCGGCGTGGAAGCGGGCCTGGGTGACGGTCAGGGTCGCCTCGCCATTGACCAGCGCCTGCTTGGCGACGTCGAGCAGGGCGCGATCGGCGCCGAGGGTCAGGATGTCGGTGACCACTTCCGAGACCAGCGTGATCTGGGCGGCGTCGCGGGCGGCGCGGGTGGAGAGGTACTGCTCGAACGCCGCTCGGGTGAGATTGCGCTCGCGGCTGAACAGGTCGAGCTGGAAGGCGCTGACCGCGCCCTGGGCGCTGTAGAGACGCTCGTTGTAGACGCCACCGCCGGAAGAGCCCCCGCCGATGCCTGAACTGGAAGGAACGCCGGTCGGGTACTGTCCGTAGTTCGCGCTCACCTGGGCGTTGAGCTTGGGGAACAGGTCAGAGCGTTGGACCTGATACTGGCCGCGCGCGGTCAGGATGTTGGCGACCGCCACCCGCAGGTCGCGATTGTTGACCAGCGCCTCGTCGATCACGGCTTGCAGCTTGGGATCGACGAAGAACGCGCGCCACGGAACCACGTCCTGGACCCGGGTCGCGGGCGCATAGGCCGGGCCGCTCGGAAAGGCTGGCGGCGTCGGCTGGGCCGGCCGTTGATAGTGCGGCGCAAGGTCGATGCAGCCGGCAAGGCTCGCCGCCGCCGCCCCGGCCAGAAGCAGGCGGCGGATCACGGAGACGCCTCCGCGGTCGTGGGCGATGGGCCCGGTCCGCGCGGCTCCGGCGCGGGCGCATCCGCCTTGGCCGAAGGCTCGTCGCGCTTGTGGAAGGTTCGCCGCACGCCGACGAAGAACAGCGGCACGAAGAAGATCGCCAGGGCGGTGGCGGCGAGCACGCCGCCGATCACGCCGGTGCCGATGTCGTTCTGGCTGCCCGCTCCGGCGCCGTTGGAGAGCGCCAGCGGCAGGACCCCCGCCACAAACGCAAGGGAGGTCATCAGGATTGGTCGAAGACGTAGCCGCGCCGCCTCCATCGCCGCCTCGCGCGGGCTCTCGCCCTTCTTCTCCGCCTCATCGGCGAATTGGACGATGAGGATCGCATTCTTCGCCGACAGACCGATGGTCGTCAGCAGGCCAACCTGGAAATAGACGTCGTTGTAGAAGCCGCGCAGGCTCGCGGCGAGCAGGGCGCCGAACACGCCGAGCGGCACGATCAGCATCACCGCCAGCGGGATCGACCAGCTCTCGTAAAGCGCCGCGAGGCAGAGGAAGACCACCAGCAGGGAGAAGCCGATCAGGAACGGTCCCTGCTGGCCGGACAGCTGTTCCTGGTATGAGACGCCGGTGAGCTCGTAGCCGATGCCCTTGGGCAGCTTGCCGATGAGCGTGCGCATCTCCTTGAGCGCGGCGCCGGAGCTCTGCCCCGGCGCGGCCTGGCCCTGAATCTCCATCGCCGGCACGCCGTTGTAGCGCTGCAGCTGAGCCGGTCCGGTCACCCAGCTGCTGTTAGAAAAGGCGGAGAACGGTGCCATGGTCCCGGTCGAACCCCGCACATACCAGCGGCCGAGGTCCTGCGGCGTCGAACGATAGGGCGCATCGCCCTGGATGAAGACCTTCTTCACCCGCCCGCGATCGAGGAAGTTGTTCACGAACGTCCCGCCCCAGGCCGAGCTCAGGGTATCGAAGATGTCGCCCTGCGAGAGGCCAAGCGCGCCCGCCCGCTCGTGATCGATGTCGAGATGGAGCTGGGGCGTGTCCTCCTGGCCGTTGGGGCGCACGCCGGCGAGCAGCTTGCTCTGGGACGCCATGCCCAGAAGCTGGTTTCGGGCGGCCAGGAGCGCGCCGTGACCAAGCCCGGCCTTGTCCTCCAGGTAGAGATCGAAGCCGGACGCGTTGCCGAGTTCCTGCACCGCCGGCGGCACGATGACGAACACCTGGGCGTCGCGTTCTGTGGAGAACGCTCCCATGGCCCGCTGCGCGATCGCCTGGGCGTGGTTCTTGACGCCTTTGCGGACCTTCCAGTCCTTCAGGCGGATGAACAGCTGGCCGAGGTTCTGACCCTGACCGGCGAAGTTGAAGCCCGCGACGTTGAAGATCCCGCCGACGTTGCCACCCTCCTCCTTGCGGAAGTAGTTCACCATCCGGGCGCCCACCCCGAGCGTGCGCGACTCCGGGGCCCCGGCGGGCAGGTTGATCAGGGCGACCATGAAGCCCTGGTCCTCCTCGGGCAGGAAGGCGGTCGGCAGGCGCACGAACAACAGCACCATGGCCGCCACCACCACGCCGTAGACGATCAGGCTTGGCCACGGCCGATGGATGATCTTGTCGAGCAGGCCGCCATAGCGTCTCACGCCGCCGTCGAAGGTCTTGTTGAACCAGCCGAAGAAGCCGCGCTGCCCGGCGCGCGCGCCCTGGCCGCGAGGCTTCAACAGCGTGGCGCACAGGGCCGGGGTCAGGATCAGGGCGACGATCACCGACAGCACCACCGCCGAGACGATGGTCACCGAGAACTGCCGATAGATCACGCCGGTCGAGCCGCCGAGGAAAGCCATGGGCAGGAAGACCGCCGACAGCACCAGCCCGATGCCGACCAGGGCGCCGGTGATCTCGGTCATGGACTTCTCGGTCGCCTCGCGCGGCGGGAGGCCCTCCTCGTCCATGATCCGCTCGACGTTCTCCACCACCACGATGGCGTCGTCGACCAGGAGCCCGATGGCGAGCACCATGGCGAACATGGTCAAGGTGTTGATGGAGTAATGGAAGGCGGCGAGGATGCCGAAGGTGCCGAGCAGCACCACGGGCACGGCGAGGGCCGGGATCAGGGTCGTCCGCCAGTTCTGCAGGAAGACGAACATCACCACGACGACGAGGCCGATCGCCTCGATCAGGGTGAAGATCACGTCCTTGATCGACAGGCGGACGAACTGGGTGTTGTCGACCGGGAACTCCATGGCGAGACCGGCCGGGAGGTTGGCCGCCAGCTCGTTGGCGCGCTTCTTGACCGCGTCGGCGGTCTGCAGGGCGTTGGCTCCGGGCGCCAGCTTCACGGCGATGCCGGCCGCCGCGTGGCCGTTGTAGCGCGCCTGGACGCTGTAGTTCTCGCCGCCCAGCTCCACCCGCGCCACGTCGGAGAGATGGACGACTGAACCGTCGGGCTGGCTCTTCAGGATGATCGAGGCGAACTGTTCGGGCGTCTGCAGGAAGGACTGCGCCGTCACCGTGGCGTTCAGCGCCTGACCGGGCGGCGCGGGCAGGGCGCCGACCTCGCCCGCGGAGACCTGCACGTTCTGCGCCGAGATGGCGTTCCGAACGTCGGACGGCATCAGGTTGTAGTTGTTGAGCTTGAGCGGGTCGAGCCAGACGCGCATGGCGTATTGAGCGCCGAACACCTGCAGGTCGCCGACTCCGTTCACCCGCGAGAGGGGGTCGACGAAGTTCGAATTCAGGTAGTCGGACACGTCGAGGCTGGTGTGCCGGCCGTCGGTGTCGAACAGCCCGACCACCAGCAGGATGCTGGCCTGCGATTTGGCCACCAACAGGCCCTGCTGCTGGACCTGGGCCGGGAGGATGGGGATCGCCGACTGGATCTTGTTCTGCACCTGGACCTGGGCGATGTCCGGGTTGGTCCCCGCCGCGAAGGTGGCGGTGATCTGGGACTGGCCGTTCGATTGGCTGGTCGAGGAGAAATAGAGCAGGTGGTCCAAGCCCTTGAGCTGCTGCTCGATCACCTGGGTGACGGCGTTCTCCATCGTCTCGGCCGAGGCGCCCGGATAGGTGGCGGTGATGGTCACCGCCGGCGGGGCGATGCTGGGGTACTGGGCGATCGGCAGGCTGAAGATCGCGACGATGCCGGCCAGCATGATCACCGCGGCGATCACGATGGCGAACACCGGCCGGCGGATGAAGAAGGCCGACATCTAGGCGCGGCCCTCGGCCGGAGCTCGCAACGTCATTTGGAGGCCGGCATCCCGGTCGTTCCCGTCGAGGGAGTCGGGGCCGGGGGCTCGTTGGGGTTCGCCGCCACGGTCCGCACAGCCATGTTGGGTTTCACCGCCTGCAGGCCGTCGACGATGACGCGGTCGCCGGCGGCAAGCCCGGAGGTGACCAGCCACTGATCGCCGATGGTGCGCGCGGTGACGATGTCGCGCGGATGAACCTTCCCGTCGGGACCGACGACCAGGGCGCTGGGCAGCCCTTTCTCGTTCCGGGAAACGGCCCGCTGGGGGACGAGGATCGCGTTGGGGTCGACGCCCTCCACAACCACCGCCCGCACATACAGCCCGGGCAGCAGGAAGCCTTTCGGATTGGGAAAGCGGGCCCTGAGCGTCACCGAACCGGTGGTCTGGTCCACGGTCACATCGGTGAACTCGAGGCGCCCGTCGAGCGGATACGCCACGTCGTTGTCCAGCTTGAGATGCACGGCGACCCCGGCCGCGCCGCCGGAGCCCAGACGGCCGTTGGCGATCTCCTGGCGGAGCTTCAGCGTTTCAGGCGCGGACTGGGTGAGGTCGACGTAGATCGGATCGAAATTCTGGATGGTGGCGAGCGCGGTCGCCTGGCCGTTGGTGGCGAGGCCGCCGACCGTCACCGCCGAGCGGCCGATCCGCCCGGAGATGGGGGCCGTGACCCGTGTGTAGCCGAGATTGATCGCCGCCGACTCCACCGCCGCGCGCTGCTGCTGCACGCTGGCCTCGGACTGACGATACGCGGCCACCGCGTCGTCGTAGTCCTGGCGGGAGACGCCGTTGATCTTCACCAGGTCCGCGTACCGCTCGGCCTTCGCCTTGTTGGTCGCCACCAGGGCGACGGCGTTGGCGAGTTGCGCCTTCGCCTGATCGAGGGCGGCGCGGTAGGGTGCGGGATCGATCTCGTAGAGCGCCTGCCCCTTGCGAACCATCGAACCCTCGACGAACAAGCGCTTGAGGATCACCCCGTTCACCTGAGGCCGGACGTCCGCGGTTTCATAGGCGCTGGTGCGGCCGGGGAGCTCGCTGGTGAGCTCCACGCGTTGCGGCTGGAGCGTCACCACACCGACGGTGGGCGGCCCCTTTGGCCCCGGCGGAGGAGCCTTCTTGGCCCCGCACGCGCTCAACGACGCGGCGATCGCCGCGACCAAAAAGGCGGTCCGAACGGAAGGTCTAAGAAGGGGCAATGCAACTCCGCTTGACGACAGACGGGGGGGCGCGCTCGCCTTCTTGTCTCCATAATGGTGCGCTGCGGCGCCATGTTCAACAGCCTTCGCTGAACGACGACCTGGAGAAACCCTGTTGGCCTCTCCAGCTGCGGTTGATCCGCGACGCGAGGCCAGCCCGCTTGGTGATGGATATCGCCATCCGCCAAGTCGGCGTTGCCGCCGGGCTCGGTCCGTTGCTAGACCCGCCCTCCGCCGAGGCGAATGGAGGTTCGATCTAAGCGCTTTGACTCTGTTCGGCCGGAAGGTTTCCCTCCTGGGGCAGGCGGCGATCGGCGTCGTGGCGGCGGCCAGCGTGAGCGCCGGGGTCTACACCGCCCTGCTGTTCCACTCCTTGCCGAGCGCGCGGGAGATCGCGGAGTACCATCCACCGACCGCGACCCGCGTCTACGCCTGGGATGGAACCCTGATCGGCGAGTTCTCGAAGGTGCGGCGCATCTATGTGCCCTACGACCAGATGCCGCCGCAGCTCATCCTCGCCTTCCTCGCCGCCGAGGATCACAACTTCTTCAGCCATGGCGGCGTGGACCCCGGAGGCCTCTCGCGGGCGGCGATCAAGGACGTGTTCAACCTGCTCCAGGGGCGGCGCCCCGAGGGCGGCTCGACCATCACTCAGCAGGTGGCCAAGAACATCTCGCTGTCGGGCGAGGTCTCCGTCGGGCGCAAGCTGAAGGAGGCGATCCTCGCCACGCGCCTCGAGCAGACCCTGACCAAGCGCCAGATCCTGGAGCTGTACCTGAACGAGATCTGGCTGGGGTATCGCTCGTTCGGAGTCGGCGCGGCGGCCTACAACTACTTCGGCAAGGCGATCAGCGACCTGTCGCTCGCCCAGTGCGCCTATCTGGCGGCGCTGCCCAAAGGGCCCGACAACTACCAGCCCGTGACCCACAAGGCCGCCGCCGTCCGGCGGCGCAACCTCGTGCTGCACGACATGCTGGACCTGGGGTGGATCACGCCCGCCGAGGCCCAGCAGGCGATGGCCGAGGACCTGAAGGTCGAAGCCGCGCCGGTCCGCGCCAAGTTCCACGACGCCGACTGGTTCGTCGACGAAGCGCGTCGCCAGGCTCTTCAGCTGAAGGATGTCGGAGCCGACCTCAACCGAGGCGGCTACTACATGCGCACGACCCTGGATCCGCGGCTTCAGACGGCCGCCCGGATCGCCCTGCAGGACGGGCTGGAGACCTACGATCATCGCCACGGCTGGCGCGGCGCCTGGGGCCGGGTGGAGAATGCGCCCGGCTGGCAACAGGCCGCGCTCGCGAAGGCTCCCCCCGCCGAGCACAAGCAGTGGCGCGCGGCGCTGGTGCTTTCGGCGAGCGGCGGTTCGGCGCGGGTGCAGACCGCGGCGGACAACATCGTGGGCTCGATCGTCGGCCAGGACGTCGCCTGGGCCAGCGGCGGTCGCGGTCTGCACACAGGCGATCTCGTCTTCGTGGAGCCGGCGGAGGGCGGCGGCTTCCGCTTGCGCCAGATCCCGCAGGTCAACGGCGCGGTGGTGGCGATGGACCCGACCAGCGGTCGGGTGTTGGCGATGGTCGGCGGCTACAGCTTCAGCTTGAGCAACTTCAACCGCGCCACCCAGGCCTATCGCCAGCCGGGCTCCTCGTTCAAACCCTTCGTCTACGCCACGGCGCTGGAAAGCGGCGCCTTCACCCCGGCGAGCGTCATCTCCGACGGTCCCATCACCTTGCGCGGGGCCAACGGACAGCCTTGGAGCCCGACGGACTACGAGAAGCACGAGGGCGGCGGCGAGATGGTCTTCCGCCGGGGGCTGGAGCTTTCGCTCAACCGCATGACGGTGCGCATCGCCATGCAGACCGGGATGAAGAAGATCGTCGACACCGCCCAGCGCCTGGGCGTGGTCGACCACATGGCGCCCTATCTGCCGATGGCCCTGGGGGCGGGCGAGACGACGCCGTTCCGCATGGCCGGCGCCTATTCGACCTTCGTCAACGGCGGCTGGAAGGTGCGGCCGCATCTCATCGAACTGGTCGAGGACCGGAGCGGCAAGCCGCTCTTCGGGGCCGACAGCCGCGATTGCGGCGCCTGCGGGCGGCCCTTCAACGGCGGCGACGGACCGGACGTGAGGCCGACCGGGGTCCAGGCTCTCGACCCGATCACCGCCTACCAGATCGAGACCATGCTGGAGGGGGTCGTCCAACGCGGGACAGGCGTCGCCGCCCAGGTTCTGGGTCGACCGGTCGGCGGCAAGACGGGGACCACCAACGACTTCCGCAGCGCCTGGTTCATCGGCTTCACTCCGCAGCTGGTGGTCGCCACCTATGTGGGCTTCGACGACAACCGCTCGCTCGGCAAGGGAGAGACCGGCGCGGTGGCCGCCCTGCCGATCTTCATCGAGTTCATGCAGGAGGCGCTCAAGGGCTACGCGCCGCGCGACTTCACCGCGCCCCCTGGAACCAAGTTCGCCAACATCGGGCCGAACCGTGAGGCCTTCCGGCCGGGATCGGAGCCTGTCCCCCCGCCACCGAGGGCGGTCAACACCGCGGCGGACGCGAACAGCGAGACCGCCATCACGCCGGCCGGCGGTGTTCTGCCCGCCCCCGGGGTCCCGCTTCCCCTGCTCCCGGCGGAGCGGGCGCCTCCGGGCGTGCGACCGCCCAAGCCGCCGGACAACCCGGCCGTGCCTTTCTGAGCGACACCGCGCCCACGATGGGCGCTCCGGATGGTCTTCCTGTTCCGCGCCGGTACGTTGCGATGGCGGCGATCGGGCTCGGCATCTCGATGTCGGTGATCGATGGCTCGGTGGCGAACACGGCGCTGCCGAGCATCGCTCGCGAACTCCAAGCCTCGCCCGCGGAAGCGGTGTGGATCGTCAACGGCTACCAGCTGGCCATCGTGATCGCGCTGTTGCCGCTCGCCGCGCTCGGCGATCGCCTGGGCTACGCCCGGGTCTATCGGTTCGGCCTGGCCGTGTTCCTGGCCGGCTCGCTCGGCTGCGCCCTCTCGCGCAGTCTGCCGATCCTGGTCGCGGCGCGGTCGCTCCAGGGGCTTGGAGCCGCGGGACTGATGAGCGTGAACGGCGCCCTGGTGCGCTACACCTATCCCAAGGCCAGCCTCGGTCGCGGGGTGGGGCTCAACGCCCTGGTGGTTTCCATCGCCTCGGTCGCCGGACCGAGCGTCGCCTCCGGCATCCTGGCGATCGCGCCATGGCCATGGCTGTTCGCGGTGAACCTGCCGATCGGCGCGCTCAATCTCGCGCTCGCCGCCCGCGCCCTGCCGGAGTCGGATCGCACGCATCACAAGTTCGATGTCGTGAGCGCGGGGCTCAACGCCATCGCCTTCGGGTTGTTCTTTCTCGGCTTCGACACCCTGGGCCGCACTCACGGGCTCGCCGGGCTGCTGGCCGTGGCGGAGGTCCTGATCGCGATCGCGACCGGGGTGGTGCTGGTCCGGCGGGAATGGCCACGGGCGGCGCCGCTGATCCCACTCGATCTGCTGCGCATCCGGATCTTCTCCCTGTCGGTGGCCGCTTCGATCTGCGCCTTCGCCAGCGCCATGACGGTGTTCATCGCCCTTCCGTTCTACTTTCAGGGCGTGCTCGGCCGCAGCCAGGTCCAGACCGGCTTGCTGCTCACCCCCTGGCCGCTCGGCGTGGGGCTGCTGGCGCCCATCGCCGGCCGACTGTCCGACCGGATCCCGGCGGGTCCCCTGGGCGCGGTCGGCATGGCGATGGTGGCGGTGAGCGTCGGACTGCTCTCCAGGCTTGGCGCGCACGCCAGCAACCTCGACATCGTCTGGCGCATCGCCCTGGGCGGCCTAGGGTTCGGCATGTTCCAGGCCCCCAACAATCGTACCCTGCTCTCCTCGGCGCCGCGCGAGCGGGCCGGGGCGGCCGGAGGAATGCTGGCGACGGCGCGGCTCACCGGCATGATCACAGGCGCCAGCGTCGCGGGGCTCGCCTTCCGCCTGGCGCCGGGACGGGCGGAGACCATCACACTGGCCGTCGGCGCGGGCCTGGCGGGGCTCTCGGCGTGCGCGAGCCTGTCGCGCGGCAGGGCTCGGCCTCGCTGAGGCTGGCGCGCGGCGCGCACAACCTCCACATTGCGCCTTGGCGGCGAACGGGCTATCCGCGCCGCCCTTCTCAAGAGAGGCAACATCATGCGCGCGGATATCGAGGCGCTCGCCGCCGATATCGAGCAGTCCGTCGGACTGCTCAGGAGGCGTCTTTGACTGGGACGCCGCACTTCGTCATCTCGACGAACTGAACGCGCGCGTCGAGGACCCAAAGCTCTGGGACGACTCCGACGCCGCCCAGACGCTGATGCGCGAGCGCACCCAGCTGGCCACCCAGGTCGAGCGGGTGCAGCGGCTCGAGCGCGAGCTGAAGGACGATCTCGAACTGGCCGAGATGGCGCAGGCGGAAGGCGACGACGCCACGCTCGATGAGATCACCGGCCAGCTGAAGTCGCTGAAGGACATCGCGGCCAAGGCCGAGCTGGAGGCGTTGCTCTCGGGCGAGGCCGATTCGGCGGACGCCTACCTCGAGGTCAACGCCGGCGCCGGCGGGACCGAGTCCACCGATTGGGCGGCCATGCTGCTGCGCATGTACACGCGCTGGGCCAACGCCCACGACATGAAGCTCGAGGTCGTCGAGGAAACCGACGGCGAGCAGGTCGGGGTGAAGTCCGCCACGGTGAAGATCAGCGGCCACAACGCCTACGGCTGGCTGAAGACCGAGGCCGGGGTCCACCGGCTGGTGCGCATCTCGCCCTTCGACGCCGCCGCCAAGCGCCACACCAGCTTCGCCTCGATCTGGGTCTATCCGGTGGTGGACGACAAGATCGAGATCGAGATCAACCCGGCCGACGTGCGCACCGACACCTACCGGGCCAGCGGATCCGGCGGCCAGCACGTCAACAAGACCAACTCCGCCGTGCGCCTCACCCACATCCCGACCGGGATCGCGGTGGCCTGCCAGAACCAGCGCTCACAGCACCAGAACCGCGACCAGGCCTGGAAGATGCTCCGCGCCCGGCTCTACGAGCTGGAGTTGCAGAAGCGCGAGGCGGTCAACGCCGCCATCGAGGACGCCAAGACCGACATCGGCTGGGGCCACCAGATCCGATCCTACGTGCTCCAGCCGTACCAGATGGTGAAGGACCTGCGGACCGACGTGGAGACGTCCGACACCGCCGGAGTGCTCGACGGGGATCTCGACCCGTTCATGGCCGCTTCGCTTGCCCAGCGCGTGGGCGCCACACGGGACGCGTGACCGCCTTGCCAAGGCCACGCTCATCGCTCATCGGTGCGGACACAATCAGGGAGGAAATCCGATGTTCTCGCACGTGATGATCGGCGCCAACAGCGTCGACAAGGCTAAGGCCTTCTACGACAAGCTTCTGGGCGCCATCGGGGTGAAGCCGCACTTCCAAGACAAGCAGCGCATCTTCTACCAGCACAACGGCAACACGTTTTCGGTGAGCGAGCCGATCAACGGCGAGCCGGCGACCCACGCCAACGGCGGCACCGTGGGCTTTGCCTGCGACTCCCCGGAGCAGGTCGACGCCTGGCACAAGGCGGGCCTTGAAGCCGGCGGCACGAGCATCGAGGAACCGCCCGGCCTGCGCGAGAGCCCCATGGGCAAGCTCTACCTTGCCTATCTTCGCGACCCCGACGGCAACAAGCTCTGCGCGCTGCACCGGGTCCAGTAGCTCAAGGCTCGGCCACCGCGCTCCACAGGACGTCTTCGATCCTGCCGGCGCCGGTGGCCAGCATCACCAGCCGGTCGAAACCCAGCGCGGCGCCGCTCGCCTGTGGCATGTGGGCGAGAGCGGCGAGGAAGCTTTCGTCGATCGGGTAGCGATACCCGTAGATCGCCTCCATGCGGTCCATCTCGAGCGCCGAAGCGGCGTCTCTGCTCGTCCGGGTCGGTTAGCTCGCCGAAGGCGTTGGCCAGCTCCACGCCGCAGGCATAGAGCTCGAACCGCTCGGCGACCCGCGGATCGCGCGGCGAAGGGCGGGCGAGGGCGGCTTCGCTGATCGGGTACTCGCAGAGGATGGTCGGGCGCCCGACGCCCAGGGTCGGCTCGACCCGCTCCACGATGACGCGGCTGAACACGTCTTCCCAGGCGTCGTCGTCCGCGACCCGTACCCCCGTCGCCCGGGCCTGACCCGCCAAGCCGTCCCGGTCCGTCTCTCCCGACGCTTCTACGGTGGCGAGAAGATCGATCCCGGCACGGTCGGCGAAGGCCTGGGCGACGGTGACCCGCTCCGGCGTGGCGAAGGGATCCGACACGAGCCCCCGCCAGGCGAGCCGTCGCGCGCCGATGGTTTCCGCGGCCAAGCTCAATAGCGCCGCGCAATCGTCCATCAGGGTCTCGTAAGGCTCCTCGGCGCGATACCACTCCAGCATGGTGAACTCGGGATGGTGGAGGGGCCCGCGCTCTCGGTTGCGCCAGACCCGCGCCAGCTCGAAGATTCGCCGCTCGCCCGCGGCCAGCAGAGTCTTGCAGGCGAACTCCGGCGAGGTGCGCAGATGGAGCGGCCGTCGCTCGCCCGATGGCGCGATCGCTTCGCTCGAGAAGGCGTGCAGGTGGGCCTCGTTGCCCGGTGAGACCTGGAGCGCGGCGGTCTCCACCTCATCAAATCCCTGGGCTTCGAACCAGGCGCGAACGGCGCGGGTGATCGCCCGACGCTGAGCCAAGCGGTCGCGGCGCATCGCGTGGGCGTCGGCGAAGGGGTTGGTGGCGGTCACGGCTTTGAGCTAACGGAGGCGCTTCGGCGTGTTGGGGCGCCGCGCACGAGAGGTTTCTTTCTTGGTCAAGGTCGCCGCCAGTTCGCTCCGCAAGGGCTCCGTCTTGGACATGGACGGCAGGCTCTATGTCGTCCTGCAGATCGAGAACATCCATCCCGGCAAGGGTACGCCGGTCACCCAGCTCGACATGCGCCGCATTTCCGACGGGGTGAAGGTCTCGGAGCGCTATCGCACCACCGAGCAGGTGGAGCGCGCCTTCGTCGACGAGCGCGACTACAACTTCCTCTACCAGGACGGGAACGAGTTCCACTTCATGAACCCGGAAACCTACGACCAGGTCACCGTGCCGGCGGACCTCGTCGGCGACCAGGCGGCCTATCTGGCAGGATGGGATGACCTGTACTCTCTCCCTCCACGAGGGCGTGCCCATCGCCATGTCGCTGCCGACCCGGGCCACGCTGGAGATCGTGGAGACCGAACCGGTGGTGAAGGGGCAGACGGCCAGCGGCTCCTACAAGCCGGCCGTGCTCTCAAACGGCGTGCGCACCATGGTGCCGACCTACATCACGACCGGGACACGCATCGTGGTGATGACCATCGACGGTTCGTTCGTGGAGCGGGCGAAGGATTGACGCTAAAGCGCCTTCACCGCCGCCAACACCTCGGCGGCGTGGCCGGGCACCTTCACCTTGCGCCAGACGCGGCGGATCACGCCGTCCTTGTCGATGAGGAAGGTCGCCCGCTCGATGCCCATGTACTCGCGGCCGTACATGCTCTTCTTGACCCAGACGCCATAGGCCTCCGTCACGCTCGCCATCCACATCCGCGCCCAGGGGGTGGGTGAGTCCGTACTTGGCGCGGAACTTGGCGTGGCTCTTGGTGTCGTCGCGGGAGACGCCGATCACCTCGGCCCCGTTGTTCAGGAACTCCTCGTGCAGTTCGGTGAAGGCCTTGGCTTCGCTGGTGCAGCCGGACGTGTCGTCCTTCGGGTAGAAGTACAGCACGACCGCGCGCCCCTTCAGCGCGGCCAGGTCGATCGGGTCCTTGTCGCTGTCGAGGACGAAGGATGGGGCGGGGGTTCCAGCTTCAACGGCCACGGGTGGCTCCTCTAAACAGGCTTGACCAGGACGATCTTCTTCTTGCCGGCGGCGAGCTTGATCAAGCCCTCCGCGTCGCAATCGGCGAGGGTGACGAGCCGCTGGCCGTCGCTCTCAGCCTTGTCGTTCAGCCGCAAACCGCCGCCCTGGGCGAGACGCCGCGCCTCGGATCGCGACGTGGCGAGGCCGGCGTCGGCGGCGAGGGTCGACAGCGCCACGCCCGCTTCCAGGTCGGCCCGCGACACCTCGACCGTGGGCAGATCCGCCGAAACGCGGCCCTGCTCGAAGGCGGCGCGGGCGGCGTCCGACGCCGAACGGGCCGCGACCTCGCCGTGCAGCAGGGTCGTTGCCGCGTCGGCGAGCACCTTCTTGGCCTCGTTGATCTCCGCGCCCTCGAGCGCCTCCAGCCTGGCGATCTCGTCCAGCGGCAGGTCGGTGTACAGCCGAAGGAACCGACCGACGTCCGCGTCCTCCGCGTTGCGCCAGAACTGCCAGTAGTCATAAGGGCTGCGCATGTCGGCGTTGAGCCAGACCGCGCCGGCCGCGGTCTTGCCCATCTTGGCGCCCGAGGCGGTGCTGATCAGCGGCGTCGTCAGGCCGAAGGCGCTTTTGCCGTCCATGCGACGGATCAGCTCCACGCCATTGACGATGTTGCCCCATTGATCGGACCCGCCCATCTGCAGGGTGCAGCCGTGGCGGCGGTTCAGCTCCAGGTAATCGGCCGCCTGCATCAGCATGTAGTTGAATTCGAGGAAGGTCAGCGGCTGTTCGCGCTCGAGCCGAAGCTTCACCGAGTCGAAAGCCAGCATGCGGTTGATGGTGAAGTGCGGGCCGTACTCGCGCAGGAATTCGATGTAGCCGAACTTGGAGAGCCAGAGGTCGTTGTCGACCATGATCGCGTCGGTCGGCCCCTCGCCGAAGCGCATGAAGCGTTCGAAGGTGGGCTTGAGGCTGGCGATATTCGCGGCGATGTCGGCGTCGGTGAGCAGCCGGCGGCTCTCGTCCTTGCCGGAGGGGTCACCGACCTTGGTCGTGCCTCCGCCCATGACGACGATCGGCTTGTGCCCGGTCTGCTGAAGCCGGCGCAGCAGCATCATGCCGAGCAAATTGCCGACGTGGTAGGAGGCGGCGGTGGCGTCGAAGCCGATGTAGGCGGTGACCACGCCTGTGCGCGCCGCCTCGTCGAGCGCCTCGAAGTCCGTGCACTGATGAATGTAGCCGCGCTCCGAGACAAGGCGGAGGAAGTCGGATCGGGGCTTGAAGTCACTCATGGCGAGTCTCCGTTTGGCTTGGCGGAGACCGTCCGGTTCACCTCCGGCCGCCGCCTTGGACTGGGCGGCGAGGCGTGAAGAAGCCGACCGCGCGTCTAGGGCGCGCGGTAATAGAGGCGGGTCTGGGTCGGCTGCCGGAACATCGCGGCTTGACTAGGGGAGGGCGGCCGTGGCCGTCAAGCCGCCATGCGAGTTCTCGGCTTCATGACCGGCACCTCCCTCGATGCGGTGGACGCCGCGGTGCTGGAGACCGATGGCGAGCGGATCCTGGGCTTCGGCCCCACGCTCGAGCGGAAGCTCTCGGAAGAGACGCGGCGGCTCGTGCTGTGCGGCGACACAAGATGCGCTCGCTTGGGGCTGGTCCGCCCCGCCGCCGCCCAGCTTCGAACCGGCGGCCAGGGCCATCGAGGCGGAGCATGCCGCGACCGCGCGCGAGCTGTTCTCGATGGGCGAGATCCGCCCTGGCGACATCGACCTCGTCGGCTTCCACGGCCAGACGGTGCTGCACCAGCCGGCGGGTGCGGAGCGGGCGCGGGGCCGCACCGTGCAACTCGGCGACGGCGAACGCCTGGCGCGGGCGCTCGATCTGCCGGTGGCATGGGATTTCCGCACCGCCGACGTGGCCGCGGGCGGCCAGGGCGCGCCGCTGGCGCCCGCCTACCATAAGGCGCTCGTGGACTATGCGGGACTGAAAGGGCCGATCGCGGTGCTCAATCTCGGCGGGGTCGGCAACGTCACCCTGGTCAAGGCGGACGGGGCGCTCGAGGCGTTCGACACCGGCCCGGCCAACGGCATGATCGACCTGCTCGTGCAGGCGCGCGGGGCGGGGCGATGCGACCAGGATGGCGCCCTCGCCCGCGAGGGACGGGTGCATGAGGCGATCGTCGAGGCCTATCTTGCCGCGCCCTATTTCGCGCGGAGCGGGCCGAAGTCCCTCGATCGCTACGACTTCGCCCTCGATCCGGTGGCCGATCTCTCCTTGGCGGACGCCGCCGCCACGCTCACGGCGTTCGCCGCGCGAGCCGTGGCGCTCGGACTAGGGAAGGGACGCGAGAGGCCAGGCGAAGTCGTGGTCTGCGGTGGCGGTCGCCACAATCCCACACTGATGGCGGCCATCGCACAGTACGCAGGGATGCCGGTCCGTGCCGCTGAGGATCTCGGCTGGCGTGGCGATGCGATCGAGGCCGAGGCGTTCGCCTTTCTGGCGGCGCGCGCGAAGCTGGGGGCCCCGATCTCCTGGCCCGACACGACGGGAGTTCCTCGCCCAATGACCGGGGGGCGATTGGCGGAGCCCTAGTCCCGCTCAGCCTCGGCCATCCGTTGAACGGCCACGTAGTCGGTCTTCCCCGAGCCCAACACGGGCACGGAGGGCGCCCGGACAATCCGGCGAGGCACGGTCAGTTCAGGAGCGCCTTGGCCTTGAGCGTGGGCGAGCAGACGAGCGACGTCCGCGCCCTGGTGGTCGGTGACGAGGATCAGGCGCTCGCCCTTCTTCTTGTCCGGAAGGGCGATGACGGCGTGTCGCGCGTCCGGCCAGAGGCCGGCGCAGAGCGCCTCGGCGGCGGTGAGGGACACCATCTCGCCGCCGATCTTCGCGAACCGCTTCACCCGGCCGAGGATGGTGATCCACTGGTCGTTCGACATCTCCACGACATCGCCGGTGTCGTGCCAGCCGCCGGGCGGCGCTTCGAGCTCGTCTTCCGAAAGCAGGTAGCCGGTCATGACGTTGGGGCCCCGCACCATCAGCCTCGCGCCCCGGCTGATTCCCTCCACCGGTTCGAGTCGCACCTCCATGCCGGGAACCAGTCCGCCGACCGTGCCGCGTCGATTGTCGGTCGGCTTATTGACCGCGATCACGGGTGAACACTCGGTGGCGCCGTAGCCCTCGAGGACCGGCGCGCCGCCACACCGTTCGGCAATGAGGGCGTGGGTCTCGTCCCGGACCTTCTCGGCGCCGCAGACGACGAACTTGAGACCGGCCAGCTCGCCGTGGCCCGAGGCGCGTGCGTACTGGTTGACGAAGGTGTCGGTGGCCAGAAGGACACTCGCCTTCGAGTCCTTGATCAGCGGCGGTATGGCGCGGACGTGCAAGCGGGCTGGGGTACTGGAACGCCTTGAGGCCGTTCAGGATCGGCAGCAGCACCCCGCCGGTGAGGCCGAAGCAATGGAAGATCGGCAGGGGATTGAAGAACACCCAGGCCGGGTCGAGCGCGATGTGGTCCGCGATCTGGCGCGCGTTGGCGACCAGATTCTCCTGGCTCAGCACCACGCCGCGCGGCGCTCCGAAGCTGCCTGAGGTGAACAGGATCACCGCTGGATCGCTGGGCTTCAGGGGCAACCGCGACCGGCGAGGGAACAGGGAGGCCAGCAGGGCGCGGAGGCGGTCCGGCGTCCCGATCGTCCTGCGCACATCTTCCAGGTAGATGATCGAGCAGCTCTCCTCGAGCGCGTCGACCAAGTCGTGCAGCTTCCCCTGTTCCACGAAGCGATGTGAGGTCAGCACGCGCTTGAGGCCGGCGAGCCGCGCGGCGGCGCGGATGTTCCGCAGTCCGGCGGTGAAGTTGAGCATGGCCGGCGTGCGGCCGAAAGCCTGCAAGGCGAAGAAGGTGACGGCCCCGGCTGAACTGGACGGCAGCATGACGCCCACCCGTTCCCCCGGCCGGGTCATCGCCGCGATCTTGGCGCCCAAGCGCGAAGGCGGCGCGGATCAGGTCGGTATAGCTCAGAGGATTACGCTCCTGGTCCTCCAGGATCGGCTTCTTGCCACCGTGGCGCCGCGCAGCGTCCAGAAGCGCGTCGAACACCACGCCGCCCCGATAATCGTTCGCCTGAGCCGCTGCGGTCACTCCGCGATTCCTCCGCCAGTTTCTGTCGCGACAACGCTACAGGCGCCCGACGCCAGCGCAAACCGCGAACGACGGGCGCTCCGCGTGGGTCGGCCTTGGTGAATTCGGGCGCCCGTGGCACATCGTGACCGACTCGTTCAGAGTGTCGGCGAGGAGAGAAGGGGGCGTAAAGCCGTCATGTCGGAACCGGCTTTTGCACCCAAATTGGCGCTTGTCATGAAAGCGCTGTCGATCAGCCGAGGTCGGTTGGCCGCTGATCTCGAAGTCGACAAATCGGTGATTACCCGGTGGCTGGCGGGAACCCACACGCCGACCGATTTCAACCTCGCTCGACTGACGACGCTCATCGCCGAGCAGCGTCGCGGTTTCAGCATGCTCGATTGGCAGCTGGATGCGGAAGCCCTGGCCCAGCGACTGCGCGCGCGCGATGGGGAGGAGCCCGTCTTGCCGGCCGGGCTGGCCGAATGGCTGCCGCCCGGCGCCGTCAAAGAAGCGCTCGCGCAGACCGTGGCGCGGGGTCGAGCCTATGAGGGCTTCTGGCAATCGACCCGTCCGTCGATCGAGGCCCCGGGCCGTTTCGTACACGACCAGCTTTTAACCAGGCTGCGCGCCGATGGTCTCCTCGAGTGGCGCATGGGCGTGGAGGACCTGCGCATCCTGGGGGTCTGCCTGCCGCTTCAGACCCAACTCTTCTGCATGGGCGCCGACGGGTCGAACGGCATGTTCGCCTTCTGCATCCTCAACGGCGTCCTTCGGAACCGCGCGGATGTCATGGACGGCGTGAGCCTCACCTTGCGCCGCAGCGCCGGAGGGGCTCCGGTGGCGGGCTGCATCATCCTCAACCGCGTCGGGGCGATTTCCGGCGACTGGGAGGCCGACGAGGCGCGCCACGAGCACCTGATCCGCTCTCGTCCCGCCCTTGCGCCCGAGGGATCCATCGATCCGGAGCTGTCCGCTCATCTGCTACGCGACGCAGGTCCGTTGGCGCTGGCCGCCGGCGGCGCCGCGCTGCTCTCGATCCCGTTTTCCCAGTCGCGCTCCCGCGGCCCCCCCGCGGACTCCTCCGCTGAAAGCCAGACCGTCGGCTAGCCGATCAGGCCAGCCGCCGAAGGAGCGAGCGCACCCGCCTCGGCAAGGCTCGCAAGGCCGAGGGCCGACGCACGCGTCGCGACCGACCTGTTCTGGCGGCTCTATCCTGGACAATCGCAGCCTTGAGGAAGCGAGCCTTACGCCGCACCCTGGCCTTGATCTTGACGGAGTCCCTGACCGTGGGCTTCGGGGACACAGAAGCGACAGGCGCCGGTACGATCTTGCGCTGCTCCCGAGCCTCTCGGCGCCGCGCCGCGTCCTTCCCACGGCCGCGATCCGTTTCATGATCCCGACGTCGCCGCTTAAGCATGAGCCCTCCACACGTTACCTCGGAAGCATGAGCCCGGAGCAAGGCGAAGTCAGTTGTGACGCGATGCGATTTGGTGCGCCGCGATGCGCGTAGTTCGCCGGCGTGTCCGAAAGCATGCCGCTTGATCGGCGAGGCGGAAGCCCTCACCTTCACGCGATGACCGTGGTTCTGGAGCGGGCGCCCTCTCGCGCCCTTCGTCACCCTGAAAAACAGGCCAGACCGGACTCCCCGGTTCTGCGAAAGCCCGAGTGGCTGCGCGTCCGGGCTCCAGGTTCGGCGACGTACAACGAGACGCGGCGCATCGTCCGCGAGCGTGGCCTGGTCACCGTGTGCGAAGAGGCGGCCTGCCCGAACATCGGCGAGTGTTGGAGCGTCTCCCACGCGACCATGATGATCATGGGCGAGACCTGCACCCGGGCCTGCGCCTTCTGCAACGTCGCGACGGGACTGCCCAAGCCGCTGGAGCCGGACGAGCCGGCCAGGGTCGCCTCCGCGGTCCAGGCCATGGGTCTGAAGCACGTGGTGATCACCAGCGTCGACCGGGACGATCTTCCGGACGGCGGCGCCGGCCACTTCGCGGCGACCGTGCGCGCGATCCGCGCGAGGTCGCCCGAAACGACCATCGAGATCCTCACGCCCGACTTCCTGCGCAAAGACGCCAGCGCCGCCGAGACGGTGATCGACTCGCGCCCCGACGTCTTCAACCACAACCTCGAGACCGTGCCGCGGCTCTATCTCTCGATCCGCCCCGGCGCGCGCTACTATCATTCGCTTCGCCTGCTCGAGCGGGTGAAGGAGCGGGATCCCTCGATGTTCACCAAGTCGGGCCTGATGGTCGGGCTCGGCGAGGCGAAGGAGGAGGTCATGCAGGTGATGGACGACATGCGCAGCGCGGGCGTCGATTTCCTCACCATCGGCCAATACCTGCAGCCGACCCGCAAGCACGCCGCGATCGACCGTTTCGTGACACCCGAGGAGTTCGCGACTTACGAGACCATCGCCCGGGCCAAGGGGTTCCTGATGGTGTCGGCAAGCCCGCTCACCCGCTCGTCCCACCACGCCGGCGAGGATTTCGCGAAGCTTCAGGCCGCGCGCGAGGCGACGCGGCGTTGAGGGGAGCCGTCACCAAGGTCCTCCCCTACAAGCCCGAGGACCTTTTCGACCTGGTCGCGGATGTCGAGTCCTACCCCGAATTCCTGCCGTGGGTCACGGCGATGAGGACCTGGAACCGCCGCGAGCAGGACGACGGCAAATCCAGCTTCGATGCGGAGGCCGCCGTCCGCTTCTCGATCATCCGCGAGCGCTTCTCGACCCGGGTGAAGCTCGACCGATGCGCCCACAGGATCGACACGAGCCTGTTGTCCGGTCCCTTCCGCCGACTCGAAAACCACTGGCGGTTTGAACCGGCGGATGGCGGATCGAACGTGGAGTTCGCGATCGAGTTCGAGTTCGGAACTCGGCTGCTTCAGGGTCTGCTTCAGGCCAATGCTCATCGCGCGGTCGCGCGTCTGATGGCCGCCTTCGAAGCACGCGCCGCGAAGCTCTACAACAATTCTTAAGCAAGAATCCAAGCGTAGCGTGCAGCTGCCCGAAGCCAACGGAAGTTGATGTCGGTCGACATCAATTGTTTCTACTGTCGACCATCGTGAAAACAATGTGAATTCGTCCGAAATCGGGTTGGATTCTGTCATTCATCGCTTTAGACGACCGCCTGTATCGCATGTCGCTGTTGCCGGCCCGCACATGGGGGGCTGTAGCGGCGCTGCAAAAACAGGAGCAACATCATGAAACTTCTTTTGGCGGCCGCCTCGGCCGCGGCGCTTATGACCGGGGTCGCTCAGGCGGCCGTGGTCGATCTGAACTTCGAAGGCGTGAATGCGACCTATCCGTCGGGGTTCGCCTTCATCAACGGTTTCTATGACGGCGGCACCAGCAGCGACGGCACTTCGGGCCCGAACTACGGCGTGGCGTTCAGCAGCAACGCCCAGGCGATCTGCCTCAATTCGCAGACGGTCACCTGCTCCAATACCTCGCGCGGCGGTCTCGCCCCAGGATCCGACAAGGGCGCTCTCTTCTTCCTGAGCGGCAGCTCGACGACGATCGACGTGGCGGCCGGTTTCGACACTGGCTTCTCGTTCAACTACACCAACCCGTTTGGCGTGAACGGCTCGGTTTCGGTCTACTCGGGCCTGGATGGTAGCGGGACCCTGCTTGGAAGCTTCAACCTCGGGGCGACGTCGGGCTCCTGCCCCGGTTATGGCGCCAACTTCTGCCCGTTCGCTCCGATCGGCATCTCATTCGGTGGAACGGCGGAATCGATCGTATTCGGCGGCGTAGCCAACGAGATCGTGTTCGACGATGTCACCTTCGGCGCTTCGAGCCCGGGTGGCGGCGTTCCCGAACCGGCGGCTTGGGCGACCATGCTGGCGGGCCTCGCGACAGCCGGAGCGGTGCTTCGCCGCCGTCGGACCCTCGCCGCGGCCTGATCGCCGTCTCGGACGTGACTTGCGAACGCCCCGCCTCGTGCGGGGCGTTTTGCATTCAGGCCTCCGGATAACCCCAGCGCTTCACCCAGGGCGCCAGGACGGGCAGGACCGGCGCGAGACGGTCGGCATATCGCCGCCATTGAGCCAGTCCCTCGCGGCTGAGTCCTCCGGCCAATTGCAGGTCGCTCGGCGTGCGTGGTCTCGCCTTGGCGCGTTCGGCGAATTCGCGAACGTCTTCGTGCCACTCCAGACCCGCAAACCGAAGCACACGAGCCGCTTCGCCGTCGAAGTCGTCGACTAGGTCCTCGTGCCGCACCTCTTCCAGGGTTAGCGGCAGGATCGCGCGGCTGTCGCACGCGAGCGCCATCACCGCATCGTAGTAGGCGGCCGCGCCTTCCAGGGTCAGGAACTCGCGCATCGCCGAGTTGAGGACGAACCGCCGCCGAAAGCAGCTCAACACCACGTCGCGCGGATCGCGTAGCGCGAAGAGGATCCGCGCATCGGGAAACAAGCGGGCGATCACGGGCAGAGCGAGGGTGTGCAGCGGCAGCTTGTCGATCAGCACGCGGCCCCGGAGACGATCACCCAAGGTTGCGCTCACCGCGGACCAGTACGATCCGCGGCGACGCTTCATTTCCGCCGCTCCCATGGAAAGCAGGCGCTCGAACCCGCCCGATTGCGCCAGCAGATCGCCGGCGGCCCGGCCGAGATGGTCGACTTCCTCGAGGGCGACAGCCGAAGGATGGCCGGCCAGGGCCTTCTCCAAGAGGGTTGTGCCCGATCGGGGAAAGCCGAGCAGGAAGACATGGCCGCTCGCCGAGTCCCGACCGGCGAGATCCTCGCTCACCGATGAGCGCCAACGACTCTGGGTCGGTCGCCAGGAGTTCGCGTCGGAGTCGCCACGCCTGTTCCAGACGCCGGATCTCGCCCGGCTTTTCTGGCTCGACGGCCGCGACCAGGGTGTTTCGGGCCAGATAGTCATCGAAGGCTTCGCCGAAGCGGCCGAGCGCATCGCGCGCGTCGCCGCGCAGGTCCAGCATGGCGACCGCCTCCCGCCCAACGATAGCGCCGACTTCGAGCAGCCGGGTGAGCTCGCGATCGGCATCGTCGGCCGCGCCGCCGGCCAGAGCGCTTCGCGCCAGGGTCAGGCGGGCGGACACCGACGCTGGCGCACGACTGAGCGCCTCCTGAGCCAACGCGCGCGCGGCCTCGTGCTCGCCACGCCGGGCCGCGATGGCGGCCAAGCCTTCGAGCGGTTCGGCCGCCTCGGGCGCAAGGTCTCGCGCCCGATTGTAGTGGTCTCGGGCCTTGTCGAATTCGCCAAGCGCGAAGCGGGCGGCTCCGGCCATGGTGCAGGTCGCCAAGGAGGGCGTCAGGCCGGCGGCGCGCTCGGCGGCGGCAGCCGCGCGTTCGGGCTGATCGTTTCGGTTGTAGGCGAGGGAGAGCCGGCGCCAGGTTTCGACGTCACCGGGGGCGACAACTGTCGCCCGCTCCAGCAACTCCACGACGCGGCCGGGTTGAGCGGAGTTCTCCAGCGCCTCGGCGGCCAGGACCAGGACGAGCGGCTCCTCGAGCCCCTCCGCCTCGGCCGCCACGGCCAGGTTCAGCGCCGTAGGCCGGTCGGCCCGATGCACCGCCGCCAGGAGCTCGGCGTAGAGCGCCTCCAGTTCCGCGTCCGTCATCATGTTCGGCCCCCCGGCTGGATCGTCCTAACGCAGGCGGTCGCGCAGGAACTCCAGCGCCGCCTGGACCGATGCGATCTGGATCTCCCAGCGGCTGTCCAGGTCGTACACCTCCATCCGATGCTGGACCGATTGGTTCGCCCGGGCGGTGGCGAAGTGCACCGTGCCGACCGGCTTGAGCGGCGTGCCCCCGCCGGGCCCCGCGACCCCGGTGATCGCCACCGAGAGGTGGGCGTGGGACTGCTCGAGCGCGCCCTCGGCCATCATCCGCGCCACCGGTTCCGAGACGGCGCCCAGGTCGGCGATGATGTCGCCGGAGACGCCCAGAAGCTCCTGCTTCGCGCGGTTGGTGTAGGCGACGAAGCCGCGCTCGAACACGTCCGACGCCCCGGGGATCGAACACAGCGCGCCGGCGACGAGACCGCCCGTGCAGCTCTCGGCGGTGACGATGCGCAGCGAGCGCGACCGGGCGTCGTCGATGACGAGGCGGGCCAGGGTGTCGATCTCGAGCGAAAACATGCCGAAGCTATAGCACCGGCAGGCTGACGGCGGCGACCGCCTGAGCGGCCATCCCCTCTCCGCGGCCCGTGAAGCCCAGAGTCTCCGTCGTCGTCGCCTTCACGCTCACCCGCTCCGGCTCCAGACCCAGGATCTCGGCGACCCGGGCGCGCATCGCCTGCCGGTGGGGCTTTATCTTCGGCGCCTCGCAGATCAGCGTCACGTCGAGGTTCTCGATCGCGCCGCCTCGCGCCGCCACCAGGGCTCCCGCGTGGCGCAGGAACACCTCGGAGGCGGCGCCCTTCCACTGAGGATCGCTCGGCGGGAAATGGTCGCCGATATCGCCTTCTCCGATCGCGCCGAGGACGGCGTCGGTGAGGGCGTGCAGACCGACATCCGCGTCCGAGTGCCCGACGAGGCCATGATCATGGTCGACGCGCACGCCGCACAGCCACACCGCTTCGCCCGGTCCAAAAGCGTGGACGTCGAAGCCCTGGCCGATGCGGGTCGTTCGCCGCTCGGCCACCAGCGCCAGAGCCATGGCGAAGTCCTCCGGATAGGTGAGTTTCATGAGCAGCGGATCGCCGGGCGTCAGCACCACCTTGCCGCCGGAGGTTTCCACCAGCGCCGCATCGTCGGTGTGTCCCTCGTCGGGCGCGGCGGCATAGGCGGCGCGGATCGCGGCGGCTCGGAACGCCTGTGGCGTCTGCGCCCGCCACAGCCCCTCGCGAGACACCGTCGCAATGCCCTCGCCTCGGCGGACCTTCAGGGTGTCGGCGACGGGCAGGGCGGGAAGTGCGCCGTCGGCGTCCTGGAGCGCCTTCAGCAAGGCTTCGATATGAAGCGCGTTCAGCAGCGGCCGGGCGGCGTCGTGGATCAGGATAGCCGCGTGATTGTCCGCGCCCGCCAAGGCGTTGAGCCCGGCGCGCACCGACGCCGTGCGGGTCGCCCCGCCGGCGACGAGCCGGTGACCGGACAGACCGGCGAACGCCTCGGCCGCCTCGGCCTCCCCGCCAGGTGGAATGACCACCACCACGCTCGCCGCGCCGGCGGCTTTGAAAGCTTCCAGCGACCATCGCGCCACGGCCTTGCCGCCCAGGTCCCGCCATTGCTTGGGACCGCCGGCGCCCGCCCGCTCGCCGGATCCGGCGGCGACGATGATGGCGTGGAATGTCATGGCCGCGCTGTCTAAAGCGCCTTGCGATATTTCGCGAGCAACCGCTCGATCGGCGGCCGATCCTCAGGCCGCAGCGGCGTCGAGCGCCATCGTCCATAGGCCGACCTGAAAGCCGAGGTAGAGCAGCCGGGCCAACGACAGCGCCTCCGGGTCGACGGGATGGCCGAAGGCGTGGAGCACCTCCGCCTGCTCGCCCGCGTCGAGGTCGAACTCGACGATCGCGCCGGCAAGGTCCCAGGCGATGTCCTGGCAGCCGATCAGATCGTGGGCCGCGTGGTGATCGAGGCTGTCCAGCTTCAGAAGGCGCCCGTGCGGGTCGACGATCCACTCCCACGCATGCAGCCGGCCATCGATGCGCACCGGCCGCCACCCGCGGCTCAAACGATCGAGGTCGTAGTTGTCGAGCTCGGCCGCGGCGTTTGTCCCAGCTTCCAAGAGGTTGTGTCGCGCCATGTCCACAAGCGCGGGGAGGGGGGCTCCGGCGTCGGCTGGAGCGGGAAAGGCGGCCGCCCGGAACGCCAGATAGCGCCCAAGATGTCCCACGATCTCGCCTCGTGGAAGGTCCTTCACGCCAGGCTCACCGTCCACCCAGCGGGTCGCGATGAAGCCGTCGATCAGCGCCAAGGGCTCGGGACCGAAAGCCGCATCGTGCAGCGCGCGGGCCATCTCGAGCTTCTCTTCTCCAACCACGCCGTGACCGGCGAACTTGAGCAGGTACCGCCCGTCGGGCGTGGTGATCCGAAACTTGAGCCGCTCGCGCGGTGGATCGGCGGGCGCGTCGAGGTTCAGGCGCTCACGCCATCGGCCGCCGGAGAAATCCTCGCACCTCGAAGGCCGGCCGATCGCATCCGCGAGCGCTTCGGCAGGGGGAACGGTCCAGGTCGGGACGACCTTGCGGCTCGCGGACCACCGTCGCCGGTGGCGCTCGCAGGCTTGAGGGCCAGGCTCTCCGTCATGGCTGGGGAAGAAGACCAGGCGCGATCGGGCGACGCCGGCTTTCTCCAGCCAATCGGCCGCGGCGCCGAAGCTGCTGCCCGAAAGACCGGGACCCTCGTCGACGATGGCGATGTCGCCCGCGACCCCTTGCAGCGTTCCCGTGAGCTCCGGGCTGGCCGCGATGCTTCGGGAGAAGGGATGCCCGACGGGTCGCACGGTCATGAACCGAGGCAGACGGGCGCCGGCCGCGACGGCCGCGGCGAGACTGGTCCCGATGCTGCGCAGGCCGATTACCACGCCGAGCCGCCCCGCCAGAGGGCGCGCGGCTTCGAGATAGGCCAGGGGGTGGACGGCGTAGAAGGCGTAGCCTTCGGGCTGCTTCAGGGTGAGTGGCCCTGTGGGGGCGATTTGGCGAACGCGCTCGACGGCTTGGTCAAGGTCGCTCGCGTCGCCAAAGCCGCCGGCAAGCCGGGCAACGGCCAGTGTCAGGTCGCCGGAGGCCTGCCCGATCGCGGTGAGATCGTCGACGCCTCGACGCTCCATCTCGGCGTCTTCCAGCGCCTGCTGCAACTGGCCCGCGAGGATCAAGGCCGCGACGGTCTGGTCCGGGCGCGCGTTGACCAGTCGTTCGCCGATCTCGTCGAGGATGTTCGATGCGGCGGCCACGCGGACGTGGTCGCCGTAGACGATCACGTCCAGCCACTTTGAGCGTAGGCGACCTTGACGAATTCGTCCCACGCCGGAGGTTCGAGGCGCCGGCCGCGCAGCCAGGCCGCCCAACACTGGAACTGCTCGGGGCTGGGCGAGACGAGCGCTCTCGCCGACTTCATCGTCTTCAGCGAGGCCAGCGGATCGTCGCCCCGGTCGGCCATCACGCACAGCGCCAGGGTCGCCGACCGCCCGATCCCGTGCTGACAGTGGATCAGCAGCCGGCGGCCCTCCTCGCGAACGGCGCGGGCGAAGGCGACCCCTTCGTCCAGGTGGATGATCCCGGACCGCGCAGGTGTCCGGCGTCGGCAGATGGAGGAAGAGGATGCCGTGGCTGAGCAGCAAGGCTTCGTCGTCGCGATCCTCCTCGCGCAGGTCGATGACCGCGCCGACGCCGTGATCACGCGCAAGGGCCGGAACGACGGAGGGCTCGAAGCCGCCGCCGACGGCGAGCTCGTCCGTGATCCAGTCGAAGTTCACCTTGGTCAGGCGACGGCTCGCTGGAACGAGCGCCCGGGCGCGTAGCGGCGGATCATGTCTCCGCAGAACTCGGCGAATGCTTCCGGCTCCCGGGGGGCGGAGCTGTGGTGGGGGGTCACGCCAAGGTGCTCGGGCGTGAAGCAGAACGTGACGGTGACGGCGAAATCCTCCAGCGCGCGCATCTGGCGGTCGAACCACGACAGGGCATCGGGGCGGAAGCTGTCGGCCCAGGAGAGGCCGGTGCGCACATGGCGAACGCCCAGGCGCTTCATCCAGGCCGCCGCGTCATCGAGGCGATGGTCCTCGAAATGGAACCATTGGCAAAGGCCCATGTCGGCGGCGACGTCCTTGTAGGCGTCCATGGCCTGCTTGGGCCGGCCGGTCTCGTCGATCAGTCCCATGTGGAAGTGGCGATAGTAGGAGGATCCCTCCGCCTCCTTGTGCCGGGTGGTCGCCTCCCACGTGCGCGGCAGATCATAGAGGCTGTACCAGTACACCCGCGGCGCCCGGCCGATGAGCAGCTCGGCGGTGCGCTTCAGCCCCCAGGCTTGCACCTCCTCGGCTCCGAAGGAGGAGACGCCCACCTCGGTGACCCACACCGGCTTGTCGGTGACCGCCTCGATCTCAGCCACCTTGGCGGGCCAGTCGTGGATCGACCACAGGTTCCAGTCGAGCGGGAATCCGTGGACCGCGACAACGTCGATCTCGTCCAGGGCGCCGGCGCTCTCAAGACGCTTCAGGAACAGGGGATCGATCGGCGACATGCCGCCCAGGACCCGGGGAAGGCTCGGGTTCTCGGCGGCGATGGCTTGGCCGGCGAGGCGCGCCATGCGGCCGAACCGATCCCACTCCGGATCGACCTCCGGATCCCAGTGGGACTTATTGTTGGGCTCGTTCCAGATCTTGGCCGCTTCGATCACTGCGCGGAGCCTCGCGCCGGGTAGACCGCGCCCGCATCCCATGGCCGGTCGACGCGCCGGCAGACGAACACCTCGGATTCGGGATGCTCGACGATCTCGAAGCCGGCGCTGCGCAACATGGCCGCCGAGCAGGCCGCGTTCGGAGCCCACCAGTTGGTCCAATCATGGGCGTAGCAGTGCTCGATGAAATGCATCTTCGGGTAGTCGGCCGCCTGGAAATGGTCGGACTCGAAGAAGTCGTAGTCGCGTTCGACGCTCGCCTCGCCATCGGCGCCGCGCTGCATGGATTGAAACACCAGCAGATCCTTGGCGACGTGATCGTGGATCAGGTCGAGCGCCAGGAGCGGGTGTCTCAGGTGGTAGAGGACTCCCAGGAACAGCACGATGTCGAACTGCTCGCCAATCGCGGCCACATCGTAAACCGACATCTCGCGGAACTCGATGTCCGAACCCGTGACCTCCGCGGCCAGGCGGGCTTGCGCGAGATAGCGGGCGTCGGCGTCGATCCCGAGCACGCGCGAGGCGCCACGACGCTTCATCTCGATCGAGTAGAAGCCGCCGTTGCAGCCGATGTCGAGGACGCTCTTGCCGGTGAGATCCTGCGGGATGGCGTGGCTGAAGGTCCGCCATTTGATGGCGGGGAAGTCGTGCAGGAAGTGGTTGGGCGCGGTCTGCACGCCGCCCAGGTTCATGTTGTGGAACCAGTCGCCGAGCGCTTCCACCCGTTCGCGGATCGCCTCGACCGTCACGCCCGCACCGAAGAGAGGGTCATTCGAATCCTTCATTGTACCTTGCGCCGACTTAGCTTTGCCGCGCCCGACGCGTTCCCTCTTCGTCGGAAAACGTACGCACAGGAACATTGAGGATGAACATTGGTTCCGGACCCGGAAGGCCAAGCTTTTGCGGGGCGATTCATCACCAAACAAGAGGGTCTGGCGCCTTGGCGGAACGCATTCTGATCACCGGCGGCGCCGGCTTCATCGGGCGCCACGTCGCCACGGCGTTGCTGGCCGAGGGACACCGGGTCAGGGTGCTGGATAGCCTGATCGAGCAGGTCCACCCGAACCGCCGCCGCCCTCTGGAACTCAGTGCGGACGTGGAGTTCCTCGAGGGCGACGTTCGGGATGCGGGCGCCGTGCGCGGGGCGCTGCGCGGAGTCGACAAGGTGGTGCACCTCGCCGCGGAAGTCGGCGTCGGCCAGAGCATGTACGCCATCGACCGCTACACTTCGGTCAACGATTACGGCACCGCCGTCCTGTTCCAGGAACTGATCGATCGGCCGGTGGCGCGGGTGGTCGTCGCCTCGTCGATGAGCATCTACGGCGAGGGCCTCTACCGGACGGCCGACGGTCGGGAGATCGCCGACGTCGTGCGCGGATCCCGCAACCCCGATGGGACCTGGGACCCGCTCGACGACCAGGGGCGTCCGCTTATCCCGGTCCCCACGCCCGAGACCAAGGCGCCGGCCCTGAAGTCGGTCTACGCGATCGGCAAGTATGTGCAGGAGCGGCTCACCCTGACGGTGACCGAGCAGTACGGGATGGAGGGCGTGGCCTTGCGCCTATGGAACGCCTACGGCCCCGGCCAGGCGCTCTCGAACCCCTACACCGGCGTTCTCGCCATCTTCGCCTCGCGCATCGCCAACGGGCAGCGGCCCATGGTGTTCGAGGACGGCGAACAGCGGCGCGATTTCGTCCATGTCTCCGATGTGGCCCGCGCCTTCGCCCTTGCCTTGAGCCGGCCGGGCGTCTCCGGCGAGGTCTTCAACATCGCTTCGGGCGAGGACCGCACCGTGGCTGAGGTCGCCCGACTGCAGGCGGCGTCGATGGGCAGGCCGGACCTGACGCCGGACATCACCCAGAAGACCCGCGCCGGCGACATCCGGCACAACATTCCGGACATCTCCAAGGCGACGCGCGGGCTCGGCTACACGCCGACGACCGACTTCGGCGACGGGCTGGCGGAGCTGGCGCGCTGGGTCGGCCGCCAGGAAGCCAAGGACCGCGTGGTCGAGGCGCGGCGTGAACTCGAGCTCAGAGGTCTGGTGGCGTGATCGATCCGCTTTCGGGGCCTGTCCTCGTCACCGGCGGGGCAGGGTTCATCGGCAGCAATCTCGCGGATGCGCTCGCGGCGGCGGGCCACCGCGTGCTGATCTACGACGCTCTTGCTCGGCCTGGCGTGGAGCGGAACCTCGCCTGGCTTCAGGACCGGCATGGCGATCGCATCGTTCCGGTGATCGCCGACCTTCGGGATCGGGACGCGCTTCGCAATGCGGTGAACGAGGCGAGCGCCATTTTTCACCTGGCGGCCCAGGTGGCGGTGACCACCAGCCTCGTCGACCCTCGAGAAGACTTCGAGGTGAACCTCGGCGGCACCTTCGACCTGCTGGAGACCCTCCGACGCAAGAGCCGGCGCACGCCCGTGGTCTTCGCCTCCACGAACAAGGTCTATGGCGACCTTGCCGACCTCGAGATGACGCTGGTGGACGACGCTTACGCGCCGGTCGATCGCGAGATCCGCGCCCATGGCGTGTCGGAGCGGCGTCCGCTCGACTTCCACACGCCCTACGGGTGTTCGAAGGGGGCAGCCGACCAGTATGTGCTGGACTACGCCCGCTCCTTCGATCTGCCGGCCTGCGTGATCCGCATGAGCTGCATCTACGGTCCGCGCCAGATGGGCACCGAAGACCAGGGCTGGGTGGCGCACTTCGCCATCCGCGCGCTGCGGGGCGAGCCGATCACCCTCTATGGCGACGGACGCCAGGTGCGCGACATCCTGCACGTCTCCGACGCGGTGCGCTCCTATGTGAGCGCCTGGGCGAGGATCGAGCGGGTCAAGGGCCGCGCCTTCAATCTTGGCGGCGGCGCGGACAACGCTCTCAGCCTTCGCCGGCTGCTCGCCTACATGGAGGCGGAACTCGGTCGTCCCCTCCATCTCGAATGGTCCGACTGGCGAGCCGGAGATCAACGTTACTTCGTGGCGGACGCCCGGGCGATCCAGGCGGCGCTCGGCCTGCCCGAGCCCCTCGGCTGGCGCGAAGGGGTCGCCGACCTGCTTCGCTGGCTGCGGTCGGAAACGGTTTCGGAACCGGCCGCCACTTCCGCGGCAGAAGCTTGCGGGCGCGGCGCGATGAAAGTCTGCCTGATCAATCCGGCCTGGAGCTTCGCGGGCTCCATCTATTTCGGCTGCCGCGAGCCGCACCTGCCGCTGGAGCTGGGCTACAGCCGGGCGCTGCTCGAGGCCGCGGGTCACGAGACCCTGATGCTCGACGGCGCCCTCGACGAGCTCTCGAACGAGGAGATGATCGAGCGGGCCGCCGCCTTCGCGCCGACCATGACGGTCGTGGCGACCGCCCCCACCTACCTCTTCTGGCGCTGCGCGCAGCCCGAACTCACCATCCCCGCGGCCCTCATCCGCGGCCTGGCCGGACGGGGAGGGACCACGGTCGCCGTCGGTCCGCACGGCTCGGCGACGCCGAAAGCCGCGCTCGACAAGCTCGACTGCGACATCGTCGTTCGCGGAGAGTGCGAGGAGATCGTGGCCCGGCTCGCCGAGGCTGGCGACTGGTCCGACGTCCCGGCGATCGCCTACCGCCGCGACGGTGAGACCGTGATCACCGGCGCGCCGCACGCGTCGGCCTTCACCGACCTGCCGGCCCTGCGCTGGCCGACAGCCTGGCTCGCGCGGCACAGCCACCACCATCATCGGTACGGCACCGAGGGTCACGGCCCGGGCGCCGAGGTCGAGACCTCGCGCGGCTGCCCGTACCACTGCAGCTTCTGCGCCAAGATCGATTTCCGCGACGCCTACCGCAAACGCGACCTCTCCATCGTGCTGGACGAGATCGACGGCCTGATCGCGCAGGGCGTCACCTACTGCTACTTCGTCGACGAGATCTTCCTGCCCAACCGCCCGCTGCTGGAGGCGCTGGTGTCTCGGCCGATCGAGTTCGGCGTGCAGACGCGCATCGACCTTTGGAAGCCCGCCATGCTCGACCTGCTCGGGGAGGCCGGTTGCGTGTCCATCGAGGCCGGGGTCGAGAGCCTCACGGTCGAGGGCCGCGCCGCCCTCGACAAGATGTGCCGGGCGAGCACCGACGATCTCGCCGAACGCCTGATCTACGCTCGACGCCGCGTGCCGTTCGTCCAAGCCAACCTGATCGAGAGCCCCGGCGATGACGACGCCATGGTTGCGGCTTGGCGCGAGCGGCTCCAGGCGAGCGGAGTGTGGGCCAACGATCCGGTGCCGCTCTACCCATACCCGTCGTCTCCCGACTACCGGAAGCTGTGGGGCGCGCCGGACGACGCCGCGTGGGAGCGCGCCCACGCCCACTACCTCGCCGAATTCGACCGCTTCAGTGACATCCAGGACGAGCGCCCGCTGCCTCTGGCGGAGCTGGAGCGCCTGACCGCGCCTGCATGAGGGTGCTTCTGACAGCCGACGCGGTCGGCGGCGTGTTCACCTATGCGTTGACCCTCGCGGAGGCCCTTGCGCGGCGCGGGACGCAGACGGTGCTGGCGCTGCTGGGTCCGCCCGCGAGCGCCGCCCAGGTGGAGCGCGCGCGGGCCGTTCCCGGGCTGACGCTGGTCGAAACTGGCCTTCCGCTGGAATGGCTGGCCGAGCACGCCGGGCAGGCGATGGAAGCCGCGGCGGGCGTCGCCGCGCTGGCGCGGCGCGAGCGCGTCGAGCTTGTCCATCTACACCTGCCGAGCCTCGCCCTCGCGCCGCTCGGCTACCCCTGTCCGGTGGTGACGGTGGCGCATTCCTGTCTCGCCACCTGGTGGTCGGCGGTGCGAGGCGAGCCCCTCCCGCCCGAGTACGCGTGGCGACGCGACCTGGCCGGACGAGGCTACCTGGCCAGCCACTTGGTCCTGGCCCCCAGCGCCGCCTTCGCCCAGGCCACGGCGGACACCTATGGGATCGACCCGCCGCTGGTGTGTCACAACGGCTCCGACTGGCCCGCCAAGGGCGACATCCGAAGACCCCGCGCCGGCGTGCTCGCCGCCGGGCGGCTGTGGGACGAAGGCAAGGGGATCGGCCTCCTGCAGTCGCTGGGTTCGCTGGAAGCCCCGATCCGGATCGCCGGCCCGCTCACCGAGCCGGGACGGCCTCCCACCGACTTTCCCAGCCTCGACTGGTTGGGTTCGCTCGACGCTACCGCGCTCGGTGATGAGCTTTCCCGGACGTCGGTGTTCGTCAGTCCCGCGCGATACGAGCCGTTTGGCCTTACCGTGCTCGAGGCGGCGCGCGCCGGGTGCGCCCTGGTGCTCTCCGACATCCCGACCTTCCGGGAGCTATGGCAAGGCGCGGCCATGTTCGCGCCGCCCGGAGACGCGGCGGCTTTCACGGCCGCTTTGAAGACCCTGCTCAACGATCCCGGTGCGCGGCTCACCCTGGCCGACGCGGCTCAGGAACGCGCCAGCCGGTATAGCGCCCGGGCCATGGTGGAGTGTGTTCTAGAGACCTGGAAACCCCTGCTGCGGCAGTCGACCGAGGCGGCCGCTTGAAGATCGTCTACTTCACCCATTCGCTGGTCTCCTGCTGGAACCATGGCAACGCCCATTTCCTCCGGGGCGTGCTGCGGGAATTGAAGAGTCTTGGCCACACCGTCGAGGTGTTCGAGCCCGCCGATGGCTGGAGCGCCTCAAACCTCGTCGCCGACCACGGGGATGCCGGGCTCGACGCCTTCCGGCGCAACTATCCCGAGCTCTCATCGACGTCGTTCGGCCCTGACGCCGACCCGGCCGAACTCGCCTTGGGCGCGGACCTTGTCATCGTCCACGAGTGGAACGACCACAAACTCGTCGCTCGCCTCGGCGAAGCGCGGCGACGCGGCGCGCCCTACACCCTGTTGTTCCACGACACCCACCATAGGGCTGTCACGGCTCCCGCCGAGATGCGCGCCTACGACCTCTCGGCCTATGACGGCGTGCTGGCGTTCGGCGAGGCGCTGGCGGAGGTCTATCGAGCCTGGGGCTGGGGCCGCCGCGTCTTCGTCTGGCACGAGGCGGCCGACACGCGCCTGTTCCGCCCTCCGGAGCGGGAGAGCCCGCGCGAGGGTCTGGTTTGGATCGGCAATTGGGGCGACGGCGAGCGGACCAGGGAGCTGGAACAGTTCCTGCTCGCGCCAGCGCGGGCGAGCAATCTGGCGCTCGACATCTACGGCGTGCGCTATCCTACCGAGGCGCTTGGCCTGTTGGAGAGATACGGCGCGCGCTATCACGGCTGGCTGCCGAACCCCTCGGCGCCGGATGTCTTCGCCCGGCATCGGGCGACGGTGCACGTGCCACGCGGGCCCTATGCCCGGGCGCTTCCCGGCATCCCCACGATCCGTGTCTTCGAGGCCCTCGCCTGCGGCATTCCGCTGTTGAGCGCCCCCTGGAACGACGCGGAGGGGCTGTTCCGGGACGGAGACTTCGCCATGGCGAGGGACGGGGAGGAGATGATGAAGCTCATGAAGCGGCTTCTCACCGATCCTGAGTGGGCGAGCGCCATGGCGGCAAGCGGGCTGGAAACGATCCGGGCGCGCCATACCTGCGCGCATCGAGCGCGGGAGCTTGTGGCCATCGCGCAATCCATCCGCCAGACGGAGCCGGCATGAAGATCGCCTTCTACGGCTCGAGCCTGGTGAGCGCGTACTGGAACGGCGCGGCCACCTACTATCGGGGCATGCTGAAGGCGCTCGAGCCGCTCGGCTGGCGCGCGACCTTCTATGAGCCCGACGCCTATGACCGGCAGGCCCATCGCGACATGGATCCGCCGCCCTGGGCCGACGTGGACGTCTGGCCCGCGACGATCGAGGATTGCCGGCGGGTCACGGCTCGCGCCGCCGACGCTGACGTGGTGGTCAAGGCCTCGGGCGTCGGCGTCTTCGACAATGAGCTTCTGGAGATGACCATGGCCGCCGCCAAGCCGGGCGCGGTCAAGGTCTTCTGGGACGTGGACGCCGCCGCGACGCTGGAGGAGATGGCCGCCGCCGGCGAGGATCACCCTCTGCGCCGCGCGCTGCCGAACCTGGACCTCGTCCTCACCTACGGCGGCGGCGATCCGGTGGTCGCGGCCTATGAGGCGATGGGCGCCCGCCGCTGTGTGCCGATCTACAACGCGCTCGATCCGGAGACCCACCACCCCGTGCCGCCCGACCCGCGTTTCGAGGGCGACCTCGGGTTCCTGGGCAATCGCCTGCCCGACCGCGAGGAGCGTGTGCAGCGCTTCTTCCTCTCGCCGGCCGCCCGCCTGCCGGAGAGCCGCTTTCTGCTGGGCGGCAGCGGGTGGGACGACAAGCCGATGACCGAAAACGTCCGGCGCCTCGGCCACGTGGGCTCGGCCGAACACAACGCCTTCAACTGCACGCCGCGCGCCGTGCTCAACATCGCCCGCGACTCCATGGCCACGATCGGCTTCTCGCCGGCGACACGGGTGTTCGAAGCGGCGGGCGCGGGCGCCTGCCTGATCACCGACGCCTGGGAGGGGGTCGAGCTGTTCCTGGAGCCGCACCGGGAGGTGCTGGTGGCGCGGGACGGGGACGACGTGGTGGACCTGTTGAGCGCCCTTACCCACGAACACGCCCGCGCCATCGGCCACGCGGCGCGCGAGCGGGTGCTGCGGGAGCATACCTATGCGCGTCGGGCGACAGAGGTGGACTACCTCTTCAGGACCGAGCTGGAGCGGAAGCGGTGAAGCGGCTGGTCGTCCTTGGCCTTTCGCTGTCGTCCTCCTGGGGCAACGGGCACGCCACCACCTTTCGCGCCTTGTTGAAAGCGATGGCGGCGCGGGGTTGGGACATCCTGTTTCTGGAGCGCGACGTGCCTTGGTACGCCGAGCACCGCGACCTGCCGAACCCCGACTTCTGCCGCCTTGCCCTTTATCCGGATCTTGCCGGACTGGAACTCGTGGCGCGGCGAGGTCGCCCGCGCGGACGCCGTGATCGTGGGTTCCTACGTTCCCGATGGCGTCGCCGTTGGAGACTGGGCGTTGAAGGCCGCCAAGGGCTCCGTCGCCTTCTACGACATCGACACCCCCGTGACCCTGGCCAAGCTCGCCGCGGGTGACGAGGAATACCTCACGCGCGACTTGATCCGGCGATATCCGCTCTACCTGTCGTTCACGGGAGGCCGGACGTTGCGGCGTCTGGAGCGCGAATTCGGATCGCCCCGCGCCGAAGCGCTCTACTGCTCGGTGGACGCCGACGCCTATCACCCCCTGCCGGGAAGCCCGCCGCGCTGGGACCTGAGCTACCTCGGCACCTACAGTCCCGACCGTCAGCCGACGCTGGAGCGACTGCTGGTCGACAGCGCGCGTCTGGCGCCGGATCTGCGCTTCGTCGTCGCCGGGCCCCAATATCCGACCGACATCGCCTGGCCCGCCAACGTGGAGCGGCTGGACCATGTTCCGCCCGCGGACCACTCCGCCTTCTACGCCGCGAGCCGCTACACGCTGAACGTCACCCGGGCGGATATGATCGCGGCCGGCTGGTCGCCCAGCGTCCGGCTGTTCGAGGCGGCCGCCTGCGCGGCGCCGGTGATCTCCGACGACTGGGAGGGCCTCTCGGAGCTCTTCATGACCGGCTCGGAGATCCTGCTGCCCGGCTCGGCGGCCGAGGTGGTCGCGATCCTGCGCAACGAGGATGAGGCCGCGCGCCGCGCCATCGGGGAGGCCGCGCGCCGCCGGGTGCTTACGGAACACACCGCTCGAAGCCGCGCCGCCGAACTCGAGCGCTGCCTGATGCAAGCGCCCGCTCCCGCCCTGGCCGTGTGACACCATGAGCGAAGCTCGCGAGAGCTTGGCGCGCCTGGTCCTCGGCCGGCGCCTATCCAACGACGAGTACGATCAGCGCAAGATCAGCGTCTTCGAGGCCATCCCGGCCATCGGTCTCGACGGGCTGGGATCGGCCTCCTACGGCCCGGAGGCGGCGATGGCCGTACTGGCCGCTCTCGGCGCCGCCGCCAGCGGACTGGTCATCGCCATCATGGGCCCGGTCGTCGCCCTCCTGGCGCTGCTCTACCTCTCGTACCGACAGACCATCGCCGCCTATCCGAACAACGGCGGGGCCTATGTTGTCGCCCGCGAGAACCTGGGGCTCCAAAGCGGCGCTGACGGCGGCGGCGGCGCTGATGATCGACTATGTGCTGAACGTCGCCGTCGGCATCTCCGCCGGGGTCGGCGCGCTGATCTCCACCGTTCCCGCCCTGCAGCCCTACACCCTGCAGCTCTGCTTGGCGGTGCTGGCCCTGGTGACGCTCGCGAACCTGCGCGGCACGACCGAGGCGGGACGGCTCTTCGCCCTGCCGACCTACCTCTTCATCTTCGGCCTGTTGGCGGTGATCGCGATCGGCGCGGTTCGCGTGTTCGCCGCGCATGGCGCGCCGTCGGCGATCATGGCTCCGCCCGCTCCAGCGCGCGCCACCGGCGAGGCGGCCGGCCTTTGGCTGATGCTGCGCGCCTTCGCCGCCGGCTGCACGGCGATGACCGGAGTGGAGGCGGTCTCCAACGGCGTGGGCGCGTTCAAGGAGCCGCGCGTCAAGCACGCCCGACTCACCCTCAGCCTGATCTGCGGCGTGCTCGGATTGCTGCTGGCCGGCATCGCCCTGCTCGCCAAGCCCTACGGCGTCGGGGCGATGGACCAGACCAAAAGCGGCTATCAGAGCGTGATCTCGCAGCTGGTCGGCGCCGTGATCGGCCGGGGCGCCATCTACGACGTGGTCATGGCGAGCGTGCTCGCCGTGCTGGTGCTGTCGGCCAACACCAGCATGGTCGGCTTTCCCCGGCTCTGCCGGATGGTGGCGCAGGACGACTATCTGCCGCGGGCCTTCGCCATCGCCGGCCGCCGGCTGGTCTACACCGCCGGCATCCTGTTCCTGGCGAGCGCCGCGGGGCTGCTGCTGGTGGTCTTCGATGGCGTGACCGACCGTCTGATCCCGCTGTTCGCGGTGGGCGCCTTCCTCACCTTCACCTTGTCGCAAGCGGGCATGGTGGCGCACTGGCGGAAGGTCGGCGGCGCCCGCTCGTCGGCGCACCTGGCGATCAACGCGCTCGGCGCGACGGCCACCGCGGCGGCGCTCGCCATCATCGTGGCCGCCAAGTTCATCGACGGCGCCTGGATCACCATCATCGCCCTGCCCGCGACCGTGGCCGGGCTGATGGCGATCCATCGGTACTACGACCGACTTGGCCGCGAGATCGCCACCGACAAGCCCCTGCCCACCAGCCATCTCGAGCCGCCGATCATCCTGATCCCGGTCGCCGAATGGAACGCGCCCACGGCGCACGCGGTCTCCTACGCCATGCGGCTCTCGCCCGACGTGATCGGCGTCCACCTGACGGAGGTCGCCGGGCCGGAGGAGCCGGAGGATCTGCACCCGCTGCAGGCGGTGTGGTCGCAGTGCGTCGAGGGGCCATGCGGGGCTTCACGCCGCGCCGCGCCTCGCCTGGAGGTCGTCGCCGCGCCCTTCCGCGATCTTCATCACCGGCTGATCGAGCTCGCCGCCGAGCAGAAGGCCGCTCATCCCGAGCGGCGGATCGCGGTGATGATCCCCGAACTCGTGAAGACCCGCTGGTGGCAGGGCCTTCTCCATGTCGGCGCCGCCCACACCCTGCGCGAGCGCCTGCTGCACGACGGGGATCCCGAGTTGATGATCATCAGCGCGCCCTGGCGGGTGGGGCAGGGGATCGTCTGAGGCGCCGGTTCCCTCGGCGGCCCGAAGCCCCTAAGTTACGACCCCCGCCGCATCGCCTGAAGGGAATCGCCTTGAGCCAAGCCGCCACGGCGCACGCCGACCACGCCGACGCCTTCTTCTCCGCCAGCCTGGCGGAGAGCGATCCCGAGCTGTTCGCCCCCGTCGAGCGTGAACTTGCGCGTCAGCGCCGTCAGATCGAGTTGATCGCCTCGGAGAACATCGTCTCGCGCGCGGTGCTCGAGGCCCAGGGCTCGGTGCTCACCAACAAGTACGCCGAGGGCTATCCCGGCAAGCGCTACTACGGCGGCTGCGAGGAGGTCGACCACGTCGAGCGCCTGGCGATCGACCGCGCCAAAGCCCTGTTCGGTTGCGAGTTCGCCAACGTGCAGCCCCACTCCGGCTCGCAGGCCAACCAGGCCGTGTTCATGGCCCTGATGAAGCCCGGCGACGTGTTCATGGGCATGGATTTGGCAGCCGGCGGGCATCTTACGCACGGCAAAAACGTCAATCAGTCGGGCAAGTGGTTCCAGCCGGTTCACTACACCGTGCGCCAGCAGGACAACCTGATCGACTACGACCAGGTTGCCGAACTGGCTCTGGAGCATCGGCCCAAGGTGATCATCGCCGGCGGCTCGGCCTACAGCCGCACCATCGATTTCCCCCGTTTCCGCGAGGTTGCCGACAGCGTCGGCGCCAAGCTGATGGTCGACATGGCCCACTTCGCCGGCCTGGTCGCGGCGGGCGTGTTCCCGAGCCCGATGCCGCACGCCCACGTGGTCACCACCACCACCCACAAGACGCTGCGCGGCCCGCGCGGCGGCCTGGTGCTCACCAATGATCCCAAGCTCGCCAAGAAGATCGATTCGTCGGTGTTCCCCGGGCTGCAGGGCGGCCCGCTGATGCACGTGATCGCCGCCAAGGCGGTCGCCTTTGGCGAGGCGCTACGGCCCGAGTTCAAGGTCTATGCGCGGGACGTTGTCGCCAATGCGCGGGCCCTGGCCGACTCTCTCGCCAGCCGGGGGCTGAAGATCGTCTCGGGTGGGACCGACAGCCATCTGATGCTGGTCGACCTCACGCCCAAGGGCGTCACCGGCAAGGCGGCGGAGGAGAGCCTCGAACGGGCCGACATCACCTGCAACAAGAACGGCATCCCCTTCGACCCGCTGCCGCCGGCGACGACCAGCGGCCTGCGCGTCGGCACCCCCGCCGGCACCACGCGCGGCTTCGGCCAGGCCGAATTCCGCCGCATCGGACAGCTGATCGCGGACGTCGTGGAGGGGCTCGCGGCCCACGGCGAGGAGGGCAACCACGAGGTGGAAGCCGCTGTCCGCCGCCAGGTCGCGGACCTTACCGCCCGCTTCCCGATCTACGGCTGAGCGGGACGTTCACACGAGATGAAATGCCCGTTCTGCGGCGAGCTGGAGAGCCAGGTTAAGGACAGCCGGCCGTCGGAAGACGGCGCGGCCATCCGCCGCCGTCGCCTCTGCCCTGAGTGTGGCGGCCGCTTCACGACCTTCGAGCGGGTGCAGTTGCGCGAGCTGATGATCGTCAAGCGCTCGGGACGGCGCGTGCCGTTCGATCGTGAGAAGCTCGCCCGCTCCATCTCCATCGCCATCCGCAAGCGGCCGGTGCAGAGCGAGCGGGTGGAACGGATGATCAGCGCCATCGTCCGCCAGCTCGAGAGCATGGGCGAAACCGAGCTGCCGAGCCACGTGGTCGGCGAGATGGTGATGAAGGCGCTCAAGGCGCTCGATGACGTGGCCTACGTCCGCTACGCCTCGGTCTATCGCGACTTCCGCCAGACGGACGACTTCGCCAAGTTCCTGAACGAGGAAGGCCTTTCGGAAGATTTCGAGAAGGAAGGATCGGTTTGAGCCGTCCGGCCCGGCGCGATCGCGCCGTCGCCAGGCTCGCGGCGGTCCAAGCGCTCTACCAGATGGAAGCGGCGGGCGCCGGGGTTGAGGCGGTGATCCGTGAGTTCCTCGACCATCGCTTCGAGTCGGACATCGACGGCCGGCCGCTCGCGCCGGGTGACGAGACCTTCTTCGCCGAACTCACGCGCGGCGTGGTCGCCGAGCAGGCGGTGGTGGACCAGGCGATCCGCCAGCGCCTGGCGACGGGTTGGAAGATGAGCCGGCTCGACGCCACGGCGCGATCGATCCTGCGCTGCGGGGCCTTCGAGCTGATGCGGCGGGCCGAGATCCCGACCGAGATCGTGATCGACGAGTACCTGGAGATCGCCAAGTCGTTCTTCTCCGGGCCTGAGCCCGCCTTCATCAACGGCGTGCTCGATGCGCTGGCCCGTGATGAGCGGGCCGCCTGACGAGTTCGCCTGGATCGACCGCCTGCGGCCGCTGACCCGCGGCGACCCCCGCGCGCTCGACCTCAGGGACGACGCCGCGGTGCTCCCCTCGCGCGCCGGGTTCGACCTGGTGATCTCCACCGACACCCTGGTCGAGGGCGTCCATTGGCTCGCGGGCGAAGACCTGGAGACGGTCGCGCGGAGGCTGCTGCGCGTCAGCCTCTCCGACCTGGCGGCCAAGGCGGCCGAGCCGTTCGGCTACTTCCTGGACGCCGCCTGGCCCGCGCGGTTCGACGCGGCGGCGCGCGACCGCTTCATCGCCGGCCTTGATCAGGATGGAAAAGCCTTCGGCGTGGTGCTGCTCGGCGGCGACACCGTCTCCACGCCCGGCCCGGCGACCTTCACCGCCACGGTGCTGGGCTGGGTTCCGGAAGGCCAGGCGGTGCGGCGCGGCGGCGGCCTCGGCTGGAGAGCTCTGCGCCGTTATCGGCAATATCGGCGACGGCTGGCTGGGCCTCAAGGCGGCGCGGGGAGAGATCGCCGATCCCACGGGCGCCCTGGCGGCGCGCTTCCGCCTGCCGGAGCCGAGGCTGGACGCGCGCGCCTGGCTTCGCGCCCACGTCAGCGCGGCCGCGGATGTTTCCGACGGTCTGATCGCCGACGCGGCCCACATCGCCGAGGCCAGCAAGCTGGGGCTCACCCTCAAGCTCGAGGAACTGCCCCTCTCAGCGGAAGCGGCGGCCTGGCTCGGCGCCCAGCCGGACGAGGTCGCGGCGCGGATCGCCCTGGCCACGGGCGGCGACGACTACGCCATCGTCTGCGCCTTGCGGCCGGCGGGAAGCGGCGCGGGCGTCGCCCGAACCCCGATCGTGGGGACATTTCGACGGGAGCCGGGCGTCAGGGTGACGTTCAAGGGCAAGGCGGTGGAGGTGGCCCGCACCGGCTGGCGACACTAGCGCTTGGTCCCGTCACGCTTGCGCTGGCGCCATGGTTTTGGCAAGGACGCGGCGACATGCGCGCCGGACGGGCGTTGCATATAACCAAAGCCCCGAACGCGCCCCCAATCCCGCGCTGATTACAGCGGCGGGTTCTCGGGGGTCTTCGGCGTGAAGAGGAACAAGCACACTCGATGCTCTCCACCTTGACCCTGGTCATCATCGCCGGACTGCTCGCGGTCGTCTACGGCGTGGTCCAGACCAGCCTGCTGCTGCGCGCGTCTCCCGGAAACGCCAAGATGCAGGAGATCGCCGCGGCGATCCAGGAAGGCGCGCAGGCCTATCTGCGCCGCCAGTACACCACCATCGGCATCGTCGGCGTGGTGATCCTGGTCATCATCGGCTTCCTGATCGGGTGGACCCAGGCGATCGGCTTCCTGATCGGCGCGGTGCTCTCCGGGGCCGGCCGGCTTCGCGGGCATGCTGATCAGTGTGCGGGCCAACGTCCGCACCGCTCAGGCGGCGTCGGAAAGCCTCGGGCGGGGTCTCTCCCTGGCCTTCCGCTCCGGCGCGGTGACCGGGATGCTGGTTGCGGGCTTCGCGCTGCTTGGCGTCGCGGGTTACTACGCGGTGCTCACCGGCCCCATGGGCCTCGAGAATTCGTCGCGCGAGGTGATCGACTTCGCTGGTGGCGCTGGGCTTCGGCGCCTCGCTGATCTCCATCTTCGCGCGTCTCGGCGGCGGCATCTTCACCAAGGGCGCCGACGTCGGCGGCGACATGGTGGGCAAGGTCGAGGCCGGGATCCCGGAAGACGACCCCCGCAACGCCGCGACCATCGCCGACAACGTGGGCGACAACGTCGGCGACTGCGCCGGCATGGCCGCCGACCTCTTCGAAACCTACGCCGTGACCACCGTGGCCACCATGGTTCTCGGCGCGATCTTCTTCGCCGGCACCGCTTATGTGTCCAACATGATGCTGCTGCCGCTCGCCATCTGCGGCGTCTGCATCATCACCTCGATCATCGGCGCCTTCGCGGTCCGGCTCGGCAAGAGCGGCAACATCATGGGCGCCCTCTACCAGGGCCTGATCGTCACCGGCGTGCTCTCCATCGGAGCCGTCTGGTACGTGATCAACAAGCTGGTCCCCGCCGGCGGCGTGGTGGTGCCCAACGGCACGCCGGACGGGCTCGCCGTCAGCGGCATGCAGCTGTTCTACTGCGGCCTCGTCGGGCTCGCGGTCACGGCGCTGATCGTGGTCATCACCGAATATTACACCGGCACGGGTTTCCGCCCGGTGAAGTCCATCGCCAAGTCGTCGGTCGCCGGGCACGGCACCAACGTCATCCAAGGACTGGCGATGAGCCTCGAGGCGACCGCCGCGCCGGCGATCGTGATCGTGGTCGGCATCGTCCTGACCTTCCAGTTCGCCGGCCTGTTCGGCATCGCCATCGCCACCACCACCATGCTGTCGCTGGCCGGCTTCATCGTCGCCCTCGACGCCTTCGGCCCGGTGACCGACAACGCCGGCGGCATCGCCGAAATGGCCGGCCTGCCCTCGGAAGTGCGCGTCTCGACCGACGCGCTGGACGCGGTGGGCAACACCACCAAGGCCGTCACCAAGGGCTACGCCATCGGCTCGGCGGGCCTGGGCGCCCTGGTGCTCTTCGCCGCCTACACCCAGGACCTGAAGTTCTTTTCGGCCCACTCCGATCAGTTCCCGTTCTTCGCTGGAATGGGCAACGTCGCCTTCGACCTCTCCAACCCCTACGTCGTGGTCGGGCTCCTGGTGGGTGGCCTGCTGCCCTTCCTGTTCGGCGGCATGTCGATGACCGCCGTCGGCCGCGCCGCGGAAGCGGTGGTGGTCGAGGTGCGGCGGCAGTTCAAGGAGAACCCCGGGATCATGACCTATGAGGTCAAGCCCGAGTACGGTCGCGCGGTGGACATCCTGACCAAGGCGGCCATCCGCGAGATGATCGTGCCCTCGCTGCTGCCGGTGCTCTCGCCGATCGTGCTGTTCTTCATCATCCAGGCCATCTCGACCAAGTCGAACGCCTTCTCGGCCTTGGGCGCGATGCTCATGGGCGTGATCGTCACCGGCCTGTTCGTCGCCATCTCGATGACCAGCGGCGGCGGCGCCTGGGACAACGCCAAGAAGCTGATCGAAGAGGGCCACTACGGCGGCAAGGGCTCCGAGGCGCACAAGGCCGCGGTGACCGGCGACACCGTCGGCGATCCCTACAAGGACACGGCCGGTCCGGCCGTGAACCCGATGATCAAGATCACCAACATCGTCGCCCTGCTGCTCCTGGCGGTGCTGGCGCACGGGGTGTTCCACTAAGCTGCCCCACGGCGTGGCCGGCGTCTCCGCCGGCCACGAGGGGATGACGGACGGAATTGAGGGTCCGAGCGGCTACGCTTGGACCCTCCGTCGCGACTCGGTGTTCACTCCGCACCCCATCGCGTCCGGAGTGCGCCGTCATCGCCGTCTTCATGTTCTGCACCGGGATCGAGAACAGCGTCCCCACGATCCAGGGCGGCAAGGTCCGCATCGACGAGATGGAAAGCTGCGGGCACTACGCCCGCTGGCAGGAAGATTTCGCCCTGGTCCAGGAACTCGGCATCGAGCACCTGCGCTATGGCCCCCCGATCCACCGCACCTACCTGGGCCCCGGCAAGTACGACTGGAGCTTCGCCGACGAGACCTTCGGCGCGCTGAAGAAGGCCAACATCACCCCGATCGTGGACCTGTGCCACTTCGGCGTGCCCGACTGGATCGGCAACTTCCAGAACCCCGATTTCCCGGTGCTGTTTCGGGCCTACGCCCGCGCCTTCGCCGAGCGGTTTCCGTGGGTCCAGCTCTATACGCCGGTCAACGAGATGTACATTTGCGCCATGTTCTCGGCGCGTTACGGCTGGTGGAACGAGCAGCTGTCGAGCGATCAGGCGTTCGTCACCGCGCTCAAGCACATCGTCAAGGCCAACGTGTTGGCGATGAGCGCGATCCTCAAGGTCCGTCCCGACGCGATCTTCATCCAGAGCGAGTCCTCGGAATACTTCCACGCCGAAAACCCGCGCGCGATCGCTCCGGCGGAGATCCTCAACTCCATGCGCTTCCTGTCGCTCGACCTGAACTACGGCAAGCGCGTCGATTCGGAGATGTACGAGTTCCTCCTCGGCAACGGGATGACCAGGGACGAGTACCACTTCTTCCTGAAGCATCGCCTGAAGCAGCACTGCATCATGGGCAACGACTATTACGTCACCAACGAGCATCTCGTTCACGACGACGGCACCACCGAATCATCGGGTGAGATCTTCGGATACGAGACGATCACCCGGCAGTACTACAACCGCTACGGCCTGCCGGTGATGCATACCGAGACCAACATCGCCCAGGGCCCCAGCGGTCGTGAGGCGACCTGCTGGCTACGCAAGGAGTGGGCCAACGTCCTGCGGGTGCGCAACGAGGGCGTGCCGATCGTCGGCTTCACCTGGTACTCGCTCACCGACCAGACCGACTGGGACACCGCGCTTCGCGAGAAGAACGGCCACGTCAATCCGGTCGGATTGTTCGACCTCGACCGCAAGATCCGGCCGGTGGGAGAGGCCTACAAGACCATCATCAAGGAATGGCGCGACGTCCTGCCCACTCAGAGCGTTTGCTTGGTGGTGCCCGTGGTGCCGCCGATGAAGGCGGACGGCGAGGCGGCGCGCGACCAGAAGGTGCGGGCGACGGCGTTGAACGAGCGGGCGACCCAGGCGCAGGAAGTGGAGACCGCGTGATGGATCGTCGTTTCGAGAACCGCACGGTGGTCGTCACCGGAGGGGCCAGCGGCATCGGCCTCGCCATCGCCCGCCGCTTTGCGAGCGAGGGCGCGGGCGTGTTGATCGCCGATCTCGACGCCAACAAGGCCTCCGCCGCGGCCGAGGGGCTCGCCAAGGAGACCGGCTCCGAACGTCTGGGGCCAGGCCTGCGATGTCGGCGACGAGGATCAGGTCGCCGCCTGCGCCAAGGCCGCCATCGATCGCTCGGGGCGGCTGGATGTGGTGGTGAACAACGCCGGTCTGATGACCTTCAAGCCGATCAAGGACTTCACCGACGCGGACTGGCTGAAGGTGCTTCGCGTCGACCTGCTGGGCGCCGCCGCCTTCACCCGCCAGCTGTTCCTCCTTGCCGGCGACAAGGGCGGCTCGGTGGTCAACATCTCCAGCGTGCACGCCGTCCAGACCGAGGCCGACGCCGCTCCCTATGCGGCGGCCAAGGCGGCGCTGCTCTCGCTCACCCGCACCACCTCCATCGAGGGACGGGCGGTGAAGATCCGCGCCAACGCCATCCTGCCGGGCGCCATCGACACGCCGATGCTGTGGGACAATCCCAATGTGAAGAGCGGCGTCGAGAAGATCGACAAGGCCGATGTGGGAAAGCCGGAGGACATCGCCGCCGCCGCGGCCTTCCTCGCCAGCGACGACGCGGCCTTCATCACCGGCGTCGGCCTTCCGGTGGACGGCGGCCGGCTGGCCCGTCTGTGAGCGAGCCCATCCGCCTCGCCGCGCGCGGCTTCGTCGTGGAGATCAACCCCGCCGTGGGCGGCTGCCTGACGCGCTTCGACGCCGTGCGCGACGCCGAGGCGACGCCCATCCTGCGGACCTCGCCGCCGGGAATGTCGAGCCCACTGGAGGCCGCCTGCTTCCCGCTGGTCCCCTTCGCCAACCGGATCCGCGGCGGATCCTTTGTCTGCAACGGCCGAACCATCACGCTCCCGGCCAACATGGCCGGCGACAAGAGCCCGATCCACGGCCAGGGCTGGCAGTCGCCATGGTCGGTGGAGTCCCGCTCCGAGAGCGGCGCGGTGCTGAGCTTCCATCACGAGGCGGACGCCTGGCCGTGGGATTACCGCGCCGTGGAGACCATCGCGCTCTCCGAAGAGGGGCTCACCCTGACGCTGGAATGCGAGAACCTCTCGCCCGAGCCGATGCCCTGCGGCCTCGGCTTCCATCCCTATTGGCCCTGCGACGGCGCCACCCGCCTGCGCACGAAGGTCACCCACGCCTGGACGATCGACGCCGACGTGCTGCCGGTGGAGCGGGTTCCCGCCTCCGGCCGCTACGACCTCGCCGATCGTCTGGTCTGCGGCCAGGACCTGGATAACGGCTTCGACGGATGGGGAGGGGAGGCGACGGTCCTGTGGCCCGACCGGTCGCTCGCCGTCACGATGCGGTCGCCGGACGCCCCGCGCTTCCAGCTGTTCTCCCCGCAATCGGGCGGGATCATCGCCGCCGAACCGGTGCAGAACGCCAACTGCGCCCTCAACGCCCCGCAAGCCTCCTGGCCGGAGAACGGGATCGAGTTGCTGGCGCACGGCGAGTTGCGTCGGCTTCAGGTGGAGTGGCGTCTCGCCTGATCCCTGGAGACCCGCGCGCCTGTGCTATGGAAGGCGGGCATGAGCGACCTGTTCTCGAGCGCCGGAGTGGATGCGCCGCCCTCGACGGCGGTGGAGAACGCGCCCCTCGCCGAACGGCTCAGGCCCGCGAGCCTGGCCGAAGTCGTGGGGCAAGACCACCTGCTCGGCCCCGAGGGCGCGATCCGGCGCATGGCCGACAACCACCGGCTCGGATCGATGATCCTGTGGGGGCCGCCCGGCACGGGCAAGACCACCATCGCGCGGCTCCTGGCGGACGCGGCCGGCTACCACTTCCAGCAGCTCTCGGCGGTGTTCAGCGGCGTCGCCGACCTGCGCAAGGCGTTCGAGGCGGCGGAGAAGCGCCAGCGCATGGGTGAGCGCACCCTGCTGTTCGTCGACGAGATCCACCGCTTCAACCGCGCCCAGCAGGACGGCTTCCTGCCTTTCGTCGAGCGCGGCGTCGTCACCCTGGTGGGCGCCACCACGGAAAACCCCAGCTTCGAGCTCAACGGGGCTTTGCTCTCCCGCTGCCAGGTGTTCGTCCTGCGCCGGCTGGAGGCGCCCGCCCTCGAGCAGCTTCTCGATCGCGCCGAAATTTTCGTGGGGCGCGGCCTACCGCTCGAGCCGGACGCTCGCGCCGCCATGATCGCCCTCGCCGACGGCGACGGCCGCTACCTGCTCAGCATGGCCGAGAGCCTGTTCGACGCCGCCCCTGACCATCCGCTCGCCACCGGCGAGCTCTCGACCTTCCTGCAGCGGCGCAGCCCGGCCTACGACAAGGATCGCGAGGAGCACTACAACCTCATCTCCGCCCTGCATAAGAGCGTGCGCGGCTCCGACCCCGACGCGGCGCTCTACTGGCTGGCGCGCATGCTGGAGGGCGGGGAGGACCCGCTCTATATCGCCCGCCGCCTCACCCGCATGGCCAGCGAGGACATCGGCGAGGCCGATCCGATGTCGCTCATCCTCTGCAACGCCGCCAAAGACGCCTACGACTTCCTGGGATCGCCGGAGGGCGAATTGGCGCTCGCCCAGGCCTGCGTCCACATGGCCGCCGCGCCCAAATCGGTCGCCGTCTACAAGGCCTTCGGCGCGGCCCGCCGCCTCGCCCGCGAGACGGGCTCCCTCATGCCGCCGGCCAACATCCGCAACGCGCCCACCAAGCTGATGAAGTCGCTCGGCTACGGCAAGGGCTACGAGTACGACCCGGAGTCGGAGGGCGGCTTTTCCGGCGCCAACTACTGGCCGGAGGGGGTCGAGCCCCAGGTGCTCTACGAGCCAAAGGGCGACGGAGCCGAGGCGCGGATCCGGGAACGGCTGGAGCGATGGCGTTCGAACCGCGCTTCTCGGCGTCGAGTCGCGCTCTTGATCCGGTCTGGCCCGGGTCGAGCGGGGAGCGGTGGCCGGTGAGGACGAAGAACGCTGTCCTCACCGAGGCGGAGATCGCCTTCGTCCGCTCCCTGGTGATCTTTCAGGACGAGCACATCCTGGCGCTCGCCAAGCCCGCCGGCATCTCCAGCCAGGGCGGCCATCGCGGGGTGAACAGCCTCGACGAGCTGCTCGGCGCCTTCGTCAAGGCCAGCGGCTCGCGCCCGCGCCTCGTCCATCGGCTGGACCGCGACACCTCCGGCGTGCTGCTCACCGCCCGCACCGCGCCCGCCGCCGCCTTCCTCGGCAAGGCGATGATGGGGCGCAAGGTGCGCAAGACCTATCTCGCCATCGCCGCGCCGCCGAAGCTCGAGCCACGTGAGGGGATGATCGACGCGCCCTTGCGGCGGGTGGAGGCCGGTCGGGAGTCGTTCGTGGAGGTTGTGGATATCGAGGCGCCGGGGGCGCAGGAGGCGCTCACGCGCTACCGCGTGCTCGCGGCCAACGCGGAGGCGGCGCTGGTGGAGCTGAACCCGCGAACCGGCCGCATGCACCAGCTCCGCGTCCATCTCGCCAGCCGAGGCGCGCCGATCGCCGGCGATCCCCGCTATGGCGGCGCGCTCGCCCTGGCCGGCGGATCGGCTCCGCGGCTGATGCTGCACGCCGCCGCGCTCGCCTTTCCGCATCCGGGCGGCGGCACGCTGCGCATCGAGGCGCCGGTTCCCGCCGATTTCCGGGAGGTGATCGGACGTCTTGGCCTTGCGCTTCCGGAGCGATGGAACGCGGAGGGGCCGCTCGTGCTTGATGCCCAGGGGACGCGTTTGGAGACTGTGGCATGCGACTTGGAATCATCGCCGCCGGCGCCTTGAGCCTGGCGCTCGCCGCCTGCGAGACGCCGACCTACTACCAGGCCGCGACCCGACCCGGCGCGGTCGGCTACACCGACTATCAGATCGAGCCCGGCCGCTACCGGATCAACTTCCAGGGGGGCGACGGCGCGCCCGCCGGCCAGATCCGCGACTTCGTCATGCTGCGGGCGGCCCAAGTCACCTTACGCGACGGCTACGACTGGTTCCGGATCGTCGATCGGGAGGGCGCGATCGCCCCACCGAGGAACCGGGGATCGGTTTCCATCGGCATCGGCGGCTTCAATTTCGGCCGGGGCGGCGGCTTCGGCGGCGGAGCCTCGGTGAGCCAGCCCATCGGCGGCGGCCCGCAGATCGGCCGCTCGATCGAGATCCTCACCGGTCACGGCCAGCCGCCGGACGCCGGCGCCTACGACGCCCGCGCCGTGGACCGGAGCCTGGGGCCGAGAGCGGCGCCGCCCGCGCGCTCTTGATCGGACGGCCGCCCGGGTCGATCACCCTCGTGTGAGCGAGCGCGAGGTCAAGCTGATCACGGTGGGGGCGGCCGACGAAGGCGTGCGCCTGGACCGCTGGTTGAAGCGCCGCTGGCCGCAGCTCGGCCAGGGACAAATCCACAAGCTGGCGCGCACCGGACAGCTCCGCGTCGGCGGGGCGCGGGCGAAGGCGGAGACTCGATTATCGGCGGGCGACGTGGTGCGCGTGCCGCCGCTCGCCCCCGCTTCCCCGCCGCCCCGCGCCACCGATCCCTTGAGCGATGAGGAGATCGCCTTCGCGCTCAGCTTGGTGCTCCACGAGGACAACCAGGTGCTGGTCCTCAACAAGCCCGCGGGGTTGGCGGTGCAGGGCGGCACCAAGACGCACCGCCACGTCGACCGGCTGCTCAGCGCGTTCGGAGAGGGCCCGGATCGACCAAGGCTGGTGCATCGCCTCGACCGCGACACCTCCGGCGTGTTGGCGCTCGGCCGCTCGGTCCAGGCCGCGGCCGCTCTCGCCGAAGCCTTCGCTGGACGGGAGACGGAAAAGACGTACTGGGCCCTGGTCGACGGCGTCCCCGATCCGGCTGAGGGCATGATCGATCTTCCGCTGATAAAACGCGGCGCCGAGGACCGCGAACGGATGGAGATCGCCGAGCGTGGCGATCCCGCCGCCCAGACCGCCATCAGCCGCTACCGCACCCTCGCGGCGGGCCCGGACGAAGCCGCCTGGATGGAGCTTTCCCCGCTCACCGGCCGCACCCACCAGCTGCGCGCCCATATGCTGGCCCTTGGCCATCCCATCCTCGGCGATCCCAAGTACCGCACCGAAGGCTCCGCAGCGCGCTCAGGCGGGCTGAAGCTTCAGCTGCACGCGCGGCGTCTGGTCCTGCCCCATCCCGCGGGGGGCGTGCTCGACGTGACCGCCCCCATCGGCCCGGAGATGCGCGCCGGCTTCGCGCGGTTCGGCTTTTCGGAACCCTGAGGCTCGACCGCGTCGTCGCGAGATCACGCTCGTCCGCCGCCACGTTCCGAGCAATATTCAGGCAGAGGTTCGAAACTCATCCTCTGGACTTGGCGTCGATCCGATGCGCCTCCTTAAGACGATAGCGGCCTGGACGATCGTGGCGCTCATGGCTGGGCCCGCAGCCCAGGCGTCGGTTCCGGAGCCGATATCTCCGTCGGCCGAGAGTCCGACCCAGCCCGAACTCGCTCACATCCACGCAACTGCTCAAGCAGAATGCGTCTTCGCGCCTCACCCTCGACGTGACGATAAACGGGCAGGGCCCCTACGCCTTCCTGGTCGACACCGGGTCCGATCGCTCCTCGATATCCCGGGAGCTTGCGGCGACGCTGGATTTGCCGCCCGGGCCTACCGTGATGGTCCAGGGCAGCGCGGGCCGGGATCTCACGCCCACCGCCCTCATCGACCGGCTCACCTTGGGCGACCGAACGATCGAGCATGTGCTGGCGCCGGCGTTCGCGCTGCAGGACCTCGGCGCGAGCGGCATGATCGGCGTCGACGCCTTGGGCGATCGTCACCTCGTGTTCGACTTTCAGCAGATGCGACTGTCGAGCTCCGAAAGCCGTCGGGAGCCGGTGGACAACCACACCTTGGTGGTGCGGGGCCGGAATCTCTATGGGCGGCTGATCCTCTCGCACTCGAGGGTTTACGGCACGCCTGTCCTGGTCCTGGTGGATACCGGCTCGCAGATTTCCGTCGGCAATCTGGCGATGATGAACCTGCTCTACGCCCAGAGCCAACGCGACGCCCGCGACGCGCACATCATCAGCGCCACCGGGCAGCAGATGGCCGTGAGCATCACGAGTGTTCCGGAGCTGGAGATCGGCGGCGTGACCATCCGGAACATGACGATCGGATTTGGGCAGCTGAACACGTTCGAGCGCTTCGGACTGGTGAGACAACCCGCCCTGCTGCTCGGCATGGACGTGCTCACCAAGTTCCGGAAGGTTTCGATAGACGTTCGCCGACGCGAGGCGACCTTCAGCTTGAACTAATCCCCTCCGGGCGAAGCTATTCCACCGCCTTCAGAATGGTCTCGATAGCGGACATGCGGGTGCGAACGTCCGACAGGTGGGACTCCACGGCGGCCAGAGTGGTCACGATCTGCGACTGGGCCGCCAAGGAGCCTTCCGCGAGTTGACGATAAGCGTCGTCATTGGCCAGCCGCGCCCGCGCCTGTTGTACGGACGCGGAGTAGCGCATTCCGAAGACGATCAGGACCGTCGCCAAGGGAAGTGTCAGGGTCAATAGGTAGAAGGTTGCGGTCATCGGAATCCTCTAGGGTTCGAGTTTTGACGTGAGTGTCTTGGCCGACTGCGCGACGGTCGCCGGCGTAATGTGAAAAGCGAATTCGGTGACTTCGAAGTAGTTGAGGGCTTTTCCGTCGTGGGACAGCTCCAACTTGCTGATGACCAACCCGGCGTCCTCCAGTTTCTGCAGGTGAAGATGCAGCAGGGGCCGGCTGATGCCGATTTCGCGCGCCAACTGGCTGACATAGTTGCGTCCGCCGATGACAAGCGCCGCAACGATCCGCAACCGATGCGGATTGGCCAAGGCGGCCAACATGGCGAGGAGGCGGTCGCCGTGCGTCGTCACGTCCTGTGGCGATTTCATATGTCAGAAATATCTGACACGTGACAGTGAGTCAACGCTTCATTGAGCGGTGATGCGCCTTGCTTTCGCCGACCGTCTCCGCCCTTGCCTCGGGGGCGATTTCCGTTCGGGATGCTGGCCAATGACCACGCTCTACGTCGATGCCGACGCGTGCCCGGTGAGAGAGGAAGTGTATCGCGTGGCCGGTCGCTACGGCCTGCCGGTGTTCGTGGTCAGCAATAGCTGGATGCGCACGCCGGCGACCTCGTCGATCCAGCTTGTGGTGGTGGACGAGGGGCCGGACGCCGCGGACGATTGGATCGCCGAACGCGCGGTGGTCGGCGACATCGTCATCACCGCCGATATCCCGCTGGCCCGCCGATCGCTCGCCGCTGGCGCTCAGGCGCTCTCCCCGACCGGCCGCCCCTTCACCGCCGACAACATCGGCGCGGCTCTGGCGTCGCGTGGGATCGGCGAGCACCTGCGCTCGCTGGGCGAGATCACCGGCGGCCCTCGCCCGTTCGCCCCGGCCGATCGCTCGCGGTTCCTCCAGGCGCTGGACGCAGCGGTGGTGAAGGCAAGGCGTTCCGTCGCGCGCTGATCGCCGCCGTAAGATCAGGCCCGGCCTGGGGACTACCTGATCATGGGTGGGGCGACACGAACGAAATCGGAGGCGGTCCAGGATGAGCGGTATGCCCGTATCGCCGTGGACTTCGGTCCAGCCCTGGAACGATTATCGCGCGCCTATGAAGCCGATGGCGATCAACGCCTGGATCTTCTCCAGGAGATTCATCTCGCCCTTTGGCTCAGTCTCGCCCAGTTCGACGGGCGGTGTTCGGAGCGGACCTGGGTCTACCGGGTCGCGCATAACACCGCCGCCTCGCACGCCCTCCGCCGACGTCGTTCGCGCTCTCAGGCCTATGTCACGCTCGACGAGATCGCCGCCCAGGCTGATCCGATGCAGGCGAGTCCCGAAGCGCAAGTTGGGGACCGCCAAGATCTCGGCCGTCTCACCGCGCTGATCCATGCGCTCGCGCCCACCGACCGACAGATCGTCGTCCTCTATCTCGAAGGCCTTGAGGCTTCCGCGATCGGCGAGGTGTGCGGCCTCACACCCGGCGCGGTCGCCACGAAGATTCATCGGCTGAAAGCCGTCCTCGCGCAACGCTTCGGACAGGGAGGTCACGATGCCCACTGAGCCCCCCGGCCTCGATCCCAAAGACCTCTGGCAAGGCCAATCCACGGAGCACCACCCCATGAGCCTCACTGCGGTCCACACACGCGCGCGAACCTTCCAAGCCAAGATCCGGCGGCGCAACGCCTTCGAGTACATCGGCTGCGCCATCGCTATCGTCGGCATCTCGCCGACCGTGTTGCAACATCAGAGCTGGATGATGCAGGCTGGCGGCGTCTGGATCATGCTGGCGGCGGTCTTCGTCGGCTGGCAGCTCCATCGGCGCGCGTCGGCTTCAACCGTGCCCGACGCCGGCGAGCCCCTCAGGAACTTCCATCGCGAGGCGCTCGTGCGCCAGCGCAACGCGATCGGCTCGGTGGGCGCCTGGTACCTGGGGCCGTTCGTTCCAGGCATGGTGCTGTTGCTCCTCGGTCGCTGGTTCCAGGCCCACACGGCTCACCGCACGATCGCGATGGACCACCTGATCATCGCACTGGTCGCCGTGATCACCGCGCTCGTTTTCACCGTCGTGTGGCTGGTCAACAAACGCGCCGCCGATAACCTGCAACGACAGATCGACGAGCTCGAACTCGCAAGGCGTCTGAAAGCCTACGTCACGGGACACGCTCACCGTCGCGAACCGCCCTTTCTTGCCGGCGCCAAGGCGCGGTGCTCGACTCGCTCGGCAAGGCTCGGCATGGAGAGTTCAAACGAGGAGGACGCTGAGTGGCCAGGGACGGGGTTCCGGTAATCATCGGGGTGGGCGAGGCGTCCGAGCGACTGGACGACCCGGACTACGCCGCGCTCTCCCCGGCCGATCTTGCCGGCAAGGCGGCGGCGGCGGCGCTCGCGGACGCGCTCTCGGTCCAGGCCCTCGCGCCTCAAGTCGACACCATCGCCGGCGTACGGCAGTTCGAGACCTCCATCGCCGGGGCCGTCGCGCCCTTCGGCCGATCCGACAACTTCCCTCGCGCCGTCGCCAAGCGCATCGGCGCGAACCCTGAACGCGCCATCCTCGAGGTCGTCGGCGGGCAGGGGCCTCAACACCTCGTCACCGAGTTCGCCGGGCGCATCGCCGCCGGCGAGATTGGCTTCGGCCTCGTGGTGGGCTCCGAGGCGATTTCCACCGTGCGTCACCTGCAGTCCAAGGGCGAGACGCGGGACTGGTCCGAGGAGCTCGGCGGCGAGATGGAGGACCGGGGGCTCGGACCGCCGCTGCTCACCGCCGATCTCGCCCGTCACGGCGCGGCCAACCCGATCAGCGTGTACGCCCTGTGCGAGAACGCGCGGCGCGGCGCGGCTCGGGCTGTCGCGCGAGGCCTACGCCAAGACCATGGGCGCGCTGTTCGCGCCGTTCACCCGGGTCGCCGCCGTCAACCCGCACGCCATGTCGCACCAGGTGTTCGAGGCCGACGCCCTCGCCACGCCGTCCAAGGAGAACCGGCTGCTGGCCGAGCCCTACACCCGTCGGCTGGTGGCGCGGGACCAGACCAATCAGGCCGCCGCGGTGCTCATCGCCGACCGGGGTCTCGCCCGCGACCTCGGCGTGCCGGAGGACAAGTTCATCTACCTGCACGGCGCGGCCGACGCCGCCGACAAGCTGCCGCAGGAGCGGACCGACCTGTCGCGCTACCTCGCCGGTGTCCTCGCCTCGCGTCGCGCCCTCGAGGTCGCCGGAGTGAGCGCCGCCGAGATCGACCTCTTCGACCTCTATTCCTGCTTCCCCATCGCGGTGAGCGAGATCCAGGCGGGTCTCGGCATCGCCGCCGACGATCCGCGCCCGATGACGGTGACCGGCGGGCTGCCGTACTTCGGCGGCGCGGGGAACGACTACTCCATGCACGCCATCGCCAGCATGGTGCGCGCTCTGCGCGCCAAACCGGGCGCCAAGGGCTTCGTCGGGGCGAACGGCGGATTCCTGACGAAGTATTCCGTGGGCGTCTATTCGACGACTCCGTCCGAGTGGAAAGGCGCCGACAGCCGTCAGGTCCAGGCCGAGGTCGACGCCCAGCCTTCGCCGGAGTTCCGGCTCGGCGCGGGCGAGGGGACGATCGAGACCTACACCGTCGACCACGGCCGCAGCCCCCCGCGCGGGATCGTCATCGGCCGCTGGCCCGACGGCGCGCGCTTCGTCGCCATGACGCCGGAGGATGACGGCGCGGTGGTCCAGGGAATGATCGATCGCGATCCGCTGGGCGCCACGGTGCGGGTGGAGGAGGGCGAGCGCGGCCGCTTCCTCGTCCGCGAGATCAAGGGAGCCTGACGACAATGAAATCGCCCATTTGCGACATGCTGGGGATCGAGTTCCCCCTGCTGGCCTTCAGCCACTGCCGCGACGTGGTCGCCGCCGTGAGCCGGGCCGGTGGCTTCGGCGTGTTCGGCGCCACCGCCCACTCGGCCGCCTCGGTTCGCGAGGAGCTCAAGTGGATCGAGGACCACGCCGGCGGCAAGCCCTTCGGCATCGACGTGCTGATCCCCGAGAACATGGCGACGGCGGGTGAGAAGAACGTCACCTACAACAGCCTCAAGAGCCGTGTGCCCGAGGCCCACCGCGCCTACGCCCAGGGTCTGCTCCAGAACGCCGGCGTGCAGGCTCGTCGAGCACGAGGCGCGCGAGGACCGTCCCCAGCCGTTCGACCCAGGGCAGGCGCTCGAGGTGCTCGAGGCCGCCTTCGAATTCCCTATCCGCCTGATCGCCAATGCGCTCGGCGTGCCGCCGCCCGCCATGATCGAGATGGGCAAGTCGCACGGCGTGCCGGTCGCCGCCCTGGTCGGCGCCAAGGAACACGCCATCCGCCAGGTCCAGGCGGGGGTCGACATCCTGGTGGTCCAGGGCACCGAGGCGGGGGGCCACTGCGGCGAGGTCTCGACCCTGGTGCTGGTGCCGGAGGTGATCAAGGCGATCGCGCCCATCCGCAACGTGCCGGTGCTGGCGGCGGGCGGGATCATGACCGGCGCCCAGATGGCCGCCTGCATGGCCATGGGCGCGGCGGGCGCGTGGACCGGATCGGTGTGGCTGGCGACCACCGAGAGCGAAACCAGCGAGATCTTCCGCGAGAAGATGGTCGAGGCCAGCTCGCGCGACGCGGTCCGCTCGCGCGGCCGCACCGGCAAGCCCGCCCGCCAGCTCCGCTCCACCTGGACCGACGCCTGGGACAAGGCCCCGGAAAGCCCGGGCGCGCTGCCCATGCCCCTGCAGAGCCTGATCAGCGAGCCGGCCCTGCGCCAGGTTCAGCGCGCCGCCGCCGCCGGAAACCCGAAAGCGCGGGAGATGGAGACCTACTTCGTCGGCCAGGGCGTCGGACTCGTCGATCAGGTCCGCTCGGCCACCCAGGTGGTGCAGAGCTTCAAGGAGGAGTTCCTGGAGTCGGTGGAGCGGATGAACGGCCTGCTGGAGGACTGAACCCCTCCGTCCGGCCTCGGACGGGAACGGCCGTCGGGCGACACCCATTGCAGTGGTCGATCAGGCCAACCGCCCGGAGTTGTTCATGTCCGCCCTCGACAAAGTCATCGCCGCCGTCACTCCACCCGTCAGCGACGAGAAGCGTATGGAAGCCCGCCGGCGCGCCAAGGAAGCCGCGCGTCCGGGCAGCTGGTTCGCCTTGGTGCTTCAGCATCATGAGGCGCTGGACGCCGCCTTCGCGCGGATCCATGCGGCGCAGGGCGCCGGCGAGCGCGAACTGGCGTTCAAGGCGTTCGAGACGCTCCTCACCGGCCACTCCATCGCCGAAGAGGCGGTGATCTATCCCGCCCTGGCTCAGGCCGGCCAGAAGGGCCACGCCAACTTGGCCTACACCGAGCAGGTCGCGGCCAAGATGCAGACGGCCGCGCTCGAAGTCATGGACCCGCTCAGCGAGGACTTCCACGACAAGCTCGGCCACCTGCAGGGCGCGGTGCAGACCCACATGTACCAGGAGGAAAGCGACTGGATGCTCGACCTGTCGCAATCGACGGAAGTCGACCAGGGCCAGATCACCGCGCGCTACGTCGAGGAGTTCAACCGCTACATGGGTCAGGACGCCCGACCGCTGGCGGCTTAGGACGCAACGAGAACAAGCCGACCTCGCGACGATTGGGTGCTAAAGCCTCCTTCACGGGCTCGCGCTAGGAACGCGGGCTTGGTCGCCGACTGAAGAGGTTTCCTTGCCCGCGTCCGAGGCTCCGCGCCGATTTTACCAGACTGTGGATGTGGCGCCAGGCGAGGAGGGCGCGATCATCGCCTTGGACGGACGACCGGCACGCACACGCGCCAAGCGTCCGCTCGCCCTGCCCACGAACGCGCTCGCCCTCCTGATCGCCGAGGAGTGGCGAAGCCAGGATGAGGCCATCCGCTACGAAACCATGCCCGCCACGCGCCTGGCGCACACGACGATCGATGGCGTCGCCCTCGATCCGGACGCCGCAGTGGACGCGATCGGGCGGTATGCCGCCTCCGATCTGCTCTGCTACCGAGCCGAAGGCCCGGGTGCTCTCGTTCGACGTCAAGCCGAAACCTGGGATCCGCTTCTACGCTGGGCTCAGGCGGAGATGGGGCTGCGGTTCGAGCTCACCACCGGGGTCGTTCATCACGAGCAACCGCCCGAGACGCTGAACCGGCTACGGGCGATGCTCAAGGCCCGCTCGGCTTTCGACTTGGCCGGCCTTTCCTCCGCTGCCGCCGTGTTCGGGTCCGCGATCCTGGCCCTGGCCCTGGAGGCCGGGGTCATCGGCGCCGAGCAGGCGTTCGCGGCGTCGCGCCTCGACGAGACCTTCCAAGAAGAACAATGGGGCGTGGACGTCGAGGCGTCGCAGGCGGCCGAGTGGCTCGCGGCGGAGGCCGTCATGCTGGAGCGCTGGTTCGCCGCCTTGCGCTGACGCTTGTCAGGGCCCGGCGCCCTCGCTAGGCCCGAGCGGTCACCGAACGAGAGGGAACGCCGCTTGCGCCATATTCTGGAAGAGCTCGATCGCCGCCGCGCTCAGGCCCGCGCCGGAGGCGGCGAGAAGCGCATCGCCAGCCAGCACGCCAAGGGCAAGCTCACCGCCCGCGAGCGGATCGACATCCTCCTCGACGAGAACTCCTTCGAGGAGTTCGACATGTTCGTCGAACACCGCTCCCACGACTTCGGCATGCAGGACCAGAAGGTGCCCGGCGACGGCGTGGTCACCGGCTGGGGCACGATCAACGGCCGGGTGATCTACGTCTTCTCCAAGGATTTCACGGTGATGGGCGGGTCGCTGTCCAAGGCCCACGCCGAGAAGATCGTGAAGGTGCAGGAGATGGCGCTGCGCAACGGCGCGCCCATCATCGGCCTGTTCGACGCCGGCGGCGCCCGCATTCAGGAGGGGGTCGACAGCCTCGCCGGCTATGCCGACATCTTCCTTCAGAACGTGCTCTCCAGCGGCGTCATTCCCCAGATCAGCGTGATCATGGGCCCGTGCGCGGGCGGCGACGTCTACTCGCCGGCGATGACCGACTTCATCTTCATGGTGAAGGACACGGCCTACATGTACGTGACCGGTCCGGACGTGGTGAAGAAGGCGGTCAACGAGGACGTCAGCCACGAGGAGCTGGGCGGCTGGCGCGTGCACGCCCTCAAGTCCGGCGTCTCGGAAGGCGCCTTCGACAACGACCTGGAGGCGCTCACCCAGGTCCGCCGCCTGATCGACTTCCTGCCCACCTCCAACCGGGAACCAGCGCCGCGCTGGGAGAGCTTCGACTCCGTCGACCGTCACGAGCCGTCCCTCGACACCCTGGTCCCCGCCAACCCCAACGCGCCCTACGACATGAAGGAGCTGATCCTGAAGGTCGTGGACGAAGCGGATTTCTTTGAGATCTCGCCGGACTACGCCAAGAACATCATCGTCGGCCTGGGTCGGCTCGATGGCCGCAGCGTCGGTTTTGTCGCCAACCAGCCGCAGGTGCTGGCTGGCGTGCTCGACATCGATTCATCGCGCAAGGCGGCGCGCTTCGTGCGTTTCTGCGACGCCTTCAACATCCCCATCGTCACCCTGGTCGACGTGCCGGGCTTCATGCCGGGGACCAAGCAGGAGCAGGGCGGCCTCATCAAGCACGGCGCCAAGCTGCTGTTCGCCTTCGCCGAAGCAACCGTGCCGAAAGTGACCGTGATCACCCGCAAGGCCTACGGCGGCGCCTTCGACGTGATGAGCTCCAAGAACATCCGCGGCGACATCAACTACGCCTGGCCCACCGCCGAGATCGCCGTCATGGGGCCCAAGCAGGCGGTGGAGATCATCTTCCGCGCCGACATCGGCGACGAGGACGCGATCGCCGCTCGCGAAGCCGAGTACAAGAGCCACTTCGCCAACCCGTTCGTGGCGGCGTCAGCGGGGCTACATCGACGACGTGATCATGCCCCACGGCACGCGTCGGCGGCTGATCCGGGCGCTCAAGAGCCTGGAGGGGAAGGCGGTGACCAACCCGGCGAAGAAGCACGACAACATTCCGCTGTGACGGGGTCTCGATGACGCAAGCGAGCCTGCGGTCTATCGGCCGAGAATGATATCGATCCCGGACAGCACCGCCTCCAATTGCCGGCCGGATAGCCGGCCGACGCGTTCCGTCAGCTGGTTTCGATCGATGGCCACCAGAGCGGAGACGTTCGCGACCGAATCACGATCCAGGCCCGTCGCTCCGGCTTTGACCAGCACGTTTCCAGGGGCCGCTCCCCATTTTAGGTTGCTGGTCAAGGGAACGCACACGGCGGTCGCGATCCGGCTTCGGTTCAGAGCATCCGATTGAACGATGACAACGGGCCGACGGTAGCCCGGCGCAGACCCGATCGGCTCGCCGAGGTCTGCCCACCAGATCTCACCCTGAGTGATCACCACTCAACGGTTGCGAGTCGTTGCCGGGCGGCTTCCGCCGTGAAGGGGGCCATTACGTCGTGACCTAGAGCGTCCACAACGGCGTTCATCGCTTCCGTGACATGGTCGGATGCATGGTCGCCGACGTAGGCGTGGAGTGCGCGGCTATAGAGTTCGCTTCGGGAGGTGTTCAGCCGTCTGGCCAGACTCTCAGCTTCAGCGAAGACGTTGTCGGGGATGGACACAGCGACTTTCATACCAGAAGTATGAATATCGAGGTGGTGCTGCGTCAAGCAGGAGTTGAGACACGCGCCGAATGATCATCGCAAATGCATGATCGACCCGAACCGAGGGGATTGCCGACCGCTCGAAAGCGGCGCGTGCGGCTTCGCCCAATCCGGCGTGACGACGCTCAGGCGCTGGTCGACATGGCGCTGAGGTCCACGGCCGAAGACCTGAGGCTTCGGTTCTTCTCCACCGTTCGCCCCGAGATCGGCGCGCTCACCACCCTGCTAACGCAGTTCGATCCGACGAGGCAGATTGCGGTCGCCGCCTACGAACCTGGAACTGAGGACGGGGACGGCGACCTGCTGGGCGTCGTGCGGCTGATCCTGTCGCCGGACGCCACCCAGGGCGAGTTCGCCATCATGGTCCGTTCCGACCAGGCGGGGCGAGGACTCGGCCGCGCCCTCATGCGCGAGATGCTGGGCTGGGCCCGCGATCGCCGGCTCGTCAGAGTGGAAGCGGAGATCCTGACTGAAAACAAGCGCATGCAACGCCTGGCTCGCGCGTTCGGCGCGCGGGTTCTGGCCTACAATCGAGATGTCGGCACGGTGCGAATGGCGATCGATCTCCTGCCGGACGGCTTGGGGACCGAGCCAGAACTCAGCCCCTCAAGAACGCCAGCAGATCCGCGTTGATGACCTCGGCATGCGTCGACGGCATGCCGTGCGGGTAGTCCTTGTAGACCTTCAGCGTCCCGTTCGGCAGCAGCTTGGCGGAGAGCGGGCCCGCGTCGGCGAAGGGGACGATCTGATCATCCTCGCTGTGCATCACCAGCACCGGGATGGTGATCTGTTTCAGGTCCTCGGTGTGGTCGGTCTCCGAGAAGACCTTGATGCAATCGTAGTGGGCTTTGGTCCCACCCATCATCCCCTGACGCCACCAGTTGTCGATCAGGCCCGGGATCACCTTGGCGCCCGGACGGTTGAAGCCATAGAACGGGCCTTCCGGGACGTCCCGATAGAACTGAGCACGGTTGGCCATACCAGCGCGGAACTGGTCGAAGGCTTCGATCGGCATGCCGCCGGGATTGGCCTCCGATTTCAGCATCACGGGCGGGATCGCGCTGATGATCGCCGCCTTCACCGCCCCACGCTCCGCGCCATAGCGGGCGAGATACCGCACCACCTCCCCGCCGCCGGTGGAATGGCCGACGTGGATCGCGTTCTGAAGCTTCAGGTGATCGACCAGGGCCGCGGCGTCCGCGGCGTAGGTGTCCATGTCGTTGCCGAGATCGGTCTGGGTGGAGCGGCCATGCCCTCGCCGATCGTGGGCGACCACGCGGTAGCCCTCGCCGAGGAAGAACAGCATCTGCGCGTCCCAGTCGTCGGCGCTCAGCGGCCATCCGTGGTGGAACACGATCGGCTGCCCCGAGCCCCAATCCTTGTAGAAGATCTCGGTCCCGTCGGCGGTGGTGAAGGTGCTGCTGGCCATGCGTCCAAGTCTTTCGCTGGAGGGGGCGTGAGGCGTCTCGGGTCCGTCCAAGCTTGTTCCTCAGCTTTGCGACGCTCGAAAGGCGTCGCCCGCGCCGGAGCTCCGAACCGGACCGCCGGATGGAACTTTGACCATCGTCCCCCTGTTGTCGTCCAAGTCGATGAACGGGAGAGTGACGAGATGAAGCGAATTCTGGTGTCCCTGGCGATCCTCGCCTCGATGGGTCTTACCGCCTGCGCCGACATGAACGACGGCTGGCGCCATCGGGACCACGACCGGGGAGACCAAGGCGATCGCGATCACCACGGCGACCGCGACCACCACGACGACCCCCACTAAGGCTTCGTCTCCAGAGCCCGGCGCCGGCTCGGGTAGGCGGCCCTAGCGCCGCTTCCCGAGTTCCGCCGCGATGTCCTTCACCATGCGGCCGGCCTTACGGTGAGCGGCGGTGAGCTGCTCGCGCGTGACGCCCCAGCGTTTCATCCAGTACTCGACCGCCTGGCGCTCGGAGAGGTCCAGCCGATCCTTGTCGATGAAGCCGCGCTTGTCCTTCAGACCCGCCATTTCGCCCCGCTTCTAGCTCGCGACGCCGTCGCCGCGGTGCAGGGGGTCGGGAAGCGGCTCGCCCATCTTCACGAACTGCAGCGACACCGAGTTGATGCAGTATCGAAGTCCCGTCGGCCTAGGGCCGTCCGGGAACACATGACCCTGGTGGGAGTCGCAGCGCGCGCAGCGGGTCTCGATCCGCACCATGCCGTAGCTCGAGTCCTTCACCGCGCGGACGTGGGCCTCGTCAAAGGGGGTGTGGAAGCTCGGCCAGCCGGTGCCGCTCTCGAACTTGGTCACCGCGCGGAACAGCGGCAGGCCGCACAGCCGGCAGCAATAGGCGCCGTCGGTCTTGTTATCGAGCAGGCCGCCGCAGAAGGGCGCCTCGGTGCCGTGGTGGAGCAGCACCTCGCGCTCCTCGCGCGTAAGCCCCGCCTCCAACCGACGGCGCTCCTCGTCGGTCGGCGGCGTCAGATCGTAGCCCGAGGCGGAGCGGTGGGTCTCGACGGCGGCTTCGGACATGGAGGGCCTCTTGAAGTTGCGGAATGGGCGAGGGGCGGTTACGGCCTGCAGCCTAGATAGGGCGCCCAGGAGCCATTCCCCACACGATGTTCGCTAAAATCCTCATCGCCAATCGCGGCGAGATCGCGGTGCGGATCATCAGGACGTGCCGAAAGCTCGGCGTGGCCACGGTGGTGGTCTATTCCGAAGCCGACGCCGACAGTCTGGCGGTGAAGCTGGCCGACGAGAGCGTCTTCATCGGCCCCTCGCCGGCGGCGCAGTCGTATCTGCGCGGCGAGGTGATCATCCAGGCGGCCAAGGACACGGGCGCGGAGGCGATCCACCCCGGCTTCGGCTTCCTCTCTGAAAACGCCGGCTTCGCCCGCGCCTGCGCCGAGGCGGGGATCGTCTTCATCGGCCCCAATCCGGGCGCGATCGACGCCATGGGCGACAAGATCGCCTCCAAGCACAAGGCGATCGAGGCCGGCGTCAATGTGGTGCCGGGCTACGTCGGTGAGATCGACGGCGTGCCGCACGCGGTCAGGATCTCCGAAGAGATCGGCTATCCGGTGATGATCAAGGCCTCCGCCGGCGGCGGCGGCAAGGGCATCCGCGTCGCCTACTCCCGCCAGGATGTGGAGGAGGGCTTCAGCGCCGTGCGCGCGGAGGCCAAGGGCGCGTTCGGCGACGACCGCATCTTCATCGAGAAGTTCATCGAGAACCCGCGCCACATCGAGATCCAGGTGCTGGGCGACAAGCACGGCCACGTCGTCCACCTGTTCGAGCGCGAGTGCTCGATCCAGCGTCGCAACCAGAAGGTGATCGAGGAGGCGCCCTCGCCGCTGCTGGACGAGGCCAGCCGCGCCGCCATGGGCGCCCAGGCCGTCGCCCTGGCTCAGGCGGTGGGTTACGATTCCGCCGGCACGGTCGAGTTCGTCGCCGGCCAGGACCGCAGCTTCTACTTCCTCGAGATGAACACCCGGCTGCAGGTCGAGCACCCGGTCACCGAACTGATCACCGGCGTCGACCTGGTGGAGCAGATGCTGCGCGTCGCCGCCGGCGAACCCCTGACCTTCACTCAAGACGACCTGAAGATCGACGGGTGGGCGATCGAGAGCCGGATCTACGCCGAGGATCCCTATCGCGGCTTCCTGCCCTCCATCGGCCGTCTCTCGCGCTACCAGCCGCCCGCCGAAGGCGATCGCGGCGACTACGTCGTGCGCAACGAGACCGGGGTAAGGGAAGGGGACGAGATCTCCACCTTCTACGATCCGATGATCGCCAAGCTGTGCGCCTGGGCGCCGAGCCGCGACGGCGCGGTCGCCGGCATGGCGCGCGCGCTGGAGGACCTCGACATCGAGGGGCCGGGCCACAACACGCCCTTCCTGTCCGCGGTCATGGATCAGGCGCGGTTCGCGTCAGGAGCGCTCTCCACCCGCTACATCGCCGACGAGTTCCCCGACGGCTTCCACGGCCTGGAGCCGACGCCCTGGCAGATCGACCTGATGACGGCCGTGGCGGGCGCCATGCATCTGATGCGCGTCCGTCGCGCCAATCCCGGGGTCGAGGCCCGCCGGCGCTGGATCGTGGTGGTCGGCGAGCAGGGCCGGGCGGTCGAGCTGGCGTCGGGCGAGGGTTCGCTCACCGTGACCCTCCCGAACGAGAACCGGGCTCTGCGACTCACCGAGATCGATTGGCGCCCGGGCCTGCCGCTGTTCCGCGGGGTGCTGGACGGCGCGTCCTTCTCGGCGACGGTCGCGCCAAGGCCGGAAGGCTTCCAGATCCGCCATCGCGCCGCGAGCGAGCGGGTGCTGGTGCTCACCGAGGTCTCCGCCGACCTCCACAAGCGCTTGCCGAAGAAGCAGGCCGCCGACACCTCCAAGATGGTGGTCGCGCCGATGCCGGGCCTCGTCGTCTCCATGGACGTCGTCGAGGGGCAGGCGGTGCAGAGCGGGCAGACCATCTGCGTGCTCGAAGCGATGAAGATGCAGAACATCATCCGCGCCGAGCGTGACGGGACCATCAAGGTCGTGGGCGCCAAGGCCGGCGACAGTGTCGCGGCCGATGACATCCTCGCCGAATTCAACTGAGACTTTAGGAGTAACCGCTTGATCGATATTGAATTCGTCGCCGCCGACGCCGACGTGGGCGCCGATGGGACCATCGCCGTTCCCGCCTTCGCCGGAACCCTCGGCCCCGCGGCGACCGCCCTCGACGAGCGTCTATCCGGCGCGCTCACCCGCGCGGTCGGCGCCAGCCGCTTCAAGGGCGAGCCGGGCCAGACGCTCGACATCCTCGCGCCCGCCGGCCTCGAAGCGGGCCGCGTGCTGCTCGTGGGCGTCGGAGCCCTCGACAAGGTCAACGCCCAGGCGGTGGAGACCGGCGCGGCCCAGGCCTACCAGGCGGCCAAGAACAGCGGGGCCAAGCTCCTCCTGATCCGCATCCCCGGCGAGAACGCCGACCTCGCCGCCCGCGCCGCCCTGGGCGTCGCCCTGGCCGCCTACCGCTTCGACAAGTACCGGACCACGGAAACCGCCGACAAGAAGCCGTCCCTCGAGACGGTGAAGCTGGCGGTAAGCGATCCCGCGGCCGCGAGCGCGGCCTGGGAGGCCCAGAAAGGTCTCGCCGAAGCCGTTCACTTCGCTCGCGATCTCGTCTGGGAGCCCGCCAATATCCTCTACCCGGAGGAGTTCGCGCGACGCGCCAAGAGCCTCGAGCGCTTCGGCCTGGAGGTGGAGATCCTGGGCGAGAAGGAGATGGCGCATCTGGGCATGGGCGCCCTGCTCGGCGTCGGCCAGGGCAGCGTGCGCGAGAGCCAGCTCGCCGTGATCCAGTGGAAGGGCGCGGCCGATCCGAACGAGCAGCCCATCGCCTTCGTCGGCAAGGGCGTGTGCTTCGACACCGGCGGCATCAGCATCAAGCCCGCCGACGGCATGGAGGAAATGGTCACCGACATGGGCGGCGCCGCCGCCGTCGCCGGCCTGATGCAGGCGCTCGCCTCCCGCAAGGCCAAGGTCAACGCCGTCGGCATCCTGGGCCTCGTCGAAAACATGCCGGACGGAAACGCCCAGCGCCCGGGCGACGTGGTGAAGACCATGAGCGGGCAGACCGTCGAGGTGATCAATACCGACGCCGAGGGCCGCCTCGTGCTCGCCGACGCCCTCTGGTACTGCCAGAACCGCTTCAAGCCCAAGTTCATGGTCGACCTGGCGACGCTGACCGGGGCCATCATCATCGCGCTCGGCAAGGACGTCGCCGGGATGTTCTCCAACGACGATGACCTCGCCGGCAAACTCGCCGCCGCCTCGGCCGCCAGCGGCGAACCTCTGTGGCGCATGCCCCTGCCGCCCCAGTACGACAAGCTGATCGAAAGCACGGTCGCCGACATGAAGAACGTCGGCACGCGTCACGGCGGCTCGATCACGGCCGCCCTGTTCATCAAGAGGTTCGTGAACAACCTGCCTTGGGCGCACCTCGATATCGCCTCGACGGCGCACAAGCCGAACTCCACGATCCCGACGATCCCGAACGGCGCGACAGGCTTCGGCGTGCGCCTGCTCGATCGGTTCGTCGCCGACAACTATGAGTCCTGACGGCGCTCCGAAGGAGGTCATGTTCTACCACCTCGAGCGGAGCGGGGTGGAAGACGCTCTGCCTGAACTGCTCGACAAGACGCTGGAGCGCGGCAAGCGCGCCATGGTCACGAGCCGCGATCCGGCCTTGCTCGACCGGTTGGACGACCGGCTGTGGAGCTGGCGTCCGGAGAGCTTCCTGGCCCATGGCCGAGGCGGGGCGCCGGACGCGTCGCGCCAGCCGATCCTGCTCACCAGCGGGGAGGAGAACGAGAACGGCGCGGAGTTCCTGTTCGCGCTCGATGAACCGCCGGCCCGTCTCGAACGCTACGAGCGTTGTGTGATCCTGTTCTCCAGCGAAGACGAAGCGGCCGTGGCTCGCTCGCGAACCCTATGGAAGACCTACAAGGCCGCCGGCGCGGTCGTGGCCTACCATCAACAAACAGACGAAGGCCGGTGGACGCGGCGCGCCTGAGGGCGTGGGTCGCCCTAACGCTTCTGGCCGGGCTCGCCGCCTGCGCCCAGCCGCCGCCGAAGTCGCCCGAGCCCAGCCTTCCGCCGCCGCCGAACCTCTCGGAAGCGCCGGTCGCCGCGCCGCCGCCGCTTATCCCTCGGCCCACCACGAGCCAATGCGGTCTTGAGGAGCTTCAGGGTCTCATCGGACGGCCCACGAGCGATATCCCCGTGCCGGTCTATCCGCTCCGTCGCCGGGTGGTCTGCTCCACCTGCCCAATGACCCAGGACTACTCTCCCAGCCGGCAGACCATCCTGTTCGACGCCGCCACCGGGCGGGTGACCGAGGTCAAATGCGGCTGAGGAATCCTACGGCCCTTGCCCGTGCGTCCCGGGATTCACTTCCTGTTGGCTGTTGAGGATGCCGGCCGGACTGATGCTGCCCAGCAGCTGCTCCACGACGGTCATTTCGCGACCACGCGTGGGCGTTTCGCGACCGTTGTAGGCGACGATGCGGCTGTCCTTGAGGGTGTAGGTGTTCACCGACGCGACCTGGTCGCCGTCCTTGGCGAAGTGGATCGCCACCACGTCGCGCCGGGCCAGGCGCGGACGATAGAAGGCGGTCTTGCTCTGCACCTGGGTCATATAGAACCAGGTGTTCTTGTCGAAGCTCGACGTGGCGGTCGGGGTGCCCAGCTTGGCCATGACCGCGGCCTTGGCGTCGCCGACCTTCACCTCCGCCGGGTTCTGGTCGACCACCTGGAAACCCTGGTAGCTCGACGTCGGCGTGCAGGCCGCCGCCGCCAGGGCGAGCAGCGGGGCGACCAACCAGGGCGCCTTGGAAGACGAGATGAGCGGAGTCATTGGGCTGCGGGTCACGTTGGGGTACGGGAAGCCCCTCTTCTAACAGATCGCGCGGCGAATTCGAGGCGGAGGACGTTCGAGAGTGTTGGGACTGAAACGCGCGCCCTCGCCTGAGCGCTTGGCGGCCGAGCGGCTTTACGCCGCGGCGGTGGAGCGCTCTCGCGCCGCCGATCTCTACGCGGACCTCGGCGCGCCGGACACGGTGGAGGGGCGCTTCGAGCTGCTCACCGCCCATGTGGTGCTCATCGTCGCGCGCCTGGCGGGGCAGGGGCCCGCCGCCGACCGGATGCGCCAGAGCCTGTTCGACGTCTATGTGCGCAATCTCGATGGGGCCTTGCGGGAAATGGGCGTCGGCGACCTCGCCGTGCCGCGCCGCATGAAGGAGCTGGGAAAGCTCTGGTATGGCCGGGCGCGCGCCTATGACGAGGCGTTCGCCGCCTTGCCCGACCGCGCGCCGCTGGAAGGGCTGATCGCGCGCACCATCCTCGCCAAGGCCGAGCCGTCACGCGCCGGCGCCCTCGCCGAGCGGATGCTGAACGAGCGCGAGCGCCTGGCCGCCGTTCCCGTCGGGGACCTCATCGGAGAGCCCGCGTGACCGATCCTTGGCGAGAGACCTTGCCCTTCAACGCCCTGCGCGCGGGCGGCGAACGCCGGTTCGTGGCCGACCCGGGCGCGCGGGAACGGGTCGCCGGCGCGCTCGATCTCGAGGGCCTGGACCGGCTGGAGGCCTCGCTGGACTTCGGGCCTTGGCTTGATGGGGCGGTGGTGAACGGAACCCTGCAGGCGACGGCCATCCGTCGCTGTGGCGTCAGCCTGGACCTGTTCCCTGAGACGATCGATGAGCCGATCCGAATCACCTTTGTGCCGGCCGGCAGTCCGCACGCGCCCGAGCCGAGCCTCGAGGTGGAGATCGATCCGGAGGCGGAGGATCCCCCGGAGGTGGTGACCGGCAATTCGGTGGACCTGGGCGCCTATTTGGTCGAGGCGCTCTCCCTGGCGCTCGATCCTTTCCCTCGCAAGCCGGGCGCGGTGTTCGAGCCGCTGCCGGTTGAGGAGCCGGAATCGCCGTTCGCCGCCCTCCGCGCGCTGCGGACCCCCAAAGGACCATCCTGACAGCGGGTTGGCGCTGTCCGTCGTGGGCTGTATCGTCCGCCCTGGTTCGGATCGGACGGGTCCGCTGACAAGGACGCCCTGGCGCTCACGTGACCGATCGGCTGGTGATCTCGATCGACGCCATGGGCGGCGACCACGGCCCGTCGGTGATCGTCCCGGCCGTGGCGACCAGTCTCGAGCGCCTGGCCAATGTGGGTTTCGTGCTTCACGGAGATCCGGCGGCGATCGCGGCCGCGGCCAAGGGGCCCCTCGATCCGCAAATCATAGTCCGGGGGTCGGAAGGCGTGATCGCCTCCGACGCCAAGCCCGCGCATGCGATGCGGCGCGGCAAGGGCACCTCGATGTGGAACGCGGTCGAGAGCGTTCGCGCCGGCGAAGCCCACGCGGCGGTGTCGGCCGGCAACACCGGTGCGCTGATGGCCATCTCCCGGCTGCTCCTGCGCATGGTGGGCGGCATGGAGCGCCCGGCGTTGGTGGCGAGTTGGCCCACCTCGCGGGGGGTGAGCTCGGTGTTGGACGTGGGCGCGAACATCAATTGCGACGAGGACCGCCTGGTGGACTTCGCGATCCTGGGTTCGGCCTTTCATCGCGCGGTCCACGGGACGGCGCGGCCGAGCGTGGGTCTGCTCAACGTCGGTGTGGAATCCGAGAAGGGGCACGAGGAAGTGAAGGGCGCGCACCAGCTGCTCCGGGCGCAGAGCCATGACTTCGACTACCACGGCTTCGTCGAGGGCGACGACATCGCCAAGGGCACCGTGGACGTGATCGTCACCGACGGCTTCACCGGCAACGTCGCGCTCAAGACCGCCGAAGGCCTGGCCAGGTTTTTCCGGGCCGAGCTTCGCGCGACGCTCACCTCCAGTCCGGCGGCCAAGCTCGGCGCGCTCGTCGCCAGCGGCGCCCTTCGCGCCATGGCGCGAAGGCTCGATCCCAGCGCGGTCAACGGCGGCCCCTTCCTGGGTCTCGCCGGCATCGTGGTGAAGAGTCACGGCGGCTCGGATGTGCCCGGCATGTGCAACGCCATCCAAATGGCCGCTGAACTCGCGCGAGGGGATTTCGTCCGCGCCATCGAGCGCGATCTCGCCCGTCGACAGGCGCCGGCGGAGGTCGCCGCGTGATTCGCAGCCTGCTGACCGGAGTTGGCGCCTGTCTGCCGGAGGGCGTCGTGACCAACGCCGACCTGGCGAAGATCGTCGACACCAGCGACGAATGGATCGTCGAGCGCACCGGCATCCGCTCGCGGCGTCAGCTTTCCAGCGATCTCGCCACCTCCGACATCGGCGCCGAGGCCGCGCGCAAGGCGCTCGCCGCCGCGGGGCGCACGGCGGCGGACGTGGACCTGATCGTGGTGGCCACCACCACGCCGGATCTCACCTTCCCGGCGACCGCGACCATGATTCAGCGCAAGATCGGCGCACCCGTGGGCGTGGCGTTCGACGTTCAAGCCGTCTGCTCGGGCTTCATCTACGCCCTGGCGGTGACCGACAACTTCGTCGCCAGGGGCCTGTCCCGCTGCGCCCTGGTGATCGGGGCCGAGACCATGACCCGCCTGCTCGACTTCACCGACCGGGGCACGTGCGTCCTGTTCGGCGACGGTGCGGGCGCCGTGGTGCTGGAGCCGGGTGAGGGGCAGGGGACCAAGGCCGATCGCGGCGTGCTCGGCTTCTCGCTCAAGGCCGACGGCGCCAAGCAGGACCTGCTCTACGTCGACGGAGGTCCGTCCTCGACCGGCACGGTCGGCAAGCTGCGGATGCAGGGCAACCAGGTGTTCCGTCACGCGGTGGTGAACATCAGTGAAGCGGTGCATTCCGCCGCCGACGCCGCCGGCGTCGGTCTCGACGAGGTCGACTGGTTCATTCCCCACCAAGCCAATCAGCGAATTCTGGATGGCGTCGCCCGTCGCCTCGGCATCGACGAGAGCCGGGTGATCTCCACCGTCGCCGAACACGCCAATACCTCGGCGGCCTCCATACCGCTGGCCTTCGCCCAAGGCGTCGAGGACGGCCGGATCAAGCCCGGGCAGTTGCTCCTGATGGAAGCCATGGGCGGTGGGCTGACGTGGGGCGCGGCCGTGGTCCGGCTCTGAGTGGGTTGGGCCTGGGAGTTAGGGTTTAGGGGCTTGCGGTTAGGGATTTGACGGTCGCCAAGCCAATGCGCCGCCGCTAGGCGCCTCCTCGCCCTACAACCGACACCCTAAGCCCCCACACCTCGCACCTCCAACCCATTGACTTCCCTCCGGCTTCGTCTTCTTTGAAGAACGACCTATAGGGGGCGCGCCATGGCGCAGAAGACGGTGACCCGGGCTGACCTGACCGAGACGCTGCACCGGGAGATCGGCCTCACGCGCCACGACTGCGCCGGCTTGGTTGAACGCACCCTCGATCTGGTTGTGGAAGCCATGGCCCGCGGCGAGGCGGTCAAGCTCTCCGGGTTCGGCGTTTTCCAGGTGCGGTCGAAGGCCGAACGCATGGGCCGAAACCCAAAGACCGGCGAACCGGCGCGGATCGAACCGCGCAACGTCATCGGCTTTCGTCCTTCGCAACTCATGAAGGCTCGCATCGAGCGCGCGCTGGGAGACTGAAGCCTTGGCCAAGGCGCCCGGCGCCTTCCGCTCCATTTCCGAAGCCGCCGAGGAGTCGGGCGTTCCCCAGCACACCCTGCGCGCCTGGGAAGAGCGGTTCGCCTTCGTCAGGCCGGTCAAACGGGCGGACGGCCGCCGGTATTATCGCCCGGAGGATGTGGACCTTTTGCGTGAGATCGCGCGCCGGCTCGCCTCCGGTGTGGACGCCGCGGAGATCCGTCGCCTGCAAAAGGCGGGAGCGCTCCGGGTCGTCGCTCCCGCCACCGGAGGGGCAACCGATCTGCGCGATGTGATCCGCGCCTTGGAGTCGGCCCGCGACCGGTTGCGGGCGGCCTTGGGCGCCTAGCGCCATTGCTCCCGGTGAACGCGCCCTGTAAGAGCCCGCGCCTGATCGGAGCGTAGCGCAGCCTGGTAGCGCACTTGACTGGGGGTCAAGGGGTCGCAGGTTCAAATCCTGTCGCTCCGACCAGCGCCTCATAAAGGCCCTGTGTCGTGACCGTTCTGACGAGCAATACCGAAGTCCCGGCCGCCCAGCGGGTCCAGCGCGGCTGGCCCACCCGCTCCCGGGCCACGGCCCTGTGGCTGTTCGCCGTCGCCGTCGTGGTGATCGGCATGGTGATCGTCGGCGGCGCCACCCGCCTCACCGGCTCGGGGCTCTCCATCACCGAGTGGAAGCCGCTCTCGGGGGCTCTGCCGCCCTTGTCTGAGCGCGCCTGGACGGACCTCTTCGCCAAATACCGGGCCATCCCGCAGTACCGGGTGGTCAATCCAGACATGACGCTGGCCGGCTTCAAATCGATCTTCTGGTGGGAGTGGGCGCACCGCCTGCTCGGCCGGACCGTGGGCGTGGTGTTCGCCGTTCCCCTCGTCGTCCTGCTCGCCACACGCAGGCTTCCCCGGCGCCTGCTGTGGCCGTGCGTCGGCCTGTTCTTCCTGGGCGGGCTGCAAGGCGCCGTCGGTTGGTGGATGGTGAGCAGCGGGCTCGAGACGCGCCTCTACGTGGCGCCAGAGCGCCTGGCGACGCACCTCGGCCTCGCCCTGATCCTGTTCGCCGCCCTGATCTGGACGGGCCTGGAGGCCTGGGCAGGGCCGGCGACGCGTCAGCGGTCAGGGGGCCGAACTTGGCCTCGCGCGCTCGGCCTGTTCGCCGGCGGGGTGTTCGTCCAGTGCCTGCTCGGGGCGCTTGTGGCCGGCAATCACGCGGGCTTGGCCAACGCCGACTGGCCGATGATGGGCGGCCGGATGTTTCCCGCCGATTATGTCCAGGGCGGCGTCTGGACGACGCTGGTGCACGGTCTCGCGGCGGTGCAGTTCAACCACCGGATCATCGCCTACACCTTGGCGGTCGCGGCGTTCGGCCTGGCCGGGGCGGCCGTTGCGGTCGCGCGGTCTCGACCACCGCGTGAGAGCTCTGGTCCTGACGATCCTGGCCGTTGTGATCGTCCAGATCGCGCTCGGGATCGGCTTGCTGCTGTGGACCGTGCCGCTCCCGGCCGCTCTCCTGCACCAGCTCACCGCCAGCCTCCTGCTCGCCCTGTCGGTCGCCGCCTTCTGGACCGCACGGCGCGTGCGGTAACATAATACCCTAGCACGCAAACGTCGGGAAAAGCTTAGGAATTCCGACGATCACGCGTTGACATCGGCGATGGCGCGCCTGTAGATCGCCGCCTCCCCATCAAGAGCCTTCCTGCCATGAACACCAAGACGACGACCCATCTGAAAGCGGGCCAGGTCGAGAAGCCCTGGATCCTGATCGACGCCGAGAATGTCGTCGTCGGCCGTCTGGCCAGCTTCATCGCCAACCGCCTTCGCGGCAAGCATCGCCCCGACTACAGCCCCCATGTCGATTGCGGCGACCATGTCGTGGTGATCAACGCCGACAAGGTCCGCTTCACCGGCAAGAAGCTGGCGGAGAAGACCTACTATCGCCACACCGGCCACCCGGGCGGCATCAAGGAAACCACCGCCGGCAAGGTGCTGGCCGGCCGCTTCCCCGAGCGGGTGCTGGAGAAGGCCGTCGAGCGCATGCTGCCCAAGGAAAGCCCCTTGGCGCGCCGTCAGCTCACCCACCTCAAGCTCTACAGCGGCTCCGACCATCCGCACGAGGCGCAGAGCTCCTGAGCGCATCGACTTCGCCGCCCAGAACGCCAAGAACACCCGGAACTGAAGATCATGACCGATACCCACGGCCTCGAAGCGCTCGCTCAACTGAACCCGACGGCGCAGGCCGCCGCGCCCGCCGAGCCTAAGCTCGACGCCCAGGGCCGCGCCTACGCCACCGGCAAGCGCAAGAACGCCATCGCCCGCGTCTGGCTGAAGCCCGGCAAGGGGGCGATCACGGTCAACGGCCGCGACCAGGAGGTCTACTTCGCTCGTCCCGTGCTGCGCATGATGATCGCCCAGCCGTTCCAGGTCTCGGGTCGTGAAGGCCAGTTCGACGTGATCGCCACCGTGCTGGGTTCGGGTCTCTCCGGCCAGGCCGGGGCCGTCCGCCACGCCATCAGCAAGGCGCTCACCTACTACGAGCCGGGCCTGCGCGCCTCGCTGAAGCCGCACGGCTTCCTCACCCGCGACTCGCGCGTGGTCGAGCGCAAGAAGTACGGCAAGGCCAAGGCCCGCCGCAGCTTCCAGTTCTCCAAGCGGTAAGGCCGCCTTCGACAAGCCGGCCTCCGCGATGTTCAAGGTGTTCATCGATGGGGAGGCCGGGACCACCGGCCTCCAGATTCGCGAGCGGCTCGCCGGCCGCCGCGAAATCGCGCTCGTCTCGCTGGGCGACGATCGGCGCAAGGATCTCGAGGCGCGGCGCGAAGCCCTGAACACCGCCGACGCGGCCATCCTCTGCTTGCCCGACGCGGCCGCTCGAGAGTCGGCCGGGCTGGTGGAGACGGACGATGTGGTGGTCATCGACGCCTCCACGGCGCATCGCGTGGCGCCCGGCTGGACCTATGGCTTCCCGGAGATGACTCCCGGCCAGCGAGCCGCGGTGGCGGGGTCCAAGCGCATCGCCAACCCCGGCTGCTACCCGACCGGCTTCATCGCCCTCGTCCGCCCCCTGGTGGACGCGGGCCTGCTGCCGGCCTCGTGGGGAGCGACCTGCCACGCCGTCTCCGGCTACAGCGGTGGGGGCAAGGCGATGATCGCGGAGTTCGAGGACGAGACGTCGCCCGACTACACTCGCGCGGCGTTCATCACCTATGGCCACGACCTCAAGCACAAGCATGTTCCCGAGATGCGGCTGCACGCGGGCCTGGACCGGCCACCGATCTTCATGCCGTCCGTCGGCCGCTTCCGTCAGGGCATGATCGTCGAGGTTCCCGTCCGCCTGGACGAGCTTCCGCGCGCCACGACGGTGGCCGACCTTCAGGCCGCGCTGGCCGAAGCCTACGCCGGAGAGGCGTTCGTGGAGGTCGCCTCCTTGGAGGAGGCGCGCGCGACACCGAGGCTCGATCCCGAGGCGCTGAACGGCTCCAACCGATTGAAGCTGCACGTCTTCGGCGAAGCCGCCGAGGGCCAGGCGCGGCTGGTCGCCGTGCTCGACAACCTCGGCAAGGGAGCGTCTGGAGCGGCGGTGCAGAGCCTGAACCTCACGCTGGGCCTGCCGGAAGGCGAGGGGCTCTGATCACGAGTCCGTGATCACGGTAACGAAGTGCCGGCGCCGCGTCGTATCAGGGTCATGACCTCCAAAGTTCTCGATCGTCGCGCCCTGCTCGCCGGTGTGGCCGTGACCGGCGCCCTGGCGTCAGCCGGAAAGCTGCTTGCCGCCGCCGACCCCTACGCGGGCTCGCCCTGGCGCAAGCTCACCGACGCCGATTGGAAGCGCCGCCTGCCGCCGGCCAGCTACGACATCCTGCGTCAGGAGGGCACCGAGCGTCCGTTCACCAGCCCGCTTCTCAACGAGCACCGCAAGGGGACCTTCGCCTGTCTCGGCTGTGGTCTGCCGCTGTTCCGTTCGGAGTGGAAGTTCGACTCCGGCACCGGCTGGCCCAGTTTCTACACGGCGATCCCAGGGCGCGCTGTCGAAGAAGTCAGACCACATGCTGATCGTCGAGCGCACCGAGTACCACTGCGCCCGCTGCCTGGGTCACCAGGGCCACGTCTTCGACGACGGCCCCAAGCCCACCGGCCTGCGCTACTGCAACGACGGTGTCGCTCTGAAGTTCGTCCCGGCCTGAGCGCCCGGCGCTAACCCAGCAGCTTCGCCGCCCTCGGGGCGAAGTAGGTGATCACGCCGGCGGCGCCCGCCCGTTTGAAGGCGCCGAGGCTCTCCATGATCGCGCGCTCCTCGGCGAGCCAGCCGTTCTGGGCGGCGGCCATGAGCATGGCGTACTCGCCGCTCACCTGGAAGGCGAAGGTCGGCACGTTGAACGCCTCCACCACCCGGCGCACGATGTCGAGATAGGGCATACCCGGCTTCACCATCACCATGTCCGCGCCCTCGGCGATGTCGAGCGCCACTTCGCGCAACGCCTCGTCGCCGTTGCCGGCGTCCATCTGGTAGGTGGCCTTGTCGACGGGGTTCTCCACTGACCCCGAGCCCAACTTCCCCGAGCCGATCGCCTCGCGGTACGGCCCATAGAAGGCCGAGGCGTACTTGGCGGCGTAGGACATGATCAGGGTGTCGCAGTGCCCCTCGGCCTCCAGCGCCCGTCGCAGCGCGCCGACCCGGCCGTCCATCATGTCCGACGGGGCGAGGATGTCGCAGCCGGCCTTGGCCTGCATCAGCCCCTGGGCGACGAGGCGCTCGATGGTGGCGTCGTTATGAACTCGGCCGTCGCTCGATGATCCCGTCGTGGCCGTGGTCGGTGAAAGGATCGAGGGCCACGTCGCACATCACGCCCACTTCGGGCGCGGCGTCCTTCATCGCCTTCACCGCCCGGGCGATCAGGCCCTCCGGGTCGTGGGCCCGACTGCCGGCGGCGTCCTTCAGTTCGCCATCGATGTGGGGGAAGACCGCGATGCAGGGGATGCCGAGGCTCCGCGCCTCCCGCGCCGCCTCGGCCGCGCCCTTGATCGACAGCCGCGACACGCCCGGCATCGAGGCGACCGCTTCCGGTTCGTCCTTCTCGTGCACCACCATCGACCAGATCAGGTCGGCCGGGGTGAGCAGGCTCTCGCGCACCAGGCGCCGCGTCCAGTCGGCCTGGCGCAGGCGGCGCAGGCGAAGGGCGGGGTAGGGGGCGAGGGGCGCGCGACTCATGGGGCGCGATCTGCCGCCAAGCTCCTGATCTTCGCAAGCCCTGACACGGCCCCCAAGCTGGGCTAAGACCTCGGCCAAAGAGGAGGGACCACCCCGTGAAATCATCCGTATTGGCGCTCGCCGCGGCCTTGGCGCTCGGCGCCGTCGGCACTGTCGCGACAGCCCAGACCATGACCGTCTCCCAGGCCGTCGCCGATCCGGCGCGGAAGGACACCGACCGCGCGCTCGACGCCCAGCGTCACCCGGCCGAGACCCTGGCGCTGCTCGACTTGAAGCCTGGGCAGAAGGTGGTGGACGTCTTTCCGGGTCCCTACTGGGACGTGATGTTCGCCGACCTCGTCGGGCCCTCCGGCCACGTCTACGAAGCCATCCCGGCGGAAGTCGTGAAGATGAAGGAAGCGCCGTCGCTGCCCGACGGAACGGCTCCGCATCCGGAGCACCCGAACATCACCACCCTGACCGCGCCGATCGACAGCTTCCCCATGCCGCAGGGCGTGGACGTCGTCTGGATCCGGCAGAACTACCATGACCTCTACGACAAGTTCATGGGCCCGGCGAACGTGCCGGCGTTCAACAAGGCCGTCTACAAAGCGCTCAAGCCCGGCGGGCTCTATGTGATCATCGACCACGCCGCGCCCGCGGGCTCCGACCTGAAGTCCACCGACACCACCCACCGGATCGACGAGGCGCGGGTGAAGAAGGACTTGGCGGACGCCGGCTTCAAGCTGGTCCGCACCAGCGACGTGCTGCGCAACCCGGCGGACGACCGCACCAAGCTGGTGTTCGATCCCACCGTGAAAGGCCACACCGACCAGTTCGTGTTCATCTACCAGAAGCCCTGATGAGTTCTGTCGCCTTCATCGGCCTGGGCAACATGGGGGCCGGCATGGCCTCCAACCTGGTGAAGTCCCAAGTCTCGGTCCACGCCTTCGACCTGTCGGAGGCGGCCTTGGAGAAGGCGCGGGCGGCGGGCTGCGCGGTGAGCGGTTCGGCGGCCGAGGCGGCGGCCGCCGCCGACGCGGTCATCACCATGCTTCCCGCCGGCCCGCACGTCCGCAGCGTCTGGACCGAGCAGGTGATCCCGAACGTGCGCCCGGGAACCCTGATCATCGACTGCTCCACGGTGGACGTGGACACCGCCCGGGCCGTCGCCAAGTCGGCCAGCGAGGCCGGGTTCCGCGCCGCCGACGCCCCGGTGAGCGGCGGCATCATGGCGGCGAACGCGGGCACGCTGGCCTTCATGGTCGGCTGCGCGGACGCGGACTTCGCCGACGTCGAGCGCGTGTTGAAGCCCATGGCCAAGGCGGTGCTCCGCGCCGGCGAGGCGGGGGCGGGGCAGGCGGCCAAGATCTGCAACAACATGGTGCTGGGCATCTCGATGCTCGGCGTGTGCGAGGCCTTCGCCCTGGCCGAGCAGCTGGGCCTCGCGCCCGACCGGTTCTTCGACATCGCCAACCAGAGTTCGGGCCGCTGCTGGTCGCTCGACACCTACGCCCCGTGGCCGGGGCTGGTCGAATCGGCGCCGGCCAATCGCAACTACGAGGGCGGGTTCCTGACCTCGCTCATGTTGAAGGACCTGAAGCTGGCGCAGGAAGCGGCGGCGAGGAGCGGCGCGGCCACCCCGATGGGGGCGCAGGCCGAAGCCCTGTACGCCCTGTTCGACCGCCTGGGATATGGCCAGAAGGACTTTTCGGCCGTATTGCAACTCATGCGAGGCAAGCTCGAGGAGCTGTAGCCCCGCCCTTCGGAGTGTGACGTGATCGACTACAAGGCCGCTTTCCGGGACGCCGTGCAGCAGGTGCGCGGCGAGGGCCGATACCGGGTGTTCGCCGACCTGAAGCGCCACCGGGGAGATTTTCCCCACGCGACCTTCACCAGCCCGGACGGCGCCACCCGCGACGTCGTGGTCTGGTGCTCCAACGACTATCTCGGCCAGGGCCAGAACCCCGTGGTGCTGGAGGCGATGCACCGCGCCGTGGACGAGGCCGGATCCGGCAGCGGCGGCACCCGCAACATCTCCGGCACCACCCACTACCACGTGGAGCTGGAGCGCGAGCTGGCCGACCTGCACGGCAAGGAGGCGGCGCTGCTGTTCACCTCCGGCTACGTCTCCAACGAGGCGACGCTGGCGACCCTGCAGAAGATCCTGCCCGGCCTGATCATCTTCTCCGACGCCCTGAACCACGCCTCGATGATCGCCGGCATCCGCGCCGGCCGGGGAACGTACAAGGTGTGGCGGCACAACGACCTCGCCCACCTCGAGCAGCTGCTCAGCCGAAGCGCCGGCCGACGCGCCCAAGCTGGTGGCGTTCGAGAGCGTCTATTCCATGGACGGCGACATCGCCGACGTGGGCGCGACCGCGGCCCTCGCGCAGCGCTACGGCGCGATGACCTATCTCGACGAGGTGCACGCCGTCGGCCTCTACGGCCCGCGCGGCGGCGGCGTCTCCGAGCGCGACGGCGTGGCCGACCAGATCGACATCATCGAGGGCACGCTGGGCAAGGCGTTCGGCGTCATGGGCGGCTACATCGCCGCCGACGCCGTGCTGGTGGACGCGATCCGCTCCCACGCCGGCGGCTTCATCTTCACCACCTCGCTGCCGCCGGTGCTCACCGCCGGCGCCCTGGCCAGCATCCGCTACCTGAAGGCGCACGACGAGGTCCGCGCCCGCCATCAGGAGCGCGCCCGCACCCTGAAGGCCAAGATGGCCGCCGCCTACCTGCCGGTGATCGAGAACCCCAGCCACATCGTGCCGCTGATGGTGGGCGACCCGGTCCACACCAAGATGATCGCCGACATGCTGCTCGACGACCACGGCGTCTATGTGCAGCCGATCAACTACCCGACCGTGCCCAAGGGCACCGAGCGCCTGCGCTTCACCCCCACGCCCTTCCACACCGACGCGATGATGGACGAGCTGGTCTCGGCGCTCGAGGCGCTGTGGGTGCGATGCAACGTGCGGCGCATGGGCGGCATCGCCGCCTAGACTCCGACGCGCGTCGGGCAGCGTATCGAACCTGCCATCGCGCGCATTGTGAAGGACTGGGACCGATGTCCCAGCGCTTTGATATTCCTCGACCTTCAAGGGTAGGCGGGTGCGCCTGAAAGGCTGCGCGCGGGCAGGGAGATGGCAGGTCCCGGGGCGCAACCCGGCAGATATCTGAGCGATTATTATGACGTGATATTCGCGATCTGCAAAGCCGTTTCGGCCGTGGACGACATCGACACCGCGCCGGCTGCTACGCTCGAATGGAAGCTGGTTCACGTTGCGCCGGTGATCGACCTTGTACTCGGCGCCTCGCCCGGCGGCCAAGCCAGCATGATCGCCGCCGATCCGGGCGCGAGCCGTTCTCGTCTCTCATTTCGAGGCGTTCGTCAGCGGATCTTCGACTTCGTCACACGGCAAGCGCCGGCGCCGGTCTCCAACCTTAGTGTGCGCTCGGAAGTATCTGAACGCAGTCTTGTTGGAGGAACGGCAGTGACCAAGAGTACGAAGACGCAGGCCGTGCTTGGAGCGGCGGCGCTCGCCGGCTTGACGATGGCGGCGGTGACGCCTGCCGACGGCCGGCGGATATGCACAGACAAACCTGGTGACCGACGATCCGGCCGCCGTGGCGGCCGGCGGCTATTCGGCCGCGCGCTATGTCGACCCGAGCCTGGTGAACCCCTGGGGCATGGATTATGCGCCAGGCGGTCCTTGGGTCGTGGCCGATGCGCAGTATCCAACGGGGAGCCCGGGACCGTCATCCTTGGTGACGAGCTATACCGGCTCCGGGGTGAAAACGGGACCGACGATCGTCTCGCCCCAGAACGGGTTCGGCGGCTCCGCCGGGCTCACCGGTCTGGCCTATAATGACAGCTCGGGTTTCCGGCTGCCCACGGGCGGCCCGGCGACCTACCTATTCTCCAACCTGGATGGATCGATCTCCGGATGGAACGCCGCGCAGACCACCGCGGTGCAGGTGATCCCCGGCCGGGCCGGCGGCAATCACGCCAAGTACTCCGGGATGGAGCTGGGCGACTTCAACGGCCAGACCTATCTCTATGCGGCCAACCATCTCACCGGCAACATTGATGTCTTCGACGAGAACTTCGCGTCGGTGTCGTTCGGCGCGAACGCGTTCGTCGATCCGCTCTCGAACCCCTCGGGTCTGCTCGCCTACAATGTCGAAAGCATCAATGGGGACGTCTGGGTTACCTACGCGGCGGCCTCCGCCGCCACCGCGCCGCTCGGGTCCGGCTTTGTCGACGAGTTCACCGCGAACGGCGGGTTCATCCGGCGGTTCGCGACCGGAGGCGATCTCGCCTCGCCCTGGGCCGTGACGCTCGCGCCCAGCAACTTCGGCGCCTTCAGCGGAGACGTGCTGGTCGGCAACTTCACCCACGGATCCTACGGCTACATCAGCGCCTACCGGGAGTCGGACGGCGCCTTCGAGGGGTTGCTCAGCGCCAACGGCTCGCCAATCGCCATCGACGGACTGTGGGAGCTGGCCTTTGGCGATGGGGGCGAATCGGGTCCGACGAACGCGCTCTACTTCGCCGCGGGCATCGACAACGAGTCTCACGGCCTGTTCGGCACGCTCACCGCGGTGCCCGAGCCGGCGACGTGGGCCCTGATGCTGTTGGGGCTCACGGCGATGGGCGCGCAGTTGCGATCGGCGCGGCGAGGATCTGTAACGGTGGGCTGAGGCGGGGCTGGGCCTGATCGGGCCCAGCCCAACCCAACTCACATGTGGCGAAAGAGGTGACGGTGCGCCTCGCTTACGGAAAGGCGCTCCGGTCGATCCTTCAGCTTCAGCACCGTCCCGCCAGCCAGATCGCGACCGACAGAACTGATTGCCGCCAAGTTCACGATGGTTGAACGATGGACTTGCCAAAAGTGGTTGGGGTCCAATTCGACGACAAGGTCCTTGATCGGTCGACGGATAATGAAGTCTCCGTCGGGCGTGGCCACTGTCGTGTACTTCGTGTCGGCGCGAAAGTAGCAGACGTCAGACACCATGATCAATTTCACGGCCGTGCCCGCCAAAGCCTTGATCCAAGTCAAGTATGGGCGGGGGCGAAAACCCTGCGCCAGCGCGTTGACCTGATCGGCCGTCAAGGCGGGTGACTGGTTGATGCGACCCTGCAGGCGACGCACCGTGTCGGCTAGCCGATCAACGCCATACGGCTTGAGCACATAATCTATTGCTCCGGTCTCGAAGGCCGCCACCGCGTGGGCGTCATACGCGGTGATAAACACAAGATGGGATCGATCCTGGATTTGCTGAGCCACTTCGAGGCCGGTCAAGCCCGGCATCTGGATGTCGAGAAACATAATTTGTGGGCGATGCTTCTCAAACAGCGCGAGGGCTTCCACGCCATCAGCGGCGGTCGCCACGATCCTTAGGCTCGGCCACAACGCCGCGAGATGGCCGCAGAGTTCGTCGAGCAGCGCCTTCTCGTCTTCCGCGATGATCGCACTCGCCTCGGGGGGAGAAGAACGGAGCATGACGGCTTCAGAGCACGCGTCCGTGATCTTTCAACTCGATGATCAGAGATCGCACGCTCGCGCCACCGACGTTCTCGGTTTCATGCGTAACGGCTTCGGACCAGAAGACGTCCCCCAGCTTGTTGTCGACCACGAGGATTCGCCCGTTCTCCGTGATCCTCACCTTTGCCGACGTGAGTCGAACCGTCAGATGCGGCGGATGGTGATGAAGGCCGGTCCCGCAGACGCCCATGCCAGGACGACCGTTGTAATCGAGGACGCGCACCCGATTGTTTTCCAGCACCACACGGTAGCTCGAAGGCTGCACCTTCGCCGCATCTTGGGCCCGACCGAAATCCGCCAAGCCTGTCAGCAAGGCGCTCAGCCCCAAAAGGAATTGACGTCTCATCTCAATCTCCCAAAACAGACATCGCGCACGCGGCTGTCGGCGAAACGATGAGCGTCCAGCGGACGCCCGCGCCCATGGGCGTGAGCCTTCCATCAAGACGCCACGCCCCCTCAGTGCGAAAGCGGGTCATCTCCTCGCGAAGCGTTTCCGAAATCGCGTCCGCCGCGAGGCGTTCGGAGACCACCTCGACGTGGTAGTCCTTGTCGCACCAACCCATCGTCATCCGTGCCCCCGGTCCCGCAAGGCACAGGCGCTCGAGCACGGGGACGAGCACCCGCGGAGGGAAAGGCGCCTCCGGCGCTGGACGAGGATCCTCGATGATCTCACAGGCTTCCCCCGTGGTGGCCGAGCGTAGCCTCAGGTAGCGCCTCGCCAGGTCGAGCTCCGCCGCGAACGTCGTCGCGTCGGCCAAAAGGCTGCGCAAGGCGGGACGAAGAAACCCTACCAGGAGGTCGACCAAGCTGTCGGCCTTTTCGGGATTCGAGCGATAAAGCGCCTTGAGCGCCGCGAGCGCCTCGGTGACGGCTTCGGGTTGAAGTTGTCGCCGGAACGCCTGCAGTTGGCGCTCCTTGAGCCGCATCGCCAACTCGTCTCTCGCCTGCTGCATGCGCGCCAACACACTTCGCGATTCGGCCGCGCGTCGCACGCCGGTGAAGACCGCGAGGTAAAGACCTCCGTAGAAACAGTTGGTCCACAGGAGATGAGCAAGACGGGCGTCCAGGGGTAGAACGCCGATCACCGCGTCGGCTGAACCGCGCGGGCCGGACCAGGCGAGCCGGCTCATTTCCGTCGGGATCAGGAGGGCCACGCTCATGACGAGGGCCGTCACGAGCCCTAGCAGTGTCAGCGCCGCCGCCCCGAACCGGGGCTCGGCCAACTGAACGAAGATGGCCCAAACCACTCCGGCGACCATCCAATAGCCGCCCTTGGCGGAAAGAAAGACCCAAGCCGCGGATAGGCTGGTCCCAGCCATCGGCTGCTCGATCAGTTCCATCAGGCTGATGACGCATCCCAGGAACACGCCCGAGCCGAGCACCGCGGCCCACCCGCCAGGCCGGGTCCCCGAGTTCCACGGCTCAGCCGGGTGGCGCATGAGGCACGCGAAGCGTCGCACAAACTCCACTCGGGAGCATGGGCTTCAATTCGAGTGAGCCCGCGCCGCCGTAGATAATCCGCAGGCGAGCCGTCAGATTGGAGATGCCCGTGCCCGCTCCACTTTCAGACACCAGTCCGACACCGTCGTCCTCGACGTCCATCTCGAGATTTCGATCTTGGATGCGCGCGCGGAGTGTGATCGCGCCCTGTCCTTGCTTGGGCCCAACGCCGTGCTTGATGGCGTTCTCGACCAGAGTTCCCAGCATCAGGCTCGGGATTCGACCGGCTCGCGCTTGAGGGTCGATTTCGGTGACCACGGACAATCTCGGCGCCATCCGCGCCGCGCACACGTCAAGATAGGCCAACGCCAGATCGATCTCCTCTCCGACCGTGGAGTCGGCCCGCCGCGAGTCGGCGAAGACACGCGATGTGTAGTCAAGGAGCCGCTCCAATAACGGGAGCCCTTCGGCCGGCGAGGTCGTGCCGAGACGTCGTATCGTCGCAAGAGTATTGAAAAGGAAGTGCGGCTCGATTTGTCTTTGCAGCGCCTCGAGTTCGACGGCCAACAGGGCGCGGCGCGCCCGAGCATCGGCCGAGGCCGCCGTTGCGGCGACGGCCGCAAAGTCAGCCCGCATACGCCAACACGCCTGGATGCCGACCAAGGCGATGTAGATCAACGTCCACTGCCCGATTCGACTGGCGATCGACAGTGGATCTGGGCTGGCGGCGAAGGGATCGACGGCGATCCGCAGGCTTTCACCGGAGGCGGCGCCGATCAAGACGGCCAGCGCGAGAGTGGCGGCGCGCCGTCCGGGCGCGCGGGTTGAGAGCTTCTCCCCCAGCACGACCGCAAGCGCGATCGGCATCGCGACCGCCAAGCGATCCACAAGGACGCGCAGCCAGCCATCCAGGATCTGGTCCGGCGCCCAGTAGCGCCAAACAAAGGGCTGAGCGAAGAACTTGGTCGAGAGCAGTAGGCCGATCACTCCCGCCCAACCGAAAACGGCAAGCGGCGATACGCCCTTCCCGGGTCGGCCAATGTCAGGTTCGAACGCCAACGCTCTCCTCCGCTCGTCGTTCGCAGGTTCCGAGACTATCCCATCTCGAGAAGACAGTCTTCTTTCGACAGTGTTGCTTCGCTGTTTGGCCGATCAGCGCGGTCAAGGCGCCTGTCGGCCGCAGGGTCGAGGCGAATCCACACGGCTTGATCTAGGCGGAGCTGGTATCGGCCGCGCGCACCCTCGCCGAGATCGCGCCCAGCAACTTCGGCGCCTTCAGTGGAGACGTGCTGGTCGGAAACTTCACCCACGGATCCTACGGCTACGGCCTGTTCGGACGTATCACCGCGGTTCCCGAGCCGGCGACGTGGGCCCTGATGCTGTTGGGGCTCACGGCGATTGGCGCGCAGTTGCGATCGGCGCGGCGACGATCTGTAACGGTGGGCTGAGGCGGGGTTGGGCCTGATCGGGCCCAGCCCCGATCCAACTTACATGTGGCGAAAGAGGTGACGGTGCGCCTCGCTTACGGAAAGGCGCTCCGGGCGATCCTTGAGTTTCAGGACCATCCCTCCGGCCATGTCGCGACAGACCGAGCTGATGGCCGCGACGTTGACGATGGTGGAGCGGTGGACCCGCCAGAATTGATTGGGGTCCAGTTCGTCGACGAGATCCTTGATGGGTCGACGGATGAGGAACTGCTCGTCGGCGGTCGCGACCGTCGTGTACTTCGTATCGGCGCGAAAGTAGCAGACATGGGGGACCATGATCAGCTTCACGGCCGCTCCGGCCAAAGCCCTGATCCAGGTCAAGTGAGGGCGACGGCCGAGACTGTGCGCGACGGCCCTCAACTGCTCAATCGTCCAGTCCGGCGGCTGATGAGATTGAACATCCGGAGGCATGTTTGATCACCTTCTTTGGGCCGCCCGTCGCGGCGGTAGGAGAGGTGAAGGGGCGAGCCCTTCCGGGCATCATCAATCCGAATGATCGGACGGCGAAACATGCGTCCCGACGAAAGGGCGACCGGGTTCAGACCCGGCTGATATCGGCCGCGCGCACCCTCGCCGAGATCGCGGTCAGCATCGCGACAATCTCGACCTGACGCGTGCAGCCCGTCTTTTCCAGGACGCCGCGCACCTGGGTGCGCACGGTGTTCACGGTCACGTCGCTCTCGGCGGCGATGTCGTCCACGGTCCGGCCGCGCGCCAGGCCGCGCGCCACGCGAGCCTCCGCCGGGGTGAGGTCGAAGAGGGACTGTACGAGTTCCACCGACGCGGTCTCGGGCAAGCTTACGGGCGTCAGGACCAGAACGGCGGCCGATCGGATGAAGATGTCGCGCGCCGAAAGGCGGATCGGAAGCACGTGAGCCACCAGGGAGGGCTCATCGCCCACGCCGCGCACCGGGAAGGAGCGGACCTGCCGATCGCTGTTCATCTCGATCTGTTCGATCGCGTCACGCAGCAGCCTGTCCGCCGTCTTGTCTGAAAGGCTCAGGCGGCCGAACGCTCGCCAGTGCAGGCGGCCCGTCATGGCTTCGAGCGCCGGATTGGCGGCGAGGACCGTACCGGCCTCATTGAGCACCGCGGCCGCCAAGCCGATCGCGCCCAGGGTCTCGCCGACGGCGGCGGCCCGTTCGAGCTGCAGGCGGGTCGACATCATCGCGCCCCGGGCGATGTGCGGGCGGAGCGAATCCAACGCGGCGATCCGCTCCCCTTCGACCGGGCCGCGGGCGAACTCCCGCTCCAGCGACATGGTGAAGGTGTCGCCGGTGGGAAGCTGGACGCAGGTGCCCGCCGCCCAGCCGAGCCCGCGCGGATAGAGGACGTCCCGATAGAAGGGGTCTGCCTCGAACTCTTCCGGCTCGAAGATGTCGCTATCGATGAGAAAGCCGGAGTGCTGGCGACGGATGAAGCGATTGAACCTCTCCGAGCGCGCCACCCAGCCACTCTTCACCAGCGGGCCGAGCGCCTCGACTCCGATCGGCGTGGACGATGTCCAGTTGTGGATCTCGTCGCGAGAGACGAACAGAAAGCCGGCTCGCGCTCCGGCAATGCCCGACAGGTCCTCCAGCACCCCCGGCCAGCACTCAGGCACAAAAGCGCTCTCGTAAATACGATCGACGAGGTCCGGCGACATGCGACCGGTTTTGGGCCACGCCGGAGGGGCCGGATTATGACGCCCTTGGACCTTATCGGTCGATCTCGCATCAAGGCCGCGTCAGGTGAGACGTCCGCGCTTGTTCACCCGAGACATGGTCCTTTGCGCCACTCCGAGACCGCCGAGCCCCACCAACATCAACATCCAGGTTCCAAGTTCGGGAACGCCGGCCGCGGAGTTGCCGATGCCGGGGCTGAACTCCAGCGTGTAGCCTGGATTGGCCGCGAGGAACGCTGGGTCGATGTTGAACAAGGGGTCGATGGACACATCTCCCGAGAAGTTCGATGAACCCGGGAACACCAAGTCAATTCCAGCAAACATGTTCACTGTGATCAGAGCGTACGGCACAACCCCGAAGGGATTAACCCCGCCAAAGAAAAGCCCGCCCGAACAGTTCTGATACTGCCCTGGTGCGCAGATGTTCGCGGTGAAAAGATCTCCCGGCGCGGTGACGGTCACGAATCCGGCGGTGTCGAAGATGTCGTTGGCGCTCAACGTGCTGAAGAGTGCGAGGCTTATGTCGATGGGCACTTGGGCGGCGGGCGTGGCGCCGATCGGCGCGATCACCGTGAAGTCGTAGGTCAGTTGCGCGGTGGCCGACGGTAGACCCTGCTCTCCGTTATAGCCGCTGCCGAAAACGGAAGCTGTCAGCCGGGGTTCTGGGGCGGTGATCACGCTCGCCGCGGCAGTGTAGGACCATGGGTCGGGGAGGGAGGCGGAATCGGTGGCGGACGCGCTCAGCGATGTGGTTCCATAGGTGTCGATCGTCGCGAACGGCGAAGCGGAAGCGACGACATGGCTGACCGGATACGGAATGTCGGCGCGCGCCCGTTCCGAGATGGCCAGAGCGGCCAGCAAGATCGCCAGGCCAGATAATCCGCAGGCTCGGGCATCGACGCTTCGACGCCGCTGTCGAACGACAACGCCTTGAAGGATGGCGCGCGCCGGTCCCGCAACGGCGGTGGTGAAGCGTGAAACGGAAGCTCGGTTCGGTGTCACAATCATTCTCCAAAATGGCGGCGCCTGGGCATCGAGCGACGCCGCGCGTGCATCGGTCCCTCGTCTCATTTCGGAGTTGCTGCGGCGGCGCATACTCAATCTTGATGACGCGCCCGATAAAATAGGGTGGTTCGTCGCAGACCAAGGTCTCAGTTGTCCGTGGTTCGAGGCGGCCCGTCCGCGCCGTCGGGCGGGATCATGTTTCGCTAAATGCCGCGTGTAATCAGTTCTGACGATGTGGGCCTTTCTCAATTCGCTCAATTTGCTGGACGACGCCGTCGCAATTGTCGGGACGGGTCTACAACAGAGCGAGAACTCAACATGTCTTATAGAACGTTGTTTCCAATGATCGCCGCGATCGTGACGATCGGATTCGGGGCGGGATCCCAAGCCGCACCCGCCGCCGACCTCGGCCGCTCATCAGACTTTGTGTCGGTGCGGGTGAACCTGGCCGACCTCGACCTTGGTGATCGGTCCGGCGCGGAGGTGGGCCTTCAGCGCATTCGTCGGGCGGCGAGCGAGATCTGCGGCCCGTCCCCCTATGTTGGCGATCTGGCCCTGGAGGGCTCCTACCGGGCCTGCCTCGCCACGGCCATCGACGGCGCGGTGGATCGCCTGGGCGAACCGACCGTCTCCGCGTTGGACGGTCGCCACCCGTCCATGGTCAGGGTCGCAAGCGGCCGCTGACCACGAGGCGCCCAGCCCGGCGCGACTCGCCTTCGGGGAAAGTCGCGTCGGGTGACCGCGCCGAGGCGGAGACGGTTGCCGCTCAGTCGAGCCAGCCCCGCGCCCGCACGTCGGCGACGTTGGATCGGGCGACGGGAACGGCAAGCCCGTCGCTCAGAATCAGGCGCAGGTTGCGGCCGTCGAGCTCCGCGCCGGCGACCGCGCCGTCGGCCACCCACCAGGACCGGTGCACGCGCAGACCCTGGGCGCCGGCGAGGGCCGCCATCGCCTGGCCGAAGGTGGCGAGCACCAGGTGCGAACCGGCCCGGGTGCGCACGCGCACGTAGTGGTCCTCCATCTGCAGGCACAACACCTCTTCCGGTCGCGCCTTCAACAGGCCGGGCGCCGGGTCGGTCTGAGGCTCCGCCGCCGCCTCCGCCCGGAGGTTCGCGCGGCCGACGCGGCGCAGACCCAGCCAGACGAAGGCGAAGCTCGCCGGCAGGGCGATGATCAGGCCCTCCCAGTACCAGGTGAACGGCGTCATGCGCCGATCGAGGAACGGCCATAGCCAGTGGGCCAGGAGCATGTTCAGCAGGGTGATGGGCAACATGGCCGCGACGGCGATTCCGCCCACGGCGGTCCACAGCCGCGGGCCACGCGGGAAGCGGGTCACGGCGAGGCGCGCGCCCAAGCCGATCGTCGCGCATGCGAGCCAGCAGCAGGGGAGTTGGAACAGCAGCCGCTGCCAGAAGGGGCCGTTCAGGAAGCTTCCGTAGGGCCCGACCCCCGCCAGGAAGACGCCAAGCACGGTCGCGAAGGCGAGGTCCTGCGCCCACCCGCCCCAGAGGTCTCTCAACGCTCCGCTTCGCATGGGCGAGCTATAGCGCCGTGAGCGAGGCGGGAAACCGGCTCGCCCAGTCGCGAACCCGCTCGCCCGTTGGCGAAACGGCGGTGGCGAGAGCCGGCGCGACGCGGAATGAGGCTGGCGACCCTGACCAGGAGCCTCTCATGCGCCGCACCCTCCGCCTTCTCGCCGCCACCCTCATCGCGATGGTCATACCCGTGATCGCGAACGCCGGGGTGGGCTTCCAGCGCCTCAGCATTCCGGACCCGCAAGGCGGCGCGCCCCTGGAGGCCGGCGTCTGGTACCCGACCGCGGCTGCCGGCGCCCCGCAAGCGCTGGAACTCTACACCCAGACCGTCGCCCCCGATGCTCCGATCCGGGGACGCGGCCTGCCGCTGATCGTGATCTCCCATGGCCACGGCGGTTCCTACGCGGGGCATTTCGACACCGCCGAGGCGCTCGCTGAAGCGGGCTTCGTCGCGGCCTCTGTGACCCACGCCGGCGACAGCTGGCGGGACACCAGCCGAGCGACGCACCTGGAGGACCGCCCCCGCCAGCTGGAGGTCCTGACCGACTACATGCTGAAGCGATGGAGCGGCCACGACCGGCTGGACCCGAAGCGGGTGGGGGCGTTCGGCTTCTCGGCCGGAGGGTTCACCGTGCTCGTCCTGGCCGGCGGTCAACCGGACTTGTCCGCGCTTGGTCCGCACTGCCGCGCGCATCCAGAGTTCCTCGACTGTCAGCTGATTGCCGCCGCTAAGCCGGATTTCTCCCAGCGCCCGACCTGGACCCACGATGCCCGCGTCAAGGCGGTGGTCGTCGCCTCGCCGGCGATCGGCTTCGCCTTCGGCAAGTCGGGCCTTCAGTCGGTGAAGGCCAAGGTGCAGCTGTGGCGCGGCGAGGACGATCCGGTGTTGCCCAACCCGTACTACGCCGAGGCCGTGCGTCGGGACCTGCCAACGCCGCCGGAGATGCACGTCGTCCCCCACATGGGGCACTACGAATTCCTCGCACCCTGTTCCGAGGCGATGGCCAAGCGCGTCCCGGAGATCTGCGCCCACGAGCCGGGTTTCGATCCCGTCGCCTTCCACGCGAGCTTCGACCGCGAGGTCGTGCGTTTCTTTCGCCACGCGTTGGGCGCGGGCGAGCGTTAGATCGAGATGGGCCGCTTACCCCGGGATCGTCTCGCCTCCCAGCGGGTGAACCGCCCGTTGGAGGCTCCAGCCGAGCCGCGCCATGCGCGCGACCTTGACGGGTCGATCTCGCAGCGGCCTCACGTCCTTGGAAGGTTCGTACGGTGGTGAGGCGCTCTCTATTCGGTGCTCTATCGAGAAGAAGACGAGTCTGATCAGCTTGACCTGTCGCGTTACTTGAGTCATTTCGGTCGTAAGTGGGCGGCGCGGCGGCTTTAGAACTCCAGCCCACCTCATCGACGCCGACCCTGCGGTCGGCGTGAAAGCGGCCCTGCGCCGCGCTGCAAGCCGCGAAGACTCATGTCCACCCTGACATTCTCCACCCCGCTCCTGCGCGAGCGGGACTTCCTCCGTCTCTGGACGGCCCAGACCGTGTCTGACTTCGGCGCGCGGACGGTTCGCGAGGGCCTGCCGATCATGGCCGTCCTCACCCTGTCCGCCGGACCCCGGGCGCTCGGGAGCCTCGCCGCCGTGGCCGGAGCGGCGGCGCTGGTCGTCAGCCTCGCCTCCGGCGGGTTCGTCGACGGCCGGCGACGCCGTCCCTTGATGATCACCATGGACCTCCTCCGGGCCGCGGTGCTCGCCACCCTCCCGGTGGCGGCCTGGCTGCATGTCCTCAGCTTCGTCCAAGTGCTGGTGGTGGCGGGCGTGACCGCCGGGCTCAGCACCCTGTTCGACATCGCCAACCACGCCTTTCTCCCGACGCTGGTAAAGCGCGATCAGCTGACGGAGGCCAACGCGCGGATCAGCGCGACCGAAGGGCTGGCCGAGATGGGCGGTCCAGCCGTGGCCGGGGTGCTGTTCCAGTGGCTGACGGCGCCGGTGGCGGTGGTGCTCACCTCCGTCACCTACCTCGCCTCGGCGCTCGCGCTGGGTAGGATCGAATCGCCGGAGCCGCCGGCGCCGCCCGCCCATAAGGATCGAGGGGTTTGGAACGGGCTACGCATCGGCGCGAGCCTGGGGATGGGCCATCCGATCGCGCGCGTGCTCGTCTTCACCGGAACCATCGGAGGCCTCTTCGGCGGGGTGTTCTCGGCGCTCTACATCCTGTTCGCACTCCGGACCCTCGGTCTGCCGACCGCGGTGCTTGGGCTCGGCGTGGCGTTCGGTGGCTTGGCGGCGCTGGCCGGGTCCTTCGCCACGCCCTGGTTCGCCAACCGTTTCGGGGTGGGGCGGACGATCATCTGGACGAGCGTGCTGTCCGCGCTCGGAACCCTGGTGATCGTGTTGGCGCCCGCGGACCGGGCCGGGGCGACCGTCTGCCTGTTCGTCCAGCAGTTCCTGGGCGACTTCTTCGGCGTCGCGCCGTACATCCTGGGCGGCTCGTTGATCCAGTCGGTGTTCGAGCCGCGCGTGCTTGGTCGGGTCAACGCCTTCTTCCGCGCGTGCCGAGGTCTCGCCGCCATCGTTGGAGCCCTGGCGGGCGGAGCGCTGGCGGCGGTCGTCGGTCCGCGCGAGGCGATGCTGGTGGCGATCGGCGGCTTCATGATCGGACCGCTCGTCGCCGCGTTCACGCCGCTCAACCGGGTTCGCGAGATGCCGTCGCTTTACGAAATGCCCGCGACTGCCTAAGCTTTAGGCGTGATGTCTGGTGAGTTCTTGAGCAATCCGCTGCACGTGGGCGACGTCGCCGTGCCCGGGCGGGCGTGGTTCGCGCCGATGACAGGCGTCTCGGACCTCCCGTTCCGGCGCATGGCCAGCCGCTTGGGCGCACCTTACGTCGCCACCGAGATGGTCGCCTGCGAACAGCTGGCGGCCGGGCGGGCGGACATGGTCCGGCGCGCGGCGATCGGCGAGGGGCTGCCGCTGATGGTGGTCCAGCTCGTGGGGGCGGACCCGGCGCTGCTCGTCGCCGGCGCCAAGAGCGCCGTCGCCGCGGGGGCGCAGATCGTCGATCTCAATTTCGGCTGTCCCGCCAAGTCGGTGACAGGGATCGCCTGCGGCTCGGCGCTGATGCGACGGCCGGAGCTGGCGGTGGAGATCGTGGCGCGGGTGGCCGACGCGGTTCCGGTCCCGGTCACCACCAAGATGCGCCTGGGCTGGGACGAGGCGTCCCGCAACGCGCCGGACTTGGCCGCCCAGTTCGAGCGCGCCGGAGCCCGCGCGATCGCCGTGCACGGGCGCACGCGGATGCAGTTCTACAAGGGCAGGGCGGACTGGTCGGCGGTGCGGGCGGTGAAGGCCGCGGTGTCCGTGCCGGTGCTGGTCAACGGCGATATCGTCGATCAGGCGAGCGCGGCCGCGGCGTTGGCGGCGTCCGGCGCGGACGGCGTGATGATCGGGCGCGGCGCGATCGGCCGGCCCTGGCTGGCCGGCGGCGACGCGGGTCCCGCTCCGGCCGAGCGCCTCGCCCTGGTGCTCGAGCATCGGGCGGCGAGCCTCGCCTTCTACGGCGCCCGCCTGGGCGACCGCATGTTCCGCAAGCACCTGGCCGCCTATGTGGACGCCGCGCCGTTCCCGATCGACGAGGCGGAGCGCCGGGCGGCGCGCGCGGAGCTCTGCGGCCTCGAAACCCAGGCCGATGTCGCCCGCGCGCTCGCCCGTCTGTGGCTGGGCGACGAGTCCGGGCGGCTGGCGGCGTGAGATCGGCCGCCGAGAGCCTGCGCGCGGCGGCCTTCGACAGCTGGCCCGAGGCGGCGCTGGTGCTCGACGACGATGGGCGTGTGATCGGCGCCAACGAGGCGGCCGAGGAGCTGTTCGGCCAGGCGCTCCCCTATCTTGCCAAGCGGCCGGTCGAGGCCGCCTTGCCGCCCGGCTCGCGCCTCGCCGAGGTGGCGCGGCGCTGCCTGGACGGCGCGGGCGTGGTGCGCGAGCGTCGGGTCGAGGTGACAGCCCTCGGCCTCGCGCCGTTCCACGCCGACATCGCGGCTTCACCTCTGCCGGACGGCGGTCTCGTGCTGGCTTTGCGGGTACGTTCCCCGGCAGCGGGGGCGGACCAGACCACCGACCCCTCAGGCTTCGCCTCGCTCATGGGGCTGGGCCAGATGCTGGCGCACGAGGTGAAGAACCCGCTCGCCGGCATCCGCGGCGCGGCCCAGCTGTTGCGGCGGGGCGTGAGCGCGGAGGACGCGCCGCTCGCTCAGCTCATCGTCGAGGAGACCGATCGCATCCGGCGGCTGATCGACCGGATGGAGTCCTTCGGCGGCGAGGCCTCGCCCGAGCGGGCGCCGGTCAACCTGCATGAGGTGCTGGACCGGGTGCGCGCCCTCACCGTCAGCGGGGTCGCCGCCGACCTGGTGCTCAAGGAGCGCTACGATCCCTCCCTGCCGCCGGCCTGGGGCGAGGAGGATCAGCTCATCCAGATCTTCCTCAACCTGGTGAAGAACGCGGCCGAGGCGGCTCACGCGCGCGGCGACGGACGCGGCGAGATCGCCATTTCGACCGCCTACCGGCACGGGGTGAAGATCCGCGCCAAGGACGGCGCCGCCTCGGCCGGCGCGCCGCTGGAGGTGCGCATCGCCGACAACGGCCCGGGCGTACCGCCGCGCCTCCGCGAACACCTGTTCGAGCCCTTCGTGACCACCAAGGCGCAGGGGGCGGGGCTCGGCCTGGCGCTGGTCGCCAAGCTGGTGGCGGCCCACGGCGGGCTGATCGAGTTCGACTCCGCGCCCGGTCGCACCGAGTTCCGCGTGCTGCTGCCCGCCGCTCCCATGCTCACCTGAGAAAGGCTGTCCGATGCCGTCGCAGAAGATCCTGATCGCCGACGACGATGCCTCGATCCGGCTGGTGCTGTCGCAGGCCTTCTCCCGCCTGGGCTACGAGGTCCGCGCCACGGGCAACGCCTCGACCCTGCTCAAGTGGGTGAGCGACGGGGATGGCGATCTCGTCATCACCGACGTGGTCATGCCCGACGAGAACGTGTTCGACGTGCTGCCGCGCATCCGCAAGCAGCGGCCCAAGCTGCCGGTGATCGTGATGAGCGCGCAGAACACCCTGCTGACGGCGGTGAACGCCGCCGAGGTGGGCGTGTTCGACTACATTCCCAAGCCGTTCGATCTCGACGACATGGCCGAGCTCGCGCGCCGGGCGCTGGCCAAGCCCGCCGATCGCGAGGCGACCAAGGGCCAGGCGCTGGCGGCCCGCGACGACCGCCTGCCGCTGATCGGCCGCTCAGGCCCGATGCAGGAGGTCTATCGCACCATCTCGCGCCTGGTCGGAGCCGACCTCACCGTGCTGATCCTGGGCGAATCGGGCACCGGAAAGGAACTGGTGGCCCGCGCGCTGCACGATCTGGGCCGACGGCGGGACGGACGCTTCGTGGCGCTGAACCTCGCCGCGATCCCGCGCGGGCGGGTCGACAGCGAGTTGTTCGGCGATGGCGCGGACGACGCGGGGCGGCTCGCCGAGGCCGACGGCGGGACCCTGTTCCTGGACGAGATCGGCGACATGCCGCTGGACGCCCAGACCCGGCTGCTGCGGGTGTTCGACGGCGCGGACCCGGCGATCAATCCCCGAACGGGACGGCGGCCGAACACCCGGGTGATCGCCGCCACCAACCGCGATCTGCGCGGGCTGATCGCCCAGGGGCTGTTCCGCGAGGATCTGTTCTTCCGGCTGAACGTCGCGCCGATCCGCGTGCCGCCGCTGCGCGAGCGGGTCGAGGACATCCCCGAACTCGCCCGCGCCTTCCTGCTGCGCGCGACCCGCGAGGGGCTGCCGGCCAAGACCATCGACCAGGGCGCCATCGACCGGCTGAAACTGCACGACTGGCCGGGCAATGTGCGCGAGCTGGAGAACCTGATCCGCCGCATCTGCGCCCTCTACGGCGAGGAGACGATCACCGCGCGCATCGTCGAGCGGGAACTCGCCGGCCAGGCGCGCGCCGCCAGCGCGCCGGAGGCGGAGCCCGCCAGTCTCTCGGCGCTGGTGGAGCGCAACCTCTCGAGCTACTTCGCGACCCAGCCGGGCGGCATACCGCCGAGCGGGCTCTACGATCGGGTGCTGGCGGATGTGGAACGGCCCCTGTTCCAGCTCACCCTGGCGGCCACCCGCGGCAATCAGATGCGCGCCGCCGAGGTGCTGGGTCTCAACCGCAACACCCTGCGCAAGCGGCTGACGGACCTCGGAATCGAGAAGCAGCGGGCGCGTTGAGCCTTGCGCCGCGCTAAAGGGGAGGCATGAGCCTTCCGCCGATCATCGCCTTCGACGAAATCGATTCCACCAACGCCGAGGCGCGGCGACGGGCGGAGTCGGGGGAGGCGGGGCCGCTGTGGATCACCGCCGCGCTCCAGACCGCCGGGCGCGGGCGGCGGGGCCGGGAGTGGGAGACGCCGGTCGGCAATCTCGCGGCGACCTGCCTGTTCGTCACCGATCGCGCGCCGGCCGAGGCGGCCCAGGTTTCGTTCGTCGCCGCCCTGGCGGTGTTCGACCTGGCGCAGTCTATCGCCCCGTCGGCTCGTATCGCCCTCAAGTGGCCGAACGATCTGCTGGTGGAGGGCGGCAAGGCGGCCGGCATCCTGGTGGAGTCCGGTCCGCGCGCGGGCGGAGGCCTGTGGCTGGCGGTGGGGATCGGGGTGAACCTGGTCTACGCGCCACCGCCGGCTCCCGAGATGGTCTCGCGCCCGATCGCCTTTTCCGACGTCGTGCCGTCGCCGCCGACGCCCGCCACAGCCGCGCCCTTGCTCGCGCAGGCCTTCGAACGCTGGCGCGGCGCCTGGGAGCGCGACGGCTTCGCCCCGATCGCCCGCGCCTGGACCGAACGAGCCCACGGCTTGAACCAGGTTTGCACCGCCCGGCTGCCGGGCGAGACGGTAAGCGGCGTGGCGGAAGGCCTCGACCTCGACGGAGCCCTGCGGCTGCGCCTCGAAAGCGGAGCCGTACGCCGGATCACCGCAGGGGACGTGTTTTTCGCTTAAGCTTGGGTCTCATCCCACGAATTCGATAACGGCCCGTGATCCGTGGGCGTTCGCCAGCCGGAGATCGCCGGTCAACAGACGCATCCCGAGTCGCTCCGCGAGGGCGACATAGGTGGCGTCATAGGCGCTCATGCTGTCGCGCAGAGCCCAGACACGCTTCAGGAGATCCGCGTGACTGTGACGGCTCAGCCGCAGCAGAGCCAAGTTGGCCAACGCGCGCTCGCACTCGGCCAGCGAGGCAATCCCCTGACGCAGGATCCGGCGGAGCGCCTGATGGATTTCAAGATCCACCAGTTCCGGCGCGTGGAGCGTTTCCGACGCTCCCACCCGCCTCAGGATCAGCCCTTCCCGGGCGTCCCGATCCAACAGGGCGGTGATGAGGAACGAGGCGTCTAGGACGGCCAACGATCCTCGCGGGCCTCCCTCACGATCTCAGCCACCGGACGGTCAAACCGGACGCCGGGGCTCTCCGCGACCATTCTGGACCACTCCTCGAGCGTCGGTAGCTTCGCGAGCTGCTCCAGTTCGGTGAGACAGTATTCCGAGAGGGACATGCCCTTCTCCGCCGCGCGGGTCTTCAACGCGCGGTGAATGTCGTCCGGCACGTTCCTGACTTGTATCATCACCGACATGTGCGCCACATGTGCGTCACGTCGAGACGTGTCAAGCTGCTCCGGCTTCCGCTAGAGACGCCGCCATGCTGATGGCTATCGAGCAAGGCAACACCAACACGCTCTTCGCCGTGCATGACGGGGAGCGGTGGATCGCGCAGTGGCGGGCGGCGACGGATGCCTCGCGCACGGCGGATGAATACGCGGTGTGGTTGGGCCAGCTGCTCGCCATGGCGGGCCTGTCGCTGGGGGTGGTCGACGCCTGCATCGTCTCCAGCGTGGTGCCGCAGTCGATCTTCAACCTGCGCAACCTCTCGCGACGCTACATGGAAGTCGAGCCGCTGATCGTCGGCGAGAACGTCGACCTCGGCATCGAGGTCAGGATCGAGAAGCCTTCGGAGGCCGGCGCCGACCGGCTGGTCAACGCCATCGGCGCGCATCTCACCTATTCGGGGGCGCTGCTGGTGGTGGACAGCGGCACGGCGACGACCTTCGATGTGGTCGCGGCCGACGGCGCGTTCGAGGGCGGGGCGATCGCGCCGGGGATAAACCTCTCCGTCCAGGCGCTGCACGAGGCCGCCGCGCGCCTGCCGCGAATCGCCATTCGCCGACCGACCCAGGCCATCGGCAAGGACACGGTGAGCGCCATGCAGTCCGGCGTGTTCTTCGGCTATGTGTCGCTGATCGAGGGCCTCGTGCAGCGGATCAAGGCCGAGTACGGCCAGCCGATGACGGTGATCGGGACCGGCGGGATCGCCTCGCTGTTCGAGGATCAGACCTCGGCCATCGATCACTTCGATCACGACCTGACGCTCACCGGCCTGTTGGAAATCCACCGGCGCAATCCGCGATAGGGTTTGCCGCGAAGGCGCAAAGGGCGCAAAGCGCTCCGCGCCGAACGGTGCTTCGATCGGCCAAGCGCGCTCCTTTTCAGGGCGCTCCGCGCCGTAGCTTTGCGTTCATCGCGCCTTTGCGGCCCACCGACAGGGCGCGCCCTCAAGACAGTGCTGTAGACCAACATCATGCCCGATCCCGCCGACGAACTCGTCTTCCTGCCGCTCGGCGGCTCCAACGAGATCGGGATGAACTTCAACCTCTACGGCTACGGGCCGCCGCACGCGCGCAAGTGGATCGTGGTCGACCTGGGCGTGACCTTCGGCGACCAGACCACGCCGGGGGTGGAGATCATCCTGCCCGACCCCTCGTTCATCGAGGAGCACCGGAAGGACATCCTGGGCATCGTCCTCACCCATGCCCACGAGGACCACATCGGCGCGGTGCCGTGGCTGTGGCCCCGGCTGAAGGCGCCGGTCTATGCGACGCCGTTCACCGCCTTCCTGGTGCGCGAGAAGCTGCGCGAGGCGGGGCTGCTGGACGAGGTCTCGATCACCGAGATCCCCTTGAGCGGCTCGCTGACCTTGGGTCCGTTCGAGCTCGACCTGATCACGCTGACGCACTCGATACCCGAGCCCAACGGCATCGCCATCAAGACGCCGCTGGGGACGATCCTGCACACCGGCGACTGGAAGATCGACCCCGATCCGCTGACCGGCCCGGTGACCGACGAGGACGCCATCCGCCGGCTGGGCGACGAGGGCGTGCTCGCCATGGTCTGCGACTTCCACTAACGTGTTCGTCGATGGCGAGGCGGGCTCGGAAGCCGAGGTCCGCGCGACGCTGACGCCGCTGATCGCCTCGCTCAAGGGCAAGGTCGCCGCCGCCTGTTTCGCCTCCAACGTCGCTCGCATGGACAGCATCATCCGCGCCGCCGAAGCCTGCGGTCGGCGCGTGTGCCTGGTCGGCCGCTCGATGATCCGCATGAGCCAGGCGGCCAAATCCGTGGGGCTGCTGGCGGGCCTGCAGGGCTTCCTCAACGACGATGAGGCCCGCCACTTCCCAGCCGACAAGATCCTCTATCTGTGCACCGGCAGCCAGGGGGAGCCGCGGGCAGCCTTGTCCCGCATGGCCGACGGCAGCCATCCGCACGTGAAGCTGGGGCAGGGGGACGCCTGCATCTTCTCCTCGCGGGTGATCCCGGGCAACGAGATCCCGATCCGCAACCTGCAGAACAAGCTCGCCGACCGCGGAGTGCGGCTCTACACCGAGCGCGACCACCCCGGCATCCACGTCTCCGGCCACCCCTGCCGCGACGAGCTCACCCGGATGTACCAGTGGGCGCGGCCGACCATCGCGGTGCCGACCCATGGCGAGCGGCGCCACCTGCTGGAGCACGCGGCGCTCGCCAAGGACCTGCAGGTTCCGCAGACCGTGGCGCCGCGCAACGGCGACATGGTGCGCCTCGCGCCCGGTGCGGCCGGGATCATCGACGAGGTCGCCTCGGGCCGGCTGTTCGTCGACGCCGGCGTGGTGACCAGCGAGAACGGCCAAGCCTTGCGGGAACGCCGCCACGCCTCGTTCAACGGCGTCATCACCGCCAGCGTGGTGTTCGACGCGCGGGGGAGGGTCGCGGCCGGGCCGACCTTGAAGGCCATCGGCCTGCCCGAGAGCGACGACTACACCCTCTCGGAGGCGATGTACGACCTGGAGCAGGAGGCGGCCGACGCCCTTCGCCGGATCTCCGCCGACGAGCGCGACATCGACCAGTCGGTGGAAGCCGCGCTCGCCCGTTCGATCAAGAAGGCGAGCTGGCGGCTGTGGAAGCGGCGGCCGGTGGTGGAGGCGACGGTGCTGCGGGTGTGAGCCTTGGTTCCGCAGCCCGGCGCTTCGACTTGCGCCGCGGTTGTTCCAGCCGCAGTCTGATCCTTTCTGCAGAAGAGAGGGCATGCCCGTGAACGCCGGTTACGCTATGTCAGTCGCCTTCCTGCTCGTGGCGACCACCGCCTTCGCCGGGCGTCCGTCGCCGCCGCCCGATCTGTCGAAGGTTGCGGGGACACCGGCGTCGTCTCACGGCAAGCTCTACGCCGATTGTCTCGCCCAAGCGGCGAGCGCCGGAGCACTCGACCAAACCAGCAACAAGGACACCCATCTGCTGCGCTTCAACTGCGGAGGTGCGCCGGCCAAGGCGCTTTACGATGCCCTCGCGACGTGGAGCGCCGCTCAGCACTCGGAGTGGTCGGCGGACGGGCGCACGTGGCGATCGACGGAGAAGATCGTCCACGACCTGTTCGGAACGGACTATTGTTCGACAGATGGCGCGGCCGACTACCAGTGCGAACTCACCGTGAACGTCGGAGCGTTCCTGGACGGTTGAGTCGGTCGCTGGCCGGTGGCGGGCGGCGCTTCGGATCAGCGCACGCGCGAGCGCGTCAGGAAGCGGACCTCCCGGCCGTTGTCGAGCGAGAACATCCCGCCCCGGCCGGGCACCACGTCGATGATCAGCTGGGTGTGGCGCCAGGCCTCGAACTGCGCCGCGCCGATGTAGACGGGCGCGCCGCCGATCTCGCCCAGGCGCACGTCGGCGTCGCCGACGATGAAGTCGCCCACCGGGTAGCACATGGGGGAGGAGCCGTCGCAGCAGCCGCCGGACTGGTGGAACAGCACCGGCCCGTGCTCGGCCTGGATATCCGCCAGGAGGGCGAGCGCGGACGGCGTCGCCGAGACGCGGGTGACGCCGTCTTCACCGTCCATGGCCGAGCCGCTCAGAAGAACCCGAGCTTCTTCGGGCTGTAGCTCACCAGCATGTTCTTGGTCTGCTGGTAGTGGTCAAGCATCATGCGGTGGTTCTCGCGGCCGATACCGGACTGCTTGTAGCCGCCGAAAGCCGCGTGCGCGGGATAGGCGTGGTAGCAGTTGGTCCACACCCGCCCGGCCTTGATCGCCCGACCGAAGCGGTAGCAGCGGTTGGCGTCGCGGCTCCAGACGCCGGCGCCCAGGCCGTAGAGGGTGTCGTTGGCGATCTCGAGCGCCTCGGCGTCGTCCTTGAAGGTGGTCACCGAGACCACCGGGCCGAAGATCTCCTCCTGGAAGACCCGCATCTTGTTGTGGCCTTTCAGGACCGTCGGCTTGACGTAGTAGCCGCCGGCGAGGTCGCCCTGCATCTCGCTGCGCTCGCCGCCGATCAGCACCTCCGCGCCTTCCTGGCGGCCGATATCGAAGTAGCTGAGGATCTTCTCGAGCTGCTCGCTGGAGGCCTGGGCGCCGATCATGGTGGTCGGATCGAGCGGATCGCCCTGGACGATGGCCGCCACCCGCTTCAGCGCCCGTTCCATGAAGCGGTCGTAGATGGCCTCGTGGATCAGGGCGCGGCTCGGGCAGGTGCAGACCTCGCCCTGGTTGAGGGCGAACATGACGAAGCCCTCGATCGCCTTGTCGAGGTAGTCGTCGTCCTTATCCATCACATCCTCGAAGAAGATGTTCGGCGACTTGCCGCCCAGTTCGAGGGTGACCGGGATCAGGTTCTGGCTGGCGTACTGCATGATCAGCCGCCCGGTGGTGGTTTCGCCGGTGAAGGCGATCTTGGCGATGCGGGGACTGGAGGCGAGAGGTTTGCCGGCTTCCAGGCCGAAGCCGCTGACGATGTTGAGCACGCCGGGCGGCAGGAGGTCGCCGACCAGCTCGGCCCACACCAGGATCGAGGCCGGCGTCTGCTCGGCCGGCTTGATCACCACGCAGTTGCCGGCCGCCAGCGCCGGGGCGAGCTTCCAGCAGGCCATCAGGATCGGGAAGTTCCACGGGATGATCTGGCCGACGACGCCGAGCGGCTCGTGGAAGTGATAGGCCACGGTGTCGTGGTCGATCTCCGAGATGCCGCCTTCCTGCGCGCGGATGCAGCCGGCGAAGTAGCGGAAGTGATCGATGGCCAGCGGCAGGTCGGCGGCGGTGGTCTCGCGGATCGGCTTGCCGTTGTCCCAGGTCTCGGCCGCCGCGAGCAGGGCGAGGTTGTCCTCCATGCGCTGGGCGATCGCGTTGAGGATCACCGCCCGCTCGGCGGCGCTGGTCTGGCCCCAGGCGTCCTTGGCGGCATGGGCCGCGTCGAGCGCCTTCTCGACGTCGGCGGCGCCCGAGCGGGCGACCTCGCACAGGACCTGGCCGTTCACTGGCGAGGTGTTCTCGAACCATTTGCCGGAGACCGGCTCGACCCAGGCGCCGCCGATGTAGTTGCCGTAGCGCGCCTTGAACTGGGGCCGGACAGCCCGGCTGAATTCGTGCTTGGTCATGGCGTTCCTCCGCTTTTGGCCCGTCTTATCGCGCCATTCTGTCGAAGGTTTAACCAAAAAGCCTTGCCGTCCGACTTGCGCGCGCTCAAGCCGAAGCGAGAAGTATGGCTCGCGCGCGAAGTCGCGCGGTAGAAACAACGGGGGAAGACCATGAAGTCGCTGTTCACCGGCGTCGCCGCCCTGGCGTTCGTCGGGACCGCCCAGGCCGCCACGGCCGTCGCCGACCTCGCCAAGCCGCCGGCGGACGCCCAGGCGATCACCATCATGTCCAGCGCCGGACGTCACGGCGTCTCCTATCGCTGGACCACGCCCGACGGCGTGCTGCATTCGCGCGAGAGCATGAACCTGCGCGGCCAGGTGTTCGAGATGGACAGCGTCACCAAGCTGGGTCCCGACGGGCTGGTGCGCGAGTACACCCTGCGCGGGTTCACGCCCCAGGGCGATGTGGCGGAAACCTACAGCCTCGAGGCCGGCGTCGGCCGATGGAAGAGCCCGGTGGACGCCGGCTCGACGCCGGTTTCCGGTCCCGTGGAGTACGTCGCCCTTCGGCGGGTTGGTCGAGCCGAACGCGGAGATCGCCGAGGCGCTCTACGCGGCTCCGGGCCACGCTCTATCCCTGCTGCCCGGCGGCCGCGCGTCTCTGGAGAAGGTTTCGACGCTGGAGGTCGGGTCCGGCGACAGCCGCCGAACCGTCGGCCTCTATGTCATCACCGGCCTCTCCAACACGCCGTTCCCGGTCTGGCTGGACGACAAGGGCCGGTTCTTCGCCGGGGGCGAGGGGGTCATGGCCGTCCGCGCCGGCTACGAGGCGGACGAGCCGCGGCTCGACAAGGCGCAGGACGACGCGCTGGCCGCCCGCTCGCCGGTGCTCGCGCGCCAGCTCGCCAAGGCGCCGGCGGGGCCGATCGCCTTCGTTCACGTGCGGGACTTCGAGGACGGGACCCACTTCGCCGAGGATCGCACGGTGGTCGTGGACGGCGGCAAGATCGTCGCGGTGGGTCCCTCCTCCAGCACCAAAGCGCCGCCCGGCGCGCAGGTCATCGACGGCCGAGGCAAGACGCTGGCGCCCGGCCTGTGGGACTCGCACCAGCACTTCGGCGACGACTCCAGCGGTCCGTTCCTGCTCTCGCTCGGGATCACCTCGATCCGCGACCCGGGCAACAACAACCCACTGACGCTGGCCCGGCGCGACCGGCGGGCGAAGGGCGACCTGTTGATGCCGCACGTCTATCCGTCGGTGCTGATCGACGGGAAGGGGCCCTACACCGCCCAGGTCGGCAGCGTGGCGACCAGCCAGGCCGAAGCGATCGCCCTGGTCGACAAGGCCAAGGCCGAGGGCTTCACCGCCATCAAGTTCTACGGGACCTTCAACCCCGATTGGGTCGCCGCCACCGCCGCCGAGGCGCACAAGCTGGGCCTGCACGTCCACGGCCACATCCCGGCCGGGATGCGGACGATGGACGCGATCAACGACGGCTACGACGAGATCACCCACATCTACTTCGTGGCCATGCAGGCGATGCCCGACAGCGTGGTCAAGGTCTCCAACGGCATCGCGCGGATGCAGGGGCCGGCCAAGTACTTCAAGGACGTCGACGTGAACGGCCGAGCCGATGAAGTCCACCATCGCCACCATGGCCGCCAAGCACATCGTCTCCGATCCGACGCTGGTGGTGGTCGAATCCCTGATGACGCCGGAGAACGGCGACCTCGCGCCGGAGTACGCCCCTTACGCCGGCACCTTGCCGCCGGCGGTGGAGCGCGGCTTCCGCCAGGGTGGGCTGACCGTCGAGCCCGGCTATACTCGGGCCGACTACCGCAAGAGTTTCGCCAACCTCGTCGCCCTGGTGGGCGCGATGCACAAGGCGGGCGTGCCGATCGTCGCCGGGACCGACGGCTCGGGCATGGAGCTGGTGCGCGAGCTCGAGCTCTACGAGCAGGCGGGCTTCACGCCGGAGGAGGCGCTGGAGGCCGCCACCATCGTGCCGGCGCGAAACGTCCACGCCGACACCCACACCGGCTCGATCGCCGTCGGCAAGGACGCCGACCTGGTGCTGGTGGAGGGCGATCCACAGCGGAACATCGGCGACCTGCGCCACGTGAAGCTGGTGCTGATGGACGGCAAGGTCATGGACGGCGAGGCGCTTGCGCGCCGCCGGCGGCTTCTCCGGGCCGCCGAAGTTCTGCGACGAGCCGTGACGGCGGGATCGAAGCGCGAATTCGTCGCGGCCGACGCTTGAACTAGGCCGTTAGGCGGCCTTGTTGCGCCGGGGTTGCGCGCATGCCAGCCTGGCCAAACGGTCTGCCGAAGCCCCGCGCAGCAGTCACGCGCCCGAGCCGCGCCGGTCACGCCAAGGCCGACGAGCAGCATCGCCCAGGTCGACGGCTCGGAACGCGAATCGGTAACGCTCAGTCCGCGTCGTAAGTGACCTGATAATCGGTGTTCGACGGGATCGTCGATCCAACACTCGAATTAGACGTACCCGGCCCCTGATCCCGTTGCAGTCGGTGAAGGAGGACCAAGGCGTGTGCGGGCTGCTGAGGGTATAGTTGAGGTCGAGGTAGAAGGTGCCGTCGGTCTGAGCAAGTAAGCCGAGCATCGGAACGTAGGGAAGATCGTGATGCCGCCGCCCATGGGCTGATCGGTGACGGCGGACACGACAGCCGATGACGCGAAGGTAATAAGATAGGGGTCGGTAGGGTATATGCCTGCCGCCACCCAGTGCGCTGTCGGAAGGGGTAGTTATAAGCCTGAGCCGGACCAACTCGACGCGTGAAGTCCTGCAACATACAGCCCCATAGGGCGAATTCTGCGACATCCAACGAACAAGTTCACGGCTGTCGCCCGCGAACGATGTCGGAGGGTATGGGGTAGCCTGTCATAGCTGAAGACGTTACCAGTCGCGATCCGGTGAGAGCTGTCCCCCGTGAACTCGAGGCTGAACGCCGCCGCCGAATTGCGAACGCGCCAGCCGCGCATTGCAGCATGGCGGATGCCACTGCGATTCCCGCGTCGATGATACATGAGGCGTGCTCCATTCTCGTGATTAGCGTACTCGCGCTGTAGCTCATCGTGCAAGTAGTCGCCACAGACGAGCGCAGTTGATGGCGATATTGTGAACAGGTTGAACGTCGAATGGCGCGCCGCGAGCGGCCAAGTCTCTGCCGTGAAGCCGGTTGGACGGTAGAACCGGAGTGTGGTCGGAAGGTGTGCGAGCGCCGAACGTCGAACGGAGTAGCGATCTGTGGATCTGTCGAAGCTAAGCCGGGGCGTCTCGCCACCCTGGGACGTGAACGTGGTGATCGAGATCCCGCAGGGCTCGACCCAGCCGGTGAAGTACGAGTTCGACAAGGCCTCCGGCGCGCTGCTCGTCGACCGGTTCCTGCACACCGCGATGTACTACCCGGCCAACTACGGCTTCGTGCCCCACACCCTGGCGATGGACGGGGATCCCATGGACGTGCTGGTGATCTGCCAGAGCGCCGTTGTGCCGGGCGCGGTAATCCGCTCGCGCCCGATCGGCGCTCTGCTGCTCAGCGATGAGGCCGGCGGGGACGAAAAGATCGTCGCCGTGCCGGTGGACGCCCTGCACCCCTACTACACGGACGTGCATACCATCGAAGACCTACCGCCGATCCTGCGCGAGCAGATCGCTCACTTCTTCGAGCACTATAAGGATCTCGAGCACGGCAAGTGGGTGAGCGTCGGCAACTGGGTCGGCCCCAACGAGGCGGCCGACCTCATCCAGAGCTCGATCGAACGGTTCGAGAGGGGCGCCTAAGCCGCCTTCGCCTCCGCTTGGCGGGGGTGGGCCTCGAGCCACGCGAGCACCTTCTCCGGCGAGCTTTCGCCGTAAGGGTCCTCGTCGGCGCCCTCGTCGTTGATGCCGGGCTCCTCGAACCAGGCGACGATCTCGCCGTCCTCGACCACCATGGCGTAGCGCCAGCTGCGCAGGCCGAAGCCGAGGTGGTCCTTGCGGATCAGCATGCCCATGCGGCGGGTGAAGTCGCCGGAGCCGTCCGGCAGAACCTTGACGTTCTTCATCCCGAGCTGGCGGCTCCACTGGTACATGACGAAGGCGTCGTTCACCGCCATGCAGTAGACCTCGTCCGCGCCGGCCTGGCGAAGAGCCTCGTAGCTCTGTTCATAGGCCGGGCACTGCTCGTTGGAGCAGGTCGGGGTGAAGGCGCCGGGCAGGCTGAAGACCACCGACCGTTTGCCCTTGAACAGCTCGCCGGTATGCACGTCTTGCCAACGGAAGGGGTTGGGGCCGCCGACGCTCTCATCGCGCACGCGGGTCTTGAGAACGACGTCGGGGACTTGGCGACCAAGCATCTTGAAAACTCTTTCCTGGGGTTTGGGCCTTCAACACCGCAGACGGCGTTTGGCTCCGGAGCACCCTTATGTTGTGACGAGCACAGCCCGTCGCCAGCGCGCGCTGGAATGTGCTAATCCGCCGCCATGATCGGCAAGCTCAATCACGTCGGGGTGGCGACGCCCTCGATCGAGGAGTCCTGGAAGCTCTACCGCGAGATGTTCGGCGCGACCGACATCACCGAGAAGCGGGCCCTCCCGGAGCAGGGGGTGTGGGTCTCGTTCGTGAACCTGCCCAACGCGCAGATCGAGCTGATCGAGCCTTACGGCGAGGCCTCCCCGATCCACGGCTTCCTGGCCAAGAACCCCCGGGGCGGCCAGCATCACGTCTGTTTCGAGGTTCCGGACATCATCGCCGCGCGTGACGACCTGCGGGCCAAGGGCGCGACGATCCTGGGCACGGGCGAGCCGCGCATCGGCGCCCACGGGGTGCCGGTGATCTTCGTCCACCCCAAGGACATGGGCGGGGTGCTGATCGAACTCATGGCCGAGCCGACAGGGGTCCACTGACCATGAACCTCGAAGGCGGGATCGCCATCTATCTCACCATCTGGTGGACGGTGCTGTTCACCGTGCTCCCGCTCGGGTCGCGGTCGCACGCGGAGGAGGGGATCGAGGTTCCCGGCGGCGGCGATCCGGGCTCGCCGGTGAACCCCAACCTCAAGCGCAAGTTCATCACCACCACCTGGCTGGCGGCGATCGTGTTCGCCGGCGTGTGGTCGGCGATCCATTTCAATCTCATCCGCCTGCCGTCGATCCCGGCCTGACCGGCCGGGTTCGCTAGAGAGGAGTCGGCTCCAAGCCCATGCGCCTGTCGCGCTTTTTCCTGCCCGTGCTTCGGGAAACCCCCTCCGAGGCGCAGATCGTCTCCCACCGGCTGATGCTGCGCGCGGGCATGCTGCGCCAGGAGGCGGCGGGCATCTACGCCTGGCTGCCGCTGGGCTTCCGCGTGCTCAAGAAGATCGAGCAGATCGTGCGCGAGGAGATGGATCGCGCCGGCGCGGTGGAGCTCTTGATGCCGACCCTGCAGCTGGCCGACCTGTGGCGCGAGAGCGGCCGCTACGACGCCTATGGCGCGGAGATGCTGCGCATCACCGACCGCCACGAGCGGGAGATGCTTTACGGGCCCACCAACGAGGAGATGATCACCGAGATCTTCCGGGCTTATGTGAAGTCCTACAAGGCCTTGCCGCTCAATCTTTACCACATCCAGTGGAAGTTCCGCGACGAGCAGCGGCCCCGCTTCGGGGTGATGCGCGGGCGCGAGTTCCTGATGAAGGACGCCTATTCCTTCGACCTGGACGAGGCGCGCGGGCGCGAAGCCTACAACCGCATGTTCGTCGCCTACCTGCGCACCTTTTCGCGCATGGGCCTGACGGCGATCCCGATGCGGGCCGAGACCGGGCCGATCGGCGGCGATCTCAGCCATGAGTTCATCGTGCTCGCCCAGACCGGCGAGAGCGGCGTGTTCCTCGACAAGCGGCTGCTGGACCTGCCGATCCCGCCCGCGGATGTGGACTACGGCGGCGATCTCACCCCCTTCATCGATCAGTGGACCGGCTTCTACGCCGCCACCGAGGACGTCCACGACCAGACCCGCTACGAGGCGGAGACGCCCGAAGAGCTGCGGGTGGCCGCGCGCGGCATCGAGGTCGGCCAGACCTTCTTCTTCGGCGACAAGTACAGCCGGCCGATGGGCGCGACCGTCGCCGGACCCGACGGCGTCGACTATCCGGTGCAGATGGGAAGCTATGGCGTGGGCGTATCGCGGCTCGCCGGCGCGATCATCGAGGCCAGCCACGACGACGCCGGGATCGTCTGGCCCGACGCGGTGGCGCCGTTCGGGGTGGGGATCATCAATCTTCGGCCTGGCGACGCGGCGTGCGACTCGGCCTGTGACACCGCTCACGCGGCTCTCGAAGCCGCCGGCAAGGAGCCCCTGCTCGACGACACCGACGAGCGGCCCGGCGGCAAGTTCGCCACCATGGACCTGATCGGCCTGCCCTGGCAGCTCACCGTCGGCCCCCGTGGACTGGCCAACGGCGTGGTGGAGCTCAAGCGTCGCGCAACCGGCGAGAAGCAGGAGCTTTCGCTGGAGAGCGCGATCGCGCGAATTTCCGAGGGCGCGCCCGCCTCGTGACCCGTCCTTTCGGCGCCTGGGAGCGGGCGATCGCGGTCCGCTACCTGTTTACCCGCCGCCGCAATGGCGGGGTGGCGCTGATCAGCCTGATCTCGTTCACCGCCATCATGCTCGCGGTGGCGGCGCTGATCATCACCATGTCGATCATGAACGGCTTCCGTTCGGAGCTTACGTCCAAGATCCTAGGCTTCAACGGCCATGTGTTCGTGGTCGGCGGCGACATGCCGGAGGGCCAGCGCGGCGCGCTGATCGCCCGTATCCGCGCCGAGCCCGGGGTGGCGCAGGCGATCCCGGTGATCGAGTCCCAGGCCCTCGTCCAGGGGCCGATCGCCGCCGCCGGCGCCGTGGTGCGCGGCGTGACGCCCGCCGACCTCGCCGCCACGCCGATCATCGCCCGAAACCTGAAGGCGGGGTCCCTGCGCGGGTTCGGCGCGGGCGAAGACGGCGGCGACGATGTGATCGTCGGCGACAAGCTCGCCGCCAACCTCGGGCTGCAGCTCGGCGATCCGATCTCGATCATCTCGCCCTCCGGCGGGGACACGCCGTTCGGCGAGATGCCGCCGCGCAAGACCTATACGGTGAGCGGCATCTTCTCGGTCGGGATGAGCGAGTACGACCAGACCTTCATCTACATGCCGCTTAGCCAAGCCCAGCTGTTCTTCGGCCGGGGGCAGGCGGTGGACTTCATCGAGGTCAAGCTCGACGACCCGGACCAAGCGCGGGCGTTCAAGGCGCGGCTGCAGCGGATCGCCGGACCCGGCGCGGTGGTGAGCGACTGGACGGAGAAGAACCAGGCCTATTTCACCGCCCTGGAGGTGGAGCGGAACGTGATGCGCTTCATCTTCCTGTTCATCGTGGCCCTGGCGGCGATGAACATCATCTCGGGCCTCGTCATGCTGGTGAAGAACAAGGGCCGGGACATCGCCATCCTGCGCACCATCGGCGCCGGGCGCGGGGCGATCCTGCGCATCTTCTTCATGGCCGGAGCGCTCATCGGGGTGGCGGGCACGCTCGCCGGGCTCGTCTTCGGCCTTCTGTTCTGCTGGCAGATCAACGCGATACAGACGTTTCTGGAGTGGGTCACCGGCGTCAACGTGTTCAGCGCGGACGTCTATTTCCTCTCGCGCGTGCCGGCGAAGGTCGACTGGAACGAGGTGCTGGCGGTGACCCTGTGGAGCCTGGGCGCGGCCTTCCTGTTCACCCTGCTGCCGGCCTCGCGCGCCTCGCGCCTCGATCCGGTGGAGGCGCTTCGCTATGAGTGAGCCGGTCCTTCGGGTGCGCGGACTGCGGCGCACTTACGAGAGCGGGCGCGGACCGCTCGAGGTGCTCAAGGGCGCCGATCTCGACGTCGGCGAGGGCGAGATGGTGGGCCTTCTTGGCCCCTCCGGCTCAGGCAAGTCCTCCCTGCTGCACGCCGCCGGCCTGCTCGAGCGTCCGACGGCCGGAGAGGTGACGGTGGCCGGCAGGAGCGCCGGCGCGCTCTCGGACGCGGAGCGGACGCAAATTCGGCTCTCGACGCTCGGCTTCGTCTACCAGTTCCATCATCTGCTGCCGGAATTCGACGCGCTCGAGAACGTCGCCCTGCCCGCCGCGATCCTGGGCCTCTCCCGCCGCGAATCGCGCGAGCGGGCGCGGGCGCTGCTGGTGGAGCTCGGGCTCGAGCAGCGGCTCGATCATCGTCCGGCCCAGTTGTCGGGCGGAGAACAGCAGCGCGTCGCCGTGGCTCGCGCCTTGGTTAACCGGCCGCGCCTGTTGCTCGCGGATGAACCGACCGGAAACCTGGATCCGGCCACCAGCGAGCAGGTGTTTCAGCTGATGCATGACCTGGTGCGAAGGACCGGAGTCGCCGCGCTGGTCGCCACCCATAACCTGGAGATGGCCCGGCACATGGACCGGGTCGTGCGGCTCAAGGACGGCATGGTCGTCCCGGCCGAAGCTGTCGGCTGAGGGAAAGGGCGGCGCCGACGACCAGCGTCGGCGCCGAGGTTATCAGGCCTTGATCGCGCCGCGCCGGCGGATGACCACGCCGATCAAGCCCACGCCGACCAGCATCAGCGCCCAGGAAGCGGGTTCCGGAACCGCGGCCACGGTGTTGCCCAGGCCGTTCGTACCGCTTCCGGAGGGCTTGTAGGTCGCGAAGGTATTGCCGTTCGGGGCGGCCTGCGCGGCCCCGAATGAGCAGACGCCGAGGGCTAGAGCCAGGGCGGCAAGCGTGGAAGTCTTCATGGAGGGGATCCTTGTAAGAAGGGTCTGATCACGACGGCATTCCAACGGGCAGAGCGGCCCGCACCCACCCCAGCGGACGCAAGCCACAATGAATGCAAAACAGTGTCAATTGTTGGGCCAGTTTTACACTTGAACGACTGTCAGCGCGACCCCTTGACGGAAGAACAAAGAGGGAACATGATCGTCGTCCACAAGGGAGATGACGATCATGGTTCGTTTCGCGCGGGAATCGCTGGCCTTGGCTTCGGTGGCGGGGTTTGTCTGGATGGTCTGTCAGGCGGCGCAGCTGGCGGGCTGAGGTTTTAAGCGAGGAGGGGCGGCATGGCGGACGACTTCGTTCACCTGCGGGTGCGCTCCGCGTATTCGCTGCTCGAGGGCGCGATCAAGGCCGAGGCCATCGGCCTGCTGGCGGCTCAAGGCGGGCATGCCGGCGGTGGGTCTCGCCGACCGCGCCAATCTGTTCGGCGCCCTTGGAATTCTCGGTTCTTACCAAGGACGCCGGCGTGCAGCCGATCGTCGGCTGCGCCTTGCCCGTGAGCGGGATCGGGGCGGGTGCGTCCGAGCGCTGGGCGCGCATCCCGACAGTGGTCCTGATCGCGCAGAACGAGATCGGCTGGCGCAATCTCTGCGTCCTCTCCTCGGCGGCCTTCCTCGATGTGGAGGCGAGCGCTGCCCCGCACGTGCCCTGGCGCGAGGTGGAGGCCCATGCCGAGGGGCTGATCCTGCTCTCCGGCGGGACCGACGGACCCGTGGATCCGCTGTTCGCCGCCGGACGCGTGGCCGAGGGTCGCGTCGCGCTCGCAGAGATGGCGCGGGTGTTCGACAACCGCTTCTACGTCGAGCTGCAACGCCACGGACTGCCCGCCCAGGCCATCGCCGAGCCGCATCTCGTCGCCTTCGCCTACGACAATGATGTCCCACTCGTCGCCACCAACGACGTCTACTTCGCCAACGCCGCCCTGTGGCGGGCGCACGACGCACTGCTGTGCATCGCCGACGGCGCCTTCGTCGATCAGGAGGACCGCCGCCGGGTCACCGCCGAACACTGGTTCAAGAGCGCGCGCGACATGCGGGCCCTGTTCGCCGATCTCCCCGAGGCCTGCGACAACACCCTCGAGATCGCCCGTCGCTGCGCCTTCATGGTCAAGAAGCGCGATCCGATCCTGCCGCGCTTCCCGACCGAGGGAGGCCGCAGCGAGGCGGACGAACTCGCCGTCCAGGCGCGGGAGGGCCTCAAGCGCCGGCTGGCCAGCGTGGAGCTCGCGGCCGAGGAGAGCGTCTATTGGGAGCGGCTGGAGCGCGAGATCGGCGTCATCCAGTCGATGGGGTTCTCCGGCTACTTCCTGATCGTCTCGGACTTCATGAAGTGGTCGGTGTCGCACGACATCCCGGTGGGGCCGGGCCGGGGTTCGGGCGCCGGCTCGCTGGTCGCCTGGTCGCTGCTCATCACCGGCATCGACCCGATCCGCTTCGGGCTGATCTTCGAACGCTTCCTGAACCCTGAGCGGGTGTCCATGCCCGACTTCGACATCGACTTCTGCCAGGAGCGGCGGGAGGAGGTGATCGCCTATGTGCAGCGGCGCTACGGCGACGACCGGGTGGCGCAGATCATCACCTTCGGCAGCCTTCAGGCGCGGGCGGTGCTGCGCGACGTTGGGCGGGTGATGCAGCTGCCGCTGGGCCAGGTCGACCGACTGGCCAAGATGATCCCGAACAACCCGGCCGCGCCGGTGACTCTCGCCAAGGCGATCGAGATCGAGCCGCGCCTGCAGGCCGCCCGGCGCGAGGACGAAGCAGTCGCCCAGGTGCTCGAGGTCGCGCTCCAGCTGGAGGGCCTCTACCGCAACGCCTCGACCCACGCCGCGGGCGTGGTCATCGCCGACCGCCCGCTCACGGAGCTGACGCCGCTCTATCGCGACCCGCGCTCCAGCCTGCCCGCGACCCAGTTCAACATGAAGTGGGTGGAAAGCGCCGGCCTGGTGAAGTTCGACTTCCTCGGCCTCAAGACCCTTACCGTGGTGCGTCGCGCGGTGGAGTTCCTCCGGCGGCGTGAGCCGGGCTTCGAGATCGCCGCCATCCCGCTGGACGATCGGCCCGCCTACGATCTGTGCTCGGCGGGCGCGACGGTGGGCGTGTTCCAGATGGAAGGGCAGGGGATGCGGGACACCCTGCGCAAGCTCCGACCCGGCACGCTCGAGGAAATCACCGCCCTGATCTCCCTCTATCGGCCAGGGCCGATGGATTCGATCGACGAGTACGTCGACTGCAAGATGGGCCGACGCCCAGTGCAGATCATGGCCGGGCTCGAGAGCGCGCTGGAGGAGACCTACGGCGTCATCGTCTACCAGGAGCAGGTGATGCAGATCGCCCGCACCCTGGCCGGCTATTCGCTCGGCGAGGCGGACCTGCTGCGCCGGGCCATGGGCAAGAAGAAGAAGGAGGAGATGGACCTCCAGCGGGCCCGCTTCCTCTCGGGCGCCGCCGAGAAAGGCGTGCCCGACGCCGAGGCGCTCGACATGTTCGAGCGCATGGCCAAGTTCGCCGGCTACGGCTTCAACAAGTGCCACGCCGCGCCCTACGCCCTGATCGCCTACCAGACGGCCTGGCTCAAGGCGAACGCGCCGGTGGAGTTCTTCGCCGCGTCCATGAGCCTGGACGCTTCCAACACCGACAAGCTCGCGGTCTTCTACCAGGACGCCAAGCGCAGCGGCGTCGCCATCGCCCCGCCGGACGTGAACCGCTCGGGCGCCGACTTCGACGTGGCGGACGGTCAGGTGCTCTATGCGCTGGGCGCGGTTCGCAACGTCGGCCGCGCGGCGATGGATCACGTCGTCGCCGTGCGTGAAGACGGCGGCCCGTTCGTGGATCTGGTGGACTTCGTCGAGCGCGTCGATCCGCGCCAGGTCAACAAGCGCGCGCTGGAGAACCTCGCCAAGGCGGGCGCCTTCGATTCGCTCCACCGCAACCGCGCCCAGATCGTCGCCGCCGCCGACACCCTCGTCGCTCATGGCGCCCGCGTGGCCGAGGATCGCGCCAGCGCCCAGGAGAGCCTGTTCGGCCAGAAGGCGGAGGCCGGCCGCCCGCGCCTGCCCAAGGTCGAGCCCTGGAACCCGGTAAGGGAACTGGACGAGGAGCTGGCGGCGGTCGGCTTCTATCTCAGCGGTCACCCGCTCGGCGACATGGTCGAGGTGCTGCGCCGTCAGCGCACCACCTTCCTGGTCGACGCCGTCGCCCAGGCGCTGGCGGGCGCCGAGGCCTTCCGCATGGTCGGCATGGTCCGGCGGCGGCAGGAGCGGTCCAGCGCCAACATCTCCGGCGGGAAGTTCGCCTTCGTGACCCTGTCCGACCCGACGGGGGAGTATGAGGTGATGGTCCAGCCCGAGCTGCTTCGGCGCGCCCGCGACTTGCTCGAGCCCGGCGCCACGGTGATCCTGCGCGTGCGGGCCAAGGCCAACGACGGCGAGGTCCGCTTCTTCGCCGACGAGGTCGAGCCCCTGAGCCGGGCCATGGAGAAGGTCTCGGCGGGACTCCGCATCCACCTCTCCCCGAAGGTGACCGAGATCGAGGCGCTCAAAGCCAGGCTCGAGCCAGCCGCCACCGGCGGGCCGGTAAGCTTCCTCGCCTCGCTGAACGGCGGCCGCGAAGTGGAGGTGAAGCTGCCCGGCAAGTACCGCCTCGACCCCGCCATTCGCGGCGCCCTCAAGATCGCCCCCGGTGTGGCGCTGCTGGAGGACGTCTAGGGGTTCCGGCCTTCAGCCTTCGCCGGTGAGCCGATCCACATGGCGAGAAGCTCCTGCAGCTTCGGTGTTCGCGGATAGGGCTCGTGACGGTACTGGCGAAAGCCCTCGGCGTACTCGACGCCGCTCTCCTGGCCGCGCCGACGGGAGAGGCCGGCCATGGCCTCGACCGGATCGGTAAGGCCATGTTGCTTGAGGAGCCAGTCGGTCTGGCTGGCGTGTTCGGCGATCATCCGCCGCTTCAGGTCGATCACGTCCGAGATATCGACGGTGAACTCCGGCGCCAGGCGGCGGCCCTCCCGGTCGCGGCCGCCGATCGGATCCATGAAGTAGAGGTGGGGGATAGCCGCCAGCGGCGCCGCCTCGCCGGTTCGGTAGCCGGGCGCGGAGGCGGCGAAGCAGGCGTCGCGCGTCAGCTGGCTCACCGCCTCGTGGTCGGGGTGATAGTCGATGGGCGAGGCGGCGATGACGATGTCCGGTCGTGCGGCGCGCACCAGTTCGGTGATCCGCCGCCGCGAGGCGTCGTCGTTGAAGACGCCGAGATCGGGCAGGCCGGCGCAGAGATAGTCCGCGCCGATCAGGGCCGCCGCGCGCGTCGCCTCGGCGCGACGGATGGCGGCGGTCGCCTCTGGCGAAGCCTCGACCGCGCCACACTCTCCGGCGGTCGCCGTGGCGATGGTGATCGCGCAGCCGAGCCCGGCCAGCCGCGCCAGGGTTCCGACCACCAGGGTCTCGCAATCGTCGGGATGAGCGTGAAGGGCGAGAACGCGGATCACGGCGTGCTCGCCGCGTAGATCATCACCCCCGTCGCCACCGCCAGGTTCAGGCTGTCGGCGCGACCGCGCATCGGGATCTTGACGGTGACGTCGCAGGCGGAGGCCATGGCGGGTGTGAGCCCGGCCTGCTCGTTGCCCATCACCAGCAGGGTCGGCCGCGCATAGACCGGCTCGCGGAAGTCGTGCTCAGCCTGGAGCGAGGTCCCGACCACCGCCCCCGGCCAATTGCGCCGCCAGTCCAGGAACGCCGCTTCCGACGCCCGAACCAGGGGCGTGGCGAAGATCGAGCCCATGGTCGCGCGCACCGCCTCCACCGAGTAGGGATCACAGCAGGCGCCCACCAGGATCACCGCGCCGCAACCGGCGGCGTCCGCCGTGCGGACGATGGTGCCGAGGTTGCCGGGGTCGCGCACCGCCTCCAGCGCCACCCAGCACCCCGCCTCCGTTGGCCGCAACGCCTCCAGCGGTGTGAAGAGTTGCTCGAAGATGCCCAGAACGGCTTGAGGATTGTCGCGGCGGCTGATCTTGGCGAGCACCGCCTCGGACACCCAGGCCGTCTCGTCGGCGGCGGCCATGGCCTCGGCCAACAATGGGTGGCCGGCAGCGGCGTCGCCATGGATCAGCAGGCGTGACCGCCGGCCGCAGCGCACCGCCTCGATGACGCTCTTCAACCCCTCGACGAGGAAGAGGCCGCTCTCCTCGCGCGCCTTGCGTAGATGCAGGGCGCGAGCCGCCTTGACCGCCGGGTTGGCGAGCGAGGTGATGACCTTCTCGCTCAAGCCGTCCACCGCGCGAAGAACGACAGCCCCATCTCGCGACCTTCGCCCACTTCGGCCAGCGTCAGCTCGCCCCAGTCGACCACCCCGCCCCGTCCGTCCAGCGCATCGGCGATCACGCTGGCGAGCGCCAGGCCGGTGAGGCGCTCGGCGTAGGCGTTGAGGAGCAGGAAATCGGCGTCCAAGCTCAAGAAGTGCGGCACAACCATCTATCAAGGCAGGTAAATCCTCCTGTAGCCGCCAGACTTCGCCTCCCGGTCCACGCCCGTATTTCGGCGGATCGAGGATGATCCCCTCGTAGCGGGAGCCCCGGCGTTGCTCGCGCGCGACCCACTTGCGCGCATCCTCGCAGATCCAGCGCACGCCGTCGGCGGCGCCGTCCTGCAGGGCGGCGTTCTCCCGCGCCCAACCGACCGCCTTCTTGGACGCGTCGACATGGGTGACCGCCCCGCCGGCGCGCGCGGCGACGAGACTGGCGACGCCGGTGTAGCCGAACAGGTTCAGCACTCGACGGCCGGGCGCGCCGTGCTGAAGCCGCGCGGCGAGCCATTCCCAGTTGGCCGCCTGTTCGGGGAAGACGCCAAGGTGCCGAAAGCCGCTCAGCCGCGCGAGGAACGGCGTCTCCCGCCAGCGCATGGGCCATGTCTCCGGCACGTCGTTCGCGAGGCGCCATCGGCCGGCTTCGTCCTCGTCGGACGGCTCGAAGGTCGCGTCGGCCTCAGGCCAAGCCTGCGTGTCGCGGGGCCGCCAGAAGGCCTGCGACTCGGGCCGCGCCACCGTCACGTCGCCGTAGCGCTCCAGCTTGCGGCCTTCGCCGCTGTCGATCAGGGCGTAGTCGGCCCACGGCTGGGCGCGAAGCGCCAGGGGCTCGGAAGCCACGCGAGGCCGACCGGAAGGCATGCCACGGCGCATAAGGCGGCGGCGCGCCCGGTGCAAAGGGGCCGTCGCGCGCGCGATCCTTGCCGTGGCGGCATTTTTCGCCTTGATTGCGCGCGCATCGCTTCGCCCCCGCTAAGGACCACCCCCTGACCGAAACCGACCTCCTTCTCCGTCCGAGATCCGCGCGCAAGGCCAAGGGCGACGGGCATATGCGGCGCGCGGAGATCCTGCGCTCGGCCGAACGCATCTTCCTCGCCGAAGGGTACGAGGGCGCGACCATCCGCAAGATCGCCGACGAGGTCGGGGTCTCCTCGACCTGCCTCTACATGCACTTCCGCGACAAGGACGAGATCCTGCTCGAGATCTGCACCGCGGCGATGTCGGACCTGTTGGCGGCGACGCGGGAAATGGCGGCCAAGTCCGCGCCTCCGGTGGAGCGGATGCGGCTGATGCTGCGGGCCTATGTCGATTTCGCCCTCGCCAATCCCAACGCCTATCGGCTGATCTTCTGTTCCTCGCCGCTCAACGCCTCCATCGCCAAGCAGGAGGCCACCCGCGCGCTGGGCGCCGAATCGGCGTCGCTGTTCAACGGCGTGATGCGCGAGATCGGGGCCGAGGGTCGCCTGCGCGGCGACAGCGATCCGGCGGTCGTGCACCAGGCGGTGTGGGCGGCCTGCCACGGCCTGGTGGCGCTGATGATCACCAAGCCGAATTTTCCCTGGGCGCCGGCCGACACCCTGAGCGCTGTCCTCATCGACGGCCTGCTCTTCGGGATCGTCACCCCCTGAGCATGCGGGCGGCGGCGACCGCCCTGATCCTGGCGAGCCTATCCGGCCCCGCGGCCGCCGCGCCGCGCGTCGTGTCGCTGGACCAGTGCGCCGACCAGTTCGTGCTCGCGCTCAGTCCGCGTCCGGCGATCGCCGGGCTGTCCCCCCGGGCGCGCAACGCCGATTCCTATCTCGCGGGCGCGGCAAGAGGGCTGCCGATCGTGCGCGCGGACGCCGAGGCGGTGCTGGCGGCGCGACCGGCCGTGGTGGTGCGGTTCTGGGGCGGCTCGCCGGAGCTCCAACGTCTTCTGGAGCGGCGCGGGGTCTCGGTGGTCACCATCGACGACGCCAACAACTTCAACGGCGTGGCGCGAAATGTTCGCCGAGTGGCGGCCGCGCTTAAGGAGGCCGGCGCGGGGGAGGCGCTGATCGCGCGGATGCGGAGCGACCTGGCCGCGGCGCGGAACGCCTGGAGCGGCCGGTCGGCTCTTTACCTCACGCCGGGCGGAGGGACGACCGGGGCGGGGACGCTGATGGATGCGATCCTGCGCGCGGCGGGGCTCTCGAACGCCGCTTCCGGCGAGGGTTATCGGGAGCTGTCGCTGGAAAGTCTGGCGCTGAAGCCGCCGGCCGCCGTCGTGCGCGGCTTCTTCGAGCCCTGGGCGCTGGCGGTCCAGCCCTGGGCGCTGGGTCGACACACCCTCCTGCGCCGGCTCACCGATCGCCGCACGCTCGTCTCCCTCCCGGGCTCGGAGCTGGGCTGCCCGGCCTGGTTCGCCGCCGACGCCGCGCGGCGTATCGCGCGGGCCAGCCGATCCTAAGGACCATGAGGCTCCGACTTCATCTGGCGCTCGGCGCGGGTCTGGTGCTGGCTTGCGCCGTCGGGGTGGCGCTGGGCGAGACCAGCCTCTCCGCCGACCAGTTCGCACAGGCGCTCGCCCACCCGGGATCGGCGCCGGGCGAGGTGCTGTGGGCCATCCGCGCGCCGCGAGGTGGCGGCCGCCGCGCTGGTCGGCGCCGCGCTGGGCTATTCCGGCGCGGTGATGCAGGGCCTGCTGCGCAACCCGCTGGCCGACCCGGGGGTGCTGGGGGTTTCGGCGTTCGCCGGCCTCGGCGCCGCGCTCGCCATCGCCGTCGGGTCTGGGCGCGATCGCCGGGAGTGACCCCGCTCGCCGCGCTGGCGGGCGCGCTTGTCGCCGGCGCCTTGCTCGCCGCGATCGCCGCGCGCCTGGACAACCCGCAGAGCCTGATCCTGTTCGGCGTCGCCCTGTCGGCGCTGGGCGGCGCGGGGACGGCCCTGGTGTTCAACCTCTCGCCGTCGCCGATCGCCACCGCCGACGTGCTCGCCTGGCTGATGGGCTCGGTCGCCAATCGGGATTGGAGCGATGTCGCCAGCGCGGCGCCGACCGTGGCGGTGGGCGCGGGCCTGGCCAGCCTGTCCCTTCCGGCGCTTCGCGCGCTCACCCTGGGCGCGGAGACCGCCGGTCTGTCGGGCCTGTCCATGGGGCGGCTCCGGGCGCTGGCGGTGGGCGGCACGGCGCTGATGACGGGCGCGGCCGTGGCCCTCTCCGGGGTGATCGGCTTCGTCGGCCTGGCGGCGCCGCACGCGGTGCGCCGGTTCGTGGACGACGACCCCGCCGCCGTGCCCGCACCTTCGGCCCTGGCCGGGGCGATCCTGCTGGTCGTCGCCGATCTCGCCGCCCGGCTGATCCCGACGGCCGAGCCGCTGAAGCTGGGGGTGATGACGGCCCTGGTCGGCGCGCCGGTGTTCGCCCTGATCGCCTGGCGAGCGTCGCGGAGCTGGACGGCGTGAGCGCGGCGCTCGCTTTCGACCGCGTGGCGGCGGACCTCGGCGGCCGGCGCGTCCTGGAGGGGTTCTCCCTGGCCGTCGAGCCGGGCGAGATCGTGGGGCTGGTGGGGCCGAACGGCAGCGGCAAGACCACCGCCCTGCGCCTGGCCGCCGGCGTGCTGCGGCCCGCGTCCGGAAACGTGAGCCTGATGGGGGACGACCCGCGACGCCTCTCGCCGGCCGAACGGGCCAGGCGCGCCGGCTATCTCGCCCAGGAGCGGATCGTCGGCTGGAACATGCCGGCCTGGCGCGTGGCCGCGCTCGGCGCGCCCGCCCGACCCGATCGCGAGGCGAAGGCTCTGGCCGAGGCTGCGCTGGCGGAGACCGGGCTCGCCGGGGCCGGCGATCGACGCGTGCTGGAGATGTCCGGCGGGGAGCGCGCGCGGGTGCTGCTGGCCCGGCTGCTGGTGACCAAGGCCCCGGTGCTGCTGGCGGACGAGCCCGCCGCCGGCCTCGATCCCGACGCGGCGATGCTCACGCTGGAGATCCTGCGTCGCCGGGCGGCGGCCGGCGCGGCGGTCCTCGTCACCCTGCACGACCTCACCCTGGCCGCGCGCGGCTGCGACCGCCTGGGCGTGCTCGCCGAGGGACGGCTGCTCGCGCTCGGGCCGCCCGCCGAGGCGCTCAACCCACAGACCCTCAGGCAAGCCTTCTCGCTCGACGGCGCGATCGCGCAATCGCCGTTCGGCCCGGTGCTTCAGGCGGCTCGATCGCCCGGCGTCAGTGGGCCGACGGCATATAGCCGGGAGTGGTGATCAGGGTGGTGGAGGGGTGGGCGGCGTAGCCGTAGGCGCCACGCTTGAGGTCGGCGGCAAGCGTGATCGGGGCCGCGCCGCCGTTGAGCTTGGCGCGGTAGATCTGGGTGTTCTCCATCACCCGCATGACGTAGTCGCGCGTCTCGCTGAACGGGATGCACTCGATGAAGTCGAGCGGATCGGTCGAGGTGTTGCGCGGATCCCCGCAGACGGCGACCCACTGCGTCGGCCGGCCCGGCCCGGCGTTGTAGGCGGCGGCGGCGAGCACATACGACCCGCTGAACTGGTCGACGAGCTGCTGGAGATAGGTCGAGCCGACGCGCATGTTGTAGTCCGGATCGTCGAGCGAGCCGGCGCCGAGACCCGCCCGCCGCGCGACGATCGAGGCGGTGGACGGCATCAGCTGCATCATGCCCCTCGCGCCGGCGCCGGAGTGGGCCTGGGGATCGAAGCTGCTCTCCTGGCGGGTGACGCCCAGCACCAGCGGGGTCTCGGCCATGTTGTAGCCGAGGCCGACCGATGCGGACCGGATAGCCGCGGTCGGGCAGGATGAAGCCCCGCTTGGCCGCGTTGCGCACCACCCGCATGGAGAGCTCCTGGTCGCCCATGTTGCGGGTGAGGTCGACGAGCAGCGCCTCGTCCGTCGCGGTCGGCAGGGACTCCGAGAGACCGGCGACGAAGGTCTTGAACGCCGGCCGGTCGCCGGAGCCGTAGAGCGCCCGGGCGACCTTGACGTAGTCGCGCTGATCGAAGCGGTCGCGATCGACGGTGGTGATCTCCGGATCGTGGCCGAGCACCAGGTTGGCGCCGCCGCCCCGCGTCGCGGCGAGCAGGCCGTAGAAGGTGGTGTTATGCTTGGCCGCCTGCCCATAGTAGAGCTGGGCGGCGAGGGCGTCGCCCTCCGCCTCCGCGGCCCGACCGCGCCAGTAGAGCGCCCGGCTCTGGGTGAGCGGGGAGGTCCCGCGCGACCTGGATGCGGGCGAAGTGCTCTTCCGCCAGCTTCGGCTGGTTCAACTTGACCAGGGCGAGCCAGCCGGCGTCGAACTGCGCTTCGGCGGCGTCGGCGCCCGTGACGAGTCCGGAGTGCGCGGCGATCTGATAGGCGCCCGCCAGATCGCCGGCCCGCAGCACCGCCTTGAACAAGGAACCCTTGGCCCAAAGCCGCTCCGCCGCCGCCTGATTGGGGAGCTCGGCGGGCATGAAACGATAGAGATCGAGCGCGGCGCCGATCTCCTGGCGCTGCACCAGCGGCAGCAGGCGCTCGTACACCACGCCGGGGCTGGTCTGCTGCTCGGGCTTGAGCGCGGCGAGCATCATCGCCGCGTTGGGATCGTTCTGGCGCAGCGCCATCCGCACCAGGGCCGTGGCCTTCTGGTCGTCCGGCAGTTGCGGCAACAGGGCCTGCGCGGCCGGACCCTGCGCGCCGTAGAGCAGGAAGTCCTCACGCGCCGCCACGTCGGCCGGGCGTGAGCACGTCGTGGAAGCGATAGAGCATCCCCGCCTGGGTCACGTCGTCGAAGGCGAGGGTGCGCCACGCCTTGCGGATCACGGCCGCGGCCGCCTCCGGCTGGCCGTCCGCCCGCAGGGCGGTGGCGAGCGCCATGGCGCCTTGTCCGGTGACCGGCTCGTCGTGGCCGAACCAGGAGATGACGGAGGCGGGCGGCAGGCCGGCGCGGTCGAGCAGCTTCTCGGCCGCCATCTGACGTCGCGAGGGTCTCGGCCAGTCGGCGAGGGTCCGTCGCGCCTCGTCGGCCTGGCTCCAGCTCAGGTAGTCGGGCGCAACGTCGGCGAGTTCGAACAGGGCCAGCTTGCGGAGCGCCGGATCGGACGCGCCGTTGTAGGCCGCCTGCAGCCGCGCACCGTCGCCCGCCCGCGCCGCCTGCAGGATGCCCGGCATGGTGGTGGTGACGCCGTAGGTTTCGTCGGCGACGGGCGCCATGGTGGCCGGCGGCGCCAAGGTGTCCGACTGAGCGACCGCAAGTCCGGCGGCGGCGCACAGCGCGATCCCCGCCGCGCTGGCGAGGCGCCTTCGGCGGACCAGGTAGGCGCGGCCTCGTTCAATCATCAACATCGCTGATTCGTGCGAATCTCACTGGGTTGCGGCCCTCGCGGCTCTAGCTCTATGGTCGTCGATTGCAACCAATGGTCGGCTATCGACCGGCCGATCACGTACATTTGCGCAAACGCGTCGGAACTTCCTCTCCATGTCCCTCTTTCGCGGCGTCTTCACGGCGCTGGTCACCCCTTTCCGCGACGGGCGGGTGGACGAGACCGCGTTCGCCGCCCTGGTCGAGCGCCAGATCGCCGCCGGAGTGCACGGCCTGGTCCCGGTCGGGACGACCGGGGAGACCGCGACCCTGACCCACGAGGAGCACGCGCGGGTGGTGAGCCTGTGCGTCGAGGTGGCGGCCAAGCGGGTCCCGGTGATCGCCGGAGCGGGCTCCAACGCCACGGAGGAAGCCCGCTATCTGGTTCGCCACGCCAAGTACGCCGGCGCGGACGCCGCCCTGGTGGTCACGCCGTACTACAACCGGCCGAGCCAGGAAGGCCTCTACCGTCATTACGAGGCTCTGGGGGGCCAGGGCGCGCCGCCGGTTCTCGTCTACAACGTGCCGTCCCGCACGGGCGTCGACATCTCCAACGCCACCCTCGACCGCCTCTCGGCGCTGCCGCACATCGTGGGGGTGAAGGACGCCACCGGCGACCTCGCCCGCGTGGCGCTGCAGCGGCTTTCCTGCGGGCCGGACTGGACCCTGCTGTCGGGCGATGATCCAAGCGGCCTCGGCTATGTGGCGCATGGCGGGCACGGCTGCATTTCGGTCACCGCCAATGTCGCGCCCGGTCCTTGCGCGCGGATGTACGAGGCTTGCCTGGCGGGAGACTTCACCGCGGCCCGCAAGATCAACGACACCCTGGCGCGCCTGCACGGGGCCCTGTTCGCCGACGCCTCGCCGGCCCCCACCAAGTACGCCTTGGCCAAGCTCGGACTGATCAGCGAGGATGTGCGCCTGCCCATCGCGCCCTGCTCCGAGGCGGCGCGCGAAGCGGTGGACGCCGCCCTGGCTGAGGCGGGGGTGACGTCGTGACCAAGCTCATCGCCGAGAACCGGCGCGCCCGGTTCGACTACTTCCTCGAGGAGACCTTCGAGGCCGGGCTGATGCTCACCGGCTCGGAGGTCAAGTCGCTGCGCGCCGGCAAGGCCAACATCGCCGAGAGCTACGCCGGGGTCGAAGGGAACGAGCTCAGGCTGGTGAACGCCTACATCCCCGAATACGGGCCGGCGAACCGCTTCAATCACGAGCCGCGGCGCCCGCGGAAGCTGCTGCTGCATCGCAAGCAGATCGACCGGCTGATGGGGGCGGTGCGCCGCGACGGGCGCACCATCGTTCCGACCAAGCTCTACTGGAACGACAAGGGCATGGCCAAGCTCGAGATCGCCCTCGCCAAGGGCAAGACCGCGCCCGACAAACGCCACACCGAAGCCGAGCGCGACTGGAAGCGCGAGCAGGGCCGGCTGATGCGCGACCGCGGCTGAGGCGGTTCCGCTCGCGCCGCCAAAGGAATTCTGGCCGGGCGCGTAGATTTCGCCCGCTGGACGCCGCCGGGTCGCGGGTCGATGGCATCGGCTATGTCGGAGAATATCGCCCGAACGCCTCCGCAGCCGTTTCTCACCCTTCGGCTGGCGACGATCCTGGCGCTGCTGGTGGCGCTGGGCTTGTTCGCGGTGACGCTCAACGGGCTGCACGGCGTCCGGCCGCCGAGCGCCGGCGGGTTCAATCCGCTGTACGCGATCGCCGGGCTGCTGGTGGGTGTGCTGGTCGGGATCACCGGCGTGGGCGGCGGCTCGCTGATGACCCCGCTGCTGGTTGTGCTGTTCGGTTTCCATCCCGAGCACAGCGGTGGGCACAGACCTGCTCTACGCCTCCGCCACCAAGTCGGTGGGCACGGCGGTGCACGGGGCCAACAAGACCATCGACTGGCGGGTCACCGGCCGGATGGCCCTGGGCAGCGTGCCCGCGACCTTGCTCACCGTCGTCTGGCTCTACGGCCTGCACCAGCACGGCAACGTCGGCCTCGAAGCTGATCTCCACGGTGCTGGGCTTCGCGCTTATCCTGACCTCGGTGACGCTCCTGTTTCGTCGCCACATCTTCGAGTTCGCCGCCCGGCGCGCCATCGCGCCGGGTCCACGAGCCACCGCCATCCTGACAGTGGCGCTCGGCGCGGCCCTGGGCGTCCTCATCACGCTGTCGTCCGTGGGCGCGGGCGCGATCGGGGTCACGGTCCTGATCTTCCTCTACCCGAAGATGCCGGTGGCGCGGATCGTGGGCTCGGACATCGCCCACGCCGTGCCGCTGACCCTGATCGCCGGGGCCGGCCACTGGATGCTTGGCTCGGTGAACCTGCCGCTGCTGGGATCGCTCCTGGTCGGCTCCATCCCGGGCATCATCATCGGCAGCCAACTGCCGGCCCGTATCCCCGAACGCTTCCTGCGGCCGGTGCTGGCGACCACCCTGCTGCTGGTCGGGGCCAAGTTCGCCTTCTAGGCGCTCGCCGCCTGGATGAAACGGTCGGCTCGCCGTAAGTCGGGCCATGCAGGGCGCATCCCCGTTCCTGGTTCTCGCGGGTCGCGCGGTGAGCCTCGTGCTCGAGCGGACCGCCGACGGCCCGCCGCTCTGGCGCCATCTGGGCGGCCCTGTGAGCCTGGAACCGCCACCGCCGTTCCTCAAGTCGACGCGATCGCCGGCCTCCTTTTCCGCCGACGTGGATCGTCCGCTCTCGATCGCGCCGACCTGGGGCGAGCCGGGCGATTTTCCGCCGATCATCTCGGCCTCGCGCGACGGGCGGCTCCTGGCGCCGAACTTCGAGATCGAGGCGCTCGAGGCGCTCCCGAACGAGCTCCAGATCCAGCTCATCGACGGTCGCGCCGGGCTGGCGTTGCGGCAAACCATTCGTATCGACCGGGGCAGCGATGTCTTCGTCTTCAAATCGGAGGTGAGGAACCTCGGCGAGCAGCCCCTGTCGGTGGAGTGCCTCTCAGCCGCCGTCCTGCCGGTCCCCGCCGGCGTCAGCCGCCTGCGCGCCTTCCGGGGTCGCCACGGCGCGGAGTTCCAGGAGGTCGTCGAGCCGATGCCGAGCCAAACCTGGCTTCGCCTCGGTCGTGAGGGTCTTCCCGGCCATGCCGGACCCGCCCGGTGTGTTCCTGCTGGGGGAGGGCGCCGGACGGCACGCCGGCGAGGTGCTCGGCGCCCAGCTCGCGTGGTCCGGCTCTCACCGGGTCGAGGTCACGCGCTTGCGGGAGGGCTTCTGGGCGCTGTCGGCGGGCGAGGCGTTCGCGCCGGGCGAGATGGTGCTCGGCCCGGGCGAGACGCTGCGCAGCCCCGACCTGTTGGTGACGTGGTCTGGCGAGGGGCTGAACGGGGCGTCGCAGGCCTTCCACGCCGCCGTGCGCGCACGGATGACCTGGCCTGGCGGTCGCATGCGCCCGCGGCCCGTCCACCTGAACAGCTGGGAAGGGCTCTATTTCGACCAGGACGAAGCCAAGGTGATGGCGCTCGCCGAGCGCGCCGCCGCGCTGGGCGTGGAGCGGTTCGTGCTGGACGACGGCTGGTTTCGCGGCCGCTCCAGCGACCGCGCCGGGCTGGGCGACTGGGCTCCGGACCCGGTGAAATATCCCCGAGGGCTTGGCCCTCTGGCCGCGCGGGTCGCTGAGCTCGGCATGGAGTTCGGCTTGTGGGTCGAGCCGGAGATGGTGAACCCGGACAGCGAGCTCTATCGCCGCCATCCCGAATGGGCGTTAGGCGCGAGCCTCTCCAATCTGCCGACGGCGCGTCATCAGCTGGTGCTCGACCTCTCGAACGCGGAGGTCTCGGGCCTACCTGCTCGAAAGCCTCGATCGCCTCCTCGCCAGCCAGCCGATCGCCTACCTGAAGTGGGACCACAACCGCACCCTGGTCGCCGCGGCGGGCGCCGACGGGCGGGCCGCCTACCACCGGCAGGTCGTCTCGCTTTACGCCCTCATCGACGCGCTGCGCGCCCGGCATCCACACGTCGAGATCGAGTCGTGCGCGGCCGGTGGCGGGCGCATCGACGCCGGGATCGCCACCCGCACCCATCGCTTCTGGACCAGCGACAACCTGGATGCGCTGTCGCGGCTGGAGATCCAGCGCGGCTTCCTGGCGTTCATGCCGCCGGAGCTGATGGGCGCGCACGTCGGGCAGAGTCCGTCGCACACCACGGGCCGCCGGCAGAGCCTCGCCTTCCGGGCGGCGGTGGCCCTACCCGGGCACTTCGGCGTCGAACTCGATCCCGCCGATCTGGGCGACGCCGAGCGCGACCAGCTGCGCGAATGGATCGCGCTCTACAAGCGCCTTCGGGAGCGGCTGCACTCCGGTCGCACCTGGCTGGGGGAGGCGGGCGATGGTCTTCTTTGGCAAGCGGTCGGGGAGCCGAACGACCTGCTGCTCTTCCTCTATCGCTTCGGCGCCCGCGACGCGGCAGGCGCCTCAACCGGTGCGCCTGCCGATGATGGCGGGGCAGGCGGACGTCGGGGTTCGGCTGCTCTGGCCGACGCGCACGGAGCGCATGGCTCCGGTCTTTCAGGCGATGGCCACGGCGCCGGTCCGGTTCTCCGGCGCCTGGCTGGCCGCTTCCGGACTGCCCGCGCCCGCGCTGCGGGCCGAGAACGCCGCGATCTTCCGGATCGAAGCCGCCTAGGGCTTCAGGACTTCACCTTCACGAAGCTGCCCGGCGCGTCCTCGATCGGGGGAAGGGGGCCAGCGGCGGGATCGCGGGCGGGGACCTTCTCGCCGGCGCGGCGGCTCAGCCATTCCGACCAGAACGGCCACCAGGATCCGGGGTGCTCCACCGCGCCGGCCAGCCATTCCTCGTAAGTTCCCGGCAAGGCGTCGTTGGTCCAGTGCTGGTATTTCTTGGCGACCGGCGCGTTGATCACCCCGGCGATGTGACCGGAGCCCGCCAAGGTGAAGCGCGTCTCTCCGCCGAACAGCCGCGCGCCCTTGTAGACCGACCGCGCCGGCGCGATGTGGTCCTCCTTGGAGGACTGGACGAAGATCGGGGTCTTGACCTTGCCGAGGTCGAGCCGCTCGCCCTCGAGTTCCAGCTCCCCCTTGGCGAGGGCGTTCTCCACGTAGAACTTGCGCAGGTAGAACAGGTGCAGGGTCTTGGGCATCCGCGTCTGGTCCGAGTTCCAGAACAGCAGGTCGAACGGCCGAGGCTCCTTGCCCATCAGGTAGTTGTTGACGAAGAACGACCAGATCAGGTCGTTGGCGCGCAGCAGGTTGAAGGTCTCGGCCATGGCCGCGCCGGCCAGCACGCCGCCGCCCGCGTCCATCCGCGCCTCGAGGTCCGCCAGCCACTCGGGATTGGCGAAGAGCAACAGGTCGCCCGCCTCCGAGAAGTCCTGCTGGGAGGCGAAGAAGGTCGCCGAGGCGATCCGCTCGTCGCCCCGCGTCGCCATCAGCGCCAGGGCGCAGGAGAGCAGGGTGCCGCCGATGCAGTAGCCGACGGCGTTGACCGTCTTCGAGCCGGTCTGACGGGTCACCGCGTCGACGGCGGCGTAGATACCCTCGTTGAGGTAGTCCTCGAACGTCTTGGCGGCGAGGCTGCCGTCGGGGTTGACCCAGGAGGTCACGAAGACGGTGAAGCCCTGGTCGGTGAGCCAGCGGATCATCGAATTCTCGGGCCGAAGATCCAGGATGTAGAACTTGTTGATCCACGGCGGGAAGATCAGCAGCGGAACCTCGAACACCTGCTCGGTGGAGGGCGAGAACTGCAGCAGCTGGATGATGTCGTTCTGGAAGACGACCTTGCCGGGCGCGGTGGCGACATTCTCGCCGACGCGGAACATCGTGTAGTCGGTCTGGGCGATGGACAGGGCGCCGCCGCCCCGTTCCAGATCCGCCGCCAGGTTCTTCATGCCCCTTGGCGATGCTCTCGCCCTTGGTGTCGATCGCCTCGCGCAGGGCGGCCGGATTGGAGAACAGGAAGTTCGACGGCGAGAAGGCGTCGGTCATCACCTTGGTCGCGAACTCGACCCGGCGCTTGGCGGCGGGGTCGACGCCCTCCACCGACGCCACCAGTCCGTTCAGCCACTCCGAACTGATCAGGTAGGACTGTTTGATCACGTCGAACAGCGGGTTGGCCGACCAGTCCGGGTCGGCGAAGCGCTTGTCGCCCTTCTGGGGCATGGCGACCGGCGACTCCGGTTTGGCGCCCATCACCGCCAGGCCGGTTTGGCGCCACAGCTCCATGTACCGCTCGAACAGCTCGGTCTGGGCCTTCAGGATCCGCTCGGGATGCTGGGCGAGGGCGGTCATCACCTCCTGCAGCGGGGCGGCGACGTGCATCGGATCGGTCTCGAGCTCGGACCGGCGCGTCGACCGAGCGCAACGCAGAGTCGGTCATCATTTTCTGCGCCGTGAGGACCGCGGTCGACATGTTCGCCGAGAGCGTCTCCAGAGTGTTGCGCTGGGTCTCGCTGAGCAGGCGCAGGCGCTCGCCCAGCGACGCGGGATCGGCGGTGGCGGGGGCGTGGGTCTCGGCGTCGCTCATGGCTCTGTCATCCCGTTGATCGCCTCGCGCCTTCCTTGGGCGCCCGAGGTGGCTTAAGACCTTCGCCCGTAATGAAGGCTCGACCGCTCCTGATTGCAATGTTCGCGCTCGCACCAATGAGCGTCGGCGCCGCGACGTCGTGCGCCAAGGACAGCGCCTGGCCGACCTTCTGCTCGATCCCGCGCGTTCCCACCGATCGGCCGACGCCGCAGGCGATCCATGCGGTGGTGCTGGACACGCGTCTCGCCGGCCGCGACGTCGAACAGGCCACCGCGCCCGGGACCTTCACGCTCGACGACACCGAGGGGTTCGCCGACCGAGCTAGCCGGGAGGCGGCGGCTCCGCCTCCCATCACCACGCCGAGCGAGGCCGACACGGCCACGTTCGAGCAGAAGGCGAGGGCCGCCGCCGCCGCGCCGTCGCGCCGCCACTGATCCTCTCGCGGCCAGCACCCCCTGGTCCTCACCGCTTCGCTGCAGACCTTCAAACCATGCAACCCGAATTCCACCGCATCCGGCGCCTGCCGCCTTACGTTTTCGAGGAGGTCAACCGCCTCAAGGCGCGTCTTCGCGCCGAGGGCGTCGACATCATCGATTTCGGCATGGGCAACCCGGACATGCCCACGCCCTAAGCACATCGTCGACAAGCTGATCGAGACCGCGCGCGACCCAAAGGCCGGCCGCTACTCGGCGTCCAAGGGCATCGCCGGCCTGCGCAAGGCGATGGCCGGCTACTACGGCCGGCGTTTCGGGGTGAAGCTCGATCCGGATACCGAGGTGATCGCCACCCTCGGCTCCAAGGAGGGCTTCGCCAACCTCGCCCAGGCGCTCACCGCGCCAGGGGACGTGATCATCTGCCCCGACCCGGCTTATCCGATCCACGCCTACGGGTTCATCATGGCCGGCGGGGTGATCCGCCCGGTGCCGGCGCTCTCGCCGGAGCAGTACCTGTCCGGGGTATCGCCGCGCGGTGAGCCGCTCCGTGCCGCCGGCCACGGTCCTGGTGGTGAGCTATCCCTCGAACCCGACCGCCCAGTGGGTCGACCTCGATTTCTACAAGGACGTGGTGGCGCTCGCCCGCAAGCACGACATGCTGGTGCTGTCCGACATCGCCTATTCGGAGATCTACTTCGACGACAATCCGCCGCCGTCGATCCTGCAGGTCGAGGGCGCGCGCGACCTGGCGGTGGAGGTCAACAGCCTCTCCAAGACCTACGCCATGGCCGGCTGGCGCGTCGGGATGGTGGTGGGCAACGCCCGGATGTGCTCCGCCCTGGCGCGGGTGAAGAGCTATCTCGACTATGGCGCCTTCCTGCCGATCCAGGTGGCGGCGGCCGCGGCGCTGAACGGACCGCAGGACTGCGTGGCCGAGATCCGCGAAATCTATCGCGGGCGGCGCGACTGCATGGTCTCCAGCATGGCCAGAGCCGGCTGGGAGATCCCATCGCCGCCGGCCTCGATGTTCGCCTGGGCGCCGCTGCCCGAGGCTTTCCGAGACGCCGGCTCGCTGCTCTTCGCCAAGCTGTTGATGGAAGAAGCGGGCGTGGCGGTCGCGCCGGGCGTGGCCTTCGGCGAGGCGGGCGAAGGCTATGTTCGCATCGGTCTCGTGGAGAACGAGCACCGCATCCGCCAGGCCGCGCGCAATGTGAAGCGCTTCCTCGACCAGTCGGGCCAGATCCTCAGCCGCGAGCGGCCGCTGCCGGTCTCCGCCTGATGGCCCGCGCCTGGAGGATCGGCGTCGCCGGCCTGGGCGTCGTGGGCGGGGCGCTCGTCTCCTTCCTGGCCGAGCGTCCGTCGTTCGCGCCGGCGGGCGGCGCGGCCGTGGTGACCGGCGTCAGCGCTCGTCGCCGCCGCGACATTCCCGGCGCGGCCTGGTTCGACGATCCGGTCGCCCTGGCGCGCTCCGATGACATCGACATCTTCGTCGAACTGATCGGCGGCTCCGAGGGCGCGGCGCGGGCGTCGGTGGAAGCCGCGCTCGAGGCGGGCAAGCCGGTGGTCACCGCCAACAAGGCCCTCCTCGCCGAACACGGGACCCGGCTGGCGACGATCGCCGAAGCCCAGGGCGTCCCGCTCCTGTTCGAGGCGGCGGTGATGGGCGGCGCGCCGGCCGTGAAGATGCTGCGGGAGGCTCTCGTCGGCGATGAAGTGGTCCAGGTCGCCGGCATCCTGAACGGCACCTGCAACTTCATCCTCTCGGAGATGGAAGCGTCGGGACGGCCGTTCGCCGAGGTGCTGCACGAAGCCCAGCGCCTGGGTTACGCGGAGGCCGATCCGACCACCGACATCGGCGGCTTCGACGCCGGGCACAAGATCACCCTGCTGGCGGCCCTCGCCTTCGGCTGCGCGCCGACCTTCGCCGCCACGCGGGTCGAGGGCATCGAGGCCATCGAACTGATCGACATCCGCCTCGCCCACGCGCTCGGCTACCGGATCAAGCTCATCGCCTCGGCCATGCGGGTCGGTGAGGGGGTCGCCGTCCGGGTGCAGCCGGCGCTGGCGCCGCTCGGCCATCCGCTCGCCGAAGCGTCCGGTCCGCTCAACGCCTTGTTCATCGAGAGCCGGCGCGTCGGGCGCATCTTCCTGACCGGACCCGGGCGCCGGCGGTGGGCCGACCGCCGCCGCTGTCGCCGCCGATATCGCCGACGTGATGACCGGCGCGCGCCGCCCTGTGTTCCAGGCGCCGGCGAGCGAGCTGCGGCCCGCCGACGCGCGGGCCGACGACTCCAAGGTGGCGGTCTACGTCCGCCTGATCGTGAAGGACGAGCCGGGCGTGATCGCCCGCGTCACCGAGGCGCTCGCCGACAGTGGCGTCTCGATCGACAGTTTTCTGCAACGACCCGCTCAGGACGTCGTTGGTGTGCCCATCGTCATGACCACACATCCGGCGTCCGAAGCGGCCATCGCCGAGGCTGTCCAACGCATGTCGGCCCTCGCCGATCTCATTGCCCGCCCGCGCGTGCTGCCGCTCGCGCGGGTTTGAGCGCCCCTCGGGCGCGACTCGTATTAACAAGTGAAGGATAGGGTTCGAATGGAGAGGCTGGTGCTCGACCGCTCGCTGGTCATGGATGCCGTGCGCGTGTCGGAGGACGCGGCCATCGCCGCCTGGGCGCTCGTCGGGCGCGGCGATGAGAAGGCCGCCGACCAGGCCGCCGTGGACGCCATGCGCACGGCGTTGAACAGCCTCGCCATCGACGGGGTGATCGTCATCGGCGAGGGCGAGCGCGACGAAGCGCCCATGCTCTACATCGGCGAGAAGGTCGGCTCCGGCGGCCCAAGGATCGACATCGCGCTGGATCCGCTGGAAGGCACCACGCTCACCGCCAAGGCCATGCCCAACGCCCTGGCGGTGATGGCGCTCGCGCCGGAAGGCACCCTGCTGCACGCCCCCGACACCTACATGGAAAAGATCGCCTGTGGCCCGGGCTACGAGGAGGGCCTGCTCGATCTCACCGCCAGCCCGGCGGAGAACGCACGCCGCATGGCCGAGGCCAAGGGCGTGGACATCTCCGAGATCACCGTCTGCGTGCTCGACCGTCCGCGACATTCCGAGATCATCGGCTCCCTGCGCGAAGCCGGCGCCCGGGTGCACCTGATCACCGACGGCGACGTCGCCGGCGTGATGAACACCGCCGATCCCGACACCGGGGTCGACCTCTATCTCGGCCAGGGCGGCGCGCCGGAAGGGGTGTTGGCGTGCGCGGCGCTGAAGTGCGTCGGCGGCCAGTTCCAGGGCCGGCTGGTGTTCCGCAACAACGACGAGAAGCAGCGCGCCCGCGACCACGGCGTCCAGGATCTCGACAAGATCTACGACCTGCACGAGATGGTCCGCTCCGACGCGATCTTCGTGGCCACCGGGGTCACCAACGGCGCCCTGCTCGACGGCGTCACGGTGCGCGGCGGGATGATCCACACCCACAGCCTGGTGATGAACTCCTCGACGCGGACCGTGCGCGAAGTGCGGATGAAGCGGCCCTTGTGAGCGAGGAGGAGGCCTTCCTCGGCGTCTCGCGCTCGCTCACCGGCCGCCGCTGGCGCGCCCGGCCGGCGGAGGAAGGCCTCGTCCAGGGACATCGCCTGGCGCTCGCGCTCGAGGAGCCGCTGGCCCGGGCGATGGCCGCGCGCGGGGTGGCGCTGGAGGACGGCGAGCGGTTCCTGCGTCCGACGCTGAAGGCGCTGTTTCCCGACCCGTCGTGTTTCGCCGACATGGCGCTCGCGGCCCGACTGCTGGTGGACGCGCTGGAGACGGATCGCTCCATCGCGGTGTTCGCCGATTACGACGTCGACGGCGCGACCAGCGCGGCGCTGCTGGTGCGGTGGTTCCGCAAGCTCGGCAAGGACCTCCCCATCGTCGTCCCCGACCGGGTCACCGAGGGCTACGGCCCGAGCCCCGCGGCCTTCCGCCGCCTGCGCGAGCAAGGGGTCGAACTGGTGGTCACAGTGGATTGCGGCGCGGCCGCGCACGAGGCCTTGCACGAGGCGCGGCGCGTCGGGCTGGAGGTGATCGTGGTCGATCATCACCTGATGCGCGGCGAACCCCCGCCCGCGGCCGCCCTGGTCAATCCCAACCGTCCGGACTGCGCTTCGGGGCAGGGGGTGCTGGCGGCCGCCGGGGTGACGTTCGTGCTGCTCGCGGCCCTCAACCGGGAGGCGCGGGCGCGGGGCCTGTTCACGGATCGGCCCGAGCCGGACCTGATCGCCTGGCTCGACCTCGCGGCGCTCGGCGCCATCTGCGATGTGACCCGGCTGGTGGGATTCAATCGTGCGATTGCGGCCCAGGGGCTGAAGGTGATGGCGCGGTGGGGCAATCCGGGCCTCATCGCGCTGCGGCAGGCGGCGGGATCGTCCTGCGTGTCGCCGGGCGTGTTCGAGGCCGGGTTCCTGCTCGGCCCCCGGATCAACGCCGGAGGGCGGATCGGACGCTCCGACCTCGGCGCGCGGCTGCTCTCCACCGACGATCCGGCCGAAGCCGAAGCGATCGCCGCCGAACTCCACGCGCTCAACGCCGAACGGCGCGCGGTGGAGGATGGCGTCCTCGCCGAAGCCAAGTCCGCCATCGAGGCGGGAAACCTCGATCCCGAGGCGCCGGCGCTGGTGGTGGCGGGCGACGACTGGCATCCGGGGGTGATCGGCATCGTCGCCAGCCGGCTGCGCGAGGCCCATCGCCGGCCGGTGATCGTCATCGGCGTCGACCGCGCCGGCGGAATCGCCAAGGGCTCGGGCCGCTCCCAGCCCGGCGTGAACCTCGGCGCCGCGGTGCAGGCCGCCTTCGACGAGGGCCTGCTCCTCGCGGGCGGCGGTCACGCCATGGCCGCGGGCCTCACCATCCGCCCGGACGCCATCCCCGAATTCCGCGCCTTTCTTTGCGAGCGCCTCGCGGGCGAGATGGCCGAAGCCTCAGCGGACGACGCGCTGGACGTGGACGCCTTGGTCAGCGCCGGGTCCGCGCCCAGTCTCCAGGCCCTGTTTTCCGGGCTGGAGCCTTTCGGCCCCGGCAACCCCGAGCCTCTGGTGGCCCTGGCCGACGCCCAGGTCGAGGCGCCGGCGGCGGTGCGGGGAGGCCACATACGGCTTACCTTGCGCGACGCCTCCGGAGCGCGGCTTCGGGCGATCGCCTGGCGGGCGGGGGAGACGTCGCTCGGCGAGCGGCTGCTGGCGGGAAGCGGATCGCTTCACGTCGCCGGCGTGCTCAAGCCCGACGCCTACGCCGGACCCGGCAAGGTTCAACTGGAGATCGCCGACGCCGCCGATCCGCGGATGCGCTGAGGCCGGGTTTGGCGCGGCCCGGCTTGCGCCGTCCCGGAGGCGCGGATATATCCGCCGCTCTTTCGCGTCCGGGCCCTTCGTCTATCGGTTAGGACACCAGATTTTCATTCTGGGAAGAGGGGTTCGACTCCCCTAGGGCCTACCACGCACGCTTCAGAACAGATAAAAGTATTAAACGCGGGCATTCCGCGCGCGGGCTTGCGTCGAAGTAACGCAAGAGGCGAGGCTTGACGGCGCCCATGACCTCGGATCAATCATCGACGGTTGTATTTGCCCGGGTGGGGGTCAAGGGGCGAGGATGTCCGAGTACGAGCGGTCGCGGGTGGCGGATGAGGACGAGTCCGTCCGAGTGCGAGGCCACGTGAAATGGTTTGACGCCGGCAAAGGGTACGGCTTCATCGTTCCAGAGGATACGAGCCACACCGGTTCGCGGGATGTGCTTCTGCATGTCACGGCGCTCCGCGGTCTGGGGCGGGAGAATGCGCCGGAAGGCTCGGCCATCGTCTGCGATGTGGTGAAGCGGCCCAAGGGCTGGCAGGTTTCGGAAATCCACGAACTCGACGAGTCCACCGCGGTGAAGGGCGAGGAGCGCCCGCGCCGCCGTTTCGACGAGGGCGGCTTCGACCATCGTCCGTCGCGTGACGGTGGCCATGACGAGGGTCGTTTCGCGAGCCGCCCGACGCGTCCGGGCGGCTTTGCCGAACGCCGTCCGCGCGAGGGCTTCTCCGAGGTGATGGATCGTCAGCCACGCCGAATGGCCGCGCCGACGGGTCCTCAGGAATCCGCCAAGGTGAAATGGTTCAACCGCGCCAAGGGCTATGGCTTCGTCGTGCGCGAGGGCTCGGCGGGCGACATCTTCGTGCACATCGAGGTGCTGCGCCGCGCCGGTCTCGAAGACCTGCAACCGGGAGACGATGTCCTGGTCCGCTTTGGCGACGGCCCCAAGGGCATGGTTGTGGCGGAGATCGAACTCGTACAGGGTTGAACGCAGCGCTCACGTCGAGAGGTTGCGAGTACGATGTCACGCTTGAACGCCTTTGCGGTCTCGGCCGTTGTCCTGGCCTTGAGCCAGACCGCCGCCATCGCCGAGGATCAGCCGCAGAGCCTGCGGACCGAGCCGCTCGAACTCGTCACCAAGAGCGGCGTGAAGCATGTTACGGTCGAGGTCGCCGACCACGAACAGCAACGTGAAATCGGCCTGATGTATCGTCGCAGCCTGGCTGACGACCATGGCATGCTGTTCGAGTTCAACGCCGTCGAGCCGGTGAGCTTCTGGATGAAGAACACCTACATTCCGCTCGACATCGTCTTCATCGCGCCCAGCGGCAAGGTTGTGAGCATCGCTCGCAAAGCGACGCCGATGTCCGAGGCGGCAATCCCGTCCGGGGGGCCGGTGGACGCGGTCCTGGAATTGCGCGGCGGGCGGGCGGCCGAGATCGGGCTCGAGCCCGGCGACACGGTGCGCGCGAAGTTCTTCCACAATTGAGCGGCGACGCCTCGAAGGACAATCCGCCCGAAGGTTTCGTCCTCTCCACCGATCGCGGACCGTTCACGACGCGCAATGGCCCATTCTGGCATCGGCCCAATCCCGACTTCGCCGAGCAGGCCTTCTTCGCCGAGGCGCAGCACTGCAACGGCATGGGCCTCGTACATGGCGGCATGCTCTCTGCCTTCCTGGATGGCTTGCTGGCCCATGCCGTCGGGGCGAGGACCGGCATGGCCATGGTCACCATCCATCTCGGCGTGGACTTCGTCGGCATGGGCCGGGCGGGGAACTGGGTGCTGGGGGAGGGCCGCGTGACCCGCGCCACCGACCAGATCGCCTTCGCGGAGGGACGAGCCCACGCCGCTGGCCGCGACCTCGCGCGGGCGAGCGCGGTGTTCAAGCTGATGCGGCGCACGACGCGAACGGGTTAGCGAGCCGGACGCTTCTCGTTGATCGGCGCCAGCCGCCGTGGCAAACCCCCCGGCCACGATGGCCACGGGGTGTAGCGCAGCCTGGTAGCGCATCTGCTTTGGGAGCAGAGGGTCGCAGGTTCGAATCCTGCCGCCCCGACCATCGGTTGGGCTTTGCTGGAGGTGGAAAGGGCGTCGATGCTCGCGCGGATCTACAAGGCGGAAAAGACGGCCACCCAGTCGGGCCCGGCGCGGGCGCAGGGCTGGATCCTGACGTTTGCGCCGGCTTCGGCGCGCTCGCCCGATCCGCTCATGGGCTGGACGCAGACCAGCGACACGCGCGGACAGATCCAGCTCGACTTCGAAACGCGCGAGGCGGCGATCGACTACGCGATGCGTCAGGGTATCCCGTTCGAGCTCATACCCGAGGCGCCGAAGCGCAAGATCATCAAGGCCTACGCCGACAACTTCGCCTTTGGCCGCAAGCAGCCCTGGACCCACTGAGCGCCTTGAAGACCCCGTAGCTCAACCGGATAGAGCATCCGCCTTCTAAGCGGACGGCTGCTGGTTCGAATCCAGCCGGGGTCGCCAGGTCAGGGCTCGTAGGGCGTCCCGTCCTTGTGCACGAAGCGCCCGTCGGCGGCCGCGCTCATCATGTCGACATCGGAGCAGGTGGTGAGATCGTCCCGGTGACGCGAGCCGACCTCGAGATAGACGGCCACATCTTCGGAGCGGTTGATGAGGTGATGGCCGTTCCCGGATCCCTTCGGAAAGGCGGCGCAGTCTCCGGCGCAAAGCACGGTCTCGCCCCTGTCCTCGATCAGCACGACCTCGCCTTGCACCACGAACACGAACTCGTCTTCGTGCGAGTGCCAGTGACGCTGGCTAGACCAATTGCCGGGCGGCAGGCGGGTGAGGTTGGCGCCGAAGTCCGTCAGCCCGCCCGCGGCGCCCACGCGCTGGCGGATACGATCGGCGGTGGCCTGCGCGAAAGGCGCCGGGTAGCCGACGCCCCTGCGTTCCGGAACGCCGCTTAGCTCGATCTTGGGCATGGTTCAGCCATCGTGAGAGTGGGTCGCCCTCCGGCGCGGAGTCGCGGCGGTTACCCAGCTTGCCGCCGACCCGCCTGAGGTCATCATCCGTCGCCGCCAGCTCGCAAACAAGACGCCTCGCGCTTAAGCTCCGCGGATGGATCTCTGGCGCGACTTCCTCACCAACACCGGTAAGACGGTGCGCAAGTGGGAGCATTACTTTCCGATCTACGAGCGGCACTTCGCCCCCTGGCGGGGTCGCTCCATGGTGTTTCTGGAGATCGGCGTCGCCAAGGGCGGCTCCCTGCCCATGTGGCGGCGCTACTTCGGCCCGCTGGCCCGGATCGTCGGCCTGGACATCGACCCCCGCTGTCGAGCGCACGAGGAAAACGGCGTCTTCGTGCGCATTGGCGACCAGTCCGATCCTGCCGTCCTGGACCGCATCGTCGAGGAGTTCGGCGTACCGGACGTGGTGCTGGATGACGGCAGCCACCAGATGGCCCACGTGCGCGCCTCCTTCGACCACCTCTACCCGCTGATGGGCCGCAACGCGGTCTACATGGTGGAAGACATGCACGCCGCCTATTGGCCCGAGCACGGAGGAGGGCTCGGTGCGCCGGACAGCTTCGTCGAATACGCCAAGAGCCTGATCGATCGGCTGAACGCCGATCATGCGCGCGGCGCGCTGGAGGCTGACGCCTTCACTCGCTCGACGCTTGGGATCGCCTTCTACGACAGCATGGTCGTGTTGGAGAAAGGCGAGGTGTGGCGCAAGACGGCCCCCGAAACCGGGGCGGAGGTCAAGGGGCGGTCGTTCCTGCCTTGGCGCCGGCGTTAGGCGCGGTCTCACCGTTGGCGCGGGCCGGCGGCGTGGTCGCCGATACGGTGGGCGTGTCGGTGCCCGCGGCCTGAGCGGGATTGGTGATGTGGGTCTGGCCGCCGTTCCCCTGGAGACCGCTCGAGAAGAAGCCCCAGACCACCGCCACGGCGATGAGCGCCACCAACGTCGACACCACCAGCACCCAAACCACGGGAATGCCCGGCCGCCCGGCCCGCGCTTCGGTCGCGTCCAGGTCTGGGTGTCCGTCGCCGGTGTTTGGGGCTGTCATGACTCCGTCCTCGCTTCCTGAATTACCGACTTCCAACGGCGGGAGGGAGGAAGCGTTGCAAATTCAGGCGAGTGCGCGGAGGGCCTGGTCGAGGTCGGCGATCAGATCGGCCGGGTCTTCGAGGCCGATGTTGACTCGCACCAGCGCGCCGGAGAAAGCCGGTCGAAAGGCGCGCACCAGAAGCTGGGGATCGCTTTCGAGCGCGAGACTTTCGAAACCACCCCAGGAGAAGCCCAGTCCGAACAGGTCCAGGGCGTCAAGGAAGGCATGGACGCGCGTGCGATCCCGGGTCTTCAGCACAATGGCGAACAATCCCGCCGCACCGCTGTAGTCACGCGCCCAGATCTCATGTCCGGGCGAGCTCTCGAGCGCGGGGTGGTAGACGCCGGCCACGGCGGGATGCGCCTGGAGCCAACGCGCGACGACGAGAGCGCTTTCACCATGGCGGGCGAGGCGAACGGGAAGGGTTCGAAGGCCGCGCAGCATCTGGTAGGCGTCGTCCGGCGAGACGCACCAGCCGAAGTCCCAGATGGCCTGGTCGAGTTTGCCGCCGATCGCCGGATCGCGCGTCGCCGCCGACCCCATGAACACGTCCGAATGGCCGCCGACGTACTTGGTGAGCGCCTGAACCGAAATAGACGCGCCGTGCTCCAAAGGCTTGAACAGCAGGCCCGCGGCCCAGGTGTTGTCCACCAGGGTCAAGATGTCCCGGGCGGCGGCGAGGCGAGCGACCCCGGCGACATCCTGCACCTCGAAGGTGAGGGAGCTCGGCGACTCCATGAGGATCAGCCGCGTGGCCGGGCTGGCGAGCGCGAGGATCGCCTCCGGCGAAGCGTCCGGTGCATGGAAGCGGGTGGTCACGCCGAAACGCTTCAGCGCGCCTTCGCAGAAACGCCGCGTGGGCTTGTAGATGCCGTCGCTGGCCAGAACCTCGTCGCCCGCCTTCAGCACCGCCAGCAAGGATCCGGTGACCGCGGCCAATCCTGACGGGAAAAGGCGGACCGTTTCCGCGTGCTCCAACTCCGCCAGGGCGGCGCAGAGCGCGTCGTGGGTGGTGAGGCCGCCGCGGCCGTAAGTGGCGAGCCGTTCGTCGTAGAGGTCGGACGCCTTGTCGAGCAGCACGGTCGAGCCGCGCACCACCGGCGGCCCCACGGTGCGCGGCGGCGTAGGCGTCGCGGCGCCGGCGTGGATCAATCGCGAGGTTTCCGATCCTGTGCTCATGCGCCGGTCACCACCGGAAGATCGTCGCGCGAGCCCCACTCGGCCCAGGAGCCGTCGTAGATCGCTGTGCCGGGATGGCCCAGGCGGGCCATCGCCAGGGCGATCACCGCTGCCGTGACGCCCGAGCCACAAGAGGCCAACACCGGCCGTTCGGGATCGATACCCGCCGCGTGGAAGCGCGACCGGAGCGTGTCGATCGGGGCGAGGGCGCCGTCTTCGATCAGGCTGGTGAAGGGCAGGTTCCTGGCAGCGGGCATGTGCCCGGCGCGCAGTCCGGCGCGGGGTTCCGGCGCCTCTCCTCGGAAGCGCGCCGCCGGTCGCGCATCGACCACCTGCTCGCCGTCAGCCGGCGCGCGCCGCGTGGCCTCCAGGTCGCGGACCAACTCGGGACGAAAGCGAGCCTCGAAGTCGCCGGCCGTGCGCGCCGCACCGGGACCGCTCTCGACCGGCCGGCGCTCCGCGATCCAGCGCGGCAGGCCACCGTCGAGAACCCGCACATCCTCATGGCCCATGACCCTGAACGTCCACCATACCCGGGGCGCGGAGAACAGGCCCTGAGCATCATAGACGACGACCGTGGAGCTCTGGTTCACGCCTAACGCCCGCGCGGCGGCGGTGAACGCTTCAGGACTCGGGAGCATGTGCGGGAGCGGGCTGGAGCGTTCGCTCACCGCGTCGAGGTCGAAAAACCCCGCCCCCGCAATATGAGCCGTTTCGAAGCTTTCCCGACCCGTCTTGCCGGCGTCGGGCATGAACCAGCTCGCGTCGAACACCACGGTTTGGCCGTCGCCGAGCCGGACGGCCAGATCGGCGGTCGAGATCATCGGGTCGGTCACAGCCATGGCGGCGTCGGCAGCCCCTTGGCGCGAAGAAACTCGGGGTTGAACAGCTTGCTCTGGTAGCGGGAGCCGTAGTCGCAGAGGATGGTCACGACCGTGTGCCCGGGACCGAGGTCGCGCGCCAGGTGGATCGCGCCGGCGACGTTGATCCCCGTCGAGCCGCCCATCACCATGCCCTCGTTGGCGAGGTCGTAGATGGCGGCCATCATCGCCTGGTCGTCGATGCGGTAGGGGCGATCGACCTTGAGGCCCTCGAGGTTGGCGGTGATCCGGCTCTGGCCGATGCCTTCGGAGATCGAGGTCCCCTCCGCCTTCAGCTCGCCGTGCGCGTAGTAGTCGTAGAGCGAGGCGCCGCCGGGGTCGGCGAGCCCGATCACCACGCCCGGCTTTTCCGCCCGAAGCGCGGCGGCCACGCCGGCCAGGGTTCCGCCGGTGCCCACCGCGCAGATGAAGGCGTCGACCTTGCCGTCCGTCCCAGCCCAGATCTCGGGGCCGGTCGTCTCCTCGTGCGCGCGGCGGTTGGCGACGTTGTCGAACTGGTTGGCCCAGATGGCGCCTTCCGGCTCCTTGGCCGCGAGCTCCTCGGCCAGTCGGCGCGAGACGTGCTGGTAGTTGCCGGGGTCTGGAGTAGGGCAGGGCGTCGACCTCGACCAGCTCGGCCCCGAACAGGCGGATGGCGTCTTTCTTCTCCTGGCTCTGGGTGCGGGGAATGACGATGGTGACGCGATAGCCCAGCGCCTTGCCGACCATCGCCAGGCCGATGCCGGTGTTTCCCGCCGTTCCTTCGACGATCCGACCGCCCGGACGTAGGAGACCCCTAGCTTCGGCGTCGCGCACGATGAACAGGGCCGCGCGGTCCTTCACCGATTGGCCGGGATTGAGGAACTCGGCCTTGCCCAGGATCTCGCAGCCGGTGACCTGCGCTGGCGTGGTGCAGGCGGATGAGCGGGGTGTCGCCGATGGCGTCGATGACGCTCGGCAGGACTTTGCGCGCGGACATGGCCGCTCCTTCGCCTCGCGCCGCGCCCGGCGCAAGAGCCGGTCCGATCAGGCTCGCGTGAGGGCGAGCTGGACCACGTTGGTGCGTTCGGTGCGGAAGCCCGCCTCGCAATAGCGCAGATAGAACAGCCACAGCCGCCGGAAGCGCTCGTCGAAGCCCAGGCGCCTTGATGTCGCTCCACGAGGCGTCGAACCGCACCGCCCACTCGTGGAGCGTGCGGGCGTAGTCCTGGCCGAAGCGGTGCAACGGACCCCACGTCAAGCCCAGCCTTGTCAGTTTCTCGTTTCAGCCGCGCCTCGCTGGGCAGCATGCCGCCCGGGAAGATATATTTGCGGATGAAATCCGAGCGTTGCCGGTAGGTGTCGAACAGATCGTCGCGCACGGTGATGATCTGCAGGCCGGCCCGCCCGCCCGGCGAGAGCACGTCGCGGACCTTGGCGAAGTAGTCGCCCCAGTAGGCCTCGCCCACCGCCTCGAACATCTCGATGGAGACGACGCTGTCGAAAGCGCCGCGCGCGTCTCGGTAGTCGGTGAGCTCGATCTTCGCTCGCTCGGCGAGCCCCGCCTCGAACAGGCGCTTGCGCGCGAAGTCGGCTTGTTCCGGGAGAGGGTGAGGCCGGTGATGATCGCGCCGCGTTCCCGCGCCGCGTATTCGGCGAACCCGCCCCAACCACAGCCGATCTCGAGCACCGTCTGCCCCGGCTTGAGTCCCACGGCGTCGGCCATGGCGGCGTACTTGCGCGCCTGCGCTTCGACCAGAGACCCGCCGTTCGGCGGATACAGGCCCGACGAATAGGTCATCGAGCGGTCGAGCCAGCCGGCGTAGAAGGCGTTGCCGAGGTCGTAGTGGACCTGGATGTTCCGCCGCGATCCGCTCCGGGTGTTGCGGTTGAGCGCATGGGCGAGCGCGTTGAAGGCGCGCACCAGCGGATTGCCGTTCACCAGCTTCTCGAGCGTGTCGAAGTTGGCGGTGAAGGCCTCGAGCAGGGCGGCAAGGTCGGGGGTGTCCCACTCGCCGGCGATATAGCCTTCGCCGAAGCCGATATCGGCCGCTGCCAGCACCCGGCCCACGAAGCGGAAGTCGTGGACGATCAGGCGCCCGTCGGGTCCGCTCTCATCTCCCTCGACCCGCATCTCGCGCCCGGAGGGAAAGACGAAGGTCAGGCTTCCCCGGCGCCAACCGCGGCGTGAGATCGCCACCGCGGTGCGGAACGCCGCGGGCGCCGCGCGGAACTCAGGGGTGTCGAAGTTCAGGGTCGCGTCGGTCATTTCAGGCTCGCATAGGCCGCAAGGGCGCGCTCGCGCGCGCGGGCGTGGTCAACGATCGGTTCGGGATAGGTCTCGCCCAGCCGGACGCCGGCCGCCTGCAATTCGGCGGCCGAGGCGGTCCAGGGCTTGTGGATGGTCCGGTTGCTCAGTTTCGAAAGCTCGGGAACCCAGCGACGCACATAGTGGCCGTCGGGATCGAACTTCTCGCCCTGCAGGACGGGGTTGAAGATACGGAAGAAGGGCGCCGCGTCGGCCCCCGAGCCCGCCACCCACTGCCAGTTCGCGACGTTGTTCGCGAGGTCGGCGTCGACCAGGGTGTCCCAGAACCAGGCTTCACCTTCCCGCCAGTCGATCAGCAGGTCCTTGATCAGGAAGGAGGCGGCGATCATGCCGGGCGCGGTTGTGCATCCAGCCGCTGGTCCAGAGCTGGCGGAGTGGCGGCGTCGACCACCGGATAGCCGGTCTGTCCCTCGCGCCAGCGCCGTGACAAGCCCTTGTCTCTGGACCACGGCAGGGCGTCGAACGTCGGGTTCAGCGCCCGCTTCGGCATCTCCGGGTGATGGAACAGACAGGGCGGTATTGAACTCCCGCCAACCGAGCTCCCGTTGGTAGCTCTCGCCTTCGCCCCGCGGAACCTTGCCGCGTTCGATCGCATGGTCGACGGCCGCCCACACCTGCCTGGGTCCGATCTCGCCGAAATGCAGGTGCGGCGAGAGACGCGAGACGCCTTCCTCGGCCATGGCGTTGCGCCCGCTGGCGTAGGTCGCCGCCGCTGCATCGAGAAACCGATCGAGCCGCTCGCCCGCGCCGGCTTCCCCCGGCCGCCAATCGACAAAGCCGCTTGACCAGTCGGGATGCGTCGGATGCAGGCCCCAGCTCTCCAGCGGCTCCGAGGTAGGGAGTTTGTCCGGCGCCTCGATCTTCGCGGGGGAGCCGTTCGAACGGGCTTCGACGCGTGGCGCGGCGGCTCTTCCAATAGGCGGTGAAGACCTTGTAGCCGCCGTTGGGGGTGACCACCGCCGTCGGCTCGTTGAGCAGGGAGGCGTTGAACGTCGAGCACTCCACGCCTTCCGCGCTCGAGCGCCGCCTCGATCTCACGGTCACGGGCGATCGAAGCCTGATCGTAGAGACGGTTCCACACCACCGCAGCCGCGCCGCAGGCTCGAACCACCTCGCGCAGGACGGCGCCCGAATCGCCGCGGCGCAGGATCAGCGCGCCCCCGCGCCGGCCGATCTCGTCGGCGAGGGCGCGCAGCGACTTGTCGAGCCACCAGCGCGAGGCGCCGCCCAGCCGTCGCGGCGGTCCGTCGTCGTCCAGGATGTAGAGGGGAACCACCGGCCCGCGTTCGAGGGCGTGGAGAAGGGCGGGATTATCGGCTAAGCGAAGGTCGTTGCGGAACCAGACGACGGTGGGTGAGGCGGACCGCATGTTTCGTCGTCTAGCGTCCTGGCCGTCTCTGTGGAAACAATCTTGACCTCTCCTCCTACGCACGATCCCGCTCCCCGGATCAGGGCGATTCCGGCATGAGCCTGAACCCGGTTGTCGAGCTGCAGGCGGGCGCTGGCCGCCCCGTGCGCATCGGCGGCGCCGAGCGGCTCTCCGTGCTTGCCGGTCCCTGTCAGATGCAGAGCCGGGCGCATGCGCTCGAAACCGCCGAGCGCCTCGCCGGCATCGCCGAGCGGCTCGGGATCGGCCTCGTCTACAAGTCGTCGTTCGACAAGGCGAACCGCACCTCCGCCGCCGGTGCGCGCGGGATCGGCCTCGACGCCGCGCTGCCGATCTTCGCCGAGGTGCGCGAGCGGTTCGGCTTGCCGGTGATGACCGACGTGCACGAGATCGATCAGTGCGCGGCGGTGGCCGAGGTCGTGGACGTGCTGCAGATCCCCGCCTTCTTGAGCCGGCAGACCGACCTGATCGTCGCCGCCGCGCGCACGGGCAAGGCGCTCAACATCAAGAAGGGACAGTTCCTCGCGCCGTGGGACATGGCGCAGGTGGTGGCCAAGGCCGAAAAGGCCGGCGCCGTGGACGTGATGGCCTGCGAGCGCGGCGTCTCGTTCGGCTACAACACCCTCGTGAACGACATGCGCGCCCTGCCGATCCTGGCGCGGATCGGCTGCCCGGTGGTGTTCGACGCGACGCACTCGGTGGCCCAGCCAGGAGGCCAAGGCGACCGCTCCGGCGGACAGCGCGAGTTCGTCGCCCCGCTCGCCCGCGCGGCCGTCGCCGTAGGCGTTGCGGCGGTGTTCATGGAGACCCACGAAGACCCCGACAATGCGCCCTCGGATGGACCGAACATGGTCCCGCTGGACGAGCTCGAGGCGCTGCTGGAGACGCTTCTCGAACTCGACGCCATCGCCAAGCGCCAGGCGGCGGCTTGAGCGAGGCGGCCGATCTCTCTGCCCGCCTAAAGCGCCTCGCCGGCGTCCGCGTGCTGTGCGTGGGCGACATCATGGTCGACCGCTTCGTCTATGGCGATGTGAGCCGCGTCTCGCCTGAGGCGCCGGTGCCGGTCCTCGCCCACGCGCGGGAGAGCGCCATGCTGGGTGGCGTGGGCAATGTCGCGCGCAATGTGGCCTCGCTGGGCGGCCTCGCCGCGCTGGTCGGCGTCGATCGGCGACGATGGCGCCGGTCATGACGCCCTGCGGCTCGTCGAAGGCGTGGGCGAGATCGAGGGTTGGCTGGTCACCGACGCCGGGCGGCCCACCACGGTGAAGACCCGCTTCGTCGCCGCCGGCCAGCAACTCCTGCGCCTGGACCACGAGCACGCGTCGCCGCTTGCCGGCGAACCGGAAGCCAAGCTCTGCCGCGCCATCGCCGAGGCCGCGCGCGGCGCGAGCGCGATCCTGCTGTCGGACTACGGCAAGGGGGTCGTGACTCCCAAGGTGATCGAGGCTTGCCGCCGCGCCGCGGCCGAGGCGGGCGCCCCGCTCGTGGTCGACTCCAAGGCGCGCGGCTTCGCCCATTACGGCGCGGTGGACCTGGTCAAGCCGAACGCCGCGGAACTCGCCCGCGCCACCGACCTCCCCACCGACACCGATGAAGAGATCGAGGCCGCGCTGGCCGCGGCGCTGGACGCCTGCGAGGCGCGAGCGATCCTGGTCACCCGGGCGGCCAAGGGCATGTCCCTGGCGGTGCGCGGCGCAGCCGTGGCGCACGTCTCCCGTCCGCCGCCCGAGGTGTTCGACACCGCCGGCGCGGGCGACACCGCCCTGGCGACAGCCGGGCTGGCGCTCGGCGCCGGACTTTCCCTGGATGCGGCGGTCGAGCTCGCCCTGCTCGCCTGCTCGGTCGTGGTGCGCAAGGCCGGGGTGGCGAGCACGACGCCCCAGGAGATGATCGATATCGACTGGGTCGAAACGGCCAGTCCGCACGAAGCCAAGATCGTCTCCAAGCACCGCATGGCGGCCGAGCGCGAGCGCTGGCGGGAGCGCGGGCCTGAAAGTCGGCTTCACCAACGGCTGCTTCGACATCCTCCATCCCGGCCACATCGCCTATCTGTCCCAGGCGCGGAGCTGGTGCGACCGGCTGATCGTCGGACTGAACTCCGATCGCTCGGTGCGGGCGGCGAAGGGCGAGGGGCGGCCGGTCAACGACGCCGCTTCACGGGCCGCGGTGCTCGCCGCGCTCGCCTGCGTGGACCTGGTGGTGGTGTTCGACGAGGATACCCCGATCGATCTGATCGAGGCGGCGAGGCCCGACCTGCTGGTCAAGGGCGGCGACTACACGGTCGAGACGGTGGTCGGGGCGGACCTCGTTCGCGGCCTCGGCGGCGAGGTGCGGCTGGCGAGCTTCGTCGGCGGCCATTCCACCACCGCGACGCTGAAGCGGGCCGGCGAGCGGCGATGAGCGGCGCGATCCTGGTCACCGGCGGCGCCGGGTTCATCGGCTCCAACGTCGTCGCCGAACTGGCCGCGCGCGGCGACGAGGTGATCGTCTGCGACCGCTTTCGGACCGCGTCGTCCGGCAAGTGGCGCAATCTCGCCAAGCACGCCATCGCCGACCTCGTCCCGCCGGAGAGCCTGTTCAGCTACCTCGAAGAGCGTCCGGAGATTGAGGCGGTGGTCCACATGGGCGCCATCTCCTCGACAACGGAACCCGACGCCGACCTGATCCTCGCCACCAATTTCGCCCTCTCGCGCGACCTGCTGGCGCTGTGCTCACGCAAGTCGATCCGGCTGATCTACGCCTCCTCCGCCGCAACCTACGGCGGGGGTGAGCTGGGCTTCGACGACGATCCCGCGGTTGGCGCTGTCGAGGCGCTGCGGCCGCTGAATCCGTACGGCTGGTCCAAGCAGCTGTTCGACGCGCATGCGGCCCGCTCGAGTCGACCAGCCGCCGCAGGTCGTCGGCCTGCGCTTCTTCAATGTCTATGGGCCCAACGAATACCATAAGGGCGAGATGCGCTCGGTCGTCGCCAAGATGTGGCCGACGATCGCCGAAGGCGGCGAGGTGCGGCTGTTCCGCTCGCATCGCGACGATTACCCCGACGGCGGCCAGCTGCGGGATTTCGTCTATGTGAAGGACGCCGCCCGCGTCGTGGTCTGGCTGCTGGACCATCCGCGCGTGAGCGGCCTCTTCAACGTCGGAACGGGCCAGGCGCGGTCGTTCGCTGATCTCGCCCAGGCGACCTTCGCCGCCGCCGGGCGCGAGCCGCGGATCGCCTACATCGACATGCCCGCCGAGATTCGCGGCGCCTACCAGTACTTCACCGAGGCCAGGCTCGAGCGCCTGCGCGCCGCCGGTTACGCCCACCCGTTCACCAGCCTGGAGGCGGGGATCGAGGACTACGTGCGCGGCTATCTCGCCACGGCCGACCCCTACCGCTGATGTCGGCGCGACGCGGGTTGGTCCTGGCGGCGCTCGGCCTCTTGGTCCTCGCGCTCGCCGCCATCCTGATCTGGCGCGACGACATCGTGGAGGCCTTCCTCGATCCGAAGATCCCCTACGCGGTCTACAAGCCGCCGCCGGGGGTCGCCTATGCGAAACCGTTCGGCCTGGGCGGTGTGGCCGAGCGCTTCAGAAGAACGCCAGGGCGTCCCCGTCTTCTTCATCGCCCCCACCACCTTCGACGGCGGGCGGGATTGGAACGGTCCTGATCCACGACCGTGGCTCGCTCAAGGTGCTGCGCCGGGTCATGCTGCCCAACTACGCTCAGCCGTTCGCCCAGGCGGGACCGGTGTTCGTCCCGCTTTACCGGCAGGCCAGCCTCTACACGGCGCTCAGCCTCTTCGACGACGCGCTGGAGGCCCGCGCCTTCGCCTACGGCGACATCGTCGCCGCCTTCGTCGCGTTCCGTCGCGAGATCGGCGATCGGCCGTTCATCCTGGCCGGGGTGGAGCAGGGCGGCTCGCTTGGCCGCGCGGCTGTTGTCGGAAAGGATCGCGCCCGATCCAGCCGTCCGCTCACATCTGGTCGCCGCCTATCTGATCGACACCATCGTGCCGGCGGAGGATTTCGGGCCCGGCGCTCCGGTTCCGGCCTGCGCCGCGCCGGACCAGACCGGGTGCGTACTCAGCTGGCAGTCGGTCGAACGGGCCGGACTTCCTGCGGCCGGGCCGCCTCCTCAAGCGCGCGCGGGTGTGGGACGCGGACGGCCGTCTGGTGAGCCTGGGCGATCGCGTGCCGCTATGCGTCAATCCCCTGCTCGGCCGGACGGGCGACGACGTTCGCCCCCGCGCGGCTGAACCTGGGCGCGGCCAACGCCACCGGGCTGGAGTGGGGCCTGAGGCCCGGCTTCATGGCCCGCCAGGTGAGCGCACGCTGCCAGGACGGACTGCTGCGCGTGGGCGAACCCCGCTCTCCCGCCCTGCGGCCTCACGGCGGGTTCGTCGAACGCCTGCGCGCGCCGCCCTACAACCTGTTCTGGGCGGACATCGAGGCGGATGCGGTGCGGCGGCTCGGCTCAGTCTTCTCCGCCCTCAACCCGCCAGTCGAACAGCGCCCGGAGCACCTGGAGCGCCTGGCCGCGCGGGCTGAGCGAACTCCGGATCGCGGGCGAGCACCAGGCGCGCGTCGTCGGCGGCGGCGCGGATCAGGTCGGCGTGGGCGATGGGGTCGGCGAGGCGATAGCGCGGGAAGCCGCTCTGGGCGAGGCCGAGCGGATCGCCGCCGCCGCGCAGCTCCAGGTCCTTCTCGGCGATCACGAAGCCGTCGTCGGTGCGGCGCAGGATGTCGAGCCGCTGCTGGGCGACGTCCGACAGCGGCGGATCGTAGAGCAGCACGCAGGCGCTCGCCGCCGAGCCGCGCCCGACCCGCCCGCGCAGCTGGTGCAGCTGGGCGAGGCCGAATCGCTCGGCCTGCTCGATCACCATGATGGTGGCGTTGGGCACGTTGACGCCGACCTCGACCACCGTCGTCGCCACCAGCACCGAGAGCGCGCCGTCGGCGAAGCGGGCCATCACCTCGTCCTTCTCCGGTCCGGCCAGCTGGCCGTGGACCAGGCCGACCTTCGACGCCGAACACCTCGCGCAGGGCGACCCAGCGCTTCTCGGCGGCGGCCAAGTCGGCCTGCTCGGACTCCGAGACCATGGGGCAGATCCAGAAGGCCTGGGCGCCGCTCGTCCACCGCCGCGCGCAGCCGCGCGACCACCTCGCCCAGTCGGTCCATGGGCGCGGCGCGGGTGGCGACGGGCGTGCGGCCGGGCGGCTTCTCGTCCAGGCGCGAGACGTCGAGGTCGCCGAACACGGTCAGCTCCAGGCTGCGCGGGATCGGCGTGGCCGACATCGCCAGCAGGTGGGCGCTCTCGCCCTTGTCGCGCAGCCGCCGCCGCTCGGAGACGCCGAAGCGGTGCTGCTCGTCGATGACGGTGAGCACGAGGTCGCGATAGGCGACGTCGTCCTGGAACAGGGCGTGGGTGCCGACGACGACCTGCGCCGCGTCCGGAACGGATCGCTTCCAGCCGCTCGGCGCGCGCGGCGCCCTTCTGCCGGCCGGTGAGCAGGACCGCCTCGATGCCCTGCGCGGCCAGCGGCGCGGCGATGGTCTCCAGATGCTGGCGGGCGAGGATCTCGGTGGGCGCCATCAGCACCGACTGGCCGCCGGCGCGCGCGGCGTCGATCATCGCCAGCATGGCGACGACGGTCTTCCCGGAGCCGACATCGCCCTGGATCAGCCGCGTCATCCGCTCGCCGGAGGCGAGATCGCCGCCGATCTCCGAAAGCGCGCGGCGCTGGGCGCCGGTCAGCGCAAACGGGAGGGACGGCCTCGGCCTGCCGCGAAGCCTCCGAGGCGACGATCACCGGCGCCGGATGCGCCCGCCGCTCTCGGCGGCGCTGGGCCAAGGCGAGTTGGTGGGCGAGCAATTCGTCGAAGGCCAGTCGCCTGCGATGGGGCGACTGGGGGTCGAGATCCTCCGGGCTCGTGGGCGCGTGCCAACGCTCGAGCGCCTCACGCCAGCCCGTCCAGCCGTTCCGGGCGAGCCAGGCGGGGTCCTGCCACTCGGGCAGGTCGGGCGCGCGTTCGACCGCCATCTGCACCAGACGACGCATCGTGCGCGGCGGCAGGCCGGCGGTCGCCGGATAGACCGTCTCCTCATTCGGGACCTCGGCCGCGCGCTCGATCGGCACGAGGTAATCGGGGTGGGGCATCTTGAGCCCGATCCAGCGATCGTCGCGCTCCACCTTGCCGCTCGCGATCCGCTTGGCGCCCGGCGGGTGGGCCCGCTCCAGGTGCTCGCCGTAGCCTTTGAACCAGACCAGATCGATGAAGCCGGTCTCGTCGAAGGCGCGGATCACCCACGGCAGCCCTGCCCGCCCGGGCCGCCGGTGCGACTCGATGGTGAGGGTGAAGGTCTCCACCGCGCCGTCGACCGCCAGCGCCGCCTTGCCCGGCCGTCGCTGGATCAGCCCGGTCGGCCCAAGGAACACGAGATCCCGCACGATCGGACCCGCCACCCGCTCCACCAACGGCGCGATGCGGGGCCCGACGCCCTTGAGGGTCGTCGCCGGCGCGAACAGGGGGAAGAGGATCTCCGGTCTCACGCGGCTTACGCTAGCCGCAGAATCGTCCACGCGCTAAAGCCCCGCGCATGAGCGACACCCCTCCCGACCGCCTGTGCGTCGATCCCGACAGCCCGTTCCACGACGCCGACCTGCTCGCCCGGGGCATCGGCGTGCGCTTCAAAGGCGAGGAGAAGACCAACGTCGAGGAGTACTGCGTCAGCGAACGCTGGGTGCGGCTCGCGGTGGGAAAGGGCGTGGACCGGCGCGGCAAGCAGATGACCGTCAAGCTGCAAGGCGAGGTCGAGCCCTATTTCCGTGACCCCGAAGATGTCTGAGCCGCACGCCGTCCAGCGCATCCGGTTTCGCGCCTGGCGGCGGGGCTTCCGGGAGGCGGACCTGATTCTGGGGCCGTTTGCCGACGCGCACGCGCCGACGATGAACGCCGGGGAACTGGAGAGCTTCGAGCGGCTTCTCGCCGAGGCTGATCATGACATCTACGCGTGGATCGTGGCGGGTCGAGAGGCGCCGTCCCATATCGACAGCGACCTGCTGGCGCGGCTGCGCGCCTTCCGCCCGCCTCTCGCCCAGGCCGGCTGACCCGGAGAGCTTGTGAGTATTTCCAAGGACCTGAAGCGCGCCATCGACGCGCCCGGCGACCTGTTGCTGTCCGGCGTTCCGGAAGGGTTCGACGCGCTTTCACTGGCCGACATCGCGCGGGCGCGGGGCGGCCTTTCGGTGTTCGTGGCGCGCGACGGCTCCCGGGCGGAAGCGTTCCAGGGCGCGCTGAACTTCTTCGCGCCCGAGATCGGGACGATGAGCTTCCCGGCGTGGGACTGTCTGCCCTACGACCGCGTCGGGCCCTCGCGCGGCGGTCGCAGCCGAGCGCATGGCGACCTTGAGCCGCCTCGCGCGCGAGCAGAACCCCGACAAGCCTCGCGTTCTGGTGGCCACGGCGGCGGCGCTGATGCAGCGCGTGCCGCCGCGCGCGGTGGTCAAGGCGGCGGGCTACTCGACCCATGTCGGCGCGCACGTGAACATCGCCGACCTGGAGCGCTACTTCGCGGTCAACGGCTATCACCGCGCCTCCACCGTCTCCGACCAGGGCGAGTTCGCCATCCGCGGCGGGGTGATCGACGTCTTCCCGCCCGGCGGCGACGAGCCGGTGCGTCTCGACCTGTTCGGCGACAGCCTGGAGTCCATCCGCGCCTTCGATCGGGAGACCCAGCGCTCCACGCGCCAGCTCAAGACCGTCGACCTGCTGCCGGTGAGCGAGGCGCTGCTCGACAGAAGCCTCGATCCACCGCTTTCGCCAGGGGTACCTCAAGGCGTTCGGCGCGCCGGGCGACGACGCGCTCTATGCGGCGATCAGCGAGGGCGGCCGCCGCGCGGGCATGGAGCACTACCTGCCGCTGTTCTTCGATCAGTTGGAGACCCTGTTCGACTACCTGCCCGATCGCGCCCTGGTCTGGCCATCGACCATCTCGCCAACGAAGCCCGGCGCGAGCGGTGGGACCTGATCGCCGATGCGCATCACGCCCGCAACGAGACCGAGCGGAAGACGCACTACCGGGCGCTCGAGCCCGAAGCGCTCTACCTGGCCGAGGCCGAGTGGGACCGGCGTCTCGCCGAGCGCGCCCGTCCGGCGGTTCTCGCCCGTTCCAGGCCGAGCCGGGCGAGGGGACCATCGACCTCGGCGCCCGGCGCGGGCGGACCTTCGCCGCCGAGCGGGCGCAGGACAGCGTCAACCTGTTCGAGGCGACGGCCGAGCACGCCCGGACCCTGGCCAAGGCCGGCAAGCGGGTGATCTTCGCCTCCTGGACCGAAGGCTCGTCCGACCGCCTCTCGGCCATGCTGGCCGACCACGGGCTGAAGGGCGTCTCGCCGCGCCAGCGACTGGAGCCAGGCGCAGCGCCGCCGACCCCAAGAAGCCACAGCGCGCGGTCATCCCGCTGGAGAACGGCTTCGAGACCGACAACCTCGCCGTCGTCTCCGAGACCGACATCCTGGGCGATCGCCTGGCGCGGCCCAGACGCAAGCGGCGCGCCGCCAACTTCCTGGCCGAGGCGACCGCGCTCACGCCGGGCGACCTGGTGGTGCACATCGACCACGGCATCGGCCGCTACGACGGACTGAAGACGCTCGACGTGATGGAGGCGCCGCACGACTGCCTGGAGCTGCAGTACGGCGGCGAGGCCAAGCTCTACCTGCCGGTGGAGAACATCGACCTCCTCACCCGCTACGGCAGCGAGACCGAGGGCGTGCAGCTCGACCGGCTGGGCGGCGCGGCCTGGCAGGCGCGCAAGGCCAAGGCCAAGGAGCGGCTGCGCGAGATGGCCGAGGGCCTGATCGCCATCGCCGCCGCGCGCGCCACCCACCACACCGACGACATCGAGCCGCCCGCCGGCCTGTTCGACGAGTTCTGCGCGCGCTTCCCCTACGAGGAGACCGACGACCAGCTGAACGCCATCGCCGACGTGCTGGGCGACCTGGGTTCGGGCAAGCCGATGGACCGGCTGATCTGCGGCGACGTGGGCTTCGGCAAGACCGAGGTGGCGCTGCGCGCGGCCTTCGTGGTCGCCATGAGCGGTCGGCAGGTGGCGGTGGTCTGCCCGACGACCCTGCTGGCGCGCCAGCACTATGCAACCTTCGTCGAGCGCTTCCAGGGCTGGCCGGTGCGCGTGCGCCGCCTCTCGCGCCTGGTGACGCCGGCCGAGGCGAACGAGACGCGCGAGGCGCTCGCCAAGGGCGAGGTGGAGATCGTCGTCGGCACCCACGCGGTGCTCGGCAAGCAGGTCCAGTTCAAGGACCTGGGCATGGTCGTCGTCGACGAGGAGCAGCACTTCGGGGTCAAGCACAAGGAAGCGCTCAAGGCCCTCCGTGCCGAGGTGCATGTGCTCACCCTCACGGCGACGCCGATTCCGCGGACCCTGCAGCTGTCGCTGTCGGGCATTCGCGAGATGTCGATCATCGCCACCCCGCCGGTGGATCGCCTCGCCGTGCGCACCTACGTCGCGCCCGAGGACCCGGTCTCGATGCGCGAGGCGCTGCTGCGGGAGAAGTACCGCGGCGGCCAGAGCTATTTCGTCGCCCCGCGGGTCAAGGACCTGCCGGAGCTTGAGCGGTTCCTGCGCGAGCAGGTGCCGGAGGTGAAGTTCGCGGTCGGCCACGGCCAGATGCCGCCCAGCCAGCTCGAGGACGTGATGTCGGCCTTCTACGAGGGCCGCTACGACGTGCTGCTGTCCACCACGATCGTCGAGAGCGGGCTGGACATTCCCACCGCCAACACCCTGATCGTGCACCGCGCCGACATGTTCGGCCTCTCCCAGCTCTACCAGCTGCGCGGGCGGGTCGGCCGGGCCAAGGCGCGGGCCTACGCCTATCTCACCACGCCGCCGAACCGCACCCTGACGGTCTCGGCCGAGAAGCGGCTACGCGTGCTGCAGTCGCTCGACAGCCTGGGCGCCGGCTTCCAGCTCGCCAGCCACGACCTCGACATCCGCGGGGGAGGCAACCTCCTGGGCGAGGAGCAGTCGGGCCACATCCGCGAGATCGGGGTCGAGCTCTACCAGCAGATGCTGGAGGACGCGGTCGTCCGAGCTGAAGAACCGCGCCGTTCCCGAAAGCGCCAATCCGCACGCCGACCGGGGCTGGTCGCCGCAGATCAACACCGGCGCCGCGGTCCTGATTCCCGAGGACTACGTGCCGGACCTGAACGTGCGCCTGGCGCTCTATCGCCGGCTCTCCGACGCCGAGAAGCAGGAAGACCGCGAGCAGCTCGCCGCCGAACTGGTCGACCGCTTCGGCCCGCTGCCGCCCGAGGCGGATCAGCTGCTCAAGGTGGTGGCGATCAAGGGCCTGTGCCGCGAGGCGAATGTCGCCAAGATCGACGTCGGGCCGAAGGGCGCGGTGGTCGGCTTCCGCGGCGACAGCTTCCCCAATCCCGGAGGTCTGCTCGCCTTCGTGCAGAAGAACGAGGCGGTCTGGAAGCTGCGTCCCGACCAGAAGCTGGTGGTCAAGGGCGAGTGGGAGGATCCCGCCGATCGCCTCGCCGCCGCCGAGCGGATCCTCGCCGAACTCGCCAACCTCGCCAAGGGTTCGGGCGCCAAGCCGCAGCTCCATCGCTGGTCGGCGCCCGCTCCGCCACCCGCGCCTCCGCCGCCCACGCGCCGCATCGTCAAGCACGGCGCCCCGCCCAAGCGCTCGCCGCTGAGCAGGAGCCGATTCTAGACCGCGAGGACCGGGGTTCGGACTAGCTGTCTCCAGAGACGATGGTCGCGTCCGAGTGGGCCGCCCGCGCTTCCGCGAGCAGCTTGCGGGCGCGGAGCCAGATCTCCAGGCTGCCGGCGATGACCAGGCCGCCGCCGAAGAGCATCAGGGCGTCGGTGATCGCCGTGGCGGGCAGGTGTGCGCCGGCCGCCTCGCCCTCCGCGCCCCGCAGGAAGCTGCGTATCGCCACCAAGGCCACGATGAAGACCAGTCCGAGCGGCGACATCCGGGTGCTCAAGGCGTGGGTCTCGGGATGCACTTCGATCCGGGTGAATCGCGCGCGCTGCCAGCCGAGGGCCGCGCCCACGATGAGCGCGACCGCAAGGATGGCGACGCTCAGGACGGTCAGCGGCGGCGGCATGGCGCCGACGACGAAGGCAAGCAGGACCAGGAAGATCACCGGCCGGATCCACAGCCGTTCGATCTTCAACGGCACGGGCTTGCGGTTGCGCCACAAGAGGAGCGCCACCGTCGCCGCCAAGCCGATCCATAGGGCGTATCCGCCGCCCGGGGCGTTATAGGGATTGTAGGCCAAACGCGCCGCCCCTCTCACTCGAGCGCCCCGCTTGCGTGACCCAGGGGCAGGCGGGATGATTGCCCAGCCAAGGGACGCGATCAAGGAGGAACGCCATGGGGCAGGGGCCGCTATCGGGGCTGAAGGTTGTGGAGTTCGCCGGCATCGGCCCGGGACCCTTCTGCGGCATGCTGCTCAGCGATTTGGGCGCTGACGTGGTGCGGATCGACCGCAAGGGTCCGGGCCGCGGGGCGAAGTCCGACATCACCGCTCGTGGACGCCGCTCGGTGGCGCTCGACCTCAAGGACCCCGCGGCTGTCGAGGTCTGCCTCAAGCTCATGGAAAAGGCGGACGCGCTCATCGAGGGTTTCCGCCCGGGGGTGATGGAGCGGCTGGGCCTCGGTCCCGACGTCGCTCTCAAGCGCAATCCCAAGCTGGTGTTCGGCCGCATGACCGGATGGGGCCAGACCGGACCGCTGGCGCAGGCCGCCGGGCACGACATGAACTACATCGCCATCTCCGGCGCGCTGGGCGCCATCGGCACGCGCGAGAAGCCAATCCCGCCGCTGAACCTGGTCGGGGACTTCGGCGGCGGCGCGCTTTATCTGGCGTTCGGCCTGCTCGCCGGCGTCATCCACGCGCGGGAAACCGGCGAGGGACAGGTGATCGACTGCGCCATGAGCGACGGCGCGGCCTCGCTGATGGCCATGTTCTACGGCTTCAAGGCGGCGGGCGCTTGGAGCGACAAGCGGCGCGACAACCTGCTCGACGGCGGCGCGCACTTCTACGACACCTACCAATGCGCCGACGGCGAATGGATCGCGCTCGGCTCGATCGAGCCACAGTTCTACGCCCTGCTGCTCGAGAAGACCGGGATCAAGGACCCCGAGTTCCAGGCGCAGATGGACCGCTCCAAGTGGCCCGCGCTCACCGACCGGTTGGCCGAGGTCATCGCCACCAAGACGCGCGACGAGTGGGAGGCGATCATGGGCGGCACGGACGTCTGCTTCGGACCGGTGTTGAGCCTGGACGAGGCGCCCAAGCATCCTCACAACGCGGCCCGGGAGACCTTCGTGGAGCTGGATGGGGTCGTACAGCCCGCGCCGGCCCCGCGCTTCTCCAAGACGCCCGGCAAGGTCGCCGGGCCGCCGCCCGCCATCGGCGCGCACACCCGTGAGGCTCTTGCCGACTGGGGCCTGGATCCGGGGACCATCGACGCCGTCGCGGGGCGCCCGTCGCCGCCTGACGATCGTTCATCGAGGGTTCAGCGCCCGGGGACCATAAGGTTCTCATCGCTGGCTCGTGGCGCTTCCCCGTCCCTCGTTGCCACGGACCGGCGGTCAGGAGTCATCCTGGCGGCGCGTCGTAATCCCCCCTTACGGCGCGCCGCGCCCTCCCGGCGCCGGCGGCTCGCCATCCCTCGGATCAAGCGCTAGCGTGGCCCTCCGCGTCAAAGGAGGGGTCATGCTCATTGTCCATCACCTGGGAATCTCCCAGTCCGACCGCATCGTCTGGCTGTGCGAGGAGCTGGAGCTTCCCTACGAGCTCGCGAAGTACGACCGCGATCCGGTCACCCGTCTGGCCCCGGCGGCCTACAAGGCGCTGCACCCGTCCGGCACCGCGCCGGTGATCACCGATGGCGAAGTGGTGCTCGCGGAGTCCGGCGCGATCACGGAGTACATCCTCGCCAAGTACGGCGACGGGCGTCTGATCGTCCGACCCGACGAGCCGAACTACGCCGACTATCTTTTCTGGCTGCACTACGCCAACGGCTCCTTCATGCCGGCCGGGATGGTCGATCTGGTGCTGCTGATGCTCGGCATGCGCGATCAGGAGGCGGCCCAGCCCCTGCGCGCCCGGATCAACCTGGCCTATGAGAACGTCGAGCGGCGCCTGGGGGAAGCGACGTGGTTCGCCGGCGATCGCTTCACCGCCGCCGACATCATGATGCTGTTCCCGCTCACCACCATGCGCGTCTTCGCCCCTCGCGATCTCGGCCCCTACCCGAACATCCGCGCCTATCTGGAGCGGATTGGCCAGCGAGCCGCCTTCCAGCGAGCGGCCGCGAAGGGAGACCCGGACCTCGAGCCGATGCTGTCGTGACCCAGCGCGTCGCTCGCTCGGATGTCCGATAGTTCGAACGACGGAATTTAGCGCTCGAGCGCGTCGCCTCGGGTGACGTCCAAATTCGCTCGCGAGCGTCCGCAAGGCCCGCTTGATCCTCTACGCCCAACTCCGGCGACGATTGGGCGTGCGGTGTTTTCTTCGCGACTTCAATGTGTTCGAAGCGGTTTATTGGGGTTCACTCACCGCCATAAATCAGCTCCGCGTCCATCGATCACGCCCAAAAGTGGGTCGGCGGTGTGCGATGGTTCCGCATATGAGCTTCGAACAGTACGAAGATCTGTTTCCATTGCAATTCATACCAATTGATAGGGAAGCGGGGTGCGCGCCTGTGCTTTGTCGGGCGATGCCTGCTGGCGAACCACTCGCCGAGCGGAGCAAACGATTGGAGTGACCCATGAACAGAATACACAGGCTCGCGTGCTGCGCAGCCCTCGCTGTCGGTCCGCTCATGGTCGTCGCCGCGAGCGCTTCGCCAGCAAGCGCGGCCACCGTCCTAGGGTCGGCCGACGCGTTCGCCGTCCTGGGCGCGGCGGCGGTGACCAACACCGGCCCCACCACGATCTGGGGCGATCTTGGGGTATCTCCAGGCACTTCGATTACCGGTTTGAGTTCGGTGACCCTGACGGGGACCGTTCATCAGACCGACGCGGTGGCCCAGCAGGCGCAGGCCGACGCCACCTCCGGGTTCGGCGCCCTGTCGAGCCTGGCCTTCACCACCGACCTTACCGGGATGGATCTTGGCAGCGTCGGTGTGCTCACACCCGGCGTCTACAAGTTCGACAGTTCGGCTCAGCTGACCGGCGCCTTGACGCTCGACTTCGCCAGCAATCCCAATGGAAAGTTCGTCTTCCAGATCGGCTCCGCCTTGACGACCGCGAGCGGATCGTCCGTGACCGTCCTGAACGGCGGCCCCGGCAGCGGCATCTTCTGGGAGGTCGGAAGCTCCGCGACGTTGGGCACCAGCACGCTGTTCGCCGGCAACGTCATCGCCGACCAGAGCATCACCCTCGATACCTCGGCGAAGATCCTCTGCGGTCGGGCGATCGCCCTGGTCGGCGCCGTGACGATGGATTCCAACGAGGTCTCGAATGATTGCTCGGGCCTCGGCGACCTGGGCTCCGGGCGTCAGGACTTCGGTAGCAACGGCTTCGACGGAAGCGTCTTGCTCAAGCGCGGGGTTCCGGAACCTGCGACCTGGGCTCTGATGCTGGTTGGATTCGGTCTGGTCGGCGGCGCCTTGCGCCGGCCGAGCGCACGAGCCCTTCGCGCCTAGTCCTCGATTGGCCTACTAGCGCAACGCTCGAGGACCGTCGAACAGGCGATATCCTTACGCTTGACGGCAACAGTTCTTCTAGATTAGAACCATTCCTTCAGTAGGAAAGGAGTGGTCATGGGCGAGCCCAGGTCGAACATCATCGCCGCCGTCGTGTATCGCGACCGCCGCGCCGCTATCGACTGGCTCAAGACGGCGTTCGGGTTCGAGACCGTCATGCTGCTTGAAGATCCGTCCGGGGAGATCGCGCACTGCGAGATGCGGCTCGGCGACAGCACGATCATGGTGTCGACGGAGTGGAGCGCGCCGTTTCGCAGCCCCGCCAGCCTCGAAGGCCATTGCACGCAGTATCTTCACATCCACAGCCACGAGGATGTGGACGCGCACTGCGAACGGGCGCGAGGGGCTGGAGCGGTGATCATCGCCGAGCCGGAAACACAGTTCTATGGTGATCGCTCCTACCGCTGCCGCGATCCGGAGGGGCACATCTGGACGGTCGCGCAGACCGTGGAGACCGTGTCTCGCGAGGAGGCCGAAGCGGCCAGCGGCTTGACGATCACGGGTTGGGTCTGAGGAGACACGCATGAGCGAGGCGCGACCAACCCTGGCCGTCGGGGTCTGCTACCAGGACCCGCGAGCGGCGTTGGCTTGGCTCGAACGGGCGTTCGGTTTCGAGACGACCATGGTGGTGGAGGGCGACGACGGTTCGCTGGCCCACAGCGAGATGCGCGCTGGTCGCAACGGGCTGATCATGGTCGGCCGCGAGTGGGACGATTTCCACAAGAGCCCGCTCGCGCTCGGCGGGATCAACACCCAGTCCATCCACATCCATCTCGAGCCGGGTGAGGACATCGACGGTCACTTCGCCCGCGCGATCGACGCCGGCGCCCGCCGCCTGCGTGACCCCGCCGACCAGTTCTACGGCGACCGGGTTTATGGCGTGGTCGATCCGGAGGGCCATCAGTGGACGTTCAGCGTCCCTGTAAAGGCGATGAGCCAGGCCGAGATGGCGCAGGCCGGCGGCGTCACCGTGAAGGGTTCTCTCTAGGGGTGGCCGGCCTCGACGCGACCCTCTCGGCGCTCGCCGACCCGAACCGCCGAGCGGTCGTCGATCTGCTGCGCCAGCGGCCACACGCCGCCGGGGAGCTCGCCCGCGCCATGGGCCTGCCGGCGCCGGCCATGAGCCGGGCGCTCAAGGCGCTCAAGGCCGCCGATCTCGTGGCCGAGCACCACCCGCCGCACGACTCCCGCCTGCGCATCTACGAATTGCGCACCGGCCCGATGGCGGAGCTGCGCGACTGGCTGGCCGAGACGGAAAGTCTGTGGTCCGGGCAGCTCGCCGCCCTGCGCGATCATCTCGCCAAGACCGGCTGAACCCTTGGCCTCCCGCATCCTGGTGTCGATACGCGTGCCGGCCACGCCCGAGCGCGCCTTCGCGGCGTTCACCGAAGAGATCGGAGCCTGGTGGCGGCCCAATCCGACATTCGCCTTCACGCCGCGCGAGCCCGGCGTGCTTACGTTCGAACCCGGTCCCGAGGGGCGGCTGATCGAGACCCGCGCCGGCGGCAAGGTGTTCGAGATCGGCAAGGTGCGGGTGTGGACGCCGCCGGACCGCCTGGTGTTCGGTTGGCGACAGGCGAGCTTCGGGCCGGGGCAGGACACCGAAGTCGAGGTTCGCTTCGAGGCGGTAAGCGCCGAAACCCGGATCACGGTCGAGCACCGAGGCTGGGACAGCGTGCCTCAGGAGCATGTCGCCCGACACGGCTTTCCACCCACGATCTTCCTTCAGCGTCATGCCGAGTGGTGGCGGACCTTGCTCGAGCGCCTGGATGCGTCCATGCCGCCGCCACCGACGGGGAGGGGATTGGGGTGAGCGAGGCGAGCGTCAACCGCCTGACATCGGGCCGCCGAGCGGCCTTCGGCTTCATCTTCGTCTCGGCGCTGATGAACTCGATTTCGTTCGGGATCATGATTCCGATACTGCCGAACCTGGTCAAGCAGTTCGCCCACGGCGACACGGCGAGCGCGTCCGATTGGAACGCGGTGTTCGCCGCCTCCTGGGGTCTGATGCAGTTCCTGTGCGGCCCGATCCTCGGCATGCTGGCGGACCGTTTCGGCCGTCGCCCGGTGCTGCTGATCTCGATCTTTGGCCTGTTCGCCGACTTCCTGTTCATGGCCTTCGCGCCGACGCTTGGCTGGCTGTTCCTGGGGCGCCTGATCAACGGGATCACCGCCTCCAGCTTCTCGACGGCGAACGCCTATGTCGCCGACGTGACCGCGCCGGAGAATCGGGCCCGCTACTTCGGCCTGATGGGATCGGCGTTTGGCTTCGGCTTCATCATCGGGCCTGCGATCGGTGGGTTCCTCGGCGAGTACAGTTTGCGCCTGCCCTTCGTCGCCGCGGCGGCCCTGTGCCTGGTCAACGGTCTCTACGGCCTGTTCATATTGCCCGAATCCCTGCCGCCGGAGAGCCGCAGCTCAGGCCTGAACTGGAAGAGCGCCAATCCGCTCGCCTCGCTGCACTTCCTTCGACAGCATGGCGAGCTGATCGGCCTGGCGACCGTCGCCTTCCTGTTCGCGCTGGCCCAGAATGTGCTGCCCAGCATCTTCGTACTCTACACCGGCTACCGCTATCACTGGACGCCCAAGACGCTCGGCCTCACCTTCATGCTCACCGGGGTGTGCCAGATCCTGGTCGCCGTCGCGGTGGTCGGCCCGACGGTGAAGCGCATCGGAGAGCGGGGAGCCGCCCTGGTCGGCTGCGCCTGCGCGGCCTTCGCCTTCTTCTGGTACGGCCTCGCGCCGCAGGGCTGGATCTACCTGCTGGCCACACCGATCTTCGCGTTGAGCGGACTGATCCAGCCCGGCGTCATGGGGCTTATGAGTCGGCGCGTGGGGCCCAAGTTCCAGGGCCGGCTCCAGGGGGTGAACCAGAGCTTCGTCGGCATCGGCTCCATCGTTGGCCCGCTGCTCTATGGCGAGACCTTCGCCTTCGCCGTGCGCCACGACTCGACGCTGCACCTTCCGGGCCTGGGCGTTCTCATCGCCGGCAGCTTGCTGACCTTGGCCTTCCTTGTCGCGCTGAAGACCGCGCGGGCCGCTCCGGCGACCGCCTAGACGGCCGCCGCCTCCCTCTGAGGCTTGGCGACGAGGTAGAGCGCCGCGGTCGACGCCAGGATCGATCCCAGCATCACGCTCGCCATCGGGATCGCTCCACCGGTCGGCCAAGCGGTGGTGAGGGCGGTGGTGGTGCTGGAGACCAATGCGCCCGCGCCGAAACTCGCGCCGCCCATCAGCGCCGAAATCGACCCGGCCCGGAGTGGATCGACGTTCAGGCCGGCCGCCTGGCTGTTGGCGCCCACCAGGCCGAACGAGGCGATCACCATGAACAGGGGAACGAGCACCCCCCACATCCCGCCGAAGCCGGTGATCGCATCGACCAGCAAGGCGACGGCGAAGGCGATGGAGACCGGTCGCGAGCGGGTGAGGATGGCCTCGGGACTGTGACGATGGAGCAGGTGGGCGTTGATCTGGCTCATGCCGATCAGCCCCACGGCGTTGGCGCCGAACACCCAGCCGAAGGCGGTCGCCGGGATCCGGTAGGTCTGGATGAGCAGGCCGGGCGAGGCGGCGATGTAGGCGAACAGGGCCGCGCTGTTGAAGGCGCCGGAGAGGGTGTAGCCGACCAAGGGGCCGTTCCGGAGCAGGGCGAGATAGGTCCGGAACGGATGTTCGCCGCGGGCCTGGGCCTCGGTCTCGGCCGAGCGGGTCTCGGTCAGGAAGAGGAGCGAGGCCACGCCCGATCGCGACCCCGAACGCGGTGAGAAACCAGAAGATCGAACGCCAGCCGAGCGCGAGCATCGCCCCGCCGGCGAGGGGCGCCAGGATGGGCGCCACGCCCATGATCAGCATCAGGCGCGACAGGATCTGCGCGGACTGGCGGTGGCCGAAGCGGTCGCGCACCACGGCGCGGGCGATCACCTGTCCGGCGCAGCCGCCCAGGCCTTGGAAGAACCGGGCGATGCAAAGCGCCAGCAGTGAGGGCGCGGCGGCGCACGCCAGAGCCGAGCCGATATAGAGCGCCACCCCGAACGAGCAGCGGCCACCGCCGGCCCCAGCGATCGGACGCCGGACCGTAGAAGAACTGCCCGATCGCCAGCCCGGCGAAGAAGGTCGCCAGCGTCGACTGGGCCGCGCCTTCCGGCGCGTGGAAGTGGGCGTTGATCGTGGGCAGACTCGGCAGGTACATATCCACCGACATCGCTCCCAAGGCGGTGAGCGAGCCCAGGAGTACGACGATGCCCCACGGGGTTGCGGCGTCGAGTGGCCGGGTGGCGGAATCGTCTTTCATTCCGGCTTCTTACCGGAAGGGTAACGCTCGTGTCCGGAACAAGGCGGGCGAGGCGGCGTTTTCGCGACAAGGGGGGCTTGTGTGATGTCGATGATGTCGATCATGAAGACCGGCCTGTTATCCCTTCTCGCGGTCGCCTTGGCGGTAAGCCCGGCGATCTCCGCCAAGCATCACCGACTTCATTTTCGTCACGCGCATGCGGCGACCTTGAACCTGACCAAGGTGAACCTTCATCCGGTGAGCGATCTCGACCGGCCGGAGCCGACCCGCGCATTCGCGTCAGATCGGATTCCGACGGAGCGCAGTTTCCGCCTCGCTCCGGGAGGTTGGACCGGATCGGTCGGGTATCACACCTCGCCCGGAGCGAACGCGATCCCGAAGGCCGACGTGAACTCGGCAGCCGCCACTCAATATGGCGCCGGCGACAAGACGGTCGGCGCGGCCGTGGGAGTCCGGTTCTAGCCGAAGGATTCCACCGGGCTCAGTCTCTCCCCAACCACCGCAGGCTGTCGGCGAAGATCGCGCCGCCGTGGCGTAGCGAGTGCCCTCCGACCCCGAACTCGAAGCGGTGATCGTAACCGGCGAACGCCAGGGCCGCCGCCAGGGTCTTGTTAGCCAACGGCCAGTCTCCGGTGATGTAGCTGGCGTCCGCTTCGCCGCTCTGCAGGAAGATCCGCAGCGGTTTTCGCGGCGTCTTGCGGACGAGAGACTCCAGGTTGTGCCCCCCACGGATGTTCACGAAGGATCCGCAGTGGCTCAGCACGCGACCGAATTGCTCTGGAAAATGCCAAGCGGCGACGAAGGAACAGATGCCGCCGCTGCTGATTCCGACCAGCGTCCGCCGCGCCGGATCCGCGCTGAATCGAACGCCGGCGTGAACCTCCGCGAAGGGCAGGAGATCCTCCAGCAGGAATCGCCCGTAGGCGTCGGTGATGGAATCGTACTCGAGGCTACGTTGCGCCGACGCGACGTCGTCGCGGCGGTCGGAGCCGGGCGGTCGACCCGGATCGATGAACACCGCCGCCGTCGGCGCGATCTCGCCTTTCGCATGCAGGCTGTCGAGCACGGCCGTGGCGCGCACCGCGCCTTCACGCGGAAGGTAGAAATTGCCGTCCTGGAACACGATTAGGTTGTGCGGCTCTTCCGAGCGCACGCCTGCCGGCAGGTAGATGCGCACGTCCCGCAGCGTGCCCTTGAACACCCGTGCGCCGTCCCAATCCTTGATGCTGACGATCTCGCCGCGCGGAATGTCCGGACCCGGATAGGCTTCGGGGCAGGGGTTGTAGTTGGCGTCGCCCGGCGCGTTCAGCGACACCACGAAGTCGGACCGGTCGCGGCCGTTCACCGCTGTGGGGGCGAGCTGGTCCAGCCCAAGCGCGTGGTAGGTCTCGAAGTCCAACATCGCGCCGCTCCCGATCCGTCTTGACCGGCCCGGAACTCCGCCGACAATGGCGCTTCGTCAAGGAGGACGCCCGTGCAGCGCCGATTCACAGAAGCTCACGTCGATACCTGGCGCCGCGACGGCGGCTTGGTGATCGAACGCTTCTTCACCCCCGAGGAATGCGCCGCGGTGGTCGCGGATTTCGAGGCTGTCTTCGGCCGGACCGAGGGCGCGGAGGAGCCGAAGAACTTCAAGAAGCCTGGAGAGATCGGCCGGTTCAATCGCCACCAGGTCGACCTGAACGACACCATTCCCTTCGACTGCTCGCCGGCCCTGAACCTCGATCGCCGTGCACCCGGCGCTGATGGAGCTCGCCCGCACGCTTCTGGGGACGAGAGATGTGCTGCTCTATCAGGCGGAGGTGTGGGCCAAGTTCACCGGCGACGCCGACTACGATCAGGACTTCCACACCGACTACGGCAACCACACCCTGACCGCGCCGTCGGAAGATGCGCGGTTCAACAGCCTCACCACCCTCTGCTATTTCACCGACGTCAGCGAGGCGCACGGGCCGGCGCACTTCGTGACCCGCCCCGACTCGGCCGAGATCGCCACGCCCGATCAGTCGTTGAACCGCCAGGCCGCGGCGGGCCTGCAGGACAAGCTGAAGGCCAAGGCGAAATCCAGCGCCTCGCCGGCGGGCAGCATCTTTCCCTACACCATCGACGTCTGGCACCGCGGCACCAACCTCACCGCGCCCAAGGGCCGCCGCTTCGCGGTGATGGCCAGCTACCATCGCGCCGACGTGCCGGCGATCAACCGCTACGCCTGGCCCTATTACGGCTTCCGTCCGTGGCACGTGATCTTCGAGCACGCCTCGGTGGATCAGCTCGCCATGTTCGGGGTGCAGCGGCCGGGCGATCCGTTCTGGACCGAGGAGACGATCCGCCGGACGCAGGCGCGTTATCCGAAGTGGAACTCGGCTCCCTGGCGGGAGGCGCTCGGCAGCGCTCGCGCGGCGGCCTAGGTCAGAGCGCCGAGCGCCGCGCCCAGGACCAGCACCAACCCCGCCACGGCGACGCCGAACGCCAGGGTGCGCACGAAGGGAACGCCGGCGAGGTAGAGCCCGGCGTGGGCGACCCGCCCCCAGAAGTAGAGCTCGGCTCCCAGCACCGTCCAGCGGTTGGAGATGTGCGCCGCGGCCGCCGCAAGGAGGATGGTGGCGAAGACCACCAGACCCTCGATGTGGTTCGACACCACCCGCTTGGCCCGCGCGACGTACGGCGGAGGCGGGGGCAGGTCGTCGCGGTTTCCCGCCAGCGCGGGCAAGCCGTAAACGCGACTGCCGAGAAACGCCTGAACAAAGATCAGGAGCAACAGCAGCACGGCCGAATATATGAGGAAGCGCAGGTCGGTGCTCACGGGGGGCTCCTCAGACGGCTTCGACCAGCTCGGAATAGACGGTGAGCTTGGCGTCGGCGGTCAATAGTGTCGCGGGTTCGTCGATGGCCTGTGCGACCAGAAGGCGGTCGAACGGATCGCGGTGATGATGCGGCAAATCGGCGACGCGCAGCGCGGCCGACGAACGCACTGTGAGTTCGTGAAATCCAGCCCTTACGGCTTCCTGGAAGATCCGGCTTGGCGGAACTCCGAATTCAGCGCGATGAAGAGCCGCCTTGATCGAGATTTCCCAAACGCTCGCGGTGCTGAACATCACCAGGTTTTCAGGGTCGCTGAGCCGGTTCAAGGTGTCTTCGCGCAACCTCCTCCGATCGATCAGCGCCCACAATAGCACGTGGGTGTCGAGCAAGAGCCGCACTTAGCCGCCCTCGAACGCCGCCAGCAGATCATCGGGCAGGGGCTCGTCGAAGTCGTCAGGGACGACCGCGATCCCCTCCAAGGCCCCGAGCCGACGTGAAGGTTGGCGCAGCGGCTCAAAGCGAGAAAGTCGCGCCACGGGTGTTCCCGCCCTGGCGATCACCACGTCCTCCCCCGCGGCGACCTCTTCCAACAGGCGCGAGAAGTTGGTCTTGGCGGCGTGGACGTTGACGGTCTTCATGCGGCGCTGTCCTGAGGTGGACTAAGACTTAGTCCACCTCAGCGCGGGGTTCAATTCCCCTCACCGCCCGCTGGGGATGTCCTTGAAGGCGACGTCCTTGTCGAGACGGACGTCCTGGGGCAGGCCCAGCACGCGCTCGGCGATGATGTTGCGCAGGATCTCGTCGGTGCCGCCGGCGATGCGAAGGCCGGGCGCGGCCAGGAGCGTCTGCTGGAAGGCGCCGGCGAGCGGGGCCTCGGAGCCTTTCAGGATGCCGAACTGGTCCTCCAGGTTCATCGCCTCATTGGCCATGTCCTGCATGACGTTGGCGGCGACGATCTTGGCGATGGAGTTCTCAGGACCCGGGAGTCTGGCCACGGGAAAGGGCGGTCATGGTGCGGAAGGTGGTGTACTTGAGGCCCTCGGCCTGGACGAACCAGTCGGCGATCTTCTCGCGCAGGCCGGCATCCTTGCTGGACGGGCCGGCGAGGGTGGAGATGCCCTCGGCCAGCTTCATCACCGAGCCGTAGTTCGAGCCGCTGGCGCCGCCGCCGACGCTGAGGCGCTCGTTCATCAGGGTGATGACCGCGACCTTCCAGCCCTCTCCGACCTCGCCCACGCGCTGGGAGTCCTTGATGCGCAGGTCGGTGAAATAGACCTCGTTGAAGTTGGAGCCGCCGCTCATCTGGTGGATCGGCCGCACCTCCACGCCCGGAGCGTGCATGTCGATCCAGAACATGGTGAGCCCCTTGTGCTTGGGCACGTCGGGATCGGTGCGGGCGAGCAGCAGGCCGTAGTCGGAGTAGTGCGCGCCGCTGGTCCAGACCTTCTGGCCGTTGATCACCCACTCGTCGCCTTGCTTGATGGCGCGGGTGCGGGCGGCGGCGGCGTCGGAGCCGCCGGACGGTTCCGAGAACAGCTGGCACCAGATCTCCTCGCCGCGCACGGCGGGCTGGGCGAAGCGCTTCTTGTCCTCGTCGTTCCCGGCGGTGAGGATGGTCGGGATGCACATGCCGAGGCCGATGGCGAAGGGGCCCGAGAGGCCCGGCGCCGCCTTGGCTTCCTCCTGGCCGAAGATCACGTTCTGCCAGCTCGGGGCGCTTTGGCCGCCCCATTCCTTGGGCCAGGTGATGGCCGCGTAGCCGGCGTCGGCCTTCTTTTTCTGCCAGGCCTTGGAGGCCTCCATGCCGGCGGGGTTCTCGTCATGGGTCGCGTTGCCGCGAGCCTTGGGCGCGTTCTCGGTGAGCCAGGCGCGCACCTTGGCGCGGTATTCGGCTTCTTCGGGCGTGTCGTTGAAGTTCATGGACTTAAAGCTCCGTCTTCACTGAAGTCGTCAGGCGGCCAGGTTTCGGCGTTCGAGGCTGGAGACCAGCTTTTCCTTCCAGGCCTTGGACCCGCCGGCCACCAGCCCGAGTTGCTGGGCGCGGCGGTAGTAGAGGTGGCAATCCACCTCCCAGGTATAGCCCATGCCGCCGTGGGTCTGCAGGCTCTCCTTGGCGGCGAACCAGAAGGCGTCGCTGGCGGAGACCCGGGCCGAGGCCGCGCCGATCTTGAGGTCCGACCCGCCTTCGCCCAGCGCCCAGGCGCCGTAATAGCTGTTGGAGCGGGCAAGCTGGTTCTTGATGTAGATGTCGGCGAGCTTGTGCTTGATCGCCTGATAGCTGCCGATGGGCCGGCCGAAGGCGTAGCGCTCCAGGGCGTAGTCCCTGGCCATCTCCAGGCAGCGGTCGGCGCCGCCGACCTGCTCGAAGGCGAGATAGACCGCCGCCCGGTCGAACACCGCCTCGGCGAGCGAGAGGCCTTCGCCGGCTTCACCGAGCGGCTCGGCCGCGGCGCCCTCGAAGGAGAGGCGCGCGACGTTGCGCGTGGGATCCAGCGTCTCCAGACGTTCACGCTTCACGCCGCCGGCGGAGAGATCCACAAGGAACATCGACACCTGGCCGCCGGACCGCGCCAGCACCACCGCAAGGTCGGCGATCCCGCCGTCGGTCACGGGCAGCTTGACGCCCGGTCAGCTTGCCGCCGTCGACCCGCGCCTGGACCTGCGCCTCGGTGAGGGCGCCCGGCCGCTCGACCGTGGCCATGCAGCCGATGACCTCGCCCGCGGCGATCTTGGGCAGCCACTTGGCCTTCTGGTCTTCGGATCCGGCCAGCATCAGGGCCTCGGCCACGAAATAGACGGTGGAGGCAAAGGGGATCGGCGCCAGCGCGCGGCCGAGCTCCTCGGCGATTACGCACAGCTCCAGGCCGCCCAGGCCGAGGCCGCCATGTTCCTCGGGGATGGCCGCGCCCAGCCAGCCCTGCTCGGCGACCGCCTTCCACAGGCCCTCGTCGTAGTCCCGGTCCTCGTTGTTGAGCACGCCGCGGACGACGGAGATGGGGCAGCGCGCGTCCAGGAACTTGCGCGCTTCGCCCTTGAGAAACTTCTGGTCGTCGGAAAAGTCGAAATCCATCGCGGCGCATCCACTCCCTGCTGTCGTCTTTGCCGCCCACACTAGCGCGGATTTCCGCGTGGGGAAGCGTGACCTCGCGTCAGGTTCGATGGCGGCGGGGCATGGCGGGCCAGCTCGAAGCCCCGAGGATCATCCTCACGCTTCATCTCGTCGCATAATCTTTAGAGACAGCGCGGACCGTCAATCAATAACAAGGTATTACAATCCAGAACTCCATGTATGCGCGAGAGGTTTAGCAAAAGCGAGGCCGCCCAGATTGTAAACCGATCTATTATAATCTGGATAGCGCGATCATCTAATGCGAACTCTTGTCAAATCCCGATCGGATGTGGTGCGAAAGTGGCGGAAACTCGTTAGGAGGCGGCCAACTTAACCAAGTGCATTCGGAGTTTTGATCTGATGAACCGCCTACTCGCCGCCTCCGCGGCCTGCCTCTCGCTCGGCCTCGCACCGCTCGCTGGTCATGCCGCCGTGACCTTCACCAGCTACGGCGTCGCGCTGCCGTCGGGCGAGCACCTCGTCACCGACTTCAGCACCAGCGCGGGCCTGACCGGCGGAAACCTGGTGACCGGTGCAGTGAGCGGCCAATATGCCGCGCCGGCCTTCAGCGGCTCGACGTTTGACACCGCGCAGTACCTCGAAGTTCCGGGCGGCCAGTCGGCGACGCTCACCTTCGCGCCGGTGAAGGAGCTGAGCATCTATGTCGGCTCCCTCGACGCCTACAACACGCTCACCTTCGGCGGCCCCGGCGGGACCACCATCGACGGCTCGCAACTGGGCGTCATTTCAGGCGCGGCCGACGGCAACCAGACCGCCGCCGACACCAATGGCCGCTTCACGTTCACCTTCTCCGCGCCGGTGACGAGCATCACCTTCTCGAGCACGCAGAACGCCTTCGAAGTGGCGGATGTGGCCGCCGTTCCCGAGCCGGCCACCTGGGCCTTGATGCTGATCGGCGCGGGCCTGATGGGCGGGACGCTGCGTGCCTCGCGCCGTCGAGCGGCGCTCGCCCTCTAGAGCGACCCGGGCCGCAATCGGAAATCCGGTGTAGGGTTGGCTAAAACGCCAACCCTCCCGGAGGACCGGTCATGAAGCTCGAAGGCGGCTGCTACTGTGGCGCCGTGCGCTATTCGGCCGATGGTGAGCCGATGATGATGGCGCAGTGTTATTGCCGGGAATGCCAACACTATACGGGCGGGGCGGCGAACCTGTTCATCGCCATGCCGGAGCAGGGTTTCGCCTATGTGAAGGGCGAGCCGGCGAGCTACACTCGGCCGGATCTCGAACGCGCGGTGACCCGCCAGTTCTGCGCCGCGTGCGGCGCTCAGCTCGCCACCCGCGCGCCGGGGTTTCCGGCGGTGATCGTCAAGGTGGGCGGCCTGGACGATCCGAGCGTGTACTCACCCAAGATCGCCATGTTCACCTGCGACGCCCAGGCTTTCCACGACATACCGGACGGCATTCCGGCGTTTGAGAGACTTCCGCGCTAAGCCTCAGTTCACCACCGCGATCGCCGCCTCGCGCGCACTCTTGTAGTCCGCCTTGCCGTTCGGCGCGCGGAACATGCGGGCCACCGGGATATAGGTCTTGGGGGCCTTGTAGGCGGCGAGATGCTCACGGGCGTGAGCGCGCAGTCCGGTCTCGTCGAGACGGGCGTCCGCCCTGAGCTCGATGACGGCGGTCACCGCCTGGCCCCACTTCTCGTCCGGAACGCCCACCACCAGCACGTCCTCGATGTCGGGATGACGCTTTAGGGCTTCCTCGACTTCCTCGGGGAAGACCTTCTCGCCAGCGGTGTTGATGCAGTTGCTGCCGCGTCCGAGCAGGGTGATGCTGCCGTCCGCCTCCACCGTGCAGTTGTCGCCTGGCATCGAGTAACGCACGCCGTCGATCCACCTGAAGGTCGCGTCGGTCTTGGCCTGGTCCTTGTAGTAGCCTTCAGGCAGCGGTTCGGCTCTGGCGATCTGACCCACCTCGCCGCTGCCGGGCGCAACCTCCCGGCCCTCTGGGTTGAACACCTTGACCGTGTCGCCGATCTGGAACTTCGCCGTCGCCGCTTCGCCCTCGACGGTGGTGACCGATAGTCCGAGCCCGACCGCCTCGGACGAACCGAAGGAATCGGCCAGCGCGGCCTGCGGCAGGTGGCGCAGGAGCCCGTGCTTGACCTCCTGGCTCCACATCACCCCGGAGGAGACCATCGAGAGCACGCAGGAGAGATCCCAGCGGCCGGGGTTTTCGTCCAAGGTGCGCAACATGGGCTTGCGCGAAGGCGTCGCCGACGATGACGATCTGCTCCACCCGCCGCCGCGCCACCGTGTCCCACAGCTCCACCGCGTCCAGATGGACCGAGGGAAGGGTGACCACGGTCCCGCCGCCGATCACCGCGGAGATGGCGGTGAAGAGGCCCGTGCCGTGCATCAGCGGGCACGCCGGCATGTTGATCGCTCCGCGACCGACCTCCTTGAGGAACTCGACGTGCTCGGCGACGTCCACGGGGATGCGCGGCACGAGGACCGGGTTCAGCATGGCGCGGCGAAGCGAGTCCTGGCGCCACATGACCGCCTTGGGCATGCCCGTGGTGCCGCCGGTGTAGAGGAAGAACAGATCGTCCGGCGACCGCTCGACGCCCAGCACCGCGCCGTCGCCGGTCTCGGCCAGGGACTCGTAGGCTTCGACGCCGGCCGGAGCGTCCGCGCCGGAGTCGTCTTCGATCATGATCCAGCGACGCGCGAGAGGCAGTCGTTCGCGGATCTGGTCCACGATGGGCGAGAATTCGCGCGCGAACACCACCACGGCGGCGTCGGCGTTGTCGAGGATGTAGCGGACCTCCTCGGCAATGTAGCGGTAGTTGATGTTGACGTGCACCAGCCGCGCCTTGAACGCCGCGAACAGGCTCTCGAGGTAGGCCGGATGGTTTCGGGTGTAGATCGCGACCTTGTCGCCCGGCTTGGCGCCGCCCGCCAGGAAGGTCCGCGCCAGGTTGTTGGTCCGCCGGGCGAAGTCGGCCCGGGTGATCACCCGCTCGCCGTGCACCAGCACGGGGTGCGCGGGGTCCAGCGCGGCTTCCACCGCCTCGGCGAGATCGCCGTAGTTCCATCCCTTGAAGGCCATCGGGGTCACGCTCCCTGCTGAGCCGGCGCCGCCGACGCCGCGCCGGTCACCGAGGTGTTGAAGGGCAGGGTGAACGACGGTTCGTAGGCCTGCTCCGGATCGGCCCGCACGCGTTCGTCGAGGCTAACCGCGTCATCGCCAACCAGGATGCGCCAGCGCTCCTCGCGCACCCCGTCGAGAATGATCTTGGCCGCCTGCGCCGCGCTGGTCGGGGCGTTGTCGCGGAAGGCGGCAGCCTGGGCTTCGATCATCGCCTCGATCTGCTCGATGGTGAGGCCGGAAGCGTCCATGCCGATGGCGGTGAGCCGGCGGCGCGCGCGCTCGAGGTCCTCGGGCGTGAAGCTGGCATCCTCGCGTCCGGCGAGGATCAGGCGGGAGTTCTTCACGATGTCGGTGCCGATATGCCCGGGCATGACGATCGAGCACTTCACGTGCGGGGCGTTGATCCGCAGATCGGTGATCAGCGCCTCGGTGAAGCCCTTCACCGCGAACTTGGCGGCGCTGTAGGCGGTGTGCGGCGTCGCCGGTCCGAGCGAGGCCCAGAAGCCGTTCACGCTCGAGGTATTGACGAGGTGTCCCTCGTCGGCGGCGACCAGCAGCGGCAGGAAGGCGCGGGTCATGAAGTAGACCCCGCCCCAGCAAACATTGAACGTCCGCTCCCAGTTCTCGCGGCTGTCGGTGAACAGCGAGCCGCCACCGCCGATGCCGGCGTTGTTGATCACCAGGTGGACTTTGTCGGTGTGGTGGCCGCCTTCCACCTCCTCGCGGAAGCGATGGATCTGGGCTTCGTCGGAAACGTCGACCTGATGGGTCGTGATCCGCACACCCTGGGGCACGCCATCCGCCTCGCACAGGCTCCGCGTCTCCTCCATGGTGCGTTCGGAAACGTCGCAGAAGGCGACACTCGCACCCTCGGATACGAGCTGGCGAACGAGCTCCCGGCCCATGCCCGAGCCGCCACCGGTCACCACCGCGATCTTTCCGCTAAAACTCTTCAAGGGCTCTTTCCTCTCCGCACCGCTCTGTTGGCGGCAACTGAACGAGGTTCACCTTTTCATCGCCGGTCGAGCCAAGTCCAGTGATTTCAGGACGCGGCCACGCTCGACAGCTTCAGGAAGGCCTGGGTCTCTTCGAGAAGGACGCGCGCGCGCTCAGCCGGGTCTGGCCAGCCTTCGCGCAGGCGCTTGGAGCGCACCTCAAGGCTCAGCGGCAGGTTCTCAGGCAGGGCGTGCAGGAGATCTTCGAGCGGCAGGGCGCCCGCGCCGGGGGCGGAACGCCCGTCGATCGCCTCCTCGATGATCGCCGGAACGTCCGTAGGGGAGGGGCCCGTCGCCGGCGCGTCGCAGAGCTGGGCGTAGGCCAGCCGCTTGGGATCCAGCCGGGCGACATCGGCCGGCAGCCCTCCCGTACGCGCCAGATGCAGCGCGTCGATCAGCAGGTCGGCGCCGGCGCACTCCGGCCGGTCCAGGATGTCGAGCGCCTCGCCCAGGCTCTTCACCTCGGTGAAGGCGCCGAACTCCAGCGACAGTCGCAGGCCCGCCGACCGCGCATGGTCCGCCAGGGCGCCCAGCTTCTCCGCCGTCGCGGCCCTGTTCGGGTCGGAGCTGACGGTCAGCACATTGCGCGCGCCGATCGCGGCAGCCGCGTCGATGATGCGCAGATGATCGGGGTTCTGTGGTCCGGGCCGGATCCACACGACCTCGGCGTCCAGGAGCGTCAGCCCGGCGTCATCGGCCCGGCGACGCACCTCGCGGGCTATGGCGTCGGTCCAGTCGGCGGGCTCGATCCACACGCCGGAGGCGGGCCAACCGGCGGCGATGGCCGCGGCGACCGTCTCCACCGGTCCGAATTCGGGCAACACCCCCGAGGCGAGCGACAGGAGCGGCGACGTCATCGATCAGTCGGCCCGAGCCCAGGCCCGCGCTTCTGGAGAGGCTGCCCAGCGGATCGCGTTCTCGACCAGGCGACGATAGTTCGGGTCGGCGTAGGTCGCCGGCCCGTCGCCGGGCTGGAGGTAGACCAGCGGACTGTTCCGAGCGCGCTTCACCCATCCCACGAGGCTCGAGCCGTCCTCGTGGCGCCAGCCCTCGTTCGAATAGAGCCGGCCGGAGATCGCCAGGCTCGCCGAATAAAAGTTGTCGCGGGTGAAGGCGTGGTCGGAGCGGAGCAGGGGAGTGACCGAATCCTCGAACACCTCCGACAGGTACAGTTCATCGGTGAGCGTGAAGCGGTCGGGCACGCCGGCCAGCACCGGATGCTCGCGTCCGACCGCGCTCAGGGTGTGCACGACATCGTGGCGATAGCCGCTGTCCGGCCGCGAGGCGCCCCGCAGCTCGCCGGGACGATAGAGGAAACGGCCGCCCAGAAGCTCCGCATACTCCGGCCAAGCCGGCCAGCCGGCGATGGCGTGGTGCAGGGCGACGACGCCGATCCCCTGGTCCAGCAACCGCAGAAAGCCGTCCTTGAACGCCTCTCCGGGATCGATGTAGCCGGGCCGCTCGCTCTCGGCCGAAAAATCGATACCCGGCATGTCGTAGAGCACCAAGGCGTCCAGTCCCGCCATGCCGACGGGGTTCATCAGCCGCGCCGCCAGCGGCTGCTCGACAAGGGTGCAGGCGATCCCCGGAAGAGTGTCGAATATCGCCATGAACGGGTCGCGCTCGTAAGGATGGCCCCGCGCGGCGACCATGACGTTCAGCGGCTCGTGGTATCGGACCGTGGGCATGCCGTCAGTCAGCCCCCGTCGAGCTTGCCGCGCAAGGCCGAGCGGTCTTCTTCGAGGGCTTTGCGGCGCTTGGCGAGGTCCGCGCGGCGCTCGGCGGCCTCGCGTTCGAGTCGCGCCCGGCGGGCGGCGATCTCGGTTTCAAGGCTCTCACCCTCGCGCTCCAGTCCGGTAAGCTCACGCTCCAGGGCGTGGAGCCGGGCGATCTCCTCGCGGCTGGGCCTCGGCGGCTTGGGTGGGGCGGCAGGGGCTTGGTTGGCCTTTTTGGATTTTCCTTTGGGGATTTCCACAGCGAGGCTGCTCTTGATCACCTCTCCAGGGCTGGCGAGGGCCGCGTCGACGTCCTTGCCGGCGGAAATTTCCTTCGCCTCGCCGTCCTTGAACAGGTCGCGGGTCACCCCCCAGGCGGCGAGCGCCTTCGTCTTGGAGGTCGCCGCGACCGTGTAGGCGTGGAGACCGTCCGACCAGGTGAATACGCGGGGCGCTCGCGCCATCGTCCCTCCGGATTCGCGCCGCCGCCCTGATTGCGCGCCGCAGCGCTTTGAGGCTGATAGCGGTCCATGACCGACCTGCAAGCGACCGAACGCCGTCTCCCCTTCGGAACTCGGGTGTTCTACGGCTTGGGCTCGGTCGCTTTCGGGGTGAAGGACAACGGCTTCAGCTATCTGCTGCTGCTGTTCTACAACCAGGTGATCGGATTGTCGGCCCAAGCCGTGGGCCTGGCGATCCTGATCGCCATGCTGGCGGACGCCTTTGTCGATCCGATCGTCGGCCAGATCTCGGACAACACCCGCACGCGCTTGGGCCGCCGGCACCCCTTCATGTACGCCGCCGCGCTTCCGGTGGCGCTTTCGTACCTGCTGCTGTGGAACCCGCCCCATTGGGGCAAGACGGCGCTGTTCTGGTACCTGGTGGGCGTGGCGGTGGTGATCCGCACCTTCATCACCTTCTACGAGGTGCCCTCGAGCGCCCTCTCGGCCGAGCTTTCGCGCGGCTACGACGAGCGCACCGTCCTGCTCAGCTATCGCTACTTCTTCGCCTGGGTCGGCGGCCTGGCGCTCTACCTGGTGACCTTCACCTTCCTGCTGGTGCCCGACGCGCACCACGCCGTCGGCCAGACCAACCCCACCGGCTTCGCCCGCTACGGGATGCTGGCTGCGGCGATCATGTTCACCACCATCCTGATCTCGTCGCTCGGGACCCAACGTCGGGTCGCGGGCATGAAGATGCCGCCCCGGCGCCGTCTCACCGTCGTTCAGAATTTCCGCGAGATGGCGGCGACCTGGTCCAACCGCTCGTTCCTGTTCCTCACCCTGGCCGGGCTCGCCCTGGCGATGGCGGCGGGCCTCGCGGCCGCGATGAACATCTACATCAACACCTTCTTCTGGGAGTTCACCTCTAAGCAGTTCGCCGGCTTGGTCCTGGCGGTGTTCGTCAGCGCCTTTGTCGCCCTGGGCAGCGCCGGGCCGCTGGCGCGGCGTTTCGGAAAGCGGGCGGCGGCCATGACCGGCATCGCGCTGGCGGCGCTGATCGGACTTGGGCCCATGAGCCTGCGCCTATTTGGCCTGATGCCGCCCAATCACAGCCAGCCGCTGTTCCTGATCATCCTCATCCAGTCGATCCTGGGCGTGGCCTGCGGGATCGTCGCCTCGACTTTGCTCGCGGCCATGATCGCCGACGTGGTCGAGGACGGAGAACTGAAGACCGGACGTCGCGCCGAGGGACTGTTCTTCTCCGCGTCTACCTTGGTGACAAAGGCGGTGAGCGGGATCGGCATCTTTGCCGCCAGCGCCATCCTGGCCGTGGTGCGGTTTCCGGCCGCGGCTAAGCCCGGCACAATTCCGCCGGAGGTTCTGCAGCGGCTGGGGTTCGTCTACATCCCGACCCTGCTCGTCCTGTATGCTGTCTCGATCGTCCTGCTCACGGGCTACCGGATCACGCGCGACAGCCACAACGAGACGCTTCGCCTGCTCGCTGCCCGCGCCCAGGAGGCGCTGCCCGTCTGATCAGGGCTTCTCGTCCGGTTCCTCGTCCGCACGTAGACGATCAAGTCGGCGGTTGGCGAGGATAAGTCCGCGCAACGCTCCGCCGATGATGGCGAACCCGGCGAGGAGCAGCCCCCAGGTCGCGGGCTCCGGCAGGTTTCCGAAAGGGCCGATTCCGAACGACTCGATGACGCCTCGCGGCTTGGGCGAGGACTGAGCCGGAGCGGCCCACGCGGGCAGGTCGGCGAGCGGCGCGGCGCTCTCGCTCTCCTGAACGCCGGTCGGGTCGGCGGGCGCATAGGTGACGCCGCTCTGGGTGACGGTGACCGGGGCGAAACCGAAGCTCGGAGTCGCCGTGTCCTTCGCCCAGGACGGAGAGATGGGCAGTTCGGTGGGTGGCGGCGAGGGCTCCCGCGCGAAGGCGCCCGACGCCCATGCGCCGACGAGGCTCAAAGCCATCGCCACGAGCGCGCGACGGGCGGTCCGCATCCAGCCCTCCTTCCGCCGCGCGGGGTTCGGCGATCATGGCCCCAGCTTGGCCGGCCGCAAGGGCTCCGCGAGTCGGCGAAGCGGTAAGCGGGAAAATGGTCGGAGTGGCAGGATTTGAACCTGCGACCCCCGCGTCCCGAACGCGGTGCTCTACCAGACTGAGCCACACTCCGACGAAGGAGGGCGGCTTATAGAGGAGGGGTCCTCGGCCCGCAACGCCTCGCGTTGCCTTGGGAACAGCGTTCGGTTATGAGCCGCGCCTCGCCCGCAACGCCCTCGGTCGGCGTCGCCGCGATGGGGAATGGTGTAATGGTAACACAGCGGTTTTTGGTACCGTCATTCTAGGTTCGAGTCCTAGTTCCCCAGCCACCCTACGACCCTTCGGGGCTTCGGGTGGCGCGCCACCATTGGGTTCGGAGTCGGCTCCCGCGTAGACCGCCTCACTCAGCCGCGCACTGACCGTTAACGCCTGCCTTTATACCCAACATGTCCTCGAGCTTGGCGCCCAGCACGTCGTGCGTGAAGGGCTTGGGGAGCAGTTCGAACCCCGCCTCCATTCGCCCCCCGGGCGCCGCCCCCTCACGCACATAGCCTGAGGTGAAAAGCACTTTCAGCTCGGGGCGCAAGGCCCTGGCGCGATGGGCGACCTCAGGGCCCGACAGGCCCGGCATAACGACATCGGTGAACAGGAGATCGACGCCGTCGCCCTCTCGCTCGAGCACACGCAGGGCCGTTGCGCCGTCCTGCGCGTCCAGCACCTTGTAGCCGAGCTCGCTCAGCAGATCGACGGTATAGCGACGTACCGCGTCGTCGTCCTCCACCACCAGCACCGTATATCCGGAGCCCCGCGCTTCGGCCCGACTGAGAGCTTGGACGATCGCCGATTCGCGCGCGCCGGTAAGGCGTGGAAGGTAGAGCCTCACCGCGGTTCCCTGGCCCGGCGCCGACTTGATCTCGACGCGGCCACCCGATTGTTGGGTGAAGCCATAGACCATCGACAGGCCAAGACCGGTGCCCTTGCCCACTTCCTTGGTGGTGAAGAACGGTTCGAAAACGCGGTCGAGCACCTCGGGCGCCATCCCTTCGCCGGTGTCGGTCACCGAGACGACCACGAAGTCGCCTTCGCCCCCGCCGTCGGCGGAGGCGAGGTTCCTCATGTCTATCGTCAGCCTTCCGCCCCGGGGCATGGCGTCGCGGGCGTTGATCGAGAGATTGATAAGCGCGCTCTCGAGCTGATTGGGGTCGATCTCCACCGGCCAGAGATCGGCGCCCGTAACGATCTCGACTTCGATGGTTTCTCCAAGCGCGCGGTGGAGAAGGTCCGACATGTCGTCCACCAGCTTGGAGATGTCTGTCGGCTTCGGGTCGAGCGGCTGACGTCGCGAGAAGGCGAGCAGTCGGTGGGTGAGGGAGGCGGCTCGCTCCGCGCCGCTCTGCGCGTTCTCGATGGCCCGACTGGCGCGCGTGACGTTTCCCGAGGTCAAGGCTCGGCGCGCCATGTCGACGTTGCCGAGCACGATGGTGAGCAGGTTGTTGAAATCGTGGGCGATGCCGCCGGTGAGCTGACCGACAGCCTCCATCTTCTGAGCTTGGCGCAGGGCGTCCTCCGCGTCGGCGCGGGCGGCGATCTCCTCGGCGACTCGCTCCTTCAGCCGCGCCTCGCTCTGCGTCAGAACCTCGATGGCCTCGCGACGGAGCTTGGCCAGGGAGAGGTTCGCCGCCACCCTCGACAGCAGTTCGCGAGCGGAGAAGGGTTTTGTGAGGTAGTCGTCCGCCCCCGCGTCCAGTCCCTCGACCTTGGCGTCCTCTCCCGAACGAGCCGAGAGCATGATGACGGGCAGCTCTCGCAAGTCTGGATCGGCCCGCACCGCTGACAACAGGCCGAAGCCGTCGAGCCGAGGCATCATCACATCGGTAACCAGCAGGTCGGGCCGGTTGGCGCGCGCCGCCTCCAGGGCAGCCTCGCCGTCCTGAGCGGTCTGGACGACATAGCCGCGGTCCCGCAACAGACGGCCCATATAGAGTCGCAGGTCCGCGTTATCGTCGGCGACAAGGACGGTCCGCCCCGCTCCGTCAGCGGGGATGTTCGGCGGCGCTTCATCGGTGACGATGGAGTCCGAGTCCGGGAGCCAGCGCAGCGCTTCCTCGACGTAGGCTTCGACGCCTTCGGGCAGCGCCTCCGTCTCGGGCGCGTCCCGAATCTGATCCGCCGGAAGATGTTCGGCGCCCAGAGGCAACTCGATGGTGAAGATCGTGCCTTCACCGACGGTGCTGGAGACGGCGATGGAGCCGCCGTGCAGCTTCACCAGCTCCTGCACCAGCGCCAGACCGATTCCCGAGCCTTCGAAGGACCGCCCCTTGGCGCCCGCGACCCGGTGGAACCGCTCGAACAGGCGAGGCAACTCGGTTTCCGGAATGCCGACGCCGGTGTCGCGCACGGCGAGCTGGGCCCGGCCGCCCACCTCGCATAGCTCGACCGCGATCCGGCCCTCCAGGGTGAACTTGAAGGCGTTGGAGAGCAGGTTGAGAACGATCTTTTCCCACATCTCCCGGTCGACGAAAGCCGGCGTCTTCAGTGGCTTGCAATCAACTTCGAGCCGCAGGCCGGCGCGGTCCGTGGCCGAACGGAAGGTGGAGGCGAGATCGGTGGTGAGGGCCGCGAGGTCGGTCGGTCGGAAGGTCGCTCGGGCGCGCCCGGCCTCGATTCGGGAGAAGTCGAGCAGAGCGTTGACGAGGCGAAGCAGTCTCAGGCCGTTGCGATGAGCGACCTCGGCCATCTTGCGCGCGTCAGGATCGACCGCCGCTTCCGGCGAGCCCATCAACTCTTCGAGCGGCCCGAGCATCAGCGTCAGGGGCGTTCGGAACTCATGGCTGACGTTCGAGAAGAACGCGGTCTTCGCCCGATCGAGCTCCGCCAAGGTTTCGGCGCGCTCACGAGCGCGGTCGTATTGATCGGCGCGGGCGATGGCGGCCGAAACCTGCGCCGCCAGCAACTCGATGAATCCGCGATAGTCCGCGTCCAGCTTGCGATGAGGGTTCAAGCCGCTCACCAGGTAGCCCAACGGCGCGCCGCCGTCCGCTCCGACGAGGGGGGCGATGAGAGCCTTGTTCGGTGGCGATTGCCAGTGGTCCAGGCGCAGCTCGGAGACGTACCCCTGGCTCACATCAACGATCACCGGCGCCGCCGATGCCTCGGTGAGTGGCCAAGGCCAATCGTGATCGGCCGGGTCGAAGCGCTCCGGGGCGGCCGCTCCGCCGCGCGTCACCCCATGTGACGCGCAAAGGATCAGGTCGCCATCGTCGACGAGGTAAGCCAAGGCGAACGGCGCATCGCGAGGCTCGGCCTCAAGACATGCCTCCAGCGCCCGCATCACCTCCACGCGAGTCGACGCGGCCGAGAGCCGGGAGCCGAGATCGCGAAGCGTCGCCAATTGCCGCTCGCCGATGACGCGCTCGGTGACCTCGGCAACCACGCACAGCATCCCCGACGTCTCCCCCGCCTCGTTGGGCAAGGGCGAGTAGGAAAAGGTGTGATAGCTCTCCTCGAGGAAACCGGAGCGTTCCAGGTAGAGCTGCAAGGCTTCGTCCCAGGTGGCCTCGCCGGTGGCCAGCACGCGGCGGACTCGGGGCCCGATCTCCGGCCAGATCTCGGCCCACACCAGATCGGATCGACTGCCGATGACCCAGTCCCGCTTCAGGCCGACGGTGGGCAGGTAGGCGTCGTTGCACAGGAAGGTGAGTTCGGATCCCCAGGCCATCCACATGGCGAAGCGGGACGTGAGCATGACCCGGACGATCGCCTTCAGGCTCGCGGGCCAGACCTCCGGAGGACCGAGCGGCGTCTTCTCCCATGCGCGGGCCCGCATCAGCTCGCGAACCTCGCCCGGCCCGTCCAGAACGCTAGCCCCCATGGCGCCTTCAGGTGAGGCCGACGACGAACGCGGGTCGGACATACCGGGCGCGGACCTCCTGAAAGCGATGCGACTTCGGTGGCGGGGCGAAAAGCTTCACCGGCGGAACTGTTCGGGTCAAGGCTTGGCGCAGCCTTTTTGCGCCAAGGCGAGCGCTTGGCGAGTAGCCATGTCGACCGAGGCGCCGACGCTTCGACCCCGTGAACCGCGTCCGGGACTTCCCGGGGGCCCCTCGTGACCGGCATCGGGTCCGTTGGTGCGGCTCGCCTACCGGCCTGGCGGGTGTGTAGCGCTCGGCTTCAGAGCCGATGCCAAGCGACCGGCTTGATGGTAAGAGATCAGCACCCACCGAGGGGAGACCGATCCTCATGACCGAACCCGTTCGGATCCTCATCAAGACCACGATTCCGACCACCGACGACGACTGGCACGTCGGACGCTTCTCCCTTCTCACGGAACACCTCGGTCGAAGCTTCCGAGATGTAACCGCCCGCGACAGGGTGAGCGACGGCGCCGGCGACGACGCCGACCTCGCCTTGGCCGCAAAGGGCGACTTCGATCAGATCTGGCTGATCGCGGTGGACGTCACCGGAGCGCTCACCAAGGCGGATGTCGCCAACATCCAGGCGTTCCGGGCGCGAGGCGGAGGCGTGTTCCTCACCCGGGATCATCAGGATCTCGGCGCCTGCCTTTCACGCCTGGGCGCGCTTGGCCAAACCCAGCACTTCCAGACCGTGAACCCGGAACCAGGCGAAGAGCGCCGGCGCTGCGACGATCTCGACACGCCGGGCATCACCTGGCCGAACTACCATTCGGGCGCCAACGGGGATCTGCAGCCGGTCGAGGCGGTGGAGCCGCTCCACCCCATCCTGCATCGCGCCACCGGAGGCGCGATCCGGCGATTGCCAGCCCATCCGCATGAGGGCGCGGTCGGCGCGCCGGAGGGCTTGAAAGATTGGGCGCGGGTCATCGCGCGCGGACGCAGCGAGCGAAGCGGCGCGCGGTTCGACCTCGCTGTTGCTGTAGAGGAGCCGGGGGCCGGACGCGCCGTGTCCGATTCCAGCTTCCACCACATCGCTGACTACAACTGGGACCCGCGCCTGGGCTGCCCCAGCTTCGTCACCGAGCCGCCCGGCGACGAAGTGCTCCGGGACCCCGCCGCCCTCGATGACGTGAAAGCCTACGTCGACAATATCGCGGACTGGCTGGCGCGACGGATTTGACGGGTCCAGCTCAGCGCGGTGCGGCCTCGTCGTAGAAGCGCGCGAGGTCGGCTTTCATCGAGCGTAGGGCGTCCGGGTTCAGGTAGACCATGTGGCCCGACGGATAGTAGGCGAAGCGAAGGTTGCCGCGCACCCGCTGGTCGACCTGCATGTGGGCCAGGTCGTACTCGGTGCCGAAGAACGGGGTGGCGAAGTCGTAGATCCCGTTCAGGGAATAGACCATCAGGTGCGGGTTCTCGCGCATGGCGGCCGAGAGATCGAGCGCCACGTCGGCCATGTTGGTCCCACCGCCGCCGCCATAGTTCGATCCGGGCGAGCGGTGGCGGAAGTCCCATTGGGTCCCCGCCGAGTAGTAGGTCGGGCGATAGGTGAGCTCGGTGGTGAAGCCGAGGTCGGCGGTGATGTAGTGGTGGAACGAGGAGACGAAGGCGCCGGTGATGCCGGTGTCGGACGGATCATACTCCGGGGTCTCCGAGCCGGCGTCGACGTCCTCGCCGGTGAAGCGGGCGTCGTAGCGGCCGAGCGTCAGCCGCTGGTCGCGCAGCAGTTCCTTGCGGAAGCGGGACGGCGAGACGCGCAGGTCGTTGGCCAGCAGGTACTGGGCCGAGAGCCCGGTATAGGCCGCCATCTGGGTCGCGATCTGCTGCCGCTCGGTCGGGGTGAGGTCCTGGCCCTTGGCGAGCGCAAGAGCGTAGGGGCCGCGCGCCCACTCCCGCACATCGTGCAGGAAGGCGGTCTCGTCCGCCGGCTTGGCGATGCGCCCGTGGTAGGCCGCCGCCGCCGCGTAAGAGGGGATGTAGTTGATCAGCTCCTGATCGAAGCCCGGGTCGCGCCGCCCGTAGTTCAGGATTGAGGAGAGCAGGATCACGCCGTTGAGCTGCGCGCCGTCCTGCTGAAGGCGATAGGAGAGCCCCGCCGAGCGGGTGGTGCCGTAGCTCTCGCCGAAGATGAACTTGGGGCTGTTCCAGCGGTCGTTCGCCGTGAGGTATCGCTCGATGGCGCGGGCGAAGGCGTCGATGTCCGGATCGGTGCCCCAGAAGGCGGCGAGCTTGGTGTCGCCCACCGGACGGGAGTAGCCGGCGCCGATGGCGTCGATGAACACGAGGTCCGACTTGTCGAGCAGGGAGTCGTCGTTGTTCACGAGGTCATAGGGCGCGTTGTGCGTCGAACGCGGACTGTCGGTCGCCACGCGAACCGGTCCCAGCGAGCCCATGTGCAGCCACATCGTCGAGGAGCCCGGACCGCCGTTGTAGAGGAAGGTCACCGGACGCCGCGATCCGACGCCGTCACCGGCGGTGTAGGCGACATAGAACACCGACGCGGTCGGCTTGCCGTCGTCGTCGCGGATGGTGAGCGTGCCGGCGGTGGCGACGTAAGGAAACGGGCGCCCGCCGATGGTGGCGGTGTGGCGCGTCGCCTTCCGCACCTCGGCGATCGGGGCCGTGGCGATCTCCGCGTCGGTGAGCTTGCGGCAGCGGGCGCGATCGGCGCGTGGGTCGCCTCCGCCGCGGGAGGGCTCCTCACCGGCGGGCGCGGCTCCGCCGCCGCCCGCGCGCTCGCAGTCGGTATCGAGGCGGGAACCTTCGGACTCTGCGGAGTGCGGGCGGTCGGCGACGCCCGGCTCATCCGGCGCTCGGCGCTCCGCCGCCGTCTCGCGCGCCCGTTCCACCCCCTCCCGCGATCGAGAGGCCGCGCTCGTCGATCCGGTGTAGTCCGGCGCTCCCTGCGCCCAGGTGGAGAGCGGGGAAGCCGCGAGGGCCAGGGCGAGCAGGCGAGCGGTCAATCTCATCGAGCGATCCATGAACGGCGTTAAGTCGCCGCCCTCATTTCGCAATCCGGCCGCATTCACAAGCCCTTGTCCGAAAGCTCCAAACTACGCTGCATCAGGACGATATCCACCCAGCGGCCGTGCTTGAACCCGGCGCTTGGGACGAGGCCCGCGGGCGCAAAACCAAGCGCGGCGTGAACCCCGATGGAGGCGGCGTTGCCGGAGTCGCCGATCACCGCGATCATCCGCCGTTTGCCCAGCGCGGTGCAGTCCTCGATCAGCCGGGAGAGCAGCGCGCGGCCGACGCCCCGTCCGACCGCTCCGGGCGCGACATAGACGCTGTCCTCCACCGTGAAGCGATAGGCGGCGCGCGGCCGGAACTGAACGGCGTAGGCGAAGCCGAGAACCTCGCCGTCGGCTTCCGCCACCAGGTAGGGCAAGCCCATGTCAGCCACCGCAGCCCGGCGACGCGCCATTTCCTCCGGCGTAGGCGGCTCCTCCTCGAAGGTGCCCAGGCCCTGGAGCACGTGGTGACCGTAGATCGCGGCGAGCGCCGACGCGTCCGACGCCACCGCACGGCGGATGAGCGTCTCACCCCCAGCCATAGTTGAAGCTCACGCTGATGCGGGGCGAACGGCTGGTTCCGGCGAGCACCTCGTGGCGCAGCCAGCTCTCCCAAAGCAGCAGCGTTCCCGCGCGCGGCTCGATGGTGACGAAGCTCTTGAGCGGCCCGGGCGCGTCCGGACGGCGGGGCGGCGCCGCCATCATCATGGCGAGGCGCGGGTCCTCCAGCCGCAGGCCGCCGGCGCCCGGTGGCGTGGCGACATAGTAGGTCCCGGATATCACCGCGTGCGGATGGATGTGAGCGCTGTGGGCGCCGCCACGCAGCACGCTCACCCAAAGGCTGTCGAGCTTGAGACGCCCGCGCGGACCGAGGTCGAAGGCCAAGTCGGCGGCGAACGCCGAGATGTGCCGGCTGAGACGCTTGGCCAGGGCCGCGAACGGCGGCGCGCGTGTCGTAAGATCGTCCAGCGACGCGTAGGATGTGTAGCCCGGATAGGCGTTGGCCTTGCACCAGGCGCGGCCGGCGCGGTCTTCCTCCGCGAGCATGGCGCAGGCGCTCGCCAGCTCGGCGTTGAAGCCGGCGAAATCCCGCTCCTCGGCGAGCGAAGCCTCGTACAGGCGGGAGACGAACAGATCGCGGACGGTCATGGCGAGCCTTCTTGCCTCCAACCGCCCGATCGCGCCAAGAAGACACTATGACAACAAACGTGAATCCCAACCTCGATCGCCGCCGGGTGCTCGCCACCGGGGCCGCCTTGACCGCTCTCGCGCCGGTTCGCGGTGTCGCTCAGGGCAACGAAGACGCCCGCTTGGACGCGCTGTTCGACACCTTCTTCCAGGAAGGCCTGCGCCAGCGGCCGGAGAGCGCTACCCAACTGGGGCTGGACAAAGGGGCGAACGCCGACCTCAAAAGCCGCCTCTCGGACGAATCCAGTGAAGGCATCGCCAGGGCCAAGGCGCTCACACAGGATCAGCTCAAGCGCATGGCGGCGATCGATCGCAACGCGCTCTCGCCGGCCGGCAAGGTGAACCTCGACACCGTGCTCTACACGCGCCGGTCCAGCGCGGCGATCCAGGCTTTCGACTACGGCGGCCAGTCCTATGGCCCGAGCCCCTATGTCGTCAGCCAACTCACCGGCGCCTACCAGTCCGTGCCGGACTTCCTCGATACCAAGCACACCATCGAAACGGCGGCCGACGCGGACGCTTATCTTTCGCGGGTCGAGGCGTTCGCCCGCGTGCTCGACGAGAACACCGAGCGCATGCGCCACGACGAGGCGGCCGGCGTGGTCCCGCCCGATTTCATCCTCGACCTCGCGCTCACCCAGATGCGCATCGGCCGCAAGCCGGCGGCGGAAAACCTGCTGGTGACCTCGATTGCGCGGCGCACCGCGGCCAAGCAGATCCCGGGCGACTGGGCCGCGCGCGTGGGCGCGGTGGTCGACGGCAAGGTCAATCCGGCCTTGGACCGACAGATCGCCGAAGCCGAACGGCTCCGCGCCAAGGCCGGACACGACGCCGGCGTCTGGCGCCTGCCGCAAGGCCCCGCGTTCTATGCCGCCGCGCTCAAGGCGACGACCACCACCTCCCTGCCGCCGGACGAGGTCCATCGCCTGGGCCTGGAGCAGGGCACGGGAGATCAGCGCGAGGCTCGACGGGCTGCTGAAGGCTCAGGGCATGAGCCAGGGCACGGTCGGCCAGCGCATGGCGGCGCTCGCCAAGCGGCCGGACCAGCTCTACCCCAACACCGACGCCGGCAAGGTCGAGCTGATCGCCTACTGCAACAAGCGGCTGAACGACATCCGCCCGCGCCTGCCGACCCGCTTCAAGCGCCTGCCGCCCTACAGCTTCGAGGTGCGCCGCGTGCCGGTCTCGACGGAAGCCGGCGCCGCCGCCGCCTTCAGCCAGGGACCGGCTCTCGACGGCTCGCGCCCCGGCCTCGTCTACTTCAACCTGAAGGACAGCGCCGACTGGCCGCGGTGGGACCTCTCGACCACGGTGTTCCACGAGGGCCTGCCCGGTCACCAACTCGAGGGCGGCCTCGCGCTTTCGAACAAGAACCTGCCGCTGATCCGCAAGTCGCTGGGCTTCTCCGGCTACGCCGAAGGTTGGGCGCTGTACGCCGAGCAGCTCGCCGACGAGATGGGCATGTACGACGACGACCCGCTCGGGCGGATCGGCTACCTGCGCGCCCAACTGTTCCGCTGCGGTCGTCTGGTGGTCGACACCGGCATCCACCACCTGCGCTGGAGCCGCGAGCAGTCGATCGCCTACTTCCAGGAGCTCGAGGGCGATCCGGTCGGCTCGGCGACGCGCGAGGTCGAGCGCTACTGCGTCAATCCGGGCCAGGCCTGCAGCTACAAGCTCGGCCACACCGTGTGGATCGGCGCGCGGGCCCGGGCGCAGAAGGCGCTGGGATCCAGGTTCGACATCAAGGACTTCCACGAAGCCGGCCTGAACTGCGGCCGGGTCCCGCTCGAGGTGCTGGACGGCGTGATCGACAGCTGGATCACCCAGGCGCGGGCCTGAGGTCCAACCGACTCAGCGCTCTCCCGCCCGCCGCATCGGCATGGCGTCGATAGCGCCCTGCAGAGTTCGGCCGTCCAGCGGCTGGCTGGAGCGCAGGGCGACCCTCCCGTCCTTGCCGATCAGGAGCACCTGAAAGCGGCCGGGGTCGAGGCGAAACTGCCGGCGCAGTTCAGACGCAGTGTCTGAAACTCCGCGGACCTCGTTCTCGGAAACCTCGACCAACGAGAGGTCGCGGTCGGCCGCCTCTTGCTTCCAAACCGCGAGCACCTCGCGCTGGCGTACCGCCATCGGGTCGGAACGGCTCGGAGAAGACACGAGCAAGATCCGGCGATGCCAACGCAAGTCGTGAAGACCGGGTAAGGCGGCTCCGGCGGCATGCGACATCGCGGCCGTTGCGAGCAAGACGAGGGTGATCACGCGCCCCATGCGCTACGCTCCATGTTCAGCGATTTCCTCCCCCGAGGGCTCGAACCGCTGAATCGGGTGCGTGTTCCGGCAGGTTCCCCTCGCGCTTACACGCCCGCGACGATCCCGGTGTCGTGCAGACGCGCGATCTCGCCGCTGTCCATCCTCAGCACCTCGGCCAGCACCGCGTCGGTGTCGGCCCCCAGAACGTGCGCCGGCTCGGGCGGGCGCCGCTCGTCCGTCGGGCTCGTCCCGGAGAAGCCTGGAGTGAGATAGGTCTCGCCGCTGGGTCCGGTGGTCGTCGCCAGAACCGGGATTCGCCGGACCGAAATAGCGGTCCTCCGCGAGGGCGCGGCGCAGGGTCCGGTACTGCGACCAGCATACCGCGCCCGCTTCCAGCGCCGGTCCTAGATCGGCGGCGGTCCGCTGGGCGATGGCGGCGGCGATGAGCGGCATGAGCACGTCGCGGTGGGCGAAGCGCTCCCCCTCATCCTTGGCGAAGCTGACGCCGCGGTCCTCTTCGAGCTCGGCGATCTGGCGCTCGAGACCGAGCACGCCGACGAGGCCCGCCCACTGGCGCGGGGTGATGGCGACCACCATCAGGCGCTCGCCGTCGGCGGTGACGAAGTCCCGCCCGAAGGCGCCATAGATCTCGTTGCCGTAGCGCGGCCGGTCCTCGCCGAGCGCCTGCGCCTCGGCGATCTGTCCAAGAGCGCCCAGGGCGCCGAGCGCGACGTCGGACAGAGGCAGCCGGATCTCGCGGCCCTGGCCCGTCTCGCGCCGGTTGCGCTCGGCGGCGAGCAGGGAGAACGCCGCCATGGAGCCGGTCAGGAAATCCCACGCGGGCAGGACGTGGTTCACGGGCGCCGCGGTGTTCGCCGGTCCGGTCATCATCGGCACGCCGATCGCCGCGTTCACCGTGTAGTCGAGCGCGGTGCGCCCGTCCGGCCAACCCATGACCCGGACGCAGATCAGGTCCTCGCGTAGAGCGCGAAGTCGCGCGTAGGAGAGAAAGCCCTCCACGGGGAAGTTGGTGACGAACAGGCCGGCGTTGTCCCCCGGCGCCGTGGCGATGCGCTGGGCGAGCTCGCGGCCTTCGGGGCGGGAGAGGTCGACCGCGACCGACTTCTTGCCCTTGTTCAGACCCTCCCAATACAGGCTGGCGCCGGCGTCGTTCAGCGGCCAACGACGGAAGTCGGGTCCACCGCCGATCTGGTCGATCCGGATCACTTCCGCGCCGAGCTGGGCAAGGTAGAGCCCGCACGACGGGCCGGCCACGAAGGCGGAGGCCTCGACCACGCGCAGGCCGTTGAGGAGGGCGTACATAACCAGGAGGAATAGGCCGCCAGGAGGGGCGCCGTCCACGTCGACCCATCGCGCGAAGCGGGATAAGCAACCGTTGCCGGCGACGTTGTACTCGCCGGGTCGACGGGAGACGTCGGCGGACCTGGAGTCGAGACCATGAACCTTCTGATCGTCGAGGACGACCTCGAAGCGGCGGCGGCGATGATGCGCGGGCTGGTGGAAGCGGGGCACGAGTGCCGCGTCGCCGCCGACGGCTCGCTCGGCCTCGCCGCGGCGCGGGACGACCAGTACGACGTGCTGATCGTCGACCGGATGATGCCGCGAATGGACGGTCTCACCATGGTCGAGACCCTGAGACGGGAAGGGGACAACACCCCTGTACTGTTCCTCTCGGCGCTCGGTGAGATCACTGACCGCGTCGACGGCCTCAAGGCGGGCGGCGACGACTATCTGGTCAAGCCGTACGCCCTGGCCGAGCTGTTGGCGCGGGTCGAGGCGCTCGCCCGGCGCCGGGAGACCGGCGGCGTGCAGACCGTGCTCAAGGTCGGCGAACTCGAGATGGACCTGATCAGCCGTGAGGTGCGCCGCTCAGGCAAGGAGATCGACCTGCAGCCGCGCGAGTTCCAGCTGCTGGAGTTCCTCATGCGCCATGGCGGGCAGTCGGTGACCCGGACCATGCTGCTGGAGAAGGTGTGGGAGTACCACTTCGACCCGCAGACCAACGTCATCGACGTGCACATCAGCCGCCTGCGCGCCAAGATCGACAAGGGTTTCGACCACCCCATGCTGCAGACGGTGCGGGGCGCCGGCTACCGGCTGGAGGCCTGAGGACAAGGAGACCGCCGTGAGCGAAAGCCCGAAGACGCTCATAGACGAGCGGATCGCCTCCCTCGCCGACTGGCGCGGGGCGACGCTCGGGCGCGTCCGGGCTCTCATCCACGAGGCTGTTCCGAACGTCGTCGAGGAATGGAAGTGGCGCGGCGTGCCGGTGTGGTCGAGCGACGGGATCCTCTGCACCGGCGAAACCTACAAGGCCGTGGTCAAGCTCACCTTCGCGAAGGGCGCCGCGCTGCCGGATCCCGCGGGCCTGTTCAACTCGAGCCTGGAAGGGAATGTCCGTCGGGCGATCGACATCCGCGAGGGTGAAGCAATCGACGAAGCGGCCTTCATGGCGCTCGTCCGCGCCGCGGCGGCCGCCAACGCCCTGAAGCCGGCGCGTCCGCCTCGCAAGCGGGCCTGAGACAAGGTCGTTCATGCGCTTGCCGCGGTTCTTCCGCACCACCCCGTTTCGCCTGACGCTGCTGTTCCTGGCGTTGTTCACCGCCGCGGCGAGCGCGTTCCTGGCCTACATCTATGTCGCCACCGCGGGACAGGTGACGGAGAGCGCGGATGCGCGGGTGCGGCGCGAGGCCGGGGCGCTGGAGGCGGTGTACCGGTCTGGCGGCTTCATGGCGCTGAACCGCGCGGTGATCGAGCGCTCGAGCGGCGACAAACCGATGCTCTATCTGCTGATGACGCCGAAGGGCGCGCCCGTCAGCGGCACGATCGGGCGCTCGCCCGTGGAGCATCCGGACGGCGAGCACACCTGGGCGAGCTTCACCCTCACACAGCAGGACGACGAGGGGCTGCCCGTCAGACGCGCCGCGCGGGGGGAGGAGGTTCGGCTCTCCGGTGGGGAACGCCTGTTCGTCGGCGCCGATATCGGGGAGGCGGAGTCTTTCGTGCGCGGCATCCTGCGCGCGGTGTGGGGGGCGGGGGCGTTGATCGTGCTGCTTGGCCTCGCGGGCGGGGTGCTGGTGAGCCGCGACTTCGGCCGCAACATCGCGCGCCTAGCGCAGGTGATCGACGCCGCGCGCTCCGGCGACATGGCCGCGCGCGCCCGGGTGCGGGGCACGGGCGACGAAACCGACGAGTTGGCGGTCGGGCTGAACGACATGTTGGACCGACTGGACAAGTCCATGGCCGGGCTTCGTCACGCTGGAGACGCCATCGCCCACGACCTGCGCTCACCGCTCACCCGGCTTCGCGCCCGGCTGGAGGCGGCGATCATCGACGCCGACGCGGGGCGGACCGATGCGCGCGAAGCGCTGAGCAACACGCTTGCCGACGTCGACAGCGTGCTCGGCACCTTCAACACCGTGCTGGCGATCGCCCGCCTGGAGTCGGCCGCCGAGCCGCCGCCCGCGGCTCCCTTCGACGCGGGGGTCCTGGCGACCGGGGTGGCGGAACTCTACGAGCCGGTCTGTGAAGACAAGGGCATCGATTTCCAGGTGGAAGCCACGCCGGGTCTCACGCTCAACGCCAGCCGCGAGGTGGTCGCCCAAGCTCTCGCCAACCTGATCGACAACGCGGTGAAGTACACTCCAAGCGGCGGCGCGATCATGCTCCGCGCCCGCCGGCGCTCCAGCGGCGATGTGGAGTTCTCGGTCACAGACACCGGTCCCGGCATTCCCGCCGCTGACCGGGTCCGGGTGGCGCAGCGCTTCGTGCGCCTGGAGAACAGCCGCAACGCGCCTGGCGCGGGGCTTGGCCTGTCGCTGGTCTCGGCCGTCGCACGCGCGCACGGCGGTCGGCTCGAGCTCGACGAGGGGCCCGGAGCGGTCGAGGGCAGCGGACCGGGGCTGCGCGCCGCTCTGGTTTTTCCCGGCTAGATGGATCAGCGCCTCGCCGAGCGACTTGTCCCGTGTGGTCCCGTCGTCGACGCGAGCGCGGCGCGGCGCGCACGAGATCGGCTGCCGGCCAGCGCGCTCTTGAACGAGGCTTGGCCGGCGCTTGCACCGGTGTTCGCCGCCTCTCCCTACCTCGCCCGCCTCGGAGTGCGGGCGCCCGAGCGCCTCGAACGGATCCTGGCCTCCACGCCCGACGAGATCCTGGCGGCAATTCTCTCCGAGACGGCGCAGGCGGACGAGGCCGAACTGCGCCGGCTGAAGGGCGAGCTGCATCTGCTCACCGCGCTCTGCGATCTGGGCGGCGTGTGGGGGCTGGAGGCGGTGACCGGCGCTTTGAGCGATTTCGCCGATGCCGCGACCGCTCGGGCGGTGGCGATCGCCGCGCGCGAGGCTGGAGACGCCGGACGGTTGTCAGGCGATGAGGCTGCGCCCGACGGCCTTGCGATCCTGGGCATGGGCAAGCTGGGCGCGAGGGAATTGAACTATTCCAGCGACATCGACCTCGTCGTGCTGTTCGACCCCGATCGCCTGCCGACGTCTGCGGGCGCCGAGCCGCAGGCGCTCGCCAACCGCCTCACCGAGCGCGTCGCGGCGATCCTGAGCGCGCGCACCGCCGAGGGTTATGTGTTCCGGGTCGACCTGCGGCTGAGGCCGGATCCGGCCTCGACGCCGGTGGCGGTGTCCCTGCCCAGCGCCTTCGTCTACTACGAGAGCGTCGGCCAGAACTGGGAGCGGGCGGCCTTCATCAAGGCGCGCGCCATGGCGGGGGACAGGGCGGCCGGGGAGGCGTTCCTGGCCGAGCTTCAGCCGTTCCTCTGGCGCCGCAACCTCGACTTCGCCGCCATCGCCGACATCCATTCGATCAAGCGGCAGATCCACGCCTACAAGACCGACGAACGGCTGGCGGCGGCGGGCGCCGACCTGAAGCTCGGGCGCGGCGGCATCCGTGAGATCGAGTTCTTCGTCCAGACGCAGCAGCTGATCCTGGGCGGCCGCCAGCCGACCCTGCGCACGCGCGGCACACTGGAGACCCTGAGCGAACTGGTTCGCCTGGAGCACGTGGCGCGGCGGGACGCCGACGTGCTGGGCGAGGCCTATCGCCGCCTGCGCGCGCTCGAACACCGCGCCCAGATGATCGCCGACGAGCAGACCCACCGACTGCCCGAGGCCGCTGGCGAGCGGCGCGCGATCGCCGCGCTGTCGGGCGAAGGAACCCTGCGCGTCTTCGATGCCCGCGTGGAGCGGACGCTCAAGGCGGTCAACCGCATCTACGGGCGGCTATTCGCGGGCGAAGAGGCGCTCTCCTCCCGCTTCGGCAGCCTGGTGTTCACCGGCGTGGAGGATGACCCGGAGACGCTCGCCACCCTGGAGCGGATGGGCTTCACCGATGCGCCGCGCGTCTCCACCGTGATCCGCGCTTGGCACCACGGGCGGATTCCGGCGACGCGGACCGAGCGCGGCCGGGAACTGTTCACCAGGCTGGCGCCCCGGCTGCTGGACGCGGCGGCCGCGACCGGCGCGCCGGACGCGGCGTTCACCCGGTTCGAGGGGTTCTTCTCGCGCGTGGCGGCGGGGGTGCAGCTCCAGTCGCTGCTGCTCGCCAAGCCGGCGTTGCTGGACCTGCTGGTGAGGGTGCTCGCCTTCGCGCCGGGCTTCGCCCGCTCGCTGGCGCGTCGGCCGGCGGTGCTGGACGCGCTGCTCGATCCCGGGTTCTTCGATCCGCCCGACATCGCCGCCGAGGTCGCCGCCCGCTCGTCCGCGGAAGACTTCGAGGGCGCGATGGACGCCGCCCGCCGGGTCCACGCCGAACTCAGCTTCCGCATCGGGGTGCAACTCCTGGGCGGGATCATCGATGCGGGCCACGCCGGCGCCCTGTTCGCCGACCTCGCCGACGCCCTGATCGCCGTCTTGGCGAGAGCCTCGCTCCTCGAGGTGGAGCGGGCGGCGGGCGGCTTCCCGGGCGAGGTCGCGGTGATCGCGCTGGGCAAGTGCGGCTCACGGGAGATGAACGCCGGATCGGACCTCGACCTGATGACCCTGTATCGCGCCGCGGAGCCGGGGGCCGCCTCGGCGACCAAGGGCTGGAGCGCCGACACCTTCTACGCCCGCTTCACCCAGCGCCTGGTCACCGCGCTTTCCGCTCCGACGCGGGAAGGCGGGCTGTACGCCGTCGACCTGCGCTTGCGCCCTTCAGGCACCAAGGGGCCGGTGGCGGTGAGCCTCGCCGCATTCGGCCGCTACTACGCCGAGGCCGCGGAAACCTGGGAGTTGCTGGCGATGACCCGCGCGCGGGTGACCTGGTCGACGAGCGAGGCCTTCGCGGCGGAGGCGAGCGCCGCGATCGAGGCTGCGTTGCGGCGACCACGCGATCCGGCGCGAACCACCCGCGACGTCGCCGAGATGCGGGACCTGATCGCCCAGGAGCGCGAGCCCTCCGGCTTCTGGGACCTGAAGCTGAGCGACGGCGGGCAGGTGGATATAGAATTCTGCGCGCAACTCCTGCAGCTGCTTGGGGCGGACGACGGCGGCCCGCTGGCGGCGAATACCGAAGAGGCGCTGGCGGCGCTCGCCAGCGCCTATCCCGCTCGCGCGGATGCGCTTCGGAGTCTCGGTGAAGCGTGGCGGTTGAACCAGGCGCTATCTCAGGTGCTGAAGCTGGCGCTCGAAGACGAGGCGGATGTCGACGGGGAACCGCGCGGCTTCCAGACCTTCCTCGCCAAGGCGGCGGGAGCCAAATCCCTGGCTATCGTCAAGCGCCGGCTGAACGCGTCGCGAAAGGCGGTGCGAACGGTGTTCGAGACTCTGGTCGCGCCGGCTACCTGAGACGCGCCAGCGTTCTCTCGTCGGGCTGGCCGGCGAAGAAGGCGTCGAGGGCGCGTTGGAAGCGTGGCTCCTCCGGCGCCGCGGCGCGGAACAGGGTGAGGCAGGAGCGGAACTTCATCGCGTCCACGCCGCCGAAGATCGACTCGGCGCTCTTGCCGTCGTGACCGAGCACCGCGTCCACGTCTTGGACCAGCCGCGGCCCGAGCATGGGGTGGGCCAGATAGGCGCGCGCCTCATCCAGGGAGGCGATCGCATAAGTCTGGGCCATGCTGCTCGACCCGAGACCCGCGATCTGTGGGAAGATGAACCACATCCAATGGCTGCGCTTCTCGCCGGCCTGGAGTTCGGCCAACGCGCGCTCGTGAACGCCGGTTTGGGCGCGGACGAACCGCTCCAGATCGAACGGATCGCTCAAGCGCGCGCCTTCTCGACCTGCTCCAGGGTGTTCTTCGATAGCGAGGGGGCGGCGGCGATGCGGTCGAGCTCGGCGCGCATCTTCTCGGCGAGGTCCGGCTTGTAGCGCGCCCAGCCGGCGAGGGGCTCGACGAGGCGGGCGGCGGCCGACGGATTGAAGCTATCCACCATCAGCACTTGATCGGCCAGGAAGCGGTAACCCGCGCCGCTCGGATCGTGGAACCGCGCGGGGTTGCCCGCCGTGAAGCCGCCCACGAGGCTCCGCAGCCGGTTGGGGTTCTTCGGCGTGAAGTCGGGATGGGCGGTGAGGCCCAGCACGCGACCGAGGGCGCCGGGGGAGGGGTCGCGCGCCTGGAGCGCGAACCATTTGTCGATCACCAGCGGCTCGGCCTTCCAGGTCTCGTGGAAGTGGGCGAGCGCCTCTTCCGTCGCTTCGCCGCCGATCCGCATCAGCGCCGCGAGGCCGCCGATGGCGTCGGTCATGTTGGCCGCGGCGTAGTAGTGGCCGCGAGCGCGCTCGGCGTTGAGCGCCGTCGGCTCGGCGACGAGGATGTTCAGCGCGGCGTTGCGCAGGGCGCGGCGGCCGGCGGCCTCGGCCGAGATCTGGAATTCGCCGGCTTCCTGCAGCGCGCCGTGCAGATCCCGCAGACGCGCCGCCAGATGGCTCGCCAATCGACGACGCAAGGCCTCGCGCGCCTCGTGGATCGCCGCGGGATCGGCGGGAGTCGCCATGAAGGCGAGGTCGGCCTCGGAGGGCAGATCGAGCAGCAGCGCCTTGAAGGCGTCGTCAGCCGACTGGTCCGACAGCGCGCGTCCCACGGCGTCGGCGAAGCGCTCTTCACCAACCTCGTCGGGCAGGCCGGAAGCGCGCCGCAGGATCAGGTCGCGAGCGAGGCCCTGGCCGGCTTCCCAGCGGTTGAACAGGTCCGTGTCGGCCGAGAGCAGGACATAGGCGTCGCGCGGCGGGGCGTCGGAGCGGAGGATCACCGGGGCGGAGAACCCCCGCAGCGGGGAGATCACCGGCAGGCGGTCGACATCCTCGATCCGAAAGCGTGTCTCCGGTCCGTCCAGCACGACCACCTCGGTGTCGCGCAAGGGCCGGCCATCCTCGTCCAGCAAGCCAAACGAGAACGGAATGGGCGCGGCCAGCTTCTCCGACTGACCGGGTGTGGGCGGCGTCGTCTGGGAGAGGGTGACGTCGAGGGCGCGCGCGGTCTCGTCCCACTCGGCGCTCAGGTCGACGGTGGGCGTGCCGGCCTGCTCGTACCAGCGGAAGAAGGTCGAAAGGTCCTTGCCCGACGCCTCGGCGAAGCAGGCGATGAAGGCCTCGACCGTGGTCGCCTCGCCGTCATGGCGGTCGAAATAGAGGTCGCAGCCGCGGCGAAAGTCCGTGTCGCCGATGATCATCTTCAGCATACGGATGAGCTCGGCGCCCTTCTCGTACACCGTCGCGGTATAGAAGTTGTCGATCTTGACGAAGCTCGACGGGCGAACCGGATGGGCCATGGGGCCCGCGTCCTCGGCGAACTGTCGCGCGCGCAGCGCCTGTACCTGCTTGATCCGCTGTACCGCTTCGCCGCGCTGGTCGGCGGAGAAGCCCTGGTCACGGAAGACCGTGAAGCCCTCCTTGAGGCACAATTGGAACCAGTCCCGGCACGTGATCCGGTTGCCGGTCCAGTTGTGGAAGTACTCGTGGGCGACCACCGCCTCGATACGCTCGTAATCGGCGTCGGTCGCTGTCGCGGGGTCGGCGAGCAGCAGGGAGGCGTTGAAGATGTTGAGACCCTTGTTCTCCATGGCCCCGAAGTTGAAGTCGCGAACCGCGACGATCATGAACAGGTCCAGGTCGTACTCGCGGCCATAGGCGCGTTCGTCCCAGGCCATGGCGCGCTTGAGGCTGTCCATGGCGTAGGTGGCGCGCGGCGCCATGCCGGGGTCGACATAGACGCGCAGGGCCACCTTGCGTCCGCTGATGGTGGTGAACGAGTCCTCCAGCACATCGAGCTCGCCGGCCACGAGCGCGAACAGGTAGGGAGGCTTGGGAAATGGATCTTCCCAAAGCGCATAGTGCCGGCCCTCGGGCAGGGGGCCGCTTTCGATCAGGTTCCCGTTGGAGAGCAGGCGCGCGAACGCGACGGGGGCCTCGATCCGGACGGTGTAGCGGGACAGCACGTCCGGCCGGTCGGCAAACCAGGTGATGCGCCGGAAACCCTGCGCCTCGCACTGGGTGCAGAAGCGGCCGCCCGACAGATAGAGACCCATCAAGGCCGTGTTGGCCTCGGGATCGATCTCAACCTCGGTTTCGATCACGAAGGCGTCAGGCGCGCCCTCGAGGGTGAGGCGCTCGGCCGTGATCGCCGGCTGGACCGGACGGCCGTCAATGGCGATCGAGATCGTCTTCAGCCCCTCGCCGTCAAGGATCAACGGGCGGCCGTGCGCCCCGTTGCGGCGAACGCCGAGCTTGGCCGCCACTCTGGTGGCGTTGGGATCGAGCCGGAACGTCAGATCGACGGTGTCGATCAGGAAGTCGGGCGGGGCGTAGTCGGCCAGTCTGATCGGCTGGGGCGTGTCGGTGCGCATGGACGGCTTCTAGAGCACGCAGGGGTCCAGGTGAACGTCGGTCCGCCGCGGAACGCCCGCTTGAGCGGCGGGCGCCAGGAGCCTATGTCTCCGGCATTCCAGAAAGCGTGGCCGAACGTCCGATGACTACCCTTCTCGCCTACTGGCACTTGTTGGGCGGGATCGCGATCGGCGTGGTGGCCGAGGCCGGGGCGCGGATCATGCGGCTCTGGCGCTACCGCTCGATCGTCTGGCCGCTCCTCAACATCCCCTTCATGTTCGGCGTGGTGCAGGGGCTCCTGGTCGGATGGGTCATCGGCGGCCGCCAGGACATCGGCGCGATCGCGCCGGTGCTGTTCATGGTCGGCGCCGTGGCGGGGATCCTGCTGGAAGGGCTCAACGCCTATTGGTGGAAGGCTTGGTCGTGGTCGGACAAGCCGCTCCTGGGCATCGAGCGAGCGATCGACAAAGCCGCCTTCGTCGGAGTCGCCTGGGGCCTGGCGCCGATCCTCACCGTCATCGTCGCACGCCTGTTCGTGATCCATGGCTTGGATTTCGCCGCATGAGCTATCGCCTCTCCCGCACCGACAAGGTTCACGCGGCCCTGCTCTCCGCCGGGGTCGCCGGTCTGGTCTGCGCCTACTGGGTGGCGTTCTTCCACAGCGACCTCACCATGCCGAGGTTCGTGCACAACCTCACCAATCCCGAACTCACCGAGTTCACGTCGGTCTACATGGGCTTCGAGTTCGGCGTTTCCGCTGGCCGATCTGTTCGTGGCCGTGACGTCGGCGCTCGCCGCCTTCTACCTGGTGGGGCGGGACGCCAAGGCGGTGCTGTTCGGGCTGATCGGCAGCGGCGCGCTCGGGTTCCTGGCGCTGATCGACATGTCGTTCAATCTCAGCCACGGCCTGTTCGCCCCGGACATGCTGCTGCACGACGGCGGCCTGCGCATGGAGCTGATGATCAACGCGTCGTGCGCCATCGGCGCCTTCTGGTCGATCTGGCGCTTCTGGGGTCACCCCCTGCGCCGCGCCGACGACCGGGCTCATCCGGAGCGCGGGAACGAAGTGGAGGCCTCGCTCCGCGCGTAGGACCGGCGATCTAGTCGCCTTCTTCCGGCACGCCGCGTCTCAGGAGCGCGAAGATCGCGGCCAGCGCGCATCCGGCGACGATGCCGGTCGTGAGGTCCCTCACCAGCGTCAGCCCAAAGGTGGCGATCAGCACCGCCGCGGTGCGCCAGTCCCGCAGCAGGCGGACGAACTCCGCCTTCTCCGCCATGTTCCACGACACCACGATCAGCAGGCCGGCGAGAGCCGACATCGGCACGAAGCTGGCGAGCGGCGCGGCGACCAGAATGAAGAGCAGCAGGAAGAGGGCGTGCAGCATGCCCGACACCGGGCTCACCGCGCCGGCGCGAACGTTGGTGGCGGTCCGCGCGATCGTCCCTGTCACGCTGATCCCGCCGAACAGCGCGGAGGCCATGTTGGCGAACCCCTGGGCGATTAACTCCATGTTCGATCGGTGCTTTCGCCCGGTCATGCCGTCAGCGACCTTGGCCGAGAGCAGGCTCTCGATGCCGCCCAGCAGGGTGAAAGACAGGGCGGCGGGGATGAGGCGGAGCGCCAGTCCAAAGGAGAAGGGCGGCGCGCGCGGCATGGGCAAACCATGCGGCAGACCACCGAAGCGGCTCCCGATGGTGACGATGGGAAGATGGAACAGCGCGGTGACGACCGCCGCGACGATCACGGCGATCAGCATGCCGGGCCAGGAGGGGCGAAACCGCCGGATGATGAAGATCAAGGCGGCGCACCCCGCTCCCACCAGCAGAGTCGGGATACCCACCGTCGAGATGGCTTGGCCCAGGGCGGCGAATTTGGGGATCAGCGGGCCCGGCTCGGCGTTCGCCAAGCGCAGCCCCGCGAGGTCCTTCAGCTGACTGGCCGCGATGGTCACCGCGATCCCGCAGGTGAATCCGACCGTCACCGCGTGCGGGATGTGGCGAATGAGCGAGCCGAGCTTCAGGACGCCGACGAGGGTGAGCATCAGGCCGGACATGAACACGACCACCAGCAGTCCCTCGACGCCGAAGCGCGCAACGGTCGAGGCGACCAGCACGATGAAGGCGCCGGCGGGGCCGCCGATCTGGTAGCGGCTGCCGCTCAGGAGGGAGACCAGGAAGCCGCCGACGATGGCCGTGTAGAGCCCACGCTCGGGCGTCACGCCGGAGGCGACCGCAATCGCCATCGAAAGCGGCAGCGCGACGATCGCCACGGTCAGCGCGGCGACGGCATCCCGGCGCAACGCCTCGAGCCCGTAACCTTCACCGATCGCCGTGGCCAACTTCGGCCGCAGCAGGTGCATGGTGGAGGAGCCGTCAGGCAAATTATCGCTTTCAAAGCCAAAGGCCGCCTTCTGGAAGGCTGTTCATTAGCTCATCGTCGCAGCGCTCGGCTTGATCTACCTCAAGTGAACGAGCGGCCATAGTTCGACCAGCCCGGAGTGACCTGCCGGCGGTGAACAATCGTTCGCGGAACGGGCTGGTGGACGCGACAGGGATTGAACCTGTGACCCCCTCGGTGTGAACGAGGTGCTCTCCCGCTGAGCTACGCGTCCGCTCCAGGGAAGGGGAGGGGCTATAGGGAATTGCCGTCCCGCGCACAAGCGAGACAGGCCGCGGGAAGCTCGGCGAAATCATCGATCACCGCATCCGCGCCGAGGTCGCGAGCGGGCGTGTCGGTGTAGCCGAAGCTCACCAGGATGACGGGGACGCGCGCGGCGCGGGCGGCGCCCACGTCGGTCGCGGAATCGCCGATCATGATCGCGCGCTTTGGATCGCCGCCGGCGGCTTCAATGGCGGTGAGAAGGTGCGCGGCGTCGGGCTTGGGCGCCGGCGCGGTGTCGCCGCCGACGACGGAGCGGAAACGGTGCTCCAGCCCGAGCGCCTTGAGCAGGGCGAAGGACAGGCGGGTCGGCTTATTGGTGCAGACCGACAGGATTGCGCCGGCGCCTTCCAGATCGGCCAGGATCTCGGGAACGTTCGGGAACGGCCGACTCTCGTCGGCGATGTGCGCCCCGTAGTGATCGAGAAACTGCGAGAACAGGCGGTCCAGGTCGGTCTGCATCCAGCGGCGTCTTGGCGGCGTCGAACCCGCGCCGAAGCAGCGCGCGCGCGCCCTGGCCGATCATGCCGCGCACGGCCGCGAGCGGCAGGGTCGGTAGGCCCTCTTGCGCGAGCAGGGCGTTCAGGGTGCCCGCCAGGTCAGGGGCCGTGTCGGCCAGGGTGCCGTCGAGGTCGAAGGCGAGGGTCCAGCCCTTCAAGGCGGCGAGGTCCAGGGTCATGGGCTTTGGCGTTTGCCCGTGAAGCGCCCGGCGTGGCAAGGACGGCCCGCGCATCGAAGGAGGAACGCGGAGTGACCGACGCCTCGAAAGCCCGCCGGGCCGCCGTGATCCTGGCCGCCGGAAAGGGCGAACGGATGCGCTCGCCACTTCCCAAGGTGCTGCACAAGATCGCTGGCCGCGCCATGCTGGACCACGCCATCGATGCGGCGCTGGCGCTCGGCTGCGACCCGGTCGTGGTCGTGGTCGGGGCCCATGCGCCGATCGTGAAGGAGCATGTCGAGCGGCGGCTGGGTCCAGGCTCCGCGGTGGTGCAGGATCCGCCGCTGGGAACCGGTCACGCGGTCCGCGCGGCCGAAGGCGCGCTCGCCGGGTTCGAAGGCGATGTGGTGGTCACCTACGCCGATGGACCTCTGCTCACCGCGAGCGCCGTCGAGCCGCTGTTCACCTTGCGCGAGGGCGGGGTCGACCTGGCGGTGCTTGGGTTCGAGGCGGCGGAGCCGGGCGCCTACGGCCGCCTGATGATCGAAGCCGACCGGTTGGTCGCCATCGTCGAGGCCAAGGAGGCGAGCGCCGAGCAGCTCGCCGTCCGCGCCTGCAACTCCGGTGTGCTGGCCGCCAGAGCGTCCGACCTCTTCGACTGGCTTGGAAAGGTCACCAACGCCAACGCCAAGGGCGAGTACTACCTCACCGACGTTGTCGGGCTGGCGGTGGCCGGCGGCCGGCGCGCCGCGGTGGCGTTTGTCCCCGAGGCGGATGTCGCCGGCGTGAACAGCCAAGCCGAGCTCGCGGTCGCCGAACGGCTCTGGCAGGCGCGCCGCGCCGCCGAGCTGATGGCCTCCGGCGTGACCATGACCGCGCCCGAGACGGTTCATCTTTGCTGGGACACCCAGGTGGAGCCGGGCGCGACCATCGAGCCCCTGGTGGTGTTCGGGCCCGGCGTTCACGTCGCCGGCGGGGCGGTGATCCGGGCCTTCTGTCATCTGGAAGGGGCGCGGGTCGGGGCGGGAGCGCTGATCGGTCCCTACGCGCGTCTGCGGCCGGGGGCGGACATCGGCGCGGACGCCCACATCGGCAACTTCGTCGAGGTGAAGAAGGTCAAGGTCGGCGCCGGAGCCAAGGCCAACCACCTGAGCTATCTGGGCGATGGCACGGTCGGCGCGGGCGCGAACATCGGCGCCGGAACGATCTTCTGCAACTACGACGGCTTCGACAAGTTCGAGACCCATGTCGGCGAGGGCGCGTTCGTCGGCTCCAACAGCGCCCTGGTCGCGCCGGTCACCATCGGGGCGGGGGCCTATACCGGCTCCGGGTCGGTGATCACCCGCGACGTCTCGCCTAACGCCCTGGCCCTCGGCCGCGGCCCTCAGGTGGAGAAGCCGGGCTGGGCGGAGGCTTTCCGGACGCGCAAGCGGGCGGCGAAGGCTCGCAAGTGAGCCTGGACACCCAGAAAAAGGCGGTAGGCGAGGCCGCCGCGGCGCGCGTGCAGCCAAACACCACCGTCGGTCTCGGCACCGGGTCGACGGCCGCCATGTTCGTGGCCGCCCTCGCGGCGCGACGGCTCCCGGGCCTCACCTGCGTGGCGACCAGCGAGGCGACGGCGGCTCAGGCGCGCGGGCTCGGCCTGTCGGTGGTGGACCTGGATCAGGTCGCCCGGATCGACCTCACGGTGGACGGCGCGGACGAGATCGGACCCGGCCTGGCGCTGATCAAAGGCGGCGGCGGCGCGCTGTTGCGCGAGAAGCTGGTGTGGGAGGCCTCCGAGCGGCGCCTGTGCATCGCGGACGAGACCAAGACGGCGAACCCGTTCGGGACCTTCCCGCTGCCGGTGGAGGTGGTCGTCTTCGGGCACGCGACCACCGCGCGCCGACTGGCGGGCGTGCTGGAGGCGGCGGGCCTGTCCAGCACGATGACCCTTCGCGGCGGCGAGACCCCCTTTCGCACCGACAGCGGCAACCTCATTTACGACCTTCACCTTGGCGCGATCACCGACCCGCCTGGCCTTGCCGCGCGGTTGAAGGCGGTCACCGGGGTGGTCGAGCACGGCCTGTTCATCCGCCTCGCCGACGAGGCGCTGGTGGCGACGGCTTCGGGCATTGTCGCCCTTCAACCCTGACCTGAAAGGTCCATTCCCGCGTGACTGGCTTCGACTACGATCTGTTCGTCATCGGCGCGGGTTCGGGGGGCGTGCGGGCCGCGCGGATGGCGGCGTTGGCGGGCGCCAAGGTGGCTATCGCCGAGGAGCACCGCGTGGGCGGCACCTGCGTGATCCGTGGCTGCATCCCCAAGAAGTTCATGGTCTACGCCAGCGAGTTCTCCTCGCAGTTCAAGTCGGCCGAGGGTTTCGGCTGGACGGTGGGCAAGCCGACCTTCGACTGGACCGCCTTCTGCGAGCGGCGCGACATCGAGATCGCCCGGCTGTCGGGCCTCTATGTCACCAACCTGCAGAACGCGGGCGCCGACCTCGTCCACGCTCGCGCTGTTCTTCAGGACGCGCATACGGTGGCGTTGCCCGACAAGGGCGAGACGTTCACCGCCGACAAGATCCTCATCGCGACCGGCGGCTGGCCCACCCTGCCGGAAGGCGTGGAAGGGTTGGAGCACGCCATTACCTCCAACGAAGCCTTCCATCTGGAGCAGTTGCCCAAACGCATGGTGATCGTCGGCGGCGGTTATATCGCCGTGGAGTTCGCCTCTATCTTCAACGGTCTGGGCGTGGACACCACCATTGTGGCGCGCGCGCCGAACCTGCTGCGCGGCTTCGACGCCGACGTGCGCTCGCATTTGGCGCAGGAGATGGAGCGACGCGGGATCAAGGTGGTGCTGGGCGCCCGCCACACCTCACTGGAGAAGACCCCTTCGGGTATCCTCAACCGCTTCGTGGACTCGCCCGACCTCGAGAGCGACGTGGTGATGTTCGCCACCGGCCGCGCCCCACACACCAAGGGGCTGGGCCTGGAAGCGGCGGGCGTGGCGCTCAACGAGAAGGGCGCGGTGCTGGTGGACGATTATTCGCGCAGCAACGTCGAGAACATCTGGGCGGTGGGCGACGTCACCGACCGGATCAATCTCACGCCCGTGGCGATCCGCGAGGGGGCGGCGTTCGCCCAGACCGTGTTCCACGACAAGCCGACACGCTTCGATCACGAATTCGTCGCTAGCGCCGTCTTCTCCCAGCCGCCGGTCGGCTCGGTGGGGCAGAGCGAAGCGGATGCGCGGCATGGCGGTCGCAAGGTGGAGATCTACCGCTCCGTGTTCCGGCCGATGAAGACCACCTTCTATGGCGGCGACGAGCGGATGCTGATGAAGCTGGTGGTCGATGAGGAAAGCGGCCGCATCCTCGGCTGTCACATCGTCGGGCCGGACGCGCCCGAGATGATCCAGATGGCGGCGATCGCGATCAAGATGGGGATCACCAAGACCCAGTGGGATTCGACCTGCGCGGTCCATCCCACCGCGGCCGAGGAGCTGGTCACCATGCGCGACCCCACCCCGCCGGCGACCCTGTCGATGGCCTGACGTCCTCGGCTCGTCAGGCCTTCGTGAAATCATCGTCACTTCGATGGGTGAGTAACGAATGTGGCTTTATCTTCCTCGGGTCTCTGAGGGATAGCGGCTCCACATTTTGGAGCGGCTGCGGTGAAGAACGTCGGGCGTCTATCAGCAATTGTCGTCCTGCCGATCTTGGCGCTTGTTCCGTTCGTCTTCAGTGGCGGCGGCTGGGTGACCAAGCGCTGTGAGAAGGACTCGATCTCCCGCGCCTGCCGCGTCCACCTTGCGCTTGGCGACGTCAGCTTCGCGACGGCGCCGGATGGCTCCCTCGCCGTCGCCGCCCCAGTCATCAATGATGGACGGCTCGTGGCCAGGTCGGTCAAGGTGTCGTCGGTTTCGGTTAGCGGAGGCGGGCGGTTGCTCCCGATCAGCTTGCCCGCGGAGCTCGGCGACCTGGCGCCGAACAACCGGTCCGTGTTCCAGGCTCACCTGGACCGCCATGCGGTCGACGGTGTGATTATCCTGAAAGGCGTCTATCTCGACTGGGGGCAGACCAAACGTTTCACTCTGAGGGCCCCCGTGACGACCGACAGAGTCAACACGCCGACGACAGTCGAGTGGATCCGTTGAGCGGGCTCGACGGCGGCCGTCAGGCGCCGCGAACCTCGCGAGCGGCTGTTGGAACCGCTCGCGAGGCCGCGAGGGGTCTCAGGCCGTCTCGCGGCGACGGGCCCGCAGCCCCGCTCCGGCAAGCCCGAAGCCGACCAGCATCAGCGCCCAGGCGGCGGGTTCGGGCGTCGCCACGCCGATGGTGCTGATTTCCAGGTCGGCGGCGACTTCCGCGCGATCGGCGTAGAACACCTCGAGGCTGTGCTTGCCGCTCAACAGCCCCAGGTCAATGGTGGTGAATTGGGTGCTGTGAACACCCGGGTTGCCGCCAACATAGAGGCCGTCGACATAAACCAGGGCGTCGTCGTCCGAGCCGACCGTGATCTTCGCGTCGGCGCCGGTCCCATAGATGTTGCCGCTGATCACCGCGGTCTCGTAGAACTGGCTGTTGTCGGTTCCGGTGCTGTTCGGAGCGAACATGTTGTTCAGGGTTCCGAGCGTGAACGGGCCCGTTCCCGTGTAGGTCACCGCGCTGTCGAGCGAGGGCGACCACCACTCGATCTGGCCGCTCGCCGACTGGGCGATGACGCCGCCGCTGGACGCCGGCAGCGTCGTGACCGGCAGACCGCCGAAAAGCGACGAGCCGAGCGCGATGACGGGCAGAGTCCCTGGCGGCGAACTGCAGCAAGGTCCGAAATCTCCGCCAGTGCCATTGGGGACTTGGTAGTAGGCTGCGGTAAGACTTGCCGCGTGGGCCGAAGCCGCGCTCAGCACAACAAAAGCTACGCCTTGAATCAAGGATAATTTAGTCATGAGCGAAACCTTTGACCTTTTAGCCGAATGCTATTGTGTCTACTAGATGGCCGTCAAAGCGCTGTCCATTTAGTCAGTCCCGATTTTATACTTGTTCATAATTCGTCGTTCGTCGGCTCGCACGAACGCTTCGTCGCGGGCGCGGCGAGGCGTCGCCTTGAGTTGGACAGGGGGAGGGGGTAGTCGATCACCCGTCATGAGCGAGCGTTGGCTGCCCTCGTCCTGGCGGTCACGGCCGGCCAGGCACATCCCGGACGACTATCCCGATCCAGCCCAGCTGGAGCGCGCGGAGGCGACCTTGCGCGGGATGCCGCCGCTGGTGTTCGCGGGCGAGGCGCGGCGGCTCAAGCACCTGCTCGGCGAGGTGGGCGAGGGCCGGGCTTTCCTGCTGCAGGGCGGCGACTGCGCGGAGAGCTTCAAGGAGTTCAGCGCCGACAATATTCGCGACACCTTCCGGCTGATCCTGCAGATGGCGGTGGTGCTCACCTTCGCCGGCGGAAAGCCGGTGGTGAAGGTCGCGCGCATGGCGGGACAATTCGCCAAGCCGCGCAGCGAGGGGACGGAGACGGTTGGGGGCGTCACCCTGCCCAGCTACCGCGGCGACAACATCAACGGCATGGCCTTCGAGCCGGCCGAGCGCGCGCCGGATCCGGAAAGGCTGATCCGCGCCTACAGCCAGAGCGCGGCGACCCTCAATCTGCTTCGCGCTTTCGCGGGCGGCGGCTACGCCGACCTTCACAACATCCACCGGTGGACGCTGGGATTCGTCGACGGCAGCCCGCAGGGCGCCCGCTACCGCGAACTGTCGGACAAGATCAGCGAGAGCCTGGCCTTCATGGAGGCGATCGGCGTCACGCCGCAGAGCCATCCGAGCCTGCATCAGGTCGAAGTGTTCACCAGCCACGAGGCCCTGCTGCTGGGGTTCGAGGAAGCGATGACCCGCGTCGATTCCACCACCGGCGACTGGTACGACGTCTCCGCTCATCTGCTCTGGATCGGGGAGCGCACCCGTCAGCTCGACGGCGCGCACATCGAGTTCATGCGCGGCGTCAATAACCCGATCGGTCTCAAGGTCGGCCCGACCCTGGAGCCCGACGAGTTGCTGCGGCTCATCGAGGCGCTGAACCCCAAGGACGAGCCCGGCCGGCTGACGCTCTACGGGCGGTTCGGCGCCGACAAGATCGAGGGGCGCCTGCCCAAGCTGATGCGCGCGACCAAGCGCTCCGGCCGCAAGATCGCCTGGGCCATCGACCCGATGCACGGCAACACGCTGAAGGCCGCCAACGGTTACAAGACCCGGCCGTTCGACCGCATCCTCTCCGAGGTGCGCAGCTTCATCGAGATCGCCGCCGCCGAAGACACGCCGCCAGGCGGCGTTCACCTGGAGATGACGGGCCAGGACGTCACCGAATGCCTGGGCGGCGCGCGCGAGGTAGTGGAGGGCGAGCTTTCGGAGCGCTACCACACCCACTGCGATCCCAGGTTGAACGGCGAGCAGGCGCTCGAGCTCGCTTTCTTGGTCGCGGAGAAGCTGAAAGGCGCGCGGGCCGAAGGCCGGGCGGCCGCTTAAGCGAGGTTGCGATCTCCACGCCGATGCGCACCTTGAGAACGCGCGCGGACGGCGCGTGTTGAGGGGCCAAGCGATTGCGGGACTTGAACGATCTGGCCCTGTTCGCCGCCGTCGTCGCCCATGGCGGCTTCTCGGCCGCGGCGCGGGCGGTGAACCAACCGAAGTCCCGTCTGAGCCGCCGGGTCGCCGCCCTCGAGGCGCATCTCGGCGCTCGACTGCTCGAACGCACCACCCGCCGGTTCAAGGTCACGGCGCTGGGGGAGGATGTCTATCGTCACGCCCGCGCCGTCCTGGCTGAAGCTGACGCCATCGACGAACTCGTCCTTCGCCTCAAGGCGGAACCTCAAGGGTTGGTGCGGGTGAGCTGTCCGATCGAAATCGATCGCCTGATCGGGCTGCGGCTGCCGGCGTTCCTGAACAGCCACCCGAAACTCCGCGTGCAGCTGGTCGTCTCGAACCGGCGGGTGGATCTGATCGACGAGGGGATCGACATTGCCGTCCGCGTTCGTGAGCGATTGGACAGCGACGCCGACCTGCAGGTGAGGGTCGTCTCCCGAACCGGTCTCGTGCTCGTCGCGAGCCCACGGTTCCTGGCCAAGGTGGGTCAGCCGGACCATCCAAGCGATCTTCCACGCTTCCCCATGCTGCTTCAGGGCGATCGCCCGGGCCTTCAGCGCCTTACGCTGACGAACGCGGATCAGAAGGATGTGGACGTCGTCCTTGAACCGCGCTTGTCGGCGACCGCCTTTCCCGTTCTCCTGCAAGCGGCCTGCGATGGGGCAGGAATCGCGGCTCTTCCCGAGTTCGTCGCCCGACCTGGATTGGCGTCAGGCGCGTTGGTTCCCGTGCTTCCGGGCTGGGGGACGCCGGAGGGGATCATGCATCTGGTGTTCGCTTCGCGCCGGGGGATCCTGCCCGGCGTCCGCGCGACAATCGACTTTCTGGTTGAGGTGCTCGGCGCGCGCTCGGGCGTCTGGGAGGAGACGGCTCAGCGTGGCGCCATGGCGGCGATCGGCGCCGGCGAAGCATAGATTGGGGGGTTCAACGGACGCGCGGAGAACATCCAGCCGAGGAACATGAGGGTGGCGAGCGAGATGGCGATCGTGGGCACGGAGCGAGGCGGGATCATGAGCTTGGGACCTTGTCGGGACAGGTCTCAGGTGTGCATCCGCGAACGCCTACGGTAGCGCCTTCAAAGGCAACTCAGTGTTGCCGCTCGCGCGACAATGATCCGGGCGGCGCTCCGTCGCCGGCTCAGGCCAGGCCTTCGCCCGCGCCCAGGATCCAGCCCTCCTCGGTCTCGGCGTCGATCACCACATCGGGCGCCGTGCCCTTCGGCGGCCCGAACAGCGGGCCCAGTCGTCCCGCATCGTCGAGCTTCTGGAGCTGCTCGGCCAGGCCGCGCACCTGGGTCTGGTCCTTGACCTCGCCCGGGAGGGGCGTCGGCTTGATCAACGAGGGATAGACCTCGGCGGCGACAGTCTCGACGCCAGCGAGGCTGGCTTCGGTGAGCGCCTTGAACCCGGTCTCGAACGGCCAGACCTGCATGCGCTCCCCGCGAGCGGCCTTCAGCCGACGAACCATCGGAATCCCCAGAATGGTCTGGCCGCCCACCGCGCCGGCGTACCCCAGCTTCCAGGGCGAGCTCGCGCCCTTGGCGGCAAGGTCGGCGTGGCGGAACTCGGGGATGTCGCCGGGACCGTGCGCCCGCAGTCTTTTTGGGCTGAAGCGTGGTGAGGGTGTCGCGAGGCGGCACGCCCCAGAACGGGAAAGGGCCGCCGGTGAGTCGCCGGTTGATCTCCGATGCGACACCGAAACGGTTGTTGGTGTTGTCGGCCTTGTCGGTGACCATCTTGTCGATCTGGGTCCAGACCGCGCTCCACGGGTGTTCGCCCGGAAGCTTGAGGCCGGCGGCGAGCCCACGGGGAAAGCCGAAGGCGAAGTCGAAGCCGATCAGCGTCCGCTCGCGCCGCTTGGCCCGGTCATCGAGGATGGAGCCGATCAGCGCCTCCGCCTCGCGCCGGGTGGGCGTGTTGTGGGACTCGAAGGTGAAGCGGAAGCGCACGTCGCGCTTCAGCACGCCGATCCAGATGGAGTCCGCCCCGGTGGTCTTCTTGTTCGCCGCGCTCCAGTCGACGATCACATAGGCGTTGAACAGGCGGGCCAAGCGGGTTCCTTCTGAGGCCTAGAGCTTGACCAGCATCTTGCCGATGTTCTCGCCCTGGAAGAGCCCGAGAAACGCGTCGGGCGCCTTGTCGATCCCCTCCAAGACGGTCTCACGCCACTTCAGCTTGCCGCTCTGGATCCAGCCCGCCACGTCGCGAACGAACTCGCCCATCATGTCGAAATGGTTGGAGACGATGAAGCCTTCGATCCGCAGGCTCTTGCCGATGGCGAAGATCAGCCCGCGCACGCCGGGGCCAAGGTCGGTGGCGTTGTACTGGCTGATCGCCCCGCAGAGGGCGAAGCGCGCGAAGGGGTTGGCCGCCATCAGCGCCGCTTCCAGGTGCGCGCCGCCGACGTTGTCGAAATAGACGTCGACGCCCTTGGGAGCCGCGCGCATCAGGGCCGCGGTCAGGTCTTTCTCCGCCTTGTAATCGATCACCTCGTCGCAGCCGATTTCCTTGAGGTAGGCCGCCTTTTCCGCGCCGCCCGCCGAACCGATCACCGTGTTCCCCTTGATCTTGGCGATCTGGCAGACGACCGAGCCGACCGCCCCGGCCGCGCCGGAGACGAACACCACGTCGTTTTCCTTGAGCGCGGCGATCTTGAGCAGGCCGACGTAGGCGGTGAGGCCCGGCATACCCGCCACGCCCAGGAAGGCCTGAGGCGGCAGCCCGTGCGTGTCCAGCTTCTGCACGCCGCCCGCCGGGGCGTTGAAGGCTTCGCGCCAGCCGAGGAAGCTCTGCACCAGCTCGCCCGGCTTGAACGCGGGATCGTTGGAGGCGATCACCTCGCCCACCGCGCCGCCCTGGAGCGCCTCGCCGATCTGGAACGGCGGGGTGTAGCTCTTCACGTCGTTCATGCGGCCGCGCATGTAGGGATCGACCGTCATCCAGGCGTTGCGCACCTGGACCTCGCCCGGGCCGGGCTCGGGCAGGTCGATGCTGACAACGTCGAAGTTGTCCGAAGTCGGCTTTCCCACCGGGCGGCTCTTCAAGCGCACTTCACGTGAACGGGTCATTCTCGGCTTCCCTCCTCAAGGTCGCGGCGAGCCTTAGCCCGGCTTCCGGCGCCGCTCCAGTGGCGATCCGGTTCTGCCCCGTGTAAGCCGCCGCGGGATGAACGGTATCAGGCGCGCGGGGGTGATCGGGGCCGGGGTTTTCGGCGGGCATCACGCTCGGCACTGGTCGACCCTGTCGGGCGCGACCCTCGTGGGCGTGTTCGATCCCGACCCGGAGCGCTCCCAGGCTCTCGCCGCGAAGTACGGCGCCGATGCTTTCGACGACTACGACGCACTGCTCTCCGTCGTCGATGTGGTCTCGATCACCAGTCCCGCGGTCACCCATGGCGAGCAGGCGCTGAAGGCGCTGCGGGCGGGCAAGTCCGTCTATGTGGAGAAACCGCTCGCCGCGTCGCTGGAGGACGCCGACGCCATCGCGCTCGAGGCCGCCAGACGGAGCCTCGTGGCGGCGACCGGCTTTTCCGAGCGGGCGGCGTTCCGGGCGCTCGGACTTGACGACGCCCCTGAGCGGCCGACGCTCATCGAGGCGGCCCGGCTAAGCCCACCTGGGACGCGCAACCTCGATGTCTCGGTGGTGCTCGACCTGATGATCCACGATCTCGACCTGTGCGCCTTTCTGGGCGCGGGCGAGCCGGTGACGGTGGAGGCGGAGGGCGTCTTCGGCGGCGACGGGCTGCTCGATGAGGCTCGCGCGGAGATTACGTTCGAAACCGGGACGGCGGCGCGGCTCGAGGCTTCCCGGCTCGCGAAGGGGGTGAGCCGCATCGTTAGCCTCACGTATCCATCAGGCGTGGTGGAGGTCGACCTGGGTTCCGGGGAGGTGACAAGCAGCGTCGCGTTTGCGGTGAATACGCGGTTCGCCGAGACCCCCGAGGCTGCGAGATCGGCTCCGGACGAGCCTCGAGGCCTTCCTCGCGGCCGTGAATGGAAGCGGCGTTCCCTTGGCGGACGCCGTCCGACGGCGCCCGGGCCCTGGATCTGGCTCTGGCCGTGGAGCGCGCCGCGCGGGGGTGAGCCTCAGCTTCGCTCGGCGAGATCCAGCAGGTATCGACCGTAGTGTGTCTTGGCGAAACGCTCGCCCTCGGCTCGCAACTGGTCGCGGTCGATGAAGCCGTTGAGGAAGGCGATCTCTTCCAACGCCGCGATGTGCACGCCCTGGCGGTGCTGAAGGGTTCGGACGAACTCACCGGCCTCGAGCAGGCTGTCGTGGGTGCCGGTGTCGAGCCAGGCGTAGCCGCGCGGCAGGGTTTCGACGAAGAGATCGCCGGCTTCCAGATAAAGGCGATTGAGGTCTGTGATCTCCAGCTCGCCGCGCGCGGAGGGCCGAACCTGCTTGGCGAGGCCGCAGACCCGCTCGTCGTAGAAATAGAGGCCGGTGACCGCCTGGTGGGACTTCGGCTTGGCGGGCTTTTCCTCCAGGCTCAAGGCGCGACCGTCGGCCGCCAGTTCGACCACGCCGTAAGCCGTCGGGTCCTCGACGCGATAGGAGAAGATGGTCGCGCCCCGCTCTCGGGCCGCCACATCCCTCAGCAGCCCTCGCATGCCGGCTCCGAAGAAGATGTTATCGCCGAGCACCAGGGCGCTGCGGTCGCCGGCGATGAAGTCCTCGCCGAGCAGAAAGGCCTGGGCAAGACCCTCGGGCCGCTCCTGAACCACGTAGCTGAAATGCACGCCCAGGCGGGAGCCGTCACCCAGCAGACGGCGATACTGATCGATCGCGTCGGGCGAGGAGATGATCAGGATGTCCTGAATGCCGGCGAGCATCAGCACCGACAATGGATAATAGATCATCGGCTTGTCGTAGATCGGCAGCAGCTGCTTGCTGATCGACAGGGTGGCCGGGTGAAGGCGGGTGCCAGAGCCGCCGGCGAGGATCAGCCCCTTCATGCCGGCGCTTTGAGCCCAAGCCGCTCACCGGCGTAGTTGCCGTCGAGGATCGGCCGCCACCAGCTCTCGTTGGCCATGTACCAGCGGACCGTCTCCTCGACGCCTTGTTCGAAGGCGACGCGGGCGCGCCAGCCGAGGTCGCGCTCGATCTTGGATGGATCGATCGCGTAACGCTGGTCATGACCGGGACGGTCATCGACATGCCGGATCAGCGCGCGCCGAGGGCCGCTGGCGGCGGGAGCGAGGCGGTCGAGCGCGTCGCAGATCGCGTGGACCACCTCCAGGTTGCGCCGCTCGGATCGGCCGCCGATGATATAGGTCTCGCCGACCGCTCCGCGCTCGAACACGGCGGTGAGGGCCCGCACGTGGTCCTCGACGTGAAGCCAGTCGCGGACCTGGCCTCCCGAGCCGTAGACGGGCAGGGACTCTCCCGCCAATCCCTTGATGATCATCAGCGGGATCAGCTTTTCGGGGAAGTGGTACGGCCCATAGTTGTTGGAGCAATTGGTGATCAGGGTCGGCAGGCCGTAGGTGTGCCGCCAAGCCCTGACCAGGTGGTCCGCCGCCGCCTTGGACGCGGAGTAGGGCGAGCGGGGATCGTAGGCGGTCTCCTCGGTGAAGAAGCCGGTTTCGCCCAACGAGCCGAACACCTCGTCGGTGGAGATGAGGTGGAATCGGAAACGGCTCTTCGCCGGCTCCTCCAAGCCTCGCCAGTAGTCGAGCGCATGGGTGAGCAGCACCGAGGTGCCCACGATGTTCGTGTCGACGAAGGCGGCGGGCCCATCGATGGAGCGATCGACGTGAGACTCGGCGGCGAGGTGGGTGATCACGTCGGGCCGGAAGCTGCGGATGGCTTCCGCCACAGCCTGGTGGTCGCAGACGTCGGCGCGAACGAAGCCGTAGCGATTGTTACCTGCCGCTTCGGCCACGGAGGCGAGGTTGCCCGCGTAGGTTAGCTTGTCCAGGTTCAGGACAATGTGCGGGGTCTCCCCCACCAGATGGCGAACCAGCGCCGAGCCGATGAAGCCGGCGCCCCCGGTGACCAGAATCCGAAGCGGTTCGGCGCTCATGCGGCTCCAGCCAAATCCAGCGGCGACAGAGGTTCGCCATCGTACTCGAACGGTGTCTGCAAGTCCGCCAGACGTGGCCAGACGAGATCGCGCGGCCCCAAAACAGGTGTGCCGCCCGCAAGCGGCCAATCGATCTCCAGCGCCGGATCGTCCCAGGCCAACCCGCCTTCGCTCGCCGGCGCATAGAAGGCGTCGACCTTGTACTGGACTTCGCTGTCTTCGGTGATCGTGAGGTAGCCGTGAGCGAAACCCGCCGGGACCAGCAGCTGCCAGCCGTTGGCCGCGCTCAGGGTCGCTGCGACATGGCGGCCGAACGTCGGTGAGCCTTTGCGGATATCGACGGCAACATCGAAGATCGCGCCGGCGGTGCACCGGACCAGCTTGGTCTGGGCGTCCGGAGGGGCCTGGAAGTGGAGCCCGCGCAGTACGCCCGCCGCCTTCGAGTAGGCGTGGTTGTCTTGGACGAACGTGATCGCGACGCCGAGCGGCGTCGAACGCGCGCTGGCTGTAGGTCTCGCTAAACCAGCCGCGCTCGTCGCCGAAACGCTTCGGCTTTATAAGTCGGGGTACGGGCACAAGGAACCTCGCCGGCTCGGTTCAGACCGGCGCGGCGGCCAATGGCGCGCGGGTTGGCGCACCCCGGCCCAAGGCGGATAGCAGCCACAGGTAGGTGGGAACGCTCTCCTCGGTAAAGCGGTACCGACGCCCGAACTCATCGTCCACGGCTTCGATCAGCACGTCCTCGCGAGAGAGTCGTTCCAGCAGGGCGCGAGCGCCCGAGATGTCGATGGGGTCGGCGTAAACCTCGGAGAGATCATCGGCGGAAAATGTTCCACCGGTCGATTGCGCGGCCCCGGCGAGAACGCCGAGCGCGCCCAACATACCTTTGTCGACTCTCTGGCCGATCTGTACCTGCGAACGCCGCGAGAGACGCCCACGAGCTTCCTCCACGGCCACGCCGTTGGCGGTGGCGACATCCTTGTCGGTCACGGTGGCGCGGCCGGCGTCGATGGCCGTGAGGCCCGCGCGATGGCTGAGGAGGGAGGCGAGATACGGGAATCCGATCGAACGCGCGATCACCGCCTCGATCGCGCCGTCGTCGAAGGCGACGCCGCTCACGGCTTCGCCCTTCTTGACCAACTCGCGCACCTCGAGCGGCGTCATCTTGGGCACCTGGATCGCGGCGATGTTGCGCTGAATCGAGGGAACGTTCGAAACCAACTCGTTGAGATTCGCCGCGACGCCGGCGATCACGAACTGGACCCGCACCGAGCGATCGGCGAGGCTCTTGAGCAGTTCCGCCATCGCCCGGCGGAATTCCTCGGAACGCACGCGGTCGAATTCGTCGAGGATGACCAAGACCCGGGTCCCGGTGATCCTGGACAGGAGGTCCGCCGCGACCCGGACGGTGACCGTTTCCGCGTCGAGAAGGTCAGCGAAAGTGTCGCCGCGTTCCGCCTCCGTGGAGGTTGGGCCAAAGTCGCTGTGATAGCGCAACGACACGCCGCTCAGGACGGTGCGCGCCATTTCCTCGAAGTTCGATCCGGCCCCACAGGTATTGTAGACCACGAGGTAGCGAGCATCCGGGCCGTCTGGGCCAGGACGTGCATCAGGGACGTCTTGCCTAGGCCTCGCTCGCCGAAGACGACGGTATGGAGACGCTCGTCCTCGATAGCGCGGATGAGTTCGGTCAGAACACTGATGCGGCCCGCGAACAGCCGACGTTCCGTAATGGGCAGGGAAGGCGTGAACGCGCCCCGCAGCCGGATTCGCAGCGCCCCGAAGCGGTCGGCTCCCCTAGAGTCGGGTTGGTCGCCGGCCGTGGCGTGAAAGCGCGGGAACGCCGGATCCAGACCTTCGCCCCGAGACCTCGGGCTCGGCGCGGCGGTCCACGCGACGTCGAGTCCATCGGCGTTGAGTCGTGTGAGGCCCGGACGATTCGGCCGACCCCTGAAACGATCGAGAAAACCCATTTATTTCCTGACGATTTGTTGTTCAGGACGAGGATCGCGCTCGATTTCGAAGCTCCGGTCCTGTTCCCCCGCTGTAGTATTATGGTGTCTGGCTGAAGGGCTTGAGAACGTAGAATATCCAGCCGATGGACGCCACGATGATCAGGACGGCGACGATGTCGTAGTGATTGTTGCCGGCCCAGTTCGCCACCGCGCAGCCGATGCACGGGGGTGCATACTGATACATGTGATCCCGCGGCTCGGCCGCGGTCGAGCGCTGCAGGAACAGCACGACCAACCCGGCGAAGATCGCCATGGTCACGAGGTCATAGATGGTCTTCACGTCGTCTCTCCCCTAGGTCCGCCAGGGTTACACATCACCAGCGGCACCTTAGCCCAGCGCGGGCGTCCCTAGCGAGCGGCGCCGGCCAAAAAAAGGCAAGGCGTGGGCGGTTTGCATCAGTTGATCGTGGGGTGATCGCCGCGATTGCGGAGAGGGTGGTGTTGAACCGTGGAATGAGATTAGAAGCCCCGCCTTCCCACACCTTCCAAACCGAGGTTCTTGGCCGATGAGTCCCGACCGGGCGCACTATCTATTCACCAGCGAGAGCGTGTCCGAAGGGCATCCCGACAAGGTGGCCGATCGTATCTCCGACACCGTGGTCGACGCCTTCCTCGCCGTCGATCCGGTGGCGCGCGTCGCCTGCGAGACCTTGGTCACCACGAACCGGATCGTTCTCGCCGGCGAGGTGAGGGGCCCCGAAGGGATCATCGAGGGGCTCGAGGAGAAGGCCCGAGCCGCGGTGCGCGACATCGGCTACGAACAGGAAGGCTTCCATTGGGATCGCGCCGACTTCGCGTGCCACCTGCATAGCCAGTCTAGCGATATCGCCATGGGCGTGGACGCGAGCGGCAACAAGGACGAAGGCGCCGGTGATCAGGGCATCATGTTCGGCTACGCCACGAGCGAGACGCCCGAACTCATGCCGGCCGCCCTGCAGTTTTCGCACAACATCCTGAAGACGCTTGCGGCGGCGCGGCACGCCGACAAGTCACTCGGTCTGGAACCGGACGCCAAGAGCCAGGTCACCCTGGAATACCGCGATGGCCTGCCGGTACGCGCCAACTCCATCGTGCTTTCGACGCAGCACCGCGAAGGCCTTCAGCCGTCGGACATCGCCGACCTGGTGAAACCCTACATCCACAAGGTGCTGCCCGACGGCTTCATCGACGACAAGACCCGCTGGCACATCAACCCGACCGGCAACTTCGTTATCGGCGGGCCGGACGGGGATTGCGGCCTCACCGGTCGCAAGATCATCGTCGACACCTACGGCGGAGCCGCCCCTCACGGGGGTGGAGCGTTCTCGGGCAAGGATCCCACGAAGGTGGACCGTTCGGCCGCCTATGCGTGCCGGTACCTGGCCAAGAACGTGGTTGCGGCCGGTCTGGCGCGCCGCTGCACCATCCAGATCGGCTATGCGATCGGTGTCGCCCAGCCGCTCAGCTTCTACGTGGATCTCTCCGACGGCGAGGTCGATCCGGAGAAGCTGGAGCGGCTCCTGCCCGAAATGATCGGTGGAGCGACTCCCCGCGCCATTCGCGAGCATCTCAGCCTCAATCGCCCGATCTACGCGCGCACCTCCGCCTATGGACACTTCGGACGGGAACCTGAGCCGGACGGAGGCTTTTCTTGGGAAAGAACCGATCTGGTCGACGCCCTAAGAGGAGCCTTCTGACGGCCTGATCCTCGGAGGCGTCGCGCCAGAGTCTCGGCGGAGCTCTGGCGAATGACGCCCATGTCCAAGACGATCCTGGTGACCGGCGGCGCGGGCTTCATCGGCTCGCACCTCTGCGAGCGTCTGATCGACGGCGGGCACAATGTACTCTGCGTAGACAACTTCTTCACCGGGTCGAGGTCGAACATCGCCGGCTTGCTGGGTCGGCCGTCGTTCGAGGTGATGCGGCACGACATCTGTTTTCCCCTCTATGTGGAGGTGGATCAGATCTACAATCTCGCGTGCCCGGCCTCGCCCGTGCACTACCAGTTCGACCCGGTGCAGACGACCAAGACCTCGGTCCACGGCTCGATAAACATGCTGGGTCTGGCGAAGCGGATCAAAGCCACCATTCTTCAGGCCTCCACGTCGGAGGTGTACGGCGATCCGGAGATCCACCCGCAGACGGAGGGCTATTGGGGCCATGTGAACCCGATCGGCCCACGCGCCTGCTATGACGAGGGCAAGCGCTGCGCCGAAACGCTGTTCTTCGACTACTGGCGCCAGCATCACGTGGCCATCAAGGTCGCCCGCATCTTCAACACCTACGGCCCGCGGATGCATCCCAACGATGGTCGCGTGGTTTCGAACTTCATCGTCCAGGCGCTCAAGGGTGAGCCCATCACCTTGTATGGAGAGGGCCAGCAGACCCGCTCGTTCTGCTACGTCGATGACTCGGTGGACGGGTTGATCCGGCTCATGGCGACTCCGCGGCGAGGTGACTGGCCCGATCAACCTCGGCAACGCCGGCGAGTTCTCCATGCGCGAACTGGCGGAGGTGGTGCTGGACCTGACAGGGAGCGCGTCGCCGATCGAGCACCGGCCGCTGCCCACGGACGACCCGCGTCAACGTCAGCCGAACTTGGAATCAGCGTCGGCCACTCTAGGCTGGACGCCAAAAGTTGATCTAAGGACTGGTCTTACCCGCACAATCGCTTATTTCGATCAGCTATTGGCTGAGGGCGAAGGCGCGGAAAAAGGTCGTCAGAGACCCGCATCGCTTCGCCGAACATCGCCGAAGAGCGACTGGCGACCCAACGTGGTGACAATTGAGCCACGCTCGGGCGCGCTGTAGGACGGTCCTGGCGTCGCACCCAAAGGGTGCTTAAAACAGCGCGCGGTGTAGATAGCGGACCGTTCGTTGAGGCCAATGTGACTTGGCGCTGGATCTGATGAGAAGCGGTCGTGCCGCGGGTTAGCGTGGTGGTTCCGCATTACTCGGATCTGGAGGGGCTGGCGATTTGCCTCTCCGCCTTGGAGCGGCAGGCCTTCCCGAGACGGAATTTCGAGATCGTCGTCGCGGACAACGACTCGCCTCAGGGCAGGGACGCCGTTGCAGAGGTGATCGCCGGCCGCGCGCGACTGACCGTGGTGACGACCAAGGGCGCTGGTCCCGCTCGCAACGGCGGCGTGGCGGCCGCCCGCGGAGAGACGATCGCTTTCATCGACAGTGATTGCGTGCCGGAGCCGGGTGGCTCGCCGTCGGGCGTGCAGCGCTCTGACCGCTACGACATCGTCGGGGGGGCGATGCGGGTCTTGGTGAACGACCCAGGCCACATCACGCCGGAGGAAGCGTTCGAGATGCTGTTCGCGTTCAACCGAAGGTCTACGTCGAGAAGAAGGGTTTCAGTGTCAGCGGCAACCTCTTCTGCGCGCGATCGACTTTCGAGCGGGTAGGGGGCTTCAGTTCGGCAAGGTGTCGGAGGACCTGGAATGGTGCCATCGCGCCACGGCCATGGGCTATTCGCTGGGATACGGGCCGCCGCGGCGGTGGGACACCCCGCGCGCGCGACTTGGGACGAACTGGTCAAAAAGTGGCGGAAGACGAATTTGGAAACGTTCGGGCTGGCCGTGCTCCGGCCATTCGGCCGAGCCAGCTTCGCCGCGAGGGCGGTTGCCCTGCCGGCGTCCGCGGTGGCGCATACGCCCAAGGTGCTGTTCCAGCCGGCCCCATTGACCATGGACCAAAGGTTCGCCGCCTTGCGTGTGCTCTATAAGATGAGGATGTGGCGGCTCGCCAATTCGTTGGCCCTGCTTTCAGGCCGGAAGTGATCCCCGGAGGATGCGGAGCCACCCTGTTTTGACTCGCTTTGGGAGGCATTGTTGATGCGGCCGGTTCAAGGCGCCTCGTGCGGATGATGAGTGATCGAAACCAGCTCGGCGTTGTCATTGTCGCCTTCAATTCGGCGCCCGTGATCGTCGAATGTCTGGAGAGTCTGCTCGCCTCCGAGGGCGCCGCGGTTTCCGTGGTGATCGTGGACAACAACTCCGACGACCAGACGGTGGAGGCTGTTCGTGCCTGGGCCTCGGCCAGGAGCCTTTCGAGCTCGGTCCGCACTGCCCCGTTCATATCGCGCCGGCGCCGAAGCCGGTCGCCCTGGATGTGCGCGGCGAGGGCGAAGACGGTCCCGTCACCGCTCAGGTCACCCTGATCCTCTCGGGCTCGAACCGCGGATTCGCGGGCGCCGTGAATCTTGGTCTTCCGGCCTTGATGGCGAGCCCGGATGTCGGCCCGATCTGGGTGCTCAATCCCGACTGCGTCGTGAGTGCGGATGTCGCAAGGCTCTACTTGGAAGCAGCCGCCAAGAGTCGCTTTGGTCTCCTGACCAGCAGAACTGTTTTCTACGGGCAGCCAGCCGCCATCCAGACTGACGGAGGCGTCGTCAATCGCTGGACCGGCGCCTGCAAGTCCATCAATCAAGGAGAGCCCGCTGACGCCACTCCCGCCCCCGACCCGGGCGCACTGAACTTTATGGCGGGCTGCAACATGGTGGCTTCGCGTGAGTTCATCGACCGCGTCGGTCCCATGAACGAGAGCTACTTCCTCTACTACGAGGAGGTGGATTGGGCGATGAGAAGAGGCGATCTGCCTTTGGTCTATGTTCCGGGTGCGGTGGTCTACCATCACGGGGGAACGACGATCGGCACCGGTTCGCTTGTTCGCCGGCCCAGCCCCTTCGCGAACTACTTCAACTATCGCAATCGAATGTGGTTCGCCCGACGCTTCATGCCGGGCCGACAGGTTTTCGTTCTCGGGTTTGGCCTGGCCAAGGCCCTTCAACTCGCCTTGCGCGGCGCCTTCGATGAGAGCGCGGCGATTTTGGCTGGCCTCCTCGGCGGAAGGGCGCCTGCCGGCGTGGTCGATCGCATCAAGGATCCACAAGCCAGGCGATTGGCCTTCGGCCAGGGCGAATGAGCGCGACCATCCTGAATTTTCACGGGATCGGCCAGCCTCACGACGGTGTGCCGGACGATGAGCGGCCGTACTGGATCGCGCCGTCCTTCTTCGACGAAATCGTCGCTCTGGCCCTGGCTCACCCGCAGCGAAGCAACATCGTTTTCACATTCGATGATGGGAACGCCTCCGACCGGTCCGTCGCCGCCCCCGCGCTGGAGAAGGCGGGGTTCATCGGATGCTTCTTCCTGCTCACCGGCCGGTTTGGACAGGACCATTATCTCAGCCCGGACGATGCTATCGCGCTCCAGGGGCTTGGGATGCACATCGGGCTACACGGGCGCGATCATGTGGACTGGACCGCTCTGAACGAGCCGGAGCTGGAGGCGGAAACCGCGGGCGCTCGCGCCGATCTCGAGAGGCATATCCAATCGCGCGTGGACACGGTCGCCATTCCGTTTGGCGCTACAACGCGCGCGTGATTCGTCGCCTGAGGCGTGATGGTTTCAGAACGATCTTCACCAGTGACGGCGGCCCCGCGCGTGAGAACGCGACCATCCAGAGCCGGACGTCCGTGCGCGCCGACATGTCCGTCGGTAGGGTACGCGATATCCTCGACGGTCGGGAGGCGGCCTCGCGGATGCCAGACGGAGCGTTTCGACCCTGCTGCGCCGCCATATTCTCTGAAGGGGAAGTCTTGCCTCGCGAGATCTGGCGAATTCAGCCCCGCCGCCACCAAGCGCGCCAACCGCCGGTCGGGGTCGATCCCGGCGCGCTCGCTTGCGGCTACGATGACCCTCACATACGCATTGGCCCATGTTCGCTTCGCTAACTCATGCCATCCGGCGCGCGGTACTCGCACAACAGGAGCCGCGACTGGTGGGCGACATGCCTGCGCCAGCCGAACTCCCGATCGCTGACGACCTCGTCCCGCTGCGCCGCCCTCAGTTACGTCTTGAAGGCGAGAGCGTCTTCTTTTTGGCCTCCCAGCGGCCGCTCACGACCCTCGATGTCGCCGATGTGACGTTATGGAACGCGATAGACGGACACCGAAACGTCAGCGATCTCGCGGCGGACTTCGATGATGCGCGGGAGCGGCTGTCGGCGATGTGGCGCCGCGAGCTGATCGAGTTGGCGGAAGGGGAATTTCCGGTCGGCCGTACGCCGATCCTGATCGTCGAGCCGCACATGGACGATGCCGTGCTCAGCCTCGGCGCCACAATGTGGAAGCGTCGGCACGAGGCCGAGATGACGGTGCTGACCGTCTCCAGCATCTCCAACTACACCAGCTATCACAAGCTCTTCCGCGGTCTTTTCGACATCGACGAGGTCACCGCCCTGCGTCGCGCCAAGTCCGAGACCATCCTGCGCCTCCTCGGCGGGCGGCTAGAGACGCTCGACCGGGTCGACGCGGCCCTTCGCTACCATCACGCCAATTGGACAGCGGAATGGTTTCGCGAGAACAGCAAGGCGGTTTCCGCTTACGTGAACCATTCGCTTCCGCCCGAAGCCGTGGAGAACCTCGCTCAGACGTTAGCGGCGCGCTTCGTCGGGTCCAACGCGCGGGAACTCTGGATTCCGATGGGCATCGGCCGGAGCGCCGATCACGAACTCACGCGGAACGCCTGCCTTCGCGCGCTCGAGCTCGAGCCTGGGCTCCTCGATCGAATGTCCGTCAATATCTATCAGGAGGTGCCCTATCTCGGAGAGTTCCCGGATCATCGGCGCCGTATCGTCGCTACGCTGAATTCGGCGGGCGGGAAGGCCGATCTCGTGTGGGCGGACGTGGCCGACGAGCTGCCATGGAAGTTCAGGCTGGTCTCGATCTTCGCCTCGCAGTTCAAGGGCAGCCACATGAATCCGAAGGTCGCCGCCTGCGCCCAGACCTCCGGAACGGAAGCCGGGGTCGCGGCCGCCGAAAGTTGGTACCATGTGCGACGGCTTCCGATGCTGCCGCTGGCGGAGGCTCTTTACTCCGGCGAGCCCGACATAGCGGCAATCCGTCAACAACTCCGCGCCTGGTACCCTCGTGCGCGCCGGACGCGGCGTCTGCGCGTGCTGTGCCCGACCGCCGTAGGCTGCTGGCGCGAGGACATGTCCGTCCTTCTCGACGCCTTCCCCGAGGCGACGATCGAGATGCACATGGCGCCGGCCGCCCTCGGGGAAGCGGACCGTCTCGTGTCCGAGCGGATCGTGCTGAAGCCGGTGAGCGGCGGGGCTCGGGCCTGGGCTCAACGGGCCTTGCGCCTGCTGCTCGCCCCTCGTCAGCCGCTAATTGTCGTCACCAGCTTCAAGCTGTCGCGACTGTCGAACCCGCTCCGTCTCGCCCTGTTCTTCGCCCCGGTGTTGCCCGTCGCGAGCATCGACAATCTCGTCGCTGCGCTTCGCCGCAAGCCGTGCGCCGCGGGTGACGGCTCAGGCGCGCTCAGCGTCGAACTTGGAAAGGATTACGCCATGATCGACACGCTTCCCTCCCTGATTGCCGCCGTCAAGGCCTGCACGGTGGCGTGCACGATTACCCTCTCACCATCGATCGGCTCGTTTCGGGTCGCCAATACAGGGGCGCACGCGCCGGTCACAATCGACCTGGGCGGCCAGAGGTTCACGGGCAGCCTGCGCTTCGACAACGACCACGACATCACCGTCCAGAACGGCACAATCGCCCCTGGTGATTCCAGCGCCGCGCTCAGGTTTATCCGCGACACCAACATGACCGCACGCAACCTCAAGGTTGAGCAGGCCGGGAACGGGATCGAAACCTATATGGTCGACGGTCTCACGGTTGATAATGTCCGCATCACTGGGTCTCTTGCCGACGGGGTCGAGGTACGCCGTCCGGAACGGCAAGATTCCCACATCTACTGCAGGGATTCCGCCCTTCCCCGCGCACCCCGACTGCGTGCAACTCGCCAGCGAGTATGACGCCAAGGGCGCCATACTGCCAGGCGGGAAAACCGAAAACGTGGAAGTCGGATACGTCCAGGGCAGCGGTATCATGAACGCGGTCACCGTGTTCGATGACCACCACCTCGTGAACGGACAGCCGAATGGAGCCGACAACGTCTACTTCCATGACGTCGAGTTTTCGACAAGCCAGCCAACTGCGTCGCGCTTCGGGGGGTGACGCACGGCAGGGTGGAGAACATCAGGTGCCACACCCTGCCGTCCGCACGATGGCCCGCCCGCGTTGTGATCCTGAACTCGCCGGGCGCCACCCAGAAGCACGTGGTTACAGGGGAGGGACCCTAGTAGCTCGCCCTAGCTCTGCGGGAGCTGAACGTTCCTGACCGTTCCGTCCAGTCCCAAGCTCCCAACGGTCCCTGCCGAGGCGGCCCCGGCGGCTTGCCTGCGCCGGAGGACCCCGCCCACCATCGCCAAGCCCAACATCATTACCAACCACGTGGCCGGCTCGGGGGTTATGATGGCGGGCGCGGAAAGCGCCCAATCCTCCGCCGTCGCTCCCGCGAGGCCTATGTGCGCTTGCGCAAATCCGATGGCTTGGGTTGGCGTGGGCACCGCCTGGTCCACCACGTTCCCTAGAACCGAAAGTCCGGTGTCGCCGGTGTAGATGTAAGCGCCCGCATGGTTGTAGGTTACCGAGCCGTTTGAAACGCTGTCTAGTTCGATGCGAGACGTGAAATCTGAATAGGACGTCATCGTATTGCCGGTAACATTCACGTTCTTGCCGCCGGTCACTCGGATACCTGTCCAAAGCGATCCCGCGTAGACGTTTCCGGTGATATTAACATTCAGGAACGGCAGGTTCCCGACCTGATCTCTGAAGAATATCCCCTGGACAGCGTTACCATCCACCCCGCGGGTGAAGGTGTTTCCGCTTATAGTGAAACCATTCGCCGACTTGGTGGTGTTTGTCGTCCAAAACTGGATCGTATCCGGATGATCGGTGTCAGTCGGATCCATATGAAATGTATTGAATGTATTATGCTGGATGCTCACGGCGTTGTCGCCGCCGCCTCGGTACCCGTCATCATAGATTCGGTAAAAGCTATTGTTTGTGCCACTGAAGTGATCACTGTTGAATAGGTTGATGGCGTCGTGGAAATCCTGGAAGCTCGATTGGGTAACCGTGAGGCTGGGAGTATTCTCAACCAGGAGAGCTTCGATAGAATTGTTCAGCGTGACGTTAGGAGCGCCGTGGAACTGATCGTTGACGAACGAGATTTTGGAGGAGTTTCGGACGACCGCCATGTTGGTGAATTGGCTAGTTTTGTCGGTCGGCAGATCGTTTGTCGCATCCATCACGATGTGCTGAATGCTAACATTGCTGCTACTCTGGACGAGTAGGTCCGTGATCTTTGCGGGATTGCTGGAATACTGCGACGTGATCACAACGGGAGACGTCCTGTTCACGCCGTTGATCACGACGCCCGAATAGGAGCCTGGCGCCAGCGAAATGGTGTCCCCGCCGCCGCGGAAGCGAGAGCTGCTTCCAGGCCGGGTGTCGTGCTCACACGAATGACGCTCATAACATGTCCCTCCGAAGTGGGGCCTCGCCCCCCGAACGAAGGACATGCTGAACGTTATATTCTGTTAAATCCAGGAATGCATTGTGCGTCAAAACCGCGCATCGCACGTTGCGGCGGGCCTTGTGCGAGAATTGACTAGGTTAGACCGTCAGCACCGAAACGGGTAATAAGAGCTGTCTTTGACTAGAAGGGTCCGGCTCCCCCCTTCCGGGCATGAGGATAATCCAAATTTTCCCTCGTCTGGCGCAGTAGCTGCACCCTGACCTTCCTGTTGCTGGCGTTCTGCGAAAGATCGTCTGCAGGAGAAGTCCGATCAGTGGAAGGACTTAGCCGCCAGCTTTCAAGAGCTAGGGACGGCCACACGACTAGGCTCTCGCCTCGAGATTAGGGGGAGGTCGTCATCGAGAACTATCATCGCCGAATGAATTTTACTTCCGCAGATCGTCAGAACCTGGCGGTTTCCTCACGATATCGATCTGTGCCGCCTCGCGGTGAACGGCGATCCAAACGGCTCTCTCGTCAGCGATGTGACTGGCCTCACTATCCGCGAGAGCCACCACATCACGGTGGAGGACTCCGAATTTCGCGTCTGCACGATGACCTGCGGCAATTCACCAACGAGTTCCTCGTGGTCAGAGGCAATCATTCCATCACCTCTGGGACGATGGAATGAGGGGCGGCGGGAGTTCCAACGTGCTGGTCGAGAACAACGGGTGCGATAGCCAACGCCCCGACGAGCGGTACCTGCTGGCGGGTGCGCCGCGCCGCTTCGGCTACGAGGTCGCGGGCCTGATCGCCGGCCTGAGCGGCCTCCGGGGACCGCCGCCTTGGATGGCCGGCGCCTGAACGTCCGGCGCGGGCGCCGTCAGCCGCGCCTCCCCCATCCGTATTCGATAGAACAGGGCGCAGCACATCCCGAGCAGGATGAACAACAAGGGGTGATTCCCCTCCTCGCTGAACACCGTTTTGATGATCATGAACACGATCAAGGCCACGCCGGTCGGCAGGAGAAGATTGAGCTCCCGGCGGGCGGTGGGCGTCGCCATCCCTTCGCGTAGGCTTCGCGCGGCGGTCCAAGCGAACATGCCGTAGAAAACGATAAAGCCGATCACGCCATACTCGATCAGGATGGAAAGGACGTAGGAGTCGATCGTCAGAAGTCCACCGGGCTCGCGGAATCCGAGCACTTCCGCTCCCGTGGCCACCCCATGACCGATCGGATTGTGAAGGATGATGGGCTTGGCCATCTGCAACTGCATCTTGCGTCCGTCGGTGCTGGCCTGGGTCTCGCCGCCTCCCCATACGATCCTGCGGATGCGCCCCACGAAGAGCGTCACGGCCACCACGCCCGCGAAGATCACGGGATAGCCCCACGAGATGACGTCGGCCACGACGTTTCCCGGCTCCCATCGCCGACGGTTGAGGGCCCAGACCATGCTGTAAATCGCGATGCCGGCCAGCAGCCCGATCGATCCCAGGCGCGCGTTGGTGAGGAACACGCCGATCATGATCATCGGCCCTGCGACATAGGCGGCCTGCTTCACCCTTCGCGGATAATCATTCAGGAGCACGTGCATCACAAAGGGCGCGGAGATCGCGTAGTACTCCGCGAGGCCGAGAGGGGTTGTGAAGGTCGCGATCGATCGGTAGCGGCCGGTGTACGACCGCGCGAAGCCGGCAAGCACCATCTGGACGGATGGATCGCTGATCTTCAGAAACCCAGGAATGTGCCCGGCCCAAAGCGGCTTCTGGCGAACGGCTTCCCCGATCGCCAGCAACGTGACCGGGATCGCCATCAACCACAAAATCAAGGTCCAGCGTTCCGCCTGCCCCGGCTTGCGGAAGATCCAAGCCGCGACGAAGAACATCACGTACCAGTTCACCTCATCGACATAGAGGTGATCAAACGAGAGGATGAGCGCGTTCGACAGCGGTAGGGTGAGCAACTGGATCACGTTGAACGCCACGAGGGCGGTCACGATCAGCGGCGATGCTTTCACCACCTCGCCGATCTCCGAACGGAAACTCCGCGAGACCGAAAGGCTGATCAGGAACAGGAGCGTAAGTGGGAAGGCCACCAGTCTTGCAATGGTGATCCATGGCAGAACGACGAGATCAATTGCGAGGTAATCAGGCCAAAGCACCTTGACCACCAGAAACGCAAAGAACAGCGTTGTCATGGCCTTCAAAGGTGGGGATGCTTCCTCCGGCAACGCCCAAATGCACAACACCAGCAGCACGGCCAGGGGAAAAGCAAAAAGAGAATGAGGAAGGGGGCTAAGAAGGCGAACGCCACGCCCCAGAACCAGCAGAACAGAAAGAACAATCCGAGCAGGATCCGGCGGCGGAGCTTACGCCCCGCCCGATCGGGGTCCGGCGTGAAGGGCTTGAGGATGCCGATGGGTTCGGCGGTGGGCGCTTGGTCCGACATTTGCTAATCCGCACGGCGCACCGGCAGGGCCGCCCCTTGCACGTGGCCTAATACCCTGTCGTTCGTATAGATGTCACCCCGGGTGCGGGGTCGATCGAGTCAGGTTTCGTACTCTTCGATGCCTCCTGCGGCGGGTGAGAGACCCCATCTCCGCCATGTCGAAGGTTGTCAGGAGCCGAGCTCCAGGTTCCGGCGCTCCTAGCAAGCCCAGGTTAAAGCAACACCTATGCCCGAGGCGATGAGGCTCTGTGCAGGGCATGGACCAACTCGGCGGCCGTTCCCTTTTGAACGTGCGGATAGCCGAGCGTTGGGCGGCTCTTCTGGTCCGCGCCTGCACATCCTCGAACGCTGTCGAGGTTTCGAGCGCGGAATCGCTTGCTCGCGCCAGGGCTTCGGGTGCGTCGGAACGACGCGACCGCGATGAAGTCTCTTAATGCGACAATTTACAGCGATGGACGCAATCACACGGGCGAGCGGTGCGATCCCTTAGCGCCGTCGCGACTTTGATCCCGATCGTTGAAGCTACAGCCCCTCGGCCCCCGCGGCCAGCCTTTCCGGTCGGAGGGTGATCGCGGCCGGGTTTCCGACAGCGACCGCGTCGTTTGGCATGTCCCTCACCACCACCGCTCCAGGCATGACGATGCAGTCGTCCCCCACCGTCACGCCTGGCATGATGATCGCCCGGGCGCCGACATAGGTGCGCGCGCCCACGCGCGTATGGACGTAAAGGCCGCGCGTGTAGTCGTGGGTCAGGAGGACGCACTGATCGCCCATGTAGACGTGGGCGCCGATGTGAACTCCCATGGGCCAGGTTCGATCGATCAGCGCCGTGGTTTCGATGATCGCCGTCGGGTGGATGTCCATCCGCCAAATGCGCGTCTGGATCCAACGCTGAAGGCGGGCTCGCACGCTGGTCTTTCTAGAAACAGGCATGCTAACTCGCCCCGCTGCGGCGGGTTCGCTCAGGCCGTCCTTGGGCCCGGCAGGCGAAGGACGTATTGATCCGTGGTCAGGTCCATCAGTCACCTTCGGGCCCTTCGTTTTCTGCTTGTACGGTCGCGCAATTTTTGGCTGTCCTTTAGCACAGGCACGGTGGTTGGCAGGAAGGTGAGCCTTTCGCTCTCGTCGCGAATCCGGCCGGGTCGGCGGGGCTCGATCCGCATCGGGGATCGCAGCCTCGTGGCGTTCAAGGCTCTGATCTACACTCGCGATCCCCTGACGGGGGAGGACCGGCCCGTCACCATAGGCACGAACTGCTTCATCGGGGGAGGAAGCACGATCACGCCGGGCGTGACAGTCGAAAACGGCTCGATCGTGGCCGCTGGCGCGGTGGTCTTCGAAGACGTTCCGGCCGGCTGCGCGGTGGGGGGCAATCCTGCCAAGGTGATCCGGCGGAACCTGAACCTCGGCCAATGGGGTCGGATGGAAGGCGCGGACGAAACCACCGCTCGACTCTGGTCCCAAACGGGTTCCTGAGGGAGCTCAGGCCGACGCAGTCTTGCGGCAGACGGGCACGTGGTCCGCGATCATGTCCTCGCCGTTGGCCGTCCTGGGACGCACGTAGAGCTGGTTATCATCACCGGCTGCGGACATGTCGTCCGAACTGTAGACCGTGACCTCGCCGAACACGGCCTTGTAACGATCGAAATAGTCGCTGAGCCCAGGCGCGCGGATATGGCCGCACTCTTCGGGCCGCGGCTTTCCATACTCGATCGTTGCGCCCGGCCCGTATATCGGGACCGGCAGGATAGCGATTCCGCCCGGCCTGAGGATGCGGTGAATTTCGCTTACCGCCTTGCGATCGTCCGGCACGTGCTCGAGCACATGCGAGGCGAAGACCACGTCGTAGCTGTTGTCGGGCAGCGGCAGGTTAGTGATGTCAGCTTTCATGTCCACGTCGGCCCGGAACAGGTCCGCGGTTTTGTAGACGCTGAAATCGCGCTTGAATCGCTTCTTGAGGAACCGCTCGGGCGCGAAGTGCAGCAGAGACTTCCGGTGCGTTTCGAAGCCGGCGAACACGGTGTCCAGCACTTTGGCTTGCAAACGATGGCGCTCGGAACTCCCACAGCCGGGACAGACGGCATAGGCACGCTCCACGTCGTCCTCGGAGCGTAGGGTGGCGAACATCCCGCGGTAGCCGCAGAGATTACAGACGAACCGCGCCGGATCGATCGCGGCCTGCCGGCGCGCTTCGCTCGCCCACTGCCGGCGCCGGTAGGGAATAATAATAGCGTCTCAAATCAGCGGGCCGACAATGGTCGACCGGACGATGTCGCGGAGAGCCGCGGTCTCGGGCATGGGCAATGGTCCTTCTGGCGCGCTAGCGCGCACCGTCTAGCAGGTCATGTGGGCTGGAGAGCATGGGGGGTGCGGAAATGTCAAACAGCGGGACGCGCCGTCACGGCGCCTTTTCGAGCGCTCCGAAGCCTCATGGACACCAACGCCCAGGCCTGTCGTAAAGTCTCCCGTTCCCGGCGATAGAACCAGACTGCAAGCGCGAGAGTGACAACGACAAGCACTCCCTGCGCAGGGAGAGACCCGCGCTGCAGCGCCACGTTCCACCAGCAGATGAGAACGGCCGTCGCCACGAACAGCGCTATCTGATCGAAGCCGGCTGTCCAAGGCCGCTCGGTGTTTCGGTTAAGAAGCACGATAGAAGTTATGATCGATACGGCCTCCGCGGCGATCAATCCGGTCACCACGCCCGATAAGCCCCCAATGGTCCAAAGCCCGATGAAGGCGCCTGGGAAGATCAGCAGCCGAGGCAGGTTGTTCAGCAGCACGGTACGGCTTCGGCCCATGCTCATGGCGACCGTCGTCGGCCAGTTGATTAGGAACCGGGTGGTCTGAAGGATGCCAATCAGTCCCACCAGCAGGGGCGAAGTCGTATATCGCGCGCCATAGAGCAGGCCGATGACGGGGGGCGCGCACAACCGCGAACCCCGCAGCCATCAGGATGCCGAGCGAGAAGGTCAAGCCGCCAAACCCATCGCTCACGCGATTACGTTCCGCGACATTTTCGCGGGGCGCGGCAATAAGGGGAATGAAGAGGTTGTGCGTGTATCGGAGGAGAACGCCGCACGGGTAGTAGATCAGAAGTAGGATCGCGGAGTACTCGCCCAGGTCACGAAAGCCAAGCTGCCGCCCGATCATCACGCGATCCGCCTGAGAGCCGATGAACAACAGCAGACCCGTAAGCATCAGCGGAGTGGAATAAGCCCATAACCGGCTCGCGGCTTGGTTCTGGTATGACCACCCGTATCGACGGCTTGCTCTCAGGTGCGAGATAAGGGCGAGGATGGCGGCTCGCGCGATCAGGCCCCAAAGGATCGAGGTGAAGCTCCGGGTGAGGAAGGCCGCCGACAGCATGGCGGCGAAACTCGCCAGCTCGCCGACAAGGATGGCGATCGACTCCGTCCGAAAGTCTTGATGTCGCTGCTGGCGGCGTAGATCCAGATGCTGGCAGCCCTGAAGAAGGGGCACGAGTGCGAACACGGCGAAGCCGAGCGCCAAGCGCGGCTCATGGTAGAAGCCCGACAACGGGATAGCGAGCAGAACCATTACTATCGCGATAACCACGCCGCGTCCGAAGTAGACGAGCTGGACCAGTTTCTGAACCTCTGGATCGTCGCCATCTCGGTCTTGGATCAGAAACCGATCGCTACCGGTGTCACTGATCATGTCGAAGAAGGCCCCGGTGACAACGAGGGTCGCCGCCAGTCCGAGTTCGCGCGGACCAAGGATACGGGCGAGCGCCACATACCGGAGCAAGGCGACGACCTGGGCCACGGCGGTCGCCAAGAAATACAACTTCCCGCCCCGCCGACGTGGCGGGTGTTCCTCAACCGGACGATCTGGGTGAGGGGCGACGACGAGCGTTTCGGCTGAGGTCACAGACGTGCGGGGGCCGTCAGCCGCCCCGTCCACCAGCTAGCCTTTTGGCGGCTCGAAGAACGATCGGCGGCACGACGTCCGCGATGAGTTCACGACCTCGAATGGCCGCGTCCACCTTGTCCCCAGAGCCCCTGCGCACCTTGAACTGAGTGGTATGTTCGCGTTTGGCGTCCGACCAAGTCGAGGTGTAATAATACAAAGCAATCGACTTGCGAGTTTCACCGCGAGGATTGTTGACGACGTTCGGATTGCCGTGAAAGCTTTGATCCGTGGTGTTGAATATCACGCAACGATTAAACGCTGGTTCATAAGACTTCACGCAGCGTGACATGTCGCGGTTCCACAGCTCAATCTGGCCGCCAAAAGATGGATCCCAATTCTGATTCAGATACACTAGAACATTAATGCGGCGTTCCAGGTTCATCGGGAGATGGTGGTTGAAATCTGTGTGGACAGACAGATGTCCGCCGTTACTTATCTCGTGGAATCCAGCTCCAAGAAAGTAGGGATCGGGTATCAAGCCTTTTATACCAGTGATATTCTGTAAGACCCTAATAAAAGGCAGCGAGTTGAAGGAGTAAAACAGGGTGCGTACACGGGGTGACAACGTGTCCGGATTGAACTGTGTCTTGAGTCGCTCCTGATCCCTGTCGAAAGCGGATGAGCCATCGCCGCTTTTCTGCGGGAATTCACGGAGGCAGGCGTCGAGTATCTCGGAAGGAAGGAAGTCGTCGATCGCTACGTGCGGGAATGGATCGGCGTTCATGTAGGACGCTTGCAACTCGGCGCCCTTATCCTTCGCCACCGCGCCCACTAGGCCCGTGTCGGGATTCATCTCGGTGAAGAACGGCACCAGCCCTCCGGAACTCACGCGACGGCCCATCCCATCTGGGCGCGGGCGGCTATATATCGGTCTCCATCGCCGAGCGCCAGAAAGGGTCGGCCCTGAAAGCGCCGGGTAGCCCCGTCATAGAACACCTCAGCCCGACCCAGCGCTTATTGCGAAAGGTTATAGAACTGCGCGCAAGACTGAATCAAACGAACCTCTTGCTGGCGCCGCTCGTCGCCGTCCCTTCAGCCTTCGCCGTCTCCGGCTGGCTGATCCACCGGCGCGGCCGCGAGCGGCTCGCGCCCCTGCGCCAGGTCTCCGACCACTCCACCTTCACCGCGCCCTACAATCTGGCCGTGTACGCGGCGGCGAAGGTTCCGGCCGATCCGTATCTCGATCCCTGCCAATTCCCTGCCCTGCGGCTGCTGATCGAAGCGTGGGAGACGATCCGCGACGAAGGGCTGGCGCTTCGGGAGCAAGGCGGCATTCGCGCCGCCACCGGCGACAACGACTTGGGATTCCACACCTTCTTCAAGCGCGGTTGGACGAGGTTCTATCTCACCTGGTACGGCGAGACGCCCGCGTCAGCCCGACGAACCTGCCCGCGCACCGTGGCGCTGCTGGAGAGCATCCCCGAGATCAAGGGCGCGATGTTCGCCGTGCTGCCCGCCGGCGCGCTGCTCGGGCGCCATCGCGATCCCTTCGCCGGATCCCTGCGCCTTCATCTCGGTCTCGCCACCCCCAACGACGATCGGTGTTGGATCGCCGTGGACGGCGTGCGGCGGAGCTGGCGCGACGGCGAGGCCATGCTCTTCGACGAGACCTATGTGCACGAGGCGAGAAACGAGACGGACCGGGACCGCCTGATCCTGCTGGCCGACGTCGAGCGCCCGCTCGTCGAGCCCATGCGCACCGTCAACCGCTGGGTGATGGGCGCCGTGATGCGCCAGACGGTCACCCAGAACGAAGCCGGCGAGCCGGTCGGCCTGCTCAACCGCGCCTTTGGCCCGGTCTATGCGCTGCTCAAACTCGGCAAACCGCTCAAGGCGCGCAATCGCAAGCTCTATTACACGCTCAAGCGTGTGGTGACCGCCGCCGTGGCGATTGGCTGGGCGGCGGCGGTCGCGACGCGCCTTGGGAGCGGCGGCGCTGGACGACGAAGCGAGCCTCCGCGACGAGATCCGCCCCGACCGCTGTTCCGACAGTCATTCTGAAGGCGCCTTCAGTATCGCCGCCTTGGGTTCGCGAAGCTGGCGGTCTAAGAGGCGGCCATCATGACAGACCTGCTCGAACCCCTCTCGCTTCGCCCGCGGCCCCGCCTGGCGCAACCGCTTCATGCTCGCGCCGCTCACCAACAGCCAGAGCCATCCGGACGGCACGCTCTCGGACGAGGAGTACCGGTGGCTCGTCGCCCGCGCCAAGGGCGGTTTCGGCCTGGTGATGACCTGCGCGGCTCACGTTCAGCGGATCGGCCAGGGCTTTCCCGGGCAGTTGGGCATCTTCGGCGACGAGCACCTCCCCGGACTGACGCGGCTGGCCGCGGGCATCAAGGCGGAAGGCGCCGTCTCGTCCGTGCAGCTGCACCACGCCGGCCTTCGTTCGCCGTCGGCTCTGACCGGCGAGGCGCCGGTCGGCCCGTCGGAGGACGCCGAAACCGGAACGCGCGCGCTCTCCTCGTCGGAAGTCGAGCAGCTCGTCGAGGACTTCATCCTGGCCGCCCTGCGCGCCGAGACCGCGGGGTTCGACGGCGTCGAGCTGCACGGGGCCCACGGCTATATCCTCTGCGCCTTCCTCAGCCCGGAGACCAATCGGCGCGAGGATGACTGGGGCGGCACGCCGGAGAAGCGCGCGCGGATCCTTCGCGAGATCATCAAGGGCATCCGCGAGCGCGCGAAACCGGGTCTCCAGCTCGGCCTCAGGCTCTCGCCCGAGCGCTTCGGTCTGGTCTTCGAGGAGATGCGGGCGCTCACCGAGGAGATGCTCACCTCCGGCCAGCTCGACTTCGTCGACATGTCGCTGTGGAGCGTGTTCAAGCCGCCGGTCGACGAAGCCTTCGGCGAACAAGTCCCTGGCCGAGTGGTTCGCGGAACTGCCGCGCGGAACGACGCGGCTGGGCGCGGCCGGCAAGCTGATGAGCGCCGCCGATTGCCGTCGGCTGCTGGATCTCGGCATCGACTTTGCCGTCGTCGGCCGCGCGGCGATTCTGGCCAAGGACTTCCCGCTGAAGGTCGGAGCCGACTTCGACTACCAGAGCCCGCCGACGCCGGTCCCCGCCAGCCTGCTTCGCGAGCAGGAGCTCAGCCCCAAGTTCGTCAGCTACATGAGCACCTCGTTCAAGGGCTTCGTCGAGGAGGAGGCGGCCTGAGGCGGCCGCTCGAACCTGAGCGGCGCGTAATTTCCCGGCCATCTTTGCGCCGGAACTTGCGGTCGAGGTTCCGGCTCGGGACGAAGCAGCACCAAGGATCGACATGAAGCGACTGGCCATCTCGTGCGCCGCCCTGATCGCCGCAGGGGGTTTCTCCACCGTCGCCGGCGCCCAGACAGAGACGGTTCCCTCGTCCGCCGCGGCGATGAAGATGAGCTTCTCGCCCATCGTTCGCCGGGTCGCGCCCGCGGTCGTGAACGTCTACTCGCGCCGGGTGGTCCGCCAACAGGTGGATCCGTTCTGGGCCATGTTCGGCGGCGGCGTGGCTCGCGATCGGGTGGAGCAATCGCTGGGTTCGGGATCGATCGTCCGCGCCGATGGCCTGATCCTCACCAACCATCACAACATCGACAACGCCCAGGACATCCGGGTCGTCACGGCGGACCGGCGGGAGTGGCCCGCGACCGTCCTGCTCGACGATCCGCGCGCCGACCTCGCCGTGCTCAAGATCGACACCAAGGGCGAGCGCTTGCCCACGATCCCCATCGCCAGCGACGCCCATCCGGAGGTGGGCGATCTGGTGCTGGCCATCGGCGATCCCTTCGGCGTGGGCCAGACGGTCACGAACGGCATCGTTTCGGCGCTTGCCCGGACGGACATCGGGGCGGGGGATTTCGGCTCCTTCATCCAGACCGACGCCGCGATCAATCCCGGCAACTCCGGCGGTCCTCTGGTGGACATGAGCGGCCGGCTCATCGGTGTGAACACCGCCATCGTCTCCAGCTCCGGAGCCTCGGCGGGCGTCGGCTTCGCTATTCCGGCCCTGGTGGCGGACCAGGTGATCCAGACCGCCGCCAACGGCGGCCACGATGTGGCCCGGCCTTGGCTCGGAGCCAAGACCCAGGCGCTCACGCCCGAGATGGCCAAGAGCATGGGCCTCTCCACCGTGCGGGGCGTGGTGGTGACCGAGGTGTGGCCAGGCTCGCCCGCCGCCCGCGCGGGAATAGAGCAAGGTCAGGTCGTGGAGGCGGTGGATGGACAGACGATCGACAACGATCGCGCGCTCACCTTCGCCATCGGCGCGCGCAAGCCGGGCGACAGGGTTACATTGACCCTCTCCAAGGGCGGGGAGGCGACCAAGGCCCTGGCCCTCAACGTGGAGCCGCCGCCCAGCGCGCCGGCTCCCGATCCGCGCCTGATCACCGGCCGTAATCCGCTGGCCGGAGCCACGGTGGCGAACCTCTCGCCGGCGGAAGCCTATCGTCGTCGCCTCGACCCGTTCCAAGCCAAGGGCGTGGGCGTGACCGCGCTGCAGCCCGGTTACGGTGCGCAGATCGGCATTCGGGAGGGTGACATCATCCGCGAGGTGAACGGCCAGCCGATCACCAGTTCAGCCCAGTTGCAGCGCTTGATGGCGGGCGAGTGCGCAGGGTTGGCAGATCACCCTCGACCGCAATGGCCAGACCATCTCGGCCCGCTTCAGCGGCTAGGCTCCAACACTCCGCAAGATCAAAGCTGGCGCTTGGGGCGAGCGGAACAGTCGGATGTTCCTGTCAGATCGCGTTGGCGGCGTTGATCAGGACCCACTGGCCGATCGCATGGCATTCATGCATCACCGCGAAGATGAGTAACCCGGTCGCAAAAGCGGCGTTGTAGATTTGGCCCATCGTGGCCCAGCCTCGTTGGTGTTCCCCAGCACGAGCTAACGCGTGCTCCACAATTAGGATGCGCGCGGGTCGCGAACCGCCATTTCCCTTGTCGCGCGCCCTGTTTTCTTGTTGGCATCTCACCAAAGGCGCCGGACCCGACCGGCGTCATTGTCATCAAAGGGAGAGTTCGATGGGTGACCTGACGATCGATGCGTCGCGAACCGCCGCGGCGGGGTCCGCATCGGCCGAGCACTTCGACGTGCTGATCGTTGGAGCGGGCATCTCGGGGATCAGCGGCGCCTACCACCTCAAGACCCAGTGTCCCGACCGCAGCTATGTCGTGCTGGAGGCCCAGGGCGACTTCGGCGGCACTTGGCGCAGCCATCGCTTCCCCGGAATTCGCTCCGACAGCGACCTCTACACCTTCGGCTACCGCTTCAAGCCGTGGGTCGGGCCGCCGATCGCCACCGCCGCCGAGATCCGCCGTTACCTCGGCGAGGTGATCGACGAAAACCATCTCGGGCGGCACATCCGCTATGGCCACAAGGTTCTCACGGCCAGCTGGTCGAGCGCGGACGCGCTGTGGACGATCACCGCCTCCGCCGAGGGCGAGATCCGCCGCTTCACCGCCGGGTTCCTGTGGATGTGCCAGGGCTATTTCCGCCACGAGGAGGGCTTCACCCCGGACTGGCCGGGCATGGACAGCTTCAAGGGTGTGATCGCGCACCCGGAGAACTGGCCGGCGGACCTGGACTACGCCGGCAAGCGGGTGGTGATCATCGGCTCTGGCGCGACGGCCGCGACCATGGCGCCGGCCATGGCCAACACGGCGGCGCACGTCACAGTGCTGCAGCGCTCGCCGACCTTCTACATCGCCCAGCCCAACGCCAACGAATTCTACGAGCAACTCAAGCCGCTCGGCTTCGACGAACTGCTGGTGCACGAGATCGTCCGGCGGAAAGTGGTGACCGATTTCGATGCGATCACCCGCCGCAGCTTTGAGGAGCCGGAGCTTCTGACCCAGGAGCTGCTCGCCGGCATCGAGGCCTATCTCGGCCCGGAGATGGTCGCCAAGCACTTCACGCCCACCTACCGGCCCTGGCGCCAGCGCATCGCCATTCTGCCCGACGGCGACATGCTGGAGGCGATCCGCGCCGGCAAGGTGAGCATGGTCACCGACCACATCGACCGCTTCGTCCCGGAGGGGATCAGGCTCAAATCAGGCGAGGTGCTGGAGGCCGACATCGTGGCCACCGCCACCGGCTTCAACATGAATGTGCTGGGCGACATCGACTTCACCATCGACGGCAAGCCGCTGGCGTTCCACGAGACGGTCACCTATCGCGGCATGATGTTCACCGGCGTGCCGAACCTGGTCTGGGTGTTCGGCTACCTCCGCAACAGCTGGACCTTGCGCAGCGAGCTGATCGCCGATTTCGTGGTGCGCCTGCTCGACCACATGAAGGAGAAGGGCGCTCGCGCGCGTCGACGTGGCGCTGCGGGCGCAGGACCACAACATGCCGCTCGGCCCTTGGGTCGACCCGGAGAACTTCAACGCCAACTATCTGCTGCGTGGCCTGCCCAAGCTACCCAAGGCCGGCGACAAGCCCGAATGGCGCCACACCCAGGATTACTGGAGCGAGAAGGACGCGTTCCCGGCGATCGACCTGGACGACGAGGCGTTCAAGTACGCCTGAAGGTCCTCAGTTTTCTGGGCTCGGAGCCCAAGGCGCCGCGGCCGGCGGCTTGGTCAACTCCGGCCGACCCAGCGCCCGCGCCAAGGCGTTGATGTGGGCCAGCGTATGGCGGCGACTGACTCCGGCGTCGGGGGAGAGGACATAGAAGCCGTGGAAAGCGCCGGGCAGAACCAGAAGCTCGGTGGGCACGCCCGCTGAGATGAGCCGGCCGGCGAAAGCCACGTCCTCTTCCACGAAGAGGTCGATGTCGCCCACCGAGATGAAGGTGGGTGGCAGGCCCGAGAGGTCGGCGGCGCGTGCGGGGACAGCCTCGAGCGGCGCGTGCTCGCCGCCCGGATCGTCGCCCAGCAGCGCGCGCCATCCCAAGGCGTTCAGCTGTCGCGTCCACAAGAAGCGCCCGATGTGCTCGGGAACGACACGGCTCGTGGCGGTCCGATCGTCGAGCATGGGGTAGGTGAGGGATTGGAAGCAGATGCTAACCTCGCCACGATCCCGCGCGCGGAGGGCCAGCATGGCTGCGTGGCCGGCCCCTGCGCTCTCGCCCTGGATGGCGATCCGCGAGCGATCGACCCCCAACTCGGCGGCATTACGATCCAGCCAGAGTAAGGCGGCGTAGTTGTCGTCCAGCGCGCCGGGATGCGGCGTCTCCGGCGCAAGCCGATATTCGACGGTGACGATGACGCAGTCGAGCGCCTTGGCCTCGATCTGCAGGTCGGCGAGGCCGGACGCCGCCGAGCCCGAGATGAAGCCGCCGCCGTGGATGTGCAGGATCGCGGGCTTGGACGCATTCGGATCGGCGTTGATCACGATGACGGGCACGTCCGGCGCGCCCGCTGGACCCGGTATCGCACGCTCCTGGAACGCGGGGGCGGCTACGGGAGGCTTGGCGAGACTGCCGAACCGAGAACGGATGAGCGGAACCTGATCCATCCCAACCGGCGCGTCGCTCTCCGGCGCGAGGCTCAGGTAAAAATCCAAGCCTCCGCGAAGTTCCGGATCGACATTGGCGAAGCGGTCCGCGGCTTGGGCGCTCATCGCCGATCCTCCGATTGATCACGACGCCGATGTCTAGGCTGTCGACGTTTGCCAGGTCCAGGGCCACGTCGATTTCGGACGCGAGGAGGAAGGGCGCTGACGCCCGGGAACACGCGAGGGCTCGGCCGGTTGTTGCGGCAGGCTTCGCTCGGACCTCGGGAATGACAGAGAGAACAAGCTCCAACCTTCGAGAATTCCGACGGGAGCGTCCGGGGGATGGAAGCGGGCCGGACTCTCCCCGGTCGACAGCGAGGATCGCCGGCCGTCCGATCCATCCGATGCTGGTCCCCATCCCGATCGCCTGCTTCGTCGGAACCCTGGTTTCGGACCTCGCCTACTGGCGAACGGCGGACATGCTGTGGGCGGACTTCTCGGCTTGGCTGCTCACAGTCGGGCTGGTGGTCGCGGCGTTCGCGGCCCTGGCGGGGATCATCGATTTCCTGGGCGACCGGAGGGTACGCGCGCTTCGCCCGGCTTGGATCCATGCGCTGGGCAATGTCGTGGCTTTGATCCTGGCGATCATCAACGCCTTCGTGCACTCGCGAGACGCCTACACCTCAGTGGTGCCCACGGGTCTGATCCTCTCGGCCTTGGTCGTCCTGATCCTGCTGGTGACGGGCTGGAACGGCTGGAGCCTGGTCTATCGCCATGGCGTCGGCGTCTTTTCGGAGCGCCGGGCGTGAAGGCGCGAACAGCTCTCCAGGCCGTCGCCTTGCTGGCGCTCGCCGCATGCGGTCCGCAGCCCGGCGATCCACGCCGACAGCTGGGAGCCAACCCCTATCTGCCGCCGATCCACCAGTACCTGCTTCCGCCCATGCATCTGGCGAAGGCCGTCGGTTGGAAGTCGAACGAGACGCCCGTCGTGCCCGCGGGTCTGCAAATCGAGGCGCTCGCCCGAGGCCTCCACAACCCTCGGTCGGTCTACGGCCTGCCCAATGGCGATATTCTCGTGGCGGAGTCAGGCGTCGGACCGCCGCCGATCCACCGCCCCAAGGAGTTCATCATGGGCTGGATGGAGGGCAAGATTCACTCCAGCGGCCATCCGGCAAACCGCATCACGCTCCTTCGAATGGGCGCCGGACCGGGCGGTTCGACGCTCCAGACCGTATTCATCGACCACCTGAACTCCCCGTTCGGCATGGTGTTGGTCGGCAACGATCTCTACGTGGCCGCCACCGACGGGGTCATCCGCTTCCCGTATCGGACGGGGGAGACGCATATCGCGGAGCCGGGCGTAAAGCTGTGCGACCTGCCGGCGGGCATGATCAATCACCATTGGACCAAGAGCCTGACGGTGAGCCCGGACGGATCGAAGCTCTATGCGGGCGTCGGCTCCAACAGCAACATCACCGAAAACGGCATGGACGCGGAAAAGGATCGCGCCTCGGTCTGGGAGATCGATCGCGCCACGGGCGCACACCGGCTCTACGCCACGGGATTGCGCAACCCCAACGGCCTCACCTTCGAGCCGACCAGCGGCGTGCTATGGGCGGTGGTCAACGAACGAGACGAACTCGGCCCCGATCTCGTGCCGGACTATCTAACCTCGGTGAGGGACGGCGGGTTCTACGGTTGGCCCTATAGCTACTATGGCCGCCATATCGACCCGAGGGTCATGCCGCAGCGGCCTGACCTGGTCCAGCGCGCGATCGTGCCCGACTACGCGCTGAGTTCGCATGTCGCCCCGCTCGGACTGGCCTTCTACACGGGCTCGAACTTGCCGGCCGCCTACCGTGGCGGCGCTTTCGTCGGCGAGCATGGGAGCTGGGATCGCAGCGTGCTGAACGGCTACAAGGTGGTGTTCATCCCCTTCGCCAACGGACGGCCCGCCGGGATGGCCCAGGATGTCGTCACCGGCTTCCTCACCAGCAAGGATGAGGCGCACGGCAGGCCTGTCGGTCTGGCCGTGGACGCGGGTGGCGGACTGCTCATCGCCGATGATGTCGGAGGGGTCGTCTGGCGGGTGACCGGCGCCCCTCGCTGAGGTTTGCGAGCACCGGGTGAAGGGGAGGGCGGCCGCGAATGGCCACCCTCCACGATCGCAAGCTCGGCGATCAGCCCTCGATCTTGATCGGGACGAAGACGATGGCGCCGCCGCGGTTCACCGCCAGCGGGATGCTGGTGCGTCCGGCCCGCTTCCAGTCGGTGAGAGCGGCTGTCATGTCGTTGGTGCTGGCCACTTCGCGGTCGCCGGCGCGAACGATCACGTCGCCGCGACGCAGGCCTTTGTCGCCCGCGTCGGAGCTGCTCTTGACGTTCTGGACCACGAGGCCGCGTGCGGTGGCCGAGAGGCCGAACTGTTGACGCGTGATCGGATTAACCGGCGCGAGGCTCATGCCGAGGATGCTGGGCGCGGCCGCGCCGCGGGCGGAGCCGCCGGAAGCGCCCGAGCCGTCCTCGTCACCGTCGGGAACGCCGCCGTTCTGGGCCAGCTGCTCCTCTGAGGGACGTGTGCCGGAACGCACATCCACCGTCCGCTCATGGCCGCCGCGGAACACGTCGAGGCGCAGGGTGTCGCCGGCGTGGACCTTGGCCACTTCACGGGTGAGCTCCGTGGCCGAGCCGACCGCGTGACCGTTCACGGAGACGATCACATCGCCTTGCTCGACGCCGCCCTTCATGGCGGGGCCGCCAGGCACAAGGCCGGCGACGATCGCGCCCTTGCGGCCGGCCAGGCCGAAGGAGGACGCCATCTCGTCGTTCATGTCCTGGATCGTGGCGCCGATGTAGCCGCGGGTGATCTTCTGCCCCGCCATCAGTTGCTTGGTGACGTTCTCGGCGACGTCCGCCGGGATATCGAAGCCGATGCCGACCGACCCGCCCGACGGCGAGAAGATCGCGGTATTCACCCCGATCACCCGTCCATAGGTGTCGAAGGTCGGACCGCCGCTGTTGCCGCGATTGATGGGCGCGTCGATCTGGATGTAGTCGACGAACTTCTCGCCGATGTCGCGGTTGTAGGCCGAGACGATCCCGGCGGTGGCCGTGCCGCCCAGGTCATAGGGATTGCCGACGGCCAGCACCCAATCGCCCACGCGCGGGCGCGCCTTGTTCTCGAAGCTCACGTAGGGATGGTCGTGTCCCTCGACCTTGATCACGGCGAGGTCGGTGCCCTCGTCGCGGCCGACGACGGTCGCCTTCAGTTCCTTGCCGTCGTTGAGGATGACCTTGATGTCCTCGGCGTTCTCGACGACGTGGTTGTTGGTGACGATGTAGCCATCGGGCGAGATGAAGAAGCCCGATCCGGACGACATCTGCTTGGGCAGGCGCCGGGGGTCGACCGGCTGCTGCGGCTGACCATCATCTCCGCCGCCACCGCCCCGCGGCACGATGTCGAAGGGGAAGTTCTCGAAGCCGGGAATGCCGCGATGCGCCGTGGCGACGTCCACCTTGGACGTGACCCGCACCGAAACAACGGCCGGGCGACACCTTCTCGAAGATGTCGGCGAACGACAGCGGCGCGCCGGGCGTGGTGGCGACGACCGGCTCCGTTGCCGCGTTGATCATGTGACCAAACGGACTTCCGTTCCAGGCCGGCTGGGTTCCCGCCCCGGCGAGAGCCGCGACGGCGATGGCGGCGCCGGCAACGCCGGCGACTAAAACATGGGATCTATTCACGGGCATGGTCTGTCCGAGTTCCTGTCCGACGCTCCTGGAGGCCGGGATCGTTATCTAGGGTGGCGCGCCACTCCGCGCGAGGGCTTCGGCTGGATTCTATCAGCATTCCTGACGGCAGTCTTAGAGCGGATTTCCGGCGCGACGGTGGCGCTTTCTCAAGGCTTTAGCCGCGCCATTCGCCTTGCGCCTTCAGCGCCTTCTCGACCGACTGCGGCATGTAGCGTTCGTCGTGTTTGGCGAGGATCTGGGTGGCCTCGAACGTCCCGCCACGATCGAAGGATCCCATGGCGACGACACCCTGACCCTCACGGAACAGGTCCGGGAGGGCGCCGGTATAGGCGACAGGCACGGAGCGTCGGCGATCGGTCACCCGGAACCGGATCGAGCCATCATCGTCCTTCACCAGCGACCCGCTCTCGACCAGACCGCCCAACTGGATCGCCTGGCCGGCGGAGACATGCGCCTCCCGCGCCTGATTGGGCGTGTAGAAGTACGAAATCGAGCCGCGTAGGCCATAAAGCGTCAGGCCCGCGGCGATCGCCACCACGGGTGCGATGGCGCCGATCGTGATCAGCCGACGTCGGGCCGTGCGGGAACGGGGAAGCAGGCTCATGACGCCGTCGCCCTAGTCGATCCGCTCGCCGCGCGCGAGGGGGTCTCCTCCACCTTCGGCAGCACAACATCGACCTTCAAGCCGCCGGAGGACGAGTCCCCGAGTTCGACAGAACCGCCATAGGCCCTCGCAAGCTCGTCGACGATGGAGAGCCCCAGGCCAGACCCGGGCGCGCTTTCGTCGAGGCGGGCGCCCCGTCGGAGCACCTCCAAGCGCTGGTCGGCGGGCAGTCCCGGTCCGTCATCCTCCACCGTCAGGCGAAGGCGGCGCTCTCCCGCCGGAGCGGCGCGGATCCTCACCTCGTGGGTGCACCACTTGCAGGCGTTCTCGGCGAGGTTGCCGACCACCTCCATCAAATCCTGCCGCTCGCCGGCGAAGGCCAGGTCGTCGTCGCAGTCCCAGTCCACATTCACGCGCTTGTCGCGGAACATCCGCTCGAGGGTGCGCGCGAGTTCGTCGATCACTTCGGCCACCGGCGTGCGCTCGCCTGGCCCACCGGCCCGCGCCGCGGCGCGGGCGCGCCGAAGGTGATGGTCGACCTGCTGGGTCATGGTCCGCGCCTGCCGATCGACAACCTCGGCGAGGCGACTGCTCTGTCCGGAGGCTTCGCTCAGCATCACCGACAGCGGCGTCTTGAGCGCGTGGGCAAGGTTGCCGACGTGCGTTCGCTGCCGCTCGAGAACCTCCTGATTGTGCGCCATGAGGGCGTTCAGTTCGCTGGCGAGCGGCGCAAGTTCCGAGGGATACGCGCCGGTCACCCGCTCGGTTCGACCCGTCCGCACGTTCGCGACTTCGCGCCGGAGCGCGAACAGCGGCTGCAGTCCGACGCGCACCTGCACGATAACCGCGGCGATCAATCCGGCGCCAAGCAGGAGCAGGGCGATCGCCACCGTGGTGTCGAAGCCGGCGATGTCGTGGTCGAGCGGCGAGCGGTCTTCGGCCGCCATGAAGATCACCGGCGCCGATACCTCGGGAAGGCGGCCTTGCGAGGGCCGCGACCCGCAATCGCTGATTGAGCGGTCCGGGAGTGTCGTAGAACACAACCTTTCCCGGGTTCGCCGCGAACAGGCTCAGCCCCGCCTTGGGCGGCCCCAGCACCCGGTCCCAAAGCGAGCGCGACCGGGCCACCGCATGCAGTCCCGAGGAGTCGACCTGGGCGATCTCCCAGTAGTCGCCGCTGTAGGCCCGAAGCGCGCGGGGATCGCCGAAAGCTGGGCCGAGGATGCGCCCGTCCTCGACCTGCGCTCCCGCGAAGAGGCCGTCCACCGTCTCGGACAGTTCGTCGTCGAAGCGGTTGATGCTGGCCCTCGAGAAGAACGCCGACAGCGAGAAGCCGGTGGCGATCAGCACCGCGATGCTCCAGGTCAAGGCCAGGAGGATCAGCCGTCGGACGAGGGACGGCCGGCGGACACTCTGGGAGAAGTCCGCCGCGAGGCGCGGCAGGGCGCTCACGCGGCGCCGACCTCCGCGCTCTCACCCGGCAGGGGCAGCAGGCGGTAGCCGAGTCCACGGACCGTCTCCACGCGTTCCGGGCCGATCTTCTTGCGCAATCGTCCGACGAACACCTCGATGGTGTTCGAGTCGCGGTCGAAATCCTGGTCGTAGAGGTGTTCGACGAGCTCGGTGCGGCTGATCACCCGACCTTGATGCATGATCAGGTAGTGCAGCAACCGGTACTCCAGCGAGGTGAGACGGATCGGCTCGCCGTTCACCGTCGCGCGCGCCGCCCGAGGATCCAGTCGCAGAGCGCCGCACGACAGGCTGGGCGCCGCATGCCCCGCGGACCGCCGCAGCAGGGCTCGAAGGCGCGCCAGCAACTCTTCGGTGTGGAACGGCTTGGTGAGGTAGTCGTCCGCGCCCGCGTCGAACCCGGTCACTTTCTCGCTCCAGGCGCCCCGGGCGGTCAGGATCAGCACCGGCGTGGCGACATTGGCCCGCCGCCAGCTCTCCAGCACCGACACGCCGTCGATCTTGGGCAGGCCGAGGTCGAGCACGATCGCGTCGTAGGGTTCCGTCTCACCGAGGAACTTGGCCTCCTCGCCGTCCGGCGCGTGATCGACGGCGTAATCGGCGTCGGAGAGCGCGCGCTTCAGTTGGCGCGAGAGATCGGGATCGTCTTCGACGAGCAGGATTCGCATTCGACTTGCCTTAATGTTCGCCCAGGACCGCGCCCGTCGCCGCGTCGACGATATAGTCCACGCGACGGCCGTGCGCTGTCATCCAGCGGACGCGATAGACCGCCCGGCTGCCTTGGTACTCGATGCCCGCGTCCAGCGGCCGTCCCGCCGAGCGTCGGCCGATCCCCTGGATCACCCGTCCGAGGGGCGCCATCTGGCCCTGCCGCACACCGGCGCGCGCCTCCTCCTGCTGCTCGCGCCAGTCCGCGCCTAGGGAATTCTGCCGGTAGCCGGCGGGAGGATAGCTGGAATAGCTCGGTCGATACGGCGTGTTCTGAGGCCGGTAGCCACGCGGTTCACCGTAGCCAGGAGGCGGGCGCCCATAACCATAGTCGCCGCGCGATCGGGGCGGCGCATAGTCCTCGCCGTAGCCGCGCGACGGCGCGGGCGCGTAGCCGCGGGGTCCGCCATAGCCGTAACCCGGGCCGCCGCCCCGTTCGCCGCCGCCGTAGCCGTGACCGACCGGACCGCCCCGCGGCGCCTCGTGGCGCGACTGCCCATGGCTGCCGCCCGCGAGCAGGAGGGCGGCGGCGAGCCCTCCAGCGACCAGGGTCGGGAGCCTTTTCATCGATCTAAGTTGCACCATGGGCTCTGAACGCCCCCTGAACGGTAGAGCCTCGCATGTCCTTAGAGGCTCACAATGGCGAAACCTTAGCCGCGTGGGCGCGGCGTATAGGGGCGTTCCTCGCGCCAGGTCTCGGCGATGCGCTTCAACTCGTCGTCGGGGTGCTCGGGCAGGGTGATCTGCAGCCGCGCGAGCAGGTCGCCTCGGCCGCCGCGCCCATCCGGCATTCCGCAACTCTTCAGGCGAAGCACTGACCCCGAGTTGGATCCCGCCGGGATGTTGAGGCTCACCGACCCATCGGGCGTCGGCGCCTGGACCTTGCCGCCCAGCACCGCGTCGGGCACCGAGATCGGCAGGTCCATGACGAGGCCGCCGTTCTCGCGCTTGAAGATCGGATGCGGCTTGATCGAGATCTCGATCAGGGCGTCGCCGGCGCCGGCCCGGCCGCTCCCGCCCTGGCCTTTCAACCGCAGCACCTGTCCATCGTAGGCGCCCTTGGGGATCGTCAGATCGAGGGTGCGGCCGTCGTCGAAGCTGATGCGCCGCTTGGCCCCTCGAATCGCATCTTCGAGGTCGATCTCCAGCGCGGCGCGGACGTCGGTCCCGCGCGAGGCGAAACCACGCTGCCGCGCCCCCCCGCCGCCGCCGAACATCCCGCCCAGGATCTCGTCGAGATCGACGCCCTCGAACTGCGCGCCCCGGAAACCGCCGGCCGCGCCCGCGAACGGATCGGCGCCGCCCCCGAAGGGATTCGCGCCGCCGGCTCCGCAATTCCAGCCGCCGGAGTAGGCGCCCGCCGTCTCACGTCCATCGGCGTCGATCTCGCCGGCGTCGAACTTCTTGCGCTTGTCGGGGTCGCCCAGCAGATCGAAGGCGCCGCTGGCGCGCTTGAATTTCTCCTCCGACGCTTTGTTGCCGGGGTTGACGTCGGGATGATGCTTCTTCGCGAGTTTGCGGAACGCCTTGCGGATGTCGTCGTCGCTCGCCCCGCGCGAGACGCCGAGTTCCTGATAGGGGTCGTTGGCCAAAGGTGGTCGAATCGCTCTCGAGAGACTTCAAAGTCGGCAGTTAAGGCTGCGCCACGTCCGCGCAAGAGGGCGGTGTGGCGGAATTACAACAAACAGGCTCACTCGCCCCGCTCCTCCAGCAGGTCCGGCGCAAGGAAGTCCAGAGCGTCCTCGGGATCGTCAAGCAACTCCTCGCTGATGACCTCGCCGCGGATCGAAACCCCGGCAGTGTGCACGCTTTCCGGATCGCCGGTGACCAGCGGGTGCCAGTTCGGCAGGCCGCGCCCTTCGGCGAGCCGACGATAGGCGCAGGACAGCGGCATCCAGGGTAGCCGCCGCACATTGCCAGGCGTGAGCTTGATGCAGTCCGGCACGCGGTGCTGGCGCGCCGCATAGTCGCTGCAGCGGCAGGCGGCGGTGTCGAACAGGCGGCACGCGACCCGTGTCGGGGTGATCTCGCCGGTGTCCTCGTCCTCGAAACGGATCAGGCAGCACAGCCCGCACCCGTCGCACAGGCTCTCCCACTCGGCGGGCGTCATCTCGTGCAACGCCTTGGCTTCCCAGAAAGGCGCGTCGGTCATCGGCGTGATGTAGACCCTGGGAGCCGGCGCCGATAGGTGAGGGCCCATGGCCGTACCGCCGATACTGAGCCTGCGAGATGTGAGCCTCGCGGATGGCCCGCGCGCGCTGTTCGAAGGCGCCGACCTGGCGCTGGAGCCGGGCGCTCGCGCCTGCCTGGTCGGCCGCAACGGCGCCGGGAAATCCACGCTGCTTCGGCTGCTCGCCGGCCTGTCCGAGCCGGACAGCGGAGAGCGCTTCGTGAAGCCCGGCGCGCGGATCGCCCTGGTCTCCCAGGAGCCGGTGATCACGGGCGAGAGCCTGCTCGACTATGCCGTGGCGGACGGCGCGCCGCCGCACGAGGCGGAACGCGCGCTTCAGGCCTTCGGGCTCGACGGATCGCGGGGTACGGCCGGCCTGTCGGGCGGGGAGGCGAGGCGGGCCGCCCTGGCTCGAGCCTTCGCCTCCGCGCCGGACGTGCTCCTGCTCGACGAGCCCACCAACCACCTCGACATCCTGGCCATCGAGACGCTCGAAGCTTTGGTCGGCCGGACCCGAGCGGCGGTCCTGATCGTCAGCCACGACCGCGCCTTCCTGCAGCGCGCCACGCGCCAGGTGTTCTGGCTGGAGCATCGCCGCATCCGGCGGATGGACGCCTCGTTCAGCGAATTTCCGGAGTGGGCCGAACGGGTCGAGGCGGAGGAGGCGGAATCCGACCGACGGCTGGGAAAAGCCCTCGCCCGTGAGCAGCACTGGCTAGAGCGTGGCGTTACCGGCCGCCGGGCCCGAAACGAGGGCCGCCGCCGCAAGCTCCTCGCCCTACGCGCCGAGAAGGCCGAGCGCATGCGCCTGGCTCGAGGCGAATTGAGGGGAGCGGCCGCGGGCGGCGCTTCGACGTCCGGCCGCCGGGTGATCGAGGCGAAGGGCCTGGTGAAGCGCTTCGGCGACCGCACGTTGATCGATCACTTCTCGACCCGCATCCAGCGCGGCGACAGGGTCGCGGTGGTCGGTCCCAACGGCGCCGGCAAGACCACCCTGCTCAAGATGCTCCTGGGTGAGACGGAGCCGGACGCGGGCTCGGTCACCCTCGGGTCCAACCTGGAGATCGCCTACGTCGATCAGGCGCGCGCCGACCTCACCGAGAGCATGAGTCTCAAGGAGGCGCTCGCGCCGCTCGGCGGCGACCAGATCATGGTCCAGGGCCAGCCCCGGCACGTGGCGGGCTACGCCAAGGACTTCCTGTTCCGCGACGAGCAACTTCGCCAGCCGGTCTCGAGCCTGTCGGGCGGCGAGCGCAACCGGCTTCTGCTCGCCCGCGCCCTCGCGCGGCCGTCCAACCTGCTGGTGCTCGACGAGCCGACCAACGATCTCGATCTGGAGACCCTCGACCTGCTCGAGGAGGTTCTGTCCGACTACGAGGGCACCCTGCTGCTGGTGAGCCACGACCGCGACTTCGTCGACCGCCTCGCGACCTCGACCATCGCTCTCGATGGCCTTGGCCACATCGTCGAGACGCCGGGCGGCTGGAACGATTTCGTCTCGCAGAACCCCGGCTTCCTGGCTCCGGACGTCGAGCCGGAGGCCAAGCGCGCGCCCGCGCCGCGCCGCGCACCGCCGGCGCGCGCAACCAAGCTCTCCTTCAAGGACGAGCACGCGCTCAAGACTCTGGAGGCTCGGCTCTCAGCCTTGCCGGGCGAGATCGACGCGCTCGAACTGCGGCTCGGCGAGCCGGATCTCTTCACGCGCGATCCCGCGGCCTTCGCCCGCTTCAGCGCGGCGCTCGAACACGCCCGGCGGGAGCTCGAAACGGCCGAGGCTCGCTGGCTCGAGCTCGAGATGAAGCGCGAGGCGCTCGGCGTCTGACGTGCTACGACGGATAAGGTCACGCTTGGAGGGGTGCGGATGAGATCTTGGGTCGGCGCGTTGCTGGCGGCCATGTTGGTCGTCGCCGGGTGCGCCAAGCGGGAGGCGACGCCCGCCGCCGGCGGCGCGACGGCCGTGAAGTTCGCGACCGACTGGCGCGCCGAGGCCGAGCAGGGCGGATTCTGGCAGGCGCTGGCCACCGGCGAGTACCAGAAGCGCGGGTTGAAGGTGACCATTGTGCCCGGCGGCCCGGGCGTGAACGTACCGCAGCTGGTCGCGTCCGGCGCCGTGGACTTCGGCATCGGCTCCAACAGCTTCATCGTCATGAACCTCGCGCAGGAGAAGGTGCCCGTGAAGGCCGTCGCCGCCTTCATGCAGAAGGATCCTCAGGTCCTGATCGCCCACCCCGGCGCTGGCGTCGCCAAGCTCTCGGACTTGAAGGGGCATCCGATCCTCCTCGCCGACGCCTCGATCAACGCCTTCTGGGTGTGGCTGAAGGCCAAGTACGGCCTCGCCAACTCCCAGGTGCGGAAATACTCGGGCAATCCCGCCGCCTTCCTGGCCGACAAGCGCCTGGTCCAGCAGGGCTATCTCACCAGCGAGCCCTACACGATCGAAAAGGCCAGCGGAATCAAGCCGGTGGTGATGCTGCTCGCCGACGAGGGCTACCCCGGCTACGCGGCGATGGTGCTGGCCAACGACAAGACCATCCAGCAGCGGCCGCAAGTGGTCCGCGCCTTCGTGGAGGCGTCCAAGGCCGGCTGGAACAGCTACCTGCACGGCGATCCAAAACCGGGCGACGCCCTGATCCTGAAGGCCAATCCGGAGATGACCGAAGACCTTCTCGCCCAGGCCCGCGCCAAGATGGTGGCCAGCGGCGTGGTCGGCGACGATCCAGGCGCCATGACGGCGGCCCGCTGGACGACCTTCTTCGACATGGCGTCCGCCCAGGGCGTCTATCCCAAGACCCTCGATCCGCGCGGCGCCTATGATCTCCGGTTCGTCGCCGGAAAGTGACCCCGAACCCGCCGCCGCGCTCGAGGCGGTGGAGGTCGACTACGCCGGACGCGGACGCGCGCTGGGTCCGATCACCCTGGCGATCGCGCCTCGGGAGATCGTCGCCCTCGTCGGTCCGTCGGGCTGCGGGAAATCCACGGCCCTGAGATTGCTCGCCGGTTTGGAGGCGCCGAGTCGCGGGCGAGTGCGCCGATTGGCCGGTCCGGGCGAGACCGCGGTGGTGTTCCAGAGCCCGACGCTTGCGCCGTGGCTGAGCGCGCAAGCCAATGTCGCCCTGCCGCTGGAACTCGCGGGCGTCGGTTCCGGGGCGGCGCGGGAGCGGGCGCGGGAAGGCCTCGCCGCCGTCGGCCTCGCGGACGCCGCCGAGGCTCGTCCCGCCCAGCTCTCCGGAGGCATGGCCATGCGCGTTTCCCTCGCGCGCGCTCTGGTCACCGATCCCCGGCTCCTTCTGCTCGACGAGCCGTTCGCCGCCCTCGACGAGATCACCCGGCGCAGGCTCGCCGATGACATCCTGGCTCTGGCCGCCGCGCGGGGGCCAGCCATGGTGTTCGTCACCCACAACGTGGAGGAAGCCGTCTACATGGCCTCGCGGGTGGTGGTGCTCACCGGCGGCCCGGGCCGGATCGCCGCCGAGGTCCAGGTCTCCGGGCCAAATCCCCGGCCGGCCGCTTATCGGCATAGCGCTGAGTTCCGCGGCGCGGCTGAAGCGGTGTCGGCTCACCTCGTCGGGGGCGACTGAATGGTCCGCCGCCTCGCCCCGCTCTGGCTCATCCTCGCGCTGCTGGCGCTGTGGGAAGGCCTGTGTCGCGCGCTCCATGTGCCGGCCTATTTCCTGCCGCCCCCGTCCGCGGTGGCGGTGGCGATGGTCGCCCAGGCTCCGGTCCTCGCCGCCTCCGCCTGGCGAACGCTCGCCATGGCGCTGGAGGCGCTCCTCGTCGCCAGCCTCTGCGGCATGGGCCTGGCGATCGCCACCAGCTTCAGCCGCTCGCTGGAGCGCGCCGTGCGGCCGCTGGCGGTCACGCTCCAGGTGATGCCGGTGGTGGCCATCGCGCCGCTGGTGGTGATCTGGGCGGGCGTGGATCATCCCGGCCGCGCCATCGTCGCCCTGGCCGCGGTGGTCGCCTTCTTCCCCGTCTTCTCCGGAACCACGGCCGGTCTGGCGGCGGCCGACCGCGACCTCGTGCGGCTGTTCAGGCTCTACGACGCCTCGCCGCTACAAGTGCTGCTGCGCCTGAAGCTGCCCTCGGCGGTGCCTTTCATCCTGGAGGGCCACAAGGTCGCGGCCGGTCTCGCGATTATCGGCGCGGTGGTGGCGGAGTTCGTCGCCGGGAGCGGCGGCGCCGAGGGGCTCGCCTGGCGCATCCTGGAGGCCGGCAATCGCCTGCGCACCGCCGAGATGTTCGCCGCCATCGTCGTGCTGGCGATCATGGCCTCGGTGATGCAGATCGCCCTGCAGATGCTCGAGACGCGGGCGCTCCGCTGGTGGCGGGGCAGCCTAGGACTCGGCCATCGATCGTGGGTTACCGGCGACGGACCGCGACGTCGCGAACGGCTCGACGAGTTGCCCAAGCACGTCCGCGGGCATTGGCGTCTCGGTCCCATACGCGGCCGGCCAGTGCTTGGGCAGGTAGAAGGTGCCGAAAAGACGATCGTAGATCGGCAGCATGGACGCGTAGTTCCGGTCGATGTGATCGTCGCGCGTGTGGTGCCAGTGGTGGAAGGCCGGGCTGGACAGCACATGCTCCAGCGGTCCCAGGCGCCAGCGGATGTTGGCGTGGATGAAATAGCTCCATAGCGATCCCACGAAGAGGACAAGGGTGGGGATCAGGGTCGCGTGGGGCCCGACCGGCGCGGCCAACCCCGTCATGTAGAGCAAGGTGAGGCCACACAACCGGGTGAAGACCATGTCGACCGGATGGGCTCTGGTGTTGACCAGGTAGCCGATGTGCTCGGCACTGTGATGGACGGCGTGGAAGCGCCAAAGCCAGCGCCACTCGTGCGACCAGCGGTGCCCCCAGTAGAATCCGAACTCGCCCACGATCATCGCCAGAACCATGCGCCAGCCGAGCGGTAGAGCCGCGGCCGCCGCGGGAATGGCGGGCGGAATCACCGCGCGCGCCGCAGCGGTTATGCCGGCGGAGAGCGGCCCCAGCAGGAGAATGGGGGTGAGCGCGCCCAGGAAGTACCACGCCAGGTTGGTCGACCATCCTGGGTAGAAGAACTTGCGTCGCTGCACGGCGAACAGACGCTCCAGGGGCGCGAAGACAATCGTCACCAGCAGGAGCAGGCTCACCGACTGCAACGCTTGCGTTACATAGGCGGCAAAGTGACGGTGTTCAGCAAGAATTGTCATAGCATATTTTTGATTTGTAAAGATTGTTCGCGCCCGTTTCCGGCACACTTCAAGGCTCTGGAAAGTTTCCTATAGGCGCAGGGGCGGCTTGCGCGCGACACCTTATTGTAAAGCTTAGTGATAGCCCGGTTACGTTTGCTCCAGTTGAACTCTAGAAGCGCCCGGCTTTGCCGATTTGGGCGGCGTGGAGAAATATAGAAATGAGAAAGTATTTGTTGGCAGGGTCCGCCCTGCTGTTGGCTGGGCATGCCTATGCGGCGCATCCGAACCTGGTGGTGAACGGCGGGTTCGAGCAGACCGCGACCGGCGCGCCGGCCCAGGGGTTCGAAGACGGCCCGAATTGGACGTATGGTCAGGCCGTGGTCGGCTGGACCTCGGACGCCGGAAGCTCGACGAACGGCCATGGCGCGTTCAACGTCCTGTTCCCGAGCGCGACGGCCACCACGCTCAGCCCCGACACGCGGTACACGGCTGCCCAAGTCCAGACGCTCGCGTCCGATCACTTTGTGGCGAGCCCGGATGGCGGGAACTTCATGGCCCTCGACGGCGACATCGGCGCCAACGGCGCCTTCCACCAGGACATCGGCGGGCTGACCGTCGGCCAGAAGTATGTCGTCCAGTTCGACTGGGCCGGCACGCAGTTCGAGAACCGCAGCGGGGCCACGACCGACTACCTGCAGGTCGGCTTCGGCGACCAGTCCAAAGCCACGCCCGTTTTCGGTGGCCCGACCCACTATTTCGAAGGCTGGGCGCACGAGAGCTTCACCTTCACCGCGGACGCCGTAACTGAGACGCTCAGCTTCCTGTCCATCGGCACGCCCACGGGCCTGCCGCCGGTGGCTCTCCTGGACGGCGTTTCGGTCACCGCCGTGCCGGAACCGGCGACCTGGGGTCTGATGCTCGTGGGCTTTGGCGTCCTGGGTGCGTTCGCGCGCCGGCGCCGCCAAGCGGCGATTTAAGCGAAGGCGGGCGTCTCCTGGCCTCGGCTCGGAGCGCCCGTTTGTCCGGGTCATGACCTGGACGCTCGGTCGGAAGCGCTCCCGGCGCCTCCGACCGGCTCGTCCGTCCTGCCGCTCAGGCGAGGATCGAACGGCGGCGGCGCGACAGGCCGCCGAGGCAGCCGACCCCAAGGATCATCAGGGACCAGGTCGCCGGCTCCGGAACCGCGCTGAGCGAAACACCGTCGAGCAGCGAGAAGGGCGGCTCGCCGTTGGGCGTGCCGTGAGCCAGGAAGGAAAGCGTCTCCGTTCCGCTGGTCGCGGTGAAGTTGAAGGTTTCGTGCATCCAGCCGGTAAAGCCGTGGTTCACGTTCTGCGCCACCGCCGTGCTGATCGACTGGCTGCCGAGGCTGACGGTCCACTGTTCGGTCGTCGCGCCGGTGAAGCCAGACTGTTGCGCGCCGGCCCAATCGAAGGAAACGAGGTAGTGGGTGTTTGCGGTCAGGCCGGTGATGGTCTGGTCGATCGACTCGGTCTGGTAGGCGCCGTCGGCGGCGACGAAATTGCCTCCGTCCGGGCTCGTCGCCGGCAGCATGTTGCTGGCCGCGCCGCCATTGTTCGGGCCCCAAAGGCTCAGGAACCCGTACTCGCCCTGCGCGCCGGTCGTGTCGGCCGTGCCAGGAGCGAAGATGAAGTTGTAGCCGGTCGTGCTCCAGTGCGCCGCCTGGTTGCCTTGGGGATCCAGTGAACCGAAGCCGTAGGATCCAGGAATTGTGGTGGTTTCGAACCCGCCGTTCTGGACGAGGTTTGCCGATTGGGCGTTGGACGCAAGCGCGAATAACGCCGCGATTGCGGCGGTGGTTACAATCTTCATGTCGATGAGCTCCCCTGACCGGCCCAGCCGGTGTTGAGAGCTATATGTCTGAACAACCTTTTTGGATCAACGCGATCTCGCATATTTCATTGTGAAGAATTGTCGCACAAAAGTTGTGCTTTTCTCGATCAAGTCGATAGAAAAATTCATTGCGCCGAAATCGTCGAGGTCATGGCCGCTGCGAGCTCCCCCTGAGTGATTTCGCGAAAGGCGCCCGGCTCCAGGTCGGACGGCAACTCGAGCAATCCCACCCGGTCCCGATGAAGACCCACGACCGGGTTGCCGGTGGCCAGGAACATTCTCCTCACCTGGTGGTAGCGGCCCTCGGAAATGGAGAGCCGTGCGGTCGTGGGCGAAAGCGGCTCCAGACGAGCGGGCGCCAAGGGCTTGTCTTCACCGTCCAACACCAATGACCCGCTGGAGAACAGGTCCGCCTCGTCGCCGGTCAGGGCGCGCTCGAGGCTCGCCAGATAGCGCTTCTCCACCTTCGACTTCGGCGAGATCAGACGGTGGAGCAGGGCGCCGTCGTCGGTGATCAGCAGCAGGCCGCTGGTGTCCGCGTCCAGCCGCCCGACGGTGGACAGGGGCGGATCGCGCCGCCGCCACCGCTCCGGCAGGAGCTCGTAGATCGAGCGTCCGGGCTCCCGGTGCGAACAGACCACGCCGAGCGGCTTGTTCATCACCAAGGTGAGCGGCGGCGGCGGGTCCACCGGCCGACCTGCCACCGTCATCCGGGCGGGGAGATCCGAGGCGAGGAGGACGTGGCCGGAGGGGTCTCGCAAGGGCTGGCCATCCAGGACCACGCCGCCCGATCGGGCGAGCGCCTGCACCTCTCGGCGAGAGCCATAGCCGAGGTTGGCGAGCAGGCGGTCCAACCGGGCCGACTTGACCGCTCCGCCGCTCATCGCCGGCCTTCCAGAACCTTGAAGCCGTTCGCCCGCGCGACCTGCCGGACGCTGCCGCAGACCCCGTCCAGCGCCCGCTCGTAGGGGAGGGTGACGTTGGCGACCAGCCAGAGTGCGCCGCCGCGTTTCAGGCTCATCGCCGCGGCGCGCGCGAGAACCTGTCCCAGGTTCCGGTCCTCATCTCCCGCGGCATGGAATGGGGGATTGATCAGGGCGAAGTCGAGTTCGGACCCGACCACCTCGTCCCGCGCGTCGGCGTGGAGGAACCGGGCTCTCGGATCGGCCACGTTTCGCCGCGCCGCCTCGATGGCCCGGCGGTCGGCGTCCACAAGGGTCAATGCCGTCACCGCCTCGGACCTCAGCGCGGCCAAGCTCAGGACGCCGATGCCGCAGCCGAGGTCCAGCCCGCGCCCCGCCAGCGGCGGCAGGGTCTCGATCAACAGGGCGCTCCCGGTGTCGATCCGGTTCCAGCTGAACACGCCGGGCTGCGACCAGAGCCCCAGATCCGGAAGCACCTGCGGACCGCCCCCTGCGATGGCGTCGTCCAGACCGACCGGGCTGTCGGGTCGGGCGCAGCGGCAGATGCGGTGGTGGGCCTTGGCGGTTTCCTGGACGGCGCAACCGAACGCCTCCAGCTCCGACGCAAGCCGGCCGCCGCCGGCCGATTTCGGCGCGAGCGCCACGAGCGAGCCTCCCGGCTCCAGCAGCCGGAGCGCCTGGGCGAGCACGTACCGGCGCTCCAACACGCTGCCAGGCGCGGCGACGACGAACTCCGAGAAGCTCGCGTCGGGTTCCCCCTCCAGGGTGGGCGCCTGGGGGTCGAACGGCGAGAAGCGGATCGCGTCCGCCGCGACGGGAGCCAGGGCGGCGCGAGGCGCGCCGTAGACGCCCGTCCTCACCCCCGCTCCTTGGTCCGCTCGAAGCCCACCTTCGGATAGCGCTCGGCGACATAGCCGATCTCCCAGGCCGACTTGGCCAGGAACACCGGCTGGGCGTCGATGTCGGTGGCCATGGCGGTGCGGTGAGTGGAGATGAAATCCTCGATGTCGGCCGGCGCGCCCGAGAGCCACCGGGCCTCGGCGTAGGGGCTGGGCTCGAAGGCGACGTCCAGGGCGTATTCGCCCGAGAGCCGGTCGGCCATGACCTCGAACTGCAGTTGGCCGACCGCGCCGACGATGAAGTCCGCCCCGAATTGCGGCCGGAACAGCTGGGTGACGCCTTCCTCGGCGAGTCCCTCCAGCGCCTTCTTGAGGTGCTTGGCCTTGAGCGGATCCTTGACCCGAACCCGCTGCAGGATCTCCGGGGCGAAGTTCGGCAGGCCGGCGAAGCGGAGCGTCCCGCTCTGGGAGAGGCTGTCGCCGACCCGCAGCACGCCATGATTGGGAATGCCGATGACGTCGCCGGCGTAAGCCTCTTCCGCCAGTTCGCGATCGGAGGCGAAGAACAGGATCGGCGCGTTCACGCTCATCTGCTTGCCGGTGTTCTGCACCTTCAGCTTCATGCCCCGGCTGAACCGCCCCGAGACCATGCGCAGAAAGGCGATCCGGTCCCGGTGGTTGGGATCCATGTTGGCCTGGATCTTGAAGACGAAGCCGGCGACCTCGTCATCGCCCGGCGCGACATGGGTCTCGGCCCCGCCGCGTTCGGCCGGCACGGCTCTGGGCGGCGGAGCGAAGGCGCCCAGCGCGTCCAGCAGCTCGTCGACGCCGAAGTGGCGCAGGGCGGAGCCGAACAGCACCGGCGTCATGTGTCCTTCCAGGAAGCTCTGCGGGTCGAAGGTCTTGGAGCCCTCGCGCGCCAGCTCGGCGCCCTCCAGGGCTTCCTCCTGCTCGTCCGGGTCCATGTAGGTGACGATGGAATTGGACTTCAGCGGCACGGCGGGAACGCGCTCTTCGCCGCGCACGAAGGGCAGGAACGTCTCGTGGCGCAGGTCGACCACGCCCTTGAACCTCGCGCCCGAACCGGCGGGCCAGTAGAGCGGGGCGGGGTCCAGGGCGAGCTTGGAGGCGATCTCGTCCAACAGCGCGAACGGATCCTGAGCTTCCCGGTCCATCTTGTTGATGAAGGTGATGATCGGGATGTCGCGCAGGCGGCAGACCTCGAACAGCTTCAGCGTCTGCGGCTCGATCCCGCGCGCCGCGTCCAGCACCATCACCGCCGCGTCGGCGGCCGTCAGCGTGCGGTAGGTGTCTTCCGAGAAGTCCTCGTGGCCGGGGGTGTCGAGCAGGTTGAACATCAGCCCGGCGTGATCGAAGGTCATGGCGCTGGCCGAGACGCTGATCCCGCGCTCGCGCTCGATCTTCATCCAGTCGGACCGCGTGCGCCGCTGCTCCCCCCGCGCCCGCACCGCGCCGGCCGCCCGGATCGCCCCGCCGGCCAGCAGCAGGTTCTCGGTAAGCGTGGTCTTGCCGGCGTCTGGGTGACTGATGATGGCGAAGGTCCGCCGTCGGGCGGCCTCCGCGGCGGGGGAGGGAAGGGCCATGGGAGGGCGCGCTTAGCTGGGCCTGAGCGGTGAGGCAAACATGGTGTTCTCCTCCCCCGTCGTCGCTCGCGCGACGGGGGAGGAGAAGCAGGCCCTAACTTGACCTCGCCCCCGTCTTCGCGAACCAGATCGGCCATGGATGTCGACATCGAGCGCCCCGAGCCCCGCCATACCGGCCATCGGCTGGTGGACTTCAGCATCGCGGGCGCGGCCCTGGCGGTCTCCGTCATCTCCCTGGTGGTCGCGGTGCGTCACGGCCAGACGATGGAGGAGATGGCCCACGCCAACGCCCGCCTGGTGGAGGCCAACTCCTGGCCGTTCATCGGCCTGCACCTCAACCGCGACGACAAGGGGGTGGAGATCGGCATCCGCAACACCGGCGTGGGCCCGGCCAAGATCCGCTGGGTGGAGATGGCCTATCGGGGCCGCCCCGTGCGCTCGATGTCCGAGCTGCTGTCCGCCTGCTGCGGCTACAAGGCCGGCGACCATCTCGACTACGGCTATTCGGTGGTGACCAACACCGTGGTGCGCGCGGGCGAGGACATCGCCATGGTGAGCCTGCGCCAGTCGCCCGCCAACCGCGAGCTGTTCCCCCGCCTGGCCGCCGGCGTGGCCGATGTGAGCGTGCGCACCTGCTACTGCTCCGTGTTCGACGAGTGCGCCATCAGCGACGGCGTCACCCTGGATACGCGCGCGGTGAAGGCGTGCGGCGCCCCGGCCACGGCGTTCAACGACGTCTCGAACCTTCATCACGCTCAGGCGCCCGGGACCGGGACGCCCTGAGGGAGCGCTCGCCGAGCTCAGGATCGGTCCGCCCTCACTCGAGTGGAACCGGCTCGGCCCGGGCGAGGCCCGTCACGGGACGGTCGACCTCCCCATTGATCAGGCGGGCGGCCGTGCGCTGTTCGTCGCCACCGGCCGGGCTGCGCCCGACGGTGGAGGAGGGCGTCGACTCCTTCCGTGGAGTCCGCCTCCAGCCCCAGATCGGCGCGGATCGAGGCGACGCAGGCGTCGAAGCCGGCGGCGAGGAGGCCGCCGAAATCGTCGCGCTCACAGTCCGCCTCCACCGCCCGTGCTTCGCGCCCCTCGGGCTCTTCCGCTCCGCTGGGCTCGCCCACGGCGGTCGCCGGAGCAGCGGACGGAAGCGCGGGCGTCAGAACCCGCCTCCGCGCCCAGGACGAGCCGGCCAACGTCCTTTGCGCAGCGCAACGATCTGCGCGTCGATCCGCGCCTGCAACACCAGGGTGAGGCGCACCGCGCGCGAGACGCGGGGAAAGCCCGCCACCCAGTTCTCCTGAGAATGGGAGAACCCGTCCCGCGCCCAGCGGCCCATCTCCTCGACCATCTCCATCCCCACCTCCGACAGCCGCTCCAGCATCTTCCGCCGCAGCTCGGCCCGATGGATCAGGTCGGCGCGGAAGAGAGCCTCGTCGCGTTCGGCGTCGGGTTGGGACATGCGAGGAGTATTGCGGAACGCAATGTTCGTCGTCAAGCGCAAAATGCAAATAGAGGTGGCTGATCTGAGAACGAAGAGGCGTAGACGGCGGCGCGGTGGCGCGCACGCCAGCAACGTGACCCGCCCGGTGGCTCGACGGCGAGCCGGTTGCGATCGGAGACAATCGCGTGAACTTCGAGGAGACCGAGACGGAACTGATCGTCACCAGATCGGCCGCGCGACGTGAGATGACGTGCCATCATAGCGGAGGCTAAGGACCTGATAAGCCGACGCTCGATGAGGGCGCGTGCGGATGAGACCCTCTGAGCGGGACTGAAGCTACTCGCCGGTACCGCTCGCGGCGGCTGCGGATTCCGGTGGCAAAACCGGCGTGGCCAGCCCTCTTGGCGCAGGTGAGTCAGCTTCGCCGGAGTATGGCGAGGTCCGCCTCATGAGCAACTCTCGAAGGGCGGGGTCATGATTTCCCTGGGCGGTGTCTGGAGTATCGATGTCTCGCGCCCAAGCTTGCGTCGACGTGGAGTTATCGTCCTGTAAATCTTAGTAGCGTGCCGAACATGGAGCCGTGGCGTAAAGCGGAAACTGGTAGATTCGCCCTGCCCGTTCAACGCCGCATGCGAGTTCCCCGCCCCATCGCGAATCCCCGATCTCTCAAACTGGAGCTGCTGTCTGATCTTCGGCCCACATTGTTGTTGTTTGGATAGAGCTGGCGCAGACGTTCCTCCTGGTCGTACACGTCGGAGAGGGTAAAACGGTCGGTGCCGAGGGCATCGACGCACTTCATGACCTCGATCAGCCACCCGCGCGCGGCGCCGGTCTGATCCTTGAGGAAGAGCGTGGACTTCCATTGTTCGAGCACCAGCGCCTTGGGCGCGGGCTCTCCGTCGCGAACAAGGAAGATGCGCCCAGCCTCCGGCACTTCGCCCACCATGATGTTGCAGCCGACCCATCCAGCGCGGCGGGCGGTTGGGGCGAGGGGCGGGCGCTCGCGGATGATGCTCTTCACGAAGAACTGCTTGGGCACGAAGAACAGGTCCGTCACGCGGTAGCGCGCGAGGTCGTAATTCATCAGCGCGAGGTTGGGATTAGTCGCGGAGTCCAGGCGTTCGCACATGGTGGAATAGGCGCCATCCGGCACGCTCCGACCGTGCCGCCCTTTCTTGGCCTTGAGCTCGTAGTCCTCGCCACAGGTCCGGCAGAAAAGATCGGCGACCGGGCTGTTGTTCGGGTGCTTGCCGAGAGGGATGTCCCCGCAGTTCGGGCAGAATAGGTGGGCTCCAGCCCATTGCTCGGTGAAGACCCGCGCGCTCTGGGCGCCGCTTTCGTATGGTGTGGCGAGCTCCGCGAAGCCGAGTGGGAGCGGATCGTCGGTCATCGCGCGCTACAGGTCTCCGACACGCGTCCAGTCCAGCTCATGTCCCAACTTGGTGAGAGTTACGTACTCACGTGCATCGAAGGTGACGGTGTCGTCGAGCTCCCAATCGTAGTCCTCTTCGTTCCTGCGAGCGAGCACGGCCGCTTGCTCCTCGTCCTCCGCTTCGACGACAGCGGTGTAAGTGACGTAGGCATCGACACGGCGAAGGACGGTGAATTCGCGCATGTGAGTCTCCGCCTCGTTTGTGCAAACGTGACTCTCGCACACGCGCTTTGGCTCGAAAAGCAGATCCTTTTCAGTGACTTGATCTCTCGTCAGGTAAAGCGCTCCTCATCGGAGACATTCGCCCGGATCAGGTCCGGGCGGTTCATCATGGTCGAGTTGCGTCCCCGCTCTTTGCCGCTTCGCGGCGACGGCGGGGATGACAAAGCCAATCACCTCGGCCGTCGGCAGGGTAGTTGAAGCTCTGCCCGAGCGGTCACGAAAGGCCGGCTCCGGCTTCAGCCGAAACGGCTGGTAAAAAGCGGAACCGATCACCCCCTTGACACCGGCCCACTGTTATAGTTAACCATAACACCACAGCAGCCGGCGCGCTCCGCGTCGGCGCGATTGGGCGAGGTCTATGAGCCTTGAGTGGAACAATGAGCAGCCGATCTGGCGGCAGCTGCGCGAGCGGGTGTCGGCGATGATCCTGGATGGCGTGCTGGGGGAGGGGGAGGCGGCGCCGTCGGTGCGCAACGCCGCGGCCGACAATCGCCTGAACCCCCTGACGGTGATGAAGGCCTATCAGAGCCTCGCCGACGAAGGGGTGCTGGAGAAGCGCCGCGGTCTTGGCCTGTTCGTCGCGCCCGGGGCCCGCGAGGCGCTGCTGAGGGACGAGCGGTCGCGGTTCCTGACCGAGCAGTGGCCGGGCATTCTCGCCACCATCCGCCGACTCGGCCTCAAGCCGGACGACCTGCTCGGCGACGCCGGCGGGGAGGGCTGATCATGGCGATCATCGAAGCCAGAGGGCTGCGCAAGCGGTACCGGCAGACGACGGCCCTGGACGGGGTCGACTTCAAGATCGAGCCGGGCCGGATCGTCGGCCTGATCGGACCCAATGGCGCCGGCAAGAGCACGGCGCTGGGGGCGATCCTCGGTCTTCTTCCCTTCGACGGCGACCTGAAGGTCCTGGGGCGCGACCCGTGGAAGCAGCGGGCCGAGCTGATGCGGGACGTCTCCTTCATCGCCGACGTCGCCGTGCTGCCGCGCTGGATCAAGGTGGAGCAGGCGGTCGACTTCGTGGAGGGCGTCCATCCCGCGCTTCGACCGCGCAGAAGGCCGAGATGTTCCTGTCTCGAACCAACATCCGCCAGTCGAGCCGCGTGCGCGAACTGTCGAAGGGCATGGTCACCCAGCTGCATCTCGCGCTGGTGATGGCCATCGACGCCAAGCTGCTGGTGCTGGACGAGCCGACGCTCGGCCTCGACCTGCTCTATCGCAAGTCGTTCTACGACGCCCTGCTCAACGACTACTTCGACGGCGAGCGGACGATCATCGTCACCACGCACCAGGTCGAGGAGATCGAGCACATCCTCACCGACGTGATCTTCATCGACAAGGGCAAGATCGTCCTCGACCGCCGGATGGAAGACATCGAGTCGCGTTACGTCGAGGTGCTGACCCGTCCCGACACGGTCACCCAGGCCCGGTCGTTCGGCCCGATCCACGAACGCCAGGTGTTCGGCCGCTGCCTGATGATCTTCGACGGCGTCGATCGCGCGCGCCTGGAGGGTCTGGGCGAACTGCGCACGCCCAGCGTCGCCGATCTGTTCGTCGCCCTGATGGGCGGCGTCGGCCCAACCATCAACCAGGGAGCCCGGCCATGAGCGCCGACGCCGCCACTCTCGAGCCGTTCGCGGGCCGGACAGCCTCCGCTCCGCACGCGGTGAAGCCCTACCTGTGGTCGGTCCGCCGCGAGGTGTGGGAGAACCGCACGGCGGTGATCGCCCCGGCAGTCGCCGCGGCGGTGGTGCTGGTCGGCTTCCTGCTGGGGCTGACGGGCGTGTCCCACTGGTCCGTGACCAACATGAACTGGAACGGCCACAACACCGTCGACGGCGGTGATCCGGGCCGCTTCCTGCGTCTGGTGCCCTATTTCGCCATCGCCGTGATCTCGATGGTGACCGCCTTCATCGCCGCCGCCTTCTATTGCCTCGGGGCCCTGCACAACGAGCGCAAGGACCGCACGGTGCTGTTCTGGAAGTCCCTGCCGGTGAGCGACGTGATCGCGGTGGCGGCCAAGGCGACCCTGCCGCTGGTGGTGATCCCGCTGGTGGTCTGCGTGGTGGTGCCGATCTTCCAGGGCGTCATGCTCCTGGCGAGCGCCATCCTGGCCGCGGCCCGGCCGGACAGCCCGGCCGCCGCGCTGGCGAGCTATCCGCTGTTGTCCGACATGGGCGTGCTGGTGTGGGGCGTGTTCACCCAGGCGCTGTGGTACGCGCCGGTCTGGGGATGGCTGTTCCTGGTCTCCGCCTGGGCCCGTCGGGCGCCGTTTCTCTGGGCCATCGGCGTCCCGATCGGCGTCTCGATCGTCGAGCGGATGGGCGTGGGGTCGGACGTGATCGGCCGCTTCATCAGCCAGCGCCTGTCGGGCGGATTTGCGCAGGCCTTCTCCTCGGCCCCGCAATCGCGCTCCGGGCCGATGTCGCCGGTGCATATCGAGGCGGCGCGGTTCGTCACCAGCGCGGATGTCTGGTTCGGCCTGGTCCTCGGCGTGGCGCTCACCGCCGGCGCGGTGTGGCTCCGGCGGACGCGGGAGCCGATCTGAGCATGATCGATCCCGCGAAACTCCTCGAACCCAGTCACGAACCGCCACTGTCGTCCGCCGTGCTGGTGACCTGAAGGACCGCCGACCATGAACACCGCCACGCCCGTGTTTGGTCTGACGGCCGTCCTGATGGCGATCCATGTTGCGGCCGGCACGGTGGCGCTGCTCGCCGGAACCGTCGCCGTCTCAGCGCGAAAAGGCGGTCGGGTCCATCGCGCAAGCGGTACAGTGTTTCTCGTCACCATGGTCGTGATGGCGCTGTTCGCCAGCGTCCTGGCGGTGATCCTCCCCGGGCAGCTCACCAACCTGTTCGTGGGCGCCCTCTCCGCCTATCTCGTGGTGACAGGATGGTTGGCCATGAGGGATCGCAGCCCCTCCGTCCTGCTGGCCGAACGGATCGCCCTCGGGGTGGTCCTCGTCCTGTGTGTTCCGTTCGTCGTCATCTGCACCGATCTCGCGCTCGGCATTCCGCTGTTCTTCAAAAGCGCGTTCGCCATGAAGGGGCCGATCCTCATCGCGCTGAACGTCTTCACCGGGATCATCATCCTTGCCGCGGCGATGGACGCGCGAGCCGCGCTAGGACGTCCGCTTGTGGGCCGCGCACGGCTGGGGCGACATCTGTGGCGCATGATGCTCGGCTTGACCTTCGCCGCCGGCTCCGGATTCACCAACGGCCTTCCGAGGATTCTGCCGAAGTCCCTGCATGTCCCCTTCGGGCTGTTCTTTATCCCTCAGTTCCTGGTCCTGGTGCTGCTTCTCTTCTGGATGGCCCGGATCCAGTTTCCACCCTGGCCGCGCAGTCTCCCCGGGCGGGCTGTCGCTCGCCCGTCTTGATCGTCACCGCTCCTCCACCGGCTCGGTGAAGAACGCGGCGGCGTCGGGCGATTCGATCTCGATGACCCAGACGTCCGGGTCGATCCGCGCGGCGCGGGTGACGTAGGCCTCGATGGTCTCCTCTGTCTCCTCCGAGATCGGGCGCATCCACACGCTCTCGCCGTCGCCGCGCATGGCCCGCGTGTAGAGCCGGACGGCCCGCGTCTTCGGATCGTAGGTCTTCACCAGCACCGAGCCGCCGGTGAGGTCGCCCTTGCGCGCCACCGTCGCCGCGCCGCCGGCCAGGGTCACCCGGCGCATCAGGGCGTAGGCCCACAGGTCGGTTCGCAGGTTCACGTCTGGGTCCGTCCGATTGTCAGGGGCCGCTTGGCCGGTGCATGGAGCCGTTCATGAGCGCCAACGCCGCCCCACCGTCCATGGACGAGACCCTCGACGAACTCGCCGACGATTTCGAGGCGCTGGGCGACTGGGAAGAGCGCTATCGGCATGTGATCGATCTCGGCCGCGAGCTCGAGCCCATGGCCGACGACGAACGCGTCGAGACCAACAAGGTGCGCGGCTGCGCGAGCCAGGTCTGGCTGGTGCGCGAGGCGGGGGAGGCGGGTCGGCTGCGCTTTCGCGGCGATTCGGACGCCCACATCGTGCGCGGGCTCATCGCCATTCTGCTGCGGCTGTATTCCGGACATCGGCCGGAGGAGATCCTGGCGTTCGACGCCAAGAGCGCGGTGGCGCGGCTTGGTCTTTCGGAGGCGCTCTCGTCGCAGCGGGCCAATGGCCTCGCCGCGATGGTGGAGCGCATCCGGCGCGACGCGGAGACCGCGCGCGCCGGAGCGTCGATCCAGTCTTAGGAAGCGGCGCGGGCGCCGCGCTTGCCGCGCGTGGTCTGACGGCCGCCTTGGCCCAGGCCCATCTGCTTGGCGAGGTCCGAGCGCGCCTTGGCGTAGTTCGGCGCGACCATCGGGTAGTCCTTGGGCAGGCCCCACTTGGAGCGGTAGTCTTCGGGGCTCATGTTGTACTTGGTACGAAGATGGCGCTTCAACGACTTGAACTTGCGTCCGTCTTCCAGGCACACGAGGTAGTCGGGCGTGATTGAGCGGCGAACCGGGACCGCCGGTTCCTTGGGCGCGACTTCGGCCGTTTCAGCACCCGATGAGATTCCGGCAAGCGCGCGGTGCACGCTTTGGATAAGCGTCGGAAGGTCGGTCGTGGAAATGGTATTATTTTCAACGTAAGCGGCCACGATTTCCGCGGTCATTTCGATAACGTCGGCTTTGTCGTCCATAATGGTGTCTCTTTTCTCCAGTGAAGGTTCGCGCGACTACTCCGCGCGCAGCGGACGTTGTCGTTCGGGCAAGCCCTTACGGTCACTCGCCGTTCAGCACAAGCGATTTTGTTCAGGCTTCGGCCGAATCACAGTCCGCTTCCATGTAGGTTGTTCGGTCGTTCGGCGGACAATGTAGGAGACTGTTAACTAAAGTCACGCTCGAGCGGATAAGGCCAGATGTTGGGCAGGTCGCTCGATACCCGATTCGGATATCGCGCCGGCCTCTTTTCAAGGAAGGACGTCACACCCTCGCGCGCATCTTCCGACGGCCCGCGGGCCTGGATGGCGCGACTGTCGACGCGGTGCGCTTCCATGGGGTGGTCGGCCCCGGCCATGCGCCAGATCATCTGTCGCGTCAGGGCCACCGACACCGGTGCTGTGTTGTCGACGATCTCGCGGGCCAGCGCCTTGGCGGCGGGAAGCAGCGCGTCCGGCGCATGCAGTGAACGCACCAGCCCTTTCTCAAAGGCTTCTTGAGCCGAGAACACGCGGCCGGTGTAGCACCACTCCAGGGCGGTCTGGATTCCGACCAACCTTGGCAGGAACCAAGATGAAGCCGCCTCGGGCGTGATCCCCCGCCGCGCGAAGACGAAGCCGTAACGCGCCTCGGTGGAGGCGAGGCGGATGTCCATCGCCAGTTGCATGGTCGCGCCCGACGCCCACCGCCGCCCCGTTCACGGCCGCGATGACCGGCTTGAGGCTGTCGAAGATGCGCAAGGTCAGACGGCCGCCGCCGTCCCGGTCGACTCCATTCACCCGCGCGGCCAAGCGGGCCGCTTCCGGGTTCGCGTCGCGATCGAAGGTGGCTCCGCCCCCGGAGAGGTCGGCCCCGGCGCAGAAGCCGCGACCCGCGCCGGTGACAATCACCGCCTTCACCTGGTCATCACCGTCGGTCGCGTCGAAGGCCGCGATCATGTCCAGCATCATCTGCGTCGTGAAGGCGTTCAGCTTGTCGGGGCGGTTCAGGGTGATCGTCGCGATCCCGTCCTCCACGGCGTAGATCAGGGTCTCGAAGCTCGGTGCGGGCATGGGGCGGGGTTTCTCCTTAAGGATCAGCTGGTGGGCTTGCGCTCTTTACGGCGCGCGTCCGGCGCCGTCATAACCAGTGATAAGTTGTAAGCCGCCCCTGAGGACGACGCCAATGCCCGAGGCCATGTTGGTCGACTACATCGTCGTGGGCGCGGGCTCGGCCGGATGCGTGATGGCCAACCGGCTCTCGGCCGATCCGGCCAACAAGGTGCTGCTCTTGGAGGCCGGTGGCGATGATCGGCCCACGCGCAATCTCTCGCAGTTCTTCTCCAACCTGATGATCCATGTGCCGGTCGGCTACTCGCAGACCCTGAAGGATCCCAAGGTGAACTGGCTCTACGCCACCGACCCGGACCCGGGCACCGGCGGCCGGGTGCACGTGTGGCCCAGGGGCAAGGTGCTGGGCGGATCCTCATCGATCAACGGCCTGCTCTATGTGCGCGGTCAGCACGCGGACTACGACGGCTGGCGCCAGCTCGGCTGCGAGGGCTGGGGCTGGGACGACGTGAAGCCCTACTTCCTCAAAGCCCAGCACCAGGAGCGCGGGGCGGGCGACCACCACGGCGTCGGCGGTCCGCTCAATGTCTCGGACGTGACCACCACCCACGAAGTCTCCGACGCCGTGGTCGAGGCCTGCGTCGAGGCCGGGATCCCGCGCAACGCGGACATCAACGCCGCGAACCAGGAGGGCGTCAGCTACTATCAGCTGACGGTGAAGAACGGGCAGCGCTGTTCGGCGGCGGTGGCCTACCTTCACCCGGCGATGAAGCGCGCCAACCTGGGGGTCGAGACCAACGCCCTCACCACCCGCGTGCTGTTCGAGGGGCGCCGCGCGGTCGGCGTCGAGTACCTTCAGGACGGCGTAGCCAAGAAGGCCCGGGCGCGCCACGAGGTGATCCTCTGCGGCGGCGCGATCAATACGCCTCAGCTACTGCAGGTCTCCGGGGTCGGCGACGCCGACCTCTTGCGATCGCTGGGGATCGCCGTCGTCCAGCATTCGCCGGGCGTCGGCGAGAACCTCCAGGACCATTATGTGATCACCGAGACGTGGCGGCTGAAGGCGGGGACCGTCTCCGTCAACGAGCTCACCAAGGGCCGCCGGTTCCTCGGCGAAACCCTTCGCTACGTCTTTCAGCGCAAGGGATTGCTCACCCTATCGGCCGCGCACATCGCCGCCTTCGTGAAGTCGCGCCCGGACCTCGCCGGGCCCGACATCCAGTTCCACATCCTTCCCGCCACCATGGACGTCGAGAAGCTCATGCTCGAGCAGAAGATGGAGCTCGAGGGGCAGCCCGGTCTCACCATCGCGCCGTGTCAGGTTCGGCCGGAGAGCCGGGGGCGCATCCGCATCACCTCCGCCGATCCCAGCGTCTATCCGAGCATCGCCCCCAACTACCTCGCCGATCCGCTGGATCAGGAGGTCGCGGTGGCGGGCTTGAAGTGGGGCCGGCGGATCGCGGCGCAGCCGGCGCTCGCGCCTTTCATCGAGCACGAGATGATGCCGGGTCCGGACCTTCAGAGCGATCAGGCTCTGCTGGAGTACGCGCGCGCCGCCGGCACCACCATCTACCATCCCGTCGGCACCTGTCAGATGGGCCATGGTCCCCGCGCCGTGGTCGATCCGCAGCTTCGCGTCATCGGCGTGGAGAACCTGCGCGTCGTGGACGCCTCGGTCATGCCGCGGCTGGTGAGCGGCAACACCAATGCTCCGACCATCATGATCGCGGAAAAGGCCGCCGACCTTGTGCTCGGCAAAGCCCCCGCCGCCGCCCTCGCCGCGTGAGACCGAAACCATGAGCCATCCTTCGCACCACGCCAAAAGCACCCCCGACAAGGCCGGCCTACATCATGGCGGCCTCCGGCGAGCGGGTGAGTTACGCCGAGCTGGACGCCCGCTCGAACCAGGGCGCGCACTGGCTGCGTTCGCTGGGGGTGAACGCCGGCGACGGCGTCGCCTTCTTCATGGAGAACAGCCCCCGGTATTACGAGCTGTTGTGGGCGGCCCAGCGCAGCGGCGTGCGCTTCACCTGCATCTCCTCGAAGCTCACCGCCGGGGAGGTCGAGTACATCGTGGGCGACAGCGCCTCGAAGGTGCTGGTGGTCTCCGAGGGGCTGAAGGACGTGGCGCTCGCCGTCGCTCCGCTCGTGCCCGGCGTGGGCTTGTTCATGGTCGAAGGGACCGCCGGGCCCTATGCGAGCCTGGAGGACGCGCGCGCCGCGTTCCCGACCACGCCCCTCCCGGACGAGAGCGCCGGCGCGGCCATGCTCTATTCTTCCGGCACCACCGGACGACCGAAAGGCGTCAAGCGTCGGGTGCTCACCGAAGGACCCCAGCCGATCGACGGCGACTCGCCCTTGGCGATGATCGGCCAGGCGCTCTACGGCTGGACCAAGGACACCGTCTACCTCTCGCCCGCGCCGCTCTATCACGCCGCGCCGCTCGGCTGGTCCATGGCCGTCCAGTCCCTGGGCGGCACGGTGATCATGATGGAGAAGTTCGATCCGGAGTTGGCGCTAAAGTACATCGAACAGTACCGCGTGACCTCCGCCCAGTTCGTGCCGACACACTTCGTGCGGATGCTCAAGCTGCCGGAGGAGGTGCGGGAGAAGTACGACCTCTCCAGCCTCACCAACGCCTTCCACGCCGCCGCGCCGTGTCCCGTCCCGGTGAAGGAGCAGATGATCGCCTGGTGGGGGCCGGTGATCCACGAGTACTACGCCGGCACCGAAGGCAACGGCTTCACCACCATCGGCCCCGAGGAGTGGCTCCAGAAGAAGGGCAGCGTCGGTCGGGGCATGACCGCGCAGGTGAAGATCTGCGACGAGGACGGAAACGAACTGCCGCCGCGCGCGGAGGGCGCCGTCTATTTCGCCGGCGGCGGCGAGTTCGAGTACCACAACGCCCCCGAGAAGACCGCCGAGAGCAAGAACCAGCATGGCTGGTCCACCCTCGGCGACGTGGGTTGGCTCGACGAGGACGGCTACCTGTTCCTCACCGACCGCAAGAGCTTCATGATCATCTCCGGCGGGGTGAACATCTATCCGCAGGAGATCGAAAACCTGCTGATCACCCACCCGGCGGTGGCCGACGTCGCCGTGGTCGGCGCCCCGCACGAGGAGATGGGCGAGCAGGTGGTCGCCGTCATCCAGCCCGCCGACTGGAGCCGCGCCGGCGACGAGCTCGCCGCCGAACTCACCGCCTTCGCTCGCGCGAACCTCTCCGGGGTGAAGATGCCGCGCCGCATCGACTTCATGGAGGAATTGCCCCGCCACGCCACTGGCAAGCTCTACAAGCGTCTGATCCGCGACGCCTATTGGGGCAAGGCGGACGCCAAGATCGTCTGATCGTTCAACAAACAGGAGAAGAAGACAGCATGGCCACCGCGATCCAGGATCTGCCCAGCCTCGCCGGTCAGGAGACGGGCGTCTCCGACTGGCTGGAGATCAGTCAGGAGCGGGTGAACCAGTTCGCCGACGCCACCGGCGATCACCAGTGGATCCACGTCGACGTGGAGCGGGCGACGAAGGAGATCGGCGGTCCGATCGCCCACGGCTTCCTGACGCTCTCGCTGATACCGCACCTGTCGGCCGGCCTGATGCCGGTGAGCGGGGTGACGCGGGGCATCAACTACGGCAGCGACAAGGTGCGCTTCACCAACATGGTTCGGGTCGGCAAGCGCGTGCGCCTGCGCCAGAAGCTGCTTTCCGCCGAGCCCAAGGCCGGCGGCATGCAGATCAAGAACGAGTGCACCATCGAGATCGAGGGCGAGGAGCGCCCGGCGCTCGTGGCCGAGACGATCACGGTTCTTTATGGCTGATCGCGGCGCGGGGTGAGCTTTTCGTCGGGCGCTTCGCGGTTCACGGTGATTTAACGCTCCCGATCTGTTGATCTTGCTGGCGATCTAGGCTTGGAGTTCCCCTCGCTGATCTATGGGGGTGGCTTTGTCTTTCCGTTCTTACCTTATTTCGACGTTCGTTGGGGCCGTGGCCGCGTTGTGTTGCGCTCAGGCGGGCGCCGTGGAGCTCCAGGATCTCCCGGTCATCGCCAGCCAGGGGGGTCACCTGAACCTGGTCATGGTGGCGCGGCCGAGCACCTTGATCAGCCTCGATCCACGGGCGACGGGATGGGTGTACGACGTCTGCCCGGCCGCGGGACCCAATGTGGGTTGCGGCGCCAGGGGGCTGCCGTACCCCTACGCGGGCGTGCGGCTCCAGCTCACGCCTGGCGATTCGCTCACCTTCCGGCTCTACAACCAGTTGCCGCCGGTGCTCGACGCCGATCACGACGGCGACCCGGGTATGGATTACCTCCACCTCAATCCCGTGAACATCCACACCCACGGGCTGCTGGTCTCGCCGCATTTCCCCACGCCCCAGGACCAGACCTACGGCGACAACGTCTTCGTGATGACGCTCAACCCGGCGAACGGCCCGGTTCCGCCGGACGCGAAGCCGCACGGCGACGTTCGGCTCGGCTACACCGACTACCGGATCGATATCCCCAGCGGCCATCCCTCGGGCCTGTTCTGGTTCCACCCTCACGTCCACGGCATCTCGCAGAACCAGATCGAGGCCGGGATGGCGGGGGTGATCACGGTCGGGCAGTTGTCCGACTACGTCTGCGCCGACCCGAGCTGCGTCCAATCGCTCGCCAGCCTTCGCCAGCGGCACATGATCCTGCGCGACACCCAGGTCATGGCCAACGGCCACGTCATGGACGAGCTTGATCCCGACTTCTGCGACCCGACTCAGCCGCTCGGAAACGGGTTCTGCCAAGGCGTGGACGACACCGACGAAGGCGGCGGCAACTACACCGGCGGCAAGTGGTACTTCAGCATCAACGGCCAGTACTATCCGAACGTCACCTTGGGTAACCAAGGCGAGGTCTGGCGCATCACCAACGCCTCGCCCAGCGCATCCTATGTGCTCGACTTGTGGTCGCCCGCCGAGAAGCGCTCCCTGGCGGTTCAGATCCTGGCCATCGATGGCGTGGCGGTGAACCTGAACGGGATCACCTCGCAGGCCGCGATCGCCGCGCTTGGCGGCGGGAAGTTCGTCCAGGCGCAGTGCCCGCCCCCGAGCAACACCGTCCAGGCGCCGCTCTGCGCGAGCAAGTTCCTGATGATGCCGAGCTCACGCGTCGAGCTCTATGTCGCCTACCGCGACGCCCAGGGCCGCATCGCGACGCCGCCCACCCCCACGCCGCTGATCCTGCGCACCGACGGGCGCCAGACCGGACCGACCGGCGATTACTGGCCGCCGGTCAACCTCGCCACCGTCGATGTGAGCCACTTCGCTCCGACGCGCGCGACCGCTCAGGTGCTCACTACCCGCACCATCCCGGGTCAGGTGCAGATGACGCGCATCGCCGCCCAACTGGCGGCGGCGAACCGCGCGGTGGGGGTCGATCCGACCTGCGCGCCGCTGGCGCCGGGCACATGCGGCGTATCTTCTTCAACACGCCGCCCGGCGATCCCGACGGTTTCGGCCTGGGCTACGAGGAAGTCGACCAGAACGGGAATACGGTCCCCGGGACCTTCCAGGACGTGCACCGCTTCGATCCTGACACCCCGACGGTCTGCGTGCCGCTGGCGCCGGGCAACCAGCCGGTGCACGAGCGCTGGCAGATCATCAACCTCGCCGGTGAGGATCATAACTTCCACCTTCACCAGGTGAAGTTCACCCTGCTGAGCTACGACGTCTCCTCAGGGTTGTACGTGACCTCGGACGCCATCAAGCACGACAACGTGCCCCTGCCGCACGCGGACGGCGACTGCGACACCGTCGCCGACTGGCGCAATCACCGCTGCTCGACCCACAATCAGGTGATCGACATCCCGTTCACCATCGCCGGAGACTTCGTCTACCACTGCCACATCCTCGAACATGAGGACGGGGGCATGATGGCCCGCATCCGCGTACGGCCGTCGTCCTAAGATCGAGGCGGCGGTGAACGGAGGGCGTGGCTTAACCTGGATGGCCGGCGTGCTGGCCTGGGCGGCGGCATCCGCCGCGCAGGCGACGGTTATGCCGTCCACGCCCGATATTCAGCGGGCCTATGTCGCGGCCAAGGTGCTCAACCCCAAGACCCACAACGACGCCCTGGTGGTCACCCACTCCCAATGTGAGCCGACCAGCGCAGTCCGCGCCTACTGCCAGATCGATTTCATGGATCGGTCGGCGAACAACCAGCGGCTGTACTTCACCGTCGTCACGCTGGAGCGATCGGGCCCCGCCTGGGTGCTGCTGAGCGGACTTTGCCTTGGGCCCTGAAGCCTAGACATCCAGGGCGCAACGCTCGCGCACGGTCGGCCGACTGACGGCGATACGCGCGAGGGCGGGGTAGGCGGGCTTCAGGCGCTGGGCGAACCACAGGCAAAGAGCTTCCAAAGTCGGGTTATCGAGCCCGGCGTGGTCATTCAGCAGGGAGTGATCCAGCTCACGCGCCGCTTCGACCAGGTCGCGATCGAGGGCGTTCAGGTCCGCGACCCAGCCGCCCGGCTGCTGAACCGCGCCGCGCAATGTGGCCTCGACCTGGAACGAGTGCCCGTGCAGGCGGGTATGACCGCTCTCAGCCGCGCCATGCGGCAGCCGGTGGGCCGCGTCGAAGGTCGCGGCCTTGGTGATCTCGAAGACGGGGTCGGTCATGGCAGGCCGAGGTACTTATGCGTCTGCGCGCTCAGGCGCCACCGTGGGTGGGCGAGACAATAGGCGACGGCCGCCGCGGTGGCCCCATCCCGATCTGGCCCATCCATGGGCTGGAGGAAGAAGCGCTCGAAGGCGAGCGCCTCGAATCGCGCCGGATCCACGCCCGGTTGAGGATAGACGAGTTTGAGCTCCTGGCCCGTGATTTGGGCCAGAGGGGCATCGGCCTTGGGGCTGACGCATATCCAGTCGAGCCCGTCGGGGGCGGGGAGGGTGCCGTTGGTCTCGACCGCGATCGCGAACCCTGCCCGGTGAAGCTCGGCGATCAGCGGCGGATCGAGCTGAAGCAGGGGTTCGCCCCCGGTGCAGACCACCAGCTTGTTCTCGTCCGGCCCGGTCCAGGCCGAGCGGATCGCGGCTGTGAGCGTCTCTGGCGTGGCGAACTTGCCGCCGCCCACGCCGTCGGTTCCGACGAAATCGGTGTCGCAGAAGGTGCAGACGGCGCTCGCGCGGTCCTGTTCGCGGCCGCTCCACAGGTTGCAGCCGGCGAAGCGGCAGAACACCGCCGCGCGGCCGGCCTGGCCGCCCTCGCCCTGCAGGGTGAGGAAGATCTCCTTGACCGAATAGGTCATGGGCGAAGCGCCGGCGCGCCGTCCAAGGTCCACTCCGCCCATCCCCGCGCGCGCAGCTCGCAGGCGGGGCACTCGCCGCAGCCATAGCCCCAGTCGTGACGCGTCCCCCGCTCACCCAGATAGCAGGTGTGGGAGTGCTCCAGGATGATCTCCACCAGAGCCTCGCCGCCGAGCCCCTTGGCCAGGGCCCAGGTCGCCGCCTTGGTCCGCTGCATCAGCGGGGTGTGGATGACGAAGGTCTGCTCCATGCCGAGATTGAGCGCCCGCTCCATGGCGTCGATGGTCGTCCGTCGGCAGTCCGGATAGCCGGAGAAGTCCGTCTCGCACATGCCGCCGACCAGGGCGCCCAACCCCCGCCGATCGGCCATCGCCGCGGCGTAGGTGAGGAACACGAGGTTGCGGCCCGGCACATAGGTCGAGGGCAGGCCCTTCTCCGTCATCTCGATCTTGCGTCGTGAGGTGAGGGCGGTCTCGCCGATCGCTCCGAAGGCGCGGATGTCGATCACATAGTCCTCGCCCAGCCGAGGGGCCCATTCCGGAAAGCGCCGTGCGATCTCCGCCCGCACCTCGACGCGCGCCTCCAACTCCACCGCGTGCCGCTGGCCGTAGTCGAAGCCGATCGTCTCCACCGTCCCGAACCGCTGGAGCGCCCAGGCCAGGCAGACTGTGGAGTCCTGCCCGCCGGAGAAGAGCACGAGAGCGGTTCCATAGGGTGTCATGGGCGGCCCTTTAGCGGAGGAGTGGGGCATTTGACCAGTTGGTCAGGAGGGACTAAATCGAAGGATCTGAGAGTTAGCCATGCGCAACGAAGTCAGCCTGTACGAAGCGAAAACGCACCTCTCTTCTCTCGTCGATCGCGCTTCGATGGGCGAAGAGATCGTGATCACGAAGAAGGGGCAGCCCAAGGCAAGGTTGCTTGCCGCGGCGGCTGTGCAAGAACCTCGTGAATTCGGCAAGAATGTCATGGGTCTTAGGGGTGTCGATCTCAGTTTCCTGGATCCTGATCCGGAAATCACGGCCTTGTTCGATTCGTCTGACAGTGATGAAGATCTCTTCCGGACCACCGGTTGAAACTTCTTCTCGATACCCATGTCTTGATCTGGTTGGATGCTGATCCGGATCGCGTCAATCCGAAGACGAAGGCTTTGCTGAGTGACTCCGCCAACACGCTATATGTGAGCGCGGCGTCTGCTTGGGAAATCTCAGCCAAGAGGCGAAAAGGCTCTCTGCCGCAACATCTGTCAGCTCAGGCTTTCCTCGAGGCCTATGAAGCGATTGAGCTGCCGGTCACTATCGCCGACGGTGAGCTCGCCGGTGAGCTGGAGTTGGCTCACTCGGATCCGTTCGATCGGATGATCCTTGCCCAGGCCCAACGGCACGGCATGTCTCTCGTAACCTCGGACGGGGTCATGCGCGCCTACCAGGGCGTGGCGATCGTCTACGCTGGCTGAGGCGGCGTTGCGCTCACACGGTCGCCTCGCTATCTGAACGCGCCTACCCAAAACCTGAACGAGACAAGGACCGGCGCACTCCGCATGGCCGCGCAATACATTTTCCAGATGCAGGGCCTCACCAAGGCCTTTCCCGGCGGCAAGAAGGTGTTCGAGAACATCTGGCTGTCGTTCTATCCCGACGCCAAGATCGGCGTGGTCGGCGTCAACGGCTCGGGCAAGTCGACGTTGCTCAAGATCATGGCCGGTCTCGACAAGGAGTTCTCCGGCGAGGCCAAGGCCGCCGACAGCGTGCGCATGGGCTACCTCGAGCAGGAGCCGCATCTGGATCCCAACCTCGACGTTTGGGGCAACGTGATCGCCTGGTGCGAGGAGAAGAAGACCTTCGACGCCTACAACGCGGTCGCCGCCAAGCTGGGCGAGGACTATTCCGACGAGCTCATGGAGGAGATGACCACCCTCCAGGAGAAGCTCGACGCCGGCGATCTGTGGGACATCGATTCCCGCATCGAGATGGCCATGGACGCCCTGCGCTGCCCGCCGGACGACAGCCCGGTCGACAAGCTCTCCGGCGGCGAGCGGCGCCGCGTGGCGCTGGCCCGCCTGCTGCTCTCCAAGCCCGACATGCTGCTCCTGGACGAGCCCACCAACCACCTCGACGCCGAGTCCGTGGCCTGGCTCCAGCATCACCTGGAGAACTTCGCCGGCTGCGTGATCCTGGTGACCCACGACCGCTACTTCCTGGATCAGGTCACCAAGTGGACGCTCGAGCTCGATCGCGGCCGGGGGGTTCCTTACGAAGGCAACTACTCGGCCTGGCTGGAGCAGAAGGAAAAGCGCGTCCGCCAGGAGCAGTCCGAGAGCGAGGCCCGCCAGCGCGCCATGGCCCGCGAGCTGGAATGGGTGCGCTCCAACGCCAAGGCCCGTCAGGCCAAGAGCAAGGCCCGCCTCTCCCGCTACGAGGAGATGGCCTCCGCCCAGGAGCTGCAGAAGCAGTCCACCGCCACCATCCAGATCCCGCCCGGCCCGAGGCTCGGCAATGTGGTGATCGAGGTCGACAACCTCGAGAAGGAGTACGGCGAGAAGGTCCTGTTCAAGGGCCTCACCTTCAAGCTGCCGCCCAACGGCATCGTCGGCGTGATCGGGCCCAACGGCGCCGGCAAGTCGACCCTCTTCAAGCTCATCACCGGCCAGGAGACGCCGGACAAGGGCGCCATCCGCCTCGGCGAGACGGTGAAGCTCGCCTACGTCGACCAGAGCCGCGACGACCTGGAGGCGACGCACACCGTCTGGCAGGCGATCTCCAGCGGCCTCGACGTGCTCAAGGTCGGCAACCGCGAGATCAACACCCGCTCCTACGTCGGCTCGTTCAACTTCAAGGGCGCCGACCAGCAGAAGAAGGTCGGCCTGCTCTCCGGCGGCGAGCGCAACCGCGTTCACCTTGCCAAGACCCTCACCGAGGGCGGCAACGTCATCCTGCTCGACGAACCGACCAACGACCTCGACATCGAGACGCTGCAGAACCTCGAGGAGGCGCTGGAGGACTTCGCCGGTTGCGCCGTGGTCATCAGCCACGACCGCTGGTTCCTCGACCGCCTCTGCACCCACATCCTCGCCTTCGAGGGCGACAGCCACGTCGAGTGGTTCGAAGGGAACTTCGAGGCCTACGAGGAGGACAAGAAGCGGCGCCTGGGAGCGGACTCGCTGATCCCCCACCGGATCAAGTTCCAGAAGTTCACGCGCTAGGACACCCCGGTGTCTTGAACTTTCTCGTTGACCCCTGGCGCCTCCGCCTCGCGCCAAGGGTTGAGCGGGGCGAACAGCCCCTCCAGGCTCAAGGCCACCGCGCCCCCGATGAGGGTCGCGGCGAGACGGTGCGCGGCGATGATAGGCGCGGGCGTTCTCAAGAGTGAGAGGGCGAAGACCACATAGGCGGTGAGGAACAGCGTGAACAACGCGTAGTTCACCCGCTGGAGCGAGATCGCGACGAAGGCGGCGAGGAGGGCGGCCACGGCGATCAACACGCCCTGGTCCTTCAGGAGCAGCGCGAGGCCGCCCGCGGCGGCGGCCCCGAAAAGGGTGCCCAGCACGCGCAGGACGCCGCGTCGCCAGGTGTCCCGCCACTGAGGCTTGAGCACCACCAGGGTCGTGAGCGGCGCCCAATAGCCGTTCGCCAGCCCGACCCGATGGGCGATCAGGGTCGCGGCCACCACCGCGACCGCGGCTCTCAAGGTGAACAGGCCGCGGTGGCGCCGCTCGGCGAACTTGGATCTCAGCAGTCTGAAGGAGTCCCGCAGGGGCAGGGGCTCCTCGATTGCCGGACCGGGGCCGCGCCAACGCCAAGCGAGCAAGGTGATCCCGCCTTGGAGAGCCGCGCCCATGAGAACCAGGCCGCCCCGTTGCATCGCGCCGGTCCAATCGGCCGGAAAGCTCCCGGCGATCAGCAGGGCGACCGACCATTGCAGCGCAATCCACCAGGCGCCCACGCCAATGGTGGTCGCCAAGGCCGTGACGGCGGCGCAAGCGGCGGAGACGACGCAGAGCGCCACCAGTTCCTGGCCGGCCAGAGAGCCGATCACCGCGCAGACGGCCATGCCGACGCCCGCCAGGACCAGGGGCGCGCCTCGCCAGCTCGAGAACGCCATCACCGCGCCGAAGGCGACAGCGATTGCTCCGCTCGCGGCGATCGCTGGCGGCCGCGAGGTGTGCTGTGAGGACGCCGGTCAGGAGCAGGGCGCCCACGCCGGCCGCGCCGACCAACCCGTTCCAGAGGTTGAGCGCGCTCCAGTCGGGGCGAAGGAAGTCGAGCTGGTCTTTGGTCGGGCGCCAGGGGGTCCGTCGGTTGGCGTCGCATCGCGTGTGTCCGCCCTTCACGCGAAAGGGCGCCGGACTGTGCGTCCGGCGCCCTGTGCCGTTCTAGTCATCGATCCGGGGAAGATCTCCCCAGGCCAAGACGCTTACTGGGGAGGCGTCGACGACCCGCTGGTGTTCGGCGCTTGGCCGTTCGGCGGGGTGCTGCTGTTCGGGGTGCTCATCGAGCCGGACAAGTCCGGGGTCGAGCCGGTGGACGGGGTCATGCTGCCGCCGGACATCGAGCCGCCGGCCGAGCTGGAGCCGCCCGACGGAGGCGTGCTGGTGTCGCCGCTCGTGGAGCCGCTCATGCCGCCGCCGCTGCTCATGCCGCCACCCGAAGCGCCGCTGCTCATCCCGCCGGTGTCGCCCGACGTACCAGCGCCCATGGCGCCGCTCGAGGTGGAGCCGCTCATCGCGCCGCGGCGATGATGACGTCCGCCGCTCATCGCGCCCTGCGAGCCGCCATGGCTGCCGACGTAGGAATCGACTTGATCGTAGGGGAGGGGGCTGCCGGGAGGGGCGTAGTCTGGCGCCACCCATGGACATACCGCCCTTGTGGTGGTGCATGTGATGCTTGGTCTTCGCTTCCGCGGCGCCCCCGACGAGGGCCACGATCGCCGCCGCGGCGAGGATGGACTTGGTGTTCATGTGATTATGTTCCCAATGGCTTAGCGGCGACGCATGTCCGCCGCCTTGAGGGCTACAACGACAACCCGGCTTTTTTGTTGCAACGCTTGTAGCCACGTTTGGCGCTTGGTCGAACCCTGACTCTTCGTCGAAACACGGGCGGCGTTCTGCTAGGCTGGGCGACATGTCGAAGCCGGCCGTCTTGGTGGTCCAGCCGCACCTGAGCGCGGTGGCGAGTGCGCTCGAACAGGATTACGCGGTGTTCCGCTTCTGGGAGGGCCCTCCGCTCGAAGCCGTGGGGTTGATCCAGGCGCTGGTCGTCGCCGGGGAGTTCGAGCTCGACCGCTCGCTGGCCGAGAGCCTCCCGCGCCTTGGGCTCATCGCCTGCTTCACCAGCGGCTACGACGGTGTCGATCTCGTCTGGGCGACACGGCGCGGGCTCAAGGTCAGCCACTCGCCGGGCGTGAACGCGGAGGATGTGGCCGATCACGCCATGGGCCTATTGCTCTCCGCCTGGCGCAAGATCGTCGAGGGTGACCGCCTTGTGCGCGCCGGCGGCTGGCGCGCCGCCGAAAAAATGATCACGCCCTCGTTGGCTGGTCACAAGGTTGGAGTGGTCGGCCTTGGGCGTATCGGGGTGGCGGTGGCCGAGCGCTGCGCCGCCTTCGCGCTCGAGGTGACGTGGTGGGGACCGCGCGAGAAGCCGGAGGCGCCTTGGCCGCGCGCGGCGAGCCTGGAGGCCTTGGCGCGGGACTGCGACATCCTGGTGGTCGCCGCCCAGTCGACCGCCGAAAGTCGCGGCCTGATCTCCAGGATCGGTACTCGAGGCGCTGGGTCCGCGGGGGCTGCTCGTCAATGTTTCCCGCGGTCAGGTGGTGGACGAGGACGCCCTCATCGCCGCGCTGCGGTCGGGCGCGCTGGGCATGGCCGCGCTGGACGTCTTCGCCGAAGAGCCAACGCCCGCCGAGCGATGGCGCGATGTGCCCAACGTCACCCTGACACCCCACACCGCCGGGGCCACGACCGGCGCGGTTCCCAGGATGCTCGCCCTCACGCGCGAGAACCTCCGCTGCTTTTTCGCTGGAGAACCGCTGGCCAACCCCGCCGCTTGACAGCCGGATATAAAGACATGTTTATGTTCGCATGTCGTTTACCTCGGATCAGGCTGTGGCCATGCTGCGCGCGGCGGGGGAGCCGAGCCGCCTGCGCATCCTCGCGCTTCTGGCGCGCGAGGAACTGGCCGTGCTGGAACTCGGACGCGTGCTCGGCCAGAGCCAGCCTCGGGTTTCGCGCCATCTGAAACTGCTGGCCGACGCCGGGTTGGTGGAGCGATTTCCCGACGGCGCCTGGGTCTTCTACCGTCTCGCCGGCGCGGGTCCCGCCCGAGCCTTGATCGAGACGGCCCTGGCGCTCGTCTCGGGCGCCGACGCCCAGCGGGAGCGCGACGGCGAACGCCTGGCCCTGGTCCGCGCCGAACGCGATCGCGAGGCGCAGCGCTACTTCGCCGAGAACGCCGCCCGCTGGGACGAGATCCGCTCGCTCTACACCTCCGAGACGGAGGTCGAGGCGGCGATCGTCGACGCCGCCGGGCGGGATCGTCAGAGGATCGTGGATCTGGGCGCCGGAGCGGGGCGGATGCTCACGCTTCTGGCGGGAGAGGCCCGCAGCGCCGTCGGCCTCGACCTGTCGCGCCAGATGCTCACCATCGCGCGGGGCAAGGTGGCGGATGCGGGGCTCGCCGCATGCGACCTGCGCCACGGCGATATCCTCGACACCGGTCTTCCCGGCGGCGCGGCCGATCTCGTCGTCGTCCACCAGGTGCTCCACTACCTGGCCGATCCGGCGGCGGCGGTGCGGGAGGCGGCGCGGCTGGTCGCGCCCGAGGGGCGACTGCTGATCGTCGATTTCGCTCCGCATGACCTCGAATACCTCCGTGCCGAGCACCGCCATCGCCGTCTGGGCTTCGCCGACGCCGAGATGGAGCGCTGGCTTACCGCCGCCGGTTTGGGCGACGTCTCGATCCGGACGCTTCCGCCCGCGGAAGCCGGCGGGCTGACGGTGAAGATCTGGACCGCGGATCGCGCGGCCGAACGTGTGAGGCGCATCGCATGAACGCCCTGATCTCCGATCATCCCCGCCTCGACGGCCGCAGCGCGCTGGGTCCCGTGGCTCGCGCCGGCGGCCGACCGGTAGGCGACCTCAAGGTCTCCTTCGAATTCTCTCCGCCCAAGTCCAGCGAGGCCGAAGAGAGCCTGTGGGAGGCGATCCGCCGGCTCGAGCCGCTCGCGCCCGAGTTCGTCTCCGTCACCTATGGCGCGGGCGGCTCCACCCGCGAGCGCACCCACCGCACCGTCGTGCGGATGCTCAAGGAGACCGCGCTCAATCCCGCCGCCCATCTCACCTGCGTCGAAGCCTCGCGCGGCGAGGTGGACGAGGTGATCCGCGAATACTGGGACGCCGGCGTTCGTCACCTCGTCGCCCTTCGCGGAGACCCGCCCGGCCAGATCGGCGGCGCCTACACGCCGCGCATCGACGGCTACGCCAACGCCACCGAGCTGGTGTCGGGCATTCGCGCGATCGCGCCGTTCGAAGTCTCCGTCGGCCTGTACCCCCAGACCCATCCGGAGAGCGGTTCGATCGACCGGGACATCGATGTGCTCAAGGCGAAGGTCGACGCGGGCGCGACGCGCGCGATCACCCAGTTCTTCTTCGACGTCGACGGTTTCCTCCATTTCATGGACAAGGTCCGCGCCGCGGGTGTGACCATCCCGGTCAGCGTCGGCGTCATGCCCGTGAGCAACTTCAAGGGCCTGCAGCGCATGGCCACCCCCTGCGGCATCGTCCTGCCGGATTGGTTGGGTCGCTTGTTCGAAGGTCTCGAGAAGGATCCCGACACCCGCCGCCTGATCGCCGGGTCGGTGGCCGCCGAGATGTGCGCCAAGCTGGTGGAGGAAGGGTTCGACGACTTTCACTTCTACACCCTGAACCGCGCCGATCTGGTCTACGCCATCTGCCGGGTGCTGGGCGTGCGGGAGGCGGTAGCGTGAGCCGCGCCGAAGGACTGGAGGCGTTCCAGCGCGCCGCCCGCGAGCGGGTGCTGGTTCTCGACGGCTCGTGGGGCGTGATGATCCAGCGCCACGGCCTTTCGGAAGAGGATTTCCGCGGCGAACGCTTCGGCGAGCACCCCCTGCCGCTCAAGGGCGACAACGACCTGCTCTGCCTCACGCGACCGGACATCGTCGCCGACCTGCACGACGCCTACTTCGAGGCCGGTGCGGACATCGCCGAAACCAACACCTTCAACGCCACCGCGATCAGCCAAGCCGACTATGGCCTCGAGAACGCGGTGCGCGACATCAACCTCGCCGCCGCCCGGCTCGCTCGGAACTCCGCCGATCGCTGGACGGCGCGCACGCCGGACAAGCCCCGCTTCGTAGGGGGCGCCATCGGCCCGCTCAATCGCACCCTCTCCATGAGTTCCGACGTCAACGATCCCGGCGCCCGCCAAGTGAGCTTCGACCAGGTGCACGCCGCCTACGTCGAGCAGGCCCGCGCGCTCCACGACGGCGGCGTCGACTTCTTCATGGTCGAGACCATCTTCGACACCCTGAACGCCAAGGCCGCCATCAAGGCGATCCTCGATCTCGAGGACTTGGGCTTCGAGCGCCTGCCGATCTGGATCAGCGGCACCATCACCGATCGCTCGGGCCGCACCCTGTCCGGCCAGACGGTCGGCGCCTTCTGGAACAGCATCCGACACGCGCGGCCGATGGCGGTCGGCTTCAACTGCGCCCTGGGCGCCGATCTCATGCGCCCGCACGTCGACGAACTCGCCCGTCTCGCCGACACCCTCGATCGGCGCCTACCCCAACGCGGGCCTGCCCAACGCCTTTGGCGAATACGACGAGACCCCCGAGCAGACCGCCGCCCAACTGGGCGAGTGGGCGCGAAGCGGGATCGTCAACATCGTCGGCGGCTGCTGCGGCACCACGCCCGATCACATCCGCGCCATCGCCAAGGCCGTCGAGGGCGTTCAGCCTCGCGCCGTTCCCGAACGGCCAAAGGCGCTTCGCCTCTCGGGCCTGGAGGCCTTCGAACTCGCGTGACACCCCTATTTGTGAATATCGGCGAGCGGACCAACGTCACCGGTTCCGCCCGCTTCCGTAAGCTTGTCGCCGAGGGCGACTACGTGGCCGCCTTGGCGGTCGCCCGCGACCAGGTGGAAGCCGGCGCGCAGGTCATCGACGTGAACATGGACGAGGGGCTGCTCGACAGCGTCGCCGCCATGACCACCTTCCTGAACCTGATCGCCGCCGAGCCGGATATCGCCCGCGTGCCGTTGATGATCAACTCTTCGAAGTGGGAGGTGATCGAGGCCGGGCTGAAGTGCGTTCAGGGCCGCGCCATCGTCAACTCCATCAGCATGAAGGAAGGCGAGGACAAGTTCCGCGAACAGGCTCGCCAATGCCTGCGCTACGGCGCGGCCGTGGTGGTGATGGCCTTCGACGAACAGGGCCAGGCCGACAGCTACGAGCGGCGGGTGGCGATCTGCGAGCGCGCCTACCGCATCCTTACCGACGAGGTCGGCTTTCCGCCCGAGGACATCATCTTCGATCCCAACATCTTCGCGGTGGCGACCGGGATCGAGGAGCACAACAACTACGGCGTCGAGTTCATCGCCGCGACCAAGGCGATCAAGCAGCAGCTGCCCTACGCGCGGGTGTCCGGCGGCGTCTCCAACATCTCCTTCAGCTTCCGCGGCAACGAGCCGGTGCGCCGGGCGATGCACAGCGTCTTCCTCTACCACGCCATCGCCGCCGGCATGGACATGGGCATCGTCAACGCCGGCGACCTGCCGGTCTACGACGAGATCCCGGCCGAGCTGCGCGAGGCGGTCGAGGACGTGATCCTGAACCGCCGCCCCGACGGCACCGAGCGGCTCGTCGAGCTTGCGCCCAAGTACAAGGGCGGCAAGGCGGCTGAGCGGACGGTGGACCTCGCCTGGCGCGACAAGCCGGTCGGCGACCGTCTCCGCCACGCCCTGGTGCACGGCGTCACCGAGTTCATCGAGGCCGACACCGAAGAGGCGCGCCTGGCGCTCGGCCGACCGCTGTCGGTGATCGAGGGCCCGTTGATGGACGGCATGAACGTCGTCGGCGACCTGTTCGGCTCGGGCAAGATGTTCCTGCCCCAGGTGGTGAAGTCCGCCCGGGTGATGAAGCAGGCCGTCGCCTGGCTGCTCCCCTACATGGAGGCGGAGAAGGACGGGAAGCCGCGCAAGAACGCCGGCAAGATCGTCATGGCCACGGTCAAGGGCGACGTCCACGACATCGGCAAGAACATCGTCGGCGTCGTCCTCCAGTGCAACGACTACGAGGTGATCGACCTCGGCGTCATGGTGCCCGCCGACCGGATCCTCGACGCCGCCATCGAGCACAAGGTCGATGTCGTTGGCCTCTCCGGACTGATCACGCCGTCGCTGGACGAGATGGTCAATGTGGCGCGCGAGATGGAGCGGCGGGGCTTCACCGTGCCTCTCCTGATCGGCGGCGCCACCACCAGCCGCACCCACACCGCCGTGAAGATCGAGCCGGCCTACAAGGCCGGGTCCACCACCTATGTGCTCGACGCCAGCCGGGCGGTGGGCGTGGTCTCGTCCCTGCTGTCGGCCGACAACAAGGACGCGACGGAGGCGGCCACCCGCGCCGAATACGCCCGCATCCGCGAGCAGTACGCCGGCGGCCAGGCCAAGCCGCGTTCGAACCTGGCGACCGCGCGCGCCAACCGCTTCCAGATCGACTGGTCGGGCTACACGCCGCCGCGGCCGCGGCTCGTCGGCGAGCGCGCGGTGTCGGGCGATCTCGCCGACCTCGCCCGCTACATCGATTGGACGCCGTTCTTCGCCGCCTGGGAGCTGGTCGGCCGCTATCCCGCGATCCTGGAGGACGAGGTGGTCGGCGAGGCCGCGCGCGATCTGTTCGCCGACGGCCAGGCCATGCTGAAGCGGATCGTCGCCGAACGCTGGTTCGAGGCGAAGGGCGTGGTCGGCCTATGGCCCGCCAACGCCGACGGCGACGACATCGTCATCTGGACCGACGAAAGCCGAACCGTCGAGCGCGCCCGCCTCCACACCCTTCGCCAGCAGATGATCAAGCGGGAGGGCACGGGCAATGTGGCCCTGGCCGACTTCGTCGCGCCGGTGGGGCAGGGCGCGGACTTCGTCGGCGGCTTCGCGGTCACCGCCGGCCTGGGCGAGGCCGAGCGCGCCTCCGCCTTCAAGGCCGCGGGCGACGACTACTCCGCCATCCTCGCCGCGGCCCTGGCCGACCGCCTGGCCGAAGCCTTCGCCGAACAGCTCCACCGCAAGGTGCGCTCCGAGGTCTGGGGTTACGCCCCGTGCGAGCCGTTCGACGTCGATGCGATCCTGTCGGAGGATTATCGCGGCATCCGACCGGCCCCGGGCTATCCCGCCCAGCCCGACCACACCGAGAAGCAGACGCTGTTCGAGCTCCTGGATGCGGAGGCGGCCACCGGCATCCAGCTCACCGAGAGCTTCGCCATGACCCCGCCCGCCTCGGTGAGCGGCCTCTACTTCGCCCACCCGCAGGCCCACTATTTCGGCGTCGGCAAGATCGAGCGCGACCAGGCCGCGGACTACGCTCGCCGCAAGGGCTGGCCTCTATCCGAAGCCGAGCGCTGGCTGAGCCCGATCCTGAACTACGAGCCCTGAGGAACCTCGGGGCGCGCTAGTGGTAGCGGCGGATCAGCCCCACGAGCTTGCCCTGCACCTGAACCTGGTCCGGACCGTAGATTCGGGTTTCGTACTTCTTGTTCGCGGGCTCCAGGGCGATCGAGGCGCCGCGCTTGCGCAGGCGCTTGAGGGTCGCTTCCTCTTCCATCACCAGGGCCACGACAATCTCGCCGGAGTTGGCGGTCTGGCCCTTGCGGATGACGACGAAGTCGCCGTCCAGGATGCCGGCCTCGATCATCGAGTCGCCCTGCACCTCCAGCACGAAGTGCTCGCCGGCGCCGAGGATGGATTCCGGCACCTGCATGCGATCGCGCTCGTGCTGGATGGCGCTGATCGGGGTGCCGGCGGCGATGCGGCCCAGGATCGGCAGCTCGCGAACATCGTTGGCCGGTTCGGGCGCGTGAAGGGTTCGAGGGGGTTCAATGACCTGCGGGCGAAAGCCCTGGCGACCGATGGAGGGCGTGGAGGGTGTCGCCTGCTGGGGAAGCTTGACGACTTCCAGGGCGCGGGCGCGGTGGGCGAGGCGCCTTAGAAAGCCGCGTTCTTCCAGCGCGGTAATCAGTCGATGGATGCCGGACTTGCTGGCGAGATCCAGAGCTTCCTTCATCTCGTCAAAGGACGGCGAGACGCCGGTCTCCTTGATCCGCTCATGGATGAACATGAGCAGTTCATGTTGCTTGCGTGTCAGCATCCTTGAAGTCTCCCGCTCCCGGCTGGGCCGGAACAAATCCAAAACGGCGAGCGGGGTTCTCGGAGTGTTCTCCTGGGCTGTCAAGTCGCTGTCAGCAAAGCCCTTGTCGCCTGCTCGACATCGCCCTGGCGCATCAGGGATTCACCGACCAGCATGGCCTTTGCGCCCAACGTGGCGACGTGAACCACGTCCGCGGGGGCGCCGATGCCGCTTTCCGTTACGGCGAGGGCGGTTGCGGGAATCTTCTCACAAAGACGGCCGGTGGTCTCCAGGGTGGTGTGGAAGGTCTTCAGGTTGCGGTTGTTGATGCCGATGAGATCGGCGTGGAGGTCCACGGCTCGTTCCAGCTCGGCCTCGTCGTGGGTTTCGACCAGGACATCCAGGCCGAATCGCCTCGCCTCGGCCATCAGTTCCCCGGCCAGCCCATCGTCGACCATGGCCAGGATCACCAGGATGGCGTCCGCGCCCAGGGCGCGCGACTCGGCCACTTGCCAGGGATCGACAAGGAATTCCTTGCGGATCGCGGGCAGGGCGCAAGCGGCGCGGGCGGCGACGAGATCGGCGTCTGAACCCTGGAAACTTGGGCCATCGGTCAACACCGACAGGCAGGCGGCGCCGCCTCGCTCGTAGGCCCCAGCCAGGGCAGGCGGATCGAAGTCGGCGCGGATCAGGCCCTTGGAGGGTGAAGCCTTCTTGATCTCGGCGATGAGCGCCGGGCGGCCGGGTCGAAAGGCGCGCTCGAGCGCGGCGCGGAAGCCTCGCGGCGGCGTGGCGGCTCGGGCGCGAACCTCGACCTCGCGCTGACTGTCGCGGGCCTTTCGCGCGGCGACCTCCTCGCGCTTGTAGGCGGCGATTTCGGCGAGGATGTCGGTCACCGCGTGATCTCCACCAGAGCCTCGAGCGAACGCTTGGCCCGTCCATCGTCGATCGCCGCCGCCGCCAGCCCCACGCCTTCCCGCAGAGTCTCCGCCCGGTCGCTCACCAGCAGGGCGGCGGCGGCGTTGAGGAGGACGATGTCGCGATAGGCGCCGTGTTCGCCCTCCAGGAGGCGGCGAAGCGCCTGCGCGTTCTCGGCCGGTTCGCCCCCACGGAGGTCGGCCGCCGCGGCGCGCGGCAGGCCCACGGCCTCCGGCGTGATGGTGAACAGGCGGACGTGGCCGTCCTTCCATTCCGCGACCTGGGTCGGCCCGGTGGTGGAGAGCTCGTCGAGACCGTCGCCATGCGCGACCCAGGCCCGCTCGGCGCCGAGCGCGCCGAGAACCCGGGCGAGCGGCTCGACCCAGCGGCTGTCGTAGACGCCGAGCACCTGCCGCCGGGCTCCGGCGGGATTAGACAACGGCCCCAAGAGATTGAAAATGGTTCGAAAACCCAGCTCCGCTCGCACCGGCATGACGTGTCGCAACGCCCCGTGGTGCGCGGGCGCGAACAGGAAGCAGAGGTTGGCTTCATCGAGCGCCCGGCGCTGAGCTTCGGCGCCGGCGGCGAGGTTGACGCCGAGGGCGGCCAGCACGTCCGCGGACCCGGACCGGGAGGAGACCGCCCGCGTGCCGTGCTTGGCGACCTTCACCCCGGCGCCGGCGACAACGAAGGCCGCGGCGGTGGAGATGTTCACCGTGTGGGCGCCGTCCCCGCCGGTGCCGCAGACGTCGATCACGTCGTAGGGATGGTCGAGCGTCAGGGCCTCGCGCCGCATGACCTTGGCGCAGGCGGTGATCTCGCCCACCGTCTCGCCGCGCAGGCGCATGGCGGTGACCGCCGCGCCGATCTGCGCCGGGGTCGGCTCGCCTCGCAGGCAGGCGGCGAAGAAGGCTTCGGCGTCCTCCTCGATCAGGGTCGCGCCGTCCGCGAGGCGGGCGAGCAGCGGCTTGAAGGCGTCCGACATCTCAGGCCCGCGCGAGCTTCAGGAACGTCCCCAGCAACTCATGCCCGTGCTCGCTGGCGATGGACTCGGGGTGGAACTGGACGGCGTGGATCGGGCGGGTGCGATGCTGCAGGCCCATGATCTCGCCGTCCTGGGTCCAGGCGGTGACCTCGAGGTCGGCGGGCAGGCTCGCGCGCTCCACCGCCAGGCTGTGGTAGCGGGTGGCGGTGAGCGGGGAGGGCAGGCCTTCGAAGACGCCTCGCCCCTCGTGCAGGACCGGGCTGGTCTTGCCGTGCATCAGATGGCTGGCGTGGACCACCTCGCCGCCGAACGCCTCGCCGATGGCCTGAAGGCCCAGGCACACCCCGAAGATCGGCAGGTCCGCCGGCGCGGCCTGGATCAGGGGCACGAGGATACCGGCGTCGGCCGGGCGCTTGGGACCGGGGGACAGGACGATGGCTTCGGGCCGCAGGGCGAGGGCTTGGTCGACGCTGAGAGCGTCGTTGCGGGCGACCTTCACCTCGGCGCCCAGCTCGAAGAGGTAGTGGACGAGGTTGTAGGTGAAGCTGTCGTAGTTATCGATCATCAGGATCACGGCGGCGATCCTCCGTCCCGATCCTCGAAGCGCCAGGCCTCCTGCGCCGCCCGGGCCAGGGCCCGCGACTTGTGCAGCGTCTCTTCGTACTCGGAGTTGGGATCGCTGTCGGCCACAACTCCGCCGCCGGCCTGCACATAGAGGGCGCCGTCCTTCACCAGGCCGGTGCGCAGGACGATGCAGGTGTCGACCGAACCGTCGGCGCCGAAATAGCCGACCGCCCCGCCATAGCCGACTCCGCGCTTCACGGTTTCCAGTTCGTCGATGATCTCCATGGCCCGCACCTTGGGCGCGCCGGATAGGGTGCCGGCGGGCAGGGCGGCCATCAGCACATCGACCGGGTCGAGCCCATCCGGGGCCTCGCCTTCGACGTTCGAGACGATGTGCATGACGTGGCTGTAGCGCTCGATGACGAAGCTTTCGGTGACCCGCACCCGAGGCGCGCGCCGGCCGCTGGGCGCGGGTTCGTTGCGGCCCTCGTCGCGCAGCATGGCGACGCGGCCGACATCGTTGCGGCCGAGATCGAGCAGCATCAGGTGCTCGGCCCGCTCCTTCTCGTCGGCCAGAAGTTCGCGCTCCAGGGCGGCGTCCTCCTCCGGCGTCGCGCCGCGCGGCCGGGTGCCGGCGATGGGGCGGATGGTGATCTTGCCGTCGCGCAGCCGCACCAGGATCTCCGGCGAGGAGCCCACCAGCTGGAAGCCGGGAAAGGTGAGATAGTAGAGGAAGGGCGAGGGGTTGGTCCGCCGCAGCGACCGATAGAGGGCGAACGGGTCGCCGGGATAAGGCGCGCTGAAGCGGTGGCTGGGCACCACCTGGAAGATGTCGCCCTCGCGGATGTAGGCCTTGGCGCGCTCGACGATCTCGCCGTAGGCGGCGCGGTCCACCGGCGAGGCGAGCGGGACGGCGGCGGCTTGTTCGGGGGCCGCGCGGGCGCCGAGCGGTATCGCCAGAGCCTCGGTCACGCCCGCGATCCGCTGACGCGCCGCTTCATAGGCCGACGCGGGATCAGGCCCGCCCCGCGCCACGGTGACGATGAGGATCTCCTGGGCGATGGCGTCGAACACCGCCACCACGCTCGGCCGGATCAGGATGGCGTCGGGCAGGCCGAGCGGATCGGGGGGCGTGTCGGGCAGGCGCTCCACCAGACGCACCATGTCGTAGCCGAGCACGCCGAACAGTCCGGCGGACATCGGCGGCAAGCCGGCGGGGATGTCGAGCCGGGAGGCGGCGACGAGGTCTCGCAGGGAGGAGAGCGCGTCTTCGGCGACCGGCGTGAACGCGCCGCGCGCGATCGCCTCGCCCTCGGCGATCTCGGCCCGGTCGCCCCAGGCCCGCCACACGAGATCCGGGGCCATGGCCACCCAGGAGTACCGCCCGCGCCAGGCGCCGCCCTCCACGGACTCGAACAGAAAGGCGTACGGTTGGCCGGCGGCGATCTTCAGATAGGCGCTGACCGGGGTCTCGAGATCGTCGACCAGCCGGGTCCAGACGAGCCGGGGCTCGCCGCCCGCGAAGCCTCGCGCGAAGTCGTCGTACCCCGGCTCGAGGATCACTTGCCCTTGGCCTTGGCGACCTGTGTCGGATCGACGCCGATCGCCTGGAGCGCGAGCTGACGGTTGATCTGCGGCTTCACCTGCGCCGCGGCGGCGGCCTTGGAGGCGGCGAGCACGTCGTTGAGATAGCCCTCGCCGATGCGGTCGCGGAAGGCGTTGGTCACGTCGGCGACCTGGCGCGGATCGCCCGGCCGGATCGCGTCCAGCTTGGCGATGTAGACTCCGGTCGGACCGGCGGCGGCGAAGGCGTCGCCGGGGCGCACCCCGAAGGCGGCCTGCAGGAATTGGCTGCCGAGCGCCTGGTACTTGGCGGCATCGACCCGCCGCATGCCGGTCTGGTTGGTGACATGGCCGCCGACGCTCGAGGCGACCGTGGCGATGGACTCTCCGGCCTTGAGGCGCGCGACCAGGGCGTTGGCCTTGGCCCGAAGCGCGTCCAGGAAGGTGAGCTGGAGGTAGGCGGCGGTGAGCTGGGGCCGCGCGTCCTCGATCCGGGGCAGGGCCGGCGGAGCGATCTTGTCGACCTTCAGGGCGTAATATTCGCCCTGGCCGAGGTCCTCGAGATCGGCGTCGTCTCCGGGACGCCGGGCGAAGGCTTCCTTGACGATCTTCGGATCGAGGCCGGCGATCGGCTTTCCGTTGGCGTCGCGCCCATCGGCGGTGAAGGGCCCGATGCTCTGGACCTGGGCCCCGGCCTTGGTCGCGGCGGCCTGGATGTTGGCGCCGCCGGTGCGGGCGTCGTCGAAGGCCTGGCTCTGTTTGTAGGCCTTGTCGCGCGCGGCCTTCTGGCGGAGGTCGTCGGTGATCTTGGCGCGGGTGGTCTCCAGCGTGACCGGCTTGGGCGGGGTGACGCTCACCACCTTGATCACCGCCGCGCCGAGGTCGCCCTGAATGGGACCCTGGACGGAGCCGGCGGGGAGCTGGAAGGCGATCGCCGCGACCTTGTGGTCGGCGATGGCCGTTGCGGGCTTGTCCGCATAGAGAATGGCCTGCGCCCCGATCGCCTTGGCGATGGCGTTCGGCTCCTCACCGGCCTTGAGGCGCGCCGCGGCCGCCGCGGCCTGTCCGGCGTCGCGGACCGGGATCTCGACCACCGTCCGTGTTTCCGGGTTGGTGAGCGTGTCCTTTTGCGCCTCGAAGGTCTTCTGCACGTCGGCCGGGTCGACCGGGATGGTCGGCGCGATCGCGGCGGCGGAGAAGCGGACGAGCGAGATGGTGCGCATCTCCGGACGCATCAGCTGGGCGGTGTGCGCTCGGATGAAGTCGCCCAGTTGAGCGTCGGTGGGCGGGGTGGGCTTCGGCACGCTGTTGGGGTTGAGCATGAACCACGAGACGTCGCGGTTCTCGAGCGCGGTGACGGCGGTGACGGCGGCGAAGATGCGCGGGGCGTGGAAGCCGCCGGAGAGCGCCGCCACGAAGTGACGCTCGGCGAGCTCGTCGGTGAGCTCGACCTGGGCCTGGGCGGGCGTGATCCCCTGAGCGGCCAAGGCCTGGGTGAAGCGGGCCTGGCTGAACTTGCCGGTCACCGGATCGAAGGCGAACGGCAGCTTCTGGATCTGTTGGTCGATCAACTTGGGGCCGGGCGCGATGCCGATGCGGCCGAGGAGCTCGGCGAGCAATTCGTCCTGGGCGATGGCCTGAAGCAGTTGCTGGTCGAAGCCGTTCTGGGCCAGGAACAGGTTGGTGAAGGTCTGGCCCTGGTTCTGCTCCTGCAGCTTCTGCTTCTGCTGGTCGAACACCTTCTCGTAGTCGCGGGCGGTCATCGAGTGGGAGCCGGCGGAGACCACCGCGTCGGGCTTGGTCATGCGCAGCAGGTCGGGGAACTTGCCGTTGCCGCCGACCCCGATCACGAGGAACACCAGGATCAGGAATCCCATGATCACGATGGCGATCGGGTTGCGGGCCGAGGAGCGCAGGGTTCCGGTCATGCTTCGTCTTTGAAAGCCGCGCCGGCGCCGGGCTTGGCGCGCGCGAACGGGGCCGTATAGGGGAGCGCCATGATTTCCCGCAAGCGAAGCGCCGCCCCATGGGGTTAAGGCCTCTGATCGCCGGCAACTGGAAAATGCACGGCCTCTCCCAATCCCTCGATGAGGCGAGGGCGCTGGCGGTGGAGGTCGAGGCGCGCCCGCCGCCCTGCCGGATCGCGCTCTGCGCGCCCGCGACCCTCATCGACCGCCTGGCGCATCGCCCTGGCCGGAAGTCCGATCGAGGTGGGCGGGGAGGACTGCCGGCCCGAGATCAGCGGCGCCTTCACCGGCGATATCTCTCCGGAGATGCTGGTCGACGCCGGCGCCAGCCTCGTCATCCTCGGCCACTCCGAGCGGCGGCGGTATCACCAGGAAACCGACGCCCTGGTCGCCGCCAAGGTCGAGGGAGCGCTCCGGGCCGGCCTCGAGCCGATCGTCTGCGTGGGCGAGGAGGAGCATGAGCGCGAGGCGGGCCGGGCCATCGAGGTGGTCGGCGCCCAGCTCCGGGGCTCGCTGCCGGGCGCGCTGAATGGCCGCGCCTTCGCGGTGGCCTACGAACCGGTCTGGGCGATCGGCAGCGGCCGCACCCCGAGCAACGACGAGATCGCCGAGGTGCATGGCGCGATCCGCGCGGACCTCCGCCGGCAGTTCGGCGAGTGGGGCGAGCGCATACCCATCCTCTATGGCGGCTCGGTGAACCCCGCCAACGCCGCCAGCGTGCTCCATGTGCCCGACGTCGGCGGAGCGCTGGTCGGCGGCGCCTCGCTCCGTGCGGCGGACTTTCACGGATCCTCGCGGCGATCTGAACCTGCCCGCCCGTTTGCGCGGGTTAGAGAGGTTTCTCCGGCTCGAACGGCCGGGAAAGGCAGTCAGCAGGCAGGGCGCCGGGCATCGAAGTGGCCGGTTTCGTTAGGCTATCGGTCGACTTTGGCGTCGGATTCATAGGCGTTCCGAACGATCTCGAGCGTCCTCGAGGGCAGCGCCGAGCCGCTCCGCCATCCCGACAGGTTCACGATGTCAAAGACCGAGATTACAGAATGCAATATACCGCCTTCGCATCCGCCGAGCAATCCGCCGGCGCTGGCGCGGAACAACGTGCGGTGATAGGACGCGCGGCTTCGCGGGGCGGGTGACTTGCCGGCGCGACAACTCGGAACCATTTCCCGCCCATGCTCTCCAGCCTCCTTCTCGTTCTCAACATCCTGGTGTGCATCGCGCTGATCGGCGTGGTGCTGCTGCAGCGCTCCGAAGGCGGCGTGCTGGGCGGCGGCGGAAGCCCGACGGGGCTGATCTCCACGCGCGGCGCCGGCGACCTGCTCACCCGCACCACCTGGGTGCTGTTCTCGACCTTCCTGGTGATCAGCCTGGCGCTTACCCTGCTGGGCGGGCGCGAGCGCTCCAGCCAGGCGGTGCTCGAGCGGCTGAAGAACCAGAGGGTCGACCCGGCGAGCCTCCTGGCCGCCAAGAAGCCCGCGACGGCTCCCGGCCAGGCCGGGGCGCCCGCGCCCAGCGTGGCCGTTCCGCCCGCCGGCGCTCCGGCCCGGGCTCCGGTTTCGAGCCTCAATCCATTCGCCGCGCCGACCCCGAGCGTGAACCTCGCTCCGTTGCCGACCAACAAGCCGGCAAGAACGCCGGCGCCTTAAGCCGCGCACGCCGCTCGCTCGGCCGTGGCTCGAGAGTCCGGCGCGATCCATCCTTGACCCCCGATCGGCTCGGCGCGCGTTGAGTGCGGTAATCGGGAGGACATCATGGCCGCGGACACCAAGCCCAAGGGACCCGATCTCGCGCGGGGTGTCGCGACGGGCGACATCGCCGAGGGCAAGATGCTCGCCGGACAGGTGGACGGAGAGCCGGTCCTCGTCGCGCGGGTGGGCGGGGAGCTCTTCGCCATCGGCGCGGAATGCACGCACTACCATGGGCCGCTCGCCGAGGGCCTGATCAAGGACGGCGCCGTGCGGTGTCCGTGGCACCACGCGCGCTTCTGCCTCAAGACCGGCGAGGCGGTGGGAGCGCCCGCCTTCGACCCCGTCGCCTGCTACGATGTCGAGGAGACCGACGGGCGGGTCACGGTGAGCGGCAAGCGGCAGGTCGCGCCCAGGCCAGCTGCGGCGCCGGACGCCAGGCGGGTGGTGATCGTCGGCGGTGGAGCGGGCGGCTTCGCGGCGGCCGAGATGCTTCGTCGCAAGGGGCATGCCGGCGAAATCGTGATGCTGAGCGCGGACGCCGACGCGCCCTACGACCGCCCCAACTGCTCCAAGGACTTCCTCTCCGGCGACGCGCCCGACGAGTGGATGCCGCTCCGGCCCGAAGCCTTCTACGCCGACAATAGGATTACGCTTCGGCTGAGCACGGAGGTCGAGGGCCTCGACCTCGCCGGCAAGGCTGTCCGGCTGACGGGCGGTGAGACGGTCACATACGATGTCCTGATCCTCGCCACCGGCGGCGAGCCGCAGCGGCCGAAGATCCCGGGGCTCGATGGCGACAAGGCGTTCCTTCTGCGCAGCCTGGCGGACGCCCGCGCGTCTGGTGAAGGCGGCGCAGGGCGCAAAGGCCGCGGCGGTGATCGGCGCGAGCTTCATCGCCATGGAGGCGGCGGCGGCGCTGCGCAAACGTGGTCTCGAGGTGCACGTGGTCGCGCCGGAGTCAGCGCCGTTCGAGAAGGTGCTGGGCGCCGACGTCGGCCGCTGGGCCCAGGGGGTGCATGAGGACAAAGGCGTCGCCTTCCACCTCGGCCGGCAGGTGCGGGGCTACGCCGACGGCGTCCTGAGCCTCGACGACGGGAGTTCGATCGCGGCCGACCTCTTGGTCCTGGGAACGGGCGTGAAACCACGGACGGCGCTGGCCGAGGCGGCCGGACTGAAGGTCGACAACGGGGTGGTGGTGGACGACCGCCTGCGCGCCGCTCCCAATGTCTATGCGGTCGGCGATATCGCCCGCTATCCCGAACCGATCACCGGCGCCTCGGCCCGCGTCGAGCACTGGGTGCACGCCGAGCGGCAGGGCCAGCACGTCGCGCGCGTGATCCTGGGCGAAGATCAGCCCTTCACCGATCCGCCGTTCTTCTGGTCGGCGCAGTACGAGCAGGCGGTCCACTACGACGGTCACGCCGAGCACTTCGATCAGCCCAGGATCGACGGGTCGATCGCCGACTACGACGCCACGGTTCGTTACGAAAAGGACGGCGAGCTGCTGGCGGTCGCCACCTTGGATCGGGACATGGCGAGCCTGGAGGCGGAAGCCGGGTTCGAGCGCCGAACCCGACGCTAGGCGATCGGCTGACGCTCCGTCCGACGCCTCGATCGCGTTACAAGTCCCAAGCCGCCGAACCCGACCGTCATCAGCACCCAGGACAACGGTTCCGGAATGCCCGCCCCGCCGCCGATCGCGAATCCCAGATCGTCGTTGGTCGTGTCGATGACGATCGAGGTGATGCCTGGGTGCGCGAACCCGAAGGTGGGGATCGTCCCCTCCAGACCCGGGCCATTGAAGCTGCTGTAGGCGCTCGAGCCGAGCAGGACCGCGCCGTCATACACCTTCATCGTCGCGGTATAGGCGCCGTAGAGCTCGGGCTCGGCGGACAGTCCCATGATGCTGTCGATGGGAGACTGGAAGGTGATGGTCACCGCGCCGGGCGCGCCATCGTCGTAGAGCAGGGTGGTGTCGTGGACGAACTCTCCCATCCACCCGTGTCCCTCGGTGTAGACCGTGAAACCGTCTCCCGGGCCCGAGGCCTGATAACCGACGCCCTCATCCGTGAAGGAGGAAAATCCGTTCGCCGGCATGTCGCCGGGAAAGAAGTAGTCGCCGAAGGAGAAGCTGTCGGCGCGTGCCGGCCCGATCCAGGAGAGGGCGAGCAGCGCGGCCCCCGAGATCGACGTCAACCAAGGTTTCATCGCCTATCTCCGCTCGCCGTTACCGAACCTGGTCAGAACTCTGAAGGAAGCCTAAATCTCCGGACCTTGGAAACCAAGCGCCGTCTCGAGCGCCGACGCAATGGCGTTTACGGGTCGAGCACGCGCCATCAGACCCGGGCCTGCGCCACGCCCGCCATCAGCCGCGCCCGGCCCTCGCGCAGGTTGCGGATGAAGTTGGCGACCATCTCGGCCATGCGCGGCCCGACGATCATGCCCGGATTGACCCCGCCGGGCTGAGGGGGACCCTGTCGAGCGGCCCAGCCGAACGCCGGCTCCGTGACATCGTCCAGGGTGTTTACCGCGAATCCCGCCCGCTCGAGCGCCGCCGTTGTCTCGGCGCTCGTGAGCAAGGTGCTGGTGGCCGCCGACTGTGCCCAGGGCACCGGATAGATCACCTCCGGGTGACCGTCGGCCGCCAGGGGATCGTAGAAGGCGAGGCGGCCGCCCGGTTTCAGCACCCGGTGCAACTCGCGGTAAAGCCCGTCTCGGTCGGCGATGTTCATGGCGACGTGCTGCGTCCACACGAGGTCGAAGCGGCCGTCCTCGAAAGGCAGTCGGAGAAGATCCGCTTCCTGGAACGTCACGTGTTCGGCGAGACCGGCGCGGTCCGTGAGCAGGCGGGCGACGGCCACATAATCGGGCGAGAGGTCCACGCCCTCGACCCGGCAGCCGAAGGTCTCGGCCAGGTAGCGCGCGGGACCGCCGAGGCCAGAGCCGGCGTCGAGCACCAGGTGGCCGGGCTCCAGGCCGAGCCGCTCGGCGATCGCGGCGGTGGCCGCCAGGCCGCCCATGTGAAACTGGTCGAGGGGCGCGAGCCTGTGCGCATCGATCGGCGGCTCCATGGCGTCCACGGCGGCGGCGATGCGATCGAGCAGCGCCCCCTGATCGGTGATGGCGGCCTGGTAGTGGTCGCGAACGGCGGTCGTGAGGGCGCTCATGAGAGGGTTCCTTGCGGAGGGAAGAACAGCGAGGTCACGCGACCTGCCGGATAAGTTCGAGGTCGGCGATCCCGCCCGCGACATCCATCGGGCGGGCGTCCGGCGGAGCGCGGTCGGCTTTCCAGGCCGCGTCGCGCATTGCGTAGAGCGGATGAGCGGGGTGCGGGCCGAGCTGACGATCGACAGCGGCGAGGTCGTAACCGCGCCACAACGGAGCGAGCAGGAACTCGCCGAGGACCGTTCGGAAAGCCGCTCCGGTGCGTTGAGCTTCCGGTCGCGAGGTGTAACTCCAGACCGTCCGCTCGAAGCTTTCGGCCGGGCGCCCGGTTACCTCTTGGACCACATCGGTTGGCGCGCCGTAGGCGAAGGCGCCCTGGCGATGGTCTTCCAGGTAGTGGCGGATGAGGGCCATGTCGTAGCGCGGTTCGCCGCGAAGCGCTCCGACCTTGCTCAGCAGCCACTGCGGCGCATGGAAAGCGCGGACCCGCCGTTCGAACACCTTCGACAGGGCGGCGGTGATCTCGGAGACGCCGATCAGGGCGGGGCCGGTGATGCGCATCCTTCGGCCCGCGTACCGGTCCGGGTCGGCGAGAACGCCGGCGACCACGCGACCCATGTCGTCGTTCGACGGCGGCGCGTTGCGGCTGTCCCCGACGAAGTTGGCGTAGAGACCGAGCTGGGCGGCCATGCCGATGGAGACGCGCAGGTAGTTGTCGGCGAAGAACCCCGGATTGAGGATGGTCACCGCCGCGCCCTTCAGCGTCGGCAGGCGCTGTTCGACATCCCACATGTCCCGCGTCAGCCGCGTGGGGTGGTTGGGGCTGGCCAGCCATTGGGTCATCGCCGCCACCGCTTCCAGGCGGTTCGCCTCGGCGGCGGTCATAAAGGCCTCGAGCGCCTTCGCGGCTTCGGGGCTGAGCGGGGGGCAGTAGTAGGCGCGGTGAACGCCCCTCAACGCCCTGGTCATGCCCGCGGCGTCGAAGAGGTCGGCTTCCACGATCTCCGCGCCGATCCGCGCCAGCGCATCGCTGCGCCCGTCCCGATGTCGCACCAGCGCTCGCACCCTGAATCCGGCGGCTCGGAGTTCCCGGACGGCCGCCGAACCGGTTTTCCCAGCGGCGGCGGTGACGGCGATCAGGACGGACGACATGGCGCTTCTCCAGAGTTGGACGAGGGTGTCGCCCAGCCATTTAGATGACGATTGACATCTGTATGGATGATCATCATAATCCTTTCTGTCAAGCGGTTTTTGAGGAGCCATCGATGCGGGTGTCCAGGGACGAGAAGGACAGGAGCCACGACCGGATCGTCGCGAGCGCCTCGCGGCTTTTCCGCGAACGCGGGCTCGAGGGTGCGGGCGTGGCGGATGTGATGAAGGCGGCGGGCATGACCCACGGCGGCTTCTACAAGCACTTCCCGAACAAGGAGGCGCTGATCGAGGAGGCGCTGGAGGACGCCTTTTCCGAGTTCGTCCAGGGGTTGTCGGACGGGAACGCCGAGGCGGCGTTCGCCGCCTATCGCGCGATCTATCTGTCCCGCGGGCACCTGGAACAGCCGGGCCGCGGCTGCCCCGTGGCGGCTCTAGGGACCGAGGTCGCGCGCGGATCGAACGCCGTCCGAGCCGCCTTCAGCGCCGGCGTGCGTCGCATCGTCGACGCCATCGCCCGCAGTCGCAAGGGCTCCGCAGCAGGACGGCGCACCGCCGCGTTGCGCGAGTTCAGCACCCTGGTCGGGGCAATGGTGATCGCGCGCGCCGGCGATTCGGACCTCGCCGGCGAAGTGTTCGCCGCTTGTGGAGGCGAAGTCGATGCCCACTGAGCACGGCTCCGTCCCGGCCGAGATCGACCCGCGCCGCGTCGGCGCCTTCCAGCGACTTCTGAGGTGGGCGCAGGCGCTCGAAGCCGCGGTGGACGTCTCGTACGACGACGTCCAGGACAGGCGCATCCTGGCGTTGGAGCGCGACGTGGCGAGCCTGCGTCAAGCGATCGATCCGCCGCCGCCCGGCGTTCTCGTCGTGCGCGCGGACACGGTTCGCCGCGGCTAGATCGATCGCCGCGACTCACCCGGCTCCACCCGCGCCGAATCGGTGCTAGGGTGGTCTTCCATGGCGCGGTATATTTTCATCACCGGCGGCGTGGTCTCCTCGCTTGGCAAGGGTTTGGCTTCGGCGGCGCTCGGCGCGTTGCTGCAGGCGCGCGGCTACAAGGTCCGGCTTCGCAAGCTCGACCCCTATCTCAACGTCGATCCGGGGACGATGAGCCCCTACCAGCACGGCGAGGTGTTCGTCACCGACGACGGGGCGGAGACCGACCTCGACCTCGGTCACTACGAGCGCTTCACCGGCGTCAGCGCCACGCGCAACGACAACGTCACCGCCGGCCAGATCTACAAGACCATCCTGGAGAAGGAGCGGCGCGGGGATTTCCTCGGCGCCACGGTTCAGGTGATCCCGCACGTCACCGACGAGATCAAACGCTTCGTCCTGGCCGATCCGGGGGAGGGGGTCGACTTCGTGCTGGTGGAGATCGGCGGCACGGTCGGCGACATCGAGGGCCTGCCGTTCTTCGAGGCCATCCGCCAGCTCGGCAACGACCTGCCGCGCGGCCACGCCTGCTATGTGCACCTCACCCTGCTGCCGTTCATCAAGACCGCGGGGGAGATGAAGACCAAGCCGACGCAGCACTCCGTCAAGGAGCTGCGCTCCATCGGCATCCAGCCCGACATCCTGCTCTGCCGCTGCGAGCAGCCGATCCCGCCCGAGGAGCAGCGCAAGATCGGCCTGTTCTGCAACGTGAGGCCGAGCGCCGTGATCGAGGCGCTCGATGCGCCCAGCGTCTACGACGTGCCGCTGGCCTATCACCGCGCCGGGCTCGACCTGGAGGTGCTGGACGTGTTCGGCCTGCGCGAGAGCGCGCCCGCGCCCGACCTCTCCCGCTGGCTGTCGATCAGCGAGCGCATGGCCCATCCGGACGGCGAGGTGACGATCGCCGTGGTCGGCAAGTACACCCTGCTCAAGGACGCCTATAAGTCGATGATCGAGGCGCTGATCCATGGCGGGCTCGAGAACCGGGTGAAGGTCAACCTCGACTGGGTCGAGGCCGAAGCCTTCGAGGGCGACGACAGCGCCTCGATCGAGCGGCTGGAAGCGGTCGACGGGATCCTGGTGCCCGGCGCGTTCGGCATGCGCGGCTCGGAGGGGATGATCCGGGCCGTGCGCTTCGCCCGCGAGCGGATGGTGCCCTATTTCGGCGTGTGCTTCGGCATGCAGATGGCGGTGATCGAGGCGGCGCGGAACCTGGGCGGGGTGGAGGGCGCCTCGTCCACCGAGTTCGGGCCGGCGGAAAATCCCGTGGTCGGGCTGATGACGGAGTGGACCAAGGGCAACGAGCGGGAGACTCGCTCGGAGGAGGACGCCAAGGGCGGCACCATGCGGCTGGGCGCCTACGAGGCCCTGCTGCGGCCCGGCTCGAAGATCGCCGGGATCTATGGCGCCACCGACATCAGCGAGCGCCACCGTCACCGCTACGAGGTCAACGACAACTACAAGGACGCGCTCGACCGAGCGGGGTTGTGCATCGCCGGAACCTCGCCGGACGGGCGCCTTCCCGAGACGGTGGAGCGCCAGGATCACCCCTGGTTCATCGGCGTGCAGTTCCACCCCGAGCTGAAGAGCCGACCCTTCGACCCGCACCCGCTCTACGCCAGCTTCATCGCCGCGGCCGTGGAGCAGAGCCGGTTGGTGTGAGGCCGTCGGAGCAATATCGCGACGAAGTCGCGACTCTGCTGGCGCAGAAGATGGTGGCCGCTCGATCACCATGGAAGCGAAGGGCTGGTTTGCTGGGTGGCGTCGCAATCGCGATCGCAATCTCAGCTCTGATAATGCTGATTCCGATGATTGGGGCAGAAGATCTCCAATTAACGTCAGCGCCAAGGTCACTAGTCTGCGTCTCGCAGCCAGTAAATACATGCCGAGACCGTATACTGTGGCCTCCGATTCTGGATGGAGATCGGGTGGGAGGGGTGATCTCGATCTAGAATCCGGCTGCCATCTAGGAGGAACCGTGGCGGTTACCCGCTTTTCCCAATGGTGGGGATCTCACTATCAAGCTGTGACAGGTCGCTGTGATCCGTCTCCTTCCATGCCCTAATTGACGCGCGCGTCGTCCACTTAATTTCCCGCAAGACCGTCGAGCAGAGACGGCTCAGGATAGGGTTGGAGTCGCGTGCATTCGGGCCTTGGCTCCGCCTCGATTTGTACGGCCTCGAACGCCGGGTCCGCCGTGCGCAACTGTCGCTGAGCAAATGGGTTCGACCCTCAAATCGAGGGACCCTGTTCATGAACGAAACCACACGACGTCAGATGATGGCCGTCGCCGCGGCCGGCGGAGCGGCGAGCCTGGCTGGAGCGGCTCAGGCGCAGAACCCGCCGCAAGGGAGTGGCTCGCCGCCCGGGCCGCAGGATCCTCGCGGCAAGTATCCCAAGCCGCCGTTCCCGTCCCAACGTCAGCCGTGGCCCGGCTTGGCGAGCCGGATGGAGCCGCGCCCCGACCACGGTGAGACGAGCTATGTCGGGTCCGGCCGGCTGCGCGGGCGCAAGGCGCTGATCACCGGGGGCGACTCCGGCATGGGCCGGGCGGCGGCGATCGCCTACGCCCGCGAGGGGGCTGACGTCGCCATCAACTACTTCCCGACGGAGGAGCCGGACGCCCGCGAGGTGGTCGACCTGATCCGGCGCGCCGGCCAGAAGGCGGTCGCCATCCCCGGCGATCTGCGCAACGCCGGCTTCTGCCGGGAACTGGTGGCCCGGGCGGTGAGCGGGCTGGGCGGGCTCGACATCGTCGTCTGCAACGCCGGACGCCAGCAGTCGATTCCCTCGATCCTCGACGTCAGCGACGAGGAATTCGACTGGACGATGAAGACCAACATCTATGCGCCGTTCTACATCATCAAGGCGGCCCTGCCGCACCTGCCGCCGGGGTCGGCGATCATCGGCACGACCTCGGAGCAGGCCTACGATCCCTCGCCCGACCTCTACGCCTACGCGCAGACCAAGGCGGCGACGATGAACTACGTGAAGTCGCTGGCCAAGCAGCTCGGGCCCAAGGGCATCCGGGTCAACGGCGTGGCGCCGGGCCCGATCTGGACGCCGCTGCAGATCTCCGGCGGCGCCTCGGCCGGGAAGGTCGTCACCTTCGGCGCGACCGCGCCGCTCGGCCGTCCAGGCCAGCCCGCCGAACTCGCCGGCATCTATGTGCGCCTGGCCGAGAACGACGGCAGCTACACCACCGGGAACGTCTACGGCGCCGGCGGCGGGCAGGGTCAGCCATGAGCCGCCGTCCCTCCTGGATCATCTCGGCCGCGCTGGCGACCGCGATCGGCGCGCCCGCGCTGGCGCAAACCCCGCCTCCGCCTCCGCCCAAGGATTTCGTGAACGCGGTCGCCTCCTCCGACCAATACGAGATCCTCGCCGGAGAGACGGCTGATGCGCAGAGCCAAGATCCGCGGGTGAAAGCCTTCGCCGAACAGATGATCCGCGACCACACCCAGTCGACCGAGAACCTGAGACGCGCCGCGGCCCAGGCCGGACTGCCGCCGCCGCAGCCGGGTCTTGGCGACCATGCGCAGATGCTCGCCGGCATCCAGGGCCTCACCGGTCCGGACTTCGACCGCGCCTACGCCAAGCAGCAGGTCCTGGCGCATGCCGAAGCCGTGACGGTGGTCGGCCTTTACGCCCAGTCCGGGACCGCTCCCGCCTTGAGGCAGGCCGCCCAGGGCGTCCTGCCGATGATCCGCGGCCACGCCGCGCAGGCCCAGCAGTTGAAGGCGGCGCTCGGCGGCTCCTGAGGGCCAGGCGCGACTTCCCGGTCCAGCTTCGCCACCCGCCCGTGATATGAGGCGGGGATGCGGAAGCTCCGAATCGTGCCGGATCGATGTCGGTAGTTCCCGTTGGGAAGACCGCCGCGTCCGGGCGCTGGCTGTTTCCGCTGGCGGCGTTCTCGTCGGCCGCGCTGGTCTTCGCCATCGAGCCGATGGTCGGGCGCATGGCCCTGCCGCGTCTGGGTGGATCGGCGGGAGTGTGGGCGGCGAGCCTGGTGTTCTTCCAGGCCGCGCTGCTGGTCGGCTACCTCTATGCCCACGCCCTGGCGCGATACGTCGCGCCTCGAACCCAGGTGATCGTCCACATCGTGGTGCTGGCGGCGGCGGCGTTGTGTCTCCCGGTGCGGCTCGCGGGCGTGTTCGGAGAGCCGGGGAACGCGCCGGCGTTGTGGCTGCTGGCGGTGCTCGCCGTCTCGATCGGCGCGCCGTTCGCCGCCCTCTCGGCCACCGCCCCGCTGATCCAGGTTTGGCGCGCGCGATGGGCGGGAGGCGACTTGGACGAGGGCCCGTGGAGCCTCTACGCGGCGTCCAACCTCGGCAGCCTCGTCGCCCTGCTCGCCTATCCGACGCTGATCGAGCCGCTCAGCGGGCTGGCCCGCCAGAGCGTGACCTGGAGCCTGGCTTACGGCGGCTTCGTCCTGTTGATGGCGGCGGCGGGCGGGCTTGTCTGGCGCCGGACCGACTCTGCTCCGGCGCAGGCGACCGTGACGGCGCCCTCGACGGTGTCGTGGATCGATCGGGCGCGCTGGGTAGGGCTGTCGGCGCTGCCCTCGGCGCTGCTGATCGGGGTGACCAACGCCGTCACCTCGGATGTCGGCAGCGCGCCCTTCCTGTGGGTCGCGCCGCTGGCGCTGTACCTGGTGACCTTCATCATCGCCTTCCGGGCGCGGGGACCGCTCGCGCCCCAGGCCGTTCTGATGTTCCAGGCGCTGGCGCTGGTCACCGCGTGCATGCTGATGCACGCCTTGCCGAGGCTGTTCGCCCTATGGCTGGCGGTGCATTTCGCCGCCTTCTTCCTGACGGCCCTGGTCTGCCACCAGGCGCTCGTCGCCAGGCGTCCGGCGGTGAGCGGTCTCACCGAATTCTACTTCTTCCTGTCCCTCGGCGGCGTGGTGGGCGGCGCCGTGAGCGCGCTGCTCGCGCCCGTCCTGTTCCGCACGGTGGTGGAGTACCCGGCGGCGTTGGCGCTCTCCGCGCTGGCGCGACCCTGGGGACTGACGAAGCCGAAGCGGCGGTGGCCCTGGCTCGCGCTGGGCGGATGTCTGGCGCTGATGGCGATCGCGGTCCTGGTCAACCATTCCCCGCCGGCTCTCGCGAGGTGGACAGCGGCGATCCCCTTCTCCAGCCGCGGCGCCATCATCCTGGTGCTGGCGGAGGTCGCGGCCGTCCTGGCGCTGCTGGTGCGGGATCGCGGCCCGCTCTTCGCCCTGGCGGCGGTGATCCTGATCGTCGGCAACGACGAGGCGCGTAACCAGATGGACGTGATCGGCCACTGGCGCGGCTTCTACGGCGTGCTGCGCGAATCGCGGCTGGTGTCGCCCAGGCTCGGCGGCGAGATCCACACCCTGGCCAACGGGACCACGCTGCACGGGGCGGAGGCGGTCTCGCCCGCGTTTCGCTGCCAGCCGCTGGTCTACTACGGCCACGAGACGCCGATCGGCCAGGTGATGGATAGCGAGGCTCGCGCCAAGCCGGCGATGCAGGTGGGTGTGGTCGGGCTGGGCGCTGGCACCCTGACCGCCTACGCGCGCCCCGCCGACCGGTTCACCGTGTTCGAGATCAATCCGCTGGTGGTGCGCATCGCCCGGGACCCGCGGCGCTTCGCCTACCTCACCGATTGCGCCAGGGGCCCGACCGACATCGTGCTCGGCGACGCCCGGCGCCGGCTGCTCGGCCAGCCGGACGGTCGTTTCGACGCCCTGATCGTGGACGCCTTCTCGTCGGACAGCGTGCCCTCGCACCTGCTGACGGTGGAGGCGGTGAAGCTGTACCTTTCCAAGATCAAGCCGGACGGCGTCGTTCTGCTGCACCTCTCCAACCGCAACCTCGACCTGATTCGGCCGGCGCTGGCGGACGGGCAGGCGGCGGGGGCGATCACGCGGGTCCAGCGACACCTCGTCGATCCGCGCCTGCCGGCGTATTGGGAGTCGTCCGAGGACGCGGTGATCCTGGCGCGCACGCCCGCGGGGGCCGCGCCGTTCGCCGCCGATCCACGCTGGAAAACCGAAGGAACGGACGGCGTGGCGCCCTGGACCGACGACCATACCGATCTCTTCGGCGCCCTGGTGCGCCGGCTGGAGGGCCTGAGATGATGGGCGAGGCCGACATCCGCCGCCTGGCGCTGGCGCTCCCCGGGGTGGAGGAGCGGGACCATCACGGCAAGCCGAGCTTCCGGGCGGGCGGGAAGATCTTCTGCACGCTCCGGCCGCCCACGGCGCGGATGATGGTCAAGCTCGATCCGGAGGACCAGCGCAACCTGATCGAGGGCTACCCGGGCGTGGTGAGCTCGGTGGGCGGGGCATGGGGCGCGCAGGGTTCGACCTTCGTGGAGACCGATCTCGCCGGCGAGGACCTCACGCGGCGTTTGCTGGAGATGGCCTTCGCGCGCGTGGCGCCGCGCCAAAAGAATAGGGCTTAACGTCTTCTTACAAGCAGCCCTGAATACTCGCTTGTCAGCTAAATCAGGTTGTGGCCACAGTGAGCTCGCTTCGATTCTCTCGAAGCATATCCGGGGGAAGGGCCAAGGCCATGGAATGGGCGCTCATGCCATTGCGTCGTTATGCGGACTTCGAGGGCCGCTCGCGCCGCATGGAATACTGGATGTTCTCTCTGGCCGTGTTCGCCGTCAGCGTGGTGGTCGAGATGTTGTTGTTCTCGACCGGCGGCTTCAGTCACGGCTTCAACCTGCTGGCGACCCTGCTCGTTGTTCCGCTCGTCCTGTTCTCATTGGCCCTGTTCATCCCCTCGCTGGCGGTCACCGTCAGGAGGCTGCACGATCAGGACAAAAGCGGATGGTTCATCCTCCTGGGCCTCATTCCCGTCATCGGCGGACTGGTGGTGCTGGTGCTCATGTGCCTGGGAGGAACCCCGGGTGAGAATCGGTTCGGTCCCGATCCCAAAGCTGGCCCGCTGCCCGCTTCAGCTTGAGTTTTGCGCCGGCTTGAGGCATAGCCGCCGGCTTCCTGTTTCCCGTGGGCGCTCGCGCCCTGATCCCCCGAGATTTCCATGGCCGTTCCGAAGCGAAAAACCTCGCCCTCGCGCCGCAACATGCGCCGCTCCCACCATGCGTTGACCGCCAACGCCTATGTCGAGGACCGCGACTCGGGCGAACTGCGTCGTCCGCACCACGTCGACCTGAAGACCGGCATGTATCGCGGCCGGCAGATCCTGACGCCCAAGGAAGACTAAAGTCTCTTTCAGGCCTGGGTGCGGCCGCGGGCCTGGATGGCCTCGCGGCGCGCTTCCACCATCTGCGGCGTGACCTGGCGATTGTGCTCGATCGAGAGCCGACGCTCCGTCTCCAGCGCCCGTCCGAACGGTTCGGCGTAGGTCGCATCCAGGATGCGCTTGTAGGCGATCAATGTCTCGGCGGGGATGCTCGCCATGTCTTCCGCGAGCTTGATCGCGGCGGGCAGCAGCGCGTCCGGCGCGACGACCTCGTTCACCAAGCCCCAGTCCAGCGCGGTTCCGGCGTCCAGGAAGTTCCCGGTGAGCGACAGCGCCTTGGCGCGCGACGGCCCGATGATGCGCGACAGTTTCACCGACAGACCCCAGCCGGGCATGATGCCGACGCGGGCGTGGGTGTCGGCAAAGCGGGCGTTCTCCGAGGCGATCAGCACGTCGCAGGCCAGCGCCACCTCGAAACCGCCGGTGATGGCGACGCCGTTGATCGCCCCGATCACCGGCTTGCGGCAGGTCTCGATGGCCAGCACCGGGTTCTCCGCCGCGCCCTCGGCGTTGGCGGCGCCCAGGCCGTCGCGGCCGAGCTCCTTGAGGTCGAGACCGGCGGTGAAGGCGCGGCCAGCCCCGGTCAGCACCACCACGCTGACGCTGTCATCGGCGTCGAGCTCGACAAAGGCGGCGTGGAGACGCGACCGCAGCTCGCGGGAAAGCGCGTTCATCGCTCCCGGCCGGTTGAGCGTGACGACCGCGACCGCGCCGCGGCGGTCGATCAGGAGAACAGGTTCGGCGTCGGTCATGGCGGGTCCCTCATTTGTCGGCGGCGAGTCGTGAGCTACAGGCACGCGCCGACACCCTGCAAGGAGCCTTCATGACCGAGATCGTCGATATCAGCGCCCGCGAAATCCTGGACTAGCCGCGGCAATCCGACGGTGGAGGTCGAGGTCACGCTGGAGGACGGCGCTTTCGGCCGCGCCGCCGTGCCCTCCGGCGCCTCGCACCGGCGCGCACGAGGCGGTGGAGAAGCGCGACGGCGACAAGGCGCGCTACGGCGGCAAGGGCGTGCTCGCAGGCCGTGGACGCGGTGAACGGCGAGATCTCCGACGCGCTCTGCCGGCTCCGAAGCCGAGGACCAGCGCCGGCTCGACGGGCTGCTGATCGAGCTCGACGGAACCGAGAACAAGAGCCGGCTGGGCGCCAACGCCATCCTGGGGGTCAGCCTGGCGACGGCCAAGGCGGCGGCGATGGCTCGGCGGGCCTGCCGCTCTACAAGTACGTCGGCGGGGTCTCGGCCCGCGTCCTGCCGACGCCGATGATGAACATCATCAACGGCGGCGCCCACGCCGACAATCCCATCGACATCCAGGAGTTCATGATCCTGCCCACCGGCGCGGACAGCTTCGCCGAGGGCCTGCGCATGGGGGCGGAGATCTTCCACGCCCTGAAGGCGGCGCTGAAGGCCGCCGGCCACAACACCAACGTCGGCGACGAGGGCGGCTTCGCCCCGAACCTGTCCAGCGCGGAGGAGGCGCTGAGCTTCATCGTGCGCGCGGGCGAGAGCGCCGGTTACAAGGCCGGCTCGGACTTCCAGCTCGGGCTCGACGCCGCCTCGACCGAGTTCTTCAAGGCCGGCCGCTATGAGCTGGAAGGCGAGGGCAAGATCGCTCGATGCCGGCCGGCATGGTCGACTACCTCGCCGCCCTGGTGGACGCCTTCCCGATCGTCACCATCGAGGACGGCTGCGCCGAGGACGACCTGGAGGGCTGGGCCCTGCTCACCGAGCGGCTCGGCAAGCGCATCCAGCTGGTCGGCGACGACCTGTTCGTCACCAATCCCAAGCGGCTGGCGATGGGCGCAGGCGAGGGGGCTGGCCAACTCGATCCTGGTCAAGGTCAACCAGATCGGCACGCTGTCGGAGACGCTGGACGCCGTCGATATGGCCCACCGGCGCGGCTACACCGCCGTGATGAGCCACCGCTCGGGCGAGACCGAGGACGTCACCATCGCCGACCTCGCCGTCGCGACCAACTGCGGGCAGATCAAGACCGGCTCGCTGGCGCGCTCGGACCGGGTGGCGAAGTACAACCAGCTGCTGCGCATCGAGGAGCAGCTTGGGGACCAGGCGGTCTACGCGGGCGCGGAGCCGTTCACGCGATTCGACACAGGACGCTGACCCGAAGAGGACAAGCTCGTAGTTTGGGCTTGGGCCGGACCGCCGGCGCCCCGCCGGCTCTGTCAGCGCCAGATTGGCCGGCGAGGCGCCGGCGGTCCGGCCCAAGCGGCGGCGTCGAGCCTGGAATTTCGTTCGACGAGCCGGTCACCTTAGGGAGCCGTTAAGCGCGACTCTCGATAGAGTTGGCGCATGCTGTCGCGCCTCTCGCCCTACGTCCCGACCGCCGTTCTGGCCGGCCTGATCTTCTACTTCGGCTTCCACGCGCTCACCGGCGAGCGGGGGCTGCTGTCGGCGCGGCAGCGGGCGGCGGCGGTGGCGGAGAAGCGGGAGGAGCTGCGGACCCTGGTCGCCGAGCGCAACGAGCTGGAGAGCCGGGCGCACTACCTTCGCGCCAGCAGCCTCTCCGCCGATCTGATCGAAGAGCGGGCGCATGTGATCCTAGGTTTTGTCGACCCCAGGGATTATGTGATCCGCGTCAGCAAGGACCGGGGCTGACGCCGCGCTAACGGCCGCGCGCGCCCCGCTCAACCGGAGCGCGCATGCCGCGGAAGACCGCCACCAAGACCGAGACCTCCGCGCCCGGCGCGTCCCGCGAGGAGCTCCTCGCCTACTATCGCCAGATGCTGCTCATCCGCCGCTTCGAGGAGCGGGCGGGCCAGCTCTACGGCATGGGACTGATCGGCGGCTTCTGCCACCTCTACATCGGCCAGGAGGCGATCGCGGTGGGGATGGAGGCCGTCCGGCGCGAGGGCGACCAGGTGATCACCGGCTATCGCGACCACGGGCACATGCTCGCCTGCGGGATGAGCGCGCGCTCGGTGATGGCCGAGCTCACCGGCCGCGCTTCGGGCGCGTCCAAGGGCAAGGGCGGCTCGATGCACATGTTCTCCACCGAGAAGGCGTTCTATGGCGGCCATGGCATCGTCGGGGCGCAGGTCAGCCTGGGCACGGGCCTGGCTCTGGCCAACACCTACAACGCCGACGGCAAGGTCGCCTTCGTCTACTTCGGCGACGGCGCGGCCAACCAGGGCCAGGTCTACGAGAGCTTCAACATGGCGGAGCTGTGGAGCCTGCCGGCTGTCTATGTGATCGAGAACAACCAGTACGCCATGGGCACCAGCGTGGTGCGCTCCTCTTCCGAGACCCACCTGTTCCGCCGCGGCGCGAGCTTCAACATCCCGGGCGCGGAAGTGGATGGGATGGACGTGCTGGCGGTGCGTGAGGCGGGCCGCAAGGCCGCCGAGCACGCCCGGTCGGGCAAGGGGCCCTTCATCCTGGAGATGAAGACCTATCGCTATCGCGGCCACTCCATGAGCGATCCGGGCAAGTACCGCACGCGCGAGGAGATCGACGATGTGCGCAAGACCCGCGATCCGATCGAGGCGCTCGCCGAGCGGCTGCGCGAGACGAAACTGGCCGACGACGAGGCGCTGAAGGCCATCGACGCCGAGGTGAAGGGCATCGTCGCCGACGCCGCCGAGTTCGCCCGCACCGCGCCCGAGCCCGATCCATCCGAGCTTTACACCGACGTCTATCTGGAGACGGCGGCGTGACCGACGTTCTGATGCCCGCCCTCTCGCCCACCATGGAGGAGGGCACGCTCGCCAAGTGGCTGGTCAAGGTCGGCGACACCGTTCGCGCCGGCGACGTCATCGCCGAGATCGAGACCGACAAGGCGACCATGGAGGTCGAGGCGGTCGACGAGGGCGTGGTCGAATCCCTGCTGGTTCCGGAAGGGACGGAGGAGGTGAAGGTCAACGCGCCGATCGCGCGGCTTTCGGGCCAGAACGGCGCCTCCGCTGCGCCGACCGCCCCTCGCCCCGATCCGCAGGCCGACGAGCTCGAGGAGCGGGCGGAGTCGCCTGCGCAGCCTCCGCTTCCGGAGACCCGCGAGACGATCGAGGCCGAGCTGCGCGCGGACGTGACGCCGGCCGCGGCGGAACCCGCCTCGCCGGCCGCCGATCCGGAGCTTCCGACCGGCGTCCGGCTGGTGAAGACGACCGTCCGCGACGCCCTGCGCGACGCCATGGCCGAGGAGATGCGGCGCGATCCGACCGTGTTCCTGATGGGCGAGGAGGTCGCCCAGTATCAGGGCGCCTACAAGGTAAGCCGTGACCTCCTGCAGGAGTTCGGCGAACGGCGGGTGATCGATACCCCGATCACCGAGCATGGCTTCGCCGGCCTGGGCGTCGGCGCGGCGATGGCGGGGCTGAAGCCGATCGTCGAGTTCATGACCTTCAACTTCGCCATGCAGGCCATCGACCAGATCATCAATTCGGCGGCCAAGACGCTCTACATGTCCGGCGGCCAGATCCGCTGTCCGGTGGTGTTCCGTGGGCCGAACGGCGCCGCCAGTCGCGTCGCCGCCCAGCACAGCCAGGATTACGCGGCGTGGTACGGCTCGGTGCCCGGTCTCAAGGTGGTCGCGCCCTATGACGCGGCGGACGCCAAGGGGCTGCTGAAGAGCGCCATCCGGGATCCGAACCCCGTGGTCTTCCTCGAAAACGAGATGATGTACGGCCACGAGTTCGACGTGCCCGAGGACGTCGACTGGCTGGTCCCGATCGGCAAGGCGCGGGTGCGGCGCGAGGGCGACGGCGTCACCCTGGTCGCCTATTCGCGCATGGTCGGCTTCGCCCTGGAGGCGGCGGAGACGCTGGCCAAGGACGGGATCGAAGCGGAGGTGATCGACCTTCGCACCATCCGCCCCCTCGACCACATGACGGTGGTGGAGAGCGTGAAGAAGACCAACCGCCTGGTCACGGTCGAGGAGGGCTGGTCGCCGATGGGCGTCGGGGCCGAAGTCTGCGCCCGCGTGACCGAGCACGCCTTCGACTATCTGGACGCCCCGCCGCTGCGGGTGAGCCAGGCCGACACGCCTCTGCCCTACGCCGCGAACCTGGAGGCGCTCTCGCTGCCCTCGGTGGAGCGGATCGTCGAGGCGGCCAAAGCGGTGTGCTACCGGTGAGCGGGGCGCCCGCGGAGCCGATCGCCTACGCCGACTTCGAGCGCGTCGACGTGCGCGTGGGGACCGTCGTCGACGCGCAGCCTTTTCCGGAGGCGCGGAAGCCGGCGATCAAGCTCGTCATCGATTTCGGACCCGACATCGGTCGGCGCAAATCCTCGGCCCAGATCGTCTCCAACTACCGGCATGAGGATCTGATCGGGCGGCAGGTCCTGGCCGTGGTCAACTTCCCGCCTCGGCAGATCGGGAAGTTCATGTCGGAGGTCCTGACCCTCGGCGTCCCGGACCCGGAGGGGCAGGTGATGCTGATCGGCCCCGACCGGCCGGTCCCCGCGGGAGGGCGTCTCTATTGACCGACATCCTGATGCCGGCGCTGAGCCCCACCATGGAGGAGGGGACCCTCGCCAAGTGGCTGGTGAAGGCCGGCGACAAGATCCGCGCCGGCGACGTGATCGCCGAGATCGAGACCGACAAGGCGACCATGGAGGTCGAGGCGGTCGACGAGGGGACCGTCGGCGAGATCCTGGTGCCGGAAGGCGCCGAAGGGGTGAAGGTCAACGCGCCGATCGCCCGGCTGCTCGGCGACGGTGAAAGTCCGTCCGGCGGCAAGCTCCCCGCCGACCCCCGCCGCCGTAGCACCGGTCGAAGTCCAGCCTGAGCCGGACCGCCGGCGCCCTGCCGGCCAAATCGCTCCGGAGTCCGCCAAAGAGGCCGGCGAGGCGCCGGCGGTCCGGCCGGAACCCACTAACGCCCATTCCACATCGGCCAGCACTGCCCAACGCATCCTCGCCTCGCCGCTGGCGCGCCGCTTGGCGGCTCAGAAGGGGATCGATCTCTCCGCATTGAAGGGCTCCGGCCCGCACGGGCGCATCATCCAGCGCGATCTGGAAGGCGTCGTCGCCGCCCGCGCCTCAGCCCTCAGCGCCCGCTGAGGCGCCGAGACCTGCCGTCGCGGTTGAACCGCGTCCCTCCGCGCCCGCCGAAGCGTTGTCGCTGGAGCAACTGGGTATTCCCGCCGGTTCCTACGAGCTCGTTCCGCTCGACGGCATGCGCAAGACGGTGGCGCGGCGTCTCACCGAAGCCTTCCGCGACATCCCGCACTTCCCGCTCACCATCGACGTGGCGCTCGACGAGCTGCTGGCGGCGCGGGCGAAGATCAACGCCGTGCTGGAGCCGACCGGGGTGAAGGTCAGCGTCAACGACCTCGTCATCAAGGCCTCGGCCCTCGCTCTGGCGCGGGCGCCGGAGGTCAACGCCAGCTACACCCCGCAAGGCATCGCCCTGCACAAGCACGCCGACATCGCCGTGGCGGTCGCGGTCGCGGGCGGGCTGATCACGCCGATCATCCGTTCGGCGGAGACCAAGGGCCTGGCCGCCATCGCCACCGAGATGAAGGACCTGGCCGAACGCGCGCGTAACCGGAAGCTGAAGCCCGAGGAGTTCCAGGGCGGCACCTTCTCGGTCTCCAACCTCGGCATGTTCGGCATCAAGAGCTTCGCCTCGATCCTCAATCCGCCGCAGGGCGCGATCCTGTCGGTGGGCGCGGGCGAAAAGCGTCCGGTGGTGGTCGGCGACGAGCTCAAGATCGCGACCATGATGACCGTGACGCTTACCTGCGATCACCGCGTTATCGGCGGCGCGGAGGGATCGAAGTTCCTGACCGCCTTCAAGGGCTTCATCGAACAACCTCTGGCCATGCTGGCCTGAGCGGAACAGGGAGGGATGTCATGAACGCCTACGATTTCGCCGCGACCACGCTCGAGGGCAAGCCCGCGCCGCTGGAGGACTACAAGGGCAAGGTGCTGCTGATCGTGAACACCGCCAGCAAGTGCGGATTCACCCCGCAGTACTCGGGCCTCGAGGCGCTCAACCGCAAATACGCCGACCGTGGGCTGGTGGTGCTGGGCTTCCCCTGCAACCAGTTCGGCGCCCAGGAGCCGGGCGACGAGGCTCAGATCGGCGCCTTCTGCTCCACCACCTACGACGTGACCTTCCCGATGATGAAGAAGGTCGAGGTCAACGGTCCCAAGGCCGACCCGCTGTGGGCCTGGCTGAAGCAGGAGAAGAAGGGACTGCTGGGCTCCGAAGCGATCAAGTGGAACTTCACCAAGTTCCTGGTCGATCGCCATGGCGAGGTCGTCGGCCGCTATCCGCCGAACGCCGCCCCGCACACGCTGGAAGGCGACATCGAGAAGCTGCTTTGAGTGACCGTTTCGACCTGATCGTCATCGGCGCCGGGCCGGGCGGCTATGTGGCTGCGATCCGCGCCGCCCAACTCGGCATGAAGACGGCCATCGTCGAGCGGGAGAATCTCGGGGGCGTGTGCCTCAACTGGGGCTGCATCCCCACCAAGGCGCTGCTCAAGAGCGGCGAGGTCTACGAGCAGCTCGATCACCTGAAGGACTACGGCCTGTCCGTCACCGGCCGGTCGTACGACTTCACCGGCGTGGTCGAGCGCTCGCGCAAGGTGGCCAAGCAGCTCTCCTCGGGCGTCGCCTTCCTGATGAAGAAGAACAAGGTCGAGGTGGTCAACGGAACCGCTCGGCTGGAGAAGGGCGCGGCGTCGCCCGCGGTCGCGGTAACGCTGAACGGCGGCGGCGAACGTCGGCTGGAGGCCAAGTCGGTGATCCTGGCGACCGGCGCCCGGGCCAGGGTCATCCCGGCGGTGGGTCTCGCGCCGGACGGCGATCGCATCTGGACCTATCGCGAGGCCATGGTCCCGAAGGCCGCCCCCAAGTCGCTGCTGGTGATCGGTTCCGGCGCGATCGGGGTGGAATTCGCCAGTTTTTATCGGGCCTTGGGCGCGGACGTTACGGTGGTCGAGGCGCTCTCGCGCATCCTGCCCGTCGAAGACGAGGAGATCAGCGCCATCGCCCGCAAGGCCTATGAGAAGCGCGGCCTCAAGTTCCATGTCGGGGCGAAGGTCGCCTCGCTGAAGAAGACCGCCGCCGGCGTCGCCGCCGAGATCGACATCGAGGGCAAGCACGCCACCCTGGAGGCCGAGGTCGCGATCGTCGCGGTCGGCATCGAGGCCAACGTCGAGAACATCGGCCTGGAGGCGCTGGGCGTGAAGATGGAGCGGGGGCATGTCGCCACCGACGCCCATCTCGCCACCAACGTGCCCGGCCTCTACGCCATCGGCGACGTGGTCGGCGCGCCCTGGCTGGCGCACAAGGCCAGCCACGAGGCGATCCACTGCGTCGAGCACATCGCCGGCAAGGACGGTCCCAAGCTCTCGGCGCCCATCCCCGGGCTGCACCTACGCCCAGCCGCAGGTGGCCAGCGTCGGCCTCACCGAGGCGGCGGCGACGGAGGCCGGCTACGAGACCCGTGTCGGGCGCTTCCCGTTCCGGGTGAACGGCAAGGCGATCGCCAGCGGAGAAACGGAAGGCCTGGTCAAGACGGTGTTCGACGCGGAAACCGGCGCGCTGCTGGGCGCGCACATGGTCGGCGGCGAGGTGACAGAGATGATCCAAGGCTTCGCCCTGGCGATCACCATGGAGGCGACAGAGGAGGATCTCTTCGCCACCGTCTTCCCGCACCCGACCATGAGCGAGGCCATGCACGAGGCCAGCCTCGACGCCTACGGGCGGGTGCTGCACCTGTGATCGGTTTCGTTTCGAGAGCGCGAAAGCGTACCCACGCGCGCCTATACAAAAATTTTATTGTGGGATGACCAACTCCAACTAGGACAATCCAAGCGCCCATTCGCGGAGCGAACACTCTCCGTCGGCAGTGGAGGACGGCTTGGAAGATAGACGTCACAAGCCGGCAAGCGGGAGCGCTCCAAGCAGCGACGAGATGCTGCGGCTCGTCTTCGAGAGCGCGACAGACTTCGCCATCATCTCCGTGGATCCAAGCGGGTTGGTCACCAGCTGGAACCCCGGCGCCGAGCGGGTGCTCGGGTATTCCCAAGACGAGATCATGGGGCGGTCCTCGGACGTGATGTTCACGGCCGACGACCGGGCGGCGGGAGCGCCGGAGGCGGAAAGGCGCCAAGCCCTGGCCAGCGGCCGCGCCCTGGACGAGCGCTGGTCGGTCCGCAAGGATGGTTCGCACTTCTTCGCCTCCGGGCTGTTGATGCCCCTCACGGACCCGAACCTGGGCTTCGTGAAGATTTTCCGCGATCGCACCGAAGGCCACCGCGCCGAGTCCCGGCTTCGGGAGAGCGAAGAGCGTTTCCGGCTGCTCGCCACCAGTATTCCACAGCTCGTGTTCCGCACCCGGCCCGATGGGGATCGCACCTGGGGCAGCCCTCAGTGGATCGACTTCACGGGCTACGATCTCGAACACAGCCTGGGTTTTGGATGGATGGAGGCCATCCATCCGGAGGACCGCCAAGGGACCCAGGACGCCTGGGAAGAGGCGCGCCGGACCGGAGAGTACTACTTCGAGCACCGCGTGCGGCGCGTGCGCGATGGGGAGTACCGCTGGCACCAGACCCGCGCGCGCCCGGTCACCACCGGAGAGGTAGCGACCGAGGATTGGGTCGGCACAATGACCGACATCCACGAACTGCGCGGGCTCCAGGACCGCCAGGGCGTGATCATGGCCGAGCTTCAACACCGCACGCGAAATCTGTTGGCGGTGGTGCAGGCGATCGCCCGCCAGACGCGCAGGACCAGCCCTTCGCTGGAGGCGTTCGGGATCGAGTTCGAAAGTCGGCTGGCGGCGCTCGGCCGCGTCCAGTCGCTCCTGGCGCGCGTCGATCACACCGATGTCGATCTCAAGGACCTGGTGGTCGCGGAACTGGCCGCGCACGGCGATGGCGAACTTGAAGGCAAGGTGCTTGTGGAAGGCCCCTCGACGCCGCTGCCGGCCAACTCGGCGCAAGCGCTTGGGCTGGCGCTTCACGAACTGGCGACCAACGCCGTGAAGTACGGCGCGCTCGCCCAGGGCGCGGGCCGGCTGGAGGTATCCTGGCGCGAGGAGACGGACCCCGTGCACGCGGTATCACTCAGCTGGATCGAAAGCGGCGTCGCGATGCGGAAGGCCGAAGCCAAGCCCAGGACCGGCTACGGCGTCGAACTGATCACCCGCGCGCTGCCGTTTCAGCTCGGCGCCCGGACGAGCCTCGTCTTCGGGCCGGACGGCGTGAGATGCACCATCGTGGCGCCGCTTGGGCGCAGAGGAACGGAGACGGGACGATGAGCGACCACGCCCCCATCGGTGTCGCCGGCAAACGGCTGCTGATCGTCGAGGATGAATACATCATCGCCGCCGATCTCGCCTACCTGCTGGAGCAGGCCGGAGCGGAGGTGGTCGGCCCGGCCGGCACGGTGGCCGACGCGCTGATCCTGCTCCAAGCCGAAGCGGGCCGCCTGGACGGTGCGGTGCTCGACGTCAACCTGCGCGACGAGCGGGTCTATCCCGTCGCCGATGCGCTCTCCGCCAGCCACATCCCCTTCCTCTTCGCGACGGGCTACGATCCAGAGGACATGCCGGCCCATTACGCCGACGTACCGCGCTGGAGAAAGCCGATCGACGCGGCGGCTCTGGTGCGCACGATCGGCCAATCGCTCGGCCATCGAGACGGGGCGGCTTCATCTCTCTGACATCCGCGACGACAACATCGTCCCGTTAGGCGGCTTCCGCCGGCCGAACGGCGTGCGCCCGATGCGGTCTAATAAATAAATCCTACAGACGGAGGGGCTTGGGGAATCATTTCCATGACCATGACACCGCTTTGCGGGTTCATGCGTTTGCAGTAGCGACCAGACTTTGGAATACATCTTATGGAAGCAAGGATTATCGAAGAAAACTCCGCTAACTCAAGCGGTTGTGCACAGATACAACACCCCAGGTTCGCGCTTAGGCAAATAAAATTGCCGTCCCCTTTCCATGGGCGAGGTGCTGGTGAAAGTGCTCTGCCTGGCGCCGGACTGTTCCACGGCGGCTTCCTCATCCAGAGGACACGATCACAGCGACCGCCAAGAACAGGTTGCCGGGGTTCGGCGTCGGCGAGATCGTGCGAGTCGCGCGCGCCGGATCTTGTCGAGGGTCAGCGAGTGTTCGGTGAATTCGGTTGGGCGGAATTCGCCGCTGTCGCGGGCGAGGATCGTGTGCAAGCTGGCGAGCGAGGTTCCTCCCGAGGCGCAGCTGAGCCTTTTGGGTCCCTCCGGCTTGGCGGCGTGGGTGGCCGTGAACGACCTGCTTCAGGTCACATCCAACGACCTGTTCCTGGTCCATCCGGCCGATCGGACGGTGGGGGCGATCGCCGGCCAGATCGCCCGCCATCGCGGGGCGCGTGTCGTCGGCGTCGGCTACGACACCGCTCGCTGTCAGCTGGCGATCCAGACCCTCGGCTTCGACCATTGCGTGAACGTCGACGACGAAGAGCGCGACCGAACGGCTGGAGGCCTGCTGCGGGGAGGGAATCACCGCCTATCTGGAGGCTGGCGGCGGACCGTTCTTCTCCAAGGTCTTTCCGCTTCTGCGGCCTTACGGGCGCGTCGTGCTCTACGGCCTTCTCGAGAAGAGCTTCGACCTCGGTCCTCCGGCCCAGATCTCCGCCCGGCGCATGATCGCCAAGCGGGCGACCCTGCATGGCCTCGTCGTCCAGGATCACCTCGATCGCTGGGACGAGTGGGCGGAGGTCGCGACAGCTGGACTGAAAGCGGGCTGGCTGCGGCGGTTCGAGGACGTCTCCGAAGGCCTCGAACAGATCCCGCGCAATTACCGGCGAATGATGGAGAAGAAGTCCTTCGGCCGGCCGATCGTGAAGCTCGCCTGATCAGATCGGATCGGCGGCGAGGCGCTTGTCCAGATAGGCGCCCACGCGCTTCTCCACCTCGACCAGGTTCTCGGTCCAGAAGTGGCCGCCGCCTTCGACCAGTTCGTAGTCGATGACGATGCCCTTCTGGGTGCGCAGCTTGTTCACCACCTTCTCCACGTCGGCGAAGGGCACGACGGTGTCGGCCGAGCCGTGCAGGATCAGGCCGCTGGCCGGGCAGGGGGCCAGGAAGCTGAAGTCGTACATGTTGGTGGGCGGCGAGACGGAGATGAAGCCGTCGGTCTCCGGCCGGCGCATCAGGAGCTGCATGCCGATGAAGGCGCCGAAGTCGAAGCCGGCGACCCAGCACTGGGACGCGGCGGGATGGGTGGCCTGCAGCCAGTCGAGCGCCGTGGCGGCGTCGGAGAGCTCGCCGATGCCCATGTCGAACTCGCCCTGGCTCTTGCCGACGCCGCGCGAGTTGTAGCGCAGGGTGTTGAAGCCGCGCTTCATGAACAGGTGGAACATCTGCACCACCACGGGGTGGTTCATGTGGCCGCCGGCTCGGGGGTGAGGGCGCGAGGATCAGGGCGATGGGCGCGGTCTCGTCCTTGCGGGGCGAGTAGCGCGCTTCGAGGCGACCGGCGCTGCCGGGAAGAATGATGTCGGGCATAGGTGTTGCACAGGTCCGATCGGCGGCCCAAATAGTTGACCAGCCAGGTTGGTTATCGCTAGAGAGATGTCCTTCCGCGAAGCGGCGGCTCTTAGCAAACCGTCGGGCCGCCGCGCGAGAAAAAACCAAGCACTAGATAAGGATTAAGGGTCGAGCTCGCCATGCAGCTCAGCACCAAGGGACGTTACGCCGTGATGGCGATGGCCGAACTGGCGCGCGGAGAGCCCGCGCGAGCGACGCCGCTTGCCGCCATTGCCGAGCGCCAGCAGATCTCCCGGCCCTATCTCGAGCAGCTGTTCTCGCGCCTGCGCCGGCGGGGACTGGTGGAGAGCGTGCGCGGGCCGGGCGGCGGCTATCGCCTGTCGCGGCCGGCGGCCGAGACCAGCGTCGCCGACGTGGTCACCGCCGTCGACGAGCCCCTGCGCGCCACGCGCTGCAGCGGCGGAACGCGTCGGCTGCATGAAGGGCGGCGCGCGCTGCCTCACCCACGATCTTTGGGCCGAAACCGGCAAGCACATCCACGCCTATCTGGCGGCGGTCTCGCTGGCCGACGTGGTCACCGGCGACATCCGCGCGGCGAGGCGCGCGCGATGAACCGGACCTATCTCGACTACAACGCCACCGCGCCGGTGCGGCCGGAGGCGATCGCCGCCGTCGCCGAGGCGCTCGGCGCCGTGGGCAATCCGTCGTCGGTCCACGCCGCCGGGTCGCGAGGCGCGGGCGCGGGTGGAAGCCGGCCCGCCGCGCGGTCGCCGATCTCGTCGGCGCCAAGCCGGCGGCGGTGACCTTCACCAGCGGCGGGACCGAGGCCAATGCGCTCGCCATCGCCAGCGCGGTCGCGAGCGGTTGTCGAGCGGATCATCGTCTCCGCCATCGAGCACGACGCGGTGCAGGGCCTCCGCCGACGCGAGCGGCGCGGAGGTCGTGGTCTGGCCGGTGGACGCGCACGGCGTCGCCGACCTGGATTGGCTGGAAGCAGCGCCTTGAACACCGGTCCGCGCACCCTGGTCTGCCTGATGAGCGCCAACAACGAGACGGGGGTCGATCCAGCCGGTGGCCGAAGCCTCGGCGCTGGTGCGCGAGGCGGGCGGCTGGTTGCACGTCGACGCGGTCCAGAGCGCGGGCAAGCGGCCGATCGACATGGACGCGCTCGGCGCCGACACCCTGGCGCTGTCGGCGCACAAGCTGGGCGGCCCGCAAGGCGTGGGCGCGCTCGTCGCCGGCGAGCGGGCCATCCTCCATCGCCAGCTTCACGGCGGCGGCCAGGAGCGCGGCGCGCGCGCCGGCACCGAAGCCGTGCCGGCCATCGCGGGGTTCGGGGCTGCGCTTCAGAGCTTGGACAAGCCGAATGATCAGGGGTCGTGGCGCGACTCGCTCGCCGAAACGCTGAAGGCCCGGGGCGCGGTCGTCTTGGGCGAGGGCGCCGACCGGCTGGAGCAGACGCTGTGCGTCGCCACGCCCGGGTTTCCCGCCGAGCTGCAGGTGATGGCGCTGGATCTCGCCGGCGTGTGCGTGAGCGCCGGCGCGGCCTGTTCCTCGGGAAAGATGAAGCCCAGCCACGTGGTCGCGGCCATGGGCCGGCCGGACCTCGCCGCCTTCGCCATCCGCGTCAGCGGCGGCTGGGCGAGCACGGAAGCCGACTGGCTGCGCTGCGGCGCGGCCTGGACCGAGGCGCACGCGCGCCGTTCGATTCGCGTGAGGGAGTACGCCTAAGTGCCTGTCGCTCAACAGACTTTGGAGCACGTCGCCGAGCTGGAGCGCTACCAGCACGGCTTCGTCAGCGACATCGACCAGGAGTTCGCGCCGATCGGCCTGACCGAGGCGACCATCCGCTTCATCTCGGCCAAGAAGGACGAGCCGGAGTGGATGCTCGAGTGGCGGCTGGAGGCTTTCCGACGCTGGCTCGAGCTGGAGGAGCCGGCGTGGGCGCGGGTGAACTTCCCGCGCATCGACTACCAGGCCAGCCACTACTACGCCGCGCCGCGCGAGAAGGAGGGGCCCAAGAGCCTGGACGAGGTCGATCCGGAGCTGCTGGCCGTCTACGCCAAGCTCGGCATTCCCTTGAAGGAACAGGCGGTGCTCGCGGGCGTCGAGGGCGCGCCGCGCTACGCCGTGGACGCGGTGTTCGACAGCGTCAGCGTGGTCACGACCTTCAAGAAGGAACTGGCCCAGGTGGGCGTGATCTTCTGCCCGATGAGCGAGGCGGTGCGCGAGCATCCCGAGCTGGTGCGCAAGTACCTGGGCACGGTGGTGCCGAGTTCCGACAACTACTTCGCCTGCCTGAACAGCGCCGTCTTCTCCGACGGCAGCTTCGTCTATGTGCCGCCGGGCGTGCGCTGCCCGATGGAGCTGTCGACCTATTTCCGCATCAACGCCGCCCAGTCCGGCCAGTTCGAGCGGACGCTGATCATCGCCGATCGCGGCGCCTATGTGAGCTATCTCGAAGGCTGCACCGCGCCGATGCGCGACGAGAACCAGCTGCACGCCGCCGTGGTCGAGCTGGTCGCGCTGGACGACGCCGAGATCAAGTATTCGACGGTGCAGAACTGGTACCCCGGCGACGCCGAGGGCAAGGGCGGCATCTACAACTTCGTCACCAAGCGCGCCGACTGCCGGGGCGACCGCTCCAAGGTGTCCTGGACCCAGGTCGAGACCGGCTCGGCGATCACCTGGAAGTACCCCTCGTGCGTGCTGCGCGGGGAGGGGGCGAGCGGCGAGTTCTATTCCATCGCCATCACCAACAACCGCCAGCAGGCCGACACCGGCACCAAGATGATCCATCTGGGCGCCAACACCCGCTCGCGGATCATCTCCAAGGGCATCAGCGCGGGGAAGAGCTCCAACACCTACCGCGGCCTGGTCTCGGCCCACCCCAAGGCGGTCGGCGCGCGCAACTTCACCCAGTGCGACTCCCTGCTCATCGGCAAGGACTGCGCCGCCCACACCACGCCCTACATCGAGGCCCGCAACGGCCACTGCGTCTTCGAGCACGAGGCGACCACCACGAGGCTCTCGGAGGACCAGCTGTTCTACGCCCAGCAGCGCGGGTTCTCGGAGGAGGAGGCGGTCGCCCTGCTGGTCAACGGCTTCGTCCGCGACGTGCTCCAGGAACTGCCCATGGAGTTCGCCGTCGAGGCGCAGAAGCTGGTCGCGATCTCGCTCGAGGGCAGCGTGGGATGAAGTACCCGCTTCCTGCTGGTCGACCAGTGACCAACTTTCTTTGGCGTTTTCTACCGAGACTTGGCCCGAGAGGAGTCGCGATAGTCAGACTGCTTTCCTGGGTGGTCTTTCTAGTGGGCTTGCTTGGGGCTTTGTCGATCTGGTTCCCGACGCTTCGATACCCGTTCAATGACCTGAGCCACGGACGCATACCTGGTTCAAGACCATCAGGCACCGCTTCGGCTTGCGTAATCATCTACGTTGCGTTGCGGAGTTGGGCAGGATTCTCCTCGCGGCGAAATTTCGTAAATCCCTTCCTGGCTCAAGGTCTGAGCTTGGTTGACGCGAATAGGTTCTGGGAGGAGCGAGCAGGCACGAAATCCGTACTTGCGAGGTTCGTGTCGTGAAGATCCAAACCATCGATCACGTCCAGCTCGCCATGCCGCGCGGCGAAGAGGCACAGAGCGCGCGCGTTCTACGGGGGCGTGCTGGGGCTAGCCGAAACACCCAAGCCGCCGGAGCTGGCCAAGCGAGGCGGATGTTGGTTCGAAGGCGAGGTCAAGGTTCACCTCGGGGTCGAGGAGCCGTTCCGCCCAGCGCGCAAGGCGCACATCGCCTTCCGAGTGGATGATGTTGGCGTCTTGGCCGGGCGCGCGAGGGCGGCGGGGTGCGAGGTGGTCGAGGATGACGACCTCCCCGGTCATGAGCGCGCTTTCATCTTCGACCCGTTCGGCAACCGCCTGGAGTTCTTGAAACCTGTGGGCGCTGCGCCTGCCGAAAACGTTAGATGACCATGCTCGATATCCAGAACCTTCACGTCACCGTCGGCGGCAAGCCGATCCTCGATGGGCTCACGCTGCAGGTGCCCGAGGGGGAGGTGCATGCCGTGATGGGGCCGAACGGGGCGGGGAAGTCGACCCTGTCGTACGCGCTCGCCGGGCGGCCGGGTTACGAAGTCACCGCCGGTTCAGCGACGCTGAACGGCGAGAACCTGCTGACGCTGGGGCCCTCCGAGCGGGCGGCCAAGGGCGTGTTCCTGTCGTTCCAGTACCCGACGGAGATCCCCGGCGTGCCGGCGCTGACCTTCGTCCGCACGGCGCTGAACGCCCAGCGCAAGGCGCGCGGGGAGGCGGAGATCGCCGCGCCGGCGTTCCTGAAGCTGGTGCGCGCCAAGTCGACCGAGCTGCGCATGGACTTCGAGATGCTGAAGCGCCCGCTCAACGTCGGCTTCTCCGGCGGCGAGAAGAAGCGGATGGAAATCCTTCAGATGTCGGTGCTTTCGCCGAAGCTGGCGATCCTCGACGAGACCAACTCCGGGCTCGACATCGACGCCCTGCGCATCGTTTCGGAAGGCGTGAACGCCATGCGGGCGCCCGACCGTTCGATGCTGGTCATCACCCACTACCAGCGCCTCTTGGACTACATCACGCCGGACAAGGTGCACGTGCTCGCCGCCGGCCGCATCGTCGCCTCGGGCGGGCCGGAGCTCGCGCACGAGCTGGAGCGGGAAGGCTACGACAAGTACGCGAGGCTGGCCGCGTGAGCCTCGCGCGGGCCATCGAGACCGGCGACCTCGCGGAGCTTCCCAGCCGCCGCGACGAGAACTGGCGCTGGACGGACCTGCGCGGCCTGTTGCGGGTCATCCCGCCTCGTTCGGTCGAGACCGACGAGAGCTTCACCGGGCCGTTCGACAAGATCAAGGCCCAGACCGTCGACCTGATCAACGGCGGCGACGGCGCGATCAGCCTGGACGCGGGCGCCGAGGAGACCTGGCGGGTGGTGTTCGGGGCCAATGTCGAAGCCGGATCGCACCTCAACACCCTCGAGGTGGATGTGGCGGAGGGCGCCAGCCTGCTGCTGCTGGAGACCTACCTCGGCGACGACGTGGGCTATGTGGCCGACACCCAGATCCGCTTTCGGCTGGGGGAGGGGGCGAGCGTCGAGCGCGTGGTCCTCGCCGAGGACGGGGAAAGCGCGGTGAGCGTGTCGTCAGCCGACGTCGAGCTCGGCGCTCGCGCGCGCTTCGCCCAGACGGTCGTGACCTCGGGCGCGCGGCGGCAACGGATCGAGACGCGGGTCGTCCATCCCGGAGCGGGCGCCTCCGTGCGACTGGACGGGATCTATCTCCTGCGGGACCAGCGGCACGCCGACATCACCACCGTGGTGACCCATGGCGGTCCCGGCGGCGGCACGGACCAGCAGACGCGCGGCGTGGTCGACGACCAGGCCCGCGGAGTCTTCCAGGGCAAGATCGTCGTCGTGCACGGCGCGGACCAGACCGACGCGCGCATGAAGCACGACGCCTTGATCCTCTCGGATCGCGCCGAGGTCGACGCCAAGCCCGAGCTCGAGATCTACGCCGACGACGTGACCTGCTCGCACGGCAACACGGTGGGCGCGCTCTCCGAAGAGGCTCTGTTCTATGCCGCGCAGCGCGGCATCCCGCCTTTCGAGGCTCGCGCCCTGCTGACCTCGGCGTTCGTGGGCGAGGTCGTCGATCGGATCGAGCACACCGGCGCGCGGGACGTCGCGCGGGCCTGGGCGGCGGAGCGGCTGAAGGCGAGGGCGTCATGAGTTTCGATGTCGCCGCGGCCCGCGCGCAGTTCCCGATCCTGCAACGAGAGATCGGCGGCAAGCCGTTGATCTATCTGGATTCCGCCGCCTCGGCCCAGAAGCCGCGCGCGGTGATGGCGGCGATGACGCGGGCGTCCGAGTACGCCTATTCGAACGTCCATCGCGGCCTGCACACCCTGGCCAACGAAACGACCGAAGCCTACGAGGCCGCGCGCGAGACGGTGCGGGCGTTCGTCAATGCGCCGAGCGTCGAAGAGATCGTCTTCACCAAGGGCGCGACCGAGGCGATCAACCTGGTGGCGGCGAGCTTCGGCCGCGGCTGGGGGCCGGACGACGAGATCGTGCTCACCGAGATGGAGCATCACGCCAACATCGTGCCGTGGCATTTCCTGCGCGAGCGGCAGGGCGTGATCCTGCGCTTCGCTCCGGTGCTGGAGGACGGCCGGCTCGACCTCGAGGCGCTGCGCAACCTCATCGGACCGCGCACCCGGATGGTGGCGGTGAGCCATATGTCCAATGTGCTGGGCACCGTGAACCCGGTCGAGGAAATCGTCGCCTGGGCGCGCGCGGCCGGCGCGGCCAGCCTGTCGACGGCTGCCAGGCGGTGGTGCACCAAGCCGTTGATGTTCAAGCGCTTGGCGCGGACTTCTATGTCTTCTCCGGCCACAAGCTCTACGGACCCACTGGCGTCGGCGTGCTGCACGGCCGGGCGGAGCGGCTGGCCGCCATGCCGCCGTATCAGGGCGGTGGCGAGATGATCGCCTCTGTGTCCAAGGACCGGATCACCTACGCCGATCCGCCGACGAGGTTCGAGGCGGGAACGCCGGCGATCCTCGAGGCGATCGGCTTCGCCGCGGCGATCCGCTGGCTCCAGGACCTCGACCGCGACGCCATCGCCGCCCACGAGCACGGCCTCTACGAGCGGGTGAAGTCGCGCCTGAACGGGGCCAACTGGATCACCGAGATCGGCCAGGCGCCCGGCAAGGGCGCGATCTTCAGCTTCAACATCGAAGGCGCCCACGCCCACGACGTGGCCCAGATCCTCGACAAGCAAGGGCGTGGCCGTTCGCGCCGGAACGCACTGCGCCGAGCCGCTGATGGCCCGCTTCGGCGTCAGCTCCAGCGCGCGCGCCTCCTTCGCCCTATATAACACTCTCGACGAGGCGGACGCCTTCGTTGACGCCCTTGTCAAAACCCGGAGCTTTTTCAGTTAACGCCATGGACGACGCCGCCTCGCCGCCCTCGCAAACCTCAGCCTCGGCCATCCCCCAGGCCGAACTCGACGCGCTCACCGACACGCTGATCGAGAAGCTGAAGACCGTCTACGATCCGGAAATTCCCGTCGACATCTATGAGCTCGGCCTGATCTACAAGGTCGACGTGTCCGACGAGAAATTCGTGGCCATCGACATGACCCTGACCGCGCCCGGCTGCCCGGTCGCCGGCGACATGCCGGGGTGGGTGGAGGACGCTGTGCGCACCATTCCCGAGGTGACCGGCTGCAAGGTCGATATCGTCTTCGAACCGCCGTGGGATCCTTCGCTGATGAGCGACGAGGCCAAGCTCGAACTGAACATGTTCTGATGGAAACCACACTCGCCCCCCGCGCCCGACGCCCGCGCCCCAAGGTCGTCACCCTCACCGACGCCGCGGCCGCTCGCGTGCGCGAGATCATGGATCGGGCGGAGAAGCCCTATGCCGGTCTGCGTGTGGGCGTGAAGAATGGCGGTTGCGCCGGCTCGGAGTACATCTTCGAGTATGCCGAGACCGCCGGCCCGTTGGACGAGGTGGTGGAGGACAAGGGCGTGCGCATCCTGATCGAACCCAAGGCCGTGTTGTTCCTCATCGGCACGCAGATCGACTACGAGATGACGCGGCTTTCCTCGAAATTCGTCTTCAACAACCCCAACCAGACCGACGCCTGCGGCTGCGGCGAGAGCGTGACGATCCAGCCGGCGGCGGAGTCCTAAAGCCTTAGCGACCCACGATGGAATACAGGCCTCTTCAAGCCGAAGACTTCCGCATGCCGGCGATCCTGCTCTCCGGCCCCGTCGACTACGCGATGTACGGAAGCTTCCGCCAACAGCTCACCAACGCGCCCTCTGAAGGTCTTGCGGTCGTCGAGCTCTCAACGCTCGGCGGCGATCCCGAAGTCGCCCGGATGATGGGCGAGGACATTCGCTTCCACAGCGACATCGTGCCGGAGCGACGTTTCGTCTTCCTCGGCAAGGCCGCCATCTACTCGGCGGGCACGACCTTCATGAGCTTCTTCGCCCGCGAAAACCGTTATCTCACACGCGGCACACGGTTGATGGTGCACGAACGCCGGATCGTGAAGACGCTGCAGGTCGACGGTCCGCTCACCACCTGCATCGCAGGGGTCGAGAGCGTGCTGAACGAGATAAGGGGCTCGATCGAAATCCAGAACGAGGGTTTCGAGAACCTGGTTCGCGGTTCGAGCGTCTCGTTGGACGAAGTGCTGCGCCGCGCGCCTTCGAACTGGTACATCGAAGCCCAAGAGGCAAAGTCTCTCGGGCTCGTGGAGGACGTCCTATGAACGTCGCGCGCTTCGACGGCGCGGAGTCATAGGGGCGGACGAACGCCCGCCCCTATGGGGTCGTCAGGCGTGCTTCGGCGCGAAGAGCTGGCACCAGCCATTGGGGCTGATCGGACCGGCCACCAGCTTGCACTGGCCGACGGCGGTCGGCGACGCGCCGGGCAGGAAGTAGTTGCACTTCCCGCACTGCTGAGCCCCCTTGGGGTGGTCCTGGTACTTTGCATTGACTTTCGGCACCGTGCCGGCCGCCTGTGCGGAGCCGACGCTCGCCATCAGAGCCGCGCCTGGAACGATAGCCAGCCCGCGTAGCAGATTCCGGCGAGTCGCCGAGAAATCCTCGTTGTTCACTCAAGTCTCCCTATCAAAACGGGGCCAAGCCCAGAAGCCTAGCCTCACTCCTGTTGAATGGTTTGGTCAAGCCGCAGTCACAAATTGCGATTAATTCTCAAGTGCTTGTCGGTGATCACGCTTACTTTTTCTTGAAGATATCGCCCACCGCCCGCGCGTCGGGGCCATCCGGGCCGGCGGACGTCGCCTCCGTCTTACCCGTGCGCTCGGTCTCGCGATCGGACGCTGTTCCAGGACGCTCGCCGAGCGGCGCAGCGCTGTTCGCCTCGCGGCCCGGGGTATTGTCCTTGTCCATGTGCTCGCTCCCTTTCGTGCAGGAGAACGGCGGGTGTGGATCACTGTTCCACCGTGAACCGACCGGCTTAGAGCTTCGCGCCCCAGATATCCCCGAACGCGCGGACGAAGTTCGCGCCGAGCACCTTCTCCGTCACTCGCGCGGAGTAGCCTCGCTTCAGCAGCGCATCGGCGATCACCTCGCAGCGTCGCGGCGTGTTGAGGCCGACGACATAGGTGGGCCGGTCCTCGCCGGGCGCCGCGATGCCGGCCTTGCGCCGTTGCTCCTCCTCTTGCTGGAACGCCTTCATGCCCGCCGGCGAGGTGTCGAACGGGTCCACGCCCTGGTCGCTGCCGATGCCGACGTGATCCTCGCCACAGACCGATAGGGCGTGGGTCATATGCGCCATGTAGTCGTCGAGCGTCGGCTGATGTGGGCTCGCGGCGAGGTAGGGGAGATCGTAGATCCCGACCACACCCCCGGTGGCGGCCACCGCCTTGAGCTCCGCGTCCGTCTTGTTGCGGGGGTGCTCGTAGATCGCATCGCAGCCCCCGTGAGTGATCAGAACCGGCGTCTTCGAAGCGGCGATGGCGCTGGCGGTCGTCTTCGGGTTGGCATGGCTGAGGTCCACCGCGACCCCAAGCTTGTTCATCCGCTCTATGGCCTGGGCGCCAAGCGCCGTCAGGCCACGATCCGCCGGCGCCAGGGTCCCGGCGGCGAAGGGCGAGACATCGTTGTAGCTCAGTTGCATCACCCGCACGCCGAGGCCACGGAACAGGTCGATGCGGTCGAGTTTGCCGTCCAGCATGGCGACGCCCTCGAAGGAGAAGACGATCCCCGCGCGCCGCGTCTGCTTGGCCCTGGCGATGTCGGCGACCTCGCGGACCTGGAGGAACACGTCGGGGTAGAGCTCGATCATCTGCTGGACCATGGCGATCTGGCCGATGGTGTCCTCGAAGCTCTGGTTGAAGCCGCCAAGCGTCGTCTTCATCGCCGTGATCCCGGAGGTCCGGACGAGGTCGAGGCTCGCCTTCGAGATCACCGGCGCGCTGTCGTCCAGCGGCGGCGAGAGATTGGCGTCCAGCACGACGGATCGATCGTAGAGGTCGTGCGCCGCGGCGGAGATGGCGCCCTCCGGCTCCGCCCTTGCGCCAGCGGCGGAAACGAGCGCCGAGAGCGCCGCTCCGCCGAGAACAAGCTGTCTGCGATCCATCGCTTCCCCGCGCGTTGACGCGGGTCAGTCCACCGGCTTGCCGTCCGCCTTGTAGACCCGCCCGCCCTTCATGACGAAGTTCACCCGCTCCAGTCTCGTGACATCGGCGTAAGGATCGCCGTCCACGGCGACCAGGTCGGCGTAATGGCCGGGCGCCACCGCGCCGATGTCCTGCGCATCTCCGATCAGATCGGCGCCGTTATGAACCGACGCCCAGATCGCCTCGGGCGCGGGCATGCCGGCGTCGACCATGATGGCGAATTCCTGGGCGTTCTCGCCGTGGGCGCTCATGCCGAAGGTGTCGGTGCCGAAGGCGATCTTCACCCCGGCGGCATAGGCGTCGTGGAGGTTCTTCTTGAGCATCGGACCGATCACCAGGGCCTTGGCGGCGGTGGAGGGGTTCAGGTCCTCCGGGTGATCCTTGGCGTGCTGGTAGACCCGCGCGCCCACCAGCATGGTCGGCACGAGGTAGGTCCCGTGCTGCTTGAACAGCCGATAGGATTCAGCGTCGGCGTAGGAGCCGTGCTCGATGGAATCGACGCCGAGCGCGATGGTGTGGTCGATGGCCTGCTTGCCGTGGGCGTGGGCCGCGACCTTCATGCCGAGCGCGTGCGCCGTCTCGATCACCGCCTTGATCTCATCGTCGTCCATCAGCTGCAGGCGAGGATCGTCGCCGATCGACATCACACCGCCCGACGGAAGGATCTTGATCAGGTCGGCTCCGGCCCGCCGGTGCTCGCGCACCGCGCGCCGCGCGGCCTCGGGACTGTCGACGATGTTTTCGGTCCAGCCGGGGTGGCTGAGTTCCGGATCGAGACCGTTGGCGGCGTCGCCGTGACCGCCGGTCGGCGATAACGGGGAGCCGGCGACCCACAGCCGCGGCCCCGGGATTTCACCGGCGTTGACCGCCTTCTTGAGCGCGACCACCACCTGGGTGTCGGCGCCGACGTCGCGAACCGAGGTGAAGCCCGCCATCAGTTCGGCGCGCGCGTTGTTCACCGCGTCGATCTCGTCGTCGAAGGCGGTGCGGGTCACCGCGTTCCGGATCGGATCGCCCTTGTGGAAGCTCTGGGTGATGTGGTCGTGGCAGTCGATCAGGCCCGGCAGGACGGTCTTGGTCGAAAGGTCGATCACCGTGGCGCCGGCGGGCCCGGGCTGAAGACCCTCGCTCACCGAGACGATGCGGTCGTCGTGGATCACGATGGTCGAGGGGCCGTGCTCGGCCTTGGTCACGCCATCGATCAGGTGGCCGGCGTGGACAACGACGTCGGCGGCATAGGCGCCGTGAGCCAACGCCACCGCGGCGCCGGCGAGAAGCAGGCTTTTCAAGACCAATTCCCCATTTTTTGTTGTGGTGACGCCGACGCTTAGCGGCCGCTGAACACGGCCGGGCGTTTCTCCAGGAACGCCTTGACCCCCTCGCGGAAGTCCTCGCTCGAGCCGGCGAGGTTCTGGGTTTCCGCCTCGTCGTCGAGCTGGGTCGCCCAGTCGGCGTCCAGGCTGCGCCACATCAGCTTGCGGATGTGGCCGAGCGCGGCGGGGCCGTGGGCGAGTTCGACGGCGAGCTTGCGGGCCTCCGCCATCAAGTCGGCGTCGGCCACGACGCGGTTGATCAGACCCCATTCCAGAGCCTTGGCCGCGGTCACCCGCTCGCCAAGCATGGTCATCTCCATGGCTCGGGCGCGGCCGATGAGGCGGGGCAGCAGGTAGGTGGAGCCGCCGTCCGGAACCAGGCCGATGCGCCGGAAGGCCTGTAGGAAGTAGGCGCTTTCGCCGGCCAGGATCATGTCGCCCATCAGCGCCAGGGAGCAGCCGACACCGGCCGCCGCGCCATTCACGGCGGTGACGATCGGGATCGGGTAGTCTTTGATCATGGTGACCAGGGGATTGTAGTGGCTCTTGAGCCCGTCTCCGGGCTTGGGCCGCGCCGCGCCCGGCAGGCGGCGAGTTCGAGCCGGCCGGAGAGGTTGGCGCCGGAACAGAAGCCGCGCCCCTCGCCGGTGATGATCAACGCCCGTGCGCCTTCGTGGCCGGCCGCGACCTTCTTGGCCGCGTCGGCCAGTTCCTCGACGAGGTCTATGCCGGCGGCGTTCATCGTCGACGGATCGTTGAGCGTGATCGTGGCGACCTCGTCGGCCACTTCGAGTTTGACCTTGGTGTAGGCCATGGCGCGCGTCCTCCTTGGTTTCTTTGGACGACGTTGAAGCCGCGCACGTTGCGGAAGGCCAGCAAAATCTTCACCATGTTCACACCGTTAAAATCGGGACCGGAGACGAAGGACATGAGCGACATGCAGGCGGTGCTCGCCACGCAGAAGGCGGCGCAGTTGCGCGAAGGCGCGCCCAGCGCCGAGCTCCGGATCGATCGCCTCGACCGGTGCATCGGCCTGCTGGTGGATCATCGCGCGGGGATCGAGGCGGCGCTCTCCAAGGATTTCGGCTCCCGCTCGCCCGAGGCCAGCGCCTTCACCGACGTGGCCGCGTCGATCGGTTCGCTCAAGCACGCCAAGTCCAACCTGAAGCGCTGGATGCGGCCGGAGAAGCGCGCCACCACCCCCGCGATCCTCAGCCTGTTCGGGGCCAAGGCGGAGATCCGCTACCAGCCTAAGGGCGTGGTGGGGATCATCTCGCCCTGGAACTTCCCGGTGAACCTCACCTTCATGCCGCTGGCCGGCGTGCTGGCGGCGGGCAATCGCGCAATGATCAAGCCCAGCGAATACACGCCGGCGACCTCGGACTTGCTGGCGGAGATATTCGCCAAGGCGTTCCGTGAGGACGAGATCGCCGTGATCACCGGCGGCCCCGAGATCGGCCAGGAGTTCAGCGGCCTGGCGTTCGACCACCTGATCTTCACCGGCGCCACCGCCATCGCCGAGCATGTGATGCGGGCGGCGGCCAAGAACCTCACGCCGCTCACCCTGGAGCTGGGCGGCAAGAGCCCGGTGATCGTCTCACGCAGCGCCGACCTGAAGGTCGCGGCGGCGCGGATCATGAACGGCAAGACCCTGAACGCCGGCCAGATCTGCCTCGCGCCCGATTACGTGCTGGTGCCCCGCGAGAAGATGGCGAGCTTCGTGGAGGAGGCGCGCGCCTCGGTGGCCGAGATGTTCCCGACCATGAAGGACAATCCCGACTACACCTCGGTGATCAACCAGCGCCACTACGAACGTCTGACGGGTTACGTCGACGAGGCGAGGACGGCGGGCGCTGAGGTGATCGAGCTCAAGCCGGAGACGGAGGACTTCCGCCAGCAGGAACACCGCAAGATCCCGCCCACCCTCATCCTCGATCCCGGCGACGACCTGAAGGTGATGAAGGAGGAGATCTTCGGTCCGGTCCTGCCGATCAAGGGCTACGACAAGGCCGACGACGCGCTCGCCTACATCAACGCTCATGACCGGCCGTTGGGGCTCTACTGGTTCGGCGAGGACGCCACCGAGCGTGAGCGGGTCTTGAACGACACCACCTCGGGCGGGGTGACGGTGAACGATGTGGTGTTCCACGTGGCTCAGGAGGATCTGCCGTTCGGCGGCATCGGCCCTTCAGGCATGGGCAGCTATCACGGCCGCGAGGGCTTCCTCGAGTTCAGCCACAAGAAGAGCATCTACACCCAGCTCAAGAAGGACATTCCCCAGCTCAAGGCCATGCGCCCGCCCTACGGCGCCGGGATCCGCAAGTATCTGGCCGGAGCGATCGGCCGCTAGCTCTTCAGCCGAGGCGCCGGCCGCGCGAGGAAGGCCGGGAGGTCGGCGCCGAAGCCTTGGACGCGAGGACCGTCGTCGTCGCGGTCGCGCGCCCGTTCCGATCGCTCAGGACGGCGTTCGCGCTCCGCCTTGACGGGCTCGGCGGGGGCCGGGCGAGGCGGGACGGGGTTCGCGCGGCGTGCGTTCGGGGGCGGGTTGCGCCTCGCGCGCGGCGCGGTCGCGACCGCCGCGTTGCCGACGACGAGGCTCCCGCGCGGGTTCCGCTTCCGGAGTGGATATCGGGGGAACGACCTGGGCCGGCTCGGGCGCGCGTTCCGTGGGGGTGAGCGGCGCCATTGCGGCGACGGAGGTTTCCGAAGCCGGGCGGCCGCGCGAACGGTCACGCTCACCCGAACGCTCGCGGGACTTGCCGCGATCGCTCTTCGGACGCGTGTCCTTCGAGGCCTGACTCCAGTCGACGTCGAGCGTGACCTCGTCGGGCGTCTTGCCGATGAGCTTCAGGACCTTGTCGAGGTTGCGGGCGTCGGCCGGCGTGACCAGCATGAAGGTCTCGCCGGACTTGCCGGCGCGCCCGGTGCGGCCGATGCGGTGGACGTAGTCGTCGGCGTGATGGGGGATGTCGTAGTTGAAGACATGGCTCACGTCGGGGATGTCGAGGCCGCGGGCGGCGACGTCGGAGGCCACCAGCAGCTTGAGTTCGCCCGAGCGGAACGACTCCAGGGTGCGCGTGCGCACGCTCTGATCCAGGTCGCCGTGAATGGCGGAGGCGTCGAAGCCGTGCTTCTTCAACGACTTGGCGACGATATCGACTTCGCTCTTGCGGTTGCAGAAGATGATGCCGTTGCGAACGTCGGCGGCGCCGACCAGGGTACGCAGGGCAAGGCGCTTCACGCCGGGATCGCTTGAGGGGAGGCGCACCAGGTGCTGGGCGATGTTCTCGGCGGTGGTCGCGGGTCTCGTCGCCTCGATCCGCACCGGATCGCGCAGGAACGACTTGGTGAGACGGGTGATCTCCGGCGGCATGGTGGCCGAGAAGAACAGCGTCTGCTTCTTGGCCGGCGTGAGCTTGAAGATGCGCTCGATGTCCGGGATGAAGCCCATGTCGAGCATGCGGTCGGCTTCGTCGACCACCATGATCTGCACGCCGGTGAGCAGCAGCTTGCCGCGTTCGAAATGGTCGAGCAGGCGCCCGGGCGTGGCGATCAGCACGTCGACGCCGCGATCCAGCTTCATCTCCTGGTCGCCGAAGGAGACGCCGCCGATCAGCAGCGCCCACGAGAGCTTCTGCCCGGCGGAGTAACGGTCGAAGGAGCCGGCGACCTGGTCGGCCAGTTCGCGCGTGGGGCAGATCACCAGCGACCTGCGGCATCCGCGCCTTGGACCGGCCGGCGACCAGCCGGTCGATCATCGGCAAGGTGAAGGCCGCGGTCTTGCCGGTGCCGGTCTGCGCGATACCGAGGATATCCTGGCCGGCCAGCGCCACAGGAATGGCCTGGGCCTGGATGGGCGTCGCGACGGTGTAGCCGGTGGCGGCCACCGCCGATAGCGTAGGGGCGCTGAGGCCCAGATCGGAAAAGTCTGTCATGCCTTGAGAAGCGACGGCCGTGGGATCATCCGGGGCGTATCATTGCGCGCTCGGAACCCACGGTTCGGGCAAGCCTTAGGTGGACGCCGATGGCGGCGATGTCAACGCGAGAGCCGCGATTACCAGCTTCCGAGGGTCTGGTTCTGGTCGAAAAAAGTGGCCGGTGGCGAAGCGCGCTGGCGCAGGCGTCTCCGAAGCGCTTGTCAGGAGGCGTTTGCCGAGTTCCGGGGACCGGCGGCGGCGGGAAGATCCAGCCGCTCGATGGGAAGCGCCCTGATGGCTTTCTCAGGTCCAGGAAACAGCCTAGCCGGCAAGCTCAATTTCGCCGCAAATGCCCTCTTGAGTGGGGAAAGGCGGCCTCCTGGATCGCTCCCTTTCGAGTGAGGGTGAGGAATGAAGGCGGACGTGTGGAGGGCGGATCCGGAGTTAGCGCGTAAGCTTGCGCTCTACGCCCGCGCGGGCCGCAATCGAGTTGGCGGCTGGTTTCTCCGCTCCGACGCGGAGATATTCTCAGCCGTTCTCTTCGATCAGACCGAGCGGCAGGTCGACGGGGCCGCGCTGGAGATCGGCGTTCATCATGGCCGGTCCTTCGTTCCCCTGACCCTGTGTTCCAGTCCCGCCGAACCGGCCATCGCGATCGACATCTTCGACCGGCAGGAACTGAACACCGTCGATCCCTCCGGGCGAGGCGACTACGCGGTTTTCAGGCGCAACATCGAGCGGCATGGTTCATGGTCGCGCGCGCGCCTCATCGCCTCGTCATCTCTCGAGCTGACGCCGGCCGATCTCGGCTCCCGATTGCGCTTCGCGAGCGTCGATGGCGCTCACTGGCACAACGCGGTGGTGAGCGATCTGAGGCTCGTGGAGGCCGCCGCAGCCGAAGATTGCGTCATCGCTCTGGACGACATGTTCAACCCGACCTTCCCGGAGGTGATGAGCGGGTTCTTCGACTGGGTGGGGCCAACGCCCGCATTTCACGCCGCTCGCTCTGTCGGCGGGCAAGGCCTACTTCTGCAGGCCGGCGCACAAGGCGCGATATCAGCAAGTCTTACTGGCGAACCGCCATCTTCGTTCAATCACGTCAAGACGATCGATTTTCTCGGCAGCCCTGTCCTGGTGCTCGCGGGCTTCGGCGGCCGGCTACGGCCTACCCTTGCGAGGGTGGTCTACACCGCGTCACCTCGCCTGCATGGGGTCCTGAAGCAGTTGGTCAACGGCCGGCGCCCGACCGGATCGCCGTCGCCCACGCCCTTGTCCGCCGAGGCGCCGGCCTAGAGGTCGAGGTCCTCGGCGGCGAAGGCGGCGTTGGCCTGGATGAAGGTGAAGCGGGCTTCGGGTTTGCGGCCCATGAGGGTTTCCACCAGCGCCTCGATGCTCGCCTCGCCTTCCTCGGTGGAGACGCGGGCCAGGGTGCGGGTGGCGGGGTCCATGGTGGTGGCCTTGAGTTGGGCCGGCATCATCTCGCCCAGGCCTTTGAAGCGGCCGATCTCCGGCGACTTGCCCTTGAACTCGGTGCGCAGCAGCGTCTCGCGATGGGCGTCGTCGCTGGCGTAGACGTGCTTGCCGCCATGGCTCAGCCGATAGAGCGGCGGCAGGGCCAGGAAGAGCCGGCCGGACCGGATCAGCTCGGGCGTGGTGCGCCAGAAGAAGGTGATCAGCAGGGAGGCGATGTGGGCGCCGTCGACGTCGGCGTCGGTCATGATGATGATGCGCTCATAGCGCAGGTCGTCGAGCTTGAAGCGCGAGCCGGCCTGCACGCCCAGGGCCAGCATCAAATCGGACAACTCCTTGTTGGCCAGGAGCTTGTCGGCCGTGGCCGACGCGACATTGAGGATCTTGCCGCGCAGGGGCAGGATCGCCTGGGTGCGGCGATTGCGGGCCTGCTTGGCCGAACCGCCGGCGCTGTCGCCCTCGACGATGAACAACTCGGTGCCGTCGGCCGCCGAGCCCGAACAGTCGGCCAGTTTACCCGGCAGGCGCAGCTTGCGCATGGCGGAGGCGCGCTGGACCTCCTTGTCCTTGCGCCGACGCATCCGCTCCTCGGCGCGATCCACGACGAAGGCGAGCAGGGCGTTAGCCGACTTGGGCTGCTCGGTGAGCCAGTGGTCGAAGGGGTCGCGCAATGCGCCTTCAACCAGGCGCTGGGCCTCGGCGGAGGAGAGACGCTCCTTGGTCTGGCCCTGGAACTCCGGCTCGCGGATGAAGACGCTGATCAGGGCCCCGGCCTGGGCCAGAACGTCGTCGGCGGTGATCAGCGCGCCGCGCTTCTCGCCGGTGCGTTCCGCCCACGCCTTCAGGCCGCGGGTGAGCACGGCGCGAAGCCCCGCCTCGTGCGTGCCGCCCTCCGGCGTCGGCACCGTGTTGCAGTAGGAGCGGACGAAGCCGTCGGCTTCGCCGAAGCCCGCCCCGGTCCAGGCGATGGCCCACTCGACCGCGCCGGCGGCGCCCTTGCGTTCGATCCGGCCGGCGAAGGACTCCGGCGTTACCGTCTCGGATCCGCCGATCAGTTCGGCCAAGTGGTCCGCGAGGCCGCCGGGGAAGTGGAACGTCGCGGTCGCCGGGGTCTCGTCCGTGATCCGCTCGGGCGCGCACCGCCACCGGATCTCGACGCCGCGGAACAGGTAGGCCTTCGAGCGGGCCATCCGGTACAGCCGCGCGGGGCGGAAATGGATGTTGTCGCCGAAGATCGCCGGATCGGGCGAGAAGGCGACCGCCGTGCCGTGCTTGCGGCTTGGCCCGAGGCGCTCGAGTCCGCCCTGGGGCCGGCCTTGGGCGAAAGCCTGCCGCCACTCGAAGCCGTCACGCCAGACGGTGGCGTCGAGGCGGCTCGACAAGGCGTTCACCACCGAGACGCCCACGCCGTGCAGGCCGCCGGAGGTCTCGTACGCCTTGCCCGAGAATTTTCCGCCGGAGTGGAGCACGGTCATGATCACTTCCAGGGCGGAGCGATCGGGAAACTTGGGGTGCGGATCGACCGGCATGCCGCGGCCGTCGTCCTTCACCGTCAGCACGCCATCGGCGTCTAGCGCGACCTCGATGATCTTGGCGTGGCCGGCGACGGCTTCGTCCATGGCGTTGTCGAGAACCTCGGCGAAGAGGTGGTGCAGCGCCCGTTCGTCGACCCCGCCGATGTACATGCCGGGCCGCTTGCGGACGGGCTCGAGTCCTTCGAGGACCTCGATGTCCTTGGCCGAATAGTCGCCGCGCGCCGGCGAGAAGGGCACCACCACGGGTTCGGAGGCGGGATCGTCGAACAGCGAGGGCGCGAGGGGATTGGCGGCGGACTTGGCCATCGGTTCAGGATACCAGCGATTCGCGGCGGGGACGCGGCCGGACAGACGGAAACCAAGCACAGCTGTGGACGTTCGCGATGTTCACACTACATTCCCCTCGGGGTTGAGCTCACGTTGATTCCGGGAGGGACTTCCCATGGCGCCGATGGATAACGCCACCGCCGTCCGCGCCGCCCCTGGGGAGGCCGACGACCTTGCCTCCCGCTTCCGTCGGGTGCGCCGTCATAGCCTGAGGCTCGCGGCCCCGCTATCGGCGGAGGATCAGCTCGCCCAGTCGATGCCGGACGCGAGCCCGACCAAATGGCATCTGGCGCACATCACCTGGTTCTTCGAGACCTTCCTGCTCGAGCCGCACCTGCCGGGATACAAGGGATTCGATCCGACGTTCCGCTATCTGTTCAATTCCTATTACGAGGCGATCGGGCCACGACATCCAAGGCCGGCGCGGGGGATGATCACCCGGCCGTCTCACGCCGAGGTGCTGGACTACCGGGCCCATGTGGACGCGGCCATGGAGCGGCTGATCGTCTCCGGGCTCAGCCCCGAAGCGCGCGAGCTTATCGTCCTTGGTCTGGCCCACGAAGAGCAGCATCAGGAACTGATCCTGATGGATATCCTGAGCCTGTTCGCACTGTCGCCGATCGATCCCGTCTATTCACGCAACGCGCCCGGCCCGACCAAGGCGCGCGAGCCTCAGGCCTGGGTCGAGATGGACGGCGGGGAGGGGGCGATCGGCTGGGCCGAGGCGGGGTTCGCCTTCGATAACGAGGCGCCACGCCACCGCGTCCTGCTCCAGCCCTACGCCCTGTCGAGCCGGCTGGTGACCAACGGCGAATGGCTCGCCTTCATGAACGATGGCGGCTACGGCCGGCACGAATTCTGGCATGCCGACGGCTGGGCCAAGGTGCAGGCGGAAGACTGGCGCGCGCCGCTCTACTGGCGCGAGGAGGACGACGGTTGGTCGGCGCTGACCCTGAAGGGCCGCGGCCCGATCGATCCGGCCGAACCGGTCCTGCACGTGAGTTTCTACGAGGCCTGCGCCTTCGCGGCCTGGGCCGGCGCGCGCCTGCCGACCGAAGCGGAGTGGGAGCACGCCGTCACCACGCGCGGACAAGCGTTCGAGCAGGTGGACGACTGCGCCTGGCAATGGACCGCCAGCGCCTACAGCCCCCATCCGGGTTTCCGCCCCGGGGCGGGGGCCATTGGCGAGTACAACGCCAAGTTCATGGTCGGGCAGATGACGCTGAAAGGCGGGGCTTGCGTCACTCCGGAAGGTCACTGCCGGCCGAGCTACCGCAACTTCTTCTATCCCCATCAGCGGTGGATGTTCTCGGGCGTCCGCTTGGCGAGAGACCTGGCCGAGGCGCCGGACAGCTTCGCGCGGGACGTGGTCGTCGGCCTCTCCGCCGCCCGTAAGCGGCTGCCCGCCAAATGGTTCTACGACGCGCGTGGCTCGGAGCTGTTCGAGGCGATCTGTGAGACGCCCGAATACTATCCGACACGCCAGGAGACGGCCCTGCTCCAGGCGATCGCCCCGGCGCTCTCCAAACGGATCGCGGAGGGAACGCGACTGATCGAGCTAGGCAGCGGGGCAAGCCTGAAGACGCGGGTGCTGCTCGAGGCGGCCCCCCAGATCGCCGCCTACACGCCGATCGACATCAGCGCCTCCGCGCTGGACGCTGCGGCCGACGCTATCATCGCGGACTATCCAAGGCTCGCCGTCTACCCGCTGGAGGCGGACTTCACCGCGCCGGGCTTCGACCTCGGCGACGATCCCGCGCCGCGCACGCTGTTCTTCCCCGGGTCCACCATCGGCAACTTCGCCCCGGCGGAAGCCGTGGCGCTGATGGCGAGCCTGAAGCGGGCGTCAGGGGAGGGGAGCCTGTTCATCGTCGGCTTCGACCTCGCCAAGGACGAGGCGACCCTGGTGGCGGCCTATGACGACGCACAGGGTGTGACGGCGGATTTCAACCGCAACCTGCTGGCGCGGATCAATCGCGAGCTGGATGGCGATTTCGACCTCTCAGCCTTCGCGCACCGGGTCGCCTGGAACCGGTTGGAAGGGCGAATGGAGATGCACCTGGAGGCCTTGCGGCCGGTGACCGCGCACGCTCTGGGCCGGTCATTCTCGTTCTATGCTGGGGAGACGATCCACACCGAGAATTCCTACAAGCACACCGTTCCTGGGTTCACGGCGCTCGCCGAACGGGCGGGATGGAGAGTGGTTGAGGCCTGGGTTTCTCCAGCGCCGGAGTTCGCGGTGGTCCTGCTGGGGTGAGGCTGGACCGCCGGCTATGCGCCGGCGGCCCCGCTTCGATCAGCCGCCTGGGCGACGACCCCCGCCACGCGATGCGGCCCCGCCCTTGCGGCCGGCGTTCGCGGCCAAATCGCGGTTCTGGGCGAAGCTGCGCTTCTCGCCCGGAACGCTCGCGCCGCCCCGCTTGGCGATCTCGCGACGGCGTTCGGGGTCCATGGCGGCGAATCCCCGGCGGGGGGCTGCGCGGTGGCCTTCCTCGGTAGTGGACATGGATGGGGCTCCTGTTGATGCAACTCGCGGCGGCCCCCGCTCCGTCGCTTCGCAACCGTAACCATCCAGAACCGGTCTAGTTTCGCTGTGTCCGCTCACGTAATCGTTGCGTTTGAAACCGTTCGCTGGCGCCATGACCCTGTTCCGCAATCATCTGAGGCTGCTGATCGGCCTCGTCGTCGGCTTGGCCGCGTGGTGGGCGGCGAGCCGCGTGGGGATCAGCGCGAGCGCCCAGCCGTTGATCGGCTGGAACCTTGGGGCGTTCGTTTTCCTCAGCTCGACCTGGTGGCTCTACATCACCGCTCCGGAGTGCGACATGCGGGACGCGGCCCGCCTGGACGAGGGGCCGGGTGTGATCGTCGTGCTGGCGCTGGCCGCGATCGCGATCGGCATGGCGGCGATCTTCAGCGCGCTGACGCCCTCCGCGCATGAGAGCGACAACGCCAAGCGCCTGAGCCTGCTTCTGGCCGCCCTTACGCTGGTGACCTCATGGTTCGTTCTGCAGACGCTTTTCACCGGACACTACGCCCGGCGGCACTTCCAGGATGTGGAGGCGCACGGGGACAAGGGCGGCTTCCTGTTTCCCGGCGATCCGCCCACCAGCTTCATGGACTTCGCCTACCTGGCGTTGTGCGTGGGGGCGACCGCCCAGGTCTCCGATCCCGGCGTGAAAACCACCCGCCTGCGCAACCTCGTCACCGCTCACGCGGTGACCAGTTTCTTCTTCAACACCGCCGTGCTGGCCCTCGGAATCAACATCCTGTCGGGCCTGCTGGGACACTGACACGGCCCCTGATTGCCGAGGGCCGGACAACCCGCTAGCGTCCCCTCACAAACAGCGGGCCGCTGTGAGCCCCGCGCCACGATTTTTAAGAAACAGAGGCGGCATGGCGGTCGAGACACGGGGGGCTCCCCGGACGGTTTTTGGACGTATCTTCGAGCGCAAGAGCGTCGCCCAGATCCAGTCCGAGTTCGCCCACAGTGAGCTGAAGCGGTCCCTGGGCGCGCTGAACCTGATCCTCCTCGGCATCGGCTGCATCATCGGGACGGGCATCTTCGTGCTCACCGGCCGCGCCGCCGCCCAGTACGCCGGTCCGGCGATCATGATCTCCTTCGTGATCACCGGCCTGCTCTGCGCCTTCGTGGCGCTGTGTTACGCCGAGCTGGCGAGCGCGCTGCCGGTTTCCGGATCGGCCTATTCCTACACCTACGCCTCCATGGGCGAGGGCGCGGCCTGGATCATGGGACTGCTGCTGTTCCTGGAATACGGGTTGGCTGCGTCGACCGTTTCGGTCGGCTGGTCCGGCTATGCCTCCAGCTTGCTGAAGGACATCGGGCTCAGCCTTCCGCCCGCCCTGCAGGCGGCGCCCGGTGTGGTGGTGAAGGACATCGCCGGTCATGTGCTGGGGGTCGGCGTCATCAATCTGCCCGCCATGCTAATCTGCATCGCCGCGGCCTTGCTGCTGGTGGTGGGCGTCTCGGAATCGGCGCGGGTCAACAACATCATCGTGGCGATCAAGCTCACGGTGGTGATCGCTTTCATCATCATCGGCTCGCGGTATGTGCACCCGGCGAACTGGTCGCCGCTGATCCCGGCGCAGGTTCCCGCGCCCCCGCCCGGCACTCCAATGGACATGCCCCACCAGATCGGGCGCGCCCTTTGGAACATCATGACCGGCAACAGCCATTCGCGGTACGGCTTGGAGGGGGTGATCCACGCCGCGGCGGTGATCTTCTTCGCCTACCTGGGATTCGAGGCGGTCTCCACCGCGGGTACCGAGGCGAAGAACCCGGCGCGCGACATGCCCATCGGCATCCTCGGCGCTCTGGTGATCTGCACCGTCCTCTACATCCTGACGTCGGGCGTTCTGGTGGGGATCGTGCCCTATGCCTCGCTCGACAATCCCGCCCCCATCGCCGTGGCGGTGGACCAGATCGGGCTGCCTTGGTTCGCCGAACTGGTGAAGATCGGGGCGCTCGCCGGCCTGTCCAGCGTGGTGCTGGTGCTGATGTATGGCCAGACGCGCATCTTCTACACCATGAGCCGCGACGGCCTCGTTCCCACCGCCCTCGCCGCGGTACATCCCCGGTTCAAGACGCCGTGGATCAACACGGTGATCGTGGGCGTGATCGCCGCCAGTTGCGCGGGCTTCCTATCGCTGGACGTGCTGAGCGACGTGACCAACGTCGGTTCGCTCGTGGCCTTCGGACTCGTCTGCGTCACGGTGCTCTACCTGCGCCGGCGCGACCCCGGCCTCGTGCGTCCGTTCAAGGTGCCGCTCTATCCGCTGGTGCCGATCCTGGGCGGGCTGATGTGCTTCGTACTGCTGATGAGCCTGCTCAGCGTGCCGGCGACCCGCAACTTCTTCATGGTCTACATCGTGCTCGGGATCGTGGTGTATTTCCTCTATGGCATCCGCCACTCGCGCCTGGCGAAAGGGCTGACGGCGACGCCGGACGCGGTCGAATAGGGAACGGCAAGACCTCTACTCCACTCGCTCTCCCGACGAGAGTCGAGCGGCCGCCTTGCCTTAGTCGTCCCGCGCGTCTACATGCGCGGCCCATCACGCACGCGGAGTGTTCGGCTTCGCGCGGGTCAATCCCCGCGCGTATCGCCGTTCCGGTCCCCTAAACAGGGGTTTTCTCCGCGGAGGCGCAACCGGAAGAACAAGGAACGATACGACCCATGGCTTTGCCAGAATTCACCATGCGCCAGCTCCTGGAAGCGGGCGCGCACTTCGGCCACCAGACGCACCGGTGGAACCCGAAGATGGAACGCTACATCTTCGGCGCCCGCGCCGGCATCCACATCATCGACCTCTCCCAGACCATGCCCCTGCTGCACCAGGCGCTGGTCAAGGTGCGGGAAGTCGGGGCCAGCGGCGGCCGCGTGCTGTTCGTCGGCACCAAGCGCCAGGCCTCCGAGCCGGTGGCGACCGCCGCCAAGCGCTGCGCCCAGTACTATGTGAACCACCGCTGGCTGGGCGGCACGCTCACCAACTGGCGCACCATCTCCGGCTCGATTTCCCGCCTGCGCGAGCTCGAGGGTGTGCTCGAGGGTGAGAACACGGGCGGCCGCTCCAAGAAGGAGCTGCTGGGCCTCACCCGCGAGCGCGACAAGCTGGAGCTGAGCCTTGGCGGGATCAAGGACATGGGCGGCCTGCCCGACCTGATGTTCGTGATCGACACCAACAAGGAAGAGATCGCCATCCAGGAAGCGCGCAAGCTCAACATCCCGGTGATCGCGATCCTCGATACCAACAGCACCCCGGACGGCATCGCCTATCCGGTGCCGGCCAACGACGACGCCGCGCGCGCCCTGCAGCTCTACTGCGACCTGGTGGCGGACGCGGTGCTCGACGGCCTCACCGAAGGCCAGTCGGCCATGGGCGTCGACATCGGCGCGATGGAGAACCCGGTCGAGCCGGCGCTGCAGATGAGCTCGGCGGAAGCGCCGGCGGCGGAACCCGCTTCCGAGACGCCGGTCAGCGAGGCTCAGGTCGAAGAGGCCGCCGCCGAATATCAGGAAGGTTGAACGATATGGCCGAGATTACCGCCAGCCTCGTCAAGGCGCTCCGCGAGCGTTCGGGCGTGGGCATGATGGACTGCAAGACCGCCCTCACCGAAACCGGCGGCGACATGGAAGCGGCCATCGACTGGCTGCGCGCCAAGGGCCTGTCCAAGGCCGCCAAGAAGGCCGACCGGGTGGCCGCCGAGGGCGCCATCGCCATCGCCGTGCGCCAGGATGGCGCGGGAGCGACCGCGGCCGCCGTGGAGCTGAACGCCGAGACCGACTTCGTCGCTCGCAACGACAAGTTCCAGGCCGCCGCCCGCAAGATCGCCCAGGCCGCCCTGGATGTGACCGGCGATGTCGAAGCCCTGCGCGCCGCGCCAATGGACGGCAAGACGGTGGGCGAGAGCGTCACCGACCTCGTCGCCACCATCGGCGAGAACATGATCCTGCGCCGCTCGGCCCGCTTCACCGTCGCCAAGGGCGCGGTCGGGAGCTACGTCCACGGGGCCTTGGCGGGCGCGCCGGACCTCGGTCGCATCGGTGTGCTGGTCGCGGTGGAAGGCGAGGGCGACCGCTCGGTGCTCGAGCGCCTGGGCAAGGACATCGCCCTGCACGCGGCGGCCACCTCGCCTCTGTCGCTGTCGGTCGACGATCTCGATCCGGCGGCGGTGGAGCGCGAGAAGGCGATCTTCACCGAACAGGCTATCGCCTCGGGCAAGCCGCCCCAGGTCGCCGAGAAGATGGTCGAGGGCCGCATCCGCAAGTTCTACGAGGAAGCGGTCCTGCTCAAGCAGGCCTATGTGCGCGAGCCGGAGATCACCGTCGAGCAGCTCGTCGAGCGCGCGGCCAAGGAAAGCGGCGCCCCCGCCAAGGTGGTCGGCTTCGTCCGGCTGGCCCTGGGCGAAGGCGTGGAGAAGAAGGACGGCGGCGACTTCGCCGCCGAGGTCGCCGCCATGGCCGGCGCGAGCGCCTGACGTCGACGGCGGGGGACGCTCCCCCGCCGCTGTCACGAAAGCTTCAAGCTGAGCCGCTAGGAGCGCGGTCGGAATACGGCGGAATCACGCCGATATTCCTCCCGCTCCTCCGGCCGCATGGAAGCTTCTGATGACTCCTCGCTCGCGACTTCTCGCCGTTTCCGCCCTGGCTTTCGGCCTCTCTCTGGCCGCCGGGGGCGGCGCATCCGCCGCCACCTTCCTGGGCGACGGTCAGCTCGTCATCAGCGCCACGACCTATGTCGACACCGGGGCGGCGGCCGGCCTGGTGGCCGGCGTGTCGCAACTGCCGGGTCCCAACGCCGGCCAGTCGGTCACCGCCGTTTCAGGCGGCGGGCTCGCTACGGTGTTCAACAACGACACCGTGGACCCCGCCTTCGGCGTGACCTCGCCGATCAGCCTCTATGCGGTCAACGCCGGCACCGGGGCGATCACCAAGACGCTCAACCTCGACCCCAGCGTGGTCGCCACCAGCTTCTCCTCGAAGTCGGAACTGGGCCTCAACCTCGTCCAGACCGCCAATGGGCCGGTGATCACCTTCATGGGCTACAACGCGCCAGGCCTGGGCCAGCTCGACGTCTCCAACTCCGACACCACGGCCTACAAGGACACCACCAACCCGGTGACGAGCTTCTTCGCGCCGGGTACGGGCCAGACTTACGCCTACAATCGCGACGTGGTGGCGGTGACGGGAAGCGGTCAGGTCTCAACCACCCAGACGCTGGCCTATGGCGGCAACAACGGCCGGGCGGCGGTCTACGACCCGGGCACGGGCCTCTACTACACGGTCGGCAACTCGAATAACGGCACGGGCACGCCGACCGCGCTGACCCACTCCACGGGTCTCGAGGTCGTGACGCCCGGATCCACCCCGAACTCGACCATGGTCGACCCGACCTACTATTCGTTCAGCCCCAAGGACAAAGCCGGCAAGGACGCCAACTTCCGGGGCCTCACCCTGTTCGGCGGCTCGCTCTATTTCTCCAAGGGCAGCGGCAGCAACGGCGTCGACACCGTCTATTCGGTGACGCCGGGCGAGCCCACCGTCGGCGGCGCCGCGGCTGCGACCATCTCGATCCTGCCGGGTTTCCCCACCAACTCCGCCAAGGCGACCGGCGGAAACTTCACCCCCTTCGGCCTGTTCTTCGCCAACTCCACGACCCTCTATGTGGCCGACGAAGGCACCGGGAACAGCCTGGACGCGACGACCAACGCCGGCCTGGAGAAGTGGAGCTTCTCCGGCGGCTCCTGGCATCTCGACTACACCCTCCAGAAGGGTCTGCTCGGTCTCGCCGCCTATTCGGTGTCGGGCACGAACTCGGGACAGGCCGGCACGGTGAGCGGGATCCAGACCATCGGTTTGCGCAACCTCACGGGCCGTGTCCTGTCAAACGGGGACGTCACGCTCTGGGCGACGACCGCCACCGACGGCGGCTACTCCGATACCGGGGCCGACCCGAACGAGGTCGTGGAGATCTCCGACGTGCTCGGCGACACGAGCCTCCCGGCGTCCGAGAGCTTCAAGGTGTTCGAGGGTCCGCAGTACGGATTGCGCTACGGCGGGGTGGCCTTCAACACCGCGGTGCCCGAGCCCTCGGCCTGGTTGCTGATGATCGGCGGCCTGTTCGGCGTGGGCGGCGCCATGCGGCGCCGGAGCCTGCGAGCGGCCTGACGCGCCGGGGGCTTCGATTCGGCGAGCGGGGGCTCTAAGAAGGCCCCCGCTTTATGCCGACACCGGATGACCGCCCGCCCATGAGTTCGCCTCGCGCCCACCGCCGGATCCTGCTCAAGATGTCCGGCGAGGTGCTGATGGGCTCGTCCGCCTTCGGCATCGACATGGCGACCCTCGATGCGCTCGCGGGCGACATCGCCGAGGCCGTGGCGGAGGGGTATGAGCTCTGCCTGGTGGTCGGCGGCGGCAATATCTTCCGCGGCGTCTCCATGGCCGGCAAGGGCATGGAGCGGGCGAGCGCCGACTACATGGGCATGCTGGCGACGGTGATGAACGCCCTGGCGGTGCAGAGCGCGCTCGAGCGTCGCGGCGTGAACACCCGGGTGCAGTCGGCCATCCCCATGGACGCGGTGTGCGAGCCCTACATCCGCCGCCGCGCCCTGCGCCATCTGGAGAAGGGCAGGGTGGTCATCTTCGCCGCCGGCCTGGGCGCGCCCTTCTTCACCACCGACACCCCCGCCGCCCTGCGCGCGGTGGAGATGGGCTGCGGCGCCCTGCTGAAGGGCACCAGCGTCGACGGCGTCTACACCGCCGATCCCAAGACCGATCCGACCGCCCGCCGCTACGAGCGTCTGGGTTACCAGGAGGTTCTGTCGAAGAATCTGCGCATCATGGACACCTCGGCCATCAGCCTGGCGCGGGACAACAACCTGCCGATCCTGGTGTTCTCGATCCGCGAGCCCGGAAACCTGCTGAAGGTGCTTCGCGGCGAGGGGGTCTACACGGCGATCACAGACGGCGCGAACGACTGAACGTCACGCGCCGCGAACGAGAAGAGGAGAACACTATGGCCACGGCGGAAAAGCCCCAGATCGCCCATTACCGCGACCGCATGGACAAGGCCGTCGCGTCCCTGAAGGAGGAGTTTTCCTCCCTGCGCACCGGACGGGCCTCGGCGGGACTGATCGATCAGGTGATGGTGGACGCCTACGGCTCGAAGATGCCGATCAACCAGTTGGGCTCCATCTCGGTGCCCGAGCCGCGCTCCCTGACGGTGAGCGTCTACGACAAGGGCCTCGTCGTCTCGGTGGAGAAGGCGATCCGCAACGCCGGCCTCGGGCTGAACCCGGTGGTCGAAGGACAGAACCTGCGCATTCCGGTGCCCCCTCTCACCGAGGAGCGCCGGCGCGATCTCGCCAAGCTCGCCGGCAAGTACGCCGAGCAGCAGAAGATCGCCGTGCGCAACGTCCGCCGCGAGGCCATGGAAGACCTTCGCAAGGCGGAGAAGGATGGCGTCATCAGCCAGGACGAGCAGAAGCGGCTGGAAGTCGAAGCGCAGAAGATCACCGACGAAGCGACCAAGCGCATCGACGAGACGTTGAAAACCAAGGAGCATGAGATCATGCAGGTCTGAGGCGCTCCGCAGGCCCCTGGCGCGGACCCGATGCTGGCTCTAAGGGATCGTCCATGGCCGTGATCGCCGCCAGGCCTGAGACGCACGTGAGCCGGCGCGCCTCGCCGGGTCTCCATGTCGCCATCATCATGGATGGCAACGGACGCTGGGCGAAGCGCAGGGGCCTGCCTCGGACCTCTGGGTCATCGGGCCGGCGTGGCGGCGCTCCGCCGCACTGTCGAAGGCGCCAAGGACCTCGGCATCGATCGCCTCACCGTCTTCGGCTTCTCTACCGAGAACTGGAGCCGGCCGAAGCCCGAGATTTCCGAGTTGATGAGCCTGCTCAAGGCCTATTTCCGAAGCGATCTCGCCCGGTTGGAGCGCGACGGCGTCCAGGTCCGGATCGTCGGTCGGCGCACCGGGCTCGATTCCGAGATCCTGGGGATCGTCGAGGAGGCCGAGCGGCGCACCGCCGTTAACGACCAGTTCATCTTACAGGTGGCTTTCAATTACGGTGGGCGAGCCGACATCGTCGATGCGGTGCGCCGCTTCTCAGAGGCGGAGGCGCGGGGCGAGGCCTCCCTGGAGGCGCTGACCGAGGAGACGTTCGAGCAATTTCTGTCCACCGCGCCAACGCCGGCTCCCGATCTGATCATCCGGACCAGCGGAGAACAGCGGCTGTCCAACTTCCTGCTCTGGGAGTGCGCCTACGCGGAGCTGGTGTTCCAGGACGTGTACTGGCCGGACTACGGACCCGAGCCCCTTCGGGCCGCGCTCGAGGAGTTCCACACGCGGCAGCGCCGATATGGCGGCGTCGTCGCCGATGACGTCCTTGCCGCCAGCTGAGGCGTTGCCCCACGCTCCCGCGCGCGCCGGATCCTTCGATTGGCGCAACCTCGCCTTGCGCGTGGCCTCGGGCGTGGTCCTCGGCGCGGGCGCGGTGGGCGCGGTGCTCGCCTACGGCCTGCCCAATCCAAGGTGGCGCGCGCCTTTCCTGGTCATGATCTCGGTCGCCGGGGCGCTGCTCTCGATCGAGTGGGCGGCGATGGCCACGCCTCAGACCCAGCGGCGCGCCGCGGTGGTGACCACCGTGGCGGTGGTCCTGGTCATCATCCTGGCGTTCCTCAGGTACTATCCGGCGGCCTGGGCGACGGTGGTGGCGGGATCGATCCTGGCCGCGTTGATCTCGAAGGCGCAGGCCGAGCGGGCGGCGGACGGCGGCTACGGCGTGCTCTACATCGCGCCGGCGTGTCTGATCCTCACCTGGCTGATCGGATCGCCACAGGGCCCCGGCTGGACCCTGATGCTGTTCGCGGCGACCTGGGGCGCGGACGTCTGCGCCTTTCTGGTGGGCAATGTGCTCAAGGGGCCGAAGCTCTGGCCCAGGTTCTCGCCCAACAAGACCTGGTCCGGCTTCGTCGGCGGGCTCATCGGCGGCTGTCTGGCGGCGGTGGCCGTGGCGGCGGCCTTCATGCATCTGTCGCTGGCGGGAGCGGCGCTCATCGGCTTCCTGGGCGGCCTCGCCACCATGGCCGGCGATCTTTGGGAGTCGATGTTGAAGCGAAGGTTTGGCGTGAAGGACTCGGGTTCGTTGATCCCGGGCCATGGCGGTCTGCTCGATCGGGTCGACGGCATGATGTTCGCCGTGGTGGTGTTCGCCATCGCGCGTCTGGTGGTGAAGTTCGGGTGGGCGCACTGATGGCGCCGCGAAGGATTTCCATCCTCGGCTCGACCGGCTCGATCGGCGTCTCCACGCTCGAACTGCTGGGCCACGTCGAGCAGCCGTTCGAGATCGTGGCGCTCACCGCCGGTCGACGCGTGGACCTGCTCGCCGAGCAGGCCCTGCGCTGGCGCCCGCGCCGCGCCGTGATCCAGGACGAGCGTTTGCTCCCCGAGTTGCGGGAGCGCCTCGCGGGCTCCGGCGTCGAGGCTCAGACCGGCGCGGCGGCCATCGTGCAGGCGGCGAGCGACGGCGTCGACTGGGTGATGTCGGCCATCGTCGGCGCCGCCGGCCTTGCGCCGACCCTGGCCGCGGCCCGCGCCGGCGTCGTCATCGCGCTCGCCAACAAGGAGAGCCTGGTCTGCGCCGGGCCGGCGCTGCTGGCGATCGCCAAGGCTTCCGGCGCGCGGGTGATCCCCGTCGAACTCCGAACACTCGGCCATCTTCCAGGTTTTCGAGAACGAGAACGCCGACCAGGTGGCGCGGGTGATCCTCACCGCCTCGGGCGGTCCATTCCGCTCGGCGTCCCTGGCTCAGATGCGGGCAGCCACGCGCGAGCAGGCGCTCAAGCATCCCAACTGGTCCATGGGTCCCAAGATCACCATCGATTCGGCGACGATGATGAACAAGGGCCTGGAGATGATCGAGGCCGCCTATCTGTTCGGCATGCGGCCCGAGCAGGTCGATGTCGTGGTCCACCCGCAGTCGGTGGTCCACAGCCTGGTGGAGTACCGCGACGGATCGACGCTGGCGCAGCTTGGCTCGCCGGACATGAAGACCCCGATCGCCATCGCATACGCCCACCCGGAGCGGGTCGCCTGGCCCGCGCAGCGGCTGGATCTCGCGGCCATCGGCGCGCTCACCTTCGAGCCGCCGGACGAGATCCGCTTCCCGGCCCTGCGTCTCGCCCGCGAGGCGCTGCGCCGGGGAGGGGACGCGCCGGCGGCCATGAACGCGGCCAACGAGATCGCGGTGGCCGCCTTCCTCGACGGCCGCATCGGCTTCACGGACATCGCCGCGGTGGTCGAGCAGACCTTGGAGCGCAGCAACACGCGGGCCGATGACTCGGTCGGCGACGACGACGCGGTCGACTGGGCGCTCTCGGTGGACGCCGCCGCCCGGCGCGACGCCGCCCAAGTGCTGTCCCGATTCGAGCGCATGGCCGCGCTTTGACGATGCAAGCCTTTTTCGGATCCCTGGCGCTCTACATCCTGCCGTTCGCGGCGGTGATCACCGTCATCGTGACGGTTCACGAACTCGGACATTTCCTGACGGCGCGCGCCTTTGGAACGGCCGTCGACCGGTTTTCGATCGGGTTCGGCCGGGCGATCGTCAAGTGGCGCGACCGGGGCGGCGTGGAGTGGCGGATCGGCTGGCTGCCGCTCGGCGGGTACGTCAAGTTCGCGGGTGACGAGAACGTCGCCAGCGTTCCCACGCGCGACGACATGGAGTCCCTGCGGGCGGCGATCGTCGAGCGCGAGGGACCGGGCTCGGAGCGGCGTTACCTGCCCTTCAAGCCGCTATGGCAGCGCACGTTGATCATCCTGGCGGGGCCGGGGGCGAACTTCGTGCTCGCCGTGGTGCTGCTCTCGATCGTGTTGGCGGTGTTCGGCGAGCCGATCGTCCAGCCCAAGGTCGTCCGCGTGGAGCCGGCCAGCCCCGCCGCGCGCGCCGGGTTCCTCCCGGGCGACGAGATCCTGTCCGCCAACGGCCAGCGCACGCGATCCTTCGAGGATGTGCGCGACGTGGTGGCCTACCGCTCCGGCCAAGCCATCCGCTTCGTCGTCGAGCGGAACGGCGGGCGGATCACCCTGACCGCCGTGCCGGATCCGGTGGCGACCCCCACGCCCATGGGCGGGCGTCAGACCATCGGCTACGTCGGACTGCTCGCGAGCGGAGGCGCCATCGTCCACTACGGCCCGCTTCAGGCGGTCGCGCGGGGCGCCTCCGAGACCTGGGAGCTGACGCGAGACACGATCTTCTACCTGGGCCGAATGGTGCGCGGCGAGGTGAGCGCCGACCAGCTCGGAAGCGTCATCGGCATCGCCCACGCCTCGGGCAAGGTGACGCAGGCGGCTGTGACCGAAGCGCGCGGGGCCGGCGTCAATCCGGCGGTGGCGATCCTCTCCGCCCTGGTTCCCTTGGCGGCCCTGCTCTCCGTCAGTGTAGGATTGCTCAATCTGCTGCCGATTCCCACACTCGACGGAGGCTTCCTGCTGTTCTACGCTTATGAACTGGTCGCCAGGAGGCCGCCGCGGGCCGCGGTGCAGGCAGCGGGCTTCCGAATGGGGCTTGCGGCTCTGGTGGCCTTGGGCTTGTTCGCCGCCTGGAACGACCTGCAGCGCCTGCGGGTGTTCGCGTTCGTCGGCAATCTGTTTTCGTAAAGGGCGATCCACGCTTGACGATCTCTTCGACCAGAGGCGCGCGCGCGCCCCGCGCCGTCCTGACCGCCTCCACGCTTGCCCTGCTTCTGGGCGGCTCGGCGCTGGTCGCGCCCGCCGTGGCGCTGGCGCAGGCGCCCCAGCTGCTCAGCCAGCAGAGCGCCCGCGTCGACCACATCACCATCCAGGGTAACGAGCGGATCGACCCGGAGACTATCCTCTCCTACCTGCCGATCGCGGTTGGCGACACGGTCGATGCGGCGAAGATCGACGCGGCGTTGAAGGCCCTCTTCCGAACCGACCTGTTCAGCGACGTGAAGATCGATCTCCGCGGCTCGGACCTCGTCGTGCAGGTGGTCGAGAACCCGATCATCAATCAGGTGCTGTTCGAGGGAAACTCGAACCTCAAGACCGACAAGCTGCAGGACGAAATCCAGATCCGACCGCGCGGCGTGTTCACCAAGGCCAAGGTTCAGGAGGACGTCGGGCGGATCGTCGAGCTCTATCGCCGCTCGGGCCGCATCTCGGCGACGGTGACGCCCAAGATCGTCGAACTGCCGCAGCGGCGGGTGGACCTGATCTTCGAGATCAAGGAGGGGCCCAAGAGCGGCATCCTCGGTGTCGAGTTCCTGGGCAACAACAAGGCCTCGAGCGCCGAACTCCACAACGTGGTGGTGACCAAGGAGAGCGCCTGGTACAGGTTCTTCGCCACCCAGGATAACTACGACCCCGACCGCATCGAGTACGATCGGGAGCAGTTGCGCAAGTTCTACCGCAATCGCGGCTTCTATGACTATCGCATCATCTCGTCGGTGGCCGAACTCTCGCCGCGCCAGAATGGCTTCGTCGTGACCTACGCGATGGACGAGGGCGCGCAGTATCACTTCGGCAAGGTCAAGGTTCAGAGCGACCTCAAGAAGCTCAATCCCGACATCCTGCGCCAACTCCTGCCGGTCAAGGAAGGCCAGCTCTACTCGGACGACAAGATCGAGAAGGCGACCGACCAGATCACCTTCGCCGCCGGATCGGCCGGCTTCGCCTTCGTCGATGTGCGCCCCCGCTACACCGCTAACGCCGCGCGTCATACCGTGGACGTCACCTTCGATGTGAAGGAAGGCCCACGCGTCTACGTCGACCGCATCGACATCGTCGGCAACACCGCGACGCTGGACTATGTCATCCGTCGCCAACTCCTGCTGCAGGAGGGCGACGCCTACAACCGCGCGCTGGTCGACCGTTCCAAGCAGAACGTCCGCGCTCTTGGCTTCTTCAAGGACGTCGACATCACCAACACCCCGGGCACCGCGCCCGACCGCACCAATGTGCAGGTGAAGGTGACCGAACAGTCCACCGGACAGCTGTCCTTCAGCGCCGGCTACAGCTCCATCGATAAGCTCGTCACCGACATCGGCATATCGCAATCGAACTTCCGCGGTCGCGGCGAGGACCTGCGCCTTCGGCTCTCCGTGGGCTCGTTGCGTGAGCAGGCCGACTTGAGCTTCACCGAGCCGCATTGGCTGAATCGGGATCTTCAGGCCGGCTACGACCTCTTCGCCCAGCGCTACGACTTCACGCAATATACGTCGTACATCACATCTTCGGTCGGTGCGACGGCGCGGGTGTCTTTCCCGCTGGCCTACAACAGCCTGCTGACCACCCACTACACCCTGCGCACCGACAACGTGGAAGTCGACAACTCCCTCTGTACTCCGGGGCAGGAACTGGTCTCGATCGTGCTCTGCGAGCAGCGCGGCAGCTATCTGACGTCGCTGGTGGGTTACAACGTCGGCTTCGACAAACGGAACGACCGCCTGAACCCCACCCGAGGCTACTATCTGAACCTGTCGCAGGACGTGGCGGGTCTGGGCGGGACGGTCCACTATCTCAAGAGTGAGGTCCGGGGCGGCTGGTTCCATGGGTTCAGCAAGGACCTGGTGCTCAGCCTCTTGGGCGACGTCGGCTATGTCGATGGCTGGAACGGCGACACCATCCGCATCACAGACCGCTTCTATCTCGGCGGCGACACCTTCCGCGGCTTCCAGATCGCCGGCATCGGCCCGCGCGATATCCACTATGGCGACGCGCTGGGCGGCAAGCTCTCGATGCTGGGCACGGCCGAACTGCTGCTGCCGACGCATCTGCCCGAACAGTATGGGATCAAGGTCGCGCTGTTCAGCGACTTCGGAACGCTGGGCATTCTCGACCGCGCCAACAAGGTCAACCCCAACACCAACGCGCCGATCTCTACCGTGGTGGACGACCTGGGTTTCCGCGCCACCGCCGGCATCAGCGTGTTCTGGAAGTCGCCCTTGGGTCCGCTGGAGTTCGACTTCAGCCGGATCATCAAGAAAGACTACTATGACCGGACGGAACTCTTCCGGTTCTCGACCACCACCAGGTTCTAAGGTCCGCCATGTCCCGCCACGCTCTCTTCCGGCGGCTTGCCGCCGCGAGCCTCGCCGTCGCGCTCTCATCGGCGGCGCAGGCCCAGACCCGCGCCGCGGCGTCCGCGCCCACCGTTGCTCAGGGGCCGGTGATCGCGGGGCTGTGCGTGTTCTCGCCCAATCAGGCGATCGCCAGCTCGAAGGTGGGCGGCTTCATCCGCAGCCGGCTTGACCAGATCGTCGCCCAGGTGAAATCCGAGCTCGATCCCGAGGAAGGTTCGATCAGCGCGGAGGCCAAGGCGCTCGACACCCAGCGTCCCACGCTCGACGCGGCCACCTACCAGCAGCGAGGTGGCGCGCTCCAGACCCGGATCGGCGCGCTCAACGACAAGGCGGCCCTTCGCCAGCGCGAGGTCAAGGCGACCGAGGACAAGGCGCTCAACCGCGTGGCTCAGGAACTCGAGCCGATCGCGCAGACGCTCTATGCCCAGCACCACTGCAGCATCCTGGTGAACAAGGAAGCGGTGATGATGGCCAATCCCGAGATGGACATCACGCCCGCCGCCATCGCCGCGCTCGATGCAAAGATCACCCAATTCGCCTTCGATCGCGAGCACCTGGAGGCGCAAGGTTCAGCCCAGCGCTGATCCAGCACGCGCGAGACCGATCCGCATGCCCGACCACAGGTTCTACGAGCGCCTTCCACCGCTCCCCCTGTTTGACCTCATCCGCTCGACGGGCGCGGAGTGCCTGCGCATGACCATCGACCGGCCGATCGCGGACGTCGCGACCCTGGACGCCGCGGGCGAGGACTCCGTCACCTTCTGCGCCGATGCGCGCTTTGCCGATGCGCTCGGCGCGACTTCGGCCTCAGCCTGTTTCGTTCCTGAAGCCCTGGCGCGCCGCGTGCCGATGTCTTGCGCGGCCCTGGTCACGCCTCATCCGCAGGCCGCCTACGCCGTGGCGGCAGAAGCCCTATTTCGCGAGCGGCGGCATTCGCCCCAGTCGCCGCCCATCGCATCCTGAGGCGTCCTTGGAGGAGAGCGTCTCGATCGGGCACGGCGCGGTGATCGGCCCCGGCGCCTGGATTGGCGCGGGAACGGAAATTGGAGCCGGAGCGGTGATCGGGCCCGGCGTCGCCATCGGCCGGGATTGCCGGATCGGCGTGGGCGTCAGCATCCGTTGCGCGCTGATCGGTGACCGGGTGCACATCCATGCCGGCGCCGCCATCGGCGAGCCAGGGTTCGGCGCGGCGCCGGGACCCAAGGGGCTCGTCAGCCTGCCGCAACTCGGCCGCGCGATCCTCCAGGACGAGGTGCGCATCGGCGCCAATTCGACCGTGGATCGCGGCGCCTTCGGCGACACGGTGATCGGCGAGCGCACCAAGATCGACAACCTTTGCCACATCGGCCACAACTGCCGGATTGGGCGCGACTGTGTGATGGCGGCCTACTGTGGGATTTCGGGAAGCGTGACCATCGGCGACGGCTGCCAACTCGGCGGCCGGGTCGGGACGGTGGATCACATCACCATCGGCGCGGGAGCGCGGATCGGCGCGGGCGCCGGGGTGACCAAGGATGTGCCTGCCGGCGAGACCTGGGCCGGATACCCTGCTCGTCCGTTCAAGGACTGGATGCGCCAGACCGCCTGGCTGACAAGGGCGTCCGGCAAGGCGCGCCGCGGCGAGGAGAGCTGATGAGCGAAGAGATCAAAACGGACGAGACCACGGTCGACACCAAGGAGGTGATGGCGCGTATCCCGCACCGGCCGCCGTTCCTGCTGATCGACCGCGCCGAGAACTACAAGAAGAACGTCTCGATCACCGGCGTGAAGTGCGTGACCATGACCGAGCCGTTCTTCCAGGGTCACTTCCCCGGCAATCCTGTCATGCCCGGTGTGCTGATCATCGAGGCTATGGCCCAGACCGGCGGCCTGCTGATGTCGAAGTCCTGGGATGAAGACCCGGAAGGGAAGATCATTCTCTTCATGTCGGTCGACAACTGCCGCTTCCGCGCGCCCGTCTATCCGGGCGATGTCCTGAAGCTCGAGGTCGAGGTCGCCCGCAGCCGCCATCCGGTGGTGAAGTTCAATGGCCGGGCCACGGTCGACGGCCGGCTTTGCGCCCAGGCCGAGTTCGCCGCCATGCTGGTCGACACCCGCAAGTGACCGCGATCCATCCCACCGCCCTGGTGGATGCGGGGGCCGAGCTGGGCGAGGGAGTCGAGATCGGGCCCTATTGCACCGTCGGCGCAGCCGCGACGCTCGGCTCCGGCGTGCGGCTCGTTTCGCATGTCGTCATCGAGGGGCCGACCACGATCGGGGAGCAATGTGTGGTCCATCCGTTCGCGGTCCTCGGCGCCGCGCCCCAGCACGCCGGATACCGGGGTGAGCCGACCACCCTCACCGTCGGCGCTCGCAATGTGATCCGCGAACACGTCACCATGCATCGCGGCACCCCCGCCGGCCGTGGACGGACCACCGTCGGGGACGACGGATTCTACATGGTCGGGGTTCACATCGCCCACGACTGTCAGGTGGGGGACAAGGTTACCCTGGTGAACAACGCCACCCTCGGCGGTCATGTGGTGGTTGACGATCACGTGATCATGGGGGGGCTTTCCGCCGCTCACCAGTACACCCGCATCGGCAGGCACGCCTTCGTCGGCGGCATGGCGGGGGTCAATCACGACGTGATCCCGTACGGCAATGTGTGGGGCAACCACGCGCACCTCGAGGGACTCAACCTCGTCGGGCTGAAGCGTCGGGGCTTCTCGCGCGAGGCGATCAACACGCTTCGCGCCGCCTATCGGATGCTGTTCGCGGAGGAGGGCACCTTCCAGGAGCGGCTGGAGGACACCACCGCCGCTTACGCCCGATCTCCCGAAGTGATGGAGATCATCGAGTTCATTCGCGCGGACGCTACACGGCCTCTCACCACGCCCGCGCGCGAGGTTTGAAAGGTCTGGCATGCGCAAGCTCGGCCTGATCGCCGGCGGCGGCGGTTTGCCCCTCGCCCTGGCGGAAGGCTGCGTCGCCACGGGTCGACCGCTGCACGTGATACGGCTCGAGGGCTTCGCGTCAGCGGACATGCAGCGTTTCCCGGGGGAGACGCGGGGCCTGCTCGATCTCGACGGTGGTATCGCCGCCTTGAAACAAGCCGGATGCGGCGCGGTCTGCTTCGCGGGAACTGTCGCGAGACCGGACTTCGCCAGCGGTCCCGCCGCTAACCTGCCGACCGATGTACTGGAGGCTCGCGGCGCTGACGATGCGCTGCTGCGGGCCGTGGCGGCGCGGTTCGAAGCCGAGGGATTCATCGTCGAGGGCGCTCACGAGGTGTTGGCGGGATTGACCCTGGGCGCGGGACCCGCCGGCCGTTTTGCGCCTTCTGGGGCCGACCTCGCCGACATCAGCCGCGCCGCCGAGGTCGCCCGCGCCGTTGGAGCGCTCGACGTGGGGCAGGGCGCTGTCTGCCGCGACGGCCTCGTGTTGGCGGTGGAGGCCCAGGAGGGGACCGACGCGATGCTCCGCCGCACCGCCGATCTCGTCGCCGACCTCGACCTTGCACCTGGGTTCGGCGTGCTGGCGAAGGTGAGCAAGCCAGGACAGACCCTCAAGGTCGATCTGCCGACCATTGGGCCGGAGACTTTGCGTCTCGCCTTCAACGCGGGCCTCGCCGGCGTAGCGGGGGAAACAGGGAAGGTGTTGGTGGTGGACCGCGACCAGACGGTTCGCTTCGCAGACTCGCTCGGTCTGTTCGTCTTCGGTTTCGACTGACGCGTGCAACGGCCGCCGGTCATTCTCATCACCGCCGTCGAGCCCTCCGCCGATCGCCTCGGCGCACGCCTGATCGAGGCTTTGCGGTTGCGGCTTCCCGGGGTGCGCTTCGTGGGGGTGGGCGGTCCCGAGATGGCGGCCCAGGGTCTGGCGAGCGCCTTCGATCCCGCCGAACTCGCCATCCTGGGGTTCTTCGACGCCGCCCTGCGCTATCCGCGCGTCCTCGCCCGCGTCCGGGAGGTGGCGGTACTCGCGCAACGGGAGAGGCCGGACGCGGCCATCCTCATCGACGCCTGGGGGTTCTCCCTGCGCGCCGCCCGCGCGCTACGCCGCGTCGACCCGATGATGCGGATCATCAAGTATGTCGGGCCGCAGATCTGGGCGACGCGACCGGGTCGAGCACGGACGCTCGCGGCGGCCGTGGATCACCTGCTCACCATCCATGCGTTCGACGCGCCCCTGTTCGAGGCGGCGGGCTTGCCCACGACGTTCGTGGGGAACCCGACGCTGGCGTCCACCCCCGCCACGTCCGCGGCGCCACGCGAGCCCGCGACCCTGCTTGTGCTGCCGGGCAGCCGCTCGGCGGAGGTTCGTCGGCTGCTTCCGCCGTTCGGCGAGGCTGTGGGAAAGCTGCGCCGGTCCATCCCGCACCTAGGGGTTCTGGTCGGGGCGGCGGAGTCCGTCGAAGGCGAGGTCCGCGCCGGCGTCGAGCGTTGGAATACGCCCGCGACCATCATCGTCGGCGAGGCGGCGCGGCTGGACGCCATGCGGCGGGCGACCGCGGCGCTCGCCTGTAGCGGCACGGTGACCACGGAACTGGCGCTGGCCGGCTGCCCGATGGTGGTCGGCTACCGGCTCGGACCGCTGACGTTCCAGGTCGCCAAGCGCCTGATCCGCACCCCGTGGATCACCCTCATCAACATCGCCGCGGGCCGCGAGATCGCCCCGGAGTTCATCCAGGGCGACTGCACCGGCGCAAGGCTGGCGCAGGCTCTGGAGGCGCTCTTCTCGGACCCCGAACGCGCCGCCCGCCAAGCCGCCGATCAGTCCGGCGCCCTGGAAACAATGCGCGGCGGCGTCGTCGACCCCGTGGGGTCGGCCGCCGACGCGGTCGTTCGCTTGCTTCAGCCCCGCTTCTCGACCGCCACGTAATCGCGCTGGAGCGGGCCGGTGTAGAGCTGGCGGGGCCGACCGATCTTGCGCTGCGGATCCTCGAACATCTCCTTCCACTGGCTGATCCAGCCGGCGGTGCGCGCCAAGGCGAAAAGAGCGGTGAACATGGTCGTCGGGAAGCCCATCGCCTTGAGGGTGATGCCCGAATAGAAATCGACGTTCGGATAGAGCTTACGCTCGATGAAGTAAGGATCGTTGAGGGCGATCTTCTCCAGCTCCATGGCCACCTGTAGCAACGGGTCATCGCCATGGCCGACCTCGGCGAGAACCTCGTGACAGGTCTTCTGCATGACGGCGGCGCGCGGATCGTAGTTCTTGTAAACCCGGTGGCCGAAGCCCATCAGCCGGTACTTCCGGTCCTTCACGCCCTGAACGTACTCGGGGATGCGGTCGACGGTGCCGATCTCCTGCAGCATCATAAGCGCCTCTTCGTTGGCGCCCCCATGGCTGGGGCCCCAGAGGCAAGCGATCCCCGCGGCGATGCAGGCGAAGGGATTGGCGCCCGATGAGCCGGCGAGCCGCACGGTGCTGGTGGAGGCGTTCTGCTCATGGTCGGCGTGGAGGATGAAGATCCGGTCCATGGCGCGGGTGAGCACCGGGTTAGGCTTCCAATCCTCCGCAGGCACCGAGAAAGTCATCCGTAGGAAGTTCTCGGCGTAGGGGCAGTCGTTGCGCGGGGTAACGAACGGCTGGCCCACCGAATACTTGTAGGCCCGGGCGGCGATCGTCGGCATCTTGGCGATCAGCCGATGAGCGGAGATCATGCGCTGGCGCGGATCATCGACGTTGGTGCTGTCGTGATAGAAGGCGGAGAGCGCGCCCACCGCTCCGGTCATGATCGCCATCGGGTGAGCGTCCGACCGGAAGCCGCCGAAGAAGCGATCGAACTGCGCGTGCAGCATGGTGTGGTAGGTGATGGTCGTATCGAACTCGGCGAATTGGGTCGCCGAGGGCAGCTCGCCGTTCAGCAGCAGGTAGGCGACCTCAAGAAAGCTGGAGTGCTCCGCCAGCTGCTGGATCGGGTAGCCGCGATGCAGCAAAACGCCCTTGTCGCCGTCGATGTAGGTGATCTTGCTTTCGCAGCTCGCCGTCGAGGTGAAGCCGGGATCGAAGGTGAAGACATCGGCCTCGCCATAGAGCTTCCGCACATCCACCACCTCGGGCCCGGTGGTGCCCTTCATGATCGGCAGATCATAATCCTTGCCGCCGAGCTTCAGCGTTGCGGTGTCAGCCATGGCCCTTCGGTCTCCTTGAGGTCGTTCGATCTTAGCAGCGCTTATTGCACCTGCGAAAGGGCGCCGCCCGCCAGCGCGTCGTCGAGGCGGCCCAGACTCTCATCACGTCCGAGCGCGACGAGGGTTCCCGCCAAATCGGGCGCCGGCGCTCCGCCGCTCAAGGCGGCCCGTAGCGGGGGGCCGATCTTGCCGAGACCCACGCCCTCTTCAGCCGCGAAGTCGCGCAGGGCCTGAAGCAAGGCTGGCATGGTCCAATCCGCTCCGGCGAGCGGGGCGCGAAGGCGCGAGAGGCGCGCGCGAGCCTCGTCGGTGAGCTGAGCGGCGGCCCGCTCATCGAAGTGCAGCGGCCGATCCCGAAGCGCGAAGTGGGTGAGCGCGGCCAATTCGGGAATGGTCTTGGCGCCGTCCTTCACGATCGGCAGCACCGTGCGCAGCCGCTCGGCGGTGTCCGGCGGGACGGGGTAATCATCCCTCCGCAGCTGCTCCTCGACCAGGGCGATCAGTCGCGCCTCGTCGGCCAGCCGGATGTAGTGGTTGTTGACGTGGTTGATCTTGGCCCAGTCGAGCCGGGCGGGTGCGCTGCCCACGTCGGCGATCTCGAACCACGCGATCGCCTGCTCGTCGCTGAACAGCTCGTCGTCCCCGTGCCCCCAGCCGAGCCGCGCCAGATAGTTGCGCATGGCTTCGGGCAGATAGCCCAGCTGCTCGAACTCCAGCACCGACTGGGCGCCGTGCCGCTTGGAGAGCTTGGCTCCGTCAGGCCCGTGGATCATCGGCAGGTGGGCGAAGGCGGGGAGGGGGTAGTCCAGCGCCTGGTAGAGCAGGCTCTGGCGCGCGGCGTTGGTGAGATGGTCGTCGCCGCGGATCACGTGGGTGATCCCCATGTCGTGATCGTCGACCACCACCGCGAGATTGTAGGTCGGCGCGCCGTCCGACCGTAGCAGGACGAGGTCGTCCAGTTCCCGGTTGCGGAAGGTCACCGGACCCTTGACCAGGTCGTGCACCACGGTCTCGCCGTCGAGCGGGCCCCGGAAGCGCACGGTGAACGGGCGGTTCTCGCCGGCCGGAGGCTCGCGATCCCGCCAGGGCGAGCGGATCGCCCGACCCTCGGCTCGCGCCTTCTCCCGCTCCTCGGCGAGTTCCTCGACCGTCATGTAGCAGCGATAGGCGCGCCCTCGTTCGAGCATCCGGTCCACCGCGGTCCGATGCTGATCCGCCCGCTGCGCCTGGAACACGGGCGGCGCGTCCGGCTCCAGTCCCAGCCACGCCAGGCCGTCGAGGATGACGCGGACGGCGGGCTCGGTGGAGCGCTCGCGGTCGGTATCCTCGATCCGCAGCAGGAACTTGCCCCCGGTGTGTCGCGCGTAGAGCCAGTTGAACAACGCGGTCCTCGCGGTGCCGATGTGCATCGACCCGGTGGGGGAGGGCGCGATCCGGGTCACGACGGGGGCGTCGGCTGCGGGCATGGGGCTCCGTAAATGGGCGAGGCGCGCGGCTCTATCACGAGGGCGAAGCGACTTCCTAGTCTCGCGCCCGAGCTAGGCTCTCCGGCCCATCCGCGCGGACGTGGCGTCGTCCGCCTGAACTCAACATCGGTTGAACAGAATCCGACCTTGCCGCATGACCGCAGTTGGGGGTGGACTGAGCGTGATCGGCGGGTTGACCAGGCAGCGACTGACGTCGAGCGATCCGCTCGACGCTCTGGCGCGTCTGTCTGCGACGGCTAGTCGATCTCCGAGCGTGGCGGCGCGAGGTGGTCGCGCAGCGCCAACGGGTGCTCCTGTGGACGCCGGTTTTCTTCGGCGCGGGCGCGGCGGCCTATTTGGCGTTGAAGGCGGAGCCGCCGCTCTGGCTGGCGTGGGCCGCGGCGATCATCGCCGGAGCGGTCTGGCTGCTGGCGCGAAGGTTTCGGCTCGCTCTCGCCATCCCGCTGGCGTTCGCCGCCCTGGTCGCCGGCGGCTTCCTCGCGGCCAAGCTTCGGAGCGAGTCCGTGGCCGCGCCGGTTGCGCCCGACAATCTGGGCGTGGTGTTCGTGCAGGGTTGGGTGGTGGACGTCGCCAACCCCAGCGAGAGCGGCGGCCGCCTGCTGATCGCGCCGGTGCGCATCAGCCGGCTCGCGCCGGAGAAAACGCCAACCCTGATCCGCCTCGTGATCCCCGCGCCGGGCGGCCCCGAGAGCCTGCCGCCGCCCGGTTCGGCCGTCGCCGTCGAGACCCTGCTCGATCCCCCGCCGGGACCCGCTTCGCCCGGGGCTTACGACTTCGCCCGCGATGCGTGGTTCGAGGGGATCGGCGGGGTGGGGCTTGCGCTGAAGGCGCCCGAGCGCACGGCGTTGCCGATTCCGCCATGGCGGTTGCGGCTGGAGATGAGCGTCAACGACATCCGCTGGCGTGTCGCTGAGCGCCTCGCCCACGACATCGGCGAGGTCATGGGTGCGGACGACGGCGGGGCCGCCGGGCTCGCCGTTGCGGTCACCACCAGTCACCAGGACTGGCTCCCGGGCGCCTACCGCGACGACCTGCGCGCCTCGGGCCTAGCGCACATGCTGGCGATCGCCGGGCTGCACACCGCAGCATTGAGCGGCTTCGCCTTCTTTGCCTTTCGGCTCGCCATAGCCGCGTGGCCGTGGCTGGCGCTGCGGGTGAACGGCAAGAAGCTCGCGGCGGGCGCCGCGCTGGTCGTGGTGCTGAGCTATCTGCTGCTTTCCGGCGGCCATCCGCCTGCCAGACGAGCTGCCATTACGGCTTCGGTGGCGTTCCTGGCCATCCTGCTCGACCGGCGCGCGGTGAGCCTGCACTCGCTGGCGGTCGCGGCGATGGTCGTGCTGCTCATCGAACCCGATGTGGTGCTGCAGCCCGGCTTCGAGATGAGCTTCTGCGCCACCGCGGCCCTGATCGCCGTCGCCGAGGCGTGGCCCCGCTCAAGGCCGACCCTCGGCCTGCCCTGGATCCTTGCGGCGCTACAGCGCGGACGCGACGCCCTGATCGGCCTCGCGGTCGTCAGCCTGGTCGCGGGGGCGGCGACCAGCCCGTTCGCCATCCAGCACTTCAACCGTGTGGCCAACTACGGCGTGTTCGCCAACCTCACCGCCGATTTCGTGGCGAGCGCGGCGATGATGCCCGCCCTGGCGCTGTGCCTGCTCGCCCAGGCGGTCGGGCCGCCCGATGCGTTCGCCGCGCCCTTGTGGCTCGCTGCGGGGTGGGCGGCGCGCTCGGTGACCTACCTGGCGCACCTGTTCGCCTCGGCTCGCGGAGCGGCGATGGTGTGGCCGAGCGCACCGGAGCTCGCGCTGGCGATCTCTTACGTCGGGATCGTCTTCGCCTGCCTTTGGCGGGGCGCCCTGCGGTGGGTCGGAGTCGCCGCGGGCTTCGCGGTCGCCCTGTGGCCGAGACCCGTCCCGCCGGTGGCCTGGATCGCGCCGGACGGAAAGGACGCGGCGGTGGTGATCGACGGGGAGGCTGTCGCCATGAAGCCCGGAAAGCGGGCCTATCAGGTGGGCGCCTGGACGCAACGCCGAGGGCTCGCCCTGCCGCTCGATCCCGACGGAGCCCAAACGGCGAATTGGGAGTGCAACCGCGACGGCTGCATCCCCCTCGGCGGAGCTCGGCCGGCGGTCGCCGGGTGGTGGACGAGGCGCAAGCCGAATTCGGAGAAGCTCGAGGCGCTCTGCGACCGGGTCGACCTGCTGATCATTCGGGCCGACGTCGCCACTCCGGAGGGCTGCCGAAGCGCCATCGTGCTGCGACAGGCCGACTTCGCTCGTGGCGGCGCGGCCGAGGTGTTCGCGAAGCCGGACGGCTGGCGCATAACGTGGTCCCAGCCGCTCCGGGGAACGCGGCCGTGGAGCGCGCGCGTGGGCGAATAGGCGGCCTCTAGCGGTCGAGCGAGGCCTTGGCCCGCGCGATCAAGTCCGAGAACATCGCGGCGGTGAGCCGGCCGGTGTTCGTGTTGAGGCGTGAACAATGATAGCTGTTGAGCACAAGATACTGTCCCACAACGGTTTCCCCCCCATGGCCGCCCTGGCCGGCGCTAGCCGGTTTGCCGAGCGCCTTGAGCACATTGCGCCGCGCCACATCGCCCAGGGTGACGATCGTCCGCAGCCGCGGCAGGGTCTCGAGGCGGGCGATCAGGAAGGGGCGGCAGGTCTGTTCTTCGACAGGCAGCGGGCGGTTGCCGGGCGGGGCGCAGCGCACGGCGTTGGCGATCATACAGTCGACCAGCACAAGGCCGTCGTCGGGCCGCGCCTCGTAGCGGCCGCGCGCCAAGCCCTGGGCGATCAAGGTCTCGTAGAGCAGCACCCCGGCGAAATCTCCGGTGAAGGGACGGCCGGTGCGGTTGGCGCCCATTCGGCCGGGGGCGAGCCCGACGATCAGCAGGCGGGCGTCAGGGTCGCCGAAGGATGGTGCGGGGCCGTTGAACCAGTCGGGGTGGGCGGCTTGATTCTCGGCGCGATACGCGACCAATCGCGGGCACAAGGGACAGTCGCGCGGGGGCTCGGGTCTCATCACGTGGGCGTAGCGCGGTTCGGATGCGGTCCGAAAGAGAGCCGGTGCGGCGGTGTCGGTGTCGTCGGGCCTGCTCATCAGGCGTAAACCGGCAGGGACCTGTGGGGCGATGGAACGAGGCTCGATTGAGCGGCTGGCTCGACATCTGGGACGACGCGGTGGTCGTTGCGCTCGGCTCAAATCTCAAGGGCGAATATTCCTCCCGCGAGGCGTTGCTCGATGCCGCGCTGGAGCGCGTCGCCGATGCGGTCGGGCCGATCCGCGCCCGCTCCCGTTGGTGGGAGAACGCCGCGTGGCCTCAGGGAAGCGGGCCCGACTTCCTGAACGGTGTGGCCATCCTCACGACCGTCATGGAGCCGCGAGCGCTTCTCGAAAGCCTCCACGCCATCGAACGTGAATTCGGCCGCGAGCGTGGCCACCGCAACGCCCCGCGCACACTCGACCTGGATCTCATTGCTCATGGACGCCGCGTCGACCCGGTGGGACCGCCGATCCTGCCCCACCCTCGGGCGGCGGAGCGCGACTTCGTCATGGGCCCTCTCGCGGAAATCGCGCCGGGATGGCGACATCCGGCACTCGACCGCGTGGCTTCCGAGTTGGCGAAGGCGGCCGGTCAAAAACCGAAAACGTAGACCCAGACCGCCCAGATCACGAGGCCGATGAGAGCGGCGAAGGCGATGATGGTCGAGGTGGTGAACATGTCGTCCCACAAGTGGCGGACCGCGCGACTTCTCAGGTTCCTTGGGAGTTTCGCGGGCTGTTCCATCGGCTCATCCATGCTGAGTCCTCGAGGCGTGGGGGAGGTTGGGTTTGATCGTCCAGACGGTCCGTCGAACAGGCTGGCGGTCGCATCGCGCTCTAAGGCTTCAGTGTTGCCGGGCAATTTCACCTCGGTAACGCCGACGCTCACCTCCGCTCATCGGTTGGATGGATTGCGCCCAGCGCCCCGGATCGCTATCTTGTTCAATCGTCCCCACATCCACGAGCGTCCATGGCCCGCGTCACCGTCGAGGACTGCGTTCAACGCGTCCCTAATCGTTTCAATCTCGTTCTGCTCGCGGCCAACCGCGCGCGCGCGATCGCTCAGGGCTCGCCGCTCACGATCGACCGCGACAACGACAAGAACCCAGTCGTGGCGCTGCGCGAGATTGCCGAGGATACGGTCGATCCGAAGGAAGTGCGCGAGGCTTTGATCTCGAGCCTGCAGCGGGTCGACGAGCACTCCGAGGCGGAAGAAGAGGCGGAGACCCTGGCCCTGCTCCAGGATCACACCCACGCTCAGATGAGCGAGCAGGAGCTCGTCAGGGCTCTGCAGAGCGACCGCGACGGCGGTCAGGAAGAGCGGTTCTGAGCCTCGAGAGCGTCACACCCGACCTCCCGATCCCGGCGGCCCTCTCCGGTCGTCGAACCGCCCGCACGGGCTGCGAAGTCCGCGCCAAAGACTCCGCCGCCCAAGTTTCTGCGTCAGTACGAACTCACCGAGCGGGTCAAGGCCTATGACCCGAGCGCCGACGAGGCGCTGATCGACCGCGCCTACGTCTACGCCGTGCGCATGCACGGGAGCCAGAAGCGCGCGTCGGGCGATCCTTATTTCGCCCACCCCATCGAGGTGGCGGGCATCCTCACCGACTATCGGCTCGACACCGCGACCATCGTCACCGCGCTGCTGCACGATGTCATCGAAGACACCGACGTCACCACACAGGACGTCGAGCGGGCCTTCGGCTCGGAAATCGCGGAGTTGGTGGAAGGCGTCACCAAGCTCTCGAGGCTGGAAACCACCGCCGACCATAAGCGCCAGGCGGAAAATCTGCGCAAGTTCGTCCTGGCCGTCGCCAAGGACATCCGCGTGCTGTTGGTCAAACTCGCGGACCGGCTGCACAACATGCGAACGCTGGGGTTCATCAAGAGCGCCGCCAAGCGGGAGCGCATCTCCCGCGAAACCCTGGAGATCTACGCCCCACTGGCCCGGGCGATCGGCTGCCACCGCATCTGCTCGGAGCTGGAGGAGCTGGCCTTCACCCACCTCCATCCGGTGGCCAGGGACGCGATCATCCGGCGGCTGGCGACCCTTCGCGAAGGCCAGGGTAAGGCGATCGCCACCGCGTCGGCCGAAATCGTGAAGGCGCTGGAAGCCGCGACTATCCCCGCCAGGGTGATCGGCCGGGAAAAGACGCCCTATTCGATCTGGCGCAAGCTCCAGCGCAAGTCGATCGGCTTCGCCCAGCTCTCCGACATCTACGCCTTCCGGGTGATCGTCGACACCGAGGACGACTGCTATCGCGCGCTGGGGGTGATCCACCGCACCTGGACGGTGGTGCCGGACCGCTTCAAGGACTTCGTCTCGGTTCCCAAGCGCAACAACTACCGCTCCCTGCACACCACGGTCGCCGGTCCGCGCGGAATGCGCATCGAGCTGCAGATCCGCACCGAGGCCATGGACCTGGTGGCCGAGGAGGGCGTCGCCGCCCACTGGCGCTACAAGAACGAGACCTACGCCTTCGATCCCGAGGCCCAGGCCGCGTCGGGCGGAGCCGATCCGCTCGCGAACCTGCGCCAGCTGGTCCAGGTGCTGGAGCAGGGCGGCGACGCCGAGGATCTGCTGGAGCACGCCCGGCTCGAGATGTTCCTCGACCAGGTGTTCGTCTTCACGCCGAAGGGCAAGCTCGTCTCCCTGCCGACGGGCGCGATGCCGCTCGACTTTGCCTACGCCGTGCACACCGATGTCGGTGACACCTGCGTGGGCGTGAAGATCAACGGCGAGATCCGGCCGCTTCGCACCACGCTCACCAACGGCGACGTGGTGGAGGTGATCCGGGGCGCGACGCCGTCGGTGCCCGACGACTGGCGCGGGCTCACCGTCACCGCCCGCGCCCGCTCGGCCATACGCCGCCATATCCGCGCTTCGGAGCGCGAGGAGTTCGGACGCCTGGGCAAGGCGGCCCTGGAGCGATCGTTCGAGCGGGCGGGCAAGTCGCTTGTCGGCGTTTCTCTGAGACCGGCGCTGGACCGATTCGGCGCCAAGGACGATTTTGAGCTTGTGCAGGCCGTGGGTCAGGGTCGGATCGCTCCGGTCCAGGTTCTGGAGACCGTCTTCCCTGGCCTCGCGGACCGCGAAATGGACGCCGCCACGGCTCGGGTGCTGATCGATGACGCCAACGCCTCGCTCTACATTCGAGGCGCGGGGGTAAAGCCGACCACTCGTTTGCGGGTTTCGCACTGCTGCCGCCCCATGCCGGGGGATCGGATCGTGGGTGTGAACGACCCTGACGGCACGCTGGCCATTCACACGATCGATTGCGAGAGCCTGGCCGCGCACGAGGCCCAGGAAGATCGCTGGGTGGACTTGCAATGGACGCCCGAGGCGGAGCGCGCGACCCTGTCCCGAGCGCGGGCGCACGCCACCATCCGCGACGGACCAGGCGTGATGGGACAAGCCTGCACCATCATTGGCGAGGCCGGCGGCAACATCATCGGCATCAATATGCGACAGCGCCACACCAACTTCTTCGACGTCGATTTCGATCTCGAGGTGAAGGACGCCCGCCACCTCACGCACATCGCCGCCGCCCTGCGCGCCTGCCCGAGTGTGGAGACGGTCGAGCGGGCCCGAGAGGCGGTCTAAAGGCCGACCGAGCTTGCACGGCATTCCGTCCCGGCGCGACTTGGCTTAAGTCGCGCGCCATGACGCAGGATGAGGTGATCGAGGAGTTCCGGGCGGCTGGAGCTCTGCGCACGGGCCATTTCGTGCTTTCGTCCGGGCTGCACAGCGGCACCTTCCTGCAGAAGAACCTCGTGTTCATGCGCCCCGATCGGTGCGAGCGGTTGTGCCGGGCGCTGGCCGAGAAGATCCAGGCGGCCGTCGGCGCTGTCGACGTGGTGGTCTCGCCGGCGGTGGGCGGAATCATCCCCGGCTACGAGACCGCGCGTCATCTGGGCGTGCCGTCGATCTATGTGGAGAGGGAAGGGGGACGGCTTACGTTCCGACGGGCATTCCACCTCGAGCCGGGTTCGCGCGTGGCCATGGTCGAGGATATCGTCACCACCGGCCTGTCGTCCCGCGAGTGCGTGGAGGCCATCGAGGCGGCCGGCGGGGTCGTCGCGTGCTGCGCCTGCATCGTCGACCGCTCGTCGGGCAAATGGGCAGCCGGATCGGGCGCGCCGGTGGTCTCGCTGGCGGCGCTCGACATTCCCGCCTATCCGGCTGACGCCCTTCCGCCGGAACTCGCGGCCATTCCGGTCGAGGACCCCGGTAGCCGGAGGATGAGCCAATGAGCCCTCTTCGCTTAGGCGTGAACATCGACCATGTCGCCACCGTGAGGAACGCGCGCGGGGCGCACTATCCGGATCCGGCGCGCGCCGCAGACCTGGCGCTGCAAGCCGGCGCCGATGGGATCACCGCCCACCTGCGCGAAGATCGCCGGCACATCGCCGATGCCGACATCGAGGCCTTGATGCGCCTCACGCGTGAGCGCGGACGCCCGCTCAACCTGGAGATGGCCGTCACGGACGAAATGCGCGCGATCGCTCTGCGCCATCTTCCGCACGCCGCCTGCCTCGTCCCCGAACGTCGCGAGGAAGTGACCACCGAGGGCGGGCTCGACGTCGTGGGAGGCCATAATCGTATCGCGCCTTTCGTCCGCGACCTTTCGGAAAAGGGCGTTCGCGTATCGTTGTTCATCGACGCCGACGCTGCTCAGGTGGAGGCCTCCAAAGCGGTAGGCGCGGCCGTGGTCGAGCTTCACACCGGCGCTTATTGCGACGCGGCGCGCGCGGGGGACGCGAAGGCGAGCGCGCTTCTGGATGGTTTGGCGGACGCCGCGCGACGCGCCGACGCGCTGGGGCTCGAGGTGCACGCCGGTCACGGCATCGACTATCAGACGGTCGCCGCCATCGCGGCCATCCCGCAGGTTCGGGAGCTCAACATCGGCCACTTCCTCATCGGCGAGGCGATTTTCATCGGCCTGCCCGCGGCCGTGGAGCGCATGCGCGTCCTGATGCGGGCGGCGCGAACCAACATGGTGGGACAGGCGGCTTGATCGTCGGCATCGGCTCCGACCTCACCGACATCCGCCGCATCGCCGACACCCTGGAGCGTTTCGGCGAGCGGTTCACCAACCGCATCTTCACGGAGGTCGAACGCGCCCGCTCGGAGCGGAAGCCGGACGCCGCCGCCAGCTACGCCAAACGCTTCGCCGCCAAGGAGGCCTGCGCCAAGGCTCTCGGCACAGGGCTGCGCGCCGGCGTCTTCTGGCGCGACATGGGGGTGGTGAACCAGCGGTCGGGCCAACCGACCCTTCGCCTCACGGGCGGCGCGGCGGATCGGCTCGCGCGGCTCATCCCCGAGGGCATGGACGCCGCCATCCACCTCTCGCTGACCGACGACCACCCGTATGCCCAGGCCTTCGTGATCATCGAGGCTGTGGCCGCGAGGTGACTTGCGCGTCCTAGCTGCGAGCGCGGGCAGGCGAGGAGCAACGCCTCGGCTTGCCCGCGACACAGTCACAGTCTAGCAGCACGCGCCATGAGCAGCAGCGACACGGCCAAGAGCGCCCGGCGCCGGAAGGCCAAGGGGGGATCGGAAACCTGGGAGACGATCAAGACGATCGTCTACGCGCTGGCGATCGCCTTTGTGATCCGCACCCTGCTGTTCCAGCCCTACACCATCCCGTCCGCCTCGGAGGAGCCGAACCTCTATCAGGGCGACTACATCATCGTGACCAAGTGGTCGTACGGCTACAGCCGCCACTCGATCCTGTTCTCGCCGCCGCTGTTCAAGGGCCGCATCCTGTTCACCCCGCCAACACGGGGCGATATCATCGTCTTCAAGCTGCCGCGCGACGGGCACACCGACTACATCAAGCGCCTGATCGGCCTGCCGGGCGACCGCATCCAGATGCGCGCCGGCTTGCTCTACATCAACGGCAAGGCCCTGCCCGAGCGGAAGGTGCGCACCGAGACGGCGACCGATCGCAACATTCCGGAACCGGTGACCATCAATCAGGAAACCAATCCCGAAGGGCGCCAATACCTGGTGCAGGATCACGGGCTGAACGAGGACGCCGACAACACCGGCGTCTATGTCGTGCCTCCGCACTGCTATTTCATGATGGGCGACAACCGCGACAACTCCGCCGACAGCCGCTTCGACCCCGGCATCGCCCCGGAGGATCCAAGGCTCGGCGGCTGCGGCTGGGACAGCCGGCTGGACGCGGCGTTGAACTTCGGCGTGGGGGTCGGCTTCGTGCCCGAGGAGAACCTCGTCGGCCGCGCCCGGATGATCCTCATTTCCTGGAACGATCAGGCGTCGCTCTGGAAGCCTTGGACCTGGATCACCGATCTGCGCCCGAGCCGTTTCTTCACCATGCTGAAGTGAGGCCTTGGCCGACTTGAACCGGCGGGCGGAGGCGGTGGCTGCGCTGCGGGAGCGACTGGGCCACGACTTCGCCGATCCCGCGCTGTTGGAGCGGGCGCTCACCCATCCAAGCGTGGGCCATGGCTCGCCGAAGGTGGCGAGCTACGAGGTGTTGGAGTTCCTCGGCGATCGGGTGCTCGGCCTGCTGGTCGCGGAGGACATGGTGCGCGCCGACCCTACCTGGCGGGAAGGCGATCTCACCCGCCGGCATGTGAGCCTGGTGAGCGGGGCGACTTGCGCCAAGGTGGCGCGGCGGCTGGGTGTCGCTCCCGCGCTGCGTATGGAGGGCTCGGCCGCCGGGCTGGGCGCTCGCGATAACGACCGCGTCTTGGGCGATGCGATGGAAGCGATCCTCGCCGCCGTCTATCTCGATGCGGGGCTTGAGGCGGCTCGAAGCGTTTACAGATCGGCCTGGAGCGAGTTGATCGAAACGGCGATGACCACGGTGACGATCGACGCCAAGACGCGCCTGAACGAGTGGGCGGGCGCCCATGCGATCGGGCCGGTCACCTATCATACGGTGTCGCGTTCCGGTTCGGACCATGCGCCCACCTTCGAGGTGGAGGTGAAGGTCGGCGACCTGCCGCCGGTCAGCGCCACGGGTGGGGCGGTGCGAGCGGCCGAGCAGGCGGCGGCGGCCGCCTTTCTGCAACGAGAGGATGGCGAGACTTGACCCGGGCTGGCTTCGTCGCGGTGATCGGCGCGCCCAACGCGGGCAAATCCACCCTGGTCAACCGCCTTGTGGGCTCCAAGGTCTCGATCGTCACCCAAAAGGTGCAGACCACCCGCTTTCCGGTGCGCGGCGTGATGATGGAGGGCGACGCCCAGGTGGTGCTGGTGGACACGCCGGGCGTGTTCAAGCCGCGCCGACGACTGGATCGCGCCATGGTCCGCGCCGCCTGGAACCGGGCCGAGGATGCCGACGCCGTCGTCCATGTGGTCGACGTCCAGGCGGAGATCGCGGTGGCGGGCGGCGGCGGGAGCTCGGCCGACCGGCTGGCGATCGGCGATGCCAAGGCCATCACTGAAGGCCTGAAGGCTGCCGGCCGGAAGGCGATGCTGGCGCTCAACAAGGTCGATGGCGTGAAGCGGGAGAACCTGCTGCCCGTCACCCAGGGTTTTTCCGATTCAGATGTTTACGACGAGATCTTCATGATCTCCGCCGCGACCGGCTCGGGGGTCGACGATCTCCGCAGGCGGCTGGCCGAGGTGGTCGCCGAGGGACCCTGGTTCTACCCGGAAGACCAGAGCGCCGATCTTCCCGCCCGGCTGCTCGCCGCCGAGATCACCCGCGAGAAGGTGTACCTGCGCGTCCACGAGGAACTGCCCTATGCGGCGGCTGTCCAGACCACCGCCTTCGAGGAGCGCCCCGACGGCTCGGCGCGGATCGAACAGACCATCTTCGTCGAGCGCGATGGCCAGCGCGGCATCCTGATCGGCAAGGGCGGCCAGACCCTCAAGTGGATCGGCGAGGCCGCTCGAAAGGAGCTTGCCGATATCCTCGAGCGGCCTGTGCACCTGTTCCTGCATGTGAAGGTGAAGGAGAACTGGGGCGAGGACCGCGGGCTCTTCCAGGAGCAGGGTCTCGATTTCGATGTTTGACCTCCCCAAGGGCTGAGGTGGACTTCGAGGACGACGCCTTCGTGCTCTCCGCCCGGGCTCACGGGGAAACCGGGGCGATTGTCGAGCTGCTCACCGCCGAGCATGGCAAGTGGGCGGCCCATGTCGCCGGGGGCGCGTCGCGGCGGATGCGTCCGGCCTTGCAGAGCGGATCCCGCGTGCGCCTCGCCTATCGCTCCCGCACCGCCGACCAGCTCGGTTCAGCGCGGCTCGAGGCGGTGGGGGAGGGACCGGACGCGCTGTTCGACGACGCGCTGGCGCTCGCGGGGCTTGCCTCGGCGGCGGCCGTGGTCGCGGGCAGCGTCAGCGAGCGCGAGCCGCATCCCGAGGTGTTCGCCGCCTTTGAAGCCCTGCGCGCGGCGCTCGACCACACGGAGATCTGGCCGGCGGTGATGGTGCGGTTCGAGGCGGGTCTGCTCCAGGCGCTCGGCTTCGGCTTCGATCTCTCACGCTGCGCGGTGACGGGCTCCAACGACGACCTGGTGTTTGTCAGCCCCCGGACGGGACGGGCGGTGAGCCGCGACGCCGCGGCGCCCTATGCCGACCGGCTGCTGCCGCTGCCCGGCTTCATGCTCTCGTCGCAGCAACGGATCGCGCCGGGAGACATCGGCCAGGGCCTCGACCTCACCGGCGCCTTCCTGGCCCGCTTCATCTTCTCGCCCCTCAATCGACCATTGCCGCCGGCGCGGATTTGGCTGCGCGACCGCCTTCGCGACGCCGGCCGACTCTGACCTGAGCCCCTCCGCTCTTCGCCCACGGCGGGTGCGACAGTTCGGCGACGAAGTGATCGATCAGAGCCTGCACGCGGAGGGGTCGAAGCTTCCCGGGCGGCATCAGCAGGTGCAGGCTGAGCGGAGGCAAGGTCCAGTCCGGCATGACGATCTCCAGCCGACGGTCCCGCAGCTCGCGCCAGACCAGGAACTCCGGTTGAAGAGCGAGTCCTTCGCCGGCGATCAGCAGCGGATTGAGAAGGTCGGCGTTGTCGGACCAGACCCGCACCGTCGGCTCCACGGCCATCTCGCCGAGTTCGGAATGGCCGAAGCGCCACACGCCGGGTGAAGCCCCGCCGGTGTAGCCGAGCGCGGCGTGGGCGGAGAGATCGCTCGGACTGTCGGGTCGGCCACGCCGCTCGAGGTAGACGGGCGATGCGACGAGCAGGAGCCGAACGGCGCAGAGTCGGCGCGACAGAAGGGAGGAGTCCTCAAGCGCCGAGATCCGCAGCGCGAGATCGAAGCCCTCCGCCACCAGGTCGACCTTGCGGTCGCTGAGGGCGAAATCGAGTGTGACCTCGGGATGCGCGTCCAGGAACGTCGGCAGAACGTGGCCGAGAAAAGCGGTTCCGAACGAAAGAGGCGCGCTGATCCGGATCAGCCCCTGCAATCGCTCCGACTGCTCGGTCGCGTCGAACTCGAGCGCTTCGCCCTCGCTCACCATGCGCCGCGCTCGCTCCAACGCTGCTCGCCCGGCCTGAGTGAGCGACAGCCGGCGCGAAGTCCGCGCAATCAGGGCGACTCCCAGGCGGGCTTCGAGCCGTGTCACCGCCTTCGACACCGTCGGATTGGTGAGCCTGAGCTCCCGAGCGGCGGCGGCGAACGAGCCGAGCTCTCCCACCTTGGCGAAGATCGCCCACGCTTCGAAGTCCGGCAGTCGGCGTGTTGATTTCGGCAACGATCTTATTCCACCGTTTCTCTTACCAACATGTAGCGACGAGGCGATATTCCCCTCAAGACGTCAACGTACATTTCAGGAGCGACCTCGATGATCGATCGCCGACCCTTCTCCAGCCTCGGAGGCGCCGACCATGGCTGGCTCAAGGCCAAGCACCATTTCTCGTTCGCCAACTATCACGACCCGGCCCGCATGGGCTGGGGCGCGATCCGCGTGTGGAACGACGACGCCATCGCGCCCGGGACCGGCTTTCCACCGCACCCACACGCGGACATGGAGATCATCACCTATGTCCGCGAAGGGGCGATCACCCACCAGGACAGCCTCGGCAACGTGGGACGAACCGAAGCCGGCGACGTTCAGGTGATGAGCGCCGGGTCCGGCGTTCGCCATTCGGAATACAACCGCGAGACCGAGACCACCCGCATCTTCCAGATCTGGATTCTGCCGGACGCCCGGGGCGGGGCGCCCTCCTGGGGCGCGAAACCCTTCCCTAAAGGCGAGCGAGCCGGCGGCTTCGTGACCCTCGCCAGCGGCTTCGCCGAGGATGGCGACGCCCTGCCGATCCGCACCGGTGCGCGGGTTCTGGGCGCGACGCTGAAGGCGGGCGACAGCGCGGAATATCCGCTCGGCGCGGAGCGCCACGGCTACCTCGTGCCCGCGAAAGGCGCTGTCGAGCTGAACGGCGTCCGGATCGAGGCTCGCGACGGCGCCGCCATCACGCGGGAGGATACGATCCGCGTGACCGCGCTGGAGGACGCCGAAGTCGTCCTCGTCGACGCGGCCTGAATGACCTCGATCTCGGGATCGCGGCGGGCAAAGTCTCCGCGACGCTGATCCCAGGCGCGAAGCTGATCTCAAGTCCGGGCTTCCCGCACGGCATGCCGACGACCCAACCCGACCGGATCAACGCCGACATCCTCGCCTTTATCCAGCGGTGATCGGAGTGGCGCGGAGGGCGTTCCAAGCGTTCCGCGCCACACTGGACTTCCGACCGGAGTCGGCCTCAAACCGCGCGTATGAGCGACGACGTCAAGACGCCGGACGGCGGCGAAGGGCGGATCATCGACGAGCCGTTCGGCGAGGCGCTGTCCAGGCGCTATCTCGCCTATGCGCTCTCGACCATCACCCAGCGGGCGCTGCCGGATGCGCGCGACGGGCTGAAGCCCGTCCACCGCCGGCTGCTCTACGCCATGCGCCTGTTGCGGCTGGACGCACGCGGCTCGCCGAAGAAGTCGGCGCGGGTGGTGGGCGACGTCATCGGCAAGTACCACCCGCACGGCGACGTCGCCGTCTACGACGCCCTGGTCCGCCTCGCCCAGGATTTCGCCCAACGCTACCGGCTGATCGACGGCCAGGGGAACTTCGGCAACATCGACGGCGATAACGCCGCGGCCATGCGCTACACCGAGTGCCGCCTCACCCCGGCGGCCGAGCTGCTGCTGGACGGGATCGACGAGGACGCGGTCGACCTGCGCCCGACCTACGATGGGGAGGAGGAGGAGCCGGTCGTGCTCCCCGCCGGCTTCCCCAACCTGCTGGCCAACGGCTCGGCCGGGATCGCCGTCGGCATGGCCACCAGCATTCCGCCGCACAACGTGGGCGAGCTGATCGACGCTTGCCTGGCGCTGCTCAAGAAGCCGGCGTCCTCCACCGCCGAGCTGATGGTCCACGTCCAAGGGCCCGACTTCCCCACCGGCGGCATCATTGTCGAGGGCCGCGACTCCCTGGCCGAGACCTACGCCACGGGTCGAGGCGGCGTGCGGCTGCGCGCGCGCTGGAGCCTGGAGGAGATGGGCCGGGGCCTGTGGCGGGTGGTCGTCACCGAGATTCCCTACACCGTGCGCAAGGCGGACCTTGTCGAGGAACTCGCCGGCCTGGTCGAAGCCAAGAAAGCGCCGCTGCTGGCCGAGGTCCGCGACGAGAGCGCCGAGGACATGCGCCTGGTGCTGGAGCCCCGCGCCCGCACCGTGGAGCCCGAGGTGATGATGGAGAGCCTGTTCCGGCTGTCCGCCCTCGAGACCCGCTTCGCCGGTCAACATGAACGTGCTCACCGCCGACGGCGCGCCGCGCGTGCTGGGCCTGCGGGCGCTGCTGCAGGCCTTCCTCGACCACCGTCGCGAGGTGGCGCAGCGCCGGGCGCGGTTCCGCCTCGGCAAGATCGAGCAGCGGCTCCACATCCTCGACGCCCTGCTCGCCGTCTTCCTCGACCTCGACGAGGTGATCCGGATCGTGCGCTTCGAGGATGAGCCCAAGGCGCGGCTGATCGCCCGCTTCGAGCTGGACGATGTCCAGGCGGAATCCATCCTCAACACCCGCCTGCGCCAACTCGCCAAGCTCGAGGAGATGCAGCTGCGCGGCGAGCACGAGAAGCTCACCGCCGAGCGCGCGGCATTGAACACCCTGCTCGCGTCCGAAGCCGAGCAGTGGAAGCGCATCGGCGCCGAGCTGCGCGAGGTGAAGAAGGCGCTGGCCGACCCGCGTCGCTCCACCTTCGCCGACGCCCCGGTCGTGGACCCCGAAGCCGCCGCCCAGGCGCTGGTGGTGCGCGAGCCGATCACGGTGATCGTCTCCGAGCGGGGTTGGATCCGCGCGGTGAAGGGCCGGGTGGAAGATCCCTCGACCTTGTCGTTCAAGGAGGGCGACGCGCTCGCCTTCCTGGTTCCCTGCGAGACGACCGACAAACTGATGGTGCTGAGCGCCGACGGGCGCGCCTTCACCCTGCCGTGCGACAAGCTCCCAAGCGGGCGAGGGCAGGGCGAACCCTTGAGGCTGATGATCGACCTGCCGGAGAAGGTCGAGGTCCTGGCCGTGTTCGCCTATCAGGCCGGCCGCAAGCGACTGCTCGCGTCCAAGTCCGGCTACGGCTTCGTGGTGGAGGAGGACGAACTCCTCTCGACGCGCAAGGCGGGCAAGGCGGTGATGAGCGGCACGATGGCGCTGACCCGGATGATCGACGGGGACCAGCTCGCCCTGCTCGGCGACAACCACAAGATCCTGATCTTCCCGGTCGCCGAACTGCCGGTGATGCCGCGCGGCAAGGGCGTGAAGCTGCAGAGCTATCGGGAGGGCGGGTTGCGCGACGCCCTGGTGTTCGACGCCGCGGCGGGCGCGACCTGGATCGACGCCAGCGGCCGCACCCGCGCCTGGGCGGAATGGCCGGAGTGGTCCGGTCGGCGCGGCGCCTCGGGCAGGCTCGCGCCAAAGGGCTTCCCGGCGAACCGGCGGTTCAGGCCGACTTAGGTCTACCCTCCCCACGCTCATCGGGGGACGGTATGACCGGCTCGACCTCAAGCCAGGAGCTTTGCTTATGCCCACCGACACGCCCGTCATCTCCCAGCACGACGACGCCGATCACCATGGCCTGTTGATCCACGAGGGCTCCGGCGCGCGGCCCACCGTGTTGGTGTTCCATGACTGGGCAGGCCGGACGGAAAGCCAGGAGGGGTTCGCGCGGCGGGTGGTGTCCGACTTCGGCTACAACGCCTTCAACGTCGACCTCTATGGCGGCGGCCGGTCCGGCTCCACGGCCGAGGAAAACCAGGCGCTGATGTCGCCGCTGGTCGGCGACCGGGCCAAGCTGCGCAAGCGGCTCTTGGAGACGGTGGACGCGGTCGCCGCGCGACCCGAGGTCGACGGAGACAGGCTGGCGGCGATCGGCTTCTGCTTCGGCGGCCTGTGCGTGCTCGACCTCGCCCGCGCCGGCGGGAAGGTGAGGGGGGTGGCGAGCTTCCACGGTCTGTTCACCCCACCGGGACTGCCGAGCGCGCCGATCACCGCCAAGATCGTCGCCTATCACGGCTGGGACGACCCGATGGCCAAGCCGGAGGATGTGGTGGCGCTCGGAAACGAGCTCACCGCCGCCGGCGCCGACTGGCGCATCGACGCTTTCGGTGGCGCCAAGCACGCCTTCATGAACGAAGGGGCGAACGCGCCCGCGATGGGGCTGGCCTACAACGCCACAGTCGCCAAGCGGGCTTGGACGAGCCTGGGGAACTTTCTCTCGGAGGTTCTGGCCTGATCGGCTGGCGAGAGCCGGGGCGGTCCGTCATAGTCTGGCTTGTTGCTAAGGCTTTGACGGAGAGATGGGGTGGCTTGGATCGGTGCGTGGTCGCTGACCTGCGTATTGTTGGCGGCGAGCCTCTCCGCGGCCGCCGACGTCAACGGTCGAGGACTCGGCTGGGCCTTTCCGCGTCCGTCGCCCCCAGCGACCCCTGCGTCCAACGAGCCGCCTCGCAACGCGGTGACCGTGCCGGGTTCGAACTCAGCGGTACGACGAGGCGCAACTCGGGGATCTGTTCACCGCGATCGACTGGTTTCCGAAGAACCATCCCGCGCCGCCCACGATCGTGCTGGCCGGCCACAAGCCAGACGCCATGGCCTGCGGGTTCTGCCATGTGCCGGATGGCCAAGGACGTCCGGAAAATGCCGCCCTCGCTGGTCTGCCGGCGTCCTACATTATCGCGCAGGTCGAGAGCTTTCGCGCCGGCGACCGATCGGGAGCGGATCCAAGCTGGCGGCCGTCCCAATTGATGCATCGGGTCGCGTCCGCAGTCACCGAAAACGAAGCCCAGGAGGCGGCCGCGTATTTCTCCAGGCTGAGGTACGTCAAAGCCTTCCGCCTTGTCGAAACGGGAGAAATACCGGCGGTGCGACCGTTGCTGGGACTCTATGGCGTCCAACCGGGCGGTGGTCGCGAGCCCCTGGGGGATCGGATCGTGGAGACGCCGAACGATCTCGAGCTCTTCGAGCGTCGCGACAATCGACCGGGCTACACGATCTACATCCCGCGTGGCGCGATCGCGCGCGGTCGGGCGCTCGCGTCGGGTGACGTCGGCGGGCGTTTGCCGGCGTGCGCTAGCTGCCACGGCGTGGGCCTCAAGGGTGCGATCGGTCCACCCCTCGCGGGGCGCTACCCGGCTTATCTGTTCCGGCAGTTGCTTGGGTTCTCGACAGGCGCCCGAGTCGGTAAGGGCGCCGCAGTCATGGCGCCGGTGGCTCAGGCGTTGCAGCCCTCGCAGATGATCGACCTGGCGTCCTATGCCGCGTCCCTGAAGCCCTAGACCTCGACCTAGGCCGAAGACGGCGCCACTCTGGTGCAAACGCCGGGAGGTCTGGATGGTCCGCGAACTCGAGACGCAGTGTGAGTGGACGGCGGCGGACGTCGCCGACGAGGATCTCTGGACCGAGCGGTTCACGCCGGCCGAGCTGGAGGAGATCGACGCGGCCGTTCGCCTTGCCCTGCCGAAGGTGGACGACCTCCTGTCCGTCACCAAAGCCGACTTCCCGCTTCCGACACTCGGCGCGCGGCTGAGACGGATCGAGCGGGAGCTGATCGAGGGCAGGGGGTTCGTGCGGCTGAGGGGCGTCGACCGCGAGCGCTACTCCAACGACGAGATGTGCCTGATCTATTGGGGGATCGGCGCGCACCTCGGAAAGCCGTGGCCGCAGAACAAGCATGGTCACCTGCTGGGCGACGTCACCGACCAGGGAAAGCGACACGACGATCCCACCGCGCGCGGCAACGAGTTGGGCGGGATCAGGCTCGGCTATCACTGCGACGGGTCGGACCTCGTCGGGCTTATGTGCCTGCGCACCGGCGTCTCGGGCGGACTGTCGGCGGTGTGCAACAGCGTCGCCCTGCACAACGCCCTGGTTCGTGAGCGGCCGGATCTGGCCCAGGAGATGTACAAGCCTCAGCCGTACGACTACCGCGGCGAGCAGGCTCCAGGTGGGCGCGGCTGGTACCCGATGCCGGTGTTCACCGAGCAGGGCGGCCGGCTCTTCGTCCGCTACATTCCCCAGTACATCATGGCCTCCCAGCGCCACGCCGACGCGCCCAGGCTCACCGACAAGGCCCGCGAGGCGATCGCCTGGCTGGACGAGGCCGCCGAGAGCGGACGCTGGGCGGTGCTGATGGATTTCCAGCCGGGCGACATGCAGTTCGTGAACAACTACCACGTGCTGCACGGCCGCACCGCCTACGAGGACGACCGCGCCTCAGGAAAGATCAGGCACCTCAAGCGCCTGTGGCTGGAAACCGAGGTGCTGACCGAGCGCCCGCCGTGGTTCGTGAACAAGCACGGCCACTGGAATGAGAAGGCCTCGATCAGCCGCCTGGACGCGGTGAGCTGAACCGCTGGATCAGTTGGCGATCGTCACGGGAGCGCCGCTGAGGGTCTGGATCGTGACGTTGATCGACTCCGAATAGCCCTTCACCAGCTCGCCCAGCACGCTGAGCGCCACCTGCTCTCCGAAGATGATCAACTCGTCGGTATCGCTCCGCCAGTGGATGCCGCCGTGGATGCCGTGCCCGAACGAGGCGTTGTGGGCCAGCTTGTGCAGCTCGCCGTTGATCGTCATGCGCGAGGCGTCGGCGCCCGTGTAGGCGACGAGGTTCGAGCCGTCCGCCGTGGTCTGCTGCGGCGTGCCGAGGTCCGTGATGGCCTTGGATCCATCGAAGAAGAACTTCAGCGCGGTGATGCAGGCGCCGGCCACCGTCCCGTGTCCCGTGGGATACGCAGGATGGGTGGGCGAGCCTTCCGGGAAGGCCTGGGACAGCAGCCAGGTCTTGTTGGGCGTGTTGGAATAGTGAGCGGCGCTTGCGTCGATGGCCGGCTCGATGAGGTTCATGAACCCCGTCGAGAAGGCGGCCGCGGCCTGGGGCAGGGGGGTCGCGTTCGACTTGCGCAGGTGGACAAGCCCGCCGCCGGCTTCGGGCCGGTGGCGCAGGTTGACCACCCACTTCTGGTACCAGACCGCGTCGATCGCCGCGCGCGCCACCAAGCCCAGCACGCCGGTCGCGTCCGGCCCGCCCAGGCTGCTGAACGCCTTCTGCACCTTGTAGCCGCCGTACGGGAAACCCGGATTCGCGGGCGCCTTGAGCGTCGCGAGCACGAGATAGGCCACCAGATAGGCCTGATAGAGTTCGTCTACGTGGGTGTAGGCGGCGAGGTCACGGCCTCGGTTCATGAACCGGCGGACCGAATCGAACGCCAGGCTCCCCGTCGGAGCGACGCCCTGCTGAACGTTGTACCACTCTCCCAGGACGGTCATGAAATCGTGGCCCGCGACGAACGGCGTGATCTTTTGGTCGAGATGGAGCGCGCCCAGGTCGGTGGGGAGGAGCGCAAGCTGGGAGACGTACGGCCCAAAGGTCTCGCCGGCGAAATAGGCGGGGTCCGTGGGGGTGCGCTTCCCCGCCGGAAGTCCGCCGCGGAACAGGAGGTCCGGCGTCACCTTGCCGGTATTGTCCACCGGGCCGCGGTAGTGCGGCAGCACCTCTGGACGGTTGAGGTCGGCCACGGCCTTGGCGACGTTCGGATCGCCGCCATAAGCGGTGAACGGCGTGTCGCGGATCAGGGAGGCCCAATAGAGTTCGATGAGCTCCACGGCGTAATCGTCGGAGCCGACCTGGGGCGCGGGTACGGTGCTGTAGTCGGGCGATTGCTCACCCACGGCCTGGATCACGAAGGCGCCTTGCGGCCCATTGAGCTTGGCGGTCCCGCCGCGGAGGTCAGGCACCGTGGCGCTCGGCTCGAACAGCGGCGGGGTGATCGGGCGCGTTCCGGTCGTCTCGCCGCGCTTCAGCTCCGAGAGGAAGGCGTCGTAGACCGAGGCGTTCGGAATCCCGGGATGGTCGTGCTTCAAGGCCTTCGCGTAGAGCCCGCTGAAATCGCTCCAGCTCCCGTCACCATTCGTGGGTTGTCCGGGAATGACAGTCGTCGACATGAGGCTATCCTGATCAACAATTAGCGCTCTCGCGACATCGCGAAAACATGAAGATGTCCTGCGCTAGTTGTAGCCTGCGTACCTGGAGAGGGGTAAATCAGAAAAACGTCAAAACACCATCAAACCCAGCTTCATTGACCTCAACCAAAACCTAAAGTCGGAGGGACGCTGAAGCGTCTCGCTGACGTCCACTAGAAGCTGTCGTTGTCCATGACACGCCAGCCGTCGCCGTCCATCACCAGCCAGGTGCGGTGCGCGACCCAACCGCGCGACGTGCGGAGCCGCCAAGAACATCGAAACTCCGTGGGCTCCTCGTCCGGAGCAGAGCAGCGCCTAAGCTCGACGTTCCTGGGCGAGACCTTTCGATCGCGGTAGGGAACGAGGCTCTGGTCGGCTCGATTGATCGCCGCCACGAAGACCTGGTTAGACACGCGAGCGAGAACCTCACTCAGCGCGGGCTGGGCGAGGCATGTCGCGAATAGGAGGGCCAACCCAAAGCGCATGAGTTTCTCGCCTAAGATATATTATCGGAAATCAGATGGGGTATTTCGTGGCCAGCCGCTTCAGCGTCTCCACGAACAACTTCGGCTCCGCCGCCATCACGCGCGCTTGCAAGCTTTCGGCGTCATCGCCCGGCAGGACCGGCACTTCGCTTGGGCGACGATTTCGCCGTGGTCATAGATCTCGTCGACCCGGTGCACCGTGGCGCCGCTGACGGTCTCACCGGCGGCGATCACCGCCTCGTGGACCTTTCGGCCATAGAAGCCTTGTCCGCCGAACTTCGGCAGCAGCGCCGGATGGACGTTGAGGATGCGACCGGCGAAGCGCGCCAGCGTCTTGGGGCCGAGCTTCCGCAGGTAGCCGGACAGGATCACCCATTCCACGTCCGCGGCTTCCAAACTGGCGATCAGGGCACGGTCCGCCGCCTCGGGGTCTTTGGCCGTGGGGATCACGGCGGTGGCGATGCCGTGTTCGTGAGCGAAAGCCAGCGCCGGCGCCTCGCGCTTGTTGCTGATGACGATCGCCGGCACGGCCGAGAGTTCGCCGGACTCGCACGCGGTCACGATGGCGCGCAGGCTGGTGCCGTTGCCGGAGGCCAGGAAACCCAGCCGCATCAGGCGCTCGGCTCCGGAACCTCGGCGGTGAAGCGCATCCCGTCGAAGGCCGGAACGACGCCCTCCGGCAGCTCGCCCTCGAGCGTTCGATAATCCATGTCGATGTGCATGTTGGTGAGGACGGAGCGCCGCGGCATCATCCGCGCGATCCATCGGAGCGCGTCGTCCAGACCAAAGTGTGTGGGATGGGACGTGCGCTTCAAGGCGTCGACGATCCACACGTCGAGTCCGCTCACCGCCCTCAGCAACTCCGCCGGCAGATCGACCACGTCGCTGGAATAGGCCACGCCGCCAAAGCGGTAGCCGAGGCTTCTCACCCCGCCGTGATCCTGGTCGAAGGCGACGACCTCGATCGCGCCTGAGGGCCCGTCCACCTGCCACGTCAGCCCATGCTCCGGGACATCGTGCTCGCTGGCGATCGAGGGATACATCCCCTCCCCCTCGAAGATGTAGCCGAAGCGTCGCATCATCAACTCGCGCGTCGCCGCGTCCATCCATACGGGAATCCTCGCGCGCTGCTTCAGGGCGAAGGCGCGGATGTCATCCAGGCCGTGGCACTGGTCGGCGTGGTCGTGGGTGAGCAACAGCGCGTCGAGCCGCTTGGCGCCGGCGTCGGCGGTCTGGATGCGGAATTCCGGCGAGGCGTCGACCACCACCGTGGTCCAGCGATCCGGGGAGTCGGCGCTCGGGCGGCGGACCATGAGCGAACATCGCGAGCGGCGGTTCTTCGGCTCGGCCGGGTCGCACAGGCCCCAATTACCGTCCGCGCGCGGCACGCCGCCGGAGGAGCCGCATCCCAGAATGGTGAACTCTAGAGTGGTCAACTTGGCCGAGGTATCCGTTTGAACAGGTTGAAGAAGGCGTCGTTGGTCCGCTGCTCTGTCTCGCCCGGGCTCCAGCCGCGCACCTGCCGCGAGCGCCGTCGACACATGCGGCAGGAAGGCCGGTTCGTTGCGGCGGCCCCGCATCGGAACCGGCGCAAGATAGGGACAGTCGGTCTCCAGGATGATCCGATCCTCCGGCATGTCGGCGATCACCGCCCGGACGTCATCCGCGGCCTTGAACGTGGCGATGCCGGAGACGCTGAACCAGGCGCCCAGCGCCGCCATTCGCCGGGCGAGCGCCGCGCCGGAGGTGTAGCAATGCATCAGGATGGGGAACGCGCCGGCGCGCATGTTCGGCTTCCAGGATCTCCGCCATCACCTCGTCGGCCTCGCGGGTGTGGACGATGAGCGGCAGTCCGGTCTCGCGCGCCGCGGCGATGTGGACGCGGAACACCTGCGCCTGGGTCTCGCGCGGGCTGAGGTCGTAGTGGAAGTCGAGCCCTGTCTCGCCGATCCCGACCACCTTCGGATGGGCGGCAAGATCGATCAGGGTCTGCGGACTAAGACCCTGATGATCCTTCGCTTCATGCGGATGAGCGCCGACCGTGGCCCAGATATCGGGGTGCGTTTCAGCAATGGCGAGCACGGCCGGAAACCGATCGAGCCGATCGGAGATGGTGACCATCAGGCCGACACCCGCGGCCCGCGCGCGCTCGATCACCGCCTCCCGGTCTTCGTCGAACTGCGGCGCATGGAGATTGACGTGGCTGTCGATCAACATGGGCGGTGAGAAACGGAAGCTTTCAACATCAAGCCGCTGACTTCAAAACGGAAAGCGCGCTCAACAGAGCGTCGCCGCGATCGAGGTTCACCGCGTCCACGCGTCGCGCGAGAGCGGTGATCGTGCTCCAGGCCTCGGCCAGGCGCGCAGAGTGAGCGTCGGCGGCCCGGACGCTCAGGTGGTCGGCGAGACGTTCGAAGAACAGGTCGAAGCGCTCCTGGCCGCCTGGCCCACGGAAGCTGTCGGCGAGGGCGAGGGTTGCGGCGGGGTCGTTGGCGGGCAAGCGCCGAAGCATCTCGGTGGCAAGGTCGTCCAGTTCGAGGGCGCCGGCCTCCGCCAGCCTCCACGCCCGGCCCGGCGCGCCGCCGGACATGGCGAGGAGGCGAGCGGCCCTCGCCTCGTCCACGCCGGCTTTATTCATGACGAAGTCGCGGGCCGCATCGGGCGCCGGCGGATCGAAGACGAGGCGCCGGCAGCGGGAGCGGATGGTGGGCAGCAGCGCGCCCGGCGACTGGCTGATCAGGAACACCACGCCCCGCGCCGGCGGCTCCTCCAGCACCTTGAGGATGGCGTTGGCGGCGGAGTCGTTGAGGTCGTCGGCGCTGTCGATGATCGCCACGCGATAGGGCGAGATGGCCGGCGTGAGGGCGAAGAACTCGGGCAGCAGCCGCGCCTCGTCGACGGGGATGCCCTTGCGCGTCTTACCGTCCTCGGCGTCCCGCTGGAGCACCAGCAGGTCAGGATGAGCGCGGGCGAGGATCTGACGGCAGGTCGGATCGGCCGGGTCACTGGCCAGGTCGTCCGCTCCGCCGGCGGCGCGCGCACCCAGCAGACGGCGGGCGGCGCGGTAGGCGAAGCTGGCCTTGCCGCCGCCCTCGGGTCCGATCAGCAGCCAGGCGTGGTGCAAGCGGCCGCGGCTCAACGCCGAGAGAAAGTCGCGCTCCGCTCTCGCTCCGCCGATGAGGTCGAAAGTCTCGCGCGGGTGGGGGATTGTCTCGCTCACAAGCGCCGCTCCACCGCGCGCCAGATGGCGGCGAATACCGCATCCTGCGGTAGGGCGGCGTCGACGACCACGCAGCGGTCCGGCTCTGCCTTGGCGATGTCTAGAAAACTCTTGCGCAAGTCTCTGTGGAATCGAAGATCTTGCGCCTCGAACCGGCTTTGGCTCTCGGCTCGCGCCTTGGCCCGTGCGAGGCCTTCTTCCGGCGGCAAATCCAGGATCAAGGTGAGGTCCGGCCGCACATCCTCGGGGACGACATCGCGCTCGAGATGATCGATCAGGGTCGCGCTCGCGCCTCCCGCCGCGCCTTGGTAGGCGCGCGTGGAGTCATAGAACCGGTCGCTCACCACCACGGCGCCGCGCGCCAGGGCCGGAGCGATCACCCGCTCGATATGGTCCCGCCGCGCGGCGTACATCAGCAGGGTTTCCGTGGTCGGCGACCAGCGCACGACATCGCCCGTGACCAGCAGTGATCGAATCGCTTCCGCACCCGGCGAACCGCCCGGTTCGCGCGTGACCACCGCCTCGCGCCCGAGCTCGGCCAAGCGGTCGCCGAGCCGCCGGGCCTGGGTCGATTTCCCCGCCCCCTCCCCGCCTTCCAAGGTGATCAACGTCCCGCGCGCCATGCGCCGCCTTCATTGGCCGCGCCGCTGTCCTTGTCTAGAAGGTCCACCGCGCCTCCGGGCGGGTGGCCGAGTGGTTTAAGGCAGCGGTCTTGAAAACCGCCGTGGGTTCACGCCCACCGTGGGTTCGAATCCCACCCCGCCCGCCAACCGACGAGGCCAACGAGCTGACGAGCCCCACCACACCATCGTCCACCGGGATCGTTCGCTCTCGAAAGGCCGTGGAGCGCTGGCCTTGGCGGCTGCCGATGGCCTTCTCTGTCGCGCTGGTGGCACTGTCGCGGGCCGCCGTGGCTGAGCCGCCGTCCAACGTCGCTCCCGTCACGGTGATCGGCGCCACGCCGCTGTCGGGCGCGAACATCGATGCGGCCAAGGCGCCCTACGCGGTGAACAGCCTGTCGGCCGCCGACCTTGAGGTCGAGCAGACCCCCGGCGCCATTTCGGCGATGAATGCGCGGATCGGCGCGTTGAACCTCAACGACAATCTCGACGATCCCTTCCAGCCGGACGTGCTCTACCGGGGGTTCGAAGCCTCGGCGGTGTTGGGAACGCCGGCGGGCCTCGCCGTCTATCAGGGCGGCGTCCGGATCAACGAGGCGTTCGGCGACACCGTGAATTGGGACCTGATCCCCACCGAGGCGATCGCGCGCTTGGACGTGGTCGGGACCAACCCGGTCTATGGCCTCAACGCGCTCGGCGGCGCGATCGTGATCGGCATGAAGACGGGCTTCGACCACCCAGGCGGGGACCTCGATCTCTCGGGCGGATCGTTCGGCCGGCGCTCGCTGGCCCTGACCTACGGCGTGCACTCGGAACGCCTCGCCGCGTTCGTCGCGGTCACGGCGCTGGACCAGGATGGATGGCGCTTCTTCTCGGGCGATCGCGTCCGCCAGCTCTATGCCGACGTGTCGGCCCGGACCGAACGGCTCACGGTCGACCTTGCCTACACCGGCGCCGACAACCGGCTTCTTGGCGAGGGCGCGACGCCGGTGCAGGAGCTGGCGATCGACCGGCGGCTGACCTTCACCACGCCGCAGGTGAACACCGACCGCCTCGACTTCGCGACCCTGACCGCGACCTACGCCGCCGGCCCGGTTCTATCGGCCCAGGCCAACGCCTACGTGCGCCACTTCCGCCAGGGCGCCATCAACGGGAACACGACGAACGACATCGCCTGTGCTCCGACGGAGCTGGCCGCGTCCCTGTGCCAGCCGGACGGACAAACGCCGCTCGTCAGCGTATCGGGCGCCGCGATTCCCGACCTGACGGCGGGAGGTACCGTGCCGATCGGGGAGAACGACCGCGAAGACCTGGATGCCCTGAGTTTCGGGGGTACGGTTCAAGGAACCTCGAAGGCGCGGGTGCTTGGGCGCGGCAACCAGCTGACGCTCGGCGCGGCGGCGGATCGCGCCCGCGTGGATTATGGCTCGAACGCCGAAGTCGGGGTGATCGACAGCGCCTTGGTGGTCCAGAGTTCCGGCTTCATCGTCTCGACCCCGGAAGGAAGCGGCTTCACCGCCACCCCCGTCGGCCTGCGCGCCGAGATCACGGACCTGGGCGCCTTCGGCACGGATACCCTGGATCTCACCCGTCGCCTCTCGATCACGGCCAGCGGACGCTACAACGCGGTGCGGATCGTGTTGGGCGACCAGCGGGGGTCCAGCCTCAGCGGGACCGCGACCTTCGCGCGCTTCAACCCCGCGCTTGGCGCGACCTACCGGTTCGGACCGGGGCTGACGGTCTATGCGGGCTACGCCGAGGGTAGCCGCGCTCCGACGCCGAGCGAGATCGAATGCTCGGATCCGCGGGCGCCCTGCCTCCTGCCCTCCTCCCTCTCCGCCGACCCGCCCAACCTGAAGCAGGTCGTCAGCCGGACCTTCGAGGCGGGGATGCGCGGTGAGAGCTCCCTTGGCGCCGGTCGTCTGAGCTACAGCCTGGGCCTCTACCGCACCGAGGTACACGACGACATCTACGGCGTCGCCACCTCGCTCAGCGCCGGCTACTTTCGCAACATTCCCGGCACACGGCGTCAGGGCTTCGACGTCGACCTCGCTCTACCGCGGCGCTCGCCTGACAGCCTACGCCAGCGTCTCCCGTGTTGAAGCGACGTTCGACTCGGACCTGGTCATCCCCTCGCCGTCCAATCCGTTCCAGGACGCCAGTGGGGATATTCACGTCCACCGCGGCGACCAACTGCCGGGCATCCCCCGCACCCGGTTCAAGCTCGGCGCGGAGTACGCCTTCCGTGGCGGCGTTCGGATCGGTGGCGACTTTCAGGTGCTCGGCAGCCAAGTCTATCGCGGCGACGAGGCCAATCAGCTCGCGCCCCTTCCCGGGTACACGGTGCTCGGGCTTCACGCCGCCTACGACGTGACCCGGCGGCTGGAGATCTACGCCAGGATCGATAACGCCCTGGATGCGCACTACGCGACCTTCGGCGTTCTTGGGGATCCCACCGGCATTGGCGCGCCCGGCGTTCCGGCCACGGGCGCGGACCCCCGCTTTCAGAGCCCGGCCTCGCCCACGGCGGTCTATGGCGGCGTGAAGCTTAGGTTCTGAGCCTCGACCGTCCGGCCGGCCGTCAGCCTAGCGGTCGGCGGCCCGGCCGCGCTAGAGGGAGCGGGCTCGCGAAAGGACGCTTTCCATGATGATGACCCGGCGCGGATTTGGCCTTTCGGCGGGAACGCTCGCCATTGTCTCCACGACGCCCGGCTTCGTCTTCGCCCAGGATCTGCCAAACGACGGCGGCCCGCCGGCGAACGTCTTCATCTCTCCACCCGGCCGCCCCTACCGCGCCAAGGAGGACGCGCCGTACGCGGTCGCCGACTGGTTCAAAGCCGCGGACAAGAATGCGGACGGCAAGATCGACAAGGCCGAGTTCCTGGCCGACTCCGAGGCCTTCTTCACCCTGCTCGATCGGAACAAGGACGGGGTGCTGGCCCCCAGTGAGATCGCTTTCTACGAGCAGAGGATCGCGCCGGAGGTTCTGGGTTATAGGGTCGACGTCAGCGCGGCCGGCCTGATCCCAACGCCCACCCGCCCCCGCCTGTGGCGCGCCCAGACCGATCGACCAGGGCCCATCGACCCGGGTGGCGACGAGCACCAGGAAGACACGCCCAAGCAACCGCACAGCCTCGACGAATCCAACAGCGGCGCGGCGCCATTCTCGTTCTTCGACGAACCCGAACCGCTGATGGCGGCCGATCTGCATTTCCGGGGCTATGTGATGAAGGCCGACTTCATGAAGCTGGCCGACGCCCACTTCTCGAACCTGGACCGGCAGGAACAGGGCTACCTCACCCTCGCCACCCTGCCCGAAACCCCGATGCAGAAGCGCTTGGCCAAGATCCATCACCGCAAGCGCTAACGGCTTGGATCACCAGCAACCCGTATTCAGGACATCCTTGATCGGACCGGCCACCACGAAGACGGCGTAGAGCTTCGGCTTCTCGCCGGCATCCCCGCGGGCGATCAATCCCAGCGGGCGCACCTCGCGAAAGCAGGACGAGAGTTTGCGCGCATCGACCCGGCGCGGCAGGTCGACGACAATTCCGGGGCGGCGAAGATCCGGGAGAGCGCCAGGAGAGGGGCCGCGCCAGCGATCCCGCTCGCTGATCTGCCACAAAGACGCCGGCTGGTGCTCGGCGGCGAGAACAGCGGCGAGGCCGTAGCTCGATGTTCCGACCCAGGCCGCCCCCGCCGCCCGCCGGTCGCTCTCGAGACGATCCGAAAATGCGCTCCAGCCCCTCAGCGGCAGGAAGGGGTCCGGCGCGTGCGCGAAAATCGAGACGGGCGCACCGGCCAGCGCCGCCGTCCCGGCCACAGCCGCCAGCGTCACGGCCGGAGCCGCCCACCTGAGCCAAGCCGCCGATCGCTCGGCCGCCAGCGCCGCAAGGATCGCCGCGGCCGGATAAAGCGGGGCAGGCCAGTGTGCTTGCACCCGATCGTGCAGGCTATGGATCAGGAGATACGCGGCGAACGGCGCGGTGGTGGCCACGAGCAGGCCGACCCTCGCTCCCGCCCGCCGCCACCGGCCGGAGAGCAGGAAGCCGGTCACGATCGGGTTCAGCAGCAGCGCTTGCCCTAGAAGAAGTTCGGGCAGGAAATGCCATGTGAGACCTCGGGGCGCGACGCGGCCGAACTGCTTCTCGAAGGTCAACCAGCCATGCATCGCGTTCCAGGCGATGTTGCTGGCGAACACCAGCGCGGCGAGAAGCAGCGCCAGCCACGGGCCGGCTGTCGCCAGGCTGGTCCGCCGCTCGCGCGAGGAGAAAAGCCAGAGCAGGACGCCCGGACCGAGAAACAGAGCCGAGTATTTCGAGATCGTCGCCAAGCCCGCGCTCAGCCCGGCCCCGGCCCACCAGCCAAGGCTACGACGGGCTTCGGCGCGCAGGATGCAGCACAGCGCGAGGCTCCAAAACAGCGCGGCGGGCGCGTCCGGCACGGCCAGGAACCCGCCAAAAGCGACCAGCAGGGTCGCATTGAACAGGATCGCGGCCCACGTCGCGGTGTCTCGTCGCGCGCCCGAAGACCGCGCGATGTCGAACACGGCGAGGCTGGTCAGGAACGAAGCAATCGATGGCAGGAGCCGCACCCCGAACGGAGTGTCGCCACCGATCCACATGCCGAACGCCGTCCACCAGGCGATCATCGGCGGGTGATCGACATAGCCGAAGGCGGGCGCTCGGGCCCACAGTCGGTAGTAGGCTTCGTCTTCGGTGAGCGGGATCAGCGCCGCCGCCGCCAGGCGCGTGGCCAGGATCAGCAGCAGCGCGAGGATCAGCCGCCAGGGCGGCCGCGCCTCAGCGCCGGCGCGAGACGCGGGCAAGGCTCGCCCCAGCAAGCGCGCCGGCCGCACCTGCTCCCACCACGATCGCCAGCCGGGTCCGCGTCCATCGCTGGACGAGGCGGCGCGCGAGCAGAGCCGCGTAATCCAGCGCGACAATGCTATCCATCTTGCTCTCCCCGCTCAGCCGCTCGCCGAAGGCGTAGGGGAACTCGCGGATTGAAAGACGCCGGGGTTGATTGGCGATCACGTCGAACAGGATCTTGAAGCCCTGACTCGAGAGTCGCGGCGCCACGCGTTCGAAGAGGTCCCGCCGGATCAGGAAGAAGCCGCTCATCGGATCGGTGAGCGGGCTGCGCAGCGCCAGCCGCGCCGCGCCATTGGCGACCATGCTCATCAGTCGGCGCGAGGCCGACAGTCCCCGTTCCGGTCGGCCGCCGCTGGCGAATCGCGTGCCCACCGCCAGCTCCGCCCCGCCCGACCGCACCGCCTCCAACATCGCCGGCAAGCAGGTCTCGTCGTGCTGCAGATCGCCATCGATCACGGCCACATGCGGCGCGCTGGCGGCCATTACGCCTTCGATCACCGCGCCCGATAATCCGCGCCGACCGACCCGCCTCAAGCAGGAAACCCTCGGGTCTTCGGCGGAGATCGCCTCGACCGCATCGGCGGTGCCATCGGGCGAATCGTCGTCCACGAACAGAACCGACCAATCGACCTCTCGAAGCGCGGCATGGAGCCGTTGGACCAGCGGCTCGACATTCCCCCGCTCGTTAAAAGTGGGAACGATCACCGTAAGATCGCGGACGTCGGACAGAGGGTTCAGCCTCCAGGGGCTTGGTTGCGAGGGCCGGGCGGTTTAGCGGGTTCATGGTGTCGCGGCCAGCCGCCCCTCCCCGCCTGATCGACGCGCGCGGCCATCGCTGCCCGATGCCGACGCTGAAGCTGCGGCGCGCGGTCGAGGCGGCCGAGCCCGGCGAGAGCCTGCGCCTGGTCTGCGACGACCCTTTGGCGCGGATCGACGTACCTCATTATGCGGCTCAAGCGGGTCTGACGCTCATATCGGTCGAAGAAGACGGCGGCGTCCTGAGCTTCACGGTCGCGAAGCTCGACTAGCCGACCACCGGCCATTGCGGCGATGGTTTGACGAAACTTGACATATTAGTGGCCTTGACGGCATTTCGCAGACGTTTAAACGATCTGACGGCATTCACTTTTATCAAGCGAATTTTCGGGGCTGCTCATGAAGAAGATCAACTACGCAATCGCCATGTTGTCCGCCGCGGGCGGCGCGGCGGCGATGGCTCCGGCCGCACAGGCCGCAACCTTGTATGGCTCGTTCACGAACACCGGCCTCGGCTACTCCGAGACGTTCACGCTGCAAAGCGATGGCGGCTACGCATCCAGCAACGGCGCCGCCTTCACCGACTTCGCGCTCAGCAACGACTCCCTTGGGAACACCGTCGCCACGGTTGGCGACAACACGACGGGCTTCAAGGCGGAGCTCCTGGGCATTCCGGTGGATGGCTACTTCGGAACGGGCGTAACCGACGTCACCGGCGGGAACTCAGACCTACGACTCGCTCCTGCCCGCGCTCTACGCCGCCGGGACCACGCCGGTGTTGACGCCCGGAACCTACGTCGGTGATTTCGACGGCTACACGCTCACGCTCTCCGAGGCGGTGCCCGAGCCCGAAACCTGGGCCCTGCTCATTGCGGGCGCGGCGCTGGTGGGCGGAGCGGCTCGCGCCTCCCGTCGTCGCGGTCTGGCCGCGGTCTGAGATCGACTGCTCTTGGCCTCGCTTCCTCATCGGGAGCGGGGTCGAGGATCACCGATCCTCCTGCTCGAGAGATCGGTAGACATAGGCGAGCGTTTCTCGCTCCTTAGCCCCGCACTGTTCCGCGAGGATCATCGTATCCCTTACGGTTTCTTCGCAGTGGAAGCGAAGGGTTCGAAGCCCCTCAGCGCGACCTCGCACCAGACCATCCTCCAAAAGAACCAGGCTCAACCAGCCGCGGTTTCGCGGATGCACGGCCCACATCTCCACCAGAGCGACGTCCCCGCGGCGCCTCCAGATGATGGCGCCTTCGACCTGCCCATGCCTGAGAGCGATACGCGACCGGTCGCCGACGCCGTCTCGATCGCGCGCGTAGCGGGTCAAACGATCGATCGTCCCCGCGCCGGGCGTCGATCCCCCCGCCAGCAGTCGCGCGACCCGATCCAGAGGCGCGTCCCCCAAAGGAACCAGCTTCAGGTCATCCGGCAACTTGCCGCGATCGCGAAGCCGCGACACGGTCGGCCCCACCACGCCGAGCACGGCCTCGGTGTCGGCCTCGAAATGGTGCTCCCGGCGCGCGGCCGTGAACCCGCAGACGGTGGCGAAGCGCGCCTGCGGCGTCCCCTCCACGATCGGGTTCAGCGACCACAGGCCGGGCGATTCCCCGAGGCAAAGATCGGCCGCCGCCTCCACCAGGCGACGTCCCACGCCACGGCGGCGTTCGTTGGCGGTGACATGAACGGCGATCGCAAAGCCTGGGGGATTGGACTCGTTGCGCCAGCGCACCGCCGCCGCTCCGACCAGAGCCGGCCCGCGCTTGGCGACCAGCAACTCGACCGGCCATTCGGCCGCCTCCGGCAAAAGCGCCAAACCGGCGCGCGTCTCATGCTCGAAGGCAGGGGTTATGGTGACGTCGGGCATGAGCCGGGCTTAACAGTCGGCTCCGAGAGATGACCAGACTTCTTGTGATTTGTGCGGCAGGGATGGACTGGCCCAGCTGCGAGCCCGCGCGGCTGGCCGCCGCGAAGGTCCGGCGTCTGGCGAGTTTAAGGACGCGCGGGGTCGCGGGTTGGCTGGCCGGGGCGGCGGTGAGCTCGGGCCCGGCCGCGGCCGTCACCCTGGCGACCGGCGTCCAGCCGGAAATCCACGGGATTTGGCGCAAGGGAGAAGCCTGGGCCGGCGGCGTTCGTCCGATCGGCCGCGCCTCGTGGCGGCTCCAGCCGGTCTGGTCGCGTCTGGAAGCGGCTGGTGTCTCGACGGGAAGCGTCTGCTGGCCGGCGAGCCGGCCTGGAGATGATTGGCCGGGCCTGCACGTCGACAATTCCTTCGCCGAGCCCACGGGCGCGGATCACAGGACCTGGGCCCTACCCCTCCATTGCGCGCCAGCGACGGCGCGCGAAAGCCTTCGCGATCGGCGCGTTCATCCCAACCAGATCGCGGATCCGGTGCTCGCACCCTTTGTGGCCGGCGCCGACGCCCAGCCGACGTCGGTGCAGATCGAGGCCCTGCGCACCGCCATCGCCCAGGCCGCCACGGTGCAGGCGGCGGCGGTTTGGATGTTGAGCGGAGAGGACCAGACCGCCCCCGACGCGGTGTTCGTACACCAAGCCTTTCTCCGCGACGTGCGCGACGCCTTCGCGGGCGCCAGCCCAACTCTGGTCGACCGCGCCACCGCCACCGCCTGGAGCTTCCTCGATGGCTTGATTGGACGGCTGATGGAGTTGTGCAGCTCCGAGAGGTCGATCCTGCTCGTCTCGCCGGGATGGGGCGGGGCTGCCGGGGCCGTGATGGCGGCGGGTCCTGGCGTGAAGGCGAACCCCACCTTCGACGGCGCCTCGATCCTGGATATCGCGCCGACGGTGCTGGCCTGGTTCGGTCTTCAAGATACCGGCCTGCCCGGCCGATCGTTGGCGCCGCTCCCCGCCGCGACGCCGCCGCGCGTCGCGCCGTGCCTGCCGCCCCCGCAGACCTCGGCGTCGGAGGCGGACCTCTGCCCGGGCCTGCAAGCCCAAGGTTATGCACTGCCCAAGCCCGCGTCAGCCGCCTGGCTGGCGGCGGGCGCGGCCGAACTTGCCGCGCTGCTGCTGGATCGCGATCCGCAAGCCGCCCTGCGCGCCGCCGACGAGGCGCTCGCTGCCGACCCCAACCAGATCACCGCCTTGCGGATCAAATCGCGGGCTCACGTCGCCCTCGGACAGGACGAGCCACTCATGGCGATTGGAGAGCGCCTCAACACGTTGGCGCCGGAGCGGGGCTGGGGCGCCACGGCCATCGGCGCCGCTCACGCGCTGCGCGGCAAGAGCCGCGAGGCGGCGCCGTGGCTGAAGCGGGCGGAGAACGAAACCGACATCGCCACCCTGACCGCCGTCGCGACGCTATGGACCGCTCTTGGCCGTCTTGGCGACGCCACACGCACCTTCAGACGTCTTGCGTCGATCGATCCCGGCAATGTCACCGCGGAGATCGGGCTCGCCATGGCGGCGACCGCCAGACGCGACTTCCTGGAGGCCGAAGCCGCGCTGCAACGCGCCCGCGCGCGCGAACCAAGTCGGCCCGCGATCTGGCTGCAACTCGCACAAATCTACGCCGCCACGGGCCGGAAGTCGGACGCGGCTCGAATGGCGGCCAAGGCCCGACGGCTCGGCGCCCTCCCCGCCCTCGCCGACGCCGCCGCCACTGGACGCCTCGGCTAGTCCTCGTGTGGTCCGCCCGAAGAGGTTCAGATCGCCCGGATGCGGTTGTTTCGCGCGCCGTGCTCCAACTCGGCTAGGCCGAGACGTTCCAGGACAGGGCTGACGTAGTTGGCAAAACGTCCGCGATAGCCTTTGCGCAATCCGTAGAAACCACCAACCGGATTGCTTGGGTCGCGCGCCCAAGCCTCCACCGAACCGTCTGGCGCGGGCTTTCCCTCATCGGCATTGCCCAGCACGACCCAGTCGCCGCGAGCTTCGAGCATGGCGTGGAGATCCTGAATTCCCCGCAGGTGATACCGGAGGGTTGTGGACCCCACCTGGACCACCAGGGCGGGAGGATCGGCGGTCCCATCGCGCCAGGCGGTGAATTCTGAACTGAGCGATGGCGTCCTCAGCCGCCAGGGATCGTCCGTCGTGCCGACGCCTTCTGTCGCGCTGTCCGTGCCTATCGTCATCTCAGCCGCCTTCTTCATCGAGCGCCAGATGATCTCATGGCGAAGGTGACACCTTATGTCGTATTCGACATCGCATGCGCGCCTCGCGCCTTCTTCGCATGCTGCTGTTGCTACAGAATCGCGGACGCATGACCAGCGCCGCCTTGGCGCGCGAGCTGGAAGTCGCCCGGCGCACGGTGCTGCGGGATGTGGACGCCCTCACCGAAGCGGGCCTGCCGATCGTCACCTATCCCGGCGCGGATGGCGGCATCGAGCTTGCCTTCAACTATCGCACCCGCCTCACCGGCTTGTCGGATGACGAAGCGGAAGCCATGGCCGTGATCCTGTCGGTGCCCCTCCCCGAACTGGAGGTCCTGGGATTGCAGGACGCGGGGGAGCGAGCCCGGGTGAAGGTGTTCGAGTTCGTTCGAAAAGCCTGTTCGAGACCAAATGACGACGGCTCGTCGCCGGTTCGGCGTCGACCGCCATCCTCGACATCCCGTCGATGTCCGCGTCAAAGCGCTCGCCAAGGCGGTGCGAGGCAAAAACCTCGTCCACATCCTCGAGGGTTCAGCGGACGAAAAGACCATTCAGCCGATCGGCCTCACCCGTCGAATGGACGGATGGTTCGTGCGGGATGCACTCGATCCTGATCAGCCCATCGCGGTCGCCGCATGCGGCGGCATCCGCGTCTCCGCTCATACCTTCTAGTCGTCTACCCGACCGCGCCTCGCGATCGAGAAGGCGCTATTCGGCGGAAACCTCGACCGGGCCGCTATCCAGGCCCTTGGCGCTCTCGTCACGATCGACGAATTCGATCACCGCCAGCGGCGCATTGTCGCCGTGGCGGAAGCCGGCCTTGAGCACGCGGATGTAGCCGCCGTTACGAGCCGAGTAGCGCGGACCCAGCGTGGTGAACAGCTTCTGCACCTGGGTGAGGTCGCGCACCTGGGAGATCGCTTGGCGGCGGGCGTGAAGGTCGCCACGCTTGGCGAGCGTCACCAGCTTCTCGACGAAGGGGCGAAGCTCCTTGGCCTTGGGCAGGGTGGTGACGATCTGCTCGTGCTTGATCAGGCTCGCCGACATGTTGGCGAACATGGCCGTGCGATGGGCGGAGGTCCGTCCGAGTTTGCGGTGCGCGACGCCGTGGCGCATGTCGATCTCCTGGAGAGCGCGGGCCGCCTCACGGCGGGCCGGAAAAAAGATGAAGACGGGGCTATACCGTATCTTCGAACTTCTTGGCCAGTTCGTCGATGTTCTCAGGCGGCCAGTTGGGCACGTCCATGCCGAGATGCAGGTCCATCGCGGTCAGGACCTCCTTGATCTCATTCAGCGACTTGCGGCCGAAGTTCGGGGTGCGGAGCATCTCCGCCTCCGTCTTCTGGATCAGGTCGCCGATGTAGACGATGTTGTCGTTCTTCAGGCAGTTGGCCGAGCGGACCGACAGTTCCAACTCATCGACCTTCTTGAGCAGAGCCGGGTTGAACGGCAGGTCCGGCTTGGACTCGAGATCGAACTTCTTCTTCGGCTCGTCGAAGGTGATGAACACCTGAAGCTGGTCTTGGAGAATTCGCGCCGCGTAGGCCACGGCGTCCACCGGCGACACGGCGCCGTTGGTTTCGACTTCGAGGATCAGCTTGTCGTAGTCCAGGCTTTGGCCCTGACGAGTGGGCTCGACGCGGTAGGCGACGCGCTTCACCGGCGAATAGAGCGCGTCCACGGCGATCAGGCCGATCGGCGCGTCTTCGGGGCGGTTGCGCTCGGACGGCACATAGCCCTTGCCGCTGTGGACGGTGAACTCGACACGGATCGAGGCCCCGTCGTCCAGGGTGAGCAGGACGTGCTTGGGGTTCAGGATCTCGATATCCGACGGCGCTTCGATCTGGCCGGCGGTGACCGGGCCAGGACCGGTCGCCTTCAGCGTCATCCGCTTCGGTCCGTCGGCGTGCATGCGCAGGGCGAGCTGCTTGATGTTGAGGACGATGTCGACCACGTCCTCGCGCACGCCCTCGATCGAGGAGAACTCGTGCACGACGCCGTCGATCTGGATCGCGGTGACGGCCGCGCCCTGCAGCGAGGAGAGCAGCACCCGGCGCAGCGAATTGCCGAGGGTCACGCCGAAGCCGCGCTCCAGCGGCTCGGCCACCATGCGGGCCTTGCGCCCGGAGTCAGCGCCTGATTCGATCAGGGGCTTCTCGGGACGGATAAGTTCATTCCAATTGCGTTCGATCACGTGCGGTCTGGTCCCTTGGGGATAAGGGTTACGCCGTCGTTCTCGGCGCGGGACCGGAACGACGGGTTAGGATAGATGAAGGCGGTTAGACTCGCCGGCGCTTGGGCGGACGGCAGCCGTTGTGCGGCATCGGGGTCACGTCGCGGATCGAGGTGATGGTCATCCCGACCGATTGCAAGGCGCGGAGGGCCAATTCCCGCCCCGAACCTGGGCCCGAGATGCTGACTTCGAGAGTCTTTACCCCGTGTTCCGCCGCCTTGTTGCCCGCGTCTTCCGCCGCCATCTGGGCGGCGTACGGCGTGGACTTGCGCGAGCCCTTGAACCCCATGGCGCCGGCGCTGGACCAGGAGATCGCGTTGCCCTGAGCGTCGGTGATGGTGATCATGGTGTTGTTGAACGAGGCGTTCACGTGCGCCACGCCCGAAGTGATGTTCTTGCGCTCACGCCGTTTGACGCGCGCCGGCTCCTTGGCCATCTGTATTCGACCTCGTTCTACTTCTTCTTGCCGGCGATCGGCTTGGCCGGACCCTTGCGGGTACGGGCATTGGTGTGCGTGCGCTGGCCGCGGACGGGCAGGCCCTTGCGGTGACGGAGTCCACGGTAGCAGGCCAGGTCCATCAGACGCTTGATGTTGACCGCCGTTTCGCGGCGAAGGTCGCCCTCGACCTGATAGTCGCGGTCGATCGCTTCGCGGATCTGGAGGACTTCCTGGTCGGTGAGCTGATTTACCCGACGAGCGTCGTCGAGGCCGACCTTGCCGACGATCTCGCGCGCTTTGGCCTGACCGATGCCGTGGATGTACTGAAGCGCGATCACCACGCGCTTGTTCGTCGGAATGTTGACGCCTGCGATACGGGCCAAGCCGCTGTTCTCCGTGAAGACCCTAAACCCCGCCCAAACAAACAAGGCGCGAACAGCAGAGCCAGACCGCCGCCGATAGGAGCGGTGGCCGACACGCAATTCGCGCTTCTTTCGCGGGAGGACCTGTTATAAGAATGCGCGCGCCAAGGTCAATGGCGCCGCAACGAAGAATTTGCCTCTCGAAGGCTGTTCAGCGCCCGAGCACCAGCACCTGGAAGCTGCCCGGCTTCGTGCTGGGCCGCTGACCGGCGACCGCGGGCAGGTAGTCGGCCGCCGGCAGATAGATCCGCCCGGTCTTCGGGTCCACCGCTCCGGTCCGCGCGCCGATCTTGGTCGGCACAGTATCCACGACGGTGTTGTCGCCGGCGCCCTTGAGCGAGATCACCGCGAGAGTTCCCGGCGCGACCGGAGGGAATGTAGGCCACGCCTCGGCCCGCGTCGTAGATCACGGCGTCAGGGCCGACGCCGATGGGCAGGGTGGCGATGTCCCTGCCGGTCGCCGCGTCGAGGATCTTCGCCGAACTCTGGCAGGAAGAAACCAGGCGCCCGCCCGCCACATAGGCGAGACCGGTCGGACGCAGGCAGCCCGACAGGGGGTAGCGCCCAACGACCTTGCGGCTGTCCAGGTCCATGACGACGATCTCGTGGGTGTCCGCGGCGTTGATCCACACCCGCCCCTTGCCGTCGACATCGGCGAACTCGAGGTCTCCGCCGACCTTGACCTCGGCCACCTTGGCCGCCGTCTTGGGGTCGATGAGCGTCACGGTGCCGGAGTCGCCGCCGATCACCACCACTGTACCGGTGTGCGGGTCGTAGATGGCGCTGTCGGGGTCCGCCGCGACCGGGATCGACGCGATCAGCTTGCCGTCGACCGCGGAGAGGATCTTGACGGTCTGATCGCCGCTGTTGGTGGTCACCAGCCGGTCGAGGCCAGGGACCGGGACCACGGCGTGCAGGTGATTGCCGGCCGCGAAATCGGGGATGACCTTGCCGCTGTCGACGTCGATCGCGAAAATCGAAGTCCCATGCGCGACGTAGATGCGGCGGCGGGCGGGGTCGAAGCTCGTATAGTCCCAGCCGCCGTCCGGCCCGGCGATACGATCGATGACCTTGAGGCCGGAGGTTCCTTGAGCCGGCGCCGCCTGGGGCGCAGCCAGGAGAATGGCGGCGAAGGCCGCCCACAGAATTCGAGACATGGGAGTTGGAGCGCTCTCTGGGACAAAGATGATCTTGATCGACGCGGCGGGAGACTTACCCTTCACCTCGCCTCCGCGAAAGCGCTAAGGCAGCCGCGATGGTCTCCCTTGCCGCCGCCGCTCCAATCGCGCTCGCCGCCTTCATGGCCTCGGCCGTGGAGATCGTGGAGGCCTTCACCATCGTCCTCGCCGTGAGCGTGGTGCGAGGTCCCCGACCCGCGCTGATCGGGACCGCGGCCGCCCTCGCCCTGCTCACCCTGGCTGTGCTTCTGTTCGGGCCGCTGCTCGCCCAAGTGCCGCTCCACGGACTGCAGATCGTCGTCGGCGCGCTCCTTCTGGTGTTCGGCCTGGGCTGGTTGCGCAAGGCGGTGCTGCGCGCAGGCGGCGCCCTGGCTCTGCATGACGAAGCCAAGGCCTTCGCCGATGAAACCGCCGAACTGCGCGCGGAGGCCGCGACCGACGCCGTCGCCGCCCTGGCCGCGTTCAAGGCGGTGCTCCTCGAGGGGACCGAGGTCGTCTTCATCGTGCTCGCGGTGGGCGCGCGTCCGGGTCTGCTCTTGCCGGCCGCCATCGGCGCGGCGGCCGCCTGTGTCGTGGTGCTGGGGCTGGGCGCGGCGCTGCGCGCGCCTCTGGCGCGGGTTCCGGAGAACACGCTGAAGTTCTGCGTCGGTTCGCTGCTGTGCGGCTTCGGCTCGTTCTGGACCGCGGAAGGCCTCAAGGCCCCCTTCCCGGGTGGAGACGCGGCGATCCTGGCGCTGGTCGCGGTGTTCGGCGCCGTCGGCATGGCGCTCGCCGCGTTGGTCCGAGCCCGCATTCGGAGCCTCGCCGCATGAGCGTCGTGGCCGACTTCCTGCGGACCCTGTGGAAGATGTTCGCGGCCGACCTGCCGATGACCGTGCTCGCCCTGGTTGTCATCGGGGCGGTGGCGCTTGGGCTTTCGAGCGGGGCGCTCAGCCCCGCCGCGGCGCCCTTCATCTTGACGGGCGGCCTGCTGGCGGCGTTGATCGTGGCGATCGCGCGGGGCGCCCGAAGGAGAGGCTGAGAGATGAACGACCGAGTCTCGGTAACCCTGGAGGACGGCGTCGCGGATGTCCGGCTGATGCGTCCGGACAAGATGAACGCCCTCGACGACGCCATGTTCGAGGGCATCGCGGGCGCCATCGATCAGCTCAAGTCCGACAAGACGGTGCGCGTTGTGGTGCTGTCCGGCGAGGGTCGCGCCTTCTGCGCCGGCCTCGACATGGGCAACTTCGGCCGCATGGCGACCGGCGAGCGGCGCGGCGGCGGAGAGTCCGGCCTCGGCGGCCGCTCCCACGGCCTCGCCAACCGCGCGCAGTATGTCGCCTGGGGCTGGCGCGAACTGCCGGTCCCGGTGATCGCCGCCGTCCACGGCGTCGCCTTCGGCGGCGGCTTCCAGGTGTGCCTGGGCGCCGACATGCGCTTCGTCGCCCCCGACACCCGGATGGCGGTGATGGAGATCAAGTGGGGCCTGGTGCCCGACATGGCGGGGCTGGCGCTCATGCGTCACCTCGCGCGCGAGGACCTCGTCCGCGAGCTCACCTACACCGGCCGCATCTTCTCCGGCGAAGAGGCGCTGGCCTATGGCTTCGCCACTCGCGTCTGCGCCGATCCCCGCGCCGAGGCGCTGAGCCTGGCGCGGGAGATCGCGGGCAAGAGCCCGAGCGCGATCCGCGCGGCCAAGCGCCTGATCAACCAAGCCGCCGAAGGCGAGGCCGGCGAGGTGCTGATCGCCGAAAGCGTGGAGCAAGGCTCGCTGATCGGCGGGACCCACCAGGTCGAAGCTGTCCGCGCCAACCTCGAGAAACGCGCGCCGGCGTTTGTCGACTGACGACGCCCTATCGGCGCTCGGCGGATCGGTCACTCAGGACCGCGGCGGTATAGGTCTCGACGACCACGCTGAACGGCTGGCCCTTGTCATTGACGAGGACGGCGCGACGGCGAAGGACATAGCCCGATCCGATCGGCAGGCGCTCGTTCGATAGCGGGCGGCGATGCAGCCCTATCCCTGCCACGACCTGCCCGAACGGCCTGTCGCTATGGTCCAGCGTCTCGTTCATCTCCGGCGTGAGCGCGTCGGCCCGGTACCAGTTGTCGGCGACCGAGAGGGTGGTTCCGCCACAGACGAGGCGAACCCGGCGATGATGGATGGCGGCGACATCGGCCGCGCCGAGCTGGTCGATGACAGCTTTGGGCGTCTCACCCCGCGCTTCCTCTCGAACGGCGTGAATCGCGGCGTCGGCAACCGGCTGGCGCGCTACGCACCACTGCCTCAGAGTCTCCGTCGCGCTGTCCCGCGAATCGAGGGCGTGTTCGAGCTCGCTCACCTCTCGCCACCGCCCCGGAACGTCCGCCGCCGAGACGCTCGAGGCGAGGAGGACGGCGGCGAGCCATGCCGGGCTTGATGCGCGCCGCGATCTTGGTGAGACTCTCACGACAGCGAAGATACAGGACCGCTCGATCATGAGCCACGCACACGATCACGATCATGACCACCATGATGGCCACGATCACGGTCGGGGAGGTCATCACCATCACCACGCCCCCGCCAACTTCGGGACCGCCTTCGCCGTCGGGATCGCGCTGAACGTCGGCTACGTCGCGGTGGAGGCGGGGTACGGCCTCCTCGTCAATTCATTGGCGCTGGTGGCGGACGCCGGCCACAACCTCGGCGACGTACTCGGGCTGGCGGTCGCGGCCTTGGCGGCGCGGCTGGCGCGCACCGCCCCAAACGCCCGCTACACCTATGGCCTGCGCGGCTCTTCGATCCTGGCGGCCCTGAGCAACGCGGTCGTCCTGCTGATCGTGACCGGCGCGATCGCGCTGGCCGCCATCCAGCGCCTGATCCACCCGGAGCCGACCGGCGGGATCACGGTGATCGTCGTGGCTCTGGCGGGCGTGGCGGTGAACGGGATCACCGCCCTGATGTTCGCCTCCGGCCGCAAGGGGGACCTGAATATCCGCGGAGCCTTTCTGCACATGGCCTCCGACGCCCTGGTCGCGCTTGGCGTGGCCGTCTCCGGCGGCGTGTTCCTGCTGACCGGCTGGACCTGGCTCGACCCCGCCGTGAGCCTGGCCATCGCCGCCATCATCGTCGCGGGCACCTGGGGGCTGATGCGCGAATCGCTCGACTTGGCGCTGGACGCGGTACCGGCGGGCGTCGATCGATCCGCGGTCCTGAACTACCTGCGGGCCCTGCCGGACGTGACCGAGGTCCACGACCTCCACATCTGGGGAATGAGCACCACCGAGACCGCGCTCACCGCTCATCTGGTGCGGCCCACCGGGGCGCTGGACGACGGGCTTCTGCGGGGAGTCTGCTCCGAGCTGCGCGCCCGGTTCCGCATCCACCATCCGACGCTTCAGGTGGAGTCCGGCAGCGCGGCGCACCCCTGCGAACTCGCCGCCGACGGGGTGGTCTGAGGCCTAAGCCTCAGCTGCCCGCGTGCACCCGCTCGCGGGCGATCGCCAGGAACTCGTCCATCCGCGCGTTGATTTCGCCCGAGGTGACGTGCAGGCCGGCGCCGGTGAGGTCCTGGTGCACCTTGCGCGCGACCTCGAAGTCGCTGCGTTGGGTGACTTCCGACCGCGAGATCGCCTGGGCGTAGTCCTCGGTGTTCTCGAGCCCCATGAGCTTGGCGGCCCACTCGCCGATCATGCGGTTGCGGCGCGCCTGCGCGCGGACCTCACGCGTCAGGTCCTCGGCGCCCGCAGCCTCGAACCCTCGCTCTACCTCGCCAAAACTACTCATGGCCCCTTGGACTCGCGACTCAGACAAGGGGTTCGCATATCGCGCCCCAGGGGGTGGAGCAATCGCCGGTTCCGACCGACGACCGAAGGATCACCCCTCCAGCGCCTCGACCTCGTGGAAGCGGTTGTAATCGATGGCGCGCCGACCCTTGTCGTCCACGGTGAAGATGTCGGCCAACCGCGCCTGCCAGACGATCTCGTCGGGGAGGTAGGAGGTCCGCGCGTGGATGGTTTGTACGTAGGTGTCATCGATGCCCTTCACGATCACCAGGATCTCCGCTCGCTTCCGCAGGAGGCTCTCCGAGGTTTCCCCGAACAGTGGGCTGTCCGGGGTGATCGGATGCATCACCTGCCAGCTGAGGAAGAACAACGGCGAGCGGCCGCGCAGGACCGGGAGGTCGTAGAAGCGACGGAGCATCACCCCCTCGGCCGTGGTGATGTCCAGCACCAGGGTGACGGTGACTTCCGCCTCGATCACCAGGTTCCGCCGCTGATTCGCCGCGCGGAACATCAGCGTCGGGACCCCGTCCAGCGGCGCGACCACGGCGCGCTGCGAGAACATGATACGGGCGGTGGGTCTGGAGATGCGGGCGAACAGAAGCCCCGTCGCCACCGCCAGGTTGAACAAGCCGACGAAGGTCTCGAGCGTGGCGGTGAGGTTCGAGGCCAGGCTCTTGGGCGCCATGACCCCATAGCCCAGGGTCCCCAGCGTCTGAACGGAGAAGAAGAACGCGTCTTCGAAGCTTCCCGGTCGGGCGTTGGTGATCCCGCCCTCGTCGAGCATGTAGAGCAAAGCGAAAACGGTGTTGATCGTGAGAAAAGAGGCCGCCATCAACGCCACGAACACGCCGAATGGCACGGTGAGCAGACGGTGATACGCGTCGTTCCACCAACTGCGCTTCAGCCCGATCGCCAGGACATTCGGCGACCCCAGTCGAGGGTAGATGACGGGCGGCTGAACGCCGGTGGCCTCGTCCAGCGGGTCGGCTGGAACGGGCTCGCGGTCGTCGGCGGTGGCCTGTCGGACGCTCATCGGGAAAGGCTTTAGCCCGTGGCCACGTTTGCGCCCACCCTCGCCTTGCGCTAGGTTCCGTATGACCCACGAGAGGCCGAGAAAGGCCGATGATCTGAGACGTGATCGCGCGCGGCTTGCCTCACTTCCGCGCGCGATTTCGTTTGGCGGCCAGGCTTTTGGGGGAAGGCATTTGACGACATGACTCGCCGTAAGAAGATTTACGAAGGCAAGGCCAAGATCCTCTACGAGGGCCCTGAGCCGGGCACCCTGATCCAATACTTCAAGGACGACGCCACCGCGTTCGACGGGACCAAGAAGGCGATCCTCGAAGGCAAGGGCGTCATCAACAATCGCATCAGCGAACACATCATGACGAAGCTGAACGGCATCGGCGTTCAGAACCACTTCATCCGTCGGCTCAACCTGCGCGAGCAGCTGATCAAGGAGGTGGAGATCGTTCCCCTCGAAGTCGTCTGCCGCAACATCGCCGCCGGCTCGCTCTCCAAGCGCTTTGGCCTGCCCGAAGGCCAGCCCCTGCCCCGCTCGATCATCGAGTTCTATCTGAAGGACGACAAGCTCTCCGATCCGATGGTCGCCGAGGAGCACATCACCGCCTTCAACTGGGCCGCGACCCAGGAGATCGACGACATGATGGCCACGACCTTGCGGGTGAACGACTTCCTCACCGGCATGTTCAGCGCCGTCGGCATCACCCTCGTCGACTTCAAGATCGAGTTCGGCCGGGTCTGGGAGAACGACTTCTCCCGCGTGATCCTCGCCGACGAGATCAGCCCCGATTCTTGCCGGCTGTGGGACTCGACCACCAACGAGAAGATGGACAAGGACCGCTTCCGCCGCGATCTCGGCAACGTCATCGAGGGCTACACCGAAGTCGCCCGCCGCCTGGGCGTGATGAAGGAGATGCCCACGGTGATCCAGGGCGGCATCCAGTGAAGGCCGCCCGATGAAGGCCAAGGTCCACGTCTTCCTCAAGCCCGGCGTCCTCGACGTCCAAGGCAAGGCGGTCGAGGCGGCCCTGCACGGCATGGGCTGGGGCGACGCGGCCAACGTTCGCGTGGGCAAGTTGATCGAATTGGATCTCGGCGCCACCGACCCAGCCGCGGCTCACGACACCGCCGAGGCGATGTGCAAGCGCCTGCTCGCCAATCCGGTCATCGAAAGCTGGCGGGTGGAGGTCGCTCCGTGAAGGCGGCGGTCGTCGTTTTTCCGGGATCCAACTGCGACCGCGACTGCAAGGTGGCCATCGAGCGCTCCACCGGCGCCAAGGTGGACATGGTCTGGCACGCCGAGACGGAATTGCCGGCGAATGTCGATCTGATCGTTCTGCCGGGCGGTTTCGCCCACGGCGATTATCTGCGCGCCGGAGCCATGGCCGCGCGCTCGCCCGTGATGCGGCCGGTGGCCGAAGCCGCCGAGCGCGGCGTGGCGGTCGCCGGCATCTGCAACGGCTTTCAGGTGCTCGCCGAGGCGGGCCTACTGCCCGGCGCCCTGATGCGAAACGCCGGCCTCAAGTACGTCTGCAAGTTCGTCGATCTGGACATCGTCAACGCCCAGAGCCGCTTCACCGCGGCCTATGGGGAACGCCGCTGCGCCACTATGCCCGTGGGCAACGGCGAAGGGGCCTACTTCGCCGACGAAGACACGCTCGACCGGCTCGAGGGCGAAGGCCGCGTGGTCTTTCGCTATCGCAGCAATCCGAACGGCTCGGTTCGCGGAATCGCCGGGATCCTGAACGAACGGGGCAACGTCCTGGGCATCATGCCCCACCCCGACCGCGCCTTCGACGCCGACCTGGGCAGCGACGACGGAGCGGCGCTGTTCCAGAGCGCGCTGGCGAGCGCTTAAGGATAACGGCGCCTCGGGCGCGGGGAGCGCAAGGGGCTCAGCGCAAAAGGCGTCCGCTCGTCGAGATCTCTCTCACACGATGGAGCGCCCGTTCACGCGTCGCGCTTTGCGTCCCCTGCCCGTCCGCAGCGCCTAGATCAGCGCGACGCCGTCGCCGTGCCGGTGGAGGCCGGGCCGGCGGCGAGGTTGCACTTGGCGAGCGACTTGGCGTCCAACGGCTTGAATTCGCCGTAGGATGTCACGCGTCCGGCGTGCTTGACGAAGTCCTTGCAGCCGTCGAGCGAACCCGCGTCGTCATTGGCGACTCCGGTAGCGCAGGCGCCGCCGGTGCAGGTCCAGGCCGCGTGCGCGGCGATGAATTTGCCCGGCGCGTTGGCGCCTTGATCGAGGGTGGCGGTGACGCGGCCGTCGGCGAACGCCGTTCCGGCGAGCGAGAGTGCGGCGATGGCGGTGGCGATGGAGAGCTTCATGGGTGCGCCTTTCTGGCCTTAGAATCTGATCAACGCTTACTTAGCAGTGCTTAGTTAGCGGTGTTCAGATCGGCTGGCAAGTCCTTTGTGCAGTGCAGCACGCAAATTTTTCTACATGGTCGAAAAGCGGGCCTGATCCTGCCTCGATGGCGCGTCGGCGAGCGGCCCGCTAAGAGGGCGCATGGCGCCCCAGGACCCCGATCCCCAGACCCTCGCCCAGGAGAGCGGGCTCAAGCCCGAGGAATACGCCCTCATCGTCCAGCGGCTGAACCGCACCCCCAATCCGGTGGAGATCGGCGTCTTCTCGGTGATGTGGAGCGAGCACTGCTCCTACAAATCGTCGCGCAAGCACCTCGCCAAGTTCCCGACCACGGGTCCGCGCGTGATCCAGGGTCCGGGCGAGAACGCCGGCGTGGTCGACATCGGCGACGGCCAGGCGATCATCTTCAAGATGGAGAGCCACAACCACCCCTCGCTTCATCGAGCCTTACCAGGGTGCGGCGACGGGCGTCGGCGGCATCATGCGCGACGTCTTCACCATGGGCGCGCGGCCGATCGCCCTCCTGAACGCTTTGCGCTTTGGTGCGCCAGACCACCCGCTCACTCGGCGTCTGGTGTCCGGCGTGGTCGCGGGGATCGGCGGCTACGGCAACTGCGTGGGGGTGCCGACCGTGGGCGGGGAAACCAATTTCGATCCCGGGTACAACGGCAACATCCTGGTCAACGCCATGTGCGTGGGCCTCGCCGACGCCGATAAGATCTTCTACTCCGCCGCGCCCGCGCCGGGCCTGCCGGTGGTCTACTTCGGCTCCAAGACCGGCCGGGACGGCATCCATGGCGCCACCATGGCCTCAGCCAGCTTCGAGGCCGATTCGGAAGAGAAGCGCCCCACGGTGCAGGTGGGCGATCCCTTCGCCGAGAAGCTGCTGATCGAGGCCACGCTCGAGCTGATGGCGACCGGAGCGGTGGCGGCCATCCAGGACATGGGCGCCGCCGGCCTCACCTCCTCCAGCGTGGAGATGGCGGGCAAGGGCGGCGTCGGCATTACCCTCGATCTCGACAAGGTCCCCCAGCGCGAAGAGGGCATGACCGCCTACGAGATGATGCTCTCGGAGAGCCAGGAGCGGATGCTGGCGATCCTCAAGCCCGGCCGCGAAGCCCAGGCGCGCGCCGTGTTCGAGAAATGGGGCCTGGACGCCGAGGTGATCGGCGAGACGACGGACGACGGCCGCCTGGTGCTTCGCCATCGGGGCGAGACGGTCTGCGACCTGCCGCTCGCGCCCTTGCAGAACGACGCTCCGCTCTATGATCGTCCGTGGACGGAAACGCTCAAACCCCCTCCCCTCGACCATGCCCAGATACCCGCTCCCGAGGACTGGGAGGCCGCCGTGCTGAAGATCATCGGCTGCCCAGACGTCGCCTCCAAGCGCTGGCTTTGGGAGCAGTACGACCGGCACGTCATGGCCGACACCCTGGCCGACTCCGCCACCGGCGCGGACGCCGGGATCGTGCGGGTGCATGGCTCGCGCAAGGCCATCGCCGTGACCAGCGACTGCACGCCGCGCTATGTGGCGGCCGATCCGTACGAAGGCGGCAAGCAGGCCGTGGCCGAAGCCTGGCGCAATCTCGTCGCCGTCGGCGCCACGCCGATCGCCATCACCGACAACCTGAACTTCGGCAATCCCGAGAAGCCGGAGATCATGGGCCAGATCGTGCGCGCCATCGACGGAATGGCCGAGGCCTGCCGCGCGCTGGACTTCCCCGTGGTGAGCGGCAACGTCAGCCTTTACAACGAGACCGAAGGCGCCGGTATTCCGCCCACGCCGGTGGTGGGCGCCGTGGGTCTGCTGGACGATTACAGCCGACGCATGGGCTACAATCGCATGCAGGACGGCGACGCCCTCCTGCTGCTCGGCGTCAGCCACGGCGAGCTCGGCCAGAGCCTCTATTTGCGCGAGTGCCTGGGCCGCAAAGACGGCGCGCCGCCCCCGGTGGACCTGGCCCAGGAACGGCTGGTGGGCGATCTCGTGGCCGTGCTGATCGAAGCCGGTCGGCTGCATGCCGTGCACGACCTCTCGGACGGCGGATTGATCGCGGCCGCCGCCGAGATGTCGCTGGCCTCTGATCTCGGCGTCACGCTTGACGCGAGCAGCGCCAAGCACGCCCACATCTTCCTTTTCGGTGAGGACCAAGGCCGGTATCTGGTCGCGACCGACGAGCCGGAGATGGTCACCGGTAGGGCGATCGAGCTCGGCGTGAACGTCGCCCACGTCGGCGAGGCGGGAGGCGACGCCTTCGCCAGCAAGGACCTGTTCTCGATCCCGCTCGTTCGGTTGCGCCAGCAACACGAGGGCTGGCTACCCGCCCTGATGAGCGCCCCCGCCGAAGGAGCCGCCTGATGCCAATGGCCCAAGCCGATCTCGAAGGCCGCCTCCGCGCGGCCTTTCCCGATGGAGAGATCACCGTCACCGATCTCGCCGGCGATGGCGACCACTATCGAGCGCGCATCGTCTCCGCCGCGTTTGCCAATCTCTCGCGCGTCAAGCAGCACCAGCTCGTCTATCAGGCGCTCGGCGGCCGGATGGGCGGCGAGCTGCATGCGCTCGCCCTGGAGACGCTCGCGCCTTGACCCGAGGGGGGCGGGCGCCTAGCTCTCGGCTCAGCCCTTTCTCAGAGTCCCCCATGACCGACACCGTCGACACCACCGCCCACGACTTCATCGCCCAGACCGTGGCCGAGCATCCCGTGACCCTGTTCATGAAGGGGGTTCCCGAACAGCCCGCGTGCGGCTTCTCCGCGCTCGTGGTGCAGATCCTCGACCACGTCGGCGTCGATTTCGTCGGCGTGAACGTCCTGCAGAGCGACGCCCTGCGCCAGGGCATCAAGGCCTATTCCGACTGGCCGACCATTCCCCAGCTCTACGTGAAGGGCGAGTTCGTCGGTGGCTGCGACATCATCAAGGAGATGTTCCAGTCCGGCGAGCTGAAGACGCTGATGCTCGAGAAGGGCCTGATCGAGGAGTAGTTCAATCAGGCAGAAACTCGACTTCCAGGATCTGCTCGCGCGTCCAGAGACATTGGGTCGGTAGGTCCGCGAGGGTCGTTTCGAGGAACAGGTGCGATAACGCGTCGAACCAAGCGTCCGACAGCCAGTCGTCGCTATTGAACTCCGTCTTCAGGCTAGGCGTCTTCACGAGCCTGCGATGAATCTTTCGGCGCTGTTCGTTGATCGTGTTCAACCAGCTTCGGCTTCGTCTTTCCGGCTGGTATTTCCACTTGAGAAGATGAGCGAGCAAAATCGCGGTGCGATTTGTCAACTCGTTCTGCTCGCTTTTCCCCACGTCCTCGATCTCGTCGGCGATGTGTTCAATGTCGAGCCGCGAGAAATCGCCGGTTCGAAGCAGGGCCGCCTGCTCTCGCGACCAGACGATCACGTCCCGCTCATAGGACGTCGGGTCGCCTGTTCTGATCTGGGGCGTCGAGAGAGGCCCGGCGTCGTCCATCAGGCCCGCGCCTTCCGCGCTCCCTCGACACCCAGGGCCGCCAGGGCCGCGCGGGTGATCCCATCCGCGTCGAGGCCGGCCTGCACATACATCGCTTCCGGCTTGTCCTGGTCCTGGAAAGTATCCGGCAGGGTGAGGGTGCGGATCTTGAGGCCGCGGTCCAACACGCCGCGTTCGGCCAGCGCCTGGAGCACGAAGGCGCCGAAGCCACCCATCGACCCCTCCTCCACCGTCACCAGCACTTCGTGCTCGCGGGCGAGCCTCAGGATCAGGTCCATGTCCAGCGGCTTGGCGAAGCGGGCGTCGGCGACCGTGGTCGAGACGCCGCGCGTGGCCAGCATGTCGGCGGCCTTCAGCGACTCGGCGAGACGCGTGCCCAGCGACAGGATGGCCACCGTCGAGCCCTCGCGCATCACGCGGCCCCGGCCGATCTCCAGCGGCTCGGCCAAATCCGGGATGGTCACCCCGACACCGTCTCCGCGCGGGAAGCGGAAGGCGCTGGGGCCGTCGTCGATGGCGGCCGCGGTCGCGATCATGGCCGCCAGTTCCGCCTCGTCGGCGCAGGCCATGAGCACCATGCCGGGCAGGCTGCCCAGGTAGCCGATGTCGAAGCTGCCGGCGTGGGTCGGACCGTCGGCCCCCACCAGGCCAGCGCGGTCGATGGCGAAGCGCACCGGCAGCTTCTGGATGGCGACGTCGTGCACCACCTGGTCGTAGCCGCGCTGCAGGAAGGTGGAATAGAGGGCGCAGAACGGCTTCATGCCGTCGGCCGCGAGGCCGGCGGCGAAGGTCACCGCGTGCTGTTCGGCGATGCCGACGTCGAAGGTCCGCTCCGGGAAACGCTTGCCGAACAGGTCGAGTCCGGTGCCGGACGGCATGGCGGCGGTGATGCCGATGATCTTGTCGTCCCGCTCGGCGCGCTTGATCAGCTCGTTCGCGAAGACCTTGGTGTAGCTCGGCGCGTTGGTCGGCGGGGCCTTGGCCTGTTGGCCGGTGACCACGTCGAACTTGGCGACCGCGTGCAGCTTGTCGGCGGCGCTCTCGGCCGGGCCGTAGCCCTTGCCCTTCTGGGTGACGACGTGGATCAGCACCGGCCGGTCGGTGATCCGCTTCACGTTCTCGAGCACCGGCACGAGATGATCCAGATTGTGCCCGTCGATCGGGCCCACGTAGTAGAAGCCGAGTTCCTCGAAGAAGGTGCCGCCCACGGCCATGCCGCGCGCGTACTCCTCGGCCTTGCGCGCCATGTCGCGGACCGGCCGCGGCAGGTGGCTCGCCACTTCGCGGCCGAGCTTGCGCACCCGCTGATAGGCTTCGCCCGAGACTTGTTTGGCGAGATAGGCGCTCATCCCACCCACGGGGGGCGCGATGGACATGTCGTTGTCGTTGAGGATCACGATCAGCCGCTTGGTCGAGTCGGCGGCGTTGTTCATGGCTTCATAGGCCATGCCCGCGCTCATCGAGCCGTCGCCGATCACGGCGATGACGGCGTTGTCGTCGCCGCGCCGGTCGCGCGCCACGCAGAAGCCGAGCGCGGCGGAGATCGAGGTGGCGGCGTGAGCCGCGCCGAACGGATCGTACGGGCTCTCCGCCCGCTTGGTGAACCCGGAGAGGCCTCCGCCCTGCCGCAGGGTGCGGATTCGATCCCGACGACCGGTGAGAATCTTATGCGGATAGACCTGATGGCCGACGTCCCAGATGACGATGTCGCGCGGCGTATCGAACACGTGATGAAGGGCGACGGTGAGCTCCACCACCCCCAGGCCGGCGCCGAGGTGCCCGCCGGTGATCGACACCGCCTCGATCGTCTCCTGACGCAACTCGTCGGCGAGCCGCTTCAGGTCGGGAATGGACAGATCCCGCGTCTTGGCGGGATCGTCGATGGTGTCGAGCAAGGGAGTTCGAACTCATGGGCAACCTGAAACGGCGTGATCTCGTATGTTAGCGCGAGACGCTGAAGACGCGCCTGTCACGCGCCGGTCACAACAGCGGCGAGAGACGAATCTGAGGCGGCGGGGCTGTTAGGTCTGACGGTGTAACACAAAATCCACAGCGGAAGCGAGGACTTGGGCGCGGTCGCGGAACGGATCGAGGTGGGCCTTGGTCTGGATCGTGAGGTGCGCCAGCCGCTCCTTGGCCGCATCGACGCCGAGCAGCGTCACAAAATTGGTCTTGCCGAGCTGGGCGTCCTTGCCTCCCGCGGCCTTGCCGAGAAGAGCCGTCTCCCCCTCTGCGTCCAGCACATCGTCGACGATCTGGAAGGCGAGGCCGATGTCCCGCCCGAAGGCGAGCAGGGCCGCGCGTTCGGCCTCCCGAGGGCGCGCCATGGCCAGCGGCAGTTCGAAGGCGGCGGCGATCAGGGCCCCGGTCTTCATCCGCTGCATGCGGGCGACGGCGCCCAGGTCGTCCCGGACGCCGAGCAGATCGATCATTTGGCCCCCGGCCATGCCGCGCGCGCCGGTCGCCTTGGCCAGGATCAGACAGAGTTCGGATCGGACGTCCCCGTCGGGGTGGGTGTCCGGATGCGCGAGGATCTCGAAGGCGGCGGTCTGCAGGGCGTCGCCGGCGAGGACGGCGGTGGCCTCGTCATAGGCCTTGTGAACCGTGGGACGCCCCCGGCGCAGATCGTCGTCGTCCATGCTGGGCAGATCGTCGTGCACCAGGCTGTAGGCATGGACGCATTCGAGGGCGCACGCGGCCCGCAGCACCGACTGTTCGGGGAGATCGAAAAGGCGGCCGGTCTCGAGGGCGAAGAACGGGCGAAGCCGCTTGCCGGGCCCCAAAGCGGCGTAGCGCATGGCTTCGGTGAGGCGACCTTCGGGCCCCTCCCCTCTGGGAAGCAGCTCGTCGAGAGCCACGGTGACGACATCCGCGCTCTCGGCGATGCGCCGGCCGACCGGCGAGGACTCGACGGTCAAGAATAGGCCGCCGGCTCGACGCCCGTGGGCCCCGCGGGTCCCAGGATGATCTGTTCGACCTGGAGCTGCGCCGCCTTGAGCTTGGCCTCGCAATGGGCCTTCAGCTTGGCGCCGCGCTGATAGACCTCGATCGAGCGCTCGAGTTCGGCCTTCCCGGATTCCAGTTCGGCCACGATGCGCTCCAGCTCGGTCAGGGCCTGCTCGAAGGAAAGCGCCGCGATCTCGGTCTCATCGGTCATCCAAGCGGCTTTAGATCAAGTTCGCGGCGTCACGGAAGCCCTTTCGGCTCCCCTGCGAGGTCAGGGCGGTGGAGGTTCGAAGCGCTTCGTCGACCAGTACTTCCAGCCCTCGTTCGCGGCGTAGGTCCATTTCCGGCTGCGGAGTTCGCGGGCGATCATGGTGTTGAAGAAGCCGTGCGCCACCAGCAGGACGCCGCCCTCGCCTGAAAGCGCGATCAGGCGGTCGGCCGCTTGGCGCGCGCGCGCCTCCGCCTCGCCTCGGCTCTCCTCGTCGTCGTGCAGGTCGAGGAACCACCAGCAGAACCGTGTGAGCGTCCCCCAAAGTCTCGGAGAGAGCCGCAGCACCGGCGGCAGCGACGGCGGGGGCAAGGGCGCCTCGACGAACACCGCCTCCTCCAGGATCGGCCTGCCGCCCGCCACCAGGCGCGCGCTTTCGATCGCCCGGCGTCGGATGGAGGTGACAATGACGCCGACGCCAGAGGCTGTCTCGACCAGCGCGGGCGGTGGCGTCTGGCCAGGAGCGATCCCGCCGACCTCGTAACGCGCCCACCAGTCGCGGTATTGCGCGCCGCTCAGCACCACGCGGCGCGAGAGCGCCGGCCGGCCGTGGCGAGCCAGGACGATCTCCCCCGCGGTCACGTTCAAGGCGCGATCAGCGCCCGCGCGTGGGCCAGGGCCGAGTCCGCCAGTCCTTGAAGGTCGTAGCCACCCTCCAGGGACGACACGATGCGCCCACCGCAGCGACGGTTGGCGACGTCCACGAGGGCCCGCGTGGCCCAGGCGAAGTCCTCCGCCTCGAGCATCTGCTCGGCCAGGGGATCGCGAGCGTGGGCGTCGAAACCGGCGGAGATCAGGATCAGGTCCGGCTCGAAACCGTCGATGGCGTCGGCCAGGGTGGCGAACGCCGCACGCCAGCGAGACCGCTCGGCCCCGGGCGGCACCGTCGCATTGACCACGTTGCCGACGCCGGTCTCCGAAGGATCGCCAGTGCCGGGGTAGAGCGGGCTTTGGTGCACCGAGGCGAAGAACAGGCTCTCGTCGTGTTCGAAAGCGGCCTGGGTGCCGTTGCCGTGGTGGACGTCGAAATCCGCCACGGCGATGCGGGCGAGACCGGCGCTCTGCGCGGCGCGCGCCGCCACGGCGACCGTGGAGAACAGGCAGAACCCCATCGCTCGCGCCGGCTCGGCATGATGGCCCGGCGGGCCGGACCGCGCAGAAGGCCCGCTGCAAGCGCGCCGCGGCGATCTCCTGCACCGCCTCGACCGCCGCGCCGGCCGCGCGCTTCGCCGCCTCGAGCGAGCCCGGAGACATCCAGGTGTCGGGGTCGAGGCGCTGAAGTCCACTCACCGGGGAGGCCCGCTCCACCGCGCCCACGAACGCCGGCGCGTGCACCCGCTCGAGCTCCGACGTCGACGCCTCCCGCGCCGCGCGGCGGTCGAGGCTGAGGTCGGAGTCGCCGAGGGCGTCCAGCACAGCGGTGAGCCGCTCCGGCCGCTCCGGATGGCCTGATTTGGGCTGATGGCCGAGCATGGCCGGATGCGTGTAGAGGGCGAGCGCCATGATAGTGGTACGCCCTTAGACGGAGTCCGGATTGGAGGCTATCCGCAAGGCCGGGCCGGCCGACGCCGAAACCCTGGCTCAAATCAGCCGCGAGGTGTTCGTCGCCGCGTTCGGAAACGACTACGCGCCAGCCGATCTCGCCGCCTTCCTGGAGGCGAACTACGCGCTCGAGAAAGCCCAGGCGGAACTGTCCGACCCTGAGATCGGGGTGTGGTTCGCCGAGGTGAGCGGCGAGGTGGTGGGCTACGCTCTCGCCGGCCCCTGCAAGATCGACAGTCCCGAGGTCACGCCCGGCAGCGGGGAGGTGCACCGCCTCTATCTGCTCCCCGAGCACCAGAACGGCGGCAAGGGCGCGCGGCTGATGCAAGCCGCGCTCGACTTCCTGCAGGCTCAAGGCCGTCGCCCGGTGTACCTGGGCGTGTGGTCGGAGAACCACGGCGCGCTGCGCTTCTACGAGCGCTTCGGCTTCCGCAAGGTCGGCGAACACACTTTCCAGGTCGGTTCCCAGCTCGACCGCGAGTTCACCTACCGCCGGGACTGAGGCCCCTCCTCCAGCGCCCGCGCGATTCGGGCGAGACCCTCGCGCGTGGCGCCGACGTCTCCGCCGAGGCCAACGCGAACATGGTCGGGCCGTCCGAAGAAGCGTCCTGGGACCACGGTCGTCTGGTGGTCGTGTTTCAGCCGCTCGAAGAAGGCTTGGCCGTCCTCGAACCGCAGTCGGGGGAACACCGTCGTGCCCTCGTCGGGGATCAGCTGGTCGAGCGCCGGATGGCCGCCCAGGAGGTCGCGATAGGCGTGGCGGTTGGCTTCTATGGTCTTGATCGAGTGCGCCCGCAGATCGTCGAGTCGATCCAGGGCCGCGACGGCGAGCTGCTCGGCGAGGTGGACGGGCGTTGCGGCGAAGAGATCGTTCAGCCGCCGCATGCGTTCGGCCAAGGCCGCCGGCGCCAGGATCCAACCGCAGCGCAGACCCGAAAGCCCATAGGCCTTGGTGAGGCTGCTGGTGACGATGACGTTGCCCTCCGGCCGGAACGCGGTCCACGGGGCGCCGGTCGCGAAGGTAAGCTCGAGATAGACCTCGTCGACCAGCAACCACGCCCCACTCCGCGACGCCGCGTCGGAGGCCTCGGCGACGATCTTCGGAGACGTCAGGCTGCTGGTCGGGTTGTGGAGGTTGGTGATCACCACCAGTCGCGTTCGCTCGCTGAGGGCTCTTGCCAAGGCCTCCACGTCCAGGCGCCAGCCCTCGTCCCGTCGGCGTTCGAACCGCACGAGGCGCGCGCCGAGATAGGCCAGCGTCGAGCTGAGCAGTTCGTAGGTGGGATCCTCGATCGCCACCTCGTCGCCCGGATCGAGCAAGGCGGCCATGGCCAGGTGATTGGCGAAGGAAGCCCCCTCCGTGGTCACCACGCACTCGGCCGGAACCCCGAACCGGTCTGCAATCCGCTCCACCAGGGGCGCATGGCCGTAGGCATTTTCGCCGTGAAGGTTCAGCGCCGATGGGTCGCAGCCGAGATCCGCCAGCTCGCGGTTGGCGATGCCGCTGGACGCCAGGTTGAACGCGGCCGGGGTCTCACGCTTGGCGAAGCGCATGTAGTCAGACCAGCGGGTCCGCGCGTCCGAGCTCACGCCACCGCCGCCCGCACGCCGCTCCGCCGCCGCCAGAACAGGTAGGGGCCGATCCCGAGGACGAGGATCAGGTAGCCGATCAGGCTGTTCACGGGGAAAGCCCAGAAGGCGCTACCCACCACCAGAGCCGCCGCGACGATGAACACGCCCGCGCAGATCCTGGCCAGCCGATCGCCGGGTCGCCGCGGCAGGAAGAACAAGGTCGCGGCGGTGAGGCCGAAGAACAGGAAGTTCATCGAGACCACATAAGACAGGATCTGGTCGTAGCGCCCGCTGAAGGCCAGCACCCCCGCCCAGATCGCCTGGAAGGCGACGGCCAGCGCGGGCGTGCGCGCCCGCTCGCCCACCTCGCCCAAGGCGCGAAAAAACAGGCCGTCGCGAGCCATGGCGTAGGTGACGCGCGGCCCGGTCAGCATGCCCTGACTCACGAACGCCAGGGCCGACAACGCCACGCCGGCGGCCGCGGCCTTGCCGCCGACGTCGCCCAATCCACGCGTTAGGACATCGGCGACCGGCGTGAGCGTGGCGCCCAGGGCCGACGCGCCGAGCGCCCGTAGGCAGGCGACGTTCACCAGGAGATAGAGGACGATCACGATCAGCACGCCGACGACGAGGGCGCGGGAGAGGACGCGCGGCGCGTTCTTCATCTCTCCGGCGACGTAGTTAGCCGTCTGCCAGCCGCCGTAGCTGAACACCACCGGGATCATGGCCGCGCCGAACCCCTGGATCCCGATCAAGGGCTTCTCCGGTCGCGGCGGATGGGCGGGCGAGACCACCAGAAGTCCAACGGCGATCAGGGCTGCGATGCCCAGACACTTGAGCAGACCCAACCCGCCCTGAAGCCCGTTGCCCGCCTTCACCCCGGCGCAATTGACCGCTCCCAGAAGCGCCAAGGTCGCGATCACGACCGCCCGCTCATCGAGGCCTCCGCCGACAAGCAGGTTCAGGTTTCGGGCGAAGACGATGCACACCGCCGCCATTCCCCCGCTGTGCACCACCAGCAGGGTCGTCCACCCGAACAGGAAACCGGCGAGCGGACCGAAGGTCGTCCGAAGGTAGACGTACTCTCCACCCGTGTTCGGCATCCGGCGGCCGAGCTCGGCGTAGCTGAGCGCGCCGGCCAGGGCGATCAGTCCGCCGAGAGCCCAGGCCAGCAGGATCAGCGTCGGCGAGCCTAGATCGTGCGCCACCACCGCCGGATTGACGAAGATGCCGACGCCGATGACGCCGCCCACCACCAGCAAAACCGCGCTCGGAAAGCCGATGACGCTCCGCAGGCGCGGCTCGCCCTCGTTCAAGCCCGCCGTCCCCGCGCGCCTGAGTCTGGACAGGCGGCCCGCTCGCCCCCATCCTCAAACGGTTCTCCGCGTCCGGTTGCCAGGGCCCCCGCCATGTTCATGACCTTCTTCACCGAGCTTCGCGCGGCCAAGGTGCCGGTGACGTTGAAGGAATACCTTATGCTGATGGAGGGGATGGACAAGGCGGTTATCGGCCGCCGGGTCGAGGAGTTCTACTATCTCTCCCGCGCCGCCTTGGTGAAGGACGAGCGCTACCTCGACCGCTTCGACGTCGTCTTCGGCCATGTGTTCAAGGGGCTGGAGATGGTCGGCGCCGAGCGGGCGGTCGACATTCCCGCCGAATGGCTCAAGCGCCTCTCCGACAGCTTCCTCACCGAAGAGGAGAAGAAGCAGATCGAGGAGATGGGCGGCTTCGACAAGCTGATGGAGATGCTCGCCGAGCAGATGCGCCAGGCGCGCGAGAACGGCGGCGAAGGCGACGAGGGCGACGGCGACGAAAAGTCGCGGGGGAACGGCCGCAACTTCCCCATGGGCGCGGACGGCTACCATCCCGAGGGCATCCGCATCGGCCAGGACAAGGGCCGCCACGGCCGGGCGATCAAGGTGTGGGACAAGCGCGAGTACAAGAACCTCGACGATCAGGTCGAGCTCGGCACGCGTAACATCAAGATCGCCTTGCGCCGCCTGCGCCGGTTCGCCCGCACCGGCGCGCCCGACGAGCTGGACATGAAGGGGACGATCAAGGCGACAGCCCACCAGGGCTATCTCGACGTGGTCATGCAGCCCGAGCGGCGCAACACGGTGAAGGTGCTGCTGTTCTTCGACATCGGCGGCTCGATGGATAGCCACATCCGGGTCTGCGAGGAGCTGTTCAGCGCCGCGCGCACCGAGTTCAAGACCATGGAATTCTACTACTTCCACAACTGCCTCTACGAGACCGTTTGGAAGGACAACCGCCGCCGCCACGCCGAGAAGCTCGACACCTGGGAGGTGCTCAACAAGTACGGCCGCGACTACAAGATCATCTTCGTCGGCGACGCCACCATGAGCCCCTACGAGATCACCTATCCGGGCGGCTCGGTGGAGCACTGGAACGAGGAGCCGGGCGCGGTGTGGATGGACCGGGCGGTGACCCACTGGGATCATGTCGCCTGGCTGAACCCCACTCCGCAGCGCCACTGGCAGCACACGCCCTCGATCGGGGTCATGCAGCAGCTCACGCACGACCGCATGTATCCGCTGACGCTGCAGGGGCTCGACCAGGCGATGCGCTCGCTGATCTCCCGCTAGTCGTCCGGCTGCAGGGCGGCCCCGAGCCGGCCGGCCAGAAATCCGGCGATCATGGCGATCGCCACCGTAACCGGAACGACGTAGGCGCCGAGCATCACCAGGTCTCGCGCGGTGGCGACGAAGTCGCCCTGACCAAAGCCGCCGAGCTCCACCGCCGTCATGGCGGGAACGGCCACGAAGTAGCCGAGGATGATGATCGTGGCGTCGGCCAAGAGATCGCGTCGTCGACGGCTGAAGTGGAAGTAGACGGCGCCCAGCACGCAGGCCACGCCGTAGGGAATGTAGGCGTGGAGATAGGTCGACGTGGGGAAGCGATAGCGGAGGAGGAACAGAACCAGGCTCGAAAAGCAGAACAGGTAGAGCTCAAGGATCACGTACTCGAACGTCGAGGCGTTTTGGTGCGTATCCGTCATTGGCGCCCCCGGGGGTCACGAAGACCTCCCGCCTACATTCAACGGCTCCGAAGCGTTTTCAAGCCGGCTTGCCCGGGTCGGGCTTCCACGGCACATCCGGCGGATGTCGCTCCACGACCTGATGCAAGCCCGCTTCCCGGCCGATCGCTCGCGTGTCGCCATCGAGCCACCCGGCGGAGCGGTTTGGACGTTCGAGGATCTCGATCGAGCGGCGGCCAGGGCGGCGGGCGCCCTGCGTTCGGCGGGGCTGTCGAAGGGCGATCGTGTCGCGGTGCAGACCGAGAAATCGGTGGAGACCCTGGCGATCTATCTCGGCTGCCTGCGGGGCGGCTTCGTCTTCCTGCCGATGAACACCGCCTACCGCGCCGAGGAGATGGCGCACATCCTCTCCGACGCGGAGCCCTCGCTGTGCATCGGCGATCCGGCCAAGCTGGCGGACCTCGCGGCGGCGGTGGGTCCACGAGGCGTTCCGGTGCTGAGCCTGGATGCGCGGGGCGGCGGATCCTTCATCGAAGCGGCGGCGCGGATCACCGCCCCTCCCCCGCCTGAACCGTGCGGCGACGACGACCTCGCCGCCATCCTCTACACCTCGGGCACCACCGGCCGGCCGAAAGGGGCCATGCTGAGCCACGGGAACCTGGCCGCGAACGGGCTCGCGCTCGCCGAGGCCTGGGCGTTCACCGCCGACGACGTCCTGCTCCACGCCTTGCCGATCTTCCACGTCCACGGCCTGTTCATCGCCTGCCACTGCGCTCTGCTCACCGGGGCGAAGATGATCTGGCTGCCGAGGTTCGACGCCGGCGAGGTGCTGGCGCATCTGCCCCGCGCGACCAGCTTCATGGGCGTGCCGACCTACTACACGCGGCTGCTCGAGCGGACCGACTTCACCCCTCAGGCGGCGGCGCACATGCGGCTGTTCACCAGCGGCTCGGCCCCGCTGCTCACGGAAACCTTCGACGCCTTCACGGCGCGGACCGGCCAGACCATCGTCGAGCGCTATGGGATGACCGAGACCGGCATCAACACCTCCAACCCTTACCGCGGCGAGCGTCGGGCGGGCACGGTCGGCTTTCCCCTTCGGGACGTGGAGCTGCGGATCGTCTCAGATGGCGGCGAGCCGGTCTTAGCGGGCGAGGCGGGCGGGCTCGAGGTGCGGGGGCCGAACGTCTTCTCCGGCTACTGGCGGCGTCCCGACCTCGCGTCGACGGAGTTCGCGCCCGGCGGCTGGTTCCGAACCGGCGACATCGCCCGGACCGACGCCGACGGGTATCTCCACCTCGTCGGCCGGGCCAAGGACCTGATCATCTCCGGCGGCTACAACGTGTACCCCAAGGAGATCGAGGCGCTGATCGACGAGCTGCCGGGGGTCGATGAGTCGGCCGTGGTCGGGGTTCCGCATCCGGACTTCGGTGAGGCCGGGGTCGCCGTGGTGGTCGCCGAGCCAGGCGCGGCTCTCGACCCGGAGACGATCCTGAAGACGCTTCGCGACAAGCTGGCCAACTACAAGGTCCCCAAGCGGCTGGTGGTCGTGGAGAGCCTGCCGCGCAACGTGATGGGCAAGGTCCAGAAGGCGCGCCTGCGGGACGACCACGCTGGCGCGTTCACGCCGGCGAAGAGTTAATCCTGCCCCTCCGAAAATCGGGTGTCGGAGCCAAGTTTCAGTCGAATATGGAGAATTCTTCATCGCCGACGATCGCTTCGGGCAGGCGGTTGGCAGTTCGTTGGCGGGATCCGGAGCGAAATGTCGTCGCCCTTCGCAGGCGTCTCAGCTCGACAACGATAGGTCTACGCGGCATTGCTATTTGCAATAATTCGGCTTGGTGGTCAAGCCCATTCGCGGGGCTGGAGCCCCGGCGTGGCGTTGTGCGTTGCGCCCTCGAGGGGAGGCGATCGCCAGGAGGACGGATGTCATGGCCAAGGAGACCAAGGCGCAGAAGGAAACGGTGGAGCGCGTCATGCACGAGTTCAAGCACGGCGAGCTCAAGGGCGCCGGCGGACGCAAGGTGACCAACCCCAGACAGGCGGTCGCGATCGGGCTCTCGGAAGCCGGCGCCTCGAACCAACAGAGTCCGAAGGAGAACCATAAGCGCCTCACGCGCACCAAGTCCCGCGAACGCCAAGCCGCGACGGGCGAGGATCGGGCCGAGGGCGGTCGGAGCAAGGCCGAACTCTACACCGAGGCCAAGAAGCGCGATATTCCGGGACGCTCGCGCATGGATAAGCGTGAGCTGGAGCGGGCGCTGCGCGGCTGACGCCCTGTGAAGGTGGTCGGGCGATGCTGGAAGGTTCCTGTCACTGCGGCGCGGTTCGCTGGACGCTCGAAGGCGATCCCGGCCCGGTAACCGCCTGCAATTGCTCCCTGTGCCGGCGCTATGGCGCGCTGTGGGCCTACGACTACGAGAACGAACGCATCCACATCTTTGGCCCCAGCGCCACCTACTCCCGGGCCGAGAAAGCCGATCCTTCGCTCGAGATCCACTTCTGTCCGCGGTGCGCCGCGGTGCTCTGCTGGCGTGGGCTTCGGCCGCATCCGGATGGGCGGCGGCGAATGGCGGTGAATGTCCGTCTCGCGCCGCCGGACGCGGTCGCCCACCTGCCGATCCAACACTTCGACGGACTGGAGAGCTTCGACGATCTGCCGGACGACGGGCGCTGCGTCCGCGATCTCTGGTTCTGATCAGTCCTTCTTGCGCTCCAGCAGACAGAAGCCGTGGCCGAAGGGATCGGCGCAGATCGCCAGCGAGCCGTGCTCGGGGTTCTCGAACACCTGCTCGCTGACCGCGCCGGCCTTCACCGCCCGGTCGAGCGCCGCGCGCAGGTCGTCGACGTGAAAGTCGAGATGGACCGGGGTCCAGTGACGGGCATAGCGACGGACGTCCGCCGCGTCGCCTGACGGCCGGCTGCCCTCCCCCTTCCGCAACAGCGTAAGCTTGGCCCCATCGGCCTCGAGCATGGCGACGCCGGGCCACGGCTCTGACACCTTGGCGAAGCCGAACGCCGCCTCATAAAAGCGGACTCCGGCCTCGAGGTCGGGCACATCGATACAGATTTCCAGCGTGATCACAGGCTCTCCTTGCGGCGGTCCGCGGCCACGGGGTCGGCGCCTTCCGCGTCGATGTGGGCCTTAGCGCAGGTCTTGGCCATCGGGTACGCTCAGCTCTTCGAGATTCACGAACCGCAAGATCATGGCCAACTATCTCTCGCGTTTGCTCGACGACCAATCGCTTTCGCCGCATGGCTTCTGCCTGCTGTGGCGGCCCGAGCTCCTGTGGACGCACGTCATCTCCGACGCGCTGATCGGGCTCTCCTACATCACCATCCCCATCACCCTGGGCTTCATCGTTCAACGCCGTCGCGACATCCCGTTCAATTTCGTGGTGTGGGCCTTCGCGATCTTCATCGCCTCCTGCGGCGCCACCCACTTCATGATGATCGCGACCCTCTGGCATCCCTGGTACGGGGCCGAGGCGCTGGTGAAGGTCGTCACGGCGTTGGCCTCGGTGGTCACCGCCGTGCTCATCTGGCGGCTGGTTCCGTTCATCGTCAGCCTTCCCTCCCCCGAGAGCCTGCGGGCCGCCAATGCCGAGCTGACGACGCGGATCGCCGAACGCGACGCCGCCATCGCCGAGTTGCGCCGCGAGCAGCAGGAACGTCGCCGCGCGGAGGACGCCCTGCTCCAGGCCCAGAAGATGGACGCGCTCGGCCAGCTCACCGGCGGCATCGCCCACGACTTCAACAACCTGCTCCAGGCGCTGCAGGCCTCGCTGGAACTGGTGGAGCGTCGGGCGGACGATCCGGAAAAGGTGAAGAGCCTGGCGAGAGGCGGCCTCGAGGCGGCGCACCGCGGGGTGCAGCTCACCAGCCGTCTGCTCGCTTTCTCGCGGACCAAGCAGTTGGCCGCCGAAGTTTTCGAGGTCGACGACATGGTGCTGGGCATGCGCGAGGTGCTCGCGCGGGCGGCCGGTCCGGCGCTGGACCTGCGCTTCGACCTGCACGTCGCCGATTTCCCCGTCGCCACGGACCGCACCCAGGCCGAACTCGCCTTGCTGAATCTGGTCATCAACGCCAAGGACGCCACCACTTCCGGGGAGCAGGTGGTGATCACCACCGCCGCCTACGACGTCGAGGCGCACGAGGGCGATCTCGAACCAGGATGCTATGTCCGCCTGAGCGTGAGCGATCACGGGATCGGAATGACGCCCGAAGTGGCGGCCCGAGCCTTCGACCCGTTCTTCACCACCAAGCCGCCCGGTCAGGGAACGGGCCTGGGGCTGTCGCAGATCTACGCCCTGGCCAAGCAGACGGGCGGGGCGGCGCGGATCGAGAGCCGGCCCGGCGCCGGGACCACCGTCAGCCTGTTCCTGCCTCGCGCGACCGCCGCCCCGGCCGCCCGGCCGCCCGCTCCGGACCGGGGGAGTCCCTCACTTCCGATGGCTCGTGTCCTCGTGGTCGACGATGACCAGGCGGTCCGCGATGCGGCGGTGGACACGTTGCGAGGTCTTGGCCTGCACGTGACGGCCGCCCCGGACGGAGCCGCCGCGCTCGCGGAGACGGCCGATTTCGATCTGGTCCTGCTGGACTACGCCATGCCTGGGATGACGGGCGCCGAGCTGGCGCCGCGCCTGAGGGCGAAGCGTCCGACCGTGAAGGTGCTGTTCGTCACCGGCTATGCGGACCAGGCGGAACTCGATCGCGCGCTTCAGCCGGGCGAGACGGTGCTGCGCAAGCCGTACAGGGCCGAGGACCTGAGGCGCGCCATCGCCGCAATGCTGGCGGATGATCCGGCTCCTCACCTGGACGCGCTGGTAGCGGGCGGTGGGCGAAAATCGGAGGACTGAATGAGCGATCGCGTGATGACCTTGGCCGGTAAGCGGGTGGTGGCGGTGGGAGGCTCCTCCGGGATCGGCTTCGCCATCGCCAAGATCGCTCGGGAGCTGGAGGCCGAGGTGGTGATCGGCTCCAGCAGCCGGGAGAAGGTCGATGCGGCCGTGACCCGCCTGCCGGGCGCGCGCGGAGAGGTGGTGGACGTGCGGGACGAGGCCGTGGTCGCCCACTTCTTTGAGCAGCTGGGCGCCTTCGATCACCTGGCGATCACCGCCGGGGATTGGGGCGGTTCGGGTCTGACCCCGGCGCGCGAGATCGACGTCGACGCCGCCCGCCAGCGCTTCGAGGTCCGCTTTTTCGGCGTGCTGCGAGTGATCAAGCACGCGGCGCGGGTGATCGCACCGGACGGATCGATCACGCTCACCAGCGGCATGCTCGCGCACCGCCCGCGCAAGGGCCTCGCGCTCTCCGCGGCCGGCGGCGGCGCGACCGAGTACCTCGCCAAGGGGCTGGCGGTCGACATGGCGCCGGTGCGGGTGAACGTCGTCGTGCCCGGCCTGATCCTCACCGAACCCGTGCTGCGGATGGACGAGGCCATGCGGGACAGCTTCACCCGACGCCTGCCGCTTCCCCGCTCCGGAACGCCGGAGGAAGCGGCGATGATCTACATCGGCGCCATGCTCAACGGCTATGTCACCGGGCAGACCCTGTTCGTCGACGGCGGCGGGCTGGTCGCATGAGCGAGCCTCCGGAGCCGGCCATCGTCCGCGAGAATGCCTATTTGAAGCTGCGGATCGCCCAGTTGTCGGAAGACAACGTCGCGCTGCGGGCCGAGGCGGAGCGGTTGCGGCAGATCGTGGAACGCCTCCACGGGCGCACGCCTTCGGCCGCGCCGGAGCCGCCGCGGGGACGCTCATGACCGGCCTTCCCGTGGCTCCCGCCAAGCGCATCGCGTGGTTCGGCGCCGTCGTCGCTTTCGTTCTGCTCTTGGGAGGACCCGCCTTGGCCGTTGAGGAGCCCGCCTTCCACACCGTCGCTCGCGAGGGCGCCTTCGAGATCCGGGACTATCCTCAGTTGGTGGTCGCCGAGGTGACCGTGAGCGGCGACCAGAAGTCGGCGGCCAGCCGCGGCTTTCGCCTGCTGGCGGGGTACATCTTCGGTGGCAACCAGGGCGGCCGGAGCATCGCCATGACCGCGCCGGTGATCGAAGCGCCCGCCGGCGTCAAGATTGCGATGACGGCGCCGGTCACCCAAACCGAGGCCGGCCGGGAATGGGTGGTGCGGTTCAACATGCCCCACACCTACACTCTCGAAACCCTGCCCCGGCCGAAGGACGCGCGGGTCCATCTGCGGGAAGCGCCGGCCGCCCGCCTGGCCGTGATCCGTTTCTCCGGCCTGGCGGAACCTGGCGCGGTGGCGGCGCGGACGGCGGAGCTCAAGGCCTGGGTGCAGCGCCGCAAGCTGCAACCCGTCGGGCCCGCCTCCCTGGCCCAGTACGATCCGCCGTGGACGCTGTGGTTCATGCGGCGGAACGAGGTGATGATTCCGATCGCAAGGTGAGGCCAAGCGGCCGATCTTCTTGCCTTACCATGTAAGCCAGTCTAATCTGTGAGCATGGCCACGCTGACAGTTTCATCCAAGGGTCAGGTCGTACTTCCAGCTCCCATGCGACGACGGCTGGGGCTCAACGCCGGGGCGAAGCTGGAGGCGACGGTGGAAGGCGACAGCCTCAAGCTCACGGTCGTCCGTGGGGTCGCCGCGCACGACATCTCCGGGCTTGCCGGCATGGTGACGGCGTCGTCGCGCGGCAAAGCTCGGAGCCTAGATGACTTCGATCCCGCGGCCCTCATCCGGCGGCCGAAGGCTTGAAAAGCCTCGACACCAACGTCCTCGCCCGTTTCTTCATCGACGATCCTGACGACGCGGAGGCAGCCCGGCAGCGGCCGGCGGCCATCGGCGCGCTTTCGCAGCGCGCCTTCGTCTGCGTGACCGTGCTCCTGGAGTTCGAGTGGGTGATGCGCGGCTTTTACGACCTTCCGCGCGGCGAGGTGACGCGGGTGATGAGCGCGCTCGCGGGAATCGAGCACCTCACGCTTGAGGATCGCGACGCCGTCCTCACCGCGATTGACCTGCACGCGGACGGATTCGATTTCGCCGACGCCCTGCACCTGGCCCGCAGCGGACGCGCGTCGGCGTTCGTGACCTTCGATCGACGGCTTACGCGCCTCAACGGCCGAGATGCGGATGCGATAGCGGTCGAGCTGCTGGGCTAACACCGTCAGGCGGTCGTCCCACCCTCAGCCGCTGACCTTCGGCGCGCTGGCGACATTCTCCGGCTCCAATTCACCGCATGATGGGTTGTCCCCGGCAACTCTGCGGACGCCACGCTCTCGCATGGACCATCGCCGACGATCCTCCTGGCGGGGAAGCGCGCTCGCCGTCAGCCTCGTCGCGCATCTCGCCGCCCTGGGCTTGCTGCTGTCGATCGCAACGCCGGCGGCGACGCCCTCCCCGCCGATCGAGGTGAGCCTCGTGCGCCTCACGCCGGTGGTCTCCGAGCCGGCGCCCGCGCCGGCGAAGGCGGCCCCGCTCCCCGCCGCCCCAGCTCCCGCTCGCGCATCGGCGCGGCCCGCGCGGGCCGAGGTCCCCTCACCGATGCCTCGCGCGGAGGAGAGCCCGCAGGCGGTCCCGGCCGAACTCACGGCGGGCGACCTCGCCGGGGCCGCGAGCGCGGGAGAGGGCGCCGGAGACGGGGCGCGTGGCGGCGGCGGGAACGGTGGCGTGTGCGACATGGCGGCCCGGGTCCAGACGGCGTTGCGCCAGGACGCGCTCGTCCGGCAGGCGCTGGGCGTCGGCGGCGCGCCCGGCGAGAGCCTGGCGCGTATGGGATGGTGACTGGGTGCGCGACCCGCGCGAGGACGGCAAGGGCATGGCCGCCGTGCGCGAGGCGATCCTATGGGCGGTCGGCTTCGCTCCGGCGGCGTGCCGCGGCCAGGCCATGCGCGGCCTTGTCCTCATGTCGGTCGACACCAGCGCCGGGCGGGTCCGCCTCGCCCTCGGCGCGCCCGCCTGGCGCTGGTCCGACCTGCTCTCGGCGCGCTAGGCCAGCACCACCACCACCACGCGTCGGTTCTGGGCGCGGCCGTCGCGGGTGTGGTTGCTGGCGACCGGGGCGGTGTCTCCGTAGGAGATGGTCGCCATCCGGTTCAGCGCCACGCCCTGACGGTTCATGAACAGGCGCACGGCCTCGGCCCGCTCCTCGCCCAGGCGCTGGTTGAGCGGCTCGGGCCCGGTGGCGTCGGTGTGGCCCTGGATCTCGAGATAGACGTTGCGGTTGTCGGCTCTTGAGCTTCTGGACGAAGTCCATCAGCCGGGTCTGCGCCTCAGGCGACAGCTTCGAGCCGTCGACCGGGAATTTGATCGAGTCGTCGGACAGGACCATCTGGTAGAGGAACTTGCCCTCGGCCAGCTTGCCGGCCGCCTCGGCCCGCTCCAGCGCCTCGCGGCTGGTCTTGTCGAGTTCGCCGAGCTGCTGCTCGTGGGTCTTCAGGGTGGCGCCCTGCTGGTCCACCTGGGTCTGGGTGACGGCGACCTGCTCGCGAACGAAGCCCTTGGTCGCGCAGCCGCTCAAGGCCGACGCGCCGAGCGCCAAGGCGCCCGTCATCAACGCCGCCCGCGCCAAGGCCGAAGCCGGTTTGCGCATGGATAGATCCTCCTCCGCGCCGCCCCAGCGGGGGCGAATTTCCGGTTCAAAGCGGCTGAAGTTTGACGCCGTCGCAGACATTCCGCTGGTCATCGCGGCCGATCCGCACCATTTGCTGGAAGCGCCGTTCAGCTGGACGGCGATCAACAAGGCGGCGAACGATGGCCAAGGGTCAGAAGAAATCCACCCGGGAGGTCCGCAAGCCGAAGCAGGACAAGGCCAAGCCCGCCGCCCCGCAGCGCTCGTTCCTGCACCCCACCAGCGCGCCGGCGAAGTCGCCCTCCCCCTCCGGCAAGGGCGGCGGCGGATGAGCCTCTTCTCCTGGCCCGGCGGCCAGAAACCGAGCGCCGCCGAGATCCGCTCGGAGATCTGGAGCCTGGGCGCGCGCCATCAGGGCTTGCCGCTGGAAGGCGCGCTCAAGGAGCTGAACGGCGGTGGCGTGGCGCCGGCCCGAGCCCAGCTCCTGCGCGCCTGCGTCCGCGAGCTGAAGGCGCGCTGAGCTTCGGCCGCCGGCCCGGTCTTCACTCCGGCCGATAGACCTGCGCCACCGCGCCGCCTGGAAAGGCTGTCGAACTCACCAGAGCCAGCGGCAGGCGCGCGGGGAGGTCGGCGAACAGCGGCATGCCCCGGCCGAGCGCCATCGGGCAGACCACCAGCGCGTAGCGGTCGATCAGTCCCGTGGCGACGAGGCTGCGGGCGAAGCCGGCGCCGCCGTGGGCGACGATCGGCCGGCCATCCTGCGCCTTCAGTCTGGCGATCTCTTCGGCCAGATCGCCGCTGGCGACATAGGGCGCCGTCCAACTCTCGGCGCCGGGCTGCGGCCGCGCCGACCGCGTGTCGCCGGCGTGGACGTGGGCTTCGTCGAACGTGGGGCTCGTCTTCACCTCGTCCAGGAACGCGGAGCCCCGCCGCGAGAAGACGGCCTTGGGGATCTGGTTCATCGGCGGGGCGAACACGTCGGTGGAGGTCGGCCACCAGGCGGCCATGTCGTGGAAGGTTCGGCTGCCCATGATGTGCAGGCTGGCGTCGGAGATGGTCTCCACCACCCAGGCGGCCGCCTCCGGATCGCCGCCGAACATCCAGGCGTTTCGGCCCTCCAGGTCGCTGACGAAGCCGTCGAGCGACATGGACATCTTCAACACCAGCTCTCTCACGGCGACCTCCCGGGCGGCTCCGACCAAAGGATGATCCAGATCGACGGGCTTCGGTAGAGGCGTCGCGGCCCAGGGCCACGCATGGTATGGGCGGGCTTGGGGCAATCGGGGGTGGGTTGGTGAGACGCTGGAGAGAGTCGTGGCGCGCCGGCCTGGCGGCGTTGGCCTTGATCGCCGGAGGTTGCCCGGCGCCGGCGGGGGCCGCGCCGAACGTCTCGGCGGTTCCGCTCACCATCCTGTTTTCGCACTCCAAGTGCGGGTCGGGTTTCGATTTCGGCTGCCTGTCGCCGAACGGTTATCTCATCACCGACGATCCGACCGAAGTCGCCAAGCTGACGGCGAGCTCATCGCCCATCTGGCATGCGACCACGGACCAGGCGCTCGTCTTCCCCAAGCAGGCCAAGGGGCTGCTGCCGCTGTTCCGCTTCTACAGCGTCAAGACCAACGACCATTTCTTCACCACCGACGCCTTCGAGGGCGCCGAGGCGGTGAAGTGGCTGGGCTATGTGCCTGAAGGCGTTTGCTGTTTCGTATCGGTCTCGCAACTGCCCGGGACCGTGCCGCTGTTCCGCTACTACGTCGGCGACAACCTGCACCGGTACACGCTGGCCGCGCCCGGCAGCGCCGACACCAAGGGCGACACCGCCGAGGGGATCGCCGGCTTCGTCTGGAGCCCGGCGTCTCCGGCGCCGAGCCTGCCCGCCACGAGCGCTCCGCCTGCTCCGCCCAAGGCGCCGAGCGGCAAGGTCGCGGCGGTGGCGCTGTTCGAACTCCAATCGAAGAGCGGCGACCACGCCCTGATCACCGACAACGCCGACGAAGCTTACGAACTGCGCAACGTCTACAAGCTGGGCTGGACCGGCGAGAACCCGACCTTCGCCGTCTTCCCCGCGGCCGCCAAGGGCACGGTGGCCCTATTGCGCTTCGACAACCCCAAGACCCAGGACCACTTCTTCACCGCCGATCCGGCGGAAGGCGCCAACGCCATCAGCCAAATATAAGTACGTCTCGGAAGGCGTGTGCTGCTGGGTCTCGCCCACCCAGGTCACCGGCACGACGCCCCTGTTCCGCCTGCTCAAGGGCAATCAGCACCTGTACGTGGCCGGCGTGCCCGACGAGGAGACCGCCCTGGGCCGCGGCTACAAGCTCGAGGGGACCGCCGGCTGGGTGTGGACCCTCCCCGCCCCGTTCGCGCCGCTGGTGCTGCTGCCGACGCAGTAGGGCCGCCTTAGGCGATCCCAAACCCGCTGAAGGGGTTAGGCCAGTGCGGCACGGAGTTTGGCGACGGATGGATCGATCATGAGCGGCGGCGACGGGTCCTTGCCCAGGCGAGCGCTTCCCCTGTCCACGACCGTGCCGTTGGCGGTCGTCTTCGGCGTGGGCCTGATCCTGTTCGTCGTTTGGCTCGCCGTGCTCGTCCCCACGCTCGCCTTCGTGAGCAGCGCGACATCGGCCGAGGGCGTCTACCGGGGCAGCGAGGCCCGCATCGGCGGCTTGCATGGCGGGACCTTTCTCCACCCGCAGGTTCGCTTCGTGACCCCGGACGGGCGGGTGGTCGACGTCGTCGCAAAATCCGGATCGACCGACCAGCCGTACAGCGACGGGCAGAGGCTACGCGTGCTCTACGACCCGGCCCACCCGGAACACGCCAGGCTCGACTCGTTCTTCGAGCTCTGGGCGGGACCGGTGTTCCTGGCGCCCTTCGCGCTGCTTCCGCTGCTGATCTCCGCGGGCCTCTACGTCGCCGCCCGACGGCGGGCGTGACGCGCGATCAGCGCGACGGTCGCCAAGCCGAGAAGGTCAGGGTTCGCCCGCGCGGGGACCGCCTGACGTCCTGCGGCCCGTCCCTGACCAAGGCCTCGGCGTTGGGATCCTGGCTTGGGTTGAAGATCCAGTTCTCGGAGCGCTCGTTGTCGAAGACGAACCCGCCGGTGGCGTCATCGAAGCGGAAGGTGATGTAGTCGGTCCAGTGGGCGCCGCAGGCGACCCCGTTCTCCACGGTGAAGTAGCGGCCCTTCACGGCGATGGGGTGGTCGGCGTCGGTGAACGGATCGCACTGCCCGCCCTCGTCGGCGCGCATCACCACGCGGTCGTTGCGGCCGACCAGGCGCGCGCGTCCGCCGCTGTCCTCGAAGATCAGCAACGGTCGCGAAGGCGCGGTCTCGGCCTCCCCACGCTTCGGCTCGTCGTCCCGGGCGAGGGCGACGATGTGGAAGCGGAGCGTGGGCGTGGGGCGGAGGTCCGCCTCCGACAGCACATGATAGTGCGCGGGCAGCAGCGGGCCGATCGCCGCCGGCAGGGCTCGGGCCGGGGCCGAGGAGAGCAGCGGGAGTACGACGAGGCTCAGAAGGGCGGGTCTGAAGGGCGGGGTCATAGCCCGATCAGCCTAGCACGGGCGAGCGCCTCAGCCGCCAAGGGGCACGACAAGACCAAGTCCGCCGCCCCGCAGCGCTCGTTCCTTCATCCGCTGGAGCCGCCCTCAAAGTCGCCGCCCTCCCGGAAAAGCGGCGGCGGGTGAGCCACTTGCTCCGGCTGGACGGACCCAAGCACCGGCCCTAGCCCAGCCGTCGCGCCCGCGCTCTTACCGAGCCCGCACCTCGCGGTCGTAGAAGTCGATGATGTGGTCGGCGATGTAGGGCAGGTTGTCCTCGGTGGCGAAATGACCGGCGTTCAGTCGGTGCATCTCGGCTTTGGGTAGGTCGCGCAGGTAGGCCTCGCCGCCGGCCGGGGTGAAGAAGGGATCGTGCTCCCCCCAGAAGATCAGCGTCTTCGGTTGCCGCGCGCGGAGGAACTCCTGCCATTGCGGATAGAGCGGCGGGTTGGTTCTGTAGTCATAGAACAGATCGAGCTGGATCCGCAGGTTGTTGGGACGCGCGACGAACGCCGCGTCGCTCAGCCAGCTTTCCGGCGCGATCAGCTCCGGATGACCGGCGCCGGTGAGGTAGACGCCCTTGATGCCTTCGGGTGTGTTAAAAGCGGCCAGGGGCGCTTCGGTCTCGGCGTTGCGATCGACCCAAAGCGCGTTGCGGAAGCCGTCCCACGCGGACGAGAATCCTTCTTCATAGCTGTTGGCGTTCTGGACGATCAGCCAGTCGAGCGCTTCGGGGTTGCGGCCGACGATGCGGAAGCCGACCGGGCCGCCGTAGTCCTGGACGTAGAGTCCGTAGTGATCGAAGCCCTTGGCGGCGAGGAACGCCTCGATCGTCTTCGAGATGGCGTCGAAGGTGTAGTGGTATTCGGCGGGATCGGGCGTGTCGCTGTTGCCGAAGCCCTGATAGTCGGGCGCGATCACGTGGAAATTCCGGGACAGCGCGGGAATCAGGTCGCGGTACTGGTGCGACGAAGACGGCCAGCCGTGCAGCAGCACGAGCTTCGGCAGGCTGGCGTCACCGGCTTCGCGATAGGCGATGTCGAGGCCGTCGACCTTGATCGACCCGAAACGGACCTGGGATGGGGCGATCGGTGTGGTCATGGGCGCGGGCGGCTCCGCGCCTGTCGCGGCGGACGTCGAAGAGCGGTGTGCATCGCGGGTCATGGAGGGTTCCTTCAGCGTGAGATCGGCCGGGCGACCCGGTCCACGCTGAGGTAAGCCTCTCGTTCTTGATGCGGTATCCGCGTTGCGCGGTAAGCACCCTACCGATTTTCGATAGGATGTCCGCCGTCGGGTTCGAGGCGTCCAAGTTCCGCCAAGGGCGCCATCCGAGCCTTGAGCCTGGGCTTCGCGAAGTCGAGGAAGGCGCGCAGCTTGAGCGGCGCCAGCGCCTGGCCGCCGTGGACCAGATGGATCGGCAATGCGGCGGGAATGAACTCCGTCAGTACCCTGACGAGCTGCCCGGCTCCGATCGCGCCGGCGGCCTGATAGGAGGTGAGACGGCAGACGCCGAGCCCCGCGGCGGCGGCCTCGACGAGCGACTCGGCGGTGTTGACCGCGAAGCGTGGATTGATGGTGATGGTCCGGGTTTCGCCGTCCCTGCCGAGCAGCCACTGCCTCGACGGCTCCAGACCCTCGAAGGCGATGCAGTCGTGCCCGGCGAGCGCCTCCGGCGTCTCGGGCGCGCCGCGCCGCGCGATATAGTCGGGACTGGCGCAGGTCACCCAGTGGACCTCGCCGACATGGCTGGCGACCAGGGTGCTGCTGGGTAGTCTACCGATGCGGATCGCGGCGTCCACGTGGTTGTCGAAGAGATCGATCACGTGGTCGGCCAGCACCAGCTTGAGGTTCACGTCCGGGTAGGCCGCGAGGAACTCGATGGCGATCGGCGTCACATGGAGCTTGCCGAAGAGGATCGGGGCGGTGACGAGTAGATCGCCGCGTGGCGCGCGATACTCGCCCGAGGCCGCGCGCTCGGCATCCTCCAGCATGTCCAGCACCACGCGGCTGCTGTCGACGAAGGCGCGGCCGGCGTCGGTCAGCAATAGCTTGCGGCTCGTGCGGACCACCAGTTGGGTCCCAAGATGCTGTTCGAGATCGGAGACCTTCCGGCTCACGGTCGGCAGCGGCATCCGCAACTTTCGCGATGCGGCCGAGAGGCTTCCACCATCGATCGCGGCCAGGAGCGTTCGGATCGCGTCGAACCGGTCCATGTTTGACTTCCGAAATGTGGAACCTCGGTTCTCTTATCTGACGGATACTGGCGAAAAACGAAAGGCTCTAGGTCTCTGTTGCGGCCGGGCATTCCGCCCATCGCGCAATAGGAGCCAGCCCATGTCCAAGATCATCCTCGTGACCGGCGCATCGAGCGGTTTCGGCCGCGACACCGCCGAAACCCTCGCCAAGGCGGGCCACCGCGTCTTCGCCTCGATGCGCGATGTCGGAGGCCGCAACCGCGACGCCGCCGCCGGCCTGCGCGACGCGGGCGTCGCCGTGGTCGAACTCGACGTGACCGACGACAAGTCGGTCGACGCCGCGGTCCACGCGATCCTCGCGCAGGCGGGCCGCATCGACGTCCTGGTGAACAACGCCGGGATCGCCGCGGCGGGCGTGACCGAGGCCTTCTCCACCGACCAGGCCAAGCTGCTGTTCGACACCAATGTCGTCGGCGTCCTGCGGACCGTCCGGGCGGTGCTTCCCGGGATGCGCGCCGCCGGCGACGGCCTGATCATCAACATCGGCTCGGTGCTGGGCCGGGTCACCTTTCCGTTCTTCGGCCTCTACGGCGCGTCCAAGTTCGCGGTCGAGGCGCTGACCGACACCCTGCGCTACGAAGTCTCGCAGCTCGGGGTCGACGTCACCCTGGTCCAGCCCAGCGCCTACCCGACCAATATGTACGCGAGCATCCTGCACCCCGCCGACGCGGCGACCGGCGCCAGCTACGGCGAGATCGGCGCGATCCCGGGCAAGATGTTCGAGACCTTCACCGCGATGTTCTCCGCCGACGGTGCGCCCAACCCGCACGACGTGGCGGCCGCGGTCGCCGCCCTGGTCGCCAGCCCCAAGGGCGTTCGCCTGGCCCGCACTGTCGTCGGCCAGTCGTTCGGCGCCGACGCGGTGAACGACGCCACGGCTCCGGTGCAGCAAGGCGTGCTGGAAGCCCTGGGCCTCGGCGCGCTGTCGACTCTCGCCGCCTGAACCCCGCTTCAAGGAGCCACAGCCATGACCACGCCCGTCGATATCGTCCGCGCCTTCTATCAAGCCATCGCCGATGGTGACGGCCCGGGCGTGGTCGCCCTCTTGAACCCGAAGCTCGAATGGACCGAGGCGGAGGGCTTTCCCTACTACAGCGGCACCTGGCGCGAGCCGTCGGAAGTGGTCGAGAAGCTGCTCATGCCGATCGCCCGCGACTGGGACGACTTCTCCGCCAAGGCCGACGACTTCGTCGTCGACGGCGACCGCGTCATCAGCTTCGGCGCCTACGCCGGCGTGAACAAGGCGACCGGCAAGCCGATGCACGCGCCCTTCGCCCACATTTGGGGCGTGAAGGACGGCAAGCTGGCCAGCTTCAGGATGTACACCGACACCCTGATTATCGCCCGGGCCATGACGCCCTGATGGGACTTCAGCGTGGGCGGGTCGTCAGGCGAGCCGTAATACCCCCGCCGCCGCTCCTACGGACCCAACGCCTTGCCGCCCGCCGCGAAGCATCTTATCATCGTAAAGATCACAGAGGGCGAGAGCGATGACGAACGAGACGGTGCTGGTGACGGGCGGGTCCGGCTACATCGGCGGATGGAGCGTCGTCGCGCTGCTGGAGCGGGGCTACACGGTGCGCGCGACGATCCGCGACCTCTCCCGCGAGGCCGCCGTGCGCAAGGCCCTGGGCACGGTGACCGACCCCGGCGATCGCCTGAGCTTCCACGCCGCCAACCTGACGAGCGACGACGGCTGGGACGCGGCGACGCAAGGCTGCGACTACGTGCTCCACGTCGCCTCCCCGCTCGGCGTGCCCGCGCCGAAGGACCACCAGGCGCTGATCGTGCCCGCCCGCGACGGGGCGAAGCGCGCCATCTCCGCCGCGATCCGCGCCGGGGTGAAGCGGGTGGTGATGACCTCCTCCGTCGCCGCCACCTCTCCGGCCTACGACGCGCCCGACGGGGTGACCGACGAGACCACCTGGACCAACGCCGACGACCTGCGCATGGGCGCCTACACCCGCTCCAAGACCATCGCCGAGCGCGCCGCCTGGGACCTGATCGGCGAGGCCGGCGGCTCGACCAGCCTCGCCGTGGTGAACCCGGCGCTGGTGCTGGGGCCGGTGATGGGCGCCGACTTCTCGGACTCGGTGCAGATCGTCCAGCGGCTGCTCAACGGCAACATGCCGGGCATCCCGCGCCTGGGCTTCAACATCGTCGACGTGCGCGACGTGGCCGACCTGCACCTGCGCGCCATGACCGACCCGGCCGCCGCCGGCGAGCGCTTCATCGCCGCCGGGGAGTATGCGTGGATGGCCGACATCGCCGAGATCCTGCGCGCGGAGCTGGGACCCCAGGCGGCGAAGGTCCCCACCCGCCGCGCGCCCGACCTCCTGATCCGCCTCGCCGCCATCTTCGACCGCGACCTCGCCACCGTCACCCCGGGCCTCAGCCGCCGCCAAGAGGCCAGCGGCGCCAAGGCCCAGCGCGTGCTCGGCTGGAAGCCCCGGCCGATGCGGGAGACGGTGCTCGACTGCGCGCGGAGTCTGATCGCGGCGGGGCTGGTGTAGGGGCGCCTTGCGCCACTCTCGACCGAGAATACCGAAGGGGCGACAAGAATAGCCCCGCTGTGAACTTCGCGTCGTGAGCGAGGTTCTGTCTGGATGGGTCCCGGCGCTCACGCAAATACCCATGGGGCCGAGCGCGGCCTCGGTCGCTTCGAGGGGTTCAGCGACGCGGTGTTCGCCATCGCGCTCACCCTGCTGATCGTCGAGATCAAGGTGCCCGGGTCTCCGGACGGCCCTCACGGCTACTCTAACCTGCTGAAGGCGATGGCGGAGCAGTGGCGCGAACATCTCGCGCTGGTCCTCTGTTACGTGGTGATCGGGGCCTATTGGCTCCAACATCACTACTCGGGCCGCATCTACGCTCGGAGCGACCACTGGTTCGGCGCGATCAATCTGCTGTTCCTGCTGGCGATCGTGGTCATCCCCTATCCGATCCGCGCCTGGTGCTTCCATCTGGGCACGCGCTTCGAACCGGCCGGGTCGCTCACCTTCGTGGTCGGCCTCGCCCTTCTGGCGGCCGCCTGGATGGCCAAGTGGTTTTACGCGATGGCCGGCCGACGGGTGATGGACGAGCGGCTGGCGCCCGATTTCATCCTGCAGATGACCCGCCGCTATGGCGCCGCGGCGGTGATCCAGTTCGGTGCGGTCCCCCTCGTGATTGCCGCGCCGCGGGCGGGAGTGGCGGTCGCCTTGCTCTGCGTCGCCTTCTTTCTGCTCCCGCAACCCAAGCCCCGCTACAAGCCGGGGCAGGAACCGTCCGAGGAAGAGAAGACGAGCGAGTAGCCCGAAGACCTAGGGTGCGGCCTGGGCTTCAACATCGTCGACGTGCGCGACGTGGCCGACCTGCACCTGCGCGCCATGACCGACCCGGCCGCCGCCGGCGAGCGCTTCATCGCCGCCGGGGAGTATGCGTGGATGGCCGACATCGCCGAGATCCTGCGCAAGGAGCTGGGGCCCCAGGCGGCCAAGGTCCCCACCCGCCGCGCGCCCGACCTCCTGATCCGCCTCGCCGCCATCTTCGACCGCGACCTCGCCACCGTCACCCCGGGCCTCAGCCGCCGCCAAGAGGCCAGCGGAGCCAAGGCTCAGCGCGTGCTCGGCTGGCGCCCCCGCGCGATGCGGGAGACGGTGCTCGACTGCGCGCGAAGTCTGATCGCGGCGGGGTTGGTGTAGGGCGCGACGTCAAGCCCGCACGAGATGTCGATGCGGTTCCCGGCAATCAGAAGCGGCAGGTAAATCGGGCCACGCCCTGGTGGGTGGTGTAGTCGCCGCCGGCTTCCGCGCGATAGATGACGGTGAGCTCGACCCGGCTGTTTCCGACGAGGCTGGCGCCGACGCCGAAGCGGCCGAAGGTTCCGGGCGAGCGGATCGGCGTCGTGAAGGGCGAGGTGTCGCCGCCTTCGCCGACGAACCGCGCGCTCGTCCGCCAACTCGCGTCGCCGGCGAACTCGACGGCCGCCTCGATGAACGGCTCCAGCCGGGTGGGTCCGTGGTCGATCTGGACGCTGCCGCCGAACATGGCTCCCGCTTCCCCGCTGACCGCGAAGCGGTCATGGGCGAGCACCTGGAGCGCGAACGGCGATTGGCTGGCCTCGGTGAAGCCGTCGATGTGCACGTCGGAGCCCCGCACCTCGGCGAACGGCTTGACATAGAGGTCATGGCCGAGCGGCGCGCGGTAGCCCGCGGCGAGGTCGAGCCCGATGTTGGCGAGGCGCGGGCTGCCGCTGGCGAGGCTGACGTCGTGGCCGACGGTGATCAGCCGCCGGCTGGAATACCAGCCGGCGCCGGCGTCGACCACCGAGGCGAGCTCGAGCCCGCCCGCCTGGTAGCGGAGGCCGACCGCGCCGAACGCGCTGTCGCCCTGGACCCACCCGTTGCGATCGAGGCTGCTCTGCTGGCTCGCTTCATAGGCCAGCGCGCCGAAGACGCGCAGCCCATGGGCGAGCGAGATCTGCTCGCCGACCTCGAAATGCTGGAACCGCATGTCGTAGCCGAAGGCGCCGTTGGCGTCGTGCTGCGTGGTCTGCCGGCGCTGAAGCGGCCCCAGGCGCAGGTGGACCACTCCGCGGGGTCGCAGGCGTCCTCGAGCTCGGAGACGAACCGCCGGCTCGTCTGGTAGCGTTCGACGGCGATGGCGCCCAACAGGTTGCCGGAGACGCTGTCGAGCGCCCGCGCATAATCCTGGGGACTGGCGAGGTTCGACAGCGCGGTGAACCCGGCGTCGAACAGCGCGCCGCCGTCGAACAACGCCTGCAGGTGGTTGGCGACCGACTGCTGGGGCTCGCCCAGCCCGGCGCCCTGGGCGGCGAAGCGCGCATGCGGCGTGGCGTAGAGCGTCGTGCCGTCGCTGTCGAACGTGTAGGTGAACAGCTGGCTGGGAGACGGCGTCGCGGCGAGGCTCGGCTCGAGGGTGAGACCGCCGGTCGCGCTCACCAGCGGCAGCCTCGCGTTGCGCATGGTGACCGGCGCCACCACGATCGCGCCGGAGATGTCGGCGGCGCCCGTGATCGCCAGCCGGTCCGCGGTCCCGTGCACGAAATCCGCATCGAACACGATGCGACCGCTGCTCGAGAGATTGCCCACCAGGCTGGTCACGCCGATGGTCCCCGCCCCCGCGATGTAGAGGGTTCCGGCGTTGATCAGGCGACCCGACGGGCCGAGGTTGATGGCGGCGCCCGGATCGAGCACCCCGCCGGGGCGGTTCTCCAGGCTGCCGCCATCGGCGGTGACCACCGCGCCGGTGATCGTGCCGGTGTTGACGATCTTCACCGCCGCATCCGACAGGACGGCCGTCGGATTGAGCGTGCCGGCGCCGACGATCTGGCCGGCGTTGGTGATGATGTCGCCGCTTCCCTGCTGGATGTAGATCGCGCCGGCCATGGTGGTTTCGCTGGCGTTGTCGATCGCGCCGCCGGTGACCGAGCTCTGCGCATCGATCGAGACCGCCGCGCCGCCGGAGCCGTTGGTCTGGATGACGATGCCCGGGGATTGGATACCGGTGGCGCGGATGGCGGTGTCCACCAGGGTGACGGACACGCCGGCGCCGCCGCCGGACCCGCCGGCGCCGCCGCTGAACAGCGTCCCGCCCTGCGCGATCAATCCGCCGCCGCCGCCGAGGGACTGTGCATAGATGGCCGGGGCGAGCTTGCCCGCGGTCGTCAGCTGGGTTCCCGTCAGGTTGATCGTGACCTGGCCGCCATTGCCGGAGCCGCCCTTGATGGCGCCCGTGCCGCCGGCCAGCGGCTGGACCTGGGTCACGTCGGCCAGGCTGCCGCCCAGTCCGCCGCCGCCGCCGATCGACTGGGCGAGCACCCCGTAGGCGCCGTCGCCCGCCGTGGAGATGGTCGCGCCCGCCGTGGTCGAGATCGTCACCGCGGCGCCGTCGCCGGAGCCGGTCCCGCCGTTCGCCTGCCCCGCCAGCACTTGGCCGCCGATGGCCGCGCCGCCGCCGCCGCCGATGGATTGCGCCAGAATGGCGTGGGCGGTGCGGCCTCCGGTCGTGACCGCTCCGGCGATATCGACCTCGACCGTGCCGGCGTTGCCGGTGGTGTTCGAACTGCCGCTGAACGACAGCGTCAGACCGTGGACGTCGCCGAGCCGGCCTTGCGGGTTGTTGGCGATATCGGCGGGGTCGAAGGTCTCATCGGAAGTCATCGACCGGGCGAGACCGCCACCGCCGCCGATCGATTGGGCGAAGATGCCGATGCCGTGCTTGCCCGTGGTGGTGATCGTCGCCGTCGTTGGTGACCTGCACATCGCCGCCCGTTCCCTGGGAGCCGCCGGAGCCGGCGATCCCCACCGACAGGCTGTAGAGGGAGCCGGACACCGTTCCGGCGATCGCCCCGGTCCCGCCGCCGCCGCCGACCGACTGCGCCAGGACGCCGAAGCCGAGCACGCCCTGCGTCTCGATCAGCGCGCCGCTGGCGTTGAGGACGTCGACGCTCCCTCCGGACCCGCCCGCCCCGCCGGAGCCGCCGCCACCGATCGCCAGCTGAGTACGGGAATCGTTGGTGGAGGTGTCCGTCGAACTGGCGGCGCCGCCCTTGCCGCCGCCGCCACCGACCGATTGCGCGAACACGCCGTCCGACTCCGCGCCGAACGTGCTGATCTGGCCGGTGTTGGCAGCGGAGACGACTCCGCCGTTACCGGCGGCGCCGCCGCTGCCACCTATCGAAAGAGAGATGTCGAGGTTGGTGGCGCTGCCGACGTTGTAAGGCCCGCCGGCCGCTTGCTGCGCGATGCCATAGAGTTCGTTGGCGGCGCTGTAGGCGCTGTTGGCCAGCTTGCCGATCTTCAGGACTCCGTTGATCGGCGTCGTCACGTCGCCGCCGAGATTGAGCCCGCCCGCCAGGGTGTTGAACAGTTTCGTTGCGTTGCTGACCGGGTTCACGCCCCCGGACGTCGCGCCGCCCTTGCCGGCCTTGCCGCCGCCGCCGCCCACCGACTGCGCCAGCAGTCCGACCGCGTCCGTGCCGCGCGTGACGATCGCGCCGCTGTTGCTCGCGGTGACTTGGCCGCCATCGCCGCCCGCTCCGCCAGAGCCGCCCAGACCGATGCTGACGCTCACCGTGTTCCCATTGGCCGCGGCGACGCCGCCGCCGCCAGCGCCGCCGCCGCCGCCAACCGATTGGGCGAACAGGCCATCGGCGCCGTCTCCGTTGGTCGCGATGCCGCCGCTGCTGACCGCGTTGACAGTCCCGCCGAGACCGCCCGTTCCGCCCTTACCGCCGACCGACAACGAGGCGGCGAAGCTGTCCGGCACGTTGCTCGCGGTGGCGCTCGCATCGCCGCCGCCGCCCGCGCCACCGCCGCCGCCCACGCTCTGCGCGAAGGCGCCATAGGCGTCGGCGCCATAGGTCAGCAGCAGGCCGCTGTTGTCGATCGTGGCCGCGCCGGCCGTGGCGCCCGAGCCGCCCAAGCCGCCGATCGCCACGGCCAGAGACACGGCGATGCCCGGGCTCGATCCGCCTGAATAGGAGGCGGCGGTGGAGTCGCCGCCGATGCCGCCGCCGCCGCCGATCGACTGGGCGACCATCGCGTAGGCCCCCTCGCCCGCCGTCGTGACGAGGCCGCTGTTGTTGGCGGTCGCCGCCGCGCCGGTGTTGCCGCTGCCCCCCGATCCGCCGATCGCCACCGACACCGAGATGGCCGGAAACGAGTCGTCGGGCGCGATGGAGACCGCCCGCGCCGCCGCCGCGCCCCCGCTGCCGCCGCCGCCGCCGATCGATTGCGCGACGATGCCATAGGCGTCGGAACCGTAGGTGGTGACCTGCCCCGAACTCGTGACGGTGGCGTTTTCGGCCGGCCCACCGCTGCCCCCGCGTCCTCCGATGGCGATCGAGGCGGTCGGGACCAGGCCCACGTTGAACGAGATGGCCGCGCCGCCCTTGCCGCCCCCGCCGCCGACCGATTGCGCCTGCAAGCCAGCGGCATGATCTCCATAGCTGGTGACGAGGCCGTTGTTGACGATGTTCACCTGGCCGGCCGCGCCGCCGCCGCCGGCGTCGCCGCCCACGGTCATCGTGAGCAGCCCCGAACCCGCCGCGGCCGCCGAACCGCCGGCTCCGCCCGAGCCGCCGATGGATTGCGCCAGAATCCCGTTGTCGCCCAGCGCATTCAGCGAGCCGACGATCGCGTTGGCGCCGACCTGCACCGTAACCGCCTGGCCGGCGCCGCCGAGGCCGCCGTTGCCGCCGATCGAGATGTCGACGCCGACGTCGACCCCGTCCGAGTCGCCGCCGACGCCGCCTCCGCCGCCGATCGACTGGACGATCAGGCCGCTTGCCGAAGCGCCGGTGGCGATCAGAGACCCGTTGACGACGTTGGCGCCCGCCGCGCCGCCGTCGCCGCCCGGAGCGCCGGCGCCGCCGCTGGAGAAGAAGTGGCCGACACCGCCCGACCCGCCGCCGCCGCCGATCGCCTGGACCACCGCGGCGTTGGCGTACTTGCCGTCGCTGGTGACGGCGGCGGTCTGCGTCGACGATCCCAATGTGAACGAGGCCGAGCCCGCCGCGCCCGCGAGGCCGCCGCCGCCTGCGCTGCCCTGCAATGCGTCGGCGTTGCCGCCGGCGCCGCCCAGGCCCCCGCCCGAGGTCACATAGATGGCGTGACCCACGTCGCCGCCCGCTCCGGTGAAGGCGACGACGCCGACGACCGACGCGCTCGCCGTTCCGCCAGAGCCGCCGGCGCCGCCGCTGCCGGCGGTGGCGCCGTTGGCGCCGCCGGCGCGTCCGCCCGCGCCGCCGGCGGCGCCCTCCGCGGACGCTCCGACCGCGGAGCTGTACGGATCGTTGGCCGACCCGGCGATCGTGATCGCGCCACCGGCCAGGGTGGCTGATGCGGATCCCGCCGCGCCGCCGAGGCCGCCATTGCCGCCATAGTTCGTGTTGCCGTGGTCGGCCGAGCCGCCGTCGCCGCCAACGCCGCCCGACGAGTTGGCGAAAAGGCCTTGGCTGCCGGCCTGGAGAGCGCCGGCTTGCCACGTCAGCGAGACCCCACCGCCATTGCCGCCATTGCCGCCGTTGCCCCCGTAGTTGGTGACCAGAATGTCGGTGGTGCTGACCGAGCCGCCCGCGCCGCCGGCGCCGCCGATGCCCTGAACGAGGATCGCGCTGCTGCTCGCCTGGACGTTCCCGCTGCCGCTGACCGCGATCGTGCCGGACGCGCCACCCGCCCCGCCGTCCCCGCCTTGCTTGTCGCCCGCGCAGCAGGTGCCGGTGCTTCCGCCGGAGCCGCCCGCCCCGGCCAGGCTTTCAATCACAAATCCGATCGGGGCGGGATTCGACCCGCCTTGCCCGATGGAGCCGCTGAAGTTGACGGTCACCGGCCCGCCGCCGCCGCCGCCGCCGCCCGCGCCGCCGGTGGTCTGGGGGACGAACACGGGGCTGCCCGCGTCGCCGCCATTCCCCCCCGCGCCGCCCTCGGAGAGGACCAACCCCGCCCATGGGAAGGGTATCGCCACCCCGGTAATGGTCACATTGGCGGCGGTGTTGTTGATTCCCCCCGAGGACTGGCCCGGTGCGCCCGGATCGCCGTTGTCGTCATAGTCTTTGGACGCGCCGTCGCAGCCGCTCTGGCCGGAATCGGTCACCGCATAGAGTGGCGGGTTGGCGAACGTCTGGTTGCTGTAGGAGACAGTTTGCCCGGCTGTGGGCTGAGGCGAACTGGAACTGCTGCATTGCGCCCGCGCGAGCCCCGCCGCCCCGAGCGCGAGCAACAGCGCGCAGACTCCACCGACCAAACCCCGCCCGACCACTGTCGCCCCCGACCTTGTGCCCCGAAACCCGTGTCCTACCGGTTTTCCATACGCGTACAATGGCTTTGAGGGCGAGAGAGGCGGAGCGCCTCCGCGCATAAGCCATGATCCAGCTCGGCGCGCTCGAAGACCGCGCTGGCCTTGTCGGATCCTGCGACGCGCGGCAATCTCGCGGGTCGGGACACCAGATCGCGCGGGGTTGCGGATGGACATCGAGGGGCCCAACTCGCCGATCCGGTCGATCCGCGACTTCGCCATCCACATCGCCACGGTGACGATCGGCATCCTGATCGCGCTCGGCCTCGAGGCGCTGATCGAGGCCCACCGCAACCACGAGCTCGTCGAGCACACCCGGGCCGACTTCCGCGCCGAATTCGCCGCCAACCGCGCCGCCGTCGTGGCCGACCTCAAGCGCACCGTGGCGGTGAAGACCGAGTTGGAAGGCCTGATCGGCTACGGCCAGGCCCGCCTCGCCGGTAAGGACGCGCCCCTCCCAACCCTCTCGACCACCCGCGCCTTCTCGTTCCTCACCACCACGTCGTGGGAAACCGCCGTCGCCACCCAGGCCCTGATTCACATGCCCTTCGCCGAAGCGCGCCAGATTTCGGCGACCCAGGCAAAACAGGCCGCGCTCAACGCCATGCAAAGTCGCGCCGAGGACGAATGGTTCGACCTCGCCGCCTACGGCGACCCCCGAACGGTTCCCCAGAACGAACTTCGCCCGGCCCTGGAAAAGGTGACGATCTCCTACGCCTATCTGATGAGCGTGCGCGCGACCGAGCAGGATCTGGTGGGGGTGTACGATGCGGCGTTGCGGCGGATCGGGAAGTAGGACGTCGCCATGACCGGCAACTGGCTCTCCGCGCCCAGAACGACGCTGCCTCTCTCCAGATCCGCGACCAGCTGCTTGAGCTTGCGGTTCTCCTCCTCGAGCAGCTTCAATCGCCTCCCGGTCAGGGGAGACGCACCACCATCTCGATCTCGACCTTGATTTCGGGCCTATAAAGCGACTGAACACCGATCGTCGTGATGCTGGGCATCGCGTCCCCGAACAATTCACGTAAAGCGGGCATCGTCTGCCCGAACGCTTCACTGGTGGCGTTCACGACATAGACGCGCAGCATGACGATATCGTGCGCCGTCGCCTCGAGGTCCTTGAGTGCGGCGGCGAGGCTGGCAGTCGCAAGCTTTGCCTGGCTAGCGAGATCTCCGGGCAACGGCTCACCTTCCGGCGTTACCGCAATCTGGCCGGACAGGAAGGCGAGACGGCCTGGTTCGGCGATACTGATGTGCGAGTAGCCGAGCGAGCCCATATCCCACATTGTTGGCGGGTTGCGGCGGCTCACCGACGCTGAAGGCGGGATGCGGGCGGTCACCTTGATCTCGAAGTCGAAGCCCGAAAGCCAAGTGACCCCGACAGCGGTCCAGTTCGGGTACGGGGCGTGCGGGAACGTCTCGCTCTTCACGGCCATCACCGCGGCCATTTGCTTTTCTGGATCGGTATGGAACGACGTCACGTCCACGACGTCGTCGAACGTGCATCCTGCCGCAACGAGCGTGGCTTCTAGATTGTCGAAGGCCAGACGAACCTGCGTCTCGAAATCGGGTTCGGGCGAGCCATCAGCGCGGCTGCCGACCTGGCCCGACACGAACAACAGATCATTCGACCTCACAGCGGCGGAATAGCCGTGCTTCTCGTAGAGGGGCTGTCGGTTCGCGGGGAACACGGCTTCACGCTGGGTCATCTCATCGTCCTTCAAGGTCGGTGGGCGCCCGCCCGGCCGGTTCGGCTGGACATGCCACCTCTCGAAGCCAGATCACTGCGAAAAGTGCCGTCGCCGCCTGTCTGAGCAGATGCGTGCGCTTACAGGGCCTCGTCTCCACCCAGCGCCTTAGATGGAAAAGTAGATCGACGTCCGCGCCACCGGTATCAAGTTTCTGGCGCCGCTGTTCCCTGGCGCTGGAGTAGCAGCAGATCAGCCGCCTCCTCCGCATCGATTAGTAGCGCCTTACGTGGAGCACCGATCTGCGCATGCATCGTCAAACCGCGGGCAAGGTCGAGAACTTGGCGCGCGCGCGTTGCGACAGGAAAGTCGGACGGGATTTCTCCCGCGCTGATCCCGTCGTCGAAACGACGCTCCACAAGCGCTAGGCCGCCGGCCGCAGCGTCCTTCAGGAATTGCCTGACCTCAGCGTCGTCCACGAGGGGCGCGACGCACACCATGAGACATCCCGCGACGGACCCTTCCTCAGTTGCAGCTTCTACGGCGTGCCGCAGAAAGCCGGCAATCGCGTCGCGAAGAGTTGCCGGCGAGAAGAGGGCCTTCGCCGCGCCCGCGCCCTTCCGCTCTGCGTATGCCCGGAGGACGCGCAGGAAGAGCGTCCGCTTGTCTCCGAAGACGGAGTACAGGCTTTGGCGTCCGACGCCCATGCCAGCGACCAGATCGTCGATCGCTACGCCGTCGTAGCTTTTGGACCAGAAGATCTGCGTGGCCTTTTTCAGCGCTTCGCTCTCGTCGAAGGTTCGAGGTCGCCCCCGCGACCTGGTGGAATTTGTTAGCATTCGGTCCAGAAATCCTTGACCACGGGTCCCGCTCGAATATATACGGAACCAGTCCAAAATGGCAAGCAGGGGCGTTGGCCCCTCGATCCGACTTTCTCTCACGGTGGAACCCGATATGAGGCATGCAATCGCTCTCGTCACCGGCGCTACGTCCGGGCTCGGTTATGCCGCCGCCCGCTTGCTCGGAGACCGGGAATGGCAAGATGTCATCGTAACGGGGCGCAGCCTCGTCACGACCAAGGAAACTGCCACTCAGCTTGAGGCAGAGACCAAGAAACGGGTGTTCACGCCGCTGGCGCTTGATCTGAACAAGGCTGCCAGCGTCAAGTCCGCACTCGCCGAGCTCATCAAGCGCGGCCGACCGATCGACTTCCTGTTGCTCAATGCCGGATTGGTCCCGACCAAGCAGCGCGTCATCACTGCGGAGGGCGTCGAAGCCTCCCAGGCTCCGCTGATCGGTCATCATCAACTGGCCGTCGGACTGCTCAATGCCGACCTGCTGACCTCCGACGCGCGGATTGTCATCACCAGCGCGGAGCCTGCACGCGGTGGTGTGCCCATGTTCAAATATACCGACCTGCCGGCGTTCGCGGCAAAAGAATATCGCGGCGACTCTACTGCGGCGGCTGAAGCGCTGATCCGCAGCGGACCGAACATAAAGTACTCGGCCAACAATGCGTATGCCAATGCGAAGCTCATGATCGCGTGGTGGGCCGAGGCGCTGGCGCGCCGGCTGCCGTCCGGCATGGCGGTCTATGCAGTCTCGCCCGGTGCGTCGAACGCCACCAACATCGCACGCAATGCTGGCCCGCTGTTGAAGTATCTAATGATACCGGTCGTAAACCTCATTCCCGGCATGAACCAGACGCCGGAGGTCGCGGCCAGTCGCTACCTCCAGGCCTCGGAGTTCGGCGCCAACGTCTCAGGGCAATTCTTCGCCTCGGCCAAAGGCAAATTCTCAGGCCCGATGGAAGTGCAGCGCGAGCCACACCTCCACGACCACGCAAGCCAGGAAGCCACATGGGAAGCCGTCGTCAAGGTCTCCGGCGCCGACTTGCTCAGACAGACAGGCTGAAGGTGGTGGCCGGAAGTAGCGTCGGTCTCGGCGAAGTGGCCACCAACGCCGAACCGGTCCGCGCCCACTATTCCGACAGTAACGACGCCGCGAGCCGCCAGGCAACAATGTTAGGAAAAGACCATAGTTGTGATCAAACTCATCGTCGCGTGGCTTCCGATCGCCCTGGGCGTCGTGATGATCGGGACGGGTGTAGCCAATTTCGCCGGCCCTCCACTGGCGCTCAAGAACTTTGCGCTTTGGGGCTACCCACCCGGCTTTCACCGGGTGGCCGGCAGTCTCTCAGTCGTGCTGGGCTTACTTCTAATCGTCCCTATGACGGCGCAGGTCGGCGTTATTGGAAGCGCGATTTTCATGCTGGTCGCAATCGTGACCCTGATTCGTAGCCACGACTGGGGGCACTTGCCAGGCGCTGCGGTCCTGATGGCGGCCTTGGCGACGGCGATCGTGATCCAACATCGCACCTAATATCATCTCGACCAGTCAAGAATTAGCAAAGCAGTCTCAAGCTCGCGAGGAAAATCACATATGGATCGGTATCAAGATAAAAAGGTGGTGATCCTCGGCGGCACCAGCGGCATGGGTCTCGCGACGGCGAAGATGCTGATCGACGAGGGCGCTCGCGTTCTGGTGACGGGTCGCTCACAGGCCGGTCTAGATTCCTCGAAGCTGGAGCTTGGAACGGGCGCCATTGTGGTTTCGAGCGATGCGCGGTCGTTGACTGACATCGATGCCCTCGCCGCGCAGGTAAAGTCTGAGTTCGACACAATCGACCTGCTTTTCGTCAACGCCGGGTTTAGCACTCCGACCCCTCTCTCGCACGTAACGGAGGACATCTACGATGAGATGTTCGACTTGAACGCGAAGGGCCCGTTCTTTGCGGTGCAGAAGCTCTCGCCACTGATCAATCGCGGAGGCTCGGTCGTCCTCACGACCTCAGTCGCCAACGCCAAGGGACTGCCGGGCCAAGCCGCATACGGAGCGGCCAAGGCTGCGCTGCGGTCCTTCGCTCGGACGCTCGCCGCCGAACTACTCCCTCAAGAAATCCGCGTGAACGCGGTGTCGCCCGGGCCGATCGACACAGGCATCCTCAACAAGGTGTTCCCCTCGGAAGAGATGCGTACGCACGTCAAGGAGCGCACCGTCACCATGATTCCGATGAAGCGCTTCGGCACGTCGGCGGAAATCGCAAAGGCTGTCCTCTTCCTTGCGTTCGACGCGACCTTCACGACCGGCCTCGAGCTTCCGATCGATGGTGGTTGGTCGCAACTCTGAAATCGACCCATTTCCTGCGTCGGGCCACCACCCGCGCGGCCGCCCTTCCGAGGAGACCCTAGGTGGCAAAAGCAGCGAGCCATTCAAGTCCACGGCGAGGAAGGATTCGTCGTGCCCTCGCGGCCACCTGGGCCTTCATGCAAGCGATGGAGTCGACCAGCTTCGACTACACGCTCGATCGCATCGAGAGCCTGGAGCGGGAGGTGGGACGGCTGACGGAGGAGCTGCGCCAACGCAGGGCCCCGGCGGCAAGCGACGCCTCAAACTTGCAACGGGACGAATGTCCCTCGCCTCGGATTTGATCAGCTACGTCGCCGGCGTCGACTGATCTTACGCCCGTATGACCGTGGTTAGCTCGATCCCGTTTCGTCAGTGAATGTTGAAGCGGGTCAGGCGGGCTCACCCCTATATGGAAAGGACGATATTATGGCCCAGCGTGAAGCCGTGTTTCCTGCTGATCGGCATGCGCTCTACGAGGCTCATGGCTATTCAGCCGCAGTGCGATCGGGCGATCTCCTGTTCGTGTCAGGGCAGGTTGGCGCTCGACCAGACGGTACGCCCGAGCCCGATTTTGAGGCGCAGGTTCGTCTGGCCTTCGCCAATCTCGAAGCGACGCTCGTTGCGGCAGGATGCACGTTCGACGACGTCGTGGACGTGACGTCGTTCCATACCGATCCAGAAAAGCAAATGGGCGCGGTGATGGCCGTGAAGAGCGAGACGTTCCCGCACGCCCCGTACCCGAACTGGACCGCTGTCGGGGTCACTTGGCTTTCAGGCTTCGACTTCGAGATCAAGGTCATTGCGCGCATTCCGGCCCATCGGTCGAAATCGGTGGAGCGCCGCAATCCCGCGTCGATGTGGAATATGGCGGCGGGTGGGTTCTCTCAAGTCAGCATCGCAGACCCCGGCCGCATAGCCTTCCTGTCAGGCCAGATCGCGGCAACGCCTGGCAGCGAGGACGCGCCCAAGGACGTCGCTGGCCAGGCAACTCTTGCGACGGCCAGCCTCGCGGCCGCGCTCGAGGAGTTGAAGGCGTCCCCGGAGGACATCCTGATGATGCGGGTCTATGTCGTGAATGCAACCACTGAAGCGTTCCAGCAGGTTCTGAGCGCGCTCCGGGGCCTGCTCGGTGACGCGAAGCCCAGCATGACGACGATCGGCGTCCAGACGCTCTATACGCCGGAAATCCTGGTCGAGATCGAAATGGCGGTGCTAGTTCCCTGACTAGATAAAGAGAGTTCCGCACAGTAACGGAGTATCGGCAGACCGTCCGGCAACTATCGCCAACAATCGAGGACGGAGCTACGCTCTTGCCAGCTACAGTCGCCGATCACCGCCGATTCTACTACCCCTCACTCCCACTCGATCGTCCCCGGCGGCTTGCTCGTCACGTCATAGACGACCCGGTTCACCCCCCGCACCTCGTTGACGATCCGCGTCGCCGCCCTCGTCAGCACGCTCCACGGGAACTCGAACACGTCCGCGGTCATGCCGTCGGTGCTGGTGACGGCCCTGAGCGCCAGCACGCTCTCGTAGGTTCTCGCGTCGCCCATCACGCCGACGGTCTTCACCGGCAGGAGCACGGCGAAGGCTTGCCAGATGGCGTCGTAGAGGCCGGCCTTGCGGATCTCGTCGAGCCAGACGGCGTCGGCGGCCTGGAGGATGGCGACCTTGTCGGCCGTCACCTCGCCGGGGATGCGGATGGCGAGGCCGGGGCCGGGGAAGGGGTGGCGGCCGACGAAGGCGGGGGGCAGGCCGAGCTCGACGCCCAGCGCCCTCACCTCGTCCTTGAACAGCTCGCGCAGGGGCTCGACCAGCTTGAGCTTCATCCGGTCGGGCAGGCCGCCGACGTTGTGGTGGCTCTTGATCACCACGCTCGGGCCGCCGGTGACGCTGACGCTCTCGATCACGTCGGGATAGAGGGTGCCCTGGGCGAGGAAGGCCGCGCCCTCGATCTTCCCCGCCTCGCGGTCGAAGATGTCGATGAACACCCGGCCGATGGTCTTGCGCTTGGCTTCCGGCTCGTCCTGCCCGGCCAGGGCGCCCAGGAACTCCGCCCCGGCGTCCACGTGGATCAGCGGGATGTTGTAGTGGTCGCGGAACAGGGTGACGACCTCGCGCGCCTCGTCTTGCGCAACAGGCCGGTGTCGACGAACACACAGGTGAGCTGGTCGCCGATCGCCTCGTGCAGCAGCACCGCCGCCACCGAGCTATCCACCCCGCCGGAGAGGCCGCAGATCACCCTGCCCTCGCCCCACCTGGGCGCGGATGCGGGCGATCGCCTCCTGGCGGAAGGCGGCCATGGTCCAGTCGCCGGTGAGGCCGGCGATGCGGTGGGTGAAGTTGCGCAGGATCAGGGCGCCGCGCGGGGTGTGGGCCACCTCCGGGTGGAACTGCACGCCATAGAGGCGGCGGCCCTCGTCGGCGATCACGGCGAAGGGGCTGCCCTCGCTGGCGGCCACGGTCTCGAAGCCGGCGGGTAAGGCGGTGATCTTGTCGCCGTGGCTCATCCACACCGGCTCGTCGTCGGCGAGGCCGTCGAGCAGCGGGCTCTCCTTGATGCGGTGGATCTCGGCGCGGCCGAACTCGCGGGCGTGGCCGCTCTCCACCTGGCCGCCGAGCTGGGAGACGAGCGTCATCTCGCCGTAGCAGATGCCGAGCGTGGGCAGGCCGGAGTCGATCAGGGCCTTGGGCGCGGCGGGCGAGCCGGGCAGGCCGGCGGTGGCCGGGCCGCCGGAGAAGATCAGCGCGTTCGGCTTGAGGGCGTGGAAGGCCGCCTCAGCCTTGTCGAACGGGTGGATCTCGCAAAACACCCCGCTCTCGCGCAGGCGCCTGGCGATCAGCTGGGTCACCTGGCTGCCGAAATCGACGATGAGCACGGGCTGGTGAGTCATGGGGTCGGTATATAGAGACTCGACCTTCGCGGTCATCTTCTACCCCCTTCTCCTCCCGCGCCCGTTCTCCTCCCCCGCCCGCAGAGGCGGGGGAGGTGGCTCGGCGCGCGGAGCGCGGCGAGACGGAGGGGGCGCAAGGCCGCTACAGCGCACCGATGAGATCCTCGAGCCCGGTTTACGCTCGCGCCAAACGGCTTCGCCAAGCGCTCTCCCCACCCGAAGCACGCCTCTGGGTTCGTCTCCGCCGCCGGCAGCCCGGCGAGCCGGTGTTTCGACGCCAGCACCCGATCGGCCCGTATGTGGCGGACTTCTGCTGCCCGGTGGCGCACCTCGTGATCGAGATCGATGGGGCCGATCATCGTCGACCCGATCGGATCGCCCGAGACGCCGAGCGGGACCGGTACATGGCGGATCATGGCTGGAGGGTGCTGCGGATCGCGGCCGCTTCGGTCATGGCCGATGTCGATGAGGTCGCGCATGGGCTCTACACGAGCGCTCGCGAAGCTTTGAAGAGCCGGATTCCCGACGCCGGTTGAGGCGGCCTTGCGCCCCCTCCGTCCGCCCGCTTCGCGGCCGGCCACCTCCCCCGCCTCTGCGGGCGGGGGAGGAGTTAGTACCGCAACCCCGCGTTCGGCGAAGCCGTTCTCGGGTGAGACACCCCACCTAACCGGAGTTCGCTCATGACCGACGTCAATCCCACCCTCGACCGCCTCGCCCATGACGGCGGCGGCCGGGGGCTGTTTTCGCATCACCATCATCACGAGAGCGCCGCCCACCACTACGAGAAGGCGGCGGAGCACCACCGGCGCGCGGCCGAGGCGCATCGTTCCGGCGATACCGAGACCGCCAGCGACCACGCCTTCCAGGCGTTCGGCCACGGCGCGCACGCCGAGCACCACGCGACGGAGAGCCTGAAGGGCTACGCCATGACCGATCCGGGCGCGGCCTACGCCGGTACGGGCGCGGGCGGGGTCGACGCCGCGGCAGGGACCTATGGCCTGGACCAGCCGGGCGGCGGCGCGCGCGGCTATGGGACCAGCGCCGGCTCGACGACCAGCGGGACGGGCACGGGAACGGGCACCGCGGTCCCAGCCACCAACACGCCAGGATTCAACACCGCTCAAGGCGGCTCGCAGACCGGTTACCCGACCGACGGGGAGAACGTGGCCGCGCCGACCACCAATCCAGACGCCGCCTACACCCCGAACATCGGCGGAGCGCCCGGACAGCGCTCCTAAGCGACCGGCCTGAAACCTTGCGGGCGCCTCGGGCCGACGACCGGTCCGGGGCGCCTTTCGTTTGAAGCGCCAGCTATCGGGCCTGGAAGCTGCTAGGGTTGTTCCTCGTTGGCCGAACAGGAACTCGCCATGGCGTATGCAATCGGTCCGATCATCCTGGCGATCTTCGTCCTGGTGGTGCTGTCGCGGTCCGTGAGGGTCAACCAGGAGTACGAACGCGCGGTGTTCTTTCGCCTGGGGCGCCTCGGCGACACCAAGGGACCGGGCCTCTTCCTCCTTCTCCCCATCGTCGATCGCGCCGTGAAGGTCGATCTGCGCACCATGACGGTGAAGCTGGAGACCCAGGAGACGATCACGCGGGACGGGGTCGCGGTGCGGGTCAACGCGGTGCTGTGGTACCGGGCGGTGAACCCGGCCCTGGTCGTCACCGCGGTGCGCGATTTCTCCTCCGCCATCGTCCAGGCCGCCGAGACGGGGATGCGCGACGTCATCGGCCAGAGCGACCTCGACCAGATGCTCAAGGACCGCGTCGCCATCAACCGTCGGCTGCTCGACCTGCTGACGGCGACGGCGGCGCGGTGGGGCGTCGAGATCGAGGCGGTCGAGCTGAAGGACCTCGACATCCCCGAGCAGATGCAGCGCGCCATCGCCCGCGAGGCCGAAGCCATCCGCGAAAAGCGCGCGCGGATCATCAAGGCGGAAGGCGAGAACGAGGCGTCGCAGAAGCTCGCCGAGGCCGCCGCCACCATCGGCGCCGTGCCGGGCGCGCTGGAGCTCCGCCGCCTGCAGACCCTGGCCGAGATCGGCGTGGAGCATAACAGCACCATCGTGGCGATGATGCCGGTGGAGCTGCTGCTGGCGGCGCAGAAGCTGGCGGGGGTGGCGTCGGACTCCCCGAACTAGCGGGTTGCGCCGGCCGTAAGGTCGCGGCGGGTCTTAGGGAACGCGGAAGCTGGGTTGGCCAAGACGGGCGGCCTTCCGTTTCGCGCGGGTCCAGCGTAAGTTGCTCGGGTCTAGTTCCTCAAGACTTCGGAGGATTACGCGTGAGCGACGAATCGCCTTTCATCAATCCCACCTTGCAGAACCTCGCCCATGGCGCGGCCGAAAAGCACCTGAAGGCGGCTCATCACCACGAGCAGGCGGCCGAGCATCACCGCAAGGCGGCCGCGGCGCACAAGGCCGGCTTGTTCGAGCGCGCCCGCGCCTGGGCGAGCCACGCCTTCGGCCACGGCGCCCACGCCCAGGATCACGCGACGGAGTCGCTGAAGGACTACGCCGCGACCGGTCACGCGGCCGATGACGGCGCGGTGGCCGCCGCGGCCGCCTCCGCCGGCGGAGTCGCCGCGGCGGGAAGCGCAGCGCCCATCGCGGGCGTCGCCGCGAGCGAGATCCCTCCCGCCCGCGACGTGCCGTAAGCGACTAGGCGATCGCCGCGCGGCGGCGCAGGGCCGCGCCCATCAGGCCGACGCCCGCGAGCATCAGCGCCCAGCTCGCCGGCTCGGGCACGCCCGGGACGGTCGGCACCGGTGTGAACGGCTGGCTGGAGTGGGTGAGGACCACCGGCGTGCCGAGACCCGCGTCGGTGACGTCGTAGCCGACCGTATGGTTGTCGGACTCATAGCCGCCGCCCGAGCCGTATTCCGAGAAGACGATCTTATCGAACGACCCGGCGGTGTCGAAGAAGTTCACGAACAGGAACGGCTCGCCGCCGTCCTGGCCTTGGTAGGCTGAATTCGGATTGCCGTAGTAGGCGCCCGGGTTTGACTGGGCGTTCACCGCATCGATCACGTCCTGCGGGCGAAACTGGAACAGCTCGGTGCCGTGGTCGTAGAAGGTGACGAAGTTGCCGGCGTCGAGGGCCGAGAGCCAATAGCCGAAGTAGTTCACCCCGCCCGACAGCGAGGTCGACAGCTGCAGCTCGTAGGGATCAAAGTTGAAGGCGACGGCATACTTGCCCGCGCCGCCCGCCCCGCCGTACTGGTCGGCGTTGTTGACCTGCAGGTTCGAATAGGTCCCGGTGATCTGGCCGCCGGTGCCGAAGTCGGTGCTGAAGTGATTGCCGTAGCCCACCGACCGGGTGTTGAAGCTCTCCACACCGGAAACGTCGAAAGTCGCCGACGTGGTTTCGACGCCAGGCGCCTCTGCCTCGAAGCTGACGTTGAAGGGAACCGTGGCGTGCGCGCCGCCGGCGGCCAGCGCGAGAGCCGCGCCGGCGAAAATGGTCCTGAACACTGAAGTACCCCCGAAAACCGAAAAGGTGACGCCCTCGTCACCTTGCTGGGGGCTGGATAACCGAAGACACACAAAAGACAAGCGGCCGCGCGCTGATCTTACAATATGTCGCAATCTCGCCTTATAAAAGGTTGGCTCGGGCGAGCTTGTGATCGAGATGCGCGCGCACCGCGGGCCAGTCCGTCGCGGTGATCGAGTAGACGCAAGTATCGCGCAGCGACCCGTCCGCCATGCGCTGATGGGCGCGCAGCACACCGTCGAGGCGGGCGCCGAGCCGCTCGATGGCGCGGCGGCTCTGGTGGTTCATCCAGTGGGTGCGGAACTCCACCGCCGTGCAGCCGAGCGATTCGAAAGCATGCGCCAGCAGCATCCGCTTGCATTCGGTGTTGATCGCCGTGCGCTGGACCTGCGCGCGATACCAGGTGCTGCCGATCTCGACCCTCGGCGTGCGCGGATCGATGTTCATGTAGGTGGTCATGCCGACGGCCCGGCCGTCCGGCGCGATCACGGCGAAGGGCAGCATGGCCCCGCGCTCACGCTCGGCCAGCCGACGCTCGATCTCGGCGTCCATGCCCTCGGGCGTGGGCACGCGGGTGTACCAGAGCTTCCACAGCTCACCGTCGGCGGTCGCCTCGCGCAGGTCGTCCGCGTGCTGGGCTGAGAGCGGAACGAGGCTGGCGTGCTCGCCGGTGAGCGTCACCGCCTCGGGCCAGGGCGCGTTCATCAGCCCGCCTTGCGGAACGGCGAGTATTCCTCGGCGAGCCAGTCCATCTCCGCCTCGACGCCGCGACGCTCCTCCTCGAGGAAGCGCGCCACCGGCAGGCGCAGGGCGCGATCGGCGATGTGGTGGGCGGAATAGACGGCGGTCGGCAGATAGCCGCGGGCGATCTTGTGCTGGCCCTGCGCCCCGGCTTCCACCCGCGCGAGCCCGCGCCTCGATGGCGAAGTCGATGGCCTGATAGTAGCAGAGCTCGAAGTGGAGGAAGGGCACGTCCTCCAGGCAGCCCCAGTTGCGGCCGTAGAGGCAGTCGCCGCCGATCAGGTTCAGGGCGCCGGCGATCCAGTCCCCTCCCCGCCTGGCCATCACCAGCAGCACCCGCTCGGCCATGCGCTCGCCCATCAGGGAGAAGAAGCGGCGGTTGAGGTAGGGGCGGCCCCACTTGCGCGAGCCGGTGTCCATGTAGAAGGCGAAGAAGGCGTCCCAGTGCTCCTCGGTGATGTCCGCGCCGGTGAGCCGCAGGATCTCGAGTCCGGCGCCGGCGTCGCGCCGCTCGCGCCGGATGGTCTTGCGCCGGCCCGAGGAGAGCGAGGCGAGGAAGTCGTCGAAGCTCGCGTAGCCGGGATTGGTCCAGTGGTACTGCTGGTTGGTCCGCAGCAGCAGGCCGCGCTCGCCCATCAGCCGCCACTCGGCCTCGGTGGGGAAGTTGACGCCGAGCGTCGAGACGCCCGTGCGATCGGTGAGGGTCAGCGCGCGCGTCCAGCAGCACGCGCCGGGTGGCCTCGTCACCGTCCCGCGCGATGAGCCGGGGCCCGGTCACCGGCGAGAACGGCGAGGCGCTCACCAGCTTGGGGTAGTAGCGCCCGCCCGCCCGCTCGTAGGCGTCGGCCCAGGCGTGGTCGAAGATGTATTCGCCCTGGCTGTGGCTCTTCACATAGAGCGGCATGACCCCGCTGACGCGGCCCTCGGCGTCCCGCGCCGCCAGGTGGCGCGGGCCCCAGCCGGTGCGCTCGACGGCGCAGCCGGACTCCTCCAGGCAATCCAGAAAGTCGAAGCAGACGAAGGGGTTGGCGGCGTAAGCTGGGTGGGCGGCGCACTCGTCCCAGGCCGCGCGCCCGATCTCCGAAATCCGCTGATGGACACTGACCTCGACCTCTCGGGGTCTCATCCGCGGGGTCTCACGGCCGGAAGCCCTCGAAGATGTAGTTGTCGCAGGAGGGCTCGAGCCGCGCCCACTCCTCGGCGGAGCGCACCGTCCAGGCGATGATCGGCATGCCGGCCTTGCGCAGCTTGGCCGCCTTGTCGCTCGGCAGCATGTCGGTCCCCAGCGCGAGGAAGTGGGGCTTGGCCAGGCTCACGTGCCCGAGGTCGGCGTACTGCTTGCGCAGCACCGGGGCGAGATGGCGGGCGCCTTCGTCCTTGTAGCTGTAGCTGTTCAGGCCGCGCAGGACCTTGGGCCGATGATCGGCGAACCAGGCGTGGGAATAGGGGTTGAAACCGATCACGCTGGTCGGGCCGTGGTGGTCGATCAGCACCTCGTGCACCCGCCGCTCCAGCGGGCCGACCTCGCCATAGGGGATCTTGATCTCGATCAGCACCAGCGCATGGCGGCCGGCGATGGCCAGCGCCTGGGCGAGGGTCGGGATGGTTTCGTCCGTGCCGCAGAGCCGCAGCGCCTGGAGATCGGCGGCGCGGTAATCGCCCAGGCGACCCTCGCGCCCGGTCATCCGCTCGAGCTTGCCGTCGTGGAACACCATGGCCTCGCCGTCGGCCGAGAGCTGCACGTCGAGTTCGATGCCGTAGCCGGCGACCGCCGCGTCGTGAAACGCCGCGAGGGAATTCTCCGGCGGGCCGTCCTTCGCCCACAGCCCCCGATGCGCGATCGGCGGCGCGAGGAGCTTGTCCAGGGCCGGGCCGGCGGACTCCCTCATGAGACCTCGACGATCGCGTCGACCTCGACGGCGAAGTTCATCGGCAACCGGTAGACGCCCACCGCCGATCGGGCGTGACGGCCGACGTCGCCGAACACCGCCACCATCAGGTCGGAGCAGCCGTTCACCACCTGGGGAATGTCGAAGAACTCCGGCCCGGCCTGCACGAAGCCGCCGAGCTTGACGATCCGCGCCACGCGCTCGAGGTCGCCATCGAGATAGCGGCTCATCTGGGCGATCAGGTTGATCCCGCACAGCCGCGCGGCGGCCACGCCGGCGGTGAAGTCCACGTCCACCCCGACCACGCCCTTGATCCCGCCCGAGGCGTCCACCGACACTTGGCCGGAGATGTAGATCTGGCTGCCGCTGCGCACCACCGGCACATAGTTGGCCACCGGCGCCGTGGGCTGCGGCAGGACAATTCCGAGATCGGCGAGACGGTCTTGAGCGTTCGGCATGGTTCGCCGCTTACCGCGTCGGCGCGGCGCGGGGAAGCGTGAGCGGCGCCGGGGCGCGAGGCTTCAGCTCGAAGCGGGCTCCGGCCGGACCAAGCCCGGGCAGGCCGTCGATGGATCGAGCGTTGCTCCTGTAGCGATGTTCGATCCACTCCGCGTCCGGCTTGTTGTCGGCCCAGCGGCGGAGCTGTTCGCGGTCGCCCTTGAACTCGAAGAACGGCACGCCCCAGCCGCAGCTGTCGGCGACGCGCTCGATATGCAGGGTGATCACGCCTCGCACGCGTCCCGAATAGTCCGGAAACAGCGCCCGCGCCGCCTCGAAGCCGGGCTCGCCGATGGCGACCGCCTCCCCTCGCCCGTAAAGCCGCAGGATGTTGGCCGAGCCGTCGAAGGCGCAGAACATCAGGGTGAGGCGGCCATTCTCCCGCACATGAGCGTGGGTCTCGATGCCCGAGCCGCCGACGTCGAGATAGGCGACCGTGCGCGCATCGATGATCCGGAACGTCTCGTCGTAGCCTTTCGGCGAGAGGTTCACCGAACCCTCCTGGGCCAACGGCGCGGTGGCGACGAAATAGATCTTCTGCCGCTTGATGAAGGCGATCAGGGCGTCGGTGAGCTGGTCGTGGATCTGAGACATGGCGCCTAGCCGCCCCGCGCGAACGGCGGAACCGAGGCCCGATAGCGGCGGAAATGGGGCGCGACAACCTGACCCAGTTGCCCTGACGGCGGGTAGTTCGTCAATAATTGTTAAGGATCGAGTAACCGAGTACCGATTGATGCCCGAGACGAACCACCCCCAGAGCCGCTACACCGGCTTGAGCCGGACCGACCTGATCCGCCTTTTGGAGCGACGCGACCGGGGCCGGAAATTCGGCCTCGTCTGGGAGCGGAACGAGATCGAGGCCGATCTCGCCGTCGAGGATCGCTTCGTCGCCGCGACCCCGGTCTCCGAGTTGCACGAAGACGCCGGGCCCTGGAACAACCTGGTCATCGAAGGCGACAACTACGACGCCCTGCGCTGGCTGCGCATGACGCTGGCCGGGCGCATCCGGTGCATCTACGTCGACCCGCCCTACAACACCGGCAACAAGGACTGGGTCTACAACGACCGCCTGTTCGACGCGCAGGACAAGTGGCGCCACTCCACCTGGCTGGAGTTCCTTTATCGCCGCTTCGTTCTCGCCCGCGACCTGCTCGCCGAAGACGGCGTGCTGCTGGTCTCGATCAACGAGGAGAACCGGGCCAAGCTCGAGCTGATGCTCGACGAGGTGCTGCCGGGCATGCGTATCGGCAGCTTCGTCTGGCGCACCAAGCACACCGCCAACGACAATGGCCGCAACTTCTCGTCGGTCCACGAGTACGTCCTGGCCTACGGCAAGCCCGGCTTCCGCTTCCAGGGCGAGCCGCTCACGCCCGAGAAATACAACCGCGACGACCGCGACGGCCGGGGACCCTACAGCGCCGACCCGCTCACCAAGGCGCACACCCGCCAGGAACGGGCCGACGCGGCCTATCCGATCCGCGATCCGAAGACCGGCTGGTGGTATCCGTGCAGCCCCGACCGGGTCTGGGCCTACGCCTCGCGCGACCGGATCAAGCCCGGACGGCGGATCAAGACCCAGCCGATCGAGGATCTGATCGAAGACGGGCGCATCCACTTCCCGGCCCGCAAGAGCGTCACCTATCACAGCCGCGAGGAGCTCGGAGCAGCCATCCAGCGCGGGGTCGATCCCCGGGATGGCAAGGGCCGGCCGCTGATCCGCATGGAATCGCGGGAAGCCGACTTCTGGCTCGGCAAGCCCATCGGTCTGGGACGCCCGTTCCTGAAATCCTACTGGCGGGAAAAGGCGGACCGCACCCGGCCCGTCAGCAGCCTCGTGGTGAGCCAGGCGGAGTCCGCGGGCGCCGACCTGACGAGCGACAAGCAGGGTTCGGCGACCGCCGAGATCGAAGCCCTGTTCGGCTCCAAGGCCTTCAACTTCCCCAAGCCGTCGAGCCTGCTGGTCTCGCTGTTGCGCGCCTGCACCCGTCCCGGCGACCTGGTGCTGGACTTCTTCGCCGGCAGCGCGACGACCGCCCAGGCGGTGATGACCCTGAACGCCCAGGACGAGGGCCGGCGGCGCTTCATCATGGTCTCCTCCACCGAGCGCACCGCCCAGGCCCAGGACAAGAACCTGTGCCGCGACATCACCGCGGGACGGGTCCGCAAGCTGAACGCCTCGACCTTCCCCGCTCACGCGCACCTGCATGCCGACTTCGCCTACCTGCGATGCCGAGGCGTCGCCTTCGAGGACCTCGACTACGACATCAAGCCGCCCGAGGTCTGGGCGGCGCTCGAGACCCTGCACCGGCTGCCGATGACGCCGCACACCGGCGAGGGTTGGATGGTCCACGAAACCGAGGCCCTGCGCCTGGTCTACGTCGACCGCTACGACGAGCGCCTGAGCGAGTGGCTGCAGGCGCGGCGCGATCCGGCCAAGCCGATCGTTCTCTACACCTGGGCGCCCGGACAGATCCGCGACCGCCTCCCCCACATGAACATCGAGGTGCACGGCGTCCGCGAGACGCTCGTCGCCCGCTTTCGCCAGTAATGATGCACAGTAAAATGGCCACCCTTGCCGAGTTCCAGTCGCGCGCCCGCGACGCCCTGTCCGGTTCGATCCTGCGCGCCGCCGACTACCTCCAGCGCCAGCCCGACCGGCGCGAGTCCATCGCCCGCACCATAGGCGTCATGCTGCTGGAGAGCCCGACCGGATCGGGCAAGACGCTCACGCTCGGCCGCACCCTGGAGCAGGTGCGCGGGCGGATGCGGGAGCGCTGTGTGTGGTTCTGGTTCGCGCCGTTCGCCGGCCTGGTGGCTCAGACCCGCGTGGCGCTGGCCGAGCAGTGTCCGACCCTGCGCCTGCGCGACCTGTGGAGCGACCGCGACCCCAGCCTACTACGCGACGGCGACGTCTTCCTGCAGACCTGGGCCTCGGTGGCCAAGCGCAACCGGCAGGCGCTGACCGCGCGGCGGGACGGCGGCGACGGTCCGGTCTCGCTCGACGAGATGCTGCGCCAGCTCCGCGCCGAGGGGGTGCGGGTGGGCGTGGTGATCGACGAGGCGCACCTGAACTTCGGCGTGAACGCCCAGGCGGCGGCCGCCTTCTACCTCGACGTCCTGCAGCCGGACTTCACCCTGCTCGCCACCGCCACCCCCAACGATGCGGCGCTCGCCGACTTCGAGCGGCTGGCGGGGGTGAAGGTCGAGAGCCGGGTGCGGGTCTCGCGCGACGACGTGGTCCGCGCGGGGCTGAACAAGCGGGGCCTGAAGCTGGGTGTGATCTCCACCCGCGGCGACGCGGCGCACCTGATCGAGCCGGAGATGGCGGCCCTTACCGCCGGCTGGGAACAGCACAAGCGGCTCAAGCTCGCCCTGGAGGCGCGCGGCATCTCGCTGAAGCCTCTGATGCTGGTCCAGGTCGAGGATCAGAAGCGCGGCGAGGTCGACCCGGTCCGGCGCATCGAACAGAAGCTCATCGATCTGGGCGCCCCGCGCTCGGCCATCGCCGTGCACACCTCCGGCGACCCCGACCCGGACTTCCACGCCCTGGCGATCGACGAGACCAAGGAGGTGCTGGTGTTCAAGGTGGCGGTCGCCACCGGCTTCGATGCGCCGCGCGCCTGGACCCTGGTGTCGGTGCGGCCCAACCGGGGCAAGAGCTTCGGCCTGCAGATCGTGGGCCGGATCATGCGCGTGCACCCCAGGGTGCGGCCGATCCATGGCCAGGACGACGTGCTCGACCGCGGCTATGTCTTCCTCACCAACGGCGAGGAGCAGGGCGGGCTCGAGCAGGCGGCGGCCGAGCTGAAGGCGGTGCGCAGCTCCATCGAGTCCATCGCCGACGAGCTGGCGGTGATCGAGGTCGGCAACGGCGCCTGGCCCCAAGGCTTCTCCGGCGCGGCCTCGGCGCCCAAGTCGGCGGAAGAGCGAGCCGAGCGACTGAGCGCGCTGATGGTCGCGGGCCTCGCCCCCGCCGACGCGCACGCCTTTCCGCCCCACGAGCAGGACCGGCTTATCGTGCAGGGGGAATGGCGCCGGTCGCTCCGCACCGCCTCGCTGTTCGACGGCTTGGCGGACGTTCCCACCCCCGCCCTCGCCACGCGCCGACGGTCCCTCCCGCTGCGCTCGGACATCGAACTCCCGGCCGCCCTGTCGCGCGAGATCCTGCCGAGCCCGGACACCTGGGACGAGGCCATCGCCCAGGACGCCGCCCGCGCCCTGTTCCGGCAGAAGGAAACGCCCGTCGCCCACCTCAACATCGTCCGCGGACGGGTGTCGGTGAGCCTGCGCGAGCTGTTCCTCGAGGAGGCGGCGCAGGAGGAGGACCTGCAGGTCCGCCTGTCGGACGCGCGGATCGCCGAGGTCGCCCAGCAGGCCTTCGAGTTCAACGACCAGCTCGATCCCCGCCGGCTCAAGGCCGCGCTGCTGGAGCAGTTCGCCCTGGTCTGTCACCGGGAGGGCCGCGATTTCACCGACGCCGACCTGCGCCGCGCGCTCGACCTCTTCGCCATGGCCCGCCCGCGCGCGCTCGCCGAAGCCCTGCGCGAGGCCCAGGCCGCCTATGTGCAGGTGACCTCGGCCCAGCCCCTGCCCGAGCTGGTGGTGGAGGAGAGCGCCGAGCTTCGAGCGTCGCGACTCTCGGCCTGGGGCGTGTTCCCGCCCAACATGAACGACGAGGAGCGCGCCTTCGCCGAGCTGATCGACAACGACACCAGCGGCCGGGTGAAGTGGTGGCTGCGCCTGCAGGAGAGCGCCACCTGGTCGCCCGACCCTGATCCTGCCCAACGGCCGGCGCTTCTTCCCGGACTTCGCCGTCGGCGTCAGCGGCCGCAACACGCCGGACGGCGTCGCCCTGGTGGAGATCAAGGACGACGGCGCGACCGGCCGGCTCCAGTCCGACGTCAACCTGATCAAGATCCGCGCCTCCCACCGCGACTACCGCAAGGTGCACTGGGCGGTGCGCGAGGACGGGGTCTGGACCAACGCCGAACTCGACACCGCCCGCGACAAGATCATCACCATCGGGAGGTTCGAGGTGGAAAGTCTGGTGGCGGCTTAGGGGGACGGTCGGATAGTGGCGGCCGCCGAGAAGTTGACTAGGCCGCCCGTCGCTTGGGATGGATTGCAGCCATCTAGGGCGCTCGGTAGTCAGCAAAGATGCCGATATACGAACCCATAGAGATGCCCGTCCCCATTCAGGCCAGCCTCAGCGATCTAGTATCGATCAACTGGCGCGCCGATGCGGCCACGGCTCATTTCGCTATCCCTTTTGAATCCAATTCGCTGCTTCGTGTGTCTTTCGACACGCAGTGCATCATTCGGATTCTCGATGAGATGCCACTCAGCACGGAAGATGAGCCGACCGCTATCGAAGGGTTGGTTTCTGAGCATTTGGCATACAAGGTAACTGGTTCAGCCTTTGAGCTTGCCCAATCAGAAGCCTGGAAAATTATCAACAACCCCGCGCTGCACTACAGGTTCATCACTGGTTGGGGTTGCATGGACGTTCTTAGTGCAGCCAAGCCGGTTTTCGAACGAGTTCGGCAGGCACACTGCCTAGAGTTCGGATGGGGCCTTTGCTTGATCTACGTCAACCCTAAGCCGCGTACGTCGCCGCCTCGATCTCGTCGAACACCGCCAGGATGGCGGGATCGGCGAAGGGGAACACCTGGGCCATCACCACGCCGGCCGCGCCGGAGCTCGGGTCGGCCCAGTAGTAGCAGTTGGAGAGACCGGCCCAGGCGAGGGATCCGGCCCGCCGCCGGCCGGGCGCATCCTCCAGGTTCACCAGTCCCGCGAGGCCATGGCCGCGCCGCTGGCCGGGGAGCGGGTGGTAGTCGTTGGAGAGTGAGGGAGCGACGCTGGTGAGATCGCCCGCGTCCTCGGCGCCCGGTTGGACGCGCATCATCTCGGCGAAGGTCTCCGGCGCGATCAGCGGCGCACCGCGCGCGAGGATCGCATCCAGGAACTTCAGGTAGTCGGTCGCCGTCGAATAGAGGCCGCCGCCGGCGGTTCCGAAGTAGGGCTCGGCCGGCATGGCGAAGGGGATCGGCTCGAAGACGCCCTCCCCCAGCTTCTGCGCCATCGCCCCGCGCTCGACGCCCGGGGCCGGGAAGAAGGCGGTGGCGGTCATACCGAGCGGCTCGAGGATGCGCTCGGCCACCACCTCGTCGACGCGCTTGCCGGTCGCCGCCTCGATGACCAGGCCGGCGACGTCGATGCCGATCCCGTACGACCACCGCTCGCCGGGCTCGAACATCAGGGGCGCGTCCACCGACAGCGGCCCGCGCCCCTGCGCCATGGCCCAGCGCTGCAGGTCGGCGGAGAAGAAGTCGTAGCCGTAGCCGCTGGTGTGCGACAGCAGCGCCCGAAGCGTCAGCGGTCGCGAGGCGGCGCGGGTCACCGGGGCGCCCGCCGCGTCGAAGCTCTCCAGCACCATGGGCGCAACGAGCGCGGGGAGCCGCTCCGCCAGCGGCGCGTCGAGGTCGAGCACGCCCGCCTCGACGAGCTGGAGCGCCGCGACGCTGCTGAGCGCCTTGGTGCAGGAGGCGATCCACAGGCGCGTGTCCCGCGTCATCGGCGCCGCCTCCGCCCCGCCGCCCGCCCGACCGGCGACGGCGGAGACCAACTCGCCGCCGGGCCGGCGCACGGCGGCGGTCAGCCCCGGCGCCGCGCCGCGCGCCACCGCGCGATCGAGTATGCCTTGCAGATCCATGAGCGCCTCCCCGCTCCGCTTACCTCGAAGTCGCGGGCCCGGCGACTGGCTTGAGAGCGAAGCTTCACCTAGTCTCACCTCTGCGCTCCGGGGGTCGCCACGATCGCGATAAGTCACGTCTTCATCTCCTACAAGGCGGAGGACCGGCGGCGCGTGGCGCGGCTGGTGGAGGCGCTCGAGGCGGAAGGCCTCGACCTCTGGTGGGACGTCCAGATCGAGGGCGGCGCGGACTGGCGACATCGCATCCAGGAGCGGCTCGAAGCAGCCGGCTGCGTGATCGTGGTCTGGAGCGCGCTGTCGGCGGGGCTCGAGGGACGATTCGTCCAGGACGAGGCGAGCCGGGCCTCGCGTCGCGGCGTGCTGCTGCCGGTGATGATCGACCGGGTGGAGCCGCCGCTGGGCTTCGGCCAGCATCAGACGCTGCCCCTGCTCGACTGGCGAGGCGACCGAAACGACCCGCAGTTCCGCGAGCTGCTGGAAGCGGTTCGGGCCATCCTCGCCGGGAAAGCCCCGCCGCCCAGGAGCGCGACCGGAGCCCGCTCACGGTCGCTCTCGTCCCGCCGCGCCCTGCTGATCGGCGGCGGCGTGGCGGTCGCCGCCATCGGTGGAGGCGTGCTGCTGCGCAAGCCGCTCTGCGCGGCGTCGGGCTTGTGCGTGCGATCCGCGGGCGCTCCGGCGCGCAGCCTCGCCGTGCTGCCGTTCGCCAATCTGAGCGGCGACCCGTCGCAAGGCTATTTCGCCGACGGACTCTCCGAAGAGCTGCTCGACCATCTGGCTCGCCTGGGCGAATTGCAGATCACCGGACGGACCTCGTCGTTCAAGTTCAAGGGAACCCACGAGGACGCAAGCGCTATCGCCGAGAAGCTGGGAGTCGCCTACGTCCTCGATGGGAGCGTGCGGCGCAGCGGAGACGCCGTGCGCGTCAGCGCCCAACTGGTCGAGGGCAAGTCGGGCTTCGAGCGCTGGAGCGAGACCTACGACCGACAGCTGAAGGACGTGCTGGCGGTGCAGAGCGACATCGCCGACCAGGTCGCCAAGGCCCTGGAGGTCAAGCTGCTCGGCGGAAGCGGCATTGGCCGCGTCGTCTCGCGCGACCAGCCCAGCCGCGCTCGACGCCTACTGGAGGGGCAAGCGGCGCTTCAACGACGGCGGCGATGAAGGTTCGCTCCGCGACGCCCTCGCGGATTTCGAGACGGCGATCTCCTCCGATCCCGGCTTTTCGAGCGCGTGGTCCTCCAAGGCCCGCGTTCTCCTCGCCTTGGCCAACCAGTACACCCCGGCCGCATCGATCCCGGCGCAAGAAACCGAAGCGCTGGCGGCTGCGAAACAGGCGGCGACGCTCGACCCGAGCGACCCCATCGCTCAGATCGCCATCGGTGAAATCATCCTGGACGCCCAGCTCAATTTTGCGGCGGCCAAGCCGTTTTTCGATCGGGCTCGGGCGCTGGGCGGGTCGGCCGAAGTGTTGGGCTTAACCGGCCAATTCGACTGTCATCGGGGCGCCTTCGACACCGGCGTGCCCGCTCTCCAAAGAGCCTCGGTGCTCGACAAGCTCAATCCGCGCGCCTTCAAGGGTCTGGGCGCCGGGCTGTTGGCCTCCCGCCGCTACTCCGAAGCGATCGCTGCCTATACCCAGGCGCTCAGCCTCAGCCCCAAGGCCGCCAGCGGCCATGCCGGGATCGGGTTCGCTCGGTACCTGACCGGCGACCTTGCGGGCGCCAAGCAGGCCTTCGAGGCCGAGCCGGACGCCTACCAGCGGCTCACCGGACTGGCGATCGTCGACAAGGCTTCCGGGGCGATGGCGGACGCGGAAGGGGCCCTGCGCGCGCTCATCTCCGGAAACGACGCCGTCGATTACCAGCGGGCGCAGGTATTGGCTCAATGGGGCGACCGCAAAGGGGCGCTTTCCGCGCTCGAGACGGCGTGGAAGACGCGGGACGGCGGCCTTCTGCTGATGAAGACCGATCCGCTGCTCGACCCCGTCCGCGCGAGCCCAGAATTTTCCGCCCTCCTGGGGCGACTTGGCGTCTAAGCCAAGCTGCCCTAGTCTGCCGATAGTGGGATCCACTTGGAGAGGCTCTGACATGACCCTAAGTCACTTGGCCGTTTTGTCCGGGGCGCTTCTGCTCGCCGGCGCGGCGACGGCGCAGACCTCATCCGCCAGCAGCCCGGCCGACAGCGCCGCTGCCGCGCCAACCGCCTCGGCGAGCGCCGCCCCAGACACAGGGTCGAAATCCGCTTCCGCCACCGCGGCCACGGCGGTCAAGCATCGCCATCTCGACAAACGTCGTCTACCCGACAACACCACGGGGGTTCAGCCGCCGCCTAAGGAAACCGCCAAGCCGCAGTAGCTACTTCTTCTGCGCCGCCCGCACGGCGGCGACGTTGCTGAAGAAAGCCGCGGCCAGGGCGTCGGTCCCGACCGTCGCGACGGTGTCGGCCTGGACGTCGATCCCGCACAGCGGCTGGAAGTTCATGGCGCCCTTGGTCGGAAACGGGGAGGTCTCCAGCCAGTCCGGATCGGCGACGAGGACACGCAGGCTCACCGTGGGCTCGCTCTTGGCCGCGGCGAACAGGTCGAGGCGAACCGGCCGACACACCGAGCCGACCATTGCGCCATGGACCTTCGCCACATCCGCTCGGGCGATGAAACCCGCTGCTTTCGGGTTGTCCAGAAAGGTCAGTTGGTAGGTCCAGGTCGGATTGTCGGGCAAGACCTTGGGCTTCCCGTTCGACGATCCAGCCGGGTCGCGGACAACCGCTGAGACGCAGGCCTCCGACGCCTCGCTCTCGCAACGCGCCTCGGCGAGATCGATCGTGAACGGCGTCCGCAGCTCCGAAGCCTTCGGCGCCTTGGGGGCGAGACTGTCGAGGTTGTCCTCCGACGACCGCAGAAGCTTGGAGCCGCCGGCGGCGATCTCGCCGACCGTGTTGATCGCCTCCAGCCGATGATCCTTGGCTTCGATCAACAGGGCCTTCAACCTCAGGCTGTTCAACTGATAGCTCGGCGTCACGCGGGTCTCGATGAGATCCTTGGAACGGGGCTGGAGCGCGTAGAGCGTGCCCTCGAAATCGGCCGGCACGGCCGCGCCGGCGATCTGGCAGGCGTCTGGCGCACACGAAACGTTCGCCACGCCCAACGCGACCGGCGGCGCGGCGGTCTTGCCCTCGACGCTGCCCGGCTGGCCGACCACGATGACGCTGTCCGTGAGCCGAAAGAGGACCCAGTTGTCCCTGCGCCCGCCCTCGCTCATCGCGTGATACTCGACCGCAGGGCGTCGTGGCGCATCCGGCGAGAAGGGCCAGGGCGAGGCAGGCGGCGACGCCGCGAGCTCCATCGTGGGCAAGGTGGCTCATGGATTCGCATGCTCCTCGATGGTCATGACCATGTTTATCCAGCCCCGGAACTGCGAGACCTTGGTGTAAAAACCCGGCGCCTTGGCGCAGGAGAAGCCGAACGAGACCACGCCGACCAGCGTGGGGACCTCGAAACGCCCATAATGTTCGACGGTTACGAGCGGGCCGCCGCTATCGCCCTTACAGGCGTCCTGAACACTGCTGCGCGAGCCGGCGCAGAGCAGGGTGTCGGGCAACGGGTCGGGGAACCCTTTGTCGCTGGGGTCCTCCGCGCGGACCGCTTCGTCGTTCTGGCGTCGGCAGGACTCCGGTTCGACCACCTTGAGCGAGGCCTTTTGGAGAAGGTGTTCCGCCACATGGCGGTCCGCGTTCTCGGCCGACGTGGCGCCCCATCCCAACACTTCGACTTGCGTTCCGGGAGTCAGATCAGTCTGCAAGCCCGCCACGCCGATCTCCGAAATGTGCAGCTTGTCTGCGTTCTCTGGATAGTCGTCGAGCAGCAGAAGCGCGATGTCGTTGGACACCACTGAGCAGTCGGTCGGTCGGAGCTCGGGATCGCAGTAGTCTCTGTGAGGGATTGCCTGGAGGATCCGGAACTCGTGCATGTTCCCGTTCAGATCCGATGAGCCCATCCGCACCGACAACTTCTGAACCACCCAATTCGAATCGATCTCACCATTATCGTTCGTGAGGCAGTGCGCCGCGGTGAGTACCCATCGAGCGGCGATGAGGGAGCCGTCGCACTCGTGATGGTTGGCGGGTGGGTCGCCGAGGTCGGGATGGTGCCAGTAATGCAACTCGGCAATCCAGGGCGCTTCTCCTTCCTTGGCCGGCTCGCCTCCGGTGACGCCCACCGGGGAGGGTGGCGGCAGGTAGACCAGCGTTCCGGGCGTCGCCCCCTCGTTCAGCCCGCCGATCAAACGCGGGTGCACAAGTCCTTTCCGCGTCATCATCGTAACCGGCTTGAGCGTCCAGGGATCACGCCCGCCGGCGAGCGTGTCGACGAGCTCTTCGGTCAACATCCCGCGCTCGCTGCCGAGCCCCTGGATGTTGCCGAATTCGGATCTGCGTCCGTCGCAACCCAGGACGACACGGCTCAAGACGCCTCGCGTCGTCGTCGAGCGCGTGGGATCGGCGGGGTTGGTGGTCTGAGCGGGAATGGCGCGCGTGGCCTTGCCGCACGTCAAATCGCCATCTGGAAGCGCCGCTTCCAGAATGCTGAAGACCCTCGCGCCCCTGTCTCTGGCCCGCTGTTCGAGTTTTGCGATCTCGGAGAGCGGAATATCGGCAATCGCCTCATCCGGCCCGCGACCGTCGGCTGGAACCAGAGTTCCCTCGGTCTGTCCGCCGACCAAAGGCCGACTGGAGCCCAGGCCTGAGAAGAAGAACAGGATCAAGTCTCCTTTGCCGGCGCGCGACACCCGATCGGAGAGCGCCGCCAGGATCTCGGCCCGGGTGGCGCAAGCATCGGTCAGCGTGGTGGAAATCGGCCCGCTCGAGGCGCAACTCGGGTGTCCATGGCCAGAGGCGAAGTCCGGCTCGAGCGCGACCCCCAGTCGCTTCGCCAGGGCGGCCTTGAAGAGGACGACGTCGGTGACCGAGTCCTCCAGGTCGTGGAAGGCCGGATCAGCGCTCTCGCGGTGCTCACGACTGTTGGCGTAGCGGTCGATCCCGACGAACACGGCCTGGACGGCGGCGCTCGCCGGCCCGGTCATGAGCGCGAGAGCGAGCAGCGTCGAGGTGACGCGAACCGCTAGACGCATAGTGCACCCCCTCGACTCGCCCGCGATCCGGTCTCGTCGCAACTCCGCTCAAAGTTCACGCGAACGCCCGATCTGTCCAGAGCGCGCCACGCTCAGGGAGAGGGTTCGCTCCACGCTCTCGTCGTCTCGATCATCAGGTTCATCCACGATCTGAACTGCGCGAGACGTGTGTATATGCCCCGGCGCTACGGCGCACGAGTAGCCGGATGAGACCACGCCGATCAGTCTGTCACCCTTTATACTGAAGGGCAGCGCCACGACGGGAACGCCGCTGTCGTCTTGGCAGACATCTTGCTTGTTGCCGCTCGAGCCCGCGCAGAACACCGTCGCCCGGCGTTTGACCGCGCTCAGCGTTCATGGGATTCACTGCGACGCCCACGATCAAAAGGACTGATCATGAAGACGTATCTCGTGCTGGCTTTGGGGGCCGGATTGCTGCTGGCGGCGAGCGGAGCTTCGGCTCATCGCCATCATCACTATCGTCATGAGTCGCATCATAGCCTGGACAAGCGACGACTGCCCGACAACACCAGCATGACTGGAAATCCCCCGAAGTCCTGATCGCTTTTTGGGGAGCGGCGGCCCGTCTCGTCAGCGGCGTCTCCTAACCACCCCGGTCGCGCTCAGGGCGGCTCTGGCGTGAATAGCAAGAGCACGGTGTTGATCCAGGCCTTGAAGGCCGAGACGCGGGTGTAGAGGCCCGGCGCCTCGGTGCAGGGCGCGCCGGCGGAGACCACGCCGACCAGGCGGAAACTGTTGTAATCTCCCGCCTGCACCAGCGGACCCCCGCTATCCCCCTCACAGGCGTCGTGCCGGTTGCCCGGGCTGCCCGCGCAGACAACGGTGTCGGGGAGCGGCCCGCCCAAGACCTTGTCGTGAAGGGCGGTGTTCAGGCGCTCGCGGCAGGTCTCCGGCCCGACGATCTCCAGCGCGGCCTTTTCAAGATGGTCCTGGGCCAGTCCCCTCTCTTCGTTGATCCTCGAGCTGGCGCCCCAGCCGATGATCTGGACCGGAGCGCCGGGACCCGGCGGGTCCGCGATCCCGACCACGCCGAACGAGCCGTGGACTCCCGCCGCGTCCCCGTCGAGCAAGACGAGGGCGATGTCGTTGAGCGGCATAGGGCACTCGGACCCTTTTGCGCCGGGGTCGCAATAGTCTCCGTGAACCAAGGCCTTGAGGATGTGGAACGCGTGCATCTGGCCGTCCAGATCGACCGATCCCGCGCGGACCAGGTAGTGCGAGGCGACACGGTCGGGATCGAACTTCCCGTCGTCGGTCGTCAGGCAGTGGGCGGCGGTGACGACCCACCGGGCGGCGATCAGCGTGCCTCCGCAGATATGACGGGCCACGCCGGTGTCGGCCACGCCGGGCTTCATCGCGCCTTGGGCCTGGAATTCCACAACCCACGGGAACTCGCCTTCCTTGACCGGCTCGCCGCCGGCGGGAAGCACCGCCGCCAAGGCGCCCCGGAAGGCGACCGTGGTTGGGGATGGACCGGCGACGAACGCTCCCCGAAGATCCTGAAGAACCTGCTGTTCCACGGGTAGGGCTTGATCGGCGCCCTGGGCCGCCACGAGCGAACCCGGCGTCGCCGACCAGGGAAAGACTCCCATGTTCAGCATAAGTCCGAGCCGCTCCTGGAGCGCGCCGTAATGGAGCAGGTAATGGCCGAGTTCCGCGTTGCGGTCCTGAAGGCCGGCGCAGGCGAGCACCACGCCGTCGAGCGACAGACTTCGCGTGGCGCCGGCCGCCTCGCGCGACTCGGCCGGAGTGGGGGCCAAGGGGCACGCCCCCGAGGGGCTATAGAGAAGCGCCTCCAGAAGGCTGTAGAGGCGGGCGCCGCGATGCGCAGCCTGCCGTTGAAGCGCCACGAAACGTGAAAGGGGGATATCGGGGACCGATCCATCCGGCGCCCGCCCGTTCACCGGGATCAGGTAGCCGGTCCAGGCGCCCTTGGCCGCCATCGCCTGCGCGCCCTGGCCGGCGAAGAAGAACAGGATCAGGTCGCCCTTCCCCGCCCGGTCCACCCGCTCCTGGAGCGCCGCCAGAATCGCGGGGCCCGTGGCGCAGGCGTTGATCAGGGTGGTGGATATCGGGCCCTTCCAGGCGCAGCCGTGGGCGGAGGGGTCCGCCCCCGGATCAAGGTCAAGGCCTAGCCGCTTGGCGAGGACGGGCTTCAGAAGCGCGACGTCGGTCACGGCGTCGAGGCTGTCACGGAACCGTTCGTCGGCGCCGGCCCAATGGTCGTGGCTGTGCTGATAGCGATCGATCCCCACGAACACCGCTGTCACCCGCGCCGTCGCCGCGGCCGCGGGGAGAAGCGCGCCCAGGAGGAGGCCGATCCACAGCATCCTGCGTGCTATCCGCAGCCACGCTCGCCCGCCGCTCAACACCCGCCGCCCCTCGCCTCCCCGTTTGCGCCTGGTCGGGACAGCTTGCCCGTGGAGGCGCGCGCGGTCCAGATGCCGCCATGCGCACCCTCGCCTTCCGGCTTCCACCCGGCGCGGACCTGAAAGCCGAGCTGGAGCGGATCACGCGGGAACACGACATCCGGGCCGGCTTCATCCTCACCGGCGTGGGCAGCCTGGCCGAGGCGCGACTGCGCATGCCGACGCCGGTCGGCGCGGCTTCGAGTTACCGGACGTATCCCGGCCCGCTGGAGATCGTCTCCCTGGCCGGCACGCTCGGTCCCGACGGCCTGCACATCCACATCGCCCTCTCCGGCCAAGACGGGGCCTGCGTGGGCGGCCATCTGATGGAGGGTTGCCTCGTGCACACCACGGCCGAGCTGGTCATCGGGGCGCTGGAGGACGTGGCGTTCGCCCGGACCGAGGACCCGCGAACGGGGTTTCGAGAGCTCCAGGTAAAACCGCGGCCGTAAACGAAAACGGCCCGGGATCGCTCCCGGGCCGCTCTCTAAGTTCGGCGATAGGCTTTACGCCTAGGCCTAGGCTTCCACCTTCTCCGCCTCGGCGGCGATCTCGGCCGGCAAGGGCTCGATCTCGATCGCCTCGGCGCGGCTGGCGGCGAGCTGCTCGTCGCGCTTGGCGGCGATGCGCTGCAGGCCGCGCAGGTAGGAGCCGGTGCCCGCCGGGATGAGCCGGCCGACGATCACGTTCTCCTTCAGCCCCTCCAGGTGGTCGCGCTTGCCGTGGACCGAGGCGTCGGTGAGGACGCGGGTGGTCTCCTGGAAGCTCGCCGCCGAGATGAAGCTGCGGGTCTGCAACGACGCCTTGGTGATGCCGAGCAGCACGGGCGCGGTGAGCGCCTCGCGTCCCTTGCGCGCGACGGCCTTGGCGTTCTCCTCGTCCACCTCGGTCTTGTCGAGGTGGTCGTTCTTGAGCAGGCCGGTGTCGCCGGGTTCGAGGATCTCGACCTTCTGCAGCATCTGACGAACGATCGTCTCGATATGCTTGTCGTTGATCGGCACGCCTTGCAGTCGGTAGACTTCCTGGATTTCGTTCACCAGGAAGTCGGCCAGCGCCTCGATGCCCAGGATCCGCAGGATGTCGTGCGGATCGGGGTTGCCGTCGATGATGTACTCGCCCTTGCGGATGGTGTCGCCGTCGTGGACGGCGATGTGCTTGGCCTTCGGGATCAGGAACTCCACCGGTTCGCCCTCTTCCGGGGCGATCTTGATGCGGCGCTTGTTCTTGTAGTCCCGGCCGAACTCCACCCGTCCGTCCATCTCGGCGATCACCGCGCAATCCTTCGGCCGGCGGGCCTCGAACAGCTCGGCCACCCGCGGCAGACCGCCGGTGATGTCGCGCGACTTGGCGCTTTCGGTCGGCAGTCGGGCCAGCACCTCGCCGGGCTTCACCTCATCGCCGTCGCCGACGGAGAGGACCGCGCCCACGGGCAGCAGGTAACGGGCCTCGCCGCCGTTGGAGAGACGCATGTAGGCGCCGTCGGGACCCAGCACGGCCACGCCCGGGCGCAGGTCCGCGCTGCGGGCCGAGGTGCGCCAGTCGGTGACCACCCGGTTGGAGATGCCGGTGGCCTCGTCGGCCTCCTCGCGGACCGACAGGCCCTCGACGAGATCCTCGAGCTTCACCTTGCCGTGCACCTCGGTGATGATCGGCGTGGTGTAGGGGTCCCATTCCGCGAACCGCACGCCGCGCTTGATCGGGGTGCCGTCCTTGATCTTGAGCCGCGCGCCGTAGGGCGGGCGGTAGGACTCGCGGGCCACGCCGTCGACCTCGATGGTGATGGTGAGGTTGCGGCTCATCACCACCACGTCGCCGTCGGCCGCCACCACGGTGTTGCCGGGGGAGATCTTCAGGACGCCGTCGTTGGTCGCCTCGAAGAAGCTCTGCTCGGCCACCTGCACGGCCCCGCCGATGTGGAAGGTGCGCATGGTGAGCTGGGTGCCCGGCTCGCCGATCGACTGGGCGGCGATGACGCCCACGGCTTCGCCGATGTTCACCGGCGTGCCGCGCGCGAGGTCGCGACCGTAGCAGGCGCCGCAGACGCCGACCTTGCTTTCGCAGGTGAGCACGCTGCGGACCTTGGCGCTCTGGACCGCGGCCTTCTCGATCACATCGACCTGATCCTCGTCGAGGTAGGTGTCCGGCGGGATCAGCACCTCGTCGGAGCCGGGCGCCTTGATCGCCTCGGCGCTGAAGCGGCCGAGGACCCGCGCGCCCAGGGTGACCTGAACCTCGCCGGCTTCGGCCACGGCGCGAAGCGTGATGCCCCGCGTGGTCCCGCAGTCCTCCTCGGTGATGATGCAGTCCTGCGCCACGTCCACCAGGCGGCGGGTGAGGTAGCCGGAGTTGGCGGTCTTGAGCGCCGTGTCCGCCAGCCCCTTCCGGGCGCCGTGGGTGGAGTTGAAGTACTCCTGGACGGTGAGGCCTTCCTTGAAGTTCGAGATGATCGGCGTCTCGATGATCTCGCCGGACGGCTTGGCCATGAGGCCGCGCATGCCGCCGAGCTGCTTCATCTGCGCCTGGGAGCCCCGGGCGCCGGAGTTGGCCATCATCCACACCGAGTTGATCTCGGCGTCGAGACCGCCGGCGGTGTCACGGCCCACCGAGGAGATCTCGGCCATCATCTCGTCGGAGACGCGGTCGGTCGCCTTGGACCAGGCGTCGACCACCTTGTTGTACTTCTCGCCCTTGGTGATCAGGCCGTCGGCGTACTGTTGCTCGTACTCCTCGACCATCTTGCGGGTGTTGTCGACGATGCCCGCCTTGGCCTTCGGGATGATGATGTCGTCCTTGCCGAACGAGATGCCGGCCTTGGCCGCCTCCCGGTAGCCCAGACCCATGATCTGGTCGGCGAAGATCACCGTCGCCTTCTGACCGCAGTGCCGGTAGACCTGATCGATCAGGTTGCCGATCTCCTTCTTGGTCAGGCTCTTGTCGACCAGCTTGTAGCCGATCTGCGGGTGGGGCGGCAGCAGCGCGGCCACCTTCATCCGGCCTGGCGTGGTCTCGATCAGCTTCGAGACGATCTTCTTGTCCGGACCCATTTCGCTGAAGCGGGCGCGGATCTTGGAGTGCAGGCTCACCACGCCGGCGTCGAGCGCCGCCTCGATCTCACCGAGATCGAAGAAGGCCTTGCCCTCGCCGGGCTCGCCGTCCTTGGACTGCGAGATGTAGTAGAGGCCGAGCACGATGTCCTGGACTGGGCACGATGATCGGCTTGCCGTTCGCGGGCGAGAGGATGTTGTTGGTGCTCATCATCAGCACCCGCGCCTCGAGCTGCGCTTCCAGGCTCAGCGGCACGTGCACGGCCATCTGGTCGCCGTCGAAGTCGGCGTTGAAGGCGGTGCAGACCAGCGGGTGAAGCTGGATCGCCTTGCCTTCGATCAGCTTGGGCTCGAACGCCTGGATGCCCAGGCGGTGGAGCGTCGGCGCGCGGTTGAGCAGGACCGGGTGCTCGCGGATCACCTCCTCGAGGATGTCCCACACCTGCGGCTGCTCGCGCTCGACCATGCGCTTGGATTGCTTGACGGTGCCGGACAGGCCCTTGGCGTCGAGCCGCGCGTAGATGAACGGCTTGAACAGCTCGAGCGCCATCTTCTTGGGCAGGCCGCACTCGTGCAGCTTGAGGTCCGGACCGACGACGATCACCGAACGGCCGGAGTAGTCGACGCGCTTGCCGAGCAGGTTCTGGCGGAACCGGCCCTGCTTGCCCTTCAGCATGTCGGCGAGCGACTTCAGCGGACGCTTGTTGGCGCCGGTGATGACGCGGCCGCGACGGCCGTTGTCGAACAGGGCGTCGACGGACTCCTGCAGCATCCGCTTTTCGTTGCGGATGATGATGTCCGGCGCGCGCAGTTCGATCAGGCGCTTCAGGCGGTTGTTGCGGTTGATCACGCGGCGATAGAGGTCGTTCAGGTCGCTCGTGGCGAACCGGCCGCCGTCCAGCGGCACCAGCGGACGCAACTCGGGCGGGATCACCGGAATCACGCTCATCACCATCCACTCGGGACGGTTGCCGCTCTCCAGGAAGGCTTCGAGGATCTTCAGACGCTTGGACGTCTTCTTGAGCTTGATCTCGGAGGTCATGGTGGTGAGCTCTTCGCGCAGACGCTCGATCTCCGAGGGGAGGTCGATGGCCCGCAGCAGGCCCTGCACCGCTTCCGCGCCGATCTCGGCGGTGAAGCTGTCGTCGCCGAACTCGTCCTGCGCGCGTGATGTATTGGTCCTCGCTCAGCAGCTGGTTCTGCTTGAGGCTGGTGAGGCCCGGCTCGGTGACGATGTAGTATTCAAAGTAGAGGACGCGTTCGATGTCCTTGAGCGCCATGTCGAGCATCATGGCGATGCGCGAGGGCAGGCTCTTCAGGAACCAGATGTGCGCCACCGGCGAGGCGAGCTCGATGTGGCCCATCCGCTCGCGGCGGACGCGGGCGAGGGTGACCTCGACGCCGCACTTCTCGCAGATGATGCCCTTGTACTTCATCCGCTTGTACTTGCCGCACAGGCACTCGTAGTCCTTCGTCGGACCGAAGATGCGGGCGCAGAACAGGCCGTCGCGCTCCGGCTTGAAGGTCCGGTAGTTGATGGTTTCCGGCTTCTTGATCTCGCCGAACGACCACGACCGGATCTTCTCCGGGCTGGCGAGGGCGATGCGGATCTGGTCGAAGGTCGGCGCGGCGACCACCGGATTGAAGATATTCAGGACTTCCTGGTTCATGTCGTTTCCAGAGCGTCAGAAGGAATGGGACGGCGAAGGCGGGGGGCTGACGGCCCCCGCCCCGCTCCAAGTATTTCGGCGGGACCTTCGCCGGATCAGCTGTTCTCCAGCTCCACGTTGAGGCCCAGCGAGCGCATTTCCTTGACGAGCACGTTGAAGCTCTCGGGGATGCCCGCATCGAAGGCGTCGTCGCCGCGGACGATGGACTCGTAGACCTTGGTCCGGCCGGCGACGTCGTCGGACTTCACCGTCAGCATCTCCTGCAGGGTGTAGGCCGCGCCGTAGGCTTCCAGCGCCCACACCTCCATCTCGCCGAAGCGCTGGCCGCCGAACTGCGCCTTGCCGCCCAGCGGCTGCTGGGTGACCAGGCTGTAGGGGCCGATGGAGCGGGCGTGGATCTTGTCGTCCACCAGGTGGTGCAGCTTCAGCATGTAGATGTAGCCCACCGTGACCGGACGCTTGAACTGCGTCGCCGGTCTGGCCGTCGTAGAGCATGACCTGGCCGGAGCGGTTGAGACCGGCGGCTTCCAGCATGTCCTCGATGTCGGCGATGTGGGCGCCGTCGAACACCGGCGTGGCGATCGGCACGCCCTTGGTGAGGTTGCGGGCGAGTTCGATCAGCTCCTCCTCGTCGTCCGGCAGCACCTGATCGGGGCCGTAGATGGTGCGCAGGCGGTCGGTCAGGGCGGCCTTCTGCCCTCCCCGCTGCCAGGCTTCCAGCAGGTCGCCGATCTGGCGGCCGAGACCGGCGCAGGCCCAGCCGAGGTGGGTCTCGAAGATCTGGCCGACGTTCATCCGCGAGGGCACGCCGAGCGGATTGAGCACCACGTCCACCGGGGTGCCGTCTTCCAGGTGCGGCATGTCCTCGATCGGCAGGATCTTGGAGATGACGCCCTTGTTGCCGTGACGGCCGGCCATCTTGTCGCCGGGCTGAAGCTTGCGCTTCACCGCGACGAACACCTTGACCATCTTCATCACGCCGGGGGGCAGTTCGTCGCCGCGCTGCAGCTTGTCGACCTTGTCGTCGAAGCGGGCGTCGAGACGCTTGCGGGCCTCGTCGAACAGGCGGCGCATGGCCTCCAGCTCGCCCATGGCCTTCTCGTCGTCGACGGCGATCTGCCACCACAGGCCGGGCGAGATGTCGGTCAGCTTCTCGGCGCGTGATCTCGCCGCGGCCCAGGCCCTTGGGCCCGGAGACGGCGTTCTTGCCGACCAGCAGCTCGCGCAGACGCGCGGTCATGTTGCGGTTCAGGATCGCGAACTCGTCGTCGCGGTCCTTGCCGAGGCGGTCGATCTCCTCGCGCTCGATGGCCATGGCGCGCTCGTCCTTGTCGACGCCGTGACGGTTGAACACCCGGACCTCGACCACCGTGCCGGCGACGCCGGGCGGCAGGCGCAGGGAGGTGTCGCGCACGTCGGAGGCCTTCTCGCCGAAGATGGCGCGCAGGAGCTTCTCCTCCGGCGTCATCGGCAATTCGCCCTTGGGCGTGACCTTGCCGACCAGGATGTCGCCCGGCAGGACCTCGGCGCCGATGGCCACGATGCCCGCTTCGTCGAGGTTGCGCAGGGCTTCCTCGCCGACGTTGGGGATGTCGCGGGTGATCTCCTCGGGGCCGAGCTTGGTGTCGCGCGCCATGACCTCGAACTCCTCGATGTGGATCGAGGTGAAGACGTCGTCGCGGACGATGCGCTCGCTGATGAGGATGGAGTCCTCGAAGTTGTAGCCGTTCCACGGCATGAAGGCGACGAGGGCGTTGCGGCCCAGCGCCAGCTCGCCGAGGTCGGTCGACGGGCCGTCGGCGATGATGTCGCCGGCGTCGATCTTGTCGCCCACCCGCACCAGCGGACGCTGGTTGATGCAGGTGTTCTGGTTCGACCGCTGGAACTTCGACAGGCGGTAGATGTCGACGCCCGGCTTGGTCGGGTCGGTCTCCTCGGTGGCGCGGATGCACGATCCGGGTGCCGTCGATCTGTTCGACCACGCCGGAGCGGCGGGCGATGACCACGGCGCCGGAGTCGCGGGCGACCACGTCTTCCATGCCCGTGCCCACCAGCGGCGCGTCGGACTGGATCAGCGGCACCGCCTGGCGCTGCATGTTGGAGCCCATCAGCGCGCGGTTGGCGTCGTCGTTCTCGAGGAACGGGATCAGCGCCGCGGCGACGGAGACCACCTGCTTGGGACTGACGTCCATCAGGTCGACGGTGTCCTTGGCCAGCAGGGTCGGGTCGCCGTTGATCCGGCCGGGCACCAGGTCGTCGGCGATCTCGCCGTCCTTCATGGCGATGTTGGCCTGGGCGATGACGTGCTTCGCCTCTTCCATGGCCGACATGTAGACGACCTCGTCGGTCGGCTTGCCGTCCTTCACGCGCCGGTAGGGGCTCTCGATGAAGCCGTACTTGTTGACCACCGCGTGGGTCGCCAGCGAGTTGATCAGGCCGATGTTCGGGCCTTCCGGCGTCTCGATCGGGCAGATCCGGCCATAGTGGGTCGGGTGCACGTCGCGCACCTCGAAGCCCGCCCGCTCGCGGGTGAGACCGCCCGGGCCGAGCGCCGAGAGGCGCCGCTTGTGGGTGATCTCGCTGAGCGGGTTGGTCTGGTCCATGAACTGCGAGAGCTGCGAGGAGCCGAAGAACTCCCGCACCGCCGCGGCCGCCGGCTTGGCGTTGATCAGGTCGTGCGGCATCACGGTGTCGATATCGACGCTCGACATCCGCTCCTTGATCGCCCGCTCCATGCGCAGCAGGCCGACGCGGTACTGGTTCTCGAGCAGCTCGCCCACCGAGCGCACCCGGCGGTTGCCGAGGTTGTCGATGTCGTCGATCTCGCCGCGGCCGTCGCGCAGGCCGACCAGGGTCTTGAGCACCGCCAGGATGTCGTCCTTGCGCAGCACGCGCACGTCGTCCGGGCAGTCCAGCTCCAGGCGCATGTTCATCTTCACCCGGCCGACGCTGGAGAGGTCGTACCGCTCCTGGTCGAAGAACAGGCTCTTGAACATCGCCTCGGCCGCTTCGATGGTCGGCGGCTCGCCGGGACGCATCACGCGGTAGACGTCGAACAGGGCGTCCTCGCGCAGGGCGTTCTTGTCGATGCGCAGGGTGTTGCGCATGTAGGCGCCGACGGTGACGTGGTCGATGTCGAGCACGTCGATGGTGGCGAAGCCCTTTTCCTCCAGCGCGGCGATCATCGGCGGCGTCGAGTTCGTCGCCGGCCTCGGCGTAGATCTCGCCGGTCTCGGCGTTGACCTCGTCGCGCGCCAGGTAGCGGCCGACCAGGGCGTCGGCGGAAAGCAGCAGGGTGTTGAGACCCGAGTCGGCCAGGCGCTTGGCCTGACGGGCGGTGATCTTCACCCCGGCCTTGGCGACTTCCTCGCCGGTGTCGGCGTCGATCAGCGGGAACTCCGGCTTCACACCGCGCCAGCGCTCGGGCTTGTAGGGCGTGGCCCAGCCGTGGGAGCCGTCCGGCGCGTCACGGCGCTCGAAGGGCACCACGTCATAGAAGGTGGTCAGGATCTCCTCGCCGTCCATGCCGAGCGCGAGCATGAAGGTCGTCGCCGGCAGCTTCCGACGGCGGTCGATGCGGCAGAAGACAATGTCCTTGGCGTCGAACTCGAAGTCGAGCCAGGAGCCGCGATAGGGGATCACCCGGGCGGCGAAGAGCAGCTTGCCCGAGGAGTGGGTCTTGCCCTTGTCGTGGTCGAAGAACACGCCCGGCGAGCGGTGCATCTGGGAGACGATCACCCGCTCGGTGCCGTTCACGATGAACGTGCCCTTGTCGGTCATGAGCGGGATGTCGCCCATGTAGACGTCCTGCTCCTTGATGTCCTTCACGGAGCGGGCCTGGGTGTCCTCGTCGATTTCCCAGACGATCAGGCGCAGCTTGACCTTCAGCGGCGCGGCATAGGTCATGTCGCGCTGGATGCATTCCTCGACGTCGTACTTCGGGTCCTCGAACTCGTAGGAGACGTATTCGAGCATGGCGCGCTCGTTGAAGTCCTTGATCGGGAAGACCGAGCGGAACACCGCTTCCAGGCCCTCGTCCCGACGCTGGGCCGGGCGCACCTCGCGCTGGAGGAACTGCTCGTAGGACGACCGCTGCACCTCGATCAGGTTCGGCATGCGCACGGCTTCGGGGATACGGCCGAAGGACTTGCGGATGCGCTTGCGTCCAGTGAAGGACTGGCTGTCGGGGGACTGCACAGCGAGCGATTGCGCCATCAAGGGCTCCTTGGATTCGCGCGCGGCCTTGCCCAAACGGCAGGCGCGCGCGCGTCGGTTGTTCTCAAGAGCGCGCCCCGCCTCCAGGGGACGCCGTCCGTGTCTCCCGCCGGCTTCAGGGCCGGCGACGTTCCTTCGCGGGTGGGAGGGCTAGACCCCGCCTCGGAACGCTAGGGCGCACGCGCGACCTGATGGCGCGGCGGAGTCCCTGGTCATTTAATTGGAAGGCGCGGATTTAGGGTATCGCGCGGGATTTGTGAAGGGGGAAAATCGTTGTCGCATCAGATTATGCGAGCACGCTCTCCGTCGATCCGCCACCGGGCCCCGAACGGCTCGCACGCCACCTCGAAGCCGGCGCCGTGCTCCAGGCTCAACGCCACGTGGAGCGGCGACGGCGTGCGGCCCTCATGACGGATGACCAAGTCTCCGCGCCGATAGGCGTCCGGCGGGATCGTGGGTCCAAGGCCGCACTCGATCTCGACCGAGAGGACATCCTCGCCCGACGCCGAGAGGCGCGCGCGCCAGTGCGGGCCGGCCACCAGATCGTCCGGCGACGCCGCCGTGCTGAGGATATAGGCGTCGAGGCCGTCCCACGGCTCGTCGTACCGCGGCGGCAGGACGATGGCCGCCGTTTTGGGCGCCAGGCTCGCGGCCGTCGCAAGAGCCGTCCGCCGAGCCGCCGCCAAGGCGATCTGCCGGGGGCTGGCCCGCCCTCGCCCACGCTCAACGATCGCGGCGCCTTCGGCGTCGAAGGTGATCCGGACCGCCACCCGCCACGACGGGCCGGGTCGAAGACCCGTCACCTCATAACCATCCGATCCGACGTCCACCGCCCAGGCGTCCGCCGCCAGATCCTGGCGCGCCGATCCGGCCACGGCCTCGGCGAGGCGCAGGTGAAAGACCAGACTTCCCAGAGCGGTCAGGCGCGGTAACGCCTCGCCAGGTTCCACCATGGACACGTCTCGACCTCGCTCGCGCCTAGAATCCCGAGGGGAAATCCTATTGACCGCGCGTCTCCAGGGAGGAAGTGGCGTCATGCTGATCGAGCAACAGAATGAGCTTGTTCGGGCGATCGCCGAGGCGGAGCCGAAGGGTGAATTCGAGCGCATCGTCGCGGACGTCGAGATCAAGGAGCACGCGTCGGATTATCAGATCGACAGCGTGATGTTCTCCATCGGCAAGTCGGCGTCGGGCGACTTCGAGGATCGGGAGATCCGAATGAACCCCAAGATCCGCGACGCGATCATCGCCCTCTACAAGTCCGTGTCCGAGACCTCCAAAGATGGAAAGCTCGGCGGCTTCGAGCTCGTGATCAAGGGCGACGGCGCCTATCATTTCGACTTCGACTACGGCCCGCCCAAGCGCATCAACGGCGTGTGGGATGAGGAGAAGGAGCGCCGGCTCGACCACTACCTCGAGGACTTCGTCGCCGGCCGACATCCTTAGCGGTCGGAGCGATCGCCGCCGAGCGATACCCACCCGCTCCTAGGGAAAAGCCCTATACGCGTGTGGGGCTCCAGACTTTAGCTTGGACGTTGAGAAGGTCGGCCGCCGGCGTGCGGCGAACGTCTTGGAGCAAGGGCCATGTCGGGCTTGTTTGGGATCAGCGTTCCCTCGTTTTCGGATGTGAAGAACGCGGTGGTCGGGGCGGGCTCGTCCGCGCTGAACACGGCCGAAAACCTTGGCAGCTCGGCGCTGTCGGAAGCCAAGAACCTGGGCCGCCAGGGAGCGGACCTGGGCCGTTCCGCCCTGAGCGAGGCCGGCGTTCTGGCGAACAAGGCGGATCACGCCATCCAGTCGGCCGGGACCAGCGCGGTCAAGGCCATCGGCCAGGCCCAGAGCTGGGCCGAGCACGGCATCAGCTCCGGCGTCAGCGCGGCCAGCAACGGCGTCCACGACGCCGCCGACTACGCGCGCTCGCACATCACCGGCTCCGACCCGATCTCGAGGCTCGCCCGAGGCGCCATCACCGTCACCGAAGACCAGACGCGCTTCGACATCGGCCTGGTCGGTGGCGTGAGCAACGCGGCGGTGGGCCTGGTGGGCTCCGTCGGCCAGCTGAGCGTGCTCTCCACCGAATACCAGCTCTCGCCCAGCGCGCGGGGCCAGATCGACCAGGCGCTCGGCGCAAAGGCGACCAGCGCCTTCACCTCCGCCTCGAACTACCTCGACAGCGTGGCCCAGAACCCCTCCCGCCTGCTCAGCGACGCCCAAGGCGCGGCCAGCTCGGCCGGCGCCTGGCTGCAGGACCAGGCCGCCCACCCCGAGAAGGCCGGGATGACGGTCGGCAACGTCGCCACCTACCTGATCCCCGTCGGCGGCGAAGCCCGCGCCGTGGCGGGCGTCGGCGAACTCGCCACCCGCGGGACCGTCAGCGCCCTCGCCGAAGACGGAACCCGCGCCCTTACCGAAACCGGAACCCGCGCCCTTGCGGAGGACGGGACCCGCGCCACCGTGGAAACCGGCGCCGGAACGGCCGCCGCCGCTGCACCCGAGATCAGCGACGTGGCGCGGGCCGCAATTCCTGAAGCCGCTCAGCGCACCGGCCTGAGCGAAAGCCAGATCACCTCTATCCTCGAAGAGCCCAAAGGAATGCGGCCCTCTCCCGACACCTATCTGTCGCCCACCTATACCAGCAGCCACCTTGCTCAGTGGAACGATGGCGCGGTGCGTTTTACGTCGCGAGCCTCATTCGAGGCGCGGGGTACGCTTGGGCCGCCGCAGGGCTTCACCATCCCAGCGAGCGAGTTCAACGCCCTGGTCAAGGAGACCGGCGGCGACATCGGCAAGATCGAGCAGAAGCTCGGCCTCGATCCGGGCTATCTCTCCAATCCCGACACCATGATCGTGCACGTGGAGCGTCCCAACATCTCGAACCTGCATGTCCCGTCGGGAAACGAGAGCGGCGCCAATCCGCATTGGCTGCCTGGCGGCTACACCTCGGGCGGCGAGCCGGAGGCGGTGATGGATTTCCCGAAGGGCACGCCTTACACCGAGATCCACCTCAATCCGGCCGGGGAGTGACATGGGCGTCTTCGACGACAACCCCTTCGTCAAAGTCGTGAAGGGCCACGCGGCCGCCGACACGGCGCCGAAGGCGGGCGAAATCGCGCGCGGCTCCTACTGGAGTCTTCTCCAGGAAGGATCCGGCTTCGTCTTGGAGTACGTCTCCGGATCGCTGGAAGGCAAAGAGAAGCGCTTGCCGGTCACGGACCAGGAGGCGGCGCGGTTGCGGTCGGGCGACGATGCGGTCGCCGAACAGGTGATCGTCGCCCACGGCGCTTGGTGATCGGCGTCTAGGATCCGAACGGCTCGGAGACCAGGTCCTCGACCCGCACGCGCGGCGTCTCCGCGAGATAGCGCACAAAGCGGTTGGCGCCGTCGACCAGCGCCGCCTTGGGCTTAATCGGCGTGGCGCTGAGCTCGAAGCCCATGATGATGATCTGCTCGCCCTCGCCGATCAGGTGGGCCGCCGCCCCGTTCATGCAGATGTCGCCCGAGCCGCGCTCGCCGGCGATGACATAGGTCTCCAGTCGCGCGCCCGAGGTGTTGGAAACCACCAGCACCCGCTCGCCGGGCCACAGCTCCACCTTATCCAGCAGATCCTGGTCGATGGTGATGGAGCCGACATAGGCGAGGTTCGCCTCGGTTACGGTGGCGTTGTGGATCTTCGAGCGCATCAACCAGCGCATGAGGTCCCTCCAGGGCGTGAATTCCAGAGCCGGCGGCTTCTAGTCGTTTCGGCGCGGGGACGCGAGCGGCGGATCAGGCGCGGGGGCGGCGCCGCACCTCGACCGTACGCACCCGCGCGCCGTCGAGCACCAAGGCCACCTCGCCGCGCTTCACCTTCAGCGCGTCCTCGCCAAAGGCTTCACGACGCCAGCCTTGCAGGACCTGGGTGTCCGGCTCGTCTTCCGCGGCGATCTTCTCGAGGTCGGAGACGGTGGCGATGAGCTTGGGCGCGACGCCGGCGTCCTCGGCCCTGGCCTTGAGCAGCACCTTCAGGAGCTCGATCACTGCCCCGGCGTTCGCCGGCGGCTGGGCGGTCTGGGCGCGGGGCGGCGCCGGCGCGCTCGCCTCGGGGCTGGCGAGCGCCTCCCGGATGGTCTCGAGCAGCTCGGGTCCGAACCTGGAGCCGGAGAAGCCCTTGGGCAGGGACCGCAGGCGGTCGAGATCGCCCACGCTCACCGGCGTCTGGTTGGCCAGTTCCTCGATGGCGTCGTCCTTGACGATCCGCCCGCGCGGCTGATCCCGCGTCTGCGCCGTGCGCTCGCGCCAGGCGGCCACCGCCTTGAATACGGCGAGGTATTTGGAGGTTTTTCCGCGGGGCCGGAGCCGCTTCCAGGCGTTCTCCGGCGCGGTGTCATAGATGGCCGGATCGGTGAGGCCGGCCATCTCCTCGGCCACCCAGGCGAGCCGCCCGTCCGCCTCCAGCCGCTCGCGCAGCATCGGATAGAGCCGGGCCAGATGGGTCACGTCGGCCAGGGCGTAGGTGAGCTGGGCCTCGCTGAGCGGCCGGCGCGCCCAGTCGGTGAACCGGCTGGACTTGTCGAGATCGATCTTGAGCAACTTGCGCACCAGGGCGTCGTAGGCGACCTGATCCCCGAACCCCGCCGCCATCGCCGCCACCTGGGTGTCGAACAAGGGTTTCGGCATGGCCGATAGGTTGTTGAAGATCTCCACGTCCTGCCGCGCGGCGTGCATCACCTTGAGGATCGTCTCGTCGCGCATCACCGCCAGCAGCGGCGACAGATCGATCCCGCTTGCCAGCGGATCGATCACCGCCTCGTCGGTCGGCGTCGCGGCCTGGACCAGACACAGCTTGGGCCAGTAGGTGGTCTCGCGCATGAACTCGGTATCGACCGCCACGAACGGCTGGCCCGCAAGCTTGTCGCAGAAGTCCGCCAGTTCGGCGGTGGTGGTGATCGTCGCCATCAAACCCCTATAACCGAACTCGACAAACCCGCGAGACGAAACAGGAAATTAATGACGGATCGAAGCAACGGGCTCACCTATGCCCAGTCTGGCGTCGACATCGACGCCGGCGCCGCTCTCGTCGAGCGCATCAAGCCGCTCGCCCGCTCGACCCGCCGACCGGGCGCGGACGCGGCGCTGGGCGGGTTCGGCGCCCTGTTCGACTTGAAAGCGGCGGGCTTCACCGATCCTCTGATCGTCTCCACCACCGACGGCGTCGGCACCAAGCTGAAGGTCGCGATCGAGACCGGACTGCACGACACCGTGGGGATCGACCTCGTCGCCATGTGCGTCAACGACCTGCTCGCCCAAGGCGCCGAACCCCTGTTGTTCCTAGACTACTTCGCGACCGGCAAGCTGGAGGTCGAGGCCGCCGCAACGATCGTGGCCGGCATCGCCGAGGGCTGCCGCCAGGCGGGCGCCGCGCTGGTCGGCGGCGAGACCGCCGAGATGCCGGGCATGTACGGCGAGGGCGACTACGACCTCGCCGGCTTCTGCGTCGGCGCGGTGGAGCGCGGGGCGGTGCTGCCGAGGCTGGACGACCAGCGGCCCGGCGACCTGATGATCGCCCTCGCCTCCTCCGGCCCGCACTCCAACGGCTATTCCCTGATCCGCAAGATCGTGGAGCGCTCGGGCCTCGCCTGGAGCGCGCCGGCGCCGTTCGCGGAGGGAAAGCTGCTGGGCGAGGCGCTGATGACGCCGACCCGGATCTACGTGAAGAGCGTCCTGCCGCTGGCCAGATCGGGCCGTCTCAAGGCGATCGCGCACATCACCGGCGGCGGCCTGATCGAGAACCCGCCCCGGGTGGTCGCCGAAGGCTTGGCGCCGAGGTTCGACTGGGCGGCCTGGGATACACCCCCGGTGTTCGACTGGCTCCAGCGCGCCGGCGGCGTCGCCGAGACCGAGATGCGCCGCGCCTTCAATTGCGGGATCGGCCTGATCCTGATCGTCGCCCCGGCGGAGGCGCCCGGCGTGCTGGAGACGCTGATTGCAGCCGGAGAAGCAGCCTTCGTCTGCGGAGACCTGGCGCCGGCCTGAACCCGGGACGCCGGCGGCTAGGGCTCCGGCGAGACCCTCAGCACCAGCTTCCCGTCGTGGGCGCCGGTGAACAGCAGCTTCACCGCGTCGAGGGCGTTCTCGAGCCCCTCCTCCGCGTGCACCTTCCACTTGAGCTGGCCCGAGGCCACCATCGGCCCAAGCTCGGCGAAGGCCTCGGCGGCGCGCGGCAGGTAGTCGATGACGATGAAGCCCTTGATCAGCAGCCGCTTCATCAGGATGCGCACGAAGTCGCTCGGACCGGCGGGCGGGCGATCGTCGTTGTAGGTCGAGATCATCCCGCACAGCGCCATTCGCCCGTTGAGGTTCATCCGCGAGAACACCGCGTCCATGATCTCGCCGCCGACGTTCTCGAAGTTCACGTCGACCCCGTTCGGGCAGTGGCGGTCCAGCGCCTCGGCGACGTTCTCGTGCTTGTAGTCGATGGCCGCGTCGAACCCGAGCTCCTGCGTCAGCCAGCGGCACTTCTCCTGGCCCCCGGCGATCCCCACCACCCGCGCGCCGCGCAGCTTGGCGATCTGGCCGGCGAGCGAGCCCACCGCCCCGGCGGCGGCCGAGACCACCACCGTCTCCCCCGCCTGAGGCTTGCCGATGTCGGTCATGCCGAACCACGCCGTCAGCCCGGTTCCGCCCAGCGGATGCATGAAGGCGGTGAGCGGCACGCCGGGCGGCCGGGGAACGGCGCTCAACATCCCAGCGTCGAACACTCCATACAGCTGCCAGCCGCCCAGGCCGGTGTTGACGATGTCGCCCTGGCTGAACCGGTCCGAGCGCGAGTGCTCCACCACGCCGATGCCGCCGCCGCGCATCACCTCGCCGATGCCGACCGGCGGCAGATAGGCGTCCGCATCGCTCATCCAGATCCGGTTGGTGGGATCGAGCGAGAGATAGACGGTGCGCACCAGCACCTGACCGTCCTTGAGGTCCGGCGTCGGGCCCTCCACCAGCTCGAGGTCGCCGGGCTGGATCTCCCCCTCGGGCCGATGCTTCAGCACCCACTGTTTGTTCGTCGGCATGGCCACGCTCCCGTTGTTCTCACCCGCCGATATCGCCGGCCGAGGTGGGAGTCACGCGCAAGCGGCGCGCCAAGAGCGGTGGCGCCGAGCGAGCGCGGCCCCCACCTGCTGTTCCGGATCGCAACGGAGAGACCCTTAGATGAAGCTCTATTATTCCCCCGGCGCCTGCAGCCTCGCCGACCACATCGCCCTGCACGAGGCGGGGCTCGCCTTCGAACACGAGAAGGTCGACCTGGGGGCCAAGCGCACGGAGAGCGGCGCCGACTACACGACCATCAACCCCAAGGGCTACGTCCCCGCCCTCACCCTCGATAGCGGCGAGACCTTGAGCGAGAACGTCGCCATCCTCGACTGGATCGCGCATCAGGATTCGGCGCTGAAGCCGTCGGGCCCGATGGGTCACACCCACCTCCTGGAGGCGCTGGCCTACATCTCGACCGAGATCCACAAGGGCTTCAAGCCGTTCTTCTCCGGCGCGAGCGCCGACGAGAAGGCCAAGGCCGGCGAGACCATCCTCAAGCGCATGGGCTACCTGGCCGACACCATGAAGGGCGACTTCCTGTTCGGCGCGGACGTCAGCGTCGCCGACGCCTATCTGTTCGTCATGCTCCTCTGGGCCCGCCGCAACGGACTCGAGGTTCCGCCGAAACTGGCCGAGTTCCGCGACCGGATGATGGATCGCCCCGCCGTGCGGAAGGCGATGGAGCATGAGGGTTTGATCTAAGGCTCAGAGCCCCGCGTCGCCCGCCAACTCCAGGATCACCGACCACTCCGCGTCCGTGATCGGCGCCACCGACAGGCGGAACTGGCGGAACATGGCCATGCCGGCGAGGCGGGGATCGGCCTTCATCGCGGCGAGCGACACCGGCGAGGCCAGCTTGCGCACCGGCTTCACCTCCACCGCCACGAACCGACCCGCGGCGTCGCCGGGGTCGGGGAACGCCTCGCGCGAGACCTCGGCGACGCCCACCACCTCCAGCCCAAGCTGGGAATGATAGAACAACGCCCGGTCGCCGAGCGTCATCGCCTTGAGATAGAGCGCGGCCTGGTTGTTCCGCACCCCGTCCCACACCGTGCTTCCGTCGCGCACGAGATCGTCGAAGCTGTACTTCGTCGGCTCGGATTTGATCAGCCAGTGCGCCACCGCACGAGCTTACCAACGCCGGCGCCGCCCGCCAACAAAAGCCGGCGAGGCGCCGGCGGTCCGGCCAAAGCGGCGCGATCGAGCACGCTTTCCGACGGTCCAAGCTCGTCATCGATGAAGCGGCCGGACCGCCGGCGCCTCGCCGGCCGCGCGTCGGCGCGCCAAGCATGGTGGGACCAACCTCCTCCGCGCTATCGAGCGCCATGAGCTCCACCCACCCCCTCGACCGCGCCGTCTGGTCGGCCCTGACCGGCCGCCAGTCGCATCTGGCCATCGTCCGAGACGGCGCCCGGCGCTTCGACCCGGCCTTTGGCGTCTTCGCGGCGCTGGAAGATCGGTCCGACGCCAGCCTCTCGGCCCTCTGCGAACTCGTGTCGGCGCACGGCGACGTCGCCTTCCTCGAGGCCGATCCGCCGCCGACCGCGCCAGGGTTGAGGATCGCCTCCCAGGATCCCGGCGTGCAGATGGTCGCCGGGCGCCTGACGCCCGCGCCGCCGCTCGAGTTCGACATCCTCGCCCTGACCGAAGCCGACGCCCCGGAGATGCTGGCGCTGGCGACGCTCACCCGCCCCGGCCCCTTCTTCGCCCGCACCCACCAGCTCGGCGACTTCTTCGGCGTGAAGCTGGACGGCGCCCTCGTCGCCATGGCCGGCGAGCGCCTGAAGCCGGACGGCTTCACCGAGGTGAGCGGGGTGTGCACCCATCCGGATCACCGGGGCCGAGGCTACGCCGGCGCCCTGATGCGGCGCGTCGCCGAACGCATCCTCGCCCGCGGCGAGACCCCGTTCCTCCACGCCTACGCCAGCAACCGCGGCGCGATCGCTCTCTACGAGTCCCTGGGCTTCACCTTGCGCCGCGAGGTGCTGATGACGCGATTTACGCGCGCCTGATCTGGGCGCTCCCGGCCCGGGAGAAGAAGAAACGTCGCAACAAGACCCGATTTGTGAACAGGATGACGCCTGCTCCCCTCGAGCCGTCAATCGCCAAGTCTTTGTCGGTCACGCCCGAAGCAGACGATCGCCCAGCGGTATCTGCGACACTCGGTCGAACTGAAATCGATCCAGGGTCAACGGAGAAGGCTCATGCCGGTAGCCGAACCTGGCCTCGACGGATCGACCGGCGCGAAAGCGGCCTTCGGCGACACGCTCGCCGGCTACTTCCATCAGGAGGCGGCCGAGACCGCGACCGCGTCCTGGGCCGACGACAGCGCCTTCGCGATCACCCGCATCCGCTCCGAAACCGGCATGCCGGCGAAATCCGAGCCCATACCAGCCGAAGCCGCGCTCCACCTCTCGATCGCGATCATGCCGGTGCCGCTGCGGCAGCTATCAACTTCAAGTCGATGGCCGCGAGATCGATGTGCCTTACGTCCCGGAGTTCCGCACAAGTCTCCTCGATCTCGAAGCCCCGTTCTTGTGCACCCTCGATTGCGCCTTCGACTACGTCCACTACCACGTGCCGCGCGAGGGCTTGGACGAGATTGCCCGCGACCATCAGATCAAGCCGGTCGAGACCTTCAAGTTCGGCATCTGCGAGGACGATCTGGTCATCGCCCAATTGACCAAGACGGTTCTGCCGCACGCGACCTCGCGGGATTGGTCGAGCCTTCTCGCCATCGACCAGTTCAGCCTGATGTTCGGCGCGCACATCCTTCAGACCTACGGCGGCCTCGCCCGCTTGCCGGAGGTGGTGACGCGCGGGCTGGCTCCCTGGCAGGCGCGCCGAGCCGCCGAGGTCCTGAGGTCGCGGCTGGATGGCGGCGTGGGCCTCGACACCCTGGCCCGCGAGTGCGGGATGTCCGTCAGCCACTTCACGCGGTCCTTTCGCGTGACCTTCGGCGTCTCGGCGCATCGTTGGCTGGTGCAGCGGCGGATCGAGCTGGCCAAGGACCTGTTGCGGACCACCGCCCGTCCCCTGGTGGAGATCGCCTTGCAGTGCGGTTTCTCGGACCAGGCCGCGTTCGGCCGAATGTTCACCCAGGTCGTCGGCGTCAGCCCGGGCCGCTGGCGACGCGAACACGCGGGGTGTTGAGCCGCGCCAAGCGCTCCGCGTCTGCTTTCGTCTTGTCGAATCCGATCCTTTTCAACGGCGATTATTAGAGCGGATTTTCCAAGATCGTCGGACGAGCCCTCGCCTAACCTCTCTCCAACGCCTCACGACGTGTTGGAGAAAGATCATGAGCGATCAGACCAGTGTTCTACTGGTGCACGGCGCCTGGGCTGACGGCTCCTGCTGGGCCAAGGTCATCCCTCTGCTGCAGGCGAAAGGGCTCAACGTCATCGCGGCGCAGATCCCGCTAACCTCCCTTGCCGACGACATCGCCGTGACCCGACGCATGTTGGGCATGCTGTCGAGCCCGACGGTGCTGGTCGGGCACTCCTACGGCGGCGCGGTGATCACCGGCGCCGCCACGGGCGTCGAGACCGTGAAGTCCCTCGTCTACATCACCGGCTTCGCGCTCGACGAAGGCGAGAGCCTCGATGGGCTGAGCAAGCAGGGACCGCCGTCCGCGGGGTCGACGGCGATCGGCCCCGACAAGAACGGATTCCTCTGGATCGATCGGGAGCGGTTCCACCAGGCGTTCGTCGCCGACGCCACCGACACGGAAGCCGCGGTCATGGCCGCCGTGCAGAAGCCGCTCGCCATGGCCGCGTTCACCGGCGTGTGCGGTGCGCCGGCCTGGAAATCGATCCCCTCCTGGTACCTCCACTGCACCGACGACCAGATGATCCCGCCGCCGGCCCAGGCCTTCATGGCTGAACGCATGGGCGCGACGGTCCGGTCGGTCGCGGCGAGCCATGCGGCCTTCATGGCGCACCCCGTGGACGTCGCCGAGATCATCGCGCTCGCCGTCTGAACAGCGCCCGCGGGCGAGGACAAATCCCATGACCGACTTGCTGGATCTGGCCGTGCGCGCGCACGGCGGCCTCGACCGCTGGCGCGAGATCAGGTCGATCCGCGTCGCCGCCTCGATCACCGGCGCGATCTGGTTCGTGAAGGGCCAGGGCGACGCCCTGAAGGACGTCGTGCTCACCGCCGACACCACCGATGAGAGGCTCACGGTCGATTTTGTCGGCCAGGACAAGTGCGCGGTGTTCGAGCCGGAACGGATCGTCGTTCGGCGGCGAGACGGGACGCTGATCGCCGAGCGCGACCACCCGGAAGCGTCCTTCGCCGGCCAGGAGCGCGACACGCCCTGGGACGACATTCACGTCATCTACTTCGTCGGCGAGGCGCTCTGGACCTACCTGAACACGCCCTTCCTCTACACCCGGCCCGGCTTTGTCGACGAGGAGATCGCGCCCGTCGAAGTGGACGGAGAAATCTGGCGCCGACTGCGGGTCACCTTCCCGGACGACGTGAAGAGCCACACCCGGACTCAGATCTCATGCTTCGGGCCGGACGGCTTGCTGAGACGGCACGACTACACCGTCGACATTCTCGGCGGCGCCACCGGGCTCAACTACGCTTCGGAGTACAGGATCGTCGGCGGGATCGTCATTCCAACCAAACGTCGGATCTACGCCTACGAAGGAGACTACCAACCGGTCTGGGATCCCCTGCTGGTCGGCATCGACATGGGCGAGATCACGCTCAGCTAGCCCCGTCACCGGAGAACCGTCACATGTCGGCAGACATCTTCTTTCGTCCCCTGCGCCTCGGCGCGATCGAACTGCGCAATCGTATCATCATGGCCCCGATGACGCGCATGCGGGCGGGCCCGGGCCATGCCCCCACCGCGCTCAACGCGGAGTACTATGCGCAGCGCGCCTCCGCCGGGATGATCGTCACCGAAGGCACCGCGGTCAGTCCGCAGGCTCAGGGCTTTCCCAATGCGCCGGGGATCTACACCGACGGCCAGATTGCCGGCTGGCGCGCGATCGCTGATGCTGTCCACGCCAAAGGCGGCAGGATTGTCATGCAGATCGCGCACAACGGCCGGAACTCCCATTCCTCGCTGCTTCCGGACGGCGTGCTGCCGGTCGCGCCTTCCGCCGTGCCGCCGAACATTCCCGCCTTCACCAGCGAGTTCCTGCCGGTCCCCGCCGAAGTCCCTCGAGCGCTCGACATCGAGGAGCTTCCGGGCATCGTCGGCGATTTCCGCCAGGCAGCCGCCAACGCCCTCTCGGCCGGGTTCGACGGCGTCGAGATCCAGGCCGCCAACGGCCACCTGATCGAGCAATTCCTCGAGAACGGCGTCAACCGCCGAACCGACGCCTATGGCGGAGCCAAGGAGAACCGGGCCCGGCTCCTGCTCGAGATCGTCGAGGCGCTCACCGCGGAGATCGGGGCGGACCGGCTGGGCGTCAGGCTTTCGCCCTTCGGTCGTTACGCCGGCATCTTCGACAGCAACCCGCTGGAACTCTTCACCTATGTCGTCCGGGAGCTGAGCGCGCGCGGGATCGCCTATCTGCATCTGATCGAGGCGCGCGGGTCCGAGCTTGGATTGACCGACGAACTCAATAACGGCGCCCTGAACAACGCCGCCTTGTTCCGCCCGGCGTTCGTGGGTCCGCTCATCACGGCCGCCGCCTACACGCCGGAAAGCGCGGCCGAAGCGCTCCGGATGGGGCATGCCGACGCGGTCGCCTTCGGCCGCTCGTTCGTCGCCAACCCCGACCTGCCGGATCGCATCCGCGAAGGCGCGCCGCTCACGGCGTTCGACCGGAGCACCGCCTACGGCGGCGGCGGCCACGGCTACACCGATTATCCGACGGCCCACGCCGCCATGGCGCACTGACGCTTCAAATCCCTCTCTAGGAGTCGACCATGACCAATACCCTGATCCGAGCCCTGACCGCCGCCGGTTCGATCGCCGCGCTCGCGCTGGCCAGCGCCGCCGGCGCCGAGCCGCCGGGCGCGGTCAAGAACATCGTGCTCGTGCACGGCGCCTTCGCCGATGGATCCGGCTGGCAGGCCGTGTCCGACATCCTGTCGAAGGACGGCTACCGCGTCAGCATCGTGCAACCGCCGGAAACCTCCCTCGAGGATGACGTCGCCGCCACGAACCGGGTGCTCGACGCCCTGGACGGGCCGGCCGTTCTCGTCGGCCACAGCTATGGCGGCATCATCATCACGGCGGCTGGGGGCAACGCCCATGTGAAGAGCCTGGTCTACGTCGCCGCCTTCCAACCCGATACCGGCGAGAGCCTCGCCTCGCTGGGCGAGAAGATGCCCGCCGCGTCCAAAGCCATCCGGCCCTCGCCCGACGGCTTCCTCCACCTCGATCCATCGCTGTTCCACGCCGATTTCGCCGCCGATCTCCCGGCCGCGCAGGCGGATTTCATGGCCCGCTCGCAAGTCTATCTCTCGGTGAAATCCGCCACCGCGGCGGCGACCTCTCCAGCTTGGAAGAGCAAGCCGAGCTTCGCGATCGTCGCGACCCAGGACCGCGCCATCAACCCCGATCTCGAACGCATGATGTACAAGCGATCGCACGCGCAGACGATCGAAGTGAACAGCAGCCACGTCGTCTACATCTCCCACCCTCGAGAGGTCGCCGCCGTCATCGAACAGGCGGCCGCCGCCGGCCGGTGAGGTCATCGCGCCGCGGCTGGGCCTTAAGGTTCAGCCGCGATGCACCGTGTCATGCTCGAGGAGACCGCCATGGACCATTTCTCGCCAAGCCGGAACAAGGCGATCGTCATCGAAGCCTTCGAGACCTTGTTCAACCGACGGGACATCGAAAAGGCGAAGCAATTCTGGTCGCCTGACTATATCCAGCATAGCGCCCTGGTCCCCGCCGGCCGAGACGGACTGTTCAGCACCATCGAGCAAGCGCCGCACATGCACTACGAGCACCAGCTCGCCGTGGCGGAAGAGAACTACGTGGTGATGCACGGGCGCTTCTCTCACATCGGTCGAGCCGCGAACTGGATCGCCGTCGATATCTGCCGTCTCGAGGGCGGACTGCTCGTCGAACATTGGGATGTGATCCAGGACGAGGTCGGCCGAACCGCCTCGGCCGGCGGTCACCCCATGTTCGGTGATGCGTTTCCGCTCGCGGTCGCGGCTGGCGCGTCTTAGCGGCGGCCCTGGACTTACCGGAACAGCTCAAGCGGCGCTTTGGTCCGCGGTTACTGCATCTCTGACTGTCCCAGCCGGCGCATCGGCCAGATAGGGGAGCCGATTGGCGAGTTGACCGGTGTGCGAGGCCCGGCGAAGTTGGCCCATGAAGCGGCCACGCGCGCCAAAAGAGAATTACGCGATCACCGACCCGCTTCGGCCTCTGGTGCGGGCCAGTGTCTTGACCCTGTTTCTGTTCACGCTGGTCTGCGCCCTGATCTACATCTGCGTCAGGAACAATCCGCGCGCCTTGAATCTTTGGGTCGCGGCCTACATCGGCGTCTTCGTCATGCTCTGGCTCGCCGCCACCGCGATCATGGCCGCCCGTCGTCCGTCCCCGGAAGAGCGCGTGGTCGTCTGGAGACGGGTTGCGGTGGCCATCGTACTCGGCAGCCATGTCGCCGCTGTCGCCGTGATCTGGGGAGTCCTGCCTTACGCGTCGACCACCGCGCAGCTGATGATCTCGATGCTGATCGTCACCTGTATTCCGACCCAGATCATCTGCAGCCCGGACACGCACAACGCCAACCGCAGCGGCGCGGTCACCGTCCTGGGCTCACTGGCCCTGTTTCTGGCCACCCGCGAACTCCCCGTGGAGCGCCTCGCCGCCTTCTATGTGGTCGCCTTTGCCGGCGTCATGTTCGTGCTCAGCGGCGTCGTCAATCAAACGGTGAAGGACACCGTCGCCGCCCGCATGGCCAGCGACTCCGCGGCCGTGCAGCTCGACCGGATGCTCAATGAGGTCGCCGCTCAGCGCGATGCGAAGACGAAGTTCATCGCCTCCGCCTCGCACGACCTGGGCCAACCCCTTCAGGCGGTGGCGTTGTTCTTCGACCAGAGCCTTCGAGCGCCGGAAGGGCCGGCGCGGAACGCCGCGGTCGACGGCGTGCACAACGCGCTCGCGGCCGCCGACCAGCTCCTGTCCCACATGCTCGGACATTTGCGGCTCGAAGCCGACGCCGTCGAGCCGCATCGATCGACGGTCCTGCTGCCCGCCCTCCTCGCCCGGATCGCCGCGCGTCACGCGCCGGCGGCCTTGGAGCGGGGAATGCGGCTGAGCGTCGCCGCCGCCCCCATCGCCCTGCCGCTCGACCCGACCCTGATCGATCGGGCGCTGGGGAATCTCGTCCACAACGCCCTGACCCACAGCCAGGGCCGCCGCATCCTGCTGGCGGCGCGTCGTCACGCCGGCGAACGGGTAAGGATCTGGGTCGTCGACGACGGGGTCGGCGTCGGCCCCGTCGATGCGAAACACATCTTCGACGACTACTACCAGGGGTCCGGCGGGCATGGCGCGCCGATCGGCGGTTTCGGGCTGGGTTTGTCGTCCGTTCGGCGGCTGGCCGCACTGATGGACGGTGAGGCGGGCCTCGATCCGCGGTGGCGACGAGGCGCCGCGTTCTACCTGGAATTCCCCGATCCTTCGGCCGTCGAAGAACGGCGGCCTTCGCGCGCTCGCGCGGAGTTGGCGGCGTGAAGGCGTGCCTGATCTGTGACGATCACGCCCTGGTTCGAGAGGCTCTCGCCGGGAACGGTGCGGCTTGGGTGGCCGCACGCCACCGTCACCACCGCCAACGATTTCCCGGCGGCATGGGCGGCGGCGCCGGGCCACGACTGCTGCATCGCCGATCTGATGATGCCCGGCGCCGATCCACTGACCGGCATCGCCGGGTTGCAACGCGCGGCGCCCGAGATGGCCATCCTCGTGGTCACGGGGACGGAGGACGATCGCCTCCTCCTCGATCTGCTCGGCCTCGACGTCGCGGGCTTTGCGCCGAAGTCGGCCAGCGGCGCGATCATCGAGGCGGCGCTACGACTGATCGACGCCGGCGGGCGGTATCTTCCGCAGAGGGTGGCGGACATCGCCGCCTCCCGCCTGGCGCGGCAAACCCCGCCGCCGGGGGCGAGCGGGCACTCCCTGGACAGCCCGCTGAGCGAGAGGCAGCTGATGGTGCTGCGGCTCGCGGCGAACGGCCGCTCGAACAAGGAGATCGCGCTTGCTCTGGCGATTTCGCCGGCGACCGTCAAAAGCCACATGGCGACGGCTCAGGCCATCCTGGGCGCGAGAAACCGAACCGACGCCGCCGGCCGCGCGCGCGCGTTGAACCTGATCTAGCGCCATCGTCGCGGCGGCTTGCACCGCCTCGCGCCACCTGGAGGGCCGATTCTCTGGCCCGCACCCCTCGTCGACGCCTCGCCCGGTGATAAGAGAGATTGACTAGAACATTGCGTTATGCAATAGTTGGCTCAGATGTCTAGTTCACCCGTTCCCGACCCTCGCCTCACCCAGGCTCTCGCCGCCGCCGAGCGGCGGCTGGCGATGTTGGAGCGGTTGGCGGAGATGGGGATGGCGATCGCCGGGGAGATCACCGAGCGTTCGGTGGATCTGCCGCATCGGCCGGAGGCGGGGTCGGAGCCGGCTCGGGCGTTCTCCAGCGTGTCGCGGGCGGTGCGGCTCACCCTGATGCTGGCGGCCAAGGTCGAGACGCGAATTCTTGCGATGCGCAAGGGCGAGCTGGGGCTCGAGGCGGCGACGCTGTTGGACGAGGCGGCGGAGTCGCCCAAGGCCAAGGGCGAGCGGGTGCGGGCGGCGATGGCCGTCGCCATCGATCGCGAGGCCGCCGACGCGGAGGACGCGCGGCATCTTAGGCGCGACCTCGACAAGCGCCTCGCCGAGCGGGACGACTTCGGCGCCTTCCTCGCCCAGCCGTTCCGGGCGTGCGTCGAGGCGATCTGCCTCGACCTCGGGCTCGACCCGGAGCCGATCCTGGCGCTGGAGGAGGAAGCTAGCGTTCCGCACGTCCAAGCTCCGACGGACGATGTCCTGGGGCCGGGGCAAGCCCGCGCTGGTCGGTCCGCATTCCTTGTGGGATCCGCTCGGCCTATCGCACCAGAGATTCGCCGGCGAGAGTAAGCGCGCTCAACGGGCGAGCCGGCGAGGCGCCGGCGGTCCGGCCCAAGTCCCGTCAGTCGATGCAACGGCCGGACCGCCGGCGCCTCGCCGGCTTCTTGCCGCCTGGGAGGCCGCCCGCGGCGTTCGCCGCTTAAAGCTTCAGCTTCGCTTTCAGCTCGTCGATCATCTTCGAAGCGTCCGCCTTGGAGAGGTCGGCGGGGGGCGGGTCCATGCCGGCTTCTTCGGCGAGGGTGGTGAGGTAGGAGGCCTGGGCCCCTGTCATGGGGTCGTGACCGCTCACCCAGTTGTCGGGATCCTTGACGGTGTTGGTGGGCGGGTTTTCGTCCAGCTTGGGGTTCTCGAGCGTATCGGCCATCGGGCACTCCATGTTCACTGTTCGTTCAACGCTGTCCCGCCCGCCGCGTTCCCTTGCCGCCGGAGCCTCGCCGGGGCAGTGTCCGCCCTCCCCTTTCCGGAGCCGACATGAGCGCGATCGACACCCTGATGCCGCCCGTCAACCGCGCCAAGCTCGGCGACATCGAGATGGCGTATTGGGACGTGGGGCCCAAGGACGACCCCGTCCCGGTGGTGTTCTGCCACGGCTTTCCGGAGCTGGCCTTCTCCTGGCGCCATCAGCTCGAGGCGTTCGAGGCGGCGGGGCGGCGGGCGATCGCGCCGGACATGCGCGGCTATGGCCTCACCGGCCGCCCGGACGCGGTCGAGGCCTACGACATGGAGCATCTGTCGGGCGACCTGATCGCCCTGCTCGACCACCTCGGCATCGAGAAGGCGATCTTCGCCGGTCACGACTGGGGCGGCATCATCGTCTGGCAGATGCCGCTGCGCCATCCGGAGCGGGTGGCCGGGGTGATCGGGCTCAACACCCCGTTCATGCCGAGGCCCCCGGCCGATCCCATCGCCATCATGCGCCGGCGCTTCGGCGAGCGGATGTACATCGTCTCCTTCCAGACGCCCGGTCGCGACGACGCCATCCTCGGCAAGGACGCGCGGCGGACCATGGACTTCTTCATGCGCCGGCCGATGGAAGGAACGCCGCCGGCCAGCGGCGGCCTGCGCATCGCCGACAACGACGGCGGCGGCCGAGCAGCCGACCTTCGCCCTCACCGACATGCTGCAGGCGTGGGATCCGTCGTTCGACCCGCGGCCCAAGTTCCTCACCGACGAGGAGTTCGAGGTGTTTGCCGAGACCTTCCAGCGCACCGGCTTCACCGGCGGCATCAACTGGTATCGCAACTTCACCCGCAACTGGGAGCGCTCGGCCGACCTGCCGACCACCGTTTCCTGTCCGTCGCTGATGGTGATGGCCGAGAAGGACGCGGTGCTGCCGCCTGACGCCGCGGACGGCATGGAAGCCTTCGTGCCCGACCTGGAAAAGCGCCTGATCGAGGGCAGCGGCCACTGGACGCAGCAGGAGAAGCCGGACGCGGTCAATCGCGTGCTGCTCGACTGGCTGGACCGCCGGTTCCCGCGTTAAGGGACCGCCATGGATCGCAACGCGCCGACCCCGCCTCAGAACTCCCAGCCGATGTCGCTCGGCGGCCGGCGCTCGCTCTACGTCGAGACCGAGCCCTCCGCCTCCGGCTGGCTCGACGTCGGCGACGGCCACGAGATCTACTGGGAGGAGTGCGGCGCCCGCGCCGGCAAGCGCGCGGTGGTGCTGCACGGCGGCCCCGGCGGGGCGATCAACCCCACCATGCGCCGCTTCTTCGATCCGGCGCGCTGGCGGGTGGCGCTGTTCGACCAGCGCGGCTGCGGCAAGAGCCGGCCCAACGCCAGCCTCACCGCCAACGACACCTGGGCCCTGGTCGAGGACATCGAGCGGCTGCGTCGGCGGCTCGGCGTGGACAAGTGGTGCGTGTTCGGCGGCTCCTGGGGTTCGACCCTGGCGCTGGCCTACGCCGTCACCCACCCCGAGCGGGTCGAGAGCCTGATCCTGCGCGGGGTGTTCCTGCTCACCCAGCGCGAGCTGCGCTGGTTCTACCAGGACGGCGCCTCGATGATCTATCCGGACGCCTGGGAGCGGTTCCAGGCTCCGATCCCCGAGGCCGAGCGCGGCGACATGATCGGCGCCTACTACCGCCGGCTCACCGGCTCCGATCCGGTGGTGCGCGCGAAGGCCGCCGAGGCCTGGAGCCAGTGGGAGGGCGACACCCTCTCCCTGCGCGGACCCCAGGCGCGGCCGGCGAAGTTCAACGAGGCGGAGTTCGCCGTCGCCTTCGCCCGGATCGAGAGCCACTTCTTCGTCAACGGCGGCTTCTTCCCGGAGGACGGCTGGCTGCTCAAGCAGATCGACAAGGCGCGCCACATCCCCTGCCGCATCGTCCAGGGCCGCTTCGACGTGGTGACGCCGATGGAAGGCGCCTGGAGCCTGAAGAAGGCCTGGCCCGAGGCCGAGCTCGACGTGATCTGGGACGCCGGCCACGCCAGCACGGAACCCGGGATCGTCGACGCCCTGGTGCGGGCGACGGACCGGGCGCTGAGTTTCTAGACGAAGCCGCCGCCGCGCGTCACCTCGGCGTGGCGGTGGACGCGGGTCGACAGCACCAGGGCGAAGCCCAGCATCATGGTGATCATCACCGTGCCGCCGTAGCTGAGCAGCGGCATCGGCACCCCGACGACAGGCGCAAGGCCCATCACCATCGCCCCGTTGATGATCACGCAGAGGGCGAAGGTCACCGTCACTCCCGACGCGGCCAGGCGGGCGAAGTGGCTGTGGGCGAGCGAGGCGGCGCGCAGGGCGATGAGGATCACCGCCGCATAGAGCAGCAGCACCACGATGCAGCCGACGAAGCCGAACTCCTCGGCCAGGGAGGAGAAGATGAAGTCGGTGCTCTTCTCGGGCAGGAAGTTGAGCTGGCTCTGGGTGCCCAGGCCGAAGCCCTTGCCCATCAGGCCGCCGGAGCCCAGCGCGATCTTGGACTGGATGATGTGGTAGCCGGCGCCGCTCTTGTCCGCCTCCGGGTTGATGAAGGTGAGCAGCCGGGTGCGCTGGTAGGGCTTGAGCACCACCTTGAACACCACCGGCAGGGCGGCCGCCACCAGCACCATCCCCGCCCCGACCAGGCGCAGGCTGAGGCCGGCGAGCACCATCATCCCCGCCCCGGTGAGGGTGATCAGGATCGCTGTGCCGAGGTCGGGCTGGTGGGCGACGAGGGCGGCGGGGATCAGGATCAGCGCCGCCGGGATCAGCAGGCTCCAGGACAGCCGCGCCCGCTCCGGCGGCAGGCCGTGGTAGAACCGCGCCAGGGCGAGGACCAGCGTCAGCTTGACGATCTCCGACGGCTGCAGCCGCAGCGGTCCAAGATCGAGCCAGCGCCGGGCCCCCATGGTCGAATGGCCCACGACGGCCACGGCGAGCAGCATCAGCAGGCTGAGCCCGTAGAGTGGATAGCTGAGCGAATACCAAGCCTTGGGGTTGATCAGAGCCAGGGCGATCATGGCCACGAAGCACACCGCGTAGAGCGCCAGTTGCCGCACGGCCCACGGCGACCACGATCCGCCGGCGATCGAATAGAGGATCATCGTCCCCGCGCCGACGATGCCGGTGAGCAGCAGGCAAAGGGTCCAGTCGATCCGCGAGAGGCGCGAGGTGAGGCTTCCGGTCTCGGACCCCTCGGGGACGTGGAGGGCGATCATGTCGCCTCGTCCGCCGGCGAGTACGATCCGGTGCGGGCCGGCGCGGCGCCGCCCGACGCCGCCGGGCGGCTGGATGATCCGCGCCCGCATGTCGGGATCCTTGAGCAGCGCCATGCGCAGGAGTTCGGCCGCCTTGGGCGCCGCGGCGTCGGCCCCGAAGCCGCCGTGCTCGACGAGGACGCTGATGGCGTAGCGCGGGTCGTCGTTGGGCGCGAAGGCGATGAACCAGGCGTGGTCGCGCCGGTCCCACGCCGCGCCCTTCAGCTTGCGCGAGCCGGCGCCGTAGGAATGGGCCTGGGCGGTGCCGGTCTTGCCGGCCAGCTTGAGGTCGCCGAGGCCCAGCTTGGCCGCCCCCTTGGCCGCCGCCGTGCCGCCGGCGTCGTTGGCGACCGACGTCATCGCCGCGCGAATGAAGGCGAGATGCTCGGGCGCAACGCCCATCGAACCCGCGTTCGCCGTCCCGAGCGGCTGGACCTCGCCGCCGATCGAGTGGATCAGCCGCGGCTTGAGCGCGATGCCGCTGCCGGCCAGCCGCGCCGCCTGGACGCAGAGCTGCAGCGGATTGAGGTTCAGATAACCCTGCCCGATGCCCATGTTGGGGGTCTCGCCGCCGTGCCAGACCGGGTCCTTGGGGAACATCCGCCGCTTGTAGGCGGTGTCCGGCACCAGCCCGGCGCGTTGCTTCAAGCCGATGTCGTAGGTGGATCCCAGGCCGAAGCGGCGCGCCATGGCGGCGATATGGTCGGGCCCGACCTGGACCGCCGTCTGGTAGAAGAACACGTCGCACGACGTCTTGATGGCGTTGTGCATGTCGAGCGTGCCGTGGCGCTTGTCGCAGTGGAAGACGTGGCCGCCGTAGGTCCAAGAGCCGCCGCAGGTGTGGGTCGCCTTGGGATCGATCCCGGCCTCGAGCGCGGCCAAGGCGACCATGGTCTTGAACGTCGAACCCGGCGGATAGGTCGCGGAAAGCGCCTTGTCGAACAAGGGCTTGCGGTCGTAAGCCGACAGCGCCTGATAGTCCGGCTTGGTCATGCCGCGAACGAATTCGTTGGCGTCGAAACTGGGCGCCGACAGCAGGCAGAGGACGTCGCCGTTGCGCACGTCCATCATCACCGCGGCGCCGGAGTCGTCGCCGAACACCTCGAGCCCCCGGTTCTGGATGTCGGCGTCGAGGGTGAGCTGGATCGCCGCGCCCGGCGTGGCGGCGACGTCTCCGGTCGGATGGCGTCGGACGACCCGGCCCTTCACGTCGACCTCGACCTTCCGCGCCCCGGGTTGGCCGCGCAGGGTCAGGTCGTAGGCCTTCTCGATGCCCCGCTTGCCGATGCGGAAGCCGGGGTTGAGCAGGATCGGCGCGCTGTTCGGGCCGCTCCTGGTGACGTCCTTCGAGCTCACCTTGGCGACATAGCCGACGACATGGGCGAAGGCGCCGCCGAACGGATAGACCCGCACCTCGCCCATGTCGGCGGTGATCCCGGGCAGCTCAGGCGCGCGGACGTTCACCGCGGAGAACTGGTCCCAGGTCATGTCCTCGACCACCGCCACCGGCGCGCCGCGGGGGGCGTTCTCGATGTCGAAGCGCAGGCGGCGAAGGCGCGCCTCGTCCATCGGCACGATCAGGGCCAGCTTGCGCAGCGTGGTCTCGACATCGGTCCCGTCACCATTGGCCAGCAGCAGCCGGAAGTCCGGTCTGTTGGAGGCGAGCACCACGCCGGCGCGGTCCAGGATCAGGCCCCTTGGCGGCGGCGTGAGCTGGAACTGGAACTGGTTGTGTTCCGAAAGCAGGGTGTAGCGGCCGCTCTCCAGCAGCTGGAGATGGGCGAGGCGCGCGCCGAGCGCCGCCAGGCCGACGCCGAACACGCCGCCCATGAGGATCGCGCGCCGCTGGAACAGGCCCTGCCGCGCGTCCGCATCGCCGAGAAGATAGGGGTTCACGCTCATGAGGGGCTCGCCGCACGCCCCTGATAACGCTCCATCATCCAACCCGCCAAGGGAAACAGGGCGGCGGTCGCCAGCCATTGCAGACCAAGCCCGACAAGGCTGGGCCACGTCCCGGACGTCAGCCGTGCGATCGCTTCCCCCGCCAGGAGCGCGATCCCGCAGACCACCGCGTAGGCCAGCCAAAGCACGGGCGCATCCTCGCCCGAAAGGACGCGGCGCGTGGCCAGGGTGACGCCGTGCGCGAGCAGCAGGCACGCCGGCCAAAATCCCAGTGGCCCACCCCAGATCAGGTCGAGCGCCAGTCCCAGGCCCACAAGCGCCGCCGGGGCCAGGGCCGAAGGTCGAAGAGCCGCCCAGCCGAAGGCCGCGACGAGCGGAAACACCGGCTCGGGCAAGGCGAGGCCCGCCACGCGGATCGGCGCCGCGAACACCAGGCTGGCGGCGAGGCAGGCGAGCGTCGGGCCCAGGATCCATCGCTGGCCGGCGCGCCGCCGGGCCACGCTGTAGGTGAGGGTCATGGCTTGACCTTGGCCGCCGGCGACGCTCCGGCGGCAGGCTTGGCCGGTTGAGCCGGCTGCGGCGGCGGGGGCGGTGGGGGATCGGTGGCGAGTGTCGGCAGGCTCTGCGGCGCCAGATCGTTCTGGCGGGCCAATTGCGAAAAATCGCGGAACAGCAGGATTCGAACGTCGTCGAGCCCGCTCTGGTCGGCGTCCAGGGCCACGCGCCAGCTGCCGTCCAACCCCCGGACCACGGCCCCGACCGGCAGGCCGCGCGGGATCACCCCGCCGTCTCCCGACGTCATCACGCGATCGCCCTCACGCACGCCGTCATGGGTGCGCAGGTAGCCGAGCGCTGGATTGGGACCGCCGTCGCCCATCAGGATCGCCCGCCCGTTGGTGCGCGGCAGCATCACCGGCACACGGCTCTCGACATCGCTGAGCAGCAGGATGCGGCAGGCGCCATGGGAGACGCCGCTCACCCGCCCGACCAGCCCTCGCGCCGCCACGGCCGGGTTGCCCTCCATGACGCCGAGGTCCGAGCCGGCGTCGCACAAACGGGTGCGGTTGAAAGGTCCCCGGGCGTCCATGAGGGTGTGGGCGAACACCATGGGCAGGGGCGGATCGGTGCGAACCCCCAGCAGCGCCCGCAGGCGTGCGTTCTCCTCACGCTCGGCCAGGAGCTGGTCGCGCCATCCCAGTGCGGTGACGAGCTGCCGCTTCAACGCGGCGTTCTGGCGGGCGGCGAACAGGTAGTCGGAGACGAACCCCGCCCCGTCGCTCGCCGCGCGAACCGGCGCGGAAAGCACGGCGCCCACCGGCGCCAGGGCGCTGTCGGCGACCGCCCGCTGACGCGAGAACAGCGCTCCCCGATCCAGCACGAGGGCGCCGATCGCCACGATGGCCGCCAGCGCGAACCCCGCCACAGGCCGCCAGGCGACCGGCGGTCGTGTGTCGTTGAAGGATCGTGCGCGACGCGCCATGCCGGGCCCTCAGGGCTCCGGGTCCGCCTAGAACAGGCTGGATTCCAGCAAACCCTTCATCCACTTGGGATGCTCGAGCACCTTGCCGCAGCCGAGCGCCACGCAGGAGAGCGGATCCTCGGCCACGGTGACGGGCAGACCGGTCGCTTCCCGAATCTCGAGATCGAGCCCCCGCAAGAGGGCGCCCCCGCCGGTGAGCATGATGCCCTTGTCGGAAATGTCGGCGGCCAGTTCCGGGGGCGTCGCTTCGAGCGCGGTCTTCACCGCCTCGACGATCTGGGTCGCCGTTTCACGCAAAGCCTCGGCCGCTTGGCTCTCGCTCACCCGCACTTCGCGGGGAATGCCTTGCATCAGGTCGCGGCCCTTCACATCCATGGTGAGGCCTTGGCCATCGTCCGGCGTCCGGGCGGTGCCGATCTCCTTCTTGATCCGCTCGGCGGTGGTCTCGCCGATGAGGAGGTTATGGTGGCGACGCATGTAGCTGATGATCGCCTCGTCCATCATGTCGCCGCCGACCCGGACGCTGCGCGAATAGACGATGCCCGAGAGCGAAAGCACCGCCACCTCGGTGGTGCCGCCGCCGATGTCGACGACCATGGAGCCGGTGGGCTCGTGGATCGGCAGGCCCGCGCCGATCGCGGCCGCCATGGGCTCGTACATCAGTCCGACCTGGCTGGCGGAGGCGTTGAGGCAGGAGTCGTTGATCGCTCGCCGCTCGACCGCGGTGGCGCCCGAGGGCACGCACACGATCACCTTGGGGTTCACGAAGCCCTTTCGGTTGTGAACCTTGCGGATGAAATACTTGATCATCTCCTCGGCCACTTCGAAGTCGGCGATGACGCCGTCCCGCATCGGCCGGATCGCCTCCATGTGCCCCGGCGTGCGGCCGAGCATCATCTTGGCTTCGGAGCCGACGGCATAGACCGACTTCTTGCCGCCGCTGGTGCGCAAGGCGACCACCGACGGTTCGTTCAGGACGATGCCGCGACCCTTCATGTAGACCAGGGTGTTGGCGGTGCCGAGATCGATGGCGATGTCCTTGGACGCGACACCGAACAGGGACGAGAACATGGGCGGGGCTTTCGGAAGCTGGGGTCTGAGCGAGGGCCGCACCGGACGTAGGCGGCGTAGCGGGGGCTCAGTTAAGATTGCATAACGGGTCGCGCCTCCTGCCCGGTCAATGCGGAAAATTCAAGGTTCATCGATGGGCGGGGGTGTCGCAGGCGCTTTCAGGGAGGTCCAACTCCAGACTGGGCCCAAACCGCCCCGGCCTATTTGATCAGTATCAAGGCGACGTTTCGCGGCGCGTGGTCGGGTTCCGCCTCGATCAGAGGTCGCCATGCAGCACGATTTGAGCCAAGCCCCAGCGCCCGAGCCCTCCGCCGTTGCCGACGATCTTCGCGCGACCACGATGGCGTTGCTGGACGAGCATCGCACGATGGCGGTGGCGACCTTGCGCCCGGACGGGTGGCCCCAGACGACCATCGTGGGCTATGTCCACGACGGGTTCGACATCTATTTCGCGGTTTCGCGCGACAGCCAGAAGCTGACCAACATCTTGCGGGATCCGCGCGTGTCTCTGGCGCTCGGCCACCAACTGCCCCAGGCTCTTCGCGGACTTTCGATCGCCGGGCGAGCCGTGGAGCTGAACGAAACGGCGGAGATCGAACGGCTCAACCGGCTCATGCACGACAAATACCCGGGGGAAAGTCCCCTCGCGCCGAGGGAAAGATCGACGGCGGTCTTGCGGGTGACGCCCGAGGTGTTGTCGGTCATCGACGTGGCGCGGGACTCGGGGCGGCCGAGCCTCGTACGCCTCAGGGACGGCGAACTCATTCCCTATGACGATGGACCGGCGCGTGGCGCGTTGGCGAAGCGGCGGGATCGCGACTGGTTCGCCTCCAGCGGAGACTTCTATCGCCCGGGAGCGCCGCTCTGACGGCTTTATGCGGGGCGGGGTTCAGGCGACCTCGGCCAATCGTTCGACGGTTTCGCGCTGAAGAAGACGGACCGTGGCGTGCGGCAGCAGCTCGATCAGCTGGCGACGACGAAGCGCCGAGAAGGTGCGGCTTACGGTCTCCAGGGTGAGACCGAGATAGTCAGCGGTCTGCCCGCGGGTCATCGGCAGAAACACCAGATCCGGAGATCCGCCGAGCCGTGCCTGACGAGCCGCCATGTCGATCAGAAACGTCGACACCCGCTCGACGGCGGTCTTGCGGCCGAGGAGAGTGACGTGCCGACGGCTGTTGACCAACTCGTCAGAGGCCCTCGCCAACATCTCCTGCTCGAGGGACGGCGTCTCGAGGAGTAGACGGCGGAAGGGCTTCAATGGGAAGCGGCAGACCTGGACCTGTGTGAGCGCCTCCACGGTGAAGCCATAGTCGGATCCCGCGGTGAGGCCCAGGAAGTCGCCGCGAATGAAGAAGCCCAGGATCTGCCGGCGAGCGTCGGACAGCAGGCGCGACATCATGACCGTGCCGGACGTGATGTTGAACACATGCTCGGCGACGTCCGCCTCGTCGAGGATCTCCTCGCCCGGCGCATAGGTCTTCAGCAGCCCGCAGTCGGCGAGGTCGCGCAACTCAGCCGACGACATCACCCGGCATATGCTGATGTTCCGGACCAGGCAGGACTCACAGTCCCCGATCGTTGGCGGTGCGGTTGCGCGATGTTCCACGAGCTGTCCCGGACCCCGCTACTCTGAGTTGATCTAGCTCTACCACGTCGAGCGGCCGTGGGATCGTGCCGCGCCCGCGACTAATCCCCGCAAGTCGAACGACGGTTTGAGCGAGATCAAAGCGGCGCGTCTTCAACCGTGATCCTGTCGTCGTGAGCCGCCGTCCAAAAGCACGGCGCTCCGAGCCAAGGGAGATCGGCATGGACGACAGGAACCTACGTCAGAACATCATCGACGAATTGAACTTCGAGCCGAGCATCGACGCCGCATCTGTCGCCGTGGCTGTCGATCATGGCGTCGTGACCCTCACCGGCCATGTTCCCAACTACGCCCAGAGGCACCTAGCGGAACGAGCGGTGCGCCGAGTCCGCGGCGTGCGCGGCATCGCCGAAGAACTGAAGGTGACGCTGGACGGCTCCAATCCCTATGCCGACGACGACATCGCTCATCGGGCCCTTACCGTCCTCGACCTCAACGTCCTGGTCCCCACGGGGAAGATCCAGGTCAAGGTCGAACGGGGCTGGCTCACCCTCAGCGGCGAAGTCGAGTGGGACTACCAGCGCACCGCCGCGGTCGCGGATCTGCGCAAGCTGCGCGGCGTGATGGGGATCACCAACGCGGTGAAACTCGCGCCTCGTCCGACGGCCTTCGACATCAAGCGGCGGATCACCGACGCCCTCAGACGCACGGCGGAGACCGAGGCCAACCAGATCAAGGTGTCGGTCAGCGACGGCCAAGTGGAGTTGAGGGGGCGCGTCGACAGCTTACGCCGAACGGCGCAGCCTGGAGCGGGCGGCATGGTCAACGCCGGGCGTCACCGCCGTGAAGGACCACGTCCACGTGAACGCCCTCTAGCCGGCGTCACCGCCCGAACCGTCACCGTCGACGCTCGAACCATCACTCAACAGGAGCCTGGCGTGAGCCGGGAGACCATCATGGAAACCGTACCCGCCTATCTCTACGTCATCGGCCTGGTCATCGTCGGGTTTCCGACTTTCCTGGTCGTCATGGCGGCGATCCAGGGGCTCTCCAGCATGAGAAGCCCGGAAGACTGATGCGCTCGCCGGCCCGGCGAGCGTGCGCTTGATCCACCTCAAGGCGCCATCAAAGCGTGAAGCCTAGGACATCTTCGAAGCCGATCCGGAGGAGAAACCATGACGCTCGCCGACACTCTTGAAAGACCCGAGGCGCGGGGCGCGCACGTCACGACCTTCAAGACTTTGCTGGTGCACGTCAGCACCGACTCCGCCGCCCAGGCTCGCCTCGCCGTCGCCGCCGAGTACGCTCAACGCCACGACGCGCACTTGGTTGGCGTCGGCTGCGCCCCCTCGCCGGTGCTGGCCGATCCGTGGCTGGGATACATCGACGGCTCGGTGGTGCAGACCCTGCTCGACGAGCAGATCGCCCAACTCGCCAAAGCCAAGGCGGCTTTCCAGGAGTGCACAAAGGCGCTCGGGGCCCGCGCGCACTGGACCGACGAGCCCGACTACCCCGGCAAGAGCCTCTCCGACCACGCCGCCGAAGCGGACCTCGTGATCTGCGGACCCCAACACGGGCCGGCGACCATCGTCGCCCAGGCCTCCGACGTGATCTTCGGGTGCGGCTTGCCGGCGCTGATGATCCCGCCGGACATTCACCGCCTGCGCTTCGATACGATCGTGGTCGCCTGGCGGGACAAGCCCGAGGCGCGGCGCGCGGTCTCGGCGGCGCTGCCCCTGCTCCAGCCGGCGGACTCGGTCGTTCTGCTGTCGGTCGAGCCCAACAAGGACGAGGGCGCCGACAGCGGGCTGATGGCGGTCCAGCGCCGGCTCAACCGGCACGGCGTGAAATCCACGCCGCTTGTTCGCCACGCTACGAATGCGGAGGCGCCCATGGTCATCATGGACACCGCGCGAGCCTACGGCGCGGGGCTCATCGTGTTGGGCGCCTATGGCCACTCACGCGCGCGCGAGTGGATCCTGGGCGGCGTGACCGACAGCCTGCTCAACCAGTCGAGAACGCCGCTTCTATTGGTTCACTGATTGAAGCTTGAGTGAGCCTAACGGGACCAGACGGCCAAGCCCTGACAGGAGGGGCTACTCGTTCCCTTGCTGTCGCTGCAGGTGACCGGCGTCCCCATCCAGCAAACCCAGGGCGTCAGACGTCGCAATGACCGTGCAAAACTCGCGGTGAAGGCTGGCCAACGCCAAGTCGTGGACCAGCTGCGGATCGTGATCCCTGCCGTCGTGACCGATGCGGTTGCTGGTCGCGCAGGCGTCGTGAACGACGTAGGTGTCATAGCCGAGATTGCCCGCGCTGCGGGCGGTGGTCTCGACGCAGAAGTTCGTGAAGTAACCGCAGATGATAAGCCGGTGGACGCCTCGGCGACGCAGGGTGATCTCGAGGTTGGTGCCAATGAAGCCGCCGTTGACGTCCTTGACGATGACGCTCTCTCCCTCGCGCGGCTCCAACCCCTCAAGGAACTCGCCGCCCGGCGTGCCGAGCTTGAGCGGCGACGTTTTCTCGCGCGAATTGTGGGCCGTGTAGACGACCGGCAGGTCGCGGGCGCGCCACCCGGCGAGAAGGGCGCTGATTTGGGCTTCCGCTTGGGGATTGTTTCGCCGGCCTGTCGGTCCGCCCCAGTGGGTCAGATCGTTGATCCCCTTCTGCGCGTCGATGACGAGAAGGGCGGTGTCCGATCCGGCTCTAGCGATCATGACGCCCTCTTCGCCGCGAGTTGTCCCCTAAATCCAGCGGCGGAAAAGCGTGACGGGCTACCCGTCAGATCAGCCCCGCCATGGGCGAACTCGGATCGGCGTACATCCGCTTGGGCATGCGACCCGCGAGATAGGCTTCGCGGCCGGCGATCACCGCGTGCTTCATGGCCCTGGCCATGCGGATCGGGTCACGCGCCTCGGCGATGGCGGTGTTCATCAGCACACCGTCGCAGCCGAGCTCCATGGCCAGCGCCGCGTCGCTGGCCGTGCCCACGCCCGCGTCCACCAGCACCGGCACCCTCGCCTGCTCGACGATCAGGTGCAGGTTCAGCCGGTTCTGGATGCCAAGTCCCGAGCCGATCAGCGAGCCCAGGGGCATGATGGCGACGGCGCCGGCGTCCTCCAGCTTGCGGGCGTAGACCGGATCGTCGCTGCAGTAGACCATCACCTGGAAGCCGTCGGCGACCAGGAGCTTCAGCGCGCGGAGGGTCTCCTCCATGTCGGGGAACAGGGTCTTGTCGCGGGCGAGCACCTCGAGCTTGACCAGGTTCCACCCGCCGGCTTCCCGCGCCAGGCGCAAGGTGCGCACCGCCTCCTCGCCGGTGAAGCAGCCGGCGGTGTTGGGCAGGTAGGTGAAGCGCTCGGGCTTCACGAAGTCGGCCAGCATGGGCTGGCTCGGATCGGAGAGGTTCACCCGGCGCAGCGCCACGGTGACGATCTCCGCGCCGGCCGCCTCGGCCGCCGCCGCGTTGGTGGCGTAGTCCTTGTACTTGCCGGTGCCGACGATGAGACGCGAGCGGAAGGTGCGTCCGGCGACGGTCCAGGCGTCCTCGCTCGAAACGTCGTGTGCGATGGGCTGTGAGCCGTCCATCAACCGCCTCCGATGAAATGCACGATCTCGATACGGTCGCCATCGGCCAATCGTGTGGCGGGGTAAAGCGAGCGCGGGACAATCTCGAGGTTCCGCTCGATGGCGACCTTTCGGGGATCGAGGCCGAGCGTCGCCACCAGGTCGGATAAGCGCGCGTCGCTCGCCACCACCTTGTCCTCGCCATTCACGGTCACGCTCAGCGTCTGGACGGCCTCGAGGGTCATGCCGGCTTCTTGATCGCGCGCCTTCCCGGATACAAGCATGGCCGTGGCGAGCGTGTTCGCCAGGAGAAGCACATGAAACAGACGGCAAGAGGCCGCGCGATCGCGGCGGCGATCGGTTTCGCCCTGCTTCTGGCGCCCCGCGCCATGGCGGACCCGGCCGAGACCGCCGCAGTGCAGTCCGCCCTGGAATCATGGCTCGCCGCGAGGGCGGCGCCGGAAAGCGTTACCGGGGTCGCCGCCTACATCAGCCTGGGAGACCCAGGGCCCTGCCATCGAGGCGTTCGCCGGCAAGACCGGCTCCGATCCCAAGGACCCGCCCGTCAGTCAGCAGACGCTGTTTCAGATGGGCAGCACGTCCAAATCATTCGCCGCCGCCGTCATCCTGAAGCTGGAAGCGGCGGGCGCTCTCTCCCTGGACGACACGGTCGGCAAGTGGCTGCCGCAGTATCCGGCGTGGAAGGCGGTCACCATCCGTCGCCTGCTGAACATGACCAGCGGCATCCCCAACTACTCGGAAACAGAAGCGATCTCGCGCGCGTGGGTCGCCAACCCCAGCCGAGACCTCACCGCCGAGGAACTGGTGGGCTTCGCCTATCCCACGGGAACGAACGACCTGCCGACGACCACCGGCTATCACTACTCCAACACCAACTACGTTCTGGCCAGCCTGATCGCCGCCAAGGCGGCGGGGCGGCCATATCGCGACCTGGTGCACACGATGCTGATCGAGCGCTCGGGCTGGACAGCACCTTCTACGAGGACGGGACGTATCCGGCCGCGGTGCGGAGTCGCCTCGCGCACGGCTATTTCGCCAATCCGGCGTGCGCCGACTACCAGCCGAACTGCAAGGTGTCGTGGAACCAGCCGCTGATGGGCCGCGACACGCGCGACATGAGCACGTCCTGGGCCCAGGCGGCGGGCGGCGCCGTTTCCGACGCTCGGGACGTGGATCGCTGGATGCGGGCGGTGTTCAGCGGACGCGTCGTGCCGCCGAAGCAGCAGGCCGAGTGGATGGCGTTGGTGTCGACCAAAACCGGCAAGCCGATCGCCGAGGTGTCCGAAGCCGATCCGCGCGGGTTTTCGCTGGGTCTCGCCAAGGCGATCCTCGGATCGACCGGTCCTCAATGGTTCTACCAGGGCGAGACGCTGGGTTATCGCACCCTCTATGTCTGGTTCGCCCGGGAGAACCTGTTGATTACTCTGCAGACCAACTCCCAGCCCGCCGCCGACAAGGATGAACTGAACCGGCTCGTCGTCACGCTTCACGACATCGTGCGGCCGCCCGCGAAGTGAGCCGCTGGGGCGGCGAAAAGCCGGTCCGCTTGTGACGGCGGTGAGCGGGCGATAAAAGCGCGGCCACCTCGCGGCGCGAATCCCGTCCCCGATGGCTCTACGACAGACGTGAGAAGGCCGAACCCGCAGATGATGAGCCCCAAGGACGCGGAGCCTTCGGACACCGAGCTGGTCCGCGCCCTGGCCGACATCCTGGTGGACACCGGTCTCACCGAGATCGAGATCGACCGGGGCGGGTTGAAGATCCGCGTGGTGAAGCAGGCCCAGGCCGCGCCCGCCCAGGTGTTCGCCGCCCCGTCGCGCCGCCTATGCTCCGCCACCCCCGCCGCCGGACCTCGCCGCCGCGAGCCCCGGACCGTCCACGGGCAGCACCTTCGCCGGCGAGCTGGTCAAGTCGCCGATGGTCGGCACCGTCTATCTTCAGCCCCAGCCGGGCGCGCCGCTGTTCGTCAACAAGGGCGATGTGGTCGCCGCCGGCCAGACCCTGCTGCTGATCGAGGCGATGAAGACCATGAACCCGATCACCGCGCCCAAGGCCGGCAAGGTGGTGGACATCCTGATCGGCGACGCCCAACCGGTGGAGTTCGGCGAACCGCTGATCGTAATCGGCTGACAGGACAGGCATGTTCGACAAGGTCCTGATCGCCAATCGCGGCGAGATCGCCCTCCGCGTCCAGCGCGCGTGCAAGGAGATGGGCATCGCCACGGTCGCGGTGCACTCCGAAGCCGACCGCAGCGCCATGCACGTGCGCCTGGCCGACGAAAGCGTCTGCATCGGCCCGGCCCCCGCGTCCAAGAGCTACCTGAACATCCCCGTCGATCGTGGCGGCGTGCGAGATCACCGGGGCCCAGGCGGTGCATCCGGGCTACGGCTTCCTGTCCGAGAATGCGCGCTTCGCCGAGATCCTCGAGGCCCACAGCATCACCTTCATCGGCCCCAAGGCCGAGCACATCCGGGTGATGGGCGACAAGATCGCCGCCAAGGCGACGGTCAAGGCGGCCGGGATTCCGGTGGTGCCCGGCTCCGACGGGGCGGTGGAGAGCGAGGCCGACGCCCTGGCGACGGCGGAGGCGATCGGCTTTCCGGTGCTGATCAAGGCCTCGGCCGGCGGCGGGGGCCGCGGCATGAAGGTCGCCCGCTCGAAAGACGAGGTCGTCGAGGCCTACGGCACCGCCCGGAGCGAGGCCAAGGCCGCGTTCGGCGACGACGCCGTCTACATGGAGCGTTATCTGGCCGGTCCGCGCCACATCGAGCTCCAGGTGATCGCCGACTCCCACGGCGCGGTCTGCCACCTGGGCGAGCGCGACTGCTCTCTCCAGCGGCGCCACCAGAAGGTCCTGGAGGAGGCCCCCTCCCCCGCCCTCACGCCGGAGGAGCGGGCCAGCATCGGCTCGGTGGTCGTCGAGGCGATCCGCGCCATCGGCTACCTGGGCGTGGGCACCATCGAGTTCCTGTACGAGGACGGGCAGTTCTTCTTCATCGAGATGAACACCCGGCTGCAGGTGGAGCACCCGGTCACCGAGGCGATCACCGGCATCGACCTGGTGCGCGAGCAGATCCGCATCGCCGCCGGCCTGCCGCTCTCCTTCACGCAAGCCGACGTGGTCTTCGAAGGCCACGCCATCGAGTGCCGGATCAACGCCGAGAACCCCTCGACCTTCACGCCCTCGCCCGGCTTGGTGACCGACTTCCACGCCCCGGGCGGTCTGGGCGTCCGGCTCGATTCGGCGCTTTACGCCGGCTACGCGATCCCGCCCTATTACGACAGTCTGATCGGCAAGCTGATCGTCCACGGCCGCGATCGCGAGGAGGCGATCGCGCGGGCAAGGCGCTGTCTTTCGGAAATGGTCGTGGGCGGCATCGAGACCACCATCCCACTGTTCCAGGACCTGCTCGAGGATCCTGAGATCCGCGCCGGCCGCTACGACATCCACTGGCTGGAGCGGTGGATCCGGAACAAGACGGCCTGAGCCTCCAGCGGAACTCGCGCGGGCCCGTGTTCGACGCCGACGCCCTGCTGGAATGCTATCGCCGGGGCGTCTTCCCGATGGCCGACGCCCGGCGCGAGAAACGCCTGTTCCTGGTCGATCCCGTGCGCCGGGGCGTGCTGCCGATCGAGGCGCCGCACATCTCCCATCGCCTCGCCCGCACCGTGCGCTCCAACCGCTTCACGGTGACCGCCGACACCGCCTTCGCCCAGGTCATCGCCGCCTGCGCCGCCTCGGCGCCGGGCCGGGAGGAGACCTGGATCAACGCCGCCATCGAGACGCTGTGCCTGGAGCTTCACGAGCGACGCGTGGCTCACAGCGTCGAGGTCTGGCGGGACAGCGCGCTGGTGGGCGGGCTCTATGGCATCGCGCTCGGCGGCGCCTTCTTCGGCGAGAGCATGTTCTCGCGCGAGCGGGACGCGAGCAAGGTGGCGCTTGTTCACCTCCTGGCGCGCCTGGCAGGCGGCGGCTTCGTGCTGCTCGATGCGCAATTCCAGACCGAGCACCTGGCGAGCCTGGGCGTCATCGAGATCTCGCGCGCGGAATATCGCAGCCGCCTCGCCGAGGCCTTGGTGGTGGAAGCCGACTTCGGCCGCCTGCCCGTTCAGGTCGACGGCGGCGCGGCGCTGCAGGCGATCAGCCAGAGATCGTAAATCGGGTGATGCAAGGCGTGCAGGCTGGGGGTGTAGGCGAACATCCAGCCGCGGAACACGTGGCTGTCCGGTGCGCGCCCGTCCGGCCCCGCGGCGTGAGTATCCACCAGCAGATAGGCCGACGCCCGGGGCGCGGGCGCGTCGTAGTCGCGGGTCTCGCAGGCGCGAACCTGGACCACCAGGTTCTTGTACCGCACCGGACGACCGACAGGGGCCTCGAAACGCAGGGTCTCGGCGGTGACCTTGTCGAGGACCTGAAGGACGGCCATCGGCGAGCGGATCACCAGGGGCTTGGGCGGCGCGGGCAGGGCCTCGGTCGGCCTAGGCCGGGCCTTGGCGATCCTCGCCGGCGCCTCGACCGCCGGTCCGATGTCCGGCGGCGGCGGCAAGGCTGGAGGAACCTGTGGGGCGGCGGACGCGGGGGCGGCCGACGGATCGTCCTGGGCGAGCGCCGCCGGCGCGAGCAGCCCGACAAGCACCAGGAACGGAGCGAGCTTCAATCCGGCGTCCAGGCTTCGTAGTCGCCGGTCGCCGCCGGACGCTCGCCCTCGCGCAGGATCGAGCCCTTCGGCCGCCACGCCGCCAAGGTGCCGGTCATATTGGGCAGGTGATCCTTCTCCCACGACTTCCGCGGAAGCGGCGCCTTGGTCGGCGGTTCGGGGACGGTGTGATGCAGCCAGCCATGCCACTCGGGCGGCACGCGCGAGGCCTCGGGATAGCCGTTGTAGATGACGAACCGACGGGTGCGCCCGTCGTAGCTGAACTTCGGATCCACACTCTCGAAGTAGCGGTTGCCCTGGTCGTCGTCGCCGACGAAGGCCGCGGACTTATGGATTTGGCGGCTGGCGCCGATTGTCGCGCCCGTCCACCAGGTGAAGATGTTTCGAAGCAGGTTGGCCACCGCCGCCCTTTAGCCTGACGGCGCCTCTCACGCCAGCGGCAGGCCAGACCCGCGTTGGACAACATGTTGTGGGTGAGTGGTCGCTGAGGCGCAACATCCTGTTGATCCAGGGCGCCGCAACACTCTAGCCTGCCTCCGATCGGATCGGAGAAGAGAGATGAACAGCTTCGCGCGACAGGCCGAGCGGATGAGCCTTGGGCGCAGAACGATCGAACGCGCGGGAGAGGTCCAGACGGTGCTGGCGCCCTCGCGCCTGGACCGACGCTCGCGTGGACGCCTTCCTTGATTGGGCCGAGGGACTGCCAAGCGACCTGCCGACGGGCGCGGCGCCCGCACCCGTCGATGAAACCCTCGCCGGCGGCCCGGCGCGCTATGCCCACCGCCAAGCGGCCTGGGGCCGAGAGCTCGGCCTCTTCGCCGATGACGCCGCCGCCATGGCGTTCGCGCGCGAGCTTCGCGGCCTTCTGGTGCTGGGCGCCTTCGCGCCGTCGGCGACACCCCGCTTCGGCGTTCGCGCCCAAGTGCTCCTCACCGATCCCGCCCGTCCTGAAGATCCCGTCGCTCCGACGCTGTCGGACGTCGCATCCAGCCAGGCCTTGAAGAGCCTGTTGGAGCGCCGACTGGCGGCGGCGGCCGAGGCGGTCGCCCGCTGCGAAGGCGAGGCGTCCGACTGCGCCGATCCCCGGATCAACCCCATCCTCGGCGAAGCCGCGCGCGCCGCGCGCGAGGCCGGCGCGGACGATCCAGCGCTCATCGACGCGATCGCCCTGGGCAAAGCCGGGCTCGAGCTCTCCGGCCAGCCGGCGTCGACATGCTTGTTCGTCTCCGCCGACGACGCGCGAGAGGACAATCAGGGATTTCGCCAGGCGGTCGCGGCCGGATGGCGCGCGCGCGCTTTGACGATCGCCTTCTCGGAAGGAGATGCGGCGAGCCTTGACCTTGGCCGGATCGCGCCTTCGGGCCTGATCGACGTCTTCGCCCTGCAGGACGCGGAGGATCTCGCGGCTGCCGCTCGCCTCGCGATCCAGGCGCTCGAGATCGAAGGCCTGGCGGGCTTCTGCGAGGAGCCACTCGCCGCTTATCGCCGACGGGATCATCGACCTCTGCGGCTGGGACTGGCCGGCGTCGCCGAGCGCCTCGTGGCGGCGGGCGCCACGTTCGGCGCGCACGCGGGGAGCGAGATCGCCGCCAGCATCTCCCGGACCGTCCAGGCAGCGGCGATCGCCGCGACCGCCGGCCGGCCCCATGCCTTCCTGACCGGCCCTGTCGACGACGAGGACGCCGCGCTTCGCCTGGGCCTGCCGAGCGTGGGCGCGAGTCCCTGGCGAGGTCCTATCGCCGCCGCCGAAACGCTCGACGGCGAAACCCTGCCGGTGCTCAGCGACGCCGCCGTGGCCGGCGCTCAGGCGCTCGGTCTTGATCTCGAGGCGTGTCGTCGCGAGGCGCTGGGTCGGCGATCCCTGGAGGGCGCGCCGGCCTTGGATGCGCGGGCGCTTACCGAGATGGGCTTCACGGATCTCGAAGTCGGTCGGGTCGAAGCCGCGCTGCCGATCGTGCGCAGTCTGTCCGAGGCGTTTTCGCCCGCCGTGCTCGGACTGGGCTTCGTGGTCGATGTCCTGGGAGCCTCAGCCGAGGTCGCGAGCCGGCCCGACTTCGACACCTTGGCCTTCCTCGGCGTGGATGATGAGACGCGGGCGCAAGCGGAAGCGCTCATCTTCGGCTCCGGCGAGATCGACCACCCCGCCTTTCGGAAACCGGAGGCGATCGGGATAGAAGCGCGATCGGCTCACGCCCGAGCCTTCGACGGCGAGGCGAGCGCGCCGACGCCGGTCACCCTTGAACTCGCCTTCGAGGATGGGCCGGAGGCAGCGATCGCCAAGGTCGCCGAAGCGGCTCGGCTTGGCGCTCGCGCCGTACGGCTCATCCGCCGGCCGGCGCCGGCCGGCGCTCGACTGGCGCTCCCCGAGCCGCGCGCCCGCATGCAACCCGCTCCGGAGCCCGTGGTGGTGGACCGGGTGATCGAACGCGTGGTGGAGGCGGAGCCGATGCGTCGCCGACTGCCGGACCGCCGGAAAGGCTACATCCAGAAGGCGACGGTCGGCGGCCACAAGGTCTACCTTCACACCGGGGAGTTCGACGACGGCTCGTTGGGCGAGATCTTCCTCGACATGCACAAGGAAGGCGCCGCGTTCCGCTCGCTGATGAACAACTTCGCCATCGCGGTGAGCATCGGGCTGCAATACGGCGTGCCCCTGGACGAGTTCGTCGAGGCCTTCGCCTACACCCGCTTCGAGCCCGCCGGGCCCGTGGTCGGCAACGAGGCGATCCGGTCGGCCACGTCGATCCTGGACTACATCTTCCGCGAACTCGGCGTGAGCTATCTGGATCGCGCCGACCTCGCCAATCCGGACGAGGGCACGCTGAACGCGGACGGCCTGGGGGCCGGCGCCGCGGAACTTCAGCCGGTTGCGCGGTTCATCTCGAAGGGCTTCGCTCGCGGCGTGGCGCCCGACAATCTCGTCTTCCTGCCCCTCCCCAAGACGACGCCCTCGGGTCGGCTTGGAGCGGCGCCGGATGTCTGTCCCGCCTGCGGCGATCTGGCGCTCGTCCGCAAGGGTCAGTCGCTGATCTGCGACACCTGCGGGGCTCGCGCGGCGCGCTCATCCGACAGCGACGCCTGATCGCCGAGCGCGTTCAAGCGGCCTCGGAAAAAGACCTTAAGAAGGCGGAGAGTGGCCTAAAGACGCCGGTGGGATGGCCTTCGCGCGTTGCAGCTATGGTCAAGCTTGTTTCTTCAGGGTCGCGACTTGTCTCCCGATGATTTGGCGAGTTGTCGAGAAGCGTTCACTAGAGGCCTAGGCGGCGCTTACCGTTGTCGACTCGTGAGAGACTCGAAAGAAATTTCGAGACTCTCAAATCCATATATGCTTTTCCTGCGTAACTAAGACGCCGCCCCACATAGGGCGATCAGAGCCGCTACCGACCGGGTGGCGGGGCAAAGGGGAGACGTGACCATGAATGTGCTTCGCAACACCGTTTGGGCGGCCACGGCCGCTCTCGCTTTCGGCGCCGGTTCTAGCGCTCAGGCGGCCACCACATTGTCGAGTTCCGCCTACGGGCTCAGCGCCGACCTCGATATTCTCCACCTGATCGGCGTTTCGGCGGGGCCGTTCGCGCCCACGTCCGGCACGGCGCCAGGCGCCTATTCCAACAGCGCCACCGTCGCGCAGGTGAACGACACGCTCAACTTGGGCCTGGGCACCTTCAAGCAAGGACTATCCACCGGGGTGCTGACCTCGACGGCAAGTTCACCCTATCCCGCCGGCCGGACCGCGACCGGTCAGTCGGTGGTCAACAATCTCGACACCGGCCTTTCCGCCCTGCTGGGTCCATCGATCCTCAGCATCGGCGCCACGACCATCACGTCGACGTCGAGCGTCAGCGATGTCCTTCACCCCTCAGCGGTGGGATCGAGCGACATCGAAGGCCTGACGGTGACCGGACTGGCGCTCGGAGGGATCACCATCAACGGCTCGGCCTACGCCCACGCCGCTCCCAATACCGTGCTGCTGAACCTCGCGGGTCTGGAGATCATCCTCAACCAGCAGATTCCGAGCGGCGACGGCATCAGCAGCGCCGGGATGCAGACCAACGCCATTGTCGTGGAGTTCACCAACTTCGTGCTCGGCGCGGGCCTCTTGAACGGTGACATCATCGTCGCGCATTCCCAAGCCGACATCATGGGCGCGCCCGGTGATCGGCACGCCGGAGCCGTCCACCTGGGCTCTCATGCTTATCGGCTTCGGCGCGGTCGGCGCGACGGTTCGCGGACGCTCCAAGCGAGCGCGTTCCGCCACAGCCTGATCGTCGCACAGCGTCACGGCGCCCGCGGCCTCGCCGCGGGCGCTAACTCGCGTCGATATAGTCCCGGATGCGGCGCAGGAACGCTTCGGGCGCGGCGGTCGACAGCGGCGCCCGGGATTCATGACCGGCGAGAGCTGCCTCGATGCAAGGGAGCAGGTCGTCATCGCTCATGGCGACATGTAGTCCAGGCCGGGTCGAGAGCCATCGCGCGGTGGCCATTTGGTGGTCGGTGTTGTGCTCATCGAGTTCCAGCTCGCCGCGGCAGAAGCACGACCGGCTTGGCGTTTTCCAGCCCAGAGAGCACCGTGCCCATGCCGGCGTGACCGACGATGAGCTTGCAGGCTTTCAGTCGCTCCCGGAACGCGGCGGCGGGGATGAACCGAGTAAAGGGCATGTTCCTGGGCTCGTAGCCGCCCTTGCCGATCTGAGCGAAGAATTGCTCTCCGGGCAGGCTCGGAGCGAGCTCGTCCACAAGCCTCACCAGCCGGTCGAACGGAAACACGGCGCCGATCGTCACGAAGATCAAAGCACCCGTCCCCAGAACTGCGGCCCTTCGGACGAAGCCAACTCAGGCCACTGGGTAAGCCACACATCCGCGAACCGTCGCGCTTGGCGGCCGGAGGAGGAAAGCCGCTCGCAGTTGGCGATGCTGTCGATCCAGATCGTGCGCGCGCCCACCAGGGTCTTGGCCAGCGCCAGGGCGACAAATCCGGGCAAGGCGCCGGTGGTGATCACCAGTTGAGGCCGCTCGCGCAGAATGATCGACACCAGCCTCGGAACCAGGCTGAGCGATCGACCTAGATTCTTACGGGTCACATCGGGAATGGCGTAGAAACGACGCCCCGGCACATCGACCGCATAGTCGGCATGGACGGTGACGTAGGCCACGTCCAATCCGTCGAACGCCGGGTGCAGACGGCGCATCTGCACCCAATGCCCCCCGCCGGACGCGATGACCAGGATCCGCTTCGCCATACCTTGAGAAATCTATAGTTGCCGTCGCCGCTCAGGGGCGGCTCGCAATGCGCGCGCCCGTTGAACTCGTCAAGCAACACCGGCTCGCGTCGGACTTCCCTGGTAGCTGGGGGCGGGATCGAACCGCCGACCTGTGGGTTATGAATCCACCGCTCTAACCATCTGAGCTACCCAGCCGTGAGGCGGGCTCGCCAGGGAGGGCGGCATATAGTCGGTCCCTCACGCGTCCAGCAAGTCCGCCACCGCCTCTCCGACGGCGAGAGACGAGGTCAGGCCAGGACTTTCGATGCCGAACAGGGCGACCAGCCCCGGCATCCCGTGGACCTCCACCCCATCGAGCTGGAAATCGGGCTGCGGCTCACCCGGGCCGTGGAGCTTGGGACGGATTCCGGCGTAGTCCGGGGATAGGGCGCCGTCCGGCAGGCCCGGCCAGAAGCGGCGGATGTAGGTCTCGAAACCCGCCGCCTTGTCTGGATCCACGCTGTAGTCCTCATGATCCACATAGGCGAGATCCGGTCCGAACACCGCCTGTCCGCCCAGGTCCTTGCGGTAGTGGGTGCCGAGGGCGCCCGGGATCGGCGGCGGATAGATGAGGTGCTCGAACGGCGCGCGGCCCACCAGCCGGAAGTACACCCCTTTGCCATAGTGCAGCTTAGGGATCCGCGCCTTCGGAAACCCCTCGATGCTATCCGGCGACCTCCTGAGCCGATAGGCCGGGTGCGGTGACCATCAGGCGGACCTGGAGCGTCGTCTCGCCCTCCCCCTCCCCGGCCCGGACCGAAAAGCCGCCGGCCGGCAGCGGCGTCGCCCCGATGAAGGCGGTGCTCGCCACGACGGCGCCGCCCCGGTCCTCGATCTCGCCTTGCAGGCTCAGCATGTAGCCGTGGCTGTCGAAGATCCCGCTCTCCGGCGAGATCACCGCGGCGACGGCGTTCAAGCCCGGCTCCATCGCGCGGGCGCGGTCGCCCGGCAGAAGCTCGATCCCCTCCACATCGTTGGCGCGGGCCTGATCGGCGATGGCCTCGATCCGCGGGATTTCCGCCGGTTCGGTCGCAACCACCAGTTTCCCGCACTTGCGGTAGGCGATCTGGTGCGCCTCGAGGTAGGCGTAGAGGGCGCGGCGCCCCTGGACGCAGAAGCGCGCCTTCAACGAACCTGTCGGATAGTAAAGCCCGCCGTGGACTACCTCGGAATTGCGCGAGGAGATTCCCTGACCGATGGACGGCCCCTTCTCCAGCACCACCACCGACAAGCCGCGCTTGGCGAGCGCATAGCCGCAGGCCAAGCCCACGGCGCCGGCGCCGACCACGCACGCATCGAAATCGAACTCGCTCATCGGGCGCATATGCCGGAGGCCAGCGCGCCCGCAAAGCGGGGCCGTGAACGTACCCTCGTCGAGAGTTTAGGCTGGTCAGGAACGAGCGCCGCCGCCATATCCTTGGACCGATGACAAAGGCGCCCTCCTCGTCCATGACCTATGACGACGTCGTTCTCGGCCGGCGAAGCATACGCGGCTTCACCCGCGATCCGGTGCCCAGGGAGACGATCGAGCAGGTCATCGCGCTCGCCATGCGCGCGCCCTCCTCGCTCAATACCCAGCCGTGGAACTTCTACGTGGTGGCGGGGGAGCCGCTCGACCGCATCCGCGCCGGGAACACCGAGCGGAATCTCGCCGGCGTGCCGCACTCGCGCGAGTTCCGCTCCCACGGAGAGTACGGCGGCGCCCATCGCGAGCGGCAGATCGGCGTCGCCAAGCAGCTGTTCGCGGCCATGAACATCGAGCGGCACGACCAGGAGAAACGCAAGGATTGGGTGCTGCGCGGCTTCCGCCAGTTCGACGCTCCGATCTCGGTCGTCGTCACCTACGACCGGTCCATCCACGGCGGCGACATCGCGCCCTTCGACTGCGGCGCCGTCACCAACGCCCTGGTCAACGCCGCCTGGTCGCGGGGCCTCGGGTGCGTCATCAACAGCCAGGGAATCATGCAATCGCCGGTCGTGCGGGAGCACGCCGGCATCCCCGATGATCAGGTGATCATGATCTGCGTGGCCATGGGCTGGCCGGACGACGACTTCCCGGCCAATGCGGTGGTCTCGCAACGGAAAACGTCTGGACGAGGCGGTGGTGTTCGTCGGCTTCGACGAGAGCCGGGCGAAAGAGCCCGCGCCGTGATCGACCTCGTGCTGGACGTCAAGGCTCATGACCTTGGCGGCGGGTTCACCGTCGGCCGCGCCCTGCCGCAGGCCGCTCGCCGCATGGTCGGGCCGTTCGTGTTCTTCGATCACTTCGGTCCGGCGCGCTTCGAGCCCGGCTTTCCGCGGAGTGTCGATGTCCGACCGCATCCGCATATCGGCCTTTCCACCGTGAGCTACCTGATCGAAGGCGAGATCACCCATCGCGATAGCGTGGGATCCGAGCAGGTGATCCTGCCCGGAGAGGTGAACTGGATGACCGCTGGGCGCGGCATCACTCATTCCGAGCGCTTCGAGGGCCTGCGCCGGCACGGGGGGAGCATGCACGGGCTCCAGGCCTGGGTCGCCCTGCCGGAGGCCGACGAGGAGACCGACCCGGCGTTTGCACATCACGGAGAAGCGGACCTGCCCACCTACGAAGGCGAGGGCATGTGGGCGCGGCTGATCGCCGGCAAGGCGTTCGGAACGGAAGCGAAGGTCAAGGTGCACTCGCCGATGTTCTATGTGCATTGGCGACTGGACTCCGGCGCCAAGGCGCAGCTCACCGCCGAGTATCCAGAACGCGCCGCCTATGTCGCCGCCGGCGAAGTCGAGGTCGAAGGCCGCGAGTTCGGGCCGGGCCACATGATCGTCTTCCGCGCCGGCGAGCCGGTGCTGTTCACCGCGAAAACCGCCTCGCACGTCATGCTGCTCGGCGGCGAGCCGCTGGGGCCCCGCTTCCTGGAGTGGAACTTCGTCGCTTCCTCCCGCGAGCGGATCGACCAGGCCAAGGCCGATTGGAGGGCTGGCCGGATGAAGCTGCCCGACCTCGACCACGACGAGTTCATCCCGTTGCCCGAGCCGCCGAAGGCGGCAGAGGCCCTGTCCTGACGCCCGGATGGTGATTGACCCTCGCCGTCTCGGCTCCTAAGGGTTCACCATGCGCAGTCGGCGACTCGTAATTATTCGGCGATCGGAGATGGCGGGGGCCTAGCGCCTTCCGTCCCGCTTCCGATCGCGCTTTCGAAGGCCCCTCGCGGGCCTTTTTTCTTGTCCGAAACCCAGAGACCTTCCCGATGACCGTCCACCAGAGCATCGAAGCCGAAACCGAAATCATGACCGGCGCGGAGATGGTCGTCCGCGCGCTCGTCGATCAAGGCGTGACCGACCTGTTCGGCTACCCGGGCGGCGCGGTGCTGCCGATCTACGACGCCCTGTTCCACGAGCCGCGCCTGCACCACGTGCTGGTGCGCCACGAACAGGGGGCGACGCACGCCGCCGAAGGCTACGCCCGCTCCACCGGCAAGGTCGGGGTGGTGCTGGTCACCTCCGGTCCCGGCGCGACCAACGCCGTCACCGGCATCGTCGACGCCCTGATGGACTCCATTCCGCTGGTGGTGATCACCGGCCAGGTGCCGACGCACCTGATCGGCACCGACGCCTTCCAGGAGTGCGACACGGTCGGGATCACCCGCTCCTGCACCAAGCACAACTACCTGGTGAAATCGGTCGACGACCTGCCCCGCGTGTTGCACGAGGCCTTCCGCATCGCCTCGACCGGGCGGCCCGGTCCCGTGGTGGTCGACATCCCCAAGGACATCCAGTTCGCCACGGGCCGATATGTCGGGCCGAAGGACGCCGCGCCGATCCACGACTACCGCCCGGCTCGCGCGCCCGACCCTCGCGCCATCGCCGAGGCGGCGGCCCTGATCGCCGGGGCGCGGCGGCCGCTGATCTATTCCGGAGGCGGGGTGATCAACGCGGGACCTGGGGCAAGCGAAGCCCTGCGCCGCCTCGCGCGCCGGATCGGCGCGCCGGTGACCTCCACCCTCATGGGCCTGGGCGCCTTTCCCGCCTCGGACCCGAACTGGCTCGGCATGGTCGGCATGCATGGCACCTTCGAAGCCAATCACGCCATGCACGACTGCGATGTGATGATCGCGGTGGGCGCGCGCTTCGACGACCGCGTGACGGGCCGGCTGGACGCCTTCTCGCCGGGCTCCAAGAAGATCCACATCGACGTGGATCCCTCCTCCATCGGCAAGGTGGTCCGCGCCGACGTGGCGGTGATCGCCGACGCGGGCGCGGCGCTCGAGGCGCTGGACGAGGTTCTGGCGGCGCGTGGGTTCAGCGGCGCCGACCTCTCGCCCTGGCTCGACCAGATCGAGCGCTGGCGCGCCCGGAAGTGCCTGGCTTTCCGGCCCTCGACGAGCCTGATCAGACCTCAGGCAGCGGTGAAGCGCCTGGCCGAGGCGACCGCGGGCCGGGACGTCTACATCACCACCGAGGTCGGCCAGCACCAGATGTGGGCGGCCCAGTACTTCCCCTTCGAGGAGCCCAACCGCTGGATGACCTCCGGCGGGCTCGGCACCATGGGCTATGGCCTGCCCGCGGCGGTTGGCGTGCAGGTGGCGCACCCGAAGAGCCTCGTCATCGACATCGCCGGCGACGCCTCGGTGCAGATGACGATGCAGGAGATGGCCACCGCCATCCAGTACGAGCTGCCGATCAAAATATTCATCCTCAACAACGAATGGATGGGCATGGTGCGGCAGTGGCAGCAGCTGCTGCACGGCGAGCGGTACAGCCACTCCTATTCCGCCAGCCTGCCCGACTTCGTGAAGATGGCCGAGGCGTTCGGCGCGGTCGGCCTGCGCGCCACCAAGCCGGAAGAGCTCGACGGCGTGATCGAGGAAATGATCGATACGCCGAGACCGGTGATCGTCGACTGCCACGTGGAGCGGGCGGAGAATTGCTTTCCAATGATCCCCTCCGGCAAGGCGCACAACGAGATGCTCCTGGCGGAGGACGCTGGCGATCTGGGCGCGGTGATCGGCGCGGCTGGCCGAGGGCTCGTCTGATGGGCCAGGACGCGCCGGCTTCCGCCTATGACATGGCGGCGCCCACCGAGGCGGAGGGCGCGGCGACCTTCGCCGTGATGGTCGACAACGAGCCGGGCGTCCTGCACCGCGTGGTCGGGCTCTTCGCGGCCCGCGGCTACAACATCGAAAGTCTCACCGTGGCGGAAACCGATCGCGGAGCCCACCTGTCGCGAATCACGGTTGTGACACGCGGGACGCCGCACGTTCTCGCCCAGATCGAGGCTCAGCTCGAGAAGCTCGTCTCCACCCGAGACGTGCACAACGTCACCGCCGATCCCAACGGCGCCGAGCGCGAACTCGCCCTGGTCAAGGTCAGGGGCGAAGGCGCCGAACGGATGGAGGCCCTGCGCCTGGCGGAGATCTTCCGCGCGCGCGTGATCGATACAACGACCGCGAGCTTCATTTTCGAGATCACCGGCGCCCCCGACAAGATCGACAAGTTCGCCGAGCTCATGCGCCCACTCGGTCTTGTGGAGATCTCACGCACGGGCGTGCTTTCCATCAGGCGGGGCGCCGATCGATCCTAGGCGTCGGGTTCTAGGTCGCCGGAACCCCTCGATCTCAGGCTGTGACCGCGAGTTCCGTGGCGCCGGTCGCCTGGGCGGCAAGGCGTCGCCGACGCCCGATCAGACGCATCGTGGTGAACTGGATGGCGAACAGGGCGACCTTGCTGCCGGTCGCCCAGGCGGACATGAACGCCGCCCACAACCCGAACGACAGGGTGAAAGCCAGAACGATGTTGAGGACGGCCGAGACGAACATCAGGCCTGCCCAGACATAGCCCCAGCGGTCCGCGACATCGGCGACCCAAGTCTTCGCCTCGTCCGGCAAGTAGCGCTCCATCCATCCCCGCTTGAGCATCGAGACGCCTACGAACCCGTAGATGATGCTGGGCTTGATCAGGATGATCCGAGCATCGTGCAGGACGATCGCCCCGGCTCCGCTGGAGATGACGATCACCAGGCTGACCCACTGCATGGTGTCCACCGGGCGGCGGCGGGCGAGCTCCCATCCCACCTGCGCCACGCCGACCGCGATGCCCACGCCCGCCGACAGAGCGATGCTCTTCGTCGCCGCGTAGAGCGCCACGAAGAACAGGGTGGAGAGCATGTCGTAGGCGAGAAATCGCCCGGATCGCCAGAGGAGGCTCATCACCGCTCCAAAATTTGTTTTACGGCGTAAACCTATACGCCACGGTGGGCGGGATCAAGGCCCTACCGCTTCCCTTCGCGCTCGAGAGCGCCTATCTAAGGCGGGTCCGGTTCGCCGGACTATGGAGATAAACGCGCGCGCAATAAGCGGACTGGACCCGGGTGCGATTCCCGGCGGCTCCACCAACATCCTCCCGCGTTATCGGCGGGTCGCATGGGGCCGATCAGCATCGACAGACGTGTAAAGGCGTTGCTTTCTCTCGGCGTGGCTCACCGTTTCGGGCCTTTAAACTAACTGCGAACGATAACTTCGCTCAAGAGTACGCCCTGGCCGCGTAATGCGGTTCGGTCGTTCTCGACCTAAAGCCCTGACGTCTTAGCAGCGTCAGGCGAGGCCCGGGGGCGCCCGGCAACAGAAGCCCCCCACCCTCACATGTGAACCGGCCCAGCGCTCTACTCGACGGAGCCGGCGCGGCGTGCACAACAAAGGTAAGTTGGCGCATCTGAGGCAGAATTCGAGCTCATTGTGTTGACTCGGCGCCAAGACGCGACGATAAAAACGCGCGCTTTCGGGGGGCGCTGATCTCATCCTCGCGCTTGGCTTACTTAGCATTTCCTAAGAAACGCGTCTCGCTCGAAAGGAGCCTATCAGTGAAACACGCACTTTTGGTCGCCGGCGTCGCCGGCGCGATCTCCTTCCTTGGAACCCAACCGGCTTCGGCCGGCGTGAACGTCGTCAATTTCGACGGCCTCAACGGCTCGGTGTATGAGCAGGTCCTGAATTATTACGACGGCGGCTTCGGGGGATCCGGAAGCGGACCGGGTCCGAACTACGGCGTGACCTTCTCCTCCAACGCCATCGTGGGTTGTGAGCAGGGCACGCCTTGCGCCAACACCTCTGCCGCCAATGCGCCGTCCGCGCCGAACGTGATGTTCTTCTTGTCCGGAACGGCGGCGACCATGGACGTCGCGGGTGGCTTCGACACCGGGTTCTCTTTCTATTACTCGGCCCAGGTCGGCACCACGGGATCGGTCGACGTGTGGAGCGGGCTCGACGGCACGGGCACGCTCCTCGCCAGCTTCACCCTGCCCTCCACCCCTAATCCTTACACCGTGTTCGTGCCGATCGGCGTCTCGTTCCTCGGCACCGCTGAATCGGTCCAGTTTGGCGGCGTCGCAAACTTCATCGCCTTCGACGACGTGACGTTTGGGTCGGCCTCCCCAGGTGTGCCGGAACCCGCGGCTTGGGCGCTGATGCTCACCGGTCTTGCGGCCGCGGGCGGAGCTCTTCGCCGCCGGCGCGCCGCCCACGCGGGCCTCGCCGACTAAGACTGCATTGTAGGCCTACGAGAACGCCGTCGACATAGATGTCGGCGGCGTTTTTCGTTGTGCCCTTGAAATCCCAAACTAGAAATCCCGCTGTTCTCCCGCGCCACGAGTAAGGGAGAGATGCCGCCCCTTAGATACCGAATAAATGTTTCGCCCGAATCTCGGCAGTTCTCGCCTAGGCGCGGGCATCTCACACAAAGCAACATAAGTTTTTGTACATAACAAATGGGAGCATCGATCATTTTGCACAATTCGGCCTTTATTCCGCTTGCGTCCCGCTCGCCATTTATCTAGTGATAGCGTGCGCTTCTGAGCTTCCGGCTTATGAGACGCGTCTCGGTCGCGTTGGGCGACCTTCGAACGAACGAAGAGGGGCTCACCGTGAAAACAGTCTATCTTGCCTTGGCGACGGGCGTGTCCGCTCTCGCTCTTGCGTCGGCGGCGAACGCCGTCGAGCACCTTACCCTGACCGAGGGTAGCGGGTGGCACTACGGAGAAAGCCATTCGGCGGCCTCGACCTCCATGTTCAATTATGACGCCATCGACGGGAACCAATTTACCCTGACGGCAGTCATCACCGGCGAGGACGACCTGTCCTTCGTCGACGGCTTCGTGCCCGGAGACGTCTATTCCATCTCGATCAAGTCGGTCGGCTCCGTCACCTACAAGACTCAGTTCTTGGGCCCGAGCTTCTTCGACCCCATTCCGAACCTCTATGGCGGTCCATTCGGCTCGACGTTCGGTCCAGCCTGGCTCGACAGCTCCTACGGCCACCTTCAAGCCCAGCTGTCGCCGGGAACCTACACCATCACGGTGCAGGATCTGTGCGGCTCTCACGGCAATCCAGCCTGTCCGGGTTTCCCCGCGGGCTGGGGCATTCGCCTCGACGCGGTTCCGGAACTCTCCACCTGGGCTCTGATGCTGGTCGGCACCACCGGACTGGGCGCCGCCCTTCGGCGCCGCCGCCAGGTCGCCGCCGCCTAGCTCCACCCAACTTCCTCTCTGATAGAAGCCGCCGGCCTAGCGCCGGCGGCTTTTTTCATGTCTCCGCATTGCGCTAAACCTGCGCAGGAACGCTCAAATGTGAGGCGTGAGCTTCAACAATGAGAATCGTCCCCCTCATTTCTGGATCAGGGGTTGCAGCCTTCCCGATCGTCTCGTACAAAGGTTGTGCGGCGACGAGGATCGACGTGACGATATTCGGACTGAGAGAGGGCAACCCGATGAATCCCATTTCGACAGCCTTGGCGATCGGGGCTAGCGCCCTCGCCGTTGCGAGCGCGGCAAACGCCGTCACCGTGATCACCCTCGCGGAGGGGACCGGTTGGCACTATGGTGAGAGCCACGCCGCCAATTCCGCCCAGATGTTCAACTACGACGGAAGCGGCGGTCAGTTCACCTTGAAGGCCGTCGTCACCGACGCTCAAGACAATCTCTCATTCGTCGACGGCTACACACCAGGGCGACGTGTACTCAATCGCGATCAAGTCGGGCGGCGCCACCTTCACCGCCAAGACCCAGTTTCTCGACGACACGTTCTACAGCCCGATCCCGAACCTCACCGCGGGTCCTTTCGGCTCGACCTTTGGCCCAGATTGGCTGAGCAGCTCTTACGGGCACTTCCAGGCTCAGCTGACGCCAGGAACCTATACGATCACGATCAAGGACCTCTGCGGCTCGCGGGGAAATCCTGCCTGCCCGGGCTTCCCGGCCGGTTGGGGCATCCGACTCAACTCGGCTGTCCCTGAACTTCCGACCTGGATGTTCATGATCGTCGGCGTGTTCAGCCTCGGCGCCGCCCTGCGGACCCGCAAGAGCGTGGCCGCCTAGCTCAAATCCGCTTTCTTCGGCAACAGAGCCGTCGACCTTCCGGTCGGCGGCTTTTTTGTTTGGCCTCCACGCTCAAGGGCGCTAACGCACCCCCCTGATGACGAAGGACCGGCAAGCTCAGGATATGATGAACTATGGCGCGCTTCAGCAGGAAGCGCTCCGTGGCGTGGTGCGCGAAGCCCTCAAGCGGGTGGCTGGTCCCAGGGGCCTTCCTGGCGAGCACCACTTCTACATCAGCTTTCGGACGGACGCGCCTGGCGTGAGCCTGCCGCCGGAAATCCTCGCGCGCTATCCCGAGGAAATGACCATCGTCATGCAGAACCAGTATTGGGACCTTTCCCCCGGAGACGAGGCCTTCTCCGTCACCCTGCACTTCGGCGGCCAACCTAAGGGGCTGTCGATACCCTATGCCGCGGTCACCCGGTTCTATGATCCGAGCGTCCAGTACCTGCTGCAATTCGAAGTCGCCCCCGCGCCGACGCCGCCGCTCGAGCGCGAGAAGGTCAAACCCGATCTAACCGCCGCGCACGACGACGAGCCGAAGATCGTCTCACTCGACCAGTTCCGGAAGAAGTAGGCGTGAGCGACATCCGGGAGAACGATCCGGCGCCTCAGTCGGACGAGGATCTGCTGGCGCGGCTACAACGCACCAAGAACCTTCCGAGCGGCTCCCGAAACCTGGGCTATCGCATCCTGGCCGTGAACCAAGCGGAGAAGAGCGTCGAAATCGCCTTCGAGGCTCGCGAAGACCTTCACCTGAACCCCATGCGCCAGGTGCAGGGCGGCTTCCTCTGCGCCATGCTCGACGAAGCGATGTCGGTAGCCTGCCTGATCACATCCGGCATGACCCACGTCGCGCCCACGGCCGAGATGAAGACCAGCTTCTATCGCCCCGCTCAGCCGGGCGCCCTGCGCGCCGTGGGCCGAGTGGCGCGATGGGGTCGAAGCCTGGCCTTCACCGAGGGCGAGCTGTTCGACAGCACCGGACGTCTGGTCGCCAAGGCGACGGGCACCGCGGTCCCGACACCCTTTTCCAACTACAAATAGATGCGGCGGCTCGGCGTCATCGCGGCTCTCCTCGCGCTGGCGGCGTGTCAGGTCCGAGCGGCGGATTTCAAAGACTGGGCGGTCGTGGTGGTGTCCGGCGACGATCACGCGGCGCACGCCCAGACCCACACCGAGGCCTTCGACAATGCCCGCCACGACATCGTTCGATTGCTGGAGCAACGCGGCTTCGCCGCTCAGAATATCGCGCAATTCTCGGTGCAGGCGGCGCGGGAGCATGTGCCGGCGACCGAACCCGGCGCGATCCTGGACCGGCTTGGCGCCCTCGCCGCGCACGCGCCAGGGGGATGCCTGTTCTACGTGAGCTCCCACGGTGCGCCGGGCCGCATCGTCATGGGAGAGAGCGAAATCACTCCGCGCCAGCTGGCTGCCGGTCTCAAGGCGGCCTGCGGCGAGCGGCCGACCATCGTCGTGCTTTCGGCCTGTTTCTCCGGCTCGTTCGTCCCCGCCTTGAAAGGCGCCAATCGCTTCGTCCTGACGGCCGCGCGTAAGGACCGCAGCTCGTTCGGCTGCGGCGAAAGCGATCGCTATCCCTACTTCGACGCCTGCATCATCGAGGCCCTTCCGAACGCCCCTGACTTCGCGTCGGTCGCCGACCGGGCGCGGACTTGCGTCGCCGAGCGGGAGGATGAAGAAGGCCTTCGTCCGCGCTCGGAGCCCCAGCTCTCCATCGGCAAGGACGTCCAAGGCGGTGCGCTCGCCTTCATGCCCATCAGCGGAACCAGATCTTGAGCAACGCCACGCGGACCGAAACCGACACGTTCGGCGAGATCGACGTTCCCGCCGATCGCCTGTGGGGCGCCCAGACCGAGCGTAGCCGCCACAACTTCAAGATCGGGTGGGAGCGACAGCCGGCCCCGGTGGTGCGGGCGCTCGGCGTGGTGAAAAGGGCCGCGGCCGAAACCAACATGGCGTTGGGCAAGCTTGAGCCGAAGCTCGGCGAGGCGATCGTCGCCGCCGCGAACGAGGTGATCGACGGCCGGCTCGACGACCACTTTCCGCTTGTCGTCTGGCAGACCGGCTCCGGCACCCAGTCGAACATGAACGCCAACGAGGTGATCTCCAACCGAGCGATCGAGATGCTTGGCGGGGCGATGGGTTCGAAGACGCCCGTGCACCCCAACGATCACGTCAATCTCAGCCAGTCGTCCAACGACACCTATCCCACGGCGATGCACATCGCCGCCGCCGAGGAGGTGGTGAACCGTCTGCTGCCCGCGCTTCGAACGCTGCACCGGGCGCTGGCTGAGAAGGCGGAGCTTTGGCGAGAGATCATCAAGATCGGCCGAACCCACACCCAGGACGCCACGCCGCTGACGCTCGGTCAGGAATTTTCTGGCTACGCCCAGCAGGTGGCGAACGGGATCGCGCGCGTCGAGAGCACCCTGCCGATGCTGATGCAGCTCGCCCAGGGCGGCACGGCGGTCGGGACCGGATTGAACGCTCCCATCGGATTCGCCGAAGCTGTCGCCGAGCGGATCGCGCTTATCACCGGCTTGCCGTTCACCTCGGCGCCGAACAAGTTCGAGGCTCTCGCCGCGCATGACGCCCTGGTCTTCGGACATGGCGCGCTGAACACGGTCGCCGCGAGCCTGTTCAAGATCGCCAACGACATTCGCCTGCTCGGCTCCGGCCCGCGGTCGGGCCTGGGCGAACTCGCTCTGCCGGAGAACGAGCCGGGCTCGTCGATCATGCCGGGGAAGGTCAATCCCACGCAGTGCGAGGCCATGACGATGGTCTGCGTGCAGGTGTTCGGCAATCAGACGAGCATCACCATGGCGGGAGCGTCCGGCCACTTCGAGCTCAACGTCTTCAATCCGGTGATGGCCTACAACTTCCTGCAGTCGACCCGCCTCCTGGCCGATGCGGCGGTGAGCTTCACCGAGAACTGCGTCATCGGTATCGAACCGCGGCTCGACAACATCCGCTCCGGCCTGGAGCGCTCTTTGATGCTGGTCACCGCGCTTGCGCCGAAGATCGGCTACGACGCGGCCGCCAAGATCGCCAAGACCGCGCACAAGAACGGCACGACCCTGCGCGAGGAGGCGTTGAGCGGCGGCTATGTCACCGGCGAGGAGTTCGACGCCATCGTCCGGCCGGAGAAGATGATCGGCCCGGGCTGAAGACCCCTCCTCCGCTCCCTCAGGTGCGGCGGCTCACGGTAAAATCGGCCACCGCCTCGAGGGCCGAACGCCAGTCTCCCGGCGGGAAGATCGACAGCGCCGCCTTCGCCTGCTCGGCGAATTCGGTGGCGAGATCGAGCGTCGCCTCGATGGCCCCGGCGCCGACGATGAGTTCGCGAGCGCGGCGGAAGTCGGCTTCGGTCTGTTCCTTGCGGCCGATCGCCCGTTCCCAGAACTCGACCTCGCGCGGACCGCAGCGGGCGATCGCCAGCAGCAGCGGCAGGGTCGCCTTGCCTTCGCGGAAGTCGTCGCCGGCATTCTTTCCCAGCGTCTCGGTGACGCCGCCATAGTCGAGCGCGTCGTCGGTGAGCTGGAAGGCGAGGCCCACGTTGCGACCGTACTCCCGCACCGCCGCGCGCCCGACGGCGTCGGCTCCGGCCGACACAGCCCCCACTTCGGCGGCGGCGGCGAAAAGCTCGGCCGTCTTGGCCTCGATGATCTCGAGGTAGGTCGCCTGACTGAGGTTCAGGTCGTGCGCGCGGGTCAGCTGCAGCACCTCGCCCTCGGCGATGATCCGCGAGGCGCGCGCGACGATCTCGAGGGCGGCCAGGAGCTCGGTTTCGACCATCAGCTCGAACGCCCGCCCCACCAGGAAGTCACCCACCAGCACGCTGGAGGGCGCGCCCCAGATGATGTGGGCCGCGGTCTTGCCCCGCCGAAGCTGCGAGACGTCGACCACGTCGTCGTGCAACAGCGTCGCGGTATGGATGAACTCCATGGCGGCGGCGAGTTTGATGCAGGCGAAATCCTCCGCGCCCGCCAATCGCGCCGTGGCGACGGTCAGAAGCGGACGCAACCGCTTACCGCCGGCTTCGATGAGATGATCGGCCAGAGCGGGGATCACCGCGACGGGGCTCTGCATCCGCTCGTGGATGACAGCATCCACGCGACGCATGTCCGCCGTGGCCAGAACGGTGAGCGCCTCGATGGAACCGGCGGACCGCCTGGCGACGACTTTGGCTGCGTCCAAGCCCTCGCTCCTCGCGTAAAACCAAATTGATGCGTCGTCCGACTGTGGCGGCGCATTGCGGCGGACAATGGTGACGCGCTAGGGCGCGGTCAAGGCTGAGCATGGACCGACCGACCCCGACCCCGGCCACCGAGACCCTCCTGCTTGGCGGGCGCCTGCGCTTCCGGCAAACGGACGTCGGCTATCGAGCGGGAATGGACGCGGCCCTGCTCGCCGCCGCTTGCGACGCTCCCGCCGGCGCTCGCGTGGTGGATCTCGGGTGCGGCGCCGGGGCTGTGATGCTCAGTGCGGCGCTGCGACGACCGGGAGCCCGGTTTGTCGGGGTCGAGCGCGATCCCGAGGCCCTGCTCCTCGCGAGCGCGAACATCGGGCTCAATGGACTGCAGGATCGGGTGAAGGCCGTTGCCGGTGACGTGGCCGAGCCGTGGACGCGGTTGGGAGAGGCGCCCTTCGACGCGGCCCTGTGCAATCCTCCCTACTTCGACGATCCGGGCGCGCTGCGAGGCCCCGCGCCGGAGAAGAAGGGCGCTTGGCTCGCAGACCACGGACTGGCCGCCTGGACCCTCTGGATGGGAAAGGCGGTGCGCTCGGGTGGAACGCTGACCTGGATCCATCGGGCGGACCGACTGGCGGATCTCCTCGGGCTTCTGAGCGGTAAGGCCGGTTCGTTCCAGATCCGTCCGGTGCAGCCGTTCGCCGACGCGCCGGCCAAGCGGGTCATCGTCCGCGCGATCCAGGCCGGCCGCGCGCCGCTTGTGCTGCTGCCCGCCTTGGTGCTGCACCCCCGAGACGGCGCCCGCCACACTAAGGAGGCGGAAGCGATCCTTCGCGGCGAGGCGGCGCTGGCCTGGCTCTAGTTGCGCGCCTGGTCCACCAGCTTGTTCTTGGTGATCCACGGCATCAGCGCCCGGAGACGTTCGCCGACGATCTCGATGGGGTGCTCGGCGTCGAGCCGCCGCGTCGCCTTGAAGCTCGGTTGTCCCACGGCGCACTCGGCCATCCAGTCGCGAACGAACCGGCCGGACTGGATGTCCTCCAGGACCTTGGCCATTTCCTCGCGCGTGTCATCGGTGATGATCCGGGGTCCCGTCACGTATTCACCGTATTCGGCGGTGTTGGAGATCGAATAGTTCATGTTGGAGATGCCGCCTTCATAGATGAGGTCGACGATCAACTTAACCTCGTGAAGACATTCGAAGTAAGCCATCTCCGGCGCATAACCGGCGTCCACCAGGGTCTCGAACCCGGCGCGTATCAGATGGACCAGGCCGCCGCACAGCACGGCCTGCTCGCCGAAAAGGTCGGTCTCGCACTCTTCACGGAACGTGGTCTCGATGATTCCCGAACGCCCGCCGCCGATGGCGCTGGCGTAGGCCAGGCCGAGGTCGAGGGCGTTGCCGCTGGCGTTGCGCTCGACGGCGATCAGGCACGGCACGCCGCCGCCTCTCAGGTACTCACTGCGGACCGTATGGCCGGGTCCTTTGGGAGCGACCATCAACACGTCGATGTTGTCACGCGGCTCGATCAGCTTGAAGTGGATGTTGAGGCCATGGGCGAACATCAGGGCCGCGCCGTCGCGCATGTTGGGGGCGAGGTCCGTCTCCCAGATCGCCCTCTGTGTCTCGTCGGGCGCCAGCATCATGATCACGTCGGCCCAGGCGGCGGCTACCGCCGGCGACATCACCCGCAAGCCTTCGGCCTCGGCCTTCTTCACCGAGGTCGACGTCGGCCGCAGCGCGACCGCGACGTCGATCACGCCGGAGTCCCGAAGGTTGAGGGCATGGGCGTGACCCTGGGAGCCGTAGCCCACGATGGCGATCTTCTTGTGGATCAGGCGGGCGAGATCGGCGTCGCGATCGTAGTAGACGCGCATCTTAGGAGTATCTCCGTCGTGGACGGGCGGCGCCCAGCCCCGCCCGGGAAGGCGCGCTATCCACAGAGTTTTGATGCGAAGGTCAAGGTGTCGGGCGCGCCGCGGGCTTGTCGCACTGCTAAGGAGGGGATCGTGAACGCGCCGGCTTTGATTCCCAGGCTCGCATCGGGCGAGCATCTGTACCTGGACCTCCTGCGCGAGGTGCTGGAGACGGGAGCGCCTTGCGACGATCGCACCGGGGTTGGAACCCTGTCCGTGTTCGGTCGTCAGATCCGCTTCGATCTCGCCGACGGATTTCCCCTGCTCACCACCAAGAAGGTTCACTTCCGTTCGGTCGTCCTGGAGCTGGCCTGGTTCCTGGCCGGCTCGACCAATGTGCATTGGCTGCAGGAGCGCGGCTGCAGCATCTGGGACGAATGGGCCGATGCGGACGGGGAGCTGGGTCCGGTCTACGGCCGCCAGTGGCGCTCATGGGCCGCGCCGGACGGGCGCGTGATTGACCAGATTACCCGGCTGATCGACGGCCTGAGGCGCTCACCGCAAAGCCGACGGCATATCGTCTCCGCCTGGAACCCCGCGGACGTGGACGACATGGCCCTGCCGCCGTGTCACTGCCTGTTCCAGTTCCACGTCTCCGGCGAGCGTCTCTCCTGCCAACTCTATCAGCGCTCGGCGGACCTGTTCCTCGGCGTGCCGTTCAATATCGCCAGCTACGCCCTGCTCACGCATCTCGTGGCGAAGGTGGTCGGGCTCCAGGTCGGAGAGTTCGTCCACACCTTTGGCGACGCTCACATCTACCTGAACCATCGCGAGCAGGCCGCTCTGCAACTCTCCCGGGAGCCGAGGCCGTTTCCGGAGCTCGTCCTGCCCGACCACGTCGATCTGTTCGATCTGGATTGGGCCGGGATCAAGCTGGCCGGCTACCGACCGCATCCGGCGATTTCCGCGCCGGTCGCCGTCTGACCGGCTCGTGAGCGTCGACCTGGTCGTCGGCCCCGTCGCGCGGGGCCGCAACGGCGTGATCGGACGTGGCGGAGCCCTCCCCTGGCGGATCAAGTCCGACCTCGCGCTGTTCAAGCGCCTGACGCTCGGCAAGCCAGTGATCATGGGCCGCAAGACCTGGGACAGCCTGGGCGTGCGCCCCCTGCCCGGCCGCACCAATATCGTCTTGTCCCGCGATGGCACGTTCGAGCCTCCCGGCGCGGTGGTGAGCGAAGACTTCTCGGAAGCTGTGCAGATCGCGCGCGATCAGGCGCGCGACGATGGCGTTGACGAGATCTGCGTCATCGGCGGAGCGGCGCTGTTCGCCCTTGCCCTGCCGCGGGCGCGCAGGATCTATCTCTCGGAGGTGGACGCCGAGCCCGAGGGCGACGCCCACTTTCCCGAGTTTGACGAGACCGAGTGGCGGGAAGTGTCGCGCGTCGCTCACCCGGTGAGGGACGGCGACGATTTCGGCTTCACCTTCCGTGTCTTGGAGCGGTAAGCGGCGAGACCCGATCCGCGGCGCGAGGAAGCCATCATGTTCGACGACGTCCCCGACCAACCACGAGCCGGTCCGCGTCACGACTGGACCCTGGCCGAGGTCGAGGCCCTGTTCGACCTGCCCTTCACCGAGTTGATGTTCCGCGCCGCCAGCGTTCACCGCGCGCACTTCCGTCCCGACGAGCTACAGCTCTCGCAGCTCCTGTCGGTAAAAACTGGCGGTTGCCCCGAGGACTGCGGCTACTGCGCGCAAAGCCAGCACTTCAAGACCGGCGTCGCGGCGACCAAGCTGATGGATGCCGAGGCGGTGATCGCCGTGGCGCGCGAAGCCAAGGCGGGCGGAGCGCAGCGCTTCTGCATGGGCGCGGCGTGGCGCGACCTGAAGGAGCGTGACACGCCGCGGGTGGCCGCCATGATCGCCGGGGTCAAGGCGCTGGGGCTCGAGACCTGCGCCACGTTGGGAATGCTGACGCCTGGACAGGCGCGGGCGCTGAAAGACGCCGGGCTCGACTTCTACAATCACAACCTCGACACGGGGCCCGAGTACTACGACCGCGTCGTCACCACCCGGACCTATCAGGATCGGCTCGACACCCTCGCCGCCGTCCGCGAGGCGGGCGTATCGGTGTGCTGCGGGGGCATCGTCGGCATGGGCGAGAGCCGGCGCGATCGCGCGGGTCTGCTTCACCAGCTCGCCACCCTGCCCGAACATCCCCAGAGCCTGCCGATCAATGCGCTCATGCCCATCGCCGGCACGCCGCTGGGTGAGTCGCAGGCTGTGGACGGACTGGAGTTCGCGCGCACCATCGCCGTGGCGCGGATCGTTTGCCCCAGGTCGGTGGTGCGTATCGCCGCCGGCCGCGAGAACATGAGCCGCGAGCTGCAGGCGCTGTGTTTCCTCGCCGGCGCCAACTCGATCTTCGTCGGCGCGCGCCTGCTCACGACCAACAATCCCGGCCGCGACAAGGACGACTCCCTGCTCGCCGACCTGAAGATGCGGCCGATGGCGCCGGCGGGCGTCTAGCCCCCGCGCGGACCGATCCTGTAGGGTCGCCTGAAAAGATCAGGAGGAGACCCCATGGACGTTCAACTCGTCGCCGAAGGCCTGCGCTTCCCCGAAGGTCCGATCGCCATGAACGACGGTTCGGTGATCCTGACCGAGATCGCGGCCGGCGCGCTGACGCGGGTCACGCCGGACGGGCGCAAGAGCACGGTCGCCGAGGTGGGCGGCGGTCCCAACGGCGCGGCCATCGGGCCGGACGGAGCCATCTGGGTCACCAACAACGGCGGCTCCTTCACGTGGATCGAGCAGGAGGGGATGACGATCCCCGGCCCCACTCCGCCGAGCCACGAAGGCGGCTATATCCAGCGGGTCGATCTTGCGACCGGCAAGGCGGAGCGAGTCTACGAGAGCTGCGAGGGCCGCCGCTTCGCCGGACCCAATGACCTCGTCTTCGACAAGCAGGGCGGGTTCTGGTTCACCGACCACGGAACCACTCATGCGGAATACCGCAAGCACGGGGCGCTGTATTACGCCCGTCCCGATGGCCGCCACGTCAGCCGCCAGCGCGACCACCTGATCAGCCCCAATGGCGTCGGCCTCTCGCCCGACGAGAAGACCGTCTACATGGCCGACACCCACCTCGGCCGGCTTTGGGCGATGGACGTGGCCGAGCCGGGCGTGCTCGCCCCCTCCCCCACCCTCGCGGCCGCCGGACGCGTGGTCCACACCCTGCCTGGGTTCCAGCTTCTGGACAGCCTGGCCGTCGAGGCTGGCGGCAAGGTGTGCGTGGCGACCATCATCAACGGCGGGATCACCGCCTTTGACGAAGACGGCACGACCGAACACTTCGCCTTCCCCGACCTGCTCACCACCAACATCTGCTTCGGCGGCGCCGACATGCGCGACGCCTGGGTGACCTGCTCGGGCACCGGCAAACTCTACCGGGCCCGCTGGCCCAGACCGGGGCTGAAGCTGAATTTCAACGCCTGACACGCGTTCTCCGCATCGCTTGGCGGGTTCGCCCGTTCACCGTGGGTTCAGTCGGCTTCTGTTGAGGTCGCCGTAACGCGGGCGATGTGTGTCCCGCACACGAGGTAGGTGAGATGTTGAAGGCGACGGCGGCATTGGCCGCAGCTGCGGCCCTGTTGGCTGGCGGAGCGCAAGCCCAGATGCATGGCGGCGGAGGTGGCTCCCACGGCGGGGGCGGCGGCGGCGGCTTCCATGGCGGCGGCGGCGGCGGAGGTTTCCATGGCGGCGGCTTTGGGGGCGGCGGTTTCCACGGCGGCGGAGGCTACGGTGGAGGTTTCCACGGTGGTGGAGGCTATCACGGCGGCGGGTACGGCGGCGGCTACCATGGTGGCGGCTATGGCGGTGGGTACCATGGCGACGGCGACCACGGCGGGTACGGTGGAGGATACCACGGCGGCGGGTACGCCGGCGGCTACCATGGCGGCGGCTACGGCTATCGTGGCGGCTACGGTTGGCGCGGCGGCTACGGCTGCTGCTATGGCGGCTGGGGCGACCCCCTCTTCTTAGGCCTCGGCCTCGGCTTTGGCGCCGGCTACTTGGCCACCCCCTACTACTACGATGAGCCGCCGGTGGTTTACGACGACGAGTCGTACGACTATCCGCCGCCGGCGGCCTATGAGGGCGACTACGGCTCCGCCCCGCCGGCCGACGACAACGACCAGGCCCCGCTTCAGGGCGACTACCGCACCTATGCGGCTCCCCAATCCGAAGACGGAACGGCCGCCGCCGGCTGTCTATCAGGGCAACCGCTCGAACGTGCCGCCGCCGGGAGCCAACCCCGGCGCGGTGCGCTCATACCCCCCGTCGGACGACTAGGCCCTCGCCGTCTCGAGCGCGCGATCCCGCGCGCTCGAGTCTCTCACCAGCCTAGACGCAGTCGAGCATTTCGATGTGGGGACGTCCGGCAAGCAACGGCCCCATCTTGGCGCCGTTCGCCTTGAAATAGTCGGTGCTCCCATGGTGAGTCAGCGCGTCCTGATCGGTGTAAAGCTCCATCACCTTGTACGTGTCCGGCTCAGTCCGGCTCTTGGTGAGCTGGTACAAGTGGCACCCGGTCTCGTTGGCTCGAACCTGCTCGGCCAGCGTCTTGAACACAGCCTCGAGTTCCTGCCCCTTGCCCTCCTGCACCTTCAGCGTCGCAACCAATCCGATCATCGTGTCTCCAATCTGGTGGGGTTCAATGGGATCCGTCCCAGCCGTAGGCCACCCAGGAGTGGCCGCCGACGTGGCGGGCTTCGATCAGGTCGGGTTCGGAGCGACGACGGCGGATCAGGCGCGCCGCAGCGGTCACAGTCGCCCGGATCGCCAGGACCACGGCGGCGGCTATGGCTAGCAGCAACAGGGCCAGGGCGCAGATAGCGGCCACGACGGCCGCGACGATCGCCGCAACGGCTCCGCCGAGCGCGCCCGCCAGCACGCCCAATCCGCGCCATACCGGCGCAACCGTCGGGCTTGAATCGTGGTTCGGTTCCGTGGCCATACCTCCCACTGGTCGCCAAGAACGTCCGAACCCCATTGAAGAAGCCCGGCGCGTCCCGTCAATGCCCGTTCACCTCGAAGGACTGTCCATGAAAGCTTCAGCGCTCGTTTTCGTTGCCGCGCTTTGCGTCAGCGCAACCGGTTGGGCCCAGACGCCCGCGGAAGCGCCGGCGGCGGGCCAGCCCGGCGCCGAGCCGGGCGAACGCCTGCCCTCCAACGCGCCCAGCCAGCCTTACGAACTCGCCGCCTGGTGCTACGGCGCCCTCAACGAGTACCTCGACATCTACGACAAGGTGAAGCCCGACCTGCGAGCCATCGACAAGCTGTGGGGCACCTCGCAGAAGGGCGAGAGCGAGCCCTATCATGACGAGATCGTCGCCGACCGGGCCGAGCTGAAGATGATCTCCGGCGCGGTGGAAGCCGCGGAAAAGGCCAGCCCCACTCCGATCTCGGCCCGCGGCGTCGAAGCCATCAAGGCCGGCCGCGCCGTCTGGGCGCCGGTGGAGCTGAAGACGAGCCGGGAACTGGCGCGGGCGTGGCTCAGCTGGGGCCTGCCGGACAAATGCGACACCAACGCCCGATCTCTGGCCAGCAACGCCGCGGTGCTCGGTCAGGCGCTCAAGTACAATGCTCCGGCCGATCAGCCCGCTCCGGCTCCCGAGACGCCGCCCGCCTCCCCGCCGCAATAGGGGACTTGGATGCCGATCGTCCGCTACCGTGTTCATGGACCTGGTCTGCCGCCACGCCCGACGGAGATGCCCGTGCCCGGATGGGCCGGGGACCCCCAGCCGCGGGCGGACGGATCGCATGAGCAGATGTGGCACTGCGCCCCGTTCTCGGAAGGCGCGAAGTACGGCCTGGAGCTGCTCTATCCATTCGATCAGACGCTCACCGTCACCAGCTTTCGCGGAAAGCCGCGGCTTCAGGCCGATTGGGGGCCGGATCCGGAACTCGGGATCAACTGGCCGCCATTCAGGCCGTTCGGCGAGGGCTACTATTCGTACCAGAGCCTGATCGATCTGAAGGTCGATGCACCCTTCGCCATCCGGATCGAACCGCATCCGCGGTATTTCGCACCGGGCGCGGACGACGTGCCGCTGGCCGTACCGGCCATGATCCGCACCAGCTGGTGGCCGATGATCTTCTTCCTGATCTTCAAGACGCCGCCGAAAGGGGTGGAGCACGTCTTCCGCAAGGGCGAGCCGTTCGCCCAAGCGCTGGTCGTTCCAGCCGAGCCGGACTTGGAACTCGAACCGATGGGCGAGGACGAGGCGGCGGAGCGGGAGATGCGGTCGCTACGGATCCGCGACAACCGGGATGCGCTGTCGGAAGGTAACCGGTGGCTCTCCACCACCAATACGGTCTTCGACGGCACCTACCGCCACATGCTCCGGGCGGCGAAAGCGAGGGAGCGCGGCGCGGGCTCGTGAGCCCGCGCCGCGTCCCTAACCGACTAGTAGTTGTTATGGTGATGATGGTGGTGATGGTAGTGACGCCGGCGCCAATGGCGGCGATAATAGTTGTTGTGGTGATGGTGATGATGGTGGTGGGCCACCGGGCCGGGATAGTACTGGGCCTTGATCAGTTGCGCGCCATCGGACTCTCGACTCCGAATTGACCAGGGCCAGACGCTCAGTCGCGTTGGGCACCGGGTCGAGCAGGTCCGCGTACGACGAGGCCGCCGGGATCGGCTGAGCTTCGAGGGGCGCGGCGGCGGCGGCGCCCATCGGCGCGACGGCGAGGGACGAAATCGCCCCCACCAGCCCGAGCGTGGTTTTCTTCATGAGCTTTCCTTCTTGTTCGTTCGCGCTCAACGAGGAGCGTCAGGCTAGAACGCGCGTCGCCCCTTGAACGATGCCTGAACAGCCCCTTGCCAAGCCGACGCTTACAGCGCAGCTTCGACGCACCGATTTGAAGGGGAGATAACGTCCATGAAGGCCACGCTCGCGCTCGCCGCGCTGTTTACGCTCGCCGCCCTGGCGCCCGCCGCCGGCGCCGCCGACAAGCCCGCCGCAAAAGGCGTGAAGTGCGGAAGCTCCTACATCGCCGCCGGCAAGACCTGCACCAAGACGGCGGCGCCCGCCAAGGCCGCCGCGCCCGCGATGTCCAAACCCGCCGCAGCCGCCGCGAAGCCCATGGCCGCGGCCAAACCCGCTGGCAAGAAGTGCGGCAACGGCTACATCGCCGCCAGCGCCGTTTGCCACAAGTAAGGGTCTACTCCGTCTATCTGAGGTAGTCGGCGACCCTCGCCACCGCGGCTCGAAGGCTCGCGGCTTCCCGGCTGACGCACGCGCGCAGGAACCCTTCCGAGTGCGCGCCGAACAAGGCTCCAGGCGCGAGCCCAACTCTTGTCGCCGCCAGGATGTCACGACAGGCGGCGCGGGAATCGTTCATCCCGTCGACGGTGAAGAATACGTACATGCCCGCCGTCGGCCGGGGCCCGAAGCGCACACGCGGGACCTGTTCCAACACCTCGCAGGCGGCGGCCATGCCCTTCGCGCAATAGTCGCGGATGAAGGCGACGAACGGCTCGCCCTGCTCTAGCGCGGCGACCGCGGCATGCTGGATGAACGCCGGCGTGCCGCTGGTGGAGTATTGCACCGCCATGGCGATGTGGCGGGCGAGCGACGGCGGGTGGACCATCCAGCCCAGCCGAAAACCGGTCATCGCCCAGTTCTTCGAAAAGCTGTTGAAGATGATCACCCGCTCCTCGGGTTCGCTCATCTCGGTGAGGCTGGGCTCGGCGTTCTTGCCGAAGGTGAGGCGCTGATAGACTTCGTCGGCCAGCAGCCACAGGCCATGGCGTCGACAGATCTCCAGCAGCTCGGCCTGGGTCTCGGCGCTCAGCACCGCGCCGGTGGGGTTGTTGGGGGAGGCGAAGAAGACGGCGCGGGTGGTTGCATCCACGGCCGCCTCGACCTCGGCCGGATCCAGGGTCCAGCCCGTCTCGCCAAGCCGCATCGAAACGGGTCGCACCTCGGCGCCGATCACCCGAGACGCGCCGGCCACGTTGGGCCACACCGGATCGATCACGACGATCGAGTCTCCAGGCTTCAGGATCAGCTCGAGCGCGATCTGGATCGCGTGCATGCCGCCGCTGGTGACGCTGATCCGATCGGCCGCCACGGGCCGGGCCCCTAGACCGGAGAGATAGGTCGACAGCGCTTCGCGAAGACGGGGGATGCCGTTCTGGTAGGTGTAGAAGACGTGCCCGTCGCGCACCGCCTGAGCCATGGCCTCGCCGATGAAGGCCGGCGCGGCGATGTCGCCTTCCCCAAACCACAGCGGAATGACGTCCTGAGAGCCGAAGTTGGCGCCGGCGACGCTGGCGATATTCTCGACGGAAAGGCCCCGCATACGGGGATCGATGAAGTCGAGTGCAAGGGAATCGGACGCGAGGGTCATCCGCGGTCTATACTCCGGCCAGACGCCCTCGCGAGCCGGATGACACCTCGGCCACCGTGAAACGTTCCTCCAACTCAAGCGAAAGCGCCCGCGCCTCTCCATGACCTTCGACGACATCCATCCGTCCCTCGCCCGCGCACTCGCCGAGCAGGGCTACAAAGAGCCGACGCCCGGTCCAGGCGGCCGTCCTCGAGAGCGACGGCGAGGGCCGGGACCTGCTCGTCTCCGCCCAGACCGGTTCCGGCAAGACGGTCGCCTACGGCCTCGCCCTGGCGCCGACGCTTCTGGGCGAGGCGGAGCGGCTGGGCGCGCCAGGCGCCCCTCTGGCGCTGGTGGTGGCGCCCACGCGCGAGTTGGCGCTGCAGGTCGCGCGCGAGTTGGCTTGGCTCTACCGCCCGGCCGGCGGGATCGTCGCGACCTGCGTCGGCGGCATGGATCCGCGCCGCGAGCAGCGCGAGCTGCGGGCGGGCGCCCACATCGTGGTCGGCACGCCCGGCCGCCTGCGCGACCACCTGGAGCGAGGGCACCTGGAGCTCGGCGCGCTGCTCGCCGTGGTGCTCGACGAAGCGGACGAGATGCTCGACCTCGGCTTCAAGGAGGACCTCGAGTTCATCCTCGACGCCACGCCGCCCGAGCGCCGCACCCTGCTGTTCTCCGCCACCCTGCCCAAGGACATCGTCGCCCTCGCCCGCACCTACCAGCGCAACGCGACGCGCATCGACACCGCGCGCGTCGGCGAGGCGCACGGTGACATCGAATACCGGGCCATGCGCGTGGCGCCGAACGAGATCGAGCATGCGGTGGTCAACACCCTGCGCCTGCTCGAGTCCGGCGGCGCTCTGGTGTTCTGCGCCACGCGCGAGGCGGTTCGCCACTTGCACGCCGCCCTGCGCGAGCGCGGCTTCGACGCCGTGGCCTTGTCCGGCGAGATGAGCCAGCGAGAGCGCACCGACGCGCTCCAGGCGCTGCGAGACGGCCGCGCCCGGGTGTGCGTCGCCACCGATGTCGCGGCGCGGGGGCTCGACCTTCCCGATCTCGGGCTCGTGATCCACGCCGACCTCCCGGCCAACCGCCAGATCCTGCTCCATCGCAGCGGTCGCACCGGCCGCGCCGGCAAGAAGGGCGTGTCGGTCGTGCTCGCCCCCTACACGCGGCGTCGCCGGGTGGAGCAGTTGCTCGCGGCCGCCGGCGTGGAGGCGACCTGGAGCGGGCCGCCGACCGCCGAAGCAATCCGCGCCCAGGATCAGGCGCGACTCCTCGACGACCCGATGCTCACCGAACCCGCGGCCGAGGAAGACCTGGAACTCGCCCGCCTGTTGCTGGAGAAGGTCGCGCCTCTGGACATCGCCGCGGCCTTGATCCGGGTGCATCGCGAGAAGCTGCCGGCGCCGGAGGAGGTCTACGATCCCGGGGAGACACGCGGCGGCGGCGCCAAGACCTGGTCGCCCGAGCGCGGCGAACGGGCGCCCCGCGAACGCCGCGAGCGGCCGGAACGCGACTATCCCGCCAACGGCGACACCGTCTGGTTCCGCCTCACCGTCGGCCGCTCCGCCAACGCCGACCCCAAGTGGCTGATCCCCCTCATCTGCCGCCGAGGCCACGTCACCAAGCCGGACATCGGCGCCATCCGCATCTTCGACCGCGAGACCAAGTTCGAGATCTCAAAGGCCGCGGCGGAGCGCTTCCTCTCCGCCGTCCAGAGCGGGCCGCCTCAACCGATACGCATCGAACCGGCTGGTCCGCCGGGACCTCGCCGCGATGAAGACGAGGGCCGGGCCGCCAAGCCACGTCCCCCGTCCAAGAAGCGAGCCGGCGGACCGAAGCGCGCTCACACCTGACAACTATCGCCGGCTTCAGCCCGCAGAAGGAGCGGGGGCGGACGCCTAGGGGTTCACTGACGACAGGAGCAGCAAATTGCATCGTCGAGCGGTTCTTGCTTCCGGACCCACTTGGCTGGCGCTCGGCTCAATTTCCGCCGCGCGGGCGAACATCCCCGGCGCATCCCAATCAGCCAAACCGCACAACCGCGCCGAAGCGACGCAGATCATCGCCAAAGCGCGTGCCGTCGTGACGCCAAACGGGATCGAACGTTTGGAAGCCGTGAAGATCGGCGGGATCGATCAGTGGGTCTCAGTGCGGGGACGGGACAGGCGCAACCCCGTCTTGCTGCATATCCACGGCGGCCCAGGCTACGTTTCGATTCCGATGAGCTGGTGGTTCAGTCGGGACTGGGAGGAATATTTCACCGTCGTTCAGTGGGATCAGCGCGCCGCCGGCAAGACGCAGCTCCTGAACGATCCTGCCGCGGTGGCGCCCACCCTGACCTTGGACCGCATGGTCGCGGACGCGGAGGAGATGGCGGCCTGGTCCCGCAGCACGTTGGGCCAGGACAAGATCTTCGTCTCCGGGCACTCCTTCGGGAGCTTCCTCGGTCTTGAACTCGCTAAGCGGCATCCGACGTGGCTGCACGCCTACATCGGCGTCGGGCAGATGACCGATATGCCGGAGAGCGAGCGACGGGGTTGGACCTTCGCCATGACGGCGGCCAAGGCGGCGAAAAACGACGAGGCCATTCGGCTGTTGAACTCCATCGCCCCCTACTCGCCGCCCGGCCGTCTCATCCCGCTGCAAGACATCTACGCCCAGCGCCGATGGGTGGAGTTCTACGGCGGCACGATGGCCTATCGGCATGGCAATCAGGCCGAGGGAGATCTGGCTGACCTTTCGCCGGACTACACGGACAGCGAGATCGGCCACATCTGGGAGGGCAACGCCTTTGGCGAACGCTATCTTCTTCCCGCCGCCCTCGGTCTCGACCTGGCGACCACCCGACGACTTGACTGCCCACTGCTGGTGTTCGCGGGCCGGCACGACTTCAACGTCAACTCCGAGCTGGCCTCGGAGTGGTTCGCTTCGGTCGATGCGCCGGCGAAAACGCTCGTCTGGTTCGAGGAACTCGGCGCACCTGCCGATGACGGAAGAACCGGGCAAGTACCTGATGGCGCTCGTCAACCACGCACGACCGTTGTGTGAGGCGACGGATCGACGTTCTCCCATCAGGGGCTGAGCCCGAGCTTGAGGAGCGGGGCTCAAGCGACGCGTGTGAACCCGTCCGCGCTCCAGTCTTCGCTGCCGACACCGTGGTGGACGAAGAACAGTCCGCTCGGGTCGACCTTGTCCTTGATCGCGCGCAGGCGGGGGTAGTGGTCGCCCCAGAACGCCTCGCGCCAGTCGTCACGGAAGTAGCTGCTTTCCGAGATGTACGAGCCGGCGCCGGGCGCGCACTTCGATAGCTCGACCATGGCCTCTCGCATGGCCGCCGCCGCTCGGCGAGGGCCCTCGAGCGGCATCTTGAAGCCCAGCACGTCGTACCAGGCCGGCGGTCCGCCGTCGGCGATGATCGCCAGGGCGAAGGCGTCCAGCACCTTGGGGCTGGTCGCGGTGTCGCGGGATCGGGCGACCGCGTCGGCCGGCGCCCCGCCCAGCCCTTTGTTGAAATGCAGCGCCACGTTGTAGCGTCGGCTGGCGGCGAACAAGGCGTCCACCAGTCTGCCGCGTTCGGCGGGCTTCAGGAGCGATGACGGCAGCCACATCGAATCGTAGCCGTAGAAAAACGCGCTCACCTGGTCGGAATCGCCGCTCCACCAGGCCTGGGTCGCTGGCGCGCCGGGGCGATCGTCGTAGCGCATGGCCTTGGACCCGCGCGCCCGGCGCCCGGCCGCATCCCACCAGGTCCGGAACGGGGCTGCACCGGCGTCTGGAGGCGTCACGTAGCGCCAAGGTCCCTTCGAGCTCTCCACGGCGCTCAGCAAGGGCGCCCAGGCGTCCATCATCTGGCGCTCGGTGAGATCCATCGAGACCATACCGACCTTGAGGGTGTTGTTCTTGCCGATCAGGACCTGTTCGCCCCACGCGGGATTGAAGAGGCGCTCGGCATAGAGATCGACGAAGGCGGCGATCAGCTTGCGGAACGCCTCGTCGTCCGCCGCCTTGATGTTCACTTCGAACCCGCCGCCGAGCTTCGGCGCCGCGTGGGTCAATAGCGTCAGGCGCGTGACCACGCCGAAGCTGCCGCCGCCTCCACCCTTGAGCGCCCAGAATAGATCGGGCGACCGATGCGCGTTCACCACCCGAATCTGTCCGTCCGCAGTCACCACCTCGGCCTCGATGAGCCCCGCGGCCCCCGTTCCGAACGCTTTGGAGAGGGAGCCGAAGCCACCGCCCTGCACCAGGCCCGCCACCCCGACGCTCGTGCACCCGCCGCCCTGGACATAGCGTCCGGCCTTGGTGGTGACCGCGTCATAGACCTCGATCCAGCGGCAGCCCGCCCCGATGCTCACCGCGGGAGTGGGCGCGACGAGGCCCGCGCCGCCGGCCGGTACGAACGCCTCGTGCAAAGTGATCTGACGCATGGGATGGGTCCAGATCATCAGGCTGTCGGGCGCGTTGGAGCCGCCGAGGTAGCTATGGCCTCCCCCCTTCACGACCAGCCGCAGGTCGTGGACGCGGGCGAATCGGACGGCGGCCGCCACGTCGGCGGCGGACTTCGCGGCCAGGCAGTAGCGGCTGACCGCGGGCGCCCAGGCGTCCAGATAGCCGGAGATCTGGGTTCCAGACGGCTGATCGCTAATGAAAAAAGGATTCTGCAGGGATTTGACCAGCGCCTTGCAATCGGCGCTCTTCGCATCGACCAGGCAGGGGGCGAGCATGGGCTTGGGCTCGATCAGGCTCCCGCCCGTGGCCGCGCCGAGCGCCGCCCAGGACTCGGCCGTGGGCCAGCCCGGATCGCTAGGGCGAACCCGGGCCCGCGGCCGGCGAGCGGCGGCGAACAGGGGATTGGAACCGGAAAGGACAGTCGCCGCGGCGGCGGCCGAAAGAAGATCCCGTCTCAACATTGCGAATTGCTCTCCACCCACTCTTCGACGCCGGCGACGCATGGGGTATGATGCACATGAGGGTCGCCAGACACGAGTACGCCATGCCGCTGGATATGACCGTCGAGTTGATCGGCGCGACGGTGGAGCTTGAGCAGCCGCTTGGCAACGGACTGAAGACGGTCGGAGCCGGGTTTCTGGTCGCCGATCCTGGCCCCGACGGCGCGCCGCGCGTGGTGCTGGTCACCGCCAACCACGTCCTCAACCGGATGAAGTCCGATGAGGCGACCGTCGGCTGGCGGATCCAGGGCGCCGACGGAAGCTGGCGGTACGCTCCCGCGAAGATCACCATCCGCGACCACGGTGCTCCGCTCTGGGTTCATCACGGGTCGCGCGACATCGCCGCCATCCCGGTGAATGCGCCGCCGCGAGTTCGCCAGGGCCGCCCTCCCGCTTTCGATGTTCGGCGGCGAGGAAGAGACCGACGACGACATCGGACCGGGCGACGAGATGATGGTGCTGGGGTTCCCAGAGGGCTACTCCTCCAACGCCGCGGGCTTCCCGATCCTGCGGTCGGGCAACGTCGCCTCCTACCCGAACGCGCCGGCCACCGCTTATCCGACGTTTCTGCTGGACTTCCACGTCTTCCCCGGGAACTCCGGCGGTCCGGTCTATGTGCAACCGGCCGGACAACTCGTCGGCCATGTGGCGGGGGTGCTCACCCAGGAGGTGGAGCCCAACGGCGAGAACCTGGGTATCGGCATCGTGACCAAGGCGCGCTTCGTGCGGGAAACCCTGGCCTTGCTCGACGAGGCGCCGAAGCCCGCGCCCGCCCCACCTCCCGAAGGCCCCGCCGCCCTCTCCGTCGACACCGCAAACGACGAGGCGCCCGCGGCGAGCCCCCTCGCCCGCTCCCGCCCCGGCCAAGTCCACCGCCCACGTGAAGCCGCGGCGGACCGCGACGCATCAGGGCGTCAACGCCGAGTCCTGAAACCGGCGTTCCCAGGGCGCCGGCGCTCTCAGGCCATCGCCGGCACGCGTGTTCGCGCCAGCCAGACATCGCGCTCCAGCACCCAGACTTGGCGCAGCCCTGGACCGCCCCTGAACTCGCCGGGAACGACCTCGACGAGCGTTGCGCCCTGCTTCTCCTTCACCCGGCGCGAGCCGGCATTAGCGGCAGCGTTGCTGAGACGAAGCCGCGTCCAGCCGAGCTCTTCAAAAGCATAGCGCGTCACCCGTTCAGCCGCTTCGGTCATTAGTCCGCGTCCCCAGTAGGCGCGAGCTAGCCAGAAGCCCCGCATTCCGAGAGGGTCGCCTCGATCCGGCGAAAGATCGATCGCTCCAATCGCTCTGCCGCCGCCCTGCTTGAATGCAAGCACCCAGAAGAACTTCTCTCCGCGCGCCCGCGCCTGAAGCGACTCTCGGACGTAGGAGTCGGCGCCATCATCCGGATATGGCCAGTGAACTTTTGGGCTGAGGTGCTTGATCACATGCCAGTCGGCGAACCCGGCCTGGATCGCCGGCGCGTCCTCAAGGCTCAGCGGACGCAAGACGAGCCTCTGCGTCTCCAACAATGGGCGTGGGGGGCAGTGGGTCCGACATGAGCGGTCTCCTTCTAAAGGGAGGCCGGGGTTCGGGCGCCTTGTGGAGAAAAGAGCCCCGGCCAGTAGCGGCGGGGCGTTGGGTTGATGATCAGGCGCGAAGCGCGCGACCGTCGACCCGCCCCGGTAAGGGAGCGTGCATCGGCGGGCACGGGTTGGCGACGCGGGTCATCTTAAGCTCGCCTACCACCTTTAGTGGGCCGGAGCCAGCAGCGACACGCCAACGCGATTTTGACGATGGATTAACTTGGTTGGTCGCGAAACGCGGTGATAGGACGCTCGCATCTGATTAACCCATTGATGAGTTTGTCCATGTGTAAAGAAAAAGCTGCCGTCGATGACGCCGTAAGGTATATATCCGGCACACGGCGACTGAAGAATGAGCGTGCTCTAGAGTCCGCCGCGCCCGATCTCGTCGCGAGAGACGAACATGGCGAATTTACCTCAGGCTTTCCGGAACGCACTCTAGAAAGACTTCATCGGCTGAAATCCGCCGCCGACCTAAAGCTTGATGACCCCGCTCTCGAACACCGCCTCGACGCCGCTCTCAAGACGGGACTGTTCAGCGTCACCGGCTCGACCTTCCAGGATCCGTTGTTCCGAGGCACGCTCCACTTCGTCCGGATCACCTTCACCAACACCACGACGGGGGCGACGTCGGCGGTGAGTGCGGCGGACATCAACACCGCCAACGCCTTTATCAGCCTCGCGCGGATTCCGATCAGCCAATACGCCTCGCAGTACGGCGCCAACAGCATCGCCGTGGCGCCGGGTTACATCGACTTCAGCGTCAGCCTGGCCGGCAACACCTTCAGCGACTCTCAGTTGGCCGGCTGGATGAACAGCGTGGCGCAGCAGAACGGGCTGGGCGCGGATTCCTGCATGGTGATGCTGAATCCACAGGGGATGATCAACTCCAACGGCTCGCTCGCCCAGGGAATCGGCGGCTATCACAGCTTCAACACGCGGCCGTATATCTTCGTGAACGTGACCGGCGCCGGCTTCACCGTCGCCGACACGGCTGGATTCTATGCTCAAGCGCTCAGTCACGAGACGGCGGAGACGGCGGTGGATCCTCTTGCCAATCTGGTCAATCCCGAGGTGTGCGATGGCTGCGGGCCGAACTGCCAGACGCTCTTCGCCGGCTACTTCGACACGTCGAACAACTATCTCCAGACCACCCAGGGCGCGGCCCCGGCGGGCTACGGGTATCTGATCAACAGCATCGTGCAACCCGTGTCGGCGACCGCGTGCCCCGCTCCGGCGAGCGCCTGCAACTACGCGCCGCCCCTGCCCAACCCGACCAACGCCCTGATGGCGTGGAAGGGCGTACACAACGACCAGGGGATCTATTACTCGACCTTCGACGGCCAGCGTTGGTCGCCGCAGATCAACATCGCCGGCGTGGGCACCAGCGCCGAGCCCGCGCTGGCGCAGTTCAACGGCGGGACGGTGATGGCGTGGCAGGGCGTCGCCGGCGACGACGGCATCTACTACTCGATTTTCGACGGACTGAACTGGGCGCCTCAGCAGAAGATCAATGGCGTGGGCACCAGCGTGGGCCCGATGCTGGCGACCTATGACGGCCGCGTCTTCATGGCGTGGAAAGGCGTCGGCGGCGACGACGGCGTCTATACGTCGACCTTCGACGGGCATGGCTGGGCGCCCCAGCAGAACATCGGCGGCATCGGATCGAGCGTCGGACCGAGCCTCGCCAGCTTCCAGGACAAGCTGGTCATGGTCTGGCAAGGGATCCCCGGCGACGACGGCATCTACTATTCCACCAACACCGGCGGCGGCTGGAGCCCCCAGCAGAAGGTCGGCGGGGTGGGGACGAGCGGTCGTCCGGTCTTGGCGGCTCTCAACGGTCTACTCTACATGGCGTGGAAGGGCGTGAGCGACGACCACGGAATCTACTGGTCGACCTACAACGGCCAAGGCTGGGCGCCCCAGCAGAACGTGGCGGGCGTCGGGACCAGCGCCGGACCGGGCCTCACCACGCTCGGCCGCCAACTCGTGATGAGTTGGCAGGGCATACCGGGCGACGACGGCATCTATTTCACCACCAACAACGGTGGAGGCTGGGCGCCGCAACAGAAGGTGGCCAACGTCGGCACCTCCAGCGTGCCGGCGCTCGGGATCACGCAAGCGCCTCTGATGACCTGGAAAGGCGCAGGCGGCGACCAGCGGATCTGGTTCAACACCTTCTACAGCCAGGGGTGGCTGCCACAGAACACCATTGCGGGCGCCAACTCCGACTTCGGCCCCGCCGCGGCCCTGTTCAACGGCATGACCTACCTGGTCTGGAAGGGCGTGACGGGGGACCAGAGGCTTTGGTGGTCGTCTTATGACGGCTCGACCTGGAGCGGGGTGCAGGTCATCAACGGCGCGAACTCCAGCGCCGGGCCTGCGCTCACCACCTTCCAGGGTCGGCTGTTCATGACCTGGAAGGGCGTGCAGGGCGACCAATCCATCTGGTTCACCACCTTCGACGGCGCGAACTGGGCGCCGGTGCAGCAGATTTCCGGCGTGGGCACCTCGTTCCGACCGGCGCTCGCCACCGTCCAAGGCCGGGTGGTCATGGCTTGGAAGGGGGTCGAGGGCGATCAATCGATCTGGTGGTCGGCCTACGACGGCCATGGCTGGACGCCGCAGCAGCAGGTTCCGGGCGTGGGCACGGCGGTTGGCCCAGCCCTCACCGTCTACCGCGGCACGGTCGTCATGGCCTGGCGAGGCGCAAGCGCCGACCAGGGCATCTGGTACACGACCTTCGACGGCTCCAACTGGGCGCCACAGAAGAATATCGCCGGCGTTGGAGCCAGCGAGGAGGTCGCGCTCACGGTGCACCTCGACCGCGCGCTGATGACCTGGAAGGGCGTGAACAACGATCAGGGCATCTGGTATTCGACCTTCGACGGCTCCAACTGGGCGCCACAGCAGTCTGTGCCCGGGGTGGGGACCAGCGTCGGGCCGGGGCTTGTGAACGTCTGCTGAAGCGGGTTCTCGGGTGGCCGGCTCTCCCGGCTACCCCACCTGCGCCCGGTGCCGGAGGAAGGCGTCGGCGAGGACGCAGGCCATCATCGCCTCGGCCACCGGTACGGCCCTGATCCCGACGCAGGGGTCGTGGCGGCCGGTGGTGCGGATGTCGACCTCGCGGCCCGCCTCGTCGATCGATCGTCGGGGGGTCAGGATCGAGGACGTCGGCTTGAAGGCGACCCGCGCGACGATCGGCTGGCCGGTGGCGATGCCGCCGAGCACCCCGCCGGCATTGTTGGAGAGGAACACCGGCTGGCCGTCGTTTCCCATCCGCATCTCGTCCGCGTTCTCCTCGCCCGACAGGGACGCGGCGGCGAAGCCGGAGCCGATCTCCACGCCCTTGGCGGCGTTGATCGACATCAGCGCGGCGGCGAGTTCCGCATCGAGCTTGCCATAGATCGGCGCGCCCCAGCCGGCGGCGACGCCTTCGGCCTCGACCTGGACGATCGCGCCGGTCGAGGATCCGGCCTTGCGCGTGCGCTCCAGCCGCCGCTCCCACAGCGGCACGATCTGAGGATCCGGCGCCCAGAAGGGATTGCGCTGCGTCTCCTCCCAGTCCCAACGCGCCGGATCGATCCGGTCTGGACCGATCTGGATCAGCGCGCCGCGGATGGTCACGCCAGGCCCCAGCACCTTACGCGCGATCGCGCCGGCCGCGACGCGGCAGGCCGTCTCGCGCGCCGACTGACGCCCGCCGCCGCGATAATCCCGCACGCCGTACTTGGCCTGGTAGGCGTAGTCGGCATGCCCCGGCCGGAACTGGGTGGCGATGTCGGAATAGTCCCGCGAGCGCTGATCGACGTTTTCGATCATGAGGGCGATGGGCGTGCCGGTGGTGACCTGCCCGCCGAAGCGCTCGGTGGTGCGCTCGTCCTCGAACACGCCGGAGAGAATCCGCACGGCGTCCGGCTCTTGCCGCTGAGTGACGAAACGCCCCTGCCCAGGCCGGCGCTTGTCGAGCCACACCTGGATGTCGGCCGCGGTGAGCGGGATCTGGGGCGGGCAGCCGTCCACCACGCAGCCGATCGCCGGACCGTGGCTCTCGCCGAAGGTCGTCACCCGAAAGAGATGGCCGAAGGTGTTGTGCGACATCGGCCCTGATTGCTCTAAAACGCGCCCGATGAGCAACGCCTCCCTGATCCCCCCCTCCCCTGCCGAGGACGACTACGTCCGCGCGGTGCAGAGCGCCGAGCCTCAGCCTCTGCTGCCCGAAGAGGATTGGCTCGGGCTGTTCCAGACTTGGCTGAAGGAGGCGACCGACAAAGAGCCCAACGATCCCAACGCCATGACCCTGGCGACCGTCGACCGCGACGGGTTGCCTGACGCGCGCATGGTGCTGCTGAAGGAAGTCGATCGGCGAGGCTTCACCTTCTACACCAATCTCGAGAGCGCCAAGGGTGAGGAACTATCGATCAACCCACGGGCGGCGTTGAATTTTCATTGGAAGAGCCTGCGTCGTGCGGTGCGGGTGCGGGGCGCGGTGGAGCAGGTGAGCGCCGCGGAGGCGGACGCCTATTTCGCCACCCGCGCCCGCTCGGCTCGGATCGGCGCGTGGGCGTCGGATCAGTCTCGGCCGATGGCGGACCGATTCGCTCTGGAAAAGCGCGTGGCGGAGGTCGGACTGCGCTTTGGCGTGGGAGCGGTGCCGAGGCCGCCGAACTGGTCCGGCTACCGGATCGTGCCGGCGCGCATCGAGTTCTGGCGCGACCGGCCGTTCCGGCTGCACGAGCGCCTGCTGTTCACCCGTGAAGGGGAACGCTGGACGACCAGCCGCCTCTACCCCTAACGAGGACGGTCATTTGTGAGGAGACGCGCCCGATGGAAGGGCTGATGCAGGACTGGCCGCTGACGGTGGATCGCTTCCTCGAACATGCCGGGGCGTGGCATGGCCATCGAGAGGTCGTCACCCGCTCGCTCGAGGGGCCGATCGTCCGCACCAACTGGGGGGAAATCCTCGGTCGGTCGAAGCGTCTATCGAACGCGCTGCTCGGACTCGGCATCAATCCGGGGGATCGGGTCGCGACGCTGGCCTGGAACACCGGCCGACACATCGAGGCCTGGTATGCGATCATGGGCATCGGCGCGGTGTGCCACACCCTCAATCCGCGACTGTTCGCCGACCAGCTCTGCTACATCATCAATCACGCCGCCGACCGCATCATCATCACCGATGAGACCTTCCTGCCGGTGCTGGCCGAGCATCGCGACCGCATGCCCACGGTGGAGCGGTTCATCGTCTTGGGGGAAGAAGACCGGGTCCGCTCGCTCGGCTTTCCGGGCGCGATCGCCTCGGAGACGCTGATCGCCGAGAACGGCGAGGATGTGATCTGGGGAGACGTCGACGAGAAGACCGCCTGCGGCCTCTGCTACACCTCCGGCACCACCGGGAACCCCAAGGGCGTGCTCTATTCGCACCGCTCCAACTATCTCCACGCTCTGACGACGCTGCAGACCGACACCATGGGTCTTTCGGTGCGCGACACCGTGCTGGCCGTGGTCCCGATGTTCCACGCCAACGCCTGGGGGCTGACGTTCTCCTGCCCGGCGGTGGGGGCCAAGCTGGTCATGCCTGGGCAGAAGATGGACGGCGCGTCGATCCACGAACTGATCGAGACCGAGCAGGTCACCTTCTCCGCCGCCGTACCCACGGTGTGGCAGATGCTGCTGCAGCACCTGCGCTCCACGGGCGGCAAGCTCACCAGCCTCAAGAAGGTGGTGATCGGCGGGTCGGCGGTCCCCGAGGCGATCGTCCGCGCCTTCCACGACGACTACGGCGTCGATGTGATCCACGCCTGGGGCATGACCGAGACATCGCCGCTCGGCACTCTGGCGACGCCGACGCCCGAGATCGCCGCCCTGCCCTTCGAGGAGCAGATGCCGTTCAAGCTGAAGCAGGGCCGCCCGCCCGTGGGCGTGTCGCTCAAGCTCACCGATGACCAGGGCCGGCCCGTGCCGCACGACGGCCAGGCGTTCGGTCGGTTGAAGATCAAGGGTCCGTTCATCGTCCGCGAGTACTTCCGTGGCGACGGCGGCGAGATTCTCGACGCCGAAGGCTACTTCGACACGGGCGATGTCGCGACCATCGACCCCAACGGCTACATGCAGATCACCGACCGAGCCAAGGACGTGATCAAGTCCGGCGGCGAGTGGATCAGCTCCATCGAGATCGAGAACATCGCCGCGGGTCACCCCAAGGCGCTGATCGCCGCCGTGGTCGGCGTGCCTCACCCCAAATGGGACGAGCGCCCCCTTCTTCTCGTGCAGCTCAAGCCTGGCGAGGAGGCCGAGGCGGAGGAGTTCATCAGCTTCCTGGAGGGCAAGATCGCCAAGTGGTGGATGCCGGACGAGGTCCGCTTCGTCGAGGAGATCCCGCTCGGCGGGACCGGCAAGATCGACAAGAAGCTGATCCGCCAGCGCCTGCTCGAGGCCGCCTGATCACATCTTGCGCTTCAGACCACCCGGCGCGCGAGGCAGGAAGCGATCGAGCCAGTCGGCGATCTCGTAGTCGTAACGCTGGATCTCGGTGGCGAGCTGGTCGAAGTCCACCAGGTCCGGGTGGAGCTTGCGGGCGTCGTCGCGCTGCACGCCCCGCCGCCAGCCATTGAGTTGGCGGTCGGCCGCCCAGCGCCGGTGTTCGAGTTCAGCGGCCCGGCGGCGCTCCGCCTCGTCGCGGTAGAGGGTCTCTCCCGGCGCCAGCGCCGGCGGCCAGGGACGCTCCTCGACGGGCGTCGCGAGCCAGGGCTCCAGGTCGAAACCGAGGCTGGCCAGCTTGGCGGGGACGTGGCTCACCACTCGCCGGTTGCTGATCCGCATCTCCTCGGGAAGTCGGCTCCACGGCGCGGCGTTTTCCCCCGCATACGCGTCGTGGACCTGACGGGCGTCCAGGTCGGGGTCGTCCTTGAGCGCCCTGGAGCCCTGGGCCGCATCGGTGAGCGCGGCGAAACTGTAGAGGCCCAGCGGCTTGAGGTTGGCCACGCCCGAGGGCGCCACCAGCAGGCCGCCGGCGCGCAGGCGCACGAAGATCGGGCCGTTCACCCACGCAAAGCGGGTGGCGCGCTCCCGCAAGGTCACCGCGGCGGCCAGCGCCTCGGCCGAATGCTCGAGGCAGATGTAGACGGCGCACACCGGGGCCACGCCATCCGCTCCTTCCGCTCCCAGGCGGCTGTCCTCCAGATCGTGCGCGTAATCGAAGTCGCACACGGCCGGAAACTCAGGATGCCGGTGCAGGAATTCCTTGACCGCTCGGTGGTTGGCCTCGACCACGGTGATCGCCGGCTTGCCCTGGTGAGAGACCAGGCTGGTGAGCACCAGGTCCTTGGCCAGCGCCTGTCCAAGCCAGTTGAAGCCCACGATCAGCACGTGCACCGACTTGCCGCCGATCGCGTCCGCCAGCACGTAAGGCGGGTGCGAGGCCAGCACGCAACGCGCCGCCGCCTGGGCCTCCGAGAAGGCGAACAGGTCGACACCGCCCTCGACGTGGTGGATCAACTCGGCCGTGGAGGGATCGTCCAGGTGCACCGCCACCACCCCGCCGGAGCGTTCCGGCAAGCGGCCGCGGGCCTGGAGCGCCAGTTCGGCGGAGGCGCCGAGGTCGGTTTCCGCGACGATCACCCGCCGCGCCGCGCTGCGCTCGGCCGAGCTCCAGAGGATCGGCGCCGGGAACCCGCGGCAGGTTGATCAGCTGGCCGTCCCATTGCGCCCGCGCAACCGCCGAGGTGAAATGCACCACGCGCAGACGCTCGCGCAACGCCTCCCGGACAAGGGCGCCCGCCATCTCGTGATCGCCGATGATCAGGGTGTGCCCGTGCGCGAGCGAGGCGCGGAAGGCCGCGATCTGGGACTGCAACAGTGTGACGAAGGCGGCGCTCGCCGCCGCGACGAACAGCAAGGCGCCGAGCCAGCGCGCCACGATCAGATGCGGCTCGCCGCCGATCCGCTCGGGCGCAGACATAGGCTTCGGAAAACCCGAAGGCGTGCAGGCTCATGAAGGCGGCGTTCTCGATCGCCCGCCAGCCGCTCATCTCGAACGCGTGCGACCGGTTCATCCAGCCGGTGAACGACAGACCGAGGGTGACCGCCGCGAGCGCGATCCAGATGCCGGTGCGCCAAGGCCGCGGCCGGTGGTCGAGCGGGTTCTGGTCAGCCATGCCCGCGCAGGTTTAGGGACGCGCCCTCATGCCTAGCAAGGCTTATTCCGAAATCCGCCGCCTGGTGGTCACCGCCGACGACTTCGGCGCGGACGCGGCCGTGAACGCCGCCGTCGCGACCGCCCATGCCGAAGGCGTGCTCACCGCCGCCAGCCTCATGGTCGGGGCGCCGGCCGCTCGCGAGGCGGTCGAGATCGCGCGCGCCACCCCGAGCCTGCGCGTCGGTCTGCACCTCGTCCTGGTCGAGGGCCGGCCTATCCTGCCCGCTTCCCAAGTTTCCGCCTTGGTGGATGCGGAGGGGACCTTCCGCGCCGACATGGCCGCGGCGGGCGCGCGGATGTTCTTCGATCCCAGGGCTCGGCGCCAGCTCGCCCGCGAGATCGAAGCGCAGTTCGAGGCGTTCGCCGCCACCGGCCTGCCGCTCGACCACGTCAATGCGCACAAGCATTTTCACCTCCATCCCACCATCGCCGGGCTGATCCTCGAGATCGGCGCGCGGTTCGGCCTTCGCGCGGCGAGACTGCCGATCGAGCCGGCCGCTGTGCTGGACGTGGTCGAGCCGGGGGCTCGCCACGCGCGGAGTTGGATCACCGATCCATGGGCTCGGCTCGCCCGCGCGCGCTTCCGGGCGCAAGGCGTCCTCGTGCCCGATCAGGTCTTCGGCCTGGCCTGGAGCGGGGCGGTGAACGAAACGCGACTATTTGGCCTGATCCAAAGCCTTCCGCCGGGGCTGTCGGAAATCTATCTTCATCCGGCCACGAGCGGCGCTTATCCCGGTTCCGCCCCGGGCTATGGTTACCAGGACGAGCTGGCGGCTCTCGTCGCGCCTCGAGTGAAGCAGGCCGCAGCCGCGGCGGGCCTGACGCTCGGCGGCTTCTCCGATTTCCTGCCCAAAGCACACGAGCCATGACCGACTGGACCGCTTCCGACCTGATCCTCGCCCGGCCCGACGACGCCCCCGTCAGGGATGGCTTCCGCATCGGCAGCGACGACCACAAGCGCCTGTTCTGCCGGACGCTGCTCGACACCTTCAATCCCTACAAGCCGGCCGTGCTCGACTGGCCCAAGCTCGATGACGAGGCCCGCGCTCGCCTGGTCAATCTGCCGATCTGGGATATCGCGGTGCAGACCGAGGGCAAGGCCTCGCTGCGGGTCAAATCCTACGCGGCGAACGTCTCGCGCGACGAGTGGCTGCGGCGCGCCGTTGAGCTCAACGCCTTCGAGGAAGCGCGGCACAAGCACGTGCTCTCCAACCTGGTCCAGGCCTACGGGATCGTGCTCGAGCCCGAGCCCGAATACGTGCGCCCTCGCGACATCGAGTGGGCCTTCATGGTCACGGGTTTCTCGGAGTGCATCGACAGCTTCTTCGCCTTCGGGCTGTTCGACCTCGCCCGCCGATCGGGCTTCTTCCCGGAGGAGCTGGTCGACACCTTCGAGCCGGTCATGCAGGAGGAAGGCCGTCACATCCTGTTCTTCGTGAACTGGGTGGCGTGGCGGCGGCGCCAACCTGCCGTTCTGGAAGCGGCCTTGGTTCGAGCTGCGCGTGCTGGGCGTCTGGCTGTTCCTGATCTGGGAGCGGATCGGCATCGCGCGGAGCATCGACGGCGCGCCGGCGCAGGACAACAACTTCACCGTGACCGGCGCGGAAGAGCTCGGCCTCGACGTCTCCCTGCGCCAGCTGATGGACACCTGCCTGGCCGAGAACGACCGGCGGCTTGGGATCTACGACCAACGCCTGCTCCGGCCGATGTTCGTGCCTCGGATGGTGCGGCTGGCGCGAAACTTTGTTCGCTAAGTCCCTGAAATCGGCGGGATTCGGTGTCGCCGCGACGCTCGTCGTGGCGTTGGCCGCCGCGACCGTGGTGCTCGGCTGGATCGGGTTTGGCGAGGTCGCCCGGGCCCTGGCCGCCCTGGGCTGGCGCGGCCTCGCCTTCCTCACCCTTTACAGCGCCCTGCCCTTCAGCCTGCTGGGCGCGGCCTGGTGGGTGGTGAACGAGAAGCTTCGGCTGAGCCAGCTGCCGGTCTTCATCTGGGCGCGGGTGGCGCGCGACGCGGGCTCGGAGATCCTCCCGTTTTCCCACCTTGGGGGGTTTGTCGTCGGCATCCGCGCAGCGGTGCTGTGCGGTGTCGACCGCGCCGCCGCCTGGTCCACCACCGCCGTCGACGTGACCACCGAGATCATCGCTCAGATGGGCTTTACGGCCCTTGGCCTCGGCTTGTTGATCGCCCAGCTCGGCGGATCCAACGCGCACGCGCATCTGGTCGAGGCGATCGTCGCCGGCCTCGTCATCACCTTCGCCGTCTGCGCGATGCTGATCACGCTGCAGCGGCGCGGCGGCGGGCTCGCGGAGCGACTCGTCGCCCGGCTGGCGCCCCAGGCGGCAGAGGGCGCGGCGGAGGCGGGCGTTCGCCTCCGCGCGCTCTACGACTTACCCGTGAAGATCCTCGCCGGCGTCGCCATCCATCTCTCCGCCTGGTTCGCCAGCGCCTTCGGCGTCTGGGCCGCGCTGCGCCTGGGGGGCGCCGGCGTGAGCTTCGAGGGGGTGCTCGCCATCGAGAGCCTGGTGAGCGCCGCCCGCAGCGCGGCCTTCGTCGCGCCCATGGGCATTGGCGTCCAGGAGGCGAGCTACGCCCTGATCGGCCCCTTGTTCGGCCTGCCCGCCGACCTGGCCCTCGCGCTCTCGCTCCTGAAGCGGGCTCGCGAGGTTCTCTGGGGCGCCCCCGCCCTGCTCGCCTGGCAGGCGCAGGAGGGCCGCCGTTTGCTCGCCAGGGGCGTCCCCGCCCGCTGACGCCGCGGACCCACCCGGAACGGGCCCCGTCGGAGCGGCGACCGCGCTCGGTGGGATATCCGGGAACGCCGAATTCGGCTCGCCCGCCGGGGCCGGCGGCACGGGATCCCCCGGGCCGATGTCGGGAAGGACCGGCGAGGCCTTGTCGCCGTCGATCTCGCCCTGGCGCGCCTGGAGATAGGCGGCGCGCAGGGTGGCGTAGGGGTCGTCCGCCGAGCTGAGCAGCGCATCGAGCTCGTTTTCAGCCGCGGCCCGCTCGTTCAGGCCGCCCGCCACGTTCAAAGCGATAAGCACGTCGTTCTTGTAGGCGTAGTGGACGAAGAAGATCGGATTAGTGACGGAGTCGACGACCGTTCCCACGAGGTCGCGAAGGTCATAGGGGCCCGCCACCGCCAGATAGAGATAGGGTCCGGGCTTCACACCGTATCGGCCCAGCGTATCGCCGAAGCCGTTGGGATGGTGCGGGAGACCGACGCTCTTGGCGACGTCGGCGGCCCCCAGAAGACCGATCGTGGTGTTGATCACCAGACGGGTCACGGTGCGGCCCGCCGGCAGCGGCCGAAGCTGCAGCAGGTCGTTGAGGATCACCACCGGCTCGTTGAGGTTCTGCAGGATGTTGTGGATCGCTCGACCGATCGGGCCAGGCGTGAGGCCGTGCGAGAGCTTCGACAGCGGCCGGATCAGAACGCGATCCAAGCCGGCGTTGAACCTGTAGATCTTGCGGTTGAAGCCCTCGAACGGATCGTAGACCTGAGCTTGGGCGTGCGCGGCGGACGCGAAGCACACGACGCCGCTACAGATCAGGGCTGGGACGAAACGACCGCGCACCACGCTTTGGAAACCCTCAAGGACCACCGGCCGCCCGTCCAGATTGGCTAAAGCCGGATGTGGCAGGAGGATCAACCCCGAACCGCGATCGCGCCCCCGGAGGGACGGCAGGCTTGTTTCGGCGGGCGAGGCTGGCTAGCGCCTTCGCGGTGACCGTCACCGAACCTGCCCGCCCTGACATCTTCAGCCGCGTGGTCGCGTTCTGCGCCCGTCGGGCTCCGCTCGTCGTGGCGTTGGGCGTGGCGCTCGGTGTCGGCGCCGCGGCGTTCGCCGTCAGCCACTTCTCCCTGTCGAGCGACACCGAACAGCTCATCAGCCACAAGCCGGCCTGGCGCCAGCGGGAGGCGCGGTTCAACGCCCTCTTCGCCCCTGAAGGCGACCAGATCGTCATCGTCGTCGACGGCGCGACGCCGGAGCTGGCTGAAAGCGGCGCGGCGGCGCTCACCGCCCGGCTGGCGGCGCGGCCGGACCTGTTCCACGACCTGCAGCGCCCGGATTCATCTCCCTTCTTCCAGCAGAACGGCCTCCTCTACGAGGACACCGCGGCGGTGAAGAGCGACATGGATCAGCTGATCGCCGCCCAGCCGTTCCTGGGGCCCATCGCCGCCGACCCCACCTTGCGCGGGCTCGCCGGCGCGCTCGGAACCGTTGCGGACGGCGTGACGAGCGGACAGGCGAGCCTCGGCCAACTCCGCGCGCCGATGAACGCCTTGGCCGCCGCCGTGGAGGGGGTGCGCTCCGGCAAGCCGACCTTCTTCTCGTGGCGCGCCTTGATCTCCGGCAAGCCCCCGCCGCTGCGCGAGCGTCGCCACGTCATCCTCGTGAGCCCCTCGCTCAACTTCGCCAAGCTCCTCGCCGGCGCCGACGCCACCAACTACATCCGGGGCCAGGCCCGCGCGCTCGGTCTCGACGCGGCCCACGGCGTACGGGTGCGGCTCACCGGCCCGGTCCCGCTCCAGGACGATGAATTCGCGACACTCGGCGAGAACGCCGGCCTGGTGGCGAGCCTCGCGGTGATCGCCATCGTCGCCATGCTGTGGTTCGCCACGCGGTCGGCGCGCCTGATCGCGGCAATCCTGCTCACGACCTTCATCGGCCTGGTCAGCGCGGCAGCGCTCGGCCTGCTGATCTTCCATCGCTTCAACGTCATCTCGGTCGCCTTCATCCCGCTGTTCGTCGGGCTCGGGATCGACTTCGGCATCCAGTTCTCGGTGCGCTTCAACGCCGAGCATGGCACGGATCGAGGCCTCGTCGAGGCGCTCGACCACGCGGGCGCGGGCATGGGCCGGTCGCTCGCGCTGGCGGCCACAGCCATCGCCAGCGGCTTTCTGGCCTTCGTGCCGACGGAGTATGTCGGCGTCCAACAGCTAGGCGTCATCGCCGGCCTCGGCATGTTCGTGGCTCTCGTTCTCAGCCTCACCCTGCTGCCGGCTCTGATCCGCTTGCTCGGCCCGGGACCGGTGACGGTTCGCGCCCGGGAGAGCGGTTTGCTGGAGCGCATCGATCTGATGGTGCTGGGCCGCCGTCGGCTGATCCTCACCGCCTCGGTGCTGGCCGGCGCGGCCTGCGCGGCGCTGCTGCCGTTCCTCACCTTCGACTTCAATCCGCTGCACATGAAGAGCGCCAAGGTGGAGTCGGTCGCCACCATGCTCGACCTGATGAGCGACCCCGAGCAGTCCAGCAACACCCTGGAGCTGATCGAGCCGTCCCTCGCGAAGGCGCGCGCCGAGGCCCCGGCGCTCGCGCGCCTCTCGACGGTGTCCGAGACCCGCACCCTGGCGAGCTTCGTGCCCGACGATCAGGCCCCCAAGCTCGCCGCCATCCACGACGCGGCCAGCCTGCTCGACCTCACCCTCGATCCGTTGGTGATCGCCCCCTCGCCCGCCGATGCGGAGACGGCGCAGGCTCTGCGCGACGCCGCCGTCAAGCTGCGCGCCGCAGCCGCCGCCGACCCGGGACCGGACGCCGCCTCGGCCAGTCGCCTGGCTGGCGATTTCGAGGCCCTGGCTCAGGGTCCGGCGTCGGCGAGGACGCAGGCGGATCGAACGATCATGGGTCCCTTCCAGACCCTGCTCGCCCAGACCCGGCTGGCGCTCACCGCCCAGCCGATCACGCTGGAGAGCCTCCCACCCGATCTGTCGCGCAACTGGGTCACGCCATCGGGGCTCGCGCGCCTCTCCATCATCCCGAAAGGGGACGCCAACGACACCCGCGTGCTGGCGCGGTTCATCGCCCAGGTTCAAGGCGTGGCGCCGAGCGTCACCGGCCCGCCGCTGTGGCTTCAGCTGGGCGGTCGTGTCGTGTCGCACGCCTTCCTGATCGGCGGAGGCCTGTCGTTCCTCGCCATCACCCTGCTGCTGTTCCTCACCCTTCGGCGACCGCGGGATGTGGCCATCACCATGGCGCCCATCGTGCTCACGGCCCTGCTGACCCTGGGCTCATGTGTGCTGATCCGGCAGCCGCTGAACTTCGCCAACATCATCGCCCTGCCGCTGCTGTTCGGCATCGGGGTGGCCTTCCACATCTATTTCGTCATGGCCTGGCGGGGCGGCGAAGGGCATCTGTTGTCCTCCAGCCTCACGCGCGGCATCTTCTTTTCGGCCATGGCGACGGCCACGGGGTTCGGCAGCCTGTGGGCGTCACGCCACCCCGGCACCGCGAGCATGGGCAAGCTGCTGATGATCTCCCTGGTCTTCACCCTGATCTCGGCGCTGCTGTTCCAGCCGGCGCTCATGGGCTCGGCGCGACCGCCGCGCGTCAGACAGCCCGAGCGTGGTTGAGCGATAAGGCCACCGACGCGGCGGCGTCCTAACTTCCGGAGAACCGATCTTCGATGCTTGAGCGATCCGCGTGGTGCGCGCTGGCGGTGTTCGCTGGGGCTGTTGGGACCGGTCGCGGCGACCGCCCAGGAAGCCTACGTCGGCGGCTTCGGCCACAACCTGGACCTCGGGATCAGCGCCAGACCGCGCGAACACGGGGCGGACGTCGAGGTCGGTCTGCGCACCGCTCCCTTGGTGGAGACTCGGCTCATCCAACTGCGCGCCTACGGCATGGGCAGCTTCAATTCCGACCACGGGGTCAATTTCGGCTCTGTCGGCCTGGCGTTGCGCTTCAAGCTGCCGCACGGCTTCTACGTCCAGCCCGGGCTAGGCGGCGCCGCGCAGACCGGCGATGACCATCACTACCAGTTCTACTCCGACCGCCTCTCGCTGGGATCGCGCTTCCTCTTCCAGCCCGAGCTGGCGGTCGGCCTGCCGCTTGGGGCCCGCTTCGCGGCGGAACTCGCCTACGTCCACATCAGCAACGCCCATCTCTCCCCGCAGAACCCCGGGATGGACGATCTCGGCGTTAGGCTGGTGTACCGCTTCCCCCGCTAGGCGCCGCGAGCCGAGAACGCCGACGCCACGGAACAAGCGCTCGGCTTCTCAGGTTTGGCTGGCGTCAGTTCACGAGGCCTCATGCTCGACGGCGACTTTCCCAGCGGTCCCGACCGGGTTTCCGCCGAGGCCATTCGCGCCCACGACATACGCGGCGTCGTAGGGTCGAACTCTCGGCGTCAACGCGTTCCGGGCGCTAGGTCTCGCCGTGGCGGAGATGGCGCTCGAGCGCGGTCTGAAGCGGATCGCTCTCGCCCGCGATGGCCGGGTGAGTTCGCCGATTCTGGAGACGGCGATCGCCGGCGGCCTCGTCGAAGGCGGGCTGGAGGTGACGCGTCTGGGCCTCGGTCCCACGCCGATGACCGCCTTCGCCGTGCGCGCGCTCGACCTCGACGGCGGCCTTACGATCACCGCCTCGCACAATCCCTCCGACGAGAATGGCCTCAAGGCGATCCTGGGCGACGATCGGATCCACGGCGAGGACCTCAAGCGCCTGGTGTCGCTCAATGGTCGTCCCCGACCGGGCGGCTCGATCCGGAATGTCGAGATCCTGCCCGCCTATGTCGCCGCGCTCGCCGCCGCCGCCGAAGGTCTCCCCCCTCGCGCCGTCGCCTGGGATTGCGGCAACGGGGCCACCGGCTCGGTGCTGGGAGCGCTTACGGCGCGACTGCCCGGCCGCCACGAGTTGCTGCACACCCAGGTCGATGGCCGTTTCCCCAACCATCACCCCGACCCCGCGGTGGAGGACAACCTCGTCGACCTGAAACGGATCGTGCTCGAGCGCCGGTGCGAGGTGGGCTTCGCTTTCGACGGCGACGGAGACCGGATCGGGGTGGTCGACGAGACCGGCGAAGTGCTTTGGGCCGACCAGCTCCTGCTGTTCCTCAGCCGCGACCTCCTGAACGAGACGCCGGGCGCGGCGATCGTCGCCGACGTGAAGTGCAGCCGGCTGCTGTTCGACGGGGTCGCGGCCCTGGGCGGCCGGGCCGCGATGACCGCGTCCGGCTACGCTCTCGTTCGGGAGGCGATGAGGCGCGAGGGCGCGGTGCTGGGCGGCGAGCTTTCCGGCCACATCTTCTTCGCCGACCACTGGCACGGCGTGGACGACGCCCTCTATGTCGCGGTGAGGACCCTGGCCGCCCTGGCGCGCTCGCCCGAGAGCTTGGCCCAGTTCCGCGCGCGCCTGCCGCCCCAGATCGCCACGCCGGAGTTGCGCATCCTCTGCGCCGACCCCGCCGAGGTCGTGGCCCGCACCGCGCGGCGGTTGAACGGTGGACACGCCCCTCTGGACCAGAGCCTGGGGCTCCGCGTCACCAACGCCGACGGCTGGTGGCTTCTGCGCGCCTCCGGGACCGAGCCGAAGGTCACGTGTCGCTGCGAAGCGGCGGACGAGGACGGTCTCTCACGACTCAAAGCGGAGCTAGCCCTGCGGCTGCGTGAGAGCGGCGTCGAACCACCGGCGGCCCTTTACGAGACCTCCTGAGGCGTTTCTCCTGAAAGGAGCGTCAGCGCCTGTCGGTAGCCGTGCAGGGTTCCCACATCGACATATCGCTCGCCGCCACGCACGCCGACCGCTTCCCCTCCTCGCGCCAGCCAGGCGTTCACCAGGGTTCCGACGTACTCGTCCTCACGATCCCGGGCGAGCCACAGGCGATGGAGGTCGTGGAACACGGCGCCCGGCATCTTGAAGGCGCCCCAGATCCAGCTCGAACTCGGCGCGCGGGATTTCACCTCGATCCGCAGCACACGCCCCCGCTCGTCGGTGGCGACCGCGTCGAACAGTTCGGGCCGGCTCACCGGAAACAGCAGGAACGACAGGCGATCGTTCGGCAAGGCCGGCGAGGGCCTCTTCCGGGAACCAGACCGTGTCCGGCAGCCCAACCGCGACCGGCTCGTCCGCATGGACCAGCGGCGCCGCGCGGAAGATGGCGTCGCACAGCCCGGCGGGCTGCGGCTGGACCACATAGGCGATGGCGACCTCGCCCACCCGATCGCCGAAGTATCGCAGGATGTCGGACTTGGCGGGGGAAATGACGAAGCAGATCTTCCGTGCGCCGCCGGCGGCGAGCCGCTCGAGCAGATATTCGCTCACCGCTTTGGGCCGCTCCTCCCGGCCCTCGCGCCGCACGCCGACCGGCAGCAGCTCCTTTGAGAAGGCCAGCGGCTGGATGCGCGAGCCCTGTCCGGCGGCGGGAATGATCCCCCACATCGGCTCAAGCCCGTTCGAGCGCGGCTGGAGCCACGGCCACGTTCATCAGGCGCTCGAGCTCGGCGGCGCGATGAGCCGAGGTGTGTTCGTCCAGGGCGCGTTCCCGCGCCGCTCGCCCGACGGCCGCGAAATCCGTTTGTTCCAGCACCTCCAGCACGTCGTGTGTCGTGCGGGCGGTCAACACCTCGGTTCCCGGCGTGAAGAACTCGTCGAGGCCGTCCCAGGTGTCGCTGAGCACGGGCGCGCCGCACGCCGCGGCTTCGAACAGCCGTCCCGACGGGGCCCACCCCATGGCCGCCATGTCCTTGCGCGTGACATTCAGGGTGAGTCTCGCGGACGAGAAGAAGGCCGGATGATCCGGCGGCGGCACGTGCTTGTGCAGGTGGATGTTAGGCCGCCACGGGGTGTGGTCGCCGTAACCCGCTCCACCCAGCACGAAGCGAAGATCCGGCCGGCGCGCCGCCACCTCGAAGAAAAGCTCGTCGAGAGCGGGCTGCCGATCGGGGGCGTAGGTGCCGAGGTACGATAGATCCGCGTCGAAGCGCGCTTCCGGCGGAGCGGGGCGATGGGCGTCGGGATCCACGTGACCGTAGAGCGGGGCCGCTCGTCGGGCGCCGAGAACACGCTCGAGCGCCGTCAGGGCCTTGCCGCCCGTGAAGCTCAAGACCAGATCGAAGTCTGCCAGTCCCTGCGGGGGTAGGTAGTCGACGCGCTCTCCCGCCCCCAGCCGAGCCAAGGTCACCGGTGTATCCATGTCGTAGAACAGGCGCAGACGGGCGACGCCGTTCACCAGCTCCGCACGCCGCCGGTCCGTCAGGGCAGTAGGAGGTGACCATGGCGGCGTCGGCCTCGCCCACCTGGGCGCGGGCCAATGCCCGAACCTCCTCGAAGTCGCGGTAGAGAACCAGGCGGCCGAAGGGCAGTTCGGTGAGGTCCCGGTGCGCGGCGTAGTAGGGGGTGTCGCGCTCGAAGAAGGTGACATCCCAACCCCGGGTTCCGAGCGCCCGAATCAGTCCGCGCCAGAGGGTGGCGTGGCCGTTGCCCCACGACGAGCTGACGGTAAGTCCAAACACGACGAGCTTCATGGTCCGTTCGGCCGGCTCCCCGCTGAACGAAGAGCGGAAGAGCCTCCGACCGGATTGGTTCCGCGCGTTTCCCGAGCGTCCGCACAGCTCACGCTTCCTTTCCTGGCCACGTAGGTTAGGGATCACCAGGGATGGAAGAGGCGGCTGAGTTCACTCTGGATGGCGAGGGTCGGCGAGCGGTGCTCACCGGCGACTGGACGGCTGTCCAATTGGGTGACGCCCCCGATCGCCTGGCGAGCGCGCTCGCGGGCCGCCGCGATGTGACCGTCGATCTCTCGGGCGTGGAGAAGTGCGACACCTCCGGCGCCTGGAGCGTGTTGCGCGCCACCGACGTGAAGGCGGACTCGCCCTCCATCGTCGCCTCGGACGAGCTGAAGCGCCTTTTCACCATGGTGGAGAAGGCGCGCGCGGCGGAACCCACGCCCAAGCGGCAACGGCGCGGGATCCAGGTGTTCTTCGAGCGGATCGGCCGAGGGCGTCGTCGACGTCGGCGTCAATGTCTTCGACACCATGGTCTTTTTCGGCCACCTGCTGCGGACGGTCGGGTACTCGATCGTAAACTGGCGGCGGATCCGATGGGCGGCGGTTTTCGCCCTGGCGGAGCGCGCGGGTCTCGACGCCATCCCGATCGTCGCCGTCACCACCTTCTTCATCGGCGCGGTCGTCGGCCTGCTGGGCGCGAACCTCCTGCAGAAGTTCGGGGCTCAGGTATTCGCGGTCGAGCTGATCGGCATATCGGTCCTGCGCGAGTTCAACGTCCTGATCACCGCCCTGCTCCTGGCCGGCCGCTCCGCCTCCTCCTTCGCCGCCGAGATCGGGGCGATGAAGATGAATCAGGAGATCGACGCCATGCGCGTGCTGGGCGTCGATCCCTTCGACGCCCTGGTGTTCCCTCGGTTCGCCGCCCTGTTCTTCACCATCCCCCTGCTCGTCTTCATCGCAACCATCGCCGGCCTGTTCGGCGGCCTGGTGGTGGCGATCACGGTCCTGGGGCTCTCGCCGACCGCCTTCCTCGAGCGTCTCACCGACAATGTCGGCGTGAGCAATTTCTGGGTGGGCATGTCGAAGGCGCCCGTGATGGCGGTCGTCATCGCCGGGATCGGCTGCCGACAGGGCATGGCGGTGGGCGGCGACGTGGACTCCCTGGGCCGGCGCGTTACCGCGGCGGTGGTCCATGCGATCTTCGCCGCCATCCTGATCGACGCGATCTTCGCCCTGATCTACATGAAATTGAACGTATGAGCGGGCCGGTCGAGCCCGCCGATCCGCTGGATGAGGACGCGCCGCCGATCGAGGTGCGCGACCTGGTCACCCGCTTCGGCGACAACATCATCCACGACCACCTGAACCTCACCATTCCGAAGGGCCAGGTGGTGGGCGTCGTCGGCGGCTCCGGCGCCGGAAAGTCCGTGCTGCTGAACACCATCATCGGCTTGCGCGAACCTCAGGAGGGTTCGGTGAAGGTGTTCGGCGAGGACATTCGCTACGCCCGCCGCCGGGTATGGACCGCCATCGAGCGGCGGTGGGGCGTGCTGTTCCAGCAGGGCGCGCTGTGGACCAACCTTACGGTCAAGGAGAACGTCTGCGCCCCCATGACCGAGCACACCACGCTGTCGAAGAAGGACATCGACGAACTTGCCGATCTCAAGATCGCCTTGGCCGGACTGCCGGCGGGCGCCGGAGCGCTCAAGCCCTCGGAGCTGTCGGGCGGGATGATCAAGCGGGCCGGTCTGGCGCGCGCCCTGGCGCTCGATCCCGACCTTCTGTTCCTCGACGAGCCCACCTCGGGTCTCGACCCCATCAGCGCCGCGGCGTTCGACGATCTGATCGGCGAGCTTTCCGACGCCTTGAAGCTCACCGTGTTCATGATCACCCACGATCTGGACAGCCTCTACAAGATCACCGATCAGGTCGCGGTGATCGCCGACAAGAAGATCGTGGCCATGGCTCCCGTGCGCGAGCTTGAAAAGCTCGATCAACCTTGGATCCAGAGCTACTTCCACGGCGCGCGCGGTCGCGCGGCCGCGGCGACGGAGGGCTAGAAGGGCTATGGAGCGGAACGCGAACTACGCCCTGGTCGGCTTCATCTCGACGGCCATCATCATCGGCCTGCTGGCGTTCATCGTCTGGCTCGCCGGGGCCAACCTGACGCGCGACTACGACCTCTACGACATCGTGTTCAAAGGTCCCGTGCGCGGGCTCACCCAGGGCGGAGAGGTCCACTTCAACGGCATCAAGGTTGGCGAGGTGACCAAGCTCTCGCTCGACCCGCACAACCCGCAGCTGGTCGTCGCCCGCGCCCGGGTCACCTCGGACGTGCCGATCCGCTCCGATTCCTACGCGACCCTGGAGCCGCAGGGCATCACCGGCGTGAACTACGTCCAGATCACCGCCGGCACCGCCACGCGCCCGCTGCTGCAGGGACACCGTGCCCGACGGGACGGTGCCGAGGATGAGCAGCAAGACGCGACGCGCTGTCCGATCTGCTGGCCGGCGGCGGCGACGTCCTGCAGCGCACCGTGGAGGCGCTCGACCGCGTCAATCGCGCTGCTCTCGGACGACAACATCAAGACGCTCAGCGCCGCGATGAGCGACCTGCAGGCGGTCACCGGCGAGTTGCGCGAGCGCAAGTCGATCATCGCCGACGCCCAGCATACCCTGCAGAGCGCCGACCAGGCGATGCAGCAGATCCGCGATCTCGCCAAGTCGAGCAACGGTTTGGTCAACGGCGAGGCCAAGCAGACGCTGGCCAAGCTCGACGCCACCGCGGCGGAGGCCCAGGCGACGCTGAAGGACCTGCGCGGGCTCACCGACCGCCTCGCCGGCCCCACGGCCCAGTTCGCCAGCCAGGGTCTGCCCGAGCTCACCCAGACGATCAGCGGTCTCCAGCGCACCACCGAGAACCTCGACCGCCTGCTGAGCGAGGTTCAGACCAACCCTTCGGGTCTGGTCGGCAAGGCCAAGGGCCAGGATCGGGAATTGAAGCCATGACCCTGAAGACCGTCGTTCGCGCCGTCGTGGCGGCCACGCTCGCCATGGCCCTTGCCGGCTGCATCTCGATCCTGCCCAAGCAGAAGCCGGTCCCGCTCTACCGCTTCGGCGCGCCCGCGCCGGCGGCCACTCAGAGCACGCCGTCGCCGGCCAGCCAGATCACCCTGCGGCTGGCCCCGATCAGCTTCTCCGCGCCCTCGGCGGGCGACCGGATCCTCACCGTCGAGGGCGACCGCGCCGCCTACATCGGCGGAGGACGCTGGGTCGCGCCGGCCGCCACCTTGTTCGAAGGCGCTGTGGTGCAGACGTTCGACTCGCGCGGCGGACCCGCCCGCCTGGCCGCGCGCGGGGAGATCGCGCCGGTCGCGGCCATCCTGAAACTCGACGTGCGGCGCTTCGAGGCCCGGTATGAAGCCGGCCCCGACGCCGCGCCGGTGATCGTGGTGGAGGTCTACGCCGCGCTGGATGGCGTGGCGGCCCAGGCGCAGAGTCGAACCCGGCTCTTCACCGCGCGCGTTCCGGCGGCGGACAACCGCATCGGCGCCGTCGCCGACGCCTTCGACCGCGCCGTCGACCAGATCCTCACCCAGGTGGTGGATTGGGTCGGTTCGGGAGCGGCGTAAGGCATCGCCGCTCTGCGGACTGATGATCAACCGACGGGGATCGACAGCGATCACCGGGATCCGGCGTGTTGCTGCCTCGTTACAGCCAAGCTCTGCTGCTCAATCCTTGGGCGGCCCCGAAAAAATGAGACACTTTGACGCGTTTTTGACGCGCTCGGCGTTGACTTGGGCGAAGTGAGCCAGCATTAAGGCGGCGTCGATGGGCATTGGCGCTCCTCTGGCAGTATTCAAACAAGGGGCTTTCACATATGTTGAAGTCAATTCTATTCTCGGGAGCGGCGCTGGCCGGCGCTCTCGTTCTCTCCGCGCCGGCGCAAGCCACCACGGTCTATGCCTCGGGCGCGACCACGGCCAGTTCGCCGGGCGGCCTGACGCCGGTCATCACCTTCTCCGCTCCCGGCGGTACGCAGGTCGATGTCACCGTCACCGATTGCTGCATCGGCGGCGACTACTACGCCACGTATCTCGATGGCGGCCTACATCGGCACCACCCCGTTCGTGCCGGAATACGGCTCCACCCTGAGCTCCGCCACCTTCATGGCGACGCTCAGCGCCGGTGGAACCCACACCCTGCAGATCGCCGACCAGACCGACTTCCTCCTGCCGGCCGGCCTGTCCTACTCGGTGACCTCGGCCGGTGTTCCCGAGCCGGCGACTTGGGCCCTGATGCTCGTGGGCGCGTTCGGCCTCGGTGGCGCTCTTCGCGCTCGCCGTCGCACGGCCGGCCAACTGGCCTGATCACGATTTGGGCTTAAGCGCCCGATCGAAGAGCCGCCCTTCGGGGCGGCTCTTTTTTTGCCTGCGCGCCCGCGTCTCGACGTGACGGCCGCCCGATCGTGAGCCAATAAAGCGTGCCGTCACGAGTCGAAACCTTGAAGAAACCTGCCATTCCCCGGCCAGAAACCGCCGGTTTGCGCGTTCCCTCGAACGTCGCCACCCTTCATCGGGAGGCGACGGCGCATTGGGCCGCGCAACGGACGGCGCCGGCGATCGCGCGCTTCCGCGACATCGTGAGGCTCGAGCCGAACAGCGCGGAAGCTCACCATAACCTCGGCGCGGCTCTCTTCGCCGATGGCCAGATCACCGAAGCCGCCAAGCACCTGGAACGCGCGGTGGCGCTCCGGCCCGGGTACGAAGAGGCCTGGGTAAAGCTCGCCAGCGCCCTGGAGCAGCTGGGTCGGGAAAGCGAGGCGGCGGACGCCTACGATCGCCTGACAGGCCTGACGAAGGATCCGCTCGAAAAGCGCCTGCACAAGGCAAGGGCCTCGAACCTCAGGAACAGGATCGACGAGGCCGAGGCGGAACTGCGCCGGGCCTTGGCGGCGTCGCCGGCCCATCCCGTCGCCCACGGCCTGATCGGCCAGCTGCTGCTCGAGCGCGGACGATTTAGCGAGGCGGAAGACCACCTGCTCCAGGCCATCGAGACCTTCCCCGCCATCTTCCAGCAGCTCACGACAGCCCGCCGCCTCGAAGAGCGAGACAGGCCGCTGATGGACCGCATCGCCGCCGCCGCCGCCCTGCCCGAAACCAACCCTTTCCAGCGCGCGTCGATCTACTTCGGGCTCGGCAAGGCTCATGACGACCTGGGCGACTACCAAGAGGCGATGCACTTTTACGACGAGGCGAACGCCTTGCGCGCGCGGTTCGCGCGCCTGGACCGGGCGGGGCTGGAGCAGTCTCACGATCAGGTGATCCGGACCCACACCCGCGCCACCCTCCCGCCCGAAGTCCCGGCGAGCCATACCCGTCAGGGCGACGACGAGACGCCCATCCTCATCCTCGGCATGCCCCGCTCGGGAACGACCCTGGTGGAGCAGATCATCTCCTCGCATCCGGAGGTCGCCGCGGCGGGCGAGTTGTCGTTCTGGAGGGACCGCGAGCAGAAATGGCGCGAGGCGGCGAACTCGTTCGAACGCGGCTCCGGTACGCCTGCCGCTGTCGACCCCTTGAAGGCGTTTCTGGCGGCCCGCCCGGTCAGCTCCGCGGCGCAACTGCTTGGCCGCCAAGCGATACGATCGCGCGCTCCGGAGGAGACGATCGATCCTGCCCAACTGCGCGCGGCGGGTCAGCGAATACGTCGCGCTGCTGCGCCAGCTCGGTCCCGGCGCCCGCCGCGTGACCGACAAGGCCCTGTTCAACTTCGAGCGGATCGGGCTGATCCGGTCGGCGCTGCCGGGGGTGCGCATTATCCACTGCCGCCGGGAGCCGGTGGACACCTGCCTGTCGATCTACTTCACCAACTACAAAGGACGGCAGTCGTGGACCAAGGACGACGTCCTGTTCCAGTATCGGCAGTATGAGCGCCTGATGGATCACTGGCGGGCGACCCTCTCGCCCGACCGGTTCATCGAGGTGCGCTACGCCGATGTGGTCGGCGATCGGGAGGGGCAAAGCCGCAGGCTGATCGATTTCTGCGGTCTGGCTTGGGACGACGCCTGCCTCGCGCCGGAGCGCAATACGCGGGTCGTGAAGACCGCCAGCGTCTGGCAGGCGCGCCAGCCGACCTACACCCGCTCTCTGGAGCGGTGGCGGCGCTACGAGCCCTGGCTCGGCGCGCTTGCCGAGATCGCGCCCAAGGCCGACGCCACCGCCTGATTCCGATCAGGGAACTGCGCCGGTCCAGCGCTGGTTTTGAAGGATATCCCCTCAAGGAGTCCTGACATGCCCCAATCGCTTTCCGGCAAACGCGTCGCCATCCTCGCCACCGACGGCTTCGAACAAGCCGAACTCTTCGAACCGCTGAAGGCCCTGCGCGACGCCGGCGCAACGCCCGAGGTCATCTCGCTGCAGACCGGCGAGATCCAGGGCTTCGACCACATCAAGCCCGACAAGACGCAAACCGTGGATAAGGCGCTGAGCGACGCCAAGCCCGGCGACTACGATGGGCTGGTGCTGCCCGGCGGCGCCAACAACCCCGACCGGCTGCGCACCGAACCCGCCGTCCAGCAGTTCGTCCGCGCCTTCTTCGACGCCGGCAAGCCGGTGGCGGTGATCTGCCACGCGCCCTGGATCCTGATCGATGCGGGCGTGGCCAAGGGCAAGCGCCTCACCAGCTACAAGACCATCCGCCAGGACCTGAAGAACGCCGGCGCCGACGTCGTCGACGAAGAGGTGGTCGTGGACGGCAACCTGATCACCAGCCGCGATCCCAACGACCTCCCCGCCTTCTGCGCCAAGCTGGTGGAGATGTTGGGTCAAGGCGGCCAGGAGCGCCGCGCCGCCTGACGCGACGCACCGAACGCCGGGCGGGCTTCAGCCGAAGCTCAGGCCATGGCGCGCGATGTAGGCGTCCAGCGTCGCGATGTCGGGGCGCTGCATGGCCAGGGCGATGTAGCCATCGGGCCGCACCAGGTAGGCCGCGCCGTTCTCGAACCCGGCGCGGCCCGCCTGGGCGGTATGATCGAAGCGGTGAAGCGCGAGGTGGAGCGACTTGGCCTTCGCCTCGAACGCCGCGGCGGCTCTCCGAAAACGTGAACCTGCCAGGCGAGGGAAGCCAGCGGCGCGAAGTTGTCCTGGTCCGCGATCCACGGCAGGCGGTCGCCGCCCGCCACATGACCTGCGCGCCCCTCGCTCAGGGCGCTCTTGGGCATAGTGGATGTGGATCTGGGACAGCAGTCTGAACATCATTCGGCGACCGCCCTCCGTGCTGGTGGCGGCGGGGAAGATGTGCGGCAGGAGCGCCGAGCGAACGACACGGCCCACCAGACCAGTGTCCGCCACGGCTCGAAAGACGCGGTCGGTCGTGGAGACCAGATCGCGCGCGAAGGCGATGCGTTCGGCTTCATAGGTGTCGAGCAGAGAGTCCGGCGCCCGCCCCGCCAGCACCTGGGCGAGCTTCCAGGAGAGGTTCACCGCATCGCCAATTCCGGTGTTCATCCCCTGCCCCCCGACCGGTGAATGCAGGTGGCCGGCATCCCCCAGCAGAAAGGCCCGGCCGACGCGGAAATGGTCGGCGACCCGATGGTGGACGCGGTAGGTGGAGAACCAGTTCACCGCCTCCACCTGGACGTCCAGCAGACGCTCCGCGCTCGGCCGCGCGTCCTCGAACGTGGGGTTGGATTCGCGCCCATCGGGAACGAAGCCGATCAAGCGTTCGTCCTCACCCTTGCGGGACGGCAACCTCAAGGCGAAGGCGCCCTTGTCGAGCGCGAGCACCAGCTCGGGGATCATGGGCCCACGGATCTTCACGTCGGCGACGTAGTAGAGCCGCTCATAGGTCCCGCCGCCGAGCCGCACCCCCCTGGCCTCGCGCACCCGGCTGCGCGCGCCGTCGCATCCGGCGATGTAGGCGAAGCGCTCCCGCGAGGGGCCGCCTGGCCCGACGAGGCTCGCCTCGACCCCGTCCTCCGCGTCGGGTCCGAGTTCCTCCAGCGAGGTGTTCCACTCGACCTGGACGCCTTCCGCGGCGAGGACGTCGACCAGCAGGCGTTCGTGTTCGTCCTGCGGCAGGTCCAGCACGATCGGGTACGGGCTCAGCCCCTCGCCGAACTCGGTCAGCGACACGCGCGCGACCTCCTCACCGGCCTCGCGCATGCGGATGCCCTGGATCTCGACACCGGCCGCGACGACCCGATCGGCCAATCCGACTTGGCGATAGAACTCGAGGGTGCGGGCCTGCACGGCAAGCGCCCGCGACTGGGTTCCAGGTCCACTCGCCTGATCGATGATCCGAAAGGCCACGCCGTGCCGCTTGAGGCGGAGGGCGAGATTTAGTCCGGTCGGACCGGCGCCGACGATGAGGACGGGTAAGCTCATGGTTCGATGAGCCTCGTGGAAATCAGCCCCGTACGCGACCGCGGGCGGCCGCCTTAGTCGCTGGTCTTGGTTTCGCCCTTGCCGGTCGAGACGCGAGCGCGTTCGAGCTCCTCACCCTCGGGCCCGTCGAGCGCCTCCTCGGCCTCCCGCGCGCCCTGCTCCACCTTGCCGCTCTTGGCGAACTCGGCCTGCTCCGCGTCGTATTTGCGGGCGGCGTCGTAGTTGCCTTCGCCCTGCAGATCGCCGCCGTGAGGGGCGTCGGATTTCGGCGTATCGGACATGGAGAACTCCTGGTCTCAGAGGGACACTGGCCTAAGCGGCTCCCGGACGGTCAAGTTCCCGTCAACACCAGGAGAGGCCTGAGTCGCACGGGCGCTTGGTCGCGGACCTGACTTGAGAAAAGAGTTGCAGAGCGGAACAAACCGCGTACATCTAGCCGTCGAGGCGGCCTCCGCGAATCGTGGGACAAGGGATCGGGAAATGAGCAACATGGCGTTGAGGCTTGTGGGCAAGGAAGAGGGCGACAAGCAGAAGGCGCTGGAGGCGGCGCTCACCCAGATCGACCGGGCCTTCGGCAAGGGCTCGGTCATGCGGCTGGGCGACAACGGCAAGACGGTGGAGATCGAGAGCATCTCGACCGGTTCGCTGGGGCTGGACCTCGCCCTCGGCATCGGCGGGTTGCCGAAGGGTCGCGTGGTCGAGATCTACGGTCCGGAAAGCTCCGGCAAGACGACGCTCGCCCTCCACGTGGTGGCCGAAGTGCAGAAGGCCGGCGGCGTCGCCGCCTTCGTCGACGCCGAGCACGCTCTCGATCCCGGCTACGCCCACAAGCTGGGCGTGAACCTCGACGATCTTCTCGTCGCCCAGCCGGACACCGGCGAGCAGGCGCTGGAGATCACCGACACCCTGGTGCGCTCCGGCGCGGTGGACATCGTGGTGATCAACTCTGTGGCCGCCCTCACCCCGCGCGCCGAGATCGAGGGCGAGATGGGCGACAGCCTGCCCGGCCTGCAGGCGCGGCTGATGAGCCAGGCCCTGCGCAAGCTCACCGCCTCCATCTCCAAGACCCACACCCTGGTCATCTTCATCAACCAGATCCGCATGAAGATCGGGGTGATGTACGGCTCGCCGGAGACCACCACCGGCGGCAACGCGCTGAAGTTCTACGCCTCGGTGCGCCTCGACATCCGCCGCACCGGCTCGGTCAAGGTGCGCGACGAGATCATCGGCAACAACGTCCGGGTGAAGGTGGTGAAGAACAAGGTCGCCCCGCCGTTCCGCGAGGTCGAGTTCGACATCATGTACGGCCAGGGCATCTCCAAGCTCGGCGAGATCATCGACCTGGGCGTCAAGGCCGGCGTGATCGACAAGTCCGGCTCCTGGTTCTCCTGGAACAGCCAGCGCATCGGCCAGGGCCGCGACAACGTCCGCGAGTTCCTGAAGGCCAATCCGGATATCGCCAATCAGATCGAGGCCCAGGTCCGCGGCAATTCGGGCAAGATCGCCGAGGAGCTCCTGGTCGGCGGCCCCGAGGACGCCGAATAGCCAAGGCGCGAACAGGGCGCCGAGGGGCTCAGGCTTCTCGGCGCACCGCCTCGATGTTGTTGCCGTCCGGATCGAGCACGAAGGCGGCGTAGTAGCCCGCCGGATAGCCCTGAGCCTCGGGACGAAGCCCGGGCGCGCCGTTGTCGACCCCGCCGAAAGCCAGCGCCGCCTTATAGAATTCATCGACCGCCGATCGGCTCGCGGCGCGGAAGGCGGTGTGGTAGCGCTGGGCCGGCGGATGGAACCGATCAATCCAAAACACCGGAAAGTCGACGCCGTAACCGATACCGTCCAAGCCCTCGCCTGCCGGAAGCTGCATGACGCGCCGCAGCCCGAGCGCCGCCAGGGCCGCGTCGTAAAAGGCGGCGGACCGCGCCACGTCGAGCACGCCGATGCCGGTATGGTCGATCATCAGCCCGACCTTCACCTGACGAGTGCGGATTGAACAGTCACAATCCACTCGAGGTCGCGGAGCATCGTCCTCTCACCCGCGTCCTGGGCATCGTCTTCAGCCTCGCCGTCGTGGTCGGCGGCGTCATCGGCTCGGGCATCCTGCGCGCTCCAGGCGTGGTCGCCAAGGCGAGCCACTCGGATCTCGCCATTCTCCTCCTCTGGGTCGGCGGCGGCGCCCTCGCGGCTCTGTCGGCCATGCCGCTGGTGGAGGCGGGGGCGTCGGTGCCCAAGGCGGGCGGCAGCTACCCCATCGCCGCGCGCGCCTTCGGTCCGGGAACGGGCCTGATCACGGGCTGGCTCACCTGGCTCCAGTACGTGGGCTCCAACGCCTTCATCGCCGTGGTCTTCGCCGAATATGTCCACCGCCTGGGCTTGGCGGAGGGCGTTTCAAAGAGCGTGATCGCCTGCGCCGTCCTGCTCGCCTTCGGCGCTCTGAACCTCGTCGGCACCAGGCTGAGCGGCGCCTCGCAGAGCCTCGCGAGCGCGATCAAGGGGGCCGCTTTCGTGGTCCTGGTCATCGTCCTGTTCGCGTTCCCCAGCCACGGCCACACTCCGCCCCCAAGCTCGACCTCGCTGGCGCCGGCCGCGGGCGTCGCGGCCCTGATCATGGCCGTCCGCGTGATCTATCAGACCTACGGCGGGTGGGACGCGGTGATCTACTTCTCCGAGGAGGTGGAACGGCCGGAGGCCTCGATCGCCCGAGCGACCTTCACCGGCATCGGGCTGGTGACCGTGATCTACTTCCTGGTGAACGCCGCCATCCTCCACGTGCTGCCTCCAGCGTCGATCGCCGGCTCGGAGTTGGCGGCGGGAGACGCGGCGCGCGCCGTGCTCGGATCGACGGCCGACACGACGATCACCGCCCTCGGCCTCTTCTCCACCGCGGCGATCATCAACCTGCAGTTCATGGCCGCGCCAAGGATCACCTGGCGCATGGCGCGGGACGGTCTTCTGCCCCCGCTGCTGGGCGCGGTCTCGCGCTCGGGGGCGCCGTTCGTGAGCGTGATCCTGATGATGTTGGGCTCGCTCGTGCTGGCCGCGACGGGCAGCTACGAATTGATCGTGCGGATCTACGCGCCTTGGAGCATCGGCAGCGTGTTCATGATCTGCCTCTCCTCGATCGCTCTTCGCATCAAGGAGCCGGACCTTCCCCGCCCCTATCGAATGCCGCTGTTTCCTTGGATCGCCATCGGCGCGACCCTGATCCAGGGCGCGCTCATCGTCGTGGTGGTGACGGACGACTTCAAACTGGGGGCGCTCAGCGCGCTGGTGGCCTTCACCCCGCTCCCGATCTATCTGGCGCTGAAGGCGCGAACGGCGCGGGCGGGTTCGTCACCCGCGCCCTGACGAACTCCGATCAGCAGTGGGCGGTGCTCTTGCCAACCTCGTGTCCGGCGACAGCGCCGGCCCCGGCGCCGAGCAGGACGTTGCCGAACTTGCCGCCGCCCAGCGCGCTGCCGAGCACCCCGCCGGTCACCGCGCCGATCGCCGTGCCGTTGTTGGCCCGGCGGCGGCGGTCCGCGCCACAGGTGCGGTAGTGATGATAATGGCGGCGCCCGTCCCGGTCGTAGGAATAGGCGCGGCCGTCACGATCGTAGCGATATTGGGCCGAGGCGGTCATCGGAACCGCGAGAGGCGCGGCCATGAGGCCGGCCAGAAGCAGATTGCGGGCAGTCTTGCGAAGCGTCATGTGAATCCAGGTGTGAGAACAGCGTCCCGTCGTCTCGGTAAGCTTAAGCGTATCACGCTCCTTGAGGTTCCCGCCACATGCTCCACAAGATCGGGGCGTCGGGCCGGGCCTTGTGCTCGCTGATCACCTCGAAACCGTGCCGACGATAGAGACCGAGGTTCCGCTCGGTCTGGGTTTCGAGATAGGCCGGCTCGCCCGCGGCATCCAGACGTCGCGTGCCCACCGACAGCAACCGCGAGCCGAGCCCCCGACCCTGCGCCTCCGGACGGACGCCGAGGAACCAGAGATAGGCGTGGGGCCGATCCATCGGGATGGTGGGCGTCCATGTCCTTGCGCAGATCGTACAGCCGCCCAAAGCGCTTCAGACCGGTGGCGAAGAGCAGGGTCGGCAGCGCGCGCAATTCGCTGGCCAGCCCCATCGGTCCCAGCGCCGAGAAGGGCATCCACACCGCCGCCGCCCCGCCGTCTCGCGGCCGGTCGATCCGTCCGGCCGGATAAGCTTCACGCGTGATCAGCAGCCGGAACATGCGGTCGCGCGCCTCGTCGCGTTGGTCATCCTGGCGCAGGAACCAGTCGAACATCACGTCATCTGAAAAGGCGGCGGAAAGGTCGTCGGCGACGCCGGGCAGGTCGTCCGCCGTCGCCTGTTCCGGCGTTTCGGCTTGCCGGCGCAGCGCTTCGACGTCCAAGTCTAGAGCCGCTCCGAGAGCCGGATCGCGGCGCGGCAGCCGGCGCGGATCACCGCGGAGAGCGCGCCATAGCCGACCGCCTCGCGCGCGCCGCCGGCGATCGCCTCGTCGCGATGGGCCAGCTCGTCCTCGCGAAAGGCGGAGAGTTCGGCCGCCAGCGACGGGTCGCGCGCCTCGAGCTCCGCGACCTGCCCGGCGTAGTGCTCCTCGATCACACTCTCCACCGCCTCGGTACAGGCGTGGACCGCCTTCTCGCCCATCAGGGCGGTGCCGACGCCGAGCGTCAGGCCCGCCGCCCGCCACAGGGGCGCCAGCAAGGTCGGACGCACCCGGCGGTCGGCGAGCAAGGCCTCGAACCGGGCGAGGTGCCGGGCCTCGGACGCTTCCTGGTCGGCGAGATCGGCGGCCAGGCGGCCCTGACGCGGCGAGCCCCGCAACACCGCTCGCTGTCCGCGGTAGATGTGCACCGCGCCCAGTTCTCCGGCGTGATCCACCCGCAGGATTTCGGCGAGGCGGGCCGAAGCGGCGCCTGGCCCCGGTCTGGGAGGCGTTTGAGTGTCGGTCATGTCGGCGTCCTTCGCAGGGAGACGACGCTGCCCAGCGCCATGGCCGCGAACAGCACCGCGTCCCAGCCGGCCATGGAGAGGCCCAGGAACACCCAGGCTGGCTTCTCGCAGGACGGCGCGGCGGAGCCGCCCTTCAGCATCTTGCCGATGTCGCCCACGCTCACCGCGCCACCGCCGCCGCTGCAACTGGCGGGGCCCGGCCAGAACTTCCACTCCGCACCGGCGTGGTAGATCGAAAGCGCCGTGCCGCCGATGAACACCACCGTCAGCACCGCGATCACGGCGCGTTGAACGCCAGGCCGCGCCGCGTTCAGCACCAAACCGACGATCGCGATCGCCAGGGCGACCCACCACACCTCGCGCGCCTTCAGGCACAGCTCGCAGGGCGACAGGTGGCCGAAGCTCTGGAAGCCGTGGGCGACGGCCAGGGCGCCCGCTGAAACCAGGGCGGAGACGACAAGCCAGCGGCGAAGGATCAAACTCACGGCTTCGCTATGCCGCAATTCGCGCTTCGGGGCGAGCGCGCGGGACCCGGCCGCGTCAAGCGTCATGGGCGGGGCGCCGATCGACGAGCCAAGGTTCGGAGATGTCGGCCAGGGCGGCGTCGACGCACTCCACCTCCGCCGCGAGGTCAGCGCCGTCGGCGAACGCGAAGGTCACGACGCCGCCGGGCGGCTCCGCCGGTTCGAAGCTGACGGCGAGGAGTTGGACCAGGGCTTCCGGCGCGCCCTGGCGCAGGTTGCGGGCCTTGACCGCGGTGACGGAGCCGATCTGCACGCCCGCGCGGACTCGCTCCCGCTCCCCCGCCTCGCACTCGTAGCGGACGCGGTTCACGGTCAGGGTCAGGCGGCGTTCCTGCCGCTCCCAGCGGATGTCGCCGATGCGGGTCACCGCGTCCTGCAACGCCGCGGAGATCACCGACAGATCGTCCTCGTCCTCGGCGAGGAGCCGAAGCCGCGCCGCAGGCGAGGCGCCGTCACTCGTCGTCATGGTCGTCGCCCTTGATCCGTCGGACCCGGGCCCCACAGGCCGAGAGCTTCTCCTCGAGCCGTTCGAAGCCGCGATCCAGGTGGTAGACGCGATTGACCACCGTCTCTCCCCGAGCGGCCAGCGCGGCGATCACCAGGCCCACCGAGGCGCGAAGGTCGGTCGCCATCACCTGGGCGCCCTCCAGGACCTCCACGCCGCGCACGCGCGCCTCGCCGCCCGATACGGTGATGTCGGCGCCGAGGCGGCTCAGTTCGGGCACGTGCATGAAGCGGTTCTCGAAGATCGTCTCCCGCACAACGCTTTCACCCTCGGCCAAGGTCATCAGAGCCATGAATTGCGCCTGCAGGTCGGTGGCGAACCCCGGATAGGGATCGGTGTCGATGTCCACCGCCTTGAGGCGCGCGCCGTTGCGCCGGATGGTGATGCCGTCGTTGCGGCGCTCGACGTCCACCCCCGCCTCCTCCATCTTCGACAGCAGCGCCTCCACGAAATCCGCGCGGGTGTGGGTGAGCCGCACCTCGCCGCCCGCCATGGCGGCGGCCAGGGCGTAGGTGCCGGTCTCGATGCGGTCCGGCGTCACGGCGAAAGTCGCGCCCGAGAGGCGCTCCACCCCCAGGATGCGAATCACGGGCGAGCCCGCGCCCGTGACCTTGGCCCCCATCAGGTTCAGGCAATCGGCGAGATCGACGATCTCCGGCTCTCGCGCCGCGTTCACCAGCACGGTCTCCCCGCGCGCCAAAACCGCCGCGAGCAGGGCGTGCTCGGTCGCCCCGACGCTCGACATGGGAAACTCGATGGTCGCGCCCCACAGGCCGCGTGGCGCCTGGGCGTAGACATAGCCCTCGTGCAGGTCGATCCGCGCGCCGAGGGTCTCCAGGGCCATCAGGTGCAGATCCACCGGGCGCGCGCCGATGGCGCAACCGCCGGGCAGCGAGACCTTCGCGTGCCCGGTGCGGGCCAGTAGCGGCCCCAACACATTGAAGGACGCCCGCATCTGGCGGACCAGATCGTAGGGGGCGAAGGCCGACACGATCTCGCGGGTCGTCAGCGTGGTGGCCGGACCCGCGCCGTTCGCCTCGTGCTCGACCACCTCGGTCCCGAGCCGGGTGAGCAGGCGGCCGAGCAGCCGCGTATCGGCCAGGCGCGGCATGTTGGTGAGGACGAGCGGCTCGTCGGTGAGAAGGCTCGCCGTCATCAGCTTCAAGGCGGAGTTCTTGGCGCCGCCGATCCGGATCTCCCCGTGCAGCCGCGCGCCGCCTTCGATGGCGATCCGATCCATGCCTGTGACGATCCGTCCTTTGGAGTCGCTTCGCCCGTCCGAAGCTCGACCTTCAAGGCTCCTTACGCGCGCGGGAGACGGCGCAAAAGAGGCGCCCCATCCAGAGCGGAATCAGCTCGGGTCGCGACCGCTCGGCGGGGCCTTGCGCCGTCGCAGATTCGCCCGCAGCGCCGCCGCAAGCCGCGCCTCCCGCTCGTCCTGTGCGGGCGCCGGCGGCTTGGGCGCTGGCTGAGGATCCTTGGCTTCGTTCATGTGGGCTCCAAGGCTAAGGCGCCGCACGCGTATCGCAAGCCTTTCCCCTTCCCTCCCGCGCGCCCTTTCGCTAGAAGCCCCGCTCCGTCCCGAAGGGGCGTGGCCGCCGTAGCTCAGTGGTAGAGCGCATCCTTGGTAAGGCTGAGGTCGACAGTTCGATCCTGTCCGGCGGCACCAGCTCGAGACACGACGTCGCGCCGTGTCAGACCCCGACGGGGTAAGGCCCCTTTCCACCCTCCGCGATGAAGCGGTCCGCCCGCGCGCTCACCACCGGCAGGGGCACCGAGCCGAGCTGCAGCACGGTGTCGTGGAAGGCGCGGATGTCGAAGCGGGGGCCCAGCGCCGCCTCGGCCTTCGCCCGGGCGGCGATGATCGCGCGCTCGCCGAGGTAGTAGCTGAGCGCCTGGCCGGGCCAGGAGATGTAGCGATCGACCTCGGTGCCGATCTCGCGCTCGGGCAAGCGCGGTGTTGTCGCGCAGATAGGCGAGCGCCTGGTCGCGGCTCCAGCCCTGGGCGTGGACGCCGGTGTCGACCACCAGCCGGCAGGCGCGCCACATCTGGTAGCTGAGCATGCCGAAGCGGTCGTAGGGGGTGTCGTACATCCCCATCTCCTCGCCCAGCCGCTCGCAGTAGAGCGCCCAGCCCTCGCCATAGGCGCTGATGTAGCCCTTGCGGCGGAACTCCGGCTGGCCTTCGGTCTCCTCGGCCAGCGGGATCTGGAAGGCGTGGCCCGGCGCGGACTCGTGCAGGGTGAGCGCCGTCAGCGCGTACAGCGGGCGCGACGGCAGGTCGTAGGTGTTGAGCAGGTAGACGCCGCGTCCGCCGCGTCCGGCGGTGTAGAACGGCGCCTGATCCTCCGGCACCGGACGAATGGTGAAGCGGGCGCGCGGCAGGCGGCCGAACCAGTCCTTGGCCTTGCCGTCGAACCGCTTGCAGATCCACGCCGCGCGATCGAGCAGCCCCTGGGGCGTGGTCGGCGTAGAACCTCGGGTCGGCGCGGAGCGAGGTCAGGAACGCCGGCATGCCGCCCGTGAAGCCGACCTCCGTCATCACTCCGTTCATCCGTGTACGGATCGCCGCGACTTCCGACAGGCCGAGCTGGTGGATCTCGTCCGGCGTGAGGTCGAGGGTGGTGAATTCTCGGATCTTGGAGCGGTAGTAAGCCTTGCCGTCCGGCAGGGCCTCGGCCGCCAGGGTCGTGCGCGCGTTGGGGATGTAGGTCTCGCGCAGGAACGTGGCGAGACTGGCGTGGGCGGGGATCACCGCCTCTTGGATCGCGCCCTCCCCGTCCCGCTTGAGCTCGGCGGCGATCGCGGGCGGGATCGTCGCCGGCATGTCGGCGAACGGCTTCCAGAAGATGGTGTCGCGGGGCGACTTGGCGGCTGAGCCACCGACGTCGCCGAGCCGTCGCGGCCGGTGAGCGTCACCCGCGGCGGGGTGAAGCCGCGCGCCAGGCCCTTGCGCATCTGCTCGACATTCTCGGCGAAGTAGCGCGGCTGCTGGCGGAGCTGAGCGATGTAGGCGCGGTAGTCGGCCTCGGTGCGGAACGCGCGGTAGCAGAGGCCGGTGAGATCGCCCCAGAACGAGCTGTCGGAGTTGAACGGCTGCTCGTAATCGCGGAACGCCTGGCTCGCCTCCAGGGCGTCGATCTGGCCCTTGTAGACGGCGTAGTCGACCTGCTCGTCGGCGCTCAGGCGGCCGGGGTCGATGGCGGCCAGCGCGCTCTGCGTTGCGCGCCATTTGGCCAGACGCGCATCCTGCGCCGCTTGGCTGGCGGCGGGCAGATAGGGCGCGATCGGGCGCTTGGGGTCCTCGTCGTCGGGGAACTGCGCCATGCGCCAGTCCCACTCTTCGGTGTAGAGCGCGCGAAAGCGGTCGGCTTCCGGCGACTCGGCGCGCGCGGCGGAGGCCGCGGCGGCGCTCGCCAGGGCGGCGATCCCGCCGAAGCCCCGCCGCGTCAGCGCGCTCAAGAGACGATGGCCTGGGCGGCGCTGAGCGCCAGCGGATCGATGGCGATGAGGGCGACGAGCACGCCGGGGAAGGCGAACAGGGCCGCCGCATAGGCGACCGCGCTGGCGCCGCGCGGCAACGGATCGGTCGGGCCCGAGGCCGGGTCGAACCACATCCGGCGGATGAGCTTCAGGTAGTAGAACGCCGCGACCACGCTGCCGATCAGCGCCACGACCGCGACCCAGCCGATGCCGGAGGCCAGCGCCGCCTTGAACACATAGTACTTGCTCCACAGCCCGCTGAACGGCGGCAGGCCGAGCCCGGAAAGCGAGAAGAAGGTGATCGCCGTCGCCATGCCCGGCCGCTCCCGCGCGAGGCCGGCCAGGTCATCGAAACTCTGCATCGCGCGGCCGTCGCGGCTCAGCGCCGCCAGGCAGGCGAAGAAGCCGGTGATGTCGACGACATAGAGCGTCATGAACACCAGCATCGACTGCACCCCGATCGTTCCGCCCGCGGCGAGCCCCGCCAGGGCGTAGCCGATGTTGGCGATGGAGCTGTAGGCCCACAGCCGCTTGAGGTCGTTCTGGGCAAGGCCCGCGAAGGCGCCGACGCCCACGCTGATCAGGGCCATGGCGATCAGCACCTGGCGCCACTCGGCGGTCGCCCCGCCGAACGCCTCCAGCAGCAGCCTGGCCAGCAGCACCATGGCCGCGAGCTTCGGCGCGCCGGCGAAGAAGCCGACGACCGGCGTCGGCGCGCCCTCGTAGACGTCCGGCGTCCACATGTGGAACGGCGCGGCCGAGACCTTGAAGCCGATCCCGCAGATCAGGAAGACGAGACCGAACAGCGCCCCGCCATGCCCCGTGCCATGGCTCATGGCGACGGCGATGTCGGCGAACTTCGTCGACCCGGCGAAGCCGTACACCAGCGAGGCGCCATAAAGCAGGATGCCCGAGCTCAGCGCGCCGAGGACGAAGTACTTGAGCCCCGCCTCCGACGACTTCCCCTGATCGTCCGCCGCCAGGCTGCCGTCCGGCAGGTTGTTCTGGAAGGCCGCGAGAATGTAGAGCGCCAGGGAGTGCAGCTCGATGCCGACGAAGAGACCGATCAGGTCGCGGGCGGAAACCATCACCCCCATGCCGAGCGCGGCGATGATGATCAGGATCGGAAACTCGAAGCGGTCGATCCCCCGCCGCCGGAACCAGCTCTCGCCCAGCGGGATCGCCACCGCGCTGGAAAGGTAGATCACCACCTTGGCGAAGACCGAGAACTGATCCTCGACCAGCGATCCGCCGAACGCCTGGCCCAGGGGAGCCAAGCCGGCGAGGACCGCGGCGACGACCAGCGCCAGCGACCGAAGCGCTCTGGAACAGCACGTTCGGCGTCTTCAGCCACGCGCCCCAAACCAGCAGCGCCAGGGAGGCGCAGACCAGCCAGAGCTCCGGCAGGGCGATCAGGGCGGGCGATGTCATCGGTGGATCGCCGCCTGGAAGCTCGACGCCAAGGCGCTCGCCGCGCCGTCGGTCACATGGAAGATCACGCCGGGATGCAGGCCCAGGATCAGGGTCGCGGCGATCAGCGGCAGGAACATCCCGGTCTCGCGGCCGCCCATATCGGTGAGCACATTGAGTTCGGGATTGGTGATCCGGCCGAAGGCGATGCGGCGATAAAGCGCCAGCGCATAGACCGCCGAGAGGATCATGCCGGTCGCCCCGATGATCGCCGGCCAAGTCGCCGCGCCATAGGTTCCGGTCAGGGTCAGGATCTCGCCCACAAAGCCGCTGGTGCCCGGCAGGCCGATGTTGCCCATGGTGAACAGCATGAACACCACGGCATAGAACGGCATCTTGTTCACCACGCCGCCATAGAAGGCGATCTCGCGGGTGTGCATGCGGTCGTAGACCACGCCGACGCAGAGGAAGAGCGCGCCGCTGATCACCCCGTGGCTCAGCATCTGGAACAGCGCGCCCTGCTCGCCCTGCACCGTGCCGGAGAAGATGCCCATGGTGACGAAGCCCATGTGCGCCACCGAGGAATAGGCGATCAGCTTCTTCATGTCGGTCTGACGCCAGGCGACCAGCGAGGTGTAGACGATGGCGATCACCGACAGGGCGAAGATCAGCGGCTGGAACTTCCAGCTCGCGTCCGGGAACATGGGCAGGCTGAAGCGCATGAAGCCATAGCCGCCCATCTTCAGCAGGATGCCGGCCAGGATCACCGAACCCGCCGTCGGGGCCTCGACGTGGGCGTCGGGCAGCCAGGTATGCACCGGCCACATCGGCATCTTCACCGCGAACGAGGCGAAGAACGCCAGCCACAGCCAGGTCTGCACCCCCGCCGGGAAGTGGTAGTGCATCAGCGCCGGGATGGACGAGGTATGCGCCGAGCCGATCATGTAGAGGATCGCCGCCAGCATCAGCACCGAGCCGAGCAGGGTGTAGAGGAAGAACTTATAGGCGGCGTAGACCCGGTTCTTGCCGCCCCAGATGCCGATGATCAGGAACATCGGAATCAGCTGCCCTTCGAAGAACAGGTAGAACACGAGCAGATCGAGGGCGCAGAACACGCCGATGACCAGGGTCTCGAGGATCAGGAACGCGATCATGTACTCGACCACCCGCTCGGTGATCGATTTCCAGCTGGCCACGATGCACAGCGGCATCAAGAACGCGGTGAGCAGCACGAACAGCACCGAGATGCCGTCCACGCCCATGGCGTAGTGCAGCCCGGCGAACCACTTGGCGTCCTCCTGGTACTGGAAGCCGCCCTGATGCGGATGGAAGCCGGCCACCACCAGGATCGAGAGCGCCAACGTGGCCAGGGTCGTGGCCAGCGCGATCCAGCGCGCCGCGCCCGGCGGCGGCCGCGTCGTCGCGGCGCGCGAACACCCGCAGCAGCAGGATCGCCGCCGCCCCGATCAGCGGGGCGTAGGTGGTGATCGAGAGAAGGCCGCTCATGAGCCGAACGCCCACAGCGCATAGGAAAGCAGGCCCGCCACGCCGAGCAGCATGACAAAGGCGTAGTGGTAGACGTAGCCGGTCTGCACCCGGCCGGCGCCCCGTCCCACCGCGTAAGATACCGCCGAGACCCCGTCAGGCCCGAGCCCGTCGATGATCGCCTTGTCCCCGCCCTTCCACAGAAGGTCGCCGAGCCAGCGCGCCGGCCGCACGAAGACGAAGTCGTAGATCTCGTCGAAATACCACTTGTTGTAGAGGAACAGCCACACCGGCCCGCGGCCCGCCGCCAGCCGCGCGCCCATCCCCTCGTGTCGGATGTAGACGTACCAGGCGGTGATCAGACCGATGGCGGTGAGGGTCAGCGGCGCCCACTCGACCCACGCCGGCAGGCTTTCCAGCCGGTTCAACACCGAGCCGTGCAGGGTGAAGATCGCGCCGCGCCAGAACGAGGCCATGTCCGCGCCGATGAACAGGGCGGCGAACACCCCGCCCGCCGCCGCGGCGCCCAGCGCGAGCACCAGCAGCGGCGCCAGCACCACCGGCGGGCTCTCGTGCGGATCGCCGCCATGCCCGTGACCGTGGTCGTCATGGTGGCCGACGTCCGGCTCCCCATGAGTCTCGATCTGCGCCGGGTGCGCCGCGTGGTCGTCGACCATGTGGGTCTGTTCGGGATGCTTCCACTTGGCCGTGCCGTGGAAGGTCATGAACACCAGACGCCACGAATAGAAGGAGGTGAGACCCACGGCCAGCAGTCCGCAGACGAACGCGAACTCGGAGATGCCGTTGGTGCGGCCCATGACGAAGGCCGAGTTGATGATCGCGTCCTTGGAGTAGAAGCCGGCGAAGCCGAGATCGAGCCCGGGGATGCCGACTCCGGTGATGGCCAGGGTCCCGATCAGCATCACCGCGTAGGTCACCGGCATGTAGCGCCACAGGCCGCCCATCTTCCGCATGTCCTGCTCGTGGTGCATGCCGATGATCACCGAGCCCGCGCCCAGGAACAGCAGGGCCTTGAAGAAGGCGTGGGTGAACAGGTGGAACATGGCGCCCTGGTAGGCGCCGACGCCCGCGGCGAAGAACATGTAGCCGAGCTGCGAACAGGTCGAATAGGCGATCACCCGCTTGATGTCGTTCTGGGCCAGGCCGATCGTCGCGGCGAACAGGCAGGTGATCGCGCCGATCACCGTCACCACGCTCTTGGCCAGCGGCGCGTACTCGAACATCGGCGAGAGCAGGCAGACCATGTAGACGCCGGCGGTGACCATGGTCGCGGCGTGGATCAGGGCCGAAACCGGCGTCGGTCCTTCCATCGCGTCCGGCAGCCAGGTGTGGAGCAGGAACTGGGCGCTCTTGCCCATGGCCCCGATGAACAGCAGCACGCAGGCGAGGTCGAGCAGGCGGTAGGAGCCGCCGGCGAAGGTCCAGACCTGGTTCAGGTGGGCCGGAACCTGGGGGAAGATCTCGGCGAAGCGGATGGTGTGGAACGACCAGAACACGGTCATGATGCCGAGCGCGAAGCCGACGTCGCCGACCCGGTTGACCACGAAGGCCTTGATCGCCGCGGCGTTGGCGGTGGGCTTCTCGTACCAGAAGCCGATCAGCAGATAGCTGGCGAGCCCCACCCCTTCCCAGCCGAAGAACAGCTGCATGAAGTCGGCCGCCGTCACCAGCGCCAGCATGGCGAAGGTGAAGAACGACAGATAGGCGAAGAAGCGCGGCTTGTGCGGGTCGTCCTCCATGTAGCCGAAGCTGTAGAGGTGGACGAGCGCCGAGACGGTGGTCACCACCACCAGCATCACCGCCGAGAGGCTGTCGATCCGCACCGACCAGGCGGAGCGGAAATCCCCGACCTCGATGAAGGGCGCCAGCGTCACGGTGAAGTGGCCGGGCCAGGCGCCGTACATCACCTGATAGAAGGTCAGCCACGACAGGGCGCAGGCGAGGAACAGCAGGCCGGTGGTCACCAGCATCGGCGGGCGGTCGCCCAGCCGCTTGCCCATGCCCCCGGCGATGAGCGCGCCGAGCAGCGGCGCGAAGACGATGATGCTGACGATGAGGGACGGCATCATGGGCGTCCAGCTTGGGCCGGACCGCCGGCGCCCTCGCCGGCCTCTATCGAGTCAAAGACCAAGGTCCGCGCCAGATTGGCCGGCGAGGCGCCGGCGGTCCGGCCTTGACGAGCTTCAGCCTGAGAAAACAACGCCAAATCAGCCCTTCATCACCGCGGCGTCGTCCACCGCGATGTCGCCGCGCCAGCGGAAGAAGGTGACCAGGATGGCGAGGCCGACCGCCGCCTCGGCGGCGGCGACGGTGAGCACGAACAGGGCGAAGATCTGGCCGGTGACCTGATGCAGGAACACCGAGAAGGCGACCAGATTGATGTTCACGGCCAGCAGGATCAGCTCGATCGACATCAGGATGACGATCACGTTCTTGCGGTTCACGAAGATGCCGAACACGCCGATGGTGAACAGGATCGCCGCGACGGTGAGATAGTGGAGAAGGCTAGGCTGCATCCTTGACCTCCTCGGCCGGCTCGAGGCGCTCCCCGGGCTTGATCTCCACCATGCGCAGGCCGGTGCGAGGGGTGCGGCCGGTCTGGTCGGAGATCACCTGGCGCTTGATCCCGCTCCGATGCTTCAGGGTCAGCACGATGGCGCCGATCATGGCCACCAACAGCACCATGCCGGCGGCCTGGAACAGGTAGACGTAGTCCGTGTAGAGCACCCGGCCGATCTGGGCGGTGTTGCTGAAGTTCCCGGCGCCGGAGATCGGGCCCGTGGAGGCGGCCGCCGCCCCGCTGGACGCGATGCTCCCGGCCACGATCACCATCTCCACCGTGAGCAGGCCCGCGACCAGGGCGCCGATGGGCAGATAGCGCGCGAATCCTTGCCGAAGCGCGGTGAAGTCCACGTCCAGCATCATCACCACGAACAGGAACAGCACGGCGATCGCGCCGACGTAGACCACCACCAGCAGCATCGCCAGGAACTCCGCCCCGAGCAGCACGAACAGGCCAGCGGCGGAGAAGAAGGCGAGGATCAGGAACAGCACCGAGTGCACGGGATTGCGCGCCGAGATCACGGCCAGCCCCGCGCCCAGGGTGGTCGCCGCGAGCAGGTAGAAGGCGATGGCCTGCAGCACCATGGGCGGGTCGTTCAGAGCTCCGAAGTGGGGGACGGGCGGGTCTTTAGGGGATCGAAACGCCTAGCGATAGGGCGCGTCGCGTTCCAGGTTGTAGGCGATCAGCTGCTCCCAACGATCGCCGTTCGCGAGCAGCCGGTCCTTGTCGTAGTAGAGCTCCTCGCGGGTCTCGACCGAGAACTCCAGGTTCGGACCCTCGACAATGGCGTCCACCGGGCAGGCCTCCTGGCACAGGCCGCAATAGATGCATTTCACCATGTCGATGTCGTAGCGCGTGGTTCGGCGCGAGCCGTCGGCGCGGGGCTCCGCCTCGATGGTGATCGCCTGGGCCGGGCAGATCGCCTCGCACAGCTTGCAGGCGATGCAGCGCTCCTCGCCGGACGGATAGCGGCGCAGGGCGTGCTCGCCCCGGAAGCGCGGCGACTGCGGGTTTCGCTCGTTGGGATAGAGCACCGTGGCCTTGGGCTTGCCCATGTAGCGCAGGCCGGTCGCAAAGGCGCCGACGAAGTCCATCAGCGCCGCGCCGCGCGCCGCCTGGCCGATCCGGTCGAAAAAGGACATGGGCTTACCTCTTGGCGCCGACGCAGACGTAGTTGTCGAGCTGGCGCGTGTCGTAGCCGCTCTTCAACGTCACATGGCCCCCCGCGGTCTCACAGTCCTTGGTCGCGCGGTTGAGCGCGTCGTAGTTCGCGTCCCCGCTGCCCAGTTCATAGGAGGTGGTGGCGAGGTCGGCGCAGCCGGTCAGGGCCAGCGTGGTTGCGAGCATCAGCGCCATCCTCACGCCGCCGGCCCGTAGAACCGCCAGGCGGCGATCAGCACCACGGCGGCGATGGACGTCGGCAGGAACACCTTCCACCCCAGGCGCATGAGCTGGTCGTAGCGGTAGCGCGGCACCAAGGCCTTCACCATCGCGAAGAGGAAGAAGAAGAACAGCAGCTTCACGAAAAAGACGAAGAACCCAAAGAAGCTCACCAGCGTCGGGGGCCACGCGTGCAGGAAGCCGATGGGGAAGCCGGGCTGCCAGCCGCCGAAGAACAGCACGGCGAGCATGCCGCACATCAGCACGATGTTCGCGTACTCGGCGATCATGAACAGCAGATACGGCGTCGAGGAATATTCAACCTGATAACCGGCGACGAGCTCCAACTCCGCTTCCGAGAGATCGAATGGCGGCCGGTTGGTCTCGGCCAGCGCCGAGACGAAGAAGACGAACGTCATGGGGATCATGACCAGCGCGGCCGGCAGGCTCAGCAGGGTTCCGCCGCCGAACACGTTCCAGTGCCAGAACCAGCCGCCCTGGTGGGCCACGATGGTGGAGAGCTGCAGCGAGCCGGTGAGCAGCACCACGGTGAGGATGACGAAGCCGATCGAGACCTCGTAGCTCACCATCTGCGCCGCCGAGCGCAGCGCGCCGAGGAACGGATACTTCGAGTTCGAAGCCCATCCGCCCATGATGATGCCGTAGACGCCGAGCGAGGAGACGGCGAAGAGATAGAGGACGCCGACGTTGATGTTGGCCACCACCCAACCCGGCGCGATGGGGATCACCGCCCAGGCGCCGAAGGCGAGGATGAAGCTGATCAGGGGCGCGATCAGGAACACCGTCTTGTCGGCCCCGTCGGGGATGACGATTTCCTTGAGGACGAACTTCAGGAAGTCGGCGAACGACTGCAGCAGTCCGAACGGCCCGACGACGTTGGGGCCCTTGCGCAGCATCACCGAGGCCCAGACCTTGCGGTCGGCCAGCAGCAAAAAGGCGAGGGAGATCAGGATCCAGACCAGGAAGGCCACGATCTGGCCGATGGTGAGCAGGGTCCAGCCGACCGGGGTGGTCCAGGGATTGGCGCCGCCCATGACCTACTCCGCCGCCTCGCGATAACCGGAGGCCAGCGAGGCGCATTCGGCCATCACCACGCTCGCCCGCGCGATCGGGTTGCTGAGGTGGAAGCTCTCGACCGTCGAGCGCAAAGGCTCGTCCGAGAGGTCGCCCTCCACGCCCAGGCCGGACAGATCGAGGCTCGACGACAGGGAGCCCGGCGCCAGACCGATCTGGCCGAAGGTCGGATGCTCGGCGAAGAGGCGGTCGCGCAACTGGTCCAGGGTGTCGTACGGAAGGGTGTGGCCGAGCCGGTCGGAGAGCGCGCGCAGGATCGCCCAGTCCTCCTTCGCCTCGCCCTTCGGGAACACGGCGCGCTCGCCCATCTGCACCCGGCCTTCGGTATTGACGTAGAGGCCGCTCTTCTCGGTGTAGGCCGCGCCCGGCAGGATCACGTCGGCGCGATGCGCGCCGCGGTCGCCGTGGGTGCCCAGGTAGACGACGAAGGCGTCGGTCCGGGAGACGTCGATCTCGTCGGCGCCCAGCAGGAACAACACATCCACCGCGCCGGCCTCGACCATGGCGGTCGCCGAGAGCCCGCCCTCGCCCGGAACGAAGCCGAGATCCAGCCCGCCGACGCGCGCCGCGGCGGTGTGCAGCACGTTCCAGCCGTTCCAGCCCTCCCGCAGCACGTTCAAGTCGCCCGCCAGTTTGGCCAGGGCGTGCAGGTTCGCCGCCCCGCCCTCTCCGCTCAAGGCGCCGGCGCCGATGATGACCGCCGGCCGCTCCGCCGTCTCCGAAGGCCTTGGCGAAGTCCGAGCCGCCATCCTTCAAGGCCGCGATGTCGCGGGCGGCGTGGCCCAGGTGCTCATACGGGAAGCGAAGGTCCGCCCCCTCCCCGATCAGGCCGATCCGGGCGCGGTTGTGGAACCACATCTTGCGCAGGCGCGCGTTCAGCACCGGCGCTTCGATGCGAGGATTGGTTCCGACCAGCAGCACCGCGTCGGCTTGCTCGATCCCCGCCAGGGTGGAGTTGAACAGCCAGCTCTCGCGCGGGCCGTAGCCGAGCGACGAGCCGTCCTGCCGGCAATCCAGGGTGTTCACACCCATGGACCGGAACAGGTCCAGCGCCGCCTTCATCAACTCGGCGTCCTGCAGGTCGCCGGCGATCACCCCGACGCGGTCAGGGGCGGCGGCGTTCAGCCGGTCGGCGATCACGGCGAACGCCTCGGCCCAGCTCGCCGGCTGCAGCCGCCCGCCGCGCCGGATCATCGGCCGGTCGAGCCGCTGGCGGGAGAGGCCGTCGCAGGCGAAGCGCGTCTTGTCGGAGATCCACTCCTCATTGACCTCGTCGTTCACGCGCGGGAGCACCCGCATCACCGCCGGTCCTCGCGCATCCACGCGGATGTTGGAGCCGATCGCGTCCATCACGTCGATGCTGGGGGTCTTGGTGAGCTCCCACGGCCGCAGGTGGAAGGCGCTCGGCTTGGAGGTGAGCGCGCCGACCGGGCACAGGTCGATGACGTTGCCCGACAGCTCGCTGGTCACCGCGGCGTCGAGGTAGGTGGTGATCTCCACGTCCTCGCCGCGCGAGATCATGCCGATCTCCGAGACCCCCGCCACCTCGCTGACGAAGCGGATGCAGCGGGTGCACTGGATGCAGCGCGTCATCACCGTCTTGATGAGCGGGCCCATGAACTTCTCTTCGACCGCGCGCTTGTTCTCCTCGTAGCGGGAGCCGACGCGGCCGTAGCCCATGGCCTGGTCCTGCAGGTCGCACTCGCCGCCCTGGTCGCAGATCGGACAATCGAGCGGGTGGTTGATGAGCAGGAACTCCATCACCCCCTTGCGGGCCTTCTCGACCATCGGCGAGTTGGTGATGATCTCCTGGCCGTCGGCCGCCGGCAGGGCGCACGAGGCCTGCGGCTTGGGCGGCCCGGGCTTCACCTCCACCAGGCACATGCGGCAGTTGCCGGCGATCGACAGCCGCTCGTGGTAGCAGAAGCGCGGGATCTCCTGCCCGGCCAACTCCGCGACCTGCAGCACCGTCATCCCTGGGTCGAACTCGATCTCGACGCCGTTGACCTTGGCTTTGGGCATGACAGCTATAACGCGGCGAGCGCGATCGAGGGTCGCGGGAAAGAGGTCAGCGATGAGGGCGGCATGCGCGGCGGGCGATAGACCTTCCCTCTGCCTGCTTCAAGGGCGGCGGAGGCTTCAGAAAGCGGCGTGCTCGCCGAGATCGGTGCGCGCTTCACCGGTCAGCAGCTTGGCATAGTGGTCGAACAGGCGCTCGGAGCCGGTCTCCGGGGTGGCGGCCTCGTCGTATCGGCCCATCGTCTGGTTCCAGACCAGCATCAACTCGGTGGCGTAGTAGCGGCCGATACGGGCGAACTCCGCGCGGTCGGCCAGCCGGCGCGATAGACGTCCGGCCAGCCCGAGCCCGCCGATGATCCCATCCATCATCGCCACCGGAACGCGCGTGAACCGCGGCGGACGGCCGAGGAGTTCGAACAGGCGCTCGCCCTGCTCGCGCGGGGTGATGGCGGGTCCCGGACCTCCGATCGGCAGCACACGATTGGAAAGAGTCGGATCGATCGCGCAGCGCGCCACGAACCGGCCGAGATCTCCATCGCTGATCGGCTTGCAGCGCGTCAGTTCGCCGTCGCCGAACACCAGGAACGGCTTGCCCGAACGGACTCGGTCGACCTGTCCACTGAGCGACTTGAACAGCGCCGTCGGACGCACGATCACCCACTCGAGGCCGGACTGCATCAGCGCCGCCTCGAACGCCAGCTTGGCGTGCTGGAAGGCCAGCCTGGGCTTCTGGACGCAGATCGCCGAGACCAGAATGAAGCGAGGGACGCCGGCGGCTTTGGCGGCGGTCAAGGCCGCGAGGTTGGCGACGTGATCGACCGCCCAGGCGTCGCGCGGCGCCCCGGTGCGCGATGCGAGGCAGGAGATCACCACGTCGATCGGCTCGTCGCCGAACCCCTCGCCCGACAGCCACGCCGGATCCAGCGGATCGCCGAAGCGCACCATACACCCCGCCAGCTGGCGGGTGGTCTCGTCCGCCCCTTGCGCGCCGCGAGGTCCCGCGCGTGGACGCACCGGGCAGACCACCTCGAAGCCATCGTCGCGCAGGGCCAGGGCCACCGCTCGCCCGACCGTGCCGGTGGCCCCCAGCACCAGGGCTCGTCCGCCGCTCACCGGCCGAACCCGCTTCCATCGAGCGGCGGCCCGTCACCGATGACATCAAGATTGCCGCGTCCCGGCACGAAGTTCGCCTCGAGGCGGATGCCGTCCGGGTCCTCGAACAGGATGGAATAGTAGCCCGGCGCCCAGCCGCCGGTCTCCGGCGCGCGCAGGATACGCACCCCGCCCCGCCCGACCAGCGCCGCGTGAAGCGCCTCCACGTCCGCCGCCGATCGCAGCCGAAAACAGATGTGGTGCAGGCCGACCCGCCACTGGTCGAACCCGTCTTTCGACAGCTCCGGATCGGCCGGCCGGATCAGCACCCCCGTGCGCCCGCCGATGCAATAGAACACGCCCGGCAAGTCGTACTGCACCGTCATCCCGAACGTCTCGTGCAGGAGAAAGAAATAGAAATCGCGGCTCGCGGCGAAGTCGGTGACGCTGAGCTGAACGTGGGCGATGCCGTTGACGTCGATCATGGCCCCCACCTTGCCCCTGGGCGCTACTCCGCGGCGAGCAGCGTCGCTCCCGGTACGTTCGCCCGGCGGCTCCGATAGCGCGCGATGCGGTCCTCGATCTCGGGGCGGAAATGCATGAACAGCCCCTGGATCGGCCAGGCCGCGGCGTCGCCCAGGCCGCAGATGGTGTGGCCTTCCACCTGGCTGGCGACGTCGAGCAGCATGTCGATCTCGCGCGGCTCGGCCTCGCCGGTGACCATCCGCTCCATGATCCGCCACATCCAACCGGTGCCTTCGCGGCAGGGCGTGCACTGGCCGCAGCTCTCGTGCTTGTAGAAGTAGGAGAGGCGCGCGATGGCCGCGACGACATCGGTGTCCTTGTCCATGACGATCATGGCCGCGGTGCCCAGGCCGCTCTTGCGGGCCATCAGGTCGTCGAAATCCATCAGCGCCTCGTCGCACTGCTCGGCGGGGAGCAGGCGCACCGATGAGCCGCCGGGGATGATGGCCTTCAGGTTGCCCCAGCCGCCGCGAATGCCGCCGAAGTGGTCGTCGACGAGTTGGCGGATGGGGATGCTCATGGCCTCCTCCACCACGCACGGCTTGTTCACGTGGCCGGACGCGCTCATCAGCTTGGTGCCGGTGTTCTTGGGTCGGCCGAACCCGGCGAACCACTCCGCCCCGCGACGCAGGATCTCGGGCACGACGGCGATGGACTCGACGTTGTTCACCGTGGTCGGGCAGCCATAGACGCCGCTGCCGGCCGGGAACGGGGGTTTGAGCCGCGGCTGGCCCTTCTTGCCCTCGAGGCTCTCGAGCAGGCCCATTTCGTCGCCGCAGATGTAGGCGCCGGCGCCATGGGTGACGCGGATGTTGCAGGGCCAGCCGAAGATGCTGTTCTCGCCGATCAGGTTGGCCTCGGTCGCCTCGACCAGGGCCGCCTCCAGCCGCTCGCGCTCGAGCACATACTCGCCGCGGATATAGATGATGCAGTCGTGGGCGCGGATCGCGTAGCTGGCGACGAGGCAGCCCTCGATCAGCCGGTGCGGATCGAACCGCATGATCTCGCGATCCTTGCAGGTGCCGGGCTCGCTCTCGTCGGCGTTCACCACCAGGTAGTGCGGCCGCTCGCTCTGCTGCTTGGGCATGAAGGTCCACTTGAGGCCGGTGCCGAAGCCGGCGCCCCCGCGACCGCGCAGGCCCGACGCCTTCATCTGGTCGCACAGCCATTCCGGCGTCTGGGCGAGCATCTCGCCCGTGCCGTTCCACACCCCGCGCGCCTTCGCGCCCTCCAGCCGCCAGTCCTGGAGGCCATAGAGGTTGGTGAAGATGCGGTCCTTGTCTTCGAGAATGCCGGGCATTGCTGATCTACCTATGGCGCGGTCACCGAGGCGGGTGATTCCGGCGAAGGGCCGAGAGCGCGAACAGCCCCCAGCCGAGAACGATGATCCCGACGCCCACGCTCACGAACACGGGCGGGACGCCGTGGGCGAAACGCGCGCCGGCCATCACCAGCACGCCCACGAGGCAGGCGACGAATCCGGCGTTGCGGATCGTCACGCCGGCGCCTTCTCCGGCGCGTTCGGCAGCGCCTTGATCGGTTCGGCGCGCGAGCCGTCATACAGGGCGTCGCTGGTCAGGGTGAGCGGCCCGCCTTCCGGCGCGGCGCCCTGGCGGCCGATCGCCGACCCCGGCTCGGGATGCTCCCCGCGCTCCAGCGCGTCGAGCAGCGCGCCCAGCGAGGCCGCGTCCAGGTCCTCGAAGTAGCGGTCGTTGATCGCGACCATGGGCGCGTTGGCGCAGGCGCCCATGCACTCGACCTCCTCCCACGAGAAGCGGCCGTCGGCGCTGCGATGATCCTTGAGGCCGATCCGCTGGCGCAGCAGCGCCTTGAGATCGTTGGCGCCGCGCAGCATGCACGGCGTGGTGCCGCACAGGCCGATGTGGGCCACCGTCCCGACCGGCTCGAGCTGGAACATGGTGTAGAAGGTGACGATCTCCAGCACCCGGATCACCGGCATGCCCAGCATCTCGGCGACCACGCGCAGCGCCGGCTCGGGCACCCAGCGCTCCTGCTCCTGAACCACCCACAGGAGCGGGATCACCGCCGATTTCGCGCCCGGCGGGAACTTGGCGATCCACCAGCGGGCCTTCTCCAGGTTCTCCGGCGTGAAGGCGAAGCTCTCCGGCTGATCTTTGCTGAGACGACGCACGCTCATCGGTCGATCTCGCCGAAGACGATGTCGAGGGAGCCGAGGATGGCGGAGACGTCGGCCAGCATGTGGCCGCGGTTCATCCAGTCCATCGCCGCCAGGTGCGGATAGCTCGAGGCGCGGATCTTGCAGCGGTACGGCTTGTTGGTGCCGTCGGCCACCAGATAGACGCCGAACTCGCCCTTGGGCGCCTCCACCGCCGCATAGATCTCGCCGGCGGGCACGTGGAAGCCCTCGGTGAACAGCTTGAAGTGGTGGATCAGCGCCTCCATCGAGGTCTTCATCTCACCCCGGCGGGGCGGCGCCACCTTGTGGTCCTCGGCCAGCACCGGGCCCGGCGTCCCGCGCAGCGTCTGGATGGATTGGCGCATGATCCGCACCGACTGGCGCATCTCCTCGACCCGGCAGAGATAGCGATCGTAGCAGTCGCCGTGCACGCCGAGCGGGATGTCGAACTCCATCTCGTCGTAGCACTCGTAGGGCTGGTTGCGGCGCAGGTCCCAGGCGACGCCGGAGCCGCGCAGCATCACCCCGGTGAAGCCCCAGGCGAACGCCTGCTCCTTGGTCACCACGCCCACGTCGACGTTGCGCTGCTTGAAGATGCGGTTGCCGGTGATCAGCCGCTCCAGGTCGTCGAGCACGCCCGGGAAGGTGGTGGTCCAGGTCTCGATGTCGTCGATCAGGTCCGGCGGCAGGTCCTGCCGCACCCCGCCCGGGCGGAAGTAGTTGGCGTGCATGCGCGCGCCGCTCGCCCGCTCATAGAAGCCCATCAGCTTCTCGCGTTCCTCGAACCCCCAGGTGATCGGGGTCAGCGCGCCCACGTCCATCGCCTGGGTGGTGATGTTGAGCAGGTGGTTCAGGATGCGGGTGATCTCGAGGTACAGCACCCGGATCAGCGAGCCGCGCCGGGGCACGTCCAGCCCCACCATCCGCTCGATGGCCAGCACGAAGGCGTGCTCCTGGCTCATCGGCGAGACATAGTCGAGCCGGTCGAAATAGGGCGTGCACTGCGTGTAGGGCCGCGCCTCGATCAGCTTCTCGGTGCCCCGGTGCAGGAGGCCGATGTGCGGGTCGACCCGCTCCACCAGCTCTCCGTCCAGCTCCAGGATCAGGCGCAGCACCCCGTGCGCGGCCGGATGCTGCGGGCCGAAGTTGATCGAGAACTTGCGGACCGCCGTCTCGCCCGGAGGCGGCGTCTCCGGGATGTACAGCGTCGGTCCGGCGTCCTTGCCCTCGCTCATGGCTTCGACGCCTTCTCGTCGCCGGGGATCACGTAGGGATAGCCCTCGCCCGGCCGGTCATAGGCCGCGCCTTCCCACGGCGAGAGGAAGTCGAAGCTGCGGAACTCCACCGCCTTCACCGGCTCGTAGACCACGCGCTTGAGATCGTCGTCGTAGCGCACCTCCACATAGCCGGTCATCGGGAAGTCCTTGCGCATCGGGTGGCCATGGAAGCCGTAGTCGGTGAGCAGGCGGCGCAGATCCGGATGACCCTCGAAGAAGATCCCGTAGAGGTCGAACGCCTCGCGCTCGTACCAGTCGGCGGCGGGATAGATGCTCGTCACCGTCGGCACCGGCGTGTCCTCGTCGGTCTGCACCTTCACCCGCACCCGCCGGTTCTTGGCGTAGGACAGCAGATGATAGACCACGTCGAAGCGCAGCGGCCGCTGCGGATAGTCCGCTCCGGCCACGTCGATCAGCTGCTCGAAGCGCAGGTCGGGATCGTCCCGGAGCTGACGCATCAGGTCCACGACCCGGTGCGCCACGCCATGGATGGTGAGGTCGCCGAACGCCACCGTGTAGTCGCCGGCCGCGCCCAGGCTGTTGGCGACGATCCGCTGGCCGAGCGCGGCCAGCTCCTCGTCGGGAATGCGCCAGGTGCTCATCGTGAGCCCCTCATCGCTCGATCGTGCCCGTCCGGCGGATCTTCTTCTGCAGAAGCAGAATGCCGTAGACGAGCGCCTCGGCCGTGGGCGGACAGCCCGGCACATAGACGTCCACCGGCACGATGCGGTCGCAACCGCGCACCACCGAATAGCTGAAGTAGTAATAGCCGCCGCCGTTGGCGCAGCTGCCCATGCTGATCACATAGCGGGGCTCGGGCATCTGGTCGTAGACCTTGCGGAACGCCGGGGCCATCTTGTTCACCAGCGTGCCGGCGACGATGATCACGTCGCTCTGCCGCGGCGATCCGCGCGGGGCCACGCCGAAGCGCTCGATGTCGTAGCGCGGGTTCGCCGCCTGCATCATCTCCACGGCGCAACAGGCCAGGCCGAAGCTCATGAACATCAGCGAGCCGGTGCGCGCCCAGGTGATCAGGTCGTCCAGGCCCGCGGTGACGAAACCCTTGTCGGCCAGCTCGGCGTTGACCCCGTCGAAGAACGGATCCTTGGCGCCCGGCTGGAAGCCTTCCGGGCCGACCCGCGCGCCGGCGAAGGCGGGCGTCAGCGCCGGCCGCTCCGGAACGATCACTCCCATTCCAACGCGCCCTTCTTCCACTCGTAGACGAACCCCACGGTGAGAATGCCCAGGAAGCCCATCATGCTCCAAAAGGCGAACTCGCCGGTCGCGTGCGGCAGCTTCATCAGCGCCACCGCCCAAGGGAACAGGAAGGCGACCTCCAGGTCGAAGATGATGAACAGGATCGAGACCAGATAGAACCGAATGTCGAACTTCATCCGCGCGTCGTCGAAGGCGTTGAACCCGCACTCATAGGCCGACAGCTTTTCCGGATCCGGCGCTTTCGGCGCGACGATGGCGGCCGCGAGGATGAAGGCGAGCCCCAGCACCCCCGCGATCCCCAGGAAGATCACGATAGGCAGGTAGTTAAGAAGGAAGGCGTTCATGACCGGCGCTCTCTAGCGCGCCCCGGCGCCCGGCGAAAGGCGTTCGCGGGTGCGAAAAGGGGGCGGAGCGGTAGGGCCTACGCCGATCTCCGGACAGGTTGCGTTCGCGCTCTTGATATCGATATCAACAGATGCCCTCACTGGAAATCGTCCATGGCCCGCCAGGTCCTGCTGCATCTTCCCGACGATCTCGCCCGCCGCTTCCGGCGGAGCGTCCCCGCGCGCCAACGCAGCGCGTTCGTGCAGCGCCTTCTCGAACACGCTCTCCCGCCGGAGGACGCCGACGACGACCCGCTCTACATCGCGGCGCGCGAGGTCGAAGGCGACGAGACGTTGGCGTCGGATATGGCCGACTGGGATGTGACGGTCGCCGACGGTCTTGATCGCGCACGTCTCACTGCTTTCGCGCGCACCAATCGCCAGGCGGGAGGAAATCCTGCGCAGCCTCACATCCATGTTGCCCGATGCGCTGGCCCAGATTGAGCACAACGCTACCCCGGCGGCTGCGGCTGGCTTTGAACGCGCTATCGAGGGGGTAACCCACATGGCGCGCAACGCGATCCGGATTGAGCCTGTGAAGCTGGCGCAGCCAAAATCAGCCGGATCTGACGCGACCTGAGCTGATTGCAGATAGAACCGTCAGGCCATGACCTCGATCGAGGAACCGTTGACCCGGGTTTCACCTCTTAAATTATCGACGGTCACATACGTATCATACCAAGTAAGTCTGGGCCTGGCGCCGAAGCGCTTTGTCAGGTCCGCCACACGTTCCTCGGTGAACCAAGCTTCCGCCGATGCTCGACTGTCCCACAAATAGACGCCGCCGGTGCCCGTTTCACCATTTAGATAATCTTTGCGGATCAGCCCCTTCTGACCGAGGTCACGGTAGATCGGCGCAGTGGATGTGCCGCCTTTCACCGCCTGTTCCTCGGAGCGCATTGGCAGATCGAACTGAACGATAACGATGCAATTGCTCATGTATGGTTCCTCCCTTTGAATTGCCAACGCTATTCCAAAACAGTGAGGTGGTCCTGTCCTCTTGGACAGTTTGGCGGCGTGGTTAAGCTCGGTTCTGGTTATCGTCAGGCCGCCAATTTCTCCATTCCGATTGCCCTATAGGCCTCGTCGGGCGTGCATCCAGATAGCGTCGAATGCGGCCGCTGGGCATTGTAGTAGCCGATCCACTTGATCAGTCCAGTGCGCAACTCCGAGCCGGTTTCAAAGGCATGCAGGTAGACGCATTCGTATTTCAGACTGCGCCAAAGCCGCTCAATGAACACATTGTCCATCCAGCGGCCCCGTCCATCCATGGAAATACGGATCCCGGCATCCTGCAGCACGCCGGTGAAGCGGGGCGAGGTGAACTGGCTGCCCTGATCCGTGTTGAAGATCCCAGGTTTTCCAAACCGCGCCAGAGCCTCCTCCAATGCTTCAACGCAGAACTCGGCATCCATCGTGTTGAACACCCGCCAGGACAGCACCTTGCGGGTCCCCTCGTCTGCTATTCCATTGGCTACGCCAACGGAACCTCGTATGGGGGTTCTTCTGTCAAGCGGTCATTTTTAATCTCCTGTCATGGTCAGATCCGCGGTTCGAGCCCGTCATCTTCATGCGGTCTTTGACCGCATCACCTCGTATCCGGTCAGACCTCGATCGGTCCGCACCACAATCCCTCATGCTTGAGGGCAAGGGCTCGGAGGAATGGGACCCTTCTTGGGAGCGCGGCATTTTTCAGCCCAGGTTCCGGTCGGTCACCACCCACCCGGATCCGGCGGCGCAACGCGTGCTGCGCCGCGGATTGGGTTGCAGCTTGTCGGCTTCTCCGTCAGCCCGCTTTGCTGGGCTTCAGGACGGCGCCCGTTGGCACCAGGCCATGGGTGACGAACCGCCACAGCGCGACCAGCAGCTTGCGCGCGAGGGCCGTGATGGCGATGCGTTTGACACGGCCTTTGCCGTCTCGGACGCGCTCGCGATACCAGACGCTGAGCGCGCTGTCTGGTTGGTTGCGCAGCCACAGCCAGGCGAGTTGCCCCATAGCCTTGCGCACACGGGCATTGCCGGCCTTGGAGATGCCCTGCTCGTGGTCGATGCCGCCGCTCTGCCAGGGACTTGGCGCCAACCCAGCATAGGAGGCGACCTCACGACGGTTGCGGAAGTCGCGGAAGAACGCCTCGTTTGCCAGCACCGAGGCGGTTTCGGGGCCAATGCCCTTCAGCCGCAACAGCCGTGCACCGGCGTGGTTCAACGCCGGGTTACAGCTGGAGCCGAGTTGACGTTGCCGGGTCGGGTGACGGCACCCTGACGTTTTCAGGTGTGGTGGGCGTATGGATCGGTGTGTTGGCGCAGCAGCGAGGCTGCCCGGGGGTGCCCGCAAGGACCTGGCCATTCAGGCGCTGGCGCGATCGGAGACGGTCAGCGACCTGGCGGCCTGGCACGGGGTGAGCCGCAAGTTCGTCTACCAGCAAACGCACAAGGCTCGCGCCGTGCTCGACGGCGCCTTCTCGCCTGCCGTGCCGGACGACGAGGTGCTGTTCGAGCTGGCGGTGACCAAGGCGTGGCTGCGCCAGGTGATCGTCGGGCTGACGCTGATCTGCCGCAGCTCGTATCACGGCGTTGTGGAGTTCATGCGCGACCTGCTGGGCGTGCCGGTCAGCGTCGGCTACGTCCACGACGTGCTCCAGACGGCCACGCGGCAGGCGGACGTCATCAACCGGCAGCAGGACCTGTCCGGCATTCGGGTGGGCCTGCACGATGAGATCTTCCAGGGCGCCACGCCCGTGCTGGCCGGTGTCGATGCGGCGTCGACGTATTGCTACCTGCTGGCGGCAGAGCAGCGCCGTGACGCCGGCACCTGGGGCGTGCACCTGCTGGATGCTGCCCAGCAGGGGCTCGATCCTGACTACACGATCGCCGATGCCGGGCAGGGCCTGCGCGCCGGGCAGAGGGCCGCCTGGGGCGACACGCCATGTCATGGCGATGTGTTTCACATCCAGCACCAGTGCGAAGGTCTCGCCAACACACTGGCGCGCCTTGCCCAGGGCGCCACGTCGCGGCGCAAGACGCTGCAGGCCAAGATGGGCCACGCCGGCCAGCGGTGTCCGAACGACGAGATCGCCCCGCAGCTGGCGCTGGCCGGGCAAGCCGAGATCCAGGCGCATGAGCTGGCCCGCGACATCCGGACGCTCACCCAGTGGCTGAGCCATGATGTTCTCGCCCTGGCCGGCCCAGCCCTGGCCACCCGGCAGGCGCTGTTCGACTTTGTCGTCGCGGAACTGGCGCAGCGCGAGCCCGGGGATGCGCGACGCATCCGCCCGATGCGGGTCGCGCTGCAGAACCAACGCGACGCCTTGCTCGCCTTTGCCGGCGTGCTCGATGGCAAGCTGGCCGAGATCGCGTGCGCCCACGCGGTCTCCGAGCCCCTCGTGCGGTATCAAGCGACATCAGGAACCGGTCCTTCCGCATTCTCGGTGCAGCTATACTGCGCCAACCGGCAGCGATCATCATATAGAAGGCAAGTCATCCTGCTCGGAGTGCTGCCTGTCCCTTGTCCAAGTTGCTGTTGTCCTTGCTTCCGATCGGCCTTGTCGTTGATCGGGTCGCTGTTGCTTCTGACCGCGTCACCGTTGCCGTCCATGCCCGCGGCGCGGTTGCTTCCTGTCCTTTTTGTCGGCGTCCGTCGCGTCGTGTCCACAGCCGATACGTCCGCCGCCTCGACGATCTGCCGTGGCAAGGTCGTGTCGGCCAGCTCGACGTGCAGGTCCGCCGCTTCCGGTGCTTGGCTCCCAAGTGCCCGCGTCGCGTCTTTGCCGAGCGCCTGCCGGAGCTGGCTCTGCCGCGATACGGCGCACCCCCCGCCTCGCCGAAGCGCAGCGCCGCATCGCTTTCAGCGCAGGCGGTGAGGCCGGCGCTCGCCTGGCGTCGCACCTGGCCATGCCGGTCAGCGGCGACACCCTGCTGCGCCTGATCGGGACGGTGCCGCTGCCGGTGGTGCCGACGCCGCGCCTCATCGGCATCGACGACTGGGCTTGGCGCCGAGGACAGGGGGTCACCAGACGATTTGTACAAAACTGCACGCTAAGCCAGGCCGGCGCGGTGCTGGGCGACGATCCGTGACACGGTTGGCTGGCTGATGTTGTAGAGCCGCGCCATATCGGCGCCGGACTTCCGGCCGGAGATGACGCTTTCGGCGATCTCCCGGCGTTTGCCGGCGTCGAGCTTCTTGCGCCGGCCGCCGACGCGTCCTTCCGCCCGTGCGGCGGCGAGGCCTGCGGAGGTCCGCTCGCGGATCATGGCGCGTTCGAACTCGGCGAAGGCGCCGACCATCTGCATCATCATGCGCCCGGCCGGGGTGGTGGTGTCGATGTTCTCGGTGATGGATCGGAAGCCAGCGCCCGCCTCGGCGATCCGCTCCATGATGTGCAGCACGTCTTTCAGCGAGCGCGACAGGCGGTCGAGCTTCCAGACCACGACGGTGTCGCCCTCGCGCAGATGGTCGAGCATGCGGTGCAGTTCCGGCCGGTCCCATCGCCCGCCGGACGCAGCCTCCTCGAACAGGCGTCGGCAACCGGCGGCCTTGAGCGCTTTGGTTTGCAGGGCGTTGTTCTGCTCATCTCCTTTTGATACGCGGGCATAACCGAGCAGCAGGCCGCCTCGGCGGGTTTGCCGCTTTCACAAACGGCCGTTTGCGAACGGATTTGGCGGCCACGGCAATTCCTCGCGAATTTGCTTTCAATATCCTGTTGCAGAATTGCGTTGAAAGGCAAGCTGTTTATGAACGGCATTCCACCTTCCAATCGAGGGCCTGCATGCCCCGTCGTAACCTATTGTCTTCCGAGCAACGAATCCGGTTGTTCGCTATTCCAACCGATCCCGCCGAGATGGCGCGGCACTACTTGCTCAGCAGCCGATGACCTGGCCGTCATCCGGACAAAGCGGCGCCCGATCAACCGGCTCGGGTTCGCCATCCAGCTGTGCCTCCTGCGTCATCCCGGCCAAGGCATGGGACCCGGCGAGTATCCTCCCCCGGACCAATGATAGCCTTCATAGCGCATCAGCTCGGGCTGTCATCCAGCAATATTCGGTGACTACGCGCTTCGGGATCAGACCCGCCGGGAGCACGCGGTCGAGCTTCAGAAATATCTGCGACTTCGGAGCTTCGGGTTCGCCGATTGGCGCACCTGCCTGAAGGCAGGTGCGGATGCCGCCTGGGCTACCGACCGCGGCGAGCCGATCGTCCAGGCGATGATCGCCCATTTGCGGGCGAACAACGTGCTTCTTCCCACGGTGACGGTGCTGGAACGGATCGGGCTGGCGGCACGGGCGCGCGCCCGGAAGAAGGTTTTCGAAGTCCTGGCGGACGGTCTGACCGCCGCCGAGCGGGACGCACTTGAGAAGCTTCTGGCGATCGATCCCGAACTGCGCCGCTCCCGCTTTGCCTGGCTGCGGGATTATTCGGAGTCGCCCGCCCCTTCCAACATCGTCGCGCTGCTCGACCGCCTCGAATACGCGCGTGGCCTGGGAATTGGTCGCGGACACGCCGGGCGAATCCATCCCGACCGCCTCAATCGCCTGGTCGACGAAGGGGCGATCATGACGGTGCAACACATCGCCGATCTGGAACCGGCGCGGCGGACGGCCATGCTCGTGGCCCAGGCCGCCAGCCTTGAGACCCGGCTCTCCGATGTGACGCTCGCGATGTTCGAGAAATACATGGGCACGCTGTTCAGCAGGGCGCGGAACCGGGATGAACGGCGTTTCCAGGCCACCCGGCAGGACGTGGCCAAGGCGCTGCTGCTGTTCCGCCGCACGATCGCCGCGCTCCGGCTCGCCAAGGAGACCGGCGAGGAGGGTGTCGCCGTCGTCGAGCGCGAAGTCGGCATGAAGCAACTCGACGACGTGCTGCCGGTCATCGGGTCCGTGGCCAACGTGGCGGAGCAAGACATCCTCATCACCGCGGCCGAGCGCTACAGCGTCCTGCGGCGGTTCAGCCCGCGCTTTCTCAAGGCGTTCGACTTCCGGTCGAGCACGCCGAACGATCCGGTCCTGGCCGCCATCGAACTCCTCAAGGGCGATGGATCGCGACAGCACGCGCATGTTGCCGAACAGGCCGCCGTCAACGTTCCTGCCGCCGAAATGGCGCAAGCTGATCTTCGCGAACGGCAAGGCGGACCGGCGGCTTTACGAAACCGCCGTGCTCGCCACGCTGCGCGAGCGACTGAAAGGCAGCGGCGTCTGGGTCGCCGGCAGCCGCGATTACCGCGCCTTCGAGGATTACCTGCTGCCAGCCGAGGCCGTGCGGGACACCGGCATCGGCGGCGAGACCGATCCGGCCCGCTATGTCGCCGGCCGCGCCGCGACACTGCATGAACGCTTGAATTTCGTTGCCGACCGGGCTTCGCGCGGCGAACTCGACGGTGTCGAAATCGAGGACGGCAAACTCTACATCGCCCGGATTCCGCCGGTCGTTCCAGACGCCGCGCGCGACCTGGCCCTGCGATTGAACGGCATGTTGCCGCGTGCGCGGATCACCGAGGTTCTGAGCGACGTCAACGGCTGGACCGGCTTCGCCGACCGGTTCACGCATCTGCGCACCGGCAATCCCGCCGCCGATATACCGGCGCTCCTGGCGGCGGTTCTCGCCGACGGCACCAACCTCGGCCTTGCCCGCATGGCCGACGCGTCGCGCGGCCTCGGCTATCTTCATCTGGTCAACGTGGCGCAATGGCACATCAGCGACGAGAACTATGTCGCCGCCCGCGCCGCCATCATCAACGCGCATCATCGGCACCCGATGGCCGCGATCTGGGATGACGGGACAACATCCTCCTCGGACGGCCAGTATTTCCGCGCGGGTGGCCGCGCCGAAGCCGGCGGTTCCGTCAATGCGAAATACGGCATCAATCCCGGCGCCGTCCTCTACACCCACGTGTCAGGCGGCTATGGGCCATTTTACACGCGGGTCATCTCGGCAACGATGAGCGAGGCTCCCTACGTCCTCGACGGGCTGCACCATCATGCCCACCAGACCGATCTGCGCATCGCCGAGCACTACACCGATACCGCTGGAGCAACGGATCACGTGTTCGGCCTCTGCCACCTGCTCGGCTACCGCTTCGCCCCCCGGATCAAGGACCTGAAGGACCGCAAGCTCTACACGATCGAAAAGCCGGGCACCTATCCAGTGCTTGAGCCGCTGATCGGCGATGCTGTCGAAACCGCGGCGATCACCAGCCAATGGACCGAACTCATGCGGCTCAAGGCCTCGATCGAGGCCGGCGCGGTCATGCCGTCGGTCATCCTGCGCAAGCTTTCGGCCGCCGGCGCCGGCAACGCCCTGTCGCGCGCCTTGCGCGCGCTCGGCAGGATCGAGCGGACGCTGTTCACCTTGCAATGGCTGTCGGATCCCGGATCTGCGCCAGCGCAGCCACGCCGGCCTCAACAAAGGCGAGGCCAGCAACGCGCTCCGACGCGCTGTGTTCTTCCATCGCCAGGGCGAAATTCGGGACCGCACCTTTGAAAACCAGGGCTTTCGTGCGTCAGGCCTGAGCCTCATCACCGCCGCGATCGTCCATTGGAACACCGTCTACCTGCATCGTGCCGTTCAGCACGCGCGCGCTCTCGGCGCGACCATCCCCGATGATCTCCTTGCCCACGTCGCACCCCTCGGCTGGGAACATATCGCGCTGACCGGCGATTACGTTTGGACCACCAGCAATGCCGCGCCAGACTTCAGGTCTCTGCGCGATGTTCCCTCCGCGTTCATGCCACGGGCAGCTTAGCGGCGGCTTAGCGTGCATGTGTGGACGGCGCCTGCCTGGCAAGAACTTTCTGACGATCCGGGTCCGGTCGGGTTGCAGTCGTGTGTCCGGCCTGTCAGCGCGGCACATACGGCCGCTGGCCCTGATGGAATCCGCAAGCTCGGTCCCCAACAATTTTCCGCACTCGAAGTGCTGCACGCTAATCGGGCTCCCCAAGCTCCGGTCTCAACCGTTGCCATCACGTCATCGCTTCTTGCCAACTCGTCGTGTGTCCGCTTTCTCTTTCTGTCTGCCCTTTTCGGCGTTCAGGCAGCGGCCACCACGTTATGCCGATAGACTTCCGCACGGCTCAGCACTGCCCAGGCAATGCGTGCCAGCTTGTTTGCCACCGCAACCGTCACCACGCGGGCCGGGCGACGCGCCAACAACGCAGCGATCCACGGTAGCTTCGCCGGCTCGATCCGGGCCCGGTGTACCAAGCTGGTTGCGCCAAGGACCAAAAGCCGGCGGAGATTGCGATCACCAGCTTTGGAGATCCGGCCGAGCTGCACCTTGCCGCCCGTGCCACTCAATTTGGGGGTCAACCCAAGCCAGGCCGCGAACTGCCGCGCCGATTGGAACACTCCGATGTCCGTCACGAATGCAGCCATCGCCGTTGCCGTGATCACGCCGATGCCGGGGATCGTTTCCAAACGCTGCGATGCCTCGTTTTGGCGATGCCACCCCTGGATCGAGCGCTCGACCGCGCTGATCCGCTCCGCCAGCGCCTCCAGTTGAACAACGATCGTTTCAATGCATTCTCGAGCCATTTCTGGCAACTGCGACGCTGGCGTTGTGCGCGCCATCGCCACCAGTTCCTCCAGCCGCCAGAATCCTTTTGCGCCGACTACGCCGAATTCGGCGAGATGCCCGCGCAGCGCGTTGGCCAGCATCGTGCGCTGGCGCACCAGCAGATCGCGAGTCCGGTGCAGCATGACGATCGCCTGCTGATCGACGCTCTTGGCCGGAACAAAACGCATGGTTGGACGGGTGACCGCCTCGCAGATGGCTTCGGCATCGATTGCGTCACTCTTGCCGCGCTTGGCGTAAGCCTTCACGTACGTTGCCGGCATCAGGCGGACCCTGTGGCCCAGCCGCTGCAGTTCCCGGGCCCAGTAATGGGCGCTGGCGCAGGCTTCCATCCCAACGAGGCAGGGCGGTTGCTTGGCAAAGAAGTCCCGGACCTCGGAGCGGCGAAGCTTGCGCCGGACAAGCACCTTTCCATCAGCGGCAACTGCGTGAACCTGGAAGACGTGCTTGGCGAGGTCGAGACCGATCGTCGTTGGCTGCATGGGATGGCTCCGTTTCGTTTGACCGTCGCCAGTTTCGCGTTTTCCCCCAGTCGGGTCAGCGGGCGCCGTCCACCCCATCAATTTATACAATTTCATACAAATCGTGTGGTGACCCCAACATCTCCCTCGGGTGGACAGGGACGAGCCCAGAGCAGTCGTCTCTCCCGACAACAATCGACGCTGCCGGAAACTATGACGTCCTGACGATCAGCTCGGGCGACCTCGACAGCGCCGGATCGCACCCTCACATAGATATCTGCCCCGGCGCTCAGTTGGCCCTGACGCAGAACCTCCCGTTCAGCACCACCGTCCAGATCGTCGGCTCGGGACCACTCATTACCAGCCACGCCGACTTGACCAACGTTGCTGAGGCGGTTGACGTCGACACTATCGGCACCGGCGTCTGGAATCTCAATGGAAACGACCGGCTCGAGTTTATGCGCTCGGTCACCGGCAGCGAGACCTTCAACCTGCTGCAAACTCGACCCTGATTTTCGATCACGCCGATCAGGTCGAGTAGAGCGATGCCTACAATGCCGTGTTCCTCCACCTGCAGAACTTCGATGGCGAAATCGACCTGAATGGGATCATGGCGGCTTCGGGCGGATGGGCAAAGGATGTGCTGTCCATCATTGACAGTGCCGGTCGGCAACTGAACTTCGGTTTGGATCCCGGCCTGAACCAGACACCTCAGGCGTTCAGCGTGTGGCAGACGGCCAGCGGGGCAGCGATTACCGCTAGCGCGGCTCCTGCGGGCGCTTCTGATTTGTTGCACGTTCATCCTGCGGGGTTCGCGACATAGGGTAGAGAAGCAGGAGCTTCAGCCTGTGCGCAGATGAACGGTGATGGCGTTGAGCCGCGCCCCTGGTGATGCGGTTTCGTTGAAAAAATGGCCTGCCTAATGCGGCCGTCGGTCATGGCATTTACCCCTGCATTCTCACGAATCTGTATCATTCCGAATATGGTAATTATGTTATCGTTTCTAAGATACTACATAGTCCAACCAAATGGGCCAATTCGTCGATAAGTAAAAATGGTCACGCAACATATACCAGCGAAGAGACCTCCACTCTGACCAGCTAAGTCCGATCACATTTTGTTGACTGATATAACGTATATGTGATTTCGGTTGCTCAGTTCATTTCTTGGAGCAATCGTATTGGCCCTCACTGGCACGTCTACCTCGCTGAAATGGTACGAGCCTCGTCTCTAACCTAAATCATCGCTGTTCGCATCATCAGCGGGCAGTGGCATTGATACGGGTAACAATTGCCGGGCGGCTATTCAGTCATCCAGGAAATTCAGCAATGGACCGGCCAGGGCGGTCGGGCTGATTGGTGGCGCATACTGGGAACATGGTTATTCCGGGCTGACCGCTGATTACTCCACCTTCAACTCCTTCGCGATCCGGTACCTGGCAGCAAGGCGGTCTCAGCATGATCAGCCTGTTCCCGCCAATGCCTGGCGTGAGCATCGACAGCAATGTCGGCAACCTGCTGATCAGCGGCACGCAGGAGAATAACGACTTTCAGACGATCCTCAGCAGTGTGGCAGATGGACTTGAGCAGCTTCAGCAGAACGGTGTGAGCGTCATTTTGAGGCCGTGGCCGGAGATGAACGGAGGCTGGTTCCCATGGGGCACAAGCGGCATGAGCGACAGCCAGTTTGTCGCCATGTGGCAGGACGCGCACGACTATCTGACAAACACGCGCGGCCTGCACAACATCGACTGGCTTTGGGCTCCGAATGCCTGCATTTCGGGCGACGTGCCGGCTAAGCGGCCGCTACCCTGGTTCCGCGTATGTGGATCTCGTTGGCATTGACTTGTACACTGACAACCCGAGCGACGCGCAGAGCGACTACAACCAGCTCCTGACCTACGGAAAGCCGGTCGTCCTGAGCGAGTTCGGGTCGGGCAGCCCGACTGCTGGCGACGCTAATTGGTCCGAAACAACACTCATTTCGCAAATCAAAAGCAGTATGCCGCAGGTGGTCTTGTGGCAGCAGTGGGTCGACGGTCCCAACGGCAACGGGCCCGGCTGGGGCATGGCCCAGTCGCAGAACGTCCAACAGGCGCTGTCGGATCCGTGGGTGCTCAATCGCGGAAATATTGGCTTCTTCAATCAGAGCACGTCAACTTCAACCTCGGTGCCCACAGCTTCGCCGAACGATACGGGGGTAGCGGCCGGCGCTGCGTCCGCGGCAATCACCGACGCGAACGGCGACGTCTACACGTTGTCGAGCGACAACCGGATGCTGGTCAACGGCGCTGAGGTCAGCGGCGGCGAAGGCACCTCCGAACTCGATTACTCTAACGGCACGCTCTACGCGCAGGACCAGGCTTCGGGTGCCCTGGTACACCGACAGCGGTGGAATAGCGGGTACGTTTACCGCATCTTCGGCGCCCGGCAACCTCGGCTCATCATCCTCGACACCGCCAACTTCAACCTCGGTGCCCACAGCTTCACCGAACGATACGGGGTAGCGGCGGCGCGTCCGCGGCAATCACCGACGCGAACGGCGACGTCTACACGTTGTCGAGCGACAACCGGATGCTGGTCAACGGCGCTGAGGTCAGCGGCGGCGAAGGCACCTCCGAACTCATTACTCTAACGGCACGCTCTACGCGCAGGACCAGGCTTCGGGTGCCTGGTACACCTACAGCGGTGGAATAGCGGGTAAGTTTACCGCATCTTCGGCGCCCGGCAACCTCGGCTCATCATCCTCGACACCGCCAACTTCAACCTCGGTGCCCACAGCTTCACCGAACGATACGGGGGTAGCGGCCGGCGCGTCCGCGGCAATCACCGACGCGAACGGCGACGTCTACACGTTGTCGAGCGACAACCGGATGCTGGTCAACGGCGCTGAGGTCAGCGGCGGCGAAGGCACCTCCGAACTCGATTACTCTAACGGCACGCTCTACGCGCAGGACCAGGCTTCGGGTGCCTGGTAACCAGCGGTGGAATAGGTGAACTTTACCGCATCTCGGCGCCCGGCAACCTCGGCTCATCATCCTCGACACCGCCAACTTCAACCTCGGTGCCCACAGCTTCACCGAACGATACGGGGGTAGCAGCCGGCGCGTCCGCGGCAATCACCGACGCGAACGGCGACGTCTACACGCTGTCGAGCGACAACCGGATGCTGGTCAACGGCGCTGAGGTCAGCGGCGGCGAAGGCACCTCCGAACTCGATTACTCTAACGGCACGCTCTACGCGCAGGACCAGGCTTCGGGTGCCTGGTACACCTCAGCGGTGGAATAGCCGGTACGTTTACCGCATCTTCGGCGCCCGGCAACCTCGGCTCATCATCCTCGACACCGCCAACTTCAACCTCGGTGCCCACAGCTTCACCGAACGATACGGGGTAGCGGCCGGCGCGTCCGCGGCAATCACCGACGCGAACGGCGACGTCTACACGTTGTCGAGCGACAACCGGATGCTGGTCAACGGCGCTGAGGTCAGCGGCGGCGAAGGCACCTCCGAACTCGATTACTCTAACGGCACGCTCTACGCGCAGGACCAGGCTTCGGGTGCCTGGTACACCTACAGCGGTGGAATAGCGGGTACGTTTACCGCATCTTCGGCGCCCGGCAACCTCGGCTCATCATCCTCGACACCGCCAACTTCAACCTCGGTGCCCACAGCTTCACCGAACGATACGGGGGTAACGACCGGCGCGACCGCGGCTATCACCGACGCGAGCGGTAACACCTGGACGATCACCTCGGACGGCCAGGCCGCCGTGAACGGCACGGCCGATACGACAACCGCGAACGTCGTCGAACTTGCCTATGTCGATGGCGAGATGTGGCAGGAGAACACCGCGAACCTCTGGTGGAGCAAGGCAAACCCGGCGGCATCCTGGTCGCCAGCTAATGGCACGCCCAGCAGCCCACTGAACGGCACTATCGAACAGACCACAACATCGATCACGATCAGCACGAGCCAAGCTTCGGTCTATTTCCCCGCCAACAGCAAAATGCTGTTCGTGAGCGGCACTGGCAATACGATCGCGGTCACCGGCGGTGCGCAGACAATCGACGATGTTGGCGCCACAAATACCTATGTTTTGCCGGCAAGTGGGCACGGGTCGGACAACTTCGTCAGCAACATCCTTGTCCAGGGCGATGTTCTCGATCTGCATTCCGCCCTGGCGGCGACAGCTTGGAACGGCTCCGCGTCTACGTTGGACAGCTACCTCTCGATCCAGTCGGTCAATGGCGCAGCAACACTTTCAATCGCGCCGACGGCCGGTAGTGGCGCAACGACTATCGCCACGATTGCCAATGCGGGCGGCACGGCGCTGTTCGACCTGATGACGCACGCCATCACCTGACGCGCAGCGCGGCCGGCCCTTGTCGTAGACTCCCTGCTAAAAGTCCGATCTGTAAATCTGGTTATTTCAACATGCTGTCGGCCGTCTTACGGGACTGTCCGGACATTGGGGGATCATGCTGAACGCGATGCGGCTAGTCGGATATGTTACCGGCTGGGGATCGCGGATGGAACTGGTGTTGCGGTTGGTTGGGACCGGGATTGATGGTCAATCCCGAAGTTCCGACGTAATGGCAATTAGTCGGCCTGATGGTCCTGGTGATCTTGCCAACTTAGGGTTGACGCTGGCCGAGGCAAAGCAGGTGCTCGCGCATGTCCAGCGCGATGTCGTTGCCGCGCAGGCCGGCAACCATGCCCTGCTTCCGCCCAACTGCCCGTCCTGCGGCGGGAGATGCCACGTGAAGGATTGGCGGTCGCTCCGGATTGCAACGATGTTTGGTGAAGTGAGGCGGAAGCTTCCACGATTTCGCTGTGCTGGCTGCGATCGTGGCCAGACCGATACGGCAGATGCTGGGGCTATAGAGTAAATTTCCGGCAATGACGTCCTTTTCGACAACAGATGCCGTTTGTGCAAGCACGTGCTGGCATCGTATACTCGCAGTCGCTTTCAAGGCTACCAAAGGGTTTATCCTTTCCTTGAGAGGGCAGATACTGAAAAGAAATACTGTAATTGCCCTTTCGCGCGGGATACTCATTGGCGGCATCGTCGGCTCGCCGCTGTAGGCAACGTCGCGGCGAAAATCTGCAAGGAGCAAAACCTTCATGGCCAATTGGCACTTCAGGGTGGGGGCCGACGCGCTCGCCCGCCTGCCCGAAATGATCAAGGCGAACAAGGCTGAGATCTTGCGACTGAAAGCTCAGGCCGACGAACGTGATGATCCGGCCGCCAAGCGGAGCGCCAAGCGCGCGCTGCAAGATACGAAGGCGCGGCTGGCGCGATGTGAAGACCGCCTTACGGCGCTCCAGCCTGTCGTCGAGAAAGCTGCATAGGGAACAGCGGAAGACAACCACCACTCGGTCGACATGGCCGTCGAAAAGCGGTTCTGCCACATCCTTTGTGCTGCCGATGCGGTTGAATACAATCGTGGCATGACAAGACGGCGACCAGCAGCACGGCCACGTCAAGATCAGGAATTCAAGGGTCGGCAGTTCACCCCCGAGGTGATCCTGTGGGCGATGAGAGCATTCAAAATCCTGGAAGAGATTACACAGCCACTGATCGGACTCGTTCATCGTTGGCGGGCCGAATGCCTGGATAACGATGGCGGAAGGCATCCTCGAGTGCGTCATTCAGCACCGCGGTGCAGACGTCGAGAAAGGGCTGCACGGTTGTTCTGCTCCAGCTCAGGCCTCCCCTCATCTTAATGATTAGTTTCAGTTTATTAGATTGGACATGCTGAAACAAAAAGGCAGATGTAGCGACGCAGTGCGAGGCATGGGGTGATGTAGACATAAGCCGTTGACCCGTGCAGCAAGCACCGAAACCGAACCGTTCAAGCGTAGTCGGTTGTGTCCAATTTGGCTCGTAACCAAAAATGAGGGGAGACCTGAGCCTGCGCCCAGCAGATTGCTACCATTCTGCTTGAGCAATACCCAGAAGTTCCTTCACCGTCTTGCCCTGCATCAATATAGGAAACGAACGGTCCGCCAGTTTCTTCCCGATCCGGCTGTCACTGGGATAGTGCAGCCCGAAAACTTCTCGGTTGCGGGCAATCCGTTCCGCCATCAGGCGCGCTGGTCTGTCCGCCTCGGGCACCAAGGCACCGTTCCGGTCAAGTGTCAGTGCGGGAACAATGGCCTCAAGTAACAGCGCCAGCAAATGCGACTGGGTTGAGTGCCCGCTGGGATACGATGCATGCGCCGGGGTCTCAATCGGCGGTACCAGTGCGGGCGTGAGCTGCGCCGGGCGCGGCCGATTGAACTGCCCCTTGAAGTAGTTGCTCTGGAAGGCCCCGACGCGAACTGCAGCCATGCACAGGTAAAAGGTTGCGGGATGTGAACTGCGGGTAAAAGTCAGCAGTCCCCTGAAATAGTTCAGGATGTTGTCTCGCTGCGCCAGCGCCTCGGCCAGCACGCCGGCGCGATACGGAATCAGGGTCACAAGCTCGTCAAGCTCCTGGTTCACGTTGGTCCCTGCAGCCAGCAGCACCTGGTCACTGAATCCGGGCTGCCAGCTAAAATGTCGAGGGCATTCTTCCAGACGTAGTCAGGCGGCGGATTTACCACAGGCGGAACCGGCGGCGGTGCATAATCCACGAAGTCGGCAAGCACGATGTCGGAAAAATACGGCAGGCCCCAGATGCCTTTTTAAAAACGCCGCCGCAGCTGTCGCCTCATATCCCGCCCGGTTTAACACGTTGCCGATCCAGGCTGCGCCCGGCGGCGGCCAGCGATGGCCGCGTAAATCGTTTCTCCACCGATCAACTGTCCCGTTACGGACGGCGATACACCGACTGGCCGCGACGGGCCGAGCCGGTCACACCGCTGGTAAAGCCGGAGGACTCCGGGATCCAGCGATTAAATCATTCGGCGGGCCCCACAGACTGACTCATTGTTTCCCCCTGACTGAAAAGTCGCATACGCGTATTGTTGTTGCATTATATCCGGTCCGTTCCGTCACTCTGGCAGGCCCGCGTCACGCAGCGCGGTGACAAAACGCACACGCGCCGCATCCACCTTGAACGGCTGCCGCGAACGTTCAAAATCGCCCATGCGGAAGCCAGGCTCGAGCGCCATCAGTTCTGCCGCGATGTCCCGCGCTTCCTCCCGCCGGCCCAGCGCGGCGAGGGCTGCGATGAAAGCAACTGGAGATTCGATGTGTAGCCAGCATTTTCTGCGCGACACATGTGCGCCCAGTGCACCGCGGCCTCCAGGTCGCCTCGCCCGAATTGTGCCAGTGCCAGACGATTGTAATACAGGTAGCGGCTCGGGTCGGTGGGCGAGATGCGAAGCGCCTTTTCCGCCCGCGCCAGCGCCTCGTCCCCGCGCCCGACGTAAGTCAGTGTCGGGCTCGACATCAGATACGCGAACGCACTGTTTGGGCAGTGCTCCAGGGCGCGGTCGAAATACGATAACGCGGTATCGTACTCTGCGCAGATAAGACAGCAGGTGCCCGTGCGTCGCGAGCGCGAGGGCATTGCCAGGATCGAGCCGGATCGCCCGCGCCGCCAGGGAAACCGCGCGTGCGGTCTCCTCCGGCGGGTCCTCAGCCCAGCCCTGGCCGACACGCAGGCAATGCCACCAGGCGGCCCAGGCAACAGGCATGGCAAAGCCGGGATCCTCCGCCATGGCGAGATCCAGAAACTCCCGCGCCTGGTCCGACGTAGCCCGGTCCGGCATGTTGATGATATCGAGCGCCCGCAGCGTATGCTCATAGGCAGTATAGCTATCCGGCTGACGCCGCAGCGCCCGGCGTAGTTCGGCGGCGCGCAAACTCGGCAGCATGCCGGTGGCAATACGAAGCGCAATCGCATCCTGCAGATAGATTTACTGTGCTTCGGACGCTTCGGCGCGGTCCACCCAGACGGTTGCACCGGTTTGCGTATCCGAAAGACGGACCGATACCCGCATCGCCTTCCGGGCGCGCTGCAGGCTGCCGGTCAGCACATAGCGCACGCCAAGGGCGCGGCCGATCTCCGCCGGATCCGGCTGCATCCCGCGCCACGCCAGGGTAGAAGCGTGCGCGATCACCATAAGTTCATGAAAACCCGACAGCGAGAGGACGATGTCTGCCACGATGCCGGCGGCAAGGAAGTCGTCGGACGAATCACCAGTCAGATTAAGCAGCGGCAGGACCGCCACGGAAGGCAACAGCCCGGTAGGCCGCGCCACCGGCGCTGGCGGCCGAGCCAGCCCGGTTGACATCGCGAACGCGCGGACCGGTGTCTTGATGTTCTTTAGCGGCAGCAGGCCAAGCTCGCGCGCCGGCATGCAGGCCGCCTCACCCACAGTGCTCCGCAGCACCAGGTATGCCGCCTCACTCAGCAGGATGCCGCCCGGGTCAGCATGGGCCTGAAGCCGCGCGGTCAGGTTCACGGCGTCGCCGAATATGCGGCTTTCAGTGTTGATCACTTCTCCCCAGTGTAGTGCGATGCGCAGGACAATCGCGGGATCTTCCGGTGTCTGCATTGTCGGCACAACACGCTGAACCACGCACGCCCAGTCGAGTGCCTCCACGACAGTCGGGAATTCCGCCAGGTACGCCGTCGCCCGCGAGATCGATCACGCGGCCATGGTGCAACTCCGCCTCCGGTCGCACGACGCCGCGCAGCAGTGCCATCCATCTGGCATGGGTCCCCGCCTCGTCCGCTGCCATCAGCGCGGCGTAGCCAACAATGTCGGCGAACGCGATGACGGTGGGTCGTCGCTGCGCCGGCGAATCTCCTTTCGCGGTCTCATCACAATGCAAGGCCATGAGGATGGCGGTCCTAGGGAGTGACGCTTCTGGGATGCAGGATCGTGCTACTGATGCTGGACCCAGGTGCAAGGTCTGCGGCCGGACTAAAGGGGAATTTGTATGGCGAACGACCCAGGTGGGCGGGACCACGCGGTTTTCACGCCACCCGAATTGTGGCGGCCGGACCTTGAGAGCGCCGAGTTTAGCCACATCCAGCGCCTTCTGGAAGAAGTTGTTGCCCCCAGCCACGACGGTTCGCATGGCGGAGACACCGAACGGATCATCTTCCGGGCGGTTTCCCTCAAAACCGGTCGGGTACGTCCGCGGTTTCTGCGGGGATTTGCCGGTTGAACCGCGCCCGCTGCAACGGTTTACCGTGGGTCTGTTGTTTGCGAACCGGGACCAGGCACCGCTTTTTCTGCGGCGTGCGCAGCGTTCCGGGGAGTTCACCGAGATCTGCCTGTCGACAGACCTGACACTCGCTTCCACCCAGGTCCAGGTATGGTGCCCATCGGAAGCGCCCGATCCGATTTTCTCGACCCGCGCCGCAGGCAGGGCGCTGATGCGCGCGGACGGACTTCAGGCCTGGACGCAACTGCGCAGCGGCCGCGACCCAGGGGCAGGGGTCTTTGTCATCGTTGTCGACCAGGGGCTGGACCGGGCGTTTCTGGAGGCCGAACATCCGGGCGCATACGCGGGGGGCTGGGGGTTCAATCCGGCGGCTGGCGATCTGGGCTA